>NZ_CP039740.1:995000-3395000 GCF_005153485.1 Pseudolabrys sp. FHR47
GAAGAAGCTTTGATCCGCGGATTTCCGAATGGGGAAACCCACTTCCGATAACGGAATTCTGAGGTTCTCGATTTCGAAAGAGATCGGGGACTTCGGATTTCCGTTATCAAAAGGAAGTATGAGATCTCTGAATAAAATAGGGGATTTCAAGCTAACCCGGAGAACTGAAACATCTCAGTACCCGGAGGAAAGGACATCAACAGAGACTCCGCTAGTAGTGGCGAGCGAACGCGGACCAGGCCAGTAATAATCCTAAGACAAGCAGAAGCGTTTGGAACGACGCGCCTTAGTGGGTGACAGCCCCGTATGCGTAACGCGAAGGATTATTCTCGAGTAGGGCGGGACACGTGAAATCCTGTCTGAACGTGGGGGGACCACCCTCCAAGCCTAAGTACTCCTCAGCGACCGATAGCGAACTAGTACCGTGAGGGAAAGGTGAAAAGCACCCCGACGAGGGGAGTGAAAGAGACCTGAAACCGAATGCTTACAAACAGATGGAGCCCAAGATACGTTCTGGGTGACATCGTACCTTTTGTATAATGGGCCAGCGACTTAATTTGACGAGCAAGCTTAAGCCGATAGGCGTAGGCGCAGCGAAAGCGAGTCTGAACAGGGCGTTCAGTTCGTCGGATTAGACCCGAAACCTAGTGATCTAGCCATGGTCAGGTTGAAGGTGGGGTAACACCCACTGGAGGACCGAACCGGTGTCTGTTGAAAAAGCCTCGGATGAACTGTGGCTAGGGGTGAAAGGCCAACCAAACTGGGAAATAGCTGGTTTTCCGCGAAAGATATTTAGGTATCGCCTCGGACGAATACTGTGAGGGGTAGAGCACTGGATAGGCTAGGGGGACTTACCGTCTTACCAAACCTAACCAAACTCCGAATACTCATAAGTACTATCCGGGAGTCACACAGTGGGTGCTAACGTCCATTGTGGAGAGGGAAAAAACCCTGACTAACAGCTAAGGCCCCTAATTCGTGGCTAAGTGTGAAAGGATGTGGGAATCCCATAACAACCAGGAGGTTGGCTTAGAAGCAGCCATCCTTTAAAGAAAGCGTAACAGCTCACTGGTCTAATTAAGGGTTCCTGCGCCGAAAATGTAACGGGGCTCAAGCCACGAGCCGAAGCTTTAGGTTCATCGCAAGATGAGCGGTAGCGGAACGTTCCGTAAGCCTGTGAAGGGAGACCCGTGAGGGCTCCTGGAGGTATCGGAAGTGCGAATGCTGGCACGAGTAACGAAAAGGAGTGTGAAAGACACTCCCGCCGAAAGTCCAAGGGTTCCTGCGTAAAGCTAATCTGCGCAGGGTTAGCCGGTCCCTAAGGCGAGGCCGAAAGGCGTAGTCGATGGGAATGCAGTTAATATTCTGCAGCCAGTGGGTAGTGACGAATTCTGTAAGTTGTCCTCGGTTATTGGATTCTGAGGGCCGCGAAGGAGTTCCAGGAAATAGCTCCCACATAGACCGTACCCGAAACCGACACAGGTGGACTGGTAGAGAATACCAAGGCGTTTGGGCGAACTATGTTGAAGGAACTCGGCAAATTACCTCCGTAACTTCGGGATAAGGAGGACCTCTCGTTGGGCAACCATCGAGGGGTGGCACAGACCAGGGGGTGGCGACTGTTTAACAAAAACACAGGGCTCTGCGAACTCGGAAGAGGACGTATAGGGTCTGACGCCTGCCCGGTGCCGGAAGGTTAAGAGGAGGGGTGCAAGCCTTGAATCGAAGCCCCGGTAAACGGCGGCCGTAACTATAACGGTCCTAAGGTAGCGAAATTCCTTGTCGGGTAAGTTCCGACCTGCACGAATGGCGTAACGACTTCCCCGCTGTCTCCAACATAGGCCCAGTGAAACTGAATTCCCCGTGAAGATGCGGGGTTCCTGCGGTTAGACGGAAAGACCCCGTGCACCTTTACTATAGCTTTGCAATGGCATCTGTGACTGTTTGTGTAGGATAGCTGGTAGACTTTGAAGCTCGGGCGCCAGCTCGGGTGGAGTCGCAATGTGAAATACCAGCCTGACGGTTACGGCTGTCTAACTGCGTCCCGTTATCCGGGGCCAGGACATTGCATGGTGGGTAGTTTGACTGGGGCGGTCGCCTCCCAAAGAGTAACGGAGGCGTGCGACGGTAGGCTCAGAGCGGTCGGAAATCGCTCGTTGAGTGCAATGGCATAAGCCTGCCTGACTGTAAGGCCAACAAGCCGAGCAGAGACGAAAGTCGGTCATAGTGATCCGGTGGTCCCGTGTGGAAGGGCCATCGCTCAACGGATAAAAGGTACGCCGGGGATAACAGGCTGATGATGCCCAAGAGTCCATATCGACGGCATCGTTTGGCACCTCGATGTCGACTCATCACATCCTGGGGCTGGAGCAGGTCCCAAGGGTTTGGCTGTTCGCCAATTAAAGTGGTACGTGAGTTGGGTTCAGAACGTCGTGAGACAGTTCGGTCCCTATCTGCCGTGGGTGTAGGAGAATTGAGAGGATTTGTCCCTAGTACGAGAGGACCGGGATGAACGTACCTCTGGTGGAGCTGTTGTGGCGCCAGCCGCAATGCAGCGTAGCTATGTACGGACGGGATAATCGCTGAAGGCATCTAAGCGAGAAACCCACCTCGAAACGAGTTCTCCCTTGAGAGCCGTGGTAGACCACCACGTTGATAGGCCGGGTGTGGAAGCGCAGTAATGCGTGTAGCTTACCGGTACTAATAGCTCGATTGGCTTGATTGCTCTCATTTCCAATGCTCACGCGCCGCTGCGAAGCGGTGTCGTGGCTACGGATCCCATCTCATGCCGCAAGGCATGAAGTGGAAAAGACGTAGATTAGAAAACAGTTTGCTTCACTTCGTTTTTCGCCGGACTGGTGGCCTTAGCGGGGGCCTGTACCCGATCCCATCTCGAACTCGGCCGTAAAACTCCCCAGCGCCAATGGTACTGAGTCTCAAGGCTCGGAAGAGTAGGTCGCTGCCAGTCCTGCCAAAAACGAAGACTTCTTCAAAACGATGATCGACTAAAAAAACCCTCCGCGTTCGCGCGGAGGGTTTTTTCGTTGTGGGGCGATGCAGCGTGCGATGCCGTGTGCCTATCGTTGCGCGCGTTCTGCGCGCAACGAGGAGGTCCCTTTCGTCATTTCGCCGGCTTTCCCGCGGCCTTGCTCACCGCCGCCCACTTCTCGATTTCGGCGTCGATGTAGGAGCGAAACTGCGCCGACGTCATCGGCATGGGTTCGCTGCCGAGTGAGCGGATCTTCTCGGCGATGGTCGGATCCTTGAGTGCAGCGACGAAGGCTGCGTTCAGTTTGGATGCGACCGCATCCGGCACGCCGCGCGGCGCAACAATACCGAACCAGCCCGCCGCCTCGAAGCCCGGCAAGCCGGCTTCTGCCATCGTCGGAATATTGGGCAGAATGCTGAAGCGCGCCTTCGATGTAATGGCGATGACATTGATCTGCCCGCCGTCGATCGCGCCTTTTGCCGTCGGCGGATCGAGAATGCCGAGCGGGATATGGCCGCCAATGAGGTCGTTCAACACCGGCGCCATGCCGCGCGAGGGCACCAGGTCGAAATAGGTGCCGGCTTGCTGGTTGAACATCTCGGCCGTGAGATGCATCAGCGTGCCGTTGCCGCCGTGCGCGATCAGCGAAGCGCCTCGTTTCTTGCCGATGGCGATCACGTCTTTCAACGGCTTCTCGCCGAACGACTTGGAGGCCGCCAGGAGGAAGGGCGACGAGCCGATACCGGTGATTGGCGTGAAGTCCTTGCGCGGATCGTAGCTGGCCTGCCTGGATTCGACGTCCGTCACCAGCGCGCCGGCGCCGGCCATGGCGATCGTATAGCCGTCGGGTTCGGCTTTCTTCAGCACTTCGAGCCCCACGGCACCACCAGCGCCGGGACGGTTCTCAATGACGATCGATTGCCCGAGCTGCTTTTCAACGAAGTTCTGCACGATGCGCGCCATCGAATCGCTGCTGCCGCCAGGCGGGAACACCACGATCAGCCGGATCGGCCGATCCGGATAGGCGAGCGCCGGCTGCGAAACTCCGATCCACGAAATGACGGCAAGCAGTGCAGCCGACACGGCATACGCGATCCGACGCATGGAAATCCTCCCGATAACTTTGTTCTTGGTGCCGCCATTTCATCGCCGAACCGCAGTCGAAGCAAGTGCGTGCACGACAAAAGGCGACAGGATCGGAGTGTCGCGATTTGTCCCACGGCGAGTGGGCAAAGGCCCCATATGATTCACATGTGCGTCGCCCGCACCGCGGCGCTCGACCTTGAGCGAGAAATGCTTCTACACTCCGCGTCCTTGCAAGACCGGGAGTGTTCAAGCATGTCGACCGTTTCGCCTGTCGGGCCCGCCAAAGGCTATCGCCGTATCGCGACCGAAGAAGCCTTCATTCCGTCCGAGCTTCACCGCATGTATCGCGAACTGGTCGCGTCGGGATCCGTCGACGATCCGGGTTTCAACAGCCTGATCGGTTACTATCTCGGCCATCCGAGCGAACGCGCGCGCAATGTCAGCGAGCGCCTGCAGGACCTCGGTGAACGCCGGCTAGCGGACATGGATTCGGCCGGCATCGACATGCAGATATTGTCGCTGACGTCGCCCGGCGTGCAGGTACTCAAGCCCGACGCCGCCGTGGCAATGGCCAGGCTGGCTAACGATCAGGCCGCCGAAGCGGTGCGACGGCATCCGACGCGCTTTGCCGCGCTGGCTGCCGTCGCGCCGCAGAATCCGGCGGAGGCCGCGAAAGAACTGGAGCGCGCCGTCACCAAGCTCGGCATGAAGGGCGTCATCATCAACTCGCACACACTCGGCGAATATCTCGACGATCCGAAGTTCTACCCGATCTTCGAGGCGGCCACCGCGCTGAAGGTGCCTGTCTATCTGCATCCCAACACGCCGTCGAAGAAGATGATCGAGCCGTTTCTGGAGTCGGGTCTCGATGGCGCGCTTTACGGCTTCGCGGTCGAGACCGGATTGCACGCGCTTCGGCTGATCGTGAAGGGCGTGTTTGATCGCTATCCCGATCTCACGGTGATCCTTGGCCATCTGGGCGAAGCGCTGCCGTTCTGGCTCTTCCGCCTCGACTACATGCATCGCGGCACCGTGTCGTCGGGCCGCTATGATTTCCTCAAGCCTTTGAAGAAGCCGGTCAGCGCGTATCTGCGCGACAACTTCTATTACACGACCAGCGGCATGCCCTGGGCGCCGGCGATCGGCTTCACCCAGTCCGTGATCGGCATGGATCGTGTGATGTACGCGATGGATTACCCGTATCAGTATGTCCACGACGAAGTTCGCGCCCAGGATGCATTACCCATCAGCGACGCCGACAAGAAGGCCTTCTTCCAGACCACGGCGGAGCGGGTCTTCCGGCTGTAATGGAACTCGGTCCTTCCAGATAACTAATTGATTTTTCGACATAAAATGGCACAAAATCGTGATCGGGGCGGGGTCGTAAAACCTTGCCACCCCACCCCTGCCTGACTACAAGGGGCAGGCATTGAGGCATTCGAAAAACGGCCGTCAGAGATGGTGGCCGTTTTGTTTTTGGAGCTGCCCTCCAAAAACAAGGAAGCCGCCGTGGGGGATCCGCGGCGGCTTTTCCTTTGTACGGCTATTGACCGTTCACCTGCCGCGCGTCCCACAGCGCGCTGATGCGCGCACGAAAGGCCTTTGGTTTTTCGGCAAGAAGTCGGCCGGTAATTTTGGCCGCCGCCATGAGATGACGCTCGCGCCGTTCAGCGATCAGGGGTGCGAGCTTGGTGCGCCATGGCGCAAGTGGACCATGCGGCGCAGTGAAGCTTTGGAGTACGGTAAGGTCTTGAATCGCGCCAAGCCGCTCGCGCAGCCGCTGCGCCTCCTCAGCCCAAAGCCTGACGAGTTTTGGCCAGAGCGGCTCGAGCAATTCCATTTGATGGCGATGTTCGACGACGCGCTTGCGCAGCTTATGAAGCTCTTCCGCCTCGGCTTCAGGCCACTCGCCCGGAATGAGCTGGCGCGCACGGCGATAGGTATAGGTCAGCTCATCGGCGATCGCGCCGAAGGGGATGGAGGCCAGCCCCCAGCGCTCCACCGTCATCGCTGCAAAATCGAGATACTGGGTTATGCGCTGGCGCAGCTCGGGCGTGAACCCTGCGGCTTCCGCCTCGCCGCGCAGCTTCGTGAGCCGCGCCTCTATCGTCTTCGTCGATGTCGCGGAAAACGGCAGTTTCGATTTGCTAAGATCGGCCAGAGCATCGAGCGCTGCCTGGGCATCGCGGGTTACGGACAATGCTCGCATCAGGTCGCGGGCTTCGATCCGCATCCGGTCGGCCGGTTCGCCGACCGGCCCCGATAACAGGCGCATCAGGGCGCGCCAGCGTTTCAGCGCCTTGCGCAAGTCGTGAACGGCTTCGGCCTCGGTCAGCTTGGGGTCTGTCAGGGCCGTACGGGCATCGTCGAGAACGGCAACTGCGGCCCTGGCGAGACCCCCGCCGAGTCCCGGGGCTGGACTGGGCATTTCGTCCGCCGGGGCGACCTTTTGGGGGCGCTTCTTCTCTCGTTTCGGGCCGCTTGCACCGGTCTCTGCCATAGCGGCCTTTTCCCGTGATTAAGTGACAAGTTGATGAAATAAGGCCGTTTTTGCCCTTCCCATCCGGCCCGGCCATTGCTACATAGCCCCGGCACGCGTTCAAGCCCGAGGCCAAGCCGCCGGGCCGGAGCGGTCGCTTTCCAGCTCAAATGAGCAGGTTTAACGCGGGGTGGAGCAGCCCGGTAGCTCGTCAGGCTCATAACCTGAAGGTCGCAGGTTCAAATCCTGCCCCCGCAACCAACATGAGCGCACGACTTAGGGCCCCGCCGGCTTCGGCAGGGCCCTAAGTCGTTTTGGGGCGAATGTGCCCCCGCGAAGGCAGCGACCCAGCGACAGTGTCGAGGCAAAACACCGCCTGACCGAGGTATTTGGCCAGCTTGGCAGAACGGGATACTTGGAGACGATTTGGGCCAGCCGGGAAGGGTGGCCTCGACTTCGGCCTATTGCGGCTCGAGCGCCAGCTTGAGGAACGGCACGAGTTCCGGCGGCAGGTCATCCCGCATCGCGATGGCATCGGCCAGGTTGCGGTCCTTTTTGGCGCGATTGATCAGCTTGACGAAACCCATCTCCGACAGCCGGGCGCCGAGATTGGCGCTGACGCGCCGCGAGACTTCCGAGTCCCCGCGGTCGACCAGGACGTCGGTGACAACCTCGCTCAGTTTCGGACGGCCGGCGATCGCCTTGAGGTGCTTCTGGCTCTTGCTGCTCGCGATGCTTACCAGGGCCTCATCGCTAATGCCCTCCGACTTTTCCAAAGCCGGCCCCGAAATCGCAATGTCGTCCGAGCCGGAGAGGTGCGCCACCACGCCCTTGGGCGGATTGGCGACGTCGGCCAGACGTGCCGACAATTCCCGCAATGCGCGCTGGTCCATTTTCGCGATCAGGCGGGCGATGACGTCGTCAAAAATCTCGACCTGCTCATCGGTATATTTATCGGCGCCAATGACGAAAAGGTCGGTGACCCGACGCAGAATCTCCAATTGACGATGGTTCGTTGCCTTGCTGAGCGCGGCATCGAGCTCCATGATCAGTGACTGCGTAGCCATCGACATCTGCGTTCCTGCGCGGAATACCTCTGTACTCACGAGGCCCGACGCCCGGTTTTGGCTGGACGTCCCAGCTACAACAGCAAATTTGAATTAACACCCTATTATGACGCGCCTTATTGACTGCGGGGCGGGCCCGGAACGCCGAATCGCCGACCTTAGGCGAGTGCGCCATGCGGGGATTCGCAGGGCATCCGAGAGGCGATCGGAAACCCGCGGACGGCGACACAAGGCTGCGGTGAAATATTTTTCGTCGGCCGCCAGGGCACGCCAAGACCGGCGTGACAGCTCCTCGCGCGAAAACAGCCGCGCAAAAATATAGAGATCGCAGATTCTTACCTCAGATTTTGGCTGTCGCGGCCGGCACGCTGAAAGTTAACAACCGCTAAACGTCATCTGCAATCGCGATTGCGTTCCGTTTTGATGCGAAAAATTTGCATCAAATTACACCGAACACTCAGCGCCATCCTAATACCATAAGACAACTTCTATTGCCGGACTCTTATGTGAATTGCACGTCGCCAAGACAAATACGCGATGGCAAGAGCGCAAGTAGCGTCAATCGTACGCCAGTCGCGCGAGGAAACGAGAGGGGATCATGAACCAGACTGCCGCAGCCGATATCGTCGCGACCAATCCTTTGCCCGACGCCGCGGTAACTGCTGCTGCGCAGGCCGCCGCGTCGCAAACCCAGTTCATCAGCTTCGCGATCGGTGACGACCAGTATGGCGTCGACATCATGGCGGTTCGCGAGATCAAGGGCTGGTCGGATATCACCCACCTGCCCAAGCAGCCCGAATATGTTCGCGGCGTGCTCAATCTGCGCGGGGCCATCGTGCCGATCGTCGACCTGCGTTGCCGGTTCGGTCAAGGTCTCACCGAAACCACGCCGCTGCATATCGTCATCATCGTTCAGATCGACGGCCGCCAGATCGGCCTGATCGGCGATCGCGTGCTCGACATCGTTTCGGTCGGCGCGTCGGAAATCCAGAAAGTACCGCGCACCGACAGCCGTCACCAGACCGACTTCCTCTCCGGCCTCGTCACGGTCGAGGACGGCATGATCGCGTTGATCGACCTGCCCAGCCTTCTCGCGCTTTCGGACGTCGAAGGCGTGCACTGAATCATAATACGTCTTTGCCGTTCCAGGCACGGGCGCCGCTGCACGAAAACCATCTTGGGGGATACGCAATGTTCCGGCTGTCGAATCTGAGCATCGGCTTCAAATTGTCGGCCATCTCGGGCATCAGCATTCTGTTGGTGGCGTGCTTGATTGGCTCGATGATGTGGAGCAATCAGCACATCAAGGAAGCGAACAACGAAGCGGCCCACGAACTGCACGCTGCGCGGGACGTCCAGTCAGCCAAGGCCGCTGAGAATGGGATGCAAATCGGCGTCCGCGACATTCGGCTCGCGCAAACTCCCGAGGCGATGGCTCGCGCCGTCAAGTTTCTGACGGACCAGCAAGCCGTCGCCCACAAGTACATTGACCCGATTTTCGAGAAGACCCGTGACGCCGAGATCAAGGGGTTTCTCGACAAGGCGCGCAAGCTCGTCGACGCCTATGCCGATGGCGCCAAGCAGATTTCCATGATCCGCAACGACGCTATCGCACTCGGTGCTTCGAGCGACGCCGACAAGTCGGCGAAAATCGCTGGTATCAACGCGCAGGCCGAAACTTTCGCTCGCGAGCGCACGCTGCCGATCGCTGCCGAACTCATGAGTGTGCTCGAAAAGACCGGAGAGGTCGCGGAGCGACTGGCGAATCGCGAAGCCCAGGAGGCCGCCAGTGCGATGGCTACGGCAGAATGGATCGGACTGTCGGTCGGTCTGGTGGCGGTCATGCTGATGATCGGCGCAGCATTCTTCGGCGCTCTGACCATCGCGCGTCCGCTCAAGGCCATGGTCAAGCCTCTCGAGGAGATTTCCAGCGGCAACTTCGTTGTCGAGATTCCCGGTACCGACCGCAAGGACGAGGTCGGTCAGATCGCCAATGCGGTACAGGGCATGGCTCATAAGGTGTCGAGCACGATAGCCGAGATCAAGGCCTCGGGCCGCGAGGTCACCAACGCTTCGGCTGAAATCTCGACGTCGACCACCGACCTGTCGCAACGCACCGAAGAGCAGGCCGCAAGTCTCGAAGAGACTTCAGCCGCGATGGAAGAGCTTGCTGCGACCGTCCGGCGAAACGCCGAGAACGCCGCACTCGCCAACCAGGACGCCAATGCGACCCGAGAGGTTGCGGATCGCGGCGGCGCCGTCGTCGCGAAGGCGGTCGACGCGATGGCCAAGATTGAGGACTCTTCGCGCAAGATCTCCGACATCATCGGTGTCATCGACGAGATCGCGCGTCAGACCAACCTTTTGGCGCTCAATGCGGCTGTGGAAGCGGCCCGCGCCGGTGAGGCCGGTCGCGGCTTTGCGGTGGTCGCTTCGGAAGTCCGTAGCCTCGCCCAGCGCTCCTCGCAGGCGGCGAAGGACATCAAGGACCTGATCACGAATTCGAACGGTCAGGTGAAGGACGGCGTTGAACTGGTCAACAAGGCCGGTGAGTCGCTGACCGAAATCGTGGAGTCGATCAAGAAGGTCGCGGTTGTCGTCTCGGATATCGCAAACGCCTCTGCTGAACAGGCGACCGGCATCGACCAGATCAACAAGGCTCTCACCCAGATGGACGAGGTGACGCAGCAGAACTCGGCTTTGGTCGAGGAAAATGCGGCCACCGCCAAGACGCTGGAACATCAGGCCAAGGCGATGGACGAGCAGGTCTCGGTCTTCAAGATCGCGGCCGGCCACGACATTGTCTCGGCACCGGCCCGCACCGAGTCGGCGGCGCCGGCGGTCAGGTCCGCGCCAGCGGCCAAGAAGCCGGCAATCGCAACTGTTGCCAAGGCACCGGCTGTCGAGATGGCGCCGGACAAGGCTGACAAGAAGCGCGCTGCGGCTCACCCAAGCCCGGCACGCAACATGCAGACCGCACTTGCGACCGCGGTCAACGCCGACGACTGGAAAGAATTCTAGGATCGAAACGACAGCAGCGGCGGCCACATTCAAGCGGCCGCCGCTGTCTGCTAACGATAGATTAATTTTTTAAGAAGCTCATTTTGTTAGCCGGAACCGCCAGAAATATTTCCGCTGGTAGGATTCTGCTTAGCAACTCCCCGTAAATTCATTGGCGGGTATGGATATCCGGCGTGTCCACTCAGCCGTATTGGGTCTCGCCGCGAGAACGGCCGGCACGAAGAGGCTGGAATCCGTTGGCATCCGGACCTGCGCGCAGCCAAGCGCGCGGAATTCCGGTCAAGGGGGGATAGTGATGATTCGACTTTCCGACATTCGTATCGGCACGAAGCTGGCGATTATGTCCGGCCTGAGTCTTCTGCTGGTCGCGGGCATGATCGCGGGTCAGCTATCCGGCAGCTATCTTGTGGCGCAGTCGGATGCCAGGGCCGACGCGCAGGGGGAAATTGGTCGAAACATCATGGTGGCGAAGGTGTCGCTGCGCGGCTTGCAACTGGCGGGCCAGCAGATCCTGGTCGCCCGTAATCCCGTCGATATGCAGAAGGCAGTGGTCGTAACGAAGGCGCGGATGAAGGAACTTCGCGACGAAGCGATTCCGCTCGCCGGGCGCGTGACGAACGCCGAAGATCGCACCCGACTCGAGAAGCTCGTTGCGGCGAGTGAGAAATACCTGAAGGTCATGGAGGAAGTCGTTCCGGTGAAAACCGAGCGATTTGGTACCGAAGCCAAGCAGAAACAGGTCGGCGTTCACAACGCCAACGAATACCTGATGCTCGGCATGGACATCGATATGCTCGATGCCCAGCAGATCGGAATCGCCGTGGATGCGGCGCCGGCAGCCGCCGAAGCGGAGAAGCTGCTCGACGAGTTGACCCAGTCAGCTGCCGCAGCTCGCCACGCGGCGCAGGCGGAGGCTGACGAAGCCCGCGCTTTTGCCAATCAGCTGGCCATTGGACTCGGTATTCTTGCCGGCGTGGTTCTGATCGCGACTGCTTTCCTGGGCGTATCCATGATTGCGCGTCCGCTGCGGGCGCTGATCCGTCCGCTGGAGAGCGTTGCGGAGGGCAACTTCGCGATCCAGGTGCCGGGTGCCGATCGCAAGGATGAAGTCGGCCAGATCGCGCATGCCGTCGAGGCCATGGCGCAGAAGGTCTCGGCCACCATCGCCGAAATCAAGGCCTCCGGCCGCGAGGTCACCAACGCCTCGGCCGAGATCGCCGCCTCGACCACCGACCTGTCGCAGCGCACCGAGGAGCAGGCCGCGAGCCTGGAGGAGACTTCGGCGGCGATGGAAGAGCTTGCCGCCACCGTGCGCAAGAATGCCGAGAACGCCCAGCTCGCCAACCAGGATGCCAATGCCACCCGCGAGGTCGCCGATCGCGGCGGTCAGGTTGTCGCCAAGGCGGTCGACGCCATGGCGAAGATCGAGGAGTCCTCGCGCAAGATTTCGGACATTATCGGCGTCATCGACGAGATCGCGCGCCAGACCAACCTCTTGGCCCTCAACGCGGCTGTCGAAGCGGCCCGTGCCGGCGAAGCCGGCCGCGGCTTCGCCGTGGTCGCCTCGGAGGTGCGCAGCCTGGCGCAACGCTCGTCGCAGGCGGCGAAGGACATCAAGGACCTGATCACTAATTCGAACGGCCAGGTGAAGGACGGTGTCGATCTGGTGAACCGCGCCGGCCAGTCGCTGACCGAGATCGTGGAATCGATCAAGAAGGTGGCGTCGGTGGTGTCGGAGATCGCCAATGCCTCGGCCGAGCAGGCCACCGGCATCGACGAGATCAACCGCGCGCTGAATCAGATGGACGAAGTGACGCAGCAGAACTCGGCTTTGGTCGAGGAGAACGCCGCCACCGCCAAGACGCTGGAGCATCAGGCCAAGTCGATGGACGAACAGGTCGCGTTCTTCCAGATCGCGTCCGGTCACGATGCTCAGGGCTACAAACCGGCTGCCGCCACGCGGGCCGAACCGGTCCGGTCGGTGGCCAAGCTCGCCGCCGCCAAGGTCGCTTCTGCCAAGCCGGCCGCGCCTGCCAAGGCCGTGCCGGTCCGCAAGACCGTCAATGCCGGTCCGGCGCGCAGTATGCAGACCGCACTCGCCAAGGCCGTCAACACCGATGACTGGAAGGAATTCTAATTCCAGACCGGAGTGCCAGGCGGCGGCTCATGGCCGCCGCCACAATGGTTAGAATTTCGTAAAGTTTAATCTATTTTATTAATTTGATTGATCGGTCCACTTCTAGGGCCTCGTAAAGTCTTTACTCATGGCGCGTAAATACAGTGGTCGTGTGGGAATCGCGCGCGCGAGACCCGCAGCCGACGGCGCCTTGTGAATTTCCACCAGTACTGGACGTTCGCTGAGGTGTGACCGGATCGGCGTTCTTGGTCACAGGCCTTGTGAAGGGCCACTACGGGTGAGTCACGATCTCATGAGCCAGATAGCCGTTTCGCAAGACGCTGCTCCCACCGTTCAGCCGGCCGAGTGGAACGGATCGGCTGGCGCGCAAGTCGCGGGCAATCAGACCCAGTTCATCAGCTTCGCCATCGGTGACGACCAGTATGGCGTCGACATCATGGCGGTTCGCGAAATCAAGGGCTGGTCGGACATTACCCACCTGCCGAAGCAGCCCGAATATGTTCGCGGCGTGCTCAACCTTCGCGGCGCCATCGTGCCGATCGTCGACCTGCGCTGTCGCTTCGGCCAGGGCCTCACTGAAACAACTCCGCTGCACATCGTCATTATCGTCCAGATCGGCGGGCGCCAGATCGGGCTGATCGGCGATCGGGTGCTCGACATTGTCTCGGTCGACGCGTCGCAAATCCAGAAGGTGCCGCGCACCGGCAACGCCCAGCAGACCGATTTCCTTTCCGGCCTTGTGACCCACGACAACGTGATGATCGCGCTGATCGACCTACCCAACCTGCTCACGGTGCAGGACGAGGGCGCAACCGAGCACTGACGGCGGCGTGCGGGGGTGAAGAATCTCCGCATTCTTTGTGATCAAGACCAGACTTCCTCTGCCCTGGAGCTTCCTGAAAATGCCCCGCCTTTCGAATATCCGCATTGGTGCCAAATTGGCGATCATGTCGGGTATCACGATCCTTCTTGTCGGTATCCTGATCGTCAGCCAGTTACTGACCGGCGCGCACATTCAGCAGGCCAATATCAACACGGACCGCCGGACTGATCTCGCGCTCGATGCGGCCCTGGCCAAGGGTGCGGTCCGCGGAATGCGGATCGCCGCCACCTACATTCGCCAAGCAAACGATATCAAGTCTCTCGAAACGCAGTTTGACGAATACAAGAAGGCCTACGCCGAGTTCATCGAGAAGGTCGACCACATCGCTTCGACGACCACGATTCCCGCGCGGATCGAGCAGACGAAGCAGATGAAGGCGAACAGCGCGATCTACGCCAAAGTCGTTGGAGACCTTCAGGCCGGCCGCCGCGAGATCATCGCCATTCAGGATAAAGCTAAGGGAAGCGCCTTGTCGGAAGCCGACAAAGCGCGGATTGCCGAACTGGAAGATTCCGCGTCCAAGGGCGCGACTCTGGCTATCCCGGCCGCCCAGGCCATCATCAAGATGACCGACGAGATCGTCGTTGCGACGACCAAGACTGCGGAAGAATCCAAAGCCGAAGCGCAGCAGGCCGTGAGCTTTGCGACCCTCGTCACGATCGTCCTCGGCATCGTAACGATCGGTGTTATCGCCCTCACCGCCTTGCTTGGCACCGTGATGATCGCGCGTCCGCTGCGGGCCTTGATTCGTCCGCTTGAGAGTGTTGCGGAGGGCAACTTCGCCATCCAGGTGCCGGGCGCGGAGCGCAAGGACGAAGTCGGCCAGATCGCCCACGCCGTCGAAGCCATGGCGCAGAAGGTCTCAGCCACCATCGCCGAGATCAAGGCCTCGGGCCGCGAGGTCACCAACGCCTCGGCCGAGATCGCCGCCTCGACCACGGATCTGTCGCAGCGCACCGAAGAGCAGGCCGCCAGCCTCGAAGAGACCTCGGCTGCTATGGAAGAGCTCGCCGCCACCGTGCGCAAGAACGCCGAGAACGCCCAGCTCGCCAACCAGGACGCCAACGCCACCCGCGAGGTCGCCGATCGCGGCGGTCAGGTCGTCGCCAAGGCGGTCGATGCCATGGCGAAGATCGAAGAATCATCGCGCAAGATTTCGGACATCATCGGTGTCATCGACGAGATCGCGCGCCAAACCAACCTCTTGGCCCTCAACGCGGCTGTCGAAGCGGCCCGCGCCGGCGAAGCCGGCCGTGGCTTCGCCGTGGTCGCCTCCGAAGTGCGCAGCCTGGCGCAGCGCTCGTCGCAGGCGGCGAAAGACATCAAGGACCTGATCACCAACTCGAATGGTCAGGTGAAGGATGGCGTCGATCTGGTCAACCGCGCCGGCCAGTCGCTGACCGAGATCGTGGAATCGATCAAGAAGGTGGCGTCGGTGGTGTCGGAAATCGCCAATGCCTCGGCCGAGCAGGCCACCGGCATCGACGAGATTAACCGTGCGCTGAACCAGATGGACGAGGTGACGCAGCAGAACTCGGCTTTGGTCGAGGAGAACGCCGCCACCGCCAAGACGCTGGAGCATCAGGCCAAATCGATGGACGAGCAGGTCGCGTTCTTTCAGATCGCGGCCGGTCACGACGCTCAAGGCTACAAGCCGGCGGCGACCACGCGGGCCGAACCCGCCCGACCGGTGGCCAAGCCGGCTGTCGCCAAGGTCGCTTCTGCCAAGCCCGCTGCGCCGGCCAAGGCCGTGCCGGTCCGCAAGACCGTCAATGCCGGTCCGGCGCGCAGCATGCAGACCGCCCTCGCCAAGGCCGTCAACACCGACGACTGGAAGGAATTCTGATCAGTCGCGCAACGGACGAACATGAATTTCCGGGCCGCTATCTAGCGGCCCGGACTCTAACGGAAGCAGGAATCGAGAATTCTCAATGAGGCGATGGTTCACAGCTTGTGGTGGCTTTGCGGATGTTTTGCTTGCGGCCGCTTCTGTCGCGATCATCAGACAAGGGACCGTGCCGTCGGCATCCGCTGAGGCGTGGAAAGAGCACTAACGATGAAGGCCCTGCAGTCAACTGCATCGAAATCGATTGGCAAAGCCGGCGCCGCCGCCTCCGCGACCTTCGCGTTGCCTGACGTCAACGACTCGGCGCGCGAGTTCCAGTTCTCGGATGCCGATTTCCGCGGCCTGGTCGATCTCGCCTATCAATTTGCCGGTATCGCCCTTTCCGACAGCAAGCGCAATCTTGTCTACAGCCGCCTGTCGCGCCGGCTCCGCGTCCTCGGCATGAAGTCGTTCAGCGATTATCGCGAGTATCTCGAGGCGACCGAGAGCGAGCGCGAAAATTTCATCAATGCGATCTCGACGAACCTGACAAAATTCTTCCGCGAGTCGCATCACTTCGACCACTTCCGTGACGAGATCGCCATTCCGTTCAGCCGTAATCGCTCGACGGGCCGTCTGCGCGTCTGGTCGGCCGGCTGCTCGAGCGGTGAGGAGCCGCACACCATCGCCATGGTGCTCAAGCGCGAAATCCGCGACGTCGAACGTCAGGATGTCCGCATCCTCGCCACCGACATCGATACCGAGATGGTCGCGCGCGGTACCCGCGGCGAATATCCGGAAAACTCGCTCGACGAAGTCCCGCGTGCCTACCAGGAATATTTCGAGCGGGTGCCCGGCAAAGCCAACACGCTGGTGGTGAACCGAAGCGTACGCAGCCTGATCGCGTTCAAGCGGCTCAATCTGATGGAGACGTGGCCGTTCAAGGGGCCATTCGACGCCATTTTCTGCCGCAACGTCATGATCTATTTCGACGCTCCGACCAAGGCGCAGCTGATCGAACGCTTCACTGAAAAGATCAGACCCGGCGGCTTCCTGTACATCGGGCATTCGGAATCGCTCAACGGCGCGCATCCCGGCATCAGTCTGGTCGGCCGCACCATTTACCGGAGGGTTTGATGAGTATCGCCACAATTGCGCGGTCGAGTGACCCGGGATCGGACACCAGCGCGGCCTTCGCCTCGCGCAAGTTCTTCGACGCCGTGAGCCAGACATGGATGGTGAAGGTGTTCCCCGGCGAATACTACGTCACCTCGAAGCCGGACGAAGTTCTCGTCACCATTCTCGGCTCATGCGTTGCCGCCTGTATCCGCGATCCGAAGCTCGGCATTGGTGGGATGAATCATTTCATGCTGCCGCATTCGAAGGCCGGCAACTGGGCCGGCGACATGCAGTCGACGCGCTTCGGCAATTTCGCGATGGAAAAGCTCATCAACGAACTGCTGAAGGCCGGTTGTTCCCGCAATTCGCTCGAGATCAAGGTTTTCGGCGGCGGTAACGTTACCGATACGCAAAATGCCATCGGCACCGACAACTCGGACTTCATACTGCGCTATCTCGAGGCCGAAGGGCTTCGCTGCGTCGCCCAGGATTTGCGCGGCAACCTGCCGCGCCGCATCCATTACACGCCTTCGACCGGCAAGGTGATCCGTCGCCTGCTCGGCTCCGGCGAGTCGCCGGCGGTCGCGCGCGAGGAAAAGGAATACGTCAGCCGTATCTCGAAACGCCAGACCGGCGGCGAAATTACGCTGTTCGACTGATTTCAGGAAACGCCAATGGACAAGAAAATCAAGGTTCTCATCGTCGACGATTCCGCCGTCATCCGTCAGCTTCTGTCGATGCTGCTGTCGGAGGATCCGGAGATCGAGGTCGTCGGCACCGCTGGCGATCCGCTGATTGCCCGCGATCGTATCAAGGCGCTCAATCCGGATGTGGTGACGCTTGACGTCGAGATGCCGAACATGGACGGCGTCACCTTCCTGCGCAAAATCATGACGTTGCGACCGATGCCGGTCGTGATGGTCTCGACCCTCACGCAGGCGGGTGCCGAAACCACACTCGAGGCGCTGGAAATAGGCGCTGTCGATTTCATCGCCAAACCGGTTCACGACGTGGCGCACGGATTGACGGAGATTGCCGGTGAATTGCGCGCCAAGGTCAAGCAGGCCGCACGCGCGCGAATCGGACGCGGTGCGGCGCCGTCGGTTTCGCGCAAGACGACGACACGAATTTACAGCGCCGGCGGGGAAAAGCTCGTGGCCATCGGCGCTTCGACGGGCGGTGTCGAAGCTCTAAAGACGGTATTAATGGACCTTCCGGCACAATGCCCGCCGATTGTCGTCACCCAACACATGCCGCCGCGATTCACCGCGGCTTTTGCCGAGCGGCTCAACCGCGAATGTCCAATGAGGGTCTCCGAGGCCAAGCACAACGATCCGATTGAACCGGGGCACGTCTATATTGCGCCCGGCTCGCATCATCTCGAGGTCGTGCGGGTCTCGAATCAATATCGCTGCACGCTGAGCGAATCGGCGCCTGTCTCCGGCCACAGGCCTTCGGTCGATGTGCTGTTCCGCTCGGTCGCCGATACCGTCGGTCGCGGTGCCGTCGGAGCAATCCTTACGGGTATGGGCAAGGACGGCGCGGAAGGCCTGCTCGCCATGCGCAAGGCCGGCGCATACACGCTCGGCCAGGACGAAAGCTCGGCCCTCATCTATGGCATGCCGCGCGTGGCATTCGAGCGCGGCGCCGTCATGAAGCAGGTGTCGCTCTCGCACATGGCTGACGCGATCATGGAAGCCTGCGAGTCCTCCGCCAAATCCGCGGTCCGGGCATAAGTGAGCCGAATATGATCAACGCCGAACAGAATACGCTGAAACTGCCGGGCGCCCTCGATCAGGCTGCCGCCGAGATGTTTCTCGAGCAGATGCGGCAGCGAACGAGAGGCGACGCGCCGCTCGCGCTCGATGCGTCCGACGTCGAAGTGCTCACCTTGCCCTGTACGCAAGTGATTCTGTCGGCGGTGCGCGGAAGCGACAGCATCAGAATCAAAGATCCTTCGGCGGCCTTCGTGGCCGCTTTCGAAGATTTCGGTTTGGATTGGAAGACCTATCTCGACCACAGCCAACCTGCCGACGCAAAGGAATACTCCGGCGAGGACACGAGCGCCGCGCCGGCGCAAATCACGGTCATTACCGACGACGAACTTCCTCCAATTAGCGAGAAGGTCATGAGTAAGCGAATTCTCACCATCGACGACTCGAAGACGATTCGCGACATGCTGATGCTCACGCTTGTCGAAGCGGGCTTTGACGTCATCCAGGCCGTTGACGGTCAGGACGGCCTTGACGTGCTCGCGAAGGAAACGGCGGAAGTCGATGTCATCATCACCGACATCAACATGCCGCGCATGGATGGCTATGAGGTAATCCGAAATCTGCGCAAGGACCCGGCCTACAAATCAAAGCCGATCCTCGTGCTCACCACTGAAAGCGACGGCGACAAGAAGAATCTGGCCCGCGAGGCCGGTGCTACCGGTTGGATGGTCAAGCCATTCGATCCGGACCGTCTTGTCGCCACCGTACGTAAAGTGGCGCCCTGAACCGCTCGATGAACCAAGGCTGACTGACAAGGCTCGACGACATGGCAAGCTTGGACGATCTGAAGAAGACATTCTTCGACGAATGCGACGAAGCGATGCAGCAGATCGAGATTGGTCTCACCGACATCCGGTCGGGCGAGGGCAATGACGAGACGATCAATGCCGTGTTTCGCGGGGTTCACTCGGTCAAGGGTGGCGCCGGAATCTTCGGCTTCGAACAGCTTGTCGAATTTGCCCATGTCTTCGAGACAGTGCTCGACGGCCTACGCAACGGCAGCCTCACGGCGACGCCGGAAAATCTCGATGTCCTGCTGTCAGCGAGCGACGTGCTCTCCGACCTGGTGCAGATGTCGCGCGGCGGTGAAACCATTGCCGAGGGCTTCGGCGCCGAGGTGCGCAGTGGTCTCGAACAGATCATCGAGCAGGGGGGCGGCAGCGCTGGCGGCGACGGCGATATCGCTCCGGCCGAGTTCGAGGGCCTCGACTTCATGCCGGTTGCCGTCAATCTCGACGACTTGGCCGCCGACGAGCCCCCTGCTTGCGATGGCCGCAGCGTCTACAAGATCGTGTTCCGGCCGAAGCCGGAAATGCTGAAGAAGGCCAATGAGCCGCTCTATGTGCTTCGTGAGCTGCGTAAGCTTGGCGAGGCGGAAATAGAAGCCAATTCCGATAATCTGCCCGCGCTGTCGGAGCTCGAAGTCGACGTCCCCTATCTGTGGTGGACGATCACGCTGCGAACGGAAGAGAAGCGCGCCAAAGTCGACGAAGTGTTCGAATTCGTGATGGGTGACTGCGATCTGTCGATCGAAGAAGAGGCGCCGCCTGTCGCTGCCACGCCGATGGCCGCTGTCACCGACCCGGTAATGCCGGAAGCAATCGCGACTCTGCCGGTGATCGAGGCGCCTCCTGTGGCGCTTGCCATGCCGGCCCCGAAGGCCGAGATAAAGCCCGTTGCCGCGAAGCCGGAAGGTGAAACGGGTGGCGGTGCCGGCCGCGGCAAGCCCGCGGCAACCACGACCCGTATTGAGCTCGACCGTATCGACCGCGTCGTCAACATGGTCGGCGAACTCGTGATCTCGCAGGCCATGCTGGGCCAGATCGTGCAGGACCTGCCGGAATCGACCAGCATGCGCCTGATTCAGATTCTCGATGAGGTCGCGCATCACACGCGTGAACTCAAGGACAGCGTGATGTCCATGCGCGCCCAGCCGGTCGGCTCGGTGTTTCAGCGCATGCCGCGACTGGTCCGCGAGGTGGCGGCCAAGACGCACAAGAAGGTGCGTCTGGAAATGCACGGTGAAACCACCGAGGTCGACCGCTCGATCATCGAGCGCCTTGGCGATCCGCTCACGCACATCATCCGCAATTCTGTCGACCACGGCGTCGAGGCGCCGGCGGCGCGCATCGCTGCCGGCAAGCCGGAGGAAGGCGTGATCCGTCTTTCCGCTGAGCACCGTGGCGGCCGCATCGTTATCGAAATCAAGGATGATGGCGCTGGCATCAACTCTGAGCGTGTGCTCAAGATCGCGCGCGAGAAGGGCCTCGTTGGTTCCGACGCGCAACTCACCGAGGACGAAATCAATAATCTGATCATGATGCCGGGTTTCTCGACCGCCGAGGTGATATCGGACATCTCCGGCCGCGGCGTCGGCATGGACGTCGTGCGCAGCAATATTCAGGATCTCGGCGGGCGCATCACGCTGAAGTCGGTGCGTGGTCAAGGCATGACCATCCAGCTCGCTCTGCCACTGACGCTCGCGGTGATGGACGGCATGGTGATCAAGGTCGGGACGCAGACCTATGTCATGCCGTTGTCGGCGATCGTCGAATGCTTGCGGCCGTCGCGCGGCGAAATCAGCGCCCTGATCGGCACCCACGGGATGCTGCAATTGCGCGGCGAGTTCGTACCGATCATCCTGCTGTCGGACCTGCTCGGTGTCGAGTCGGCGCCCGGCAATAATAGCGAGCGCGTCGTGATCGTGACAGACAACGGTGACGGCTCGCGTATCGGCCTGGTGGTCGACGAGTTGCTCGGCCACCAGCAGGTCGTGATCAAGAGCATTGAGGAAAGCTACGGCGCCGTTCCCGGCATTGCCGCGGCGACGATTCTCGGCAACGGCCGGGTCGCCTTCATTCTCGACGTCGAGAAGTTGGCCGATCTCGCCGCCCAGACGCCCATCACCAACCACGCAACCAGCAGAGCGGCTCAACCCGCCTTGAACTAGAACAAACAAACGCGGTCCGCTTTAAGGAGTGTAAGAAGATGCCAGTACCCGGAGCAATCAAGGTTCTCGTCGTCGACGACCAGAACAGCGTGCGGCAAATGACCCGCATGGCGCTCGAAGAGATCGGTTTCCGCCACATCCACGAGGCGGAGAACGGCGTTCAGGCGATGGAAACGGCAGCGGTGCAGCCGCTCGACCTGATCATTTCCGACTACAACATGCCGGAGATGGACGGGCTCGGCCTGCTGCGCGCGGTGCGCGGTCATCCGGTCGCCCGCAAGGTGCCCTTCATCATGCTCACCGGCCGCGGCGACCGCGAACTGGTGGTCAAGGCCGCGCAGGCCGGCGTGAACAACTACCTGGTCAAGCCCTTCACATCGGCGATTTTGCGCGACAAGATCGAAGCGGTTATCGGCAAGCTGTCGTAAGCGAACCGGACGTTGAATCGGGCAGAGGTAGATTCGTGGCAGCGGAAGATGCAGACAACGATGTGAGCGCGTTCCTGGCGGTGCTGGCCGCCATGATGCTCGACAATGTCTGGCGCCTCGACGAGACGGTCGGGCGCGTGACGGACTTTGTTATGAGCCATAAGCCTGACCGCGACACTGTTGTTGTTCTGCAGAGCTTCGACCGCTTGAAGCAGGAGTTTGAGGCGCTCGCCGAAACGCTGGCCCGGTATGCTCAGGCGCACCCTTCGACTCCCGAAAGCGGGGAAGCGCGCGCGCGGCTTGGCCACACCGTCATTGGTGACATCACGGTCGCCGACCTCAAGGAACGGTTGCTCAGCCGCCTGCAGCCGGATCTGGATGACGTGATGTTGCCCGAAGTTTCACCCGAACAGGTGGCGGAGATCGGCCTTGACGTCGTTTACTGACGCCTTGGCCCCCGGCATAGGAGACGCAAATGTCGAATAATGCCTTCCTCACCGAGTTGGAAGAAGTGCTCACCAATGGGCCGGCCGACAAGCGCGCCAAGACGCTGCGTCGGGTGACCGACCTGTTCGTATTCGGCTCCAGCCATTTCTCGGAAGATCACGTCAAGATGTTCGATCAGGTGTTTCGCCATCTGATGGCGGACATCGAGACATCGGCGCGTGCGGCATTGGCGGAGCGGCTCAAATCGGTGCCGAATGCGCCGGTTGGCGTCATTCGCGACCTGGCGATGGACGACGATATTTCCGTGGCCGGACCCGTGCTTGCTGAATCCAGCCGCATCGACAATGCCTCGCTGGTCGAGACCGCCCGCACCAAGAGCCAGCCGCATCTCATGGCGATCTCGAACCGCAAGGAAATCGCCGAAACAGTTACGGACGTGTTGGTTGAGCGCGGTGACCGCGATGTTGCTCTCAACGTTGCCCGTAACAAGGGTGCCCGGTTCTCCGAAACCGGCTATCTGCGGCTGGTGAAGCGCTCCCAGGGCGACGACGAATTGGCACGTACGGTCGGAGCCCGGCCGGAGATTCCGCGCCAGCACTTCCTGCGTCTCCTCTCGACGGCATCGAACGCGGTGCGTGAGGCGCTGCAAACCGCGCATCCCGAGATCGCCAGCCATGTCGAGAGCGTCGTCGACAAGGTCGCCTCCGACATTCAGATGAAGGCCGTGCTGTCTCACGACTATACTGCTGCGCGCGACCTCATCGAGAACATGAAGCGCGCGGACAACCTCACCGAACGTGATGTCGATGCCTTTGCGCGCGCAGGCAAGTTCGAGGAGACGGCAGTAGCGCTGTCGATGATGGGGGATATGCCGCTGAACCTTGTCGAGCGCGCCATGATTTTCGATCGTGAAGAAACGATTCTGCTGGTCGCCAAGGCGATTGGTCTGTCCTGGGCGACGACGCGCGCTATCCTGATGTTGTGCGCTGGCCGCAGCGGGCTCGCCGCCGATACGGTCGACAATTGCCGCACAATCTACAATAAGCTCAAGCCCGAAACCGCAGCGCAGGTCATCGCATTCCAGCGCAGCAAGCGGCCTAGCTGAGCCGCCGCGATTGCTTATTCCTTGCCGTCGACGGGCGGCACGATGCTCGAAACCTCGACCACACGGAGCAGGCCTTTGGCCAGTTCCGGCACTTCCTGCGGACGCATGTGACGGTATTCGTCGGTGCGAGCGAGCAAGAAAGCATCCATATGGCAGTCGGTGACGTTCTTGTCGAACGGCGCACCTGCGATATAGGCGTCGAGGATGTCGCATAACGTCGAGGCGACGAAGGTCACCAGCGTATAGCCCATGGTGCCGCCCACATCGCGGAGATAGGCACTCTTCTGATGCGCACGCTCCAAGGCTGCCTTGTTGCCGGGATTATGGGCCAGGTCGTCCAGAGTGATGCTGAGCTCGCCGAGTTGCTCGTCGATCCAGGCGATGAAATCGGTTTTGAGTTCCTGGACCGCGCTCTGTGCGCGCTCGATCGCCTCCTCGCGGCTGACGCCACCGGGACGCCGGGCCATCCGCTCGAACCGCGTGTCGGCGTAGAAGATGTTGGCTTCCGTGTCGCCTTGCTTGGCCATCAGTCTTGTCCTGCGCGGGCGTTCGAGAACAGGCTATCGATGTCGTTCTGGTTGAGGCTCGGGCCTTCTTCCGCAGCGACTTCGATCACTTTGTCGCCCTTGCGGCGGCCGACGCCGCCCGGATAGCCCTCGATCTTGAACCGGCGATCCGGGCCGAAATAGGTCGCGCAGTCGACGAAGGGACGCGGGTTGAACACGATCCAGCCCAGGCGGTCGTAGAGGCCGCTCGGCGACATCGGCTTTGCGACCACGATGTTGGCGCCGGCATCGCGAGCGTTCTTCACGGTCGATTCGCTGGTGTCGCTCGACATCAGCAGAATCGGCATGGTGCGGTTTTCATTGTCGGCGTTGCGGCGGATGGTGCGCGTGAGCTTCAGACCGCCGTGCGGGGGCAGTCGCATGTCGCACAGCAGGATGTCGACCTTCTGGCTTGTCAGTGCCTGAAACAGACCGGTGGCACTGTCGACTTCCATAACCTTGTTGGCGCCGAAACCGCGCAGCATGCCGTTGATGACACGGCGCAGGTAAGAATTCGGGTCGGCGACGAGGATGAGCAGGTCGCGCAAATTGATGGTCGAGTTTTTCATTCCTGGCCTTGAGACCGAACGATCAATCGCGCGATTTGGAATTCGGAAAACAGATTGCTGTCGCTATTGTCGTGCGTTGTGGTTCTCGGCGGGTTCCACCCAATTTTGCCGATTCCGGATAATGAGCCGTTAAGAGGGTCGTGGCTCAGACATGACAATCTAGAATGATAAACAAAGCGTTGATCGCCCCGGAGGCGAGCCGGCGGTGGCGATCCCCGAAACGACCCTATTTAACATTATATTGGCGTTGAATATCGGGAGCGGTAACTGCCCGATCGCGGCCAATCCAAGTCTTTCTATGGTCTCGAATGTATTGCGGTGCGGAGTTAGGGAGTCGCAATCCAGTTTAATGTCTTTTTACTGTACTCCAAATGTAGAAGACGTATGTTAATTGGGAACTAGCGGCTGGCGATTCGAGGAAACCTTGGTGTTCCCGCCGCAATGTTCAGGATGCGGAACGTAGAAATTGCGATAACTAAGCAAATCTACCCGCGGTTGTAACGCGTTCGCGTGAACGATTTCCGTTATCGACAACCGGACCTGCATCCCGTGGCAAACTTCGCGACCCGAAATTCCCCCAAGTCAGTGGTTGAGACCTCTTCGTTCGGCGGCACCGGAGTCTTCGGTACCCAGTTGGCCGAAGCGATGATTGGCTCGGCCTCGCCGCAGTCCCCCGACGATTCGAAGATGGCGGCAACGATGTGCGCCGTGTCATGCGACAGGGCTTGCTCCCTCTGCCCGGTTCACAACCTTCTCTGCGCCGGCCTTGGCAAGGATGCCGACGCCGAACTGCAGGCGATGCCGGTCGCAAGTTCGCTCCACACCATTCCGGCACGCCGGCTGATCCTGCATCCTAAGGAGTGGTCGGAATACGTGCCGATCATCTGCAGTGGTTGGGCCATGTCGTCGATTGCGCTGCCGGACGGGCGGCGGCAGATCATCTCTTTCCTGTTGCCAGGCGACATCGTTTCGATCGGGAGCCTGATTGCCCCGCTGTCCGGCCACGCCGTCGAAGCGATCACCGAGGTGACGTACCGGAAGTTCAAGCGCGACGAACTCAAGGATTTTCTGTTTGGACGTGCGGATCTGCTCGAACGGCTGTTCAAGCTCTGGAACGAGGCGAAGACGCGCGCCGATCAACTCGCTCTCGATCTGGGCCGCCGCCGCGCCGACGAACGCATCGCCCGCCTTATTCTCAGGCTCTCGGAAAAGGTCGCCAAGCGCTCGACGGTACGAACGCAGACCTTCGACTTCCCGCTGCGCCAGCGTCATATTGCCGACGCGACCGGTTTGACGCCGGTTCATGTCAGTAAGATTCTCGGCGAATTGCAGCGTGCCGGCATGGTCGAGATCGGCGGCCGCACGCTCACCATACTCAACGCCGCGGAACTCCAGCGAGTCGCTGACTGGCGCTAGAACTGCAGGCTTTGGTCGGATCTAGGCCGGGCCGGCCTGCGCATCCCGTTCTGCGCGCTTCTGCGATGCGATGTTCGTCCGTCCAGAAACAATCGTAGGCCTCCGAGCAGCGTTGTGCGCTGCGTGCGACGCAGTCTCCGAAAACGCGCGTTTTTTCCCGAGTCAAAATTTTAAATCGAGAAATTTCTCTCCGAACTGCACGTTCGGCTGAAATGATAAGCGCTGAGAAACATATCAATGGAATTGCGAGTAGTGACCGAGGACTTTCTGATCGGCTTTTTTAATTAGAATGGGTGCGTTGCAGCGACGTTTGCTGCGCTTGCACGATAAGAATTGGTACTTTTCCGCTTGCGGACCGCCCGCGATTATATTGGTATAATGTATAATACGCGCCAAAAGAAATAATCGGCGTTCAAGCGCAGGGACGGCGGTAAACGTCGGCTCTAATGAACGATCCTAACAGGGAGGATGCGATGTCCGTTGCCAAGACGATTCTGACGATCGGTACCGCTGCTTTTGCGAGCGGCGTATTCGCGCTGTCGACCCTGCCGGCAAAGGCATGGGAGCCCAGCCATCCCATCGAAATCATCGTGCCGGCCGGCACCGGCGGTGGCGCCGACCAAATGGCGCGCACGATGCAGGGCATCATCAGCAAGCACAATCTGACGACGCAGCCGGTGGTGGTGATCAACAAGTCCGGTGGCGCGGGCGGGGAAGGCTTCCTCGACGTCAAGAACTCCCAAGGCAACGATCACAAGCTGATCATCACCTTGTCGAACCTGTTCACGACGCCGATGGCGACAGGCATCCCGTTCTCCTGGAAAGATCTTACGCCGGTCGCGATGATGGCGCTCGACGAGTTCATCCTCTGGGTCAATGCCGAGAAGCCCTACAAGACGGCGAAGGACTATGTCGACGCGATCAAGGCAGCGCCGGACAACACCTTCAAGATGGGCGGCACCGGCTCCAAGCAGGAAGACCAGATCATCACTGTCGCGCTTCAGAAGGCGACCGGCAAGAAGATGATCTACATCCCGCAGAAGGGCGGTGGTGCCGTGGCCGTCCAGCTCGTTGGCGGCCATATCGATTCGTCGGTCAACAACCCGATCGAGGCAGTGGCGCACTGGCGCGCCGGCAAGCTCAAGCCGCTGTGCGTCTTCGACAGCAAGAAGCTCGACTATCACGACAAGATTGCCGGCGATCTGGCCTGGGACTCGATCCCGACCTGCAAGTCGGCTGGCCTCGATGTCGAATACGTGATGCTGCGCGGTTACTTCATGCCTCCGGGCGTCAGCAAGGAAGCCGTCGACTATTACGTCAACCTCATGAAGAAGGTGCGTGAAACTCCTGAGTGGAAGAAACTCATGAGCGATGGCGCCTTCAACCAGAGCTTCATGACCGGCGACGAGTATGCGAAGTGGGTCGCCAACGCCGAAAAGCAGCATGAAGCCTTGATGAAGGAAGCCGGCTTCCTCGCGAAGACCAATTAACGTCGGTCGGACGCACAGAACAGTACGCGCGAGGAAAGCAATGAGCGAAGCTGCACATGAATCCGGTGGGGCTGGTCCGTCCCACCGGAGCGTCGAGGCGGGTGTTGCCGTCGCTGCCGGAGTTCTTGGCCTTATAACGGTTCTCGGTAGCCTGAGAGTCGGTATCGGCTGGGGCGATGAAGGGCCGATGGCCGGATTCTTCCCGTTCTATATCGGCCTCATCATCATCATCGCCTCGGTCGTCAATTTCGCTAACCTGTTCATCGGCGATAAAGACCATGGCGTCTTCGCCTCATGGGATCAGCTCGGTAAGGTCGTGTCGGTCGTTATCCCGACGGCGATTTACGTAGCCGTCCTGCCGTATATCGGCATCTACGTGGCATCCGCCCTGCTGATCGCCGCGTTCATGCGGTGGTTCGGCAAGTATCGGTGGACCATGGCGGCCGCGGTCGGCGTGCTCGTTCCGGTCATGGCCTTCGTCATGTTCGAGCGCTGGTTCCTGGTGCCGCTGCCGAAGGGGCCGCTCGAGCGCATGTTGGGATTCTAGGCGTGTCCGGCGGCGGGGGCCGGCATGCCGATCGACAAGAAGCCTGATCGAAAAGAAACGATGGGAGAGCCGCGCCTTGGATGATCGGCCCTGGCTCAGGGGCGGTCTTGTGGCCGGCGGCGCGTTGAGGGAATAGGCAATGATCGAAGATATCGGCAATCTGATGCACGGCTTCGGGGTCGTGTTGCAGCCGCACAACATTCTTCTGATGGTGCTCGGCATCGTCCTTGGCGTCATCGTCGGCGTGCTGCCGGGCCTCGGCGGCGCCAACGGCGTGGCGATCCTCTTGCCGCTGACATTCTCGATGTCGCCGACATCGGCGATCATCATGCTGTCCTGTATCTACTGGGGCGCGCTGTTCGGCGGTGCCATCACCTCCATCCTGTTCAACATACCTGGCGAACCTTGGTCGGTCGCAACGACATTCGACGGCTATCCGATGGCTCAGCAGGGCCGGGCGGGCGAGGCGCTCACCGCGGCCTTTACGTCGTCCTTCGTCGGTGCCCTGTTTGCCGTCATCATGATCACGCTGGTCGCACCGCTCGTGGCCAGCTTCGCCTTGCGCTTCGGTCCCGCCGAGATCTTCTCGGTCTACTTCCTGGCCTTCTGCAGTTTCGTCGGCCTCAGCAAGGAGCCGCCGTTCAAGACGATCGCGGCGATGATGATGGGCTTCGCTTTGGGCGCGGTCGGTCTCGATCAGATGACCGGCCAACTCCGTCTGACCTTCGGCTTCGAAACGCTGCTCAGCGGCTTCGACTTCCTGATCGCGGTCATTGGTCTCTTCGGTATCGGCGAAATTCTGTTGACGATGGAAGAGGGGCTGAGCTTCCGCGGCAAGGCGGCCAAGATCAACCTGCGCGTGGTGTTCGATACGTGGAAGGAACTGCCGAAGTACTGGATGCTGTCGCTGCGTTCCTGCCTCATCGGCTGCTGGATGGGCATCTCGCCCGCGGGCGCGACGCCGGCATCGTTCATGAGCTACGGCATTGCCAAGCGCATCTCCAAGCGGGGCAACAAGTTCGGCACCGGTCAGATCGAAGGCGTCGTGGCGCCGGAAACCGCCGCGCATGCCGCCGGTACGGCCGCTCTGCTGCCGATGTTGGCCCTCGGCGTGCCCGGATCTCCGACGGCGGCGGTGTTGCTCGGCGGCTTGCTGATCTGGGGTCTGCAGCCCGGTCCGCTGCTGTTCACCGAACAGCCAGACTTCGTCTGGGGCCTGATCGCGTCAATGTATATGGGCAACATCGTCGGCCTGCTGGTGGTGCTGACCTGCGTGCCGCTGTTTGCCGCGATCCTGCGCATCCCGTTCAGCGTGATCGCGCCGATCATCCTCGTGTTGTGCGCCATCGGCGCTTACACGGTCCATAACAACACGTTCGACGTCGTGATGATGCTGGTGTTCGGCGTGGTCGGCTATCTGATGAAGAAGACCGGCTATCCGCTGGCGCCGATGGTGCTAGCGATCGTGCTGGGCGACAAGGCCGAAGAGTCCTTCCGGCAATCTCTGCTCGGCTCGCAGGGCGGGCTTGGCGTCTTCTTCTCCAACGCCCTGGTCGGCACGATCATGACGCTGGGCCTGATCGCACTGTTCTGGCCGATCATCCAGGGTGCGTGGTCGCGGTTGCGCGGATCGGCTCCCGAGCCGCGAGCAGCGGAATAAAGCGGAGCGGGAGGGAACACAGTTGCGGCTCTCCCGCGCCTCTGGCATATTGTATACCAGATTGACCACCGGTCGGACATGAGCACCAAAGGCGTCAGTACCCGGAATGTTTCCCCGCGCGGACGCGCCGGCAACGCCGCGCGCACCCCTGCCGGTATCGAGCGTCCGGTGCTGGCGCCGATCGAGGAGTCGCCGAGCTTCAAGCACAAGGCCTATACCGCGCTGAAGAACGCCATCGTTGCGATGGACATCTACCACAGCCGCGACGAGATCCGCCTCGACGAGCGCCGGCTGGCGCAGGACTTCGGCATTTCCCGCACGCCGGTGCGTGAGGCGATGGCCCAGCTCGAAAGCGAAGGGTTCGTGCGCTCGGTGCCGCGCCGCGGGATCTATGTCGTGCGCAAGACCAAGCAGGAAGTGATCGAGATGATCACGGCCTGGGCGGCACTCGAGAGCATGGCGGCGCGGCTTATTACCCAGGCGGCGACCGACGACGAGATTGCCGGCCTGCGCGAGATGTTCGCGGCCTTCATCGACGGCAAGCTGCGCGCCCACCTCGACGAATATTCCGACGCCAACATCGAATTCCACCAGACCATCATCCGGCTCAGCAAAAATCACGTGCTGATCGATCTGGCGGCCAACCTGTTCACGCATATGCGGATGATCCGCCGCACCACCATCGGCGAGAAGGATCGCGCCGACCGGTCGATCAAGGATCACATGGCGATTATCGAGGCACTGGAAGCGCGCAACACCAAGCGCGCCGAAGAGTTGGTGCGCGACCATGCGCTCGGCCTGGCCGAGCATGTGGCGAAGTTCGCCGATTATCTGGACTGACATCGAACTTGAGCGGCCCGCGTGGCGCCCGGCGCGAGCGGCGGCCGCAGCATGAAAGAAGAGGGAGCGAGTAAAATGGCGGAAGCAGCGGTGAAGCAGGACGCTGGCGACGAACGTGAGTTGACCGATGGCTTCAACCTCATCATCGACGCGCTCAAGCTCAACGGAGTCAAGACGCTCTACGCCGTGCCGGGCATTCCGATCACCGACTTCCTGCGCATGTCGCAGGCGGAGGGGCTGCGCGTCCTGTCGTTCCGTCATGAGCAGGCCGCCGGCTATGCGGCCTCGATCGCGGGCTTCCTGACCAAGCAGCCGGGCATCTGCGTCACGGTGTCGGCGCCGGGCTTCCTCAACGGCCTGACGGCGCTCGCCCACGCGACCACCAACTGCTTCCCGATGATCCTGATTTCCGGCTCGTCCGAGCGCGAGATCGTCGATCTGCAGCAGGGCGACTATGAGGAAATGGATCAGCTCGCCATCGCCAAGCCGCTGTGCAAGGCCGCGTTCCGTGTGCTGCACGCCCAGGACATCGGCATCGGTCTCGCCCGCGCGATCCGCGCCGCGGTGTCCGGCCGCCCGGGCGGCGTTTATCTCGACCTGCCGGCCAAGCTGTTCGGCCAGGTGATGGATGCCGAGGCCGGCCGGAAGTCGCTGGTCAAGGTGATCGATCCGGCGCCGGCGCAGCTCCCGGCCCCCGACTCCATCAAGCGCGCGCTCGATGTACTCAAGAGCGCCAAGAAGCCGCTGATCATCCTCGGCAAGGGCGCGGCCTATGCTCAGGCCGATGACGCCGTGAAGGCGCTGGTCGAAAAGTCTGGCGTGCCGTTCCTGCCAATGTCGATGGCCAAGGGCCTCTTGCCCGACACCCATCCGCAATGCGCCGGCGCGGCGCGCTCGACCGTGCTGAAGGATTCCGATGTCGTCATGCTGATCGGTGCCCGCCTCAATTGGCTCCTGTCGCACGGCAAGGGCAAGGCCTGGGGCGATGCGCCGAAAAAGTTCATCCAGATCGACATCGAACCCAAGGAAATGGACTCAAACGTCGAGATCGTGGCGCCGGTGGTCGGCGATATCGGCTCCTGCGTCGACGCGCTGCTCAAGGGCATGGGCGACAAGTGGCCCGCGCCCGCCGCCGACTGGATCAAGACGGTAACCTCGAAGCGCGACGACAACATCGCCAAGATGGCGCCGCGGCTGATGAACAACAACGTGCCGATGGATTATCACGGCGCGCTTGGCGTGCTACGCACCATCGTCAAGGAGCGCCCGGACGCCATCCTGGTCAACGAAGGCGCCAACACGCTCGATCTCGCGCGCGGCATCATCGATATCTACAAGCCGCGCAAGCGCATCGACGTCGGCACCTGGGGCATCATGGGCATCGGCATGGGCTATGCCGTCGCCGCCGCGGTTGAGACCGGCCAGCGCGTGCTGTGCGTCGAGGGCGACTCGGCGTTCGGCTTCTCCGGCATGGAGATCGAGACTATCTGCCGCTACAACCTGCCGGTCTGCATCGTCGTCTTCAACAATGACGGCATCTATCGCGGCACCGACGTCAACAAGGCGAGCGATGATCCGGCGACCACGGTGTTCGTCAAGGGCGCGCGCTACGACAAGATGATGGAAGCCTTCGGTGGTGTCGGCGTCAACGCGACCTCGCCGGATGAGCTGAAGCGGGCGGTCAACGCGGCGATGGATTCGGGCAAGCCGACCTTGATCAACGCCGTGCTCGATCCGGCCGCCGGCAGCGAGTCCGGCCGTATCGGCAATCTAAACCCGCAGAGCCAGTTGAAGAAGAAGTGAATGTGTCGTCCCCGCGAAAGCGGGGACCCAGCCCTTGGAGCATAAGAGCTGGATGCCCGCTTTCGCGGGCATGACAGCCGAGAGTGGAGCAAGCAGATGGCGAAGAAGAAACAGAAGAAAGCTAAAGCAAAAACGGCTGCGAAAAAGCCCGCCCGCAAGGTGGTCAAACTCGCCGCCAAGAAGCCGGCCGCGAAGAAGACCGCGCCGAAGAAGGCCAACGGCAACGGCGCTTATCCGAAGCCGTCGTCAAAGCCCTTCGGCCAGGCGGGCAAGGCCCTGGACGGCGTGCGCATCCTCGACTTTACGCATGTGCAGTCCGGTCCGACCTGCACGCAGCTACTCGCCTGGTTCGGCGCAGACGTCATCAAGGTCGAACGCCCCGGCGTCGGCGATATCACGCGCGGCCAGCTCGTCGATGTGAAAGGCGCGGATTCGCTCTACTTCACCATGCTCAATCACAACAAGCGCTCGATCACGATCGACTCCAAGCATCCGCAGGGCATGCGCGTGCTCAACGCGCTCATCAAGAGCTGCGACGTGCTGGTCGAGAACTTCGCGCCCGGCGCGCTCGATCGCATGGGCCTGACCTGGGACTACATCCACAAGCTCAACCCGCGCATGATCGTCGCCTCGGTCAAGGGCTTCGGCCCCGGCCCATATGAAGATTGCAAGGTCTACGAGAACGTCGCGCAATGCGCCGGCGGCTCGGCTTCGACCACCGGCTTCCGCGATGGTCCGCCGCTTGTGACCGGCGCGCAGATCGGCGACTCAGGGACAGGTCTGCATCTCGCACTTGGCATCGTCACGGCGCTGTATCAGCGCAACCGCACCGGCCGCGGCCAGAAGGTGCTGTGCGCCATGCAGGACGGCGTGCTCAATCTGTCACGCGTCAAGCTGCGCGATCAGCAACGCCTCGCCCACGGCCCGCTGACCGAATACTCGCAATACGGCGAAGGCGTTCCGTTCGGCGATGCCGTGCCGCGCGCCGGCAACGACTCCGGTGGCGGTCAGCCCGGCCGTATTCTCAAGTGCAAAGGCTGGGAGACCGATCCGAACGCCTACATCTACTTCATCACCCAGGCGCCGGTGTGGGGCGAAATCTGCGACATCATCGGCGAGCCGACCTGGAAGACCGATCCGGAGTTCTCTACGCCGAAGGCCCGGCTGCCGAAGCTCAACCAGATCTTCGCGCGTATCGAGGCATGGACCATGACCATGACCAAGTTCGAGGTCATGAACGCCTGCAACGCGGTCGATATCCCGGTCGGTCCGATCCTGTCGATGAAGGAGATCGCCGAGGAGAAGTCGCTGCGCGATACCGGCACCGTCGTTGAGGTCGATCATCCGGTGCGCGGTAAGTATCTGAGCGTCGGCAATCCGATCAAGATGTCGGATTCGATCTCGGAGGTGAAGCGCTCGCCGCTGCTCGGCGAACACACCGACGAAATCCTGTCCGACGTGCTCGGCTTCAAGGCGGCCGAGATCGCGGAGATCAAGAACTCCGGCGCTCTCAGCGCGCCGGAGAAGAAGGAAAAGGCGGCTTAACGAAGGATGCTGTCATCGTCCGCGAAAGCGGACGATCCAGCTCTTGCGGGTTAAGCGCTGGATGCCCCGCTTTCGCGGGGCATGACGGCGGAGTGTTTGGGAGGCTATTGAATGCGTATCGTGGTTCACGGCCAGCAGGCCTTCGGCAAGGCGGTGCTGGAAGCGCTGCTCAAGCGCGGCGACGAGGTCATCGCCGTCTATGTCGCTCCTGAGAAGGAAGGCGCCAAGGCCGATCCGCTGAAGGAAGCCGCGCTCGCCGCCGGGCTGCCGGTGCATCAGCCGTCGTCCTACAAGGACCCGAAGGTGTGGGAAGAGTTCAAGGCGATGAAGCCCGACCTCCAGGTCATGGCTTTCGTCACGCTCTTCGTGCCGGAGGAGTTCCTCAACATTCCGACTTACGGCTCGATCCAGTATCATCCCTCTCTGCTGCCGGCCTATCGCGGTGCATCCGCGATCAACTGGCCGATCATCAAGGGCGAGAAGGAAACCGGTCTGTCGATCTTCTGGCCGGACAACGGCCTCGATACCGGCGATATCCTCATCCAGAAGAAGACGCCGATCTCCGACACCGACACGCTCGGCACCGTCTATTTCGATCGCCTGTTCCCGATGGGCGTCGACGCCATGCTCGAAGGCGTCGATCTCGTAAAGGCCGGCAAGGCGCCGAAGATCAAGCAGGACGAATCCAAGGCCACCTATGAAGGCCTGTGCCGCGCCGAGAACGCCAAGATTGATTGGGGCAAGCCCTGGGAGCAGATCGACCGCCTGATCCGCGGCTGCAATCCTGCGCCGGGTGCCTGGACCACGCTCAATGGCGCCACCGTCAAGGTGTTCGACGCCAAGCCGCTGCCGGCGCGCGATCCCAAGGGCATCGGCGGCAAGCTCGGCGAGATCGTCGCCATGGATGACAACAGCATCACCGTCGTCTGCGCCGATGGCCGCTTCAACGTCACCCGCGTTCAGGCCGAGGGCGGCAAGAAGGTGAGCGCGGGCGAGTGGGCAAAGTCGGTCAATCTCGCGCTGAAGACAAGATTTAGTTGAAGACGTCGTCCCCGCGAAAGCGGGGACCCAGCACTTCAAAGGGCTGGATGCCCGCCTTCGCGGGCATGACACGGAAAGAATAGCCGGTTCACAAAGTCACCAACGGAAACGCACCATGCCCGCCTCGCAGCACCAGAACCCGAAATCGGATATCGAAATTTCCCAGGCCGCCACCAAGCGGCGGATCCTCGACGTCGCCAAGGAAAAGCTCGGCATCGCCGCGGAAAACCTCGAACCCTATGGCCATTACAAGGCCAAGGTGTCGATGGATTACGTCAAGTCGCTGGCCGGCAAGCCGAACGGCAAGCTGATCCTGGTGACGGCGATTTCGCCGACCCCGGCGGGCGAAGGCAAGACGACCACAACGGTCGGCCTCACCGACGCGCTCAATTACATCGGCAAGAAGGCGATGCTCTGCCTGCGTGAGCCGTCGCTCGGACCGTCCTTCGGCGTGAAGGGTGGCGCCGCCGGCGGCGGCTACGCGCAGGTGATCCCGATGGAGGACATCAACCTCCACTTCACCGGCGACTTCCACGCCATCACCTCGGCGCACAATTTGCTCTCGGCGCTGATCGACAACCATATCTACTGGGGCAACGCCCTCGGCATTGACAGCCGCCGCGTCACCTGGCGCCGCGTCATGGACATGAACGACCGCGCGCTGCGCGAGATCGTCTGCTCGCTCGGCGGCGTCGCCAACGGCTATCCGCGCGAGGCCGGCTTCGACATCACGGTTGCTTCCGAAGTGATGGCGATCTTCTGCCTGGCGCGCGATCTCGAAGACCTCAAGGAGCGCCTCGGCAATATCATCGTGGGCTATACCCGTGACCGCAAAGCGATCCGCGCCCGGGAGCTCAACGCCCACGGCGCCATGGCGGCGCTGCTTAAGGATGCCATCGCGCCGAACTTGGTGCAGACGCTGGAAGGCACGCCGGCCTTCATCCACGGCGGTCCCTTCGCCAATATCGCGCATGGCTGCAACTCGGTGTCCGCGACCGCGACCGCGCTCAAGCTTGCCGACTATGTGGTGACCGAAGCCGGCTTCGGCGCCGATCTCGGCGCCGAGAAATTCATCGACATCAAGTGCCGCAAAGCCGGGCTCAAGCCGGATTGCGTGGTTATCGTCGCCACCATCCGCGCGCTCAAGATGCATGGCGGTGTCAAGAAGGAAGACCTCAAGAAGGAGGACCTCAAGGCCCTCGAGGCCGGCATGTCCAACCTGCAGCGGCACATCGAGAACCTCAAGAAGTTCGGTCTGCCAGCGGTGGTCTCGATCAACCGCTTCTCGGCGGATAGCGAAGCCGAAATCAAGCTGGTCAAGGACAAGTGCAAGGCGCTTGGCGTCGAGGCGCTGATGGCCGATCACTGGGCCATGGGCGGCGAGGGCGCGGCCGATGTCGCCAAGGCCGTGGTCAAGACCATCGACGAGGGCAAGGCTAACCTCAAGTTCCTCTATCCGGACGAGATGCCGCTGTTCGAGAAGATCCGCACCATCGCCAAGGAGATCTACCGCGCCGATGATGCGACGGCCGACAAATCGGTCAAGGATCAGCTCAAGCAGTGGGAAGAGATGGGCTTCGGCAAGCTGCCGGTCTGCATCGCCAAGACCCAGTATTCATTCTCGACCAACCCGGACGCCAAGGGCGCGCCGACCGGTTTCAATATCCCGGTGCGCGAGGTCCGCCTCTCGGCCGGCGCCGAGTTCGTCGTCGCGGTCTGCGGTGAGATCATGACCATGCCGGGCCTGCCGAAGACCCCGTCGGCCGACGTCATCGACGTCAAGGATGGCAAGATCGTCGGGCTGTTCTGATACGATCTTGTTGCAAGATACATGCGGCCGCCGGTTGACCGCCGGCGGCCGCTTTTCTTTGCGCGGTCGCTATGCCGTCAATGAACCGATGATCTCGTTGCTCTTTCGTACCCGTGCAACGCGAGGCAGAATTTTCTCGATCGCAACGGCATGCAAGCCTTCGACGATGCTGGTTGACGCATCTTCGGCGACGACGACGTTGTAGTTCAGGTGCCAGGCATCTCGGGCAGTCTGCTCGACGCCGAAATTGGTGGCGACACCGCCAATGACGATCGTGTCGATGCCGCGTCGACGCAGTTGAAGGTCGAGTTCGGTGTTAAAGAAAGCGCTCCATGTCCGCTTGGTGATCGGCAGATGTGGCAGGCTCGCGACTTCCGGCACGATCTCGGCCCAGTCGGCGGGCAAGCCGCCCGACGGTACGGCGAGCGGCAGGTCGGTCTTCCCGCGCGGCGCCACGCTCATGTCTGCGCCGAAATGGACATTTACCAGCACGACGAGGCTACCGGCAGCGACGGCGGCCTTGCCGAGCGCGGCGGCCGTGGCCACGACGTCGTCGGCCGAGTAGGGCGACAGCGGGCGCGCCAGAATGCCTCTCTGCAGGTCGATGAGAATGAGCGCGGTCTTCTTCGGGTCGAGGTCGAGCATGAAGTTCTGCTTTCAGGTTCCAAAAAAGCTGTGAGGCGGACGCGCGTTGCCGCGAATCCGTATTTCCTCGGCATTGGCCCGGCCCTATATGAGGGTAGGCTCATATTTGAGATATATGAGGATGGCCTCACAAAAGTCAAGTGCTAATGCCGAGCCACGCGTCCCACAACGCGAGCGCGGCCGCGCTCGCGTCGCGGCGCTGCTTGCGGCCGCCACCGAAGTCTTTGCCGAGAAAGGCTATGACGCAGCGACGATGACGGAGATCGCGGCGCGGGCCGGTGCGTCGATCGGGTCGCTTTATCAATTCTTTCCGACCAAGGAACTGCTCGCCGAGGCGCTTCACGCCAGCAATGCCGAGGCGCTGGAGACGATGCTCGACGGCTTGGCTCCGCGCCTGGCAGGCAAGCCGGCCGAAGCGCTGGCCGATGTCTTATTTGCTGAATTTTCTGATTTTCTTTCGGATCATCCGGCTTTCGTCGCTCTTGCCGATCGGCGCAGCATCGATCCCAAACGCAAGAAGGCGACGCGCCAGAAGCTGCGCGGCCAGATCGTTCGGCTGCTGACCGAAGCCGAGCCGCCCGTCCCGCGTTCCCGCGCGCAGGCTTTGGCAATTGTCATCCTGCATCTGTTGCGGGTTGCGGTGGCGATCGAAGGCGAGCCGGATCTAGAAGGCCGTGGTGCCGTGCTGGACGAAATCCGGCTTATGCTGAAGCAGCACCTGTCCGGACACTGACGACGCCAACCTTGCGGCAAGCATGGCTACTCACAGAGTTTTGCGAATTTGCCTGCTTGCGTAGGCTTCAGCAGAGTGATCGACTGCGCGCCGATTTGAAACCGGGTTACCCAAGGGGAAACACTATGCTCAAGTTCTACTATTCCGGCGCGCCGAACCCGATGAAGGTGGCGCTGTTCCTCGAAGAGGCTGGGCTGCCCTACGAGGCGATCCCTGTCGACACCCGCAAGGGCGACCAGCACAAGCCGGAATATCTGGCGATCAATCCGAATGCGAAGGTGCCGGCGATCGTCGATGGCGACGTCACCGTGTTCGATTCCAACGCCATCCTGCTTTATCTCGGCGAAAAGACCGGCGAGTTCATGCCGGCCTCGGGCGACAAGCTGCGCGGCGAGCTGTTGTCGTGGCTGATGTTCATCGCCTCCGGCGTCGGGCCGTACTCGGGGCAGTCGGTGCACTTCCGCAATTACGCGCCGGACAAGATCGAATACGCCATCAACCGCTACATGTACGAGGCGCAGCGGCACTATGGCATCATCGACGCGCGGCTCGGCAAACAGAAATACATGGTCGGCGATAGCTACACGATCGTCGACATGGCGCTATGGGGCTGGGCGCGGCTCATTCCCGTGGCGCTCGGCGAGAGTTACTGGGCCAAATTCCCGAACCTCAAGCGCCTGGTGGACGAGATCAACGCGCGCCCGGCCTCGGCCCGCGCCGTCGCCATCAAGGACAAGCACACCTTCAAGACCGAATTCGACGACGAGGCCAAAAAGGCGATGTTCCGCCACATGCACGAGAAGGTGATGTAGCGTCTTCCGCCGCCAAGTTGTCATGGCCGGGCCGCCCGAAGGGCGAGACCCGGCCATCTCGCTTAGGTAGGCACAGTGCGTCCATAAGCGGGATGCCCGGGACAAGCCCGGGCATGACAGCGGATGAGATAGCCGCGTTCATGGTTCTTTTGCGTTTGACCGTGTTAAAGTCCGATTAAACAGGACGCTGCCCATGGACCTCACAAAGATACCGTCTGGCCTCAACCCGCCGCACGACGTTTATGCCGTGATCGAGGTGCCGCTTGGCGGCGTGCCGGTAAAATACGAGTTCGACAAGGCCTCCAGCGCGTTGTTCGTCGACCGTTTCCTGCACACCGCGATGTTCTATCCCGGCAATTACGGCTTCATCCCGCATACTTTGTCGAACGATGGCGATCCCTGCGACGTGTTGGTAATCACGCAGGTGCCGGTGGTGCCTGGCGCCGTAATTCGCGTGCGCCCGGTCGGCGCGCTGCTGATGGAAGACGAAGCCGGCGGCGACGAGAAGATTCTTGCAGTGCCGGTCGACAAGCTGCATCCGTTCTATCGCGGCATCACCAGCTATCGCGATTTGCCGGACGTGATGATCGAGCAGATCGCGCACTTCTTCCAGCACTACAAGGATCTGGAAAAGGGCAAGTGGGTATCGATCGTCAAATGGCTCGATGCGCGCGAGGCCGAAACGCTGATCGTCGACGGCATCAAGCGGGCCAAAAGCAAGGCGCGCAAGAAGACCGTCAAGAAAGCCGTCAAGAGAACCGCGAAGAAGTAGGTCGTCTCGGAGCCGTCACGCTAGCGACGGCGCGAGGCGCTTGGCTTCAGTGACGAGCGCCGCGGTTGCCGGCGTCATCGGTTCGCGCCGCGGTACCACGAGGCCGATCGTCTGAAACGCGTCGGGTTCCAGAATCGGGATGGCGCGGATCGTTTCGGTGAGCCCGAGGGTCTGCGCGATCTTCTCCGGCATCACGCTCGCCCATCGTCCGGTGCGCACGTGGCTGTACAAAAGGATCATCGAATTCGATTCCAGCGTCGGCCGGGCTTCGGCGCCGGCGCTTTTGAGAAGGCGATCGATGATGCGGCGGTTCTGCATGTCGGGCGTCAGCAGGCACAGCGGCACCTGCGCCAGCTCCGCCCAGGTGACGCTCTCGCGATCGCCGAGCGGGGCGTCGGCAGACGTCAACAGCCGGTAATGCTCCTGATAGAGCGGCACGATGTTGACCCGGCCGATCGGCTCGTTCTCGATGTAGGTGATGCCGGCATCGATCTCGAGATTTTCCAGGAGGTCGAGAATTTCGATCGAGGTTCGCGACAGCACCGTGAACTGCACATGGGGGTGGCGCTCGCGATAGGGCGTTGTGAGCGCGGCCACCATGGGCAGCGCCGTCGGGATCGCGGCGATGCGCAGCCGCCCGGTCAGGCCGTGACGCAGGGCCTTGATGTCCTCGCGCATGGCGCGGCTGTCGCCGACGATGCGGCGCGCCCAGTCGAGCACACGCTCGCCTTCCGGTGTGAAGCCCTGGAATCGCGAGCCGCGTTTGACCAGCAGGACGCCCATCTGCTCCTCGAGTTGCTTCACGCCGGCCGACAGGGTTGGCTGGGTTACGCCGCAGGCCTCGGCGGCCCGGCCGAAGTGCTTTTCCCGTGCCAGCGCCAGCAGGAACTCGAGTTTGTCGATCAAAGGAATAATCCTTCTGAATCAGAACCTTAACTTAACACAGGCCGCCCGCGCACGCATCAATCTTGCGCGCCAATCGCCACTCTCACGATAGCTTTTGGCTATTAACCCATACCGGGGACGGGCTTGTCCACTCTCTGGAACGGCTTCAAAAAAGCCCTCTGGGAGAAGCTGATGAATATTCATAATCCGCCGAAAACCGGCGGCAACGGCCCGGGTCAGGGCGGCCGACGCAAAGCGCGGCGCACCCCCAAAGGCCGACAGGTCGACCCGCAAGCGCTGAGCGAAGTGCAAGCGCTGCTGATCGACAAGCCGCGCCGGCGCGATCTGCTCATCGAGCATCTGCACCTCATTCAGGATCATTACGGCCATATCTCCGCGCCGCATCTCGCCGCGCTGGCGCAGGAAATGCGTATGGCGCAGGCCGAGGTCTACGAGGTCGCGACCTTCTATTCGCATTTCGACGTGGTGAAGGAAGGCGGCACGCCGCCGGCGCCGGTCACTGTGCGCGTCTGCGACTCCCTGTCGTGCTGTATGGCGGGCGCCGACAAGCTGCTCCATGAACTGCCGGGCAAGCTCGGCAAGGATGTGCGTGTCGTGCGTGCGCCCTGCATGGGCGCCTGCGATCACGCGCCTGCTGTCGCTGTCGGCCACATGCAGACCTTCAATGCCACCGCCGACAAGGTCGCGGCGGCAGTGAAGACGCATCCGCATCCTCATGCCTGGAAACCGCAGACGGATTTCGCCGGCTACCAGAAGGCGGGTGGCTACTCGCTGCTGAAGGATCTCCTCGCCGGCAAGCGCACAACCGATGAGCTGATCAAGCTCGTCAGCGATGCCGGCCTGCGCGGCCTCGGCGGCGCCGGCTTCCCGACCGGGCGCAAATGGTCGCTGGTGCGCGCCGAACCGGCGCCACGCCTGTTCGCGGTGAACTGCGATGAGGGCGAGCCAGGCACTTTCAAGGACCGCTTCTATCTCGAGCGCGATCCGCATCGTTTCATCGAAGGCATGCTGATCGCCGCCTTCGTGGTCGAAGCTGCCGACACTTATCTCTACGTTCGCGATGAGTATCCCGAGATCCGGCTGATGCTGATCGAGGAGCTCGACAAGGTCGCGGCCGCCGGTCTGTCGCCGCACACCAAGGTGCATGTGCGCCGCGGTGCCGGCGCTTATATCTGCGGCGAAGAATCGGCGATGATCGAGTCGATCGAAGGCAAGCGCGGCCTGCCGCGCCATCGTCCGCCTTATGTCGCGCAGAAGGGCCTGTTCGGCCGTCCGACGCTCGAGCAGAACGTCGAGACGATGTACTGGATCCGCGACATCATCGAGAAAGGTCCGCAGTGGTTCGCCTCGCAGGGCAAGCCGGATCGCACCGGCTTCCGCAGTTTTTCGGTATCGGGCCGCGTGAAGAACCCTGGCGTGAAAGTCGCTCCGGCCGGGACCACGATCCGCGAACTGATCGACAAATACTGCGGCGGTATGCAGGACGGCCATAGGCTCAAGGGCTTTCTGCCCGGCGGCGCTTCGGGTGGCATCTTTCCGGCCTCGTTCGCCGAGCATCCGCTCGATTTCGGTACTTTCGAAAAGCATGGCGGCTTCGTCGGCTCGCACGCGGTGGTCATCCTGTCCGACAAGGACGACATGAAGGCGGTCGCGCTCAACCTCATGAAGTTTTTCGAGGATGAAAGTTGCGGCCAGTGCACGCCATGCCGTGTCGGCACCGAAAAGGCCGTCAAGCTAATGGAACACGGTCCCTGGAACGTCGGTTTGCTGACCGAATTGTCGACATTGATGCGCGATGCGTCGATCTGCGGCCTCGGCCAGGCAGCGCCCAATCCGCTGTTGTCGGTGCTCACTTATTTCCCCGAAGACCTCGAAAAGCCGCTTCAGGATCTCGCGCCATGACGGAACAGCCGGCGAAAACCTTCTTTATCGACGGCCACGAAATCGACATCCGCGAGGGTGAATCGATCTTCCGCGCCGCGCGTCGTCTCGACATCAAGCTGCCGCATCTGTGCTACTCGCCGAAGCCCGGCTACCGTGCCGACGGTAATTGCCGCGTCTGCATGGTTGAGATCGAGGGCGAACGCGTGCTGGCGGCGTCCTGCATCCGCACGCCGTCGCCCGGCATGAAGGTGAAGACCGACACCCATCGCGCCCAGACCGCACGCAAGATGGTGGCGGAGTTGCTGGTCACCGACCAGCCGGCGATGGACGTCGCTCATGATCGCGACTCAGAATTCTGGAAGACGGCCAAACGGCAGCACGCCGAGGCGGGCCGTTTTCCGAAGCGCGATGCGATCATCGTGCCGGAACCCGACCGCTCGCATCCGGCCATGGCGGTCAATCTCGACGCTTGCATCCAGTGTAATCTCTGCGTCCGTGCCTGTCGCGAAGTACAGGTCAATGACGTGATCGGCATGGCTGGCCGCGGTCACACCGAAAAGATCGTGTTCGATTTCGACGATCCGATGGGTCAGTCGACTTGCGTCGCCTGCGGCGAATGCGTGCAGGCCTGCCCGACCGGCGCGCTGATGCCGTCGACCATGGTCGATGACAACAACATCTATCTCGGCGCTCCCGATCGCACGGTGGACTCGGTCTGTCCCTATTGCGGCGTTGGCTGCCAACTCACCTACCAGATCAAGAACGACAAGATCGTCGCCGTCACCGGCCGCAACGGTCCGGCCAACGAGAACCGGCTCTGCGTCAAGGGCCGCTTCGGCTTCGACTATGTCAACAATCCGCAGCGCCTGACCAAGCCGATGATCCGCAAGGAAGGCGTGCCGAAGATTCCGCACGAATTCATCGACCCGTCGAACCCGTGGACCCATTTCCGCGAGGCGACCTGGGAAGAAGCGCTTGATCGCGCCGCGGGCGGTCTCAAGACCATCCGCGATCGCGACGGCTCGCAGGCGCTGGCCGGTTTCGGTTCGGCCAAAGGGTCGAACGAAGAGGCCTATCTGTTCCAGAAGCTGGTGCGGCAGGGCTTCGGCACCAATAACGTCGATCATTGCACGCGGCTCTGTCATGCCTCGTCGGTATCGGCGCTGCTCGAAGGCGTCGGTTCGGCGGCGGTGTCGGCGACCTTCAACGAAGTGAAGAACTCGGAAGTCATCATCGTCATCGGCGCAAACCCGACCGAGAACCATCCGGTGGCGGCGACTTATTTCAAGCAGGCCGCCAAGCGCGGCTCCAAGCTCGTGATCATGGATCCGCGTGGCACGGCGATGAAGCGCCATGCCTGGAAGATGATGCAGTTCAAGAACGGCACCGACGTGGCGATGCTCAACGCCATGCTCAACGTCATCGTGACCGAGAAGCTATACGATGAGCAATACATCCAGACCTACGTCGAAGGCTTCGACGCCTGGAAAGAAAACATCAAGGACTTCACGCCGGAAGAGATGGCGCCGATCTGCGGCATTGATGCCGACACCTTGCGCGAAGTTGCGCGTGCCTATGCGCGGGCCGAGTCTTCGATCATTTTTTGGGGCATGGGTGTCTCCCAGCACACCCACGGCACCGACAACGCCCGCTGCCTGATCGCGCTGGCGCTCATTACCGGCCAGATCGGCCGTCCCGGCACCGGGCTTCATCCGCTGCGCGGCCAGAACAACGTGCAGGGCGCCTCCGACGCGGGTCTGATCCCGATGTTCTTCCCGGACTACAAGTCGGTCGAAAATCCGGAAATCCGCAGCCAGTACGAACGTGTCTGGGGCGTCAAGCTGCCGCCGAAGCGCGGCAAGACCGTCGTTGAGATCATGGACGCGATCCATGAAGGCGAAATCAAGGGCATGTATATCGAGGGCGAAAACCCGGCGATGTCCGACCCCGATCTCAACCACGCGCGTCAGGCGCTGGCCCATCTCGAGCACCTCGTGGTGCAGGACCTGTTCCTGACCGAAACCGCCGTTTACGCCGATGTCGTGCTGCCGGCCTCCGGCTGGCCGGAGAAGGACGGCACCGTCACCAACACCAACCGCCAGGTCCAGATGGGCCGCGCCGCGGTGCCGATGCCGGGCGATGCGCGCCAGGACCTCTGGATCATCCAGGACATCGCCAACCGGCTCGGCTGCGGCTGGAACTACAAGCATGTCGGCGAGGTCTTCACCGAGATGGCCTCGCTGATGCCGGCGCTCGCCAACATCACCTGGGAGCGCGTCGAGCGCGAATACGCCGTGACCTATCCGGTCGACGGACCGGATGTTCCGGGTCGCGACGTCGTGTTCGACAACGGCTTCCCGCGCCCGGGCGGCTTCGCCAAGCTGGTCGCCACTAAGCTCACGCCGCCCGACGAGGTGCCGGATCACGACTATCCGTTCATCCTCTCTACCGGCCGCCAGCTCGAGCACTGGCACACCGGCTCGATGACCCGCCGCGCCAAGGTGCTCGACGCGCTCGAGCCGACCGCGATCGCGCAGCTGTCGCGCGGCACCATCGAGAAGCTCGGTATCGAGCCGGGCGACATGGTGCGGGTGTCGACGCGGCGCGGCGAGGTCGAATTGCAGGCGCGGCAGGACGATGCGGTGCCGGATGGTGTCGTGTTCATCCCCTTCGCCTACGTGGAAGCGGCGGCGAACCTCCTGACCAACCCGAAGCTCGATCCGTTCGGCAAGATTCCGGAGTTCAAATTCTGCGCGGCGAAGGTCGAGGCCGTGCGGCCGAAGATGGAAGCGGCGGAGTAGGGCGCTTTATCGTTACGCCAATCCGAAAAGCAAAATGCCCCGCTTGGCGGGGCATTTTCATGTCCGACGCTGGCCTGTGGCGGCGCCGCCGCGTCTCAGCCGATGCGGCGCGAGCGCGACAGAATGCTCTGGTAGCTCGGGGCGCGCGGGGCCGCCGGCTTCTGCCCGGCTTCGGCCTCCCCCTCACCTTTCGGCGCGAAGAAAGCGGCGACCTGTTCGTCGAACTTCCGGTTCTGCTCTTTCTTCGCCGCGTTGAACTCCTCGAGCGCCGCGTCGATGTTTCCCTTTTTGATTTTGATCCGGATCACAGTTCGATCTCCCACTTCTCGTCCACGCGCGGATATTGCAACGCGGCCGTTAAGATTGTCGGGAGGCAATCGCGACGAATTTATCGATCGGCGTTAACCGTATCGGCGTCGGGCTCAATGCACCGTAATACCGAGCGTCTCGACCAGCCGCAGCCGCATGGTGTCGATCAGCGCGCGACGCCGCTCCTCGGCCTCCTGCAGCGCCGCCTCGGTTTGCTCGCGCGTCGTCTTGTTGGAACCGGCCAGCACGAAACCGCCGAGCAGCGCGGCCAGCGCGCCGGCAAATCCGGTTGCCGAAAAGGTCAGGATGCCGGGCAGCGCCAGCACGAACCACAGCGCGCCGCCGGTGATGGCGATTCTGGCGGCCCAGGCCAGCTTGTCGCAGCGCTCGATCGCCTGGCGAAGCTCCTCGATCCGCTCTTCCAGCCGGGCGATTTCGGAATGGGCGAGCTCGTCGTTCATCGGCGCGCTCCGGATGCCCTCTACGCCTTGCCGGCCCTTAGGCCTTATCGCGGAAGTAGGGTTCAACCGTGCCGGTGAGCTTGATGGTCAGCGGCTGGCCATAGCGGTCGAGCGCCTTGCCGGCGGCGACGCGGATCCAGCCTTCGCTGACGCAGTACTCCTCGACATTGGTCTTCTCGATGCCCTTGAAGCGGATGCCGATGTCGCGCGACAGGATGTCGGCGTTGAAGTAAGGGCTGCGCGGGTCGGTCGACAGGCGGTCGGGCAGCGCATCGGCAGCGGAGGTCGGGGTTGTGTTATCGGTCTTGGACATGCGCGCCTTCTCTCACAGGAGGAAGGCCCCATGCAAGCGCCGGCGGCCTGCACGGCGCGCCGCGATGCTGCCGCTTTTAGCCTTTGTCATGTTATGGTCCGGCCCGGTGTGAAGGGCTGAAATGCCCCAGAACGGAACGACGGCAATGCGCGTCTTCATGGCTTTCGCGGTGGCCCTGGTGTTGGCAGCAGCAGCTGCTCCGGCGGTCGCCAAGCCGGCTTATGTACCCTCGACTGTCAATCTGCGGTCGGGGCCCGGCACTGACAAGGACATCCTCGGCAAGATCCCGAGCGGCAGCCTGATCGATGTCGGCGAATGCACCGCGGGCTGGTGTGCCGTGACCTGGCAGGACAAGAATGGCTATGCCATTCAGACCGCGATCGACTTCACCGGCCGCGTGCCGCCGCGGCGCGTGTCGCGGCCGCGTTATTATGTCGAGGAACCGCCGATCTATTACGAAGTGCCGCCGCCGCCCGTTTATTATGGGCCCTATTATCGGCGGCACTATTTCGGCCCCTATTGGGGACCGCGCTATCGCTGGTAAAGCATGATCCCGAAAAGTGTGCGGCGGTTTTCGGAAAAGATCATGCGCAAACAAAGCATGATCCCGAAAAGTGTGCGGCGGTTTTCGGAAAAGATCATGCGCGAATAAAGCGCCGGTTATTTCTTCTTCGGAGTCGTTTCGGTGCCGCGCATGTTCGACCAGGGGTCGACCTGCACCGGCGCGGTGTCCTTGCGCGTCCGCTCCAGCGCATTGCGATACTGCGCATCGACGGTCTCGGCCGTCTTCACGTCATTCTTCTCGTCATTGGACATGGCGTGGAATGGCTTGCGGCCTTGTGCCTCGGCAGGCTGAGACCAGAGTCCGGCCGTCAAACCGGCTGCCATCAAAGCTGCGATCGCTAATCTCACCACGGCGTTTCTCCCCGAAAAGCTCGTCTCCAAGCTGAGTGGTGCGTCGTTTGGACTGAATTTAAGGCAGAATTACCACGCCGGGCGGATCGCCTCAATGCGACGGCCATCACGTCAGGCTGCGCATCAGCGCGAGCCCGGCAAAAACCGCAACCAGCGAAACCACCACCGAGGCGAGGATATAAGTTGCCGCGAGGCCGATTTCGCCGCGTTCGTAGAGCAGGGCGACATCGAGCGAGAACGCTGAAAACGTCGTGAAACCGCCGAGAATGCCGGTCGTCATGAACAAGCGCCAGTGCTGGCCGACATCGCCCTTGAAGGCGAAATAGCCGGTCAGCAGCCCCATCACCAGACAGCCCACGATATTCACGGTGAGGGTTCCGTAAGGGAACGACGTCCCGAACAGCCGGGCCGTGCCGAGATTGACGCCGTGGCGCAACGCCGCACCGATGCCGCCGCCGATGAAAACCATCAGATAGGCCATGTTTCTCTTTCACCCTTCCGCATTCGCCGCGCCTTGAGGCCAGAAAAGGCCCTCCCGCATGTTCGGTCAATTGGCCCGGCGTCGGTATTCCGTTGACAATCTCGTGCATTATAAATACCAGAGTGAACGTTCATTCTCATTATGTTGCGGCGCACAATAGTGCTTCGATACGAACGCTTCAGGACAATCCATGCGCCATCCGAACCAGCAGCGGCAGTCGGACCGTCGCGCTGAAATTCTCGACGCCGCCGAGCGCTGCTTTGCCCGATCGGGATTTCATCGGGCGTCGATGCAGGACATCTGCGCGGAAGCGGCGATGAGTCCCGGTAACCTCTACCGCTACTTTCCGTCGAAAGAGGCGCTGATCTCCGGCATTTGCGAGCGCAACCGGGCCGACGCGGTGGACAGCTTCGATCAGGTTAAGGACGCGCCCGACTTCTTCGAGGCGCTTGCCGGCCTTGCTCAATATCACCTCGTGGACCGCACCGATGCCGAGGTGTCGATCTGTGCGGAGATCATGGCCGAGAGCCGCCGTCATCCGGACATCGCCAAAATCTACCAGACCATCGAGGATGAGGTCCGCGATCGGATCGCGGCGATGCTCTCGCACGCCGCCGAACGTGGTGAAATCCGCAACGACGTCGATATCGATGCCGTCGCCGGTCTCCTGCTCGCGATCGGCGACGGCATGTCGTGGCGGCGCTCGGTCGACGCGAAATTCAGCGCCGAGGCGTCGCTGCCGCTTGTTCTCAAAATGGTGCATGGTCTGCTGGCGCCGCCCAAGGCTGCGAACGGCAACCGATCCAGGAACGGTATGAAATCATGATGAAAGCCAGTCGTATCGCTGCCGTCGGCATCGTCGCCGCTGCGGTAGTCTGGATCGCATCGGGCCATCTTTTCCCGCACGAAAGTGCCAAGGGCGAAGCGGCCGTGCGTCCCGGCGAAGCCAAACAACAGGCGCTGTTCCGCGTTTCGGTCGCGCCGGTGAAGGTCGAACAGCACGCGCCGAAACTGACCTTGTCGGGCCGCACCGAAGCCGACCGCAAAGTCGCCATCACCGCGCGCACCGGCGGCACATTGGTGGAACTGCGCGTCAAGCGTGGCCAGCATGTCGAGAAGGACGAGATCGTCGCCGTGCTATCCGATGACGCGCGCAAGGCTCAAGTTGCGCAAGCCGAGGCGCTGGTCGAACAACGCAAGGCCGAGCTCGATGCCAAGCGGACATTGATCCAAAGCGGCGCGCTGCCCAAGCTCGACATGGTCAATCTGGAATCGCAGCATAAGGCGGCGGAAGCTGCGCTCAGCGCCGCGCGCGCCGAACTGGAGCGCAGTGTGGTGCGCGCACCCTGGGCCGGCGTGATTACCGATGTGCCGGCCGAAGTCGGCGGCGCCGCCTTCTCGATGGCCGGCAAGGAAGTCGCGACGTTGGTCGCACTCGATCCGATGTTGGCGGTGGTCGAGGTCTCCGAGCGCAAGCTTGCCGGCGTGAAGGTCGGAGAGGCAGCACAGGTCAAGCTGATTACCGGCCAGACCGTCACCGGTCGCGTGCGCTATGTCGCCAAGTCCGCCAGCGCTACGACGCGCACTTATCGCGTCGAGGTGGAGATGGAGAATGCCAAGGGCGCGATCCCCGATGGCATTACCGCGGAAGTCGCGGTGTCGCTGCAGCCGGAGCCGGCGGCCCAGGTGCCGCGCTCGGCTCTGACCATTGCCTCCTCCGGTGACATCGGCGTTCGTATCGTCGATGCCGAGCAGAAGGTGCAGTTCGTGCCGGTGAAGATCGTCGAGGATCTGCAGGACACGATGTGGCTGTCGGGCATCCCCGACGGCGCGCGCGTGATCGTGCGCGGTCAGGACTTCGTGCGCGAAGGGCAGAAGGTCGAGGCGACGGAAGCGCCGGCGGAAACAGCGGCGAAGTAGCGGGCGATTAAATGTCCACCTTCATCAACTACGCCATCTCGCATGCGCGCCTGACCCTGGCGACGCTCGCCTTTTTGTTGGTCGCGGGCCTCATCGCCTACCAGACCATCCCGAAAGAGGCCGAGCCCGACGTTAAGGTGCCGATTATCTATGTGCAGTTGACGCAGCGCGGCATCAGCCCCGAAGACGCCGAGCGCCTATTGATCCGCCCGGTCGAGACGCAGCTCAAGTCGGTGACCAACGTCAAGGAAATGCGCGCCACCGGCTATGAAGGCGGCGGTTATGTGCTCCTCGAGTTCGAGGCCGGCTTCAATTCCGACGCCGCGCTCGCCGATGTGCGCGCCAAGGTCGATCAGGCCAAGCGCGATCTGCCGCGCGACGCCGACGAACCGTCGGTGCAGGAAGTCAACCTGTCGCTCTATCCGGTGCTCGTGGTGACTTTGGCCGGCAGCGTCCCGGAACGTACCCTGCTGCGCATCGCGCGCGAGGCCAAGAATCAGATCGAGCAGCAGCCGGGTGTGCTCAAGGCGGAACTGCGCGGCGCGCGAGACGAGGCCGTCGAGGTCGTCGCCGAGCCGATGCTGATGAAGAGCTATGGCATTTCGATCGACCAGCTCATTCAGGTGACGCAGCAGTCCAACAGCCTGATCGCGGCCGGTGCGCTGGAAAGCGCGACCGGCCGTTTTGCCGTCAAGGTGCCGGGTCTGATCGAGCGGCCGCAGGACATGCTCAATATCCCCATCGCCTCGACCGCCGGTGCATCGGTGTCGCTCGGCGATATCGCCACCGTGCGCCCGACCTTCAAGGACGCGACCTCGGTGACGCGCGTCAACGGCCAGCCGGCCATGGCGATCGAAGTCTCCAAGCGCACTGGCGCCAACCTGATCGAAACCGTCGATGCGGTGAAGAAACAGGTCGCCGTGATGCAGAAGATATGGCCCGAAGGCGTCGAAGTCGGCTTCACCCAGGACAAATCCAAAATTATCCGCCAGATGCTGGCCGACCTGCAAAACTCTGTTGCCACAGGCGTGCTGCTGGTCGCCGTCATCATCCTGTTCGCGCTCGGCTTCCGCGCCTCGCTGTTCATCGGCATCGCGATTCCGGCGTCGTTCCTGGCCGGCGTGCTCGGCCTTCAGCTCGCTGGCCTGACCGTCAACATCGTCGTGCTGTTCTCGCTCATTCTGGCCGTGGGCATGCTGGTCGACGACGCCATCATCGTCTCCGAGTATGCCGAGCGGCGCATGTCGGAAGGCATGCCGCCGAAGGAGGCCTATGCCCAGGCGGCGGTGCGCATGTCCGGCCCGGTGATCGCGGCGACCGCGACGCGTGTCGCGGCCTTCTCGCCGCTGCTGTTCTGGCCCGGCATCGTCGGCGAGTTCATGAAATACATGCCGATCACCTTGATCGCGACCTTGTCGGCTTCGCTCGCCGTGGCGCTGTTCTTCACGCCGACCTTAGGCGCGCTGCTCGGCCGCGCCTCGCCGGTGCCGCATGACGATCGCGCCTCAGACAAGGGGCTCTACATGCGGACGGTGCGCTTTGCACTGCACCGGCCTGTCCTCATTCTCGGTCTCGCCGTCGGGCTGCTGGTCGTGGTGATCGGCGCTTACGGCAAGCTCGGTAATGGCGTCGAATTCTTCCCGAGTGTCGAGCCCGATTACGGCCAGGTCATCGTGCATGCGCGCGGCAACCTGTCTCTCGAGGAAAAAGACAAGACGCTGGCCCAGGTCGAGAAGACCGTGCTTGCGACCGACGGCCTTGCGACTGTCTATACGCGCGTCGGCGAGCAGCCGCGCGGCTCGAGCGAAATCACCGAGGACACGATCGGCGTCATCCAGTTCGAGTTCGCCGACTGGCAGAAGCGCCTGCCGGCCCACGCCATCATGGACCAGATCCGCGAGCGCACGCAGTCGATCCCCGGCGTCCTGATCGAGGTGACGGCGCCGCGCGCCGGCCCGCCGACCGGCAAGCCGATCCAGGTGCAGCTTGCCGCGCTCGATCCGGCCAAACTGCCCGCCGCCGCCAAGATGGTCGCCGAGGCGCTGTCGAAGATGCCGGAAGTCCGCGACCTCGACGATGGCCTGCCGCTGCCGGGCATCGACTGGAAGATCAATGTCAACAAGACCGAAGCGGCGAAGTACGGCGCCGGACTGACCGCCGTCGGCAACGCCGTGCAGCTCGTCACCAATGGCGTCAAGGTCACCGAATATCGGCCCTCCGACAATGACAAGGCGGTCGATATCATCGTCCGCTTCCCGGAAGACCGCCGCAGCCTCGATGAGATCGACGAACTGCGCGTGCAGACCCAGGCCGGCTATGTGCCGATCGGCAATTTCGTCGAGCGCGTGCCGGCGCAGCGGGTCGGCTACATCAACCGCGTCAATGCGAACCGCGTCATGACCGTCTCGTCGAACATCGCCGACGGCGTGCAGAACGCGGTGGTACAGAAGAAGATCATCGACACGCTCGGCAGCATGAAATTGGGCGACGGCGTCACCTTCAAGCTCAAGGGCGAGGACGAGGAGCGCGAGAAGGCCGGCGCCTTCCTCGGCAAGGCCTTCGGCACCGCGCTGTTCCTGATCTTCGCGATCCTCCTGGCGCAGTTCAACCGCTTCATCTCGGTCGGGTTGGTGCTGTCGGCCGTGGTCTTGTCGACTATCGGGGTGCTGCTTGGCCTGATGATCATGGGCCAGCCATTCGGTGTCGTTATGACCGGCATCGGCGTGATCGCCAACGCCGGTGTCATTGTGAATAACAATATCGTTTTGATCGATACGTACGACCGACTTCGCCGTGAAGGACAGAACGCCTACGAAGCCATCCTTGAGACCTGTCGTGAGCGTGCGCGACCGGTCGTGCTCACCGCGGTCACGGCGATCCTCGGCGTGCTGCCGATCGCCTTCGGCGTCAATCTCGAATTCGTCAATCGCGAAATCACGATCGGTGCGCCAGCGACGCAGTGGTGGATCAGCCTGTCCACGGCGATCGTGTTTGGTCTCGGCTTCGCGACGGTGTTGACGTTGATCGTGACGCCGGCGGCACTGATGGCCATCGCCAACCTCGCCGAAAAGCGGGACCGCTGGCGCGAGCGCCGCGCCGCGCGGCGGCTGGCGAAGCAGGGCATGCCGGCGGAGTAGGGAGTTTCGCCGGCCTGACCGCACGCTCGAGGTGAAGCCCGGCGATGACAAGCTTTGGCGCAGACGGCGCGGCTTTGCGCGCCGTCGCCTATTTTTTGACTGGCATTATACGATCCAGCCATGCGCCGCCCGTTTTATTGGCAGCTGCAATCTTCCTGTTAAGCCGATGGAATTTTTGTTGAATCGGTCGATCTGATCAATTGAAGGGCAGTAATTTGCGATTGTGTACCGATTGGCACGCCGCTTGCTGAGATGAGACCAAGGCGTCGTTTTCCCTGAAGGAGGGAAAGTCCTTGGTCACCCGGATTGCCGCCGAGCCCGCGTCGATCGACATCGATCTGGCGCGCACAGCGCTGATCATCATCGACATGCAGCGCGACTTTCTGGAGCCGGGCGGCTTCGGCGAGACGCTCGGCAATGACGTGTCGCTGCTGAATGCCGCGGTGGCGCCCTGCAAGGCGGTGCTTTCAGCCGCGCGCGGCGCCGGCATGTTGGTCATTCACACCCGCGAAGGCCATAGCCCCGATATGCATGATGCGCCGCCGGCCAAGGTCGAGCGCGGCTCGCCGAGTAAACGCATTGGCGATCCCGGCCCGATGGGCCGCATCCTCATTCAAGGCGAAGCCGGCCACGACATTATCGACGCACTTTATCCGGTTCCCGGTGAGCCGGTGGTCGACAAGCCCGGCAAGGGCGCGTTCTACGCCACCAATCTCGGGCTGATCCTCACCAATCGCGGCATCGAGAATCTGCTGGTGGCCGGCGTCACCACCGAAGTCTGCGTCAACACCACGGTGCGCGAGGCCAATGATCGCGGCTACCGCTGCATCGTTCTGTCGGACTGCTGCGCTTCCTACTTTCCGGAATTTCACGAAGCCGGCCTCGCCATGATCAAGGCGCAGGGCGGCATTTTCGGCTGGGTCACGGGTTCGCAGCAATTGCTCAAGGCGATGGCGGCTTAAGGGGACAACGGGGAGTAACGAACATGGCCAAGACCAAGACCACGGCGGCGCCGGCATTGTGGACGCCCGGCGACTGGAATGCCTTCTTCGGCTTCGGCACCAATATTCTGGTCAACATGCTGGTGCTCACCGGCCTGTTGCGCTTCGTGCTGAAGATGCCGGACGCCATCGTGTTCGGCCGCATCTTGCCGGCGATGGGCCTGATGATGTGCCTGTCGACCTTCTACTACGCCTATCTGGCCTACAGCCTGGCGAAGAAGACCGGACGCACCGATGTCTGCGCGCTGCCGTCGGGCATCAGCGTGCCGCATATGTTCATCGTCACCTTCGTGATCATGCTGCCGATCACCATCTCGACCGGCGATCCCATCAAGGGCTGGGAGGCGGGCCTCGTCTGGGTGTTCTTCCAGAGCTTCATCCTGATGATCGGCGGCTTCATCGCGCCCATCATTCGCAAGATCACGCCGCGCGCCGCGCTGCTCGGCACGCTCGCCGGCGTTTCCATCGCCTTCATCTCGATGCGCCCGGCGCTGGAAATGTTCATGACCCCGGTGATCGGGCTGACCTGCTTCGCCATCATCCTGGTGAGCTGGTTCGGCGGCTACAAATATCCCAAGGGCATTCCGGCGGGGCTCGTGGCCATCGGCGTCGGCATGCTGATCGCCTGGGGCTCGACCTTGTTCGGGCTCAATATCGGCGGCGTCAGCGTCGCCGGCGTCGGCGCGGCCTTCGCTAATTTCGGTTTCTCGGTGCCGCTGCCGGCTTTCGGTCACGTCTTCTCCGGCTTTGATTATCTCGCCATCATCCTCGTCACCGCCATTCCTTACGGCATCTACGATCTGGTCGAGGCGATGGACAATGTCGAAAGCGCCGAAGCCGCGGGCGACACCTATCCGACCACGCGCGTGCTCACTGCCGACGGCGTCGTCAGCCTGATCGGCTGCCTGATGGGCAATCCCTTCATCAACGCCGTCTATATCGGTCATCCCGGCTGGAAGGCGATGGGCGGCCGCATCGGCTATTCGGCGGCGACTGGCCTGATGGTGATCGTGCTGTCCTGGTTCGGTGTCATCTCATTGATGCTCGCCATCGTGCCGGTGGTCGCGATCTCGCCGATCCTTTTGTACATCGGCATGCTGATCTGCGCGCAGGCGTTCCAGACCACGCCGCGCGAACATGCGCCGGCCATTGCGCTCGCCATCACGCCGCATCTCGCGGCCTGGGCGACCGTGCTGCTGTCCGGCGCGTTAGGGGCCGCGGGCATGAATTTCGGTGCGCAGCACGCGCCCGACTTCGTCGGCAAGATGGCGCAGAACGGCGTGCTGGCGCACGGCCTCGAACTGATGGGCGGCGGCTCGATCCTGGTCGGGCTGGTGCTGGGCGCCATCGGCGTCTTTGTCATCGAGAAGAAATTCGCCAATGCGGCGGGCTTTGCGCTGGCCGGCGCGGTGCTGACCTATTTCGGCTTCATGCACGGCGAAGCGATCGGCATCGGCAAGGGATTCGGCGTGCAGCCGCAGATCACGCTCGCTTATCTGATCGTCGCTGGCTTCCTGTTCGCGCTGTCGCGGCAGCCGGCCGAGGCGCGTGTGCCGAAGGCCGCGGTACCGGCGGAATAGGTCAGGCGCTACAGCTTGATCTTGCCGAACACGGCGACGTCGAGATCGGCATCGGGGCTTTTCAGCCCCATGCCAGCGGTGACGCTGTCGCCGGGCTTCACGATGCCGTCGGCGATGGCTTTGCGCAGGCGCTTTTCGATCTCGCGCCGCGTGGCGTGGTCGATCGACTTCATGAACTGGCTGACGGCGGCCTCGATGGCCTTGTCCCGCGCCGTCTGGGTCGATTTCGCCTTGGTCACCACAGGGCTTCGCATGCCGACATTAAGCGTTTGACCGGCGCTTTAATCAAGTTCGGCAGTCCTGATCGACGGCCGTTAAGTTAACGCCGCGCAGCATTAGTGATGAATCGGCTTTGCGCTGGCCGGTCTCGGCGGCCGCGGTATTTTTATAGCGGGATAGGGATCGCCAACCAACAGGGTGCTGTCGTGAGCTTCATGTCCAAGGATTATGCCGCCGTTGAGGCCCGTCCGGGTTCCACGCCGAAGATGCAGCCCGATATCGTCACCACCTTCGGTCCCGGCATGCTGGTGACCGGCAATGTCACTTGCGCCGGCGCCATTCAGGTGTTCGGCCGCGTGCTCGGCGACATTCGCGCCGCGCATCTCATCATCGGCGAGGGGGCCTATGTCGAGGGCAACGTCACCGCGCTCGACGTCATCGTGCAGGGCTTTTTCAAGGGCACCGTCCACGGCAACACCGTGAAGCTCCAGGGCAACGCCCGGATTGAGGGCGAGGTCTACAACAAGTCGCTCAGCATCGAGCCGAACGTTGTGTTCGAAGGCTCCTCGCGCCGCCTCGATCGTCCGGTCGACGCGCCGAGCGCCAACGAGGTTGCCGGCAACCGCGATTTCGCGCCGCTGGCCCCGGTGGCTGAGCCGCTCGACCTCATGCCGCAGCAATATGCGGGCGCGCCGGCCGGCATCGACAACGACGTGCTGGTCTGATCCGCAGATACAATATCATCTGAGATCGAACTTCGGGCGCTGCCGAAATTAAAGGCAGCGCCCTTTTCATTTTGCGGCGCAACGTGGCGGAGGTTTTGCCCGTTGGCCAAACGTGATATGGGCGGTTCGGGGCAGACGATCCCGGCAAGGGGCGCAAAGTTCCGGCCGGCCGTTCGAAAAGACGCGAGAATTGTGGGGGAAAGATGAGCGCCGACCAGAAGGCTGTCATTGCTGCCGAGGACGAGATTTCGGCCGAAGCGCTGCGCAAGGCGGAAGAATATGTCCAGCAGGAAGAGGGCGCCGGGAACCGGCTGACCGGCTGGGTTGCTATCGCCGTCACGGCCATCGCCGTGGCGATGACCGTGTTTCATCTTTACGCGGCCTACGAGATCGTGCCGACGCAGCCGCTGCGCTACACCCATCTTGCTTTCGTTCTGGTCCTTACCTTCCTGCTGTTCCCGCTGAGCGCACGCTTCCGCAACCGCATCGAATGGTTCGATGTTCTGGCCGGTCTCCTCGCCATCGGCATCATGGCCTACGCGCTTATGGGTGGCGACGACTTCACCGATCGCGCTGCGGTGCCGAACCAGTGGGACGTCGTCCTCGGTGTGGCGCTGATCGTGCTCGTTCTGGAAGCCTCGCGCCGCACGGCCGGGCCGATCATGCCGGTCGTCAGCATTCTTTTTCTCGCCTATGCGCTGTTCGGCGAATATCTGCCGCCGCCATGGACCCACCGCAGCTACGACGTTGCGCGCCTGGTCGGTCACATGTTCATCACGCTCGAAGGCATCTTCGGCGTCGCGCTCGATGTGTCGGCGACCCTGATCGTGATGTTCACGATCTACGGCGCCATCCTGCTGCATTCCGGTGCGGGCAAGTTCTTCATCGATTTCTCGCTCGCCGTCATGGGCAACAAGCCGTCGAGCGCCGGCCGCTCGGTGGTGGCCTCCTCGTTCTTGCTCGGAGGACCGTCCGGTTCGGGCGTCGCCACCACGGTGATGATCGGCACGGTCGCCTGGCCGATGCTGAAGAAGGCCGGCTTCAAGGCGAATGCCGCGGGCGGCCTGCTCGCCGCCGGCGGTCTCGGTGCTATCATCTCGCCGCCGGTGCTCGGCGCCGCCGCCTTCCTGATCGCCGAATTTCTCAAGATCAGCTATCTCGACGTCATCTGGATGGCGGTGATCCCGACCTGCCTCTATTACCTGTCGCTGCTGTTCATGGTCGAACTCGACGCATTCCGCTTCGGCGCCCGTGAAGTCGTCTTCAAGACCGAAATGCCGCTGGGCCAGATGGTGCGGCGCTACGGCTTCCACTTCGTCTCGCTGATCGCCGTCATCGTTTTCATGATAGTCGGCTACTCGCCGATGCTGTCGGTGTTCCTGTCGACCTTGCTGGCCTTTGTGATGAGCGGGCTGGCGCCGGAAACCGCGCTCGGTCCGCGACGCGTGCTGATCCCGCTGTTGGCGATCGGCATCGTGGCGATCGCGGGCGCGCTCATCCCCGGTCTGTCGGGCATCGCCGTCATCAAGGTCTTCGAATCCTACTTTCCGCTTCTGGTCCTCATTGCGATGGTGGTGACCGCTGTCGTCGGCCTGTTCCCGGTCGGGCAGCGCGTCATGCCGGAATCGAAGAAACTGACCGCGGCCTTCTCCGAAGGCGCCATCGGCGTGCTCGGCGCGGCGACCACTTGTGCTTCCGCCGGCATCATCGTCGGCGTCGTGACGCTGACAGGTCTCGGGCTGAAGTTCTCGTCGATCGTCATCGACATGGCTGGCGGCAGTCTGCTGCTCACTGCGATCTATACCGGCCTTGTCGTCTGGATCATCGGCCTCGCGGTGCCCGTCACCGCCTCCTACATCATTTGCGCGGTCATCGCCGCACCGGCTTTGACCAAACTCGGCGTGCCGGACTTCGCCGCGCACATGTTCATCTTCTATTACGCCGTGCTCTCGGAGGTCTCGCCGCCGACCGCGCTGTCGCCCTTCGCCGCGGCCGCGATCACCGGCGGCGATCCCTACAAGACGACCTTGCAGGCGTGGAAATACACGCTGCCGGCCTTCCTGGTACCCTTCGTCTTCGTGCTCGATCCGCAGGGTCTGGGGCTGCTCATGAAAATTCCCAAGGGCGGTTCGGTGACCGACATTTTCTGGATCACGTTTGTCACGGCCGCCGGCCTCGCGGCGCTTGCCGCCGCGGCGCAAGGCTGGGCCATTCGTCGCACCACGCGGATTGAGCAGTTCCTGTTCGTTTTATCCGGCCTGCTGCTGGTTTTCCCGAGCCTGCTCGAGGCGCTCGCCGAATTGCTGACCGGCAGGGATATTCCCTATCCCGCCCCGTTCGGGCTAATCTTGGGAGTGAGTTTGCTGCTATGGCAGTGGAAACGGCCGTTGCCCGCGCAAGCGCAGGCTGCCGGCTGATAACAAAGAGTGGAGGAAAATAAGATGAAGCGTGCACTAAGCATCGCGCTGGGCGCAGCCGCCGCGGTCGCGGTGATTTTCGGCGGCGCCCAGGCGCAGCAAAAGACCATTTCGATCGGCACCGGTGGTACCGGTGGCGTTTATTACCCGATGGGCGGTGGCCTCGCCAATGTTCTCTCCAAGTCGATCCCGGGCCTGCAGGCAACCGCCGAAGTCACCGGCGGTTCGGTTGACAATCTCAAGCTGATCGGAGCCGGCCGCAGCGAACTCGGTTTCTCGATGGTGGACGCGGCGCTCGATGCTGAAAAAGGCAAGGGCAAGTTCAGCGGCAGCCCGGTTCCGGTGCGCACCTTGATGGTGCTCTATCCGAACCAGATGCATGTCGTGACCATCGAAGGGACCGGCATCAACACCATGGCTGATCTTAAAGGCAAGCGCGTGTCGACCGGTTCGGGCGGCAGCGCGACCGAGGTCATGGCCTTCCGCGTCATCGAGGCCGCCGGTCTCGACAAGGACAAGGATATGACGCGTGAGCGTCTCGGCGTTGCCGAGTCGGTGAACGCGATCAAGGACAAGAAGATCGATGCCTTCTTCTGGGTCGGTGGTCTTCCGACGGCAGCGGTGACCGACCTCGGCGCCACGCCCGGCGTAAAGCTCAAGCTGGTCGATCACGGCGATCTCGCCAAGAAGATGAACGAGAAGTACGGCAATCTGTACGCGTCGAGCACGATCAAGGCCGGAACCTATCCCGGTCAGACCACCGACAACGTCAATACGGTGGTGTGGAACATCCTGGTCGCCAACGCCAATATGCCCGACCAGATGGCCTATGACATCGTGAAGACCGTTATCGATAAGAAGGCCGATCTCGTCGCCGTCCACGGCGAAGCGAAGAACTTCAGCGTCGAGAACCAGGTCAAGGACTACTCGCCGATCCCGTGGCATCCGGGCGCCGTGAAGTACTTCAAGGAAAAAGGCGCCAAGATGTAAGGGTTGCCGGATTTAGGCACACGCGGTTCAACGGCCCTGCTTCGGCGGGGCCGTTTTTTTATGCGCTTCGCGACAGCCGGATATCGACCTCGCGATCGACATAGTGCCACTCTTCCGTGGCGCGCAGACGCGCGACAAGATCTTCGAAGGCGCCCGCATCCTGCGGGCCGTATTCGAACCAGGTGAGAAAATCGAACGGTTCGGCGAATTCGCGGCAGTGATGCAGACGCCGGGCGATGCCGGGGAGATACTCGAGCCCGATGGCGATATGACGCGAGCTTTCCTCAAAGATGTGCCGCCGTTCGTCCTGCGCCAGTGCCCACCACGCTTCGGTCTTACGGATCGGGATCAACGCGGCCAATGTCGCGGCCGGACGGCCTAGGCCTTCCTGCCGGGACGCCAACGCTCCGGTTTCGGCGCGGGTCGTATACCGTGTGTTGCTTGTCGTGCCGCGCAGCGACCACGCCGCCGCCATGGGCGCTGCGCCGTTCTCATGAACCGACAGACAGGAGGCCGCCGGCAGAGTATCGCCGATGACCGGTGTGATGCGGTCAATGCGCCACAAGCCGGCATCGCTGGCGGCGAAGACAACGGACAGGGGTGATGGCATGATTTAAATCTGGAGGCGAGCCGGCGCCGTCAGTCTAGTCCCTGGGCCGCGATGCAATCAATGCTCATGGCTCGATGCGGCGGGCTTCATTATGGCGGCGAAATAAACGAGCGCGCTCAGCAGCGCGATGCAGAAGCTGACCGGCCAGTCCGTGTGATAGGCGATGACAATGCCGAGCCAGGCCTCGGCGAGCGCCAGCAGCGCGGCCAGCGCTAGCCCGCTCCACAGTCCGTTGACCAGGCGCTGCGCCGCCGCCGCCGGGCCTACCATCAGCGTGAACACCATCAGCACGCCGACGATCTGCGCGCAGGCGGCGACCGCGAGCGCGACCAAAGCGAGAAATACGGTCGAGATGAAACGCAGCGGCACGCCCTTGGCCTCGGCAAGTTCCGGCTGAAGCGTGGCGAAGATCAGCGGCCGCATGATGAGCGCGAGCAGGAGCAGCGTCGCAACGCCGAGCGCGGCCAGCGCCTTTATCATCGGCAAGTCGACGGCGAGCACATTGCCGAACAGCAGCGCCGTCGCCTGGGTCGCGAACGAGGTGTAGTAATATAGAAACAGGATGCCGAAGCCGAGCGACAGCGACAGCACCACGCCGATGGCGACGTCGCGGTTGGCCAGCCGCTCGCTCATCAGCCCCATGATCACGCCGGCGATCAGCGTGAAGCCGACCAGCCCGGCGAGCGGTGACAGGCCGATCAGCCCGGCGCCGGTCGCGCCGGCAAAGCCGATATGCGACAGCGCGTGACCGGCGAAGGTCTGCCCGCGCAGCACCAGGAAGTAACCGGTCACGCCCGACACCACGGCGACCATGCCGGCGGCGATGAAGGCGTTGATGACGAAGTCGTATTGGAACACGGTGCCGCTGCCCTAGTGCTGATGTCCGTGGTGGTCGTGGCCATGCCCGTGATCATGCCCATGATCGTGGTCATGCATATGCGCGTCGCGCTCGACATCACGGCCGCGCGACATCACGAAGATATGCCCGGCGGCGCGCACGACCTCGATCTCGGTGTCGTAGAGCCGCGACAGCACCGGCGCCGTGACGACCTCATCCACCGTGCCGAGCGCCGCATGGCCGTTGCCGAGATAGAGCACCTTGTCGATGGCGCCGAGCAACTGGTTGAGTTCATGCGCCGAGAATAAAACCGTGATGCCGCGCTCGCGGGCGATCCGGCGCACCACGTCGATGACGACTTCCTGATGCCGGGCGTCGAGGCTGATCAGCGGTTCGTCGAGCAGCAGCAGCTTCGGATGGCCCATCAGCGCCTGCGCCAGCAGCAACCGTTGCCGTTCGCCGCCCGACATATCGGATAGCGGCCGGCGCGCCAGGTCCTGCGCACCGACGGCGTGGAGTGTGTCTTCGATGGCGTGCCGGTCGGCAGCTTTCAGCGAAGGCAGGCCCCAGCGCTCGCCGTGGAGCGAGCTGGCGATGTAATCGAGACCGCGCACGCGCAAATCGGGCAGCACGGTGCGCAGTTGCGGCAGGTAGCCGATGGCGGGATTGCCGCGCTTCGGAAGTGCGCCGAACACCCGGAGCGATCCTGCGCTTGGTGGAAGCAACCCGAGGATCGAACGCATCAACGTCGTCTTGCCGGCGCCGTTGGGGCCGAGCACGCCGATGAATTCGCCCGGCGCGATCGCGAAGCTCACGTCACGCAGCACCGCGCGGCCACCAATCGCGATAGTGGCGTGGTCGAGTTCGATGATGGCGTTGGTGGTCATTGGCAAGGCTTCTCATCCGTCATGCCCGGCCTTGTGCCGGGCATCCACGACTTTCTTCCAAGTTTTTAGGAAGACGTGGATGGCCGGGACAAGCCCGGCCATGACAAGAAGAGTATCACGAATTCTGCGTATCCAGTGCCTTGTCGAGGGCGTCGAGCTGGCTCAGCATCCAGTCGACGAAGGACTTGTCTGCCGGCTGGGTCTCGGTGACACCGACCACGGGGATTTTGGCCTCCTTGGCGATATCGACCAGACGCTGTGCCAGCTTCTCCGAGACCTGCGAATTGTAGAGCAGCACCTTCACCTTTCGGGTTTTCAGGTCGGTCTCGAAGGCGGCGATGTCGCGGGCGCTCGGCTCGGATTCGTTCATCAGCGCCATCTGGAATTTCTCGTTGCGCATGGTCAGGCCAAGCACCTCCGCCATCAGGCCGAACACCGGCTCGGTGGCGGTCACCGGCTTGCCCTTGTGCTTGTCGCGGAGCTGGGCGACGCGCTGGGTGATGCGCTCGAGGTCGGCGAGCACCTTGTCGAGGTTGGCGCCGTAGTCGGCGGCGTGGGCGGCATCGGCCTTGGTGAGCGCGGCGGCGATGGCCTTGGCCACCGCCGGCATGGTCGCGGGCGCGTACCACAGATGCGGGTTGCCGCCGTGCTTGGCCTTCACGACCCTGGCGGCTTCGACGGTGATGCGGTCCTTGCGCGGCGAGGCCTTCAGCAGCTTCTCCATCCACTCGTCATAGTGCCCGCCGTTGAAGATCACGATCTTGGCGTCGGCGACCTGGCGCACCTGGCCGGGCGTGGCCTCGAAGGAATGCGGGTCCTGGTCAGGATTGGCGATGATGTTCGAGACGGAGACGTGGGCGCCGCCGATCTGGGCGGCGATGCCGCCGTAGAAATTTTCGGCGGCCAGGACCTTGAGGGGGCCGCCGGCGGTCTGGGCCTGGGCGGACGCAAAGGGCAGGGCGAGAAGCGCGACAAAGGCCGCGAAATGAACGATGGAGCGGGCGCGCATGGCAACCTCTTCAGGGGTGGAGGACGGTTGCCGGACTGTAATATTATAACATTTCCTCTGACAAGCCCGCTTCTCCAGCTTTGCGCTCAAGTTGCTGTCTTGCTCGCTTTTACCTCTTTGATCAGGGCCTTAAGGGGCGCTATCACGACCCCGCGCCGGGAGCGACGGCCGGGCCAATTGGATCGAAATCATGGCGACGCTGAACCGGGACGTGCTGGCAAGCTATCTGGCCGAGATGCCGGCCGGGCACATCTTCGACCTGCCCTACGAGCAATTTGCAGGCCTATTTCCACCCGGCGAGCCGGACCCGTTCTCACGCGCGGCCTTGCGCGCCTTCGCCAATGATTGTGGCTGCGATCTCGTTCAGATTGTCGCGGAAGGGCGCTACGAGCTGCGCAAGCGCTAGCGAGCAATTACAGGAAAAGTGGAAGCCGGTTTTCCGTCCGGAATTGCGAGCAAATCAACCGAAACGGCGGCCCACGCGGACGTCGCGCTGCACCCGGCGGATTTCGTCTTCCAACCGCTTGATCTCGCGGGTCATCTCGGTGAGGGCCCGCAGATAGCTCTCGTTGATGTCCCGCTGCGAGATCTGGGCTCGCGCGTTCTGCAGGAAATTCTCAACAGCGGCTAACGACATGACGGCCTCAAGGATAACGAAGACGCGCCCGGGCGGTGCCCGTGGCTGATTGAGCCTAGGCTTCAAGAGTGAACAAACCTGAAAAGCGGCCGCTAAACTTTGGCGGTGCGGCGCCGAGGGCGAGGGGCGGGGCCGAGTCGGAGTCTAGCGAGGCAGCCGGATGTTAGACCACCCGGCTGCCTCTGGCCCGGACAAACGGCATCACTAATCTGTCGGGCTGGCGGCAGACTACCAAGGGGCCATGGCGCCGCGTTCCGTAGTCTCATCTGGTGGTTAAGCGGCGTGGTAAAGGGCCGCACGCGCCAGGCCCTGGCCCGTTCATGCAGAAACCGCAGGGATTACGCCGTAGCCGGCTGTCGCCCTGAGGACACACCGGTGTGGGTTTCGTCGCCGGCGTGTTGCATGGCTGGGCGATGCTCAGCAATATGCGCGCAAATCATCAGAGTGCCCCATGAATCGCCCGAAAATCACGACCGAATCCGCCGTTCGTCTGTCCCGTCGCGCGTTTACCCTGGGCCTGCCCTTGTTCGCGGCCGGCTGCATGACCGCCAATTACGGCTATGTCAGCGATGGTGGCCATGCCATTTCCGCGGTCGAGAATGTCGACCCGAGCCTGATGCGGACCGAGGTCGCTTGGACGGGCAATGAGAAGCCGGGCACTGTGGTGGTCAATATCGGCCAGCGCCGGCTTTACCTGGTGCAGGGCGGTGGCCGGGCGATCCGCTACGGCGTCGGTGTCGGCCGCAGCGAGGGCGCCAACTTCCGCGGCACCGCCGTGATCGGCCGCAAGGAGAAGTGGCCGCACTGGACGCCGACCGAATCCATGATGTCGGCGATTCCGCGCTACCGTGCCTATGCCGGCGGCATGCCGGGCGGTCCCGAAAACCCGCTCGGTCCGCGCGCGCTTTATCTCTACCGCGGCGGCAAGGACACCTATTTCCGTCTCCACGGCACCATCGAGCCGGAGACGATCGGTACGGCGGTGTCGAGCGGATGCATCCGCTTGTTCAACCAGGACATCCTCGACCTTTATGAGCGCGTGCCGATCGGCGCGACGGTCAAGGTGATCTGAGCCGGCTTGCGGCGCCGCGATCGCGGCGCCGGTCGCGCATCCGTCAGCCGCACCGTTTGGCGACGAGGTGGTCGAGTGACACCGGTCCCGGCCCGCGTGTCATCAGCAGCAGGAAGCAGGCCGCCCAGGTGCCGTGGGTCGGCCAGGCGTCCGGATAGACGAAAATCTCGATCACCAAAGTCATGCCGAGCAGCGCCAGCGCCGAGAAGCGCGTGGCGAGGCCGAAGACCAGCAGTACCGGAAACAGATGTTCGGCGATGGCCGCGAGATAGGCCGCCGGCACCGGGTCGATCAGCGGCAGACGATATTCGCTGCGGAACAGCTCGATGGCGCTTTCCGATAATCGGAAACCATCCACCTTCGTCTGCCCGGACTGCCAGAACACGCCGGCGATTGCGATCCGTGTGATCAGCGCCACAAACCAGTACGGGATGGCTTCCATCAAAGAGATGGCGCGCTTCACCAGCGCGGCCGGCATGGGTGTCGACGTTGTCGTCAATGTCTGGCTCATGATGCGGTGTCTTTCATGGACGAAGGAATAACAAGTCTGATTGCCAATTCGGTGCCGATCAGTCCGGCGAGATTGACGGCAAGATCGAAAGCGGCGTCTGCGTTGGTTGCGGCAGTGGCTGCTTCACCGAGCGGCATGCCGGAGGCGAGCGCCTCGAGAAACGCCGCACCGCCTCGCGGAAGCTGACGTATTTCGACGTCGCCGCGCGGCCGTGCGATAATCGCATCCTCCGGCCCGTAATCCTCGATCGAAGCCGGCTCCATGTTGCCGGAATTCATCGACCAGATCGTCACTACCGGAAATGCTGAACGCACAATACGGAGCGACGGATGCAGCACGACGCGGAGTTCGCCCAGCCTATCCGTATCGACGCCCTGCCACGCCGCGGCATCGAGCGGCGCGGCGTCGGCGGCGTGATAGGCCTGCGTGCGCGCGAATTCGAGCCGCGCCACGTCGGCAAGATACGGGATTTCCGCCGCCGGCCCGAACCGCTCGATGAATGCGGGAAAGCGCTCGCCGTAATTCATCATGACGGGCGAGCGCGGCGGCTCGCTGGAAACATAGACGCGCGCCAGGCCCATGAAGAACTCTGTGCCGACGATTCTTTCCGTCGCCGGAAACTGCGTGCGCAGGGCTTCGCTCAAACCGACAATGACATTGTTGCGATAGACCGCGAAGCGCTTCTGCGGTGTGCGGGCCGTATGTGACGAAACAGACCGCGGCACGAGACGCTCCGAATCGAGCAGCGCGCCGGCAAACTGGTCCTGGGTCTGGAATGCGCTCATTATGCGGCCTCCTGTGCCACGGCACGTTCGAGAATGCGGGCCGCCGCGCGCGCCTCATTGGCGAGCACCGGCCAGGCCGGCACGTCGTTGTCCCATTCGATCAAGGTGGCGACCGGCCCGGTGCGGGCGATGACCGCCTCATAGAGCGACCAGACTGGATCGGCGACGGGCGTGCCGTGGGCGTCGATCAGCAGCGGCGCGCCAGCGTCGTCGCTCTGCGCGTCGTGGCCGCCGAGATGAATCTCTTTGACGCGCGCCAGCGGAAACGTGGCGAGATAGGCCGCCGGGTCGGTGCCGTGATTGGTGGCGCTGACAAAGACGTTGTTGACGTCGAGCAGCAGACCGCAGCCGGTGCGCCGCGCCACTTCATCTAGGAATTCGGTTTCCGGGATCGTGCTGTCGACGAAGGTGACGTAGGTCGACGGATTTTCCAGCAGCATCTCGCGGCCGAGCACGCTCTGCACTGTGTCGATATGCTCGCAGACCCGCGCCAGCGTCTCTTTGGTATAGGGCAGCGGTAGCAGGTCGTTGTAGAAGAATTCGCCGTGCGACGACCACGCGAGATGCTCAGAGAAGCTCTTTGGGTGATGCCGGTCGCACAAGGTCTTGAGCCGGGTGAGATGTGCGCGGTCGAGCGGACCGGCGCCGCCGATCGACAGGCCGACGCCATGCACCGACAGCGCAAAGTGCTCGCGCAGAGCGTTCAGTTGCGCATGCGGTGGGCCGCCGTCGCCCATATAGTTCTCGGCGTGAATTTCGATGAATCCGATCGGTGCCTCGCCGGCGAGAATGTCGGCCAGATGCTGCGGCTTGAAACCGACGCCGGCGGCGGCGGGAAGGCAGGATGCGATGGGCATGCTCGGGCTCGCGGAATGATAAGAGAGGGGGGAGGCGCGCGGGGATCGCGCCTCCCGAGAGTGAGAGATCAGCTCTTGATGGCGGTCAGAGAGCCCATGCCCTTCGGCGTCTTCATCGTGGTGCAGGTGCCCTTGGCGACGTACTTCCAGGCATTGCCCTGATAGTCGACCTTGGAGGTGCCGGCGCAGGTGGTGCCGGGGCCGGCCGCACAGTCGTTCTTGCCGGCGAGCGCGACGCCGTAGCACTTGTCGGCGTTTGCCTGGACAGGCGCCGGCCCGGCCGAAGCGACCGAGATCATGGTAAAAGCGGCGGCCAGCGAACCGGCGAGCGTCGTGGCGGCGATGGCAGTCTTCGTCATAGGATGATCCTTCCTCGTGAGGCGTTTACCGATGTGGCGCGGGTCTCTCCCGGCTCACATTCGGTCTTTCGCGGTGGAGGCCGTCCGCGTTACACCGCTCACGTTTTTGTGTTGCCTCGCCACGAATGCTATTTTTTGCAATGAAGCGCGTAACAAAGACCCAAATCATACGAATGAAGATTAAGGAGCGGGCTTGAGCGACGCCGGTTGGTCAGACCTGATGCGCGCCGCCAATGGCGGCGATGCGGAGGCCTACGAGCGCCTGCTGCGCGCGATCGCCGCGGCGTTGCGCGCGCCGATCAGGCGCAATCTGCTGCGTGCGGGACGCTCGGCCGCTGACGTGGAAGACGTGGTTCAGGAGGTTCTGCTTGCCGTGCATCTGAAGCGGCATACATGGGACAGCGAACGCCCGATCGAGCCCTGGGTGCATGCGATCGCCCGTTACAAGGTCGTCGATGCGTTGCGCCGGCGCACCGGAAAATTCGATCTGTCGATCGACGAATTCTCCGAGACGCTGGCGGCCGAGGAGCCTGAGCCGTCTGCGTCGCCGGGCGAGGTTGCGCGCCACTTGGAGCGTCTGCCGACCGGGCAGCGCAGTGTGGTGCAGGCGATCGCGGTCGAAGGCCGTTCGATCGGCGAAGCGGCAGAGCGCTTGAGCATGACGGCGGGTGCGGTCCGGGTCGCGTTGCATCGCGGTCTGGCGGCGCTGGCGAAACAACTGGGACAGAACTGAGATGCGGACGGACGATCTGGTTCAGGCCCTGGTGGCCGATCGCGCAGCGGCAGCACCGCCGCTCGGCAGGCAATTCGCTTGGGCACTCGGCTCGGGACTTGTCCTGTCGGCAGCCGGATTTCTGTTGGTGCTCGCCCCACGCGCCGATATCGCCGGAGCGCTTGGCACGGTGCGCTTCGACATCAAGATCGTCGAGGTGATCCTGCTGGCGACGACGGCTTTCGCTCTTGTCTTGCAGGTTGGCCGACCCGTGCCGGCGCCGGGCTGGCGTGTCGCCGCGCTTGCGGCGGCTCCGGTATTGTTGGCGGTCGCGGTTGTCGCCGAGCTGCTCACCGTCCCCTCGAGCCAGTGGCTCGTCCGGCTGGTGGGCACCAATTCGCGGGTCTGCCTGACCGCGATCCCGCTAATGTCACTGCCGCTGCTGGCGGCGTTCATGGTTGTTCTCAGGCGCGGCGCGCCGGCCTCGAGCACTGTCGCGGGGGCGGTGGCCGGTCTCGCCGCCAGCGGCCTCGCGGCCGTCCTCTATGCCACCCATTGCCCCGATGATTCGCCGCTCTTCGTCGCCGTCTGGTATCCGATCGCAATCGGTGGCGTGACCCTCGCCGGCGCGTTGCTCGGGCGCTTTTTACTCCGGTGGTAGCCGCGGGTGGCTCGATACCACTCCAATTTCATGATCGTCCGGCAGAATCGTTAATCGGTCAGCGGTAACACGTCCGTTCGGCGCAGGGCCGCCGGAACCCAAGCGCGCTTTCGGGCATTACCGGGGCGGGCCATATTGCGAACTCAATCTGACGGCCTGTTTCGCGTCTTACGTCAATTCGACATCCCGGGAGAATGAACATGCTCAAGAAGGTGTTGGTGGTGGGTGCCTTGGCCCTCGCACTCGGCGGTTGTGAAACCGCGCGGCAGGATCGTATGGCGGGTGGCGCCCTGATCGGCGGCGGCACTGGCGCGCTGATTGGCGGTCTCGCCAGCAGGTCGGCTGGCGGCGCGGTTGCCGGTGGTCTGATCGGTGCTGCGGCCGGCGCGATCATCGCGGACGCGACCCGTCCGGGCCGCTGCTACTATCACGACCGTTACGGCCGCCGTCACTACGTGCGCTGCCGCTAAGATTTTTTCCATTCGACGGACGGAAAGGCCGCCTTCGGGCGGCCTTTTGCGTTTCGGAGCGCGAAAAGAGCGCTTTTGCACCTCCCGCTGCGAGCCCTTATATGTGCGCGGCAAGGGAGCCCATTTCTCATGACCGACGCCAATTCCGCGGCCGATCCGGCCGGCAAGATCCCCGTCACCGTGCTCACCGGCTATCTCGGCGCCGGCAAGACCACACTGCTCAACCGCATCCTGACCGAGCCGCACGGCCAGAAGTTCGCCGTCATCGTCAACGAATTCGGCGAGATCGGCATCGACAACGACCTCGTCGTGGACGCCGACGAGGAAGTGTTCGAGATGAACAATGGCTGCATCTGCTGCACGGTGCGCGGCGACCTCGTCCGCATCATCGATGGCCTGATGCGCCGCAAGGGCAAGTTCGACGCCATCATCGTCGAGACCACCGGGCTCGCCGATCCGGCCCCGGTCGCCCAGACCTTCTTCATGGACGAGAATGTCGGCGCCAAGACCAAGCTCGATGCCGTCGTCACGGTCGCCGACGCCAAATGGCTCAAAGATCGCCTTAAGGATGCGCCGGAGGCCAAGAACCAGATCGCCTTTGCGGACGTGATCGTGCTCAACAAGGCCGATCTTGTCACGCCCGCCGAACTCGACGAAGTCGAGGCGCGCATCCGCGGCATCAATCCTTACGCCACCTTGCATCGCACCGAACGCGCCAAGGTCGCCATCAAGGACGTGCTCGGCCGCAACGCCTTCGATCTCGACCGCATTCTCGAGATCGAGCCGGCCTTCCTCGAAGCCGACGATCATGACCACGATCATCATCACCATGATCATGACCACGATCACGGCCATCACCACCATCATCACGGCCTGAAGCACTATCACGACGAGGAAATGCAGAGCATTTCAGTGTCGTCGGACAAGCCGCTCAACCCGGACAAGTTCTTCCCGTGGATTCAGGAACTGGTGCAGACCGACGGCAAGGACATCCTGCGCTGCAAGGGCATCCTGTCGTTCAAGGACGACAACGAGCGTTTCGTCTTCCAGGGCGTGCACATGATCCTGGACGGCGATCACCAGCGCAAATGGAAGGACAGCGAGGAGCGCATCAGCCGCGCCGTCTTCATCGGCCGCCATCTGCCGGAAGAGAAGATCCGCAAGGGTTTTGAGAGCTGCGTAGCTTGATGAGTTGCCGCACCCTCTCTTCACCTCCCCCTGGAGGGGGGAGGTCGGTTCGCGTTAGCGAACCGGGAGGGGGTGACCTTCTCAATTGAAGCTGTCAAATATCACCACCCCACCCCGACGCGCTTCGCGCGTCGACCCTCCCCCTCCAGGGGAGGGTGAAGGGCGCAAGCGGCGCGACACTCATGACCGACCCAACCTCCACCATGCTCACGCTCGCCGACCGCGCGCGCATCGTTTCCGAAGCCGAAGGCCAGGCGATTGTCGGCGTGCATTTCCTGCGCCAGACGCCGGTCTTCGTGCTCGGCGAGGAGGCGCTGCTGTTTGCGCCGGCCGAGAAGCGCACGCGCGTTATGGTGCATGACGGCGGCATCCTGGCGAGCGCCGCCGGCCCGCTGCGCATCGTCACCGGTGGCGACGACGGCAAGCTCGTCGCCACTGACAAGGACGGCAACACCGAGACGCTCGCCACCGACGAGCGCAAGCGCTGGATCGATCAGGTCGCGCTCGGCCCCGATGGCGCGGTGGCGTGGTCCACCGGCAAGATCGCGCGCGTCCGCACCAGCAAGGGTGAGGTCCGCGAAATACAGGCGACGTCGACGGTCGGAGGCCTCGCTTTCTTTCCCAAGGGCTTTCGCGTTGCCGTCGCGCACTACAATGGCGTGACGCTCTGGTTTCCCAATGCCGCGGGCGCCAAGCCCGAGACCTTGGAATGGAAGGGCTCGCATCTCGGCGTCACGCTGAGTCCCGACGGCCGCTTCCTCATCACCCAGATGCAGGAGCCGACCTTGCACGGCTGGCGGCTTGTCGACTCCAAGCACATGCGCATGTCCGGCTATTCGGCGCGCGTGCGCTCGCTGTCGTGGTCGCATGACGGCGGCTTGCTGGCGACCTCCGGCTCCGAGCAGCTCATTCTTTGGCCGTTCGATGGCAAGGACGGCCCGATGGGCAAGCAGCCGACCATGTTCGCGCCGTCGCCGTCACGCTGTACCCGCGTGGCTTGCCATCCGAAGCAGCCGGTCACCGCGGCGGGATTCGCCGACGGCACGGTGCTGCTGGTGCGTCTCGAGGACGGCGCGCTCATCCTCGCGCGCGAGGCTGACGGCCAGCCGATCAGCGCCTTGTCGTGGGATCAAAGCGGCCAGGTGCTGGCCTTTGGTACCGAGCAGGGCGACGCAAGGGTGTTGACGCTGTAAATTCTTGTAGCCCGGATTTCGCTGCGCTCATCCGGGCTACAAAAAAAGGCGGCCCGCAGGCCGCCCTTTTTATTTCCTTACCCCACCAGCACGTTCTTGAATTGCCACGGGTCGGACGTGTCGATGTCCTCGGGGAACAGCCCGGGGCGGCCGGTCAGCGGCGTCCACTCGGTGTAATAGCCCTTCACCGGGCCGAGATAAGGCAACTGGATTTCCAGCAAACGATGGAAGTCCATCTCGTCGGCTTCGACGATGCCCTCGTTCGGGTGCTCCAGCGCCCAGACCATGCCGCCGATCACCGCCGACGTGACCTGTAGCGCGGTGGCGTTCTGATACGGCGCCAGTTCGCGCGTCTCCTCGATGGAGAGCTGCGAGCCGAACCAGTAGGCATTCTTGCCGTGGCCGTAGAGCAGCACGCCAAGCTCGTCGATGCCGTCGACGATCTCGTCTTCCTCGAGGATGTGGTGCTTCTCCTGCATCTTGCCCGAGCCGAACAGCTCATGCAGTGACAGCACCGCGTCGTCCGCCGGGTGATAGGCGTAGTGGCAGGTCGGCCGGTAAACGGCCTTGCCCGTTTGATCGCGCACCGTGAAATAATCCGAGATCGAGATCGACTCGTTGTGCGTCACCAGGAAGCCGTATTGCGCGCCGCGCGTCGGGCACCAGGTGCGCACGCGCGTGTTGGCGCCGGGCTGCATCAGATAGATGGCGGCCTGCGATCCCGTCTCATGCGTATGCGCGTTCGCCGGCATCCACTTCTCGTGCGTGCCCCATCCGAGTTCGGCCGGCTGCATGCCTTCCGACAGGAAGCCCTCGACCGACCAGGTGTTGACGAATACTTCCGGCGGCTTCGGCTTGTTGCAGCGCTGGGTGTCGCGTTCGGCGATATGGATGCCCTTGACGCCCGCATGACGCATCAGGTCCGCCCATTCGCCCTTGGTCTTCGGTTCGGGCACGTTGAGCTTCAGGTCCGCCGCGACGTTGAGCAACGCCTGCTTGACGAAGAACGACACCATGCCGGGATTGGCGCCGCAGCACGACACGGCCGTGGTCGAGCCCGGCTTGCGCGCCTTCTTGGCGGCGAGCGTTGCCTCGCGCAGCGCATAGTTCGAACGCGCCGCCGCGCCCTTCGACTTGTCGAAGTAGAAGCCGAGCCACGGCTCGTTGACCGTGTCGATGTAGAGCGCGCCCAGTTCGTTGCACAGCTCCATGATGTCGACCGAGCCGGTGTCGACCGACAAATTGACGCAGAAGCCCTGGCCGCCGCCCGCGGTCAGCAGCGGCGTCAGGATCTCGCGGTAATTGTCGCGGGTCAGGCCCTTCTGGATGAACTTGACGCCGTGCTTCTCGCAGAGCGCCTTGCGGCCCTCGTCCTTGGGGTCGAGAACGACCATGCGCGACTTGTCGTATTTGAGGTGGCGCTCGATCATCGGCAGCGTGCCTTTGCCGATCGAGCCGAAGCCGACCATCACTATGGGTCCGGTGATCGTGGCGTAGACGGGCCAATCGGTCATTTCTAATTTCCTCCAGATAATCAGGTCGTGATAGCCGCCCTGTGTGACAAACGGAAGGGACGCCCCGCTGTGGCGGAGCGTCCCATCGTCAGGTCTGCCGAGGTTTACGCGGCGCGCGGACGCGCACCACGAAGACCGTTGGCGCGGGCATCCTGCGCCACGAGTTCGTGGAGGTCCGGCGTCGGGGCCAAACGGCCGGCCGGCGCGATCATGCCGCGGGCGTCGTCGAGCGCGCCGGCAGTCAGCTCGCGGCCGAGCAGGCGGCGGCGTTCGAACGGGCCGGGCATCCACAACGCACCGGTCTTCTCGCCGGAGAAGCCGAAGCGGTTGTAGTATTCCGGGTCACCGACCAGCACGATGGCGTCATGGCCGAGCTTGCGCGCCGTCTGGATCGCGCGGCGCACCATGGCGCCGCCGAGGCCCTTGCTCCGGCAGTCCTCCGCCACGGCCACCGGGCCGAGCAGCAGCGCCCGGCGTCCGTTGCCGATCGAGACGTCCCACAGGCGCGCGGTACCGATCACGCGGCGGCCTTCCGCGGCGATGAAGGACAGGCCTTCGGCCGGCAGGCGGTCTTCGCGCAGGCGTTCGGACGACTTGCGATAGCGGGTCTCGCCGAACGAAGCGTCGAGCAGCGCCTCGCGCGCGTCGAAATCGGCGAGCCGTTCGTGGCGAATCTGGATCATGGTCGTACTCCTTCCCCGCTCAAGGCGCGTGCGTGCACGCGCGCGATGAGCGCCGTCAGTTCAAGTTCGGAGGAAAGGGGGAGGCGGAGAACCGCCTCCCTTAACGCTCAGATCGCGGAGCGATCAGATGTGGATCGTCTTCAACGGCGGGAAGCCGTTGAACGCCACCGCCGAGTAGGTCGACGTGTACGCGCCGGTGCCTTCGATCAGCAGCTTGTCACCGATCTCCAGGCTGACCGGGAGCGGGTAGGGCTGCTTTTCGTACAGCACGTCGGCCGAGTCGCAGGTCGGACCGGCGAGCACGCACGGGGCCAGGATGTCGCCGTCACGCGGGGTCTTGATCGCGTAGCGGATCGATTCGTCCATCGTCTCGGCGAGACCGCCGAACTTGCCGATGTCGAGGTACACCCAGCGCACGTCGTCTTCCTCGCTCTTCTTGGAGACGAGAACGACTTCGGTCTCGATCATGCCGGCGTTGCCGACCATGCCGCGGCCCGGCTCGATGATCGTTTCCGGGATGCGGTTGCCGAAGTGCTTCCGAAGCGCCTTGAAGATGGCGTTGCCATAGGTCTTCACCGTCGGCACGTTCTTCAGGTACTTGGTCGGGAAGCCGCCGCCCAGGTTGACCATCGACAGGTTGATGCCGCGCTCGCCGCACTCCTTGAACACCGACGCCGCCGAAGCGAGCGCACGGTCCCAGGCATGCTGGTTGCGCTGCTGCGAACCGACATGGAACGACACGCCGTAGGGCTCGAGGCCGTTGCGGAGCGCGTGCTCCAGGACATCGACGGCCATTCCGGGCTCGCAGCCGAACTTGCGCGACAGCGGCCATTCGGCGCCGGCGCAGTCCGACAGGATGCGGCAGAAGACCTTCGAGCCGGGGGCGGCGCGCGCTACCTTCTCGACCTCGGCCTGGCAGTCGACCGCGAAGAGACGGATGCCGAGCGCGTAGGCGCGCGCGACGTCACGTTCCTTCTTGATCGTGTTGCCGAACGAGATGCGATCCGGCGTGGCACCGGCCGCGAGCGCCATCTCGATCTCCTGGACCGAGGCGGTGTCGAAGCACGAGCCGAGCTTGGCCAGAAGCGCGAGCACTTCCGGCGCCGGGTTCGCCTTCACGGCGTAGAACACGCGCGTGTCCGGCAGCGCCTTGGCGAAGGCGTTGTAGTTGTCCTTGACCACGTCGAGGTCGACGACCAGGACGGGGCCTTCGTCGATGCCGCGCTCGCGGCGGTCGCGCAGAAACTCACGGATGCGCTCGGTCATTGGCGCAAACTCCCAGCTCAAGGGGCGACGTCCGTCGCCCGGATGATGCGTTTGGGAGCCTCGAGCAGGTGCGCTTTGGGGACGCAGCCGTGCCGCAGGCTCTTAACCGCTAGGTGCTGCCGTGAGATTGGTGGGGGATCCCCGCCGCACTGTTGGCAAAGATGGACAAGCCTCGTCGGTAACCCGTCGCTGGCGGTGGAAGGCCAGCAGAGACCAAAGAAGCCCGCTCCGTCGTTGCTTTAAGTCGCGTCCCCTGCGGAGAGCAGAGTGCGCCGGTTTCGCCTCCGGCTGCCAATCAGAAAACTTGAGGCTACTTACTTCTCCCGTAGGAGGAGCTCGCTTGCCTCAGGCGGCTGGCGGGCCTCTTGTCCCGCTACCTACCGATTGACACACGACCACAGGCACGTGCGAAATTGGGCAAGAGTGGAAATAACACCTTTCGCGCTGGTTGCAAGCGAATTTCTTCGCCGCGCGACAATTCATCCTTAACTTTTGGCTGAGTGGTCGCTGCTTCGTCGCCGAACGACGCGGCGTCGCGTTACGAGCGCGACGTAAACGGCTCGATGCGGTGCGCGAAGCGCACGAACTGTGTCATCACGACGAGACCGCCAAGCACGAAGGCGACGTCGAGGATGCGCTGGCCGGTCGTGCCAAGTTCGAACAAGGTGGCGAGCGCCCAGGAGCCGGCGAAGGCCGCGCCGAACACCTCGGCGCCGATCAGAATCGCCGCCGAGACGACGGTCGACACGTTGAGCCAGTTGATGCGGCGGCCAGTAGCCATCTCATTCTCCTCTTGAGCGGGCGCAATCTCTCCGAATTGGCCCCGCCGATCAAGCCCGCTGGGCCGACCCGATGGCAGCGTTTGATCTGCCTCATGGGCAAAATGAGGCGAACCGTCCAGAGTGTCGCCATGACACAAGACCCGTTTGTCAGCCGTTTGCGGCCTTTTTTGGTGGTCTGGCCCCTGATCGGGCTCGCCGCCGGTCTTGCCGCGCGTTGGGCCGGCCATGACGGCCTAGCCTCCGCCCTCTGGATTGCGGCCAGCGCGCCGGTCCTCGCCGTGCTGCTCGCCGAGATCGTGGGCGGACTGCGGCGCGGGGACTTCGGCCTCGATATCGTCGCGGCGCTGTCGATGTCGGCGGCGATCGTCATCGGCGAGCACCTCGCCGCCGCCATCGTCGCGCTGATGTATGCCGGCGGCCAGTACCTGGAGGGTTTCGCCGAGCGGCGCGCCCAGCGAGAGATGACGGCGCTGCTCGCCCGGGTGCCGCGCAGCGCGATGCTCCATGTGGACGGCGCGCTGGAAGAGGTGCCGGTCGAGCGCATCGAGCCGGGCGACCGGCTGCTCGTCCGCCGCGGCGACGTGGTGCCGGTCGACGGCCGGGTCGCCGGTGGTGTCGCCGTGCTCGATCAGTCGGCGCTGACCGGGGAATCGATGCCCGTGCGCCTCGGCGACGGCGACGACGTGCTCAGCGGCTCGACCAATGCCGGCGACGCCTTCGACCTGGAGGCCACCCGCACTGCCGCCGACTCGACCTATGCCGGCGTCGTGCGCCTCGCCGAGGAGGCGCAGCGCTCGCGCGCGCCGATGGCGCGCATGGCCGACCAGTACGCCATGGTGTTCCTCGGCGTGACTGTCCTGCTGGCTGGCCTGACGGGCTGGCTGACCGCCGAGCCGGTCCGCGTCGTCGCGGTGCTGGTGGTGGCGACGCCGTGCCCGCTGATCCTCGCCGTGCCGGTGGCGCTGATGGCCGGCATCTCGCGCGCCGCCAAGAGCGGCATCCTGATCAAGAGCGGTAAGGCGCTGGAGATGCTGGCCCGCGTGCGCGCTCTGGTCATCGATAAGACCGGAACATTGACCGCCGGCACCGCACACATCGTCGATACCCACGTCGCGCCCGGCATCTCGCCGTCCGAACTGCTGCGCATGGCCGCCTCGCTCGATCAGGCCTCCAAGCACATCATTGCCGAAACCCTGGTCGCGGCGGCGCGGGCACAGGGGCTGGCGCTGTCGGTTCCGACCACGGTCGAGGATACGCCCGGTGCCGGCCTGACCGGCCGGGTCGACGGACGGCTGGTCTCGGTTGGCGGCTTCCAATATGTCTCGGCTCGCGTCGGCGACGCCGAGCTGCGCAAGCTGAGCCGCGACCGGCACCCCGGCGCGGTCGGCGTCGCCGTTGCCATCGACGGCAAGGCCGCCGGCCTCATCATCCTCGCCGACACGGTGCGCGAAGGGAGCGAGGAACTGCTGCGCCGGCTGCGCGCGGGCGGTATCGAGCGCATCGTGCTGGCGACCGGGGACCGCATGGACGTCGCCCGCTTCGTCAGCACCGGCCTCGGCCTCGATCTGGTGCGCGCCGACCTGACACCGGACCAGAAGGTCCTGGTGGTGCTGTCCGAGCGCAAGAACGGCCCGGTGATGATGATCGGCGACGGCGTCAACGACGCGCCGGCGCTAGCGGCCGCCGATCTCGGTGTTGCCATGGGCGCGCGCGGCGCCGCCGCGAGTTCCGAAGCCGCAGACGTGGTGCTGCTGGTCGATCATCTCGACCGCATCCTGCCGGCGATGGCGATTGCCCGCCGCTCGCGTGCCATCGCTCTGCAAAGCGTCGTCGTCGGCATGGGATTGTCGATCGCCGCCATGCTTGCCGCCGCCGCCGGTCATCTGCAGCCGGTCGAGGGCGCGCTGCTGCAGGAAGTGATCGACGTCGCCGTCATCTTCAATGCGCTACGCGCCTTGCGCGGCTGAGTTCCCCCACGCTTTTGTGTCGGAACAGGAACGTGCCTGCTTCTCGTGCATTGACAGCACGACCGGGCGCGCCGGCTTCCACAAAACCGCTGTGAACAAGGAGGACCCCATGGGCCTGTTCAGCAAAGATATCAAGACCATGGACGATCTGTTCGTCCACACCCTGAAGGACATCTATTACGCCGAAAACCAGATCCTGAAGGCGCTGCCGCAGATGATCGAGAAGGCGAGCGACTCCGGCCTCAAACAGGGCCTGCAGGCTCATCTCGGCGAGACCAAGAACCATGTTTCGCGGCTGGAACAGGTGTTCAAGATGCATGGGGTGAAGGCCGAGGGCGTCGATTGCCCGGCCATCGACGGCATCATCGAGGAAGCCAATGAGATCGCCGGCGAAGTCGAGGACAAGAAGGTGCTCGATGCCGCCATCATTGCCGCCAGCCAGGCCGTCGAGCATTACGAGATGACCCGCTATGGCACGCTGATCGCCTGGGCCAGGCAGCTCGGCCGCAATGACTGCGCCAGTGTGCTGGAGCAGACGCTGAAGGAAGAGAAGGCGGCCGACATGAAGCTGACCGGCCTCGCCGAGCGCGGCATCAACGCCAAGGCTGCGTAATTTGGCTGCGTGATTTGGCCGCCTGATTGGCGTCGCAAAGTGCTGCCCGCGTGCGGGCAGTGAGATCGCCCGGTCAGGCAGGACGCCGCGGCGATCCGGAAAGGCCCCGGCCGATATGGCGCGGGGCCTTTCTGTATGCTGCCCCCGGGAGGCTTCTATCTGACGCCCGCATGGCCTAGATCAGGAGCATGACAAACACCGCCACGAATCCCCTGCTCGCCGACTGGACGGAGGCCTTCGGCCTGCCGTCCTTCAACGACCTCAAGCCGGAGCACTTTCGCCCGGCCTTTGACGCCGCCCTCGCGCGTCATCGCGCCGAGATCGACGCCATCGCGGCCGACAAGGCCGCGCCCACCTTCGCCAACAGCATCGAGGCGCTGGAGAAAAGCGGCCGGGACCTCGACAAGGTCGCCAATGTCTTCTTCATCAAGGCCGGCGCCGATACCGGCGACGAGATCGAGGCCATCGAGCGCGATATCTCGCCGCTGCTCGCCCGCCATTCCAGCGCGCTCTATCTCAATCGTCAGCTCTACGCCCGCATCGCCGACCTCTACGCCCGCCGCGACACGCTTGGCCTCAACGACGAGCAGGCCCGTCTCCTCGACCGCATCCATTCGCGCTTCGTCCGCGCCGGCGGCGCGCTCGACAAGGACAAGCAGGACCGCCTCGCTGCCATCAATGAGCGTCTCGCCTCGCTCGGCACCCAGTTCGGCCAGAATGTGCTCGCCGACGAGAAGTCCTGGGCGCTGATCCTGGAGGAGGGCGATCTTGCCGGCCTGCCGGACTTCGCCAAGGCCGCGGCCGGCGCGGCGGCAGCCGATCGCGGCCATCCCGGCAAATACGCCATTACGTTGCTGCGCTCGTCCTGCGAGGGCTTCCTGCAATTCTCCTCACGCCGCGATTTGCGCGAGAAGGTGTTCGACGCCTGGATCAAACGCGGCGAGAATGGCGGTTCAACCGACAACCGCGCTTTGATCGCCGAGATGGTCAAGTTGCGCGACGAGCGCGCCAGGTTGCTCGGCTTTGCCTCCTTCGCCGACTACCGCCTCGAGGACCAGATGGCCAAGACGCCGGACGCGGCTCGCGAACTCCTGAACGAAGTCTGGGGCCGTGCCCGTGCCAAGGCCGGCCGCGAGCGCGACGCGCTGCAGGAAATGATCGCCGCCGAGGGTGGCAACTTCGCGCTGGCGCCGCATGATTGGCGCTTTTACGCCGAGAAGCTGCGCAAGGCGAAATACGATCTCGACGAGTCCGAGATCAAGCCGTATTTCCAGCTCGACAAGATGATCGAGGCCGCCTTCGACACCGCGACGCGGCTGTTCGGCCTGTCGTTCAGGCCCGTGACCGTGCCGCTTTATCATCCCGACGCCCGCGCCTGGGACGTGAGTGACGCCAAGGGCAATCATGTCGGCCTGTTCATCGGCGATTATTTTGCTCGCGCCTCGAAGCATTCCGGCGCCTGGATGACGTCGCTGCGCGACCAGCAGCGGCTCACCGGCGACACGCGGCCGGTCATCCTCAATGTCTGCAACTTCTCCAAGCCCGCGGCGGGCGAGCCGGCTTTGTTGTCCTTCGACGATGCGCGCACGCTCTTCCACGAATTCGGCCACGGCCTGCACGGCCTGTTGTCGAACGTGACTTACCCCACGCTCTCAGGCACCGCGGTGGCGCGCGACTTCGTCGAGCTGCCGTCGCAACTTTACGAGCACTGGCTGGAAGTGCCGGCGATCCTCGAGAAATATGCCCGCCATGCGAAAACGGGCGCGCCGATGCCGAAGGCGCTCCTCGACAAGGTGCTGGCGACGCGCACCTTCAATCAGGGCTTCGCCACAGTCGAGTACACTTCCTGCGCGCTGGTCGATCTCGACATTCATGCCAAGGGTGTCGCCGACAAGCTCGACGTTACGCAATTCGAGAAGGATCGGCTGGCCGCCATCCAGATGCCGGCCGAGATCGTGATGCGGCATCGCCTGCCGCACTTCCAGCATCTGTTCTCCGGCGATGGTTATGCCGCGGGCTATTACTCGTACATGTGGTCTGAGGTGCTCGACGCCGACGCTTTCGAGGCTTTTGAGGAAACCGGCAATGCCTTCGATGCCGGTACCGCCAAGCGGCTGCACGATTTCATTTACAGCGCCGGCAACCTGCGCGACCCGGCCGAGGCCTACAAGGCCTTCCGCGGCAAGCTGCCGTCGGTCGATGCGCTGTTGAAGAAGCGCGGGCTGGCGGACGCGGCATGAATCTCCACACCGCCGGCCATCGCCGTGGCGTCGTCGCCGCGCCGCATTCCGCCGCCGTCGAAGACGGCCGTGCCATTCTCGCCGAGGGCGGCAACGCCATCGAAGCGATGATCGCCATGGCGGCCTCGATCGCCGCCGTCTATCCGCACATGAACCATATCGGCGGCGACGGCTTCTGGCTGATCCGCGAACCCAATGGTCGCGTGCGCGCCATCATGGGCGCCGGGCGCGCCGGCGCGAAAGCGACTATCCGTTTCTACCGCGATGCCGGCCATCACGAGATGCCGACGCGCGGGCCGCGCGCTGCGCTCACCGTGCCCGGCGCCATCGCCGGCTGGCAACGGGCGTTCGACGCGGCGCGCGCGCATCGGGGCAAGCTGCCGCTCGATCTTCTGCTCTCTCCCGCGATCAAACATGCCCGCGACGGCTACAAGGTGACGCGCAGCCAGGCCGCGCTCACGCGCGACAAGTTCGCTGAGCTGGAAAAAGTGCCCGGCTTCCGCGAGGCTTTTCTGATCGACGGCAAGGCGCCGGACGAAGGCGCGACGATGAAGCAGCCGGCTTTCGCCGCGACGCTCGATCATCTCGCCAATGCGGGTCTTGCCGATTTCTATCGCGGCGATGTCGGTCGCGAAATGGCCGCCGACCTCGAACGCATCGGCTCGCCGGTGACGCGCGAGGATCTCACGAAGTACGAGGCGCTGATCACCGATCCTTTGAGTGTCGCGGTCAGCTCGGGCACGCTTTATAATTCGCCGCCGCCGACGCAAGGTTTGGCGTCCTTGATCATTCTCGCGCTGTTCGATCGCCTGCGCGTCGCCGATGGCGAGAGCTTTGCCCATATCCACGGCCTCATCGAATCCACCAAGCGCGCCTTTCTGGTGCGCGACCGCGTCGTGACCGATCCGGATCGTGTCGAGGGTCCGCTGTCGCGGTATCTCGACGCGCCGTTCCTCGACGGCGAGGCGGCGACAATCGACATGAAGAAAGCCGCGCCGTGGCCCGATCCATCGGCGCGCGGCGACACCATCTGGATGGGCGCTGCGGATTCATCCGGCCTCGTCGTGTCCTACATCCAGTCGATCTACTGGGAGTTCGGCTCCGGCGTCGTGCTGCCGAAAACGGGCGTGCTGATGCAGAATCGCGGCGCCAGCTTCTCGCTGAATGACAAGGCGCTCAATGCGCTGGCGCCGGGCCGCCGGCCGTTCCACACGCTCAATCCGGCGCTCGCCGTGCTGAAGGATGGCCGCGTCATGGCCTATGGCACCATGGGCGGCGAGGGCCAGCCACAGACGCAGAGCGCGCTGTTCACGCGCTACGTTACCTACAAGCAGCCGCTCGAGCGCGCGCTCGATGCGCCGCGCTGGCTGCTGGGCCGCACCTGGGGTTCGTCGCACATGAATCTGCGGCTGGAGCGGCGCTTCGATGAAGACCTCATCGACCGGCTGGTCTCGGCACGGCACGACGTCGAAGTGCTGGACGCCGATTACTCCGACACCATGGGCCATGCCGGCGCCGTGGTGTTGCATGCGAATGGCACGCTCGAAGGCGGCCATGATCCGCGCGCCGACGGCGGCGCGGCGGGGGTGTGAGCTACCGCTCAAGGCTGTAGCCCGGATGAGCCAACGGGCCGGAGCGAAGCGTCGCCCGATGGCGAAATCCGGGGCGGTGCCTCTCGGCGTCATCGCCCGCGTAGGTGGGCGATCCAGCGTTTTTGGCGAATTAGAAAACACTGGGTCCTCCGCTTTCGCGGAGGACGACGGTGATTGTTGTCCCGGGTTTCGCTTCGCTTCACCCGGGCTACAACCGGTCGCACTCATTAGAAAATAATCCTTGACTATAATTCCTAGGATAGTATAGGCTCACCCCGTCCTGCTCGGCCGAGGGCGTCATCTAGAGGCGTCTTTTTGACGGAGCAGGGCGCGGTGCCCGCGGCCGGGGGAGGTAACGCAACCTCCGGGCTCGGGCGGCGACGGGGCTCCGCCCGGAGGCACTATGACCTCCTGCAAGGAGCTTGCTGATGGTGAGCGCTACCCGCGAAAGCGGATCAGCCGCCAGAAGCGCGGCCCGTCATCGTAACGACACCGCGATGGAGCGCCGCGGGGCGCGGGTTTCTCCGATCGCAAGGAGAGACCGCGCACCGCAAGGTGCGAAATCAAAAGAGCGCCTCGCGGCGCTCCATCCCCTCGGCGTCTCCGAGGGGAACGGAAGGGAAGGCAGGCCGCCCCGGGCCTTCAAGAACAGGGGCGATGAAACACGCCTGCTGTTTGATAATTGAATCGCATGCAGCGCGGCGTTCTCGCTTCCCCTCTCCCTCAAGGGGAGAGGGGAAGCGCGTCTGACGCGCTCGCCATTCTTCATCAGCGTTCTACTATCACGTTCTAGTATTCGTTTTCGTGCGCGCTATGTCAGTCGCATGCCGCACGACCATTCTCATCTCCATGATCACGCTCATTCGCACAGCCACGGTATCGGCGGTCATCATCACGCGCCGACGAATTTCGGCCGCACCTTCGCGATCGCCACCGGCCTCAATGTCGCGCTGGTCGTTGCGCAGTTCGGCTTCGGCCTGTGGGCCAATTCGCTGGCGCTGATTGCCGACGCCGGCCACAATCTCAGCGACGTCATGGGGCTGGTGCTGGCCTGGGCCGCCTTCGCTTTCGCCGGCTGGCGGCCGTCGAGCGGCTACACCTATCAGATGCGCGCGGCCTCGATCCTTGCCGCGCTGGCCAACGCCCTGTTGCTCATCGGCGCGGTGGCGGTGATTTCCTGGGAAGCGATCGAGCGCTTCGCCGCGCCGCAGCCGGTCGCCAGCGGCACGGTGATGCTAATTGCCGCCGTCGGCGTCGCGGTCAATGGCGCGTCGGCCTGGCTGCTGAGCCGCGGCAGCAAGTCCGACCTCAACATGCATGGCGCTTTCCTGCACATGGTGGCGGATGCCGCCGTATCCGTCGCCGTCATCGCCGCCGGTTTCGGCATCTGGCTGACCGGCTGGCAGTGGCTCGACCCGGCGGTGAGCCTTCTGATCTCGGTCGTGATCCTGATCGGCACCTGGCGGCTGCTCCGCGACTCGCTGCGGCTGACGCTCAACGCCGCGCCGCGCGATATCGACCCGGCCGTCGTGCGCGGATACCTCGAAGGCTTGCCGGAGGTCGCCGGCGTTCACGACCTGCACATCTGGGCCATGAGCACGACCGAGAACGCGCTGACGGCGCACCTCGTTACGCCGGCTGGCCATCCGGGCGACGCCTTCCTGCATAAAATCGCGGCCGAGCTGGAGCACCGTTTCGGCATTGGTCACAGCACCGTTCAGATCGAGATGGAAGATCGGGGCGCCTGCGCCACCGCCTGCCACGCGGCGGCGGCCCGTTAGCCCTGTTTCGGCCGGCCGCCCCGTTTCCGCCGCAGACTGTGCTAATGGTGGCGCCTTATTCGGACCCGGACAGGCTCGCAAACAGGATTCCTATGACCGGCTCTCGCTTCCTCGCCGTATTGGCCGCCGTCTACGGCGTCATCATTGCCGCCGGGCCGGCCCACGCCCACCCCCATGTCTGGGTGACCATGCAGTCCGAGCTGGTCTATGCGCCCGATGGCACCATCACCGGCATCCGCCACGCCTGGGCCTTCGACGACATGTTCTCGGCCTTCGCCACGCAGGGCTATGAGAGCAAGGTGAAAGGCCAGTTCACCCGCGAGGAGCTGCAGCCGCTGGCGCAGGTCAATGTCGAGTCGCTGAAGGACTACGATTATTTCACCTACGTGAAGATCGACGGCAAGAAGGTGAAGCTCAAGGAGCCGGCGCCCGGCTATTATCTCGACTGGAAGGATGCGGTGCTGACCTTGCACTTCACGCTGCCTTTCGAGCAGCCGGCGAAGACGCGCGAGATGGTGGTCGATGTCTACGATCCGTCGATCTTCGTCGATTTCTCTTTCGCCAAGCAGAACCCGGCCAAGCTGGTTGATGCTCCGGCGGGCTGCAAGCTCGACGTCGCGCTGCCGCGCGAGATGACCTTTGCCGAGGGCAAGGCGCTCAGCCAGATACCGGCCGATCAGCCCAATGTCGCGATGGCCATCGGCGCCGAGTTCGCCAACAAGATTCTCGTGCACTGTCCTTGAGCTGCATCTGATTAGTCGCGGGGCGGCGATCCGGGGAAATCTTCGATGATTTGGTTCGCACGGCGCTCCGCCTTCACGCAATCGCTTCTGCTTGTCGCCATTGTCCTGGGCATCGCCGGGCTGATCGACGCGGCATTGGCCGCGCCGTTCGGCGCCGCGGCGGGCGGCGCGCCGCAGCCGGTCGACGGCTTCACCGGCTGGATTCTCGCCGAGCAGGCGCGTTTCTATCGCATGCTGTCGGGTGCGATCCGCGCCGCCAAGGCGGACGGCACGGCGGCCATCGGCCTGATGGGCATCTCGTTCGCCTATGGCATCTTCCACGCCGCCGGCCCGGGCCACGGCAAGGCAGTGATCTCGTCTTATCTCGTCGCCAACAACGAGACCTGGAAGCGCGGCATTGCACTGTCCTTCATCTCGGCGGTGCTGCAGGCCGTGACCGCCGTCGCCATTGTTGGCATTGCCGCCGTGCTGCTGGGCGCGACGTCGAAAGTCATGGGCGACACGGTGCGCATCATCGAGATCGTCAGCTATGGCCTCATTGTTCTGATCGGCCTGCGGCTGGTCTGGGTCAAAGGCCGCGCTTTCCTCAAGCTTCTGGTGCCGCAACAAGAGGCGCAACTGGCGCATGCGCACGCGCATGGTGGCGACCATGGCCATTCGCATGTCCATACGGAAGCCTGTGCGCACGGTCACCACCATCACGGTCCGCACAGCCACCACGATCATCATCACCACGCGCATGCGCATGATCATGCGCATGATCACGACGACGGCCACGCCTGGGGTCATGCCCATGCGCCGGAGCCGAGCGAGCTGACCGGCAAGCACTGGCTGCGCCGCGGCCTCGCCGCCGTCGTCGCCGTCGGCCTGCGGCCGTGTTCGGGCGCGATCATCGTTCTCGTCTTCGCGCTGGCGCAGGGCATTTTCTGGATCGGCATCGCCTCGACCTTCGTGATGGGCATCGGCACCGCCATCACCGTCTCGGCCATCGCCATGCTGGCGGTCGCGGCCCGCGGCGTCGCCGGCAAGATCGCCGCCACAAAGTCCGGCGGCGGTCTGTTGCTGCTGCGCGGCATCGAAACCGCGGCCGCATTCGCCATTGTCATCTTCGGCGTGCTGCTGCTCACTGGCTACATGGTGAGCGAGCGCATGATCGGCGTTTGATGAAGGTCAATCATCCCATCGCGCATTTTTGAGGCTGCTATCGCCGAAGGAGAATGGCAGGCTGTGCGCCGCGCCATTAGAGCATGATCCCGAAAAGTGGAAACCGGTTTTCGGAAAAGATCATGCTCAAACAAAAAGCGCGAGACAGGGAGGGCCTCATGGCGGGTGAGTTTCTGCGCAGCATCGGTGTCGATCATCCCATCGTGCTCGGCCCTATGGCCGGCGGGGCCGGGTCCCCGGCGCTGGTCGCCGCGGTGTCGAATGCCGGCGGGCTCGGCTCGTTCGGTGCGGCTTATCTCTCGCCGCAGCAGATCCTCGATACGGTGAAAGAAATTCGCGGGCTGACATCGAAGCCCATCGCGCTCAATCTGTTCGCCGGCGGCTATGAGCCGGATCGTGTGGTCGATCCCGCGCCGATGCTGGCGGTGGTGGCGAAAGCGCATGAGCGGCTCGGCCTGGCGCCGCTTGTGCTGCCGCCCAATCCGACGTCGCCGTTCGATGATCAACTTGACGCGATCATCGAGGCAAAGCCTGCGCTCTTTTCCTTCACCTTTGGTATTCCATCGGCCGATGCGATGGCGCGGTTGCGAAAGGCGGGCATTCCGACCTGCGGCACCGCGACGACTTTGGAGGAGGGCAAGGCGCTCGCCGACGCCGGCGTCGATGCCATCGTCGCGCAGGGCGAGGAAGCCGGCGCGCATCGCGGCACGTTCCTGCGCTCCGCCGAGGAGTCGATGGTGCCGACACTCGACCTCACCCGCGCCATTGCGCCCACGACCAAACTGCCGGTCTTCGCGTCTGGCGGTCTGATGGATGGCGCCGATATGAAACGGACCTTCGAGGCGGGCGCGCAGGCCGCGCAATTCGGCACGGCGTTTCTGCTGTGCCCGGAAAGCGGCATTCCCGAGCCGTACCGCGCCGCGCTGCGCAAGCGCGACGACACCACCGTGATCACGCGAGTCTATTCCGGTCGCGCCGCCCGCGGCCTGCGTAATCTGTTCATCGACGAATGCGACGGCGTGCCGGTGCTGCCGTTCCGCCAGCAGAACGATTTGACGCGGCCGATGCGCACCGAATCCGGCAAGAAGGGCTTGCCGGATTACATCTCGCTGTGGGCGGGGCGTGGCGTCACGCGCGCGCGCGAAATGCCGGCGGCTGAACTGGTGCGAACTTTAATGGTGGAAGTCGGCGGGCGTTAATTCGATCGGCTTGCCGTGCGGCGTGCGATCGCAGGCGTGCTCCCAGGCATGGCGATAGTCGTGCAGGGTATCGCGCGAGGCGACGCCTTTCTCGGCGACCAGCCGCTCCAGCGCCGCCAGCCAGTGCAGATAATAGGTCTCGCCGGTGTCGGGATCGCCCGCCGCTTGCGCGCGCTTGATCTCGTCGCTTAGCGTCGCCGCCCATTCCGGCCAGGTAAAAACGCCGCGTTCATGCAGCGCCAAAGTCATGGCGAAAGCCTGCGCCTGCCACGGCTCCTTGAACACGGGCCCGTCGTCGTCCTGCGGCACGCCCGGCACTTCGCGCGCCGCCTTCAATGCTCCGGCGCGGTCCATCAGGCCTTCTCCAGATAGGGCTCGAAAGCCTCGATCGACACCTTCAGCGTCGGGTCGGCGTCGTTGCCCCACAGATCGCGGGCGTCGAACACCACGGTGTAGAGCCATTGCGGATGATCGCCCTGGCCATGCGCATTGGTGTCGGGGAAGACGTGACAGCCGTTGATGCGCTCGACCACGCCCGTGTGGCCGCGGACGTAGCGGGGCAGGCGTGTGTGCGTCAGCGGATTGATGTTCTTTGCGCGCACTCTGTCGCCCGGCTTGAAGATGGCCGGACCCTGGGGCTGTCGGTCGAAATTGGCGCGCGTCTCGCAACGCTTGACATCATCGAGCGTGAACGGGCCGCGTGCCAGCGGCGGGCTCGGATGCAGCGAATGGCCGGCTTCCAGTTCGTCGGCACCGACCAGCTTGCGCTCGACGAGCTGGTTCGCGAAGGCGAGAAACCACTTCTTGTAATAGGAGCTGGCGAGATAGACCTCGGGCGGCAGCGACTCGCGGGCAAAACGCTGCGAGTCGATATTGAGGCCGCCATTGGTGCCGATGGCGCGGACCATGGCCATAACGCGGCCTTCCCACGTTTCGTGGAATGTCGGCTCGTTGGGTTCGGCCTCGACTTTTCCAAAGCCGTCCATGCCGCCCATGTCATGAACGCCGTTCATGACGTCAGCTCCGCCGGGTTCTTCGGCAATCCCGTGCCGATCATGGAATCGCGGGTGACGAGTTCGGCGAGTTGCTCCTCGCTCCAGCCATCGGTGCCGGCGGGACGCATGGGCAGCACGATGAAACGTGTCTCCGCGGTCGAATCCCAGACGCGGATTTCAATGTCCTTCGGCAGCGTGACGCCGAAGTCGGCGAGCACGCCGCGCGGGTCTTTCACCGCGCGGGAGCGATAGGGCGAGGCCTTATACCAGACCGGCGGTAGGCCGAGCATTTCCCACGGATAGCAGGAGCACAACGTGCATACGACCATGTTGTGCCGCTGAGGCGTGTTCTCGACCGCGATCAGATGGTCGCCGGTACGGCTGACATGGCCGAGCGTGTTGATGGCCTTGGTGGCGTCGTCGAGCAGTGCCTGCTTGAAGGCCGGATCGGTCCAGGCTTTGGCGACGACACGCGCGCCGTTGCGCGGGCCGATCTTGGTCTCGTACATCTCGACAATCGCGTCGAGCGCCTTGGGATCGACGTAGCCCTTCTCGGTCAGGATCGTCTCCAGCGCGCGGACGCGCAACTGCGTTTCCGACAGCTCGGAATGGTCGTGGTCGTGATGATGGTGGTCGTGATCGTGTGCCATGGCGGCAGTCTAACGTGGCCGGCGGCGGCGCGAAAGGCGCCTCACTCCCAAACGCCGTCGTGCAGTTCCGCCGCCTCATCCTCGAGCAGCGGCCCGATCACCTCGACCTTGCGCTGACCGGCGGCGAACACGGTGCGGCAGGGCAGGGACAAGGTCGGATTTTCGGGATGGTTGCCGGTAATGGTCTTGAGCCGCTCCTCCGACAAGCCATAGACGACGCGGCCGATGCCGGCCCAGTAGATGGCGCCGGCACACATCGCGCAGGGTTCGGCCGAGGAATAGATGGTGCACTCGGCCAGTTCTTCCGGCTCGAAGGTCTTGCAGGCCAGCGTTGCCAGCAGCCGCTCGGCGTGGCCGGTCATGTCGCCATCGGGCAGGTAGCCGTTCTCGACCTCGAGCAGCACCTCGCCGTTGGCGTCGGCCAGCACGGCGCCGAAGGGATGATTGCCATTGTCCATGGCGCGTTCGGCGACATCGAAAGCGAGCCGCAACAGGTCTTCATCGGAGGCCGACATTCAAAAGGCTTTCAAAGGAATACTCCCGGGTCGCATCGCGCGGCGCCGGCTGCTATGTCATCATAGCATCATGAACCGGATTGCGGACACAATCGACAGCGTCTCGGCATTTATCGGCCGCGGTGTGGCATGGCTGGCACTGGTCATCGTACTGCTGCAGTTCGCCCTCGTGGTGGCGCGCTATCTGTTTGGCGTCGGTTCGATCTGGGTCACCGAAAGCGTCACCTATGGCCACGCCGCGCTCTTTTTACTGGCCTCGGCCTGGACGTTGTGCAGCGGCGGCCATGTCCGGGTCGACATATTCTACGCCGATGCCTCGCCGCGCGCTCGCGCCCTGATCGATCTCCTCGGCGCGCTGTTGCTGCTCGTTCCGTTCGCGCTGGCGCTTTTGTGGCTGTCTGTGCCGTTCGCGGCGCGGTCCTGGGCAATCCTGGAGCGGTCGCAGGAAGCGAGCGGCTTGCCGCTGGTCTTCGTGCTGAAGTCGCTATTGCCCGTTTTCGCCTTGATGCTGGCGCTGCAGGGCATCGCGCAGGCGATCCGCAGTCTCGCCGTGCTGCGCACCGGGGAGCCGCATGTCGCTTCCTGAAATTTTCTCCATCCTGCTCGTCGTTGCCGCGGTAGCGGCTCTGCTGGTTGGTTATCCGGTGGCGCTGACTTTGGCCGGGGTGTCGCTGATCTTCGCGCTGCTGGGCGACGCGCTCGGCCTGATGAACATCGCCATTCTCGGCGCACTGCCGCAGCGCATCTATGGCGTCATGACCAATGATGTGCTGCTGGCGCTGCCGATGTTCATCTTCATGGGCGTCATGCTGGAGCAATCGCGCATCGCCGAGGAGCTGCTGGAGCGCGTCGGCCGGCTGTTCGGTCCGCTGCGCGGCGGTCTAGGCTACGCGGTCGTGCTGGTCGGCGCGCTGCTCGCGGCTTCCACAGGCCTTGTCGGCGCCACGGCGGTGACCATGGGCCTCATCATGCTGCCGTCGATGCTGCGTCACGGCTACGATCCGCGACTCGCCTCCGGCACGGTCGCGGCCTCGGCGACTTTGGCGCAGATCGTGCCGCCGTCGACCGTGCTGATCCTGCTCGGCGATCAGATCAACATCGCCTTTCAGGCGGCGCAGCTCGCCAAAGGCTCTTTCGCGCCGGACGTCGTCTCGGTCGGTGATCTGTTCGCCGGCGCGCTGGGACCGGGCCTGCTGCTGGTCGTACTCTATCTCGCCTATATCGCACTCGTCGCCTGGCTGAAGCCGGCCAGCGCGCCGGCCGTCGCCACGACCGATTTGCCGCAGGGCAGCCTGCTCGAAGTCCTGCTGGCGCCGGTCGTGCTCATTGTCGCCGTGCTCGGCTCGATCCTGTTCGGAGTCGCGACACCGACCGAAGCCGCCTCGGTCGGCGCGGTCGGCGCGATCCTGCTCGCTTGGCGGCGCGCGCCGCTCTGGCCGATGCTGCGGCCGGTGGTCGACAAGACGGCGCAGATCACGGCCATGATCTTCCTCATCCTGATCGGCGCCACTCTGTTCAGCCTGGTGTTCCGCGCCCTCGGCGGCGACGACATGGTCTCGCATGCACTCACCGATCTGCCGGGCGGCGCTAGCGGCGCAGTGCTGATCGTGATGCTGGCGGTGTTCCTGCTCGGCTTCGTCATGGATGCGTTCGAGATCATTTTCGTTGTCATCCCGATCGTCGCGCCGGCGCTGCTGAAACTGCCGGGCATCGATCCCGTCTGGCTCGGCATCATGATCGCGGTGAACCTGCAGACCTCCTATATGCACCCGCCGCTCGGGCCGACCTTGTTCTTCCTGCGCGGCGTCGCGCCGGCGGAAATCGCGACCCGGCACATCTATGTCGGCATCATCCCCTTCGTGGCGATCCAGCTTTTCGCGCTCGTGGTTCTGTGGTTCTGGCCGGGGCTTGCCACCGCGCTGCCGCACGCGTTTTATGGGCGGTAGAGACAAAAGAAAACGTCCAGAGGAAACGTCCAAAGGAATCCCCCATGAACGCCGCCGACATGTTCAGCCTCAAGGGCCGCGTCGCGCTGGTCACCGGCGCGTCGTCGGGTCTCGGCCAGCAATTTGCCCGCGCGCTCGCCGACAACGGCGCGGCGGTGGCGCTGGTGGCGCGGCGCACCGACCGGCTCGAAGCCTTCAAGGCGGAACTGGAAAAAACCGGCGCGCGCGCCATCGCCATCGAAGCCGATGTGACGAACCGCGACGCCATGCTGCGCGCATTCGACGATGCTGAAATGGCACTCGGTACCGTCACCATTCTGGTCAACAATGCCGGCGTGGCGCAAAAACCGTTGCGGGCCGTCGAGGTTGCGCCCGAGGAATGGCGGCGCGTGCTAGATGTCGATCTCGATGCCGTGTTCTATTGGGCGCAGGAGGGCGCGCGCCGTATGATCGCCGCCGGCCAGCAGGGTTCCATCATCAACATTGCGTCGGTGCTCGGCTTCGGCGTGTCGAAAGGTACGGCCGCCTATGCGGTGGCAAAAGCCGCGGTGGTGCAGGCGACGCAGGCGCTGGCCATCGAACTTGCCTTCAAGGGCGTGCGCGTCAACGCCATCGCGCCGGGCTGGTTCGTGACCGAGATCAATGACACCTATCTCAACGGCGAGGCAGGTCACGCCATGAAGCGCGACATCCCGATGGGCCGCTTCGGCGAAAAAGGCGATCTCGACGGCGCGCTGCTGCTGCTGGCGTCCGATGCCGGACGTTATATGACCGGCGCCACCATCGTGGTCGATGGCGGGCAGGTGGTGCAGCTCAAGGGATAAAAAGACTTCACGAGGAAACGCATCATGGACTTCAATCTCTCTCCCGAACACGAAGAGCTGCGCCTCAAAGTCCGCGCCTTCATCGACAAGGAAGTTCTGCCGCTGGAGAAGGACCCGGCAAGTTTCTCCGAGCACGAGAACATTCCGCACCGCCTGCTGGAGCCGGTGCGGGCCAAGGCGCGCGCGGCGGGTCTGTGGGCGCCGCAAAGCCCGAAGGAATATGGTGGCATGGAATTGCCGATGGTCGCCTGGGCCGCGATCTACGAGGAAGCCGCGCGCTCGCTGTTCGGCCCGCTCGCCATCCACTGCATGGCGCCGGACGACGGCAACATGAACATGCTGCGCCTCGTCGGCACACAGGCGCAGAAGGACAAATGGCTGGCGCCCATCGTCGCCGGCAAGGTGCGCTCGGCCTTCGCCATGACCGAGCCGGCGCCCGGCGGCGGCTCCGATCCGACCATGATCCGCACCCGGGCCGAGAAGAAGGGTGGCAAATATGTCGTCCACGGCCGCAAGTGGTTCATCACCGGCGCTGACGGCGCTGAACATTTCATCCTGATGGCGCGTACGTCGGACGACGCGCGCAAGGGCCTAACGGCGTTTCTCTATCACAAGGACCAGCCGGGCTGGCGCATTACGCGCCGCATCGAGATCATGGGCCCGGAAGAACATGGCGGCCACTGCGAGCTGGAATTCGACGGTCTGGAAATTCCCGAAGAGAACGTGCTGCTCGGCGAAGGCGAGGGCTTGCGCCTGATGCAAGTGCGGCTGGGACCTGCGCGGCTGACGCACTGCATGCGCTGGACCGGCTGGGCCAAGCGCTGCATGGAGATCGCGCAGGAGTACATCGCGCACCGTGAGGGCTTCGGCATCAAGCTCGCCGATCGCGAAAGCGTGCAGATCAAATTGGGTGAGGTCGCGCAGCAGATTCAGATCGCGCGCCTTCTCACCATGCACGCGGCCTGGATGCTCGATCAGGGTGGGCGCGCGCGCAAGGAAGTGTCGATGGCCAAGGTGCATGTCGCCAATGCGCTGCATCAGGCCGCCGATGTCGCCATCCAGCTGCAGGGCGCGCGGGGCTTCTCCAAGGACACCATCGTCGAATGGATCTATCGCTATGCGCGCTCGGCGAAGCTCGTCGATGGCGCCTCCGAAGTGCACATGATGGTGCTCGCCAAGTTCATGCGCCAGGAAGGCCAGGACTTCTGGCAATGGGGTCCGGGCGAGGGGCGGCGCAACGTCCGGTAGGCGGCGGACGAATCCGCGCGCGACCCTGTGAAATCGGCTAGAATAAATAACTGCCGAATCATGGGGCCCCCTGGATGTCCGTCGTGCCCGTGCAGCCCGGCCTGTCTTATGCCGCGACCGGCGCGCGCCCGGAGCCGACGGTTGTTGTCGGCAATGGCGGGGGCGGCGTTGCGTCCGCTGCCGCGGCTTCCGCTACCGGAACCCAGGCGCCGCCGCTCGATCCTCTGATGGCCGCACTGTCGCAGGCGCTCAGCGCCGCGGCCGCGCGTCAGAACGGGCTGGCACCCCTCTTTGCCAATCTTACAGAACTGATCGGCCGCAGCGATTTGCCCGAGGCGGTGCGCAATGCCGCGCAGACACTGCTCAATCTGCGGCTCTCCAGCACGGCGATTGAGGGCGGCACATTGCGCCAGGCCCTCGGCCGCTCCGGTCTGTTTCTCGAAGCGGTGCAGGCGAAGGGCCTGACGCCCGCCGCCAATATCAAATCGGCTTTGCAGGATTTGCGCACGGTGCTGCAGAGTCTGGTTGATACTGGCCCGGCGCCGGTTGCGACGAGTTCTGCGGCGTCCCTCGCAGTGCCGTCGGCAACGCCGGCGCCCGGCGCGCCGGCCGTGGTGCCACCGCAGGCGGTTGCCGTGGTGGCGGAACCGGGCGTTCGTCAGGCGGCGATGGCGATGCTGTCGGAAACCGAAACGATTCTTGCCCCGGCCCCGGCCCCGGCCGCCGCGGCGGCGCGCGCGGACGGCATGAAGCCTTTGTCCGATAATCTCGATGCGCTGCTGGCGCAGCCCAATCTGCCCGAGACGGTCCGCAACGCCGCCAAGGCCTTGCTCGGTCTGCGCTTCGCTGCCACGCCGCAACTGCCCAGCGCGACATCGGCGCTGCCGCTCGGCGTCCTGCTACCGGATGCGGCTATGGCCGACGCTGCGGTAAGGATGGCGACGCAGAATTTGCGCGATGCGCTCAAGGGATTTCTTGGCGTCGACAGCGTGCCGACGGACAAACGTGCCACGCCCTTGCCGCCGCCATTCCGCGGCTCGCTGCCGGTGGCGCAGCCTCCGATACAAGCGACGATCGCCGGCGCCAGCTTGCACGAAGCGGCGACGACAATGCTGACGCAAACCGATGCGGCCATTGCCCGCCATGTCATGCTGCAGATCGCCTCGCTGCCGGCCTCGCAGCAGCCGTCGCATCCGCCCGACGATCACTCGGTGCGCCTGGTGTTCGATATTCCGCTCGCGACGCCGCAGGGCACCACCATCGTGCAAGTCCAGGTCGAGCGCGATGCGCCGCAGCGCGAAGCCCAGGCGCCGGTGCTCAGCGTGCGTTTCGCCGTCGATATCGAGCCGATCGGTCCCGTGCGCGCGCGTGTGACGCATATCGGCGGCAAGACCAGCGTAACCATGGTCGCGGAGAAGCCGGCAAGCGCCGCCGCCCTGCAGCAGGACATCGGCTCGCTCCGGGCGGCGCTGGCGCAGGCTAGCCTGGAGCCGGGCGATCTGCATTGCCTCAGTCACGATCAGACCAGGGTCACGGCGCCGCAAGGCCAGTTCGTGAACCGCGCCTCATGAGTGGCCAGCCTCCGCAGAAGTCGCCGCTCGCGGTGGCGCTGGAATACGACCATGAAACGGCGCCACGTGTCACCGCCGTGGGCCAGGGCGATACGGCCGAACGCATGCAGGAGATCGCGCGCCATCACGGCGTGCCGCTCATCGAAAATCCGCAGCTCGCCGCGGCTTTGTCGAAATTGCCGCTGGATCAGGAAATCCCCGAACAGCTCTATCGCGCGGTGGCCGAGGTGCTGTCCTATATCCTGAAGACGTCGGGGAAGCTCGGGGCGACGAAGGGCTAAGTGTTTTCGGCGCTGACGCAAACTCCGTTCATTCCCGCGTAAGCGGGAATCCAGTGATTAGAATTCTGGGTCCCCGCTCATAGGCGTTCTGAAAGAACGCCGTTCTTCGAACGGCTATGCGCGGGGACGAACGGTTCGGCTACTTGCATTCGACGTTGACGTCGACGCGGCGGTTGGCCATTTCGACCTTGTTGTCGGGCGTCCACACCGCAAGGCTGCGTTCGCCCCAGGCGACTTCCTTGACCTCGACGCCGGGCATGGCGTTGCGCAGGCCGTTGGCCACGACTTGCGCGCGCTCGCGCGACACGGCCAGATTGACATTGTCGCTGCCGAGCGTGTCGGCATAGCCGGCCACCGTCACGACGCAGCTCTTGCGGTCGCCGATGATCTTCTTGAGATCGGCGGCCAGCTTCTGCGTCTGGGTAATCGCATTGGCGGTCCGGTCGAAGCGCACTGACAATCCGGGCGGGGCGGAAGCAGCAGCGGCAACCGCCGCCTGCGGCACATAGACCACGATCAACTCGCGCTCGGCCGGCGCTTTCGCCGTCTCCGCCTGCGTGGTGTCCTTGGCGACGGTGGTGGACGACATGTTCAGGGAGGCGATGGCGGCTTTCTGCGCCTCGGTCGTGACCTTGATGCTGTCGACCGACAGCGCAATGCGTTGCAGCGCCTGCTCCTGCGCGGTCGTCGCGGTCTTGAGTTCGCCGACCCCGCCGGAGGCCTTCTTGATATCGGCAAGCGCCTTGTCGGTGGCGTCGATCTTGGCGGTCAGCGCGGCGAGCGATTTGTTCGCGGTATCGAGCTTGGCCGAGAGCCCGGCGAGGGCGATATCCGGGCCGCCGCTCGCGGATGCTTTGCCGAGGTCGGCAATGGCGACGTTGGTCCGCTCCACTTTGGCGTTGAGCGTTTCGATCTGCGTCACGAATTTCGTACGCTGATCCGCGGTCGACTTCCACATCACGAGCGCGGTGCCTGCCACCGCCACGACCGCTCCCAGGACGGCCGCCGTACCCGCGGCCAGTGCTTCTCCCGCCATCGCAATCCCCCGTTTTTGATCGACCCTTTTGTAAAAGTTTATACGTCTGCCATTTGCGCGCAACACAAAGCATTAATGTGACAGTGCGTCGCAATATCGAGGACCGGTTGCACGTACCTGACTATGGAGCGCGCAGTCCTAGCTTTTTCTCTGGGCGGAACTGGCGCGCTGTTTGGTGACGAGCAATCCGACGATCAGAATGTTGAGGCTGTTGGTGCCGATGCCAATGGTGAAAGCCGGAGCGTAATAGCCGAAGCTGTCATAGAGCGCACCGGCCAGCCAGCCACCGAGGGCCATGCCGATGGCGAGCGAAAAGAGAACGGTCGGAACGCGCCACGAAGCTTCGTTCGCCGGAAACAGCTCGCGCACCGTCAGGATATAGGCCGGTATGATGCCCGAGTAACCGAGGCCGAACAGGCTGGCGACGGTGAACAGGCCGGCTTCGCTTTGCGTGAACAGGAACGCCACCATCGACAGGCATTGCAGGGCCGAGCCGGCGAGCAGGGTCGGCAACCCGCCAACGCGATCGGCCATGACGCCCCAGAACTGGCGGGTGAGAAAGGCCGAACCGAGCAGCACCGATAGCATCGCGGCACTTGTCGCTCGGCTAACGCCCAGATCGGTGCAGAAGGCGATCAGATGGCTGTGCGGGATCGCCATCGGGATGCAGCACAGTAACGTGGCGCCGCAGATCGTCGCGAATACCAGGTTCGGTGGCAGGCCGATCACCCGATCCGGTGCATTGCCGGGTGCGGCGACGGCCGCGGTTTTTGGTGCATCGGGCGGAGTGCGAAGGAAAATGAGCGCCAGCGGCAGGACGACAAGGCATTCGAGGACGCCGTACCATTCCATCGTCGCGCGCCAGCCATGCGTCGAGATGGCGTGCTCGACCAGCGGCGGCCACATCACGCCGCCGAGATAGTTGCCGCTCGAAATCAGCGCGAGCGCCGACCCGCGCCGCCGGTCGAACCAGCGGCTGACATAGACGTAGAGCGGCGCGTTGATGCCGCCCAGCCCGATCAGGCCGATGAACAGACCGTGGCCGATCCACAGTGGCCAGGATGGGCCGAGGCTCGACAGCCACAATCCAGCCAGGATCATCAGCGCGCCGCAGGCCACCGTCCACCGTGTGCCCACCCGATCGGCTACCTGGCCGAGGATGATGCCGCCAACGCCTGAGCCCAGCCAGGCAAGCGCACTGGCAAGCGCGGGCACCGAGCGCGCGCCGGCGTCCGCGGCGATGTCCTTGAGCCCGACCGCGGTGATCCACGCGGCGCCGGACGACATCATCAGCGTCGTCAGCGCAACGCCGGCGATCAGCCATGAGCTTCTGGTCTCGATCGAGGCTGGAATTTGCAGCATTGCAAAAGGCACGGGGCCGGCATTCCGGTTGTAGTCCGGCGGTCCGGCGAGACCATCGCAATTCGGGCAAGCGAGGATCGGGTCCGGACGCGGCTTGCCGGGTGCAAGGTGTGTCAAACCGCGGCCTTTCGTGCCGAAAACTGCGCCGCAGCCGGGGTCGCGGAAATTTCCTTTTAGAGCCATGCGAGACAACGAAATTGACCCGCATGTTCCGGGGGATAGGCTGGCTGGATCGGTTTTGCCTATCGCATCAAGTGCCTATATGAATGTCGTGCGCAGCCGGTATCGTATTCAAGCCAGTGACGGCGTGGGCCGGAAGGCCCGGCGGGAGGCCATTCAATGACGCTCCGACCGGTGAGCCTCGATGATAAATACGACCTGAACCAGACGCATGTCCTGGTCACCGGCTACCAGGCCCTGATCCGCGCCATCCTGATGCAGAAGGAGCGCGACCGCCGCGCCGGGCTCAACACCGGCGGTTTCCTGACCGGTTATCGCGGGTCGCCGCTCGGCGGCCTCGACCAGCAGTTCATGCGCGCCGGCAAGCACCTGGCCGCTGCCGACGTCCAGTTCCAGCCTGGGCTCAATGAGGAACTTGCCGCCACCGCGCTATGGGGCACCCAGCAGGCCGAGCTGCGCGGCGAAGGCAAGTTCGATGGTGTGTTCGGCCTGTGGTACGGCAAAGGCCCCGGTGTCGATCGCTCCGGTGACGTTTTCCGCCACGCCAATCTTGCCGGCTCATCGAAGCATGGCGGCGTGCTGGCCCTGATGGGCGATGACCACACCGCGGAATCCTCGACCACGGCGCACCAGTCTGAATTCCATTTCGTCGACGTGATGATCCCGATCCTGAACCCGGCCGGCGTTCAGGAAATTGTCGATTACGCTCAGCTCGGCTGGGCGATGTCGCGTTACACCGGCTGCTGGACCGCGCTCAAGTGCATGCACGACACGGTCGAGTCGACCGGCGTCATCGACGGCAGCCTCGAGCGCCTTCAGATCGTGACGCCGACCGACTTCGCCATGCCCGAAGGCGGCCTCAATATCCGCCTCGCCGATACCATCCTCGGTCAGGAAGCGCGTCTGCACGACTACAAGCGCGACGCTATGCTCGCCTTCGTGCGCGCCAACAAGATCAACAAGATAATCACGACCGGCGGCCGCGCGCCGAAGATCGGCATTATCTCCACCGGCAAATCCTATCTCGATGTCCGTCAGGCCTTCGACGAACTCGGCATCGACGAGATCAAGTGCAACGACCTCGGCATCCGCCTGTTCAAGATCGGTTGCCCGTGGCCGATCCCGCGCGAGGAACTGGTCGACTTCGCCCGCGGCCTCGACCTCATCATCGTCGTCGAGGAAAAGCGTTCGCTCATCGAGGTGCAGGTGCGCGAAGAGCTGTACGGCATGCCGAACCAACCGATCTGCATCGGCAAGAAGGACGAGAGCGGCAACTGGCTGTTCCCGGTCAAGGGCGCGCTCGATCCCAACGATATTGCAATCTGCATCGGCGAGCGCGTGCTCAAGCACATCGGCGCCAATGACGAGATCGCCGCGCATGTGGCACGGCTGAAGGGCGCGCAGCGCGCGCTGGCGGAAACCGGCGACGTCGCTGTGCGCATTCCCTATTTCTGTTCAGGCTGTCCGCATAATACCTCGACTCGCGTACCGGAAGGCTCGCGCGCCTATGCCGGCATCGGCTGCCACTTCATGGCGCAGTGGATGGACCGCAAGACGCTCGGCTTCACGCAGATGGGCGGCGAGGGCGTCAACTGGATCGGCGAGGCGCCGTTCTCGAAGCGCGACCACGTATTCCAGAACCTCGGCGACGGCACCTACAATCACTCCGGCTATCTCGCTATCCGCGCCGCCATCGCGTCCGGCGTGACCATGACCTACAAGATTCTCTACAACGATGCGGTGGCGATGACCGGCGGCCAGCACCATGAAGGCGGGCTGACCGTGCCGCAGATCGCCGCGCAGGTCGCCGCCGAAGGCGCCAAACGTGTCGTCGTCGTCTCCGACGAGCCGTGGAAATATCCGAAAGACACGGACTGGCCGAAGGGCCTGACGCTGCATCACCGCGACGAACTCGACCTGCTGCAGCGGCAACTCGCCGAGGTGCCGGGCGTCACCATTCTGATCTACGACCAGACTTGCGCCGCCGAGAAGCGCCGCCGCCGCAAGCGCGGCACATTCCCCGATCCCGACAAGCGCGTCGTCATCAACGACCTCGTCTGCGAAGGCTGCGGCGACTGCGGCGTGAAGTCGAACTGCGTCTCGGTGCAGCCGCTCGCCACCGAATGGGGCCGCAAGCGCACCATCGACCAGTCGAGCTGCAACAAGGACTTCTCCTGCGTAAAGGGCTTCTGTCCGTCTTTCGTGACGGTGCACGGCGCCAAGCCGAAGAAGGCCGACGCAATCGCCGAGCCGGCCGACTGGCCGGCACTGCCGTCGCCGAGCGTGCCGCTGATCAATCATCCTTATGGCATCATCGTCACCGGCGTCGGCGGCACCGGCATCGTCACCATCGGCGCCATCATCGGCATGGCGGCGCATCTGGAAGGCAAGGGCGTCGGTATCATCGACATGGCCGGCCTCGCCCAGAAGGGGGGCGCCGTATACAGCCACATCCGCATCGCCAATAACCCGGACGACATACATGCCATCCGGGTGTCCGCCGCCGGCGCCGACCTCGTGCTGGGCGGCGACATTGTCGTCGTCGGCAACAAGAAAGTGCTGGGCGCGGTGAAGTCCGGCAATACCAGGATGATCGTCAACACCGCCGAATTCCTGCCCGGCGACTTCACCCGCAACGCCGATTTCTCGCTGCCGACCGAACGCCTCAAGCGCGCCATCGTCTCGTCGGCCGGCCGCGACAACAGTCACTTCATCGATGCCTCGCGTCTGGCGACGGCCCTGCTCGGCAATTCGATCGGCGCCAACATGTTCATGCTCGGCTATGCCTATCAGAACGGCGCGCTGCCGTTGTCGCCCGAGGCGATCGAGAAGGCGATCGAGATGAACGGCGAGGCCGTGAAGATGAACATCCAGGCCTTCCGCTATGGCCGGAGAGCCGCGGTCGATCCGGTGGCGCTCGAGAAGCTCATCACGCCGGCGCCGACCGAAGACAATGACTCGCTGAAACTGTCGCAAAGCTTCGGGGAGACGGTGGAGCGCCGCGTCGCTTTCCTCACGGCCTACCAGAGCGCGCGCTACGCGGCGCGCTATCGCACCGCGGTCGAGAAGATCGTGGTCGCCGAAGCCGAGAAGGCGCCGGGTCAGAGCGCGCTGTCCGAAGCGGTCGCCCGCTATCTGTTCAAGCTGATGGCCTACAAGGACGAGTACGAAGTCGCGCGGCTTTATACCGATACCGGTTTCATCGAGCGCGTGAAGGGCCAGTTCGCACCCGGCAACTTGCGTTTCGAATTCCATCTGGCGCCGCCGCTTCTGGCCAAGCACGATCCTTCGACCGGCGAGCCGAAGAAGATGACGTTCGGGCCGTGGATGCTGAAGGCGTTCGGCGTTTTGGCGAAGTTCAAATTCTTGCGCGGCACGCCGCTCGATCCGTTCGGCTATACCGAGGAGCGGCGCACCGAGCGCCGGCTGGTGAGCGAATATCTGAACAAGCTCGACGCCCTGATCGCCGATCTGACGCCGGCCAATTATCCGGCGGCGGTGGCGCTTGCTTCGATCCCGGAGAAGATTCGCGGTTACGGCCCGGTCAAGGCGCGCCACCTGAAGATTGCGCAGGCGGAAGAGCAGGGCCTGTGGGAGCAATTCCGCTCGGGCGCCACGGCTTTCCTCAAAGCGGCGGAGTAAAGTTGTCGCAGTCCTGCGTGCGAATGAGCGCGGCGCTTGGTTGGGGGCTCGATCAGGGCCATAGTGCTTTTCATACAGCCGAAGGCCCGCTGCTGAAGGACATTGTCTCGTGATTTCAGCCGATCATCTGCGGCGCATCGCGTTCTGGTCGCATGAGCTGCCTGAGCAAGAGTTCGAGCGCGCGCGCCGCGGAATAGCCGAAAAGACATACGCCAAGGGCGGCTATGTTTTTCACCGCGGCGACCGCTTCGACGCCTGGACCGGCGTCTCGGAAGGCTTGCTGAAGGTCGCCGCGATCTCTCGCTCCGGCAAAGCCATAACGCTGGCCGGCATGCGGACCGGTGGCTGGTTTGGCGAAGGCACAGTTCTCAAGAACGAGCTCCGTCAGTACGATCTTGTCGCGCTGCGCGACACGCGCCTCGCGCTGATGGAGCGCGCAACCTTCATGTGGCTGTTCGAGAACAGCGTCGGCTTTAATCGCCTTCTGGTGCGCCAGCTCAACGAGCGCCTTGGCCAGTTCATCGCTTTTGTTGAGTACGACCGCAGCCTCGATGCGGCGGCGCGGCTCGCGCGCAGCATCGCCTGGCTGTTTAATCCGGTGCTGTATCACGAGCCGGCGCCGCATCTTGAGATCTCGCAGGAAGAAGTTGGCCTGCTGTCAGGTCTGTCGCGGCAGATGGCGAACAAGAGTCTGCAGACTCTCGAGAAGAAGGGTCTGCTGCGGGTCGAGCACGGCGGCATCACGGTTTTGGATACGGAACGGCTGTCACGTTACGGTGCGTGAGCTTCGGCAGCGGAATTTGCTTCGTGCGAAATTGTGCGGTGCGACATTGGGAGTCGACATCCCGGCACACATAGCCAACAAGGTGGGGTCTTGTCTGTCAAGCGACCTGTTGCGGCACGCCTGTTTCGCTTCACACTGCAATGCAAAGACGACAGTCGAAACAAGAGAACTTCGCAAGGCTGCGGAACGGTTTAAGCACATCCCGCAGCCCAATACCGGAGCCCCTCGGGCTTGACCGGCATCGGGCGGTGTTTTCATATCGACGGAAATCAAGACGGCCCAAATAGGGGCGCGAGGGGAAATGCGGCCGCGGCGATGACAAGCGCGCGGTCTTTGGGAGGGTTGGCTGTGGCGAATAACGCCGCGCGCGCAGATACGTTTCCGAAGCTGCTGGTCCGTAACGCCGTCGAATTCGCGGCGCGGCCGGCCATGCGTCACAAGGATCTCGGCATCTGGCAAAGCTGGAGCTGGAGCGAAACGCTCGACATCGTTCGCGCCTATGCGGTCGGTCTGTCGCGGCTCGGTCTCAAGCGCGGCGACACCATCGCCATCGTCGGCTCCAACCGTCCGAAGCTCTATTGGTCGATCCTGGCGGCCCAGACGCTCGGCGCCGTCCCGGTCCCGGTCTATGCCGACGCGGTCGCCGACGAACTGGCCTTTGTGCTCAAGCATGCCGACGTGCGCTTCGCTGCAGTCGAAGACCAGGAACAGGTCGACAAAATCCAGTCGGTGCTGGAGCGGCTGCCGAACCTCGCATGGATGTTCTATGACGAGCCGCGGGGCCTGCGTGATTATGACCACGCCCGCCTGCGTTCGATGGACGACATCATCGCCGACGGCCGCAAGGCGCTGGCCGCCGACGCCAAGCTCGGAGCCTGGCTCGACGGCGAGATCGCCGCGACCAGGGGTTCCGATCCGTCGATCATCCTCTATACGTCGGGCACCACCGGCACCTCCAAGGGCGTTGTGCTGTCGGGCGAGCGCTCGATCGCCGCCGCGACCGACACGGTGAATTTCGACCATCTCGACGAGAACGACGTTGCGCTGGCCTATCTGCCGCTGGCCTGGGTCGGCGACCACTACCTCAATTTCGCCCAGGGCATGGTGGCCGGCTTTTGTATGGCCTGTCCGGAGAACGCCGAGACCGCGATGGCCGACCTGCGGGAGATCGGACCTACCTTCTATTTCGCGCCGCCCCGCACGCTCGAAGCTTTGCTGACTCGCGTCATGATCCGCATGGAAGATGCAAGCCCGCTCAAGCGCAGGATCTTCCACTATTTCATCGGCGTTGCCCGGCAATATGGCGAACGCATCCTCAACGGCCAAAGCGTGCCGCTCAAAGGACGCATCCTCTACGGCATCGGCAATCTTCTGGTCTACGGCCCGCTGAAGAACGTGCTCGGTTTCACCCGCGTGCGCACGGCCTACACCGCGGGCGAGGCGATCGGGCCGGACCTGTTCGCCTTCTATCGCTCGATCGGCCTCAACCTGAAGCAGCTCTACGGCCAGACCGAGGCCTTCCTCTACGTCACCTGCCAGCCCGACGGCGCCATCTATTCCGACACGGTCGGTCCGGCCGCCCCGCATGTCGACATCCGCATCGCCGACAATGGCGAGGTGCTGTTCAAGTCGCCCGGGATGTTCACCGGTTACTTCCGGGACGACGCCAAGACTGCCGAGGTGATGACGCCGGACGGCTATGTGAAGACCGGCGATGCCGGCTTCTTCGACGACAAGACCGGGCAGCTCAAGATCATCGATCGCGCCAAGGACGTGGGGAAGCTCAAGGACGGAACTTTGTTTGCGCCGAAATACATCGAGAACAAGCTCAAGTTCTTCCCCAATATTCGCGAGGCGGTCGCTTACGGAGATGACCGCGACTTTGTCACGGTGATGCTGAACATCGATCTCACGGCGGTCGGCTCCTGGGCCGAGCGCAACAACGTCGCTTATGCCTCGTATCAGGAGCTTGCCGGCCATCCTTTGGTCTACGAAATGTTGGAGAAGAATGTCGCCGAGGTGAACCGTTCGCTCGCCCAGGACAAGATGATGGCCGGCGCGCAGATCAGGCGCTTCCTGGTCCTGCACAAGGAGCTCGACGCCGACGACGGCGAACTGACGCGCACGCAGAAAGTTCGCCGTGGCTTCGTCGCCGAGCGTTACGCGCCGCTGATCACTGCGCTCTATGACGGTTCGAACGAGGCCGACATCTCTACTGAGGTGACGTTCGAGGACGGCCGCAAGGGCGTCATCAGCGCCCGCGTCAAGATACGCGACATGAAGGTCGAGCCTGCGGCCGCCGCGATGGAGAAGGCGGCATGAGAGCGCCCGACGATTCACCGAAGGCCCGTATCGGCGAGGTGCTACTCTCGGTCGAGGACGTGTCGCTGGCCTTTGGCGGCGTCAAGGCGATCAGCGGCGTGTCGTTTGACATCCGGCAAGGCGAGATACGCGCCATCATCGGCCCGAACGGCGCCGGCAAGACGTCGATGCTCAACGTCATCAACGGCTTCTATCACCCGCAGCAGGGCCGTATCACCTTCAAGGGTCAGACACGCAGCCGCATGCGCCCTTATGAGGCGGCCACCGGCGGCATCGCCCGCACCTTCCAGAACGTGGCGCTGTTCCGCGGCATGTCGGCGCTCGACAACATCATGGCCGGGCGCACGCTGAAGATGAATGTCAGCTTCTTCTGGCAGCTGTTCCGCCACGGTCCGGCGGTGCGCGAAGAGGTCGAGCACCGCCGCTTCGTCGAGGAGATCATCGACTTCCTCAAGATTCAGGACATCCGCCGCACGCCGGTCGGCCGTCTGCCTTACGGTCTGCAGAAGCGCGTCGAACTCGGCCGCGCGCTGGCGATGCAGCCGGAGCTGTTGCTGCTAGACGAACCGATGGCCGGCATGAACCTCGAAGAGAAGGAAGACATGTCGCGCTTCATTCTCGACGTCAACGAATACTACGGCACCACGATCGCGCTCATCGAGCATGACATGGGTGTGGTCATGGATCTGTCGGATCGCGTCGTCGTGCTCGACCATGGCGAGAAGATCGCCGACGGCACGCCGGACGAGGTCAAGCGCAATCAGGCGGTGATCGATGCTTATCTCGGCGTGGCGCATTAGGGGCGGATGATGAACATCCTCTACCAGATATTCATCGACCCCTTCGTGCAGATGGGCGCGGCGCCGGATCTGCTGGTGCAGACCTTGTGGGACGGCCTGGTCGCCGGCGTGCTCTATGCCCTGATCGCGCTCGGCTTCGTGCTGATCTTCAAGGCCTCCGGCGTCTTCAACTTTGCCCAGGGCATCATGGTCGTGTTCGCGGCGCTGACATTGGTCGGGCTTCACGAGAAGGGCGTGCCGGCCTACATCGCGCTCGCCATCACTGTCGCGGTGATGTTCGCTCTAGCGGTTGGCGTTGAACGGCTGATGCTGCGACCGCTGGTCAACCAGCCCGACATCATCCTGTTCATGGCCACTTTCGGCCTCACTTACTTCCTGATCGGTCTCGGCGAACTGGTGTTCGGCGGCAATCCGAAGGTCATGATCGCGAGTGAACTTGGCCTGCCCAAGGGTACGATTGACGTCAACATGCTTGGTGGCTTCGTCTCGCTGCAGAAGATTGACATTGCCGCCACCGTCATCGCCTCGGTGATGGTCGCGACGCTCGCCGTGTTCTTCCAGAAAACCCGAGTCGGCCGCGCGCTGCGCGCCGTCGCCGACAGCCACAAGGCGGCGCTCTCGGTCGGCATCTCGCTGGAGCAGATCTGGGTGATCGTCTGGTTCGCCGCCGGCGTCGTGGCGCTGGCGACCGGCATCATGTGGGGCGCGCGCTCGGAAGTGTCCTTTGCGCTGCAGATCATCGCGCTCAAGGCATTGCCGGTGCTGATCCTCGGCGGCTTCACCTCGATCCCCGGCGCCATCGTTGGCGGACTCATCATCGGCATCGGCGAGAAGCTCGGCGAATTTTATTGGGGCCCGCTGCTCGGCTCCGGCATCGAAAGCTGGCTCGCCTACTTCATCGCGCTCCTGTTCCTGCTGTACCGGCCACAGGGCCTGTTCGGCGAGAAGATCATCGAACGGATATGACCATGATCCCGAAAAGTGGATGCCGGTTTTCGGATAAGATCATGGTCGAGAAAGAGTAGTCATGCTGTACCGCGAGGCCGGCCAGTTCAAAACCGACTACACCAAGGACATGGCGGTGTTTCCGATCCTGCAGGATCGGATTGGCATCGTCGCCATCATTCTCATTGCCGCTGTCGTAATTCCGCTGTTCGGCAATGACTTCCTGCTGCAGGCGGTGATGATCCCGTTCCTGGTGTTCGCGCTCGCCACCATCGGGCTTAATCTGCTTACCGGTTATACGGGGCTGCTGTCGCTCGGCACCGGTGCCTTCATGGGGGTCGGCGCCTATGCCTGCTACAAGCTGACCTCGGTCTTCCCGGACGTGAACATCATCGTCTGGATCGTGTGTTCGGGCTTCTTCTCAGCCGCGGTCGGCGTTCTGTTTGGCCTGCCGTCGCTGCGCATCAAGGGCTTCTATCTCGCGGTGGCGACGCTCGCCGCGCAGTTCTTCCTGTCCTGGTGCTTCATCCGCGTGCCGTGGCTGTACAATTACAACGTCTCCGGCGCGATCGAGGTGCCGCAGCACACACTTTTCGATATCCCGATCACCGGACCGAATTCGACGCCGTTCACGCGTTACATGATCGTGCTGGCGATCGTGATCGTCATGACCTGGCTTGCTTCCAATCTTATCCGCGGCCGCATCGGCCGGATGTGGATGGCGGTGCGCGACATGGACATCGCCGCCGAGCTGATCGGCATCCGCCTGCTCAATACCAAGCTGCTCGCCTTCGCGGTGTCGTCGTTCTACTGCGGCGTGGCCGGCGCGATGATGGTGTTCCTGTGGTACGGCGGTGCCGAAGCCGAGGTGTTCAACATCAACCAGAGTTTCACCATCCTCTTCATGGTCATCATCGGCGGGCTCGGAAGCCTGATCGGCTCGTTCTTCGGCGCGGCGTTGATCTATATCCTGCCGATTATTCTGCGCTTCGTGCCGGCGGAACTCGGCGTGCCGCTGCATGCCGCCACCGTCGAGCATCTGACCTTCATCATTGTCGGCGCGCTGATCGTCGTCTTCCTGATCGTCGAACCGCATGGCCTGGCGCGGCTCTGGCAGATCGGAAAGCAGAAATTGCGGGTGTGGCCTTTCCCCTATTGAGGGCGCACAATCGCTTCCAATTCCGCCCCGGGAACGGGGCCGGAAACAGCCCCGTCCGGGGCCCATAAGACGAGCCGCGGCAACCGCCGCGGGCCTCGGAGGGAAACAAAGGAGGAAAGACGATGCGGAAGAAGCATCTCGTACTCGGCGCTGCCATTGCGGCGTTGATCGGAGGCGCCTTCGATGCGCGCCCCGCGCAGGCGCAGGACACCATCTACGTACCGCTGTTCACCTATCGCACCGGCCCGTTCGCCGGCTCCGGCATTCCGATTGCCAACGGCATGTCGGACTACCTCACCATGCTCAACGAGCGTGATGGCGGCATCGGCGGCGTCAAGCTGCAGATCGAGGAGTGCGAAACCGGCTACGACACCAAGAAGGGCGTCGAGTGCTACGAAGCCTCGAAGGGTAAGAAGCCGGTCATCACCAATCCCTACTCGACTGGCATCACGCTGCAGCTCATTCCGAAGGCCGCGGTCGACAAGATCCCGGTGCTGTCGATGGCCTACGGCCTGTCGGCTTCGGCTGACGGCACCAACTTCCCGTGGGTGTTCAACCCGCCGGTCACCTATTGGGACGGCGCCTCGGTGTTCGTGAAATACGCGGCGCAGAAGGAAGGTGGCTTCGACAAGCTCAAGGGCAAGAAGCTCGGCCTCGTCCATCTCGACGCGCCTTACGGCAAGGAGCCGATCCCGCTGCTCGAGGCGCTCGCCAAGGAATATGGCTTCGAACTGAAGCTGTACCCGGTGCCGGCCTCCGAGATGCAGAACCAGTCCTCGCTGTGGCTCAATGTGCGCCGCGATCGTCCGGACTGGATCTACCTGCAGGGCTGGGGCGCCATGAACCCGACGGCCGTGAAGGAAGCCGCCAAGATCAACTTCCCGATGAACAAGCTCATCGGTGTCTGGTGGTCGGGTGGCGATGACGACGCGCGGCCGGCCGGCGACGGAGCCAAGGGCTACTCGTCGCTCGACTTCCACGCTGTAGGCACCGACTTCCCGGTCATCAAGGACATCCAGAAGTTCGTGGTCGACAAGGGCAAGAGCCAGGTCCAGAAGGAAAAGGTCGGCGAGAACCTCTATAACCGCGGCGTCTACAACTCGATGCTGATCGCGGAAGCGATCCGCACTGCGCAGCAGATCACCGGCAAGAAGGTCGTGACCGGCGAAGACGTGCGGCGTGGTCTCGAGCAGCTCAACGTCACCGAGGCGCGTCTCAAGGAAATGGGCGCCGCGGGCTTTGCCGCGCCGGTGCGCACGTCCTGCACCGACCACAACGGCCATCACAAGGTCTTCATGGCCACCTGGGACGGCACCAAGTGGGTGAAGTCGTCGGATTGGATGGAGCCGATCAAGGACAAGGTTCGTCCGCTGATCGAGTCGGCGGCCAAGGCTTACGTTGAGTCCAACACCGGCTGGCCGAAGCGTACGGAGCCCTGCGACAAGTCGTCGTGAGGACTCTTACCTTCCCCCTTGTGGGGAGGGTCGCTCGCCGAACGGAGTGAGGTGAGCGGGGTGGGGGTGATCGATATCGCATTGACCCCCACCCCGGCTCGCTACGCTCGCCGACCCTCCCCACAAGGGGGAGGGTAAAGAGGAACACCCATGTCGATCGCCGAAAGCACAGCGCCCACCCCCGCGACGGAGAACATCCTCTCCGTGAACAATATCGAGGTGATCTACGATCACGTCATTCTGGTGCTCAAGGGCGTGTCGCTCGAAGTGCCGAAGGGCGGCATCGTGGCGCTGCTCGGCGCCAATGGCGCCGGCAAGACCACGACGCTGAAGGCGATTTCCAATTTGCTGCACGCCGAGCGCGGCGACGTCACCAAGGGCTCCATCATTTTCGACGGCGCCGAGGTGCAGGACCAGTCGCCGAACGATCTGGTGCGGCGCGGCTGCATCCAGGTGATGGAAGGCCGGCACTGCTTCGGCCATCTGTCGATCGAGGAAAATCTGCTGACCGGCGCTTTTACCCGGCGCGACGGCGGCGCGGCGATCAAGCGCGACATGGAAAAGGTCTATGCCTATTTCCCGCGTCTTCGCGAGCGTCGCAGCTCGCTGGCCGGCTATACCTCGGGCGGCGAGCAGCAGATGTGCGCAGTTGGCCGCGCCTTGATGTCGAAACCGAAGATGATCCTGCTCGACGAGCCGTCGATGGGGCTGGCGCCGCAGATCGTCGAGGAAATCTTCGAGATCGTGAAGGATCTGAACGCGAAAGAGGGTGTGTCCTTCCTGCTCGCCGAACAGAACACCAACATGGCGCTGAAATACGCCACTTACGGCTACATCCTCGAGAACGGCCGCGTGGTGATGGACGGCGAGGCCAAATCGCTCACCGAGAACGAAGACGTCAAGGAATTCTACCTCGGCATCTCCGAAGGCCGCCGCAAGTCGTTCCGCGAGGGCAAGCACTATCGCCGGCGCAAGCGGTGGCTGGCGTGAACATTCATCGCCGCAGCCTATCAATTGTCATGGCCGGGCTTGTCCCGGCCATCCACGTCTTGCGGCGTGGAAGTTCAGTAAGGCGTAGATGCCCGGCACAAGGCCGGGCATGACGGAGTGAGTTCAATGCCCGACCACTACGACCATCTCGAAACCCGCGGCGCGGCGCTGCGCGACAGCGAACAGTTCGCTGTCCTGCATGGCATTATCGCTCACGCGATGAAGGCGCCGGGTTGGGCCAAGCATTTGGCCGGCGTCGACGTCCGGCATGTCACCTCGCGCGAGACCCTGGCAAAGCTGCCGGTGCTGCGCAAATCCGACATCGTCGCGCTACAGAAAGAGTATCCGCCGTTCGGGGGCCTGAACGTCACGCCGCCGGGCAGGGCCAAGCGTCTGCTGATGTCGCCGGGGCCGATCTTCGAGCCGGAATGTCATGGCGATGACTGGTGGGGCGCCGCGCGGGCCTGCTTCGCTGCCGGCATGCGCGAGGGCGATATCGTCCATAACTCGTTTGCTTATCACCTGACGCCCGGCGGCTTCATCCTCGAGTCGGGCGCGCACAAGCTCGGCTGCGCCGTTATTCCCGGCGGCATCGGCAATACCGAGCAGCAGCTTGAGGCCATCGCGCATTACCGGCCATCGGCCTATATCGGCACGCCGGATTTTCTGAAGATCCTGCTCGATACCGCGCAGAAGACGGGCAAGGACGCTTCCTCGATCAAGCGCGGCCTCGTTTCGGGCGCGGCGCTGCCGGGCTCGCTGCGCGAGGAGTTGCGTTCGCGCGGGGTGGCCGTGGTCCAGTGCTACGCGACTGCGGAACTTGGCGTCATCGCCTATGAGACCGACGCAATGCAGGGGATGGTCGTCAACGAACACCTCATGCTCGAGATCGTGCGGCCCGGTACCGGCGATCCGGTTGCCGACGGCGAAGTCGGGGAGGTGGTCGTCACTTCGTTCAACCCGGATTACCCCATGATCCGGCTCGCCACCGGCGACCTGTCGGCGATCCTGCCGGGTCTGTCGCCGTGCGGCCGCACCAATCATCGCATCAAAGGCTGGTTGGGTCGTGCCGATCAGACCGCCAAGGTAAAGGGCATGTTCGTGCATCCCAAGCAGGTGGCCGAGGTCGGTGCGCGGCATGCCGAGCTGAAGCGGTTGCGCCTGGTGGTTGGCCGCGAGGCTGAGCAGGACACCATGACGCTGCTGGCCGAGGCGGCGGGCTCTGACGCTGCGCTCGCCGAAGCGGTCGCTGCGACACTGCAATCGGTGACCAAACTGCGCGGCGAGGTGAGGCTGGTTTCGCCCGGCTCGCTGCCGAATGACGGCAAGGTGATCGCGGACGAGCGGCCGGTCGGTTAAGCCACCGGGCGTTCACATATGCACGTGCGGGCATCGCAACGCCGCGCAAATCAGCAACAGGTGACCGACGAAAGGGCAGCCAAATGCTTGCTGCCCCGTTATTTTATGCTTAAAATAAATCGTCGAAAGCGTGGTCGATCAACCGCCGCGGAAAATCGAGTATGGCCAGTTCACCCTCGCATACGCGTCCCCATTCCGCGCTGACAACGATTTTCGATCTTTGCGGCTTGTTATCGGCGCTTCTCTTGGGCGCCATTGTCGTCCTGGTGAGCGCGGATATTGCGACCCGAAGTTTCCGTCTTGCCAATCTGGCCTGGGTCAACGAGGTGACGGAGTATCTGTTGACGTTCGCGACCTTTGTCGGCGCGCCATGGGTGTTGCACCACCACGGCCACGTCAACATCGACATCATCGTGACCAATCTGTCTGCGTCGGCCCAACGCGCCTTGGCGCGAACCTGCGATGGGGCTGGCCTGATCATCTCCGCGATCCTGCTCTATGAGGCGCTTCGCGTGCTGCTCGGCAGCTATGCCGACGGCTCGATGGTGTTCAAGAATCTGGTGTTCCCCGAGTGGTACCTGACGACGCCGATCGTGTTCTGCTTCGCGCTTTGCACGGTCGAGTTTGTCGGACGCTTCCTCGCAAAGCGCGAGGCCCTGCCATGAGCTGGGCGCTCGCCGGATTGGGGCTGGGATCGTTCCTGTTCCTGCTGTTCGCCATCGGGATGCCGGTGACGCTCGCCTTTTTCGGCGTCAACCTGGCGGGTGCCTGGGTGTTTCTCGGCGGCGAAGCGGGGCTGGAACAGCTCGTGCGCAACACCGGCGTTTCGGTGAACTCGTTCGCGCTATTGCCGATCCCGCTTTTCGTGATGATGGGCGAAATCCTGTTCCACACCGGCGTGGCCTACCGCTCGATCAATGCCATCGATCGTCTTTTGCAGCGTGTGCCCGCGCGGCTCGCGGTCGTATCTCTGGCAGGCGGCACGGTCTTCGCCGCTTTGTCCGGCTCGTCCATCGCCAATACGGCGCTGCTCGGCGGCACGTTGTCTCCGGACATGCTGCGCCGCGGTTACAGCCCAACGCTTTCGTTCGGCCCTGTCATGGCGGTCGGCGGCATTGCCGTGCTTATTCCGCCGTCGGCGCTGGCGGTGATGCTCGGCAGTCTGTCCGGAATTTCGATTTCCAAGCTGCTGATCGGCGGCATCGTGCCGGGTCTGCTGATGAGTCTCGGCTTCCTCCTATACATCCTCGCGATCTGCTGGCTATGGCCGCATGTGGCGCCTCGGGAGCAGATTCATTCCGGCGGCAGCTTCCGCGAGCGCTACTGGCCTTTCATTCGAGACGTCATGCCTCTGTCGCTGATCTTCGTCGCGGTTATCGGTGGCATGTTGAGCGGCCTGGCCACGCCGACCGAAGCCTCCGCGCTCGGCGCGGTTGCCTCGCTCGTCGCGACCGCGTGCTATGGTGCGCTCAGCCTGAAGACCTTGAAGACCTCGCTTCTCGAAACTGCGAAAGTATCGGTTTCCATTCTTTTCATCATTGCCGCCTCCACTACGTTTTCGCAGATATTGTCGTTTTCCGGCGTCACGACGGGCGTTACCGAGGTCATTGGCAGCCTTCGTTTGAGCCCCGACATGCTGGTGCTGGCGATGCTGGGGTTGCTGCTGCTACTGGGCTGCGTCATCGATCAGGTGTCGATGATGCTCGTGACGCTGCCGTTCTTCATGCCGCTGGCGGCGGCTGCGAATATCGACACGATCTGGCTCGGCCTCATGATGCTGGTCGCGATCGAAATCGGGTTGTTGACGCCGCCATTCGGCATTCTTCTGATGGTCATGCAGGGCGCGGCACCGCGCGGCACGCCGCTGGCGCAAATCTATCGCGCGGCATTCCCCTTCATCGTGATCGAAGTCATGGTGCTGGGGCTGATGTTCGCCTGGCCGGTCATGGTCAATTGGCTACCCGGACTGCTCGACTGACTGACGAACGCGACACAAACGATGGAGTGGGCGATGAATACAAGAATGATCCGGCTGGGCTTAACGGCGCTCTTGCTTGGTTTTACCGCGACCGGCGTCAATGCCGCAGAAGTGACCCTGAAAGCCGTTTCGGTTTTTCCGAAAGGCAACTTCTTCGCGCGCCATTTCGAGACCTTCGTCGAGCGCGTCAATGCGCAAGGCAAAGGCAAGGTGCAGATCAAGTTGCTCGGCGGACCAGACGCCATGCCACCGCTGCAGGTCGGCAATGCTCTCAAAGGCGGCGTGATCGATTTGGCGAACACCACTGGTGTCTTTCATGCCAATCTGGTGCCTGAAGCCGTCGCATTGACACTGACGACCAAGCCGATAGCTGAACTGCGCAAGAATGGCGCCTACGACCTGATGAACAAGATTCATCAGGACAAGGCGCAGATCTACTGGCTCGGCCGCGACGCGCAGCATCTCCAGTATCATATCTATCTGACGAAGAAGCCGAACGATGCCGATTTCAAGGGCCTGCGTTTGCGCTCGGTGCCGGTCTACAACGCATTCTTCAAGGCGCTGGGTGCCAATCCCATGACCATCGCGCCGGGCGAGGTCTACACCGCGCTTGAACGCGGTGTCATCGACGGCTACGGCTGGCCGATCGCCGGCGTGTTCGATCTTGGCTGGCAGGAGCGCACCAAGGTGCGTGTCGATCCCGGTTTCTATGCGGTCGAGACCGGCATTTTCATGAGTCTCAAGAGCTGGAGCGCCCTCGAACCCGACCAGCAGGCCTTTCTGAAGGAGCAGATGGCCTGGCTTGAGGACCAGTCGAAGAGCTATGTGGCGGAAGGAAAAGCCGAGGCCGAAAAGCAGGCTAAGGCCGGGATCGAGGTCTTGACCTTGCCATCCGCCGACGCGGCCAAGTTTATCGCCACGGCCAATGATGCCGGCTGGGCCGCCATTCTCGCGGCGAGCCCGCAATACGGCGCCGAACTGAAAAAACTGCTTGCCGACTAACGCCTCGAGCAATCAAGGCGACGCCGATAGACCTCTCCCCGTCATGCCGGGGAGAGGTCGTGAGCGCTCTTGACGCCCTCGCGCATTTCCCGCTGATTAGCGGGACATGACCGACGCCCAGAATCCCCACCTCCCGCCCGATCATCCCAAGATACCGCCGCGCCGGATCGGCGTGCTTCTGGTCAATCTCGGCACGCCGGATGCCACCGACTATTGGTCGATGCGGCGTTACCTCAAGGAGTTCCTGTCCGATCGCCGCGTCATCGAGGAGAACCCGGTCAAGTGGTGGCTCATCCTCAACCTGATCGTGCTGACCTTCCGGCCGTCGAAGAAGGGCCGCGATTACGACAAGATCTGGAACAAGGCGCGCAACGAGTCCTTCCTCAAGACGATTACGCGCTCGCAGGCCGAGAAGCTCACCGCCACCATGAGCGGCGATACGCGCCTCGTTGTCGACTGGGCGATGCGTTACGGCAATCCATCGATCAAATCGCGGCTCGACGCGCTGCAGGCGCAAGGCTGCGACCGCATTCTGGTCGTGCCGCTCTATCCGCAATATGCCGCGGCGACCACGGCCACCGTCGCCGACAAGGCCTTCGAGGCGCTGGCGCAAATGCGCTGGCAGCCGGCGGTTCGCATCGCGCCGGCCTATTTCAACAACCCGGTCTATATCGAGGCATTGGCCAATTCGCTGCAGGCGTCGCTGGCCGGACTAAGTTTCAAGCCGGACGTCATCCTCGCCTCGTTTCACGGCATGCCGGAAGAGTATCTGGCCAAGGGCGATCCCTATTACTGCCAGTGCGCGGCGACCGCTCGTTTGTTGCGTGAGCGCCTCAAGCTCGACGACACGCAGTTGATGATGACCTTCCAGTCGCGCTTCGGCCCGGCGGAATGGCTCAAGCCTTACACCGACAAGACGGTGGAGGCTTTGGCCCAGCGCGGCGTCAAGAACCTCGCCATCATCACGCCGGGTTTCTCGTCGGATTGCCTCGAGACGCTGGAAGAGATCGCCATGGAAAATGCCGGCATCTTCAGAGAGCACGGCGGCGAGAACTTCGCGGCGATTCCCTGCCTCAACGATTCCGCCGAGGGCATGGCTGTGATCCGCGACGTTGTCGCCCGCGAGCTGCAGGGCTGGGTCTAGCGGACCCGGCCGTCTCAACACCTCGTTAACCATAGCGCTTTAACGTCCGTTAACCACTTCCCGCCGTCCGCGGGCGGGTGCGCCTGCGCGCGCCTTGCGGCCGGTCCAGAGAGGCTTCGAGTTACGACGTGAAGCGCCGCGCCGACATTGCCGGCTCGCGCCCGATCTTCGGGACGATGGCGCTCGCCTGCGTGCTGACGTTGTCGAGCGGCGCGGCCTTTGCCCAGATCGTTACGCCCGACGCCGATCCTCTGGCGCCGCGACAGGCCAGCAAGCCGCAGACCTTCCAGAAATTCGGCCCGCAGCAGCAGCAGAAACTGGCGCAGACGCCAAGCTTTACGCCGCCGGCGTCGGGTGCCGGCAACACCGGCTATGACTCCACCAACAGCCGCCGCGCCAAGGCAAAAAAGCAAGCCGCGCAGAAACCGGGCAGCGCGGCGCGCGCGCAAGCCTCAGTCACCGACGAGCCGCCGCCGCTGACTTTGTCGCCCTACCAGAAACCGTTCCCGACCGAAGCAAAGAACGCGATGGCTCAGGCGACCGGCAAGCCGCCGGTCGAATTCGGGCCGATCCGCAAACCGCTCAAGAAACGCCGCAGCGAGGATGCCGACGATCCTTATGCGCCGCTCGGCGTTCATGCCGGCGGCTTTCTGCTCTATCCGGCGGTCGAACTGTCCGGCGGCTACAGCACCAATCCCGGTCAATCATCGAACGCGGAAGGCGCCTGGCTTTACAGTGCCGCGCCGGAATTGCGCGCGCAATCGAACTGGTCGCGCCACGAACTCAAGGCCGACCTGCGCGGCAGCTACACCGGCTATACGCCCGACACAACGCCGACGCTCAGCCGGCCTTACGCCAACGGCAAGGTCGACGGCCGCGTCGACGTCACCAGGACGACGCGCCTCGATCTCGGCGGTCGCGTCCTGGTGTCGACCGACAACCCCGGCAGTCCGAACCTGCAGGCTGGGCTGTCGAAGCTGCCGATCTTCACGACCTATGGCGGTTCGGTCGGGCTTGGGCAGAAGTTCAATCGCCTCGACGTGTCGATCAAGGGCGATGTCGAACGCACCGCCTATCAGGACTCCAAACTGACCGACGGCACGACCGCCTCGAACGAAGACCGCAACTACGATCAGTATGGCGTCACCCTGCGCGGCGGTTACGAAATGACGCCGGGCGTCGCGCCCTATATCGAAGGCTCGGTCGATTCCCGTCGCCACGATCTGGCGACCGATTTCTCGGGCTATCAGCGCAACTCAAAGGGCTGGACCGCGCTGGTCGGCTCAACTTTCGAATTGTCGCGGTTGCTGACCGGCGACACCGGCATCGGTTACACCGAGCGCAAATACGACGATACGCGTCTCGACAAACTGAGCGGATTCGTCGGCAATGCCTCGCTGATATGGACGGCGAGCGCGCTCACCACGGTGCAGTTCAACGCCAAATCCGCGGTTCAGGAATCGGCGGTCGCCGGCGTCTCCGGCGTACTGTCCCGCGATTTCGGCTTGCAGGTCGATCATGCCTTCCGCCGCTACCTGATCGGCAGCGTCAAGGCCGGTTACGGCAACGACGACTACAAAGGCTCGGACCGTGACGACAATCGCTACATGGTCGCGCTCGGACTGACCTACAAATTGTCGCGCTGGGCCCAGGTCAAAGGCGAGTTCCGCCAGGATTGGCTGCGCTCGAACTTCAGCGGCAACGATTACAACGTGAGCACATTCCTGCTCGGCGTTCGCCTGCAGCAATGACTCGACTCGCTCGCGGGCGGCTTATTTGCCGCTGAGAATGCGTTCGATCTCGGAGCGGAACTCGTCCGAAAGGTCGGGGCGGTCGAGGCCGTAGGCCACGTTTGCGGTCAGGAAGCCGATCTTCGAGCCGCAGTCATAGCTTCGGCCTTCGAACTTGAAACCATAGAACGGCTGCGTTTTCGCCAAGGTGAGCATGGCGTCGGTCAATTGGATTTCGCCGCCGGCGCCGGCGGCTTGCTTGCTCAGCACGTCGAACAATTCGGGCTGCAGGATGTAGCGGCCGGTGATCGACAGATTGGACGGCGCGTCCTTGGCTTTCGGCTTCTCGACCATCTGGGTGACTTCGAAAGCTTTGCCCCTGGGCTTGCCGACGCCGACCACGCCGTACATGTGAATGCGGTCCATCGGCACTTCCTCGACGGCGATGATATTGGCGTTGTCGTCAAGGTCTCTGGCGGCTTCCATCATTTGCGCGAGACAGCCCTTCGGGTTCTTCACCAGAACGTCCGGCAGCACCACCGCGAACGGCTCGTCGCCGACCAGATCGCGCGCGCACCACACCGCATGTCCGAGTCCAAGCGGCGACTGTTGGCGCGTGAAGCTGGTGCCGCCGGCTTCTGGCAGATCGCCTTTCAGCAACTCGAGATCGGCCTTTTTGCCGCGCTCGATCAAAGTCACTTCAAGTTCGAACTGCCGGTCGAAATGGTCTTCGATGATGTTCTTGTTGCGCCCGGTCACGAAAATGCAGTGCTCGATGCCCGCCTCATGCGCCTCGTCGACCACGTGCTGGATCAGCGGCCGGTCGACCACGGGCAACATTTCCTTCGGCATCGCCTTGGTGGCGGGCAGGAACCGGGTTCCAAGACCGGCGACAGGGAACAGCGCTTTGCGAACAGGCTTCATGGGGGGAATGGGTCTCGGTGGGTGGGCGGCAAACGTGCGGCCAAAAAGCACGGCTGCCGGTGAAGGTCCAGTTGACGATGAAATCTGGCCCGGATTGGGACAAAAAGGTAGAATGTTAACCTTCTCGCAACGATATCCCGTTCGGATGGGTCACGGGAAAACGCCAGGAACGGCAACGGCGCGGCAGGTTAATGCGGAATACCCGGATATGGTTCATGGCCGGTTTCGTGGCCCTCGCCGCCGGCGCGGGTCCGGCCTCGGCTGCCGGCGATGTCGAACGCACGGGCACCATTCCGTCTCGCCCCGGCATCGAGCGCTCCGCGGGCCCTGACTGGAGCGGTGAGGACGGCTCGTCGGGGCATCCGCTGATGACCGCCGCGGCGATCCGCGCGGCGGCCGCTGATTTTCCGAACTGCATCGAGCGTCTGTGGCCACTCGCCGCGCGCCATCGCATTTCGCGCGCGAACTTCGACCGTCTGACGGCGAAGCTGACGCCCGACTTGCGGATCATGGACCTGCTCGACAGCCAGCCTGAATTCACCAAGGCGGTATGGGATTATCTCGATATCCTTGTGAACGAGCGGCGCATCTCGCGCGGCCGGGACATGCTGGCGAAATACAGCGCTCAATTCGCCGCCGCCGAACGCGCGTATGGCGTTGATCGCCACATCATCGCGGCGATCTGGGGCGTCGAAACCGATTACGGCGCGCTTGCCGGCGATCGCCCGGTGCTGCGCTCGACCGCGACTTTGGCCTGCGTCGGCCGGCGTCAGCGCTATTTCCGCGACGAATTCATCGCCGCGCTCGACATCATCGAACGCGGCGATGTGCGGCCGGACCGGCTCGTCGGCTCCTGGGCCGGCGCCTTCGGGCCGACCCAGTTCATGCCGACCGCCTTCAAGCGTTATGCCGTCGACGGCGACAACGACGGACGACGCGATGTCATCGACTCGATGCCCGATCTCATCGCCTCGACCGCCAACAATCTCAAGAAGACCGGCTGGCAGGATGGCGAGACCTGGGGCTACGAGGTCGTGGTCCCGGCCAATCTCGATTTCATGCTGGCGGATCGTCATCAGGTTATGACGATCCGCGAATGGGAGCGCCACGGTATCGTCCGCGCCGGCGGCCAGCCTTTCCCGCGTCCGGGCGATCGCGCGTTTCTGCTGGTGCCCGCCGGCGTGCAGGGGCCGGGTTTCCTGATGCTGCCGAACTTCAAGGTCATCATGCGCTACAACCCGTCGGAGTCGTATGCGCTGGCAATCGGACATCTGGCTGACCGGTTGCGGGGCGCCGGGCCGTTCGTCCAGGACTGGCCGCGCTATGAGCGCGTCCTGACGCGCGCCGAGCGCCTCGAACTCCAGCAACTCCTCGAACGCCACGGCCACGACGTCGGCGAGCCGGATGGCCGGCTCGGCGCCAAGACCCGTGAGGCGTTGCGCGACTTCCAGGCCAGAATCGGCCGAGTTCCGGACGGATTTGCCTCGGCCGGGCTGCTCGAGCGCCTGCGCTCCGGCCGCTAACCAGGGCCCGACCTTCGAGTTGACATTTTTTCCGGGCTATTGGTCCATGGCCCGGAGACGCGACAATGCGTCCCGCAACCGAGCCGGATCGCTCGCTGGACGTCCCGATGATGCGCGAAATCAAAGCCCTGCGGCTGCTTGGCGGACTGGCCCTTTTAGGGCTGGCCGAGGTTGCCGTTTTGGGTGGTATTGCGCTCATCACGGCCCAGCCGGCGCAGGCCCAGTTCTTCGAACCGCGTTATCAGCGCCCGCGGGGCGGCGGCTTCTTCGATAGCCTGTTCGGTGGCGGTGGCCGCCAGCGTTATGACGACCGCGAGATTTATCGCGAGGCGCCGGCGCCGGTCGACAATTCGCGTGCGCCGCCGCCGCGCAAGGAGACCAAAGCCGATCACGTCGAGCCGACCACGTCCGTGGTCGTGTTCGGTGACAGCATGGCTGATTGGCTGGCTTACGGCCTCGAAGACGCTTTCGCCGACGCGCCGGAAATCGCCATCGTGCGCAAGGCCAAGCCGTATTCCGGCTTGCTGCGCTACGACGCCAAAAACGATCAGGACTGGTGGCACGTCGCGCGGGAAATGCTCGCCAACGAGAAGGCGAACTACGTCATCATGATGCTCGGCGTCGGCGATCGTCAGAACTTGCGCGAGCGCGATGTCGCCAAGGAAGCCGAGCAGAAAGCCAAAGAAGACGCCAACAAGGAACAGGCTGGCGCCGCACCGCAGGATCAGCAGAAGCAGGAGCAGGCGAAGAAAGAAACCGACGACGAAGGCGGCATTGTCGCGCCGGAGCCGAAAGCACCGGCGTCGCGCCGGAGCGCGAGCGGCGTGATCGAGTTCCGCTCCGAACCTTGGGAAAAGGTTTATGCGCGGCGCATCGACGACACAATCGCCGCGCTGAAGAGCAAAGGCGTGCCGGTATTCTGGGTCGGGCTGCCGCCGATCCGCGGCACCAAGTCGACCGCCGATACAGGTTATCTCAACGATCTTTATCGCGCGCGTGCGGAAAAGGCCGGCGCCGTTTACGTCGATGTCTGGGACGGCTTTGTCGACGAAGAAGGCAAGTACACGACCTCCGGCCCGGACTATGAAGGCCAGGTGCGCCGCCTGCGCACGGGCGACGGCGTCTATTTCACGAAGTACGGCGCGCGCAAGCTGGCGCACTATGTCGAGCGCGAGATCCGCCGCTATATGACGAACCGCGGACCGATTGCGCTGCCCATGGGGCCGATCGCGCCGGCTTTGAGCGACGGCAAGCCGGCGGCGCGCCCGCTGGCCGGCCCGGTGGTGCCGTTGACCACGATCACCGGCAATAACGACGAACTCGCCGGCGGCATGGCGGCGAATGCGCGCGCGGATGCGTCGGCCACGGCCGTGCTGGTGAAGGGCGACGCTCTGGCACCGGCGCCCGGCCGCGCCGACGATTTCATCTGGCCGCCCGGCAGCGAACGGCCAAAGGTTCAGCCGCCGGTCGCTGCGCCCGCCGCGCCGGCTCAACCCGCCGCGCCGAAAGCAGCGGCGGTGACGCCCCCGGCTTCGACGCCTGCACCGGCAACTGCTGTGCCGCAGGCTCCGGCGGCGATTGCCGCGCCGGAGCCTGAGTCCAAGCCGGCGGCGCCGAAGCCCGTCGACATCAAGCCGGCTGCCGTTGAGCCGAAGCCTCCGGCGCCACAGCCGCGTGCGGTTGAGCGGCCACGCGCGCCGCCCGTTGCCGACAACCGGCCGCGTCCGCCGCAGCAACAGCAAGTGGTCGATCCGCGCGCGCCGCGTCCGCCGCAAGGCATCGCCCAGCAGCCGCCGCGCCGCCGCGACGACGGCGGGCTGTTCGGGATTTTCCGCTAAATAAAAAAGCGCCCCGGGGCATCCGGGGCGCTTCTCGTATTCTGGAGGTCAGGCGTTGCCGTTAGGCAGCGACCTTGTTCTCGACCACCTGCGGCTGCGCATTGCCGATCGGAATCTGGCGCGGCTTCTTGGCCTCGGGGATTTCACGCACCAGGTCGACGTGCAGCAGGCCATTCTCGAGGGCGGCGTTCTTCACCGTTACATAATCGGCGAGCTGGAATACGCGCTCGAAGGCGCGCGCCGCGATGCCCTGATAAAGCACCTCGCCGTTCGGCGCGGTCTGCGCCTGCTTGGCGCCCTTGATGGTCAGGGTGTTTTCTTTCGAGACGATCGAAAGCTCGTTCTCGGTAAAGCCCGCCACCGCGACGGTGATGCGGTAGGCGTTCTCGCCGGTGCGCTCGATGTTGTAGGGCGGATAGCCCGGCGTGGCTTCAAAGCCGTCGAGCATCGAGAACAGGCGGTCGAAACCGACGGTGGAACGGTAAAGGGGAGAGAGATCGAACGTACGCATGTCTAAGTCCTCCTGTGAGCGACTATGGTTTCCGGGTCCTCGTCCGGTCCGCCAAATGGCCGGACCCAGGACCCGCGCGCAGCCAAGAAGTGGCCTGCGCTTTACTGATATGGGGGAGTTTTGCGGGCCTGCAAGGGGCCAGCGTTGGTCACTTAAGTTACTGAAATATATTTATTTTAAGGCCTACGGTCCGGCAGCGGCCCTGTTTCAACTCCCGGCTCACACTTTGCCGGTCCATGGCCTATAACGCCTTGGACCTCGCCCGCGCGCAGTTGATTCTTCATGAAATTCGTTTCCATCCCGGCCAATCCGGTGCCCGAGAACGGTCTTGCCGGCGTCGTCAAGACGCCGGACGGCGTGTCGCTGCGCTACGGCCGCTGGGAACCGCCGCCGGGGCGCAAGGGCACGGTGGTCATCCTCCAGGGCCGGGCCGAGTTCATCGAGAAATACTTCGAAACGGTGCGCGACCTGCGCGCGCGGGGCTTTGCGGTCGCGACCTTCGACTGGCGCGGGCAGGGGCTGTCCGACCATGTGCTTGACGACCGGCGCAAAGGTTACGTCCGCAACTTCGCGCAATACGCCATGGACCTGGACACCATCATGGAACAGGTGGTGTTGCCGGACTGCCCGCCGCCGTATTTCGTGCTTGGCCATTCGATGGGCGGCGCCATCGCCATCCGCGCCTGTCATGACGGAAGGCGGTGGTTCGAGCGCGTCGTGCTCTCGGCGCCCATGCTGGCGCTGCCGCCGAGCCGGTTCTCCGGTATGGCCGGGCCGATGGCGCGGGCGATGCGCTGGCTGGGTAGAGGTGGGGCCTACATCCCAGGCGGCGACTACCAACCCCCCGGCCCAGAGGATTTCGTCGGCAATGTGCTGACGTCCGATCCTGTGCGCTTTGCTCGCAATGTGGCTATCGTTGCCGAAGAGCAGGAGCTTGCGCTCGGTCCGCCGACCATCGCCTGGGCCGACGCGGCGCTGCGGCAGATGCGCGATTTCAGCAACCCGGCATACGCGGCGCATATTCGTCAGCCGATGCTGCTGGTCGCTGCAGGATACGACCAGGTGGTGTGGACGCCTGCGATCGAGGATTTCGGCATGTATCTGTTGGCAGGTCGCCACCTCATACTGCCCGGCGCGCGCCACGAGATCCTGCAGGAGCAGGATCAGTTCCGTGCGCAGTTCTGGGCGGCATTCGACGCCTTCGTTCCCGGCACGCCGCGCTATTAGACGTCACGCGCGGTTGAGGATTTCCAGCGCCGCCTCGTGCACACGTTTGTCGCCGGCGACAACGACACGGCCTCCGCCTTGGGCCGGCGCGCCTTCCCAGGTGGTGATGATGCCGCCGGCCCCTTGGATGATCGGGATCAGCGCGACAATGTCGTAAGGCTTGAGTTCGGTTTCGATGACGAGATCGATCTGCCCGGCCGCGAGCATGCAATAGGCGTAGCAATCGCCTCCGTAGCGCGACAGTTTCACTTTGTCTTCGACCTTGCGAAACTGAGCGCGGTCCGCCTCTTTCATCAGCAAAGGGCTGGTGGTGAACATGAGTGCGTCGTCGAGCCCGGTGCAAGCCCGGGCATTGAGACTGCGGTTTCCGCCCGGACCGCGATAGAGCGCCGCGCCATTGTCGCCGGAGAAGCGCTCTCGGGTGAAGGGCTGGTGCATCATGCCGTATACGGGTTCGCCAAAGCGCATCAGGCCGATCAGCGTGCCCCACGCAACCATGCCCGAGATGAAGGATTTTGTGCCGTCGATCGGGTCGAGCACCCAGACATACTCGGCATCGTTAGCTTCGGACCCGTATTCCTCACCGAGAATGCCATGCTCGGGGAAGGCTTTGCGGATCATATCGCGCATTGCTTCTTCAGCAGCGCGGTCGGCAGCAGTGACGGGGTCGAAGCCGCCGGCTTTCTTGTTCTCGACCGTCAGCGCCGACCGGAAGAACGGCATGATCGTGTCGCCGGATGCGGCTGCCAGTTTGTCTACGAAACCGGTGAAGTCGATGGCCGTCATGTTCGTTCAATCATCCCCTCGCAGGCATCTTTTTTGACCGGATTTGCGCTCGCCAGAGTCGCTGAAACCGGGCTTCTATCGCTACAGCGGTGCTTTGTCGTGAAATGTCTTCCGGCCCTTAGCACACGAAAGTTTGTTGCGATGCAATGGAAACGGTCGCAACATTTGCGCATAGCCCGAAAGAATATATTGCGATTTTAGCGTTCCGTTATGCGTTTAGTGCATGGGAAAACGCCTATCGAGCCTTGCGTTTTGTGCGATGCGGCGTATCTTACCGCAATGCGGTAGCGATACCGTTGCCCTCCTTGGGCGTTTCCTCCCTAGACTTGGGCCGCTTGCATTGCGAGCGGCCCTTTTTTCTTGCCCGTTTATACGATGAAGCCGGCACGGCTGACTGCCGGTGCCTTACTCGGCGGCCGCGCGGTACGGCTGCAATTCCTCAGGCGGAATGTCGCCAACGCAGTTCGCCAGCTTGCCGATATCCTCGCACAATCGCTCAAAACCGGCGGTGTGCTCGTGGCGCCGCTCGTCCATATAGAGTGCGCGGTTGATCTCAAGCTGCAGCGTATGCAACCCGGCGGCCGGATTGCCGTAATGCTCGGTAATAAAACCGCCGGCATAGGGCTTGTTGCGGCTCACGGTGTAGCCCATTTCGCGCAACGTTTGTTCGACCACCTCGGTGACGGCGCCGGTACAGCTCGTGCCATAACGATCGCCAATGACGAATTCCGGCCGCGGTCGTTCGTCGCGGTGTCCCGTCGTCGAGGGCATGGAGTGACAGTCGATCAGGATCGCGTAACCGAAATCGCGATGCAGCTTGGAAAATAGCCGCCGTAGTGCGCGGTGATAGGGCTTGTACAGGCTCTCGATGCGCGCCAGCGCCTCGTCGACCGGAATGCGCCGGCCGTAAATCTCCTGGGCGTCGCCGACGATGCGCGCGACGGTACCGAGTCCGCCGGCAACCCGCATCGACCGGGTATTGGCGAAGGAGGGCAGGCGCCCATCGAACATGCGCGGATCCAGCTCGTAAGGCTCGCGGTTCACGTCGACAAAGCAACGCGGGAAATGCGCGTGCATCAGGGGATAGCCCTGCGCCACCACACCGGCGAAAAGCTCATCGACGAAGGAATCCTCGGAGCGGCGCAAGGTGGCGATGTCGAGCTGCGATTGGCGCAGGAAGGCCTCGGGATAGATCGAGCCGGAATGCGGAGAATTGAACAACACCGGCCCGCCGATCACCTCCGGTTCGACAATTTCGAACGGCGGGTCGAAATCCTGCGGATCGGTGGAGGCGCGAAATTCACTCATTAGTCGTCGATGTTCCAACTGTCGTTCAAAGGTCGTCCGGGGCGGTTGCGCCCGTGCCGGCAGCGTGCAGGGGTCACGGCCCTGTATTGGCCGTCGGATACGTTCTATTGTCCATCCGATGGGAGGTAATGCCAAGTAAACCTTGGGGTTCACCCGTTATTTACCCGGGACAAGTCTTATGGGGTTTCCGGGGCCGGTCCGTCGGGGCCGGGATTTAGGGACGCTGGAAGGTCCAATGTCGAAGATTCTGCTTGCCGAAGACGACACCGATATGCGGCGCTTTTTGGTCAAGGCGCTGCAAAACGCCGGTTTCGACGTGACCTCCTACGACAACGGTCTGTCGGCCTACCAGCGCCTGCGCGAAGAACCTTTCGAACTCCTGCTGACCGACATCGTGATGCCCGAAATGGACGGGATCGAGCTGGCCCGCCGCGCCGCGGAACTAGACCCCGACATCAAGATCATGTTCATCACCGGCTTTGCCGCCGTGGCCCTGAACGCGGATTCGACTGCGCCAAAGCAGGCCAAGGTGCTGTCCAAGCCGGTCCACCTGCGCGACCTCGTTAACGAGGTCCACAAGATGCTGGCGGCCTGAGGGGCCCCGGCGGCTTTCGATCCGGCGGCCGGTTTCCCCGGCTGGCCCACCGGCAGGCTTGTACCAGGCCCTTGCCACCCCGGATCGGAGCCGATAAAGACCACCCTCGAATAGGGCGCGTAGCTCAGCGGGAGAGCACTACCTTGACATGGTAGGGGTCACAGGTTCGATCCCTGTCGCGCCCACCATTTCCCTATCAAAATCAATTTCTTACATAGGCCCTTTTTAAGGGCAGCGCTGACTGAGCACTCGGGTAAGCAAGGGGTCAGCCGGTGGCTGACCGGCATCCTTGGCTGAGTGCTGGCGCCGCGGTCGCTCCGTTCCAGCCTGGCGTGCGATGTGTCACCACTCGCAAGGACAAACGTCCACTGCAATTCCACGAGGAGAGAGCTGATGACAATCAAGCGTTTCGGCGGCGGCGGGAAAGGCGCGGGCGGTCAACCGCTTCCGTTCGCGCGCGCCGTGCAGGCCAATGGCTGGCTCTATGTGTCGGGTCAGGTGGCGATGGAGAATGGCGAGATCGTGCGGGGAGGCATTGTGGCCGAGACCCGCAAGACCATGGAGAACGTGATCGCGATCCTCAAAGAGGCCGGCTATGGCCTTGAGGATGTCGTGCGTGTTGGCGTCTGGCTGGACGATCCGCGCGACTTCTGGAGCTTCAACGGCGTCTACGCCGAGTATTTCAAGGATCACCCGCCGGCGCGAGCCTGCGTGCAATCGAGCATGATGGTCGACTGCAAGGTTGAAATCGATTGCGTGGCCTTCCGGGCCGACAAGATGTGATGTGTCTCTAGGTGATGCGGCCGCGGGCGACGACCGGCCAGACATCCCACTTTTTGCCAGCCGCATTCGCTTCGTCTGCCGCTGTCACATAGACCTGATCAACCATATTGCTGACGACGCAGACGTGATTGGGCACGATCCGGATTTTGTCGCCGACCTCGAGGCCGATAGGCCCGTCGCTCACCAAGCGGCCGTGCTCTTCCGAGAGCTGGTCGATGCGGATGTCATCGCGGCCGAGGACATGGCCGTAATCCGGCAGACCGAGCAGGTCCGATGTCAGTGTCTTGCTGCCGGCATCGATAATGGCGCGGTTCGCCGACGGCACCGACACCACCGTGGCCAGCACGGTGAGAGCGCAATCATCCCAGCCGCAGGCGCCGCGCGCGACCAGCGAGCGGTCGTTGTAAACATAGGTGCCGGCGCGATATTCGGTCGTGACCGGCGCATCGCCGGCTTTCGCCATTGATGGCGTGCCGCCCGACGTGATGACCGGCACCGCGATGCCCTTCGCCTCGATCAGCGCTTTGGCCCGCGTCATGAAGGACTGCACGGTCGCCGCGCCATCTGGCGGCGGATAGGTCATCAGGCCGCCGAAGACGAGGCCGGGCGACTCTGCAATCACTTGCGCCAGCGCCGCGGCGTCTTCCGGCGTCGCCACGCCGCAGCGATGCGCGCCGGTGTCGCATTCGACGAGGACGGACAACGGTGCGGGCTCGGTGGCGAAACGCTGGCTAAGGCCGGCAACAACCGTCTCGTTGTCGGCTACGGCGCTCAGCTTCACTTTCTTGGCCAGCGCCGCCAGCCGATCGAGCTTCTCGGCGCCGAGAATGTTGTAGGTGATCAGGACGTCCTTGATCTCCGGCGTCCCGGCGACCATGGCCTCGGCCTCGGAGACCTTCTGGCAGGTCACGCCGATGGCGCCACCGCGCAGTTGCATGGCCGCGATTTGCGGAAGCTTGTGCGTCTTGATGTGCGGGCGCAGCTTGAGGCCATGACGGTCGGCATAGTCCTGATGCCGCCTGATGTTGCGCTCGACCTTGCCGAGGTCGATCACCACGGCGGGCGTCGTCAGTTGCGTCAGCGTTTGCACTCTGTCGTCCACATCAGCCTCCTGAGCGATTGCGGTGCTTGTCTTTCTTCGATTTTTTGAACTTCGGCTTCTTGAAATCGCCTTTTTTGAACTCGGGCTTTTTGCCCAACTTTTCGAAATGGCTTTCATCGCGTTCGCGCTTTGCGGCCGATGCCAAGTGCTCTTGCTGCCGCTGCTTGAAATGCGGTTTGGCGGACTTTTTCTCAGGCGCGCCGCGGTCGCCGTCCCTGGGGGATGGCGTGCCGCCGCCTTGCGGGCCTTGCGGCAGCGGCTCGATGCGGATGTTTTCTTCCGCATCGGGCGCCTGGATCTTGGCGGCGAACTTGTCCGCCACGTTGCCGGAAATCTCGAACTCGGTGACGGTGTCGTAAATCTTGATCGCGCCGATGTCGCCTTTCGAAATTCCGCCGCGGCGGCAGATCATCGGCAACAGCCAGCGCGCTTCGGCGTTCTTGCGACGGCCGATGCCAGCCTTGAACCATACGCTGCCGCCTTCCATCGGGCGGCGGAAGGTGCTGCGCTTGCCGGCGTCGCGCGGCGGTGCGTCATCGCTTGCGGGGAAGGCCCGGTCGCGTGAGCGATGCCGCTCATTGCGGTCGTCGCGGAAGCGGCTGTCCCTGTCCGACCCGGGATCGAGGACGTCTTCGGGCGCGGGCAGGCGCGCGCGATAAAGTCGCGCCAGCGCCGATGCGATTTCCTCGGCGGATTTCTCGGCGAGCAGGATGCGTGCCAGAGCCAGATCGTCTTCGGTCGGCGGTTCGGTGAACACTTCGTCCTGCATCATGCGCTGCTGGTCGAGCTTGCGGATTTCATCAGCCTGCGGTGCGGCGGCCCAGATCGCGTTGACGCCGGCCTGCTTGAAGAACATTTCGGCGCGGCGGCGTCGGGAGTTCGGTACCAGCAGGACGCTGACACCCTTCTTGCCGGCGCGGCCGGTGCGGCCCGAACGGTGCTGCATTACTTCCGGGTCGTTCGGCAGCTCGGCATGGATGACGAGGCTGAGACCGGGCAGATCGATACCGCGTGCCGCGACGTCGGTCGCGACGCAGACACGGGCGCGGCCATCGCGCAGGGATTGCAGCGCGGTGGTGCGTTCGTTCTGCGTCAGCTCGCCGGACAGTGCCACCACCAGAAAACCGCGCTCCAGCAGCGCAGCCTGCAAGTGCTTTACGGCGCTGCGTGTATTGCAGAACACAAGGGTGCTCGGCGCTTCGTAGAAGCGCAGGATGTTGACCACGGCGTGTTCGACTTCGTGCGCGGCCACGCGAATGGCGCGATATTCGATGTCGGCGTGGCCCTGGTCGTCGCCGCGGACTTCGACGCGAAACGCATCCTTCTGATACTGCCTGGCTAGCGCAACGATCCCGCGCGGCAGGGTCGCGGAGAACAGCAGCGTTCGCCGCTCCGCGGGCGTGGCTTCGAGAAGAAGCTCCATATCCTCGCGAAAGCCGAGATTGAGCATCTCGTCGGCCTCGTCGAGCACGATGGCCTTCAATTCGGACAGATCGAGACGGTTGCGCCGCAGATGGTCACACAGGCGGCCGGGCGTTCCGACGACGATGTGGGCGCCTTCCGTGAGCTCACGCTGTTCGCGGCGCGGGTCCATGCCGCCGACGCAGGACACGACCCGGGCGCCGCAATGCTGGTAAAGCCAGGTCAATTCGCGCTGAACCTGGATCGCGAGTTCGCGGGTCGGCGCCACCACGAGCGCCAGCGGCTTTGCGGCGCGCTCGAAGCGCTCCGCGCCGTCCAGAAGATCGGCGGCGATGGCGAGGCCATAAGCGACGGTCTTGCCGGAGCCGGTCTGCGCCGAAACCAGCAGATCGCGGCCGACCGCGCTGTCGGTCAATACGGCTTTCTGGACCGGCGTCGGCTCGGCGTAGTTCCGCTCCGCGAGGGCGCGGGCGATAGGTGGGACTTCGGACATGAAGCTCATAGGACCGGTTCTTCAGGTTCGCGCACGAAAACGGGAGCGCGGCGGGGTCTAGCCCGCGGTCCTGTCAAAGCGTCGGAAAAGAGAACCTGCGGTCTATTCTTTTAGGCCACCGCCGTAAAGGGGCCGTTCGTACCCGCGCGGAGCCCAAAAGTCTCCTACCGGTTGCCGGCCGGGTGCCACCAGTGGCCGCGCAACGCGATGCCCTCGATGAGGATACGCTTGTTGCCGTTCATCCGTTCGCCGGTCGAGTCGGTATAGGGGAAGCTGCCATCGCCGACGGAGAAGATGGTGGCGTCGCCGGCGGAGCCCGGACGCAAGGTGCCGAGGTCGGGCCGCCGGATGGCGGTGGCGACATTCGCCGTGGTGGCGCGGATGACGTCGGTCAGCGGCGTGCCGAGGCACAGGAACTTCGAAAGCGTCGTTGCCTGGTCGAACACCGGGCCATCGAGATTGAGGCTGTGAACGTCGGACGAGATCGTGTCCGGCATGAAGCCGGCGTCTAGCATGGCGCGCGCGACCTTGAAGGAGAACGAGCCCATGCCGTGTCCGACATCGAACAGGATGCCGCGCTTGCGCGCTTCAAGCACGGCGGGCTTGACCGCGCCTTGTCCGGTGATCGGCGAATTGGGGAAGGGACGGAAGCAATGCGTGAGCGTGTCGCCCGGCCGCAGCCGGGTGAGCACGTCCTCATAGGTCGGCGGCGGCTCGTCGATGTGCACCATCATCGGCATCGACAATTCCTCGGCGACCTGTCGCGCGATATCGAGCGGCGCGACGCCGGACGTGCCGCTGGCGTTGCGGCCGACGCGCACCTTGATGCCGACGATGGTGTCGCGGTTCGCGCTGGCGACTTCGACCGCATCAGCCGGGCTCATCAACCGCATGTCGCTGCTTTCGCCGACCATGATGCGTTTGGAGAAGGCGTAGATGCCGGCAAAGGACACATGAATATAGGCGAGGATGCGCGGCTCGCTCGGCTCGATGACGTGCTTGAGGAAACCCTTGAAGTTGCCCGGGCCGGCGCTGCCGGCGTCGATGAGGGTGGTCACGCCGCTGCGCCGGGCGAAATCGGCGGCATCGACGCCCAGCGACGTGCCGCCCCAGTAGACGTGCGTGTGAAGGTCGATGAAGCCGGGCGCCACGATCCGTCCGCTGACGTCGCGAACATCGGCGCCGTTCGCGGCCGCGATGCTGGGTTCGATAGCCGCGACCTTGCCGCCGGCAAAGGCCACATCGGCGATCTCGTCCAGCCCTTGCGCCGGATCGATGACCCGCCCGCCTTTGAGGATCAGATCGTAGCTCATGTTACTGTCGTCCTGTTGTCGTGATTTGTGCGGCGCGGTCGGAGGTTCTAGTCACCGAGTGGACCGTCGGCTCCCTCGTTGGTCGCCTTCATGAGTTCGTACTTGATGCGCCGCATGCGCTCCTGCGCCTCTCGCGGCTTGAGATAGGCCGTCGAGGTCGCGAGCAGGTCGATGGCCGCGAGAAGGGCAAAGCGCGATGCCGTCGGCTTGAGCGCGTCGGGCGCCTCGGGCACATGAAAGCCAAGCGCAATGTCGGCGATGGCAGCGAGCCGGCTTTGCGGCTTGGTGATCGCGATGACCATTGCGCCGTACTGTTTGGCGACCTTGGCGGCCTCGATCACCTCGGTCATGTTGCCGCTGGTCGAAACGGCCAGCACGACATCGTCGCGGCCGAGGGTCGCGGCGATCATGCGCATCAATCGAGGGTCGGACGAATGGTTGACGGCGATGCCGAGGCGGAAGAACCGGTTCTCGACCTCGGCCACGGCAACGGTCGAGCCGCCGCCGACGCCGAAGGCGGCGAGCTTTGAGCAGCGGGCGATGGCCTCGGCCGCTTTCTCTACGTCGTCCTTCTGCAGTTGCTGTTCGACAGCGTTAATGGCGTTACGAATTTCCTGAAATACCGATCGCCACAGCGCAGGGCGTGCCAGATCGGTGCCGACATGCGGTGGCAATTCGAGATAGATGCGGCCGACGGCCATCGCCTGCGCCAGCATGACCTTGAGTTCGCGCACGCCGCGGCAACCGACCGACCGGCTGAAGCGCGTGACCGTCGGTTCGCTGACGCCAGCGCGGCGGGCGAGTTCGGCATTGCTCGAGTGGACAGCGAAATCGACGTCGGCGAGCAGGGCGGTCGCCACGCGCTGTTCGGAAGGGCTGAGCGTCGGTCCCATCTGCCTGATCACGGAAATAATGTCGCCGGCGCCGAAGCCGTCACCGGACAGCGTCGCCGCAGACTTCCTGGGTTTGCTGCCCGTCCGCTTCGCCGGTTGAGGCATCGTCTGTCTTTTTGCCTGTCTAACCACGGCCTTGTCCTTCCGAGGAGTGCATATCCCGCCCGTAATAAAGTTTCAAACGCCGTCCGCCGTATCGCAAAAATGGCGGTTTTGTTCCGATTTGCTCTTGAACTTTACCACAAGGTGTATGTAACTTTCAAACAAAGGATCGCTATGACGGTGGAAACAACCGGCGTGGGGCGGGCCGGCCCGCGCCACGACTGAAACAAGGCAGCCGGCTTGTTGCGTTTCGAAAAAGGGGAGGACGACGATGAAATTCCGTTCCAGGCATTTGGCGCATGGCGCCGCAGCCTTCATCACTGCGCTGTTTCTCAACGCCCAGGCCCAAGTCCCAGCCCATGCGGCGGGCGTGCTTCGCGAAGCGACGATCGGCGAGCCGCCGCCGCTCGACGTCATGGTGACGACCGCCGACGTCGCCACGGTGATCGGCCGTCACATGTTTGAGACGCTTTACGCCTGGGACTCGACTTACAAGTCGCAGCCAATGCTGGCCGACAGCGAACGCATCGAGGACGGCGGCAAGACCATTGTCATCAAGCTGCGTGAGGGCGTCCAATTCCATAACGGCAAGGAAATGACGGCGAAGGATGTCGTCGCGTCGATGCAGCGCTGGGGCAAATTTGGCTCCCGCGGCAAGCTGCTGATGGCGAGCGCCACCTCGGTCGAGGCCACCGGAAAATACGAAGTTACGCTCAAGCTGTCGGCGCCGAACGGCGCCTGGAAGAACCTGTTGTCCGACGTCAATGGCGGTCTCGCGATCTATCCTGAAGAAATCGCGGCCAAGGCAGCTGGCCAGCCGATCGAGCAGAAGGATTACATCGGCACCGGCCCCTACAAGTTCAAGGAATGGCGGCCGAACCGCTATGTCGAGGTCGAGAAGTTTGCCGGCTACAAGCCGCGCAAGGAAAAAAGCGACGGCTTCGCCGGCGCTCGCGTCGCCAATTACGATGCCATCCGCTTCATTCCGGTGCCGGACGTCGGCACGCGCGTCAGCGGTGTGCAGGCTGGCGATTACGATTACGCCGAGATGATCTCGGGCGACCTCTATGACACGCTGAGCAAGGACAAATCTGTCCAGGTGCAGCGGACCAATGCGCCGATCTTCGGATTGTTCTTCATGAACTCGAAGGAAGGCATCTTGAAAGACAATTACAAGCTGCGCCGCGCCATCCAGACCGCGCTGGATAAATCGCAGGCGCTGCGCGTGTCCTTCGGTTCCAAGGACCTCTGGAGCGCCGAAGGCTCGATCGTTCCGAAGGGTACGCCGTGGTATTCGACCGCGGGCATTGACGGTTACAGCCCGCATGACGCCAAGAAGGCCAAGGAACTGGCCAAGGAAGCCGGCTATACCGGTCAGCCCATTCGCCTGCTGGTTTCCACGAACTATCAGGCGCATTACGATCAGGCCGCCGTGTTCACGCGGCAGCTCGCCGATGCGGGTATCAATGTTCAGATGAACGTCGTCGATTGGGCGACGCTCATCAAGATGCGCGGCCAGCCGGAGCAGTGGGACATCTTCGTTACCCACCACTCGTTCTTCCCCGACCCGATCCTGTTCACCTTCCTCAATGCCAGCTATCCCGGTTGGTGGGATACGGCGGAGATCAAGGCGCTGCGCGCCGAACTGGTGAACTCATCCGATCAGGCGGCGCGCAAGGCGACCTGGGACAAGATCCAGGCCCTGATCTACGAGCAGGTGCCGGTGATGAAAGTCGGCGATGCTTATACCTACGACATCGCCTCGCCGAAGCTGAAGGGATTGAACCCGAACGGCCCCGCGTTCTGGAACGTCTCCACCAAGTAGTCCGTCCATGCGATCGCGGCGGTTCAGGGCTTGTCAGGCCTGAACCGCCCGTTGCTTTGGAAGTCGTCGCGGAGCACCCGGCAGGTCTGAATGTGGGCATTTGCGCTGAAACGAGCAGGGGCGATGTTGTTGACGCTCTGGGCGGCGTCGGTGATCATCTTCGCCTTCATTCACCTCATCCCTGGCGATCCGATCTATGTGCTGCTGGGTGACACCGCGACACCCGACCAGGCCGAGCGCCTGCGTCGCGAGATGGGCCTCGATGACCCGATTGTCGTGCAGTACATCCGATGGGCCGGCCACGCGCTCGCGGGCGATCTCGGCCAGTCGATCTTCTTCCAGGCGCCGGTCACGTCGGTGATCGCAGACGGCGCGGAGACGAGCATCCTCCTCGCCACGCTCACCATGATCTGGGTGGTGCTGATCGGCGTTCCGATCGGCGTCATCGCCGCCGTACGCCAAGGCACCTGGCTCGACCAAACTCTGTCCGGCGGCGCCATGCTGATGGCGTCGGTGCCGACATTCTGGGTCGGGCTTTATCTGATCCTGATTTTCGCTGCGACGCTCGGCTGGCTGCCGAGCTCGGGCTATCCCTCGATCTTCGAAGGCGGCCTCGGCAATCTGCGCTACCTCATCCTGCCCAGCCTGACGCTCGCTGCCCCGAATGCGGCGCTGATCCTGCGGCTGACGCGCGCCAGCATGCTCGACGTGGCGCGCGAGGATTATGTGCGCACCGCGCGCGCCAAAGGCATCCGGCCCTGGCAGGTGGTGTACAAGCATATCCTGCGCAACGCATTGCTGACCGTGGTGTCGGCCTTCGGTTTCACCTTCGCCGCGCTGTTGTCCGAAGCGGTGGTGACCGAGACGGTGTTCGCCCTGCCGGGTATCGGCCGGCTGGTGGTGCAATCGATCCTGCGCCGCGACTACCCGGTGATCCAGGGCATCATCCTGGTCATCGTCGTCATCTATCTGGTCATCAACCTGATCGTCGATCTCACCTATCGTTATCTCGATCCGCGGGTGGAGCTGAAATGAACCGCGCCGCGCTCACTTTGTGGCTCACGCCATTCCTGGCGCGGCCGATCGCGCTGATCGGGCTTGGCGTGCTGGTGGCCATGGTGCTTGCCGCGATCTTTGCGCCGTGGCTGGCGCCTTACGATCCCTATGCGATGCAGCCGATCGCCCGTTTGATGCCGCCCGATGCCGCCCACTGGTTCGGCACCGATCAGTTCGGCCGCGATACCCTGTCGCGCACCATCTATTCGGCGCGCATGGCGCTGCTGATCGGCTCGGGCGTCGTGTTCTTCGCCCTGGTTACCGGCGTGCCGATCGGCGTGCTGTCGGCGCTGTTTCCGCGTCTCGGCCATGTGCTCATGCGCATGGTCGACGTGCTGATGGCGTTTCCCTCGCTGCTGCTGGCGCTCGGGCTGATCGTCATTCTCGGCCCGAGTGTCATCAACTCGATCCTGGCGATCGGCATCGGCTTCATGACGACGACGACGCGCATCGTCTACGGCCTGTCGCTGCGCCTGCGCGCCGAGACCTATGTCGAGGCCGCGCGCAGCATGGGCTCGGGAACGGCGTGGCTGGTGTTCAAGCACATCCTGCCGAACCTGATCTCGCCGCTTCTGGTGCAGGCGAGTTTCGTGTTCGCCTTTGCGCAGTTGGGCGCGGCGTCGCTCGACTTTCTCGGCCTCGGCGCGCCGCCGGAGATTCCGAGCTGGGGCAACATGCTTGCGGAATCGCGCACCTTCATCACCCGCGCATCGTGGCTGCTGTTCTTTCCCGGCATGATGATCGTACTGACGGCGTTTTCGCTCAATCTTGTTGGCGATGCGCTGCGCGATCGGCTCGATCCGCGCTTTCGCGACGTTTTCGGCGGCGAGGGCTGAGCGATGCTGAAGGTGCGCGACCTCACGGTGTCCATCGGCGCGGAGGCGGCGCCGGTCGATATCGTTGCCGGCGTCTCGTTCGAGATCGGCAAGGGCGAAATCCTCGGCCTTGTCGGCGAGAGCGGATGCGGCAAGAGCATGACCTCGCTCGCGGTGATGGGGTTGCTGCCGCAGCCGGGACCACGCATCCGCGGCGGCCGCATTGAACTCGCCGGTGCGGACGTGACGCAGCTACAGCCATGGCAGCGCGTCGAGGCCAGGCACGGCCGCATTGCGATGATCTTTCAGGAGCCGATGACCTCGCTCAATCCGGTGCGCCGCATTGGCGACCAGATCGTCGAGGCGGTGCGCGTGCACGACGGCATCTCCGGCACGGCGGCGATGGCGCGGGCGCGCGAACTGCTCGAGCAGGTGCGTATCCCGGACGCCGCGCTGCAACTCTCGGCCTATCCGCACCAATTGTCGGGCGGACAACGCCAGCGCATCATGATCGCCATCGCGCTGGCCTGCCGGCCGCAGGTGCTGATCGCCGATGAGCCGACCACGGCGCTCGATGTCACCATCCAGATCCAGATTCTCGGGCTGCTGCGCGAATTGTGCGACCGGCTCGACATGGCGATCCTCTTCATCACCCACGACATGGGCGTGATCGCGCAGCTCGCCGACCGTGTCGCCGTGATGTATGGCGGCCGTATCGTCGAGACCGCGGATGTCCACGCGCTGTTCGGTGCGCCGCGTCACCACTATACGCGTGGGCTGATGGATTGCATGCCGTCGCGCAATCTCGGCGTCCGCCGTTTGCCGACGATTCCGGGGCAGGCGCCGCGGCCGGGCGCGATCCGTACCGGCTGCGTCTTCGCGCCGCGTTGCCAAGCGGTGCAGGACCTCTGCCTTGCGGTCGCGCCGCCGCGTCTCACACTCGGCGAGGGCCACGAGACCTTGTGCGCCTTTCCGCTGCAGGGTGGAGGCGCATCATGAGCGAGATCATCCTTCAGGTCCGCGATCTCAAGACCTCGTTCGACGTCAAGCGCTCGGGCCGCAGGTACCGCGTGAAGGCGGTCGATGGCGTGTCGCTGTCGCTCGCCGCCGGCGAGGTGCTCGGCATCGTCGGCGAATCCGGCTGCGGCAAGACGACCGTCGGTCGCTCCATCGTGCGGCTGGTCGAGGCCGACAGCGGCGCTATCGACTTCAAGGGCACCGACGTGCTCGGCGCCGGCGGGGCGGCGTTGCGCGAACTGCGCCTCAATCTGCGCATGGTGTTTCAGGACCCTTACGCATCGCTCAATCCGCGCCGCTCGATCGGCGACTCCGTCGCGGAAGCGGGTGACATCAACAAGGTGTTCAAGAGCCGCGCCGACCGGGCGGCGCGCATCGCGGAAACCTTGTCCGCGGTCGGCCTCAATCCATCCTTCGCCGAACGCTATCCGCATGAACTGAGCGGCGGCCAGCGCCAGCGTGCTGGCATCGCCCGCGCCATTTTGCCGACGCCGGCGGTGATCATCGCCGACGAACCGGTATCGGCGCTCGACGTCTCGGTGCAGGCCCAGGTGCTCAATCTGATGATGGACCTGCGCGAGCAACTCGGATTGTCGATGCTGTTCATCTCGCACGACATCGGCGTGATCGGCCAGATCAGCGACCGCGTCGCCGTGATGTATATGGGCCGCGTCGTCGAACTCGCCGGCGCGCGCACGATTCTCGATAACCCCATGCATCCCTACACGCAGGCGCTGATGGCGGCCGTGCCGCGGCCCGACCCGTCGCGGCGCATTGCCGGCGCCATCGAGACCGGCGAACCGCCGAGCCAGTTCAAGCGGCCGGCCGGCTGCGCCTATGCCGCGCGTTGCCCGCTGGTCAGCAGCCGGTGTCTCGCGGAAGCGCCGGAGCTGCGAGCCGTCGGCGAGGGACGAATGGCGGCTTGCCACGTTTTGTAGCCGGCTGCTTCAGTGTGCCCACTCCAAACGTGCGGTGGAACTCTGAATGCCAGTCAATATCCGAGCGGAACGGACGGCGCGCGCTTACCACCGCAACCGCGTCACGGGATCGGTCACGTCCTCGACGTGATGCAGCAGAAACACCAGATTCCCCGCCTTGTCCTTGATGGGCGAATTGATCGGTTGCCAATGCCGCTCGACGAACTCCCCGGCGGGATTTCGGATATCGTAGCGCTGGACCGCCATGGCGTGCGGCTGGCCGGTCTGCGCGACGGTCTTCAGCGACGCATAGAGATTGCTGACGCCATCGGCGAGCGTGTGCTCCGGGTTGTCCGGAAATATCTCGAACAGCGACTTCCCGACCACTTCGCTCCGCCGTATCAAGGTCGCGCGCGCGTAAGCATCGTTGACGTCCAGGATGTTCAGGCCCGGGCCGGGATCGAGCAGCATGTACGGGTTACGGGAGCTGTCGAACTCGGCCTGAATTTCCTGCTTCACCGTCTGCGCATCACCCGGCGCCGGGCGCGAGCCCGGGCGTCGTGCGTTCGCGCCGTCCGTTTGCGACTTCAATATTGCCAGTTCCCGTTTCGAGGCGGCGAGCAATATCTGCAATGTGTGCTGCAGCGTCTCGTCCGCGCTCGTGGCGAGCAACTTTTGGAAATTGGCGATGTTTTGCTCGCAGATGAATGTGCTCATCCTGCCTCACCCGTGGCGAACGGCGTCAAACGGCCGGTAAGCCGTGCAAAAAGCGTATAGCAGATTTGGCGGTATACCGCGAGACAGGCGACTTTTGGTTGTGGATTGGCGGCTCAGGCTGCCGGCTGCGCCAATGACAGCCGGCGCTCGGCCGAGCTGATGGTATTTGCCAGCAGCATGGTGATGGTCATCGGGCCGACGCCGCCGGGAACCGGCGTGATCAGCGATGCCTTCTGCGACACGCCGGCAAAATCGACATCGCCGACCAAGCGGCCGTCGGGCAGGCGGTTGATGCCGACGTCGATGACCACCGCGCCGGTCTTTACCATCTGCGGCACGATCAGGTTCGGCTTGCCGGCGGCGACGACCAGAATGTCGGCGAGGATGGTGAACTGGGCGAGATCGCGCGTCTTGGCGTGACAGATGCAGACGGTCGCCTCGCGCTGCATCAGCATCAGGGCCATCGGCTTGCCGACAATATTGCTGGCGCCGACCACGACGACATTCTTGCCTTCGATCTCGACGCTTTCGTGCTCGAGCAGCTTGACCACACCGTAGGGCGTGCAGGGCGGAAACACCGTGCTGCCGACGACTAGGCCGCCGACATTATAGAGGTGGAAGCCGTCGACATCCTTCTCGGCGGAGATGGCCTCTAAGATATCCGGCACCGAGAAGTGCTTCGGCAGCGGCAACTGGACGAGAATGCCGTGTACGGTCGGGTCGGCGTTCAGCGCCTTGATGCGCGCCAGCACATCGGCCGGGTCGGCATCGGCCGGAAAATCGAAACGCGACGAGCGGATGCCGACCTCATGACAGGCGCGGATCTTGTTGCGCACGTAGACGGCCGAGGCGGGGTCGTTGCCGACCATGATTACCGCGAGCCCCGGCACGCAGCCGGCGGCGGCGAGGCGGGCGGTCCGCTCCTTCAGCTCGGTACGAATCTTGGCGGCGACGGCGATCCCGTCGACGAGTCTGGCGGTCATTGCGGCAGGCCCTTTGCGTTGGCGGCCGCTTTCGCTATCGCGCGCGGCAGCCGAACTCAAGCGGCTTCGGCGCCGACAGGCGCAAAAGCGCGGTGGGCCGATGTGGGCCGGCCCGGCGGCTCAGGCCGCCGGCTCCTTGATCTTGCCGATATCGAGAAACTTCATCACGGCGCGCTCGTAATAGGGCTCCGTGGTGCCGGCTTTGACCTTGTGCAGGAAGTACTTTTCGAAGGCGATCTTGGCCAGGTGCACCCAGCGCCCGCTCGAGGCCCAGTTGACGTTACGCGGCGGGTTCTGCGGCATGGCGACGAAGGCGACGCCCGAGTCGCCGAAATCGGCGAGGCAAATGGCGTTCCAGGTCGCTTCGTGGGTCGGCGCCTCGTTGCGCAGCAGTTGCCCGATATTGAGCGCGGTCGCGGTCACCATCGACTCGATCATGAAGCCGGTCTTCGGCACGCCGACCGGCACCGGCGTCTGTTCGAGTGGCGGGATGGCGATGCAGACGCCGACGCCGAAAATGTTCGGGTACTTAGCGTTGCGCTGGTGTTTGTCGACGATGACGAAGCCGCGCGGGTTCGACAAGCCCTCGATGCCACGCAGCGCCGCGATGCCGCGGAATGCCGGCAACATCATCGAATATTTGAACGGTAGTTCGTGGGCTTTCTTCGGTTTGGCGTCATCATCCACTTCGGTGACGAAGGCTTTGCCGGGCTCAATCTTGTCGACCTTGGCGTTGGTTACCCACTTGATGTGGCGTTGACGCATGGCGGATTCGAGCAAGCCCTTGGTGTCGCCGATGCCGCCGACGCCGAGATGGCCGATATAGGGTTCGGCGGTGACGAAGGTCATCGGCACCTTGTCGCGGATTCGACGCTGCCGCAGGTCCGCATCCATGATCATGGCGAATTCATAGGCCGGGCCGTAGCACGAGGCGCCCTGGACGGCGCCGACCACGATCGGGCCGGGATCCTTGCAGAACGCTTCCCAGCGCTCGTTGGCGCTCACGGCGTGATCGACGTCGCAGACCGATTGCGTATTGCCGTGTGGTCCGAGGCCCTCGATTTCGTCGAAAGCGAGTTCGGGCCCGGTGGCGACGACAAGGTAGTCATAATTGAGGGATGTGCCGTCGCCGAGTTCGACGCGGCTTTCGTCCGGATGGACACGGGCAGCGCCGGCACCATTGAAGGCCACGCCGTGGCGCGGCAGCACCTCGGCAAGATCGATGACAATGTCTTCTTTCTTGCGCCACTTCACCGCGACCCATGGGTTCGACGGCGTGAACTGGAAGAACGGCTTGTTCGACACGAGCGTGACGCGGTCTTCAGCGCGGACGGCGTGCTTGAGTTCATAGGCGCACGAGACGCCGCCAATTCCGCCACCCAGAATAACAATGTGAGCCATGATTTCCTCCGGCTGTTAAACTGTAACGTCCCGTTGGCGGGCTTCTTATGAAGGCATGGCCATTTCGGCCATGCCTTGATCTTGGTCAGTTCGGCATCGGCGGCGATCAGCGACCGGCCGTGGCCGAGCCGCAGAACGCGGGGCCGGACTTCAGCCCGAGCTTGCGGAATATGGTGGCGGCCGGACAAAAGCCGGTGAAAGCCGCCTGCAACAGATTGAGGCCGACGAAGGCCGTGAGCAGCAGCCAGTACGGGCTGACGAAATGTCCGAGCGCCAGGCTGACCAGAACCATGGTGCCGGCGAGCGACAGGACGGCGCGATCGACGTTCATGACAGGCTTCCCTTAGGGCGATCCGAGGCCGGCCGAAAATGCCTGTGCCCTAAGGCATTTCGGTCTGGCGCAGCGCGGGAAAATCAATGTGATCGCCGCAGCGCCATTGACCTTATATCGTAACATTCGTATATTCGCAATAACGAATATACGGAACCGGGCCATGAATCTTCGCACCGACAGGATGGTCGCGGCGGCGGACGAGGCGGGGGCGCTTCTGAAAGCGCTATCGCATCCCTACCGCCTCATCATCGTGTGCCAGTTGATCGACAAGGAACGCTCGGTCGGCGAACTCGCAGGCTTGCTCGACATTCGCGATTCGACCGTGTCGCAACACCTTGCGCTCCTGCGCAAGGATGGCCTGGTCGATGCGCGCCGCGACGGACAGACCGTCTGGTACTCGATTGCCAGCCGGCCGGCGCGGCAGATCGTCGAGACGCTGTACGGCAGCTTCTGTGCGCCGGCGCGGAAATGCCGGCCGGAAAAGCCTGCCGCACGCAGCCGGAGGCGGTAGCGCTTGCGTAAAGTCAATGCCGCAAGCGGGTGGAACGCTATTCAGAATGAAGGCTTCAGGATGAGGATAGGCAAGGTGATGCACCGCAGGACAGCGATTGCGGCCCTGATGATGCTGGCAGCTCAGCAGGCCTTGGCCGCGGACACATATATGGTTGCGGCGCGTACCGTAGCCGATGAAAAGGCGGTGTTCGCCACGGTCGAGACCGTCAATGTCATTCTGGCCCGCGCGCGGATCGGCGGCACCGTGGCGCAGCTATCGGTGAAAGAGGGCGATCACGTCGACCAGGGCCAGGTCCTGGCCACCGTCGGCGACGAGAAGCTGGTGCTGCAGCGCAGCTCGCTCGAAGCCCAGATCATGGGGCTCGATGCGCAACTGGCGCAGGCAAAATCGGATCTGGAGCGCGCCGAGGATCTCTTTACGCGCGGCACGATCGCGAAAACGCGTCTCGACGAGCTGCGGACCTCGTTCAATGTGGCAACCAACACGTTACGGTCGCGGATCGCCGAACGTTCGGTCATCGAGCAGCAACTCAGCGAAGGCAAGGTGTTGGCGCCGGCCGCCGGTCGCGTCCTCAAGGTTCCGGTGACGGCGGGCGCCGTGATCCTGGCCGGCGAGACCGTCGCCAATATCGCCGAGCAGAATTTCGTTCTGCGATTGCGGGTGCCAGAACGGCATGCACGGTTCCTGAAGACAGGCGATACGGTCCGCATCGATGGCGAGCAACTGGGCGGCAACGGCCCGCGTTTCGGCACCATCACACTAATTTATCCCCAGATCGAGGAAGGCCGCGTCGTCGCTGATGCGCGGGTGCAAGGACTGGGCGACTATTTTGTCGGCGAGCGCATTCGCGTCTGGGTGTCCGGGGGTGAACGTGAAAGCGTCATCGTTCCGGCTGGCTTCATCCTCACCCGCTTCGGCATCGACTATGCGCGCGTCCAGCGCTCCGGTAAGGATGTTGTCGACGTGCCGGTGCAGCGCGGCCGCGAACAGCCGCGCCCGGATATGCCCGATGCACTGGAAATCCTGTCCGGCCTGAAGTCCGGCGACGTTCTGGTGCGCCCGTGAATCTCGGAATTTCTGGACGGCTGACCCAGGCGACGATCCGCTCGCCGCTGACGCCATTGTTCCTGCTGGCGGCGCTGGCGGTCGGTCTCGTCGCGCTTCTCACCATTCCGCGCGAAGAAGAGCCGCAGATCAGCGTGCCGATGGTCGATATCTTGATCAATGCCGACGGTCTCAAGGCACCTGACGCGGTTGAACTCGTGACCAAGCCGCTCGAGTCCATCGTCAAGGGCATCGACAGCGTCGAACATGTCTACAGCCAGACCGTCGATGACCGTGTCATGGTCACGGCGCGCTTTCTGGTCGGCACGAAGTCCGATGAAGCGATCCTGCGCGTGCACGAGAAGATGCGCGCCAACATGGATCGCATTCCGGTCGGTATTGCCGAGCCGCTGATCGTCGGCCGCGGCATCAACGATGTCGCCGTGGTCGTCCTCACACTGTCGCCCAAGCCGGAGGCGGCGGCGCGCTACACCGACAAGGATCTGTTCCAGTTGGCGCGGCAGCTTCAGTTCGAACTGATGAAGGCCGACAATGTCGGCCTTACATATATCTCCGGCGGCAACGCGCAGCAGATCAGGGTCGAGCCCGATCCGGAGAAACTGTCGCTGTTTGGCGTCACCTTGCAGCAGCTGGTCGCCAAGGTGCGCGATGCCAACCGCTCGTTCCAGGCCGGCTCCGTCCGTGACGGTGGCGGGATGCGCATCGTCGGCGCCGGACAGACATTGTCGGGCATTCCCGATATCGGCCTGTTGTTGGTGACCACGCGTGACGGTCGCCCCGTTTACGTGCGCGACGTCGCCTCCGTCATCATCGGGCCGAGCCCGAAGGAGCACCGCGTCTGGATGGATATGCCGGACAAGGCCGGCGAGTGGTCGCGCGTGCCGGCGGTCAGCGTAGCGCTCGCCAAGCGAGCCGGCGCCAATGCCGTCGTCGTTGCCGAAGACCTGCTGAGCCGGCTGCACGAGGTGCAGGATCGGCTGGTGCCGAAGGACGTTTCGGTGACTCTGACCCGCGACTACGGCGAGACCGCCAGTGAAAAGGCCAACGAACTTCTGTTTCATCTCGGCCTGGCGACCGTCTCGATCGTTCTCCTGATCGCCTTCGCTGTCGGTTGGCGCGAGGCGCTGGTGACGCTGATTGTTATTCCGACCACGATCCTGCTGACCATGTTCGCCGCGAAGATCATGGGTTACACGATCAATCGCGTCAGCTTGTTCGCGCTCATCTTCTCGATCGGCATTCTGGTCGACGATGCCATCGTGGTCATCGAGAACATTGCCCGGCACTGGGCGATGCGCGATGGCCGTAGCCGATTGCAGGCCGCCATCGAGGCCGTCGCCGAGGTCGGCAACCCGACCATCGTGGCGACGCTTACGGTGATTGCCGCGCTGCTGCCGATGCTGTTCGTGTCCGGACTGATGGGGCCCTATATGGCGCCCATTCCCGCCAACGCGTCGGCGGCGATGCTGTTCTCCTTCTTCGTCGCCATGGTCATCGCGCCCTGGCTGATGGTGCGGCTGCAGCCGGAGGGAACGCCGTTGCATGGCGGGTACGGTGGCGGACATGGTGGCGCGCATGACGAAGGCGCGCTCGGCAGAATCTATCGCCGCATCGCCACGCCGGTGGTGCGCTCGCGCCGCTCGGCCTGGAAGTTCCTTATCGGCGTCGGTGTCGCGACGCTGGTCGTGTGCCTGCTGTTCGTGACCAAAACGGTGACGGTCAAGCTGCTGCCATTCGACAACAAGTCGGAGATCGCCATCGTCCTCGATCTCAAGGAAGGCTCGACGCTCGAGGACACTGAGCGAACCTTGTTCGCGATCGCCGATATCGCACGGCAGGTGCCGGAAGTCCGTTCTGTCGAGACCTACGCAGGCACGCCAGCGCCGTTTAACTTCAACGGCCTTGTGCGTCACTATTACCTGCGCGAGCAGCCCGAACTCGGCGAACTGCATCTCAATCTCGCGCCGCGCAGCGACCGCAGCCGGGCCAGCCACGACATCGCGCTCGATCTGCGTGCACGCCTGAAGACGGTTGCCTTGCCGGCTGGCGCGGTGGCGCGGGTGGTCGAAGTTCCGCCGGGCCCGCCGGTTCTGGCGACGTTACTGGCCGAAGTCTACGGGCCGGATTCGGAAACCCGCCGCGCGACCGCGCACGAGCTGAAGAAAATTTTCGCGTCTGTGCCCTATATCGTCGATATCGACGACTCGATCGGCGAGCCGCAGCCGCGGTTGCGAATCTCCATCGATCAGGATCGCCTGGAATATTTCGGCGTCGAACAAAGCGACGTCTACGATACCATCGCGGCGCTGTTCGGCGGCACATCGGTCGGCTACTCGCATCGCGGCGAAGGCCGCGATCCGATCGAGATCGTGGTGCGGTTGCCGAAGAGCCGGCTGTCGTGGAGCGACTCGCTGGCCTCAACGCCGGTGGCCGCCAACACCGTGCCGGGCAACAAGACCGTGGTCGAACTCGGAGATGTCGTCCGTGTGACCAGGGAATTGGGGTCGCCAACCATCTTCCGCCGCGACGGCCGTTTCGCCGACATGGTGCAGGCCGAGCTGGCGGGTGCTTACGAGGCGCCGATCTACGGCATTCTCGATGTCAACAAGCTGGTGGAAGCGCACAACTGGGGGGCGCTCGGCAAGCCTAATGTTCTTTTCCACGGCCAGCCGGAGAACGAGGGCAAGACCGCGCTGCTCTGGGACGGCGAGTGGGAGATCACCTATGTCACCTTCCGCGACATGGGTGCCGCCTTCATGGTCGCGATCCTCGGCATTTACATTCTGGTCGTGGCGCAGTTCGGCAGCTTCAAACTGCCGCTGGTCATTCTGACGCCGATTCCGCTGACGCTGATCGGAATCGTGCTCGGTCACGCGCTGTTCGGTGCGCCGTTCACCGCGACATCGATGATCGGCTTCATCGCGCTGGCTGGCATCATCGTGCGCAACTCGATCCTGCTGGTGGACTTCATCCGTCACGGCGCCGGGCAGGGCAAGACATTGCGCGAGGTGCTGGTCGAGGCCGGCGCGGTGCGCTTCAAGCCGATCCTGCTGACCGCGCTGGCGGCGATGATCGGCGCGGCGACGATCCTGCTCGATCCGATCTTCCAGGGCCTGGCGATCTCGCTGCTGTTCGGCTTGGCCTCGTCCACCCTGCTCACCGTGCTGGTCATCCCGGCCATCTATGTCGTGCTGCGCGACGCCGATCGCGTCGTCGGCTGAGAGCAGCCATTCCTCCGGCGCCGTATCGTCCGCGCGCGCGATCGTCTAAGACGCGCGCGTGAAAGGACGATAAGACCGCAGGAGGAAACGCAATGACCCGTCTGGGCGTGACGGTCGGCAGGACCGCGCTGAAGAATCCGCTGATTGCCGGTGCGGCGGAGCACATGATCGACGCCTTGGGGGTGCTCGGCGTGCTCCGCGCCGGCGTCGGTGCCGTCGTGGTCAAATCCATCAATGAAATGGAGCGCGGCAAGGATCAGTTGCAGCGCGCCGAATACATGCTGCTTGACGAGGCATGGCGGGAAATTCCCTGGACGCCGGATGCGCCGCAGACGGCCTTCATCGCCTGCCGTTCAGGCCTGACGCCACAAAGCTTTGACGCCTGGCTCGAGCAGACGGCGATGCTGGACCGCGAAGCCAAGGCGATGGACTCTTACGCCATCGCGAGCCTGATTGTGGCCGATCTCGACAAGACGGTCGCGATGGCGAAACAGATCGAGCAGGCGGGTCTGCGCATGCTCGAACTCAACATTGGCACGCCTTATGCCAGCCAGGCCAAGGGCGTGGTCGCCACCGAGCTCGATCCGGCGCGCGTAACGTCAATTGTTTCCGCAGTGCGAAATTCGATCAAAATTCCCCTTTGGGTAAAAATCACCGGTCAGAGCGAGCGCGTACCTGATCTCGCTGCTGCGGCCTTTGCGGCTGGCGGCGAAGCGGTGGTGATGGCCGGCCGCTTGCTCGGTTTCATTCCCGATGTCGAGACCATGCAGCCATTCCTCGGCACGACGCTTGGCGTTGGCGGCTACTGGAACCTGCCACTGACCTGTCACTGGCTGTCGGTGTCACGTCAGCAGCTTGGCGCCGGCAAGCCGCTCATCGCCACCAACGGCGCGCGGAACGGACTCGACGTCGCGCGCATGATGCTCGCCGGTGCGAGCGCGGTGGAGATGGCATCGGAAGTGATGTTGCGCGGTGCGCCGGTGTTGTCTGCTGCGTTGCGAGAGTTCGACGATTATCTGCAACGCAAGGGAATGACGGCGGCCGAATTGATCGGCAAGGCTGCGGACCAGCGCAAGACATTCGCCGATATGCCCTTGCGCACGGACAACTGGAGAAAATATGTTGCCGGTCTAGAAAAATAAGGGAGTGAAACGATGCATATGCTCAATCGCCGTGTGGCGGGAATGGCGCTGATCGGCGCGGCTTTAGGATTGATGCATACGGCGCCGGCTCATGCGCAAGCCTGGCCCTCACGCCCGGTCACGATGGTCGTGCCGTTCACCGCAGGCACCACATCCGACGTGATTGCACGCAGTCTGGCGCAGGAACTGCACCAGAAGCTCGGCCAGCCTTTCATCATCGAGAACAAAGGCGGGGCAGGCGGGAATATCGGCGCTACTGCGGTCGCCCGCGCGAATGCCGATGGCTACACCATCCTGTTCGCGACGACGGGACAGGCCGCCACCAATCAGCTGATGTACAAGAAGATGGAGTACAGCCCGCAGCGTGATTTCGCGTCGGTCGTGCTGGTCGCCAAGGCTCCTGTTATCATCACCGCGAAGCCCGACGCGCCGTTTTCCACGCTCAAGGACTTCATCGCCTACGCCAAGGCCAATCCGGGCAAGGCGACCGGCGGCTTTCCCGGCAACGGCACGCTCGGTCACATCACCGGCGAATTGCTGGCACGCAACGCCGGCATCGATTTCGTCAAGTCGCAATATCGCGGCAGCGCGCAGATCCTGACCGATCTGATCGGCAATCACATCGATGTCGGCATGGATTCGCTCGCCGGCTACGTGCCGTCGGTGCGTGAGAACAAGATCAAGGCGCTGGCGATCGCGTCGTCGCAGCGCTGGTCGCGCTTGCCCGATGTGCCGACGGTCGCTGAATCGCTGCCGGGCTTCGAGGCCGGTGTCTGGTATGCGATCCTGGTGCCGGCCAAGACGCCGGACGATGTCGTGACCAAGATCAACGCGGCCACCAATGCCTGGCTGAAAGACGCCAAGACACAGGAGTTTCTGGCTAATCTGGGCATCCAGCCCGCAGGCGGCACGCCCGCCGATCTCAAGGCTTTCACGCAGGCCGAAATCGACAAGTGGGGCCCGATCATCAAGGACGCAAAGATCGAATTCTGATCCGCCGCATTCGGCACAAAAAAGCCCGGGAGGCGACAGCCTTCCGGGCTTTTGATTTGAGGTGCCTTATGAACGCTTGCGCGGCTGGGCCGGCCGTCCGCCGCGGCCCGCGGCCGAGGACTGCCCGGCACCGAGACCATGCCCGAGCTTGCGTGAAATCTGCCGCGCCGCCTCGATCAGCAAAGCGACATGATTGGCCCGTGGCTTTTCCGGCAGGTATTGAATTGAACCGACAATCGCGACCGCGGCGATGCAGGCATCCTGCGCGTTGAAGATCGGCGCCGCGACGGCGTTGAGGCCGAGCGCGACTTCCTCCGGCGACGAGGCGAAGCCGAGACGCACGACCTCCTGCAGCTCGTGCTCGAGCTTGCGCGGCGACACGATGGTCTTGTCGGTGAAGCGATGCATCGGCCGCGCCAGCACGCGTTCGCGGAACGGCTGCGGCGCATAGGCCAGCATTACCTTGCCCTGCGCGGAAGCATGAAACGTCAGTTCGCTGCCGGAGCGCACACCGATCTCCACCGGCGAGGAGCCGGCGAGCTTGTGCAGCACCAGCGCGCCGCGCGGCGTCATCTCCGACAGCACGATGGGTTGATCGAGCGCGTCGCGCAGTTGCCGCATCGGACCTTCGGCGACATGCACAAGATCCTCATCCGGCGCATGCCGCGCCAGGAGGCGGCTCTTCGGCCCGATCATGTAACGCGAGGTCGAAGGGTTCTGCGCCAAATAGCCGCGGTCGACCAGCGTTTGCAGATGACGGTGCACCGATCCCTTGGTCACGTTCAGGCGCTCGGCGATTTGCGTCACGCCAAGCTCGCCGTCGGCGAACGCGACGGCTTCCAGAACATCAATGGCAAGCTGGACGGAACGGACACCGCCGGATTCAAGCTCGGTCATGGAGGAGACATTTATCACGGTTCACGACTACAGAACAGTGTTTCAAATATTCGAATTCGAAATGCTCGTGACGCACTGCAGCATGGGCATTTTTGCGAATGCGTCATCGTTCCGTTTGACACGGCGTCCCGCCATCCAGTACGTTGTTTTGAAACGTCGTTCCGCCATCGCGAACAATAAGCAAAATCGCGCGCGGATGCAAGTGCTTTGGTGAGGAAATGTCAGGACAAGCCACGACCGAACAGCGCATCGACGCTCTGCTGAAGGGCGCCATCGACCCGCATGTGCACACCGGTCCGTCGATCGCGCCGCGCGCTCTCGATCACGTCGAAATGCTGAAGCAGGCTTCGGAAGCCGGCTATGCCGCCGTGGTGACCAAGGATCACGACTACAGCAGCGTGATGACTGCGGCGCTGATCCGTAAGCATTTCCCCGACCTCAAGACCAGAATCTATCCGAGCATCGTGCTCAACAATGTGGTTGGCGGCCTCAACCCTTACGCCGTCGAGCACACAGCGGCGCTGGGCGGCAAGATCGTCTGGCTGCCGACATTGGCCGCCGAAAATCATCTGCGCTGGCAGGCGCAGGCGCAGTGGACGCATCCGGCTTCGACCGACCGCATGCGCCCGGTGACTCCCGTCAAGGTGCTCGAGGACGACAAGAAGACCCTGCGCGACGACGCCAAGGAAATCCTCGATATCGTCGCCAAGAGCGACATGGTGCTGGCCAGCGGCCATCTCCATGTCAGCGAAACTTGGATCGTGTTCGAAGAAGCCAAGCGCCGCGGCGTCAAGCGGCTTGTATTCACGCACCCGGAAGACATCGTCGATGCCTCGCTTAATGACGTGAAAGGCATCGCGGCGATGGGCGCCTTCGTCGAGCACTCGCTGTGCATGTTCCTCGACGGCTGCAAGTTCAAGAGCCGCGAAGCCGAAGATCTGCGCAATCAGATCGAAGCCGGCGGCGTCGGCCAGACGATCCTGGCTTCCGATCTCGGCCAGGTCGGCACCTTCGATCCGATCGACGGCATGCGCCGCGGCATCAAGCTGTGCATGGATCTCGGCTACAGCGACGACGATATCCGGCAGATGGTGTCGACCAACACGGCGCGCGCGCTCGGCATCGAGGCCGACGTCGAGGCTGCCCGTAAAGCATAGAAAGCCGTCGGCGGTACGCCGCCGTCGAGAAGAAACGAAGTCAGGGAGTTCGACGATGTACGACGCCAGCGATCCGCGTTCCGCTCTCGCCGCCAAGGCGCCGGCCGTCAAGGGCCCGGTCACCGGGCCGTTCGGGTCCGCCGAATATGTGCGATTCTACGAGGAGCCGCCGCAGGAAGACAACGCGACCGGCAAGACCTGGATCGCCCGTGGCCAGAACCTGGTGATGGTCTGCGTTGAGCCGAAGAAGGACTATGTCCTGTCGCGCGAAGCGCAGCCTGACGAATATGCGGTTCTCCTTCCGGATGCCTCGACGGTCGTGGAGTTCACGACCAAGGACGGGACGCAGCGCGTCGCCGGCAACAACCTGGCCTTCCTGCCGCCGGGCAAATCGTCGATGAAGGTGATCGAGCCCGGCCGCATCTATGCGATGTTCACGACACGCTCGGAAGACCTCAACGCCAGGTGCAGCAACAAGGATCACTTCAAGACCGCGAAGCCCTATGTCGCACCGGTCGTGAATTGGCCGGAGCCCAAGGGCGGCTTCAAGCTGCGCGTCTATAGCCTCGACGTGCCGCCGGAGCCGGGCCGCTTCGGCCGCATCTGGCGCTGCACCACCATCATGGTGAACTTCCTCGATTACTTCGATGGCCCGCGCGACCCCAGCAAGCTTTCGCCGCATCATCACGACGACTTCGAGCAGTGCTCGCTCGCCATCTCGGGCGAGTTCATCCACCACCTGCGCTGGCCATGGGTCGTCAACAAGAACAACTGGCTGCCGGATGATCATGAACTATGCGGCACGCCGTCGATCGCGATTATTCCGCCGCCATCGATCCACACGACTGAGGCGTCCGGAAAGGGCCGTAACCAGCTCGTCGACATCTTCTGTCCGCCGCGCATGGACTTCTCGCAGAAGCCCGGCTGGATCCTGAACGCCGACGACTATCCGATGCCCGGCCAGAACTGAGAACGGAAGATCAAGCAACATGAGCAGGACTTCGACCTTCCGCCAACGCATGCTGGCCGGCGACAAGCTCGTCGGATCGTTCCTCAAGACACCGACGAGTCACGGCACCGAGATTCTCGCCGGCGCCGGCTTTGATTTCGTCGTGATCGACCAGGAGCACGCACCTTTCGACCGCACCACCACCGATATCGCGCTCCTGGCGGCACGTGGTCACGACATTCCTGCGCTGGTTCGCGTGCCGGGGCCGGAGGGCATTCTGTCGGTGCTCGATTGTGGCGCGACCGGCGTTCTGGTGCCGCACGTCAAGACGGCGGCCGAGGCCCGTGAATATGCGGCGCTGTTCCGTTACCGCAACGGTGCACGCGGCTTTGCCACCAGCACGCGCGCCGGCGCTTATACCGGTGTGCCGATGTGGCAGCACATCGCTGAACAGGATGCGCAGATGACCTTCGTGGCGCAGATCGAGGATCCGATCGCGCTCGACGAGGTGGAGGCGATTGCCGCCGTCGATGGCGTCGACTCGCTTTTTATCGGTCGTGGCGACCTGACGGCCGCCTTTGGTGACGAGTCCAAGGAACCGCCGGCGGTGATCCGCGCGACCGAACGCATCGCCGAGGCGGCGCGCAAGGCCAGGAAGTCGATCAGCGTCTTTGTCGGCAACGGCACAGAGGCGGCATGGCTTCGATCGCTCGGCGCCAACGTTTTCGTGCTGTCGTCGGATCAGGGCTTCCTGCGTCAGGCGGCGATGCAGGGACTGCGCGACGTGCGCGAGAAGGTTTGACGATCTGCGGAAGTTTCGACGTCCGATTACGACAAGTCTCAATCTGTCTAACCAAAAACGAAGTTAGGGAGGAAATGATGAAATCTCACCGCAAAGTTCTGCTCGCCGCGGCGTTCGCGCTGACGGCGGTGCTGCCGGCCAAGGCCCAGGATACGATCAAGATCGGCTCGTCGCTGGGCTTGACCGGTTACGGTTCGCTGACTGACGGCCACTGGCGCGATGGCCTCACCGTGGCGATCGAGGCGATCAACAAGCAGGGTGGCGTACTGGGCAAGAAGCTCGAACTTGTCACCGAAGACAACAAGTCGACGCCGCAGCAGGCGGTCGTCGTTTATCGCAAGATGATGTCCGAGGACAAGGTCGTCGCCTTCAATTCGGGCTGCATCTCGGCCGGCAACTTCGCCGCCGCGAGCTTCGTCACCAAAGCGAAGCTGCCAATGTTCCTGTGCTCGATCCTGCCGCGGCAGCCGGAGGAGGTGAAGTGGGCGTTCCAGTTCCTGCCGCCGCCAAAATTCGAGGTGGACGCGCGCTATCAGTATCTCAAGGACAAGACCCAGGTCCGCAAGATCGGCCTCTTGGCCGATCCGAGCCCTTACGTGACGCTGATGAAGGGCATTGCTGAAAAGACCGCCGCCGAATTCGGCCTCGAGGTGGTTGCCAGCGAGACCTACCAGCAGGACGATTCGGACTTCAGCGTGCAGATCGGCCGCATTAACGCTGCCGGTGCCGGCGCGGTCATTATGCTGGGGCAGGGCAACGCGGTGATCACCGCCGCCAACAACATCCGCAGCCTTGGCCTCAAGAACATGCTGATGATGGCGTCGATCCAGGAACTCGACATCCATCTTGCCGCCGGCAAGGTGCTCGGCGATCAGTACATGGCACCGGCGCCGATGATCCAGGTCGCGTCGGACGACATGAGCGTTCTCACCGACCCGAAGGCGCGCGCCGCGGCCGAGCCTTTCGTCAAGGCCATGAAGGACAAATATGGCCGCACCGACAACGCGCAGGCGTCCCGCGCCTGGGATTCGATGATGATGATGGCGATGGCCATGAAGGCGGCCGGCACCACCGATGGCGAAAAGGTGCGTGACGCGTTCGAGAAGCTCGGCCCCTACACCGGCGCCGGCGCCTCGTACGACTTCACCACAGAAAGGCATATCGGCATCACTCAGAACCCCTACGTGCTTGTTTCGGTCAAAGACGACAAGCTGGCGATCAGGAAGTAACGATGGCGGCTGACGCGACCCATCTGATCGCCGTCCGCGATCTGGCGGCCAGCTACGGGCACATCGAGGCTCTGCGACCAACGAGCCTCCATGTGGCGCCGGGCGAGTTCGTCACGATCCTCGGGCCGAACGGCGCGGGCAAGACCACGTTGCTCCGCGCCATCACCCGGCTGATCGCCAGTAAGGGGCAGATCATGTTCAACGGGCGGGACGTCACCGGCCTGAAGACGCATGATCTCGCCGAGCTCGGCATCATTATGGTGATGGAGGGTCGTGGCCTGTTCGGCGACATGAGCGTGCGGGAGAATCTGCAGCTCGGCGCCTACAAACTGTCGGGCTCGCCGGCCGATATGGACCGGCGGCTCGACAAGGTCTTCGCTCTCTTTCCGCGTCTGAAAGAGCGTATCGATCAGACCGCGTCGTCGATGTCCGGCGGCGAGCAGCAGATGCTCGCCGTCGGCCGCGCCCTGATGGCGGAGCCGAAGCTGCTCATTCTCGACGAGCCGTCGCTTGGCCTTGCGCCGCGCGTCGCCACCGAAATTCTCTCGACGCTGGGAGCCCTCAACAAAGAGGGCCTCGGCATCCTGCTGGTCGAACAGAAGGCGCCGCTGGCGCTCAAGCTGGCCCAGCGCGTCTACATCCTTTCCTCTGGCAGCGTTCGCGCCGAATTGCCGACGCACGAGATCAAATCGCATCATGACCTCGCCCGCTATTACTTCAGCTAAGCCGCCCGGCGCGGCCAAATTCGCCTCGCGGTTCGACCGCTTTCAGGTCGGCCTGCTGGTCGTCGCCGCACTGCTGACATGCGGCGCGCTGGCCTATGGCGGCTTCCTGCTGACCGTGATGCAGCTCGCGATGATCTACGCGATCTTCTGTATCGGCTTGAACTTCTTCATGGGCTACACGGGCCAGGCCTCGTTCGGCCAGAACGCCTTTGCCTGCATCGGCGGTTACGGCAGCGCCATTTTGTGCGTTCAGTACGGATTGGATCCGCTGCTGGCCCTGATTGTATCCATGGTGATTGCCGGCCTGTTCGCCCTTGTTATCGGCTATCCGACCTTGCGCCTGCGCGGTCACTATCTCGCCATGGCAACGTTCTCCCTCGGCCTCATCACCTACGACATTTCGATCCACTGGACGAGCGTCACGCAAGGCTACATGGGCTATGCCGGCATTCCGCCGCTGGGCATCGGCAATTTCACCATCGAGAGCGAGCACTGGAAGCTGGTGGCGCTCGCCGTGCTGGTTGCCTTCGGCTTCTGGCTGTCGCTGCGCATGCGCGATTCCCGCTTCGGCCGCGGTCTTCGTGCCATATCGGGCAGCGAGAACGGCGCCGCCGCGCTCGGCGTGCGCGTGTCGCGCTATAAACTGATCGCCTTCGTCATCGCCGCGCTCTATGCCTCGGCCGCCGGTTCGCTGTTCGCGCACACGATCGGCTTCATCAGCCCCGAAGTGTTCGGCCCGCAGATGGCCGTCATGACCTTCACGATGCTCTTCGTCGGCGGCGTCGGGACCATCGTCGGCCCGATCATCGGCGCGGTCGTCACGTCGCTGTTGCAGGAAGTCGTCCGCGGCAGCGGCCATTTCCAGGACATCGCCTATGCCGTGGTGCTGCTGGTCACGCTGATCTACGCCCCCAAGGGGCTATCGGCGCTCGGCGCCCTGTTCCGCCGCAAGAAAGAGGAGGCCTGAGCATGTCACTCCTCAGGGTCAAGGGCCTCACCAAACGGTTCGGCGGTCTGGCTGCCAACAACGACATCAGTCTCGAAGTGCCGCAAGGCAGCTTGTTCGCGGTCATCGGTCCGAACGGCGCGGGCAAGACCACGTTCTTCAACATGATCTCCGGATTCCTGAGTTCGACGGCAGGCAGCATCGAATTCGACGGCCGCGACGTCACCAGGGTGCCGCAATACGATATTGCGGCGATGGGCCTCGTGCGCACCTTCCAGCTCGTGCAACTGTTCAAGGGCATGTCGGTGGCCGAGAATGTCGAAGTCGGCTGCCATCTGGCGACAAAAGGCGGCGTTGCCGCCTCGCTGTTCCGGCCCTCGTGGTTCCGCAAGCAGGAGCTCGAGGTGCGCGAGCGCGCCCATGAGTTGCTCGAATTCGTCGGCCTGTCGGCGCAGGCCGAACTCGATTCCGAACTCTTGCCTTACGGCCAGCAGCGTCTACTCGAGGTCGCACGGGCGCTGGCCGCCAAGCCGAAGATGCTGCTGCTCGACGAGCCGGCCGCCGGTCTCAATACGCAGGAGACCGAGGGCCTCGCGCACATCATCCAGAAGATCAATGCGCAGGGCACGACCGTGCTACTGATCGAGCACGACGTCGCGCTGGTCACCCGCATCGCGCATCGCATCGCCGTGCTCGATTTCGGCAAGAAGATCGCCGAAGGCACGCCCGACGAAATCAAGGCCCACCCGGACGTCATCGCCGCCTATCTGGGCGTGGAAGAGGTTGAAAATGCCTAGCGCCGTCGAACTGATCCAGAGCCTTGTCAACGGCATCGGCGTCGGCCTCATCTATGGCCTGATCGCGATCGGCTTCTCCGTCATCTACAACGCCAGCGGCATCGTGAATTTCGCGCAGGGCGTGTTCGTCATGCTCGGCGGCATGTTCGCGCACACGCTGCTGGTGCGCTATGGCCTGCCGATCTGGCTATCGGCCATCATCGCCACCTTCCTGGTCGCGGCGGCCGGCGTGCTGGTGCAGATCTTCGTCATCAATCCGATGTGGCGCCGCAACGCGCCGCTATTCGCCATCATCTTGGCGACGCTCGCGGTGCAATTGCTGATCGAGCAAATCATCATCCTGACGCTCGGCGACCAGCCGCGCACCTACCCGGAATTCACGCCCGGCGGTCCGCTCAAGGTCGGCGCCATCGCCATCCCCTATCAATTGTTCTGGGTGCTCGGCGTCGGCGCTTTGCTGGTGTACGCGCTGACGCAATTCTTCAACCGCACCCGCATGGGCCGGGCGTTGCGCGCCTGCGCCCAGAACCGCGAGGCGGCGGCGCTGCTCGGCATCCCGGTCGAGCGGATGCTCATCGTCGCTTTCGCCCTGAGTGCCGGGCTCGGCGCCATCGCCGGCATCCTGATCACGCCGACGCAATACACCGCCTATCTCGTCGGCACGCCCTACGGCATCAACGGCTTCATCGCCGCCATCATCGGTGGCTTCGGCAGCCCGGTCGCCGGCCTTGTCGGCGGCATCCTGCTCGGCGTGATCCAGTCGGAAGCCATCGTCTTCTTCGGCGCCGGCTTCCGCAACATCATCTCGCTGTCGGTGCTGCTGATCGTGTTGATGTACTTCCCCAAGGGTCTGTTCGGCGGCCTTGAAAAAAAGGCCTAGAGATCGACGCATGAATGTTCTGCTGGTCTACGCCCATCCCGAGTCGACCTCGTTCACGGCCGCGCTCAAGGATACGGCCCGCGACACGTTGACCGCGGCTGGCCACCACGTCGAGGTTTCCGATCTCTACGCCGAGAACTTCAATCCCGTGGCCGGCCGGCACGACTTTACGACCGTGCATGACGCCAAGCGGTTTCACTACCAGAACGAACAGATGCATGCGCACACCCATAAGGGCTTCGCGCCCGATCTCGCGCGCGAGCAGCAGCGTGTGCTCAAGGCCGACATGATCGTCTGGCTGTTCCCCATCTGGTGGGGCGGCGTGCCGGCGATCATGAAAGGCTGGTTCGAGCGCGTCATGGCCTTCGGCTTCGCTTATGCCGATGGCAAGCGCTTCGACAGTGGCTTCTTCCGGCACAAGATCGGCATGCTGTGCCTGACGACGGGCGGCACGGTGGAACGTTTCTCGGCCGGTAATGTCTATGGCCCGGTCGACCAGGTGCTCTATCCGACGCAGCATCTGATGGTCGAGTATATGGGCATGAAGTCGTATCCGCCCTTTGTCGCCTATGCCGCGCCGCGCATCGACGAGGCTGGCCGCAAGGCTTATCTGGAGCAATGGAGCGAGCGGCTGCTTGAGATCGTTAGCGAGAATGCCGACCGCGAACCGGTCAGCGCCTAACCACTGAAAGCACGCCCATGAGCGAGCAGAAAAACGCCTACGCGCTGGGCGGCAAAGCGGTGATCGTCACCGGCGGATCGCGCGGCATCGGCGCACAAGTGGCGCGCCGCTTCGGCGCCGCCGGCTGCAAGGTCGCCGTGTTTTATCGCAGCGGTGCCGAGGCCGCGGACAAGGTGGTCCGTGACATCGATGCCGCGGGCGGGCAGGGCATGGCTGTGGCCGCCGATATCGCCGATCCTGACGCGGTCAAGGCCGTGGTCGACGGCGTGGCGGCAAAGTTTGGCGGCATTGACGTCGTCGTGAACTGTGCCGGCATCGCCGAATATCGGCCGTTCGAGAAAACCGATGCCGCAATGTTCCATGCGACCTTCGATACCAATGTGCTTGGCACCATCGCGGTGATCCAGGCGGCGCTGCCGCACCTGCCGTCACCTGGCGGCCGTATCGTCAATTTTTCGTCGGCCTTGGCGACGCGGCCGATTCCGACCACGGCGATCTATTCGGCCTCGAAAGGCGCGATCAACTCGCTGTCGCATGCGCTTGCCAAGGAACTCGGCCCGCGCGGCATCACCGTCAACACCATCGCGCCAGGCGTTATCGAAACCGAGATGACCGCCAAGATTCTCGAGGAGCGTGGCGCCGCCATCAAGGCGATGACGCCGCTCGGCCGCATCGGCCAGCCTGACGACATTGCCGGCGTCGCGCTGTTTCTGGCTTCGCCCGATGCCGGCTGGATCACCGGCCGGACTTTCATTGTCGATGGCGGCGTCAGTTCGCTCTAGCGTCCGAGCAGCAGTGCCAACAGCGATTCTCCGGCCAGAAGCGCCAGCCCCAAAGCGGTCAGCGCGAGGCGGGTGACGGCGCCGATCGGCTTCGAAACAAAGCCTTCCTGGGCGAAAACCAGCGCGACGACACCGGCGGTCGCCGTGACGATGGAGAATGCAATGTTCGCCGGCGCGCCGATCATGAGCACGCCGGTGTTATAGATGAAGATGTAAGGGATGATGAAGGCCACGATCGCCAGCCGGCAGCATTGCACGGCGATGACCATCGGATTGGCATTGGCGATGGTACCCGCGGCGAAGGCGGCGACCGCGACCGGCGGCGTAATCGCCGACATCGAGGCGAAATAGACGATGAACAGGTGCGCAGGCAGCAGCGGAATGTCGAGCGCGAGCAAAGCCGGTGCCGCTAGCACCGAGGCGAGCGCATAGACAGCCGGGGTCGGCATGCCCATGCCGAGCACGATGACGATGATCGTGGCGATGATCAGGGTCAGCAGGGCGTTGCCCTGGGCGAGAACGAACAGGGCCGTCGAGATCTTGCCGGTGAGATCGGTCATGGCCAGTGTGCCGACGACCAGGCCGGCGACGGCGCAGGCGACGCCGATGCCGGTCATGCGCCGCGTCGTATCGTCGAATGCGTCGATGAGCGCCTTGCCGACGGCGACTGGCCGTTTGAGGCGGACAAAAAGGATGGGCACGAGCGTGGCAAGTGCCAGCGCCGCCGAGAAAGCCGGGCGGTCGATCGTCATCACGTACCAGATCAGGATGAAAATCGGGATCAGGTAGTACCAGCTATGCCGCAGAACGGTGACGATGTTTTTCGTGCTGCTGGTGGCCGACGGCGCGAGATTGTCCGCGCGGGCGCGCAGATGCACCGCGAGGAACACAGAGAGATAATAGAGCAGCGCCGGCACGATGGCCGAGATGATGATCGTGCTGTAGGGAATGCCGGTGAAATCCGACATCAGGAACGCTGCGGTGCCCATCACCGGCGGCAGCAGCGCGCCGCCGGTCGAGGCGGTGGCTTCGACCGCCGCGGCGTAGGTCGGCGTCAGCCCGGTGCGGATCATCAGCGGGATGGTGAACGACCCGGTGGTCACGACGTCGGAGGTTGGCGAGCCTGAAATCGAGCCGTAGAGGCCTGATGACACCACGGCAACCTTGGCCGGTCCGCCGACCTGTTTGCCAACGAGACCGTTGGCCACGTCGAAGAAGAAGTCGCCGCCGCCTGCGGCATCGAGCACAGTGCCGAAAGCGACGAAGGCGAAGACCAGAAGCGCGGCGACGCTGAGTGCCGGCCCGAACAGTCCATTGGTCGTGAACACGATCTGGTAGAGCATGTCCTCGAGGCTGAGCTCGCGGTGCCAGAACGGACCAGTCAGCAAATGACCGAACACGCCATAAAGCAGGAATATGAGGACAACCGCGACCAGCGTCATGCCGATACAGCGGCGCGTCGCTTCAAGCACTAGGAGAATGAGGGCGACACCGGCGATCTGGTCGGCGAGGTTCAGCCCATCGATCATCGGCAGCCGCATTTCATAGATAGGCTGCATCAGCGTGAAATACGCTGGTATCGCGATCGAAACGATCGCCGCCGTCCACGAGAAAAGAGAGCGTCCGGTCGGCCGGTCGGGATTGCCGGTGGTGGTCAGGAAGGCGACGGCAAGAATGGCGCCGATGAACCAGTTCAGGGCGTACTGGCTCTGCACATAAATGCCGAAAGCCAGCATGAGGAAGAACGCCGTTGTCGCGACCGCAATGATCGACACGACGGTGTTTTCGAGCTTCCCGAGCTGACGCGCGCGTCCTGGCGCCAGAGTTCGCACGACTTTCGCGAACACGTTCCTATCCCTCTGGCGTCGGCCGTTTGGACGTAAAGTCTGGGGAGACGGCGACCGTGGCGGCCGTCGTCTCCTGGCGTGTCGGAAAGTCTTAGAGCAGCCCGGCGTCCTTGTAGGCCTTCATCGCGCCGGGTGCGAGACCGATCGGGCCGACGTCGGTCAGGCCCTTCTTGCCCATGCGCGCGAACGACGGATAGGCCTTGGTCAGATAGTCGAAGTGATTGATCAGGCCCTTGGTGATCGTTTCCGCGTCGGCGTCCGACATCTTGTCGGAAGCATAGAGGGCGACGAAGCCGGTCACGGTCTTTACGTCAGCGGCTTCGAACGAATAGGTCTTGGCCGGAATGGTCACGCTCTTGGTGCCGGCTTCGGCATTGATCTTGGCGATGGCCGCATCCGGGATCGCCAGCATCTTCAGCGGCATGTCGTTGGCAAGCCGGTTGAGCTGCGACGAGGGGAAGGCGAGCATGTTGAGGACAATGTCGACCTGACCGGCCTTGAGCATGTCGAGGCCGTCATTATAGGCGACGTATTCGACACGGCCGCCCCAAGCGGCGACATCCTTCATCGAGATGCCGGCAGCTTCGAAAACCTGTTCGCCGGCGATCGCCATCATCGTGCCGCGCTTGTTGAGCGCGATGCGGACCGGCTTCTTCTCTTTGGCGATCTGGTCGAGCCCGGTGAACGGAGCATCCTTGCGTGCGACGATCTGGATGGTGGCGGCCGGATCGAGCAGGGCGATGGCACGGAGGCTGGTAATCTTCGATTTGAACGGCGCCTCGCCTTTCGTGGCCCGCAGCGCCATTTGCGCATGGGCGATGCCGAGTTGGGCCTTGCCTTCGGTCACGAGGATGAGGTTCGCGGCATCGACGCCGGGTTCATAAGTGAACGAGGAGCCGGGCACCTGCTGCTGGATGGTCTGGCCGATGGCGGCGCCCATGGCGCTCCAGGCGCCGCCGACCGAACCGCCGGACAGGGTGATCTTCAGCGGATCGGCGACGGCCGTGCCGGCTGCGAGGGCCGCGCTCAGGCCGAGGGCGGCGAAAAGAGATCGCTTCAGGTGACGTTGCATCGAAATCCTCCAATCTCGTTTACAGGTTATCCCGTTGAATTCGGTCATACGAGCAGAGTGTCGGTGTGGCTTTGGCTGGCGCCTCCCCATGCGCCCCGGGTAAAACGGCCCGGCCCTTAATTCATTTGCACGCATATAATCAGTTCCTAATGGCGACCCTGTCAATCGTTATGCGCGCTCATATTCGTGGCATGTTTGCCTGCGAATTGATCGGGCTTGGCGGTGATTGACAACGCAGGGCGGCGAGATACTGTTTGTGTACAAACAAACTGCCGGACAGGGCCGTTATATCGGCCGGATGCGGGAGACAGACTGATGCTTGATCGTTACATGACCGGCCGCCTGTTCGATCTGTGGTTTGCCGAGGACATTGGCTCCTGCGATCTGACGGCCCAGTCGATGATCGATGCCGACGCCAAGGCCAAATTCCGCATGAATGCCCGCGAACCGCAGACCGTGGCCGGTCTCGAGGTCGGCGCCGCCGTGTTTCGCCATTACGATCCGACGATTGAGGTGACTCTCACCGCCGAGGATGGCGACAAGGCGGTGAAGGGCACCAGCCTCATGGTTGTATCCGGTCCGGCCCGCAGCCTACTCACCGCCGAGCGCACCGCGCTCAATATCGTGCAGCACATGTCAGGCATCGCCACCGAAACTGCGCGATTTGTCGCGGCCATTGCCGGCACCAAGGCGAAGCTGATCGACACCCGCAAGACCACGCCCGGCCTGCGCATGCTGGAAAAGCACGCCGTGTTGTGCGGCGGCGGCGCCAATCATCGTCTCGGCCTCGATGGCGGCGTCATGATCAAGGACAATCACATCGCGGTGGCCGGCAGCATCAAGGCGGCGGTCGCGCGCGCCCGGGCGGCGATCCCGTCGCTGATCAAGATCGAGGTCGAATGCGATCGCCTCGACCAGGTGCAGGAATGCATCGACGCCGGCGCCGACGTCATCATGTTGGACAACATGTCGCTCGACGACATGCGCGCCGCCGTCAAGCTCGTGAACGGACGCATTCCGCTGGAAGCGTCCGGCGGCGTGCGCTACGAAACGGTGCGCGGCATCGCCGAGACCGGTGTCGATTACATCTCCACCAGCCGCATCACCCAGGCGGCGCCCGCTGTCGATATCGGGCTGGACGAAGCATAACAGAGGCATGGCCGCAGGGACGCTCTTTCTGGTCGTGGGTCCGAGCGGCGTCGGCAAGGACACGCTGCTCGACGGCGCGCGCGCCCGGCTCAAGGACGATGCGCGCTTTTTGTTTGCCCGGCGCGTCATTACGCGCGCGGCTGACGCCGGCGGCGAAGATCATGAAGCCGTCACATCGGAAGAATTCGCGCGGCGCAAGGTGGCGGGCGGATTCCTGCTGACATGGTCGGCGCACGGTCTCGACTATGGTTTGCCGATGGCGTTGTCGGAAGCGCTGGAGCAGGGCCGTAACGTAGTGGCGAACGGGTCGCGCGCGACCATTGCCGAACTGGCGAAGCTGGTGCCGCATCTGACGGTGGTCGAGATCACCGCGCCGCCCGAAGCGGTGGCCGCGCGATTACGCGCGCGGGGGCGCGAGGATGAAGCGCAGGTGGCTGAACGCATATCGCGCACCGTGCCAGCCATGCCGGATGGCGTCGATGTCATTCGTATTGTCAACGATGTCGATGTCGCGACCGGCATCGGCAGACTGGTTGCCGCGCTGTCGGAGCCACGGTCGTGAAGCTGCGCGCGCTGCCGATCGATAGTTGGCGCGACCACATGGCCTATCTGCCGGCGGCCAGCACGGAAGTCGCGGCCGCGGATTTCCTCGGGCCAGGCCGCATCGAGATATCGGACGGCACGCGCAGCATCCGCGCCTCGGTCCATGTCATCGATGATGGACGGTTGCTCGATGCCGGCGAGATCGGCCTGTCGCGCAGCGCCTTCGATGCTTTGGGGCTGCCCGAAGGCGCTCAGGTTCACATCGAGCGCACGCCGTCACCGCAAAGTGCCGAAGCGCTGCGCGCCAAATTGCGCGGCGATGAACTGAGCGATGGCCAGATCGCCACCTTGATCCGCGACATGGTGGCGGGCCGCTATCCCGACCGCGAAATGGCGGCCTTTCTCGTCGCCGCGACGCGTGGACTGACCGACCGCGAGGTCGTGGCTTTGGCCCGCGCGCGCGCCGAGTTCACCGACCGGCTCACCTGGGACGAGCCCATGGTGGTCGACAAGCATTCCATGGGCGGCATTCCCGGCAGCCGCATCACCATGATTGTGGTGCCTTTGGTCGCGGCGCATGGCCTCGCCATCCCGAAGACGTCATCCCGCGCCATCACCTCCGCCGCCGGCACCGCCGACGCGATGGAAACTTTGGCGCGGGTCGATCTGACCTCGGCCGATGTCCGCCGGGTCGTCGCCGAGGCGCGCGGCTGCGTTGCCTGGAACGGCCGGCTCAATCACTCGGCCGTCGATGACGTGATGAACGCGATCACCCGGCCGCTCGGCCTCGACTCGACGCGCTGGTCGGTGGCGTCGATCTTGTCGAAGAAGCTCGCCGCCGGCTCGACCCATGTCATTATAGACCTGCCCTATGGCCCGCAGACCAAGCTGAAAACGCAAGGCGAGGCCGCCGAACTGGCCGCGTTGTTCGAGCGCATCGGACAGGGGCTCGGCCTTGTCGTCGAGGCACATGCCACCGACGGCTCAAGACCGATCGGACGCGGCGTCGGTCCAGCGCTGGAAGCGCGCGATATCCTGGCTGTGCTCGACGGCGAACCGGACGCCCCGGCCGATCTGCGCGAAAAGGCCTTGTTCTTCGCCGGTCGCATTCTCGCCTGGGATCCGAAGATCGGCTCGCAGGAGGTGGGGCAGGAGCGGGCCCGCGATCTTCTCGCGTCGGGCGCCGGCAGCGAGGCGCTCGAGCGCATCGTCGACGCGCAGGGCCGCCGGCAGCCGCCGGTCCTGCCGGGCCCTTATATTCACATGGTCAATGCCGATCGCTCCGGCACGATCGCCGGCATCGACGGCTGGACCGTGGCCGGCTTGGCACGCTTGGCAGGCGCGCCGAGCAACCTCTCCTCCGGCCTCGATCTCATGCATGATGTGGGAGACTCAGTAAGAGCGGGCGAGCCGCTCTATGTCATCCACGCCGGCACCGAGTCCGATCTCGCCACCGCGGCGAATGCGGCTGCTGCCGCGCACGGCTTTCTGATCAACGGCTAAGTCTTCGGCGGCAATTACTTCGGTGGTTTGGAGGCGAGTTTCGCGGCGACGCGGCCGAGATCGACCACCATGCGCTCATGCGTACCCTTGCCGATCTCCTCGATCTCGTCGCGCGCGGTGACATCAAATTCAAGCCGCCGGCCGTCGACTTTGGTCACCACTGCCTCGGCCGTCACGGTATGCCCGGCGGGCGTCGCGGCAAGGTGCCTCACGTTCACCACCGTGCCGACCACGCTTTCGCCGGGCTCGAGATAATCGCGCACCGCGTTGAGCGCGGCATTCTCCATGATCGTCACCATCATCGGCGTGGCGAAGACCGGCGGCAGCACCGCGTCCTTGAACTGGCTGGCCAGATGCGCCGGCGTCACGCGCAATGTATAGGTGCCTTTGGCTCCGACCGGGACGGGACGCATGGGCAATTCCTTGTCGTATATTTGCCTGCCACTCTCTAACCTATCTGGAGCCCGCCCGATACAGCGATCCCGGTGATGAAACCGGCTCAGGGTGAGGCGATCATCCGCCGCACCAGGTCGGGAAGACGATCGGTCGCGGCGTTGAACAGAGCGCTGCGGATGCCGAAGGCGGTCGCCGCCGCGACGTCGATATCCTTGTCACCGATCATGAAGCTGCGCGCGCGGTCGATGCGCCAGTCGCGCGCCGCTTGCTCGAACATGCCTGTGCCGGGCTTGCGGCAATCGCAGTGCATCGTGAAGGCTGCGACCTTGCCGTCAGGATGGTGCGGGCAATAGTAGAATGCGTCGATACGAGCGCCCTGAGCGGCAAGCCTGTCTCGCATATGGTCGTGCAGCGCGCCAACGGCGGCTTCATCGTAATATCCGCGTGCGATACCGGATTGGTTCGTGACAACAATAACGAGATAGCCGGCGTCATTGAGTAGACGGATCGCTTCCGGCACGCCGTCGATCCACTCGAGTTGATCGACGCGATGGACATATTCATGGTCGACATTGAGCACGCCGTCCCGGTCGAGGAAGGCGGCAGGCCTGGGCAACTCCGGGGCCGGCGTCGCCATGTCAGGTGTTTCCGCTCGCCGGACTGGTGGCGATGGTGGCGGTCTTCGGCCGGCGCATCCCGCCGGCCACCCAGATGACACCGCCGATCGCGCCGATGACGAAGAAGGTGATGCCGATCAGAACGGAAACGACGAGGCCGTCGCTCTGCGGCAGGCCGGCATAAGCAAAGGCCACGATCATGCTGCCTTCGCGTACGCCCCAGCCGGCGATTGAAATCGGTACGGTGGCGATGAGGATAACCGGCGGCACCATGAACAGAAGCAGTTCGAAGTTCACCGACGCCGATACCGACTGCACCATGCACCAGGCTGCCAGCACCGTCATCAGATGGACGATGAAGGACAAGGCAAGGATGATCGAAAGCGTGTGCCATGAGCCGCAGATGCGCCAGGCCGTGCGCGACACTTCGACGAGATGGCGCGTCGGCGACCAGTGCAAGAGGGGCTTCCAGCGAATCCTGCCGATAGCCAGAAAGACCAGAGCGCCGGCGATGGCGCCGAAGCCGATCAGAACGAGCACAAGGCGGGCCACCGGATCCTGCACCAGTGTCAGCGTCCACGGCAGGCAGAGAAACACGATCAGCGTCAGTGCAAAGATGCCGGCCACCCGATCGATCAGGACCGAGTAGGTTGCACCGGCCCAGCCGCCTTCTTCGCGCGCCAGCATGTAAATGCGTGCGGCATCGCCGCCGACCGTGGATGGCAGCACCTGGTTGAAGAAGGTCGCGATAAAGCTCACCCGCAATATGGTCGCATAGCGCGGCGCCAGCCCGCAGCCTTGTGCGATCATCCGCCATCGCGCAGCCAGCAGAAACAGTTGCGCCGCCAGAATGGCGAGCGACACCGCGATCCAGCCGGGATGCAGTCGGCTCAGGCGCTCGCCGAGCGCGGCAAGGTTCACCGACCGCAGGGACAGATACAGCAGGAGGATCGAAATCGCCGCTTTGGCGAACAGCATCAGTGAGCGCCGCATGGGCGGGTTAACCTTGGGCGGAATGACCTTATTGGCGCGACCTTCGGCGAATGGCTGCCGCGACCGGGACGGCCTCGCTTGGCACGCCCGCCGGGGCCGCGCAAGAGCTTGCTAAGCCATTGTTCGATCGAGGGCTTCGCGCCACCGCCGGCTTGTTCGGCGAGCTTCGATCGCAGCGCTGCCGCCGCTTCGTCGATTCAGTTTTCACACAGCGGACGCGCGTCATCGCCCGCATTCTTTGGTCGGCCCCGGGCAGGCCGCAGTCCCAAGTCCCATTCCATCCCCGGATTTCGCTTTCGCTCATCCGGGCTACACGCTCTCGATAAAACGAGGGCGCGCGGAACGCCGGGGCTCGAACAGCCCCGCAGCTCTGTGCACGGTGTTTGTAGAAAGTGCACAGACGTCGTCACCACGGAATTGCCGAGCCTTTGGCGTTCCGCGCGCGGTGTTTCTAGGTTTGCTCCGCACGGCCCCCGGTGGACCAACCTTTCAGGCGGCCCTTCTTCGAAGGACGGCCTATCCACCGCTTAAGGGCCGAGATACAGGCTTCTTCGGGCTCTCCGTTCCGGGCCGCTGTTCGAGAACCCTGGTGTCGAGTTCTCTCCGGCGGGACCGGAATTTTCCTGCCCTACGACGCACAATCGTCAGCCCGTGATGCGCGGCGGGCGCATCGGGACCGAGCGGCTTGGACCGCCGGGAGGGGAATTTGCGCCGCATCTCCGACGCCCCGTCCCGGCCACCGCTCCCCGCCCCAGCATCTGGAGACGCTGATCAGACACCCCTCGCTAGATGGGGCGGGATGGATGGGAATATAGGGCTATTAGGAATATAGGTCAAGGGATAAAGTCAGGCGTGCGGGATTTTTCTGCCCTCCTCGCAAGGGGGAGGTAAGGGCGGTGCGCGGCCGACCTTTCTTCACCCTTCTCGGAGGGAGAAAGTAGCGTGCCGCAGGAGCAGCCAGTTTCAGATTAGGCCACGATGACGGCCAAGGCGTTCTGAAGCTGTTTGAGCTCTGCCATGATGAGTTCGTCCTCTGACTCTGTGGCGCTGATCGGCCGGCCCAGCGAGATGCTCAGACGCGCTTCCCTGCCGCCGTAATTCAGAACCACGCCAACGGATGAGGGGGCAATTCCGCTGACCAAGGGGCTCTGACGAACGAACTTCCACGATGGCCTCAAACTATGCATTTTTTACCCCAAGTTACGGGGTATGTGTTTACAACACACACGTGGTGGTTGCAATCCGTATGTGGGATGTGGCGCGTGAAACCGGGCATGCGTTCCCCCATACGACCCATTGCGAGCGGGGCCGGGACGGCCTATGCCCTCCCGGCTGCGGCCGGATTTGTGCCCTTCGGTCATGAACGGAAATTCGCTATATTGGTCCGGGCTCTAGCGTACAGGTGATCTTTGAACTACGCCTCCAGCACCCCCGAGGTCTCGGCCCGCCAGGGCGACACGACGTCCGACATCACGGTCGTCGGCGGCGCCGGCCATGTCGGCATCCCGCTGGTGCTGGCTTTCGCCGAGGCCGGGATGACGGTCAACGTCAACGACCTCAACGAGGCCACGCTGGCGACCTTGCGGGCCGGCAAGCTGCCTTTCATCGAATACGGTGCCGCGCCGCTGCTGGCCAAGGCGCTGGCCGAAAACAAACTCATCTTCACTTCCGCGCCCAATGCCATCCGCGGCACCGGCCCGGTGGTCGTGACCATCGGCACGCCGGTCGACGAGTTCCTCAACCCGGTCACCTCGGCCGTGCAGAAATGCATCGACGACCTGCTGCCGCATATCAATGACGAGCAGCTCATCGTCCTGCGCTCGACCGTGTTTCCCGGCACCACCGACTGGCTGCACGATTATCTCAAGCGGCTCGGCCGCAAGAACCGTATCGCTTTCTGTCCGGAGCGCGTCGTGCAGGGCTACGGCATCAAGGAACTGGCGGAGATGCCGCAGATCGTCTCCGGCACGACTCCCGAAGCGGAAGCCGAGGCGGTGGCGCTGTTCAATCGCATCGCGCCGGAAGTCGTGACCACCAAACCGCTCGAGGCCGAGCTCGCCAAGCTCTATGCCAACGCCTATCGCTACATCGAGTTCGCCGCGACCAACCAGTTCTACATGATCGCCAAGTCGGCCGGCGCCGACTATTCGGCGATCATGAAGGCGATGAAGCACAATTATCCGCGCGCCCGCACGCTGCCCGGTCCGGGCTTCGCCGCCGGTCCGTGCCTGTTCAAGGACACGATGCAGCTCGCCGCCTTCGCGCGCAACCAGTTCAACATCGGCCACGCCGCGATGCAGATCAATGAAGGCCTTGCCCTTCACATGATCGAAGACCTCAAGCGCCAGTTCGATCTGTCCAGCATGACCGTCGGCCTGCTCGGTATGGCCTTCAAGGCCGAGATCGACGACGTGCGCGCTTCGCTGAGCTACAAGATCAAGCGCACGCTGCTGACGAATGCCCGCGAGGTGCTCACCACCGATCCCTTCGTCACCACCGATCCGACGCTGCTGCCGCTCGACGAGGTGATCAGGAAGAGCGATCTCCTCATTCTTTGCACGCCACATTCGGCCTACAAGGAGCACGATTTCTCCGGCAAACCGGTGGCCGATATCTGGGGCTGCCTCAAGAATGCGAACGTGGTCTATTGAGCCACGGCGCGCGATGGCCGGGGTGACTTCGAGGGTGTGCAGGGCGACATGAGCGCGCGGCTCGACATTGTCATTCCGGTCTACAACGAGGGTCCGAACATTCTTTCGACGCTCGGCTCGCTGCGCGACAATGTGCGGACGCCTTTTCGCGTCCTCATCTGTTACGACCGCCCCGACGACGATACGCTGACCACCATCGATGCTCACCGCGATACGCTCGGCGGCATGGCCATCGACTACATCCGCAATCCGGGGCGCGGCGCTCATGGCGCGGTGATGGCCGGATTTGCCGCGAGCACGGCGCCTTACGTGATCGTGCTGCCAGCGGACGACGACTTCAATGGCGGCATCCTCGATCCCATGGTGGCCAAGGCGGAAGCCGGCGCCGATCTGGTCTGTGCCAGCCGCTTTATTCCGGGCGGCAGCATGGTTGGCTGCCCGTGGCTCAAGGCCGCTTTGGTCCGCACGGCCGCCTTCACGCTGCACTATATCGCCCGCCTGCCGACACACGATCCGACCAGCGGCTTCCGCTTGTTCTCGCGCCGGGTTATCGACGCCATTGTCGTCGAGTCCGACAGCGGCTTCTGCTATTCCATCGAACTCCTGGTGAAATGTCACCGTCTCGGCTGGCCGGTCGCCGAGGTGCCTGCGCAGTGGATCGAGCGTACCAGGGGTACCAGCCGCTTCCGGGTGCTGCACTGGCTGCCGGCCTATCTGCGCTGGTATCGTTACGCCTTCGCCACGACCTTCCTGCGCCGCCCGGCCAGCTCCGTGTCGCTGCGTCAGACCTGGAAGCCCGCGACATGAAGTATCTGACGCCGCGTCAATACCTGATCATGCTGCACGACGTCCTCGCGGCGATGGCGGCGATTCTCGTAACCTTCGCGATGCGCTTCGATACGGCGCAGCTTGCGGCCAAGACGGAAGGGCTGAAGCTGTTCCTGCCGGCCTTCGCCGTGTTCGCGGCGGCCGTGTTCTTTGCTTTCAAGCTGCACCAGAGCAAGTGGCGCTTCACCTCGGTGCCGGACCTGTTCAATATCGTCCGGGCTTCCACCGTTCTTGCCGTGTCGCTGGTCGCGCTCGACTATGTCCTTTTGTCGCCGAATGTGTACGGCGAGTTCTTCTTCGGCAAGATCACCATCGTTCTCTACTGGGTCCTCCAGATGTTCTTCCTGGGGGGCGGGCGCATCACCTATCGCTATCTGCATTATGCGCGCACCTTGCAGCGCGTGCGGGTGGCTGATGCAGCGCCGACCATCGTGATAGGCCGCACGGCCGATGCCGAGGTGCTGATCCGCGCCATTGAAAGCGGCGCGGTCAAGAAAATTTGGCCGGTCGGCATTCTGTCGCCATCGCCATCGGATCGCGGACAGTCCATTCGCTCGATCCCGGTGCTCGGCGATCTTGCCGATCTCGAGCGCGTCGCCGCCGATCTCGCCAGCCGTGGCACCCATGTCACGCGCGTCGTCATGGCGCCGTCGGCGATGACGCCTGAGGTCAAGCCTGAGTCGATCCTGATGCGGGCGCGCCGGCTCGACATGACGGTCAGCCAGTTGCCGTCGCTCGAAGGCGGGCCGGCGGTACAGTTGCTGCCGGTGTCGGTCGAAGACCTGCTGCTGCGGCCGAGCGCGAAGATCGACTACCAGCGCCTGCGCGACTACGTGAAAGGCAAGGCCGTCGTTGTCACCGGCGGCGGCGGCTCGATCGGCTCGGAGATTTGCGAGCGTGCCATCGCTTTCGGCGCCGCGCGGCTTATGATTCTCGAAAATTCGGAGCCGGCGCTGCATGCCATCACCGAACGCCTGAAAACGGAATTGGCCGAGGCCGAGATCGTCGACCGCATCGCCGACATCCGCGATCGCGCCCGCATCATGCGGCTGATCGCCGAGTTCAAGCCCGACATCGTGTTCCATGCCGCGGCGCTCAAACATGTGCCGCTGTTGGAGCGCGACTGGGACGAGGGCGTGAAGACCAATGTACTGGGTTCGGTCAACGTCGCCGACGCGGCCGCGGCGGCCGGCGCTGCCGCGATGGTGATGATCTCAACCGACAAGGCGATCGAGCCGGTGTCGGTGCTGGGCGCCACCAAGCGCATGGCGGAAATGTATTGCGATGCGCTCGATGCCGATTTGAAGCGCCGTGCGGGCGACAGCGACAAGCCGATGCGACTCATCTCGGTGCGGTTCGGCAATGTGCTGGCATCCAACGGTTCGGTGGTGCCGAAGTTCAAGGCGCAGATCGAAGCCGGCGGCCCGGTTACCGTGACGCATCCCGACATGGTGCGTTACTTCATGACCATTCGTGAGGCGTGCGATCTCGTCATCACCGCGGCCAGTCACGCCGAGAGCGATGGCGACAAGCGCGCGTCGGTCTATGTTCTCAACATGGGCCAGCCGGTGAAGATCGTCGATCTCGCGGAGCGCATCATTCGCCTGTCCGGGCTCGAACCGGGTCGCGACATCCAGATCGCGTTCACGGGCATCCGGCCCGGCGAACGGCTGCATGAGATACTTTTTTCCAGCGCCGAGGAAATGGCCGAGATCGGGCTGCCCGGCATCGTCGCGGCCAAGCCGGTGCAGGCCTCGCTTGACGACGTGCGGCAATGGCTGGCGACCGTCGAGCAGGCGCTGGCGCGCAACGAGCGTGAGGCGATCTACGCCGTTCTGCGCGACGCGGTGCCGGAATTCCGCGGCGAGGCGGCCTGATATCCTACCTGATTTCGCCTCGATGCGACCGGGGAACCCGATACGGCGTCCATTCGTTGTTCCTGCCACGGGCCGCTTCATGCGGCCATGGAGGAACCTGTGACCGAAAAAGTGAGAAAGCACGCCGAAAAGGAACGCGAGCGCATCGAGAAGGAAGAGGACGAGGTTGTCGTCAATTCCGATGAAAGCTTCCCGGCCAGCGATCCGCCGTCGTTCAATCCCGGCATTACCGGCCCGACGGACATCGAGCCCCTCGAGAAGGAAGCGGAAAAGAAGAAGTAACGCACGCGATCGGCGTTGCGCGACAGATAAAGCCTGCGCCGGAAATGGCGCAGGCTTTATCGTTTCGCGCCGTGTCAGCCGATCTTGACGGGCTCGCGCAAGGTACGCCGGGCGAACTTGCGCGCTTCGGTCGGTTTGCCGAAGAAGAAACCCTGAATGAGATCGAAGCCGAGTTCGCGCGCCATGACGAAGTCGGCGCGTGTCTCGACGCCTTCGGCCACGGTGCGGGCGCCGAGCCGGTCTGCAAGCTCGACGATGCTGCGGCAGGTGGCCTGCTTGAGCCGGTCGTCCGCCACGCCATCGACGAATTCCCGGTCGACCTTGATCTCGACAAAGGGGCAGTCGTCGATCTCAAGAAGAAATGGCCAGTCGGCGCCGAGATCGTCGATCGACAAGCCGATATTGAAGTATCGCAGCTGCCGGGCGGCGTTTCTGGCGAGGTCGACATTGGTGGCAAGGTCGCTGCCGTTGATCTCGACAATCAAGCCTTCGAAGGCCGGATGTTGCGGCAGCCGCATGACCAGCGATTCAATAGCCAGAGGGTCGCTGAAATAAGTGAGCGGAAGGTTGATCGCCAGTTCGACATGACCGTGATCGACGGCAAACTCATGCCAGTCGGCGGCCGCCCGGTTCATGACAAACAAGGACAATTCGGCGAAGTTCGGATCGTGCGGATCGGGCAGGAAATTGGCCGGCGGAACGATACCCCAGGTCGGATGCCGCATGCGGATCAGGCCCTCAGCGCCGTCGATGGTGAGCGATCGCGTATTGACCTTCGGCTGGTACCAGAGCTCCAGCCAGCCGGCGCGCAAGGCCTGCGCGGCGTCGAGCGTCGGCAGCGCCACCGGCTCCTTCGGCGCGAGTCCGCTGACCGCTTGCCGCAATGTGTCGTCGCTGAACGGCGTGGGCAGCAGCGGCAGCATCTTCAATCCGAGCTGCGTGCCGAGTTCGAACAGGGCATCGACCATGAGAAGTTCGGCCGGGCCGAAGATCATGATCTGCCCGTCGAAGCCGGTCGCGGCCAAAGTTTCGAGCGCATGGCCGGCTGCGACGCCACCGGCCGACAGGCCGAGCATGACGAGATCCATTCGGCGGCCGGCGGTGAGGTTGACCAGCCGGTCACCGCCGCCGTCTTCGACGACGAAGCCCATGTCTTCGAGAGCTTCGCGCACGAAGTCCCGGATATGCGGCTTGTCATCGGCGATGACGACGCTCGGTCTCACGCGGCGACGCCCGAATTCGTTAAGCGGTACGGCGTGCGTCGGTGCCTGCTGATTCATCATGTCGCGACCTCAATGTTTTCATTGGGGTCAACGTACCGCCGCCGCCGGGGCGACAGGTTGTCATCATCGCGTCATGCACCGCTAAAGGTGGGTTTAGGATTAATCGAGCGAATGCAATTCAAATTCGCATTTTCTAAGGCTATGCGACAGGCCGCCAGAGCGTTTTCGAGCGACCTAGAAGCCGGTTCGCGCGAAGAAAACGCGTCAAAAGGCTCTAGGTGATGATGCGCACCGGCTTGCCGTCGAGAAAGGCGCGGATGTTCTCGACAATGTCGGAATAGAATTTTCTGTAGGTTTGCTCGCTGACATAGCCGAGATGTGGCGTCAGCACGACATTGTCGAGCTTGCGATAGGGATGATCGACCGGCAGCGGCTCGACCTCGAATACGTCAAGACCGGCGCCGGCGATGCGCTTCTCATCGAGTGCCTTCAAGAGCGCCGCCTGATCGACGATGGGGGCACGCGCGGTGTTGACGAGATAGGCCGTCTTCTTCATGCGGCCGATGTCGTCGGCGGTGATCAGGCCGCGCGAGCGATCGCCGAGCACGAGGTGAATGGTGACGATGTCGGCCTGTGCGAACAAATCCTCGCGGCTGGCATAGTCCGCGCCGCCGGCCGACGCCTTGTCCGGCGTCAGGTTCGGGCTCCAGGCGATGACCTTCATGCCGAAGGCCTTGCCGACCGCGGCAACGTGGCTGCCGAGCTTGCCGAGCCCGACGACGCCCAAGGTCATGCCTTCGAGGTCGCGGCCGATGGTGACCTGCCATGGTTCGCCTGCCTTCATGCGCGCGTTCTCGAAGCCGATGCGGCGGGTGAGTTCGAGCATGAGGCCGAAGGCGATGCCGACCGTGGGATTGCCGAAGGTGCCGGTGCCGCAGACGGTGACGCCGTGCTCGGCGGCGGCGGCGAGGTCGAAGGAGTTGTTGCGGGCGCCGGTGGTGATCAGAAGCTTGAGGTCGGGCAGCGCCTCGATCACGGCGCGGGGGAAGGGCGTGCGCTCGCGCATGCCGGCGACGATCTCAAAGCCCTGCAATTGCGCGATGGTGTCGGCCTGGTCGCGGAACGGCTTCTCGAACACCGTGATCTCGACCTTGCCGGCGAGCGGCAACCAATCGGCGAATTTGAGGGCGACGCCCTGGTAGTCGTCGAGAATGGCGGCACGAAGCATGGCGGTTCCTTCCCAAAGCAGGCTTGCCCAAAGCAGGCTTGTCGCAGCGCCCGGACATGGCCGGGCGGCGCCACCTTAAGGTCGGAACCGGGAAAGGGAAGGGGACTGACGGAACGGGATTTTGTGCGGGGTCAGTTCTGCAGGCGGGCGCGCTTGGCGGCGCAGGCCGGGCCGGGGCCGCGCATATAGTGCCGCTCCGGCCGGTAGGGATGGAACATGACGCGGACAAGGTCGCGGCAGAAGCGGGCGGTCGCGTGACCGAGGCCAGCGAAGGGGCGGTGCAGGAGGCCTGCCGCGGAACCGGAAATGGCCGAGATCGCCCGACCCATGACACGTCAACCTCAAAAGGAACGGACACCGTTGCCCGCCATACCTTGGTCGCTTGCGCCGCCGCCAAGGTTCATGCTGGCGATCTTGGCGTCCACTTCTTAAAGGCCGGTTGGCAACTCCCTCTGCGAAAAGGTTTTTCTTCGACAACCTTTCCGAGACCTTTACCGGCCGGCGCCGGCGCCGGCGGCGCGGACGACGGCTTGCCCTTGCCGGTTCCGCTCGCTACATCGAGCGCAGATTTTCCCGGACATTGGGGTCACGCCCGCGTCACGCGCACGCCAGCCGGTCGCGCGTTTCCGGCCGGATTTGAGAGGTTTTGGAGAGGTCATGAACGGACGTCAGTTCATCTACCACATGCAGGGTCTGTCCAAGACCTATCCGCCCGGCAAGAAGGTGCTGGATAACATCCATCTGTCCTTCTACCCGGACGCCAAGATCGGCGTGCTCGGCGTCAACGGCTCCGGCAAGTCGACGCTGCTGAAGATCATGGCCGGTATCGACACCGACTATGTCGGCGAAGGCTGGGTCGCCGAGGGCGCCCGCGTCGGCTACCTCGAGCAGGAGCCGCAGCTCGATCCCACCAAGACGGTGCGCGAGAACGTCATGGAGGGCGTCGCCGCCAAGAAGGCGATCCTCGACCGCTACAACGAACTGGCCGTCAACTACTCGGACGAGACCGCCGACGAGATGGCCAAGCTCCAGGACGAGATCGACTCCAAAAACCTTTGGGACCTCGACAGCCAGGTCGACCAGGCCATGGACGCGCTGCGCTGCCCGCCGGACGATGCCGACATCTCCAAGCTCTCCGGCGGTGAAAAGCGCCGCGTCGCGCTGTGCAAGCTGCTGCTCGATGCGCCGGACCTGCTGCTGCTCGACGAGCCGACCAACCATCTCGACGCCGAAAGCGTCAACTGGCTGGAAGGCCACCTGCGCAATTATCCAGGCGCCATCCTGATCGTCACCCACGACCGCTACTTCCTCGACAACGTGACCGGCTGGATCCTCGAGCTCGATCACGGCCGCGGCATTCCCTATGAGGGCAACTACACCTCGTGGCTGGCGCAGAAACAAAAGAGAATGGAGCAGGAAGGCCGCGAGGACGAAGCCCGCCGCCGCACGCTCGAGCGTGAGCGCGAGTGGGTGCAGTCCTCGCCCAAGGCGCGTCAGGCCAAGTCGAAAGCGCGCTATGAACGTTACGAGGAGCTGCTCAAGGTCGCCAACGCCAAGACCAACAACGTGGCGCAGATCACCATTCCGGTCACCGAGCGCCTCGGCCAGAACGTTGTCGACTTCGAGCATCTGTCGAAGGGATTCGGCGACCGCCTGCTGATCGACGATCTGACCTTCAGCCTGCCGCCGGGCGGCATTGTCGGTGTCATCGGCCCGAACGGCGCCGGCAAGACCACCTTGTTCCGCATGATCATCGGCCAGGACAAGCCAGACTCCGGCACGATCAAGATCGGCGAGTCGGTGCATCTCGGTTACGTCGACCAGTCGCGCGACGCGCTCGATGCCAAGAAGACCATCTGGGAGGAAATCTCCGACGGTCTCGACCAGATCATGGTCGGCAAGAAGGAAGTGCCGAGCCGAGCCTACGTCTCGCTGTTCAACTTCAAGGGCGCCGACCAGCAGAAGAAGGTCGGCTCGCTGTCGGGCGGCGAACGCAACCGCGTGCATCTCGCCAAGATGCTGCGCGGCGGCGCCAACCTCCTGCTGCTCGACGAACCGACCAACGATCTCGACGTCGATACCTTGCGCGCGCTCGAAGAGGCGCTGGAGGATTTCGCCGGCTGCGCCGTGATCATCAGCCACGACCGCTGGTTCCTCGACCGCATCGCCACGCACATCCTCGCCTTCGAAGGCGACAGCCATGTCGAATGGTTCGAAGGCAACTTCCAGGATTACGAAAAGGACAAGATGCGTCGACTCGGCACCGACAGCATCATCCCGCACCGGCTGAAGTACAAGAAGTTCACGCGGTAGCCTTCGGTACAGAACAGTAGCCCGTCGCGCTCAGCGCGGCGGGCTTTGTCATGCCTGGCCGTTGCAATCAAGATGCGCGCTCGCGGTTACACCGGCGCGATCAGAGTCACGTCTGAAAAATACGTCCGGTAACGCCGAACATCGCGCGTCAGAATCGTTATGCGAAGACTTTGTGCATGGGCCCCCAAGAAGAAATCCGCAAGGGCATTGAGGCGCGGACCGCCCGCCGCGCGGTAACGACGGAAGGCTTGGCCTGCGGCAAACAATGCCGCTATCGGCATGCGCTCCAAAGCGATGCCTAGGCTATCGAGAGCGTCTTCCAAGGAGGCTTGGCTGTCGATACGCGCCGCCAATTCGGCGTAGCCTACTTCGTTAGTGCAAATCCGGCTGGAGCGGCGACAGCGGTCGAGTTGCTCGGCTGACCAGTCGAGCCAAACACGATCTTTGACAAGAATGTCGATGAGTACATTGGTATCGACCAAAACCATGGTCGCTAGAGTGCCGGGTCTTCGGACGGGTCCCCGCGCAATTCCTTCATGATTTCGTCCGTCGTTAAATCGTCCTTGATCAGGCGTTTCTCTGCCAGGGCGTAAAGGCGTGCTTTGTAGTCATCCGTCTTGCCGGCCTTTTCGATGTACACGCCGCCCGAGCCGGTCGCGCGTACCTCGACCTTGTCGCCTGGCTTGATGCCGGCGGCCTCGCGCACTTTTTTCGGCAGGGTCACCTGGCCTTTGATGGTCACGGTGGTGGACATCTCTCGCTCCAGTAATACTTTTATAGAAAGTAATACTCGGCCGACGCCGTGTCAATTAAGGCGGCACTCCCGGGGCGGAATGCACTGTCAAACGGGCTGACGCCCGACTGGAGCCATGCCAACATCCCGGCATCCGGCCGCTCCGAACACCGGTCGATAGGGGGGGATGATGGGCAAACCCGGCTTGGGTTTTTTGTATGTCGCGGCTGTCCTGAGCCTTGGTGTCGCGATGGTCGCGCCACCGGCTTTGGCCGACGGTTCGTCGCGGCCCTATGGCGGCGGCGGGCGCATCGGCGCCGACGAGATCATCCGCAAGTACAATGCGAGCGGCGAACGCTTCCGCATCGAAGGAAGCTGTCAGTCTTCCTGCACCATGCTGCTGGCGATCAAGAATGTCTGCATCGAGCCCAGTGCGCGGCTTCTGTTCCACGCCGCGCTGTTCCCGAACGAAGCCGGACAAAAGCCGCCGCCGCAGCGGCAGGCGAGAATGCTGAGCACCTATAACGCCAAGCTGCGGCACTATCTGGTGTCGAACGGCTACGTCGACACCTTCGCGTTTCATACCATTTCCGGCAGCGACATGATCAGCAAGTTCGGCTACCGGAAGTGCCCGGATTGAGCGAGCAAGGGCTCTCCCGCCCTACGCCTTTCGATACTGCTCGTCGCTCACCTTCTCCATCCACTCAACCGCGCTGCCGTTGAGCGCCTCCTGAATGGCGATGTGGCTCATGGCGACCGTGGCCGAGGCGCCGTGCCAGTGTTTCTCGCCGGGTGGAAACCAGACCACGTCGCCGGGGCGCACTTCCTCGACCGGCCCGCCCTCGCGCTGCACCCAGCCGAGACCTGACGTGACGATCAGGGTCTGGCCGAGCGGATGCGTGTGCCAGGCGGTGCGGGCGCCGGGCTCGAAGGTGACGAGCACGGCGCGCACGCGCGCTGGCTCCGGCGCCTCAATCAACGGGTCCTGCCGCACCGCGCCGGTGAAATAATCGGGCGACGGCTTGGTCGACGGCCGCGAGCCGCTGCGCTTGATGTCCATGTCAGTCTCCTTGAGCTTGCGTTCGGCTTATTCTTTCTTGTCGGCCGCCTTATCGGACGCTTTGGCGCGTGCCGTCTTGTTGGCTTTGGCGTTTTTCCCTTTGGTCTTCGCGGTATCCTGTTCGGCCTTCTTGTCGTCGAACATGCGCGACAGGCCGCAGGTCATCGCCTCCTTCTGCGTCAGTTCGCGTTTCTCGGTTGCCGCGACATAGATCGCCGCGCCGAAAATGCCGAGTACGCAGACCTGCGCCGAGGCGGCGGCCGTCATGGCCACGAAGCCGATGGCGGTGAATGCCGCTCCCAATAACGTCTTTCTCATCGCGTGAGGTTCCCCCAGCCCCTGGAAATCCGGCGGTCCGGGACGATCCCATTGTTTGGGCCCATGGGGAAGGGCCAGAGAGCGTGCGGGGGCAGGGCAGGTCGCTCGGCAAATTTGTGACGGGATAGCGCGGCCTCTTGGCGCAGGTCGCCGCCGCGGAGCCATCTTGCCGCAGGGCGAATCGCCTATAAATCCTGCGCTCGCGATGCCCGGCAGCCCGCCGGGTGCGCCAACGCCGTTTCCCTTAAAGGTACCCACGCCATGTCGATGTCGGCTGACGTTCCGACCCCACCCCCCGAGCTTGCCGGAAAGCTCCGCCCGCTGCCGCAACTCATCTTCTCCTCGCGCTGGCTGCAGCTGCCGCTCTATCTCGGCCTCATCGTCGCGCAGTGCGTCTATGTGTTCCTGTTCCTGAAGGAACTAGTGCACCTCGTCAGCGGCGCCCTGAAATTCACCGAGCAGGAAATCATGCTCGTGGTGCTCGGCCTCATCGACGTGGTCATGATCTCCAACCTGCTGATCATGGTTATCGTCGGCGGCTACGAAACCTTCGTTTCGCGCCTCGAACTCGAGCGGCATCCGGACCAGCCGGAATGGCTTTCCCATGTCAACGCCAGCGTGCTCAAGATCAAGCTGGCGATGGCGATCATCGGCATCTCGTCGATCCACCTCTTGCGCACATTCATCTATGCCGGCCAGCTCGGTCAGTCCTCGTCGCAGTACACCGAAACCGGCGTGATGTGGCAGGCGATCATCCACTTCCTGTTCGTCGTATCGGCGATCGGCATCGCCTATGTCGAGAAGATCAGCCAGGACTCCTACGCCAAGCCGCATCACTGACGCGGCGCAGGTCGAATTGAGCCAAGGCGAATAGAAAAGGCCGCCCGTTCATCGACGGGCGGCCTTTTGTTGGTGGAAGAGCTTACTTGCCCTGAAGCGGCGCCAGCGCGCCGGCCCACTTGGCCAGTTCGTTCAGCATCGTGGTAACGCTGGTGTCGATCAGCTCGTTGGATTTGAATACGCCGTTCTCGACCTGCTTGCCGGCGAAGGGAATCGGAACGCCTTCCGGCAGCGGCATCATCTTCATGGCGGTCAGCATCAGCTTGACGGCTTGCGCGGCGCGCAGGCCGCCCGACACACCGCCATAGCTCACCAGCCCGGCCGGCTTGTAGTTCCACTCCTTGAGCACATAAGTCAGGGCGTTGATGAGCGCCGCCGAGGGGAAGTAGTTGTATTCCGGCATGACGAAGGCATAGGCGTCGGCCGCTTTCACGATCTCCGACCACGCTTTGGTGTGCGCGTGTTCGTATTGCTGCATCGCCGGGTGGCGCGGCTCGTCGTAGATCGGCAGATTGATTTCGGCGAGGTCGACGAACACCGGTTCGAAGCGGCTGTCTTTCTTGACGGCGGACTCGAACCAGCGGGCAACGGGCAGGCCGATGCGGCCGGGGCGTGTGCTGCAGACGATGATGTTCAGCTTGATGGCCATGGATGAACCTTGTGAGGATGGTGGAGCATGCGCGCTTCCTAGTCGTTGCCGGTCATCGCGTTCAAGGCACATCGGGTATACCGACTGCTAACCATGTCGACAGGCATGCTCGTTCGGGCGCGTTTCGTCCGTCGCATTAAGGTTGGATTTACCGGCCACTATCCGTTCTCCGATTCGGCGATGTTCGCCGAACGTTCGGCTCTGTACCCGATGCAGGGGACGCGGTGCATGACGCGTCCACATCTAGCGGCTCGCTTGTCTCCGGCCTGTGCGAATTGCCGAATCGGTCTGCCGCCGCGACGTTCTTCGTGACCCGGTTGGTCTCAGGGTAGTATTCGTAAAAGCAACAGAAGTGGCGAGCGACCGATGTCGCCTGTCTCCGGGGGAGCGGTGGAACACGATGCTGGAGTTCATGTCGCGGCCGGCGCTGGCGGCCGGCCTGGCGCTTCTCTTTTCTCTGAATGCGGCACTTGCCCAGCCGGCAAAAGATTACGAGCCCATGTCCGGTCAGCCGGGCAAGGACGTCATGTGGGTTCCGACACCTCAGGCGCTCGTGGACAAAATGCTCGACGTGGCCAAGGTCACGCGCGACGATGTTGTGATCGATCTCGGGTCGGGCGACGGCCGCACCGTGATCACCGCCGCCAAGCGCGGCGCCAAGGCGCTGGGCATTGAGTACGATGCGAACCTGGTCGAATTGTCGAAACGCCATGCCGCCAGGGAAGGCGTTTCCGACAAGGCCACTTTTGTCAAAGCAGATATTTTCGAGAGCGATTTCTCGCAGGCGACCGTGATCACAATGTTCCTGCTCGAGGACCTCAATCGCAAGCTGCGCCCAAAGCTTCTGGGCCTGAAGCCCGGCACGCGTATTGTTTCGAACACATTCGATATGGGCGACTGGAAGCCTGATGAGGTCGCTTACGCCGATCAGGTGTGCGATACGCACTTCTACTGCACGGCCAATTTCTGGATTGTCCCGGCGAAGGTCGAAGGCACCTGGAGGCTGGCGCAGGGAGAACTGGTGTTGAAGCAGCAGTATCAGATGCTCACCGGCACGCTGAAGAACGGCGGCACATCGGTCGCGATCAGCAACGGCAGGATGATTGGCGATCGGATCAGTTTCTCGGCGAACGGCACCGAATACAGCGGTCAGGTGACGGGCGATGCCATCGACGGTAATTTGCGGGCAACGCGCGTTTCCCATTAACGCGGCGACAATATTTCAGGTGCCGATGCGATACGCCTTACTGCTTCTTATCGTTCTGATGTCTGCCGGTGCGGCGCGCGCCGATGCGGGCTTTGCCCGCTTTCTCGAATCGATGTGGCCGCGCGCGCAGCAGGAAGGCGTCACGCGGGCGGTGTTCGACACCGCCATCAAGGGCCTGACGGCGGACTACTCGCTGCCCGATCTGGAGATCCCCGGTCAGCTGGAGAAGCCGCAGCCCGGCCAACCGGAATTCGTGCAGACGCCATCGCAATACCTGCGCGAGTCGAGCTTCGACCGGCTCGCCAAACGCGGTCAGCAATTGGCGGTGCAGTATCGCTCGACGCTGGAGCGGATCGAAAAGGAAATCGGCGTTCCGGGCAATGTCGTGTTGGCGATCTGGGCGCGCGAGACCGATTACGGTTCCTACAAGCTGCCGCATGACGGCATCCGGGTGCTGGCGACGCAGGCCTATGTCGGCCGGCGCAAGGCGATGTATCAAAGCGAGTTCGTTGCGGCACTGAAGATGCTGCAGGATGGCGTGCCGCGCGCGGCGATGCGCTCGTCATGGGGCGGCGCGCTCGGCCTGACGCAATTTTTGCCGTCGGATTACTATCGCTACGCGGTCGATTTCGACGGCGACGGCCGCGTCGATATTTTCCGCTCGGTGCCGGATGCGCTCGCTTCGGCGGCACGGCAACTCGCCGGCCGCGGCTGGGAACGCGGCGAGCGTTGGGCCTATGAAGTCCGGGAGCCGGCAAATGGCGATTGCTCGATCGGCACGCCGGAAACCAAGATGCCGATCGGCGAGTGGGTCAAGCGCGGTTATCTGCTGACGCCGCCGCGCAAGCTCACCGCGCGGGAGCTGGCGCTGCCGGCGTCGCTGTTGCAGCCGGAAGGGATTTACGGGCCGTCCTTCCTGACGCCGAAGAACTACTTCGTCATCAAGGACTACAATTTTTCCGATCTCTACGTGCTGTTCGTCGGCCACCTCGCCGACCGCATTGCCGGGGCCAAGGCGTTCATGACGCCGTGGAGCAAGAGCCAACAGCTCAAGACGAAGGACGTCGAGGCGATGCAGAAGCGCCTGACCGAGCTCGGGCTCTACAAGGACAAGATCGACGGCAAGGCCGGTATGCTGACGCGTGCCGCGCTCGGGCGGTATCAGAAGGCCAATGGCCTGCAGGTCGATTGCTGGCCGACCGCCGCCGTGCTGGCGCATATGCGGCGATAGCGCATGATCCCGAAAAGTGGGAACCGGTTTTCGGACAAGATCATGCGCTGAAAATTGAGCGCAGCGATTCAACTTTGCTGTGGTCTTAAGCCAAAAAAATCCCCGAAGGCGACGGCCGGAGGTTCAGGGCGGCCGTCATATCCTTCGGGGGTATTCACGTCCGCGCCCGGGATGGTGAAGCCGGGTGGGAGTGGAGGTTTGGATCAGTCGCAGACTTCGACGCGGCGCGAGCGCCAGCCGTAGCCGTCCCAGAAGCGCTGCCGCTCGACGTGGCAGACCGGGCCTTCGACATAGGCCGGGCCGCCGTAATAGACGCCGCGCGGCGGCGCGTAATAGGCCGGCGGCTCTTCATAGTAACGGGGACCGGCATTGGCGGAGCCGGCAATGATGGCGCCGAGCGCCAGGCCGCCGACGACACCGGCGGCGACGCCGCAGCCGCGGCAGCGCGCATCCGCCGTGGTGGGCAGCGCGGCGACCGACAGAACCGCCGCGGCGAGGGCGAGAACCTTGACGTTCATGGCAGATATCCTTTCGGGCGTGGTGCCCGGGTTGAACGGGTTGGCTGAGATTGCGCCGAACCCGTTACGCGAAGCTTAAGGCGTTTCGACGGCCCGAGGCCTTGCGTTCGTTACGTTTTGTTACACGAGAGGGAGAAGGAGGCTGTGACGGAGGTCACAAAAAGCCCGGATCCTGGGGAACCCGGGCCTTTTCATGACCGAAGGGCATATGTCTAGTCGCAGACCCGCACGCGGCGCAGCCGCCACCCATAGCCGTCCCAGATGCGCTGGCGCTGCCACCAGCAGCGCGGGCCGTAGTAGACGGGAGCCGGACCGTAATAGTAGGGCCCCGGGCCGTAGTAATAGCGTGGTCCATAGCCGTAGCCGTAGGCGCCACTGGCGAGACCGCCGATGATGGCGCCAGCGGCAAGGCCGCCGATGATGCCGGCGGCGACACGGCCGCCACGCGCCTCAGCGGGTTGCGGCGCCGCGACGGCGGCGATGGTGAGAACGGCGGCGGCGCCCAGCGCCGTCAGGGATTTTCGAAGACCGGTCATAGCGCACCTCCTGGGTTCGCCGATTGCTGTCTAAGGGACTGCCGAAGGACTTGGAGATTGAACGGGCCTGTTGAGGCTTTCCTGCGGCATTCCGACACAGAATTTAACGTCGTGCACGACGGCGAAGTTCCTGCGCCTGGCCTGAACGCAAACTGAACGCTGCGCACTGACGAACAAATGGAATTTCGCCGGCCGAGGCCCGATTGCGGAAAAATCGTGGCGGGAATGATTTGCGCGCGTGCGCTAACCCGAGAGCCGGCCGAGCACGCGTTGCAGGATGGTCTTGCGCGGTCCCCCATTGCGCTCGGCGGCGTGCGGCTGCGTCGGTGCGCGCGGCGGCAAGGTCGCGACGACGGTCGGCTTCATCGCCGCGGGGGCTTGAGCCGCAAGCGGAACTTCGATCGCGTGGCGAGAATCGTCACGCCTCGACTTTCCGCCTTTGGCCATTTTCGACTTGGATGCCTTGCGGTCCTGCTTTGTGAGCTTGTTTCTGCTCTTGTTCTTGCCCTTGGCTTTATCCTTGGCCTTGTTCTTCGCCTTCTTCTTTGACTTGTTTTTTGTCTTGGCGGCTTTGGCCTGCCGTTTGAGTTCGTGCTGCGCGCGCGGGAACTTGTTGCCGGCTGCTTTGTGCGCGGCCTTCTTCTTCGCCTTGACGGTTTTCTTTTTGCCGGCCGCGGCCTTGGTCTTGCTCTTGACGCGCCGCTTCTTGAGGGCGCGCGCAATCGCATGCCGCAGGAACAGCTTCTCCAGCGGATAGGACAGCCGCCGGATGGCGGCCTTGAGCGGCAGCCAGTCGACGGCGACGATGTCTGGCATCAAATCGTGGCTAGGCTCCGGCTCGGCTTCCATGCGCCAGAACTGCACCACCTTCGGCCGGCCGCCGGCGCGGTAGGTGATGGCGCCGAGATACTCATGCACCTCCACGCGATGGCCGGTCTCTTCCACGACTTCGCGCCGCGCGGCGGCGGCGGGGTTCTCGTCGCGCTTCAGCTTACCGCGTGGCAGAACCCAGGCGTCGTCCTTCGAGCGCTGGACCACGGCAATGAGCTTGCCTGCATCCTTGCGCACGACAATGCCGCCTGCCGCTTCTATGGTCTTGCCAGCCACGTTGTCGCTCCGGCCCGCCGTGCGTCATATGTTCGCCGGAGGGTCGATTCGGTTTAGCAAAAAACGCGCCCGGCGATCATCGAATAATTGCGCCGCGCAAGCACCTGGGGGCAATTCCGCACAGATCGTTTTGTGACAATCGTCTGTCACAAAACGCCGGGCTGGTTCTCACGGTCGCCAGCGCATCCGGTTCACGGCAATGCCGGAGACCGGGTTCTTGTCTTCGCCGTCGTAGGTAAAGCCATGCTTCGCGTAAAAGGCGATGGCGCGGGCATTGTCTTTATTGACCAGCAGATAGAGCCCGGAGGGTGAGCGCCGTTTCGCCTCGTCGAGCAAAGCACGGGCAAGGCCGGAGCCCCAATGCTCCGGCGCCACCACGATCTGGTCGAGATACTGCGTCTTCGGATCGACCGTGACGAAGCCGGCAAGGGCCCCATAGTTTTCTGCCACGATGATATCGCATGCCGGCACCAGTTCGCCCCGCCAGCGCGCGCGCCACCAGCCGACACGGGCGTCGAAGTCGATATGCGGATAATGCTGTGCCCAGGTGCGCCGCCATAGTTCGATGGCGGCGTTCTCGTCGGCGGCGGTGTAGGGGCGGAGGGTGAAGTCGGGCATCAGAGATCGGTGGGTTTCAGCGGCCGACGGGCGGCATGCCTGATTTGGAGGATGACGACGCCGACGGCTTCGATACGGTAATACACATGGTACGAATAGCGTCGCGAGAAAATGACTCGGACGCCGGGATGGTCGGACGGCTGACCGGCCTCCGGAAATTCGCCAAGCCGCAAGGCGATCTGTTCGATCAACGCGATAACACGGCCTGCGGCTGGTGGATTGAACTGACTGATGTAACTGCGAATGGCATCGAGATCGGCAAGCGCGTTCGGCGTGAACCGGACCTTCATGCACGGTATTTATTGAAATAATCGCGCATGACCTCGTCGGCCACGAACTCTCCGCGGTCTGCCTGCTCCAGTCCTTTGAGAACGCCGGCGCGCTCTTCGTCCGACAAGCGATAGAGGCCGAGATGCTTCGCCTCGATGTCGGCGATCGATTGCATCAATTCCTCTTTGGCCTCTTCCGGCCAATCGGCGATGCGTTCCAAGAGCGATGAAGCGACCTTGTTCATTTAAACATTATACTCGGGAACAAAGTCGGAAGGAAGGCGCCTTTCAAGCCGCCCGTTTGAGCTGCGCCTGCAATTGCCGTAGCACGATGATGATGCCGGTGCGGTCGGTCCGGATGGCGCCGTAGCGCAGCGCACGCTCGCGCTCGACTGCGGTCAGGTCGTAATGGGGCTTCGTCGTTTTCGGCGGGCCCTGATAGGACGAACGATGCAGCCCGAGTTCGCGCGCGAAGCGGTGCAGCTCATCGATGTCATCGGCCAGCAGGTGGCACCACTTGCGGCCCCAGCGGCTCCAGATCGGATCGTCGACGTAGACGGACATTATGTGCGCTACCGCTCCGTCAGTTTGAACTCGATACGGCGATTGCGGCGATAGGCTTCCTCGCTGGTGCCGGGATCGAGCGGCTGGAATTCGCCGAAGCCGGCAGCGAGAAGATGCTGGGGCGCAATGCCCTTGGTGGCGAGGTAGCGCACGACGGCGATGGCGCGCGCCGCCGACAGGTCCCAGTTCGACTTAAACTGGCCGGCGCCGCTGATCGGACGAATGTCGGTGTGCCCATCGACGCGCAGCACCCACGGGATATCGGCCGGAATCTTGGCGCCGATCTCGGACATGGCCGACGCGATCTTGTCGATCTCCGGCAGCGCTTCGGGCTTCAGGTCGGCCTTGCCGACATCGAACAGAAGCTCGGACTGCAGAACGAAACGGTCGCCGACAATGCGGATGTCGGGGCGGTTGCCGATGATCTGACGCAAGCGGCCGAAAAAGTCGGAGCGATAGCCCTTCAGTTCCTCGACGCGCTGGGCCAGCGCGAGGTTGAGTCGCTGGCCGAGATTGGCGATCTGCGCTTGCGCTTCCTTGTCCTTCTTTTCGGATGCTTCGAGCGCGGATTCGAGGGCGGCCAACTGGCGGCGGAAGGCGGCGATCTGCTGGTTGAGGATTTCGACCTGGGCCAGTGCGCGCGCGGACACCTTCTTTTCGCCCTCAAGCTGGCTGGCCAGATCGCTGGCCTTGCCCTGCGCGTCGGCAAGCCCGGCGCCGGAGCCTTCGGCGATGCCGCGATAGCGGTCGCGGTCGCTCTCGGCAGTGGCGAGTGAGGCACGCAGTTGTGCCATCTGCTGTTCGAGGTCGCCTTTGTTTGCCGTCTCCATCGACAAGAGTTCGGTCAGTTGCGCGATCTGGGCGTTGAGGCGCTGCAGCGCGGTATCTTTGCCGGAAATTTCCTGTTGCAGGACGAACTGCACCACGACGAAGACGGTCAGGATGAAGATGATGCTCAGGATCAACGTCGACAGCGCGTCGACGAAGCCCGGCCAGTAGTTCATTCCTTCGCCGCCGCGGCGGTATTTCGCAAGGGCCATTGTCAGTTCACTCGCTTCAGCGCTCCGCGCGCTCGCGCACCATCACCTCCAGCAGCCGTTTGATCTCTCGCTGCTGTTCGGCCTGGCCGTCGACCCAGTCGCGGATCATCTGTTGCTCGGTGCGCATGTGATGGACGAGGCCCTGGATCGCCTCGGCGAGATTGGCCATGGCGACGGACGCCTGCTTGCCGGAGCCGGTCTGTTCGACGGCGTCGCGCAGTTTCTCGATGGCGCCGCGCATTTCCATTGGCATCGCCGCCACCGCGCCCGACGGCTCGGCGGCTTGATCGTAGACGGTGGTGGACAGCCAGTCCTCGAGTTCGGTGTAGAAACGGTTCTGCGCCTGGCTTGACTGCAGGTCGAGGAAACCGAGCACCAGCGAGCCGGCAAGACCGAACAGCGAGGACGAGAACGAAATGCCCATGCCCGACAGCGGCGCGGCAAGGCCTTCGCGCAAGGTGTCGAAGGTCGAAGCGGCGTCACCGCCCGGCTTGAGGCCCTGAATGACGCTGCCGACGGAGCCGACGGTTTCGATCAGGCCCCAGAAGGTGCCGAGCAGGCCGAGGAAGACAAGCAGGCCGGTCATGTAGCGCAGGATGTCGCGCGCCTCATCGAGACGCGTGGCGATCGAATCGAGGATCGAGCGCATCAGTTGCGGCGACATCGCCATGCGGCCGACGCGGCTGCCGAGGATCGCCGCCATCGGTGCCAGAAGCACCGGCGGGCGCTCGACCGCGAGGCCGGGATCGGCGAGGCGGAAATTGTTGACCCAGGATATTTCTGGATAGAGCCGCGCCACCTGGCGGATCGCCAGCACGATGCCGATCAGCAGCACCGCGATGATCACGCCGTTCAGGGCCGGGTTGGCCATGAAAGCGGTCTGGATCGGTTTGTAGAGCAGGAAGGCAATCAGGCCGCCCAGAATGATGAACACCATCATCCGGAACAAAAAGATGCGGGGCGAGGACAATTTCAGGGGATCGACGTCTTTGGCCATGAGCGTCCTGGTTCTGTGCGTCCTGCGCGTGTCCTCGGGCCGCGCCTTGAGCGGGCAGGGCCTGCCGGCCGATTCCGGCGCGGGAAGTTACCGGTCAATATGGCACAGACCGGTGACAAGGAAAAATTTTCCGGCAGGGGCGCCGGAACTCATAAATGCGCAGATTGGGTTGAAATTGCGATCCGCATCGCCCGCCCCAAACTCAGGTTAGGTGCGGGGAGAGGAAATCAGGCACTCTTGAGCACCTTCACAATGTCCTTGGAGATGGTCTCGTTACCGGCGACGATCGCGCCTTTGTCGAGCATCTGATCCGCGCCTTCACAGTCGGAGACGAAACCGCCGGCCTCGCGAACCAGAATAATGCCCGCGGCGATATCCCAGGGGCTCAAGCTGCGCTCCCAATAGCCGTCAAAGCGGCCGGCCGCGACCCAAGCGAGGTCAAGCGCGGACGCGCCAAGGCGGCGCAAACCGGCGACCTGGCCGAGCATGGCACCGGTCTCGCGCTTAACGACCTCGTGGTCGCCGTGGCCGATATGGGCCAATCCGCATGCGAGCACCGCTTCGCGCAGTTGCTTGCGACCGGCGACGCGAATGCGTCGGTCGTTGAGGAAGGCGCCCTTGCCTTTCTCGGCAATAAACAGTTCTTCGTTCGCCGGGTTGTACACGAGGCCGGCGACGATCGCGCCTTCGCGCTCCAGCGCGATCGAAATCGCGAATTGCGGAATGCCGTGCAGGAAGTTGGTGGTGCCGTCGAGCGGATCGACAATCCAGCGATGCGTCTTGTCGTCGCCTGCCCGCACGCCGCCTTCCTCGCCGAGAAAACCGTAGCCCGGACGTGCCTTGCTCAACTCGGCATAAATCGTTTCTTCGGCGCGCCGGTCTGCGGCAGAGACGAAATTGGCGGGGCCTTTGAGCGAGACCTGCAGGTTTTCGACCTCGCCGAAATCACGCTTGAGCGAGCGGGCGGCCTTGCGCGCCGCGGCGATCATGACGTTCAAAAGAGCGGAGTGGTGCATGGCGGTGGGTCTGCCCGGCTCGCTGCCTGTCGTCAAGCGCCGGGCGAAAAGGGAGGTTAAGGCGCGACTTCGGCCAGCGTGGACATCCACTTCTTGGCGGCTTTGTCGGCGGCCTCGCGGACTTGCGGGGACTGCTTCGACACGAAGACATCGAGTTCGGGGTCGCCGGCGCCGGCCGCCTTGGCAATCGTGTGCCATTTGACGGCTTCCACCGGATCGGCCGGCATGCCGCGGCCGGCCATCAGGATGCGGGCCAGGCGGTTCTGTGCGATCGGTGAGCCGCGGCGGGCCGCACGCAGGAAGGTCTCGGCGGCAGCCGCCTCGCTCTTTTCGGTACCCTGGCCGTTGAACTGTATGATGGCAAATTCGACCATGGCGTCGACATTGCCCGCGATCGAGGCGCGCGCCATGAGCAGCGCCGCCTGCTTGAGATCCTTCGCCACGCCGCGGCCTTCCTTGTACATGGTGGCGAGCGCGTATTGCGCTTCCGGATTGCCGGCATTGGCGGCAACCTTGAACAGCTCGGCGGCCCGGCCGAAATCCTGGGCGAAAAGCTGACCCTGCAGATAAAGCAGGCCGAGATTGTAGTTGGCGACCGGATGGCCGAGCTTGGCGGCCTCGCCCAGCAGTCGTGCGCCTTCGGACGGATTATTGGCGCCGGCGCGGCCTTCGAAGGCGAACATGGCGAGGGCGAACAGCGCGTCGCGGTTACCTTGCGCCGCAGCCATCTTGTACCACTGCGCCGCCTTGACGTCGTCCCGGCCGACGCCGAGACCGTTGGCGTAGAGTTCGCCGAGCAGCGTCATCGCCGCGGCGTCGTTTTGCTGCGCGCGCCTGGACGCTTCGTTGAAGGCGGTCAGGAAGTAGCCGCGCTGATAGGCGCCATAGGCGACATCGGCGTTCGGGTCCACCGCCGCTGTCTGGCTGTTGGGAGCCGGCGGTGGCAGGGGCGGAGAGGCCGGGGGTCGACTCTGCGCCAGCGCCGGCGAAGCCACCAGCGCGAGCGACAGCATCAGCGCAGCGCGCGGCCATGTCATTGCGCGGCCTCGGGCAGCTTCAGGTGCGGTGCCAGCGCGGCCAGCGCGCTAACCGGATCGCGCCAGATCCAGTCGTCGGCGGTGTGACCGGCAGCGATGAAATCGGCACCGGCCTCGATCAACGGCGTTATTTCCTCGAGCGAGGCGGCATAGGCGACACAGGGAATTTCGAACACTTCAGCCCACCACGCGACCTGCTCAAGGGTGGTTTCGAACGGCGGGCGGTGGCCTTGCGCGTCGGGCTCGCCAAACATGACATAGTCGCAGCCCGCCTCGGCCGCGGTCATGGCATCGTGGCGGCTGGTCGCTGCCCCGGCCCCGACGATCCAGTCGGGTTTCAGAGCTTCGAGCGCATCCGCAACATCCGCCGCCGTAACATGGGCGCCATCGGCGCCGGCACGGGCGACAAGGTCAGCACGATCATCGACCAGCAGCGCCGCACCAGCCGCCTGCGCCAATGGCGCGAGCGCCTTCACGCGGTTGATCTGCGTGCGGTCGTCGCCATCGGCGAGCCGTAACAACACGGCCGCGACATCCCCGGCCGTCAGTGCCGACTTGAGCGCCGGCGCGAAACCGGCTGCATCGGCCATCGCCGGCGTGACCAGATAGAGACGCGGCTGTGGGCGCGGCTCGGCGATTTTCGGACGTTGGGCCATGGCGGCGGAATGCTAGCTCAATCTGGCGGAAAAGGGGCGCCTTTTTGGAACAGATGTATTGCGACGGCAAGTGCCGCGGGCCCGCCAATGTCCGCGAAGTGCAGGGTTTGGCCGGGCGCCGCGTTAAATGGTCAGTGGCATGCGTCACTGAACATTCTCCGGGCATGGACGTTCTTGCCATCCCGACATTTGAAATGGAGGAGCTCCATGAGAGCTGTCTTTATGAGAGCCGTTTATCTCGTCGCCGCGTTGCTGATCTCAGGCTTTGCCGTTTCGACGGCCTCCGCTGCGCCCGTCGCGCCCGTGAGCGGCGTCAACCAGCACGCGCCGGTTATCGATGTGCAGTACTATCACCGCGATCGCGACCGCCGTGACTATCGCCGGCCTGCGCCACCCCCGCCGCGCTATCGCGCCGGCCACCGCTACAGCAGCGCGCCGCATGGCTGGCATAGGTATCATGCCCGTCCGCGCGACTGGAATCGCCGCGGTTGCATCATGGTCGGGCCGGTCTGGTTCTGCCCGTAGACGAAATCCAATATTGAAAACGAAGGCCCCGGCTTCGCGCCGGGGCTTTTTTATCTCTTGCCGCCCGCTTACTTGGGCATCGGGATCGGGCCCATGTCCTTCGGTACCTGGTAACCCTTCTGCACAGCCGGACGGCCGGCGATGGCGACGTACCAGCGCTTGACGTTGGGATACTCATTCAGGTCGATGGTCTGCCACTCGAAGCGCGAGATCCACGGCCAGATCGCGATGTCGGCGATGGAATAATCACCGGCGACGTACTCGTGCTGACCGAGCTGCGTGTTCAACACCTTGTAGAGCCGGTGCGCTTCTTTGAGATAACGCTCCTCAGCGTAGGGCGCCTTGCCAGGATTGTACTTCACGAAGTGATGCACCTGGCCCAACATCGGGCCGGGGCCGCCCATCTGCCACATCAGCCATTCGATGACCTTGTAACGGCCTTCGCCTGACGTCGGCATCAGCTTGCCGGTCTTGTCCGCGAGATAGATCAGGATGGCGCCCGACTCCATCAGCGACATGCCGTTGTCGCGATCGACGATCACCGGGATGCGGTTGTTCGGCCCGATCTTGAGAAACTCCGGCTTGAACTGCTCGTCCTTGTTGATGTCGACGGCGTGAACCGTATAGGGCAGGCCGACCTCTTCGAGCATGATGGATGCCTTGCGGCCGTTCGGCGTGGTCCAGGTGTACAGGTCGATCACGGGCGGTTTCCTCGTTCTTTATGGATTAAAGGCCGCCCATGGGCGGCCTTTTGCAGTTTTTGTTTGCGTGGCGCGATTTACGCCGCCTTCTTCTCCATATCCGCCGCCCACTTACCGAGCGCAGCCAGCGAATTCATGCGGGCCCGGTGCGTGAAAGCGGCCTGCGCGGCGGCGACGTTCGCTGCCTTGCCGGACCAGGCCTTCTGCGGCGCCGCCTGCAGCGCGCGGCCGTAGGAGAAGGTGAGGTTCCAGGGCAGGTTGCCGATCTTGTTCATGGCGTCGAGATGGGCGGTGGCTTCCTCGTCCGATTGGCCGCCCGACAGGAACGCGATGCCGGGCACGGCGCCGGGCACGCAGGCCTTGAGCATCTTAACGGTCTTCTCGGCGACTTCCTGCACCGAAGCCTTCTTCGCGCTCTTTTTGCCGGGCACCGCCATGTTCGGCTTGAGCACGATGCCTTCAAGCGGCACGCGCTGATAATAGAGTTCCTGGAACGTTTCCTTGAGCACGAACTCGGTGACTTCGTAGCAGCGCTCGATGTCGTGATCGCCGTCCATCAGCACTTCCGGCTCGACGATCGGTACGATCTGGTTCATCTGGCACAGCGCGGCGTAGCGGGCGAGCGCATGGGCGTTGGTGCGGATCGCGGTGTAGCTCGGGATGCCGGCGCCGATATCGATCACCGCGCGCCACTTGGCGAAGCGTGCGCCCTGCTCGTAATACTTCGGCAGGCGTTCGGGGAGTTTGTCGAGGCCGGCGGTGATCAGTTCGCCCGGGCAGTTCGGCAGCGGCTTGGTGCCTTCGTCGACCTTGATGCCGGGAATCGAACCAGCCTGCTCGATGATCTTGACAAGCGGCGTGCCGTCCTTCGCCTTCTGCCAGATCGTTTCGTCGTACAGGATCACGCCCGAGACGTAGTTCTTCATCGCTTCGGTGCTGCGGAACATCAGCTCGCGATAGTCGCGGCGATTGTCCTCGGTGTTTTCCACTCCGATGCCATCGAAGCGTTTCTTGATGGTGCCGGTGGATTCGTCGGCGGCCAGGATGCCACGGCCGTTGGCGGTCATGGCGACCGCGACTTTGTTCAGATCAGCGAGATTCATTGTCGTCTCCCCTCGTTACGGGCGGCACATCGTGCCGCTATTTTACTCTGAGAACCTCAACCCCCGGCAAGGCCTTGCCCTCGAGCCATTCGAGGAAGGCGCCGCCGGCGGCGGAAACATAGGTGAAGCGGTCGGTCACGCCGGCCACATTGAGCGCCGCGACGGTATCGCCGCCGCCTGCCACGGTGACCAGTTTGCCGGCCTGGGTCAGTTCGGCCGCGGCTTCCGCCACTGAAACGGTGCCCTTGTCGAAGGGTTCCATCTCGAAGGCGCCGAACGGGCCATTCCAGACCAGGGTCTTGGCGCGCGCCAGCACCGATACTGCCTGCTCGATGCTCTTCGGGCCGATGTCGAGCACCATGTCGTTGTCGCCAACCTGATCGGCATCGACAACGCGCGACGGCGCGTTGGCTTCGAACTTCTGCGCGACCACGACATCGACCGGCAGCACGATGTCGCGTTTGGCGGTCTTGGCCTGCGCCATGATCTTCTGCGCGGTGGGGACGAGGTCTGCTTCAACGAGCGATTTGCCCATTTTCTTGCCCTGCGCGAGCAAGAAAGTGTTGGCCATGGCGCCGCCGATGATCAGCGCATCGACGCGCTCCAGCAGATTGCCAAGCAGTTCGAGCTTGGTCGAAATCTTGGCGCCGCCGACAATGGCGGCGAGCGGGCGTTCGGGATGTTCGAGGGCGCGGGTGAGCGCCAAGAGTTCTTCCTGCATGGCGCGGCCGGCATAAGCCGGCAATTTGTGGCCGAGGCCTTCGGTCGAGGCATGGGCGCGGTGCGCGGCCGAGAAGGCGTCGTTGACCCAGATGTCGCCGAGCTTCGCCAGCGCCGCGACGAAAGCCGGATCGTTCTTTTCCTCGCCGGCATGGAAGCGCGTGTTCTCGAGGCAGAGAATGTCGCCAGAGTGCATCTCGGCGACGGCTTTCTCGGCGGCTTCGCCGATGCAGTCGGCCGCAAAGGCGACCTTGCGCTTGATGACATGCGCGACTTCGGCCGCGACCGGTTTGAGCGATTGCGTGAGGTCGACGCCCTTCGGCCGGCCGAAATGCGACAGCAGGATCACCTTGGCGCCCTTGTCGGCGAGCTCGGTGATGGCCGGGCCGATGCGCTCGATGCGCGTTGCATCGGTGACGACGCCGTTCTCCAGCGGCACGTTGAGGTCGACGCGGACCAGCACGCGCTGGCCTTTGACGTCGACGTGATCGAGGGTGTGGAATTGACTCATGTTGAACTATCCGTGGCCCTCATCCTTCGAGACGCGCCGCTTTGCGGCGCTCCTCAGGATGAGGGATAAAGATTTGAAGTCCTCGTCCTGAGGAGCTGGCCGCAAGGCCGGCGTCTCGAAGGACGAGGCAATTCGACTAAATCAACTTCCCCATCGCCACGGCCGTGTCGGCCATGCGGTTGGAGAAGCCCCACTCGTTGTCGTACCAGCTCATGACGCGCACCAAAGTGCCATCCATGACCTTGGTCTGGTCCATGTGGAAGGTCGACGAGTGCGGGTCGTGGTTGAAGTCGATCGAGACGTTCGGATGCAAGGTGTAGCCGAGGATGCCCTTGAGCTGCTGCTCGGACGCGCTCTTAATCGCGGCGTTGATCTCGTCCTTCGAGGTTGCCTTCTTGGCCACGAACTTGAAGTCGATGACCGAGACGTTCGGCGTCGGCACGCGGATCGAGACGCCGTCGAGCTTGCCGTTCAGTTCCGGCAGCACGAGGCCGACGGCCTTGGCGGCGCCGGTCGAGGTCGGGATCATCGACAGCGCCGCGGCGCGGGCGCGGTAGAGATCCTTATGCATGGTGTCGAGCGTCGGCTGGTCGCCGGTATAGGCGTGAATGGTGGTCATGAAGCCGTGCGTGATGCCGACGGCGTCGTTGAGCACTTTGGCGACCGGCGCCAGGCAGTTCGTCGTGCAGGAGGCGTTGGAGACGACGAGGTGATCTTTCGTCAGCTTGTCGTGGTTGACGCCGTACACCACGGTGAGGTCGGCGCCGTCGGCCGGGGCCGAGACCAGGACGCGCTTGGCGCCGGCGGTCAGATGCGCCGAGGCCTTGTCCTTGGCGGTGAAGATACCCGTGCATTCCAGCGCGATATCGATGCCGAGATCCTTCCACGGCAGCTTGGACGGGTCGCGCTCGGCGGTGATCTTGATCGCCTTGCCGTCGATATTGATGGTGTCGCCGCTGACGGTCACTTCCTTCGGAAAGCGGCCATGCACCGAGTCGTAGCGCAGGAGATGGGCATTGGTTTCCACTGGCCCGAGGTCGTTGGCGGCAACTACTTCAATGTCCTTGCGGCCGCTTTCGGCGATGGCGCGAAGGACGTTACGGCCGATGCGGCCGAAACCGTTAATAGCAACGCGGACAGTCATTTTTCAGTCGCTCCCGGTCGTTATATTTGCGCAGTCACGGCCCCGCGAAAGCGGGGCATTCGGCGCTTGACGGGCCCATAGCCAGCGAAAACTGGATCGCCCGCTTTCGCGGGCGATGACAGCAGGTGAACTATTTGCCCAATTTCTGCATCGCCGCTTCGGCAATGGCCTCTGCGGTAATGCCGAATTTCTTGTAGAGTTCCTTGTAGGGCGCGCTCGCGCCGAAGCTCGACATGCCCACGAAAGCGCCGTCATTGCCGATGATGGCATCCCAGCCCTGACGCACGCCGGCCTCGACGCCAATCCTGATGGGCGCGTCACCAATGATGGCGCGGCGCTTGGCCTCAGGCTGCGCGGCGAGAAGTTCGAAGCACGGCACCGATACGACGCGGGCGGCGACGCCCTTTTCGGCGAGCAACTTGGCGCCATCGACGGCGATTGATACTTCCGAACCGGTGGCGAAGATCGACACCTGCGCCTTGCCGCCGGCGGCATGGATTTCATAGGCGCCGTCGGCGCAGCGGTTGGCGCCGAGGAAGTCCTTCGACAGTTGCGGCAGGTTCTGGCGGGTCAGCGCCAGCACGCTCGGGCCATGCGCATTCTCGAGCGCCAGCTGCCAGCACTCCACGGTCTCGACCGCATCGCAGGGACGGAACACCAGCATGTTCGGGATCGCGCGCAGCGCGGCCAGGTGCTCGACCGGCTGATGGGTCGGGCCGTCCTCGCCGAGGCCGATCGAGTCATGCGTCATGACGTGGATGGCGCGTGCATGCATCAGCGCCGCAAGCCGCATCGCCGGACGGGCGTAATCGGAGAATACCAGGAACGTGCCGGAATAAGGGATGACGCCGCCATGCAGCGTCATGCCGTTCATCGCGGCGGCCATGCCGTGTTCGCGGATGCCGTAGTGAACGAAGCGGCCGCTGTAGTCCGCCGCCGAAAACGTCTTCTGTGTCTTGGCGCGGGTGTTGTTCGAGCCGGTGAGGTCGGCCGAGCCACCGATCATCTCCGGCACCGCCGGCACCAGGGTCTCCAGCGCGAACTCGGAGGCGGTGCGCGTGGCGATTTCCTTGGGCGTGGCGGTGAGGCTTTCCTTCACCGCCTTCACCGCGGCATCGAGCGACGCCATCGGCAATTCACCGTTCATGCGGCGGGTGAATTCGGCGCGCTTGTCGGCATCGAGCGCGGCAAAGCGCTTGTCCCAGTCGGCGTGCGCGGCCTTCGAGCGCTCGCCGGCCTTGCGCCAGTCCTTGAGGATGTCGGCCGGGATTTCGAACGGCGGCGAGGTCCAGCCCAGCGCTTCGCGGGTACCCTTGATGTCGTCGGCACCGAGCGGCGAACCGTGCGACGACGACTTGCCGGCCTTGCTCGGCGAGCCGAAACCGATGGTGGTGCGGCAGGCGATCATCACGGGCTTGTCGGAGGACTGCGCCTTGGCCAGCGCATCCGCGATTTGTTTGTGGTCGTGACCGTCGATGCGCCAGGCATTCCAGCCGCAGGCCTCGAAACGCTTCACCTGATCGACCGAGTCGGCGAGCGTCAGCGGGCCGTCGATGGAAATGCCGTTGTCATCGAACAGCACAATCAGCTTGTTGAGCTTGAGATGGCCGGCGAGCGCGATGGCTTCGTGCGAAATTCCTTCCATCAGGTCGCCGTCGGAGGCGAGCACGTAGGTCTTGTGGTTGGCGACCGTGTCGCCGAACACGGCGGCCATGTGCCTCTCGGCCATTGCCATGCCGACCGCGGTGGCGATGCCCTGGCCGAGCGGGCCGGTGGTGGTCTCGACGCCCTCGGTGATGAAGTTTTCCGGATGGCCCGGCGTCTTCGAGCCGAGTTGGCGGAAGCGCTTGATATCCTCGATCGTCACCGACGAATAGCCGGTGAGATAGAGCAGGGCGTACATCAGCATCGAGCCGTGGCCGGCCGACAGCACAAAGCGGTCGCGATCAGGCCACTTCGGCGCCGCCGGGTCGAATTTCAGGAACTGCGTAAATAGCACCGTGGCGATGTCTGCGGCGCCCATGGGCAGGCCGGGGTGCCCGGAATTGGCCTGCTGGACGGCGTCCATCGCCAGCGCCCGGATCGCGTTGGCCATCGGCGAGGTGACGCCGACCGGATGCACGGCACGATCTGGATGAGTCGCGGCGGCGGAAGCAGTAGGTGCTGACATGAAAAACGGCCCGTTTTGCGGGTTCGCATAGCACGCACGGCCCTTGAGTCAATGTGACGGGCGGTACAGCCATGTTCCGTGCACAGGGGCGGCAATTCTCCGGGGCATATGTGGTGCCCGGCGTTGACGGGGGCTTCGCCCAGCCCGTAAGGTTCTTGTCCTAAGCAATTGCCCCGCAAGCATTTTCGGGCAGCGAACAAGATGGCCGCTTCGGGCGAACAGGCTTCGGACGAACAGGCTTCGGGCAAACACAATGGCCGCGCAGGCAGGATGGCGTGAGGTCGCAAGCTACGGCGAAAGGGGCGCGCAGGCGCCGGCTCCGCAGAGGGCGCGTAATGGATCGCCTTTGGGATCTCCCCATGGATCGCATCACATGACCGGCGAAGGCGGGCTCGACACGGCGGTGAAGCGGCTGGCGCTGGCGCTCGATGCGCTCGACGCCGCGGTCGAGCGCCGCCGCGAAGCCGATCGCAACGAAGATACACTCGCCGCTCAAGTGCAGTTGCTGGGTGCTGACCGTGCCCGGCTCGCCGACAAGCTAGACAACGAGACGGCGCTGGCGCGCGAACTGCGCGACGCCAGCCGGGACGTTGCGGCCCGGCTCGATCAGGCCATCGCCGAGGTCCAGGCCCTGCTCGGGGAAGGTGAGTGATGGGCACGGTGAACGCGACCATCGCCGGCCGCCAATTCCGCCTCGCCTGCGAAGATGGGCAGGAGCCGCACCTTCAGGCGTTGGCCAAGGACATCGACCAGCGCATCATCGATCTGCGCGCGCGCTTCGGCGAAATCGGCGACACGCGTCTGACCGTGATGGCGGCGCTGATGGTGGCCGACGAAAACTCCGAACTGACGCGCAAGCTTCGCCTGCTTGAGGAAGAAGTGGCGGCGCTGCAGGATGCCCGCGTGGTGGCGGCCGACCGCGCCAAGGCTGCGTCCGATGCCGTGGTTGGCGCCTTCAACTCCGCCGCCGAGCGGCTTGAAGGCATTACCCGCAAGCTCAACCACTCTCTGCCCGCCGGCACAGGCGTCGGGATCGGTTGAGGCGTTTCAGGCGGCTGCCGTTAACCAGAGGCTGGAACCCGCGGCCAAGGTAACCATTGCGGGCCAAACGGTATTATTCAGCAGTTCCGATAAAACTGCATAAGTCATTTTTTAACGGCTTGTTAGCTACAGGCTATCGCGTTGGTTGTTCCGGCCCCCTCCGAAGGTCGCCGCGATGGAATGCCCCATGGACTGCAACTGCATCCGGGTCCGGCCCGGCCCCCGAGCGGGCTGGCTGATCGAGGGTGGCGCCCGGGAAATGGGCCCGTATTACTGCCGCGACCTGGCCTTGCGTGTCGCTATCACCGAAGCCTTGTCGGTCAGACGGGCCGGCCGATCCGCCCATATCGAAGTTGAAAACAGTGACGGCGTGACCGTAGCCAGACGCTGCCTGTGCGCGAGTTTCGAGTCTTAGACGTCCGTCCGGGGAGTCGCTGGCGCCGGGGTGGCCAAGCCACTACATTGATTTGGCGGGGCTGCGAGGTGCGTGGGGGACACATTCCCCGGGGCCTTACGATCCTCAAGGGAGCTGTCCCTGGCCAGGCCCGTGGGCTTGGTCACATGGCGCCCACCTACTTCTGTAGGTTCCCGGGATCACACTCTCACGGCCATTGCGGCTCCGCACTTCATCCCTTTGTTAGGCCTTCGGCCCGAGACTGTTGTTCACAGCAGCCAGGATGGCGCCGTTGATCGCGACGTAAAGATCGTCCGAGACGCGTTGATATTCGATGTCGGCCGCCCCCTCGAAGCCCATGTCGTTCCAGCTCCCCATTCCGCCGAACACCCAGGCGCATTCGGCCGCCTGCAGCAGATTGGCGGCACGCGGCGCCAGTATTTGCATGTAAGAGTCCAGGGGATAAGCGGGGCGGCCCGGCGGAGCGGCGAGGCACTTCAACGCCGTTTCAAACGTGTCGATGAAATTGTCCAAATGGCCCTGCCGCTTGGCAAAGGATCGTATGGCAACAAGCGCGCGTTCGAGTTCGTCGCTGGCTGCGGCGAGATCGGGCGGCTGATGCGGCGGACCGGGCGACGTGTCGATACATCCGTAAGTCACCCGCCAGATTTTGTCGTCGGAGGCATGGCGCTCGCCGGCTTCCCAGCGCGCGATCCATTTCTGACGGATATTGCCAGGCAGCTCGATCTCCAGTGCCCAATCGCCGCCACCGCCGGCGAAGGCTGTGGCGATACGTTCCGCAAGCGGTTCGTCGTCTCGCGGTCCCAATGTGAGGGCGGCGCCGACGGCCCGCTCCTCGAAGAGGCTTTCGATCCACAAGTCGGGCGTCGCGGCCACGATCGATTCTTGCCACTCGCCGGAAGGATTTTCCTCGAGTGTTACGAACGAGATCGACCGACAAAATCTGTAGGCTGCGTGGTCGGGCGCAACGCGCAGCTTGTTCCCTGCGAGCGCAGCATTGACGTCGCAGGCCAGCGCAATAAGTTGAAAAAGTTCGCCGTTCACGGGCCAATCTCGGGTTTTGACAGTCTCGCCCCGCAGCGGGGAGGGCGATAGCGTACACCGGAACGAGGGGATATAACGCGCCGTGACCGCTTCATCGTCAGATTCCCCAGTTGCCGCGAGCAAGAGCGATTTGCGCGCCGCCACGCTCGCGAAGCGCGACGCCATGGCGGCCGCGGAGCGGCAGGCGGCGGCTGAAACTTTGGCAGCACGCGGGCTGCCAATCGCGGTGAAACCGGGCGCGATTGTCTCCGGCTTCATGCCGATGAAGACCGAGATCAATCCGCTGCCTTTGCTGCGCAAGCTGGTGGGCGAGGGGGCGAAGCTGGCGCTGCCCTGCATCGACGGGCGCGGCAAGCCGCTGATCATGCGCGCCTATCGCTTCGGCGATACGTTCAAGTCCGGCCAGTGGGGCATTCGCGAGCCCATGCCCGAGGCGCCCGAAGTGAAGCCCGACATTCTTCTGGTGCCGCTCGTCTGTTTCGACCGCAGCGGCCAGCGCATCGGCTACGGCGCCGGCTACTACGATCGGACCATTGCGAATTTGCGCGCGACCAAGCCAATAACGACCATCGGCATTGCCTTTGCGATGCAGGAAATACCGCAGGTGCCAGCTACGGAGCACGACGAGCGGCTCGATTTCGTGCTAACGGAAAAAGAAGTTATCGCGTTTTGAAAGCAGGCTGATGCGACTGTTATTTATCGGCGACATTGTCGGGCGCGCGGGGCGTGCGATCGTTCAGGACAAGCTGCCCGGACTGGTGCGTGACTGGAAACTCGATCTGGTCGTTATCAATGGCGAAAACGCCGCCGGTGGCTTTGGTATCACCGAGACGATCTATCACGAACTCGTCGACGCCGGCGCCGACGCCATCACGCTCGGCAACCACTCCTGGGATCAGCGCGAGGCGCTGGTGTTCATCGAACGCGCGCCGCGTCTCATCCGCCCGGTGAATTACCCGAAAGGGGCGCCGGGCCGCGGCGCGGCTTTGGTCGACGCCAAGAACGGCAAGCGCGCGCTGGTCATCAATGTCATGGGCCGCATCTTCATGGACCCGCTTGACGATCCCTTCGCCGCCGTCGAGCGTGAAATCGCCGCCTGTCCCTTGCGCGAGGCGGCCGACGCCATCGTCGTCGACATCCATTGCGAGGCCTCGAGCGAGAAGCAGGCCATGGGCTATTTCTGCGACGGCCGCGCCTCGCTTGTCGTCGGCACGCACACCCATGTGCCGACCGCCGATCATCGCATCATGCCGGGCGGCACCGCCTTCATGACCGATGCCGGCATGACCGGCGATTATGACAGCGTCATCGGCATGACGAAGGACGAGCCGCTCACGCGCTTTCTGCGCAAGATTCCCGGCTCCAAGTTCGAACCCGCCGCCGGGCCCGCGACCTTGTCCGGCATCGCTGTCGAGACCGACGACAAGACGGGACTTGCGGTTCGGGTGTCGGCGGTGCGGATCGGCGGGCTGCTCGATCCGGCGACGCCCACGTTTTGGGCATCGGCGAAATAGGCTTCGATGGAGTCCCTGAATGGATTCCATCAAGTAATTTCAAGAGAGCGTCGTCTTCCAACAAACTCGCATGCGCCCATATGCCTTTGACCGCCGCGTCGGCGGGGCACAGCATTGGAAGGGCGATCCATGTTTGACGAATCCATCGGCGGCCTGAAGCTTTCGCGTCGTGACCTGATTGCAGGCTCCGCCGCGGCGTCGGTCCTGGGACTGTTGGGCGGCAGTCGGGCGCTTGCCAAGGCGCCAATGATCAATGCAGCGGCGCCTGCCGTCTATCGCTTCAAGATTGGCGCGTTCGAAGCGACGGTGGTCTCGGACGGCCCTCTGGCGATCGGCGAGGCGAAGCCGGAGCTGTTTCAAGGGCTGAGCAAGGAAACGATCGACCGGACTTTATCGGACAACTTCCTGTCGCGATCGAACGTGACGCTCGAACAGAATGCCCTCGTCGTCAATACCGGCGACAAGCTGGTGCTGTTCGATGCGGGTGTCGGAGTTTCGCCGGCGTTCGGGCCATCGACTGGCCGGTTGATTGCCAACCTCAAGGCGGCCGGCATCGAACCCGAAGCGATCGACGCGGTCGTCATAACGCACGCGCATCCGGATCATTGCTGGGGTCTTGGGGCCGGCGCCGCCTTTCGATTCCCGAACGCGCAGGTCTATCTGTCGCAGGGGGACTTCGAATTCTGGACAGACGAGGCCAAGCGCTCGATGCCGTTCATCGGCGGCTTCATTGATCCGACGCGCGCGGTGCTGTTGCCGCTCCGCGAGCGCATGATTTTCGTCAAGGACGGACAGGAGATCTTGCCGGGCATTCAGGCGATGGCGACGCCGGGCCATACCGTGGGCCATACGTCCTATGTGGTCTCTTCGCAGGGCCAGTCAATCCTGAACACGGCGGACCTCGCTCACCATTTCGTGCTGGTGATGGAGAATCCGAAGGTGAAATTCGGCTTTGACACCGACCCGGCGCAAGGTGCCGACACGCGGATCCGTGTCTTCGACATGGTCGCCGCCGGCAAGATGCCGATCATCGCCTATCATTTCCCGTGGCCCGGCATCGGCCACGTGGTCAAGCACGGCGACGGTTATCGCTACATAGCCACTCCGATGCTGACGGCGTTGTGAGCCCCGGTTAACCTTTCGTTAACCACGTTGATGTCCTCTCGGACATCATGGCGCTTCACGTCAACGCAAATCTCGCGCTCAGGCTCGTGCACGACGAAGCGCGGCGGGTGGATGCGCGTTCACAGCCCGATCCGCGCGCGCAGCTTGCCGCGCAATTCATCCCGGCCGGCGCTCGCATTCTCGATCTCGGCCACGGCGGCGGCGAGACCTTGCGCGACCTGGTGCCGTTCGGCTGCACTTATGAGGCGGTCGATCATCTCGCGCACGGCAAGGGTTCGCTGATCCACAATCTCACCGGCGCCGAGTTTCCGACAAAGGCGGCGACCGAAACCGACTTGATCCTGATGCTCGGTGTGCTCGAGCATGTCGCCGATCTCGACAGCCTGTTCACGCATCTGCGCTTCTGCAAGCAGGACGCGATCGTCAGCTATTGCCCCACCGATCTCGTTGGTGGCGAAGCGCGCGCAGCGCGTGGTTTCGCCAACCACATGGGCTATGCCGAACTCATCCGACTGTTCGACCGCTACGGCTTCCGCATCGAATGCACGGCGCCGGTCTGCGACACCGAAATGATGTTCCGCCTGACGCCGACGGGGCGCCTGGCGGCGGTGGCTGCCTGTGACGTCGCGGTGATCTCGGAAAGCGACGCCTCCAATTTCGGCGACCGTCTCGGCGTGCAGATGATCAACAACCTGCTGCCGGGCGAGGCGCGCATTCATCACATGACCTTCACCGGCCTGCGCGAGAGCCTCGCCACCGCGCGCGAGAGCTACGATCTGGTCATCATCGGCGTCGGCAATGCGATGTTCCAGCCGCTGATCGGCGACGACATCCTGCGCATCCTGGCGCGCGCGAAATCCGCCATCGGGATCTTCGGTACTGCGTATCGCGAATTGATACCGCGACCGATGATCGATCGCGTCATCGACCGGCTCGATGTCTGGTACGCGCCTTATGCCGACGATGTGATGCTGTATGGCCGCGGCCGCTCCAATGCCGTGCATCTCGGCGACTGGACCATCGGACAGTTTCCGCTGACCCGTTCCATGCTCGACGAGCCATTGCAAATCGGTGCCAATATCGGCGCCGAAATTCCGCTCGACCGCACCATCGAGATGATCCAGCGCCACCGCAAGGTCTATTCGGCGCGGCTGCATCCCTTGCTGTGTGCGCTGACCTCGGCCGAATACGTGGCTTATGCCGAGGAAGCCTCGGGCCAGATGCCGGGCATCGTTTCCGGCAAGTTCCGCTCGATGCTGGTTGACGTGTTCGGCCGCAGCTATCCCGAGCGCGAGTTCTTCATGGTCGATGGCGACGCGGTCGCCCGCTACAAGGCCCGCGTCCACGCCAATGTCGCCGAGATGCGGACCCGGGTCGCGGCCATGCTGAGGAATGTGGCGGTGGCGGGCTGACCGTCACCCGTCGAGGCTCGCTACGCTCGCTTCTCAGGGTGACGGAGTGGGAGTTTATTTTCCCCGCCGCCCGGATTATATAGCCGCACCCATCAAACCCTCAGAACGCGCGATCAAGAGCCATGGCTGGTCATTCCCAATTCAAAAACATCATGCACCGCAAGGGGAAGCAGGACAAAGTCCGCTCCAAGGTGTTTGGCAAGCTGGCGCGCGAAATCACGGTGGCGGCCAAGCTCGGCCTGCCGGACCCGGCCTTCAATCCGCGCCTGCGCCTTGCCATTCTCGCGGCCCGTGCCGAGAACATGCCCAAGGACAATATCGAGCGCGCCATCAAGAAGGCGTCCGGCTCCGAGCAGGAGAACTACGAAGAGATACGCTACGAGGGCTATGCCCCCGGCGGCGTCGCGGTCATCGTCGAGACCCTGACCGACAACACCAACCGCACCGCCGGCGACGTGCGCTCGATCTTCACCAAGGCCGGCGGCAACCTCGCCACCACCGGCGCGGTGTCCTTCATGTTCGACCATGTCGGGGTGGTCGAGTACGACACCGACAAGGCGAGCGCCGACGCGATGCTGGAAGCGGCCATCGAGGCCGGCGCCGAGGATGTCATTTCCGATGAGAGCGGCCACCAGATCGTCACCCAGCTCGAGAGCCTCAACGAGGTGACCAAGGCGCTGGAGGCCAAGTTCGGCGAGCCGCGCAAATCAGGCATGGTGTGGAAGCCGCAGAACACAGTCGCCGTCGACGACGAAGCGGGCGAGAAGATCGTCAAACTGGTCGAGGCGCTGGAAGAAAGCGACGACGTGCAGAACGTCTATGCCAATTTCGAATTGTCCGACGCGCTGATGCAGAAGATGAGCGCGTGATCAGCGCCAGGCGTCGAACAGCGGCAGGCTGACCAGCCCCGAGAACGCGATGATGATGTAGGCGATGCGGCGATAGAGCACGTCGCTGGTGCCGCGGAACCAGCGCGCGCCCAGCGTCATCGCCAGCACGAACGGCACGCCGATGACCAGCGAGAGGGCCAGCACCTCGCCGCCGAAAAGACCGTTGTATGCGTAAAGGGCAATGCCCAGCAGGCCCTGCAGGGCGAACAGCACCATGATGTTGGCGCGCACGGTCGTGGCGTTGTTCTGGCCGCCGAGCCAGAACACCAGGAGCGGCGGCGCCGCGATCTGCACAGAGCCGGAACCGAACCCGGCCATGGCGCCGACGCCGAACGAGATGGCAGGCGTCGGTTTGCGGTGGTAGCGCCAGCCGGTGATCAGCGCGATGAGCGCGAACAGCACCAGCGCCGCGATGAACCAGCGCAGGATCAGGGCGTCGACATAGAGCAGCGCTGCGACGCCGAGCGGCAGCGCCAGCGCGCCCCCGGCGGCGACCGGCAGCACTTCGCGCCGGGTCGCCAGCGGCCAGACCCGGACGGCGAAAGGCAGGCTGGCGATCGTATCGACCAGCACCATGGTGCCGGCCGCGACCGGCGGGCTGTACAGCGCCGAGATGAGCGGCACGTAGATGAGCGCCGAGCCGAAACCAGTGAAGCCGCGCACCAGCCCGGCGATAATGGAAATGGCCAGCGCAATGGGAAAGCGCGAGTCAGCGGTGGCCCCGGCGAAGGCCGATACAATGAAGTCAGTCATTTCAGACCCCCGGCAGGGCCGCCTGTCTAGCAGGCGGTGGCGGGCCGGACGACCCTGCCGGCTGCATAGCTCATCTGGTTCGGCGCGCTTGTGGGGGCTATCAACGGGGTATGGCCCGTCAACCGATTCGCATTCTCGGCATCGATCCCGGCCTCCGCCGCACCGGCTGGGGGCTCATCGAGAGCGATGGCAATCGCCTGATCCACATCGCCTGCGGTTCCGTCGAAACCTCCGAGCGCGCTGACCTTGGTACGCGGCTGGTCACCATTCATGACGGGCTGATGGCGGTGATCGAGCGCTATGCGCCGCAGGAAGCGGCGGTCGAGGCGACCTTTGTCAACGGCAACGCCGCCTCGACGCTCAAGCTCGGGCAGGCGCGCGGCATCGCCATGCTGGTGCCGTCGCGCGCCGGCATCGCCATTGCCGAATACGCGCCAAACCTGATCAAGAAGACCGTTGTCGGTGCCGGCCATGCCGAGAAGGCGCAGATCCGGTTGATGATCGGCGTGCTGCTGCCGAAAGCAGCGCCGCAAAGTGAGGATGCTGCCGACGCCCTCGCCATCGCCATCTGCCACGCGCATCACCGGGCGAGTGTTGTGATGAAGGCGGCGGCAAGATGAACCCAATTTCTGTCATTCCGGGGCGCCACGAAGTGGCGAACCCGGAATCCATAACCCCCGTTTGTGATTATGGATTCCGGGCCCGGCCCTGCGGGCCGTCCCGGAATGACGGGAGACTTTCATGATCGGCAAACTGAAAGGCATCATCGACTCCTACGGCGAGGACTACGTGATCCTTGACGTGGGTGGCGTCGGCTATCAGGTGCACTGCGCCGCGCGCACGCTGACCGCGCTGCCGGCGCCGGGCGAAGCCGCGACCTTGTCCATTGAAACCTATGTGCGCGAGGACCAGATCAAGCTCTTCGGCTTTTCGACCGACGGCGAGCGCGAATGGTTCCGTCTGCTGCAGACGGTGCAGGGCGTCGGCGCCAAGGTGGCGCTGTCGGTGCTGTCGACGCTCAAGGTGAACGAACTCGCCAATGCCATCGCCATGCGCGACAAGGCGAGCGTTGCGCGCACGCCCGGTGTGGGCCCGAAGGTCGCCGAGCGCATCGTGTCGGAACTCAAGGATAAAGTGCCGGCCTATGCCGATGTCGATTTCGGTGCCGCGCAGGTGGCCGGCGCAGTGGATGAGCGGCGCGCGCCGAAACCGGTACTCGATGCGGTGTCGGCTCTGGTCAATCTCGGTTACGGTCAGCCGCAGGCGGCGACCGCGATCGCCGCGGCATCGCGCGCGCTGGGCGAGGGCGCCGAGACGGCGGCGCTGATCCGGCAGGGCCTCAAAGAGTTGGCAAAGTGATAGACTGATCGCATGAAACTGACCGCCAAAGACAAAGAGCTGATCGAGGCCGCGACCAAGGCGATCAAGTCGCGCTATCGCAACGACTGGCAGGAAGTCGGCGCGGCGCTGCGCACGCGCGACGGAAGGCTGGTCGTCGGCGTCAATCTCGACGCTTACGTCGGTCGTGGCGCGGTTTGCGCGGAGGCGGTGGCGATCGGCACGGCGTTGACCGACAAGGGCGATAAGGGCATCGAGACTATCGTCGCCGTGCGTCATCCCAAACCGGGCGAGGCGGGCGAGATCGCGGTGGTGTCGCCGTGCGGCGCTTGTCGCGAACTCATCCACGACTACGACGCCAAGGCGCGCGTCATCGTGCCGAACGGCAAGCAGGGCCCGACCGTCGTCACCATCGGCGAATTGCTGCCGAACAAATACCGCCGGGGGATGACGTGACCACCGCGCCGAAGCGCCTCGTGACGGCCGACAAGCGCGACGACGACGTCGATGCCTCGCTGCGGCCGCAGAAGCTCGCCGAGTTCGTCGGCCAGGAGAAGGCGCGCGCCAATCTCTCGGTGTTCATCGAGGCGGCGAAAGCGCGGGGCGAGGCACTCGATCACGTCCTGTTCGTCGGCCCGCCGGGCCTCGGCAAGACCACTTTGGCGCAGATCGTGGCGCGCGAGATGGGCGTCAACTTTCGCTCGACATCCGGCCCGGTCATCGCCAAGGCCGGCGACCTTGCCGCGCTGCTCACCAATCTCGAGCCGCGCGACGTGCTGTTCATCGACGAGATCCATCGCCTCAATCCGCATGTCGAGGAAATCCTCTATCCGGCGATGGAGGACTTCCAGCTCGATCTCATCATCGGCGAAGGCCCCGCGGCGCGTTCGGTGAAGATCGATCTGGCGCCATTCACTTTGGTTGGCGCGACGACACGCGCCGGCCTGCTCACCAATCCGCTGCGCGACCGCTTCGGCATCCCGATCCGCCTCAACTTCTATACCGAGGCCGAACTCGAACTCATCGTGGCGCGCGGCGCGCGCGTGCTCGGCCTGCCGATGACGCCGGAAGGCGCCAACGAGATCGCCAAACGCTCGCGCGGTACGCCGCGTATCGCCGGGCGGCTCTTGCGCCGCGTGCGCGATTTTGCCCATGTCGATGGCGACAAGGCGGTCGATCGCGCCATCGCGGACAGGGCGTTGTCCGCGCTCGAAGTTGACGGCTCGGGTCTCGACGCCATGGACCGGCGCTATTTGAAAATGATCGCCGAGAACTATGCCGGCGGGCCGGTCGGCATCGAAACCATCGCCGCGGCCCTGTCGGAGCCGCGCGATGCCATCGAGGACATCATCGAGCCTTATCTCATCCAGAAAGGCTTCATCCAGCGCACCCCGCGCGGCCGGCTGCTCACCGGCGCGGCGTTCAGGCATCTCGGGATGAATGAGCCCAAGCGCGATCCGAGCCAGTTCGGGTTGTTTGCAGGGGATGAGGACGAATAACCCCTTCGTCATGGCCGGGCTTGTCCCGGCCATCCACGTCTTCTAATCGTTCGTTCAGCAAGACGTGGATGCCCGGCATAACGACGGAGAATATCGTGGCTCCCAATCCCCTCGACGGCGCTGTCACCGACGGCCTGCATCACCAGCAGATCCGCGTCTATTACGAGGACACGGATTTCTCCGGCGTCGTCTATCACGCCAGCTATCTGCGTTTCATGGAGCGCGGCCGGACCAATTATCTGCGCCTGCTCGGCGCCGATCACCGCGCCTTGTTCGAGGAAACCGAGAAGGAGGCGCCAGGCTTTGCCTTCGTCGTGCGGCAGATGAAGATCGACTTCAAGCGGCCCGCCAAGATGGACGACCTGCTCGATCTCTATACGCGGCCGAAGGAGGTCAAGGGCGCCTCGATCACTCTGCATCAGCAGGTCAAACGCGGCGACGAATTGCTGGTCGAGGCCGATGTGCAGGTCGCCTTCGTCTCCGGCGGCCGGGCCAGGCCCATCCCGAAGCCTTTGCGCATCGCCATGAAGGCGGACCAGGAAGCCGGCGGGGCGGGCTAAACGCCGCTTGACAAGTCTTTGTACCGATCGGTACAGGCGAAGGCGCCGGTTTGTTCATTCGGAGTCTTGCCATGTCGAATTTGGCCATGTCGCGTCCGCCTTTTCCGCCGTTTACCCTCGAGACCGCCCACCAGAAAGTGCGCATGGCGGAAGATGCCTGGAACAGCCGCGATCCGCAGCGCGTGTCGCTTGCCTATACGGAGAACTCGACCTGGCGCAATCGCGGCGAGTTCTTTTCTGGCCGCGCCGCCATTGTCGAATTCCTCACGCGCAAATGGGCGAAGGAGAACGACTATCGCCTGATCAAGGATCTGTGGGCGTTCCATGAAAACCGCATCGCCGTGCGCTTCCAGTACGAGTGGCACGACGCGAACGGTCAGTGGCACCGCTCCTACGGCAATGAGCAATGGGAGTTCGATGACGCCGGCCTGATGATGCGGCGCGAGGCCAGCATCAACGACATCGACATCGCGGAAAGCGACCGCCGCTTCCTGTGGCCGGCGCCGGGACCGCGTCCCGCCGATGTGCCAGGCCTGTCGGGAGAACCGTTCTGAGATCATTCCCCGTTCGTCCCCGCGAAAGCGGGGACCCAGGAGTCAAGCATTCGGTGTCTTCAAGAAGATCTGGATTCCCGCTTGCGCGGGAATGAACGGAGGTTGTTGCGGCGTGGGAAAATCTTTCGCCAAGAAGAACGTCGCAATCTCCCCCCGCGCGGCCTTGCTGCCGAAGCTCGGCGAGGTGTTCCGCACCTATGGCTATGAAGGCGCCAGCCTGACGCTGATTACGGCGGCGACGGGCTTGGGCAAAGGCAGCCTTTATCATCTGTTCCCCGGTGGCAAGGCGCAGATGGCGAAAGAAGTGCTGGCCGAGATTGACCAGTGGTTCGAGCGCGAGGTGTTCGCGCCCTTGCGCGACAGGGAGGATGCGAAAGCCGGCATCGCGCATATGTTCAAGGCGACCGACGATTATTTCCGTTCGGGTCGGCGCGTCTGTCTGGTCGGCGTGTTCGCGCTTGGCGCCGCGCGCGACGAATTCGCCGATGCCGTGCAGGGCTATTTCGACCGCTGGCGCGAGGCGCTTGCCGGGGCGTTGCGGCGGGCGGGGCACCCGCGCGCCGAGGCGATGGAATTGTCCGAGGACATTCTCGCCGGCATTCAGGGTGCGCTGGTGCTGGCGCGCGCCGCCGACGATCCAAAGCTGTTCAGTCGCTCGCTTACAAGACTGAAGCGACGCGCGGCCAGCCGCTAGTGGCACTTACGCCTCGGCCGGCGCCGTCTCATCCAGTCGTTCACGCAAGATCGTCAGCACCCGCCGCGTCGTCGCCAGATCGCCGGCGCTCAGACCTTTGCCCAATGCATTGACCCACGGCTTCTGCAGGCGGTCGGCGGTGACGCAGGCCGAACGGCCTTTGGCCGTCAGCGTCACGAGCTTGGCGCGGCGGTGATGAGGATTGTCGGCGAAGGCGACAAAGCCTTCCTCGGCCAGCTCGTTGGCGATGCGCTGCACGCCCTGACGATACAGACCCATGCTGCGCGCGATCCAGGCGACCGGTTGCGGCGTCGGCGCCAGCGCAATGGCGCCGAGCACCTGCCAGCGTGCGCTGGTGAGGCCGAGGTCGGCCACCAGCCGGTCGCCTTCGGCGAGCAGCCGGCCGTTGAGACGGAACACGTCGAGGATCAGGAGGCTCACGGCGGAGCCGGCGGCATGGCGCTGTCGATCGGTCATTGACAATGAATATCCTATTTGACTATATATAGTCAAATAGGCCGGTCGCGGCCTTGCGCCAATTCTGTGGAGTTCATTCATGCCCGCCCCATCGCATTCCGTTTATCGTGTCGACAAGTTCATCGTGCCGGCTGCCGCCCGCGACGAATTCATGGGCCGCGTGGCCATGATCAAGGACATGCTGCAGGCGATGCCGGGCTGCCGGCAGAACCTCGTGCTCGAGCAGGTCGGTGGTCCGGGTGCATTCAACGTCGTTACTTTTGTTGAGTGGCAGGACGCGCAGGCGCTGGAGAATGCCACGGCGGCGGTGACGGCGCGCTACAAGGAGATGAATTTCAATCCGCAAGAGGTCATTTCGCGTCTCGGTGTCACTGCCGACATCGCCAATTACGGCGCTTTCGCCTGAGGATGGCGCTAGAAAACGGGTGGCGGATTGCCTCCCGCGACGCCATCTTAGTCCCATGAGCGAACAAGCCTTCACCCTGTTCGAGACAGCCATCGGCACTTGCGCTATCGCTTGGCATGCGCACGGCTTGATCGGCGTGCAGTTGCCGGAGGCGAGCGAAAGCGCAACGCGGGCGCGGATGCGCAAGCGTTTCCCCGCGGCCCTCGAACGCGCGCCCGACGCCGGCGCGCGGCAGGCCATCGCCGGCATCGTCGCGCTGCTCAACGGCGAGAAGCGTGACCTCTCCGATATCGTCATCGACGACAGCGAAACGCCGGAGTTCAACGCGCGTGTCTATAAGGTCGTGCGCCAGATTCCGCCCGGCGAGACCTTGACCTATGGCGAAGTCGCCGAACGTCTCGGCGACAAGACGCTCGCCCGCGCCGTCGGACAGGCCATGGGGCAGAATCCGTGTCCCGTCGTCATGCCGTGCCATCGGGTGATGGCGGCAGCCGACCGCACGGGGGCGAAGACCGGCGGTTTCTCCGCGCCCGGCGGCGTCGTCACCAAGCTCAAGTTGCTGACGATCGAAGGCGCGCAGCCCGGCGGGCCGACTTTATTCGAGGAACTGCCGCTCGCGGTCGCGCCGCGCGGGCGCTGACGCGGGTTCCGCTCGCTTTCCTCGCCTGACTCATGTAAAGCCCCTTCACATGAAGGCTTCCCGCGCATGAGATGGACCAAGCACGATCGCGACGGCAATTCTGGCCCTGGAACTTCCGGCGAGGGTGCGCGCGGTTATCACCATGGCAATCTGAAAGAGGCGCTGGTCCGCGCTGCGCTGGAGCTGATCGCCGAGAAGGGACCGGCTGGTTTCACCTTTGCCGACGCGGCGCGCTGGGCCGGCGTGTCGCCGGCGGCGCCCTATCGTCATTTCAAGAGCCGCGAGGAATTGATCGGCGACGTGGCGCGCCGCGGCTTTGAACTGTTCACGGCCGCGCTCGACAAGGCCTGGGACGACGGCAGGCCCGATCCGAAGACGGCGTTCAACCGGCTTGGCAAAGCCTATCTCGATTTCGCGCGGGACATGCCGGCCTATTACTCGGCGATGTTTGAAGCCGGGGTGCCGAGCGACAGCGATCCGCAGTTGCGGGTTGCGAGCGAGAGCGCATTTGCAGTGTTGCGTAAGGCGGCGGAGCGGCTGGTCGCGTCGATGCCGGCGGGCCAGAGGCCGCCTGCCCTAATGGTGGCGCTGCACATCTGGTCGATGACACACGGCATTGCCTCGCTGTTCGGGCGCGGCGATCGCGCGCGCCGAACGCTGCCGATGGCGCCGGACGAACTGCTCGAGGCGGCCGTTCTGGTTTATCTGCGCGGCCTCGGCCTGCCGGCTTGAGAGCTGTTTATTGCGCTGGGCGTGCATCAAACTCCGTTCATTCCCGCGCAAGCGGGAATCCAGAAGCTACAGCGTGTGATTGCCTGGCTTCTGGGTCCCCGCTTTCGCGGGGACGAACGGAGAATGACGCAGGGTGACTAGCCCTTCAGGATCGCCTTCACCGCTTGGGCCAGCGGCGTGGTCGGCTTGCCCGTCAGCTTCGACAAGGCCTTGCTGTCGTCGAACAGCGCGCCCTGCGAAATCGGTACTTCCCAGCCGGCGATCATGGCCGCGAATGCTTCCGGCACGCCGTGGCTCGCAAGGCCCTTGGCGTAATCGGCGACGCTGAGATTCGTGTACGGAATCGTCTTGCCGGTCTGCTTCGAAATTTCCGCGGCCAGTTCGGCAAGCGTGAAAGCATTGTCGCCGGCCAGTTCATAGATCTTGCCGTCATGACCCGAGGTCGTGAGTACGGCGACCGCCGCTGCCGCATAATCGGCGCGCGCCGCCGAGGCGATTTTGCCGTTGCCGGCTGCGCCATAGAGCGCGGCACCGGCCACCGCGCCCTGGATGCCGGCGGCGTAATTCTCGGTGTACCAGCCGTTGCGCAGGAAGGTGTACGGAATGCCGGATGCTTTGATCGCGGCTTCGGTCGCGCGATGTTCGGCGGCGAGATCGATCCCGGATGTGTCGGCGTGCAGGATGCTTGTGTAGACGATGCGCTTCACGCCGGTCTTCTTGGCGGCCTCGATAATCGCCTTGTGCTGCGCCTCGCGCTGGCCGAGTTCGCTCGACGAAATCAGCAGCAAGGTGTCGATGCCTTTGAGCGCGGCGTCGAGCGTGGCGGGCTTGGTGTAGTCGGCTTCGCGCGCGGCGATGCCAAGGTCGGCGGCTTTGGCCGGTGTGCGGACGAGGGCGACGATGTCGCCGGCCGGGATTTTGGCTTTGAGCTGGGCGACGACGAGACGGCCGAGCTGACCGGTGGCGCCGGTAATTCCGATGGTCATGCGAGAACTCCAGTGGGTGATTTCGATGACCATCGACATAAACCGCTTGATTACTTTCAGTAAGTACCTACATTTCTGTAAGCATGAAGAAAGTTTTGCGTCGGCCTGAAGGAGTCTAAGCCTATGTCATCGCAGGAAATTTCCCTTGAGAACCTCGGGGTTCCGCTGTCCGAGAAGCTCGCCCGCGGCAATCTTCTCGCGGCCGCTTGTCCGTCGCGCGAGGTCCTGAAGCATCTAACAAGCCGCTGGGGCGTGCTGGTTCTGATCGTGCTCGAGCGCCGGATGCATCGGTTCAGCGAGCTGCGCCGGGCGGTCGGCGGGGTGAGCGAGCGCATGCTGGCGCAAACGCTGCAGCATCTGGAGCAGGATGGCATGGTCGCGCGCGTTGCTTACCAGGTCGTGCCGCCGCATGTGGAGTACAGCCTGACGCCGCTCGGCCGCGAGGCAGCGGAGAAGGTGAGGGTGCTGGCCGACTGGATCGAAGTCAGCCTGCCGCGGATCGCCAGGCACTGGGCGAAAGCGGAGAGGACGGGGGCGGTCGACGCCGACAATCGAGACGGCCAGGCCCTCTGACGAGGGTAGTCTTCACCCTCCCCCTCATAAGGGCGTTTACGCCCGTCTTCGACGGGCTATGGGGAGGGTGAGAGAGGCTGCCGCCCCCGCCGGTCAAAATAATATTCCTAGGACTATTGACTCTGCCGTTTGCCTAGCCCTATATTCCCATCCATTCCGCCCCATCTAGCGAGGGGTGTCTGTACAGCATCTTCAGATGCTGGGGCGGGGAGCGGTGGCCGGGACGGGGCGTCGGAGATGCGGCGCAGTTTCCCCTCCCGGCGGTCCAAGCCGCATCGGTCCTGGCGCGCTAAACCGCGCGCAACGGGGAGTGTAACTGGGCGTGGGGTGACGGGAGGTTGCCTTACGTCCTGAAGAAATCCCACAGCGGTGGATAGGCTGCCCCGACGTAAGAAGGGCCCGCCTGAAAGGTCGTGAGTCCACCGGGGGCCCTGCGGAGCAAACCTATAAACACCGCGCGCGGAACGCCAAAGGCTCGGCAATTCCGTGGTGACGACGTCTGTGCACTTTCTACAAACACCGTGCACAGAGCTGCGGGGTCGTTCGGGCCCCGGCGTTCCGCGCGCCCTCGTTTTATCGAGAGCGTGTAGCCCGGATGAGCGAAAGCGAAATCCGGGATGGAATGGGAATTCGGGACTGCGGCCTGCCCGGGGCCGACCAAACAATGCGGGCGATGACGTATGCCTAGGCTCCTTTTACGCCGCTCCAGTGAGTGAGAAGTCCTGGCCGGCCGAATAATTAATCCGGTCAAACCGCCGCAGCCTCTCGCATCGGGGCGAACCGTCCCCAACTGAGATTTCGATGTGAAGGGTGTTGACATTCCGCTTCGGCGCTCTTACTCATGTAAATGTTATTTACATTCACACGGAGACCGGAGAGGCCGCCATGCCCATCACCGCCAAGCTCGACGAATTCGGCAAGCCCGCCTGGATTGCCCTGACCGTACTCGGGTTCATCGTCTGGTGGCCGATCGGTCTCGCAACTTTGGCCTTCACAATCGGGAGCGGAAGAATGGGATGCGGATATCGCGGCCACGATCGCTGGCAGCACAAGATGGATCGTCTCCAGTCGAAGATGGACTGGATGCGCTCGAAGATGAGCGGTGGTCCCGGTTTCGGCGGCGGCTCACCCTTCGGTGCGCCGTCGAGCGGCAACTCGGCCTTCGATGAATACCGCAACGACACTTTGCGTCGCCTGGAAGAAGAGCAGCGCGAATTCAAGGCCTTCCTGGAGCGTCTGCGCTTCGCCAAGGACAAGACCGAGTTCGACGCCTTCATGGCTGAGCGGCGCAACCGCCCGGCGCCGGAAAGCCCGACGCAGAATTAAGCAGCCCCCCTGACCCTTCTGCGCGAGCCAGGCCGTCCGCTCTCTCCCCGAGGCGGGCGGCTTTCTCTTTTTTGTCTCAGGGCCCGTCTTCCGCCTTTAGGCGAAGGCGATTGATCGCGTTCCAAATGTCATACGGTTTTTGCCGTCGACCATGATCTTTCCGAAAATCGGCTCCACTTTTCGGGATTGTGCTCGTAACGAATCCTTTACGATAAAAGCGCTGTGTGGGGGGACATAAAGGCCAGCAAAAGCCCGTATTTTAGCGGGCTCGGCGCCCTCATTTGGCCAAGTTTGGCAGGGATTCCGCCTGCCGAGCCCAAGCCAATGGAATTTCGAACACCCGCGGTGCGGGCCTTGTCGACAAGGCCGGCGCCACGAAAAGGACGTGCCTTATGAATCCTGCCGATCTGGCACAGCAATCGCTACCGACCATCGTCGCTTCAGACCTGTCGCTGTGGACCCTGTTCTGGCACGCCCACTGGGTCGTGAAGTTCGTGATGGTCGGCCTGCTCGCCTGCTCGGTCTGGGTTTGGGCGATCGCCATCGACAAGTGGGTGCTGTACACGCGCAACGCGCGCGCCATGCGCAACTTCGAGTCCCAGTTCTGGTCCGGCCAGTCGCTCGAGGAGCTTTATCGCACCCACGCCGCCAAGCCGACCAACTCGATGGCCGCCTTGTTCGTCGCCGCGATGCAGGAGTGGAAGCGCAGCTTCTCCGGCCAGCAACGTTCCTTCGCCGGCCTGCAGACGCGTCTCGACAAGGTGATGCAGGTGACGATCGCGCGCGAAATCGAGCGTCTGGAAAAGCGGCTTCTGGTGCTGGCGACGGTCGGCTCGGCCGGTCCGTTCGTCGGCCTGTTCGGCACCGTCTGGGGCATCATGACCAGCTTCCAGTCGATCGCCGCGTCGAAAAATACGTCGCTCGCCGTGGTGGCCCCGGGCATCGCGGAGGCGCTCTTTGCGACCGCGGTCGGCCTCATCGCCGCCATACCGGCGACGATTTTCTACAATAAGTTTGCGGCCGAAGTGAATAAACAGGCGCAGCAGCTCGAAGGCTTCGCCGACGAATTCTCCGCCATCCTGTCGCGCCAGATCGACGAACGCGGGGCGGGCTGAGCCGGATACCGGGGCGGCGTCGCGGGCGGGGCCGCGATCCGAAACTTGAGGGACGAGGCGAATGGCAGCAGCGAATGCGGGAACGCCGGTGGCCGGAAAGGGTCGTCGCCGCCGTCGCTCGGTGATGGCGGAAATCAACGTCACGCCGATGGTCGACGTCATGCTGGTGCTGCTGATCATCTTCATGGTGTCGGCGCCGCTCCTGACCGTTGGCGTGCCGATCGATCTGCCGCAGTCGCAGGCCAAGAGCCTCGACCAGGACAAGGAGCCCCTTACTCTGTCGGTCAACGACAAGGGCAAGGTTTTCCTCCAGAACGAGGAAATCGAACTCGAAAAGCTGGTGCCGAAACTCGAAGCCGTGGCGCAGGCGCGCGGCGGTAAGGAATCGCGCGTCTATGTGCGCGGCGACAAGAACGTGAACTACGGGGCGATGATGGCCGTCATGGGTCGCCTGTCGGGCGCGGGTTTCACCCGTGTCGCGCTGGTGACCGAGTTTGAGCAGGGCGGCAAAAAATAAATATGCAGATGAAGACGGCATCGATGATCTCGACCGCCCTGCACATCGCTGTGCTGGGCTGGGCGACGCTGTCTTTCAATGGCAAGGCTTTTGAGTCGACCCATGTCGAGGCGATGCCGATCGACCTCGTCAACATCAGCGAATTCTCCCAGATGACCAAGGGCGTGAAAGATGCGCCGAAGGTCGAGGAGCAACCGAAGCCCGTTGTCGAAAAGGTTTCGAAACAACCGCCGCCTACGCCGGCCGACGATCTCAAGCCCAAGATCACCGAAAAGCGCGAGGTCGCCGACAACAAGGAGGCCGCGCCGCCGCAGCCGGAGCCCAAACCCGAGCCGCCGAAGCCGGAGCCCAAGCCCGAACCGCAGAAAGCGGAGCCGAAGCCCGACCAGATCGCCGACAAGATCAAGGATGACAAGGAGCCGACGACCAAAGCCGAGTCGCAACCGCTGCCGCCGAAACGTCCGCCAATGCCGAAGAAGCCGCAGCAGCAGTTCAATCCGAACCAGATCGCGGCGCTGCTCGACAAGCGCGATCCGCTGCGCCATGCGCAAACCGGTGACGCGCTCAATTCGCTGGCCTCCAGAGGCACAGCCACCGGCAGCAGCTCGACGCTTTCCGCCAGCGAACTGTCGCTGTTCATGGCGAAGATCAAAGGCTGCTGGGACGTGCCTGCGGGGATCGCCGATGCGAACAGCGTGCCTGTTCTCCCGATCACGATCCAGCTCAACCGCGACGGGTCTCTCGCGAGCCAGCCGAGGATCGACATTCAGGTTCCGCCGGGGCCGATGCAGATCGTCGCCGAAAGCGCCTTGCGCGCGATTCTCAAATGCGCGCCCTATACTATGTTCAGGCAATCCAATTATGAGGCCTGGCGCATACTCCCCCTCGGCTTCGATCCAGGTTTCATGTCGAGGAGCTAGAATTGTCGTCAAATCACTTTAACGACTTGGGGAAGACATTGACCGCCACATTGAAGGGCGCCCGCGGGCCCAGGCAGACGCGCCGACGTTTCCTTGCGTTTTCGGCGGGCGCCGTCGCGACCGGTCTTTGGGCGCAGCAGGCGCAGTCGCAGGCGCAACGCTCGCGTATCATCATCTCCGAAGGCAACGTGCAGGCGATGCCGATCGCGCTGCCCGATTTCGTCGCCGGCACGCCGGCCGATGCCGACGTGTCGCGCAACGTCACCGGCATCATCTCGAGCAATCTTCAGCGCTCCGGTCTGTTCGCGCCGATCAATCCGGCCGCCTTCACCGAGAAGATCACCAATTCGGACGCCGTGCCGCGCTTTCCCGACTGGCGCGTCCTCAACGCCCAGGCGCTGGTCACCGGGCGCATCACCAAGCAGGGCGACGGCCGTCTCAAGGCGGAATTCCGCCTGTGGGACGTGTTCGCCGGCCAGCAACTCGACGGCAAGCAATACTTTACGACGCCGGACAACTGGCGGCGCATCGCGCACATCATTTCCGACGCGATCTATGAGCGCCTCACCGGCGAGAAGGGCTATTTCGACAGCCGCGTCGTTTTCGTCGATGAGACCGGGCCGAAGGACCGCCGCGTCAAGCGGCTCGCCATCATGGACCAGGACGGCGCCGGCGTGCGTTATCTGACTCGCGGCGACGATCTGGTGCTGACGCCGCGCTTCAACCCGACGACGCAAGAGATCACCTACATGTCCTATGGACAGGCGGATCCGCGCGTTTATCTGCTCAACATCGAAACCGGCCAGCGCGAGATCGTCGGCAACTTCCCCGGCATGACCTTCGCGCCGCGCTTCTCGCCGGACGGCCAGCGCGTCATCATGAGCCTGCAGCAGGGCCCGAACTCCAATTTGTTCGTCATGGACCTGCGCTCCAAGCAGACGACGCGGCTCACCGATACGCCGGCCATCGACACCGCGCCGTGTTATTCGCCGGACGGCCGCTCCATCTGCTTCGAGAGCGATCGCGGCGGCTCGCCGCAAATCTATGTCATGCCCGCGACCGGCGGCCCGGCGCAGCGCATTTCGTTTGGCGAAGGCAGCCACTCGACGCCGGTGTGGTCGCCGCGCGGCGACTACATCGCCTTCACCGGCCAGTCGCGCGGCCAGTTCTCCATCGGCATCCTCAAGCCGGACGGTCAGGGCGAACGCCTGCTCACCTCGGGGTTCCACAACGAAGGTCCGACCTTCGCGCCGAACGGCCGCGTGCTGATGTTCTTCCGCGATCCGGGGCAGGGGCCGTCGCTCTATACGATCGACATTACCGGCCGTAACGAGCAGAAGGTGCCGACGCCGTCGCTGGCCTCGGACCCTGCCTGGTCGCCGTTATTGTCCTGAGCTTGGCCGGCACAATTCCGCCCGCACCCCGGCCCAAATCCCGTTGGCGCCGTCAGAGCGCCATATTCACCGGCTTTTAACCATGGCTGGCGGTTTAAGCCGTTCGGATGAAGTTTAGGGGCCGCCGCAAGGTTCCATTTAGGTTGATGGAAGGTTCGCTTAACCACCCCACGGTTAGATGTGGGGCTTAAGCGCGCGGCCCTGCTTCCGGGCTGTTCGATGTCGAGGCGGGGGGCACCGCCTGCGGCGGAGTACGGAGTTATCAGGATGATCGAGATCGGAAAATTCGTTCGCGGCATGCGGCTCGCCGCGGTGCTTGCTCTGGGCCTGGCCATCTCGGCTTGCGCGAACCAGAACGCCACCGACGGCGCCAACGGTGCCGGCTCGGCTTCGACGCCGGGCAGCCAGCAGGATTTCGTCGTTAATGTCGGCGACCGCGTCTTCTTCGAGACGGACCAGACCGAACTGACGCAGACGGGCCGCGAGACGCTCGACAAGCAGGCGCAGTGGCTGACGCGCTATAGCCAGTACACCTTCGTCATCGAAGGCCACGCCGACGAACGCGGTACGCGCGAATACAACATCGCGCTCGGCGCCCGCCGTGCCCAGTCGGTGCGCGACTATTTGGTCTCGCGTGGCATCAATGCCGGCCGCATGCGGACCATCTCCTACGGCAAGGAACGCCCTGTCGCGGTGTGTAACGACATCTCGTGCTGGTCGCAGAACCGTCGCGCCGTCACGGTGCTCAATGCCGGCGGCGCCTGATCGCAGCGCTTAACTTCAGCGAATGATGTGATGCCCGGCCCCTGTGCCGGGCATCCGCTTTTCTGGCTGCGCTGATCGCTCCCTGCCTTTATGACGCCCCGGCGACAAAGCCTTCAACAACCTCATTATCCCCGTTGTCACGGGTTCCCGCGCGGGCGATGATCCCCGCGCGGCCGGTGCTGTCATAGGCCGCCTTTGGAATTCGAGGGGGCTCGAATGGCACACGGCGCGAAGCGCAAGCATAAGCTTGCTGCGACAATCGCTTTTGTCGGCATCCTGTCGCTGATCGCCGGCTGTGGCGAGAAGAATACATACGTCGCGCCGCCGCCGCCCAAAGTGACTGTCGCCGCACCGACGAAGAAGCCCGTCACGCGTTATCTGGAATCGACCGGCAATGTCGCCGCGGTGAATTCGGCCGATCTCGTCGCGCGCGTTGCCGGGTTTGTCCAGGACATCAAGTACGAGGACGGCGCCGCGGTCAAAAAGGGTCAGGTGCTGTTCGTCATCGAGCAGAAGCCCTACGAACTCAAGGTCCAGCAGGCCAAAGCGAGCGAGGACAATGCCAAGGCGGCATTGATCTCGGCGCAGGCTGCTTATCAACGGCAGGCCGATCTGGTTCCGAGCGGTTCGGCCTCGAAGGCCGCGCTCGACAGTGCTCTCGGCACCCGCGATGGCGCCCAGGCGGCGCTGGACCAGGCCGTCGCCGCGACCAAGCTTGCCGAGAATGACCTCGCCTATACGCAGATCAACGCGCCATTCGACGGCATCGTCACCGCGCGCAAGGTGTCGATCGGCGCTTTCGTGTCCGGCAACGGCACGCCGCTCGCCTCCATCGTCTCGAGCGATCCGATCTACGTGAACTTCACCATCGGCGAGCGCGAAACCATTCGCGTCCGCGCGATGATCGCCGAACGCGGCCTCACGCCCGCCGAACTGAAGAAGGTGCCGGTCGAGGTTGCGCTGCAGACCGATACTGGTTTCCCGCACAAAGGCACGCTCGATTATGCCGCCCCCAGCGTCGATCCATCGACCGGCACGCTCGCCGGCCGCGCCATTTTCGATAATCCGAAGCATGTCCTGCTGCCCGGCCTGTTCGTGCGCGTGCGCATCCCGCTTGGACCGCCGCAGGAAGAGCTGCTGGTGCCGGACACCGCGCTCGGTACCGACCAGAGCGGCCGCTATCTGCTCGTCGTCAATAAGGACGACGTGGTTGAACAGCGCCGCGTCGAACTGGGGCCGCTCGACGGCACCTTGCAGGTCATCGACAAGGGCGTCGGTCCCGGCGATCGCGTGATCGTCAACGGCATGCTGCGCGCTGTGCCGGGCCAGAAGGTCGATCCGCAGACGGCATCAGCGCCGCCGAAGTCCTCGTAACGAGGGCAGGGCGATGATCTCCAAATTCTTCATCGAGCGGCCGGTTCTCGCCAACGTCATCGCCATTTTGATGATCGTGATCGGCGCCGTCGCGTTGTTTCAGTTGCCGGTGGCGCAATATCCCGATGTCGTGCCGCCGACGGTGTCGGTGACGACGCGCTATCCCGGTGCCAGTGCGCGCACGGTCATCGACACCGTGGCGCTGCCGATCGAGCAGCAGGTCAACGGCGTGGAAGGCATGATCTACATGCAGTCCTACGCCGCCTCCGACGGCTCATATAACCTCACCGTCACCTTCAAGATCGGCACCGATCTCAATTTCGCGCAGGTGCTGGTACAGAACCGCGTGGCGAGCGCCGAAGCGCAATTGCCATCGGCGGTGCAGGCGCAAGGCGTCGTGGTGCAGAAGAAGTCGACCTCGATGTTGCAGATCGCGACGCTGACGTCGAGCGATCCGAAGCATGACAGCCTGTTTTTGTCGAACTACGCCACTATCAGTCTCAAGGACGAACTATCGCGCGTACCGGGCGTCGGCAATGTGACCGTGTTCGGCGCCGGCAACTACGCCATGCGCATCTGGCTTGACCCGAACAAGATGAAGGCGAGGGGGCTCAACGTCAACGACGTAGTCGGCGCGTTGCAGTCGCAGAACAGCCAGGTGACGGCGGGCCAGATCGGCGCGCCGCCCGGTCCCGACACGGTGCCGTTCCAGTACACGCTCAATGTCTTCGGCCGCCTGACCGAGGTATCCGAATTCGCCAATGTCATCGTCAAGACCGGCCCGACCGGCGAGATCACGCGTGTGCGCGATATCGGCAGGGTCGAACTCGGCGCGCAGACCTATGGCGTCATCTTCAAGGTCGACAACAAGGCCTCCGCCGGTCTCGGCATTTCGCTGACGCCGGGCGCCAATGCGCTCACGGTGGCAACCGACGTGAAGAAGCGGCTCGCCGAACTCGCCGGCAGTTTCCCGCAGGGCATGCAATACGACGTGCCGTTCGACGTCACGGTCTTCGTCAATGCCTCGATCCACGAGGTGTACAAGACGCTGATCGAGGCGGCGATCCTGGTGCTGATCGTCATTCTGATCTTCCTGCAGGACTGGCGCGCCATGCTGGTGCCGGCGACCACGGTGCCGGTGACCATCATCGGCGCTTTCGCCGCGATGGCGGCGATGGGTTTCACGGTGAATTTCGCCACCCTGTTCGCCATCGTGCTGGCGATCGGCATTGTGGTCGACGACGCCATCATCGTGGTCGAGGGCGCGGCGCATAACATCGATCACGGCATGAACGGCCACGATGCGGCCATCGAAGCAATGCGGCTGCTGCTCGGGCCGATCATCGGCATCACTTTGGTGCTATTGTCGGTGTTCCTGCCGGCGGCGTTCCTGCCCGGCCTGACCGGGCAGATGTACGCGCAATTCGCGCTGGTGATCGCCGCCACCGCGCTGATATCGGCGATCAACGCCGTGACCCTGAAGCCGACGCAATGCGCGCTGTGGCTCAGACCGACCGTGCCGCCGGAGCAGCGCAACATCTTCTATCGCGGCTTCAACAAGGTGTACGACAAGTGCGAGCGCGCCTATGCACGGCTGATGACGCGGCTTGTCGCCCATGCCGGCAAGGTGACGGTGTTCGCCCTTATTGCCATCGGCGTCACGATGTACGGCTTCTCGCGCATCCCGACCGGATTCATCCCGGTCGAGGATCAGGGCTATATGCTGGCGACCGTGCAGTTGCCGGACGGCGCCTCGTTGCCGCGCACACAGGCGGTGATGGACAAGCTCGATGCCATCGCGCGCAAAAATCCCGGCGTCGACAAGGTCGTGACCATCGCCGGCATTTCCGCGCTCGACAATAATTCGGCGCTGTCGTCGGCCGGGGTCGCCTACATCATCCTCAAGGACTGGGACGTGCGTGGCAAGGCGCTGAGCCTGCTGCCGATGTATCAGTCGCTGTCGCGCGAACTCGGCGCCATTGAGGAGGCCAGTGTCCGCGTCCTGCCGCCGCCGCCGATCCAGGGTATCGGCAATGCCGCCGGCACGACGGCGCAGGTCGAACTGCGCGACAACTCCACCGACTATGTCAAATTGCAGAGCATCGTCGACACCCTGATGGGCAACGCCGCCTCGCAGTCGAACATCCAGGCGGTCATCTCGTCGTTCCGCGCCAGCGTTCCGCAATATCTGGTCGACGTCGATCGTGTGAAGGCCCAGGCCGTCGGCGTTTCCGTCGACCAGTTGTTCTCGGCGCTCGGCGGTTATCTTGGCTCGGCCTATGTCAACCAGTTCACCCAGTTCGGCCGTACCTTCCAGGTCGTAGCCCAGGCGGATTCCCAGTTCCGGCTGCGCACGCAGGATCTCGACAATATTTCCGTACGCAACAACCAGGGCAGCATGATCCCGCTGTCGACGCTGATCGACATCAAGCCGGTGAGCGGGCCGTCGCTGGTGAGCCTGTACAATCTCTATCCGTCGGCGACCGTGATCACGCTTCCGGCGCGCGGCCATTCGTCGGGCGAGACCATGACTCTGATGGAGCAGGTCGCCAAGCAATCCTTCCCGCCGAACACGGTGATGGAATGGACCGGCCTGTCGTATCAGGAAAAGCTCGTCGGCAATCAGATGTACTTCGTCTTCGCCATGGCGCTGCTGCTGGTCTATCTGGTGCTCGCGGGGCAGTACGAGAGCTGGTACCAGCCGGCGGCGGTCATTCTCGCGGTACCGATTTCGCTGATCGGCCCGGTGGGCACGCTGCTCGCGCTCGGCATCGAAAACAATCTCTATACCCAGATCGGCATCGTGCTCCTGATCGCGCTTTCGGCGAAGAACGCGATCCTCATTGTCGAGTTCGGCCGAGAGCTGCGCGAGGGCGGCAAGGGCCTGCTCGAGTCCGCCGTCGAGGCGGCGCGGGCGCGGTTCCGACCGATCCTGATGACGTCCTTCGCCTTCATCCTCGGCGTGCTGCCGCTGGTGCTGGCGACCGGCGCCGGCGCCAATGCGCGAGCCTCGATCGGCATCACCGTGTTCACCGGCATGCTGGCCTCGACCTGCCTGGCTGTGCTGTTCGTGCCGTCGTTCTTCGTCGTCATCCGCGCCTTCGAGGAGTGGATGAAGGCGCGCGGCAAAAACGCGCCGAAACCGGTGCCGGCAGAGTAATCCCTGCAACAGCCGTGGGCGGGCCACAATCTGGTCGCACTCGATTGGCTATGGTAGGGGAACGCCCCGCTCCCCGGTAAGGGGAGCCCGAGGGCCCGCGTTCAAGGGCCAGTGACCGGCCGTCTGGCCGACGAATGAGCCGATGAAAAACAACCCAAAAACTCCCCATGCCCCGCTGACGGCGGGCACCTTGTTTCGTTTTATGCTGGCTGCCGTGGTGGTCGCAGTCGTCCTGTTCACTGCGTTCTATTCGGCGCACGCGCAGGACCGCGGCGGTAACTTCCTCGACAACCTGTTCAGCCGCGGCGAGGGCGGCCAGCAGCGCCAGCAACAGCCGCAGGCCATGTCAGGCGGCGATGGCGATCCCAACGATTTGGCGGTGCGTATCGATCGCATCGAGAATGCTCTGCGGCAGCTCACCGGCACCATCGAGCAGTTGCAGTATCGCAACCAGCAGCTCGAGCAGCAGGTGCGCGCCCTGCAGGGCGGTGTCGCGCCGCCGGCTCAAGCGCCGGCCGTTGTCCCGAACAACCAGAATCCGCAGGTGCCGCCGGGCCAGTTGCCGGTTGTGCGTCCCGGCGTGCCCGGCGCGTTGCAGCCGTCGCAACCTGCCCAGCAACAGCCCGGCCGCCGCTCGGATGTGTTCGATCCATCGCAGAACCCGCAGGCCCCCGGCGCGCCGCGCCCGCTCGGCTCCGCTGCCTCGGCCGCGCCCGCGCCGATCGTCGCGGCCGAACCGGGTGCCGATGCACCGGTCGGAGCGCCGAACGGCCGCGCGGCGGGCCAGCCGCTCGATCTGTCGACTTTGTCCGGCAATCCTGCGCCGTCGCCGTCGCCGGTGGTCGATGCCGGTCAAACGGCAGGCGCTGCCCCCGGCCAAGTCGCCAGCGCCAATCCGGCCCTCGGCGTGCCCGCTGCTGCGCCATCGTCCAATCCGCCGCGCGATGTTTCCGGGCGCCTCGCGACTTTGCCGCCCTCGGCCAAGCCGCAGGACGAATACGACCTCGCTTACGGCTATCTGCTCCACAAGGACTACGCGCTGGCCGAACAGGCCTTCCGCGATTTCCTGAAAAAGTATCCGAACGAAGCTCTCGTGGCGGACGCCTATTACTGGCTCGGCGAAAGCCAGTATCAGCGCCAGCAGTTTCGCGACGCGGCACAGAGCTTTCTCGCCGTCTCGACCAAGCACGAGAAGTCGGCGCGCGCGCCGAACGCGCTGCTGCGGCTCGGCCAGTCGCTGGCCGCGCTCAAGCAGAAGGACGCGGCCTGTGCCACGCTCTCCGAGGTCGGCCGCAAATATCCCAAGGCCCCGGCCAATGTGAAGAAGTCGGTCGAGCAGGAAATCACGCGCGTGAAGTGCTAGACTTTCTCGATACCTTTGAGGTTCGAGAGCGGTCATGCCGCGCGATAACGTCACGGCAATCTCACAATCGGAAGCAAAGGCGCTGTTCGCCGATCTCAAAGCGGCGAAGGCGCTGGTGCTTGCCGTGTCGGGCGGTCCGGATTCGACGGCACTGATGGTGCTCGCCGCGCGCTGGCGCAAGGCGTTGAAGCGTGGGCCCGACCTGATCGCGGTCACCGTCGATCACGGTCTGCGCGCTGAATCGAAACGCGAAGCGCGCGACGTCGCCCGGCTTGCCAGAGAACTCGGCCTTGCGCATCGCACCTTGCGCTGGCGCGGCGACAAACCGGCCAAGGGCATCCCGCGTGCTGCGCGCGAGGCCCGCTATCGCCTGCTGGCGCAGGCGGCGCGCAAAGCCGGTGCTTCCCACATCCTCACCGCCCATACGCTCGACGATCAGGCCGAGACGGTGGTGATGCGGCTTTCGCGCGGCAGCGGCATCACCGGGCTGGCAGCAATGCAGCGAACGTCCGGTGTGCCCGGCCACGATACCGTGCTGCTCGTCCGCCCCTTCCTCGACACCGCGAAGCTGCGGCTGATCGCCACGCTCACAAAGTCGAACATCGCCTTCGCTGACGACCCGACCAACCGCGACGCCGCGTTCACGCGCGCGCGGCTGCGTGGGTTGATGCCGCAGCTGGCGAGCGAGGGTCTCGACGCCGCGCGGCTGGCGCTACTGGCGCGCCGGGCCGGCCGCGCCGACGCGGCTCTGGAGCAGATCGTCGACATCGTCTGGCGCGGCCTTGCGGCTCGCGGGTCGGGGCCATCCCTGTGCTTCGAGGCTGCGGCGCTGGCGCGCACGCCGGACGAGATCCGGGTCCGCCTGATGCAGCGTGCAATCGGTGCCGTAGGTACCGAGGGACCGGTCGAACTCGGCAAACTAGAGGCTCTGACGGAGGCCCTCACGGTGGCTCTGGCGGCCGGTATCCCGTGGCGCAGAACCCTGGCTGGCGCCTTGGTGACGCTGCAAAAAGGTCGTCTCACCGTCGAAACAGCTCCGCCACGCCGCTCCGGGGTTGGCCGGGGCGTGCGAAATGCCTTAACCAAGGCGGCCGGCAAGCGGGCCAAGCCTGCGAAATCGCGCTAGAATATGTGAGAATCGAGCCCTTTCCTTGCGGGGACGGGGTGCCTACATTGGCTAAGACGCGTGTGGGGCGAGCCCGTCCGTGTCTCGTAACAGAACAGGCCGCGGCGCTGTCCCTTCTGCGCGCGGGTAGGAACGTCCGATGAACGCCAATCTGCGGAATTTCGCCCTCTGGGTGATTATCGTCCTTCTGCTGCTTGCCCTTTTCACGCTGTTTCAGAACCCCAGCCAGCGTACCAGCGCTCAGGATATTTCGTTCTCACAGCTTCTCTCCGAGGTCGATCAGGGGCGCGTCCGCGATGTCGTGATCCAGGGCCCGGAAATCCGCGGCACCTTCGCCAACGGCACCTCGTTCCAGACCTATGCGCCGAACGATCCGGGTCTGGTGCAGAAGCTCTATAACAAGGGCGTCTCGATCACCGCCCGCCCGCTCACCGACAACGTGCCGTGGTTCGTGTCGTTGCTGGTGTCGTGGCTGCCCTTCATCGCACTCATCGGCGTGTGGATTTTCCTGTCGCGGCAGATGCAGGGCGGGGCCGGCAAGGCGATGGGCTTCGGCAAATCGCGCGCCAAGCTGCTCACCGAAGCGCATGGCCGCGTAACGTTCGAAGACGTCGCCGGTGTCGATGAGGCCAAACAGGACCTCACCGAAATCGTTGAATTCCTCCGCGACCCGGGCAAATTCCAGCGCCTCGGCGGTCGCATTCCGCGCGGCGTGCTGCTGGTCGGCCCTCCGGGCACCGGCAAGACGCTGATCGCCCGTGCCGTGGCCGGTGAAGCCAATGTGCCGTTCTTCACGATCTCCGGCTCCGACTTCGTCGAAATGTTCGTCGGCGTCGGCGCCTCGCGCGTCCGCGACATGTTCGAGCAGGCCAAGAAGAACGCACCCTGCATCATCTTTATCGACGAAATCGACGCTGTCGGCCGCCATCGCGGCGCCGGCATGGGCGGTGGCAACGACGAGCGCGAACAGACGCTCAACCAGTTGCTGGTCGAGATGGACGGCTTCGAGGCGAACGAAGGCATCATCCTCATCGCCGCGACCAACCGTCCCGACGTGCTCGATCCGGCGCTGCTGCGTCCCGGCCGCTTCGACCGTCAGGTCGTGGTGCCGAACCCGGATGTCGTCGGCCGTGAATCGATCCTCAAGGTGCACGTCAAGAAGGTGCCGCTGGCGCCGGACGTGAACCTCAAGACCATCGCGCGCGGCACGCCCGGCTTCTCCGGCGCCGACCTCGCCAACCTGGTCAACGAAGCCGCCCTGATGGCCGCGCGCCGAAACAAGCGCATGGTTATGCAGGCCGAGTTCGAGGACGCCAAGGACAAGGTGATGATGGGCGCCGAGCGCAAGTCGCTCGTCATGACCGACGAGGAAAAGCTGCTTACCGCCTATCACGAAGGCGGCCACGCGCTGGTTGCGCTCAGCGTCAAGGCGACTGACCCGGTGCACAAGGCGACCATCATTCCGCGCGGCCGTGCGCTCGGCATGGTCATGCAGTTGCCCGAGCGCGACAAGTTGTCGATGTCGCTCGAGCAGATGGAATCGCGCCTCGCGATTATCATGGCCGGCCGCGTCGCCGAAGATCTGATCTTCGGCCGCGACAAGGTCACCTCGGGCGCGGCCTCCGACATCGAACAAGGCACCAAACTCGCCCGCATGATGGTGACGCGCTGGGGCCTGTCGGACGAACTCGGTCCCGTCGCTTACGGTGACAATCAGGACGAGGTATTCTTGGGATATCAGGTGTCGCGCCAGCAGAACGTCTCGGAAGAAACGTCGCGCAAGATCGACGCCGAAGTGCGCAAGCTGGTCGAGGCCGGTCAGGCGGAAGCGCGCCGCGTCCTCACCGAGAGGCGCGACGATCTCGAGACTTTGGCCAAGGGTCTGCTCGAGTTCGAAACGCTGACCGGTGACGAGATCAAGGACCTGCTCAACGGCATCCGCCCGGTGCGCGAGACCGTTATCGAGCCGGTGACGCCGCGCAGCTCTGCTGTGCCGCCGGCCGGCAAGCCGCGCAAGAATCCCGATGCGCCGACCGGCGACGTCGCCCCGGCGCCGCAGGCCTGACGTCTCACGCCGACAAACGATCTCAACGCCCGCCGCAAGGCGGGCGTTTTGCTTTTGTGGACAGTCACACTTCATTCATCGAACCGATACTGCTCTGACAATCGGGCCTGATGAGGATCGCCTCGCGTCATACACAGGAGGCGACAATGAAACTTGTTCAGACTGCGATGGCGAGCTTGCTCGCCACGACGACGGCCCTTTCGGGCGCGCTCGCCGATCAGGCCTTCACCGGCAAGCTCGTCGGCCACGCGATCGTGCCGGCTCTCACCTTCGTCAATCCGCCGGCCGATGCGCCGGCCGACATGGCCATCTCGGGCAAGTTCACCAACAACGACCGCAAGCGTATCGACACCGTCGGCACGGTGATGGGCACCTCGTTCATCTCGGCGCCCGGCGCCGCGCGCGAAACCGGCATCAAGCTGCCGTTCAAGGGCCAGCCGGTGCAGGGCTTCTCCGGCATCAAGGCGGCCGGTGACGGCACCTTCTGGGTGCTGCAGGACAACGGCTACGGCAGCAAGGTCAACTCGCCGGACGCCATGCTGATGCTGCACCGGATCAAGCCCGATTTCGTCACCGGCAAGGTCGAATTCGTCCGCACGGTGTTCATCAACGACCAGGACAAGAAGCTGCCGTTCCAAATCGCGCTCGAGGGCAGCGAGAAGCGCTACCTCACCGGCGCCGATCTCGACGTCGAGAGCTTCCAGATCATCGGCGACCAGATCTGGATCGGCGACGAATTCGGTCCCTATCTCATCCGCATCGACCAGAGCGGCAAGGTCAACGTCTTCTTCGAAACCATGATCGACGGCAAGGTGGCGCGTTCGCCCGACCACTACGCCGTGTCCACGCCGGCGGTGCCGGGCGGGGCGGTGGTGTTCAACGTGCGTCGCTCGCGTGGCTATGAAGGCATGGCGGCGTCAAAGGACGGTCGCTTCCTCTATCCGCTGCTCGAAGGGCCGCTGTGGAACGAGGCCGCCAAGTCGTTCGAAACGGACGAAGGCCGCGAATATCTGCGCATCCTCGAATTCGATGTGACCGCGCAGAAGTGGACCGGCCGCTTCTGGAAGTACAAGCTCGAAGCCAACGGTAACAATATCGGCGACTTCAACATGGTCGATGCCACCACCGGGCTCATCGTGGAGCGCGACAATGGCGAAGGCGAACAGCCGCAGGCTTGCAGCGGCGCGGCCAAGCCCAATTGCTTCAATGTGCCGGCCAAGCTCAAGCGCGTCTACAAGATCGAAATGACCGACGCCAACACCGGGGGCTTTGCCCGCAAGATCGGCCATATCGATCTGCTGGCGATCAAGGATCCGGACAACAAGGCGAAGCAGGGTTCGAAGGAAGGCATTTTCACCTTCCCCTTCGTCACCATCGAGGACGTGGACGTGGTCGACGCCACCCACATCGTCGTCGGCAACGACAACAACCTGCCGTACTCGTCGGGCCGTACGCTCGGTAAGCAGGATGACAATGAGCTGATCCTGATCGAGGCCGCCGACTTCCTGAGGGCCAAATAGGCCGCAGAGCTGCAACGGCACTTGCACCAAGCGGACGCCCGCCGCATGGCGGGCGTTCTTCTTTGGGGCTTTTCCTCGCGGTTGGGTTGCGATAGCAGGGGCCACAATGACCCCGCCCGATAATCCTTCCAGACAGCCTCAGTCCGACCGGCACTGGACCCTTGCCGCCTTTCGGCACGGCGCGGCCGACGTGCTGCCCTTCGTGCCGGGACTGGCCGCCTTTTCCATGGCCTACGGCACCCTGGCGGCGCGCAAGGGCATGACCCTGGTCGAGACGCTGCTGATGAGCGCCACGGTCTTCAGCGGTGTCGTACAGATGGTCGTGCTCGACGGTTGGCCGGAGGTGCTGACGGCCGGCGCCATCATCGGCATCCTCGCGCTCACCGCGCTCATCAATGCCCGTTATCTGATGATCGGGGCCACGCTGCGGCCGCTGCTCGGCGGGCAGCCCGCGCACAAGGTTTATCCCACGCTGTATTTCCTCGTCGAGCCGTCCTGGCTGATGACTCTGCGCTATCATTCCAATGGCGGGCGCGATCCGGCTTACCTGCTCGGCGGCGGCATCACGATGTATGTCGTCTGGGTGACGACGGCGATCCCGGGCTACATCGCCGGCGCGGCGGTCGGCAATCCGCAGCAATTTGGCATCGATCTGATGGTGCCGGCGTTCTTCGTCGCCATGATGGTGCCGCTGTGGCGCGGCGTGCGGCGCTCTTGGGGGCTGATCGTCGGTGCTCTGGCCGCGATGCTGACGGAATATCTGCTCGGCGGCTTCTGGTATCTCATCGTCGGCGCCATGGCTGGCTGTATTGCCGGGGCCCTCAACGATGATTGAGAAGCACGGTTTCAGCTTCCTGGTCGTCATCGCGCTGATGACGATCGTCGTCTATCTGACGCGCATTACCGGCTATTGGCTGATCGGGCGCTTCGTCATCGGGCCGCGGCTGCGCCGCATGCTCGATGCGCTGCCGGGAGCGATCATCGCCGCGACGGTGGCGCCGACTTTGGTGCAGGGTGGGCCGCGCGCGATCCTGGCCCTGACGGCAACCCTGATCGTGATGATCGTGGTCCGCAAGGACTTCGCCGCCGTCGTCGCGGGTGCGGCCGTGGCGGCGGCGGCCTTCGCCTACGGGCTTTAGACACGTCTTGCGCGCGGCATTAAACTGCCGCCATGCCGCTTCAAAACCGCGTCACGCCATTCGCCGATCTTGTCGCCGTCTCCGCGCGGGGCACCTTGTTCGGCAACCGTGGCGGCAAGTTTCACCGTGACGATCGTACGCTGAGCCAACGCCGCTGGGCATCGCGGCAGTGGATCTGTTGCGCCCTCGATTTCAAGGGGCGGCAGCGCGATGTCTGGGGTCGCTTCTACACCGAATTGTTCTTTCTCGATGAGGTAACGGCCTTCGCTGCCGGCCACCGGCCATGCTTCGAGTGCCGCCGCAAGGATGCGCAGGCCTTCGCTGCGTTGTTTCCGCGCGCACACAAGGCGCCTGACATGGACACGATTCTGCATCGCGAACGACTCGAGGGCAGGGCCAAGCGGATCAACCGCCGCGCCATCGACACGCTGCCGGACGGCGCAATGATCGCGCGCAACGGTGAGGCGTTCGCCGTACGCGGCACGCAGCTCATGCACTGGACTCCTGCCGGCTACGACAGGGCGTTGCGACGCCCGCGCGGCATTGACGTCGATGTGCTGACGCCGCCGTCGATCATCAAGGTTCTCGAACGCGGCTATGCGCCGCTATGGCATTCGACGGTTACGCTTTAGCGGTGGCACCAGCCCGATCACCAGCGCGCAGCCGGCGATGATAGTAATAGCGCCGGCGATCTGCGCCGCCGACAAGGGCTCGTGCAGGATCAGCGCGCCGACCAGCACCGCCACGACTGTCACCGCGAATTCAACGCTGATCGCCCGCGTCGCGCCGATGGTTCCGACCAGCCGGAAATACAGGACATAGGTGGTCGCACTCATGATGGCGCCTAGGACGAAGAGATAGAGATAATCGACCGGCTGCGGCGTGCCTGGCACCGGCACGAAGTAGATCAGTGGCAAGGTGATGACGCCGCCGGCGAGAAAGGCGCCTGCGGTCGTATCCCACGAACTCACGCCTTTGAGCCTGAAGCTGGCGTAACAGCTGCCATAGGCCGCGCACAGGCAGGCAGCGAGGGTCGTAGCGCAGCCGAGCGCGAAGGACGGCGTGAACGGCACCGCCGGAAAGCCGACCAGCACCACCATGCCGGCAAAGCCGAGCACGAGGCCGACATGGTGGCGCCGTGTCAGCTGCTCGATGCCCCAGAACCGCGCGATCAGCATCGAGAACAGGGGAATGGTGGCGACCAGGATCGCGGACATCGCCGTGCCGATCAGCGGCAGGCCGAATGACAGGCCAATGAGCTGGCCGGCGACGGTGGTTGCGCCGACTACGGCGAAGGCCCGCCAGCCGGCGCTGAAATCCATGCGCCGGCCGGTTAAGGCGGCGACAACGATCAGCGTCGCCGCGGCGACGAAGCAGCGGAAGGTGACGACGCCCACCCAGCCGAAGGCTTCGACGCCGCGCAGCATGGCGAGAAACGACAAGCCCCAAACGACCGCCAGAAAGACGTAGGAGGCGCTATCCTTGGTGGTCATGGCCTTGCCGGCGGAAGGGAGTACGCGAGGACGCTAGCCTTTCATCGCCGCCTTGATGGCCGCAAGGCCGGCACCCGATTTGGCCGCCTCGATGATCTTGGCCTCCTTGGCGTTGAGCCCGACCAGCGCGTCCTTCATGGCGTCGATGATCTCGAGCGGCACGACCACGGCGCCGTGGCGGTCGGCATGGATGAGGTCTCCGGACCGAACCGCCATGCCGTGAATGTTCACCGGCACGCCGTAATCGACGACGTGGACGAAAGCATGCGAGGGCGCGATCGATCCGGCCAGCATCTGGAAGCCGTCGGGGATCATTGGAATGTCGCGCACCGAACCGTTGGTGATGGTGCCGAGACAGCCGAGCGCCTTGTGCACGTTGGACTGCACCTCGCCCCAGAACGCGCCGTAGCCGACGATGTCGTCGAGGTCCTGGATCACCGCGATGCCGGGCTGTGGCTCGGCGGCGACGTAATCGAGATAATCGAGACGCTTGGCCATGTAGCCCGCTTCGCCGAGCGGCACGCGGTCCTGCGCGCGCATGGTCACGGTCTTGGCGAAACCGACCATCGGCGGCAAATCGGGGAAGGGGCAGTGCAGGTGGCGCACGGTGTAGCCAAAGCCGCGTCGCTCGGGAGCGACGATCTCGATGAGATTGCAGACCGTCGGCGTGTCGATCGAGATGAGGAAATCGCGCTGTGTCGTCGAAAGAGATGGAGCCATTATGTTGCCGCCCTTGTCGTTTTCTTACTGCGCTTTTTGTCCGCGCTATTGGTGCAGCCCCGGCCGCGGAGCCCGGAGGCTAATGCAATTCGATCGATGAGGGAAACCGGATTTCGATCAGCGGCCACCTATTGCAATCAGCGCGGATCGGCGGTTGAGAGCGGCGGGGCTGGCGGTATGCGCGGTGTCCACAGGAAGAACACGATCATGGCGATGAACACCATCATCGCGACCAGCGTGGCGACGCAAGCTGGCCAGCCACCGATGGTCCAGGCAACGCCCCCAACCGCCGCGCCGAAGGCGCCGCCCGCGTAGAAGCAACTGACATACAGGCCGACCGCCGACGACCGTCCAGCCTTGGCGGTGATCGAGACGAAGCCGGTTGCGATTGCCTGACATATCAGACCGCAGGCTGCGCAGATCACGAGGCCGAGCAACACCAGCCAGAGCGGCATAGCCAGAGTGAGCAGGATGCCGCCGATCCAGATGCCAATCACCGTGATCATGACATTGCGCCGGCCGAAGCGGCCGACCGCCCAGCCTGCCGTCGGCGCCAGGCCCGAACCGACCAGATAGACGACGAAGATCGCACCGAGCCAGGTCGGCGACAGATTGAAGGGCGGGGCGGCGAGGCGGAAGTTGATGTAGGTGAAAGTGAGGATGAAGCAGAACAGCACGCCGAAGCCGGCCGCGTAGATGGCCAGCAACTGACCGTTGCGCAGATGCTGGAGCATCTGCCGGCCGGAAGCGGCGAGCCCTTCCGAGCGCACGAATTTCTTCTCGCGCGGCAGCAATATCAGAACCGCCAAGGCGCCAGCCAATGTCGAGACGGCGATGACCATCATCGCGGGGCGCCAGCCGAAAAAGTCGGACAGGATGCCGGTGAAGAACCGGCCGGAGAAGCCGCCCAGGCTCGCGCCCGACATATAGATGCCGGCAATGCCGGTGACCTCATGCGGCTCCCATTCATCGCCGATATAGGCCAGCGTCACGGCGAACACCGGCGGCAGCACCAGCCCCTGCACGAAGCGCCAGAAGATCAGCACATTGAGGCTGGTCGCCAGGGCGCACATCAGGGTCGGAATGAACAGGATGAACATTGCGGTGACAATGACACGCTTGCGCCCGAGCACGTCGGCGACGGTTCCGGTCAGCGGCGCGGTCAGCGCGACGGCGAGCGTACTGACCGTCATGATGGTGGCGATGCCGGCGGCGCCGGTGCCGAATTCGCTGGCCAGCAACGGCAGGATCGCCTGCGGTGAATAGAGATTGATGAAGGAGAAGTAGCCCGCGATCCCGACCGCCCATTGGCGCGCCGTCATGATTGGCTTTCGGGCGGCAGACATGGTCGGAAATCCGGCGGCGGAGAGCGAAGCGGTAACCAAGCTATGCATGGTTTTAGTGAGGATGGCCACGGCTGCGGCGGGCGGGGCCGGGGGCCGCTGGGCGCATGGCTACAGCACGAGCGAACCGGGTGTGCGGGTAGCCCGGATGAGCGAAGCGAAATCCGGGTTCTTTTGCCGGCATCCCGCATTTCGCTGCGCTCCATGCGGGCTACGGGCTCGGCATCTCTCTCAACGCCTTCCTCAACGTTTCCTCCGGCGACCCCGAGGCATCGACGCGGGTCCATCTCAGATCGCCGAGGTCGTAATCCTCCTGCGCGCGGGCGATTTTGGCATCGGCGTCGGAGGCATCGCCGCTCCGGCCACCAACGCGGGCGAGCCGTGTTTCAAGGTCGGCTGTCAGGAACAGGCTGTGGAAGTTCTGCGGCGCGGCCCGTTCGATGTCGGCGCGTTCGCCGGCGCGGGCGAAGACCGCATCGGCGATCGCGGAATGGCCGGCGGCGATGACGCGCGCGGCCCTCGCGCCCAGCGCCTCATAGACCCGCGCCGTAACGTCAGCCGTATAGCCCTCAGGCGGCAGCTTCTCGGTCTCGGCCTTGCCGAGGAGTCGCTTGCGGATGACGTCGCTGCGCAGCCAGACCGCGCCGGGCAGCGGCGGCGCATGCGCCGTGAGCGCGCGGGCCAGCACCGACTTGCCGGTGCCGGACAGGCCACCGACGGCGATGAGGCGCGGCGGCGGCGGCGCGATCAGCCTTTGCGCCAGCGCGAAGTAATCGCGGGCGCGTTGCGCGAGCGCGGCGTCGCGCTTCGGCCGCGCCGCCGTCACCTTGGCGCGGATCGCGGCGCGGAGACTCATGAACAGCGGCAGCAGAGCCAGCGCGTCGAGATCGCTATCTTCGCCGGTCTCGGTGATATAGCGGTTGAGCACGATGGTCGCCGCCGGCGCGAGATCACGTTCGATCAGATCCATCAGCAGGAAGGCGAGATCGTAGAAGCGGTCGATGATGGCGAGCTTGTCGTTGAATTCGATGGCATCGAACAGCATCGGCTCATTGTCGATCAGCACCAGATTGCCGAGATGCAGATCGCCGTGGCAGCGTCGCACAGAGCCGTCGCGCTCGCGCGTCTCGAGCAGGGGACGCAGGCGGTCAAGCGCGGCGCGACTCGCCGTCGTCAACGCTTTCACGGCTTCGGCTTCGAACAGATCGGCGGAGCCGCCGAGTTCGGCGTCGTTCTGCGCGATGATCTCGTCCAGCGTGACAACGAAGTTCGCGTCGCGCTTGACCGGTGCGATCTTGTGCGCGCGCGCCACCGCGCGGCCGAGGCGGTCGGCGAGGGCGTCACCGATGTCGTCCCGGTCGGCGACATGATCCAGCGTCTGCGTTTCGTCGAAGCGCGCCATATCGACGGCGTATTCGACCGGCGTCCCTTTGCCGTTGATCGCCAGCGTGCTGTCCGCCTCGCGCGTGATGGCAACGACCCCGCGGTAGATTTTCGGCGCGTAAGGCTTGTTGACCTCGATTTCCGCCTCGCAGGCGGCCTTGCGCTTTTCCAGCGTGGAAAAATCGAGGAACAGGAAGCGCACCGCGCGCTTCACCTTCAGCGCGCGGTCGCCCGACAGGAATACGCTCGCCGCATGGGTGTCGATGCGCTTAACATCGCGCTCGCGCGTGGCGAGGAAATCGAAGACGGGCTGTTGGTCGGTGCTGTCCATGGCGTTTTCTTGTAGCCCGGATGAGCGAAGCGAAATCCGGGATTTGTCAAACTGGCCCCGGATTTCGCTTCGCTCATCCGGGCTACAGAAGCAGTCCAAACGAAAACGGCGCCCGTGAGGGCGCCGTTCCAGTACATGTCGATATTGTCAGCTCACGCCGCCGCGGCCTTGCCCGGCGCCGTCACTGCCGCCGTGTAGTCTTCCATCAGCGTCTTGGTGATGCCGCCCGGGTTGAAATTCCATTTGTCGATTTCCGCCACCGCGGTCACTTCCGCGGCCGAACCGGTGATGAAGCATTCCGAGAAGTTTGAGAGCTCTTCCGGCATGATGCGCCGTTCAATCACCTCGAAGCCGCGCTTTTTCGCCAGATCGATCACGGTCGAGCGCGTGATGCCGGCGAGGAAACAGTCGGCGATCGGCGTATGGATCTTGCCGTCCTGGACGAAGAAGATGTTGGCGCCGGTGCATTCGGCGACGCGGCCCTGCCAGTCCAGCATCATGGCGTCGGCATAGCCTTTGCGCTCGGCCCGGTGCTTGGAGATGGTGCAGATCATGTAGAGGCCGGCGGCCTTGGCCAGCGACGGCGCTGTCTTCGGATCGGGCCGGCGATATTCGGCGAGATCGAGACGGATACCCTTAAGCCGCTGTTCCGGATCGAAGTAGCTCGGCCATTCCCATGACGCGATGGCCAGATGGATCGTGTTCGACTGCGCCGACACGCCCATCATCTCCGAACCGCGCCAGGCGATCGGACGGACATAGGCGTCCTTCTTGCCGTTTTTGTCGACGACAAGCTGCTTGGCAGCGTCGATCTCGGCGACCGACCATGGAATGTCGAAGTCGAGGATATTGGCCGAGCGCTTCAGGCGTTCGGAATGCTCAGTCGACTTGAAGATACGGCCGCCATAGGCGCGCTCGCCCTCGAACACCGCGCTGGCATAGTGCAGGGCGTGCGTCAGTACGTGAGCATTGGCCTCGCCCCAGGGGACCAGCTTGCCGTCATACCAGATGACGCCATCGAGCTTGTCGTAGGATTGGGCAGCCATAACTTCCTCCAGATCTCATTCATGACGGGACCTCGCGGTCCCAGCGGCACAGGCCTGTTGGAACGGCCTCTTGAACGCGCCTTGCGGCGGCCGCCGGTCTGGCGGATTTGCAAGCTTATTCCAACACTTTGCGTCACCCGGCAACAGTCGGTATGACTGTTTTCGGTCGGTCGGTGCGAGCCTTCAGGTCGCGCCGGTCAGTCCCGAAAAGGCCCTCAGGAACGATCATTTCGTCCTGAATGAGGTTTTTGTAACATAAAACCAAAATATGTCAACATGGCTGACATAAATAGTAGCGCCAAGGATTCCTCCGGCAAGCCGGACACTGCCGACGCAGCGGACGCCGGTCCGGCCGCGCCCGCGGCGGCCAGGGGCCCGACCTGGGACATCATCGAGCTTCTGTTCTTTGCCTATCGCGATTTCGTCGGCGACCCGGACGAGGTGCTCGCCAAGTTCGCCTTCGGCCGCGCCCATCACCGCGTGCTGCATTTCGTCAATCGCCACCCCGGCATGAAGGTCGCCGACCTCTTGGACATCCTCAACATTACCAAGCAGTCGCTCGGCCGCGTGCTCAAGCAACTCGTCGATCAGGGCTACGTGCTGCAGAAGGAAGGCGAGCACGACCGCCGCCAGCGCCTGCTTTATGTCACCGCCAAGGGCGAGGCGCTGTCGCTCAAGCTCGCGCAGTTGCAGACCGAACGCATCGAGCGCGCCTTCGGCGAACTGGGGCCCGGCGCTCACGATGCCGCGCGCCGTTTTTTGACCGCGATGATCGACCACGATAACCGCGAGGAAGTGCTTCGCCTCATCACGCGCGCCGACCGCGTGAAGCGGGGATGACCGGAGCTTGGATCAGGACCGATGATCACCAAGGTCATTAAACTCCCCGACGATGCGCCGCATTTGCTGGTGGTCGACGACGATCGCCGCATTCGCGATCTCTTGTCGCGCTTTCTCGCCGGCGAAGGCTTCCGCGTCACCACCGCCGACAATGCCGCCGACGCGCGCGCCAAGCTCGCCGGCCTGTCTTTCGACCTCATCATCCTCGACGTGATGATGCCGGGCGAGACCGGTTTCGAATTCGCCAAGTCGCTGCGCGGCACCTCCGACGTGCCGATCCTGATGCTGACCGCGCGTGACGCCGCCGAAAGCCGCATCGAGGGCCTGAGCTTGGGGGCCGACGATTATCTCTCCAAGCCGTTCGAGCCGCGTGAACTGTCGCTGCGCATTGCCAACATCCTCAAGCGCGCCCAGCCGCCGGCGCCAGCCCCGGTCGAATCGGTGCGCTTCGGACCCTTCGTCTATCATCTGGCGCGCGGCGAACTGCGCCGCGGCGACGAGGTCATCCGCCTGACCGATCGCGAGCGCGAGATGCTGCGCATTCTCTGCGCCTCGCCGGGCGAGACGGTGTCGCGCATGGCGCTGGCCGGCAATGGCGAGCAGGTCTCCGAGCGTGCGGTCGACGTCCAGGTCAACCGCCTGCGCCGCAAGATCGAGAAGAATCCGGCCAATCCGCTGTTCGTGCAGACCGTGCGCGGCATCGGTTATCGGCTGGTGAGCACGACATGACTTCGCTCGATATCGGCGTCAACGTTCGCCACGTGATGGCGCGCCTGCGCGCTGCCTGGGAGTGGTACGACTCGATCCCGCCGATCCGGCGTATTCATGCCCAGCTCGAGAAGATCGGCGACGGCTGGCGGCGCCTCGCGCGCTGGCTCAACAGTGTCATGCCGAAAGGCCTGTTCGCCCGCGCGGTGCTGATCATCATCCTGCCGATGGTGATCCTGCAGTCCGTGGTCGCCTTCGTATTCATGGAGCGCCACTGGAACGTCGTGACGCAGCGCCTTTCCGCGGGCGTCGTCGCCGACATCGCGGCACTGGCCGACATCTACAAGAGCTATCCGCAGGATGCGGATCAGACCCAGCTCCGCCGCATTGCTCAGTTGCGCCTCGGTCTGGTCGTCGATTTCCTGCCGCTCGGCGAAATGCCGCCGCCGCGACCCAAGCCGTTTTTTTCGCTGATCGATCAGGCGCTGTCGGAGGAATTGCGCAAGCAGGTGGCGCGGCCGTTCTGGATCGACACCGTCGGCAAGTCGTCGCAGGTCGAGATTCGCGTTCAGCTCGACAACACCATCATGCGCGTCCTGGCGCGGCGCAACGCGGCCTATGCCTCGAACTCCGAAATCTTCCTGATCTGGATGGTCGGCACGTCGGTGGTGCTGCTCACGGTCGCCATCATTTTCCTGCGCAACCAGATCAAGCCGATCCTCAAGCTTGCGGACGCCGCCGAAAGCTTCGGCAAGGGCCGCGACGTGCCGAACTTCCGCCCGCGCGGCGCCCGCGAGGTGCGTCGCGCGGCCAACGCATTCATCGAGATGAAGGCGCGCGTCGAGCGCACCATGGAACAGCGCACGGCGATGCTGGCCGGCGTATCGCACGATCTGCGCACGATCCTCACGCGCTTCAAGCTCGAACTGGCTTTGCTCGACGAGTCGCCGGAAATCGACGCCATGAAGAAGGACGTCGACGAGATGGCGCGCATGCTCGAGGCCTATCTGGCGTTCGCGCGCGGCGACACCGGCGAGAGCGCGGCGCCGACCGACATGGCGGCCTTCCTCGAGGAGCTCAAGGACGATGCCGAGCGCCATGGTCATCGCACCACCGTCGTCTTCCACGGCGCGCCGGTCGTCACAGTGCGGCCTGCGGCGTTCAAGCGCTGCCTCGGCAATCTGGTGTCGAACGCGGCACGTTACGCCAATGCCATCGCCATCACCGGCCATCGCGATCACCGCTATCTCACCGTGACGGTGGATGACGATGGCCCGGGCATTCCGGCCGACCAGCGCGAGGAGGTGTTCAAGCCGTTCCTGCGGCTCGACGATGCGCGCAATGTCGACGAGGGCGGCACCGGCCTCGGTCTTGCGATTGCCCGTGACATAGCGCGCTCGCATGGCGGCGACATCACGCTCGCAGATTCACCGCTCGGCGGCCTGCGCGCGATCGTGAAGGTGCCGGTGTAAACTCGTCGTCCCCGCGAAGGCGGGGACCCAGCTTTTCTACTGACAATGAAGCAAGAGCTGGATTCCCGCTTTCGCGGGAATGACCGGAGTGGGTCTTAAGCCGCGTTCGCCTCGGCCGCGCCTTCATCCAATGGCCGGCGCCGCCGCGGCCTTGGTCCGCGCAGGATGCAGCGCGGCAGCGCGCAGAGGTCGCGCATGAAGCCGTCCCAGCGCTCTGCGTTGATAAGGCCCTTGTCGAGCACCGCCATGGCCTTGTCATTGGCGACGTCATCGTCGGCGTCGAGCCACACCTTCACCGTCCTGGCGAACATGATCGCGGCGCCTTGCGCGCGCAGGGCACCACGCGGTCCCGAGGTGGAAATGCCGGCGGCTTCCAGCATCCACGTCTGCGAGCGCACCGCCAGCGCATTGAGTGCCAGCGCCAAAGGCGGATTGCGCCGTGCGGAATGCATCATCGAGCGCGTCGCCTCGCGATAGGGTGTCATCGCCTCGAGGCGCCGCATCTCAACGTCGAACAGCCGCTCGCGATACGGCTCCTCCGCCATGTCGGCGGTGTCGGCCGACAGCACGGCATTGTCGATGTCCTTGACATGCGCGGCCCAGATCGCCAGCGTCGAGCCGAATTCGGCACGCAGCGCCGTCAGCTTCAAGCCCGCGCGGCCGGCGACTTCGGCAAGCCCGATCTCCTCGAATGGATGCTGCATCAGCAGCGCGATTAGCGCGTCCTTGGCCTTGTCGCGGTCGGAGGTGCCGCGCGGCGGTGGTGGCACAAGAGCCTTGCGTTCGGATGAGCGCCTGCGGGTTCGGTAGACCATGGCCGTACTCCCTCGCTGTGACGGGGGACTTTAGGGCCGCAAAGACGACGGTTTGAGGGCGGCAAATCTCCGTCGCCCGCGCGAAGGCGGGGGCCCATACGCCGTGTGCTCTCAATAAGGCCGGGATTATGGGTCCCCGCCCAAAGGCGTTCTGAAAGAACGCCGTTCTTCGAACGGCTATGCGCGGGGACGACTTTTAGCCCGCCAGTTCCTTCGACCTTTTCGTCGCCGCGGCAATGGCTTCGGTCAGCAGTCTGTCAAAGGCGCCGGGCGCCATCAGCACATTCAGGGCGGCGGCGGTGGTGCCGCCGGGGGAGGTGACGTTCTGCCGCAAGGTGGCGGCATCGAGCGGCGATTGGTGCAGCAACTCGCCGGCGCCGGCGACGGTCTCACGGGCGAGGCGATAGGCGAGGTCGGCCGGTAGCCCGGCCGCGGCACCGGCCTTGGCCATCGCTTCGACCAGCAGGAACACATAAGCGGGACCCGAGCCGGAAGTCGCGGTCACCGCGTCGATCAGCCCCTCGTCATTGACCCATTCGACCTTGCCGATGGCGGACAGGAGGTCGGTCGCGAGCTTGCGCTGCTTCGTGGTCACGCGGCTGTTCGCCACCGCGACGCTGATGCCACGGCCGACAGCGGCCGGCGTATTCGGCATGGCGCGGACGATGGCGGTGCCGGGCGGCAGCGCCTTTTCGAGAAAGGAAATCGTGCGCCCAGCCATGATCGACACGACCAGCGTGTTCTTGCCGACATGGAGCCCAAGCGGCGGCACAGCATCCGGTGCCATCTGCGGTTTCACAGAAATGACGATCGCCTGTGCATCGGCGCTCGCTTTCGGTCCGGCCTTGGGATTGATCTTCACGCCACGCTTGGCGGTGGCCTTGATTTCTTTCGACGGGTTCGGATCGAGCGCGATCACTTTCTTCGCGCCAAGCCCGCGCTTGAGCCAGCCATCGAGCATGGCCTGGCCCATCTTGCCGGCGCCGAGCAGCACCAGCGGACCGGCGAAAGCGGCAAGGGGTTTGGTGGCGGATTTTGACTTGGCTTTGCTCGCCGCTTTGGTCTTGCGCTTGGCCATGGCCGCACTCTCCGTGTCATCATCCGCGAAAGCGGATGATCCAGCTCTAACGTGTTTCGATGATAGCAGATGCCGCGAAGTGCTGGATGCCCCGCCTGCGCGGGGCATGACGATGATGTGTTGGGCCGATGGGAAAGAAACTTACGCCTCGCCGGAGGTCTCGAACATCGCCGCCTCGAGGGCTTCCTTGGCGCTCTTGCCGGCCCAGACCACGAACTGGAAAGCGGTGAAGTAGCGCTCGCAGGTATCGAGTGCGGTGCCGAGCAGTTTCTCGCACTGCGCGCCTGCGGGCTCGATGCCGGCCGGCAATTGCAGTGCGTGGCGGAACATGATCAGGCCTTCCTCGGCCCAGTTGTCAAAATGGCCGACCCAGAGCCGCTCGTTGATCAGCGCGACCAGCGCCCGCACTTCGGCGCGGCGGCGCTCCGGCACCTTGAGGTCGAAGGCGCAGGCCAGATGCAGCGCCTCGATATCCAGCATCCAGGTGTAGGATAGCTGGTATTCGGCCCAGCGGCCGGCAACCAGGATGGTGATCTCGTCCTCGCTGGCGCGCTCGAACGACCAGTCGTGGCCGGCCGCGAGGCGCTCGACGACGTCGAGCGGATTGTGGCGGACATCGTCGGTGTAGTTCGAGAGGGACATGGCGTCTCCACTTGCCAGATAGGCTCTTCCAATACGCACAGCACCGCACGCTTCCGGACCGGGCAGGTCCGAACTGACATCGTCGATCGTGTTACGCGGGGAACCGGACTGCCTTGACGGCGAAACCGAATCACAGAGTCACTTGACTATAACCAACTCGATTCAGGCCGCTAGAGGCAGCGTGTGAGCCTATGAGCCGTGATTTGCGCCAGCGAAGCAACGGCGCATGAGTCGACTCTCCACAAAGAATGCTGCGGTGTGATGACTCTTTCGTGGATAAGTGTGGGGATGAATCCCGCGCCGGAATTTGATTCCGTTTTGTTCTCAACCCATAGCGTTTTCGAGCGAAGTGGGAACCGGTTCGCGTGAAGAAAACGCATCAGGACAAGAGGAGCGTTTTCGAGCGAAGACGTCAGCGCGGCGGCGGCGCTTTTTCACCCAGCGCCCGGCGCCACAGCCAGGGCAGGCCGTTCTCGGCATCGGGCCGGTCGGTAAACCGTGTCGGCGGTGAGAGAGGCGCGAAGGTGGGGCTCTGGCGCTGCGCGACTTCCAAGTTGAAGGTGTAGCGCGGCTCCATGCCCATGCGCAGATCGGTGATGACGGCGCGGCCGTCCCGTTCGCTCATCTTGAAAAAGCCATGGCTGAAGCGGGCGATCGCATCGACGAAGCGATTGTCGCGCAGTTGCGCATAGAGGTCTTCGCCGCGCGGGAAACGGTCGAAGGCGATCTTGCGGTCGCCGTCGAGCAGCGAGTAATAGCCCTCGAGATAGCCCTGCGGGGTGATCGCCACGATCCGCCAGACAACGGTGTTGAGCGGCGCTGGCGTCACCAGCAGCTTTTCGACCTGGTGGCCCTGCGCGCGCAGGTTCTCCTGCGCCACACCGGTGGCGTGAACCTGCGCTAGCGCGCTCCACCCGAGATAGGCGGTTGAGAGAACGAGGCCGGCGACGTTCCAGCGCCAGCCGCGGACGTTGCGCAGCGCCAGGGCGACGCCGATGCCGATCAGCAGCGGCACCGTGTAGAGCGGGTCGATGATGAACATACTGCCGAGCGCAAAAGGCGTGTTGGCGAACGGGAGGCCGAGCTGCGTGCCATACACCGTCGTCCAGTCGAGCAAAGCGTGGGTGACGAGCGCCAGCCAGATCGTCAGCCACCAGGGCTTGAAGTAGCGCCACTCGCGCAAGGCCGCGGCGGTCACCGCGGCAATCGGCAGCGAGGCAATCGTCTGCCAGAACAGCGCGTGGCTGTTGGCGCGGTGCAGGACCATGTTGCTGATCGGATCGCCGCGATCGTAGAAGGAATCGAGGTCGGGCAGGGTGCCCGCCAGGGCTCCGACCAGCGCGGCTTTCCAAGGCTTTGTCCGCCGGCCCATGACGGCAACGCCGATGGCGGCTCCGAGTGCGGCTTGCGTCAGCGAATCCATGATGCGGGCGGCAGGGCGTTATGAGGGCGTGGCGGTTAGGCGGAGTATAGCCAGGCTCGCGTGACGAAAACGCGGCAATACTCGGGTGCGGCGGATTGCCCAGCCCTCAGCGTCACTCTTTCGGCGGCAGGTCTTCGAACAGGCTCGACACCGACTCTTCATGTGCGGTGCGGGCCACCGCTTCGCCGATGAGATGCGCGATCGGCAGCACGCGGATGTTCGGCGCGGCCTTGACGGCGTCGGTCTCCTGGATGGAGTCGGTGATCACCAGCTCCTTGAGCTTGGATTTTGAGATGCGCGCCACCGCGCCGCCCGACAGTACACCGTGGGTGATGTAGGCGTAGACATCCTTGGCGCCGTTCTTGAGCAGCGCGTCGGCGGCGTTCACCAGCGTGCCGCCGGAGTCGACGATGTCGTCGACCAGAATACAGGTGTGGCCGGCGACCTCGCCGATCACGTTCATCACTTCGGATTCGCCGGCACGTTCTCGCCGCTTGTCGATGATGGCGAGCGGCGCATTGATGCGCTTGGCGAGGCCACGCGCGCGGACCACGCCGCCGACGTCGGGCGATACCACCATGACATTGGCGAGATCGAACTTGTCCTTGATATCGCGCACCATCACCGGCGAGGCGTAGAGATTGTCGGTGGGGATGTCGAAGAAGCCCTGGATCTGACCGGCATGCAGGTCGAGCGTCATGACGCGGTCGGCACCGGCATGGGTGATCAGGTTGGCGACCAGCTTGGCGGAGATCGGCGTGCGCGGCCCCGGTTTGCGGTCCTGCCGGGCGTAGCCGAAATAGGGCACCACCGCGGTAATGCGGCGCGCCGAGGAGCGGCGCAGCGCGTCCATGATGATCAGCAATTCCATCAGGTGGTCGTTGGCCGGCGCCGAGGTCGACTGGATGACGAAGCAGTCGGCGCCGCGAACGTTTTCCTGAATCTCGACGAACACCTCGCCGTCGGCGAAGCGGCGGACGACGGCCTTGGTCAGCGTGGTGTCGAGGTAGTCGCCGATCGCGGCGGCGAGGCTGGGATTGGAGTTGCCGGCGACCAGCTTGATCGCACCGTTCTTACCCGACATCCCACATCCTCGTTACATCGCGCGCCCCGGAGGCTTTGAACACGCCGCTTTCGGTAGCAAGCCGGGCCTTGGATCCAAAGGCACGGGGTGCGACGAAATTTCACGCTTGGGGCGCGGAGGTCATAACAAGGCAGAGGGGGGCGGGCAATACGGGCCAAGTCCCTTGTCCAGCGTCTTTTCCGGGCAAGAGCGGGGCTAAGAGCAGGGTTAATGGGCTGAATTTGCGCGGCTTCGGCCGGCTTTCAAAGCCCGTTATCGAGAAGCGCCAGTGCGGGCCGAGAGGTCTGCGAAGCGGCATGCACGGCCGCAGGCCGTTTTTGCGGCAGTGGTGTTTCCGGGGCGGCGTGCGCCGCGTCGGATGGCCCGGCCGGCAGCGGATCGGCCTGGGTCTGGTTGATGCGGTAAATTCCGGCGGCCTCAGGCGAGGTGTTGTCGAACGCCAGGGCCGGAGCGGCGGCCGCGGCGATATTCGGAGCCACGTCCGGCGATGTCAGGAACGCCGAGAGCTTGTCCATGCTCGACTGGGCGATGCGCTTGAGCATGGCGTCGTCGGCGACCTTCCAGGCCTCATCGACCTTCCGCGTCGGCTCGGCGCCGGTCTCTTCGCCTTTGATCTGCAGCACCTGCTTCTGGGTGGCATCGAATACATCCCAGGTCCAGGCGATCGTGGTCTGGCCGCGCTTGACCGTGGCGGTCAGAGCGCCGCGGACGCGGTAGGCCGAGGTGCCTTCACGCGACACCACCGCCAGCCGGCGCGACTGCGCTTCGTCGTTGAGCCGCTCGACCAGAGTCTGGAATTGCGAGCGCGGCAGGCCGTCGATGGTGTCGAAGGCGACGGAGGCGCCGCGCGGCTGTTGCAAGGCGAGGTTCGCCGGACCGTCCTGCTTGCAGGCGGCGACGCCGCTGGCGACGCATCCGATCAATACCGTGCGCACGAGAAGGCGAACCAGCATCGAACCCCCTGAACCCGGCCAATCCCCCTCGGCCGGCGGCGAGTTTAGTCGCTGATCGCGTCAAGTCCAGTGTGGTTAATTGTCCGTTAATGGAATGATTAACGGGCCACCGCGCTCGCTACTCATGCAACGCGATGGCGTTGATATGGCGGCCGTAATCCGGCTCGCTTTGATGCGTGGCGCGGCGGAAACTGAAAAAGCGCTCCGGCTCGGCATAAGTGCACAGGCCGAGATCTTCGAAATTCACGATGCCGGCCTGTTCAACCCGCGAGGCGATATAGCCGGTGAGATCGAACATGGCGTGGCCTTCACGCTCGGCATCGGTGAAGAACCGGGTGTTGTCGATATCGGCGGCGACGAAACGCGCGACGAATTCCGGCCCGACTTCGTAATTGGGCTGGCGGATGGTCGGCCCGAGCGCGACCGCGATGGTGTCGCGCGAGGCGCCGAGTTTCTCCATCGCGGCGATGGTCGCTTCGATGATGCCGGTGAAAGCGCCGCGCCAGCCGGCATGCGCCGCGCCGATGACGCGCGCCTCGCTGTCGGCGAACAGCAGCGGGCCGCAGTCCGCGGTCGAAACGCCGATCGCCAGCTCCGGCACGCGGGTCACGAGCGCATCGGCGCGTGGCCGGCTGTCGGCGGCCCATGGTTCGTTGACGACGACGACGTCGGGCGAATGAATTTGATAAAGCGTGAGGAAGCGCTCGGGCGCGACGCCGAGTGCCAGCGCCATGCGGGCGCGGTTTTCAGCGACGTGCTCCGGCGCGTCGCTCGAGCCGACGCCGCCGTTCAAACTGTCATAGACGCCCTGTGACACGCCGCCATTGCGGGTGAAGAATGCGTGGCGAATGCCGGGCAGGGCGGCAATCGAAGCGGCTTGCAGCATCGTGCGAATGTCCCCCGTGATCCGGATCGATGTGCAGGCATCAATCCAGCGTCCCGATAACCGTTAGAGCCGAATATGTCGCAATTGCGACCACGGAGAGCATGGAAGATACCGGCAAAACTCGTATCAAAAACGCTAACGCGATCACGGCTCGAAGGCGGGCGGCGGCGGCAGCGTCGATGCAACATAAGCGGCAGCCTTGAACAGGTCGCCCATGCCGGTACGGCCGATGCCGACGAGGCGCGCCAGCGCCAGATCGACCTCGGCGGCCTGGGCGCGCGTCGCCTTGGCCTTGAGCGTCGCGGCGCGCGTCTCGATGCCGAGCGCGCGCAGCAGCCGCGATTGCGTGATCGGGCCGTAGCCCTTGGCGCCCATCAGTTCGACGGCGCGTGTCAGCGGCTCGAAATCGACATGCGCGGTAAGATCGACTTCGCCGGGCTCGCGCAGCGGATCGGCATAAGCGTGCTTGCCGACGGCCTGCAGTGTGTCGCCGAAATCGGTTTCCGAATGGCCGTAGTCGATCACCAGCGCGGCGCTGCCTTGCGTGACGCGGCGGCCGAGATCGATCGCGGCATTGTCACTGCGCCATTCGAAGATGGAGTCGATCGGCGCCTCGCGCGCCGCTTTCGGCAGCAGTACGTCGATGTGCTTCATCGGCTCGGGGGCGAGCACGAAGGCGAAGCGGCCGTCCTCGCCGATGCCGACGCAGCGCTCGTGCCAGCCATCCTCGGCGCGCACCGCCTGCGAGATCGGAATGGCGTCGAAGAATTCGTTGGCGACGATGATGGCCGGCCCGTCCGGCACATCGCGGATCGACTCGTACCAGCGGGTCTCGATCTTGGTGGAGGCGAGCGTCTGCTGCTGCTGCTCGCGCAGCACCGGGGAGATTTCGACGAGATCGAGCACCACGGCGGCGCGAAAGGCCGGCACGACTTGCGCCGCGCGCATCGCGTCCTTCATCAGCGTGCCGCGGCCGGGCCCGAGTTCGACGATGCGCACGCGCGACGGAGCGCCCATCTGCTTCCACACCGCCGACATCCAGATGCCGATCAGTTCACCGAACATCTGGCTCACTTCCGGCGCGGTGATGAAATCGCCGCGCGCACCGAGCGGGTCGCGCGTCACGTAATAGCCGTACTGCGGATGCGAGAGGCACAGGCCCATGTATTCCGACACCGGCATCGGCCCGGCCGCTTCGATGCGCCGGCGGATTTCGGCTTCGAGCGGCGTCGGTGCGTGCGGGGCGTCGTTCATGGTCGTCAGGACGCCTTGGCTTGGAGCGGGTGCTTCATCGCATAGACGATGAAACACAGGCCGACCAGGAACAAGGGGATCGACAGCAGTTGTCCCATCGTGGCGCCGCCCCACAGGAAGCCGAGCTGCGCGTCCGGCTCGCGGAAGAATTCGCAGAAGCTGCGCGCCATCGCATAGTAGCAGGCGAAGGAGCCGATGATCAGTCCCGGCTTCTTCAGCGCGCCGAAGCGGATCATCAGCGCCAGTAAGATGAACATGGCGAAGCCTTCGAGCCCGGCCTCATAGATCTGGCTCGGATGGCGCGGCAGCGGCCCGCCATTGGGGAAGATCATCGCCCAAGGCACGTCGGTCGGCCGGCCCCACAATTCGCCGTTGATGAAATTGGCGATGCGGCCGAGGAAAATGCCGATCGGCGCCGCGGCGCAGGTCAAATCCCCTAAAGACATGATCGGAATGCCGCGCGCGCGGGCGAAAAGCACCACAGCGACGACGCAGCCGGTAAAGCCGCCGTGGAACGACATCCCGCCATTCCACAGTTGGAAAATCTCGAGTGGGTGTGCGGCGAAATGCGGGAGATTGTAGAACAGCACATAGCCGGTACGGCCGCCGAGGATGATGCCGAGCGTCACCCAGAGCACGAAATCGTCGAAGTCGATGATCTTCAGCGGCGCGGGGCCGCCCCACAAACGCTCGGTGCGGATCAGGTAACGCGAATACATCCAGCCGGCGATGATGCCGACGATATAGGCGAGCGCATACCACCGGATTGCGAACGGCCCGACCTGGACCAGTACCGGATCGATATATGGAAACGGTATGACAAAAAGCGGCATTGTCGTCCTTGGCAAAATATCGCGAGTCGCCCGGTAGGCTCTTAGCACGGCGTGTTATGATACTGGGACCTTGCAGGCTGGTGACCCAAGCGCCATTGTGATCCGTAACAGGCCCCGGGGAAACCTTCCTCAGCGGAGACATTGACGATGGTTCAGACCAACAACCGCATTTTCGACGAGATGGCACGTCTCATGAATGACGCCGCCGGCGTGGCGCAGGGCGTGCGTCGCGAGTTCGACACCTTGTTCCGTGCCCAGGCCGAAAAGATGCTGCGCGACCTCGACGTGGTCTCGCGCGAGGAGTTCGAGGCGGTGAAGGAAATGGCCCGCCTCGCCCGTGAGGAGAACGAGGCGCTCAAGGCCCGCCTTGACGCGCTGGAGGCCAAAGCGGCCAAGCCGAAGAAGGCCAAGGAAGGCCCGGACGAGGGTGTGACCTGACCGTAGGCACACCTGTAGCCCGGATGGAGCGCAGCGCAATCCGAGGCAGTCGTCGATCCCGGGTTACGCTGCGCTTCACCCGGGCTACGGGCTATCGCTCGCCATCCTCCCCGAAGACGGGGAGGGATAAAAAAGGGCCTCCCGGCAGCCATTTTGCCCCCGGTTGCCCTTTTCGGCCTCCGCCGCTATAAGCCAGCCTGAACGCGGCCCCCGGCACCCCTGGAGGCTTGCCGCGTATCGCAGGCGGCCCGCAAGTGCCGCCTTTTTCCGTTGATCTAGAAGGACTTAAGCTATGGCCACCGTGCAAACTATGAAGGCGACGGTGCGTCCGAAGGCAGGCAAGGGGGCCTCCCGGGCAGCACGTTATTCCGGTCGCGTACCGGGCGTCATCTATGGCGACAACAAATCCCCCCTTTTGGTGCTCCTCGACCACGACGAGCTGAAGCAGCGCATCTATGCGGGCCGTTTCACCACGACCCTGTGCGAGCTCGATGTCGATGGCGAAAAGCATCGCGTCATCCCGCGCGACTACCAGCTCGACGCGCTCAAGGACCTGCCGATGCACGTCGACTTCCTGCGCGTGCCGGAAGGCGCCACGCTCCGCGTCAAGGTCGCGGTGCACGTGCTCAATGGTGACACCGCCCCGGGCGTGAAGCGCGGTGGTGCGGTCAACATCGTGACCCACTTCGTCAACCTCGAGTGCCCGGCCGACCGCATCCCGCGTTCGATCGACGTCGATATCGGCGATCTCGAGATCAACCACTCGAAGCATCTGTCCGACGTGAAGCTGCCCGAAGGTGTGCGCGTGCTCACCCAGGGTGATCTCACGCTGGTCACCGTGGTGCCGCCGTCGGGTTACGCCGAAGAACTCAAGCAGCAGGCTGCTGCCGCTACCGCTGCCGCCGCTGCGCCCGCCGCTGGCGCCGCACCGGCTGCCGGCGCCGCGCCTGCCGCTGGCGCTGCCCCCGCCGCCGCGCCGGCCGCTGGCGCTCCGGCCAAGAAGTAAGCGACAGCCGCTTTCCGGCTGTCTGTCGTCGCGAAAGATCCCGTCCCGGTCCTGCCGGGGCGGGATTTTACCAAGCGACTGCTCTTTCAACCGATCTCTTGAGGAGGCGGCAAAGCCATGCTGCTCCTTGTCGGCCTCGGCAACCCCGGCACCCGCTACGCCGGCAACCGTCACAACATCGGCTTCATGGCGGTGGAGGCGATCGCGCGTCGCCACAACATCGCGCCGTGGCGCAAACGCTTTCAGGGTGTCGCCGTCGAAGGCAATGTGGCGGGTCAGAAAGTTCTGCTGCTGCTGCCGGGTACTTTCATGAACGAGTCCGGCCGCGCGGTATCGGACGCGCTCGGCTTCTACAAGCTGTCGGTGAACGACGTCATCGTGTTTCATGACGAGCTCGAGCTGCCACCGCTCAAAGTGCGGGTGAAGGCGGGTGGCGGCATTGCCGGTCACAACGGTTTGCGCTCGATCTCCCAGCACATCGGCAACGAGTATCGCCGCGTGCGCCTGGGCATCGGCCATCCGGGCGACAAGAAGCTGGTCGAGCGCTATGTGCTGGCCGATTTCGCCAAGGACGAATGGGCCGGTGTCGAGGCCTTGTGCGACATCGTTGCCGACAACGTTTCGCTGCTCATCGAGGGCAAGGATTCGAGCTTCCAGAACAAGATTCATCTCACCATGACGGCCAAGGGATACGGCGACGACAAGGAACAGCCGGCGCCCGATGCCTGAACAGACAATGATGTGGAACTGATCAAATGGGATTCAAATGCGGTATCGTCGGCCTGCCCAATGTCGGCAAGTCGACTCTGTTCAATGCGCTGACGCAGACGGCGGCGGCACAGGCCGCTAATTATCCATTCTGCACCATCGAGCCGAATGTCGGCGAAATCGCCGTGCCGGATGCGCGGATGGAAAAGCTCGCGGCCATTGCCAAGTCGGGCCAGATCCTGCCGACGCGCATCACCTTCGTCGATATCGCCGGCCTGGTGCGCGGCGCTTCCAAGGGTGAAGGTCTCGGCAACCAGTTCCTCGCCAACATTCGCGAGGTGGACGCCATTGTCCACGTCGTGCGCTGCTTCGAGGACGATGACATCACCCATGTCGAAGGCAAGATCGATCCGATCGCCGATATCGACATCATCGAGACCGAATTGATGCTGGCCGATCTCGAAAGTCTCGAGAAGCGCGTTGATGCGCTCGAGAAGAAAGCCAAGGGCAACGACAAGGAGGCCAAGGAGACCCTCGATCTGGTCAAGCGCTGCCTCGTTCCCTTGCGTGACGGCAAGCCGGCGCGCATCGTCGAGCGCAAGCCGGAGGAGGAAAAGCTGTTTCATTCGCTGGGCCTTCTGACCTCGGCGCCCGTGTTGTATGCATGCAATGTCGACGAGGCCCACGCGGCGACCGGCAACGAGTTTTCCAAGCGCGTCGAAGCTCGCGCCAAGGAAGAGGGCGCTGTCGCGGTGGTGATTTCGGCCAAGATCGAGTCCGAAATCGCGACGCTGCCTGAGAGCGAGCGCGCCGACTATCTCGAGGCCGTGGGCCTCAAGGAAACCGGCCTCGATCGCCTGGTGCAGGCCGGCTACAAGCTCTTGCATCTCGTGACCTACTTCACCGTCGGTCCGAAGGAGACGCGGGCCTGGACCATCACCCAGGGCACCAAGGCGCCGGCGGCGGCGGGCGTCATTCATAGCGATTTCGAGAAGGGGTTCATCCGCGCCGAGACCATCGCCTATGACGACTACATTGCCTACAGCGGTGAAGCCGGTGCGCGCGATGCTGGCAAGATGCGCCTGGAAGGTAAGGAATACGTCGTCAATGACGGCGACGTGATGCATTTCAGGTTTGCGAACTGAGAAAACCAATGGCCTATCTGCAAGAGCAAGTTTTGTCTTATGTTCTTGCTGATCCAACTTTGTTTGTTGCAGAAGAACGCTCTCTGCATTTTGGCGATGGATTGGATGACAATTGGTGGATTGATCTCCTCATAGTCGACCCGTGGCAGAAAATATTCTTTCTTGGAGAAGTTACTTATGATCCGAGGCCGCGGCGTCTCGTTGAGAAGCTGAAAAAATTCTCTTTGACGAAACCAGTGGTGCTTACAAAGTTAGGGCGGTCTGGAGCGCCGGAGGGCTGGGACATTCGCCCGTGGCTGTTCATACGCGAAGAGACGCTCGGCTACATTCTTCAAAGGTTGCCTGAAGAGTGCAAACCAAGGATCACCTTCTTGGAGCAAACGCTTGAGCCTTGGAAGTATGAGAAAATTCGGAAAGAAGGTAAGGAGCCTGGAAGGCCATACCCGAATTTGAGCCTTGAATACCAAGAATAGGCAAGTAGAAGACTTTTTGTGATGGCAAAGCTCCACTTCGAAGACTTCACGGCCGGCGACGTCGCCATTTACGGGCCGCGCCATGTGACGCGCGAGGAGATCATCGCCTTCGCCGCCGAGTTCGATCCGCAGCCGATGCACCTTGATGAGGCGGCCGGTGCCGCCTCGCTACTGGGTGGGCTCGGTGGATCGGGCTGGCATGCCTGCTCGCTGCTGATGCGCATGATCGCCGACGGCTTCATTCTCAATTCGACGTCGATGGGCAGCCCCGGTGTCGAGGAGGTGCGCTGGCTCAAGCCCCTGCGCCCCGGCGTCAATCTCCGGGTCCGCGCCACGGTCATGGAAACGCGCGTCTCGAAAAGCCGTCCCGACATGGGCATCGTCCGGATGACGTTCGAGATGATCGACGATGCCGACGCGGTGGTCACGACCATGATCTCGAGCCTGATGATGGGCCGGCGCAATGCCGGAGCCGCGGCATGAAGTACTTTGACGATCTGCGCGTCGGCGACGTGCTGATGACCGGCAGCCACACCTTCAATGCGGAGGAAATTAAATCCTTCGCCACACGGTTCGATCCGCAGCTCTTCCACATGGACGAAGACGCGGCGGCGAATTCACATTTCGGCGCGCTGTGCGCGTCGGGCTGGCACACCGCGGCGGCGTGGATGCGGCTGATGATCGACCAGCAGCGCGAAACTTTGGACGCCATGACGGTCCGCGGCGAACCGATTCCGCAGCGAGGCCCGGCCCTCGGCTTGCGCGATTTGAAGTGGCTGAGGCCGGTTTACGTCGGCGACACCATCACCTATCGATCGGAAGTGACCGAGTTGCGGGTATCGAACAGCCGTCCAGGCTTCGGCCTGCTGACGCTCTTGACCACAGGCGTCAATCAGGACGGTGCCGCGGTCATATCGTTCTACAGCACGACATTCGCCGAGCGCCGCGCCGTCTGAGGCGTCAGCGCGTTTTGGTGGTCGCATGCCGCACGATCGCCGACGGCAGCACGTCGAGATAGGGGCCGAGCAGGAAGGCTTCGCCTGAACCCGAGCCGTACAGCCTGTCATGGGTATCGATCATCGCGCGCACGGGCTTCGCGCAGGCCGGGATGGAGTCGATGATCAGGTCGTTGATCGCCGCCGGGCGCACGTCGCCATCATAGCGTGGGTCCGACGAGACCTTGCGGACAATGCAGTCCGTCGCGCGTTGCACAAGCGGCAGCAGCGCCGTTTCCTTCTGGCGCATCGATACGTCGGGCATCGGCGCCGGCGCGAAGGCGAGGTCGGTGCGGCCATCCAGCGAGACGGTGGTGGCGGGCGAACTCAGGACAAGCGACAAGCCGATCAGGGATTCGACGATCATCGGTGAAGTAGCCCCGCGAATCGATGGTCCAATATTGGTAACGCAGGCGTTGTTCATTCGCATCCGAAACCGCGCCGGCGATAGGCGCCGCGACGGCGCATATCGGGCTAACCGATTCATTTGATTCAGGCTTTCGCGCTTATTTATTTTTCAGCCGCTTGAATTATTCGGCGACGTTTTGTGATGGGCCGCGTTTCGTTATGGCGGAACGCTTTGCGGGATGCGGCGTTCTTCCGGCTTAACGAGGAGTAGACCCCAATGAAGCGCATTACCTTGCTGCGTGGCGGCCGCATGGCTGCGGCGGCTGCCGTTCTGCTGGCGGGTGCCGGTATGGCCTCGGCGCAGACCACCGTCATCACCACGCAACCGGCGACGAGCGGCGCGGTCGTCTCGACCACCGAGCGCCTTGAACTGACGCCGGTGCAGCGCCAGACCATCTATCGCACGATCGTTCGCGAGCGCGTCGCCCCGGCGCAGGCGACGGTCGAGTACCGTGTCGGCACACGGATCCCGCAAAGCACGACGTTGTACGCCGTGCCGCAGGAGGTCGCGGTCGAAGTGCCGGCGATCCAGTCCTACAAATACATGGTCGTGAACAACCGGGTGCTGCTGGTCGACCCGGCCACCAGCCAGGTCGTGGCGGAAGTGGTGGACTGATCGCGGACCGGCCCGATGCCGGATATCGGCCCGCTGCTGGATATCGGGCCTACTTCCAAAAGGCCGTCCGCCGCCGGACGGTCTTTTTTTTACGTCGTGGTGATGTGGGGGTGGATTGAAGAGCGCCCGCGCTTGAGCAGTCGGAAGCTGGATTTCCAGGGTCGGCAAGGCCATAATGCCATGCGCGAGGAGTTTGTGGCGATGTCGATGATTAACTACCGGGCCCCGTCCGAGCTGTTTCCGAGCCGGAGTCGGAAGTCGCGCCGTCCGATTGGATATAGGCGTTTTTCCACCGCCGCCGAAGCGATCCGTTTTGCCATCGAGGAATTGCCTCCTGAACTGCTGCTCGGGGCCTATCTCGAGGTCGAGGAAAAGCGCTTTGACGGCAATGGCATCCGGCAGCTCTACGACAGCACCGACTACCCTTTGCCGCGCAAAGCCGTGCGGGCCGGCAAGGCCGCCGCGAACTAAGCATTAACCCTGCCTGAATTTCTGACCCTTTGTTGCAGATTTGTGATCTGCATCACGGAACGGTCATGCTTTAGCCGTGTTTACTACGCGATAAGACGGCCCCCTGCGATTACCGCAGCCGGGCGTTCTGACAACTCGAAACCGGATTTGGAGACGCGGCCGTGGCCGATCGTAATGCACTTGGAAAAATCGGCCTGATGTTCGTTGCCGCGACCCTGTTCGTGATGATGATGGGTGCCGTGGTCGTGGCCGGCCATCTGTCCGGGCGCGCCGATTTCGAAGATGGGTCCCGCGTCTTCGGCATCACCGCGGACGAAAGCCGCTAAGGCCTCCGAACGGGAGCCGGTCGGATCAATCCGGCAAAAAAGAACCCCGCTGCGGCGGGGTTCAAGTTGTTGGGAGGAGTGTCCGAACGGACGTCTGTCTCCGCATTGGCGCGGCAGGACATGTCGCCAGCGAATTCCCTCACTGCACAGCCGCTGACGACGAATCAGTCAGTCACGGACCCCTGCACATTAACGCGGCAGACCTTGGCGGCGGAGGTTGCCGGATGCGTCCGGCGGCAAATCCACAATCCTGAGCCGTGAACCGTCTAACCGCACGTACCGGCGGTACCCGGCGGCAGGTCAGCTCGCCGGGCGATGGCCCTGAGGCGGCCGGGTGGGGTCGCCGCGCCACTGCTTGAGGCTGTCGCCGATCACCTGCATCGCCGTCATGGCGGCGTGGTTCAGGCTGGCATAGCCGGAGACTTCCCGGGTGACGCGGTCGCCCTCCTGGCGGAGCATGTCGCGGACGCCCTGGAGTTCCAGAATGACGCGGTCGATCTCGTCCATCGACTGGCTCGACACGCGGCGGATGAGCGTGCCGAGGTTGTCGGCAACGACATCGCCGGAAGCCTCTGCTTCGCCGCGCGGGCGGCGCGCCACGTCTCGGCGGACGAATTCGCGGATCTCGCCTTCGAAGGCGTTCGCTGCTGCCTGATCGATCTCGCCGAGCCGTTCAGGTGCGCGCGGCGGTGCGAAGCGCTCGGGCCCCGCTTTGTCCGCGGACTTGTCGGCACCGAAACGGTCGGGTTTCGTCGTGGTCATGAGCAACTCCTGTACAGGCGCAACCGCGCGCATGATCCCCCAGAAGCGGCGGATTGCGACATGTGAACCGGGCGGGGTTTGGGCCGCCAGCGGGCGGGAATGCGGCGGAGGGAACTTCGCGGGTCTTAGCCCCGCTTGTTACCAACTGAATCGCGCGCGCGCGCGGACAGAGCGGCTTTCGTCCGCTTTGCCGACGTCGTGGATCGATGTCGACACGCTTAACGGCCCGTAAAGTTTCTGCTCGGCGCTGAGCGTGTTGTGCGTCACCGGATCGGTGCTGCTCGACGACACGCCGGCGCCGAGTGCGGTGCCGGTGGCAAGGATGTTGAACCGCGCCGAATTCTCCTGGCCCCAGACCCGCGATGTCGTCGTGCCGTCGGACGATGGCAGCGCCATCAGCGGAATGTCGGACGTCGTCGTGCCGCGTCCGAATGTTTCCGTCATCGACGTGCGGCTTTGCAGGGTCATCGACAGATGACTGCCGATCGGCATGGACCGCTTCAGTGTCGTGGCGAGCAGGCCCTGTTCGCCGGCCGGGTTCACGCGCGCATCGACGGTGGCGAACTCATGAACATCGACCGACGCCCAAGCCGCATTGGCCGCGCGCGCATTGCGCTGAACGCGCAGCGGATTGTCCGGCGACCAGCCGGCGCTAGCGTCCGGCGCCACAGCAAGATCGGCACCGACACGCGCTTTCCAGTCACCGGTCTCGGGTGCGATCGGTTGTTTGAAAACGACAGTGCTGAGGTCGCCGGCGTTTCCGGTCTTCGATACTTCGAAACCGTTCGACTTCAGTCCGGCGGTCTTGCGCAGGCGCATCTCGCGCGCCGCGGCGACGGGATCATGCGCGTCGAACAGCAGGGCCTGGCTGAGCCTGTCGCGCTCTTCTGCGCTCAACGGCTTGGCTGCGACATCGCCGTCAAGACCCGCGACTGGCGCGACAGGCGGCGGCAGATCCTCGACCTGAACCTTTGGGGCAGGCGCATCGAGAAAGCTCCAGGCCGAGCCGTCGACCGAGCCGCGCAATTGCAGCTCCGCATCGCCGGACCCGGGGACATCTCCGGAAGCGACCTGCGTCTGATCATCGTGACGAATGTCGTCGGCGCGCACTGGCGCGGCCGCGCACAGCAATGCAACAGCAATCAGCGGGCCGACGGGGCTCGATGAGCGACGCATTACGAATTCCTCTAAACGCCGGGGAGTGCCTGTCGCGGACCCAGCCAAGGTGCCGGGAGAGTTTGGCAAAGATGTGGTCGCGGACTGCGACGCGGAGAGGCGGGCCCCTGGCCTGAGAGCCTGACCGGAAATTCGGCGAGTCATTTCAGAGGCTTGAGTGAAGGCTCTCGTTCCGTCATGCCCGGCCTTGTGCCGACCTGGCGGCACCGCGGGGCAATCGCCCCGGTTTGGCTGTCAGGAAGCCGGCTTGGCTTCGGCCCGCGGCCGGGGCTTCGGCGCCGCGGCGGTCGCCCGTGCGTCGGACTTGCCGCCGCCGTTCGAAGCGCCGAGCTTTTTGTCGATGCAGTCGTTGACGAAATCGGCGCGCGCGTCGAGGCTGGCGCCGGCCTTCGACTTTTCGACCATTGCCCAGCAATCCATCGCGGCCTGTGCGCGCGAATTTGGCCTTTCGGGCTGCCTGACTTCCTGCCGGGCCTGCGCCTGAGCGCTAACCTGGGCACCGGCTTGAGCGTTCGCTTGGGCACTGGCTTGTGCACTGGCCTGCGCACCGCTGCTATAGGCCACCAGTTCGGACAGCGGGTTCGAGGGGCCGCCGTTCGTCTCGCAGCCGCCGAGCAGTCCGGCGGCCAGAACGGACAGCACAAGCGTGCCGATTTGACGGCGCGGCTGACACGCAGATCGTTGAAGGCGCATCGTCAGAATCCGATTGGGTCTTCCGCAGACGAAAGCAAAGACACGACGGTGATTCGCATGAATACCGCATGCTGCTGAAAAAACCGCTTTCCGGCAAGAGTCGCCGGGGTCGCACGCCTGGCGGACGTCCGCATGCCCCGCATGACGAGGCCGGCGATCCGGTTTAGGGTGCGCCAACAGTATCGGGGAGAATGCCATGAACATCGTCTGGGACCATATCCATCTGCGCACGCCGGATGTCGAAGCGACGGCGCAATGGTTCGAGCGGATGCTGGGCGGCGAGATTCTCCGGTCTACCCAGCAAGGCGCACCGCGCGTTGATATCAAGCTTGGTGGCGCGATGATTTTTCTCGCGCCGGTGAAGGCCGGTGACGGCGTCAACCCGCCGCCGGTGACGCCGTATCAGGGCCTGGACCACTTCGGCTTTCACGTGACCGATGTCGACAAGGTCGCGGCCGACCTCAAGGCCAAGGGCGTCGAGTTCACGATGGAACCCAATGTGCCGCGGCCGGGCATCAAGATTTGCTTCATTCGCGGTCCACAGGGCATTTCGATCGAACTGCTCGAGCGCGACCCCAAATACGTCTGATTTTCAGCGATTTGACGCATGCGGCGCGCATGAGAGATTGTGCGCGTCCACAAGTAGTTTCGTCGCAAGGTGAAGGGTTGCCACGCGCCGTCACGGCCAGTAAATGCGTGCGGGGACCAATCGAAGATGGTGGGTTGATAATGCGACGTCGGATGCTGGCGACTGCCTTTCTCATATCGCTCGCAGCACCGAATGCCGCATTCGCCGAGGCCAAACTCGAACGCACGCTCAAGCTTTTGATGCCGGCCGACCGCATGGCGCAACTGTGTGACGCCACGGCCATGGCGCGCATCCGCAAGGATACGGGTAAGTTTCGTCCCGATCGCGCAGTCGCGAATGCCATGGTCGACGTTGTCATCGCCGGCAATCAGCTGGAAGCGAAAGGCGGTGCGTTTCGCAGCCGTGGCAAGTGGTACTCGCTCAGCTACACCTGCCTGACCAATGACGAACACCTCAAGGTGTTGTCGTTCGACTACAAAGTCGGCGACGAGATACCGGAGGAAAAGTGGGCGAGCTACGGCCTCTGGCAATAGAGCTTTATTGTTCCGGTTTAATCTGCATCATCGCCGCCACCGCGCCAACGACAACCGGCACGGCCAGACCCCAGAAACCGATCTTCCAATAGAGCAAAGCCGACACCGCGCAGCCGGCTGCGAAATAGAAGATGCTGGCGGCCAGCCGGCGCAAGCGCACGCGCGCCGCCTCATCATTCGGCATCGCGCCGCCGATCAGGAGATCGACGAGATCGATGGTGGCCTGCGTGGTCGAACCGGTCATCAAGGTCGATGGCGGCTGGCTGGCGAGATGCACACGGTGCACGGCGTTCTGCAGCGCCATCGCGGCAATGCCGGCGAAGCCGGTAAGCAGCGCTGCCGGGCTGTCGGCATTGGTGAACGGGCCGAAGACAACAGCCATCACGAAGAACGCGGCCAGGAGCAGCACCTTGACGCTCAACAGCGTTGACAGCACCGATTTGCCGCGGCGGCGCAGCGCATTGCCGGCGAACCGTGCCAGCGCGACGACCAGAACGAATTCCGGAAGCGCGAGCATTTTGCCGACAATGCCGTGACTGCCTTCAATCAGCGCGGCGGCGAGCGTGACGAAATTGCCGGTCACGTGTGCGGTGAACAGGCCCTGCAGGCCGAGAAATCCGGCGGTGTCGACGAAGCCGCCATTGAATGCCAACAGAGCGGCGAGTGCTCCGGGGCTGCCGAAATTCTTCATCGCCGTTCCTGATGCGGACGATCCGTGCGGTCCCGGCGCGACGGATATCGGCCGTTCTATTTGCTGTCCTTAACCGTCGTGGTCGGGCGATCGCTGCCGCTCGCGGTCTCGGCGTGCCACTTGCCCTTTTCGTCTTCGTACTCGATTTCCTCGGTGTGGCCCGGCACGATCTGCTCGGCGGCGGCGCGCTTGGCGGCTGCCAGCGCCGCATCATGCGTCGGAAAGGGCTCGGAGAATACGCCGTCGACCTTGTAGGCCCAGCCGCCGTCATGTTCGACGATTTCATAGGTAACGTTGGTCATGAGACGCCTCGTCGTCAGATCGTTGTGTGTTGCCGGTAAATTTAGGAGGCCGCCGCCGGATTGTACAGGCGACATTGCGCGAGCTACAGGCCGTGCTCGCGCTTGATGCGGTCGATATAGTCGGTCACATGAGGCGGTAATTGCCGCAATCCCTGCGCGCCGGCTTGCGACAATACCGGGCGTAGTCTGGAACCGGCCAGGAATGCCGGTTCGCGGTCCGGCGGGATCAGGCGGTCGAACACCAGCACGATCAGGACGGCAACCAGTACAATACGCACGGCGCCGAGCAAGGCGCCTGCCGCGCGATCGAACGCACCGACATGACGACCGGTGACCTCGCCGACGGCGCCGCGCATCAGCGCCGCCAGCAGGAAGCCGACGATCAGGAAGATCGCGAACAGCAAGACCGGCGTCTGTGCCTGACCGAATTGAAACCGCTCGTTCACCCACGGCAGGATGAGCGGCATGATCATGATGGCGGCCGGTGCGGCGACTGCATAGCCGAGGATCGTGGCCAGGCTGCGCATGAGGCCGGTTCGAAATCCGGCTACGATCGCGACGATGAGACACAGAATGACGACGCCATCGAACAGGTTGAACGGCAGGTCGGCGGGCATGGGATTGTCCAGTTCGCGGATCGGGTCTGGCGGTGTTTATGCTAAGGCGGGACGCCGGCCAAGGCCAGCGCCGAAGTTTGACCGCAGCCGTGCGTGAAGACGGACGAGTTTGCATGACAGGACGATGATGGCGACCCGCATTGCCTCATCTGCGTTGGCTTGACCGCCGCTCATTGGCTAGACTGCCGCGTAATTTGTAGAGCAGGCGAGGAGAGAGGTCATGGCATTTTCGGTGTCGAGCAATAGTTTCAAGGATGGCGACTATCTGGCGCTGACCCATGCCGGTTCGCCCGATCATGGCTTCGGCTGCACCGGCGATAACAAGTCGCCGCATCTGAAATGGTCGCCGGGGCCGGCCGGGACCAAGAGCTATGCCGTGACCTGCTATGACCCCGATGCGCCGACCGGCTCAGGCTTCTGGCACTGGCTGGTGGTCAACATCCCGCCGGATGTGACCGAACTGGCACTCGGCGCCGGCAGTCCGGGCGGTGCGTTACCCAAGGGCGCGTTGCAGACGCGCACCGACTATGGCTTTGCCGGTTACGGTGGTCCCTGTCCGCCGCAGGGCGACCATCCGCACCGCTATCTGTTCACGGTGTTCGCCGTGAATGAGGTGCTTGGCGTGAAGGAAGACACGCCGGCGGCACAGATCGGCTTCAACCTCAATTTCAAGACACTCGCCAAAGCGAGCATCATGGGCCTGTTCAAGCGCTGAACGTTTCCGCGGGTTGCCGTGGAACTTTCAGCCCGCCGGCGTATTATGACGAGGCGCCGACTCAGTGCCGCCGCGAACAATGCGACGGGCGTCGGCATGCCCAAGGAGACTTCCCCAATGACAATCCGTGCAAGCATCCGCGCCGCGATGGTGGCGTTCGTTGCGCTTCTCGGTTTCGCGTTCGTGTCCGCCGCTCATGCCGATAGCGGCCGCGTTCACATCCGCATCGTGAAAGCCGGGTTCATCGTCGGCGGCTCTGGCGGCAGCGGCACGCTCACCTTCCAGGGCCGCAAGTATCGTCTGGGTATCGGCGGGGTGAGCTATGGTTTCACCTTCGGCGCGTCCGAGACCAATTTCTACGGCACGGTGTCGAATATTCGCCGTGCCTCCGACATCGAAGGCGTCTACGGCCAGGCTGGCGCCGGCGCCGCCGCGATGCGCGGCGCGCAGGGCGTCGTGCTGACCAACCAGAAGGGCGCGGTGCTAACCCTGTCCGGGCGGCAGGCGGGCCTGATCATCAGCGCCGATCTCAGCGGCCTGGTGCTGACGCTGCGCTAACGGTTCGAGATCACGGCGACGCGGGCGGGCGGCGGCAGCCGCGCCGCCCGTTTTGCCGTGCGGCGGAGATAGTTGACAAAGTCAAATAATGGCGCGAACGTCGCGGCCATGTCAGAGCCGCCGGTCTCACCGCAACGTCTGAGTATCGCTGTCGTCGGCCTCGGCGGCATTGGCGGCACGGCCGCGGGCTTATTGACCCGCACCGGGCTTCACGACGTCACCGCCTGCGTGCGCAAGCCGCTCGAGCGGCTCATGGTCGAAGGCCCCGACGGCGCTTTCGAGGTGCCGCTGACGGCACTGACCGATCCTGCCGATGCGAGACCCGTCGACTGGGTCCTGCTCTGCACCAAGACGCATGAGACGGCCTCGGCGGGGCCGTGGCTGGAGCGACTGTGCACGCCGTCGACGACGGTCGCGGCTTTGCAGAACGGCATCGATCACGTCGAGCGCATTGCGCCTTATGTCAACGGCGCGGCGATCGTGCCGGCGCTGGTCTATTACAACGGCGAACGGCTGGCGCCGGACCACGTGCGTTACAAGCCGGTGAGCGAGAATGAACTCGTCGTGCCTGACGATGCGGGCGGCCGCGCCTTCGCCGCGTTGATGGGCGATACGCCGCTGCACGTTTTGGTCAGTGCCGATTTTGTCACGCTGAAATGGCGCAAGCTGCTGGTCAATGCCATCGCCAATCCGATAACCGCGCTGACCCTGCAGCGCTTCGCCGTGTTCGAGCGGCCGGATATTCAGCTCCTGTCCCTCGCCATACTCGACGAGGCCGGGCGCGTGGCGCGGGTCGACGGCGCCGGCCTTCACGACGACGAAAGCCAACGCGTCCTGAAGATGGTGCGGGGGTTTGGTGCGAACCTTTCCACCTCGACCTATTTCGACCGGCTCGCCGGTCGGCCGTTCGAGGTCGAGGCGCTGACCGGCGCCATCGTCGCCGCCGGCGAGCGATACGGCATCGCGACGCCGCTCAACGGCCTGCTGCTGACGCTGCTGCGCGCCATCAGCGAAGAAAACGCGAAGACGCAGACTTAAGGCGCGCTCGACACTTTGAGAATGTCGATCAGCTTGCGGTCGCGCCACTTCTGCAAATCGGCGATCGAGCGATTGCCCGCTTCCTCGGTAACGCCGTCGATGATGAGCTGCTTGTAGTCGATGATGCGCGGGTTCTTCATGTCGTCCATCCAGGTCTGCAAAGCCGGCGTGAGATGGTTCATGAAATGCGTCATGCCGCCTTCGCCGCCGGCGAGATGGAAGGTCAGGTGCGGCCCCATCAGCGCCCAGCGCAGGCCGGGGCCATAGGCGATGGCAGCGTCGACATCGGCGACCGAGCAGACGCCGTCGGCGACCAGGCTGACCGCCTCGCGCCATAGCGCCGCCTGCAGGCGGTTGGCGACATGACCTTTCACTTCCTTCTTGATGTGGATCGGGTGCTTGCCGATGGCGCGATAGAACGCCATCGCCTTGTTGACCGCCTCCTGCGACGTCTTCTCGCCGGCGACCACCTCGACCAGCGGAATGAGATGCGGCGGGTTGAAGGGATGGCCGATGACGCAGCGTTCGGGATGCGCGCACTTCACCGTGACGCGCGAGATCAGGAGGCCGGACGAGCTCGAAGCAATCACCACATCCGGCGCCGTCGCGGCATCCATCTCCTTGAAGGTCTCGATCTTGATGTCCTCGCGCTCCGGCCCGCTTTCCTGCACGAAGCTCACGCCTTTGCAGGCTTCGGTCGGCGAGGCGTGAAACGAAAACCGATCCTGGCTAGCGCCGGGCACGACCCAGCCGAGGGTTTCCAGCGTCGGCCAGGCATTGGCGATGAAGCGCCGCGCGAAGGCCTCGCCCTGCGGTGACGGATCGGTGGCGCGTACGTCGTAGCCTTGCGCGAGGAAGATCGAGGCCCAACTCGCCCCAATGGTTCCGGCTCCAACGACGGCGACGGCTTTGGACATGAACGACACTCCTTAAGAATTAGATGCGAATGATCAGATGGTACGGTAGCCGCCATCGGCCATGACGATGGTGCCGGTGACATAGGACGACATGTCGGAGGCGAGGAACACCGCCGGCCCGACGATGTCCTCCGGTTTGCCAGCGCGGCCAAGCGGCGTGTGATCGAGAAAGACCTGCACCACTTCCGGCTTGGTGGCGCGCACCTGGGCGTTGAGCGGCGTCTCGATCAGACCCGGGCCGATGGCGTTGACGCGAACGCCGTCCTTGCCGAGTTCGGCGGCCAGCGCCTTGGTGAAGCCGAGCACGCCGTGCTTCGAGGTCGTATAGGCCGCCGAATTCGGCGTGCGTACATGCACGAAAGACTGGATCGAGCCGATATTGACGATGCGGCCCTTGCTCTCGCGCAGCGCCGGCAGGAAAGCCTGCGTGACATTGAGCATGCCGTTGAGATTGACGGCCATGATGTCCTGCCAGTCCTTCAGGAACACATCGGCGTCGGCGGCGATCGGATTGCGACGATTGATGCCGGCATTGTTGACCAGAACCGACACCGCGCCGAGCTGCCGCGCGACTTCCTTCGCGGCGGCGAAGCAGGCCTCGCGCTGGCTGACATCGAGGGGAAGGGCGATGGCCGTCCCGCCATTCGCCTTGATCGCGGCGGCAGTTTTCCCGGCCGAGTCGCCGTTGATATCGAGCACCGCGACCTTTGCGCCTTCGCGCGCATAGCCGATGGCAATGGCTTCGCCGATACCGGAACCTCCGCCGGTCACGACGGCGACGCGGTCTTGCAGCAGCCCCGGCATTGCGCTCCCCCTTATGTCTTTGGATCGGAGGATAGCGCGGCGAGACGTGCTTCCGCTACTGGTGCTGAACGATCACCCTGGTGCCGACCGGCACGCGCGAATAGAGGTCCTGAATGTCCTCGTTCACCAACCGGAAGCAGCCAGACGACACGGCCTGGCCGATGGTTTGCGGTGCATTGGTGCCGTGAATGCGATACACGGTCGAGCCGATGTACAATGCCGCGGCGCCCATCGGATTGCCCGGGCCGCCAGCCATGAACCGCGGCAAATAAGGCTGGCGCTCGATCATCTCCGGCGGGGGCGTCCAGTCCGGCCATTCGGCCTTGCGCGAGATCTTGTGCACGCCGCCCCACTGGAAGCCATCGCGGCCGACGCCGACGCCATAGCGCAGCGCGGTCTGGTTATCCTGCACGAGATAAAGGAAGCGATCGGCCGTGTTGACGATGATCGTGCCCGGCGGATAGTCGCTGCGATAGAACACGGGCATGCGGCGGTACTCAGGCGGCAACTCGACATCGCGTCCGGTGTCATCGACGCCCGGAGCAGGCTCCTGCATGGTGATGGGATAGGTGCGGCCGAAAGACTGACCAAAGGCGGGCAGGGCTGTCACGCTCAGGACGGCGGCTGCGAGGGCAGCGGCGGTCAGTGAGACTATGCGAACCATGAGCGGCTTCCTTCCAGCGAACGGTCTACGACGGCACCATAGCACAATGTGAAGTTGCCAGGTTTGTGACAGCGGACACACCGGGGCGCGTTCTGATGGCGCAAACAGCCGCATTGACGTATAAAATGTTGCGTCGGCCAAGGTCCGGCGCGAAGGGGCGACGATATGCGAATTTTCACGATGGTATTGATGTGCGCGCTCGGCATATGGACCGGCGGCGCGCTGGCGCAACTGGCTGCCGATATGAAGCTGGAGGACGCCGGGTTCGTCATGCGTTCAGCCAACACCGCGCAGGAACTCGCGCATATCAAGAAGCTGCCGACGCGGCGTTTCGTGGCGCGCACCAAGAATGGCCAACGCTACTATCTCTACGCCGATCCCGAGCTGTGCAAATGCGTGTTCGTCGGCAACGCGATTGCCTTCGAGGCCTATCGCGACATGCGCAAGCGCCTGCCGCAGCCCGACGTCGTTCCAGGCTCCGGCATCAACACGACGGACGTGCTTGCGACGGAAATGGATGGCGACGTCTCCGATCTGATCGATGACGGCAACATCCTCGACTGGAAGTTCTAGCCGCCGAACAGCCGGAAGGCCGAGGTGATGCGCAGCACCTGCACATCCTCCGGCAGTTCGATCAGGAATTCCGGATCGCGCGGCAGATGATGTATTTTGCGTGGATCGGCGCCGGCGTAGCGCGACATCGCCTCGATACTCTCCCAATAAGATATGGTGATGAACTCGCTGTCGGTTTCGCGGTCCTCGCGGAACTGTGATACCGCCAGCGCGCGTTCCGACAGAACCTTCACACCATTCTCATAGAGATAGGATTCATACTCGTCGGCGCGCTCGCGCCTTGTGCGGCCCCGCCAGATGCGGGCAATGGTCGGTGTCGCCATCAGACTCCTCCACATCGTTGATCGAGCGATTCAGTAACGCTCGTTGCGGAGAAGTGTGCCACGCCGCCGGCAGCGCGGCAGCCGGGAACTACTATGATTTCTTCTTGTCCAATTCATCACGCATGGCGATGAGCCGGTCGAGCTCGTCCTGCTGCTCGGCGATGCGGTTCGACGCCCGTTCCTCGTCGGCCGCGCCGGAGAAGGCCGCCGCCTGTTCCGTCAACTGCCGGATGTTGTCGCGCAGGATGGCGATCCGGTCGTTCAGTTCGTCACGGGACAGGGTCTGTTCGTTCGACATCGGTTCCTCCGTATTGGCCGCGATTATAGGCCGTATGGCATCCTGTTTGTCACGGCCTCTGGCGGCCTGTCACTCCGGGATTGCCCGGAGGCGCCCCCGGCTTGCCTCATCCCTCTGGCCCCGTTAAAGAAAACGGAGCTGGGGGAAACCTATGAGTATGCGTGATCGCGTGATTATCGCCGGCGGCGGCATTGGCGGGCTGGCGACGGCCCTGACCCTGCACCAGATCGGTGTTCCGTGTGTCGTGTTCGAGGCCGTGCGCGAGATGCGCCCGCTCGGCGTCGGCATCAATATCCAGCCCAATGCCGTGCGCGAACTCTACGACCTCGGCTTCACGCCTGCCGATCTCGACCGCGTCGGCGTGCCGTCCAAGGAGTGGGCGCTGGTCGGCCTCAATGGCAACGACATCTACTCCGAACCGCGCGGGCTCGGCGCCGGCTACAAGTGGCCGCAGTACTCCGTCCACCGCGGCCTGTTCCACATGATGCTGTACGACGCCGTGATCGCCCGGCTTGGCCGCGACGCGGTCCGGCTCGGCAGCCGTGTCAACGGTTATCGCAAGACCGCCGATGGCGTGATCGCGTCGATCGAGCATCCGGATGGCTCGACCGAAGACGTGCAAGGCGCGCTGCTGATCGCCGCCGACGGCATTCACTCCGCCATTCGCGCGCAGATGCATCCCAAGCAGCCGCCGATCCACTGGGGCGGCGCGGTGATGTGGCGCGGCACCACGAAAGGCAAACCGATCCGCTCGGGCGCGTCGTTCGTCGGCCTTGGCACGCATCGCGAGCGCGTGGTGTTTTATCCGATCTCGCATCCCGATCCGCAGACGGGGCTGGCGACCATCAACTGGATCGCCGAAGTGACCCTGGACAACAGTGACGGCTGGAAGCAGGCCGGCTGGTTCCGTCAGGTCGAGATCTCCGATTTCGCGCATCACTTCGACGGCTGGGTATGGGACTGGCTCGACGTGCCGGCGATGATCGCGCAGGCCGACTGCGCTTTTGAAAATCCGATGATCGACCGCGATCCGGTCGATACCTGGCAGGATGGGCCCGTGGCACTGCTCGGCGATTCCGCGCATGCGATGTATCCGACCGGCTCCAACGGCGCCAGCCAGGCCATCATCGACGCGCGCATTCTGGGCGCCTGCATGATCGAACACGGCGCGACGCCGCAGGCGCTCGCCGCCTATGACAAGACTTTGTGCGGGCCGATTTCGCAGCTCATTCTGCGCAATCGCGGCGCCGGGCCGTTCGGTCTGCTCAATCTGGTCGACGAACGCTGCGGCGGCACCTTCGACAATATCGACGACGTCATTGCGCCAAAGGAGCGCGCCGACTTCATGGCCGGCTACAAGGCCGCGGCCGGTTTCGCTGTCGAGAAGCTCAACGCCGCGCCGCCGACCATCGCGCCGGGCGCGCAGGCGCGGAGCACCGAAGAAGTCTGAGCGCGCAGGCAGCGCGCGAACGGGGAGACGCACCGCATGTCCTCCTATCTCTGGCCGCTCGCGGGCCTCGCGCTCGCCAATCTGCTCGGCATTATCAGTCCGGGACCGGCGTTTCTGATGGTGAGCCGCGCCGCCGCCGGCCGTAGTCTCGGCATAGGCGTCGCGCTTGGCGCAGGCGTCGCGGTTGCCGCGACGATGTGGGCCGCCGCGGCGTGCTTCGGCATCGCGCTTTTGATGACGCAGTTTGTCTCCGTGTATGGGCTGATCCAGATTGCCGGTGGTGCGTATCTGATCTGGCTCGGCATCAGCGCATGGCGTCACAGCCGCGACCCCATGCCGGCGGTGCAGTCCGCTGCGGCGCCCGCTTCGCGCGACGGCATTGCGCGCGCGGTGCTGACCGGCGCCTGGCTCAGCCTGGGCAATCCGAAGATCATCATTTTCTTCTCCAGCATTTTCGTCGCGCTGCTGCCGCATGATGCGCCGGTGTGGGTGCGGCTGGTCGCGGTGGCCATTGTCGGCGTGCAGGAAGTGTCGTGGTACACGATCGTCGCTTTCGTGTTCTCGCGGCCGAAAGTGCAGGTGGCCTATGCGCGCGCCCGCACCTGGATCGAGCGCGCGCTCGGGACGGTGCTGATCGGCCTCGGCACGCGGATTCTGGTGGCGGTGAGGTTGTAGGGGCCTTCTTTTCTTACCCTCCCCCTCCCAGGGGAGGGTGAAAGAAGCCCACAACGGAACCCGCGACTGCTCCGGCCGTTCTCATCCCGACCCAAGCGAAGGGATTGTCATAATGGGATTTGAAGGCGGCCTGCTTGGCCTGATCATTCTGGCGGCCGACATCTGGGCCATTGTCCAGATCATGAAGAGCAGCCAGACTAGCGGCTCCAAGCTGTTCTGGATTCTGCTGATCCTGCTGCTGCCGGTGCTCGGCCTGCTGATCTGGCTGCTGGCGGGACGCCGCTAAGGCGCCGCCTCAGCGGCCGCGGCCGGCCTCGATCTGGCAGGCGAGATGCAGCGGCGGATAGAGCCTCTCCATCTCGGTCTGATCGACATCGCGATTGTCGTCGAACTGCTCGTGCATGCAGGTGCAATACTTCACCTTGCTTTCGGTCGTGCCGCGCTCGTTCCTGAGCCGGTCGGCGCAAGCTTCGATCCAGGCGAGATCGGCATCGCCTAGCGATGCCGCCAGCACGGGCGCGCCGATCAGGAGAACGAGAGTAAGGATCGCGGCACGCGTCATCTCGTCAACGCTCGGCAATGACGTCGCTGGCGCCGGCGGCGCCCATATAAACGGCGAGGATGCGCACGGGCACCGTGCCGGTGTTGACGCCGGCATGGGTGACGGCCATCGCCTCCATCAAGGCATCGCCGGCGCGATAGATGCGCTTGCCCTTGTCGCCGTAGTCGACCGTCAATTCGCCGTCGAGGATGTAGGCGAACATGGGTACGCCGTGGCGGTGGGCGATGGTGCGCCCGCCCGGTGCCAGCGTGACGATCGACGCGGTGACGCGGGCATCGCCCGACGGATAGCGAATGGTCTCGCCGACCACGGTCTGGCCAGTCGAGAGCAACGGCACGGCGGGATAGGACGGCGCGGAATCGGCTCGGGCGCCGGCGGCAGGCGCGAGCAGAACAAGACTGCAAGCAAGACCGCAAGCAGGAGCGAGGCGGTGAAGGTGCATGACGGACCGATGGGTGCGAGGCAACGAGACGACTCGGAGCCTAACACAGGTCCATTGCGGCGCTCAGCGCTCCTGTTCTCTGGCGCGCCGCGCCAGCTGCTGCACCCGCGTCTCGAGCGCGCGCAGCCGGGTCTCGGCCTTGAAGGCGCGCTCGCGCCAGTAGCGCGCATCGGCCTGAGCGCGGGCGATGGCCTCGTCGCCGTTCTCCAGACGCAGTCGGCGCGGCGCGTATTTCAAAACGTCTGCGGTGGCGCCGAGCAGGCGATGATTGACGGCATTCTGCGGTGGCGGAACAGGATCGGTCAGGTCGGAGAAGAACGACAAAGGCGAGGGCTCCTCGTTAGGCCGGTGCGGTGGCACAAGAACGCGGCGTAACGACGAGGGTTCCCTCCGACCGGGGCGACAATGGGCCGGCGGCGTGGCAAAGCCAAGGCAGCCGCTCGCGACATGCAGACCGGCCGTGCGGCTTGAACAAACATGCGGATTGTTGCGCAAGGCAGGCGATGATGCGGAACGGACACAAGGCGATGTCGTTAGCGCACGGGGCTGGCTGAATTAACGGAGAAAGCCCCATGGCAAAGTTCAATATGCGTACCGTCGCCACCGCGCTGACCGCCGCGACGCTCGTCGCCATCATGATCCCCGCATCGGCCAACGCCGCCGGTCGCTATCACGAGCGTATTTCCGCGCAGGATGCGCGTTATGTTCGCGCCGCCTATGCCGCGGAGCCCCGTTATGAGGCGCGCCGCGCTCGTGTGGCCGAGCGCAACTACCGTTACGCTCCCGAGCCGGTTTATGCGGCATCGCCGTTCCCGTCCGAGCCGTTGCTCTATCCGATCGGCGGCGCGGTGATCGGCGCCATCATCGGTGCGGCGGTGTGTCCGCCGTGCTCGATCGCCGGCTCGGCGCTGACCTCGGGCGGTGGCGCGCTGGTCGGTGCTGGCATCGGCGCCGTCGGCGGCACGTTGGTCGGCGTCGCCGTGACGCAGCCGCAGGAACGCTATGTGAGGTTCTAGGCGCCGTAGAGAGCTTGAGGCAACATCGAGCGGAAGGCCGGGATGCAAGAGCGTCCCGGCCTTTTCGTTTCCGGCGGCTAGATGCGCGCGCCCCGGTTATAGGCGTCGATGAGCTGATTGTAATCGCGAAGCAGCCGCGGCGGCGAACCTTCGACCATCCAGCCCGAGCCGGCGCCGCTGAGCATCATGCGGTCGCCGGTCGAGTAAGGCGTCTTGTCGCGAATGCGGCGCATGAGCTGCTTGGCCGTGGTGAGGAACGATTTGGCGTTGGACACGAACATCGAGCCGATCTTGTCGGGCCCGGCGGCGGAGGCGAAGGGCTCGGTGGCGATGACGATTGCCTCGAACTCACTGAGAGCCGAGGTGATCGCCGCGAGATCCGGCTTGTCGGCGGTCTCGGCGCGCAGCACGCGCTTGGCGTTGATCATCAGCGCCTCGACGTGGTAGCGCGCCTTCTTGCCTTCGGCCTGCTCGATAGCGGCGAGCTTTTCCAGCGCGCGCTTGTCGTTGATGGCTTCGACATTGGCGCGCAGGCTCTTGTCGGCGGCGGCGAAAGCGTCCCAGGCCGCGACGAGGCGCGGATGCAGCGCCTTGCCCTTGGCCATCTTGTCATCCTTGTAGTTCTCCTGGTCGTAATAATCGTCGGCTTCCTTGAGGAGCGGCTCAAGCTTGCTTACCGCATCGGCATAGGCCGCGGCGGCGGCCTCCAGCTCGGCATCGCGCGGCGCCAGCGCATTGGCCTTCTCGACATTCCGGCGGCAATCGGAGGTGTCGTAGATGGTATAGGTGCCGTAGATGATGCGCTCCTTGCCCGTCGGGCCGTTCTTGCCCTTGACCCAGCTGAAGTAGCGATCGCGCGAGGCGTAGCTGCGCTCCGACAGCCGGTTGATGCAGCCGACATAGGCATTCATCTTCTCGACGCTCGCCTTGTCGGTGTTGGGTGTCGTCTGGGCGGACGCGACGAGCGATGTCGCGACGACGCCCATAATCGCGAGCAGGAATGGGGAATGGAGTTTCATGGCGGACCCCCGGGTTGGACCAGCATAACAAATGCTAGCGCGCCGGCGGCGCGCCACTGTGACGGGGGTCACATGTGAGCCGGTTCCCGCCCCTTCGGCCGCTAGTTCCAGCGCGGATTGGTGATCAGGATCAGGACGATGAACAGCGCGTAGACGACCGCGGGCACGGCGAGGATCATGAGCACCGCGGCGGCAGCGCGGCGATAGCCTTTGGCCTGCAGGGCCCAGCCGCCGCCGATGATCGCGGCGATGCCGGCGAGCAGCACGAACCACAATCCGCCGTTGAACGACGACACCGAGCCGTCGGCCAGACCGATAACGAAGAAATAGAAGACGACCAGCGCGGCGAGCGCATCGATGCCGAGCAGCGTGCGGATGAAGATGGTCATGATCGCCCCCGATTTGACGGGCGCGACGTTAGGCCGGGCGCGGGGCTAAGTCGAGATCGCCGCGCAGGATCATCTGTCCGGCTAGGCCGGCGGCCGATCGCTCAGGCTCAGGCGATAAAACCGCGTATCGACCGCCATGCGCGGAAACTCCGGCGGCAGCGTTTCCGGCTCGACGCGGGCAAAGCCGTTCTTCTCGTAGAAGCGGTGCGCCGCCAGGAATTTGTCGGTGGTGCCGAGGAAGATGTCGCGCACGCCGCGCGAAGCGGCGTCGTCGAGGAGGCGTGTCAGCAGCGCCTGCGCCACGCCATGCTTGCTGCCGCGATAGGGCGCGGCGACGAACATCTTGCGCAGCGCGCCGCGCGCGGCGCCGATGTCCTTGAGCCCGATGGTGCCGACGACGCGGCCATCCGCCTCCGCGACCAGGAAGTCGCCGAGACCGGTCTGATAGAAAGACGGAATCGCGCGCAGGTCCGGCTGGTCGTCGGCGGTGATGGCGACGCCGAACTCCTCGCGCTGAATGGGCAGGATGACATCGATGACGGCCTGTTCGTCGGCCGGCGCGAAGCGGCGAATGCGGAGAGAACTCATGGGGATTGGTCCGTGGGGGAGGGCGTGGCGAGTCGGACGGCGTGGATAGCACTGCGGGGCGGGCCGCGGAAAGGCGGCAGTGCCGGCGCAGCCCGCGCCGCCGACGAGGGAATGGGAAGGAGCCGGAGGCTCAGACCCCGGGATGGGTTTCCGTTACGGCAGGGAGCATTTGAAGACGCCCGGCAGGCAGACATAACCGGGCGCGCAGTCGTCGACGCTGTTGCAGGTTTGCGGCGCGCAGCGGCCGTCGATGGCGCGGCAGCGATAGGGCGAACAGTTCTCCTCGACGCCGCTGCCGCTGCGCGACACGCTCGCCGACTTGCACGTAAACGACACCTTCGCGAGATACTCCGACAGCTTGTTCTGCAGCGCCGTCATGCCGCTGCGCAGCGTGCCGACATCCTTTTCGGCGTTTTGCAGACGCGCCTTCATGGCCGCGACATCGGCCTGCAGCGTCTCGACACTGGCCTGCAGCGAACGCACCTGCTCCGCGAGCGTAGGAACGGCGGTGGATGGCTTGAGATCCCTGCCAGAAGCCGGCGGCTTGGCTGGCGCGGGCGGCGTGGCGCGCGGCGCTACCGGCTGCGGCGTCTCGGCGAACTGCCGCGCTGGCGCCTCCTCGGCGCGCGCCGCGCCATCGGCGAGGAGCAGGCAGACAGCGGCGATCGACAGCGCAGCGAGCGATCGCCTGAGTTTTACAAACATCGCATCACCGGCCTTTTTTTGAGATGCCTCATGGTGGCCGCCGCTCACGGACCGGCATTGAGGAAAATCAAAGCCCGGCGGCCGGTGGCCGGGCCGCGCCGGGCTTGCTATAAACCCCGCATGGCACGCACACCCTTCCGCGATTCCCGCAGCGAAGCCGAGAAGGCTTTCAAGCAGGCGACCACCAAGCCGGCGGATTTGCCGCCCGCGCCGCCCTCCATTCCCGGCGCGAAGGAGCAGGTGACCTTGCGCCTCGACCGCGACGTGCTGGATTTCTTCCAGGCCGATGGCCCGGGCTGGCAGGAGCGGATCAACGCGGCGCTGCGGAAGGTGGCGGGGAAGTAGAGTAGTCGGTTTACGAAGCAGGTTGAGTGAAACGAAACCTGCCGAACACAGCGCATCGCTTGAGCCTATCGCAAAATCCGTTCTAATTCTGCTACCAGCGTGAACGACGCATCAAAATACTGTTTTAAGGCATTTGGACCAAGACTTTGTCCGCCGCCGTGAGCGATTGAGTTTCGAACGGAGTAACAAGAAGCAATCCCTTCACGAACTCTTTCGTTATCCGCAACGAATTTCTCGAATTGCCTCCCCCACTCAGAATCAAATTTATACATCAATTTTTGAATATTCTCGCAGTCGTAGTTTCTCCCGGCCTTGAAATAGCTCTTCAAAAATAGGGACACGCGAGGCTGAGAGCTGCCACCCACTTTTTCTATGACAATGTGCTCAACGCATCGTTCCAGATTTCCGCAAACGAGGACGCTACCAAGCTTACAAAGATAAGACGCCGTCTTCTCGTCCAGGCCCCTTGCGCTGGCCGACAGGACAAGTTTTTCAAGTTCGACAAAACGTCTTTCAATTTCGAAACGCAATCATATGCTCTTAAATGCGGTAACTGCTGCTTTTTGCCTTGTTTCCACTGTATCCCTACGAGCCGTCGCCCGTTCGCACGCCCGCAGGAATTCTTTGTCCTTAAAAAGCTTATCATAGGCGGTAGCGAATTTCCTTGGATCTGGAGCCGATCGTTGACCGGCGAATCGAGCGGCCAGCCCAACCATCACAGCTTCGAATGCGGCTGCGTTCAGCGCTCGCGATGGCCTAAAGGCCTTGTTTCCATAAACTTCATTTACTAGCGCAATCGAGTCGACAAAGAGCTTCCTCAGTTTTTCGACGTCCTTTTTTGGAAGCTCCTTGTCTGCAAACTCGTTCAGGAATTCACGCATTGGCGCATCATATTTCGCGCGATCATCAAACATTGCGAGTGCACGCAGTACGAGTTCCTGATCTTTTAGCCGACGGTTCTTCTTTTCTCCAAAAATAGAACGCCAATCTTTGTTGTCATTAAGTTCGCGCGTTAGCTCCATTGATGGGCCTTCGCTTATGCAGTTACGTATTTCTTGCGGCGATAGCCTCATCCCGCCGGAATTTATCCGCTCAAAAACGAAATATAGACTTTTAAGCTGATCTTTAGGTTCATCCTGCTGAAAAATTGTTGCATGAACAATTGAATCGTCGAGCTTTAATTGTTCTGATGGAGACAGTTCTTTGTAGGTCAGTCCCTCCCATTCATCTCGAACGCCAATCAACTTGAAGGCCCGATCTATAAATAGGCCGCTGTGAAAATACTGAAGCGTGCGAAGTCGTTGTTGGCCGTCAACCACCAAGTGCCTACTGGTTTTTGCATCTTTGTACAGAAAAATTCCAGGAACAGGCAGTCCCATGAGTAGGGATTCGATGAAGCGAGAGGCATGGCGCTGAGACCAGACAAATTGCCGCTGGAATGGGGGCACAAAAAATGCGTTGTCGTTGAGTCGCTTTACGATGGTCTCGACTGGGTAGTCCGCACCATAGCTGGTAATCGCGAATTGAAGGCTAGTTGAGCCTTCCTTTTCGCTCTCGTCGTCCACCCCCTCTTTGAGGTCAATTTCATAGTCATCCTCATACTCAGCGAGAGCCTGCTCCTTTTTCTTTGCCATTTCTGGTATCTTTCCCTTGAGGTGCCCGCCGCCACGTTAGCATTTGACGGAGCCGTCGGCGACAAAGGCTTTCATTCTCGCTACAGAGTTTAGCCCGAAGGGGTTCATTGCTGCTTGCACGTGAACAAGTGCGTAGGGCGGATTAGCGCAGCGTAATCTGCCGTCTGCGCAAAGAAGAGGCGGGTCACGCTTTCGCGTAACCCGCCCTCCAAACTGCGTTAAGTCGTGGATGGCCGGGACAAGCCCGTCCATGCCCGTCTGGGTCCCCGCTTTCGCGGGGACGAGCGGGAGTGGGCTATAACGCCCTATTGCTCTCCTTCACGAGCCCCGCATTCTTGGCCTGATGCTCGGCCTCTGTCTCCAGCGCCGTGGTGTGCGGCGCGTTGACTGCCTTGGCATCAACATAGACCTGCTGCCCCATGGCATTGAACTTGTCGGACATCTCCTTCATGCCGGCTTGAGCGGCATCGAGGCCGAGGGCGGACTTCTCATTGTCACCGAGGCTCGCCGCATAATCCCGCACATCCTGCGTGATCTTCATCGAGCAGAACTTCGGGCCGCACATGGAGCAGAAATGCGCCACCTTGTGCGCTTCCTTCGGCAGCGTCTCGTCGTGATATTCGCGGGCGGTGTCGGGATCGAGGCCGAGGTTGAACTGGTCCTCCCAGCGGAAGTCGAAGCGCGCGCGGGACAGCGCGTCGTCGCGCAGTTGCGCGGCGGGGTGGCCCTTGGCCAGATCGGCCGCGTGCGCGGCGATCTTGTAGGTGATGACGCCTTCCTTGACGTCGTCGCGGTCGGGCAGGCCGAGATGCTCCTTCGGCGTCACGTAGCAGAGCATCGCGCAGCCGAACCAGCCGATCATGGCGGCGCCGATGCCCGACGTGATGTGGTCGTAGCCCGGCGCGATGTCGGTCGTCAGCGGCCCGAGCGTGTAGAACGGCGCTTCGCCGCACTCTTTAAGCTGCTTGTCCATGTTGATCTTGATCTTGTGCATCGGCACGTGGCCGGGGCCTTCGATCATGACCTGGCAGCCCTTCTGCCAGGCGATCTGCGTCAGCTCGCCGAGCGTTTCCAGTTCGGCGAATTGCGCGCGGTCGTTGGCGTCGGCCTGTGAGCCGGGACGCAGGCCGTCGCCGAGCGAGAACGACACGTCATACTTGCGCATGATGTCGCAGATTTCCTCGAAGCGCTCGTAGAGGAAGCTCTCCTTGTGCCGCGACAGGCACCACTTCGCCATGATCGAGCCGCCGCGCGAGACGATGCCGGTGACGCGGTTCGCCGTGAGCGGCACGTAAGCGAGCCGCACGCCGGCGTGGATAGTGAAATAGTCGACGCCCTGTTCGCACTGTTCGATGAGCGTGTCCTTGTAGACCTCCCAGTCGAGCTTGACCGGATCGCCGTCGACCTTCTCCAGCGCCTGATAGATCGGCACGGTGCCGATCGGCACCGGCGAGTTGCGCAGGATCCATTCGCGCGTGTTGTGGATGTTGCGGCCGGTCGACAGGTCCATCACGGTGTCGGCGCCCCAGCGGATCGCCCACACCATCTTCTCGACTTCTTCCTCGACCGACGACGTGACGGCCGAGTTGCCGATATTGGCGTTGATCTTCACCAGGAAGTTGCGGCCGATGATCATCGGCTCGAGTTCGGCGTGGTTGATGTTGGCCGGGATGATGGCGCGGCCGCGCGCGATCTCGTCGCGCACGAATTCCGGCGTAATGAAGGCCGGCAGCGCGGCGCCGAAGCTCTCGCCGTCGGCGATGGCGGCCTCTGCGCGGTCGAGCATCTTTTTGCGGCCGAGGTTCTCGCGCTCGGCGACGTAGATCATCTCCTTGGTGACGATGCCGGCCTTGGCGAATTCGTATTGCGTCACCGGCTTGCCGTCCAAAGCGCGGAACGGCTTCGGCGTGTTGGGGAAGTTGCGGGCGAGGTGCTTGCCGGAGACGTTGCCGTTGTCGACCGGCTTGATCGGGCGGCCGTCATATTCCTCGACGCCGCCGCGTTCCTTGACCCATTCGATGCGCGCGCGGGGCAGACCCTTCTCGACGTCGATGGCGACATTGTCGTCGGTGTAGGGGCCGGTGGTGTCGTAGACCGGGAGGTTCGGCTCCTTGGCCTCGGGCGAGAGGATGATCTCGCGGATCGGCACGCGCAGATCCGGCGCCGCCGTTGGAATCGAGTAGACCTTGCGCGATGCAGGCAGGGGGCCGGTCGTGACTTTCGGCGTGGCGAGATCGGCGGGGGCGACGGGCTTGTTCATGATTTCAACTCCCTGCGCTGGCTTTGCGGCCGCTCCGCCACATAGCCCTTGAATGTGAGTATGCCGCCGACCGTCAGAAGAAAGGCGGCGGCGATATTGAGGAACGTGTCGTTGCCGACGGCGCCGACGAAGACCACGAGATGCGGTGCGAAGACGCGGAACACGCCGATGACGGTGAGCACCCAGCCCATGAGCGTCACCAGGCTGCGCCAGTCGCGCGACCAGCTCGGGTGGACGTTGAGAATGGCGAGGCCGGCGGTGAGCATGATCACGCCGGCGAAATATACCATCGCGCTGTGCTCGAGATAATCCCGCGCGATCTGACGATAGGCGTCACGGCTGACGAACAGGCCTATGCCGATGACCGCAAAAACCGGTCCGGCGATCCGCGCGATCAAATAGGAAGCCTGCATCGATGTGTCCTGTCCCTTCGCCGGCATGACCCGGATCAGGTTCAAAGGGACTCTCTCAGCCCGGACCGCAGCCGGGCACCCCTCGGAATGGCGCTAATGTAGGCTGCCGGCCTGCCGTGTCAATGCGGCGCGGCCGAGGCGGGCAGCGCGATGCGGGCGATCAGCCCTTGCGGCACGCGGTCGTTGAGCGTGAGGGTTCCCCCATGCGCTTCGGCAATGGCGCGCGCAATGGCCAGTCCCAGGCCGAACCCGGCGCCTTCGTCCATGGCTCGGGCCGCATCGCCGCGGGCAAAGGGCTCGAGCATCGCGGTCTTGTCCGGGTCCGGAATGCCCGGGCCGTTGTCCTCGACATCGATATGTACGACGGAGCCGGGAGCGGAGAGGCGGATCGAGACGACCGAGCCGTAGCGAGCCGCGTTGTCCACAAGATTGACCACCGCGCGGTGCATCTCGTTCGGGCGGATGACGAGCGTGAGGTGGTCGGGCCCCTCGTACGTGACGGCGTGACCGAGGTCGGCGAAGTCGTCGGCGATGGTCTGCAGACCGGAGGCGATGTCCACCGAGCTTTCGGCTTCGCGCGACTGGCCGTCGCGCAGGAACGACAGCACGCTCTCGGTCATGGTCTTCATCTGGTCGAGGTCGCGCAGCATCTGCCCGCGCAATTCGGCGTCGCCGATGAACTCGCTGCGCAGGCGCAGCCGCGTGATCGGCGTGCGCAGATCGTGACTCATCGCCGTGAACAGCCGGGTGCGGTCGTCGACCAGCGTCTTGATTCGGCCACGCATGCGGTTAAAGGCGCGGGCGACGGCGCGGATTTCCTCGGGGCCGCGTTCGGGAAGCGCGGCGACCTGGTCGTCGAGGCTGAAATTTTCCGCGGCCTGCGCGAAAGCGGAGAGCGGATTACGCAAGGCGAGCGCCGCCCACAGGCCGAGCAGCGTGACGCTGACGAGGATGAACATCGCCGACAGAATCAAAGGCCCGCCAATGCGCGGTGGATGCTCGGGAGGCATGGCGGCGGTGACGATGTCACCATCGGGCAGGGTGATGGCGACGGAGGCAGCCGAGAGCGGCGCAAATTTGAACGCGGCACCGAGCGCAGATGCCAAGGCGCGGAAGCGACGTTCGCTTGCGTCGGCCATGACGGCCACCGGTGCCGCCGATGCCAACGTGAGTTGAAAGCGCGGGAAGACCGATGAGGCGCGCGCCAAGGCGGCGGTGCGTTCCGCTTTCGGCGTCGCCGCAACCAGTTTGACTGCCGCGGAGAGCTGAGCGAGTCCCTCGTCAGGCGGACCGAAGCGTTCCGGTTGGATTACATACAGGCTGACGCCGATGACGGCGTGGATAGCAATCAGCGACACGAGGATAAGGAGCGCGATCTGCCCGCCGATGCGGTTCACGAATAGCGTGCGGATGCCGCTCATGCCGGCTCCACGGAAGGCGCGAACATGTAGCCGCCCGAGCGCACGGTCTTGATCACCGCCGGGTTGCGCGGATCGGCCTCGATCTTGCGACGCAGGCGGCTGATCAGGATATCGATGCTGCGCTCGAATTCGCCGGCGCTGCGCCCCTGGGTCACGTCGAGCAACTGGTCGCGGGACAGCACGCGGCCGGGCCGTTCGCACAGTGCCTGCAGCAGGGAGAACTCGGCGTCCGTCAGCATAACGCGTGCGCCTTCCGCGTTATGCAGTTCGCGGCGCAGCAGGTCGATGCGCCAGCCGGTGAAAGTGAGTGTGGTCGAAGTGTTCGTGATCGGATTGGTCGCCGCCGCGGCAACACGGCGCAGCACGGCGCGGATGCGGGCCAGAAGCTCGCGTGGATTGAAAGGCTTTACGAGATAGTCGTCGGCGCCCATTTCGAGGCCGATGATACGGTCGACGTCGTCGCCCTTGGCCGTGAGCATGATGACAGGCACCTGCGAATGCGCGCGCAGTCGCTTGCAGATCGTCAGCCCGTCTTCGCCCGGCAACATCAGATCGAGGACGACAAGGCTGATCCGGTTGTCTCTCAGGGTCCGATCGAGATCGCGACCGTCAACAAGGCTTGTTACCCGGCAATCGTTGGCGCGCAGATACCGCGATATGAGCGTGCTGATATCGCGGTCGTCCTCAATCACCAGAATATGCGGTGGTTTGTTCATCGTTCGATCAGTGGCCTGACTTTGCCCGAAAGAGTATGGAAATTTGTTTCTGATTGTTTCTGAGCCCATTTTTGAAACAGAAAGAAACAAATTGGTCGTTCGTGGCAAGCCGCCGTTAACCGCGTGCGACGAAACATCGGCTTCGACAACGGCATAGCCGCGCCGCCCATTCGATGAACAACAATTGGGGCCGAACCATGAGTGCGATTGCATCCGCTACCGCGTCGCCGCAGATGTTTTCTCCGCTGTCGCGCCTGAAAACCGAACTCGCGTCGGAGGTATCGGCCGGCACGATCTCGTCGGCCGACCAGTCGGCACTGAGCAGCGCGCTGGACAGCATAGATTCCTCGATGAAGGCGAGCCGGTCGACATCGGGGTCACAGCCGCCTTCGTCGGACGAAATGCAGGCCAAGATCGACAGCCTGATCGATGACCAAGTCTCAAGTGGCAAGCTTACCAGCGATCAGGCCGAAGAACTCAAGGAGGTATTCGCCAATACCTTCGCCGAAGGCGCCGGTGGCCCGCCGCCGGGAGGTCCGCCGGCGAGCGACTCGACCGATAGCGCAGCAGCTGCCTCGGGCACGTCAGGCAGTTCGAGCACGTCGAGCACCGATCCCGCCGATACCGACCAGGATGGCACGGTCACGGCCGCCGAACGAGCCGCTTACGAAGCGGCGAACGTGTCGGATAGCGGTTCAGGCGATTCCGGCATCTCGAAATTGCTGTCGGATTTTCTCAGTGTGCTGAAGGAGTCGCAAGGCAGCGGCTCCAGTTATGGGTCCGGCGGCAATAGCCTGACTTCCCAACTGAAGTCGCTGGTCGTGGATTACACCGCGTAAAGCGGCAGCCGGTTCGCCCTTCATCCTTGTTCGCGTAAGCCTGCCGCGGTGGTCCGCCCCGACACCGCGGCAGCAGCGTTTTATGGGTCTTTTCCGGGCCTTCCCGGCATTTACCCTCGGTTATCGCTTGGCGGCTTAAATGGCGTGGTCCGGTGCCCCGGCCTCCGGGCGCCCGAAATCAGGGCCGTGCCGTGGTTTATCCATCCGCCGACGCCGACCGTTCCATCCTTTCGGGCCTGCGCGCGCTCCCGGCGCATGTCGCCTGGCCGCTCGTGGTCGCCGCGCTGCTCTATGTGCTGCTGTTGGCGCTGGGTGGCAAACTACTCAACGACGCCGACACCTATTGGCAGATTGCGCTCGGCGACTGGATGATCGCCCATCGCACCGTGCCGCATGTCGATACGTTTTCGTGGACACTTCCCGGCGCGCCATGGATCTCCAGCCAGTGGCTGGCGCAGGTAATCTTCGCCGTGGCTTATGGCGCACTCGGCTGGAGCGGCGTCGTCGCGGTGAGTGCGCTGGCGATCGCCTCGGCCTTTGGGCTGCTCACTTATTACCTGATGCGGCATCTGGCGCCGATGCCGGCGCTGGCGCTGGTGATGGCGGGTTTCGTGCTGGCCGCGCCGCACATGGTGGCGCGGCCGCATGCGTTGGCGCTGCCGGTGATGGTGATGTGGGTTGCGGGGCTGGTGCGCGCGGCGGACGAAAAGCGCACACCGTCTTACTGGCTGCTACCGCTGATCGCGCTGTGGGCGAACCTGCATGGCGGCTTCACCTTCGGCTTGATGCTGATCGCGCCGCTCGCGCTCGAGGCTTTGATCAACGCGCGCGCGGACGAGCGCCTGTACATTTTCATGCGCTGGGCGCTATTCGGCATTGCCGCGCTCGCTGCCGCTTGCGTGACGCCGTATGGCCCGGAGTCGATCCTCGTGACGCGCCGCATTCTCGGTCTCGGCCCGGCGCTGGCGCTGATCGGCGAATGGCAGCCTCAGGATTTCGCCCGGCTCGGCGGCTTCGAACTGGTGTTGCTCGGCGCCTTAGGCTTGCTGCTCTGGCGCCGCGTCACGCTGCCGCCGGTCCGCATCCTGGTCGTGCTCGGGCTCGTGCACATGGCGCTGAGCCAATCGCGCAGCGGCGAGATGCTGGGTCTGGTCGCGCCCTTGTTTATGGCCGCGCCGCTGGCACCGCAATTCGGCCGCCACACGATAAGCGATGCCAGGCCGCTTTATACGGCGGCGGCCGCCGCATTGCTGCTGCTCGCCGCGGCGATGAGCATCGTGTTGCCGCTGTCGCTGCGTTACGAACCGCGCGCGGAGGTGTCGCCCACAAGCGCAGTTGAAGCGGTGAAGGCGTCGGGCAGGACACGCCTGCTCAATTCATACGACTTCGGTGGCTACCTGATCGCGCAGGGCGTCAAGCCGTTCATCGACGGCCGCACCGAGCTCTACGGCGCCGAGTTCTTCCTGCGCCACGACGCGGCCGTGAACCTGAAGAATGTCGGCGTGTTTTACGACCTGATGCGCGACCGCGATATCGACGTCACCATGTTGGCGCCGTCGACGCCGGCGGTCGGCCTGCTCGATCGCATGCCCGAGTGGAAGCGCGTCTATGCCGACGGCATTGCCGTCGTGCATGTGCGGGTAGGCGGCTAGGTCGCGCTAGCCAGGTCGCGCTGCTTAGTAGCAGTAGTCCCGCGACACGCGGTGATAGCTGCCATCACGATGTTTGCGCCAGCAGCGGCCCTCGTACCAATAGTAACGGCCGCGGGGCTCCATCTGCGAACCGATCGCGGCGCCGGCAGCGGCACCGATGACGCCGCCGACAACGGCGCCGCCGGCCTTGCCGGTTGCAGCGCCGCCGACGATCGCGCCGATACCGCCGCCGATGATCGCGCCGCCCAAGGTATTGTTCTGCGCCGCCGCCTGCCGCATCGGCATCAAAGCGACCAACGCCAACACAGCCAGAATGCCAACCTTACGAATCATGGATTTGACCCTCCGAAACCCCGTCTGCGGATGGTTTGTAGAGCATATTCGGGCCGCCGATCAAATTACGAATGACAAGGGAGGTATCGCAGTGATGACGACGGCGTTGAGGCTCACGGATAACAAAGTGAGCCGATCTACATCCTCGGCAATTGCGTGACGCTCACCCGCGCGGTGCCCTCGGCTTCCGCGATGACGCGCAATGTGTTCGAATCGAAAGCGATGCCGTTGAGCCGCAGGCTGTTGATCGCGGTGTCGACCGTCACGCCTTCGCCGGCCTTGCGGAAATCGGCCATCGCTTCGCCGATCTTCTTCTTGGCGTCGTCAAGGAAGGGCGTGAGGTCGATCTTCGCGTTGTCGGACAGCGCCTGCGTCAGATAAGGCATCGCCGCGCGCGCCGCGGTGCCGAGCAGTCCGTAGGCGGCCTCCGATTCCACCGCCAGCGTGATGTCGGTGAGGCGCAGCACCTGGGTCTGCGGATCGAGCTTCGGCACGCCCCAGATATCGACGTCGGCCTGGGCGCCGAAACCGAACCAGCTTTTTCTCTCGCGCGCCTTGACGCGCAGCGAGATCAGCAAACGATCGCGGCCGGCTTCGGCCTGGCCGGACGCCGGCGACCGGCTTTCGCCAATCTGTCCCGCCGCGAGCGAGGCGCGCAGCACCTCGATCTCGACCGCCGCATTTGGATCATTGGGGAAACGCTGGCCCTTCAATTGCGCGTTGATGAGCTTGTTGAGCTCGGCGAACGGCACGTCGATCGGAACGCCGACGACGAGCTTGCCGTTCTCCATTGGCGGCACCAGTTCGAGCGATTGCGGGAACGGGCAGGCCGGTTTGGTGGCTTGGGCGCTGATACGCGTTTCGGCCTGCACGCCGATCACCAAAGTGAGATTGCGGGCATCGATCTGAGGCTGCGCCGCGGCGGCTCGCACCGGTTTCATCTCGAGCCACAAAGCCGGCAGGCCGGTGTTGCCGCCGCCGAGCGGGATGGAGCGACACATCTTCTGCCACTGCTCGCGCGCGGTGACTTCGATGATCGGATCGTTGCGAATGCGGCCCTCGAAATTGGCGACCTGTTGGTTGACCTGCTGCTCGATCAGGGGCTTTGCCTCGCCGGCCATGTTGAGGCGGATGCCGGCGATGTTCACCGTGCTGTCGGCGACGGCGATCTGCGCCGCGAGGTTGGGATGAACCCGCCAGTTGGTGACGAATTCGGGACGCGAGCGCACGGTAACCTGGCTGCGCAATTCGACGTTCTGGTCAAGCACTTTGCCGGTCAGGCCGCCGATGGCCTTGTTGACGTCGCCGCCGAGCGCGCCGCCACCCAGCAAACCGCCGAGTGCGCCGGCAACACCGCCGGTGATATTGCCCGCCGCGGCACCGAGTTGTCCGGTGATATGCAAGGTGCCAGTCAGCGCAGTGGTGACGGTGAGTTCGCCGGCGCGGCCGTTGACCGCCATGTTGCCGCGATTGACGGTGAGGCCGAGGTCGGCCTTCTGCAACAGGCCGGTAACAGGATTGCCGCTCCGCCCGGTGAAATTGCGCGGTGTTGAGGCTTCGATCGAGCGCTGGATGGAGTCGATGGTGATCGCGACCGGCGCGATGACGTAAGACGGGCGCGACAGCGGTGGCAAAGGCGGCAGCGGCTCGAGCTTGGCGGCGACGCGGCTGGCCTGGTTGGAAGGCGGCAGGAAGCGGTCGAGCGCCCACATCGTCGCGACGAAGAACAGCGCGACAACGACGAGTGCGCCGATGAACAGACGGAAGCCGCGCGAGCGGCCGAACAGCCGCAGCGGCGCCGTGATGACATAGAAAATGGCGTCGACAATCCGTCCCATCGGTCCGCTCCGCTCGATTCGCCGCGCGCGGATTTTAGGCCGATGAGCGCTGCGTGGCCAGCAGCCCGGTGGCTTAAGGTGGCGTCACGATGGCCGTCCCATCCGGTGCAGTTTCAGCACCGTACAGACGACGTCGCTGGCCGGTGTCGGGATGCCGAGTTCGCGCCCGAGCGCCTGTACCTTGCCGGACAGCCAGTTGAGTTCGAGACGATTGCCGCGCTCGAGGTCGTGCGCCATCGAGGCCTTCATGCCGGGCTCGATATTGCCGGTAATCTGCGCCATGCGCTCATCGATGATGGAGCGGTCGAGCGCGGCGCCTTTGGCGCGGCCGACGGCATAGGCTTCCTCCATCAACTGCTTGAAGAAATCGCGCAGTTCGGGATCCGCGGCGATCGGGCCGATGGAGGAACGGAAAGTCGCGGTGGCGCCCGACATGGCGGTGAGGAAGATGAACTTCTTCCAGCGCTCCGTCGTGATGTCCGGCGACAGGCCGAGGTCGAGGCCGGCCGCCTTGCCGGCGGCAACGAATTGGTCGAGCGTTGCGTCCTGCTTCTTGTCAGCGCGGCCGAACGACATTTTGGCGAATGCGCTGGTATGTTTGATGACGCCGGGCGCGGCGATGGTGGTGGCGATATAGGTGACGCCGCCAACGGTCTGCTCGGCGCCAAGGATCGGCGCCAGGCGCTCGACGCTGTCAACGCCGTTCTGCAGGGTGATGACACGCGTTGTGTCGTTCACCATTGGCCTAGTCAGTTCGGCGGCCTTTTCGGTGTCCCAGAGCTTGACGGCGAACAGCACGATGTCGACCGGGCCGACGCTTTTCGGATCGTCGGTGACATTGACCTTCGGCAGATGCAGATCGCCATGCACGCTCTCGATCTTGAGGCCGTTCGCCTTGATCGCGGCGAGATTGGCGCCGCGCGCGATGAAGAAGACATCGTGGCCGGCCGCGGCCAGCCGCGCGCCGAAATATCCGCCGACGGCGCCCGCCGCCATTGCCGCAATACGCATGAATAGGCTCCGCGATTGAACTGCGGCATTCGCTATAGCACGCGTGGGCAAAAAAGAGCCCGGCAAAACCGGAAGGTTTGCCGGGCAGTCTTTTCGGGGAGGTTCAGTCAGTCAGAGATCGAAACGATCAATACAGGCCGCGCGGGCGGATGGTCTGCCACTTGCGCTCGGACGGAGCGGGGTCAGCCGACGCGAAGGAAGACGCGGCCTCATCCGAAATCGCCGTGACGTTCTGCGGCGCGGCATCGCGACGGCTGCGCGCTTCAGTGGTCTGCGGCAGCACGACGACTTTGGCTCCGACCTGTACGCGGCTGTAGAGGTCGATCACGTCCTCATTGGTGAGGCGGATGCAGCCCGACGACACGTTCTGGCCAATGGTGGTCGGATCGTTAGTGCCATGGATTCGGTACATGGTGTTGCCGAGATACATGGCGCGGGCGCCGAGCGGATTGCCGGGGCCGCCGGCGGTGAAGCGCGGGAGATAAGGCTGGCGGGCGATCATCTCGGCTGGCGGATGCCAGTCCGGCCACTCGGCCTTGCGCGAGACCTGATTGACGCCGGCCCAGGTGAAGCCTTCGCGGCCGACGCCGATGCCGTAGCGCATCGCCTTGCCGTTGCCGAGCACGAGATAAAGATAAGTATTCGGCGTATCGACGATGATGGTGCCGGGCGCTTCGCGCGTCGAATAATCGACGACCTGGCGCTGCAGCCGCGGATCGAGCTGCGCATCCTCGGTGCCGAGCTGTTCGTCGTTCTGTGCGTCGTACTGCGCCTGCGGCGACAGCTGCTGCGGCGGCGCGAGGAAAGCGAATTGGGACTGAGCCTGCGCGGCGCCTGACAGGGCGAGCGCGGCGATCAGCGTGGTGAGCGAACCTGCGGTCTTGAACATCTTACCCTCCGACCACGACGTCTCATGTTGGTCGTGTATCGAACGGCGCGGAGGGCTGCTGTGTTCCCGATCACAATGCGCTCAAATATAAGGAAGAGCAGGGAACCGTCTGTGATGATTGGCGTTTTGGCACGGGATCATTTCCGCGTGTGCCACCCCACCACCGCGTCCGGCGCGCTGTCGGTCGAGGCGAAATAGGGTTTGATGTCCAGAAGCGGCGTGCCGTCGAGGCAGTCGAGGCCGACGACATTGAGCTTGTTGCCGTCGACATCGTTGAGTTTGACCACGCTCATGGCGATCGGGTTCGGCCGGGCCGGCGATCTTAGTGCGAAGGTGCCCCGCTGGACGCCGTAGCGGCCGGGCACCTGGCGCACCAGGTTTCGGGGCGCCTGGTCCATCCAGTACAGCAGCACCAGATGGGTACAGGTCTCGACCTCCTTCAGGGCGGGGACCCAGCGCGTATCGAGTTCGACCGTGCAGACGGCGTCGGACTCGCGGGCATTCTTGGGGCAGTCCTTGCGCTCCTTCCAGGGCGTGCGGATTCGGCCGATGTAATAGAGCCCGGCGTCGAATGTGGCGGGCAGGTCGACGGTGACTTCGCCCTCGCGGACGCCGAATTCGGGGTTTTTCGTCATTTTGGGTCCTCGGCGCTCACGGCGCGATCAAAACGGGCCGTCGGTAGGCTGGCTTTTACCACGACCTGTGGGGCTCCAGCCGGGGCCCTTGCGGCGCCACATTTAACCGTATAAAGATATCCTTATATGGTGGGAAAGCGCCCCGAGGGCGACCGCCCACAGCGCCATCGAGCCCGGACACGATGCCCCAGACGCCGCAGACCCAGCTCGGGTTCGACGCCCTCAATACGGTTCTCAAGGCCGCCGGAGAGGAGACGCGCCTGCGCGTGCTGGCGCTGCTGGCCGAAGCGGAGCTTACCGTCTCCGACCTCACCGACATCCTGCGCCAGTCGCAGCCGCGCATCTCCCGGCATCTCAAGCTCCTGGTCGAGGCCGGGCTGATCGAGCGCTTCCGCGAGGGCACCTGGGCCTTTTTCCGCCTTGCCGAGCATGGCGGCGCTGCCGAGGTGGCGCGCTCGCTGCTCGACCACCTCAATCCCGCCGACCAGACCATCGCCCGCGACCGCGAGCGGCTGACGTCGGTCCGTCAGGCGCGCGCGGCCGCAGCTCAGGCCTACTTCCGCGAACACGCCGCCGACTGGGACCGCATCCGCAAACTGCACGTTGCTGACGAAGCGGTGGAAGCCGCGATCGTCAAGGCGCTCGGCGACAAGCCGTTCCGCTCTCTGCTCGACCTCGGCACCGGCACCGGCCGCATGCTCGAACTGTTCGCGCCGCAGATCGAACGCGGCCTTGGTCTCGATTTGTCGCTCGACATGCTGCTGCTGGCGCGCGACCGCCTCGAGCGCGCGGGCCTGAAGAACTGCAGCGTGCGCCAGGGCGATCTCTACGACCTGCCTCTCGCCGACGACTCCTTCGACGTCATCATCCTGCACCAGGTGCTGCACTTCCTCGACGATGGCGGCCGCGCCATCAAGGAAGCCGCGCGCGTGCTGCGGCCGGGCGGACGGCTGCTGGTCGTCGACTTCGCGCCGCACGAACAGGAATTCCTGCGCGAACAGTTCGCGCATCGCCGTCTCGGTTTCGCGCCGGAGACGGTGACGCAATGGATGGCGCAGTCCGGCCTCGAGCCGGTGATGCACAAGAGCCTGAAGCCCGAACCGGGCCCCGACGGCAAGATTGCCGAGAAGATCGCGGTGTCGTTGTGGCTCGCGCGCGATACCCGCGCGCTGATGGCGCAGCCCGCACGACGAGAGGTAGCGTGATGATCAGTCAGTTGCGTCCGTCCCGGTTCATGCCGGCCGGTCATAATCGCATCGATGTGTCGTTCGAGTTCTTCCCGCCCAAGGACGAGGCGATGGAGAAGAGCCTGTGGGAGGCGGTCACGCGCCTGGCGCCGCTGGCACCGCAGTTTGTTTCGGTGACCTATGGCGCCGGCGGCTCGACGCGCGAGCGCACCCACGCCACGGTGAAGCGCATCCTCAATGAGACCGCGCTGACGCCGGCCGCGCATCTGACCTGCGTCGCGGCGACGCGCGAGGATATCGATGCCATCGTGCGGCAATATCACGATGCCGGCGTGCGCCACCTGGTGGCTTTGCGCGGCGATCCCGTCACCGGTGCCGGCGAGAAGTACGTGCCGCATCCAGGCGGCTATGAGAATGCAGCGGCGCTCGTTGCCGGCATCAAGCGCATCGCACCGGATTTCGAGGTGTCGGTGTCGGCCTATCCGGAGAAGCACCCCGACAGCGTCAATGTCGAAGCCGATATCGACATGCTCAAGCGCAAGGTCGACAACGGCGCGACGCGGGCGATCACCCAGTTCTTCTTCGAGAACGATCTTTATTTCCGCTATCTCGACCGCGTGCGCGCCCGCGGCATCGATATCCCGATCGTGCCGGGCATCCTGCCGGTGCAGAACTTTGCCGCGGCCAAGAACTTCGCGACCCGCGCCGGCGCTTCGGTGCCGAACTGGCTGGCCGAACGTTTTGCCGGGCTCGATCACGACCCGGCGACGCGCAAGCTGATCGCCGCGGCCGTCGCGGCCGAGCAGGCGATCGATCTGCTGGATCGCGGCATCACCTCGTTCCACTTCTACACCATGAACCGCGCCGATCTCGTTTACGCGATCTGCCATCTGCTGGGCCTGCGGCCGCAGGTGAAGGAGGCGGCGTGATGAGGACGTCAGGCGTGGCGTCGCCGCTCTTTTCCCTCTCCCATGGGGAGAGGGTGCCCGAGCGAAGCGAGGGCGGGTGAGGGGTTATGGCGTCAGCTGTCGGCACAGCGAAGCGATTGAGGCGCGATCAGACTGACGCCGAGCGTCGCCTTTGGTTTCGACTGCGTGACCGCCGCCTGAGTGGATTGAAGTTTCGACGGCAGATGCCGATCAAGTCGTATGTTGTCGATTTTTGTTGTGAGTCAGCGCACCTCATCGTCGAACTCGACGGCGGTCAACATGGCGAACGGCACATCGAAGATGCGAAGCGAACGGCCGAACTGGAGAAGTTCGGTTATCTCGTCCTGAGGTTCTGGAACAACGACGTCATGCAGAACATCGACGGTGTTTTGGAAGTCATCGCCACGACGGCGACTCAGGATCCCCCTCACCCTAACCCTCTCCCCAATGGGGAGAGGGAATAGTCCGAGCACGTAGCCCGTCATGAGTAAAAACAAATCCACCCGCTCGCTCCTCGCCGCCGAGATGCGCGAGCGCATTCTCGTGCTCGACGGCGCCATGGGCACCATGATCCAGGAACTGAAACTGGACGAGCAGGGCTATCGCGGCGCGCGCTTCGATGCCTGGAACCGCGAGGTGCGCGGCAACAACGATCTGCTCAATCTGTCGCGGCCGCGCGCCATCCGCGACATCCATTTCAAGTACTTCAAGGCCGGCGCCGACATCGTCTCGACCAACACTTTCTCGTCGACGACCATCGCTCAAGCCGACTACGGCATGGAAGGCATCGCTTACGAGCTGAACATCACCGGCGCGCGGCTGGCGCGCGAAGCGGCCAACGATGCCGAGGCCGAAGACGGCCGCAAGCGCTTCGTCGCCGGCGCGCTCGGGCCGACCAACCGCACGGCGTCGATCTCGCCGGACGTGTCGAACCCTGGCTATCGCGCCATCACCTTCGACCAGTTGCGCGCGGCCTATGGTGAGCAGGTGCGTGGCCTGCTCGACGGCGGCGCCGATCTCTTGCTGATCGAAACCATCTTCGACACGCTCAACGCCAAGGCGGCCATCTACGCCATCGAGGAAATCCTGGCCGAGCGCGGCCTTGATATTCCGGTGATGATCTCGGGCACCATCACCGACATGTCCGGCCGTCTTCTTTCCGGCCAAACTCCGGCGGCGTTCTGGAATGCCATCCAGCATGCGCGGCCGATCACGGTCGGCCTCAACTGCGCGCTCGGCGCCAAGGAAATGCGCGCGCATATCGAGGAGCTCGGCCGAGTCGCCGATACCTTCATCTGCGCCTATCCGAATGCCGGCCTGCCCAACGAATTCGGCTATTACGACGAGAGCCCGGAATACATGGCCGAGCTGATGGGCGAATTCGCATCGGCCGGTCTGGTCAATGTCGTCGGCGGCTGCTGCGGCACCACGCCGGATCACATCGCGGCGATCGCCAAGGCCGTGGCCGGCAAGAAGCCGCGCGCGTTGCCGGAGATCGTCCCGCAGCTTCGCCTGTCGGGCCTGGAGCCGTTCACGCTGACGCCTGAAATTCCCTTCGTGAATGTCGGCGAGCGCACCAACGTCACGGGCTCGGCCAAGTTCAAGAAGCTGATCATGGCGGGCGACTACACGACCGCGTTGTCGATCGCGCGCGACCAGGTCGAGAATGGCGCGCAGATCATTGACGTCAACATGGACGAAGGACTTCTCGATTCGGACGAGGCGATGAAGACCTTCCTCAATCTCATCGCCGCGGAGCCGGACATTGCCCGCGTGCCGGTGATGGTCGATTCGTCGAAGTTTTCGGTGATCGAGACCGGCCTCAAATGCCTGCAAGGCAAGGCGGTGGTGAACTCGATCTCGATGAAGGAAGGTGAAGAAGCTTTCATCGAACATGCCAAGGTCGTGCGCCGTCACGGCGCGGCGGTCGTTGTCATGGCCTTTGATGAGAAGGGCCAGGCCGACACCTTCGAGCGCAAGACCGAGATCTGCAAACGCGCTTACGACATTCTGCTCAACAAGGTCGGCTTCCCGCCGCAGGATATCATCTTCGATCCGAACATCTTCGCCATCGCCACCGGCATGGAGGAGCACAACAATTACGGCATCGATTTCATCGAGGCGACGCGCTGGATCAGGGCGAATCTGCCGGGCGTGCATGTCTCGGGCGGTGTGTCGAACCTGTCGTTCTCGTTCCGCGGCAATGAGCGCGTGCGCGAGGCGATGCACTCGGTGTTCCTGTATCACGCCATTAAGGCCGGCATGGACATGGGCATCGTCAATGCCGGGCAGATGGCAGTCTATGACGATCTCGATCCGGAACTGCGTGAGGCCTGCGAGGACGTCGTGCTCAACAAGCGGCCCGACGCAGCCGAGCGCCTGCTGGCGCTGGCCGACAAGTTCCGCGGCGCCGGGCAGGAGGCCAAGCAGGTCGATCTCAAATGGCGCGATCAGCCGGTCGAGAAGCGGCTGGCGCATGCGCTGGTGCACGGCATCACCGACTTTGTCGAGGCCGACACTGAAGAGGCGCGCGCCCAGTCGGCGCGTCCGCTCGATGTCATCGAAGGTCCGTTGATGGACGGCATGAATATCGTCGGCGACCTGTTCGGCGCCGGCAAGATGTTCCTGCCCCAGGTGGTGAAGTCGGCGCGCGTCATGAAGCAGGCGGTCGCTTATCTGATGCCGTTCATGGAGAAGGAAAAGGAAGAGCGCCGTGCGGCCGGCGGCGCCGAGGAGCGCTCGAGCAACGGCAAGATCGTCATGGCGACGGTGAAGGGCGATGTCCACGACATCGGCAAGAACATCGTCGGCGTCGTGCTCCAGTGCAACAATTACGAGGTGATCGATCTCGGCGTCATGGTGCCGGCGGCGAAGATTCTGGAAACCGCCAAGGCCGAGAAGGCCGACATCATCGGCCTTTCGGGCCTGATAACGCCGTCGCTCGATGAGATGTGCCATGTCGCGGCCGAGATGGAGCGCCAGGGTCTCGACCTGCCGCTGATGATCGGCGGCGCGACGACGAGCCGCGTCCACACGGCGGTGAAGATCCATCCGAACTACCGGCGCGGCCAGGCCGTGTACGTCAATGACGCCAGCCGCGCCGTCGGTGTGGCGCAGGCTTTGATGTCGCCGGAGCAACGGCCGTCTTACGTCACCGAGCTGCGCGGCGAATATCGCCGCATCGCCGACGCCCATGCGCGCGCGCAGGAGGACAAGGTGCGGCTGTCGCTCACCGCCGCGCGCGCCAACGCGCCCAAGCTCGACTGGTCCGGCGCTTACGTGCCGCCACGCCCGAGCTTCCTCGGCGCGCAGATCATGGCGGATTATCCGGTGGCCGATCTCGTCGGCGTCATCGACTGGACGCCGTTCTTCCAGACCTGGGAATTGTCGGGACGCTATCCGGCCATTCTTGAGGACGAGAAAGTGGGCGAGGCGGCGCGTTCGCTGCACAAGGACGCCAAGGCGATGCTGGAAAAGATCGTCGCCGAGAAATGGTTCAAGGCGAGCTGTGCGTTCGGCTTCTGGCCAGCCAATTCGGTCGGCGACGATATTCACGTTTATGCTGACGAGAATCGCGGGCAACCGATCCATGTGCTGCACGGCCTGCGTCAGCAACTGTCCAAGCGCGAAGGCCGCTTCAACAATTCGCTGTCGGATTTCGTCGCGCCGCGCGACAGTGGCCTGAAGGACTATATCGGCGCCTTCACGGTGACGGCCGGCATTGGCGAGGACGTGATCGCCGAACGCTTCAAGCGGGCCAATGATGACTATTCGGCGATCATGGTGTCGGCTTTGGCCGATCGTCTCGCCGAAGCCTTCGCCGAGCGCCTGCACCAGAATGTGCGCAAGGAGTTCTGGGGCTATGCGGCGAATGAGTCTTTGTCGAACGAAGACCTCATCGCCGAAAAGTATCGGGGCATCCGTCCGGCGCCGGGCTATCCGGCGCAGCCCGACCACACCGAGAAGGGCACGTTGTTCAACCTGCTGCAGGCCGAGCGCATTGGCGTGAAGCTCACCGAGAGCTACGCCATGTGGCCGGGCGCGGCGGTATGCGGTTTGTATTTCAGCCATCCGCAGGCGGCGTACTTCGGCGTCGGCAAGATCGAGCGCGACCAGGTCGAGGACTACGCGCGGCGCAAGGGCTGGAGCGTGGAGGAAACCGAGCGCTGGCTGGCGCCGATCCTCAACTACAATCCGAACGCGGTGGCGAGCGAGGCGGCGGCGTGAACGAAAAACACCGGAGCGTTTTCGCGCCCCGGTGTTTCGATTGTTGGCGTGAGTGTGGCTTTCGTTCAGAAAGCTCCGATGAGCACGGCGCCGACGAAAGCAAACACGGCGCACACAGCGAGCACGTTCAAGCGCAGAGCGATGTCCACGAGTGCCTCCCTGTCTGTTATTAGACCTTATTTATAACACGCCGCCGCCGCCGCCCAAACGGTTTGCGCATCGAGCGTCAAAAAGACATATGCCTCGCCATGCAAATGGAGAATGTCTCGCTAAGCATTTGAGACGTCGCCGTTCCTGCCTCGGCTGCCGGGAATTTCGGCAACGTGTGATGGGAACCTTCGCCACCGGATGGCGGGCCGGCCCACAAACGCTGGCATGTTAGGCACATTGTGCAGTGCAAGGCGGACGCCTTCGGCAAATTTGCATGACTAGTCCACTGCCGATGTCACTCGCGCTGCGTCCAGGCGCAGCCTTGACGCCGTGCCGGACACTGCCTTACCGGGATACGCTCGGCCTGACCGCGGGCTGACACAACCGAACGGCGCCGTCCGATGCGTCGCCGTTCATAAGAACGTCATTGGAGGATTCATGCGTCGTCTCGGCGTGCTCGCTCTCGCGCTCCTGTCATTCGCTTTGCTTGCTGTCGCACCCGCTCCGTCGCAGGCGGCGGACTGGCCGACTCGCAATGTTCGTTTCGTCATTCCGCTTGGTGCCGGTTCCGGTGCCGACATCACAGCGCGCATGCTCGCCGAGAAGCTGCAGACCAAGTGGGGCCAGTCGGTCGTGGTCGAGAACCGGCCCGGCGGCGACGCCATCCTGGCGATCAATGCCGTGATCGGGGCCAATGACGACCACGTGTTGCTGTTCGCGCCGGCCTCGACCTTCACCGCGCATCCGCTGCTGCACGAGAAGATGCCGTACAATCCGGCCGATCTTGTGCCGATCGCGCGCGTCACCAATACCCTTATCGCCTTGGGTGTGCCGGCCGATCTCGGCGTGTCGTCGGTCAAGGAGCTGGCGGCGAAGATCAAAGCCGAGCCGGGTAAACTGAACTACGCCTCGGTCACCGGCGCCAACGACCTGCTCTACGCGGCTTTTCTGAAAACCGAGAAGCTCGAGATGACGCGGGTGCCGTACAAGGATCCGGTGACGGCGATCAACGACGTTGCCGAAGGCCGTGTCCAGGCTTTCGTCGGCGCCTATGCGATCATGCGCGCGCGCATCGCCTCGGGCAAGGTGAAGGCTATCGCGCTGACCAATGCGCAGCCGGCGGAATCGCTGAAAGACATCCCTACAGCGGCGCAGGCCGGCTACAAGTCGCTCGAGCTGGATGGCCTCGTCGGCGTGCTGGGGCCCAAGTCGGTCGCGCCCGCGGTGCGCGACAAGATCGCCGCCGACATCCGCGAGATGCTCAACGACCCGGCGGTCAATCCCAAGCTTGCCGCCACCGGTCAGGTGGTCAATCCGGGCTCGCCGGCCGAATTCGCCGCGGCGCTGAAAGAGCAAAGCGAGAAGGTTGCCGAGATCGGAAGGGTGCTCGGCATCAAGGCGGCGGGGCAGTAAGAAGCCCGTTATTCGCGACGACATCAAATCCGCCCCGGCAACGGGGCGGATTTGTCGTGGGCGAGGGCGCAGAGAGTTCCCGTTAACGGTTCCTTATCCCTACCGCTGTCGTTAAGGAACGTATTGAAGTCTCATTAAATATAGCCCGCGCATTTTACCGGTCATGAAGGCCGGTCCGCGTTTTTTCCTTGGCTGTGGCTTTGCTGCGTTGCTGGCGCTCGCCGGTTGCGGGCGCAGCGGCATGTGGGGCGTCGAGCGCGCCGCCTGGCGCGGTCAGGCCGAGGCGCAATGCATGCAGTCTGGTGCTGTGAAGCTCGGCGGCGCCGTGGTGCGCGCGGCGCCGATCGAAGGGCCGGGCGTCTGCGGCGCCGATTTTCCGCTGAAGGTTCTGGCGCTTGGCGAAAGCAGTCAGAGCCTTGGCTATGCCGAAGCACCGCCGCGGCCGCCGGGCCGTGTCGGCAGCGCAATGCCGGATTGGCCGGCGGACCGGGCGCGGGCTCCGCAACAACCGGCGAACTCCAATTATGCGCCGCCGCCCGACAACGGCCAGATGCGCTGGATGCAGGGCCCGCCACCGGCCAATGCGCCGCAACAAATCGCCCCGCAATACAATGCGGCGCCAAGCCGTGCGCCGCAGCTGAGCGCGCCGCAGACCTATCAGCCGCAGACCTATCAGCAACCGCGCGCGGTCGAGCCGCGTTCCGCGCCCGGCGGCGCCGCGCCGATGTCGATCTATGCGCCCGGCGTCAACGAGCCGCCGCCCGACGATATTCCCGACGACGCCATCCTGCCGAACAGCCGCCGTCAAACCCAACCCGCTTACAACGAGCCGCCGCCGCGACAGGCGACCTACACGCCGCCGTCGCTCGGCCCGTCGCGCGACTCCCGTTTCGATGCGCCGATCCGTACCGGCTCCATCGCACCGGCGACGCTGACGCCGGCGGCGACCTTGTCTTGCCCGATCGTCTCGGCGCTCGATCGCTGGGTGGCGACTGGCGTGCAGCCGGCCGCCTTGCGCTGGTTCGGTTCACCGGTGGCGGAGATCAAGCAGATTTCGGCCTATTCCTGCCGGCAGATGAACGGCGCCGGCGGTCGCGGTATTTCCGAGCACGCTTTCGGCAACGCGCTCGACATCGCAGGTTTCACGCTGGCCGATGGCCGCAAGATCTCGGTGCAGAATGGCTGGCGCGGCACGCCGGAAGAGCAGGGCTTCCTTCACGACGTGCAACTGGCCGCCTGCGACAGCTTCAGCACCGTGCTGGCGCCGGGCTACAACGCCGCGCATTACAACCACATCCATGTCGATCTGATGCGGCGCAAGAGCGGGCGGCGGCCGTGCCAGCCCGCCGCGATCCCCGGCGAGGTTGTCGCCGCCAAGGCGCGCGCGGTTTACGCCGCGAAGAATGGCGGCAAGGATTACACCGGCTCGATCGGCAAGGATGCGATTAAGAAACTTCTTGATGCGATTCCCGGCGCCGACGGACTCGAAGAGGGTGACGCCGACGACGTGGTGACCGGCTCGATCGGCCTCGATGATGACGTCACGAATTCGGTACCGGCAAAGTCGCGCGGTTGGCCAGTGGTGGTGCCGCAGCGCGCAACGAGCACGACCAGGAATCCGGCAGATTTCTAAACTGCCGCGTCGATCAGCATCGCGGCGAACAGGATCAACCCGGCATCGCGGTTGGAGCGGAACAGCCGCAGGCACAGTGCCGGATCGTCGATGTCGATGCGGCGGACCTGCCAGGCCAGATGCGCGGCGAAGCCGGCAAGACCGACAAGCGTGATCCAGCTCGCTCCGGCCATGACGCAGGCAATGCCGATCAGCACCACCGCGGCCGAATAGAACAAGGTCAGCGCGCGCTGGGTGTCGGCACCGAACAGCAGCGCCGTCGACTTGATGCCGATCATCATGTCGTCTTCGCGGTCCTGATGCGCGTAGATGGTGTCGTAAGCGATCACCCAGCAAATCGCGCCGGCATAGAGGATGACCGGGCCCCAATCGAGCTGACCGAAAGCGGCGGGCCAACCCATCAGCGCGCCCCATGAGAAGGCGAGGCCGAGAAACACCTGCGGCCAGTAGGTCACGCGTTTCATGAAGGGATAGATCGCGACCACGAGCAGCGAAGCGAGTCCGGTCAGGATCGTGAAGCCATTGAACTGCAGCAGCACGACGAGGCCGACGAGCGCCTGAGCGACGAGGAAAATCGCGGCCTGCTTCGCCGTGACCTGACCGGACGGAATGGGACGCGAGCGCGTGCGCTCGACCTTGCCGTCGAGATCGCGATCGACCAGATCGTTCCAGGTGCAGCCGGCGCCGCGCATGGCGAAGGCGCCGATAAAGAACAGCACGATGTGCCAGAGGCTCGGGAGCCGATCCATCGCCAGGCCGGTCAGGCCGACCGACCACCAGCACGGCATCAACAACAGCCACGAGCCGATCGGCCGGTCCAAGCGGGCGAGACGCAGATAGGGACGGACCTGGCCCGGCGCGTAAAGGTCGACCCAGTTGCCGGTCGAGTCGGCAACGCGTCCGCTGCTCTCGCTCATCGCTTGAGCGGCGAGCCGCTGAGCGTGTCGAAGGTGCCGTGGCCGCGCTTGACGTTCGAGGAGTCCGGCACGGGGGCGCTGAGCGCGTCACTCAAGGACGGACCGGCCGGCTTCGGCGGCGCGGCGGCGACCTCACAGACTCTGGTGCGAATTTGGGTCGTCTGCGCGTGGCCCTTGTTGAGATTGTCGAGCAGGTCCTTCGGCATGCCGCACGAGGCGGTGTTCGCGGACACGAACTTGATCAGCTTCGCCTCGGAGGCGGCATAGTCGTTGAACAGCCGGCAGGCGACCGCGGGCGGGACCTTCTTCTTGCCGGCCTGCTCGATGGCGCCGCGCTTCTTGGCGGCATCCTGGCTGAGTTGAGTAAATTCCTTGAAGCAGGGCGGCTCCTGCTGCCGGGCTGCGCCCATTGGCGATCCGAAACCGGCCGACGGCGGTATGAAAGGCTGCTGCGCCGGGGCCTGTGAAGCCTGCGGTGCGGGCCAGGCGCCCGAGGGGGCAGACTGTGCCGCATTCGGTGCCGGCCAGGCGCCTGCGGGAGCCTGCTGTTGCTGGGGCTGGGCCGCGGGCCAGGCGCCTGCTGGAGCCTGGCTTTGTGTCTGCGGAGCGGGCCAGGCGCTCTGCGCGAAGGCCTGCGTTCCGACGGCCATCATCGCCAGGCATGTGACGGTTGTGAGAGCCCTGCGGCTCATGAGCGGATCCTTTCCCGGTCCCCGCGGGATTAGGCAGCGAGGCGTCTGCAGGCTTATAACAACCTGCCGAATGCGACGGGAAGGCGGCATTTTGCGTTAAATCGACGCCCCGCCGGACCGTTCCGCCGCTCCGAAACCACGTCAAAGTCAGCCTAATTCATGCCGCACTATGATTTCCGCACGCCCCGCATTTATCTCGATACCACGCTGGCCGCCGGCGTCGAGGTTCCGCTCGGCCGCGAGCAGGCGAATCATCTCGGTAATGTGCTGCGCCTTGCCGCCGGTGATGCGGTTCTCGTGTTCAACGGTCGCGACGGCGAGTGGGGGGCAGAACTGACCGGCTCGGCCAAGCGCCTCGCCGTCCGGCTGGAGCGGCAGATACGGCCCCAGCCGAGCGGTACCGATCTCGATTTCCTGTTCGCGCCGCTGAAGCACGCCCGGCTCGACTATATGGTGCAGAAGGCCGTCGAGCTCGGCGCGTCGCGGCTCAGGCCGGTACTGACGCAGCACACCCAAGTAACCCGCATCAACGTCGAGCGCATGCGTGCCAATGTCGTCGAAGCGGCGCAGCAATGCGGCGTACTTAATCTGGCCGAGGTCGCCGAACCGGTGAAGCTGAGTGCCGTCGCCGCGCACGATCCCGATCGGCTGCTGATCTTCTGCGACGAGGACGCCGAGATTGCCGATCCGGTCGAGGCGCTGCGCCGCGTGCGCCCACTGCCGAGCGCGCTGGTGCCGGACGAGGCGCTGGCGCCTATGCCGATGGCCGTGCTGATCGGCCCTGAAGGCGGTTTCTCCGAAGACGAGCGCGCGCTGCTTATGAAGCGGCCGAACATCGTGCGGCTGTCGCTCGGGCCATTGATTTTGCGCGCTGACACGGCGGCTGTCGCCGCGCTGACCCTGGCGCAGGCGGTGCTCGGCAACTGGAGAGCGTGAGGCGAGATTTGGCTTAAGAGAAATGCCGGCGTGGCTGCCGGCGCATCTCGCCGGCAGCCAGCCCCGCAACGATACAAACGCAACTCAACTCAACGCCGCAACAAACGCGATACCAACAAACACCAGAAACGCGGCCGCATGCAGCCACGCGATACTGAACGACGACTGATCACGCTGAACGCCCACCGATAGGGGTAACAGCACATGAGGCCGACGCCAAAACGCCCGGCCAACGCATGTGACGGCCACAACCGCCGCGAAACCAAAAAACGCGACTCGGGTTCGCGCGCGGCGGATATTGCGTCGGCGCAAGCCGAGTCACGAGTCCGGCGCCCATCGAATCTGTGGTCAACTCGCCCACACCGGCGACGAATCTGTGAGCAAATGCGCGGGCCCGATGCCCAACACCGGTGTGTAACGCTGGCCCGGTGTGGTTTTTGTGTTCTTCCGATGGGGCATGGGCTGGGCTAGAATGACACCTAACATCGGGAGTTAGATTCATGGTTCGGCAAATGGTTGGCTTCGTCAGCTCTTTACGTACTGCGGCGGTGGCTGCGGCGGCGGTACTCGCTCTGGCCGGACAGTCCGGCAGTGCCCAGGCGGCGAGCTGGATCGAGAAGGGCATCTACCTGTCGGGCCCGAACTATGACGGCGACGTACCGCCTTGCGAGGCCGCGCTCGGCGAGATCACCAGCCGCTTCGAGAGCACCCAGGCTCAGTTCTGGAACACCAGTGTCCAGATTCTTGGCTACGAGAAGGTGCGCCAGGTCGCCTTCAGCCCATGGGCGAAAGGTACGGTGCCGCGCCGCTTCTGCACGGCGGTGGCCGATATCTCGACTGGCCGCAAGCATGTGGTGAATTACTACATCACCGAAGATGGCGGCATGATCGGTGCCACCTGGGGCGTGACCTATTGCGTCGTCGGTTTCGACCGCAGCATGGCCTACAGCCCGGCCTGCAAGATGGCGCGGCCCTGAGCACGACGACCAGACTTTCAACCCGACACTGCTGGCGGCTCGCTTGGAGCGACCGCCAGTATGTTCTTGATTTGTTCTTTGAATTACTCTAGGGTCCAGGAACTCTTGGCGTAGATCAATTCCGGCTTTGTTCTGTGAGGGCGTAAATGGCGTGGTCCAATCGTGCCGGGATTCCGCCCCGGCATTTGACGGCTCTGCGATGGCTGGCCAAGGCCGTTCGCGCCGGCGCGGTCACCGGCTGTTTCGTGTTTCTGTTTGCCGTCGTCGCCTTCGCGCAGGACGCGAAAGCCCAGCAGGACCGGCGGCAGAACGCGCCGGGTCAGTTCGATTTCTACGTGCTGTCGCTGTCGTGGTCGCCGTCCTATTGTGAGGCCTCGGCCGAGAACGGGAACCGGCGCAGCGCCGACATTCAATGCGGCGGCCGGCCATTCGCCTTCGTCGTCCACGGCCTGTGGCCGCAGTATGAGAAGGGCTTTCCGGAATACTGCAAGGTGCCGGCACCGCGGCTCAACCGCGCTATCGTCGGCGCAATGCTCGACCTGATGCCGAACCAGCGCCTCGTCTATCACGAGTGGGACAAACACGGCACCTGCTCGGGCCTGTCGCCGAATGCCTATTTCGAAAACGTGCGCAAGGCGCGCGCGGCGGTGAAAATCCCGGATACCTATCTCGACCACGACAAGCCTATTATGGTGTCGCCCGGCGACGTGGCCGCGGCTTTTCTCAAGGCCAATCCGGGGCTGACGCACCAGCAGATCGCGGTCACCTGCGACAGCAAGCGGCTGAGCGAAGTGCGGGTCTGCATGTCGAAGGATTTCGTCTTCAAAGACTGTCTCGAGACCGCACGCCGCGCCTGTCGGCGCGACAAGGTCGCGATGCCGGCCATTCGCGGCGGCCGGTAAAGCGGTTCCGCGGGCTTCGAGTGGGGTTGCGTTGAAGCTCCGGCGGATTTGCCCTAGAGCTTTTCGGGCTTTGACGGAATCAAAGCCGGAGCTCTAGCTTTTTGTTTTACGCGTTTTCTTCGCGAACCGGTTTCCACTTCGCTCGAAAACGCTATAAGCCGGCACGTCATGAACTATCGTCACGCCTTTCATGCCGGCAACTTCGCCGATGTGTTCAAGCACGTCGTGCTGTGCCGCATCCTCGAGTATCTCTGCGAGAAGCCGGCCGCCTTTCGGGTCATTGATACGCATGCCGGCGAGGGTCTCTACGACTTGACAACCAGCGAGGCGCGGCGCGGCGGCGAATGGCCGGGGGGCATCGGCCGGCTGATGGCGGCGGCCGAGACCGGCGATATTCCGGAGAACGCAGCCACCCTGCTCAAGCCCTATTTCGACGTGATCGGCGCCCTGAACGAGCGCGGCAGCCTAAAGATCTATCCCGGCTCGCCGGCGGTGGCCCGCGCCTTTCTGCGTCCGCAGGACAAACTGATCGCCTGCGAAATGGAGCCCGGCACGGCCCGTCAACTTGCCCGCCATCTGGATAACGACGGTCGTATCAAGACCATTGCCATCGACGGCTGGACCGCGCTGTCGGCCTATGTGCCGCCGCCGGAACGGCGCGGGCTCGTGCTCGTCGATCCGCCGTTTGAGGAAGAGGCCGACTTCCATCGGCTGTCGCATCTGCTCGGCATCGCTCATCGCAAATGGGCCACCGGTATTTATGCCCTGTGGTACCCGATTAAGGGCCGCGGCGAAGCTGATGCCTTGGCCAAACGGGTCCGCAAACTCGGGATCGCCAAGGTACTGCGTGCCGAGCACCTGGTGTCGCCGGTGCGCGACCAGACCCGGCTCAATGGATCGGGGTTTATTCTGATCAATCCGCCCTGGACGCTGGAGAGTGAACTGACGGTTCTTCTACCGGTGCTGGCGCAATTGCTTGCGCGTGAAACCAATAGCGGCGGCTATCGGCTCGATTGGCTGGCCGGCGAGAACTAATTAACAACCATCCTACCGCGCTGCATCACATTGAGACTTTAGCAGCACAACAGACCTCTTTCCCCGCGCGCCCAGTTGGTGTGTAGTTCACAAACTGGCAATGGCGCTCCGCCTCCGGAGGGAGGCCGGGTGGAGGCACCGAGGCCCTTCAAGAGGCCGACGCTTTCCCCGCAACCGGACGCCATGCCGATCGCCGTGCGTGGGGCCGGCGATGGACTTGCGTGGGGAGGATCGACTGAAATGTCGCAAACTGGCGTGGTGAAGTTTTTCAACACCGAGCGGGGCTACGGCTTTATCAAACCCGACGACGGCGCACGCGATGTGTTCGTTCACATCACCGCTGTGGAGCAGGCGGGCCTGAAGACGCTGAACGAAGGACAGAAAATCTCGTTCGATGTCGAGCCCGATAAGAAGGGCAAGGGCCCGAAGGCCGTCAATCTGATCGTAAGCTAGCGGCACAATACGACGCGCTTGCGACAGCGGCGCGTCTATGTGCAAAAGCATGGGGGAGCGCGCGCCGCCGGCACGCGCCAGGCTCTGAGCTTTGCCCTCAGCTTTTGTCGTCACCGGCGCGGGCGGCTCGAGAACGCCCGCGCGAGCCATGGAATTCGTCATGATGATCTTGCGCCATAGCCCCGCGTCGCCTTTCGTCCGCAAGGTGAAGATCGCCGCCGAAGTGCTCGGGCTCGCCGACCGCATCGAGGTGCAGGATGCCGATACGGTCGCTCCCGAGGCCGCCTTCCTCGCGCAGAACGCGCTCGGCAAAATTCCGACATTGGTGCTCGAGGACGGCACGACCTTGTTCGACTCGCGGGTGATTGTCGAATATCTCGACCATCTCGCCGGCGGCGGCCGCGTCCTGCCCAAAGAGCCGACGGCGCGCTTCGCCGCGCTGCGCTTGCAGGCCTTGAGCGACGGCATTCTCGATGCCGCTCTGCTTATCGTTTACGAAGGGCGCTATCGCGAGCCGCCAATGCGCCTGCAGAGCTGGCTCGATCGCCAACATGACAAGATCGGCCGCGCATTGGCCGTGCTCGAAGCGTCGCCGCCGGATCAGACCGATGTCCCCGATATCGGGCAGATCACGCTTGCCTGCGCGCTCGGCTACCTCGACCTGCGTCTCGCCGGCGCCTGGCGCAAGGATTATCCCAGGCTCGTGGCCTGGCTCGATCGATTCGCCGCGCGCGTGCCGGCTTTCGCGAGGACCAAACCGGCCTGATCCACGAAAGCGGATTTCGTAAAAAAAGCCCCGGCGACGAGCGCCGGGGCTTTTCAGTTTTTGCTCAGTCAGCCTCGTGCGTAAACGCTCTTACCTCAGAAGCGATAATTGAGGCCGGCGCGAACGATGCTGCTGTGATAGTTCGAGCCGACACCGGCGAGCGTCGGTCCATCGCCGAGGTCGACATAGAGATATTCGAGCTTGGCGGTCAGCGGTCCCGAGATCGCGGCTTCGATGCCGCCGCCGAGGGTCCAGCCGGTCTTGCTGTCGCTGACCATGCCGACACCCGCGACCGAGTTGCTGATATCGCCGAAGGCCACGCCGCCGGTGACGTAAGGCATCCAGCTTCCGGTCGCGCCCATCGCATAGCCGATGCGGCCGCGCACAGTGGCGAGCCAGTTGTTGCGGACGGCGGCGCTGGTGTGGCTGAGCCAGTTCATGTCGCCCTCAAGGCCGAACACCCACGGGCCGCTCTGCATATTGTAGCCGAGCGTGCCGCCAACAATGCCGGCGTCGGAGCCCGAGCCGAATGAACCGCCGCCGCTCAGGCCAACATAAGGACCGGTCCAGTTGTACAACGCCGGCGCGACATAGGCCGGGGCCTTCGTCGGCATGCGCTGCGGAATATCGGCGGCCTGCGCCGTTACGGCGCCGAGCGCCAGCACACCCGCGGTGGCGAGAAGAAGTTTTTTCATGACGCACCTCATCGCGCTTCGAATGGAACTCATTCGGACGGACGCGAGCGCGCCGTCCCCCGATTGGCAGTAAACGCGGCATGCAGCTTTGCGTTCCGCGAGGCGGGGTAGGGGAAAGGTATGAGGTGCAAGAAGCCGCAGGCCGTGGCTGTTACGCAACACCGAGGCCCTGCGACATGGAAAGGGCCGGGCCCTTTACCAAGGACCCGGCCCCTCAATCATTAACCATACGGCGCCGATTACCGCGGCAGCGTAGTCGAGCCCATCAGGAACTTGTCGACGGCGTGGGCGCACTGGCGGCCTTCGCGGATTGCCCAGACGACCAGCGATTGACCCCGCCGCATGTCGCCGGCGGCGAACACCTTCGGAACCGACGTCAGATAGCCGAGCGTGTCGGCGCTGACATTGCCGCGCTGGTCGAGCGCAACGTCGAGCGACTTCAGCATGCCCTCGTGCACCGGATGGACGAAGCCCATGGCGAGCAGGACGAGGTCGGCCTCGATCTCGAACTCAGTGCCAGCGACCGGCTTGAACTGGGCGTCGAGATGGGCGCAATGCAGCTTCTTCACCTGACCGTTCTCGCCGGAGAACTTCAGCGTGCCGACGGCGAAGTCGCGCTTGGCGCCTTCGAGGTGGCTCGACGAGGTCCGCATCTTCAGCGGCCAGTTCGGCCAGGTCAGGTCCTTGTTTTCCTTCTCCGGCGGCGCCGGCATGATCTCGAAGTTGGTCACCGACACGGCGCCCTGGCGGATCGAGGTGCCGATGCAGTCGGAGCCGGTGTCGCCGCCGCCGATGACGACGACCTTCTTGCCGGTCGCCAGAATCGGTTCGATGTCGCCCAAAGGCTCGTTGCCGACGCGGCGGTTCTGCTGCGGCAGGAAATCCATGGCGAAGTGAATGCCCTTGAGCTCGCGGCCCGGGATCGGCAGGTCGCGCGGCTTTTCCGAACCGCCTGACAGCACCACGGCATCGTATTCGGCGGTCAGCTTCTCGATCGGCATCGAAACGCCGACATGGACGCCGTAATGGAACGTCACGCCTTCGGCCTGCATCTGCGCGACGCGGCGGTCGATGTGGACCTTCTCCATCTTGAAGTCCGGAATGCCGTAGCGCATGAGGCCGCCGGCCTTGGCCCAGCGTTCATAGACATGGACGTCGTGGCCGGCACGCGCCAATTGTTGCGCGCAGGCCATGCCTGCGGGCCCTGAGCCGACGACAGCGACCTTCTTGCCGGTCTTGTGCGCGGCGATCTCGGGCTTGAGGCCCTGTTCGATCGCGCGATCGGCAATGGCGCATTCGATGGTCTTGATGGTGACCGGATTGTCGTCGATGTTGAGCGTGCAGGACGCTTCGCACGGCGCCGGGCAGACACGGCCCGTCACTTCGGGGAAGTTGTTGGTCGAGTGCAGGTTGCGCGCTGCCTCGTCCCATTCGCCGCGATAGACCAGATCGTTCCAGTCCGGGATCTGGTTGTTGACCGGGCAGCCGGTCGGCTGGCCGGTAATGCGGCTGGTGCCGTGGCAGTAAGGCACGCCGCAGTCCATGCAGCGCGCGGCCTGCTGACGCACTTCGCCTTCGGGAAGCGGCACGATGAATTCACGATAGTGTTTGATACGCTCCTCGACCGGAGCGTAGTGACGATCGTGACGTTCGAACTCGAGAAATCCGGTGATCTTGCCCATCGTTACTCCGCCGCCTGCATGGTCGCGGCCTTTTCCTTTGCCATTTCAGCGAGCGCGCGGGCGAATTCGACCGGCATCACTTTCTTGAACAGGGGACGATAACGCGCCCAGTCAGCGAGGATGGCTTTCGCCCGCGCCGAGCCGGTGTAGCGCGCGTGATCCGAGATCAGCTTCTTGAGCCGCTCGGCATCGCGCGTGGTGAGGTCCGACATGATATCGACCATGCCGCTTGTCTCGAGCTGATGGCCGAATTCCTTTTCGGCGATCGCTTCCTCTTCGGGAACGGGCTCGAGCGCGACCATCGCCATGTTGCAGCGCGACTGGAACGTGTTGTCCTCGTCGAGCACATAGGCGATGCCGCCCGACATGCCGGCCGCGAAGTTGCGGCCGGTGTTGCCGAGCACGACCACAATGCCGCCGGTCATGTATTCGCAGCCATGGTCGCCGGTACCTTCGACGACGACGGTGGCGCCGGAGTTGCGCACGGCGAAGCGCTCGCCGGCGACGCCGCGGAAATAGCACTCGCCGGCAATGGCGCCGTACATCACGGTGTTGCCGACGATGATCGACTCTTCCGGCACGATGCCGGAATCCGCCGGCGGACGGATGATGATGCGGCCGCCCGACAGGCCCTTGCCGACATAGTCGTTGGCATCGCCCTCGAGTTCGAAGGTCACGCCCTTGGCGAGCCAGGCGCCGAAGGCCTGACCGGCGGTGCCGGTGAGGCGGACATGGATCGTCGAGTCCGGCAGGCCCTCATGGCCGTAGCGTTTGGCGACTTCGCCGGACAGCATGGCGCCGGCCGAACGGTTGGTCGAGTTGATCGCCGTCTGCAGCCGCACCGGCGCGCCGCGGTCGAGCGCGGCCTGCGCTTCGGCGATCAGCTTGCGGTCCAGCACGGCTTCGAGGTGATGGTCCTGCTTCTCGCAGTGATAGATCGGCGTCTTGGCGTCGGCCTTCGGCTTCATGAACAGCTTGGAGAAGTCGAGACCCTTGGCCTTCCAGTGCGCGACAAGGCGGCGCTGGTCGAGCATCTGCAACTGGCCAACCATCTCATCCATCTTGCGATAGCCGAGCTCGGCCATGATCTCGCGCACTTCCTCGGCGACGAAGAAGAAGTAGTTGATCACATGCTCGGGCTGGCCCTTGAAGCGGGCGCGTAGCACCGGGTCCTGCGTCGCGACGCCGACCGGACAGGTGTTCAGGTGACACTTGCGCATCATGATGCAGCCGGCCGCGATCAACGGCGCGGTGGCGAAGCCGAACTCGTCGGCGCCCAAGAGAGCGCCGATGACGACGTCACGGCCGGTACGCAGGCCGCCGTCGACCTGGACCGCGATGCGCGAGCGCAGGCGGTTGGCAACCAGGGTCTGATGGGTTTCGGCAAGGCCGATTTCCCACGGCGAGCCGGCATGCTTGAGCGAGGTGAGGGGGGAGGCACCGGTGCCGCCCTCATAGCCCGAGATGGTGACGTGATCGGCGCGCGCCTTCGACACGCCGGCGGCAACGGTGCCGACGCCGATTTCGGAAACGAGCTTCACCGACACGTCGCCCGTCGGGTTGACGTTCTTGAGGTCATAGATGAGCTGCGCCAGATCCTCGATCGAATAGATGTCGTGGTGCGGCGGCGGCGAAATCAGGCCGACGCCCGGCGTCGAGTGGCGCACCTTGGCGATCGTCTTGTCGACCTTGTGGCCGGGCAATTGGCCGCCTTCGCCGGGCTTGGCGCCCTGCGCCATCTTGATCTGCATCATGTCGGAGTTGACGAGATACTCCGTCGTGACGCCGAAACGGCCGGAGGCCACCTGCTTGATGGCCGAGCGCATGGAGTCGCCGTTCGGCATCGGCTTGAAGCGTTCGGCTTCCTCGCCGCCTTCGCCCGTGTTCGACTTGCCGCCGATCCGGTTCATCGCGATAGCGAGGGTGGTGTGCGCCTCGCGCGAGATCGAGCCGAACGACATGGCGCCGGTCGAGAAGCGCTTGACGATGTCCTTGGCCGGCTCGACCTCGTCGATCGGCACCGGCTTGCGGCCGTCCGACTCCGCCGACTTGATGGTGAACAGCCCGCGGATGGTGAGCAGACGCTCGCTCTGGTCGTTGATTGCCTTGGCGAAGGCGCGATAGCGCTCGACCGAGTTGCCGCGCACGGCGTGCTGCAGCTCCTTGACCGTTTCCGCGGTCCAGACGTGATCCTCGCCGCGCACGCGCACGGCATAATCGCCGCCGACGTCGAGCATGGTGCGGTAGATCGGTGCGTCGGAAAAGGCGGCGCGGTGGCGGCGCACGGTCTCTTCGGCGATCTCGGTGAGGCCGACGCCTTCGATCTGCGTGTGCGTACCGGTGAAGTACTTGTCGACGAATTCCTTCTTCAGGCCGATGGCATCGAAGATCTGCGCGCCGCAATAGGACTGGTAGGTCGAGATGCCCATCTTGGACATGACCTTGAGAAGGCCCTTGTCGATGGCCTTGATGTAGCGCTTGGTCAGTTCGTAGTCGTCGAGCTTGCCCGGCAACTGGTCCTTCATCGCCGACAGAGTCTCGAAGGCGAGATAGGGGTTGATCGCCTCGGCGCCGTAGCCGGCGAGACAGGCGAAGTGATGCACCTCACGCGGCTCGGCGGTTTCGAGCACGAGGCCGACCGAGGTGCGCAGGCCCTTGCGGATCAGGTGATGGTGCACGGCGGCGCAGGCGAGCAGCGCTGGAATCGGGATGCGCTCGGCAGAGGCCTTGCGGTCCGACAGGATGAGGATGTTGCAGCCGCCGTCGACTTCTTCCTCGGCGCGCACGCACAGCTCGTCGATCGCCCAGTCCATGCCCTCGGGGCCGTGGTCGGCCGGGTAGGTGATGTCGAAGGTGAGCGACTTGAAGTGGTCGCCGGTCATCTCCGAGATCGAACGGATCTTTTCCAGATCGCTGTTGGTCAGGATCGGCTGGCGAACCTCGAGGCGCTTGGTGTTCGACATGCCCTCGTGATCGAGGATGTTCGGCCGCGGCCCGATGATCGAGACGAGGCTCATCACCAGCTCTTCGCGGATCGGATCGATCGGCGGGTTCGTCACCTGCGCGAAGTTCTGCTTGAAATAGGTGAACAGCGGCTTCGGCTTGTCCGACATCGCCGAGATCGGCGTGTCGTTGCCCATTGAGCCGATGGCTTCCTCGCCGGTCGAGCCCATCGGTGACATCAGAAGCTTGATGTCTTCCTGGCTGTAGCCGAACATCTGCTGGCGATCGAGCAGCGACAGGTTCGACTTCGGCGCGCCGCCCGCGGCGTCCGGCAGTTCCTCGAGCACGATCTGCGTGCGGTCGAGCCATTCCTTGTACGGGTGGCTCTTGGCGAGCGTCGCCTTCAGCTCCTCGTCGGGAATGACGCGGCCTTCGGCGAGATCCACGAGCAGCATCTTGCCCGGCTGCAGGCGCCACTTCTTGACGATGTCCTTTTCCGGAATCGGCAGCACGCCCATTTCCGAGGCCATGATGATGCGGTCATCCGTGGTCAGGAAATAGCGCGCCGGACGCAGGCCGTTGCGGTCGAGCGTGGCGCCGATCTGGCGGCCATCGGTGAAGGCGAGCGCGGCCGGGCCGTCCCATGGCTCCATGAGGGCGGCGTTGTATTCGTAGAAAGCGCGGCGCTCCTCGTCCATGAGCGGGTTGCCCGCCCAGGCTTCCGGCACCAGCATCATCATGGCGTGAGCGAGCGAGTAGCCGCCCTGCACCAGGAATTCGAGCGCGTTGTCGAAGCAGGCGGTGTCCGACTGGCCTTCGTAGGAGATCGGCCACAGCCGCTTGATGTCCTTGCCGAACAGCGGCGAAGACACCGACGCTTGGCGCGCCGCCATCCAGTTGACGTTGCCGCGCAGTGTGTTGATCTCGCCGTTGTGCGCCAGATAGCGGTACGGATGCGCCAGCGACCAGGCCGGGAAGGTGTTGGTCGAGAAGCGCTGATGCACCAGCGCGATCGCCGACTCGAAATCCGGGTCGTGCAGGTCGGGATAGTAGCTGCCGAGCTGGTCGGCGAGGAACATGCCCTTGTACACGACGGTGCGGCACGAGATCGACACCGGGTAATAGCTCGAGGTGCGGCGCTCGCGGCGACGATAGATCGCGTTCGAGATCGACTTGCGCAGAATGTAGAGACGGCGCTCGAACTCGTCTTCGGTCAGCTTCTTCTGGCCGAGGCCGATGAACACCTGCATGTGCACGGGTTCGGTCGGCTTGACCGACTCGCCGAGCGAGGCGTTGTCCTTTGGCACGTTGCGCCAGCCGAGCAGCTTCAAGCCCTCGCGCTCGATCGCGTCGGCATAGATGTCGCGAATGATCTCCTGCCAGTTGGCCTCGTGCGGCATGAATAGCTGGCCGACGGCATACTGGCCGGGGGCGGGCAGTTCGAAGCCGAGCTTCGAAGCTTCCTTGGCAAAGAACTTGTGCGGGATCTGCACCAGGATGCCGGCGCCGTCGCCCATGCGCGGATCGGCACCGGTGGCGCCGCGGTGCTCGAGGTTGCACAGGATGCGCAGGCCGTCCTCGATGATCGCATGCGATTTCACGCCCTTGATGTTGGCGATGAAGCCGACGCCGCAGGCGTCCTTGTCGCGCGCGGGGTCGTAGAGGCCCATCGGCGCCGGCACGCCCGGATCGGCGGTCGAGCCCATGAAGGGTTCGGGAGACTCGCCGACGGACGCACGTTTGTCGCGCAGCGATGTCTCCACCGTGCTTCCGCCAAACTTCGTGCTCTTCGTTCCGTGGCTCATCGTCATCCTACCCCTGCCGGACGATTCCGGCGCACCTGTCTTGACCCCCGACCCTTGTCGTCAGGCCGCATCATGCAGCCTTGAGCGGGCCCGCTGGCAAGCGTAACCGATCTAAAGAAGGCGCACGCCCCTTGCCCGATTGCCGAGCGCGGCTGCTCCCGTTGGGCGCCCGCGATCCCCGCCCGCTTTCAATCAGCGGGTACCGCGGCGGCACCATTAGGACAGCAATACTGTCCTAATGGACCATGCCAAATTTTGCCCTGCCGCACAAGGGCGGTCCATGCTGGAATCGCTCGAACCTTGCGATTTGTTGCGGCCGTGCCTCTGAGCGAAGCAAGAACAGGACCACGACACCGCCCTTTCGCGCAATGCCATTGCGCCTCCGTTCATGACCGAGGGTCAGGAATCCGGCGATTAACCGTTTAATGGTGAAAACGGGAAACAGCGGCGCGTTTTGGGCGCCTCGATATGGTGTCTCCGGAAATCCGGAGACCTCGCATGTCCAAAGCCAATGCGCAGATGATGGCCGACCGCGCCGCGGGCGCCGCCGCCATGGAGCGTCTGGCGGACCGGCTGACGGCAATGGCGCCGGCTCCGCTCGATCTCTCCGCCAGCCATATCGTCCGGCAGTCCCCGGCGGTCGCCGCCGGGCTGTCCGCCAGCGCCGCGATTGCCCGCCGCGCCCATGAGCGCGCGCGCCGCTCGCAGCGTCCGCTGCTGGTCAATCTGGTAGAGAGTTTCGTTTCCGCCTGCGCCTCCCTGCCTTACGCCGCCGTGGCCTTTGTGCTGCGCCTGATGATGGCGCGGGTGTTCTTCCTCGACGGCCAGACCCGCATCGACGGCATTCGCCTGCCGGTGAATGTGGCCGAACTGACCAACTACTATCTGGTTGGCTGGAATTTCTCCGTGACAGTGCCGACCCAGGTGCGCCCCGAGACCTTCTCGGCCTTCGCCACTCAATATCCGCTGGTGCCGGTGCCCTCCGCCATTGCGGCCTATCTGGTCAGCTACGCCGAGTTCATTTTGCCGATCATGCTGGCGATTGGATTGGGTACGCGCTTTGCCGCGCTCGGCCTGCTGGTCATCACGGCGATGATCCTGGCTTTCGTCGCGCCCGATCCACTGGCGACGGCGCAAATCTACTGGGCGGCCATTCTGCTGGTGCTGGTCTCGCAAGGCCCCGGCGCGGCATCGCTCGATCGCCTGATCCGTCGTTTTGTGGGGCGTTGATTTGACAAAGGCGCTCACCAGCGTGCTGGCGGCGGCGGCTTTCGTGGCCGCAAGCGCGACGGCGTTGGCCGACACCTATTCGACGCTCAGCAATCCGCGCATCATTCATGTGCCGCAGCCGGGCGATGAATTGCATCGCACGCAGGCCAGCTTGCGCGCGCCTAATGAGGCCGATGACGACGAGATTGCGGTGCCGCAGCGTCTGCGGCGTGTCGACAGGCCCGCCGCGCCGCGCGCAAAGCCGCAAGCGAAAAAGACCGAATCTCGCGAGCGCCGCCGGCCGTTCACCGCGTCGCTGCCCGAGCCGCCGCCTCCGCCCGAGCCGGAGCCGACCGGACCGAAACGCGCGTTGTTAAGCGCGCCCCCGCCGCCGCCGATATCTTCCATTCACGACGGCCCGACGCCGCTGAAACCAACGCCCCGGTTCGGTCAACCACTGCCGGAGGCGCCGCCGCTTACGACCTTCACGCCGCCGCCACGGTCGGCGCCGGCCTCTAAGCCTGTCGCTGCCGTAGCGCCGGCAGCGGAGCCCGCGCTCGTCCTTCCATTGGCGGTCGATGATAGCGACGATCATTTGCCGCCGCCCGGTGATCCGAAGCTCGCGCCGCCGGAGCCGAAGGACTGATACGAAAAAGGGCTGAGCCCTTTGCAGGACCCAGCCCCAAATTCCGTCATCCGATTGAGCTGTCCGGCTTATACGGCCGGTTCAGACATGCGGCGACGTTTCTTTATGTTTGACGCCGCTTAGAAGCGGTAGTTGATGCCGCCGCGAACGATGTTGGACTTGAAGTCGGTCGACGAGCCGGACGGCGCGTTGGCGCTCTCCAGATCGACGTAGAGATATTCGACCTTGGCCGTCCACGGGCCGGCGATCGCAGCTTCCACGCCGCCACCGAGCGTCCAGCCTGCCTTGGTCGACGTCGCCGAACCGAGGCCGGTCGCCGAAGTCTTGACGTCACCGACGGCGAGACCACCGGTCACGTAAGGCAGGAAGCGATCGAAGGCATAGCCGATGCGGCCGCGCGCGGTGCCGAGCCAATTGTTCTTGGCTTCGCAGGTCACGCCGACGGCGCAGGTGGCCGAGCCCTTGAGGTTGGTCCAGTCGATGTCGCCTTCCAGACCGTAGACGAACTGACCCATCTGGTAGTTGAAGCCGAGGGTGCCGCCGACGAGGCCGCCCTTGGTGTCGAAATCGCCGCCGGTCGAGAGCGGGCCCGAGACCGAGGCATTGCCCCAGCCGCCGCCGCCGTTGATGCCGGCGTAGAAGCCCGACCAGTTGTAGATCGGGGCGACATAGACCGGCGCCTTGGTCGGCATCGCCGAGCGGCGCGCCATGTCGGCGGCATTGGCTGCGCCCATCGACATCGCGACAGCGGCAGCAGCAAGTACGAAACGCTTCATCTCTAACTCTCCGTCATGTAGCCCCAAAACCTGGCGGGACAGTATTCGTTTTCAGAAAAGCGTCTAGTGCAAATAAGCAACACAGTTCAGGAAGTTATCGTGGAACAAAAGACATCGGCAGAACAATGAAATGACGTGATTTTGCCGCAATCTGGACGGACCGGTGCCGCTTTCTTTGTGAATGAATACTTAAAATCGTAGATTAATACGTTTTTTACAATGGGTGATGGGACCGAATACATGCCAGGCACATAAAAGCCCCGGACCAGCGTGGTCCGGGGCTTTGCTCGTGCGGCCCATAGCAGGCCGCAGGGGGGCATCGGTTAGAAACGGTAGTTCACGCCGACGCGGATCATGTTGGTCTCCAGGCCGTTATTGGTGCCCGTGATCGAGTAGGCGCGGTTGGAGAGGTCGGCATAGAGATATTCGATCTTCGCCGACCACTGTTGGGCCAGGCCGAATTCCACGCCGGTGCCGAGCGTCCAGCCGATGTGGGTCTTGGTTTCCGACAGCGCGCCGCTTTCACCCTTGAGGCCGCCATAGGCAAGACCGCCCGTCACGTAAACCAGGATGTTGTTCCAGGCCATGCCGGCGCGGCCGCGCAGGGTACCGAACCACGGGTTCGAGAACTTGTACGGCGCGAAGGTATCGTCGGCGCCCGAAATCTGCAGGTCGGTTTCGCCGCCGAACACGAACTGGCCGTTCTGCCAATTGTAGCCACCGGTCACGCCGCCGAGGATGCCGCTCGGCTTGGTGTTGGTGCCGGGAACGTCACCCCACTGATAGCCGACGATGGCGCCGGCATACCAGCCCGCCCAGTTGTAGTAGGAACCCGGCGCGGGCTGTGAGTAGTAATTGTTGCGCGGCAGATCGGCGGCGGAAGCGGCAGTCGCCGCGGCTGCGGCCGCCAGCATGGTCATCGCCAGGATTTGCTTTTTCATTTTACTCTCCACCTACTCACGCACTCCGCAATGCGCGGAAACGCTTCTTTGTCGTTGGCGTTTGGTTGCCAAACTTGGACAATATTTCGTGGACGAGTTATCGCGCTTTGTCAGTTAAGCGGTTATTACCCGCTAACCCTGACACCCCGTTATCCCTAAAGAACGGTTGCGCAATATGCTTTCCGCGGCGTTTACCATGTCGCTTGCGGATTTTCCGAAATCGAGTTCTGTTGAGCGGCGATGGATTCAAAGGCAGAGCAACCACCGGCGGCCCTGATCACCGGCGCGGCGCGGCGCATTGGCGCCGCCATTGCGCGAGCCTTATCGCGTGCCGGCTACAATGTCGTGCTGCACGCCAATCATTCGCGCGTCGACGCCGAAGCCCTCGCACATGATATCGAGCGCGATGGCGGCCGTGCCGCCGTCGTGATCGGAGACCTCGCCGATGCGGAGGCGTTACGCCGCATCATACCGGCGGCATCGGTGCATGCGCCGCTCAGCCTGCTTGTGAATAATGCCAGCCTGTTCGATGAAGACGACGCCTGGACAATGACCCGCGACGGCTTCGAGCGCACCATGGCCGTCAATCTCACCGCTCCGTTGTTCCTGGCGCAGGCCTTCGCCGCGCAGGCGCCTCGCGTCGCGGCATCTTCGATCGTCAATATCGTCGATCAGCGGGTGCTGCGGCCGACTCCGAAGTTCTTTTCGTATGCGCTGAGCAAGGCCTCGCTCCACGCGGCGACGACGACGCTGGCGCAAGCTTTTGCACCGCTGCGCGTCAATGCGGTGGCGCCCGGGCCGACGCTGCCGAGCCCGCGGCAGAACGGCGACCAGTTCGCCGAACAGGCGGCTTTGGTGCCGCTGGGGAAGGGGCCTGCGCCGGAGGATATTGCCGCGGCGGTCGCCTACCTTGCCGGCGCGCAGAGTGTGACCGGCATGACGATTGCCGTGGATGGCGGCCAGCATCTGTCGTGGCGCACGCCCGATGCGGACATTACAGAGTAGGGCAGTGGCCAACGCCGCCGCGTGGCTTATATTCGCCCCATGAACGGCGGCAGAAAGGACATCGATCCGGATAGCGAGCTGCGCGAAGACGACGACGCGCCGACGCTTCCCGAACTCGATCTCACAGAACCCGAAGCGGAAGCCGGCACGCTCGCTCACGGCCGTGCGGCGATCGCGCGCGCCGTCAAGCACGCACCGGCGGGACCGGGCGTCTATCGCATGATCGACGCCAAGGGCGACGTCCTTTATGTCGGCAAAGCCAAGAGCATCAGGAAGCGCGTCGCCAACTACACACGCCCGGTTGCCTATGACGCACGCATCGCGCGGATGATATCGGCGACGGTGTCGATGGAGTTCGTCTCCACCGCGACCGAGACCGAGGCGCTGCTGCTCGAGGCCAATCTGATCAAACGCCTGCGGCCGCGCTTCAACGTGCTGCTGCGTGACGACAAATCATTCCCGTATATCCTGATCACGTCGGATCACTGGGCCCCGCAGATCCTCAAGCATCGTGGCGCGCGCACGCGGCCGGGCCGCTATTACGGACCCTTCGCCAATGCTGGCGCGGTGAACCGCACCATCAACGCGCTGCAGCGCGCCTTCCTCTTGCGAAACTGCTCGGACTCGTTCTTCGAGTCGCGGTCGCGGCCGTGTCTGCTGTATCAGATCAAGCGCTGCTCCGGGCCGTGTACGCAGGAGATCGATTTCGCCGGCTATCAGGAGCTGGTGCGCGAGGCCAACGCCTTTCTCGACGGCAAGAGCCGCAATGTGCAGAAGCAACTCGCGGCGGAGATGGATCAGGCCTCGCAGGCGCTCGATTTCGAGCGCGCCGCGATCTACCGCGATCGTCTCGCCGCTTTATCGGCGATCACGACGACGCAAGGCATCAATCCGCGCACCATCGAGGAAGCCGACGTCTTCGCCGTGCATCAGGAAGGCGGCTACACTTGCGTCGAGGTGTTCTTCTTCCGCACCGGGCAGAACTGGGGCAATCGCGCTTATTTCCCGAAGGCGGATCGTGCGCTGGGACCGGGCGAGGTGCTCAGCGCCTTCCTCGCGCAGTTCTACGACGACAAGCCGCCGCCGCGCCTCGTCATCGCCTCCGACGATTTCGAAGAGCGCGAACTGCTCGCTGAGGCGCTGTCGGCCAAGAGCGAGCGCAAGGTCGAGGTCGCGGTGCCGCAGCGCGGCGAGCGCAAGGAACTGGTCATGCATGCGCTGGCCAATGCACGCGAGGCGCTCGGGCGCAAACTCGCCGAGACGGCATCGCAGCAGCGGCTGTTCAATGCGCTTGCGGAAGCCTTCGGTTTGCCGAAGCCGCCGCGGCGTATTGAGGTCTACGACAACAGCCACATCGCCGGCACCAATGCCGTCGGCGGCATGATCGTCGCGGGGCCGGAAGGCTTCCGCAAGAACCAGTATCGGAAGTTCAACATCAAGTCGGCGGACATCACGCCCGGCGACGACTTCGGCATGATGCGCGAGGTGTTGCAGCGGCGCTTCAAGCGGCTGCTGGAGGAAGCGCCGCGCGCGTCCATCGATGTGACGGCGGCCGCCGCGATGGCGGGTGCGGCGCCGATGGACGTCAGCGAGGAGCCCGCCGATTCACCCTGGCCCGACCTGTTGCTGATCGACGGCGGGCAGGGGCAGTTGAACGCGGCGCAAGAAACGCTCGCCGAGATGGGCGTCACCGATGTGCCGCTGGTCTCCATTGCCAAGGGCCGCGACCGCGAGGCCGGACGCGAGACCTTCTTCATGCCGGGGAAGAATCCGTTCAAGCTGCCGCCACGCGATCCGGTGCTGTATTTCGTCGAACGCCTGCGCGATGAGGCCCATCGTTTTGCCATCGGGTCGCACCGCACGCGGCGCAAGAAAGATATCCGCGAGGCCGGTCTGCAGGAGATCGAGGGGATCGGGCCCACCCGCAAGAGCGCGCTGCTGCGCCACTTCGGCACCTTGAAAGCGATCGGGCGCGCCAGCATCGCCGATCTCCAGCACGTGCCGGGAATCAATGCGGAGATGGCGCGAAAGATATATGAGTTCTTCCATGACAAGGCGCCGTCGCAATAGCGCCTGACAAAAAAGAGCGGGCAGGAAACGAGCAACGATGATTATCAAGAGCCAAGCCGACGTCACGCCCGCCGTTCTCGAGGCCTACAGCAAGATCGACGATCCGCGCTTGCGCGAGATTATCGCGGCGCTGGTCAAGCACCTGCACGCCTTCGCGCGCGAGGTGCACCTGACCGAAGAGGAGTTTCACAAGGGCGCGGCGATCGTCGCCAAACTCGGGCAACTGACCAACGCCTCGCACAACGAAGTCGTGCTGATGGCCGGCTCGCTCGGCTTCTCGGCGCTGGTGTGTCTCCTGAACAACGGCAACAACGGCCAGACCGAAACGACGGCCAATCTGCTCGGCCCGTTCTGGCGGCTGAATTCGCCGCGTACCGAAAGCGGCGGGTCGATCGTGCGCTCGCCGACGCCGGGGCCGGTGCTGTTCGTCAACTGCACGGTGAAGGACACGCAGGGCAATCCCGTCGCTGGCGCCGAGGTCGACGTCTGGCATTCCTCGCCGGAAGGCTTCTACGAGCAGCAGGACGAGAACCAGGCCGACATGAACCTGCGCGGCAAGTTCACGACCGACGCGCAGGGCCGCTTTTCGTTCCGCAGCGTCAAGCCAGCCGGCTATCCGATCCCGATCACCGGCCCGGTCGGCGACCTGTTGCGCCATGCTGGCCGCCACAATTACCGGCCGGCGCATCTGCACTTCCTGATTTTCAAGGAAGGCTTCAAGACCCACATTTCGCAAATCTACGTCCAGGACGACGACAAACTCGAAACCGACGTGCAGTTCGGTGTCACCCGCGCGCTGATCGGCAATTTTGTGGTGCATGGCGGGCCGGCGCCAGCGGCGGACGTGACCGGCGAATGGTTCTCGCTCGATCAGACGTTCGTCGTCGAGCCGGGCGTCGCAAAATTGCCAAAAGCGCCGATCGAATAGGGCGTTGATCGTATAACGGCCGGCGATCCGGTATTCCTATCGATCGGCGGCGCGCAGGCGGTTGACCTGCGCCCGAGCGCCGTGTTCCTTGTGCTCGCATGAATCCCGGACGCATCCCCCGTCTGCCGGCGCATCCGCTGGCGCTGCCGAACATCCTGACCTATGCCCGCATCGCCGCGGTGCCGGTCGTGGTCGGCCTGCTGTTCTGGCAAAGCATCTTCGCCGGGGAATTGTGGCTGCGCTGGGTGGCGCTCGCCGTCTTTATTGCGGCGGCGGTGACTGACTTCTTCGATGGCTATCTGGCGAGGGCCTGGGGCCAGCAATCCTCGCTCGGGCGCATGCTCGATCCGATCGCCGACAAGCTCCTGGTGGCGGCCTGTCTCCTCATTCTGGCGGCGGGAACCACAATCCGCGGCTGGGCGCTGCTCGCCGCCGTCATTATATTGTGCCGCGAAGTGCTGGTGTCCGGCCTGCGCGAATATCTAGCGGAACTTCGCGTTGGCGTGCCGGTGACAACTTTGGCCAAGTGGAAGACGCTCGGCCAACTCGTCGCCATCGGCTTCCTGATTGCGGGCGAGGCGGGCGAGAAGGTGCTGCCCTATACGATTGAAATCGGCATCACGCTATTGTGGCTCGCCGCGCTGCTCACTTTGTACACCGGCTGGGACTATCTGCGCGCTGGGCTGCGCCATATGATTGACGAATGAGGCGCATCATCCCGAAAAGTGGGAACCGGTTTTCGGATAAGATGATGCGCATGGAAAATGATTAAGCTCCGTTATTTCGCCTGGGTGCGCGAGCGCATCGGCAAACCCGAGGAAGATGTCGAGATTCCCGCGGGTGTCACCACCATCGCGGAGCTGATGACATGGCTCTCGGGCCGCGGCGAGGAATACGCCTATGCCTTCGAGAATTCTAAGGTAATCCGCGCCGCCATCGACCGCAGCCACGTGAAGCCGCAGGCCGAAATTGCCGGTGCCCGCGAGATCGCCTTCTTCCCACCGATGACGGGGGGGTAAGCCCGTTTCTTTACCCTCCCCCTTGTGGGGAGGGTCGAACCGCGAAGCGGTTCGGGGTGGGGGTAGAAGCCATCGCCCGGACCCCCACCCCCAACCCCTCCCCACAAGGGGGAGGGGAGATCAGCCGAGTGTGACGGCGCCAGTAATCCGTATTACATTTGAACAATGATTACAGTGCGCGTCCAAAGCGAACCCTTCGACGTCTCGGCCGAGGCGGCGGCGCTGTCGCGCGGCCGTACCGATGTCGGCGCGGTGGTGACCTTCACCGGCATCTGCCGCGGTGACGAGAACGGCGAGCCGATCGCCGCGCTTACCCTCGAGCACTACCCTGGCATGGCGGAGACCGAGATCGAGAGCCACGTCACCGAGGCGACGCAGCGCTGGCCGCTCACTGGCGTGGTGGTGATCCATCGCTTCGGCCGCATCGTGCCGGGCGAGGACATCATGATGGTGGCGACGGCGTCGTCGCATCGTGCCGCGGCCTTCGAGGCCGCCGAATTCCTGATGGATTATCTCAAGACCCGCGCGCCGTTCTGGAAGCAGGTCGAGAAGGCGAGCGGTCCCACCTGGGTCGAAGCCAAGGCCGATGACGACAATGCGGCGGCGCGCTGGATCAAACCGCATCAGGCGGCGGAATAGCCGGAGAGCGACATGATCAACATCCTGGTGGCGGCGTTCGCGGTGGTGACAGTCGCGGCGGGACCGGTGACGGCCGCGCAGGTGTCCTACTACGATGTCGCCAAAGGCTCGCATCCGCACGATGTCGCGCCGGCGCCGGACGGCACCGTCTGGTACACCGCGCAGCATCAGGGCGCGCTCGGCATTCTCGATCCGAAGTCCGGCAGGGTGACGCAGGTGCAGCTCGGCGCCGACTCTGCGCCGCATGGCGTCATCGTTGGGCCCGATCGCGCCGCCTGGATCACCGATAGCGGCCAGAACGCCATCGTGCGCTACGATGCCGAGACCAAGGCGGTGAAGCTCTTTCCGCTGCCGAAGAATTTTCCCAACGCCAACCTCAACACCGCGACCTTCGATCGCAAGGGCATCCTCTGGTTCACCGGACAGAACGGCGTGCATGGCCGCGTCGATCCGGCGACCGGCAAGGTCGAGGCGTGGAAGTCGCCGAAGGGCGTCGGGCCTTATGGCATTACGACGACGCCGAACGGCGATGTGTGGTATGCGTCGCTTGCCGGCGATCACATCGCCAAGATCGACACCGTGTCGGGCGACGCGCTGATGATCCAGCCGCCGCGGCCGGGCGTCGGGCCGCGGCGTATCTGGTCGGACTCCAAGGGCGTGCTGTGGGTCAGCTTCTGGCGCACGGGCGAAGTCGGCCGTTACGATCCGATGGCGAGGATATGGCGCGTGTGGCAACTGCCCGATGCCGATAACGGGACCTATGCGGTGTTCGTCGACGATAAGGACAAGGTCTGGCTGTCCGACTGGAATTCGAATGCCATCGTGCGCTTTGATCCGGCGACGGAGAAGTTCGAGCGCTTTGTCAGCAACCGCCGCCGTGCCGACGTGCGGCAGATGCTCGGCCGGCCCGGTGAGATGTGGGGTGCCGAGTCCGGCACCGATCGTCTCGTCGTGGTACGCGACTAGCGAGCGGGCGATGAGCGGCGCGATCACCCGGCGCAATTTTTTGGCCACCATGGCCGGCGGCGTGGCGGTGCTGGCCAGTGGCCCGGCCTGGGCCGGCAGGGCGCAACCGGCGCGTCAACGCATCGCGTCTTTGATCGGCGAAGCCGCTACGGTGCTGACGGTGGCACAGCGTATCGATGTCATCTCCAAGGCGCTCATCGGTTCGCCCTATCGCGGCCATACGCTCATCGGCAGCCCACGTCGCGCCGAGCGCTTTGTCTTGCGCGATGACGTCTTCGATTGCGTGACATTCTGCGAGACGGTGCTGGCGGCGGCCCTGGCGCGAGAGCCCGCGCAGTTCGAGACGCAACTTCGCCTCATCCGCTACAAGGACGGCGAGATCGATTGGCGCGCGCGCAATCATTACTTCTCCGACTGGTGCGCAAATAATGTCGCCAATCACGTCTGCAGGAAGCTGCTGCTGCCGGGCAGCGAAACCATCGACAAGCGCCTGACCTTTATGCGCGGCCTGGGTCCGCGTCAGGTATCGATGACGGTGCTGTCGCGCGATGCGCTCATCGACAATCGCGCGCTGCTGGCGACCGGCGATATCATCGGTTTCTTGTCGCAGCGGCCGGGCCTTGATTATTTCCACACCGGCTTCGTGGTGGTGACCGGCGAAGGTCGCTTGATGTTACGCCATGCCGCGAAAAGCCGTGGCCGCGTCCTGGATCAGCCGTTGCCACGTTTCCTCGCCGACAACCATGCGCAGGCCGTGACACTTCTGCGCGTCAAGGAACCGGCAACCATGGCCTCGGTTACCTGAAAGATGCCGTATGGCCGATGGCCCATTGGCCGGCCTCTCCGGGCCATTTTCCCAATCCCGCCACGAAGATCGTTTCTTGAAACCATATGACGCTGCACATTGAAGATTACGCATTGATCGGCGACCTCGGCAGCGCCGCGCTGGTTGGCCGCAACGGCTCGATCGACTGGCTGTGCTGGCCGCGTTTCGATTCGGACGCCTGCTTTGCCGCGTTGCTCGGCACGCCGGAGAATGGCCGCTGGCTGATCGGGCCGAACGACCCCAATGCGGGGATCACGCGGCGTTACCGACCGAACACGTTGATCCTGGAGACCCGGTTCGAAACCGATACCGGCGTCGCCGTGCTGACCGACTTCATGCCGCCGCGTCACACCCATTCGCATCTCATGCGCATGATCACCTGCGAATACGGCCAGGTCGATCTGCACGGCGAGCTGATCCTGCGTTTCGGTTACGGCCAGACGGTGCCGTGGCTCACCCGTGTCGACCGCCACACCGCGCGCGCCATTGCCGGTCCGGACATGGTGGTGTTGCGCTCGTCGGTGCCGTTCCATGGCGAGGACTTCAAGACCGTCGGCGATTTCACCATCAAGGAAGGCGAGTGCTTCACCTTCAGCCTGACCTACGCGCCATCGCACGACGAACTGCCGCATGCGCTCGATGTTTCGGCGAGCCTCGACAGCACCGAGCGCTACTGGCACGAGTGGGTCTCGCGCAATCAGATTGACGGGCCTTACGACGATGCCGTGGTGCGTTCGCTGATCACGCTCAAGGCGCTCACTTACGCGCCGACCGGGGGTATGGTCGCGGCGCCGACGACGTCGCTGCCGGAATGGGTCGGAGGCGTGCGCAACTGGGACTATCGCTTCTGCTGGCTGCGTGACGCGACGCTGACGTTGCTCGCGCTGATGAATGCCGGCTATTACGATGAGGCGCGGGCCTGGCGCGACTGGCTGTTGCGCGCGGCGGCCGGCAGCCCCGGGCAAATCCAGATCATGTATGGCATCCAGGGTGAGCGGCGTCTCACCGAATGGACGGTGCCGTGGCTCGGCGGTTACGAGAAATCGCAACCGGTGCGTATCGGCAATGCCGCTTATAGCCAGTTGCAGCTCGATATCTTCGGCGAGGTGATGGACGCATTGCATCAGGCCCGCGTCGGCGGCCTCGGCCATCAGGAGGCCGGTTGGGATCTCGAGCGCGCCTTGCTCGTGCATCTGGAAAAAATCTGGACGTTGCCGGACGAAGGAATCTGGGAGGTGCGCGGCGAGCGCCAGCACTTCACCTATTCGAAGGTGATGGCCTGGGTCGCGTTCGACCGCGCCATCAAGAGCGCCGAGCTGCACAATCTTCCCGGGCCGCTCGAGCGCTGGCGTTCATTGCGCGACCGCATCCATCAGGATGTCTGCACCAATGGCTACGACGCCGAGCTCAATAGTTTCACGCAGTATTACGGCTCGCGCGAACTCGATGCCAGCCTGCTGCTCCTGCCGGAGGTTGGCTTTCTGCCGCCGGACGATCCGCGTATCCGCGGCACCGTTGAGGCGATCGAGCGCACATTGATGCGCGACGGCCTAGTGTTGCGTTACGACAGCACCAAGACCGACGACGGCCTGCCGCCGGGTGAAGGCGTGTTCCTGGCCTGCAGCTTCTGGCTGGTTGACGACTATTTGATGCTCGGCCGCGTCGGAGATGCCGAGAAGCTGTTCGAACGCCTGCTGGCGCTGCGCAACGATCTCGGTCTGCTCGCCGAGCAATACGAGCCGCGCTCGCGGCGCCAGGTCGGCAATTTCCCGCAAGCCTTCTCGCATCTGGCGCTGGTTAACACCGCGAGCAATCTGTCGCACTACCGCAAGCCGGCCGAGCAGCGCTCCGAATGGACCGCCGGCGTCAAGGCTGCGGAATAGACGAGGGGCCCTGCGCCGGGAGCTATTGACCTGCGGTCGCTTGCTGCGGACAGTGCGCGCCCATAACCAATAAAATGACCAGGGAGGCCTCGCGTGCTGCTCGACGTTCGAACCTACAAGATCAAGGCGGGGTGCATGGCGGCGCATCTCGAACTTTACGGCAAGCTCGGCTACCCGGTGCAGGTGAAATACCTGGGCGAGCCGCTGTGTTTTGCTCAGGCCGAAACCGGCGAACTCAACAGCATCGTTCACGTCTGGGTCTATGACAGTGCCGCCGACCGGGAGCAGAAGCGCGGCCGCATGATGCAGGATCCGGACTGGAAGGCCTATCTCGGCGAGAGCGCCAAAGCCGGCTACGTGCTCGAACAGAAGAACAGCCTGATGACGCCGGTTTCCTTCGCGCCGCCGATCGCCAAGCGCAACGTTTAACTGCGTGCCGTTTGCGTGAGGCCGACGAACAGGACGCACGGCGCCGCCGACCGGCGCGCATGTGCTGCCGGAATGATCTCATGACCGATTGTCATCGCGTGCGATGCGAGGGGCCTCGCAAGCGGGCCAGCGATCGTTTATAGAATAGCGCGTTTTTTTTGCGACGGCGGACCGCCCGCCTGCGACCATACCGGAGCCTTTCACGATGCGTTCGAACGACGGCACTCGCACCGGTGGCGAAATTCTCATCGACCAGTTGGTCGCCCAGGGCGTTCGCCACGCTTTCTGTGTGCCGGGCGAAAGCTATCTTGCCGCGCTCGACGCACTGCACGATGCGCCGATCTCGCTGACCATCTGCCGCCACGAAGGCGCGGCCGCGATGATGGCCGAGGCGGTCGGCAAGGCCACCGGCAAACCCGGCATCTGTTTCGTCACGCGTGGACCCGGCGCAACCAACGGTTCCGCAGGAGTTCACATCGCGCGTCAGGACTCGGCGCCGATGATCATGTTCGTTGGCCAGGTTGGCCGCGACATGCGCGAGCGCGAAGCCTTCCAGGAACTCGACTATCGCCAGGTGTTCGGCGGCATCGCCAAATGGGCGACCGAGATCGACGATCCGGCGCGCATTCCGGAGATCGTGTCGCGCGCTTTCTTCACCGCTTGCAATGGCCGTCCCGGTCCGGTGGTGGTCGCGCTGCCGGAAGACATGCTGACTGAGCGCTGCGTGGTGCCGAATGCCTCCGCTGTCGAGCCGGTCGAGACCTGGCCCGGCCTCAACGACATGAGCCGGCTGCAGAAGATGCTGTGGGCGGCGAAAAAGCCGATCGCCATCATCGGCGGCTCGCGCTGGTCGGAAGCGGCGAGCGCGGCGATAATGCGCTTTGCCGAACGCTTCGCGCTGCCGGTGGCGACCACGTTCCGCTACCAGCATTTGTTCGATTCATCGCATTCCTGTTACGCGGGCGACTTCGGCATCGGGCCGAACCCGAAGCTGCTGGCGCGCATCAAGGGCGCCGACCTTGTGCTGCTGATCGGCGATCGCATGAGCGAGATGTCGTCGCAAAGCTATACGGCTTTCAACATTCCCGAACCGCAGACGAAGCTGGTGCACGTGCATCCGGGCGCGGAAGAGCTTGGCCGCGTCTATCACCCGGCGCTGGCGATCAACGCCGCGCCGACCGCGTTCTGCGCCGCGCTTGAGGGCCTGCAGCCGCCGAATGACATCGCCTGGAAGGGCGAGGCCGACACCGCCCATGCCGATTTCCTGGCCTGGACGGAGAAGCCGTCGGCGCAGCCGGGGCCGATCAATCTCGGCGAGATCATGGTTTGGCTGCGCGACAATCTCGGTCCCGAGGCGATCATCACCAATGGCGCCGGCAACTTCGCCACCTGGATCAACCGCTATTACCGCTTCCGCCGCTACAACACCCTGATCGCACCGACCTCCGGCTCGATGGGTTACGGCCTGCCGGCGGCGCTGGCGATGAAGACGTTGTACCCGGACCGGACGGTTGTCTGCGTCGCCGGCGACGGCGACTTCATGATGACGGGCAACGACTTCGCCACGGCCGTGCAGTACTCGCGTCCCATTATCGTCGTGCTGTGGGATAACGGCACATACGGCACCATCCGTATGCACCAGGAGCGCGAGTATCCGGGCCGCGTCGTGGGCACCGACCTCAAGAATCCGGACTTCGCCGCCTATGCCAAAGCCTTCGGCGGCTTCGGCATCCGCATCGAGAAGACGGCGGATTTCCCGGCGGCCTTCGCCGCGGCGCAGAAGTCCGGCCTGCCGTCGATCATTCATCTCAAGGTCGATGCCGAGCCGCTGACGCCGGGCATGTCGATGAGCGCCATCCGCGAAAAGGCGTTGTCGGGGAGGTAGTTTGGGGCGGACTTTAGCGTCGGAATCCGCTAACCTGACATCATGACGAAGCTGTTCCAGGACGTGATCGACCGCGCCCGGCAGTGGCCGGACGATCGCCAGGATGAGGCGGCCCGCTTGCTTCTCGATTTCGAGGAGCAGCGAACGGCCTCGACCCGACTGAGCCCTGAGCAAGTGGCTGAGGTCGAACGCATCCAAAAGGAAATCCGCGCCGGGACCGCGGCTTTCGCGACCGACGATCAGATGGCGGCGTTCTGGAAGAAGTGCGGCCTTTGAGGCTGCGTTTCACCGCGCGTGCCCTCGATCAGCTCGAAGCTATCCGGACTTATTTGGCCGAACGTAATCCGGCGGCAGCGCGACGCGTCATGGCCGAAATCCACGGCGCTGCGGGCCGGCTGCTTCGGTACCCCTTCATGGCGAGACCGGGTCGAGTGTTGGCAACACGAGAATGGGTGATCCGGGGAACGCCATATATCCTCGTCTATGAGGTCGACGAAGTAGCGGCAGAAATTGTCGTCATGGCGGTCTTTCACGGGGCACAGGACCGAAATGAGGAACGCGGCACGTAAGAGCCGGCAGCATCTTGCGTACTTGGAGTGAATCGCTATTCACTCATTGAATGCCGTATCGCCGGACCGACACTGTCATCCGCCGTCTCGCCGATCGCGAGAAAGCCATTCTCGAGGCCGCCATCGCATTGGCCGGGGAGGGCGGCATGGCCGCGGTGCAGGTTGCGGCTGTCGCCAAACGGGCCGGCATCGCCGCCGGCACCGTCTATCGTTATTTCCCGACCAAGAACGATCTGGTTGCCGAGTTGATCGCAGCGGTGGCCGGGCGTGAGCTCGAGGCCATGCAGACGGCGGCCGACGCGGCACCGGGCCCGCTGTCGGCGCTGGCTTCCGGCATCGCCCGTTTCGCGGCGCGGGCGCTGGCCGAACGCAAGCTCGCCTGGGCTGTGATCGGCGAGGCTGTCGATGCCGAGGTCGACGTCATGCGCATCGACTTTCGCCAGTCGCTCGCCGGCGAACTGGAGCGGCGCATCAATATCGCCATCGGCCTGCGCTTCCTGCCGGAGCAGGACGCGCGCCTGGGGGCGCTGGCGATCGTCGGTGCGCTGATGGAAGGGCTGCTTAGTCCGCTCGCGCCGGATTACCCGGACGCCGCGGCCACGCGCGAAGCGGTGCAGACCGTGACCTTGTTCTCGCTGCGCGCCCTCGGTGTCATCGACGCCCGAGCCCGCGGCATGGTGGCGCAGGTGGTGCTGACCTGATTTGGTCGGTCAAGCGACGGCTTCGGCCGGCACTTCGGCCAGTGGCAGCTCGACATGGTAGGTGCCCGGGTCGTCCGGGTCGTGACGGCTATGAAAGCCGAGTTCGCCGCACATCTGCAGCATCGTCGTGTTTTCCGCGAGCACCTGGCCGCGCACCGCTTTCAGCCCATGCTCCTTCGCATAGGCGATCATGTGCTTCATCATCAGCCAGCCGAGCCCGCGGCCTTTGAGGTGCGAGCGCAAGAGGATGGCGAACTCGCCGTTTTCGTGTTTCTCGTCGTCGTGCAGGCGGACGACGCCGAGTAGTTTGCCGTCGGCATCGAGCGCGACGAAGGCCATCGCGTTGTTCGGGTCGTAATGGACCAGCTTGTCGATCATCTCCGGCGATAATTCCCGGATCGCCGAGAAGAACCGCAGACGCAGATCGAAGCTCGTCACCTTGGAGAGAAAGTCGGGATAGAGCGCGGCGTCCTCCGGCCGAAGCGGACGGAGGATCACCATTTCGCCATTGAGCAATTTGACGTGACGGCTGAGCATGTCGCCTCCGCATGTTCCCGTTTCAACGCGGGAACAAAGCCGACGTTCAAATTGACGCTTAATGCGACATCAGGACCGGAACCGTCATGCTCTCGAGGATGCCGCGCGTGGCACCGCCGAGGATGAACTCGCGCAGGCGCGAATGGCCGTAGCCGCCCATCACGATCATGTCGGCGCTGGAATCCGCCGCATAGGACAGGATGGTCGAGGCGACGTCGATGTCCGGCGAGGTGATGCGCTTGACGTCGACCTTGAGGCCGTGACGGGCCAGATGCTGGCCAAGATCGGCACCGGCGATCTCGTCGCCCTTGGCCGACTTGCTGGCGATCATGACGATCTCGACCTGCTTGGCCTTCTTGAGCAACGGCATGCTGTCGGCAATGGCGCGGGTGGCCGCGCGGCCGCCATCCCAGCACACCATGACGCGATCGAGCTTTACCCCGCCTTTCTGGATGAACGGCACGAACACCACCGGACGTCCGGATTCGAACAGCGCGGTCTCGTCCACGACTTCATCCTGGATGCCCTGATCGGGATCGGCCTGCCCGACCACGACGAGGTCGAAGCGGCGCCCGATGCGGGCGAACTGATCCGCGGCAGCCGCAACGCTCGCGGAGATGATGCGCGATTCAGCCGACAGACCGGCGCGCTTGGCCGCGGCTTCGAAGCGGGCGATGGCATCCTTGGCCTTCTTGTCGGCCTCGGTGCGCTGCGTTTCGATGAATTCCGGCGGAATGCCGCCCATCACCGCGCCCGGGATGACCGGCTCGTAGGCAAAGGCGACGCCCGCGACATGGGCTTCCAAAGCCTCGCCGAGCGCAACGGCGTAATCGCCGGCGGGGTCCTTCGCGCCCAGCCCGAGATTGACGACGATATCCTTGATCATAGTGCAGCCTCCCTTGGGGCGTTGGGTGCCCGGTATTCTTATAGTGGCTTTTTGCGTGCGGCGACCTTGACCGAGGTCAAATGCGCCGCGCGCGTGATCAATATCGCTTGCGGCTCGGCGCCCGATGCCGCCCGGCTACTTCTTCTTGCCGCTGGCGTCGAATTGCTTGAGATAGGCCCAGAGGTTTTTGGCCTCGGTTTCGTTCTTGATGCCCGGGAAGATCATCTTGGTGCCTTTGATCTTGGCGCGCGGGTCCTTGATGTAGTCGAGGAACTCCGCCTCAGTCCAGGAAATGCCCGAGTTCTTATTGGCGTCCGTGTAGGAATATCCCGGAATGCTGCCGGAGTGACGACCTTCGAGGCCATTGAGAATGGGGCCGACCTTGTTCTTGGCGTCTTCGCCGACGGCGTGACACGGCAGGCACTTCTTGAACGAGTTTTCGCCGGCCGCCAGATCCTGGGCTTCGGCATTGTGCGCCGCCACACCCAACAGCGCGGCTGCGCAGAGCGCACTCCGGAACAAGGTCTTCATCATCTTTTTCCTTTCGTCGTGCCGGGGCACCGGCGCCCCAATTCAATTATATTCGAACTTTGGAATGCTTTCCAGAAGGCGGCGGTGTCAACCTGTTCGGTTGGCTGATATCGTCGCGGAAACTGGTGGCTGGGATATAACGCGGTCCGGGAGAATTGTTGATGTCGGTCAAAATGCCCGATGCGGATCAGGTGATCCTCAGTCGCCGTGCCGAAATCGTCAAGGCGCTGCGCACCATCGTGCCGGGCGAAGGCGTGATCGACCGCGAACGGGAGATGAAACCGTTCGAATCGGACGGGCTGACGGCTTACCGCCAAATGCCGATGGTGGTCGTGCTGCCGGAAACCACGCAGCAGGTCGCCGAGGTCCTCAAATACTGCCACGCTGAGGGCATCAAGGTGGTGCCACGCGGCGCCGGGACCTCCCTGTCCGGCGGCGCGCTGCCGCTGGCCGACGGCGTGCTGCTCGGCATGGCCAAGTTCAACAAGATACGCGAGATCGACTTCGACAATCGCATCGCCGTGGTCGAGCCCGGCGTCACCAATCTGGCAGTCACGAACGCGGTCTCCCATGCCGGCTTCTATTACGCGCCCGATCCGTCGTCGCAGATCGCCTGCACGATCGGCGGCAATGTCGCGGAAAACTCGGGCGGTGTGCATTGCCTTAAATACGGCATGACCACCAACAATGTGCTCGGCTGCGAGATCGTGCTGATGACCGGCGAGGTGCTGCGGCTCGGCGGCAAGCATCTTGACTCGGAAGGTTACGATCTGCTCGGCCTCGTCGTCGGCTCCGAAGGCTTGCTCGGCGTCGTCACCGAAGTGACGGTGCGCATTCTCAAGAAGCCGGAGACTGCGCGGGCGGTGCTGATCGGCTTTCCGACGTCGGAACAGGGTGGCGCCTGCGTCTCCAAGATCATCGCCGCCGGCATCATTCCCGGCGGCATGGAGATGATGGACAGGCCAGCGATCCATGCGGTCGAGGAGTTCGTCCATGCCGGCTATCCGCTCGATGTCGAGGCTTTGCTCATCGTGGAACTCGACGGGCCGTCGCGCGAGGTCGATCATCTGATCGAGCGCGTCGAGTCCATCGCCCGAGACTGCGGCGCCGTATCGTGCCAGGCATCGACGTCGGAACAACAGCGGCTCTTGTTCTGGGCCGGGCGCAAGGCGGCGTTCCCGGCGGCGGGCCGCATCTCGCCTGACTATTACTGCATGGACGGCACCATCCCGCGCGCCAAGCTGCCATTGGTGCTGGCGCGCATGAAGGAACTGTCGGAGAAGTATCAACTCGGGGTCGCCAACGTGTTCCACGCCGGCGACGGCAACCTGCACCCGCTGATCCTCTATGATTCAAACAAGCCCGGCGAACTCGACCGTGCCGAGGAATTCGGCGCCGATATCCTGCGGCTCTGCGTCGAGGTCGGCGGCGTGCTGACTGGTGAACACGGCGTCGGCATCGAGAAGCGCGACCTGATGCCGGCGATGTTCTCCGAAATCGACCTCAACGCGCAGCAGCGCGTCAAATGCGCCTTCGACGCCAAGGGTCTGCTCAATCCCGGCAAGGTTTTCCCGCAACTGCACCGCTGTGCCGAACTCGGCCGTATGCATATATCGGGCGGGCAGATGCCGTTCCCGGATTTGCCGCGATTCTGATAGCGGTCATGTTCCTCATCGCTAATCGAGCCAGTTCGTGACCGACACCCTCAAACCCACCGACACCGCCCACGTCGAAGAAGCCGTCCGCTGGGCTGTCTCCAACGAAAAGTCGTTCGAGCTTGTCGGCTCGGGCTCCAAGCGGGCGCTGGGGCGGCCGAGCCAGACGGACATGACTCTCGATCTGTCGGCACTTACAGGCGTCACCCTGTACGAACCGGAGGAACTCATCCTCTCGGCGCGGGCCGGCACGCCTTTGGCGGAGATCGAAAAGCTGCTCCACGACAACAATCAGCAGCTCGATTTCGAACCGATGGATTACGGGCCATTGCTCGGCCAGGAAGCCAGGCAGGGGACCATTGGCGGAACGCTGGCGGTCAATCTCTCCGGGCCGCGCCGCATCAAGGCCGGCGCCGCGCGCGATCACTTTCTCGGCGCCACGATGGTGACCGGCCGCGGCGAAACCGTGAAGACCGGTGGCCGGGTGGTGAAGAACGTTACCGGCTACGATCTTTGCAAGGTCCTGGCCGGGTCCTGGGGGACCTTGGCAGCGATGACCGAGGTCACCGTCAAGGTGCTGCCGAAGCCGGAAACCGAGGCGACCGTCGTGGTCGAAGGCCTTGACGACGCGCAGGCCTGCGCGGCTATGGCGGCGGCGATAGGCTCGTCCTGCGACGTCTCTGCGGCGGCGCATCTGCCGGACCATGTCGCCTCGTATTTCGACGGCCTGCCGAACCCCGAAGCCTCGACTGTTCTGCGGCTCGAAGGGGTGGCGCCGTCGGTGACGCACCGCACCGAGATGCTGATCAAGTTGATGCAGCCTTTCGGCCCCGCGGTGGCGCTTGGCGGCGCCGACTCCCAGGCGCTGTGGCGCACGGTGCGCGAAGTCGCTCCGTTCGCCACCGAGACGGCGCGCGCCCGGCCGCTGTGGCGCATCTCCACCGCGCCGGCGTCGGCGCATCGGCTCGTCGATCTCATCACGCCGGCGGCGCAGATGTTCTACGACTGGGGCGGCGGGCTGGTCTGGGTGGCAATGCCATTCGAAAACGAGGCCGATCCCGGTTCCATCCGCCGCGCCGTTGCCGAGATCGGCGGCCATGCCACGCTCGTTCGTGCCCCCGTGGCGCTGCGGGCGTCCGTCGACGTCTTCCAGCCGCAGGAGCCGGCCCTCGCGGCCTTGACCAAGCGCGTGAAGGATAGTTTCGACCCCAAGGGCGTATTTAATCCCGGCCGCATGTGGGCGGGGGTGTAATGGTTGCGCCTTCAATCGGGACCGCCTAGCTTCCTTTTCATCTCAATCGGGGTGCCCCGCGCGGGGCTGAGAGGCGGCGTGCCGCCAACCCGTAGAACCTGATCCGGGTCGTGCCGGCGGAGGGAAGTGGGATGGCTCGATCTCCATCGCAGCATTCTCCATTGCAACATTGCGCTCCGCTCGCCGCCCTCCAAGGAGGTTGCGATGAACGGAAGAATGCCTGCTGACGACGTCTGGTCCGCGCTGCAGGACCTGCGGGCGCGGCGGCCCCTCGTGCACAACATCACCAACTATGTGGCCATGACCGTTTCCGCCAACGTGCTTCTGGCGCTTGGCGCTTCGCCGGCGATGGTGCACGCCGCCGAGGAAGTCGAGGACTTCGCCGGCATTTCGGATGCGCTGTGCGTCAATATCGGCACCCTGTCGCCGCCCTGGGTCGAGGCGATGCGCAAGGCCGTTGCCCGAATGAACGCACTCGGTAAGCCCTGGGTGCTTGATCCGGTCGGCTGCGGTGCGACGCCCTACCGCACCCGCGTATCGGAGGAACTGGCGGCCCTCCGCCCGGCCGTCATCCGCGCAAATGCCGGGGAAGTGCAGAGCCTGGCCGGTGCCGCGCCGGGCGGCAGCAAGGGCGTCGACTCGCTGGTTGACACCGGTGACGCCGCGGTCGCCGCCGCGATGCTATCGCGTCGCACACGTGCCGTCGTCGCCATGACCGGTGCCACAGACTTCGTTGCCGACGGGCAGGGCGGTACGTCTATCGACGGTGGTCATGCGCTCATGCCGCTATCGACCGCGCTGGGCTGCGCCTTGAGCGCAGTCGTTGCCGCCTTTACCGCGGTGCGTCCGCCGTGTGACGCGGCCATTGCGGCTCTGACCGTCTACGGCGTCGCAGGCGCGGCAGCGGCGCGGAACTGTCGCGGACCGGGGCATTTACCGGCCGAACTATGCGACGCTCTCCATTTGATGAGTCGGGACATGCTGACGGCCTGAGCCGGCTCACAAGCGGACCGGGAGGATTGACCGACGCGCCGAAAGCGCGCTTCGATCTGCCCGCCTCACCGCGCCGCAAGTCCGGGTTCAATCGTCGATGCAAACCAACTTTACGCTCGCTCAGCTCGCCAATCCTCAGATCGCTGAGGCGGACAAGATCCTGCGCGCCTGCGTGCATTGCGGTTTCTGCACCGCGACCTGCCCGACCTATGTGCTCCTCGGCGACGAGCTCGATTCACCGCGCGGCCGCATCTACCTCATCAAGGACATGCTGGAGAACAACCGCCCGGCGAGCCGCGAGGTGGTCAAACACATTGACCGCTGTCTGTCCTGTCTGTCCTGCATGACAACCTGTCCGTCCGGCGTGCATTACATGCACCTGGTCGATCACGGCCGCGATCACATCGAGAAGACCTACAAACGCCCGCTGCACGACCGGGTCATCCGCGCCATGCTGGCCCATGTGCTAACCAACCGGTCGCTGTTCCGCATGGCGGCCGTCGGCGGCTGGCTGGGGCGTCCCTTGGCGCCGGTCTTCGCGGCCATCGGTCTGACGCGGATCGCCGCGATGCTGCGGTTGACGCCGTCCAGTATCCCGGCGCCGACCTCCGACCGCGGTCGCAAGGTCTATCCGGCAGCCGGCGAGCGACGCGGCCGGGTGGCGCTTTTGGGGGGCTGCATCGGACCGGTGCTGCGGCCCTCCACCAACGAGGCCACCATCCGCCTCCTCAACCGTCATGGCATTGAGGTTGTCGTGACCGAAGAGGGCTGCTGCGGCTCGTTGACCCATCACATGGGGCGGGAGGAACAGGCGTACGCGCAGGCCAAAGGCACCATCGATGCCTGGACAGCCGAGATCGAACGCGAATCGCTCGACGCCATCCTGGTCACCGTGTCGGGCTGCGGGACCACGATCAAAGACTATGGCTTCATGTTCAGGAACGACCCGGCCTATGCCGATAAGGCCACCCGCGTATCGGCCCTGGCCCGGGACGTCAGCGAGTATCTGGCCACGCTCGCGTTATCACCTAAGGCGGCAGCGCCGCTCAACGTCGCCTATCATGCGGCCTGTTCGCTGCAACATGGTCAGAAGATAGTGCATGCTCCGAAAGAATTGCTTTCCAAGTTGGGCTTTGTCGTCAAAGATATCGCCGAGGGGCATCTGTGTTGCGGCTCAGCAGGCACCTACAACATTCTTCAGCCTGAGATCGCGGCGAAGCTGCGGGACCGCAAGGTCGGTAACATCGAAAAGCTCCAGCCGGATGTGATCGCGGCCGGCAATATCGGCTGCATGACTCAGATCGCATCCGGAACGGCGATACCGGTGGTCCACACGGTCGAACTGATCGACTGGGCGACCGGGGGGCCGATACCGGAGCAACTCGCCCGTCTTGAGGGTCTCAGCCCGGGCGACGGGCGCGCCGGTTAGTCGGCGGTTCGTGAGGCGTGGAATTAAGGCCAGGCGCGAGCCAGGCCGATGCGTCTGGCGAAGGCGGTCATTTGTACGAGCCTTGCGTAAGGGCCGCGCGCCAAGCCGCGGCTGCTGACTCGAATCTGTTCAAACACGACCGGAGGTCGATCATGGCGAAGAAGCGTAAGAAGGCGGCCAAGAAAGCTGCCAAGAAGTCCGTCAAGAAAGCAAAGACCAAGAAGACGAAGAAAGTCGTAGCGGCCAAGAAGAAATCGGCCAAGAAGACGACAAAGTCCGCGAAGAAAGCCAAGAAGGCTGCGCCAAAGAAGAAAGCTGCGCCAAAACCCGCGCCCGCTCCGGCCGTTCCGCCGCCGGCAGGTCCGGGTCCGTCGACGCCAAGCTTCGGCGGCATGGGCGACGGGCAATAGTCGGTCGGAGCCGGTTCTTACGACCGGCTGTCGGTAAGGCGTTTCAAACGGGGCGGCTGGGCGACGTAAGCGCGCAGCCGCCCGTCTTGTTTTGCGCAAGCGCTTGCCGCGGCCCGAGCATGTCCCTGAGAGAGTTCATCAAACAGGTCATTGGTCCGCGGCTGACGCATCTCGTTCGTCAGGCCCGGATGCCGCGCTTCGATACCGACCACGCCAAGACGTGGTGGCGCACCCGTGACCAGACCGATCCGGGGCTCGTCGAATTCTATTGGCAGTCCCGCCATGCACCGGCCCGCCGCGCCATCGCCGAAGTCGTCAAAGATCTCGACGGACGTTCCCTGCTGGAGATCGGATGTCACGCCGGAGCCAATCTGTGGGCCATTAGCCAGGTTCGATCGTTCGAGCGTCTCACCGGCACCGATCTGTCGCCAACGGTGCTGGCCGAGGCGCGCCGCCGGTTGGCCGCCGAGGGCCAGGCCGCCGAGCTTGTGCTCGCCTCTACCGATGCCTTGCCCTTTGCCGATAAGAGCGTCGACATCGCGCTGACCAGCGTCATGCTGGTATGCGTCGGGCCGGAAGCGATTGATGCGAGCCTCGACGAGATTCTTCGCGTCACCAGGCGGTGGCTTGTCTTGTGTGAGCCGTGGAGCGAGCGTAAGGGCGAGCATCCGGATCGTCATCCGGAAACGACCTACTGGATCAGGAACTATCGCGAGCGGCTCGAAGGGCGTGCCGAAATGACGAGCGTACGCCATCTGCCCCCGGAACACCGGATCGGCCATCTCGATAGCATTGCTGTATTCCGGCTGCGGGCCGGATAGGGCGGGGCGATTGCATCGCCCCGCCGGGACGCCTAGCATCCCGACGACTTGGCCTTACCCGGCCGCCGCCCCTTGGCCGGCCGGTAACAACATTCTCAAAAGTCACCAGAAAAGAAGCGAGGGAGCCTTCCACCATGCCGTACAACATCCTTCTCATGGGCGCGTCATACGGATCGCTGCTGGCCTCCAAGCTGCTGTTTGGCGGACACTCGATTCATCTGGTGTGCCTGCCGGCCGAGGCCGACCTGATCAACGCGGAAGGCTTCAAGGTCACGCTACCGGTGCGCGGCCGCAAGGATCCGGTGCTGCTCGAATCGCGCAAGCTGCCGGGCAAGGTCACGGCCGGTCCCGCGACCGGCGTCGATCCGTCGAAATACGATCTTGTCGGCCTGTGCATGCAGGAGCCGCAGTACCGCTCGGACGGCGTGCGCCAATTGCTCGACGCGGTCGGCAAATCGCGGGTGCCGTGCATGTCGATCATGAACATGCCGCCGCTGCCCTATATCAAGCGCATCCCCGGTCTCGATTACGCGGCGCTCGAAGCTGCCTATACCGACCCGCGCGTCTGGGATTCCATCGATCCGAAGAAGATCACTCTCAACAGCCCCGACCCGCAGGCGATCCGCCCGCCGGATGGCAAGGCGAACGAACTCCTCGTGACTCTGCCGACCAATTTCAAATGCGCGCGCTTCGACGACGAGAAGGACACGCAGATCATCCGCAACCTCGAGAAGGACGTGGACGCCGCGCGTTTCGACGCGCCCGAGGGCAAGATCGAATTGCCGGTGAAACTGAAGGCCTACGATTCGATCTGGGTGCCGCTCGCCAAGTGGTCGATGCTGCTCGCCGGCAACTACCGTTGCATCACCAAGGACGGTATGCGCACCGCGCAGGAGGCGGTGTGGACCGACATTGAGGAATCGAAGTCGGTCTACAACTTCGTGTTCGACCTCTGTGTCAAGCTCGGCGCCTCACCGAACGACCTCGTGCCGTTCGAGAAATATGCCGCCGCGGCGCAGTCGCTGTCGCGTCCGGCGTCGGCCGCGCGGGCGCTCAATAACGGGGCACCGAATATCGAGCGCGCCGACAAGCTGGTGCAGCTTATCGCCAAGCAGAAGGGCCTCAGCCATCCGGCGATCGACGCCCAGGTGGCGCTGGTCGATGAGCGACTCGCCGCCAACCGCAAGAAGGCGGCGGCCTGAGCGCCTCCCCCGGTGGGGTGAAGTACGGCCGGCTTGTCCACGCGGCAGGCCGGCCTTTTTTGTGACGCGAGGACTGCGATACCGCGTCAGTTTGCCGATACAACCGGCGTATGAATAAACAATGGTGATGGTCAAAAAGCCCCCGCAAATAAAAGGATTTTCCATCTTGCGCCTGTCCATTTTCGCCCCCTGGTCCCGAATGTGACATTGCTGCAACAACGGTCTTGAATCTTTGGAAAGAACCCCCAGACGCCTAATAAGGCAGCAATTGCTACTGTTTTTGGCTTGCTGATTTGCATGACTCCGGACGAAAAATGACGGTAATGCACGCCCTGTTGCGTAGGGGACGTACCGCGGCTTTTCGCAATGCGAACTGCGCAACCGGGACGGGCGGGTGGATCGGCAAACGCTGATCGGAAAGTAAGGGGCAGGGTCCTATGAAGAAGGTTTTGATGTCAGCAGTCGCCGCGGTCGCTTTGTCCGCCGCGCCCGCGTTTGCCGCGGATATGCCGGTGAAGGCCAAGAAGGTCGTCGCGGCTCCGGCGCCGACCATTTTCGATATCGCTTTCGGCGGCGTCGTGATGAGCGACTACAATTTCCGCGGCGTTTCGCAGTCGAACCGCGGCTGGTCGGGCGGCGCCTACTTCGAGCCGCAGCTTTCGATCGGTTTCGGCACGCTCTACGCCGGTATCGCGGCCTACGGCATCGACTGGCCGGGCACCGCGCCGCAGTATGGTTTCACCAATCCGTCGGCTGAAGTCGATCTCTACGGCGGCTGGCGCAACACCTTCGGCGCGTTCTCGGTCGACCTCGGCTTGATCTACTACTACTACCCGCGTGAAACCTGGAACGGCTTCACCAGCCAGAGCGATTTCTACGAAATCTACGGCAAGTTCGGCTACGCCATCACCCCGGATCTGAGCGTCGGTGCCAACGTCTTCTGGACGCCGGACCTCCTGCACTACAGCACGACCTTCGCCAACTCGGGTGTCGGCAGCCAGAAGGCCGGCGCGACCTACGGTTCGTTGACCGCCAAGTGGGTGCTGCCGTGGACCACGAACGGCATCGGCGCCTTCGTATCGGGCGAACTCGGTCACTGGTGGATCAAGGATAGCGGCTTCGTCGCTTCGGGCGCCGGCACCGGCGTCGCCGGCGCGGGCGTCAACCCGAGCTACACCTACTGGAACGCTGGTATCGCCTTCACCTACAAGGCGCTCACCCTCGACCTGCGCTACCACGACACCGACCAGAGCACGACGGACTGCTTGGCGTTCCTGGCGGTTGCGCCGGGCAACCAGGCGGGCAGCTGGTGCAAGGGCACGTTCGTCGCGTCGCTCAAGTTCGACACCATGCTCTCGGCTCTCAAGTAAGCCGAATCTGATCGGCCTCTCCGGCCAAAGAGAAACGGCGGTCCCGCAAGGACCGCCGTTTTTTATTGCCGGTTGCGCCGGCCGATCATCCGGTCGCGGCCTCTTCGCGCAGGTGCGCGCCTTCGGTCTGGCGTTCCAGGTTGAGGCGGCGGCCGTGGAAGGCATGCAACGTCGAGCGATGGCCGATCGAGACGATGGTCGTGCCCGGCAATCGCTCCGCCAACAGCCGGTACACGGCCGCCTCCGCGGCCTCATCGAGCGAAGCGGTCGCTTCATCGAGGAACAGATAGTCCGGCTTCAGCAGCAGCGCCCGCGCAATGCCGAGGCGCTGCTGTTCGCCCAGCGACAGCATCCGGTTCCAATGCGCTTCCTCGTCGAGACGCTCCGCGAGCGCCGGCAGCCCGACCGCGGCGACGAGACCGGGAATGTCGGCAGCTTCGTAAGTGCCCGGCTCGGCCGGATAGGCGATCGCGTCGGTCAGCGACGCGATCGGGAAGTAGGGCCGCTGCGGCAGGATCATGACCTTGGCGCCCTTCGGCACGCGGATAACGCCCGACCCGAACGGCCAGATGCCGGCCAAAGCGCGGAACAGCGTCGATTTGCCCGAGCCGGACGGCCCCGTGACCAGCACCTTGTCGCCAGCCGCGATGGTGAGTTCTTGCGCGCTCACCAGCGGCGTGCCGTTCGGCAGCTTGACCGCCAAGTCCCTGATTTCGACCGCGGCGCTATCGCCCGGGCCGACGGCGATGACCGGCGGCGTCGCGGCGACCTGGCGGGCCGTCTGGATCGAGCGGTCGAAGCCGTCCAGACGCTCGATGACCGCGCTCCATTCAGCCAGCCGCCTGTAGGCATCGACGAAGAACGACAGCGCTCCCTGCACGCTGCTGAAAGCGGAGGCGGTCTGCGTCAGCCCGCCGAGCTGCACCGCGCCGGCGAAATAGGCCGGGCTGATGACGACGATCGGGAAAACGGATGCGATCTGACCATACCCGGCCGTCAGGAAGGTCAGGCGCTTGGTGCGGGACATGATCGCCATCCAGTTGTCGGCGAGCCGCGCGAAGCGGCCGAGCAACTGATCGCGCTCCGCCTTCTCGCCTTCGAGCAGCGCGATCTGCTCGGCGTTCTCGCGCACGCGCACGAGGCTGAAGCGGAAGTCGGCTTCATAACGCTGTTGCTGGAAATTGAGCGCGACCAGCGGCCGACCGATCCAGTGCGTCAGCGCCGTGCCGAGGATGGCGTAGAGCAGCGCCGCCCAGAACAGGTAGCCGGGTATGTGCCAGGCTGTGCCGAATACATGCAGCGGTGCAGCCGCCGACAGCGACCAGAGAATGACGCTGAACGAAACGAGGGTCACGACCGAATTCAACAGGCCGAGGCCGAGCGGCAGGATGCCGCCCTCGATGAACAATCTGATGTCTTCGGCGATGCGCTGGTCCGGGTTGTCGGCGGCGTCGCCGAGCAACTGCATTCTGTAATGATTGGAGCCCTCGAGCCAGTGGCCGAGATAAGCCTGCGTCATCCAACGCCGCCAGCGGATTTGCAGCCACTGGTTTAGATAGAGCTGATAGACCGCCGCGACGATGAAAATCGCAGCGAGGACACAGAAGTAGCCGAGTTCGTAGACGAAGCTGTCCCAGTTTCGATCTTGCAGCGCATTATAAAAGCGCGCGTTCCATTGATTGATTAGCACGGTGATCGCCACGATGCCGAGTTCGATGGCAATGATGGCGGCAAGCAGCAGGCGTCCGGCCCATCGGTCGTCGGAACGGAAGTATGGGCTTGCGATACGCCACACAGTGGCGAGCATTGCGATAATTCCTCTCAAGGGAGGTCTCCTTTAACGGCCGGACCGGAAAGTCAGCACAAGCCAGCGACAGCTTCGCACATGCGAAACAATGTCGCTGTTTCTCAATATGGGAAAAAGGGCTTTCGGTGGGCAGGCCCACCCGGCCAAGGTTGCGTCCATTCGCAGACGCCTCTACGATAATTCTTCAAGGGTTGCTTGGTCTTGAGGCTCGTGCACAGACCAAGGAATAAGACCCGATGAAAAATGTTTTATACAAAAAAGAACACTGAGGAAACAATCACCCAAGGGAGGGTTTCAGAATGGCTAAATCCACGGCTACGTCCCGTCGCCGGTTTCTCGGCGGCGCCGCGGTCGCCGGCGTCGCAACGATTGCAATGCCGCAGGTTTCGCGCGCGCAAACCGTAACCCTGAAGATGCAGAGCGGCTTCGGCCCGACCGACATCCTCAGCGATTACGGTCGTGACTACGTGTCCAAGGTCAACGCCATGGGCGGCGGCCGCCTCAAGATCGACTTCCTGAACTCGGGCGCGGTTGTGAAGCCGTTCTCGGTGATGGACGCGACCTCGACCGGCGTGCTCGATGCGAACTGGAGCGTCCCGGCCTATTGGTATGGCAAGCACCGCGCCGCCTCGCTGTTCGGCACCGGTCCGGTCTACGGCACCAATGCCGATCAGTTCATGAGCTGGTTCTATTATGGCGGCGGCGACAAGCTGTATCGTGAGCTCACTCAGGACACCCTGAAGCTCAACGTCGTCGGCTTCTTCTCCTTCGCGATGCCGACCCAGCCGCTCGGCTGGTTCAAGAAGCCAATCAATGGCCCGGAAGATCTCAAGGGCCTCAAGTATCGCACCGTCGGTCTAGCCTCGAACGTGATGCAGGCCATGGGCGCCAGCGTTGCGCAGTTGCCGGGGCCGGAAATCCTGCCGGCGATGGAAAAGGGCGTCATCGATGCGTTCGAGTTCAACAACCCGACCTCGGACAGCCGCTTCGGCGCGCAGGACGTCGCCAAGAACTACTATCTCGGCTCGTATCACCAGGCTTCGGAAGCCATTGAAGTGGTCTTCAACAAGGGCAAGTACGACGGTCTGGCCAAGGAGCAGCAGGAGCTTCTCAGGATCGCCGTGCAGGCGACGTCGGCCGACGGCGGCTGGAAGGCTTCCGACATCTACTCGAACGATCTGCAGACCCTGATCACGAAGCACGGCGTGCAGGTCAAGCGCACGCCGGTGTCGGTGTTCAAGGCGCAGCTCGCGGCCTGGGACAAGGTCATCGGGGAGATCTCCGGCGATTCCGCCCAGGGGCCGATGATCAAGAAGATCCTCGAGAGCCAGAAGGCCTACGCCAAGCGCGTTGCCTTCTATTCGATCAACAACGAGGCTGACTTCAAGTCCGCCTACGAGCACTACTTTGGACCGATGAAGGTCTGAACCTTCACGATGCCGATCGCCGGGGCGGCCATCCGCCCCGGCGATATTTTGCGCCACTACACTCGCGAGATTTTCCGTGGAAAAAGTCCTGCTCTTCATCGACCGGCTCAGCGCCGGGGTCGGCAAGGCCTTCGGCTGGTGCATCATCGTCATGACACTCGGCACTTGCTACGAGGTGTTCGTGCGCTACGTGCTGCGGGCGCCGACCAATTGGGCCTTCGACCTTTCCTATTTCATGTATGGCGCGCTTTTCATGATGGCCGGCGCCTACACCTTGTCGCGCAACGGTCATGTCCGCGGCGACGTGCTCTACCGCATGATGCCTGTGAAGGTACAGGCTTCCATCGATCTCGTTCTCTACATCATCTTCTTCATTCCCGGTTTCGGCGCGCTGCTTTGGTATGGCATTCCGTATGCCCAGGTATCCTGGCAGATCCATGAAGTCAGCATCTACAGCCCGACCGGGGCCCCGGTTTATCCGCACAAGACGCTGATCCCGATCGCCGCCTTCTTCATGCTGTTGCAGGGCTTCGCCGAGATCGTTCGCTGTATCGTATGTATTCGCGATGGCGCTTGGCCGTCGCGTTTGCACGACGTCGAGGAAATGGAATCGGCGATTCTGCATGAGGCGGAGGATCGCCGCCGTATCGAAGAAGAACTGCACGTTGGGGCCAAGCAATGATGTCCTTCACCAATCCGGAAGTCGGCATCATCCAGCTCGCCGGCTTCATCGTCATTATCCTGCTCGGCTTCCCCATCACCTTCACACTCATCGCGATGGGCGTGATCTTCGGCTATTACGCGATGGGACCGCGTATCTTCGACCTGCTCGTCACGAACACCTACGACGTCATGTCGAACGACGTGCTGACCGCGGTGCCGCTGTTCCTGTTCATGGGCTACATGGTCGAGCGGTCCAATATTCTCGATCGGCTGTTCTATTCCATTCAGATGGCGGCCCGGAATGTGCCAGGATCGCTCGCGGTGGCGACGCTCGTTACTTGTGCGCTGTTCGCGACCGCGACCGGCATCGTCGGTGCCGTGGTGACGCTGATGGGACTGCTGGCATTCCCGGCCATGCTGAAGGCCGGCTACGACACCAAGCTGTCCGCAGGTGTGATTTGCGCCGGCGGCTGTCTCGGTATTCTCATTCCGCCGAGCGTGTTGCTCATTCTTTATGGCGCGACGACGTCGGTCTCGGTGGTGCAGCTTTACGCCGCCGCGTTCATCCCTGGCTTCATGCTGGCGGGCTTCTACATCCTTTATGTGATCGCCCGCGTGATGATTAATCCGAAGCTGGCGCCGCGGCCGCCGGAGTTCGACAAGCCGATCCCGTTCGCCGAGGTTGCCTGGGCGCTGATGACTTCGTTTTTTCCGCTCGCAATTCTGATCCTGTCGGTGCTCGGCGCCATCCTGCTTGGTCTGGCGACTCCGTCGGAGGCTGCGGCCGTCGGCGCCGGCGGCTCGATCGTGCTGGCGGCGGCATATGGATCGCTGACCTTCCAGCGCCTGAAGGAGGCGGTGTATCTCACCGCCCGTACTTCGGCGATGGTTTGCTACCTGTTCATCGGGTCGTGGACCTTCTCCTCGGTGTTCTCCTATCTCGGCGGTCATGAGGTCATCGAGCACTGGGTGCTGGCGGCCAACCTGTCCTCGACCGGCTTCCTGATCCTCACCCAGTTCATCATCTTCCTGCTCGGCTGGCCGCTGGAGTGGACCGAAATCATCATCATCTTCGTGCCGATCTTCCTGCCGCTGCTGAAGACCTTCAGCGTCGACCCGTTGATGTTCGGCATTCTGGTCGCGCTCAACATCCAGACCTCGTTCAACACGCCCCCCATGGCGATGGCGGCCTATTACCTGAAGGGCGTGTCACCGCCGCACGTCAAATTGACGGACATCTTCTCCGGCGCCTTGCCGTTCGTTTTCCTGGTGTTCCTGTCCATGACGCTGGTCTATATATTCCCGGACATTGCGTTGTGGCTGCCGCGCACGCTGTACAAGTGAGCGGCTTACAGGTGAGACGAGCGTGACGGACGAGGAATTGACGGGCCTGACCGCCATCGAGGCGGCCGAGCATATTGCCAATGGTGACTTCAGCTCGGAGGAGTATGTCGGCGCCTGTCTCGACCGCATCGCCGCGATCGACGGCGAGGTGCGGGCCTTCGTGCATCTCGACCCGGATGCGGCGCTGGCCCAGGCCCGGGAAGTCGACGAGCGGCGGCGCAACGGGCTGTCGATCGGCCTGCTGCACGGCCTTCCCGTCGCCATCAAGGACCTGTTCGACACCGCCGACTACAAGACCGAGTACGGCACGGCGCTGTTCAGGGGCCGGCAGCCGACACGCGATTCCGCGGTGGTTGCCCGGCTGCGCGAGGCCGGCGCTGTCATCATCGGCAAGACGGTGACGACTGAACTCGCTTATTTCTCGCCGGGGCCGACGCGCAACCCGCACGATCTCACCCGCACGCCCGGCGGCTCCTCGTCGGGCTCGGCGGCGGCGGTGGCGGCGGCGATGGTACCGCTCGCGGTCGGGTCCCAGACCAATGGCTCGATGATCCGTCCGGCCTCGTTCTGCGGCGTCTATGGCGTCAAGCCAACGCATGGGCTGATCTCGCGCCATGGCGCGCTCGAATTATCGCGCTCGCTCGATCATGTCGGCGTGTTCGCCCGCTCGCTGGCCGATGCGGCGCTCATCCTCGAAGTGCTGGCCGGTTACGATCCGAACGACCCGGACACGAAGCCCGTGGCCGCGCCGGATTTTCTCGGGCTGGTGGCCGAAGAGCCGCCACTGCCGCCGCGGCTCGCCTTCGTGCGCACGCCCGTCTGGGACAAGGCCGACGCCCAGGCCCATGCCGCCTTCGAGGAACTGGTGGCGGCGCTCGGCGACCGGATTGTCGAGGTTGCCTTGCCTGACGCCTATGCCGTCGCCTGGGACGACCAGCGTGTCATCATGGCGGCGGACATGGCGCACAATTTCGATCCGCTGCTCAAGCGCGGCGGCGATGTGCTGAGCCAGCAGATGCGTGACCTGCTTGCCGACGGCCGCGCCGTGCCGGCGGTGCGCTATCTCGACGCGCAGCGCAACGCGCGCGGTTACGCAGCGGGCTTGATGAAGGTGTTTGACGAATACGACGCGATCCTGACGCCGGCAACGCCCGGTGTCGCGCCGGTGGGTGAGGCAACCGGCAGTCCGGTGTTCAATTCGTTGTGGAGCCTGACCGGGTTGCCGGCGCTGACGCTGCCGCTCCTGTCGGGCGAGGGCGGCATGCCGCTCGGCGTGCAGCTGGTCGGCGCCAAAGGCGACGACGCACGGCTGTTGCGCACGGCGAACTGGCTGGTCGAGCAGTTGGAAGAGTAACGGTTTGCGGCAAGGTCGCGCGGCGGCGCGCTGACGTCGCTATTTCTTGTTGCGGACGAACAGCGGCTTCCAGTCGTCGCCCCAGAACGCCCACAGCATCAGGGCGAGGCCGATCAGCGTGCAGATCCACAGCGGCAGCGCTGCGAGCTTGCCGGCGACCAGCACCATATAGCCAATCATGATGACGGCCCCGATCAGGGCGGTGATTGCATCTGCCATGAGGAGCCTCGACCTGTCGTTTCCCGTGCGATGTTATTTGGCGATAGTTTAACGCCTGCGGCGCGCCGCGCACTACAATTTTTGCGGGCTGTCATGCGCCTTTCGGCGGTGCACCGAGGTGCTCGGTGAAGAAGGCGATGGTGCGGCTCCAGGCCAGTTCCGCCGCCGCCTTGTCGTAGCGGTTGCCGGTATCGTTGTTGAAGGCGTGGTTGACGTCCGGATAGACGTGAATCGTAAAGCGTTTGCCGGCGGCCTTCAGCGCCTCCTCATAGGCCGGGATGCCTGCGTTGATACGGCTGTCGAGGCCGGCATAGTGCAGCAGGAGCGCGGCCTGGATTTTCGGCGCGTCCGCGGCGGGTGCTTGGGAGCCGTAATAGGCAACGCCGGCTTTCAGCTCCGGCGACAGCACGGCGATGCGGTTCACCATCCCACCGCCCCAGCAGAAGCCGACGGCACCTACGGCACCGGTTGAACCTTCGTGTTTGGCGAGAAACGGCACCGCGGCGGCGATACGCTGCGCCGTCTCCGCGGTGTTGAGCGAGCCGATCATCTCGCGGCCCTTGTCCTCGTCGGCCGGCGTGCCGCCGAGCGGTGACAATGCGTCGACGCCGAAGGCGAGAAAGCCGGCCAGCGCCAGCCGGCGCGTCACGTCCTCGATATGCGGATTGAGGCCGCGATTTTCGTGGATGACGAGGACCGCCGGCCTTTTCGCGTCGCCCTTAAGGCGCGCCAACGTGCCGGACATCCGGGTGCCGCTCGCGTCGTAGGACGCCTTCTCGATCGCGAGGCGCGGATCGTCGGCGGCCACGATGGCGGCGCGGGCATAGTCGTTCTGCAACAGCGGGAGCATTGCCGTGGCGGCGGCAACCGAGCCCGCGATCGCGGTCAGCCGCTCTATGAAGGTGCGGCGATCGATAAGGCCGTGCGTAAAGCTGTCGTAAAGGTCGACGACCTTCTGATCGATGCGCGGTTCCATGAACGTCTCCCGGTTGCGGCTGGGTTTCATATTATGGCGCGCCTGCCGCGCCGGGATGCGCGAAAGCGCCGCAGCGTCGTCAAATATCCGTCATGCTGTGGGCAGCGGCGCGCGACGGGGCGATGCGCCATCAAGGCGTCTTGACCCTGCCGTGGCGAGGCTTCATGTCACCGGTATTCCAAAACCCGGCCGCGTCCGCGTCCCGGTCTGTCCGGAGCCGATTATGATGTTCATGCGCCCGTTTGCGCGGCGATCGATGATGGCGGCTGCCTTGTCTCTGCTGACCTTGGGTCTTGGCGGCGGCGCGGCGCTGGCCCAGCAATTTCCGTTTGACCAGGTGCTGGTGCTCGATGCTCCGCGTATCGGACAGGTGAAACGCGTGCCAGTGCTCACCATCGGCGCGGACGGCCGCACCACCGTCGATTTGTGGTGCAAGACCGTGCCGGCTTTGTTCGAGGTGAATGGTGCGGAAATCAGAGTCCAGACCGCGCCGCTGCCCGAGGCGTTGCCGCTCTATATGAGCACGGGGCAATGCAGCCCGGAGCGCATGCAGGCCGACATCGAGCTGCTCGATCAACTGACGCAAGCAAGCGAATGGCAGCGTCAGGGCGACCGCGTAATCCTGAGCGCGCCAGGGGGGACGCCGCTGCGCTTCAGGCTGTCAAGCCACTGACTCCGTCGTCGTAGCGGCGGCACAAACAAAAAGGCCCGGCTTTCGCCGGGCCTTTCATATTTGTCGTGAGGCAGGCGCCTTACATCATGCCGCCCATGCCACCCATGCCGCCGCCCGGCGGCATGGCCGGACCGGCTTCCTTCGGCAGCTCGGCGACCATGGCTTCGGTGGTCACCAGCAGGCCGGCCACCGAAGCGGCGTCCTGCAAGGCGGTGCGCACGACCTTGGCCGGGTCGACGATGCCCTTGGCGACCATGTCGACATACTCTTCGTTCTGCGCGTCGAAGCCGTAGGTCTCCGACTTCTCGTCGAGGATCTTGCCGACCACGATCGAGCCTTCGACGCCGGCATTTTCCGCGATCTGGCGGATCGGCGCTTCGAGGGCCTTGAGCACGATATTGATGCCGGCCTGGACGTCGGCGTTGTCGTTCGACAGACGGCCGACGGCCTTCTTGGCGCGCAGCAGCGCGGTGCCGCCGCCCGGCACGATGCCTTCCTGCACGGCAGCGCGCGTGGCGTTGAGCGCGTCCTCGACGCGGTCCTTCTTCTCCTTGACCTCGATCTCGGTCGCGCCGCCGACGCGGATCACGGCGACGCCGCCCGCGAGCTTGGCCAGACGCTCCTGCAACTTCTCACGGTCGTAGTCCGAGGTGGTCTCCTCGATCTGCGCCTTGATCTGCTGCACGCGCGCCTCGATCTCGGCCTTCTTGCCGGCGCCGTTGACGATCGTGGTCTTTTCCTTCTCGATCACGACCTTCTTGGCGCGGCCGAGCATGTTCACGGTAACGTTCTCGAGCTTGATGCCGAGGTCTTCCGAGATGAGCTGGCCGCCGGTGAGGATGGCGATGTCTTCCAGCATCGCCTTGCGACGGTCGCCGAAGCCCGGGGCCTTCACGGCCGCGACCTTGAGGCCGCCGCGCAGCTTGTTGACGACGAGCGTGGCGATAGCTTCGCCTTCGACGTCCTCGGCAATGATGATGAGCGGCTTGCCCGACTGCACCACAGCTTCGAGCACCGGCAGCATCGCCTGCAGGCCAGAGAGCTTCTTTTCGTGCAGGAGGATGTAAGCGTCCTCGAGCTCGGCGATCATCTTCTCGGCGTTGGTGACGAAGTAGGGCGAGATGTAGCCGCGATCGAACTGCATGCCTTCGACGATCTCGACTTCGGTCTCCATCGCCTTGGCTTCTTCAACCGTGATCACGCCTTCGTTGCCGACCTTCTGCATCGCCTGGGCGATCATCTTGCCGATCTGGACGTCGCCATTGGCCGAGATGGTGCCGACCTGGGCGACTTCGGCCGAGGACGAGACCTTCTTGGCGCGCTTTTCGATGTCCTTGATCACCGCGGCGGTGGCAAGGTCGATGCCGCGCTTGAGGTCCATCGGGTTCATGCCGGCGGCAACCGACTTGGCGCCTTCGCGCACGATCGCCTGCGCGAGCACGGTTGCGGTGGTGGTGCCGTCGCCGGCGAGATCGTTGGTCTTCGAGGCGACTTCGCGCAGCATCTGCGCGCCCATGTTCTCGAACTTGTCCTCGAGTTCGATCTCCTTGGCGACGGTGACGCCGTCCTTGGTGATGCGGGGCGCGCCGAACGACTTGTCGATCACGACGTTACGGCCCTTCGGACCGAGCGTGACCTTCACCGCGTTGGCGAGGATGTCGACGCCGCGCAGCATGCGGTCGCGCGCGTCGCCGGAGAATTTGACGTCTTTGGCAGCCATGTGAGTTTACTCCAATTGATTGGTGCTGGCGGGCGCTTAGCCGACGATGCCCATGATGTCGCTCTCCTTCATGATGAGGAGATCTTCACCGTCGATCTTCACTTCGGTGCCGGACCACTTGCCGAACAGCACGCGGTCGCCGGCCTTGATGTCGAGCGGGATGAGCTTGCCGGTCTCGTCGCGGCCGCCAGGGCCGACGGCGATCACTTCGCCTTCCGACGGCTTTTCCTGCGCGGTGTCGGGAATGATGATGCCGCCCTTGGTCTTCTCGGAGGCGGTGATGCGGCGCACGACGACGCGGTCGTGCAGGGGACGAAACTTGGTTTTGGCCATGGGGACTTTCCTGGGGCTTCTTCGTGGACTGGATCGCGACGGACGAGACGGGCTGAGCCCGGACTTCTAGCGCCGAAGTTCCGGCGCTATGACGGAAAATGCAGGGATCATAACCCCTTAGCACTCATGGAAAGAGAGTGCCAATTGCGCCAGCGGAGATATTGCCTTAAGGGTTGGGTGTCAAGCTGCGGTTGTTCCGCGAATGTGGCCGCATTCAGGGCACAAGTCGTGGGTACCGAGCGTTAAGGCTTTTGCTTGCACCGCCTGACAATGCCCCCCAATGTCGCACGCCTAACTGTTTCCAGGAGTCCCGATGAGCTTTGCTAGCCGCCAAGGTCTGCCCGGCGCCCGCCTGCGGACCGCTCTGGTTCTCGGTGTCATGGCGCTCGGGATCGCAGGCTGCTCGACGACGCCGTCGGCGCCGCCGGAGCCGCCGCCGCCGCCGGTCGTGCCGACCTTGCCGCCCGGCTTCCCGCCGCAGGACATCGTCGGAAGCTGGGGCCTTGCCGCCTATCACCGCGAGGAAGATCGCGTGCGCACCGAGGCAAACGCCGCGGGCCAGTGCAAACAGCCTTATGTCATCACCCTCGGCCCGACCGGCGGCGTCATGATGCATCTGGCCGACCAGTCGACGCCGACCGAGTTGCGCCTCAAGGGCGCGCCGGGCGGCAAGACCTTTATCGGCCCCGATGGCGATCCGCCGGGTAGCCAGCAGGATCGCGAGGTGGTGCAGTTCGATGGCCGCGTCCTCATCCTGCGCTGGATGGATCCCGAGGTTCAGGGCCGCTACGGCAACATGATCTATGTGCGGTGTGCGCCGGAAGGCGCCAAAAAGAAGCCGGCCGCCAAGCCGCGCAAGCCGGCGGCCAAGCCCAAGCCGGCTGCCGCGCCGAAGCCGGCGGCGCGCTAGTTAGTCAATCGCGCATATACTATCGTCGTCATGGCCGGGCTTGTCCCGGCCATCTCGCTTAGGAGGGCATGGTGCCCCACTTGTCGGGATGCCCGGGACAAGCCCGGGCATGACAGTATCTGGTACTGCGCGCTCATGACATTCTCCCACAACTTCCTCACCGGCCCCTGGCGCGCGGTGCCGGTGCTCGGCGTCACGCAAATCCTGGCGTGGGGCGGCATCTACTACACGCCGGTTCTGATCGTGCCGATGATCGCGCGCGAGCACGGCTGGTCGATGTCGTTCGCCATGGGCGGCTTTTCCTTCGCGTTGCTCGCCGCCGGATTGTCGGCGCCTTACATCGGCCGCGCCATTGATCGCTTTGGCGGCCATGTAGTGATGACGGCCGGCTCGCTTACTGGCGCGCTCGGCCTTGTTCTGATCACGATCGCCGAACATCGCGTCGCCTATGTCGCGGTGTGGATCCTGCTCGGCGTGGCATTGTCGGCGAGTCTCTACGACGCGGCCTTCTCCTCGCTCGGCCGCATCTTCGGCGCCGCGGCGCGCCGGCCAATCACGGCGCTCACTCTCGCTGGCGGTTTCGCCTCGACGGTCGGCTGGCCGGCAACGCATTATCTCACCGAGCTGGTCGGCTGGCGCGGCACCTATGTCATCTATGCCGCGCTGCTTGTCGTCATCGCCGCGCCGCTGCATGCGTTCCTCTTGCCGCGCCACCGGTTCGCAGTCGAGGCGCCGCCATCCGACGGCATCAAGGCGCCCGATAAAGTTCTGCCGGCGCGCGGCTGGCCGTTCATGCTCGTCGCCGGCGGCTTTGCGGTTTATGCCTTCGTGCCGTCGGGGCTCGCTGCGCACCTCCTGGCGATCTTCGCGCGCTCCGGTATCGACAGCGACACCGTGGTGTGGATCGGCGCGCTGTTCGGTCCCGCCCAGGTCGGCGCGCGCGTCATCGAATTCGCCTTCGGGCGCAACCTGCACCCGCTTTGGATCGCGCGCATTGCGCTGACGACCCTGTTCGCCGGCTTCGTCATGATTGCGGTCTTCGGCTTTTCGGCCCCGGCTGCGGCGGCCTTCGCCATCATCTTCGGCGGCTCGAACGGCCTCATCACCATCGCGCGGGGTGCGGTGCCGCTGGCGCTGTTCGGCGCCTCCGGTTACGGCCGGCTGATGGGCCGGCTCGCCTTTCCGTTCCTGCTGGTGCAGTCGGCAGCGCCGCTCGTCATGGCCGTGGTAATCGATGGCGCGTCGGACAAGGCGGCCCTTACTTTGGCCTGCGCCTTCGGCACGGCGGCGCTCGTCTGCTTTTATGTGATCAGGCGGCCGGACCGGACGGCGTAGCCGTCAGGCGAACATCCGGTCGATATCGCTCTGGGTGGCGTGGCCGGCATCGCCGGATAGTTTGGGACCGTTGAGAAGGTTGCTGCTCTTCGTCGGCGCATCCTGCGGCTCGGCGGCGGCATGGACACTGTCGCATCGCGCAAGGATGACCTCGAGCTGGCTTTCCACCGAGGCCAGCATACCAATCACCTTGCCAATGTGCTGGCCGGCGATGTCCTGGAAATTGCAGGCTTCGTAGATTTTGACGATCTGCTCCTGAATGTCCTGGGCGAGGCCGCGCTTGAAGTCGTCCGTGAGGCTGGCGGCGAGGGTGCGGGCGCTGTCGTCGGCGGCTTCGGCGGTGCCGAGAATGGTGTCGGTGGCACCGCGCATCGCCGCGACCGCCGCGCTCAGTTCGTCACCGGCACGGACCAGACGGCGTTCCTTCTCATCGCCGATCAGCGCGGAAAGCTCTCGTTTGTTGCGCGCGATCGAGTCCTGGATGACGGCAAGTTCGGCCTTGAGCCCGATCAGCGTTTCGACATTGTCGCTCGCCGACGATGTTGTCGCATGAGACGACGGATTGCGCATGGCAAGGCCGGCGCCCGGCTGCCGCCGCGGCGCGAGCATCGCCTCGATCCTGAACGCCTTGCGTTGCACTTTTTTCGCCCCGTCTGCCGTGTTCAGGTCTACCGCATGGTGAATTAACGCCGCGTTGCAACGCGACAATAAGATCAAACCGGAGCGGAGTTCAGAAACCAGCGGTTAACCAAGGCCGTCCGCATTTTACTCAAAATAAACGCTGGCGCGACGAAGTCCGCTCGCGACCGCGCGGCGCATGGTCCGATTTACCAATCAATGCTTGATTGGGAGTGTGAGCGGACGACGCTTGTCTTGTTGTGTGAGTTGCGTGATGCGTCAGCGTTCAATCATCTTCGTCGTGGCAGTGCTGGTCTGTGCCGGACCGGCGCATGCGCAATACTACGCGCAGCCGCAGCAGTATTATTACGCGCCGCCGGCGCAGGGCCGCGCCGCGCCGCGTGCGCAGATGCAGGCCGCGACGCCGCCGATGGTGGTGGTGGCGCAGCCGCAGCGCATGGAGCGCGATCTCGGCGGCGGCTTCATCGAGGCGATCTTCGGTGGCGGTGGCGGCAGCGACCGCATGCGCGGCTACGCACCATTGCCGCATGAGCAGCAGCGATATCAGCAGCAATACGCGGCGCCGCCGCAGGGTTATTACGGCCCACCGGGGCCGGCTCAGCAGGTCTACGCCAGCACCGGGCCGATCGTCGGTGAGCCGCTGCCGCCGCGCGACTATCCGATCAATCCGATCTACGAGAAGCAGGAAGTCGTCTACACCGGCAGCGAAGAGCCGGGCACGATCGTCATCGATACGCCGAACAAGTTTCTCTATCTGGTGCAGCCGGGCGGCCGCGCGCTGCGCTACGGCATCGGCGTCGGCCGGCCGGGCTTCACCTGGGCCGGTACGCATCTCGTTTCGGCGAAGAAGGAATGGCCGGACTGGACGCCGCCGAAGGAAATGCTGGAGCGTCAGCCCTATCTGCCGCGCCACATGGAGGGCGGGCCGAACAATCCGTTAGGCGCACGCGCGCTTTATCTGGGCTCGACATTGTATCGCATCCACGGCTCGAACGAACCGTGGACCATCGGGCAGAACGTGTCGTCGGGCTGCATCCGCATGCGCAACGCCGACGTCGAGGACCTTTATGAGCGCGTCAAGGTCGGCGCCAAGGTCAAGGTGATGTGAGCTGCGTTTTTCCGTTCGACGCGTTTTCTTAACGCGAACCGGCATCCACTTCGCTTGAAAACGCTTTCAAACGTCACCGTCGAAATCGCCGCCCATGTCATCGCCGAAATCTCCATTGTCGGCGGTGTCGTATTGATCGGCGTCGTCGAACAAGCCGGCACGCCGGTCGCTGCCGACATCGTTGACTCCGGCCTCGCGCGATAGGTCGCTGCCGGCGGCATTGTCGTTACCGCCCCACGGGCTGCCTGAGCCGTGATCGCGCGGCACGTCGGCCATCGTACTGGCGCTGGCGCTGCCGCTGTGATGGCCGCCGAACAGGCCGCCCAGCGCGTTGAACAGCAGCGAGCCGCCGATGACGCCGGCGGCGGTTGCCGCCGCAGTGCCGAGGAAGGACGGGCCGCCGGCTTGGCCTTGCGGCTGCGCGTTGAACGGCGAGGTCGGCTGCTGCACTTGCGACAAAGCGCCACCGGTGTTCCAACGTGAATCCGGGGTGCCGGCGCGCACGCTTGGCACTGAGCCGCGGCCGCTCATCGCGTTGCGCATGGAATCGAGGAAGCCTCCGCCGGCGGGCGCCTCGCCTTCACCGCTCAGTTCGCGGATGCGCGCTTCGGCCTGCTTCAAAGCCTCGTCCTGCACCAGCACGGTTTGCACCAGCGCGTACACGGCGTGCGGCGCGCGTTGCGACGCTTCGGCGATGGCGCGCTCGGCTCCGGCATCGCGCGGCGTCGCCTCGACCTTGGCGAGCTTGTCGAACAGGTCGTCGATCAACTGGCGTTCCTGCGGCGTCATGGACATCCTCCCAAAGCGTGCAAGCTCCCAAAACCTGCCACACGCCACCAGAATCTAGGAAGCGCTGCCGCCAGTACCAGAGGGCTGCGCCTGCGTGGCACTCGCCAGTTCGACATGATGCGCGGCGAGCACGGCCGGGAAAGCATCCGAATTGAAAAAGGCGAATTCGTGCTCGCGCAAGGTCGTCAGGCTGTCGAGCGAGCGTAGCTCGGCATCGACGAAGCCCGGATGACACATGATCAGGCCACCATCGGGCAGGCCCTTGAGGAAGCGCGGGAATATCTTGCGGAAATCGGCCTTCGGTTTGAACGAATAGGCCCCGGCGAAGGCCGGGTTGGTGGCAACGCCGAGGCGACCGGCTTTGGTGCGGAAACCGAGATTGAGGATGTCGATCACCAGCGCCTTGGGCTCGTGCAGCGGGCGGGCGTTGCGCGGCCGGCCGCACTGGCGCACCCAGGCGCCAGGTACGGCTTCGGCGGTTACTTTCAGGAACGCATCGCGCACCTGCGGCAGCAACTGCACATGCTGGTGGCCGTCCAGATAATCGGGCAGGCGGCCGAACAAGCCGACAAAGGCCTCGACCTGGGTCGCGATCTCGATGGTCAGCATCTCGACATTGAGCCGCCGCATCATGGCGAGCCGCATGAGTTCGGTTTGCGGCAGGAACGCACCGTCGCGCAGCGGCGCAAAGCCGGCGCTCAGCGGCCTGAACGGCGCGGTGAGCGTAACGTGGAGACCGATTGCCGCCTGTCCGTCGACGTTGGCGTCAACCAGTGCGTCGGCATCGGCGCGGTCGAGATGCGTTGCCGCCGTCATTACCGAGGTGGCGTTGAGCCGCCGCCGTGCGATCAACTGGCGGATGGCGTCATTGACGCCGGGCGCCATGCCGTAATCGTCGGCGCACAGCCAGATGCGGCGGGTCCTCACAGGCACGTCTACTCCGCATCCGCGGTAGCGGGGCGTGGCACGTTTTCCCTGGTCTCTTTCAGGCTGTGTTCGGCAACGACATAGACCGGCCGGCCTTTGACCTCGGAGAGCAGCTTGCCGATGTATTCGCCGAGCACGCCGATCATTAGCAGTTGTACGGCGCCGATGAACATGATGCTGACCACCAGCGACGGATAGCCTGGCACGTCCTTGCCGAACAACAAGGTCTCGAGCAGGATCCAGAGGCCGAATAATAGCGCGGATGCCGCGAGCAAAACGCCAAGCAGGCTGGCGACGCGCAGCGGCGCAACCGAGAACGACGTCAGTCCTTCGATCGAAAGCCCGATCAGCGACCAGACGTTCCAGCTCGTCACGCCGTGCTCGCGCTCGGCCGGCTCGTAATCGACGCGCACCTGACGGAAGCCGATCCAGGTCGACAGGCCCTTGAAGAAGCGATTGCGCTCGGGAAGCTGGCGCAGCGCGTCGGCCGCGCGCGGTGACAAGAGGCGGAAGTCGCCGGCGTCTTCCGGAATTTTCAGGCGCGCGCGCCAATTGAGCAGCCAGTAAAATCCGGCGACGCCCTGACGGCGCAGGAACGGCTCGTTCTCGCGATGCGCCTTGGCGGTATAGACGACGTCGTAACCGTCATCGAGCCAGCGCGACACCAAGGTGCCGATCAGGCTCGGCGGATGCTGGCCATCGCCATCCATGAACAGCACGGCGCCGTGCCGGCAATGGTCGAGGCCGGCGAGGAGGGCGGCTTCCTTGCCGAAATTGCGCGACAGCGCGATCGCCTGGACGTCGAGCGACAGAGCGGACAGTGCCAGCGCCACGCGGAAGGAATCGTCACGGCTGCCGTCGTCGACATAGACCACCTCGACGGCGAGTCCGTATTTGCTGGTCAGCGAGCGCGCGACTTCGGCAATCCGCTCGTGCAGGGCCGGCAGGCCCTTGGCCTCGTTGTAGACCGGGACGACGATCGACAGGCCCGCCGGCGCGCTGTGCGCGAGGGCCTTGTCGGTCCGACTGGCAGGTTTCCGGGGTTTTGCCGGCGATTTAGGCACGTAATCCTCCGTTTAGGCGCCGATCTATAGCGCATGGCCGCGGCCTTGTCGCCATGCCGGTCGGCCCCTGCGCATCCGGGGAACCTCCTTTTCGGACAAGACCTTGGCGAACGGGGATGATATGGAAACCGACATGATCGAAACGCTGCAAAATCTCGTCAATCGGCTCAAGGTGGCCTGGGCCGAACGGGCCATTGCGCTCAAGGCGCTCAGCTTTGCCATGATCGGCGTGGTCAACACGGCGATCGACTTTTCCATTTTCTGGACCGCGAACCAACTGCTCGGCTGGCGGCTGGTGCCGGCCAACGTCATCGCCTGGGTCACGGCGGTGTCGTTCTCCTACGCGATGAATTCGTTCATCACCTTCGGCCCCGAGTCCGGCCGGGTGCTGCGCTGGCGCGATTATGCGACCTTCGTCGCTTCCGGCATTGCTGGCATGGTCGCCTCAACAACTACGTTGGTGCTGCTCTCCTATGTGATGCCGGTACTGGCCGCAAAGCTCATCTCGATTCTGGTCAGCTTCGTGGTCAATTTTTCGCTGTCGCACTTCGTGGTGTTCCGGAAGCGCGAAAAACCGAGCGAGAATCCGACGGCGTAGAACGCAGCTTTCCGCCAGGCCGCGGCGGTCTGGACGCAAAATTCTGCTAGATTTTCGGCAACGACACCGTCGTCGCAATTTGCGCAGAAAGGACGTCGTCATGACCGCGCCACGCCCGTCCAAGAGGCAGATCGGCAATCATCTGCTCAAGCCCGAGACCCTGATGCTCGGCTATGGCTACGATCCCATGCTGTCGGAGGGGGCGGTGAAGCCGCCGGTGTTCCTGACCTCGACCTTCGTGTTCGGTTCGGCGGAGGAGGGGCGCGATTTCTTCGACTATGTGTCGGGGCGCAAGACGCCGCCGGCCGGCACCGGCGCTGGGCTCGTCTATTCGCGCTTCAATCATCCCAACAGTGAGATCGTCGAGGATCGTCTCGCCGTCTATGAAGGCGCGGAATCCGCCATCCTGTTCTCGTCGGGCATGTCGGCGATCTCGACCTCGCTGATGGCCTATACGCGGCCCGGCGATGTCATCGTGCATTCGCAGCCGCTCTATGGCGGCACCGAGACGCTGCTCACCAAAACCTTCGCGCAGTTCGGCATCAAGGCGGTGCCGTTCGACGACGGCGTCAGCGAAGCCGCCATTCGCGCGGCGTTGACGCAGGCGCAGAAGCTCGGCCGCGTCGCCGTGGTGCTGATCGAGACGCCGTCCAACCCCACCAATACGCTGGTCGATGTCGCGCTGGTGCGCCGTCTCGCCGACGAGGTTGGCGCGGCGCAAGGCCACCGGCCGATCGTCGCCTGTGACAACACATTGCTCGGTCCGGTGTTTCAGCGCCCGCTGGATTTCGGCGCTGATCTCTCGCTCTATTCGCTGACCAAATATGTCGGCGGCCATTCCGACCTGATCGCGGGCGCTGCGCTCGGAAGCCAAGCGGTGATCGGCCCGGTGAAGGCGCTGCGCAGCGCTATCGGCACGCAGCTCGATCCGCATTCGTGCTGGATGCTCGGCCGCTCGCTGGAAACACTGTCGCTGCGCATGGAGAAGGCCAACGCCAATGCGAAAGTCGTTGCCGAATTCCTGCGCGATCATCCGCGTGTCGCCAAGGTTCATTATCTGCCGCTCCTCGGCGACGGCGCCGCGCGCGACACCTATGAGCGGCAGTGCACCGGCGCGGGTTCGACCTTCTCATTCGATATCAAAGGCGGGCAGGCGGAAGCCTTCGCCTTCCTCAATGCGCTGCAGGTGTTCAAGTTGGCCGTCAGTCTCGGCGGCACCGAGTCGCTCGCCAGCCATCCGGCGGCCATGACGCATTCCGGTGTGCCGGCCGATGTTCGCGCCCGGATCGGCGTGCTCGACACCACGATCCGCCTGTCGGTCGGCATTGAGCACCCGGACGATCTGATCGCCGATATCGCGCAGGCGCTGGCGCAGGGCTGAGCGGTTCGCGATAGCCTGCCCTTGTGTGTTGGGTGCCCGATGCTAAGCTTCCCCCAAATTCCGGTTCACGGAACAAAATGGGGGGAACCATGGCACGGCCTATCACGACGCTCGCGGCATTGTTCGCGGCCTGTGTATTCAGCGCGGCAACGGCGCAGGCCCAGGATTGCCCGCGCGGCGATCTCGACAAGATGTATTGCGACAGCAATGGCGACATGGTGGCGGATACGCCGGCCGATCCAAAGCAGCGCGTGAACCCGTCCGTCCTGGTTTTCGCCTACACGCCGGTCGAAGATCCCGCCGTTTACGGCAAGGTCTGGGATGGCTTCATCAAGCACATGGAGAAGCTGACCGGAAAGAAGGTCGTGTTCTTCCCCGTGCAGTCCAACGCCGCGGAGATCGAGGCGATGCGCTCGGGCCGGCTGCACGTCGCGGGGTTCAACACCGGCTCGAATCCGATCGCGGTCAATTGCGCGGGCTTCGTGCCGCTCGCCATCATGGGTGGCAAGAACGGCGAGTTCGGCTACGAGATGGAGATCATCGTTCCCGCCGACAGCGCGATCAAGTCGCCGGCCGATCTCAAAGGCAAGAAGATTGCTTTCACCGAGCCGACCTCCAATTCCGGCTTCAAGGCGCCATCGGCGATCCTGAAAGCCGATTTCAATCTGGAGAAGGACCGCGACTACACCGCCGTGTTCTCCGGCAAGCATGACAACTCGGTGATTGGCGTCGCCAACAAGGATTATGAAGCGGCCGCGATCGCCAACGAGGTGATGTTCCGCATGTTCGCCCGCAACGTGGTCGACAAGGCGAAAATCCGGACGATTTACAAATCCGATACCTTCCCGACGACCGGCTACGGCGTCGCGCATAATCTCGATCCGGCACTGACCGAGAAGATCAAGGAGGCCTTCTTCACCTTCCCGTGGGAAGGCTCGGCGCTCAAGGCCGAGTTCAAGGGGCAGGACCGGTTCGTGCCGATCACCTACAAGAAGGACTGGAACGTCATTCGCAAGATCGATGCGGCGAATGGCGTGAAGTATTCCTGCAAGTAGCCTGGCCCAGGCCATGCTGCGTATCCGCGGGCTGACGAAGCGCTACCGCACCGGCGATCTCGCGCTCGACCGCGTCGATCTCGACGTGGCGCAAGGCGAGGTCGTGGCGCTGATCGGGCCTTCGGGCGCCGGCAAGTCGACGCTGATCCGCTGCATCAACCGGCTCGTCGAACCGACTGCCGGCACCATCGCGCTCAACGGCGTCGAGATCACCACCCTGGGCACGAGCGCGCTGCGGCGCGCCCGGCGCAAGCTCGGGATGATCTTCCAAGAATATGCTTTGGTCGAGCGGCTGTCGGTGATGGAGAACGTGCTGAGCGGCCGGCTCGGTTATGTCGGCTTCTGGCGCAGCTATATGCGGAAATTTCCGCAAGCCGACATCGACGAAGCCTTCCGGCTCTTGGCGCGGGTCGGTCTCGATCACATGGTCGACAAGCGCGCCGATGCGCTGTCCGGCGGCCAGCGCCAGCGCGTCGGCATTTGTCGCGCGCTGATCCAGAACCCCGACCTGCTGCTGGTCGATGAGCCGACCGCCTCGCTCGATCCGAAGACATCGCGGCAGATCATGCGGCTGATCACCGAACTGTGCCGCGAGCGCAATTTGTCGGCCATCGTCAATATTCACGACGTCCAGCTTGCGCAGATGTTCGCCACGCGCATCGTCGGCCTGCGGCAAGGCACGATCGTGTATGACGGCCCGCCCGACGGCCTGACGCCGGACGTATTGACCCGCATCTACGGCGAAGAGGACTGGTCGGCGACGACGAAGCGGTCGCCGGACGCGGACGATGAAGAGGAAGCGCCGGAGGCGTTCGGTGGGCTGGAGCCGGCACCGCTCGACCGCGATCGCATGGCGGGGCTGAGGTGAGATGAGCATCGCCAGTTCAGCGCCTGCCGTTAAGCGGGTCTGGCGCAAGCCGCCGCTGATCAAGAGCGCGGCATTGCGCTGGGGCATTGGCGTCGCCGCGGCGCTCTACCTCGCCGCAGCCCTCGGCACCACCGAGATCAACTGGGCGCGCGTCTGGGAAGGGCTGCCACGCGGCGCACGCTTCTTCGCCTCGTTCTTTCCGCCGGATTTCACCACCCGCTCGTCCGAGATATTCGACGGCATTCTGGAAAGCATCTGGATGACTCTGGTCGCCACGGCGATCGGCATCGTGCTATCGATTCCCATCGGGCTTGGCGCGGCCAAGAACATTGCGCCGGCGCCGGTCTATTATGTCTGCCGCGGCTTTCTTGCTGTCTCGCGCAGCTTCCAGGAGATCATCCTCGCGATCTTCTTCGTCAAACTGTTCGGCTTCGGTCCGTTCGCCGGAGTCGTGACGCTCGCCTTCGCCACCATCGGCTTCTACGGCAAGCTGCTCGCCGAGGACATTGAGGACATGGACCCCAGCCAGGCGGAAGCCGTGCGCGCAACCGGCGCGAGCTGGCTGCAATGGGTCAATTTCGGCATTCAGCCGCAGGTGTTGCCGCGTATGCTGGGCCTTGCCCTCTACCGCGTCGACATCAATTTCCGCGAGTCGGCGGTGGTCGGCATTGTCGGCGCCGGCGGCATCGGCGCCACGCTCGACACCGCCTTCAACCGCTACGAATTCGATTCAGCCGCCGCCATCCTGCTGGTCATCATCGGCATCGTGATGCTGATGGAGTACCTCTCCGGCTACGTCCGGCGCTGGGTGCAGTGATGGCGGTCTCGGTCCGGCAAGGTACGAAAATCTGGCAGCGCCGCGAGCGCGCCGTGCAGTTTTCGATCTGGGCCGCGTGGTTCGTCGCTGCCGTCGTCCTCGTCGTAAGCTGGAGCTTCATCAGCGAGAAGACGATCTGGCCCTTCGTGCTCGACGCGCCGCAACAGGCCGCCGATCTCGGCGTCCGCATGGTGCCGCCCGACTGGGGATTTATCGGCGCGCTGTGGCGGCCGATGTGGGACACGATCAACATGGCGACGCTCGGCACGCTGATGGGCATCGCGATCGCTGTGCCGGTTGCATACTGCGCGGCGCGCAACACCACGCCGAGCGTCGCTGTGCTGCGGCCGCTCGCGCTGTTCGTGATCGTGTCGTCGCGCTCGATCAATTCTCTGATCTGGGCGCTGATGCTGGTCACGATCATCGGCCCCGGCGTGTTCGCCGGCATCTTGGCGATCGGGTTTCGCTCGATCGGCTTCTGCGCGAAGCTGTTGTACGAGGCGATCGAGGAGATCGATGAGTCCCAGGTCGAGGCGGTGCGCGCGACAGGGGCGAGTTCGGCGCAGGTGACGTCTTACGGAGTCGTGCCGCAGGTCATGCCGGCCTTCGCCGGCATTTCCGTGTTCCGCTGGGACATCAACATCCGCGAATCGACGGTGCTTGGGCTGGTCGGGGCGGGCGGCATCGGCCTGCCGCTGAACTCGGCGATCACGACATTGGCCTGGACCAAGGTGTCGCTGATCCTGCTGGTGATCATCGCCAGCGTCGTTCTCAGCGAATGGATCTCGGCCAAGGTGCGCCAGGCGATTATCTGACGCGGCGAGCTGCTACAAAGCCGCTTCCAGCTTGGCGTACAGCGGGTTCTCTTTCGAAAACACGTAATCGAGGTCGGCCACCGCGACCGCTTCGGCGCCGCGTTCGCGCAGGAAGGCCGTCAGCGCATAGACCTCGCCCGGCGGGCAGTGCAGCGTCAGCATGCCCGAGGAGCCACGTCCGGAGGGGGGCAAAGGCAGAAATCTGGGGACGACTCCCGCCATACCAGCCGACGGTCAGACCGACTTAGTCAGAGGGTGACCTTCGATCGAACGACGCGAATAGTAGGGTAGCCGTGCTTTTTGAGGAAAAGTCGGGCTTTCACTTCGGCGTCTTTGGGGGCGAGCGGCCCGATCAGAATTTCCTTGATGTTGCCGCGCTCTTTAAGAGGTAAATCCGCCTCGACATAATGCTTGATGCGGTCGCCGATTTTTAATTGCTTACGGATGTCGTCGAATTTGCCCGGCAGGTTCATGATGACATAGCGAACCTCGCGCTCGTTTGCGTACTTGATATCCTTCGCGGTCAGGCAATTCCAGACAAGTTGCGAAGCGATAAATTCCGTCTCTATGGCGTGGATGAATTGCAGTAAAACTTCCTTGTCTCTTGGCATCTTGATGTGCGCCTTGCCGTAGCGGCTGACGACTTCGGCGGCCTTTTCAATCCCGCACCTGTGCCGCGCACGCGTGGCAGGTTCACCATAGATCACGCGACCGACATGCAGGTTCTCGCTCGCCTTATCGCTCAGTGTGTCTTTGTCGGGTTGAAACAGCGGCGGTGCGAAGCCGATAGCGAAACCGCGTCCTGCGTCTCCGTATTCCAACCATTGTTGATGATCGTCGCGGTGCTTGCTGAGGCTGAACAAGTAGAATTCGAAGGTATCGACCAACGAATTCGCTTCGAGCATGTCGTCTAGACCGCAGCAAATAGAGCGTTGGAAAGGATTTTTCGACCAGCCGACCGACCTCATCTCCTCGCGAGCAATCTGGAGCGAATATTCGAACTCGGTTTCGTCCCGCTGATGCAAATGGCGAAAGCACCAAATCTGTTGCTTCTTCAAAATGCTACGGAACGGGACACCACTCGTATAATGATAGAGCGCATCGACGGGCGTGGTCGCATTCTGCTCTTTGAGCAATTGCTTTTGTGACCAATTGACGAACCCAGACACTGCGGCGCGGGCTTTGCGCGGCAAATGGTCGTATCGCGTATTGTAGGGGTCGGTCATCAGGTTTGGAGCCAATGCTCCATTGAGCAACGGGCTGAGCGATCGGGTCAAGGCCTAAAATGAATGGTCCGGCAGGTCCGCTAAGGGTCGGCGCTGATCTAAAAGACCCTGCTCGATCACGTCGGCTAAGGGTCACTAAGTGACATGGCAGTCGGCTGTGCGCAACCGCCCTACAACGCCGCTTCCAGCTTCGCGAACAGCGGGTTCTCCTTCGAGAACACGTAATCGAGGTCGGCCACCGCGACGGCTTCCGCGCCGCGCTCGCGCAGGAACGCGGTGAGGGCGTAGACCTCGCCCGGCGGGCAATGCAGCGTCAGCATGCCGGACGAGGTCGGCCCGCCGAACGGCGTTGCCACGCCGAATTTCGTTTTGGCGTCTTCGACCAGTTTGGCGTCGCAGGCGGCAAAGCGCGAGCGCACCTCGCGATAGGCGCGGGCGCGCGCCTGCGCGGCGATGCGGTCGAGGATGACGCGCGCGGTCTCGCGCGTGCCGTTCTCCCAGTTCGCGGTGCGCGCGGCGACGAGATTGGCCTGCGAACGCAGCATGACGCCGTCGTCGACGATCTTCAGCGCATTGGCGGCGAGCGTCGTGCCGGTGGTGGTGATGTCGACGATGAGTTCGGCGGTGCCGGCGGCCGGTGCGCCTTCGGTCGCGCCCGCGCTCTCGACGATGCGATAGTCGATGATGCCATGCGCCGAGAAGAACTCGCGCGTCAGGTTGATGTATTTGGTCGCGACCCGCATCTTGCGGCCGTGATGCTGACGGAAGCCGGTGGCGACGTCGTCGATGTCGGCCATGGTGCGCACGTCGATCCAGGCCTGCGGCACTGCGACCACGACATTGGCGAAACCGAAGCCGAGCGGCTCGATGAGCACGACCTTGTCGTCGGCATCGGCGATCTGCTCGCGGATCAGATCCTCGCCGGTCACGCCCATGTGGACGGCGCCGGCGGCGAGCTGTGCCGTGATCTCGCTCGCCGAGAGATAGGCGACCTCGACGCCGTCGAGCCCGGCGACGGCGCCGCGATAGTCGCGGGCGCCGCGCGGCTTGACGAGTTGCAGGCCGGAGCGCGCGAAGAAGGCTTCGGCGTTTTCCTGCAGGCGGCCCTTGGCGGGCACGGCGAGAACCAGCGGCGCGCTCATGCAGCGCCTCCATAGACGGCGAGGCGTTCGATCCACACTGCAAAGCCAATCGCCGGGATCGGTTCGGCGGCGCCGAGTCGTGTCAGCAGGCCGTCATAGCGCCCGCCCGAGACCAGCGGATCGCCGGTGCGCGAGGGGTCGGTGAGCTCGAAGACGAAGCCAGTGTAGTAGTCGAAGCCGCGGCCGAAGGCGGTCGAGAAATGCACGCGCTTCAAGTCGATGTCGCGCGCGGCGAGGAAGCCGTTGCGGCTCTCCAAAAGGTCGAGAGCGGGCGCGAGTTCAGTCGCGAGATTGGCGTCGGCCGCGAGCGCGCGCAGTTCCGCGGCGGCCTCGTCCGGGTCGCCGGCGATGGCGAGGAAGCGCTCGATCAGCCCGCGGATGTCGCGCGGCAGTTTGGTCGAGGCGCCCAGCGCCGATTGCTCGAGGAAGCGATCGGCGATCTCAGCGACCGAGCGGCCGCCGACGGCGGAGATGCCGGCGATGGAGAGGAGGTCGGTGACCAGCGCGTGCGCGCCTTTCGGATCGGAGCCGGCGAGCGCGGCGAGCACGCCCTGATATTCCGGGCGGCCGTTCGTGCCGCCCAGCGCCAGACGATCGAGGTCCTGGGCGAGGTTGGCCTTGCGGTTGAAGTCCTTGACCAGGCGCCGCTTCCACGCCGGAGCGAGGTCGAGCGCGGCGACCAGCGCCGCGAACAGCGCGACGTCGCCCGTCTTCATGTCGGGGGCAGGCAAGCCGTAGCTCGCGGTGGTCTCGAGCCCCAGAGCGAGCATCTCCGCATCGGAGGCCGCCGTGTCGGTACGGCCGAAACTCTCGACGCCGCCTTGCTGGAATTCGGCGTTGCCTTCGGCGCGGTGGCGGAAGACGGGTCCGAGGTAGCAGTAGCTCGCCGGCTTGCCCGCGAGCGGCGAGGCGAGATAGTCGCGCGACACCGGAATGGTGAGGTCCGGCCGCAGGCACAATTCCGCGCCGCCGGGCGCCGTGGTGAGGAACATGCGGCGGCGAATATCCTCGCCGGACAGGTCGAGGAAGGGCTCGGCCGGCTGCAGGATCGGCGGCGACACGCGCGCATAGCCGGCGCGCTCATAGGAGGCGAGCAGCGCTTCCGCGCGCGCATCCAAAATGCCCAAAAGTGCCGCCGATTGTGCAGCCGTCCCGTCCATTATCGTCCATTACCCCGGTTCTGTGCGGCGCTTTAGCACGTCAGGTTTAAGGTTTCGACGACGAATGCCTGACAAGGTGACCGCAAATCGGGCTTAAATCACTGGCGTCGTTAACGAATTTTGTCCTGCCCACGCCGAAGGCATTTTGTGCGGCGCGGCATGGGTGGTGCCGACAAGTATCTGACAAGTAAGGAAATTTCAACATTACAGCGGTTCACTGGTCGCAGGAGGCTCGCGCCCGATGACCGAGGCGGTGACCGAAGAAATGGTGGACGCCTTCTATGAGGCGTTCCTCAACGCGGATTGCGAACGGCTCGCCGGGATGATCCACGACGACGTGGTGTGGTCCACGAGGGGGCCGGTTGCCGTGCTGCGCTTTTGCGGCGAGCGCCGCGGCAAGGCCGCTATCCTCGAACTGAGCCGGAAAACGCTTCCTGAGGTCTTCAGCCGCATCCATCTCAAGCGGGAGTCGCTAGTCATCGACGGCGACCGCGCCGCGGTGCTGAACTTGCAGACGGCACAGCGCCGCAAGGATGGACGCACCACCACTTACCGCTATGCGCACTTTTTCCGTTTCAAGGACGGCAAGATCATCGAAACCACGGCGATCATCGACAGTTTCAACGCCGCGGAACAGATGCTGGGCCAGGTTCTGCAAGTCCCGGAACGCGAGCCTGCCGAAGCCGGAATGATGGTGGTTCTATGACAGTGGCCGTCGAGCGCCCGTCCGATCCGGTCGTCGACCGTTCTTATGTCGAGGCCTATTTCGACGCCTTCGCGGCACGCGACACCAAGGCTTTCGCCGCCTTCCTGCATGATGACGTCTGCTGGACGATCAGCGGGCCGATCGACCTCATTCCGTATTGCGGCGTCTATCGTGGCAAGGCGGCCGTCCTCGACGTCATGGAGCGCCGGGCGCGCAACGTCCTCAGCGTCGTCCGGATCAGCCGCGAGAATTTCCTGGTGCAGGGCAACCGCGGCGCGGCGCTGACGCGGCTGACCGCCTGTCTTGCCAACGATGGCCGCACGGTGAGCTACCGGGTCGCCAATTTTTTCCGATTCGAAGACGGCAAGCTCATCGAGAACATGTCGCTGATGGACAGTTTCGATGCCGCCGAGCAAATGCTCGGCCATGCCATCGACGTCGGCGACGCGCCGCCGCTGGCCGACGACAATATCTTCGTCCTTTAGGCCTGCGATCCGGCCGACGCTCCGCCGCAACGGAAGGGAGTGTGACAGGCATCACGCCATGGCCTGCATGGATGCTTTAGTTCTCTGGCACGCGCTGTTTCTTTGCGCGAACGGAGACCGAGCCATGCGCCGACTTTTTGTTGCAGCCGCCACCTGTCTTGCTGTCAGTTCTGCCGCCGGTCCGTCCCTCGCGCTGGACATGCCGCAGCGCAAGGCCGGGCTCTGGGAACTCAAGATGGAGTTCGTCGGTGGCAACATACCGGGCCAGACCATGAAGCAATGCGTGGATGCGGCGACCGACAAGTTGATGAACCAGGCCTATGGCGGCGCCTCGGGCGAGGCGTGCTCGAAGCAGGACGTCTCGAAGTCCGGCAACACCATGACCATCGATTCCGTCTGCAAATTCGGTCCGGCGACGATGACGTCGCACGCCGTGGTCACGGGCAGTTTCGACAGCGCTTACACGGTTGACGTTCAGTCGAGCCGCGCCGGCGGCCCGCCGATGCCGGGCGGCGCCGATACCCATATGCGGATTTCCGCAACATGGCTCGGTGCTTGCGCCGCGGGGCAAAAACCCGGCGACATTGTCATGCCCAACGGAATGACAATGAATGTGCTCGATATGCCGCGTCCCGGCATGCCGCGCCGCTGAAGCCCTCAGTCATCGAACGGGGCTTCGGCCTCGCTGGTGCTTTCGGCGGTAGCGGCATGAGCGGTTTCGCGGGCCGCGACATCGTCAGCGGCCGCGCCGGGACAAACCGGCGGGCTTTTGACGGCGCGCGGCGCCGGTGCCGAACCGGCCTGCCGCTGCATGCGCATGGGAGTTGGGAAAGCCCAACGGTCGTCCACTGCCGTCCCCGTCATGGTTGTTATCGGATTTGGCGCCATAATGCGCCAGAACCGATTTCGTTCCGAGGACGTTAGTGTTTTTGGGTTTATGGCCGGTAACCGGTTTATGACGCGGCGATGAAATCGCACAACGCGATGCCGGTCACGCCTTGTTGTGTCGCGCCAGCACCTTGCGCACTTCGGCAACAAGGTCAGCTTCGCTGACCGGATACTGCGCTTCGGCCTGCTTCTTCAGGTAATCCTCGCGGTCGCCGGCATTCTCGGCGGCGAGTTCGGCGCCAAGGATCAGGTCCTTGATGACGATTTCGCCGCGCGCCTTCTCGTCCGAGCCCTGGATGATGGCGCAGGGCGACGAGCGCTTGTCGGCATATTTCAACTGCTGGCCGACATTGTTCTTCGGATTGCCAAGATAGAGTTCGGCGCGGATGCCGGCATTGCGCAATTCGCTGACCATGCGCTGATAGGCCGCGACATTGTCGCGGTCCATGATAGTGACGACGACCGGGCCGGGTTCCGGCTTCGACGACAATGTGCCGAGCGCGGTGAGCGCCGCCTGCAAGCGCGACACGCCGATGGAGAAGCCGGTCGCCGGAACGGGCTGGCCCATGAAGCGCGACACGAGGCCGTCATAGCGCCCGCCGCCGCCGACCGAGCCGAAGCGTACCGGACGGCCTTTCTCGTCTTTCACCTCGAAGGTGAGTTCAACTTCGTAGACGGGACCGGTGTAATATTCGAGCCCGCGGACGACGGAGGGATCGATGCGAACGCGGCCGTCATCGTAGCCCGCCGCGGCAATAAGGTCGGCAATGGCGCGCAGTTCTGCGACGCCATCGACGCCGGCATTGGAGCCGGACACCAGAGCCTCCTGGCGGTCGAGCATTTCGGAAACGTTGTAGGTGCTGACGCGCAGGAAGCCGAGCACGGCATCGCAAGCCGTTTCACCGAGCCCGGCGCCTTTGGTGAAGTCGCCGCTCTCGTCCTTGCGGCCGGGACCGAGCAATTCTCGCACGGCGTCGAAACCGAGACGGTCGAGCTTGTCGATCGCGCGCAACACGGTCAGGCGGCGTCCGGCATTGGCATCGCCGCCGAGCTCGATCGCTTCGAGGATGCCGTCGAGCACCTTGCGGTTGGAAACCTTCACCACATAGTCGCCGCGCTTGATGCCGAGCGCTTCCATGGTGTCGGCGGCGAGCATGCACATCTCGGCATCCGCGGCCATCGATGGCGAACCGACTGTGTCGGCGTCGAACTGCATGAACTGGCGGAAGCGCCCCGGGCCGGGCTTCTCGTTGCGATAGACGTAACCGTGGCGGTAGCTGCGATAGGGCAGCGCGAGGTGCTGGTAGTTCTCGGCGACATAGCGCGCGAGCGGCGCGGTCAGGTCATAGCGCAGCGAGATCCACTGCTCGTCGTCGTCCTGAAACGAGAACACGCCTTCGTTCGGCCGATCCTGGTCGGGCAGGAATTTGCCCAGCGCGTCGGTGTACTCGAAGGTCGGCGTTTCCACCGGGTCGAAGCCGTATCGTTCGAAAGTCCGGCGGATGGTCTCGACCATCGCCCGCGTCGCGGCGATTTCGGCGGGGCCGCGGTCGGCCAGGCCCCGCGGCATGCGGGCCTTCAGTTTCTGCGGTTTCTTGCCAGATTTTGTGTCGGCCATAGGTGCAAAATAAGCTGAAAGTTATAGGTGATCGCGTCCTAGCAGCCGTTTCCTGCTTTGTCATTATCGGCGAAAGCGGATATTCCATGGGCTTAACCGATCATCCGCCGCGCCCGCGGCAGGAAAGCGAGTGTCCCATGGCCCTGGCCCCCAAAACCGCATCGACCTCCGTCCCCAACGACCTTGCGCCGTTCTGGATGCCCTTCACGTCCAACCGCTCCTTCAAGGCGCGGCCCCGCATGATCGCCAGCGCCAAGGATATGCACTACTTCACGCCCGAGGGCCGAAAGATCATCGACGCCTCGGCCGGCTTGTGGTGCACCAATGCCGGCCATAACCGCGACCAGATCGTCGCCGCGATCCAGAAGCAGGCGGCCGAACTCGATTTCTCGCCGACCTTCCAGTTCGGCCATCCCAAGGCCTTCGAACTCGCTTCGCGCATCGCCGCGCTGGCGCCGGGCGATCTCGACCATGTGTTCTTCTGCAATTCGGGTTCGGAAGCCGACGACACCGCGATGAAGATCGCGCTCGCCTATCACCGTGCCCGGGGCGAGGCCTCGCGGGTACGCTTCATCGGCCGCGAGCGCGGCTATCACGGCGTCGGCTTCGGCGGCACCTCGATCGGCGGCATGGTCGCCAACCGCAAGCAGTTCGGCACGCTGCTCGCAGGCGTCGATCACTTGTCTTCGACCTACAACAGAGCCGAGCAGGCGTTCTCGATCGGCGAGCCGGACTGGGGCGAGCATCTCGCCGATGAACTCGACCGTCTGGTGGCGCTGCACGATGCCTCGACCATCGCCGCCGTGTTCGTCGAGCCGGTGTCCGGTTCGACCGCGGTGCTGCCGCCGCCGAAGGGCTATCTCAAGCGCCTGCGTCAGATCTGCGACAAGCACGGCATCCTGCTAGTGTTTGACGAAGTCATCACCGGTTACGGCCGTCTCGGCCACGCCTTCGCCGCTGAGCGTTACGGCGTGGTGCCGGACATGATTGCCTTCGCCAAGGGTATCACCTCGGGCTCGGTGCCCATGGGCGGCGTCATCGCGCGCAAGGGCATCCATGACGCCTTCATGACCGGGCCGGACCATGTCATCGAGCTGTTCCACGGCTACACCTATTCGGCGCATCCTCTGGCCTGCGCCGCCGGCCTCGCCACGCTCGATCTTTATCGCGATGAAAAGTTGTTCGAACGCGCCAAGAAGCTGGAGCCGGTCTGGGCCGATGCGGTGATGAGCCTCAAGGGCCTGCCGGGCGTGCTCGACATCCGCGTCGTCGGCCTGATGGCGGGCATCGATCTCGCTTCGAAGCCCGACGCTGTCGGCAAGCGCGGTTATGAGGCGCTGGAAAACGGCTTCCACGAGCACGGCATCATGTTCCGCACCGCGGGCGACGCCATCGCGATGTCGCCGCCGCTCATTGTGACGGAAGACCAGATCGACGAGATCATCTCCAAGGTCGCGGCCGTCATCAAGCAGGGGGCGTAAGCTTGTAGCCCGCATGAAGCGAAGCGGAATGCGGGGACGCCGTTCCCGGATTTCGCTGCGCTCATCCGGGCTACGAAGCCTCACTTCATCGCAAACGACGGCTTCGGCAGCAGGATCGCCCAGCCGATCTCGACGCGGCCCGGCCCACGGCGATAGGGCAGCGTGAAAGACGGCTGCACGGCGGCGTCGGGCGCGACGGTGCGGTACATCGGCGGCACGACGGTGGTGTCGGCATCGGTCCAGACGATGACGGCGCCGCGGGCACGCAGGTCGTTGAGGTCGATCCACGGCGCGCGCTCCGGCTTGCCGTCGATCAGGACGCGCGGCCGGCTCCTCGCGTAGTGCCCGATATTGCCGCCATCCCACATCGAGCCGATGACGTAGACCGGCGCCTGACCGGTGATGGCGCGGGTGCGCGCCGTGATCTCGCGCGCCAGCGCTTCGCCGGGGAAGAACACCGCGCGATAGCGGTGGTCGAAGCGCGGCAGGATTTCGTAATTGACGATAAAGGCGCCGGCCAGCGCGGCAAAGACGATGGTCCAGGTGATGACGATGCGCGCCAGGCGTTCGTCCGCGATCATGCGCCGCGCATACAGCACCAGCCACAGGCCGAGGAACAGCCACAGCGGATAGCCCCACATCGCAATGGCGCCGCGGCCGCTGATGACGCCGAGCAGCAGCACGGTGGCGATCGGGCCGAAGGCGAGCCAGGCGACGATGCGGCGGTCGAAATCGTCAGCCGGCGTGGCCAGCGGTGTTTCGCCGTCCGTCTTGCGCGGCCAGAACAAGGGCAGCGCGATAATCAGCGCCGGGATCATGAAGCCGAGTTGGCCGACGGCGAATTTGAGTGGATGCCAGAGGTGGTCGTACCAGCCGCGCGGCAGCACCGCGCGGTGCTCCGCATAGGCGAAGGGCAGGAAGTCGTTTTTGACGAGCCAGATGAGATGCGGCGTAGCGATGACGAGCGCGACAATGGCGGCCGCATAGGGACCCGGCGTCATCAGCGCCTTGCGCGCGTCCTTGTCGATCAGCGCGAAGGCGACCATCGGCGCCACGAGCACGACGACGAAGTATTTCGCCCAGAGCGACAGACCGACGGCGAGACCGAGCAGCAGCCAGTAGGTGAGGCGGCCGTGGCGCAGGCCGCGATGCAGGGCGTAGCCGGCCAACGCCCAGAACGGCAGTTGGATCACGTCATGGTTGAATTTGGCGGCGGTGTAATTGAGATAGTGCAGACCGTCGACGATCAGTACCGCGGCGAGCGCGCCGGCGGTCCCCACGACAGGCCGGGCGGCGGCGTAGACGAAGGCCAGCGCCGTGACGACCGCGATCTGGGCGAGGAGGTAATAGGCGAAGTCATGACCGGCCATGCGCCAGGCGATCTCGACCAGCCACCACGGTAACGGAGGGAGCTTGTCATAACCGAGTTGCCATTCGCGGCCATAGGTCAGGGCTTCGATCAGGTCGAGCGGCAGGTTCGGGTAGAGAAGGGTCGGCAGTGCTGTCCACACCAGCACGTGCAGGGCCAGGACCGCCACCAGCGCGCGGCGAGGTGCCGTTTCGATGGCGGCCGACAGTGAGGCGAGGCGGGATGCCGTCATGGGGAGGCGGAGTTCCGATGCGAGGCTTGCAAGGCGCCGGGCAGGAATGGCGAAGTGGCGGTAGAATAGCAAGAATTCCCGGTTGCGCGGGCGCGCCTACTCAGGGAGATTGGTGCCGACGGGCGCGAATCAGTCACGGCCGCCCGAGACCCGGGCTCGAAAGGCTCCCAGGACCCGATTTGATGCTTCGTCTCAGCGCCATTTTCATTTCGATCTGCATGGTGCTCATCGCCGGCTCGCTCGGCGCGCTCTTGTATTTCGGCCTCAAGGTCGACCCGCGTACCGCGACGATCGTCGCGCTGGCCGCGCTCGTGGCGATGGCGATCTACAACATGGTGGACAACCGCCTGCGCGACCGCGCCGTGCTCGGCGACCAGATCGCCGATCTGTCGCGCGGCACCGCCGACCTGTCGCGGCAGATGGCCGAGATGTCGCGGCGCATTGCCGCGGTGGAAAGCCGCGTCGAACAGACCGTGAGCCGCGCCCGCGGCGCCGTCGATCCGATCGCGGCGGAGATCGGCGAACTCGGCGGTCTCATGCGCCAACTGGCCGAGACCGTCGCCGCGCATGAGACCATGTTGGGCGCTCCGACCGGAATGCCGCAGCCGGCGGCATCTTCGCCTTCGTCTTATTACCCCGCCGAAGAAGCCGCTCCGAGCCGGCCGGAGCCGGAGCCCGAACAGGCGCCGCTGGCGCTGAGCGAGACCGACGCGGTGAGCGGCGCCTCGCGCTTCAAAGGCATGAGCCGCGAGCAGATCAGCGCCATGATCGCGCAGGCGGCCGACGCCAACCGCATCGATCTTTATCTGCAGCCGGTCGTGACCCTGCCGCAGCGCAAGGTGCGCTTCTACGAGGCGCTGTCGCGGCTGCGCACCGAAGACGGCGAGATCGTGCCGGCTGTCGATTTCGTCGACATCGCGGAAAGCGCCGGGCTGATGCCGAAGATCGACAACATGCTGGTGTTCCGCTGCGTGCAGGTGGTGCGCCGGCTGCAGCTCAAAAGCCGCGACGTCGGTCTGTTCTGCAACGTCAATGCGACGACGTTGACCGACGGTTTCTATTTCAAGCAGTTCCTCGAGTTCATGGAGGCGAACAAGGCGCTGGCCGGCTCGCTGACCTTCGAATTCACGCAAGCCGCCTATCGCTCGTTCGGGCCGATCGAATTCGAAAGCCTCGCGGCGCTGGCCGATAGCGGCTTCCGCTTCTCGATGGATCACGTCACTGATTTGCGCATCGAGCCGAAGGAACTGGCCGATCGCTCCTTCCGTTTCGTCAAGGTGCCGGCCAGCCTGCTGCTCAACCGCGTGGCCGCGGCGCAGAGCGACATCCACGCCGAGGACCTCGCTGATCTGTTGGCGCGCAACGGAATCGACCTGATCGGTGAGCGCATCGAGAGCGAGAGCACGGTGGTCGATCTGCTCGATTACGACGTGCGCTTCGGCCAGGGCTTCCTGTTCTCCCCGCCGCGTCCGGTACGCGCCGAGGCGCTGCAGGGCGCCGCGCCGCCGCCGGCCTCACCGGCCGGTCCCGCCGCCACCAGGACGCTGAGCGAATATCTCGCCGCCAGCGCGTCGTCAGGCTGAACGGTCAAGTAACGTGCCCCATGTAATCCCGCATTTCTCGGCGCTGGCGTCGTCCTATGACGTGTTTCTCTGCGACGTCTGGGGCGTCGTGCACAATGGCGAGGTGTCGTTTCCCGATGCCTGCGACGCGCTGATGCGCGCGCGCGCCCAAGGCAAGGTGGTGGTGTTCATCACCAATGCGCCGCGGCCGGGCGTTTCCGTCATCAGGCAGATCGACAAGCTGCATGTGCCGCGCGAGGCCTATGACGGCATCGTGTCGTCGGGCGACGTCACGCGCGACGTCATCGTGCACCGCAAGGGCCAGAGCATCTGCCACATCGGTCCGGAGCGCGACCTGCCGATCTTCAAGGACCTGCCGGTCACGTTCGCGCCGCTGGAAACCGCCGACTACGTCGTCTGTTCGGGGCTCTATGACGACGAGACCGAAAAGCCGGAGGACTATCGCGCCCGGCTCGACATCGCGCTCAAGCGCAAACTGTTCATGGTGTGCGGCAATCCCGATCTCGTGGTCGAGCGCGGCTCGCAGCTTGTCTACTGCGCCGGCTCGATTGCCGATCTCTATGCGACCATGGGCGGCGAGGTGCTCTATGCCGGCAAGCCGTACCGGCCGATCTATGACCTGGCGCTGGCCAAGGCGGAAGCGGCCCTCGGCCGCAAGGTGGATATGAAGCGCGTGATCGGTATCGGCGACTCGGTACGCACCGATCTGAAAGGCGCGCGGGCCTTCGGCATCGATATGCTGTTCGTCGCCGCCGGCATTCACGCCGAGGAATTCGGCGGCCGCGATACACCCAAGGCCGATGCGATGAAGACGGTGTTCGCCGCCGCGGGCGATGAGCCGACCGCGGTGATGAAGCATCTGGTGTGGTAGCTCTTCCTTCACCTCTCCCATAGGGAGAGGTCGACATGCGAAGCATGTCGGGTGAGGGGTTACAAACTCTCGAGAGTCACTTACCCCCTCACCCCAACCCTCTCCCCCAAGGGGAGAGGGAGCACTCAGAGTGCGTGGCGGCGTAGTGATTACGTAATCGGCGCGGGATTGAACAGCGCCAGCGAATTGTACAGGCCCCACTTGTCGGTGCAGGTTTTCGTCCGCCCGCTCGCGACGTCGAGAATGAGGCGGAACAGCTCCCAGCCGACCTCTTCAATCGTGGCTTCGCCGGTGGCAATGGTGCCGGCATTGAGATCGATGAGGTCCGACCAGCGCGCGGCAAGTTCATTGCGCGTTGCCACCTTGATCACCGGCACCGAGGACAGGCCGTAGGGTGTGCCGCGGCCCGTCGTGAAGATGTGGACGTTCATGCCGGAAGCCAGTTGCAGCGTGCCGCAGACGAAATCGGAAGCCGGGGTGGCGGCGAAGATCAGGCCCTTGTCCTTGACGCGCTCGCCCGGCGCCAGCACGCCGCTGATGGCCGATGAGCCGGACTTCGCCGACGAGCCGAGTGCCTTCTCGACGATATTGGCGAGGCCGCCCTTCTTGTTGCCCGGTGTGGTGTTGGCCGAGCGGTCGACGCCGCCTTTGTCGAGGTAATCGTCGTACCAGACCATCTCGCGAATGAGATCGCGCGCCACCTGTTCGCTCGCCGCGCGCGGCGTGAGCAGATGGATGGCATCGCGCACTTCAGTCACTTCCGAGAACATTACGGTGGCGCCGGCGCGTACCAGCAGATCGGCGGCAAAGCCGAGCGCGGGGTTGGCGGTAACGCCGGAGAAGGCATCGCTGCCGCCGCACTGCATGCCGACCACCAGGTCGGAGGCGGGGCAGGTCTCGCGCCTGCGTTCGTTGAGAATCTTCAACCGCTCGTCGGCCATGCGCATGATCAGTTCGACCATGGCGCCGAACGAGGTCAGGCTCTCGTCCTGCAGCCGCATGATCTCGTGATCGGCGGTCTTGCCGTCCGGCAGCAGCCGTTCCGGCGCCAGCTTCTCGCAGCCGAGCCCGACCACCATGACCTCGCCGCCGTAGTTCGGATGCCGGGCGAGGTTCTGCAGCGTGCGGATCGGGATCTCCGACTTCGGGGCGTTGATGGCGACGCCGCAGCCATAGACATGGGTCACCGCGACCACGTCGTCGACGTTGGGATACTTCGGCAGCAGTTCGTCCTTGATGCGCTTGAGCGCGATCTCCAGCGTGCCGGCGACGCATTGGACGCTGGTCGAGATGGCGAGGATGTTCTTGGTGCCGACGGTGCCATCCTTGTTGCGGTAGCCCTCGAAGGTGAAGCCTTCGAGCGGCGGCAGCTTCGGCGGGGTGCGGGTGGCGAGTTCGAGACCCTCGAGGCTCGGCGGCTCGGGCATGCGCACGCGCGATTCCTCGACCCAACTGCCGGCGGCGATGTCGTCCACGGCGTAGCCGATGACTTCGCCGTAGCGGACGATCGGCTGGTCCTTGGGGATGTCGACCAGCGCGACCTTGTGGCCCTGCGGCACGTAGTCCTTCAGCGTCAGCCCGTCGGGAAACACCGAGCCGGCCGGCATTCCGAAGGCATTGGCGACGATGGCGACATTGTCGGCGCCGTTGAGCTTGATGTAGCGCGGGGTCTCAGTGGGCGGTTTGACCGGTATGGTCATCATACGTCTCCGGGCGAGGGACGTAATATAGCGCCGGCGCCAGAAGAGGGAAGGTGGCTCACCGGCCCTCATGGTGAGGAGCCTCGCGAAGCGAGGCGTCTCGAACCATGGGGCCGCCCCCTCCTTCGAGACGCGCACTTCGTGCGCTCCTCAGGATGAGGCGGATTTGATGACGGAAAAAAGGAGAGAAACTACGCCGCCGGGGCTTCGGTCGCCGGCGTGGCGAACACCGCTTCGATCTTGTCCTTCAGCGTCTGGGCGTTGAACGGCTTGACGATGTAGTTGGACACGCCGGCGCGCTTGGCGGCGATGATGTTCTCGGTCTTCGATTCCGCCGTGATCATGATGAAGGGCGTATCGGCGAGCGTTTCGTCGCCGCGCACCTGCTGCAGCAGGTCGTAGCCGGTCATCGGCTCCATGTTCCAGTCGGAGATTACGAGTCCATATTGGCGCTCGCGCATTTTGGCGAGCGCCGCCCGGCCGTCATTGGCTTCGTCGATTTCGACGAAGCCGAGCTGCTTGAGCAGATTGCGAATGATGCGGACCATCGTGGAGTAATCGTCCACGACGAGAACCGGCATCGAATGATCGACGGCCATAGCAGAACCCATCGCCCACCCAGGGCGTCCCAAGCCAATGAAGGCAATCTATCTTGTGCGCTTGAATAACCGGTTAATTTGAAAGATTGGTAACGATCCAATAACCCTAGGCGCCGTCAATAAAAGGCGGTTGCCTTGTTTGCACGCTGAGGCGTAAACACGGCCGCACCCCAACAGATTCCGACCGACAGAGCCCAGAATCTCCAATGAATGTAGAAGCTTCGTCCGGCCGGCCCTTTACCGTCGTCACCGATGGCGAACCGGGTGCGCTGCAGGGGGCGGTGGTAGCGATCGGCAATTTCGACGGCGTGCACCGCGGCCACCGCGAGGTGATCGGCGCCGCTTTGCAGCGCGCCGCCTCGCTCGGCCGCAAGGCGGCGGCGCTCACGTTCTCGCCGCATCCGCGCCGCTTCCTCCAGCCGGACACGCCGATGTTCTCGCTGTCAAGCGACCGTAACAAGCTGCGCCTCCTGGCGGCGACCGGGCTCGACGGCGCCATTGTGTTCCGCTTCGACGCCGCCTTCGCCTCGACCACGGCCGAGGATTTCGTCCAGCGTGTCCTGGTCGGGAAATTCGGCGTCGGCGGCGTCGCCATCGGCTACGACTTCCACTTCGGCAAGGGCCGCGCCGGCTCGCCGAACTACCTGTCCTTCGAGGGTACGCGGCTCGGCTTCCCGGTCGACGTCGTGCCTCCTCTGGAAGATGAGGGCCGGCCGGTGTCGTCCGGCGCGATCCGCGAGACGCTCGCCCAGGGCAAGGTGGTGGAAGCCGCCGAACTCTTGGGTGCGCCGTGGTTCATTTCGGGCGAGGTCATTCACGGCGAAAAGCGCGGCCGCGACCTCGGTTTTCCGACCGCCAATATCCGGCTCGATCCGTCTTGCGGGCTCAAGCATGGCATCTATGCGGTGCGCGTCGATATCGACAGCCAGCGCGTCGACGGGGTCGCCTCGTTCGGCACGCGGCCGATGTTCGATGATGGTGCGCCGCTGCTGGAGATTTTCCTGCTCGATTACGAGGGCAATCTCTACGGCAAGACGCTCGACGTCGCCTTCATCGGCTGGATCCGCCACGAGCAGAAGTTCTCGTCGATCGAGACGCTGAAGAAACACATGATGGCCGACGTGGCGCAGGCGCGCGAGGCGCTCAAGCGTTCCGGCAAGGCGTTTCCGATGTTGGGGAAAATATGATTGTCGTCCCCGCCAACGGGTCCGCGCGTAGCGCGGCCCGATGACAGGCTCCAGCGGGGACCCATACGCCGTGCCCTCTCGACAGGCTGCGGGGTATGGGTCCCGGGTCTCGCTGACGCTCGCCTGGAACGACGAAAACCAGCCTTTCCGCTACGGAATCCCCCTGCTACATAGCCCGCCATGTCCAAGTCCGAAAAATCGCCCGAAAAAGACTATTCCGAGACCCTGTTCCTGCCGCAGACGGATTTTCCGATGCGCGCCGGCCTGCCGCAGAAGGAGCCCGAACTCCTCAAGAAGTGGCAGGACGAGAAGCTGTACGACCAGCTCCGCGCCACGGCGAAGGGCCGCGCCAAGTTCGTGCTGCATGACGGCCCGCCTTACGCCAACGGCAACATCCATATCGGCCACGCGCTCAACAAGATCCTGAAAGACGTGGTGACGCGCAGCCAGCAGATGCTCGGCTACGACTCGAACTACGTGCCGGGCTGGGACTGTCACGGCCTGCCGATCGAATGGAAGATCGAGGAAGAGAACTACCGCTCCAAGAACAAGCAGAAGCCGAACTTCTCCGAGCCGGCCGCCATGGTGGCGTTCCGCCAGGAGTGCCGCGCCTATGCCGAGAAGTGGCTCGGCATCCAGCGCGAGGAGTTCAAGCGGCTCGGCGTCGAGGGCGACTGGGATCATCCCTATACGACGATGAGCTACCCGGCCGAAGCGCAGATCGCGCGCGAACTGATGAAGTTCGCCGCCAATGGCTTGTTGTATCGCGGCTCGAAGCCAGTGATGTGGTCGGTGGTCGAGAAGACCGCGCTCGCCGAAGCGGAGATCGAGTACGAGGATTACACGAGCGACACGGTCATCGTGGGTTTTCCAGTCAAGGAAGTTCGATCCAATAGAATCGACACCACGCTTCTGCGGCAAGGCGTGCCACTTGAAGCAATTCGGACGTTAGAATTCCCCGAGGCTCTTGTCGGCGCTAAAATTTTGATTTGGACCACGACGCCTTGGACCATTCCCGGAAACCGGGCGATTGCCTATTCAGAGAAATTGCCGGGCGGCTACGCTCTTTGCGAAGTGAAAGCCGCACCCGAAGGAAATTGGCTCAAGGTTGGTGATCGCATCGTTGTTGCGCGAACGCTGGTTGAATCGGTGCAGCAGCAAAGCCGTGTCACCGAACTTGAGATTCTTGGAAAAGTCCCTGAGGCGGTTCTCGCTGGCACCATTTGTGCTCATCCGCTCGCTGCGCTCGGCTACGACTTCCAGGTCCCGCTGCTCGCCGGCGACCACGTCACCGACGACGCCGGCACCGGCTTCGTGCACACCGCGCCGGGTCATGGCCGCGAGGACTTCGAGGTCTGGACCGCCAACACGCGTGCGCTCGAAGCGCGCGGCATCAATCCGGCGATTCCCTACACCGTCGATGAAAACGGCGCGCTGACCGCGCAGGCCCCCGGCTTTGAAGGCAAGCGCGTCATCAACGACAAGGGCGAGAAGGGTGACGCCAACGAAGCTGTGATCAAGGCTTTGGCCGAAGCCGGCAACATCATCGCGCGCGGCCGTCTCAAGCATCAGTATCCGCATTCGTGGCGTTCGAAGAAGCCGATCATCTTCCGCAACACGCCGCAGTGGTTCATTGCGATGGACAAGTCCTTCGTCGGTGCGTCCAGCGTGGCCGCAGTGGCCGCCACCGCGCCGGGCGTCGCGCCGAACGATCAGCGCACCTTGCGCGAACGCGCGCTCGACGCCATCGCCAAGACGCGCTGGGTGCCGCCGCAGGGCGAAAACCGCATCAACGGCATGATCTCCGGCCGCCCGGACTGGGTGATCTCGCGTCAGCGCGCCTGGGGCGTGCCGATCGCAGTGTTCATCAAGGAAAAACCGGACGGCTCGGTGGAGATCCTGCAGGACCCCGAAGTCGAACTGCGCATCGTCGAGGCCTTCGCCAGCGAAGGCGCCGACGCCTGGTACAAGGAAGGCGCGCGCGAGCGCTTCCTCGGGCCCAAGCTCGCTGCCGATAGCTGGAAGAAAGTCGATGACATCTGCGATGTCTGGTTCGACTCCGGTTCGACGCACGCCTTCGTGCTTGAGGACCCGGTGCATTTCCCCCAGCTTGCCGGCATCAAGCGCAAGGTCGATGGCGGCAAGGACGAGGTGATGTACCTCGAGGGCTCGGATCAGCATCGCGGCTGGTTCCATTCCTCTCTGCTGGAGAGTTGCGGCACGCGTGGCCGTGCACCGTTCGATGTCGTGCTGACGCACGGCTTCGTGCTCGACGAGAACGGCCGCAAGATGTCGAAGTCGCTCGGCAATGTCGTCGCGCCGCAGGACGTCATCAAGCAGTCCGGCGCCGATATCCTGCGCATGTGGGTTTGCGCCTCGGACTATGCCGACGATCTGCGCATCGGGCCGGAAATCCTCAAGACCACCGCCGACACCTACCGCAAGCTGCGCAACACCATCCGCTGGATGCTCGGCTCGCTGGCGCATTTCCATGACGACGAGCGCGTCAAATATGACGCCATGCCCGAGCTTGAAAAGCTGATGCTGCACCGTCTGTCCGAGTTGGATGAGACGGTACGCAAGGCTTATGCCGAGTTTGACTACAAGCGCATCTTCGCGGCTTTATCGGCCTTCATGACGTCGGACCTCTCGGCCTTCTATTTCGACATTCGCAAGGACGCTTTGTACTGCGATCCTTATTCATCGGTGACGCGCAAGGCCTCGCTGACCGTCATCGATCATCTGTTCCGCTGCACTGTGACGTGGCTGGCGCCGATGCTGTGCTTCACCGCGGAAGAGTCGTGGCTGTCGCGCTATGGTGCGGGAGCGAAGTCCGTGCATCTCGAAACCTTCCCCGAGGTGCCGGCGGCATGGCGCAACGACAAGCTCGCTGAGAAATGGCGCAAGGTGCGCCAGGTCCGCCGCGTCGTCACCGGCGCGCTCGAAGTCGCGCGCGCCGAAAAGCGCATCGGCTCCTCGCTGGAGGCGCATCCGATCGTGCATGTGTCGAACGGTGAGCTTTACGAGGCGGTGATCGATGTCGATCTCGCCGAAATCTGCATCACCTCGGCGCTGACTTTGGTTACCGACGAGGGACCTTCGAGCGCGTTCCGTCTGCCGGATGTCGCGGGCGTCGCGGTGGTATCGAACCTCGCCGAGGGCACCAAGTGCGCGCGGTCGTGGAAAATTCTGAACACGATCGGCGCCGACCCGGAATACCCGGACGTTTCGCCGCGCGACGCCAAGGCGCTGCGCGAACGGGAGACGATGAAGAAGGCGGCCGGGTAACGCGGCGGCAATCGTTCACTGTCGTCCCCGCGAAAGCGGGGACCCATAGCCACCTTCATTTCGGCTTGTGCTAGGCTTGCAGCCAAGAGGCGCAGGTTTTCAAAACCGCGACACGGCGTATGGGTCCCCGCTTTCGCGGGGACGACCGGTCATGTATCACGTGTACATCCTTGCCAGCCGGCCGTACGGAACGCTCTATATCGGCATTACAAACGATCTCGCCAAAAGGATTGAATTGCACCGACGGGGCTTGGGCTCAAAGTTTGTCAGGGACTATGGCGTCCATCGACTTGTCTATGTCGAGCCTTATGAGCACCCCGAAGACGCAATTCGCCGTGAGAAGCAGCTGAAGAAATGGAATCGCGATTGGAAAATTCGATTGATCGAAGAGGAAAATCTCGAATGGCGCGATCTCAGTCACTTGATCTGAGTGCGTTCGCCGTTCACGGGCCCATTCTTCCTGTCGTCCCCGCGAAGGCGGGGACCCATAACCCCAGGAGTTTCGATGATCACCAGGCAGGTCTTGCCTGTGACTCGCGCTCTGCCAACCTGAGACGGCACAGCGTATGGGTCCCCGCCTTCGCGGGGACGACATCACGATGAACCTCAAACAGTACCTCTTCGGCCCCCTGACGCTGTTCGGTCTTGCCGTGGCCGTCGCGGCGGCGCTCGTGGACCAGGGCTCCAAGCTCTATTTGCTGTTCGTCCACGATCTCGAGGCCAATCCGGTTCGCCTCGCGCCGTTTCTCGATTTCGTGCTGACCCGCAATTACGGCATCAGCTACGGCCTGTTGCAGATGCCGGGCGAGGCCGGCCAATGGCTGCTGGTCGGTTTCAAGGCGGCCGCGGTCGCCTTGCTCTGGGCCTGGCTGGCCAAGGCCGAAAACCGGTTCACGGCGCTGGCGCTGGGGCTGATCATCGGCGGGGCGGCCGGGAATACCGTCGACCGCCTGCTGCACGGCTGGGTGGTCGATTTCGTGTTTTTTCACGTTTCCGGGGCAGGCTGGCGCTTCAACTGGTACGTTTTTAACCTCGCCGACGTGGTCATCGTTGCCGGGGTCGTGGGCCTCCTGTATGAGTCCATCTTCGGGGACCATGCCGTAAAAGCGCCCTGATCCCAAGGCAATAGGCCTGATCGGGTGACCCAAGGGTCCGAAAACGCGCTCAGTTCGGCGTTCATCGAAAGAAGGGGCTAGTTCCATGTCCATGCGCCGCTTCCCCCGCCAGGCCGTGATCGCGGCTAGCATTTTCAGCTTCGTCGTCAGCTTTGCCCTGGCCGCGCCGGCGCGCGCCGATGACAATGGTGACGATCGCCCGTGGGATTCCAGGTTCATCGGCAACATGCTCGAAGGCCTCGGTCTGCAGCCGCAGAACAAGAATGCGATCGTTTATCAGGAGCGCGCGCCGCTCGTCATTCCGCCGAGCACCAATCTGCCGATGCCGGAAAAGTCCGACACGACGATCGCCAATAATCCGGCCTGGCCGAAAGACCCAGACGTCAAGCGCAAGAAGGAAGCCGCCAGGCAGGCCCGCCTCGACGCCTACAAGTCGGCTGACCAGAAGCAGCGCGAGGAACAGCGCGTTCTGAGCCCGAGCGAAATGATGCCCGGCGCCTCGGCCACCAATCGCCCGCCGCGCGTCGCTAACGACCCGAACCGCACCGCCGGCACCTGGTCGGAATCCGGCGACAAGCTGACGCCGTCGCAGCTTGGTTATCGTGGCGGCCTGTTTGGCAACATGTTCGGCGGCAAGGAAGAGGATGTCGCCCGCTTTACCGGCGAGCCGCCGCGCACCGCGCTGACCGATCCGCCGCCCGGCTACCAGACGCCATCGCCGGACCAGCCTTACGGCTCCGGGGCCGACCGCAACGCGGCGCCGAAGGCGACGAACTATCTTGAGTCGAAAGGCTCCGACAATCCCAAGTGACGCAGGCGGGGGCGGCGTCCGACAGGCTTGTCGCGTGTGACGCACCATTCACGCCAACGTCATAGGGTTTGACCCGGTGAAAATTGCAGCCTGTCTTTTCCGCGCCGCCGCCTTGGTTCTGGTCGCGGCGCCCGCTTTCGTGACCGCGGCCGTCGCCGCCGACAAACCTTCGCTCAGCGTTTCGCACTTCAAGCTCGACAACGGGCTCGAACTCGTTGTCATCCCCGACCGCCGCGCGCCGGTCGTGACGCACATGATCTGGTACAAGGTCGGCGCCGCTGACGAGACGCCGGGCAAATCCGGCCTCGCGCATTTCCTCGAGCATCTCCTGTTCAAGGGCACGGCGAAGAATTCGGCCGGCCATTTCTCGTCCGTGGTCGCGCGCATGGGCGGCCAGGAGAACGCTTTCACCTCAAACGACTACACCGGTTACTACCAGCGCGTTCCCGGCGAGAAGCTCAAAGCGGTGATGGACTTCGAAGCCGATCGCATGACGGGCCTCCAACTCACCGACGCGGTGGTGCTCCCCGAGCGCGACGTCATTCTTGAAGAACGCAACCAGCGCATGGAGAACAACCCGCGCGCCCGCCTCGGCGAGCAGATCGACGCCGCGCTGTTCCTCAACTCGCCCTATGGCCGTCCGGTGATCGGCTGGCGTCACGAGATGGAGGGCCTGACGCGCGAGGATGCGATCGCGTTCTACAAGCGCTTCTACGCCCCGAACAATGCCGTGGTCATCGTCGCCGGGGATGTCGATCCACAGCAGGCGTTGACCTTCGCGCGCGAGACCTATGGCCAGATCAAGCCGTTGGCCGGCCTTTTGCCGCGCAACCGTCCGCAGGAGCCGCCGCCCGCCGCAGCGCGGTCGCTCACGCTCGCCGACCCGCGCGTCGAGCAGCCGCTGATGCAACGTGCGTATCTCGTGCCGTCATTCCGTCTGGGCAAGGCCGGCGAGACCGAGGCGCTTGAAGTGCTGGCCCATGTGCTCGGCACGGGCTCGAACAGCCGGCTCTACCAGGCGCTGGTCGTCGATAAGCCTGTCGCGGTCAGCGCTGGCGCCTACTACGACTCGTCCGCTTACGACATGGCGAAATTCACAGTCTATGGCGTGCCGGCCCGTGGTGTCAGCCTGAGCGAATTCGAAGCCGCCGCCGATGCCGTTATTGCCGACGTCGTTGCGAACGGTATTACGGCAGACGAAGTCGAGCGCTCCAAGTCGCGGCTAATCGCCGACGCGGTCTACGCCCAGGACAATCAGGCCACCATGGCGCGCTGGTACGGCCAGGCCTTGATGAGCGGCGCCACGGTCGAAGACGTGCAGAAATGGCCGGACCGCATCCGCGCCGTGACCGCCGCGCAGGTGCAGGATGCCGCGCGCGCCTGGCTCGACAAGCGCCGCTCGGTGACCGGCTATCTCGTCAAGGACGAGGCAGCGGCCGCCGCCGGCAAGGCCGAGCGGGTTCAACCGGTCAGCGCCGAGGGAAAGCGGTCATGAAGCGCATCATCGCTGCCGTCGCGGGCGCCGTTGTTGTCGCGCTCGTCGGCATGACGCCGGCCGGCGCTGTGACGATCGAGCCGATCGTCAGCCCCAAGGGCATCAAGGCCTGGCTGGTGCGCGAGAAGACGGTGCCGCTGGTCGCCATGAGCTACGCGTTTGCCGGTGGTTCGGTGCAGGATCTGGCCGAGAAGGCCGGCACGGCCAATCTGGTCGCCAGCACGCTCGATGAAGGCGCCGGCGAACTCGACAGCAAGGCATTCCAGGACCGGGTGGAGCGCCGCGCCATCGAATTGTCGTTCAGCGCCACGCGTGACCAGTTCTACGGCTCGCTGCGTGTGCTCAATGACAACCGCGACGAGGCCTTCGACCTGTTGCGTCTCGCTTTGTCGCAGCCGCGTTTCGATGCCGATGCGGTCGAGCGCGTGCGTGCGCAGCAGATTTCCGCCCTGCGCCGTGACACCACCAACCCGAACAATATCGCCAGCCGCGCCTGGTGGAGCACCGCGTTTCCGGATCATCCCTATGGCCGCGACACCAAGGGCTCGCTCGACAGCGTGGCGCGGATCACGATCGCCGATCTGCGCGACTACACGCGCCGGGTGTTCGCGCGGAACGATCTGACGGTCTCCATCGTCGGCGACATCGACGCCAAGGCCGCCGGCGAACTGATCGACAAGGCATTCGGTTCGCTACCGGAGAAAAACGACCTGAGGCCGGTGCCGCTGGCCACGCCCGCGGGCCTCGGCCGCCGCATCGTCGCTGAAGTGGACGTGCCACAGGCGGTCATCACTTTTGGCGGCGTCGGCATCCAGCGCAACGATCCGGACTTCATGGCGGCATACATCGTCAACCACATCCTCGGCGGTGGCACCTTCTCCTCGCGGCTCTACAGGGAAGTGCGCGAGAAGCGCGGCCTGGCCTATGGCGTGTCGGAGAGCCTCGTCTGGTTTAAATCCGCCGCGCTGTTTATCGGCGGCACCGCGACGCGCGCCGATCGCACGGCGGAGACGTTGTCAATCATCGAAGCCGAGACCAAACGCATGGCGGATGAGGGCCCGACCGCCGATGAGCTCGCCGCTGCCAAGGATTATCTCAAGGGCGCTTATCCACTGTCGCTCGACACTTCATCGAAGATCGCCGGGCAGTTGACCCAGATTCAACTCGACAATCTCGGCATCGACTACATCGACCGCCGCGCCGCCATGATCGATGCCGTCACGCTCGACGACGCCAAACGCGTCGCCAAGCGCCTGTTCGGCGGCGGCATGCTGGTGACGGTCGCCGGCCGGCCGAAGGGACTGGTTTCGTCGACGCAGTGAACAAATGCGCGATGTGAGCGTTATAGTTCCATAATTTTCCAGCAGTCTCACCATCATGCCTCTCATCCAGTCCATCGATAGCGCGCTTCACGACAATATCGGCCAGCACGGCGTGTCGGCCGACGCCCTCGACGGCGCCCTCGAACGCGCCGAAGGCGCGCTCGACTGGCTGCGCGCCCAACACGCCGAAGGCGGTCTGCCGCTGCTCAATCTTGCCGGCATGACATCCGATCTGCCGGACTTGCGCGACACCGCCCGCGCACTCGCGGACCGCGCCACCGATATCGTGCTGCTCGGCACCGGCGGCTCGTCGCTCGGCGGCCAGGCGCTGGCCCAGCTTGCCGGTCACATGGTGCCAGGCGTCGATGCGTTACGCGCCGGGCCGCGGCTGCATTTCATGGACAATCTCGACCCCGATTCCTTCGGCGCGCTGCTTTCGCACCTCCCGCTGCAGACGTCGCGTTTCGTCTCGATCTCCAAGTCCGGAGGCACCGGCGAGACCTTGATGCAGACCATCGCCGTGCTGTCGGCACTGCATGAGGCGAGCCTCGGGCCCCGCATTCCCGATATCTTCCTCGGCCTCACCGAGCCGGCCAAGCCCGGCAAGAAGAACGGCCTGCGCGATCTGCTCGGCCAGTACAAGGTGCCGATGCTCGATCATCACACCGGCGTTGGCGGCCGTTTCTCGGTGCTGACCAATGTCGGTCTGCTGCCGGCGGCGATGCTGGGCCTCGACGTGGTTGCGGTGCGCGCCGGCGCGGCGCTGGCGCTCAAGCCGGTGCTGGAGAAGAAGAAGGCGAAGGACGTGCCGGCCGCCGTCGGTGCCGCTCTGTCGGTGGCGCTCAGCGAGACCAAGAACAAGAGCGTCAGCGTCGTCATGGCCTATGCCGACCGGCTCGAGCGCTTCACGCACTGGTATGTGCAGCTCTGGGCCGAAAGCCTCGGCAAGGACGGCAAGGGCACGACGCCGATCGGCGCGCTCGGCCCCGTCGACCAGCACAGCCAGTTGCAGCTTTTCATCGCCGGGCCGCGCGACAAGCTGTTCACCGTCATCACCACCGATCGCGCCGGCAAGGGCCCACGCATGGACAGGGAATTGTCGAAGGTCGCGGGCGAGGCAGGCTTCGGCGGCAAATCGATCGGCGATCTGGTCGCTGCGCAGGGCCGCGCCACGGCAGAGACCCTCGCGAAGAACGATTGCCCGGTGCGCACGATCCATCTCCCGGAGATCGACGAGGAGAGCATGGGCGAACTGCTCATGCATTTCATGCTCGAAACCATCATCGCCGCGCATTTGCTGGGCGTCGATGCCTTCGACCAGCCGGCGGTGGAAGAGGGCAAGGTGCTGGCGAAGAAGTATTTGACCCAGTAATTGTCGTCGCCCGCGAAGGCGGGCGATCCAGTAAACTCGGTGTATACTGGATGCCCCGCCTTCGCGGGGCATGACGAGCGGGAAATGCATCAGGTCACCTCCACCATCTCCATCGACGACTCCGAGCTTGAGGAAAGCTTCGTGCGTGCCTCCGGCCCGGGCGGGCAGAACGTCAACAAGGTGTCGTCGGCGGTGCAACTTCGCTTCGACGCCCGGCGCTCGCCGTCGCTGCCGAACGATGTCGCCATCCGCCTGATGAAGCTCGCCGGCTCCCGGCTGACCAAGGACGGCGTCATCGTCATCGTGGCGCAGGAATACCGCGACCAGTCGCGCAACCGCGCCGAAGCCCGCGAGCGGCTGTTCGAGATGATCCGCCAGGCGGCGGTGAAGCCCACGGTGCGGCGCGAAACCAAGGTGCCGAAATCCGAGAAGAAAAAGCGCGTCGAGGGCAAGAAGCGCCGCAGCGAGATCAAGGCCGGGCGGGGGAAGAAGGGGTGGCACTGAGGGCGGGATAACGGGCAAAGCCGGGTGTGCCGCCTCGCGGGCGGCGCTTTCCATGGCTAAATTTCCGGGCGAATCGTCTGAAAGCCCGAACATGCCCGTCCGCCAGCTCTCCGAGGCCGTCGTCAACCGCATCGCCGCCGGCGAGGTGGTCGAGCGCCCGGCCAGCGTCGTCAAAGAACTGGTCGAGAACGCGCTCGATGCCGGCGCGCGCCGCATCGACGTGCTGACCGATGGCGGCGGACGGCGGCTGATCCGTGTCACCGACGACGGCGCCGGCATGACGCGTGCCGATCTCGATCTCTGCGTCGAGCGCCATGCCACCTCCAAGCTCGACGGCGATGATCTGCTCGCCATCCACACGCTCGGCTTTCGCGGCGAGGCTCTGCCTTCAATTGGATCTGTGGCGCGGCTCACCATCACCACGCGCCACTTGAGCGAGCCGCATGCCTGGTGCCTGACGGTTGACGCGGGCGAGAAGTCCGAGATCAAGCCGGCGGCGCTCAGCCAAGGCAGCACGATAGAAGTGCGCGACCTGTTTTATGCGACGCCGGCGCGGCTGAAGTTTCTCAAGACCGATCGCAGCGAAGGCGAGGCGGTGCGCGAGGTGGTGCGGCGGCTGGCGATGAGCCGGCCGGATGTCACCTTCACGCTGGCGGGCGAGGACCGTGCGCCGGTGACATGGAGCGCCGCCGGCGAGGAAGAGCCATTGACGCGGCTCGGCGACGTGCTGGGCGCCGACTTCCGCGCCAATGCCATTGCCATTGAGGCTGAGCGCGACGGCGTGCGTGTCGAAGGTTTCGCCGGGCTACCGACCTTGTCACGCGCCAACTCGCTCGGCCAATACATGTTCGTCAACGGCCGGCCGGTACGCGACAAGCTGCTCGCCGGCGCGGTGCGCGGCGCCTATGCCGATTACCTGCCGCGCGATCGTCACCCGGTGCTGGCTTTGTTCGTCACGCTGCCGACCAGCGAAGTCGACGTGAACGTGCATCCGGCCAAGACCGAAGTGCGCTTCCGCGATCAAGGTCTGGTGCGCGGGCTGATCGTCAGCGCACTCAAGCATGCGCTGGTGCGCGAGGGCCAGCGCGCGGCCTCGACCGGCGGCGGCGCCACCGTCGCCGCGTTCCGCCCGGTGACAATGGCTCGTCGCGCGCCTTATGACTGGCGCAATTCGCCGTTGCGGCCGACGCCGTGGTCGCCGACGCATGGCAATGTCGCGCTCGGCTTCGAAGAGGTGGCGCAAGCGGCCTTCGACGTCGGTGCGCCGTCGGCGGATGCGCGGGTCGAAAGCTTCGCGCCGGCGGCCGAACTGATCGAGCAGCCGCTGGGCGCGGCGCGAACGCAGATCCACGAGACCTATATCGTGTCGCAGACCCGCGACGGCCTCGTCATTGTCGATCAGCACGCCGCGCATGAGCGAATTGTCTATGAACGAATGAAGGCGGCGCTGGATAAAAACGGCATCGCTCGGCAGATTTTGCTGATCCCCGAGATCGTCGAACTCGACGAGGACGACGCGGCGCGGCTCGTCGCGCGTGCTGCGGACCTTGAGCGCTTTGGCCTGGTGCTCGAAGCCTTCGGGCCCGGCGCGGTAGCCGTGCGAGAAACCCCGTCGCTGCTCGGCGACGTCGATGTTCGGGGCCTCGTCACGGATCTCGCCGAGCACATGGCGGAGTGGGACGATTCATTGCCGTTGGAACGGCGGCTGCTGCACGTCTCGGCAACCATGGCCTGTCATGGCTCGGTACGGGCCGGTCGCCGGCTCAAGCCCGACGAGATGAACGCCTTGCTGCGCGAGATGGAAACAACGCCGAATTCCGGCCAGTGCAATCACGGCCGCCCCACCTACGTTGAATTGAAGCTCGGGGACATCGAGAGGTTGTTCGGGCGACGCTGACCCCTGCAAATATAAATACACCGCTTATTGGAATCGCCGCCGAACGGCGATAGTTTCCCGTCGGCTGAATTATCAGGGGGCTTTCATGAAATCGATGTTTGGTTTGGCGCTGCTCGGCCTCGTCACCGCGGTGACGCCGTCGTTCGCCCAGGACAATACCAAAGTGCTCGGCAACTATGTCGTCACCGGCACCGAGACTGACGGCAGCAAGTATGATGGAGAGGGAACGCTGGCCGTCACCATGGATAAGAGCGGTGCGCTCGAATTGAAGTGGGATGGCGGCAAATATGTCGGCATCGGCCAGGTCGAAGGCAATAAGCTGTTCGTCGGCTCGGCCGCCGAAGGCAAGGTCGTCATCATGGTCATGGATATCAAGCCGGACGGCTCGCTCGAAGGCAAATGGTGGCGCCGCACCGACGCCGGCACCAAGGGCACCGAGGTGTGGAAGAAGAAGTAGGCTCGGGGCGGCGCGCTAAAGGTGACGCAGGAAGATCAATTCCGAGTCGTCATACGCCCGCCGCTCCAACTCCTCGAAACCCTCGGGCGCGACGAACTTCGCGCTGGTTGCTTCCTCGACGACAACCAGCGCACCCTTCGTCAACCAGCCGCCGTTGCGGGCCGAGGCGAGCGCCTTTTCGGCGAGGCCCTTACCGTAAGGCGGATCGAGGAAGGCGAGTGTGAACGGCTCGAGCGGATGGGCCGGGCCGAGCTTGGTGGCGTCGCGGCGGAAGATGCGGCTGGTGCCGCCAAGGCCGAGCTGCTCGGTGTTGTTGCGCAACAAGGAGCGCGCCTCGACGCCGTCATCGACGAACAGCACATAGGCTGCTCCACGAGACAAAGCCTCGATGCCGAGCGCGCCGGTGCCGGCGAATAGATCGAGCACCCGCGCGCCTTCCACCGGATTGCCGTAGCCATGCGTCAGGATGTTGAACAGCGACTCGCGCAGGCGATCGGCGGTCGGGCGCAGCCCTTCGCCTTTCGGCCCGGCGATGGGACGCGAGCGCAAGCGGCCGCCGACGACTCTCATTTGCTGTTTCTCGGATAGGCGGGGCGGGGCCCGCTCTTGGACCGGTCGCGGCGCGGACGCTTCTTCTGTTGTGAGCGCGGCTCCTTCTCGCGGCCCCAGGCGGTCACCTCTTCGCGCTGCCGCGGCGCAGGAGCCTCTCGTCGCGGCGCCATGTTGCGCTTGCGCGGCATGCGCTCGTCATCGCTCACCAGCGGCGCCGAGAAGTCGGCGCCAGATTGCTCCACGATTTTCTCGCCGAGTTCGGCGCGGAGGGCCGCGGTCTCGACTTCCTTGACCTCGCCCTCGGGCAGATCGCCGAGCATGAAGGGGCCGTAGGAGACGCGGATTAAGCGGTTGACGCGCAGGCCGAGCGACTCCAGCACCTTGCGCACTTCGCGGTTCTTGCCTTCTCTAATGGCGAAAGACAGCCACGCATTGGCACCCTGCTGGCGTTCGAGCAGAGCCTCGATGGCGCCGTAGTGGACGCCGTCGATGGTGATGCCATCGCGCAGTTTGTCGAGCGTCGGCTGATCGATGCGGCCATTGGCGCGCACGCGGTAGCGGCGCAGCCAAGCCGTGGCCGGCAGTTCGAGCGTTCGCGCGAGCCCTCCGTCATTGGTCAGCAGCAGCAGTCCCTCGGTGTTCATGTCGAGGCGGCCGATGCTGATGAGCCGCGGTAGTTTCTTCGGCAACGCGCCGAAAATGGTCGGACGGCCTTCGGGGTCGGAATGCGTCGTCACCAGCCCGCGCGGCTTGTTGTAAAGGAACAGCCGGGTGCGCTCGCGGCGCGGCATTGGCGTGCCGTCAATCACGATGCGGTCGGCGGCGGTGACGTTGAGCGCCGGCGAGGTAATGACCTGGCCGTTGACCGAGACGCGGCCCTGCTCGATCCAGACCTCGGCCTCGCGGCGGGAGGCGAGCCCCGCGCGGGCCATGACCTTGGCGATGCGCTCGCCGCTGCTGGGTTTGTCGCTCATTTGTCTCCGCCGTGATGCCCGGCTATGAGGGCGTTTATGGCATCACCTTCGTTCATGCAACTCGCCCTCGAGGAGGCCCGCGCCGCGGCCGCGCGTGGCGAGGTGCCGATCGGCTGCGTCATCGTCCGGGACGGCGAGGTGGTGGCGCGCGCCGGTAACCGGACGCTCGCCGACAAGGACCCGACGGGGCATGCCGAGTTGATCGCCATCCGGGTGGCGGCGGCTAAAATCGGCACAGAGAGGCTGACCGGCTGCGATCTCTATGTGACACTCGAGCCCTGCACCATGTGCGCGGCGGCTTTGTCCTTCGCCCGCATCAGACGGCTCTATTTCGGTGCCAGCGACCCGAAGGGCGGGGCGGTGGAGAGTGGCGTGCGCTTTTTCGACAGCCCCGCCTGCCACCACAGACCGGAGGTCTATGGCGGCATTGGTGAGGCCGAATGTGCTGCGCTGTTACGGGAGTTCTTCGCGGCGCGGCGCTGACTCGCGCGCGCAATAGGAGGGCGCCTCAGACTCTGATGTCGATGAGGCGGCCGGGATCGAGCGACAAGGAGTCCTGTGTCGCCTCGCTGTCGTTGTCGCCGTCGGATGTGTCGACGTGCTTGGCGAGCGACCGCTCGCCCTCACGATCCTGCGGTTGCCTGCGTTGCTGTAGGGTGCCGGCAAAAGGCGAGATGCCGCGGATTCCGATACTGGAGTCCGTCATGGATATCCTCCTGTCGCGGTTAAGATACGCAAACCCGCCTGAAGGAACCGCGGACAAAACCGCTCGGATACCTGTAAAATGATTTGTTTATTTGAAGTTGTTTATTCGCCTGCGCCGGCCTGACGCGCGAATTCCCAGGCCTTGTCGGCCAGCGGCCGGATCATTTCGGCCCTGGCTGGGGCGTGATCCGATGTTGCGGTGCCGTCGCGGACGCGGCCGATGATGCCCTGCAGGATCGCGGCGATACGGAAGAAGTTGTAGGCGAGGTAGATATCGAGGTGCGGCCGCGGGTCGAGCCCGGTGCGCGCCACATAATCGTCGACATAATCGGCCATCGACGGAATACCGAGCGCGCCGAGATCGTGGCCGTGCAATGTTGCGGTGCCGGCGGCGCTTTCGCTCGGCGGCATGTGCCAGGCCATGAGGTGATAGGTGAAATCGGCGAGCGGATCGCCGAGCGTCGACAATTCCCAGTCGAGCACTGCGATAATCGATGGTGAATCTCTGGCAATGATCAGATTGTCGATGCGGAAATCGCCATGCACCAGCCGCGGCGAACCGGCCGGCGGAATGTGGCGCGGCAGCCACTCGATGAGCTTTTCCATCGGCTCAATCGTCTCGGTCTGCGAGGCGCGGTATTGCTTCGACCAGCGCTCAACCTGCCGCGCGACATAGTTCTCGCCCTTGCCGTAGTCGGCAAGGCCGATCTCCGCCGGCTCGAACGCATGCAGCCGCGCGATGGTGTCGTTCATGGAATCGTACACCGCGGCGCGCTCGGCCGGGTCGGAGCCGGGCATCGACGGCTCCCAGAACACGCGGCCGTCGGCGAAGCTCATGACATAGAACGCTGTACCGGCGACGCTCTCGTCGGCGCAATAGACGAGCGGCTCGGCGACCGGAAAGTCCTGCGCATGAAGCGCGCCGATGACGCGATACTCGCGGTCCACCGCATGCGCCGACGGCAGCAATTTGCCCGGCGGCTTGCGGCGCAGCACGTAACGCCGCGCCGGTGTCTCCAGAAGATAAGTCGGGTTCGATTGGCCGCCCTTGAACTGCCGCGCCGTCAGCGGCCCGGCAAAGCCGTCGATATGCCTGGCGAGATAATCGGCGAGCCGCGCCTCGTCCAGGCGCAGCGCGGCCGGCGCTTCCTTGGTGCCGGAGAAGGCTTGCTGGCGATTGATCGACATAACGTGCCGTCCCTCAGGCTTGGAAGAAGGCGAGCAGCGCCGCCGCCGTTTCGTCCGGATTTTCTTCGGGCAGGAAATGTCCCGATGCGATGGCGCGGCCTTCGACCCTGGTCGCCCAGCGCCGCCAGACGTCGAGCGGGCCGGCGGTCTGGCCGGGAAAGCCACCCGAGCCCCACAGTGCCAGCATCGGACAGTCGATGTTGCGACCGGCAGCGCGGTCGGCTTCGTCATGGGCAAGGTCGGTGGTCGCGCCGGCGCGGTAGTCCTCGCAGAAGGCGCGGATGTGCACGGGTTGCGACGCCGACGCGCGATAATGAGCGAGCGCCGCGGGATCGAAGGCGGAAAGGTCCTTGGCCAAGGTCCAGCTCGCCAACGTGCGTTCGAGATAGAAGGCCGGCTCGTGGGCGATCAGCTTCTCCGGCAGCGGCGCCGGCTGCGCCAGAAACATCCAGTGATAGGTCTTGAGCGCCAGTTTATAATCCATCGCCCGCCACATCTCGACGGTCGGCATGATGTCGAGCGTTGCAAGGCGTTCGACGCAGGCCGGATGATCGAGCGTCAGGCGATAGGCGACACGGCCGCCGCGATCATGGCCGGCGAGACGAAAGCGTGTGTGGCCGAGCGCGGCCATGAGTTCGACCATGCCCTTCGCCATCGAGCGCTTGTCATAGGGCGTGTGGTTCTCGTTAGGCTCGGGCGCGGCGGACGCGCCATAGCCGGGCAGGTCGGCCATGACCAGGGTGAAATGGTCCTTCAGCTTCGGCGCGACGCGATGCCATAGGACGTGCGTCTGCGGATAGCCATGCAGCAGCAGAAGCGGCGGCCCGTTGCCGCCGAAGCGCGCGAACAATCGCCCCGCAGAGGTGTCGATCTCGCGCGCGGAAAATCCTGGGAACAGATCGGCAAGTTCCGGCATGACGAGGTTCTCCCTGCAACGGGACATCCTATCCCGTTGGCAAGGTCGCCGTCACGATGTCGTGCCCAAGCGGCAAGGCCCGATGTTTCGGGCCTTGCCGCTGGCAGGGATGAGATCAGTTGCCGGCGTAGTCCGCCGGGCTGCCTTCGCGGACGAGTTCGCCGCGGATGAACGGGTCGGGATCAGCACCGATCACCTGGCCGTTAAGCACGACGAACTGCGACACCGGGCTATAGGCATAGGCGGCTTCCGCAGCGGTGTAAGCCCGCGGCATGGTCGATGCATTGTTGTTACGCGAGTGCTTCGACGCAGCGAGGGCAGGCGACGCAGCGACAGCGGCGAGAACGCCGGCGATGAAAATCTTCTTCATAGTTCAACTCCAGTAGCTTGCCCTTGCAGCACAGCTAGGGAGGAGCCACTCGAAGGCGAGCCCGCGCGAACGCATGCGTGGCATGCACTCGGACATTTATGCGGCGTTTATGTGCTTACTTCTCGCGCGCGATGGCCTGCCAGCCGATGTCGCGGCGGCAGAAGCCTTCAGGCCAGTCAATCCTATCAACGGCTTCGTAGGCCCGTGCTTGCGCCTCGGCCACGGTCTTGCCGCGCGCGCAGACATTAAGAACGCGTCCGCCATTGGCGACGATGTTGTCGCCCTCGGCTTTGGTGCCGGCGTGAAAGATCTCGACGCCGTCGATCTCGGCCGCGGCGTCGAGGCCCTTGATCACGGTGCCCTTGGCATAGCTGCCCGGATAACCTTTCGCGGCCATCACCACGGTGAGCGCGGCGTCGCCGTACCAGCGCAGGTCGAAATTCTTGAGTTGTCCGTCGCGCGCGGCGATCAGCGCCGGCAGAATGTCTGACATCATGCGCAGCATGATGACCTGCGTTTCCGGATCGCCGAAGCGCACATTGTATTCGATGAGCTGCGGCCCATCCTTGGTGATCATGAGGCCGGCGAACAGCACGCCCTTGAACGGCGTGCCGGCTTTCTTCAGCGCGGCCACCGTCGGCAGCACGATCTCGTCCATCACGCGCTTGTTCATTGCTTCGGTCATCACCGGTGCCGGCGAATAGGCACCCATGCCGCCGGTGTTGGGCCCCTTGTCGCCGTCATAGGCGCGCTTGTGGTCTTGCGCCGAGGCGAGCTGCAGCGCGGTGTCGCCGTCGCACAACGCGAAGAACGAGGCTTCTTCGCCGATGAGGCAATCCTCCACGACCACCTCCGCCATGTCGCCGAGGCCACCGGAGAAGATCATGTCGATGGCGGCTTCGGCGTCGTCGACGGTCGATGCGACAACGACGCCCTTGCCGGCGGCGAGACCGTCGGCCTTGACCACGATCGGCGCGCCTTGCCGGCGGACATAGGCCTTGGCGGCGGCGCCGTCGGTGAAGCGCTCATAGGCGGCGGTCGGAATGTTGTTGGCCTTGCACAGGTCCTTGGTGAAGCCCTTGGAGCCTTCGAGCTGCGCGGCGGCCCTGGCCGGGCCGAAGGTCTTGATGCCGGCGGCTTCGAGATCGTCGACGATGCCGGCGACCAGCGGCACTTCCGGGCCAACCACGACGAAGTCGATTTTCGCGTTCTTGCAAAAGGCGATCACGGCCGGATGATCGGCGATGTCGAGCGCGACGCATGTCGCCTCCTGCGCGATGCCGGCATTGCCGGGGGCGCAGTAGAGCTTGGTCGTCAGCGGGCTGGCGGCGATCTTCCAGGCCAGCGCGTGCTCGCGGCCGCCGGAACCGAGAATGAGGATGTTCATGGCGCTGCCCTGTCCGATACCGCCCCGGCCTTAGCGGGCGGAACCGGCGGGGACAAGTCCCGGGGCCAGGGGTATCGACAGGGACGTAGCGTTTTCGAGCGAAGCAGGTACCGGTTCGCGTGAAGAAAACGCCTCAAAAAAGAAGCGCTAGTCGTCCGAGTGCACGAAATGCGGGTGAGCGGTGCGCTCCTCGACGTGGTGCACATAGTCCTGGAGGGTCTCGTAATCGTGCATGCTGCCGATGCCGTTGAAGCGCAATTCGGTGCCGCAGGTCGGGCAGCGGACGCGGTCGCCGTGGACCACGCGCTGCAGGCGCTCGTGGAATGTGGTCCGGCAGTCGCCGCAGCGGACCCGCACCCGGATGTTCTCGGCCTGATGTTCCAGCGGATTGGTCATGATGTCGCTCCCGGGGCCATTCTCGTCCGGGAAGATTGACGGGACCTTATGGGGATCGCGGCCGGGGCGCTATTCCGGCGCAGGGCTGGAGCGCGTATATCGAATGCGATGCCGAGCCCCCGAATCCCTCCCGAGAGCCGCGCCGAGGCGCCCGCGTCCAATCTGACCGAATGGACCGTCTCGGAACTGTCCGCCGCGCTCAAGCGCACGGTGGAGGACGCCTATGGCTTCGTCCGGGTGCGCGGCGAGGTCTCAGGCTTCAGGGGGGCCTCGCCCTCCGGGCACTGCTATTTCCGCCTCAAGGACGACCGCGCCGTCATCGAGGGCGTGATCTGGAAGGGCGTCTACGGCCGGATGCGGGTCAAGCCCGAGGAGGGCCTCGACGTCATCGCCACCGGCAAGCTCACGACCTTCCCAGGCTCGTCGAAATACCAGATCGTCATCGACAGCCTCGAGCCGGCCGGCGTCGGCGCGCTGATGAAGCTGCTCGAGGAGCGCAAGAAGAAGCTCGCCGCCGAGGGCCTGTTCGACGAGGCGCGCAAGCAGCTCATCCCTTTTCTGCCCGAGGTGATCGGCGTCGTCACCTCGCCGACCGGCGCCGTGATCCGCGACATCCTGCACCGGCTGTCCGACCGCTTTCCGCGCCATGTGCTGGTGTGGCCGGTGCGGGTACAGGGCGAAGCGTCGGCGGCGGAAGTCGCCGCCGCCATCGAAGGCTTCAATAACCTGCCCGAGGGTGGCGCCATTCCGCGTCCCGATCTCATCATCGTCGCGCGCGGTGGCGGGTCGCTGGAAGACCTGTGGTCGTTCAACGAGGAGATCGTGGTGCGTGCTGCGGCCGCGAGCATGATCCCGCTGATCTCGGCGGTCGGCCACGAGACCGACGTGACCTTGATTGATTTTGCCTCCGACAAGCGCGCGCCGACGCCGACCGCGGCGGCCGAGATGGCGGTGCCGGTGCGCGTCGAGTTGCTGCAGACGCTGAATGGGCTCGCCTCGCGCAATCTGGCGTGCATGCAGCGCGGCATGGAGCGGCTCAAGCGCGAACTGACGATGCTGTCGCGCGCGCTGCCGAAGGACATTCTCGCCGAGCCGCGCCAGCGCCTCGATACGCTCGCCGAGCGGTTGCCGCGGGCACTGCGTGCCAATGCGCATGTGCATCACACGCAGTACACCCGCGTTGCCACGCGGCTGGCGCCGCAGCTTCTGATCAATACCTTCGAGCGTCGCAAGGAGCGCTACACCAGTCTCAATCAGCGCCTCAAGGCCAGTTTGCTGGCGAACGCGCAGGCCCACCATGCGCGCATCGAACGCGCGCGGGAACGCGTCACCGCCTTCGGCGAGCGCTCGCGCCGCGCGACTTTGGCGCTGCTGAAGCTGCATCACACCCGCATCGAGCGAGCCGAACGGCTGCTCGCGGCGTTCTCCTATCGCGAGGTGCTCAAGCGTGGCTTCGCGCTGGTCCGCGACGAGGCGGGCCAGCCGGTGCGTGCCGCGGCGCAAGTCGTGGCCGGCGCCGCGCTGGATATCGAATTCGCCGATGGCCGCTTGGCCGTCACCGCAGGAGGCGCATCGGTCGTGATGCGCGAGACGGTCGTTACGGAGACCACCGTGGTTGAAGTTGTGCCCAAGCCGCCGTCAAAACCGAAGAAATCGCGCGACGAGGGCGGCGGCGGGCAGGGCAGTTTGTTCGGCTAATCTCTTCGTCATGGCCGGGCTTGTCCCGGCCATCCACGCCTTTCTTGAGTTTGAAAGCAAGACGTGGATGCCCGGCACAAGGCCGGGCATGACGGAGCAAGAGTGAGCGGTCCGAGATTGACTAATACTTCACGCTCGCGAACACCCGCACGCTGGCGCCCGGCATCAGCACTTCGGCCTTGTTGTATGAGGCGGCGTTGCGGATGTCGCGGTTCAGGAGGTTGGTGCCGCTGATGCCGACGGTGAATTCGCTGAGCTGATCGAAGCGCGGCCTGGCGTTCTTCCAGTTGTAGCTCACCTCGGCACGCAAATCGTCATAGGCGCCGGTCGCCGTATCCGCGATCGGTGCGACTTTGTTCTGCGCGAAGGCGTGGATCAGCTTCACGCGGGCGAACCAGTTGGCGTCGCGCCAGTAGACGCCGCCGCCGAGGCGCACCGGCGGGATGCGCGGCACGTTGGTGCCGTCGGTGAAGGTGGCGCGCACCACGTCGAACTGGTTCTCGATGCCGAACAGGCCGGAGCCGAGCGGCAGGATGTCCCATTGGCTCTGGAATTCGCCGCCGCGGAAGGTGGCGTCGGCCTGTGAGTAGATCGCCTCGTTGAGTTCGCCGGCGCCCGTGCAGTCTCCCGCCTCGTCGCAGGTATTGCCGGTGAGGCGGCGATAGATGAAGCCCGAAAAGCGCGTGTAGTAGATCGAAGCATCGAAACGGAACGGCCCCTTGGCGCGGCGCAGCCCGAGTTCGATCGATTGCGCCGCCTCGATGCCGAGGTTGACATTGCCCTTGTCGAAGGTGGTGGTGGCGTCGTGCACGCCGCCGGAATACAGCTCGGCGGGTTTCGGCGCGCGCTCGACATATTGCGCGGTCAGGCTGGCGGTCATGTCGAGCGGCACCTCGCGCAGGATGCCGAAGCTGATGCTCTTCGGCGTGAAATCGCGTGACGCCGCGGTCTGCGTCAGGGTGCCGACGGCGTCGAAGGTGCGGCCGGTGCCGTCGAGCGCGACATGCTCGATCCGCCCTGCGATCTGGAGTTTCGTCAACTCATTCAGCTTGAACTCATTGAACATGTAGCCGGCGATGCGATTGTTGGTGTTGCGGTCCCACAGGCCAATGCCGCCGGGCGCCGGTGCGTCGAGCATCTGGTGGCCGCCCTGCACGCCGATCGCGGTGGTGAGCGAAGCAAAGCGCAGATCGAACGGCGCCAGTTGCGCCTCGACGCGGCCTTCCTGCTCCTTGTTGATGAAGGTCTGCTGGATGCCCGTGCTGCTGAAGTCGGCCGGATCGGACAGGCCGATCTCGTTGTGCTTGTAGTCGGTGAAGCCGCCCCAGAAGCGGATAGCGTCGACGACGGACGACGGCGCACGCCATTCGCCCTTGGTGAGGATCTTGGTCTGCCTTGCCTCGATGCGGGTCTGATTGCTCTCCGGCTCGGCGCCGGGAATGTGATAGAGCGCGCTGTTCGTGGTGATCGCGGCGCCGATGAAGCCGTCGTTGAAGATATACGAGCCGCCGAGTGCCTGGCCGCTATTGTGCATCTTCGAATTGGTCTGCGTGCCGTTGAAGCCGCCGGGCTGTGTCGCATTCGGCAGGTCGGCCGGGTTGGGCGCGGTCAAATAGGGATAGGACGGCACCTTGTAGTCGCTGGCGCGGCGGCTAAAGCCGTCGGCATGGAGCGCGAAATTGCCGGTGCCGGCGTCGAGCAGCACCGCGCCGTCGGCGCCTTTGTCGACCGAGGAGAAGCCGGCGCGGAATTCGGTCGAGACCGGGCGCGGCGGGATGAAGGTCGGGATGCGGTTATTGTCGGCCTCGACCACGCCGCCGATCGCCTGCGAGCCGAAGCGCAAGGTCGCCGGGCCGCGGATGACCTCGACGCGCTCGGTGGTAAGCGGATCGACCGGGACGAAATGATCCTCGCCGAGATCGGAGGCGCCGTTGGCACCGATGCCGTTCTCCTGAATGCGGACGCGGTTGACGTCGAGGCCGCGGATGATCGGCCGGCTGGAGACGCCGGGCGCGAATTGCGAGCCGGTGATGCCGGGCTTGTCGAACAGCAGGTCGCCCAGGGTCGCGGCGCCGCTGCGGCGGATTTCCCCGTTCTCGATCACCGTGACCGGGGCGAACTGGTCCGTCACGACGGGCAGGGTCCCCTGCAGGGAATCAGTGGTGGCCGGCGTGGCTCGTTGGATCGGGCTGGGCGCGGTCACCGTGACCTGCGGCAGCGTCACCGTCTGCGCCGTTGAAGCCGTAGCCGCCGTTAGAACCGAAAAAGACACAGCTAGCCGCAGGCTGCGGCGGAACCGAAGCGACATGGAAAACCCCGAGAATGTATGAGGGAGAGCACCCGTCGCGGCCGCAGGATCGGCATCATGCGCCGCACCCGCGATCCGTAACCGACCCATCCCGGTCAATATGTTATATTATAACATTACGCAGATGCTCTCGAGTCAAGCCACTTGGGCCGGTTTGCCGGAAAAGCCTTCGCGAGGTGTCGCCGTGCGGCCACAGCGAGAAACGCGGAGCGTGGCCAATTTCAGGAAAATGCCGTTGGCTGGCGGGTTTCGCTGGGTGGGAGAAGCGATTATCTTGGACCCATTCCCGCGCCGTGCCTTTGGAGACTGCCCTTTGCTCAACCGTTTCGATCCCAGCCAGCCGTCCCATGGCGAGGCCGAGGTCAAATATCTCGATGGTGATTTTCGCGTGGTGCGTCCCGGCGGCTTCGTGCGCTGCGCGGTCACCGGCGCGCCGATCGCGATTGACGAACTGAAATACTGGAGCGTTGACCGCCAAGAGGCCTACGCCACGCCGGAGGCGGTGCTGCAGCGCTATCGCGAGACGCCGCGGTCTTAAGCCAGCGCCCGCGCCAGCAGCGCCCGCAAAGCGTCGCTTTCCCCGACCACCATCGTCACCGGCAATACATGCGCCTTCGCCGCCAGCGCCGCGAGGGCCGGATCGCCGGCCATGCGTGCACGGTCCTTCTCCGTGGTCAGCAATGACAGGCCGTCGTGTTCGGCGTTCATCACCAGTTCGGCAGCCTCTTCGGCGCTGAAGCGGTGGTGATCGGCGAAGGCGCGGCGCTCTGCGATGGCGATGCCGGCCTGCTCGGCGGTGGCGAAGAACTTGTCTGGATCGCCGATACCGGCAAATGCCAAAACCTTCCGCGCGTGCAATGAAGACACCGCAGTCGGCTCTGGCGTGAGACGGCCATGCAGCACCGGCCGCGCTCCGGCGCGCGCGACGACGGCACGGGCGCCATCGAACTCCCCGACGACCAGCAGCACATCGCACCGCGTCATCTGGATGTTGAGCGGTGCGCGCAAGGGTCCCGCCGGAAACACCAGTCCATTGCCGATGCCGCGCCGGCCATCGACCACGGCGATGGTCAGCGTCTTGGCCAGCGACGGGTTCTGCAAGCCATCATCCATGACGATGACGCTCGCGCCCATCGCCTTGGCGCAAGCGGCGCCGAGCACGCGGTCGCGCGCCACGATTGTCGGCGCCGCGCGTGCCAGCAGCAGCGCCTCGTCGCCGACATCACCGGCGCTGTCTTTCTCATGATCGACGCGATGGGGCCCTTCGATCGAGCCGCCATAGCCGCGCGTCAGAAAGAACGGCGTCGCCCCCAACTCCCGCAGTAAAGCCGCCAGCATCAACGCCGTCGGCGTCTTGCCGGTGCCGCCGAGCGTGAAATTGCCGACGCAGATCACCGGAAGTCCGGCGAGCGCGCCGCGCCGTGTCATGCGACGCTCAGTGATGATGCCATAGGCCGCGCCCAGCGGCGCCAGCAGGCTCGAGACGAGCCCGGGTGGACGCCACCAGAAGGCGGGCTCACGCATGGTCGCCTCGCCCGCGCAGCATCAGATGCATCAGATAAGGATCGAGCGACTGCAGCGTGCGCGCCAGCGCGCCGCCGAGCGCATCGACGGTGCGGCGCGCCGCGGTGGTCACGCTCTTGCGCGTTTCATCGCTCGCCAGCAGCGCGGCGAAGGCGGCGGTGAGGTGGTTGGCGTCTTCGACGTGTTCGGCGCCGTGGGCGCCGTCGAGGGCGTCGTAGATGTCGGCGAAATTCCAGACATGCGGGCCGTGCAGGATCGCGGCTCCTAACTTGGCCGGCTCGATCGGATTCTGTCCGCCATGCTCGACCAGCGAGCCGCCGACGAACACCGCTTCCGCCAGCCGATAGATCAGGCCGAGTTCGCCCATCGTATCCGCGACATAGATCTCCGTCGTGGCAGTGAGCGGCTCGCCGAGCGAACGCTGCGCCGCGCTCAGCCCGGCCTCGCGCGCGAGGTTCATGATTTCTTCGCCGCGCTCCGGATGGCGCGGCGCGATTAAGGTCAGCAGGCCGGGGAAATTGCCGCGGAGCCGAAGATGCGCCTCGATCATCGGGGCGTCTTCGCCCGGATGGGTCGAGGCCGCTGCGATCAGCGGCCGGTTGCCGATGGCATCGCCGAGCGCCTGCAGTTTTGCGGCATCGGCCGGCGGCGCCGGTACGTCGAGCTTGAGGTTGCCGGTGGTGACGACGCGCGGCGCGCCGAGTTCGGTCAGGCGCAGCGCATCGGTCGGGGTGCCGGCGAGGCAGAGATCGAAGCGGCGCAGCAGGTTGAAGATGGTTCGCGGCAGGCGCTGCCAGCGATTGAACGAGGCTTCCGACATACGGCCATTGATGAGGATCATCGGCACGCCGCGCTGCGATGTCTCGATAACCATGTTCGGCCACAGATCGGACTCGACGAGCAGCGCCAGGTCGGGCCGCCAGCGATCGAGGAAGCGACGCATATACAGTGGCGCATCGAGCGGTACGAATTGATGGATGACGCCAGGCGGCAGCCGGCGTCCCGCCATCTCGGCCGATGTCACCGTGCCTGACGTCACAAGTATGTTGACGCCCTGGGCGGCGATCCGCTCGATCAATGGCAGCGCACTGACGAGTTCACCGACGCTGGCGCCATGCAGCCAGACCAGCGCACCTGGCGGACGTTCAAGCTTGCTGCGGCCATAGCGCTCGCCGAGGCGATCGCTGACTTCCTTGCCGCGCTTCAAACGGCGCGCCAGCAGCACCGGCGCCAGCGGCGTCGCCAGCCGCGAGAGCACGCGGTAGGTATGCAACACCAGGCTGAGATGCGTGCTGCTCATGTCGGCAGGCCCTTTGCCGACGTAACCTTGGCCGCAATGTCTCCGAGCTGCGGCATCGGCGGCACCGGCTTGCCATCGGCGATGGCATAGGCGCGCTCGGTCATTGTATTCAGGGCGGCCTCGATTTCCTTCCGTTTGGACTCGAGCAACGCATCGTCGGCATCGGCTGGCACGAGGAACGGACCGCAGCCACAGAAGGCGATGCGCGAAAACGGCAGATTGATGGCGCTCTTGTCCCAGTTGTCGAGTTCGATGCGCCGGGACGATGCGATGGCGATCGGATAGATAGGGCGGCCGGAATGCTGCGCCAGTTTGATCACGCCCATGCCGCAGACGCGCGATACCTTCGGCACGTCGGCGGTGAGTGCGACATTGTAGCCTTCGGCCAGCGCGTCGCGCATGGCGGTAAAGGCGACGGTGCCGCCCTTGCGGTGAAACTCGCCGTTATGCGCTCCGGAGCCGCGAATGGTCTCGATGCCGAGTTTCTCGGCGGCGCGGGCATTGATCTCGCCGTCGCGGTGCCGCGAGATCAGCACCTTGGTGCGATGGCTTTCGTTCTTGCGCTTGATGAAGGGCGCGAGGAAATGCTGACCGTGCCAGAAGGCGATGATCGCCGGCGTCTCGACTTCCTCGTACATGTAAGGCGGGTCGCGCACGATGCGGCTGGTGGCCCACACCAGGCGCAGATAGTTCGCGGCGATCGATCCCGCGGCGGACTGAAACGCGGCCGATGCAACGATCCGCTTCGTCAATGGCATCGGTTGCTCGTCGCTCGTCTCGGAAAAGGGGCGCGTCGGTTGAAGCCGCGGTTTAGCATGTTCCACGGCAACGGTCTCGATGTCGAAATAGCAGCAAAATCTGCGGTTTTGAACCGCCTAATCGCGCTTCTCCGGCTTATCCGGATCGAGCAGGCGATGCAGGTGCACGATGAAGTAGCGCATCTGTGCGTTGTCCACCGTCTGTTGGGCCTTGGCCTTCCACACCGCATAGGCTGAGGCGTAGTTCGGGTAAACGCCGACCAGATCGACCTTGCTCAGGTCCTTGAATTCGACGCCTTCCAAACTGGTCAGTTCGCCGCCGATGACCAGATGAAGAAGTTGCTTGGCGGGCTGATCGGCCATCGAATTGATCCTCAGGTCGGTTCCGGCAATGGAACGAATTAGACGAATTCCGGCAAACGGTCACGCATCAGGTCGATGAGAGCGCCATGGCGGTCGGTGCTCGCGGCGACCAACGCCCCATGGGTCGGTTCCGGCAGGTTATAGCGCAGGCCGCGGCCGGCGATATCGGTCAGAATGCCGCCGGCCTCGTGGATGAGAAGGTCGGCAGCAGCTAAATCCCAATCGTGACTCCCGGGTGACGACAGGGCGACATCGAATGCGCCCTCTGCAACGCGCGTCAGCCGCAGTGCCAGCGAGTGGACCTTGGGTTGCGGTTGCGCACCGGACGAGAGTGCCGCCAGACGATCGATATACCGTCGCGGGCCAGCGAGCCGCGCGCCGCTCAGATCGCCGCCGCTGCTGACAGTGATCGGTACGCCGTTGCGGGTTGCGCCGAGGTCGGCGGCGGCAACAAACATCTCGTTGGTCACCGGCGCATAAATACCGGCAAGCTGCGGTCGGCCGCGATCGACCAGCGCCACGCAGATCGTCCAGTCGGGGCGCTTGGTGATAAAGGCGCGGGTGCCGTCGATGGGGTCGACGATCCAGATCGTATCGGTGGCACGTGCCGCCGGGTCATCCTCGGTCTCTTCCGACAGCCAGCCGGCATGGGGGACCAGTGCCGGCAACCGGTCCTTGAGGAAGTCGTTGACGGCGAGGTCGGCCTCGCTCACTGGCGAGTTGTCGTGGCCCTTGGTCCAGCGCCTGAACTCGCGGCGCGACGTCTCGAGCGCAATCTCACCGGCCTCGCGCAGGATCGCTTCAAGGGGCGCGCGCAACGATGCGGCGTCAGTGGCTAGATTACTGACCTGCAACCGTCAGTCCCTCCAGCCGAATGGTCGGCGCGTTGGTCGCATGCTTGAAGACGAGGTCGTTGGCCGGTGTCAGGCCCTTGAACATGTCGAGGAGATGGCCGGCGATGGTGACTTCGCTCACCGCATAGGTGCGCTGGCCGTTCTCGATCCAGAAGCCGGAGGCGCCGCGGCTGTAATCGCCTGTGACGCCGTTGACGCCGCTGCCGATCAGGTCGGTTACGTAGAAGCCGTCCTTGATGTCGGCGATCAGTTCTTCGGGCGACAGCTTGCCAGGCTCCATGTGCAGGTTTGAAGCCGATGGTGACGGCGTCGATGAGGCGCCGCGCGCGGCGTGGCCGGTGGTCTTGAGGCCGAGTTCGCGCGCCGTGGCACAATCGAGGATCCAGGTCGTGAGCACTCCGTCATCAATGAGCGCCAGTTTCCTGCCGGCGACGCCTTCGCCGTCGAACGGATGCGAGCGCAGGCCGCGCTTGCGCAGCGGATCGTCGATGATGCGGATGCCGTCGGCGAACAATTTGGCGCCCATCTTGTCGCGCAGAAACGACGTCTTGCGCGCGATCGACGAACCATTGATGGCGCCCGCCAGATGTGAGACCAGCGAACTTGCGACGCGCGGATCGAACACCACAGGCACCTTGCGCGTCGTGACCTTGCGCGGATTGAGGCGCGCCACCGCACGCTCGCCCGCACTGCGGCCGATGGCGTCCGGACTTTCCAGGTCCGCGGCATGCAGCGTCGAGGAATAATCGTAGTCGCGTTCCATGCCGGTGCCCTCACCGGCGATGGCCATTACCGACACGCCGTGGCGCGAGCCGAGGTAGGCGCCGCGGAAGCCGTGGCTGGTCACCAGCACCATGCCGCCGATACCGGCCGAGGCCGAAGCGCCGCCGGACTTGCTGACGCCCTTGACCGCGAGCGCTGCTTCTTCGGCCTTGCGCGCCATCGCTTCGAGATCGGCAACGGTCGGCAGCTTGTCGTCGATGAGATCGAGATCGGGAAAATCGCGGGCCAGCAGTTCGGCTTCGGCGAGGCCGGCGAACTTGTCCTCGGGCGCGACGCGCGCCATCGCGACCGCGCGCTCGGCCAAGGTCTGGAAGCCGTCCGGCGAGGTGTCGTTGGTGGAGACCACCGCCTGGCGCTTGCCGACCAGCACGCGCAGGCCGAGATCGTCGCCTTCCGAGCTTTCGCTTTCCTCAACCTGGCCGTCACGCACTTCGATCGACTGCGACAGGCCGCGGACGGCCACCGCATCCGCGGCGTTGGCGCCGGCGGCCAGAGCCGCTTTCACCAGCTTTTCGGCGCGCTCGGTAAGCACGGATTGATCGAAGAGTGACTTGGCCGGGGCGAGCATGAGAACTCTTTCGTGACGACGCTGGCGCTTGCGGCGATACCGTAGCGCGGATCGGGAGGGGTACAGCCCACAAATGGCCCCGCAGCGCACCGCGCGCAACCGTTTGCATCGATTTGTGCCGCTGAAATCAACACCTCGTCAATCATGGTCGGCAACGCGCCGTCAAGCATGGGCCTCGATGCCCCGAGCCCTAACGCCGATTAACCGCGAAAATTAAGGGGTTTCGGGCCCTCGGTGCGTCATTCTCTCGGGCAAGCGATACGGGTCAATAAGCCCGACGCTGGGAGAGATTGAGGCGTCAAAATGCGAAGTGGCGGGGGTCCCGCCGGGTCGAGCCGTCAGGAGCGGCTCGACCCGTTCGCCCTGCCGGTGGCGTTTGCGACAAGCGACGCGTCGGCCGGGGTGCGGGTGGTTGAACTTCATCGAGAGCGCGTGGTCATGCGGCGGTCGCTCGCCGGCATGGTGATGGCGATCAATATGCCGGTGTCGGCGTATGACGGCATCGCGCTTCGGCTCGTGCGCGGCCGGCCCGGTGTGGCCGCGACCGCCGAGGTCTCGCTCGAGCACAAGGATCCGGGATTGACGCTTTCGCTTTATGCGTCCGAACAGGGCGACGAGGCGATTGCGGAATGGCGGAGCTGGAGCGAAGCGCTCGGCCTGCCGATGCTGTTCTCCGACGATAGCGGAACGCGCGCGGCCGAGACGCATCTTGGCGCCGTGCTTGTGTCGAGGCCGCGGCCCCGTCGCCGCCGTCATTCCTCGCTCAGGCGCCGCCGGCCGCTGTTCCTGACGCGCCGGAAGGCGGGCAGGGCGGCGGACGCAATGATGATCCATCGCGGCGAGCACGAGATCATCGCGCGCAACTGAGCCGCCAATAGGCATGTCGTCCCCGCGAATGCGGGGACCCATACGCCGTGCACTCTCGATGGCGCGGTGGCTATGGGTCCCGGCTCTCGCTGTGCTCGGCCGGGACGACAGAGAAAGGCTACTTGCACTTCCGCAGTTTCAACACGCCGCCCGGCTGCTGATTGATCTCGACGCGATCGGGTTCGACGATCTTCAAGCTATATCTGGCTTGCGCGTTGCTGATCTGGCCCGTCGTGAATACGTCGACGATGCGGAATTCGCGGCTGCCGTTCGATTGAACCGACCGGTTGCGGAAGGTCGGCACGCCACCGCCGCTGTCGGTGCGTTGATTGCCGTTGAAGGCAATAACGCGCAGCTTGCTGCAATCGACCGGGCCCTTCTCCGTCGAGGCGGTTACGCCCCAGCGACCGTCGATCGGATAAGTGCCGGCCTGCGCCGCGGTGACGGCGAGCAGGGTTACCGGAATTGCGACAATCAGAGTTGTTAGTCTGGCCATAGCGAAGCTTAGCACAGCGTCGGCCGAGACGGTTTCACATTATCAGGCGCGATAGGCGGCCATGAAGGTGCGCACCGCGATGCGGACGACGTGCTCGATCCGTTCCTCCGTCGGCGGCGAGCCAAAATTGAAAAGCAATGGCTTCAACATGCCGGCGTGGCAGGTCTCGATGAATTGCGCCGCTGCGACCTCGTAGTCGTCGACCTTGAGGATGCCGGCTTCCGTCATTGCCTTGAGGTAGGCGGCCAAGCTTGCGGTGCTGCGGGCCGGCCCGGCTTCGTAAAGCCGGCGGCCGATGTCTGGCATGCGTTCCGCGACCGCGATGACGGTGCGCCATGACGACAGGCGCTGGGGGGTGGCGAGGGCCTTCACGAAAGTTTTGCCGTGCCGGAACAGCACCGCTTCCACGTTATGATCGCTGTGGTCGAAATCGAAAACGCCGTCGAGGTGCATGATGCACTCGCCGCGCACCATGCCGTCGAACAGGTCGTCCTTGTCCTTGAAGTAGACGTAAAGCGTGCCCTTGGAGACGCCGGCGGCCTTGGCAATGTCCCCCATGCTGGCCGCGTCGAAGCCGCGGTCGAGGAAGACCTTGCGGGCGCCGTCCAGAATCTGGCGCCGCTTGGCGCTGTCATCGGCCCCGTCGGTCCGGGGGGCCTGCAGGTATTCTGCCTGGATGTAGCTCATATCCAACTCCATCGGGCGAATTCCCTCATTCTACCAGACGCTTAGGAGGGCTCATCGAGGGCTGAGAGCGAATCCGCCACGTTGCTCACAGAAATTTATATGGCGCAATCCATCGAAAGAATCAATGACCGAACGGTTCGGTCAATCTTGACAGGGGTGTTGGGGCAGGAGTATTCGATATTGACCGAACGGTTCGGTCATCGGAGATGGGTCTATGTCCCGGCGTGGCGAGGCGGAAATGAAGGCGGGGACAGCGGTGGATCCGAGCGCGCTTACCGAGCCCGAAGTTGGGGGGCGCGGTTTGCGCGGTGTCCTGAAGGCCAATCGTCAACGCGTTCTGATGGGCGTTGCCGCGCTCGCCGTCGCCGGTCTCGGCTGGTGGGGCGTCAGCTACGTAACAACCGGCCGCTACCTGGTCTCGACCGACGATGCCTATGTGCGCGCCGACACGACGACGCTTGCCGCCAAGGTGTCCGGCTATGTGGCACAGGTCACGGTGGGCGATAACGAATATGTCCGGGCCGGCGACGTGATCGCCCGCATCGACGATGGCGACTACCGGCTCGCGCTCGAGTCGGCGCGGGAAAAGGTCGCGACGCAGGAAGCGACCGTCGCCCGCTTCGGCCGCCAGATTGAGGCCCAGCAGGCCATGGTGACGCAGTCCCAGGCCCAGCTCACCTCAGCGCAGGCGCAGGCCAAGCGCGCCCAGCTCGAACTCGAACGGCAGTTGAAGCTCGCCGGCAACGCCTTCGCCAGCCAGCAAACACTCGAACAGGCCCAGTCCAGTCGCGATCAGGCGGACGCCTCCGTTGCCGCGGCCAACGCTGCGGTGGTCGCCGCGATCGCCAATGTCGATGTGCTTAAAGCGCAGCAAGTAGAAGCCGCGCGCACGCTCGACGAACTGAAGACCGCGCAGGCCAAGGCCGAGCGCGACCTGTCCTTCACGGAAATCCGCGCGCCGATCGATGGCGTCATCGGTAACCGCGCCGCCAAGGTCGGCGACTTCATGCAGACTGCCCAGCGCTTTGCCAGTCTGGTGCCGCTCGATGATGTCTATATCGACGCCAACTTCAAAGAGACACAGCTGACGCGGCTGCGGCCCGGCCAGCCGGTTGAGGTCAGCGTCGATGCGCTGCCTGAGCACGATATCGAGGGCACGGTCGCCAGCATGTCGCCGGCTTCCGGCTCGGTGTTCTCGCTGCTGCCGCCGGACAACGCCACCGGCAACTTCACCAAGATCGTGCAGCGCATTCCGGTGCGTATCAAGGTGCCGGCCGACGTCGCCAACCGCAAGCTGTTGCGGCCCGGCATGTCGGTCATCGTCAAGGTCAACACCAAGTCGGCCGACAAAACCTCGGTAGCCGACGGTCGAGCATGGTTCGCGGCGAAGGCCGCGGACGCGCCGAAGCAATCGGCGCTCAACGAACAGTCTCTCCGGCGCTAGGCGACAAGTCCCCCATGCGTACGCCTGGTGCCATCGCCGCGCTTCCGGATGTCGCGAGTTCCCCGACTCGCGGCGCCGGGAGCGCGGATACTTTACCGGCGCGCCGCGTCGGCGCTTTCGTCGTGATGTGCTTCGGCATGTTCATGGCGATCCTCGACATCCAGATCGTTTCGGCGTCGCTGTCTGAGATCCAGGCGGGTCTGTCGGCCTCCGCCGATGAGATCCCATGGGTGCAGACGTCATATCTGGTGGCGGAAGTGATCGCGATTCCGTTGTCCGGCTATCTGTCGCGCGCGCTGGGAACGCGCGCGTTGTTCACTGTCTCCGCGGCTGGCTTCACCGTCGCCAGCATCATGTGCGGCCTGTCGTCGTCGATCAACGGCATGATCGTATGGCGCGCTATTCAAGGTTTCGTTGGCGGCGGCATGGTCCCCACCGTGTTCGCCGCTGCCTACATCATCTTCCCGGGTCCCCGGCAGAAGATGGTGGCCCCGGTGGTCGGGCTGATCGCAACCCTTGCCCCCACGATCGGCCCGACCGTCGGCGGTTACGTAACCGAGGCGCTATCCTGGCACTGGTTGTTCTTCGTCAACATCGTCCCCGGCATTGCCGTGGCGATGCTCTCATGGACGCTGATCGATATCGACGAGCCGGATTATTCCCTGCTGCAGAAGTTCGATTGGTGGGGTCTGATATCGATGGCCGGCTTTCTCGGCGCGCTTGAGTTCGTGCTGGAGGAGGGGCCGCGCAAGGACTGGCTCGATGACGGCGAAATCCTCGTGATGGCCGTCGTGGCGGCGGTCTCGGCGGTTGCATTTTTCGCCCGCTCGCTGATGGCCGCCAATCCGATCGTCGATCTGCGCGCTTTCTCCAATCGAAACTTCGCGCTCGGCAGCTTGTTCTCCTTTGTGATGGGAATCGGGCTTTACGGCCTGACCTATCTTTATCCACTCTATCTCGCACAGATTCGCGGCTACAACGCGCTGATGATCGGCGAGACCATGTTCGTCTCCGGCGTTGCGATGTTCCTGGCCGCGCCGGTGGTTGGCCAACTGACGCAGCGCTTCGATCCGCGTTACATTCTGATCGCGGGTTTCCTGCTGTTCGCAGCCGGCACCTGGCAGATGAGCTACATCACCGCCGACTGGGATTTCTACGAACTGCTGTGGCCCCAGATTTTCCGCGGTGTCGGCCTGATGGCGGCGATGGTGCCGGTGACCAATACGGCGCTGGGCACACTGCCGCGCGAGCGGCTCAAGAACGCCTCGGGACTGTTCAACCTGATGCGCAATCTCGGCGGCGCGCTGGGCCTCGCCTATGTGACGACGGTGCTCAACGAACGGACCGATCTGCACATCACGCGGCTGCACGAAGCGGTCAATCCGACCAGTGTCGCGGCCAACGAGACGTTACAGAAGCTGACGGAGCTGTTCGGCGGCGGCGCCGACGCGTCATTGCAGGCGCTGAAGAAGATGACGCAAATGGCGCATCAGCAGGCCTCGGTCATGGGCTATGCCGACGTGTTCTGGGCGCTGACCGTGATGTTCGTCGCGCTGGCCGCGCTCGGCCTGACCATGCGCAAGCCCGCCGCTCCCGCGGCCGGTGCGGCCGGCGGGCACTGAGGCGCCCTTGCTGTCGGCTCGGCCGTCTTCGAACTAGTGCCTCGCCGCCGCCTGCCAGTGCGTGCCGGCCTTGCCGTGGAAGAAGCCGTTCACGAACGGCGCTTCGAGCTTGAGGGCTTCGAGTTTTGACTGCGTCTCGTGGGCGTCGATCCGGCCATGGAGGGCGTCGCGGAAGACGGTCGCGACCGCAACCATGTCGCAGCTATGCGGCGAGAGGCGGAAGCGGCGGATGCCCATATCTTGCAGAGTCGCGAGGTCGCCGCTCAGGTCGAGATACTCATAGGACAAGGTCTGGATGCCGTTCACCGTGAGGAACGGCTTGTTCTCCAGCGTCCTCAGCACCAGGCCGTCGGGATCGTTCTCGCAGACGAACTGACAGCTATCCTTGGTGCGGCCGTGGGCGCGCGCGTGATAACAGCGCGCTGACAGCGCCAAGGGTAAACGCCCGAAAACTTGTACTTCCACAGTCACATCGAGCTTGCGCGCCTCCCCGCTGAGCGCGCGGATGGCGGTGGCCGGCAACTCCACCGGCAGACAGACATTGCAGGCGCCGCCGCGCGCCAGGACGGCCAGCGTGCGCTCGTTGTAGACATTGATGAAGGGCCCGATGTGATGCGGCCTGCCGTGCAGGTAAGCAAAGGCGGAGGCGTCATTGGCCTCGACCAGTTCGCCGGCGCTGAGACTGTCCACCAGCTTACGGTCGAGCTTCGACATCACTTCGGTCAGTGATGAGAACACGACTGCCTTCCCGGCGGCGGCGAGCCGCGCCGCGACGGCCTCCATGTGCGGTGCGAACAATGGCGCGCGCTTCGAGCATATGATCTCGCCGAGATAGACGGCCTCAACCGGCGCCTCATCGGCGATGCGGAAATAGAAGTCGCGCCACGCTTCCGGCGCCCAGTTGAACAGCACTGGACCCAGGGTCACGTCGCCTGCCGGCGCTGCTTGCGCTATCGCCATTTCTTGCTCCGGAATGTGCCTTCGGTTTCGCGGCGGCCTTCGGTGAGCGCGAGAAGGCCGGCCAGCGGTACCTCTCGGCCCGCCATCAGATCGTCGACGGCTATGCGGAAGGCGGACACCACGTCCTTCACATAAGCGCGGCTGCGCTGCCGCCCCTCGATCTTGAGCGCGGTGACGCCGGCGCGCATCAGGTCCGGCAGCAGCGCCGTCAGATTGAGGCTGACCGGCTCCTCGAAGGCGTAATAGGCATCCTTCTGGGCGCTGCAGAGATAACGGCCCTTGCAGATCGTCGGATAGCCGGCGCTCTCGCCGCGAATGAAGCGGTCGATTACCACCGGGCCGAGCCGCGTCGTCAGCGTATGGCGTGCGTCCTGCTCGTAGTGCACGCTGGCGGCCGGCGAGCACACGCCATCCATGTTGGTGGAAATGCCGGTGACGTAATTGGTGAGGCTGCAGCGGCCCTCGGCCATCATGCCGATATTGCCGAAGATGAAGGCTTCGATCTCGCACGGGATCTGCCGGTGCAGCGCCGCGATCTCCGCGACCGTCAGCATGCGCGGCAGCACCACCCGCTTGACGCCGAACTGCTGGCAGTAAAAACGGATCGCTTCGGGCGAGGAGGCGCCGGCCTGTACAGACAGATGCAGGCGCAGCTCGGGATGCGTTTGCGCCGCATAGTCGGCGACGCCGATGTCGGCGACGATCACCGCATCGACGCCGAGCCGCGCTGCCAGATCGATCGCCTCGCGCCACAGATCGAAGCGGCCGGCCGGCGGGAATGTATTGACCGCCAGCAGCACCTTGGCGCCGCGCGCATGGGCATAGGCCAGCGACTGTTCGAGTTCGGCTGGGGTGAAATTCAGCCCCGGAAAGTTGCGCGCATTGGTCTCGTTCTGCAGGCCGCAATAGACGGCATCGGCGCCGGCATCGACCGCGGTGCGCAGGCCTGCCGGCGTGCCGGCCGGACACACAAGTTCAGGCCGCTGGTAGTCATTCGTTTCCGTCATCAACGTGTCCCCCGGTTCGGGCGCAGGCCGGACAGCACGAAGGATGCCGGGCCGGCGAAGGGTCCGAAACTGCCGATGGCGGCGGCGAGAGCGCTGCCTTCGAAGTCGTCCAGCGCGTTGCGCAGCGCGACCACTGCCTCGGTGTCGCCGGTCACGCTGAGATCGCGCGAGAAGAACATGGCGTCGCCGTCCAGCGTGCCGTCGATCATGTCGAGCAGGTTGAAGAACGTGCCGGCAATGGCGGCATCATGCGCGGGGCGTTCATGACGGCGATGCGCGGTAAGGCGGGGGGCCGTGCGCTCGGGCGTCAGGACGAGCACGAATGGAAAGTCGACTGGATCGATCAGAAATCTTTTGCCGGCATGCGGCCCAAGACGGTCGAACAGGCCGGCGCGCGATGACGCGACATGGGTTGCTATTCGATTGAGAATAGGTTGCAGAAGCGCCAGCGGAAGCGGGGTAAGCAGCAGGGCAGGGGCTTGCCGAAGAAGAGACTTGAGCGGCGATGAGGAATCCGGCGGCACTGACATGCGCGCGACGCTAGTCGCACAAGCCGACATCACTTTGATGGAAGTCAATGCGATGCGCCGATCGATGCACATCGAGGCCGGCGCAATGCATTTCTGACGCGATGACGAAGCGTCGCGCGTTGCGGCGATACCGTACCGTCTCGTGCTCTACGCCTTCCCGTAGCCGCCTGCCGTCGGCGTCTGAATGATGATCGCCTCGTCGGCGTCGATCTCGGTGGCGTCGCAGCCTTCGAGTTTCACCATCGTGCCATCCTTGCGTCGCACCCAGTTCTCGCCGACCTGGCCCGCTTCGCCGCCTTCGAGTCCGAAGGGCGGCACGCGGCGATGGCCGGAAAGAACGGTGCAATCCATCTTCTCGAGGAAACGGATGGTGCGGCGGATACCGTCGCCGGCATGCCACTTGCCCTTGCCGCCCGAACCCTTGCGGATGTGGAAGTCTTCCAGCAGCACCGGATAGCGGAATTCGAGGATTTCCGGATCGGTCAGCCGCGTGTTGGTCATGTGGGTGTGGACGGCGTCGGTGCCGTTGAAGCCGGGACCGGCGGGCGAGCCCGAGCAGATCGTTTCGTAGTACTGATACTTGTCGTTGCCGAAGTTCAGGTTGTTCATGGTGCCTTGCGCACACGCCAAGGCATTCAGTGCGCCGAACAGACAGTTGGTCACGGCCTGCGACACCTCGACATTGCCGGCGACCACCGCCGCTGGATATTCCGGCGTCAGCATCGATTTCGGCGGCACGATGATGTTCACGGGCCGCAGGCAGCCTGCATTCATCGGAATGTCGTCGGCCACCATCATGCGGAACACGTAGAGCACGGCGGCGCGCGTTACCGGCTCCGGCGCGTTGAAGTTCGACGGCTGCTGCGGCGAGGTGCCGGTGAAATCGACGGTCGCCTCGCGCTTCTTCTTGTCGACCGAGATCTTCACCTTGATGACCATGCCCTGGTCCATCGGATATTCGAACGACGAGTCGTGTATGCGGTCGATGACACGGCGCACGCTCTCCGCGGCGTTGTCCTGCACGTGCTTCATGTAGGCCTTGACCACGGGCAAGGTGAACTGCGTCACCATCTTACGCAGTTCGGCGACGCCGCGCTCGTTGGCCGCGATTTGGGCCTTGAGGTCGTTGACGTTCTGGATCGGGTTGCGTGCCGGATATGTGGCGCCGGTCAGTAGCGCCATCAGTTCCTTTTCACGGAAACGGCCGCGATCGACCAGCTTGAAGTTGTCGATATAGACGCCTTCCTGCTCGATGGTCGTTGCATTCGGCGACATCGAGCCGGGCGAGATGCCGCCGACATCGGCGTGGTGGCCGCGCGAGGCCACCCAGAACAGGATGCTCTTCTTCTTGTCATCGAACACCGGCGTACATACCGTGATGTCCGGCAGATGCGTGCCGCCGTTATAGGGCGCGTTGATGGCATAGACATCGCCGGGCGCGATCTTGCCCTTGTTGTCGCGGATGATGGTTTCGACCGAGCGATCCATTGAGCCGAGATGCACCGGCATGTGTGGCGCGTTCGCGACCAAAGTGCCGTCGGATGCGAACACCGCGCAGGAGAAGTCGAGCCGCTCCTTGATGTTGACCGAATAGGCGGTGTTCTGCAGCGACACGCCCATCTGCTCGGCGATCGACATGAACAGGTTGTTGAACACTTCCAGCATCACCGGATCGGCATGGGTACCGATGGCGTGGACGCGCTTCAGCTTCTGCTTTCGTGACAGGACGAGGTGGTTCTTCGGCGTCAGCTCCGCTTCCCAACCGGGCTCGACGACGATGGTCTGATGCGGCTCGATGATGATCGCGGCGCCTTTGACCTTGGCGCCGATCTTCAACTGATCGCGGGTGTAAACATTCGCTTTGTGCCAGGCGCCGTTTGAATAGAATCGCGTGGCCTTGGCCGGCTTCGGCAGCTTGGCGGCCGCGCGGCGCGCCGACTTCTCGGCGAACTTGGCGCCGCCGCCGATGGCTTCGACCGACACGGCTTCGATGACGAGCTGCTTGTTGCGGTCGATGAAGCCGAAGCGCGCCTTGTGCGCCTTCTCGAAAGCGCGCTGCATCGCCGGCAGCGGGCCGGATTCAACAATCAGTGCCGTGTCGGTGCCGGCGTAGCGGATATGCGCGCGCTGGATCACCTTGATCTTCGCGGCGGGCACGCCCTGACCGACGACTTCGTCCTTCACGGCCTTGCCAAGCGTGACGCCGGTCTTCTTCAGCGCCGCGAGCGCCTTGGTGCCCCAAGGCAGTTCGATGGCCTGTTCGCGCGTGGCGCGGATATCGGCGAGACCCATGCCATAGGCCGACAGCAGCGACGAGAACGGATGGATCAGCACCTTGGTCATGCCAAGCGCGTCAGCAACCAGACAGGCGTGCTGGCCGCCGGCGCCGCCGAAGCAGTTGAGCGCATAGCGCGTGACGTCATAGCCGCGCTGCACCGAAATCTTCTTGATGGCGTTGGCCATGTTCTCGACGGCGATCTTGATGAAGCCGTCGGCGATCTCTTCCGGCGACTTGTCGCCAACCTCTCTGGCCATCTCTCCGAACGACTTTTGCACGGCGCTGGCGTCGAGCGGCTGATCCTGATGCGGGCCGAAGATCTTCGGGAAGAAGTCCGGCAGCAGCTTGCCGGTCATCACATTGGCGTCGGTGACGGCGAGGGGCCCGCCACGGCGATAGCAGGCCGGGCCGGGATTGGCGCCGGCCGAGTCGGGGCCGACGCGGAAGCGCGCGCCGTCATAATGCAGGATCGAGCCGCCGCCCGCGGCGACTGTGTGGATGAGCATCATCGGCGCGCGCATGCGCACGCCGGCGACTTCGGTCTCGAAGGCGCGTTCGTATTCGCCGTCGAAATGCGACACGTCAGTCGAGGTGCCGCCCATGTCAAAGCCGATGAGCCGGTCGAAGCCGGCCTGCTTGCCGGTTTCCGCCATCGACACCACACCACCGGCCGGACCGGACAGAATCGCGTCCTTGCCTTGAAACAGTTCGGCGGCGGTCAAGCCGCCCGACGACATCATGAACATGAGGCGTGCACCCGACTCCTTGGTGTCGAGGGCGTCGGTGACGCGCTTCACATAGCGGCGCAGGATCGGCGACAGATAGGCGTCGACCACGGTGGTGTCGCCGCGGCCGACCAGCTTGATCAGCGGCGAGACTTCGTGGCTCACCGACACTTGCGCGAAGCCCATGTCGCGCGCCAGCTTCGCCAGACGTTTCTCGTGCTCGGGAAAGCGATAAGCGTGCATCAGCACAATGGCGACCGCGTCGATGCCGTCCTTCTTCGCGGCTTCCAGCGCGGCACGGGCCTCATCCAGATCGGGTTCGCGCTCGACGGTGCCATCGGCGCGCACGCGCTCGTCGATCTCGGCGACGCGCTCGTAGAGTAGTTCGGGCTTGATGATTTCGAGGGCAAAGATCTTCGGCCGCGCCTGATAGCCGATCTTCAAGGCGTCGCGGAATCCTTTGGTGATGAGCAGGAGCGTGCGGTCACCCTTGCGCTCCAATAGCGCATTGGTCGCAACCGTGGTGCCCATCTTCACGGCGCCGACAGTGGCGGGCGGGATGGGCTCACCGGCCTTGAGACCGATGAGATCGCGGATGCCTTGCACGGCGGCGTCGGCATAGGCTTCCGGGTTTTCAGACAGCAGCTTATGCGCGATCAGTTTGCCGTCCGGCCGGCGGCCGACGATGTCGGTGAAGGTGCCGCCGCGGTCGATCCAGAAGTCCCAGGTGCGGGCGAGGGCGCTAGTCTTCCGGCCAGCCTTCGCTGCCTGTTTCTTCGGCTTATTTTTCGCCTTACCCGCCTGTTTATTCGCCGCCCGCTTTAGCGTCCGCTTGGCCATGTCGCGATCTCCTTGCCTGCGCGGACTAAACCAGAGCTAAAAAAAATCGTCAATAAATCGTTGACAATTTATCACCGGCCGATACGCTTCTCCCATCTCGGAGGGGCTGAGATGGCAAAAGCTGCGACCGCAGCGAAGACCGACGCGGAGTTGACGCTGGGGCCGATCGTGTCATCGGCGCATCTGGCGTCGGGCGCGATGCCGGTTCTGTCCGAACTCGAATTCGGCATGATCCTGCTCGATCACGCTTTCGAGCGCTGGATGGTGCGGTGCATGGCGGCGGCGGGCGTGCCCGATCTGTCGCCGCTCGACGTCCTTGTTTTGCACACCATCGCGCATCGCGACCGCGCCAAGCGCGTCGCCGATATTTGCCTCGTACTCAATATCGAGGACACGCACCTCGTTACCTATTCGCTCAAGAAGCTCGACGGGCACAATCTGCTCGTCAGCAGCAAGCGCGGCAGCGAAAAGACCGTCGGCCTCACCGCCAAAGGCGAGAAGGTCGTGCAACGCTATCGCAAGGTTCGCGAGGCCCTTCTGGTCCAGTCGGTCAAAAGCGCCGGCATGGACGAGAAGCGGCTATCCGAAATCGCCGCACTGATGCGTGCGCTGTCCGGTCATTACGACCAGGCCGCGCGCGCGGCGGCGAGTCTTTGAAAAGAGGAGAAACTTGTGCAGGACATGCCGAAAGTTTCGTCAGGTTCTAAAACAAGAGACTGCTAAGCTTCACATCAGCAACGAGGGCGGATCGCGTCACGATCCGCAATGGAGGGTGAGCTATGAAGATGGTTCTGCGTTCTCTGGCCGGCGTCGTCCTGGCGGCCGGTCTTGCTACGACTGCGGCGGCTCAAACCAAGTGGGACATGCCGGTCCCGTATCCGGACGGCAACTTCCACACCAAGAATGTCGTCGCTTTCGCCGCCGACGTCGACAAGGCGACCAAGGGTTCGCTCAAGATTCAGGTTCACTCCGCCGGCTCGCTGTTCAAGCATCCAGAAATCAAGCGCGCGGTGCGTCAGGGCACGGCGCCGATCGGTGAAATCCTCGAGTCGCTGGCCGCCAACGAGGCGCCGGTCTACGGTCTCGACTCCGTGCCGTTCCTGGCGACCGGCTATGACGCCGCCAAGAAGCTCTATGCGGCGCAGAAGCCGTATCTCGAAAAGCAGCTCGCGTCCGAAGGCCTGATGCTGCTGTATTCGGTGCCGTGGCCGCCGCAGGGCATTTACGCCAAGAAGACGATCACCAAGATCGAAGATCTCAAGGGTCTCAAGTTCCGCACTTATAACGCTACCATCGGCCGCATCGCGGCGCTGGTCGGCGCCATTCCGACACAGATCGAAGTGCCGGATCTGCCGACCGCCTTCGCCACCGGCCGCGTCGATGTGATGATCACCTCGGCCTCGACCGGCGTCGACACCAAGGCGCAGGACTATCTGACCGACTACATCGAGGCCGAAGCCTGGCTGCCGCGCAACATCGTGTTCGTGAACAAGGCCGCCTTCGACAAGCTCAGCGACGCCGAGAAGAAGGCCGTGCTCGATGCCGCCAAGGTTGCCGAAGAGCGCGGCTGGAAGGCCTCGATCGCCGAGAAGGAGATCAAGACCAAGGCGCTCAAGGACGCCGGCATCAAGGTCACCGCGCCGACGCCGGAACTGAAGGCCGGTCTCGCGAAGGTTGGCGAAACCATCGCCGCCGAGTTTGAAAAGTCCGCCGGTGCCGACGGCGCGGCCATGCTGTCCGCCTACAAGAAGTAAGCGGATCGTTTTCAACCACGCGCGACAAGTCACCCTCTCCACCCAACCCGGGTTCGCCCGGGTTGGGCTCTCCAAGTGCCGGAGAGGGTGATCATTTTCCGGATACCGATCATGCGCAACTTCCTCGACAGACTTTACGGACTGGCGCTGTGGGCGGCGGCCTTATGTCTTGCCGCCATCGCTTTGCTGGTCGGTGTTCAGCTCACCTTCCGCATTATCGACGGCATCTTGATGCTGCTGCATCTGCCGCCGACCGAATTCCAGATATTGTCGCTCAACGAGATCTGCGGTTACACGCTCGCCGCCGCGAGCTTCCTGGCGCTGGCGCCGACGCTGAAAGGCGGCGCGCATATCCGCGTCACCATGGCGCTCAATGTTCTGGCGCGGCCGTTTCGCCGCGCCGCCGAAATTCTCGCCTTCGGCGTGGCTGCGGGGGTCGGCATCTACATGACCTGGCAGTTCGTCAACTTCGCTTACGTCTCCTACAAATTCAATGAAGTCTCGGCCGGCGTCGTGCGCGTGCAACTGGCTTATCCGCAGGCGCTCATGGCGCTCGGCGCGCTGATCTTCACCATCGCATTGATTGATGAACTCATCGTCATCCTCCGGCGTGGTCGTCCGACCTTCCTCGACGCCGAGGAAGCATTCACCGTCGGCAAAGAGGGCTGAGGCATGAGCGTCGTCGAATTATCGCTCCTGCTCCTGCTGTTCCTGTTCGTCATCCTGTCGGCCGGCGTGTGGATCGCGCTGGCGCTGACCATTGTCGGCTACATCGCCATCGTCATGACGATGTCGACGCCGGCGGGGCAGGTGCTGGCAACCTCGGTCTGGGCGGCGTCGGGTTCATGGGACCTGACCGCGTTGCCGATGTTCATCCTGATGGGCGAGATTCTGTATCGCACCAAGCTGCCGGACGATATGTTCACCGGCCTGGCGCCGTGGCTGCAGAAGCTGCCGGGTCGGCTGCTACATGTGAACGTTGTCGGCTGCGCGATCTTCGCCGCGGTGTCCGGCTCGTCGGCGGCGACCTGCGCCACCATCGGCCGCATCTCGCTGCCGGAATTGGCCAAACGCGGCTACGATTCGAAGATGGCGATCGGCACGCTCGCCGGCGCCGGCACGCTCGGCCTGCTCATTCCACCGTCGATCATTCTCATCATCTACGCCACCGTCACCGAGCAGTCGATCGCGCGGCTCTTCATTGCCGGCGTCATACCGGGCATCATGCTCGCGGTGCTGTTCATGGGTTTCATTATCGTCTGGGCGTTGTTCAACAAGGACCGCATGCCGGCGCCCGAGCCGGAGATGCCGTGGCGCGAAAGGCTTGCAGCATCGCGCCGGCTCATCCCCGTGACGCTGCTCATTCTTGGCGTGATCGGATCGATCTATGGCGGGCTTGCCTCGGCGACCGAGGCGGCCGTGGTCGGCGTGTTCCTGTCGCTCGCATTCTCATGGTGGTCGGACACGCTCACCTGGCCGAATGTCCGCGAGGCGCTGCTCGCCGCGACCAAGACGAGCTGTATGATCGCGTTCATCCTTGCTGGGGCGGCCTATCTCACGGCGGCGATGGGCTTCACCGGCATTCCGGTGGCGCTGGCCGAGTGGATCACCGCGTTCAAGCTGGCACCGTGGGCGTTGCTGACGGTGCTGACGATTTTCTATGTCGTGCTCGGCTGTTTCCTCGACGGCATTTCGATGGTGGTGCTCACCACCTCGATCATCATCCCGCTGGTGGAGAAGTCGGGCTTCGATCTGATCTGGTTCGGCATCTACATCGTGCTGGTGGTTGAGATGGCGCAGATCACGCCGCCCGTCGGCTTCAATCTCTATGTGCTGCAAGGCATGACCGGCCGCAACATCTTCACCATCGGTGCCTACACTTTGCCTCTGTTTCTGCTGATGGTGGTTGCCGTCGCGCTGGTCGCCATATTCCCCGGCATCGCTTTGTGGCTGCCCTCTACGATGCTGGATCGCTAGCGAAGCGGCTACAATTCAACGAACGAAGCCGGCGCGTGAGGCTCACGCGCCGGCTTTTCATTTAGATGTACCGCAGTCGTCGTAGCCCGGATGGAGCGCAGCGAAATCCGGGACAAGAGGCGGTTTGTCTCAAAGCCGTCCCATCAAGACGAGGATCAGCAGCACGATAATCACAAGGCCCAGACCGCCGCCGCCGTAGTAGCCGGTGCCGTAGAACGGGCCGCCGCCGATGCCGGAAAAGCCGCCGAGCAAGGCGATGATGAGAATAATCAGAATGATGGTGCCGATCGACATCGCGCACGTCTCCTTGGAATCGTTGCAGTAAATAGGGTCGGTTCGATTCTTGGCGCGCGACTTGAGGCGCATAGCCGCATCGTCGACGCGATTGTCAACGGAACAGTGCCGGGAAGGTTCCTCCTGTGCGGCACAAATGTGGCCGGAAAAAACAAACAGCCCCGGATTGCTCCGGGGCTGTTTATTATTCTCGGTTTCGCCGTTCGTCCCCACGCAAGCGGGGCCCCCTCTGATTGTTAACTGGGTTCCCGCTTGCGCGGGAACGAACGGAGTTATCTTCCCGCCTGCCGGTCGATCAGCGGCGTGATGCGCCGCACGGCGACGCGGCGGTTCTCCTCCGAGGGGCCGTCGGTCGGCACCTTGAGGTTCTGTTCGCCGTAGCCTTGGGTGACGAGGTTTTCCGGCGGCACCCCGAACTGTTCGGTCAGCGCCACCGCCACGGCTTCGGCGCGGCGGTCGGACAAAGACAGATTGTCGTCGTCCGTGCCGACGGCGTCGGTATGGCCCTCGATCAGGAACACCTCGCGCGGGTTCTTGGCGATCGCCTGACTGATGCCGTCGGCGATCACAGAAAGCCGGTCGATCTGTTCCGGCGTCAATTGCCACGAGCCGGTCTCGAAGTGAATGTCGAGATCGACGCGCGGCATGTAGGCGCGCAGCGGCTCGCTGTAGCGCACTTCCTCGAGCGTATAGCGGCGGTCGATGTACTGGATCGGCGGCGCCAGGAACAGCGCGAAGATCGCATTGCGGTTGGCGCGGCGGCCGTCGAGGATGTAGCGCTCCGGCGGACCGCGCCAGCGCGGCGGCGGTACGTTGACGAAGAAGCCGGGCCGTGCGCCGGCGAAGCGGTTGTCGATGATGATCACCTCGCGGCCGTCGCGGTCGCGCCGCACGCGGCGGATGAGGCGGCCGTCGCGGCCGGTCGTGGTGACGATTTGCGTGCCGTCGGGGCGGACGATGATGCTGATCGTATCGTTGCCGCGCTGCGTTACGCGCACATCACGCGCATCGATGGCGAAGCGATCGGCCTCGTTGTGGCGGATGATGGTGCGGTTGCCGTCGCGCACGATGGTGCGGTCGCCTTCGCTGATGATCGTGCGGCTACCCTCGCGCGTTTCGCGCCGGTCGCGGCGGATGTCGTCGAAGCCGCGCTGCGGGCCCTGATTGTCGCGGCGAATGAATTCGCTGGCGCTGCGGGCCTGGGTCGGCGGCGGTGGCGGCGCGGCGGCCGGGCGATTGCCTTGTGGCGCACGCTGCACGGTCGCGGGTTGCGCCTGCTGGTTCGGCGCCGGTTGTTGTTGCGCAGCCGGCGGCGGCGGCGCGGTCTGAGCGGCTGGTGGCGGCGCGGGCGGCGGCGATGCGCGCGTGGCTCCCGCAGGCGGTGCGGGCGGCGGCGGTGAGGCGCGCGTCACCGGGGGAGCCGACGGCGGGCTCGACTGCGCGGCGGGTGCTGCGGGCTTCGGCTCCTCTTTCTTCGGCTCGGGCCCAGGAGTTTGCTGTACGGCGGCTGGCGCTGGCGGCGCAGCCGGCTTCGGTTGTTCTGCCGCCGGTGGCGGAGGCGGATTTGGTCGCTGCGCCGCTGGCGGCGGTCCCGGCGGTCGCTCGCCGCGCTGCGCTTCGGGCGGCCTTTCGCCACGGGGCGGCGGCGCTTGCGGAGCAGTCGCCGGTGCTTGTGCGGCCGGTGCCCGCGGCGCGGGAGTCTGCGTAGCCGGGGGCTGCGGCGGCTGCGGACGCTCGGCAGCAGGCGGCGCGGGCGGCTTCGGTTGGGCCACTGGCGGTGGCGGCGGAGGCGCGGGGCGTTGCGCCGCCGGTGGCGGCGGAGGGGCGGGTGGCTTGGCAGCCGGTGGCGGCGCTGGTTGCGGCGCAGGTGCCGCGGCGGGAGGCGGCGGTGGTGCTGCCGGCGGCTTGGAAACCGGAGCCGGCGCCGCGGGCTTCTTTTGCTCTTCCTTCTTCCGCTTCTCCTCCTCGGTCGGTGGCGGTGCGGGCGGCGCCTGCGCGATCAAGATGCCGGCGGGAGTCGCAGTCGCGCCCGCAACCGGAAACGCCAGAGTGGCGGCGGTGAGGGCGGTGCAGGCCAGAAGCAGCGGGCGGACGGATATCATTGAGGCAGAACTCCTGTCGGGAAAAGAGCGCGGGCTAGGCAAAGAGCCGATGCGCTTTTGAGCATTCCGCTGCGCGGAATGAAGGTTGTCGCATCGTTAACGTCATCGCGATGCTGCGGTTCCGCGTCTGAATTGCCTCTGAACGGATTGAGGCCGAATTGTCGCCAAGTGGTGTCACAAGTGGTGTCGACGTTTTGCTTTCGCGCTGCGGCATCCTTATTGTCCAGCCGCCAATGACCGACGATCAGAACCAGCGTCTCAACCGGGCTCTTGCCGCCTATCTGCGCCAGGAGGTGCAGGCGCCCGCTTTGGCGATTGCGGACTTTCTCGACATTCTTGTCGAGGATGCACGGCGTCTCGGGGCCGACGATCTGCTCGGCGATCTCGATCGCATGCAGAGCGCGGCGACCAAGCTCAACGCCTTCGTCGGCGCGGTGGTCGCCGACTCAGGGGGCGACCGCAAGCTCGGCGAGAACGACAGCGAGTTCAACCGCCGCATCCGCCACGACCTGCGCACGCCGCTCAATGCCGTCATCGGCTATAGCGAGATGCTGATTGAGGACATGGAAGGCCAAGATGATGCGCCGCTGCGCGATGACCTCGTGCGGCTCAAGCATGCAGCCGACCAGTTGCTCGGCCAGATCGACGCCATGGCCGCGCTCACCCATATCGAGGCCTCGTCGATCGCCCACGAGGACAAGCTTGCCGCCCATGCCGGCATCGTCGCCGAGGTGCTGCGCACCGTCGAGCCGCTCAAGGCCGATGCCTCGCATCTCACCGACCGGCAAAGCCGCATTCTGGTTGTCGACGACAACGCCGCCAATCGCGACGTGCTGGAGCGCCGCCTCACGAGAGAGGGCCATGCCGTCGTCACCGCCGCCGACGGCGCGCAGGCGCTCAGGCTGATGGGAGAACACGATTTTGATCTCGTGCTGCTCGATCTCATCATGCCGGAGATCGGCGGCTTCGATGTGCTCACGCGGCTCAAGAGCGACGCATCAACGCGCCACATTCCGGTGATCGTCATTTCGGCGCTCGACGAACTCGACAGCGTCGTGCGCTGCATCGAAGCCGGCGCCGAGGACTATCTGTCCAAACCGTTCGACCCGATCCTGCTGCGCAGCCGCATCAACTCATCACTGGAAAAGAAGTGGCTGCGCGACCGCGAGAAGAAGTTCGTTGCCGATCTGGAGAGCGAGAAGCGCAAATCGGAAGCGCTGCTGCTCAACATCCTGCCGCCGAGCATCGTCAAGCGCATGCGCGACGGCGAAGTCAGGATCGCCGATCAGGTCCATGAAGCGACCATCCTGTTCTGCGACCTCGCCGGATTCACCGTCGTGTCCGGCGCCATGCCGGCCGCGCGCGTGCTCGAATTTCTCGGCGAAATCTTCACTCGGTTCGACGCACTGGCCACCGAGGCCGGCGTCGAGAAGATCAAGACCATCGGCGATGCCTATATGGCGGCGGCCGGCATCCCCGAGCCGCAAGCCGACCATGCCGAGCGCATCGCGCGGCTCGCCCCGCGCATGATGGGCGCCGTGCGCGACGTCGCCGGTGCCACCGGGCTCGCGCTCGAGGCCCGCATCGGCATCCACACCGGACCGATCGTCGCCGGCGTCATCGGCACCCACAAATTCGCCTATGACGTCTGGGGCGACAGCGTGAACACCGCGAGCCGCATGGAGTCGCACTCGGTCAACGGCCGCATCCATATCACCGAGGCGACCCGCCAGGCGCTCGGCGAGGGCTTTCCGGTCGAGCCGCGCGGCATCATCGAGGTCAAGGGCAAGGGCCCGATGCAGACCTATTTTCTGCTGGAGCCGTGAGCGCGCATGTCTTACAGATTTGGCGTAAATCTCGACGCTGCAAGAATGCGGGGCTGATGCCGTGCAGGCAACCATGAAGCGACAATTGTCGTCGAAGGAAGAACACGCCTTCCTGCGCGCGACCATCGACAACATGCAGCAGGGCGTCGCCATGTACGACGCCGACCACAAGCTCGTGACCTGGAACGAGCGCTTCGTCGAATATCTGGAGATGCCCGAGGAATTCCTCGGCACCGACCGCACCTTCTCGGACTACATCCGCTATCTCGGCGCCCGCGGCGAGTTCGGCGACGATATCGACATCGAGAAGGAGCTGGCCAAGCGCCTCGCGGTGCTCGGCACCTCGCATTCCTTCGAGCGCACCCGGCCGGACGGCATGGTCATGGAAGTGCGCCGCGATCCGGTGCCGGGCGGCGGCTTCATCGCCATCTACTCCGATATCACAGAGCGCAAGAAGCAGGAATTGGCACTGCGCCGGGCGATGGAGGAGGCAGAGTCCGCCAACAAGGTGAAGTCCTCCTTCCTCGCCAATATGAGCCATGAGCTGCGCACGCCGCTCAATGCCATCATCGGCTACAGCGAGTTGTTGGCCGAGGACGCACAGGACCGCGGCGACAAGGCCGCGCTCGGCGATCTGGAAAAGATCAGCGCGGCCGGCAAGCATCTGCTCGGGCTGATCAACGAGATTCTCGATCTGTCCAAGATCGAGGCCGGCAAGATGGAGGTCTATCTCGAGCGCCTCGACCTAAAGAAGACGATCGCCGACGTGAAGACCATCGTCGATCCGATGATTGGCAAGAACGGCAACCGGCTGGTCATCGAATGTCCGCCGGATATCGGCACGTTGAATACCGATCTGACCAAGCTCAAGCAGTGCCTGATCAACCTGCTAAGCAACGCTGCCAAGTTCACCAAGCAAGGCACCGTGCTGCTGCGGCTGTCGCGCACGAGCGAAGACGGCCGCGATCTCGTCCGCTTCGATGTCGGCGACAGCGGCATCGGCATGACGCCGGAGCAGCTGAGCCGGCTGTTCCAGGCTTTCACCCAGGCCGATTCATCGACCACTCGCAATTTCGGCGGCACCGGCCTCGGCCTCACCATCACCCGGCATTTCGTCACCATGCTCGGCGGCACCATCGATGTCGTCAGCGCGCCGGGCAAGGGCACGACCTTCAGCATCGTGCTGCCGGACCGCGAAGGCGGCGCCGGCGAGGTTTCCGTCGCCGACGACCTCGGCCTCGCGCCGGAAGGTGTCGCCTCGTCGATCACGGTGCTGATCGTCGACGATGACCCCGCGGTGCATGACGTGCTCTCCGCCACGCTCGGCCGCGAAGGTTATGTGCTGCTGCATGCGCGCGACGGCGCCGAGGCGCTGGCGATCATGCGCAAGTCGCCGCCCGACATCGTCACGCTCGACGTGCAGATGCCCAAGATCGACGGCTGGTCGGTGCTCGGCATCATGAAGTCGGAGCCGGCGCTGGAGCATATCCCGGTGATCATGCTCACCATCGTCGACGATCGCAATCTTGGCTTCTCGCTCGGCGCCTCCGAGTTCATGACCAAGCCGATCGACCGCAACAGGCTCACCGCGCTGCTGCGCAAGCTGGCGCCGGCCAAGGATTCCACCATCCTCATCGTCGACGACGACGCGCATGTGCGCGAACTGGTCTCCAATACGGTGAGGGGCGCGGGCATGACGCCGGCGCAGGCCGCCAATGGCCGCGAGGCGCTGGGCTGGCTGTCGAACCATCAGCCGCCGGCGCTGGTGCTGCTCGATCTGATGATGCCGGAGGTCGACGGTTTCGCCTTCCTTGAGCAGGTACGCGACATCGACAGCATGAAGGACGTGCCGATTGTCGTGCTGACCGCCAAGGATCTCACCGACGAGGAGCGCGCCTTCCTTGCCGAGCGCACGCTGCTGGTGCTGAGCAAGAGCGGCCAGCCGATCGGCACGTTGGGCGCCGCGCTGTCGGCGCTGGCGCACCGGCATGCGAACCATAAATAACGGAATGTAAGAAGGCCTGAGCGATGAAAGTACTGCTGGTCGAAGACAATGAGATGAACCGCGACATGCTCTCGCGCCGCCTCGCGCGCAACGGCTATGAGGTGGTGATGGCGGTGGACGGCCAGCAGGCGATTACGATGGCGGGCTCCGAGAGCCCAGACATTATCCTGATGGACATGAGTCTGCCGGTCATCGATGGCTGGGAAGCGACGCGGCGCGTCAAGGCCGACCCGTCGACCAAGGCGATTCCGGTGATCGCGCTCACCGCGCATGCGATGGCCGAAGACGAGAAGAAAGCGCGCGACGCCGGCTGCGACGATTTCGACACCAAGCCGGTCGATATCCAGCGGCTCGTCGGAAAAATCAACGCGCTGTTGGATGGTAAATAGCTTTCTTGACCGGGCCTTTTTCGGCCACTAGTGTTTTGCATAGAGCGACCTCGCTAGAACGCCATGCTCCGTGCGGGCTGGATGCGCCGGTTTCCGGTGCGGCGTGCCGGTTTTCCGGCTCGGCGTAATGTCGGCGAAGTCCGCTCCTTTCCCATGACGTCGATGGTCCGTCGGCGCGCGTGACGCGCGTCGATCTGACATGTCTCTTTCACTGGGTCGCCGCGCGCCGCAGGGCGTCTCGGCGAAAGGATTATTCGTGCCCGAATCCGCTCGCCTGAGTGCTCCGCCGCATGCGGACGATGAATGGAATGCCGGCGATCTCGGCTGCGGCGAGCTTGTGCTCGACCTGCGCAAACGTCTGCGCGCCATGCCGGGCAGCGTCATCAAGGTGATTTCGCACGATCCCGGCGCGATCGAGGATTTGCCAGCCTGGTGCCGGCTGACGCGCAACGAACTTGTCCATCACGACCCCGTCTCGAAAAGCTTCTGGATCAGATCGCGCACCGACTGGAATTGATCTGACCCCGCTAAATCATCACCAACCCCAAGGAGAATGTGATGCCCGGTAAATTCGTCGTCAGCCTGACCTCTGCCAAGGACAACACCGACAAGGCGACCGTCGCCTTCGTCGTCGCCAACGCCGCCGTCGCCTCCGACAAGAAGACGCTGGTGTTCCTGTCGATCGAAGGCACCCGCCTGTCGCAGAAGGGTTATGCCGACGACATCCATGAGGAAGGCTTCGCGGCGCTCAAGGACCTGATGAAGAACTTCGTCGAGGCCGGTGGCGAAATCTACGTCTGCTCGCCCTGCTTCAAGAAGCGGGCGCTCGACGAGAACAACCTCATTCCCGGCGCCGTGATCGTCGGCGGCGCCAAGCTTGTCGAGTTCATGGGCGAGGGTGCTCCGAGCGTCAGCTACTGACGTTCGGCAACGGAAAGGACCGCGGAGATGATTCCGTATCGGCTGATGATCGTTCTGTTCGTCGCGGCCGCGCTTGGTTATGCCGGCTTGAGCTTCGCGCTGTTCGAGATGCCGGCGACGGCAGCCGACGCCGAGAACTGCGGCTTCCTGCCGGGCGAGTTCGTCGAAGCCGGCAAGCTGACCTACGAGCGATCCGAAGCCTGGTGGGTCAGCTTCCAGCGCAAGGATGAGATATTCACCGCCATCTCCGTCGGTCTCGCCGTTGCCTTCATGGGCTTTGCCCTCACCACAGCGCGCCGCGGCGGCGGGCGCACCGCCGGTGGCGCGGCCCTCGGCGGCGGCGTTCTGGCGCTGTCGGCGCTGTGCGTAAGTTGCCTTGCGCCGGTGCTGTCGGTGGTCGGCCTCGGTCTTGCCGGCACCTTGCTCGCCGGCGTGCCGAAATGGCTGCTCATGCTGAACACATTGATGCTGACCGGCTGGGGCACGCTCTATCTCAGCCGGCGCGCCAACGCGTCATGCGCGCTGCCGCAATCCACGCTGCCGGCCGCGCCAAAAACGATCTGAGGGGGAACGACAATGACATTCCGCACGACGAGCCTCGCCGCCGCGCTGTTAATGGCGGCCGCTTCGGCCGCATTCGCCACCGACTACAGCACCGTGCTCGCGCCGATGAAGCCGGGCGCACCGCTCGCGCATCCGATCGCGACCAAAGACATCGCGCCGCCGCCATTCTCGCTGATCGCCGATCGTCCGGTGAAGCCGGCTTATGTGCCCGGCCTGCCGGGCTTGCCGCAGGCGCGCGGCTTCAAGGACGATTTCGGCCTCAACCGTCCGCCGAAATTCGACTCCGTCTTCATCCGCAAGAGTCGCGTCGAAAACGGTGAGGTCATCATCCCGCCGGGCGGTCTCTATTATCTCGAGGACACGATGGGCGGCGAGGTCGCACTGCGCGGCGAAACCGTTCCGGTGCTCGGCCGCACGCCGACCTATATCGACTACGACATGAGCATCGTGGTGAAGGAGAACGTCACTATCCCCGCCGGGCAAAGTGTTGTCGTCGGTGGCACCGTCTACCATTATTACGCGACGGTCGGTCACAACAAGACCGCCAACCACGCGCTCCACGTCAAGACGATCGCCGGCACGGATTGGGAGTGGGCCTTCGGTTCACCGATGCTGTCGGCCAATCAACCGGGCTGGGGCATCGGCAGCAAGTTCATCCAGCTCTACAATCAGGGCCAGGCGCGCGAAGTCTCGCCGCAGAAGCTGGTGTTCGACTGGATTTCCGGCGTGCGCATGGACCGCCTGCTGCTCGCCGACGAGAAGCTGTTCGCCGGTCTCGCCGGTGCAGGCGATGAATGGAAGTCCGGCAATCGGACCATCCGCGTCGCCGAACTCAACGCCGAAGCCGGCACCGTTCGTATCGAGGTCATCGAAGGCGGCAATGTCGTGCTCAACCGCACCATCGGTCCGGTCAACAACGACTTGCTGATCGAGGACACAGGCGCGCGCAAGGCGCTGATGTTCGAGTACGGCGATATCGCCGGCTTCCTGTCGCCGTGGCCGGAACCGTTCAAGGACGGCAAGGCCAATCTCAAGATCTACGCCAAGGCCTTCAGCCTGAACTACGGCGCCGATTATGCAGGCGACCCGCGCTTTGCGGTCTATCCGGTCGGCTGCCCGACCGGACACAATTTCGGTTTCATGCTGGTCAACAAGGAAGAGATCAGGCTGAAGTCCGGCGGCTCGTTCAACGGGCCGGAAGGCTACTTCAAAGTCGTGATCGATAATGCCGAAGGCGGTGAAGTGCGCGGCTGGCATGTCGAAGACGGCAAGGGCAGCCGCTCGATCAATCTCGGCGGCCCCGGCGTCGCCAATGTCGATCTGGTGCTCGGCCAGGGCCGCGTCGCCGGCCAGGCTATCCTGAAAGATGTCGGCCGCGGCATGCTCGACCACGTCTATCAGGCCGCCGCGCGAGCGAGCGGCGCCGAGGTCAAGCCGGTGACTCCCGCGCCAGCGGCGTCGCATGCTCCGCCTGCAGCCGTGGTCGCCGGCCTGTCGCCGGGCATGCTGGCCGCGCTGGTCGTACTCGTGCTCGGCTTCGCCGCTGTCGGCTACGAGATCGGCCGCCGCCGTTCCGCTTGAGGTGATGATGACGACCGCGCATCCGCATCCGCCCGACGTTTCCTTCGATGGCGGCGATCTCGATTGCGGCAATGGCCTGCTGCTGCTGATCCGCAAGCATATCGATCCGATGGCACGCGGGCAGTTGCTGGAGATCCTCTCGACAGAAATCTCGGTCGATGAGGATTTGCCCGCCTGGTGCCGCCTGACCGGCAACGATCTGGTGTCGTTCGTCAAGGACGGCAAGCAGCGCAGCTTTCTCATCTGCAAGGGCAGGCTCGACGGACGCGGCCAAAATGTGGAGAAGGCGGAAGCCCGGCCGGCGATCGCTTTGGCTGCGAGGCCCGCTCCGGCACCGGCCGCGCCGCCGCGTGAGAGGCGCGATGCGTCGCCGATCCCGTCGCTGTCGGTGATGGGCATCGGCAGTTGGCCAAGGCCGCGCTGGATGGTCGAGACCATGCACGATTACGTCTCGGGCAAACTCGATGAAGCCGCCTTCCACGAGACGGCTAACGATGCCGTGCGTCTTGTGGCGGCGGCGCAGGATCGCGCTGGCGTCGGCGTGATGACCGACGGCGAACAACGCCGCGACAGTTACGCCAGCTTCGTCGCCACTCGGCTCGACAACACCCAGCTCATCCCGCTGACCGATCTGTTGCCACTGGTCGATCATCCGGAAGAGTTCGAGCGTGAACTGCGCGCGCTCGACGTGCCGGCCGCCGACGTGCGTCATCCGGCCGTGTTCGGCCGTATCGGGCGCAGCCGGTCGCTCGCCGCGCATGAATTCGATTTCCTGCGCACACTGACCGGCAAGCCGATCAAGATCGCGCTGCCGGGGCCGTATCTGCTGACGCGTACCATGTGGATGGAGTGCCTGCAGGAGCGCGCCTATCAGAGCCGCGAGGAAATCGCCGAGGATATCGTCGCCGCCTTGCGGGCCGAGCTTGCCGAACTGATCGATGCCGGCGTGTCGCTCATCCAGTTCGACGAGCCCGTGCTGTCCGAGGTGGTATTCTCAGGCCCCAAGAGCCGGCCGAGCTTCATGTGCGGCGCGCTGTCGGAATCGCGCGGCCCCGAGCATGAGCTCGCCTTCGCGCGCGATCTCGTCAACGCCGTGGTCAATGGCATGCCGCGCGAGCGCATCGCCGTCCATGTCTGCCGCGGCAACTGGACGCCGGACGAATCCGTGGCGCTCGCCGGCAGCTACGCGCCGCTGATCGATACGCTCGGCGCTATGAAGGTCGGCGCCTATCTGCTGGAGATGTGCACGCCGCGCGCCGGCGAGATGGAGTTGTTGCGCCAATTGCCGGACGACGCCCGCATCGGCGTCGGCGTGGTCAATCAGAAATGCGCCCACACCGAGGCCATCGGCGACATCGAAGGCAAGATCAAGGAGGCCGTCGATCTCTTCGGCCGCGAGCGCGTGTTGCTGCATCCCGATTGCGGCTTTGCCACTTTCGCCGACAATCCGATCTGCGGCATGGCCTCCGCCGAGGAGAAACTCGCCGCCATTGTCTCTGCGGCAGAGCGCGTGCGCTGACGGATTTGAAACTGGTGAGGGCCCGGTGATTTCCCACCGGGCCCTCGTCATCATATCAGGCGGCCTGTAAGCCGGGTTCTGTATGGCCTGCGGATCGCTCCGCAAACGTGACGGCCATTCATCTGGTACGCCGGTTGCCCGGCGCATCCTGCAACCTACCCGGATGACTGACCTGGACAGGCCTTCCGCCCGAGGGCGGAAGCGTCATCCCTATTCGGTTTTGCTCCCGGTGAGGTTTGCCGTGCCGCCGTCATTGCTGACGAGCGCGGTGGGCTCTTACTCCACCGTTTCACCCTTACCTTGCGGCCAATACGCAACGCGGCCGAAGGCGGTCTGTTTTCTGTGGCACTGTCTCTGGAATATGGGCGGTGAAGCCTACATCCCGCCGGACGTTATCCGGCACCGTTTGTCCATGGAGCCCGGACTTTCCTCCCCGGCCGCCTTTCGGCATTGGCGCGGAGCGGCCGTCCGGCCGACTGACAAGATGAGGAATGGAGATTGCGGACGGTCGCGTCAAGGCGCGCGCCTGAATGCGGTTAAACAAAAAAATGCCCGGACTGGTCGAGGGGATGACCAGTCCGGGCGGACGCCTTGGGAGGCAAACTCCACTTAGGCAAGTCAAGCGCGCCGATAGGAGGGGAGGGCGCGCTAGCTCAGCAGTCTCGAGGGAGGTTCAATCCATCGAGAAAAAGTTTAGTGCGCAGCCTGCGGGCGAAGGGCGGTGAAGAGGCGCTTGATCGCTGCCACGAAGTTGTGGGCGCTGGCGCGGATGGTCGCGGCGCGGGCGGCCTGGGCCTGGCGGACGACGCGATCGATCTGCATGCGGGTCTCGAAGGCGTGGTTGGTCGGCATGGTCATCTTCATCTCCGGCGCAACGGGTTCTGGTGTGTTTCCCTATGCGTTGAATGCATAATATTATCTCGTATCCGAATGATAATTCGCTATTATGTGCATACATATGTGAACCAATGGAACAGATATGGACGCCACCTCGGACCTGCGGGTTTTCGTCCGCGTCATGGATCGCGGTAATTTCTCTCAAGCAGCCAAGGACTTAGGGCTGACGCCCTCGGCCGTGTCGAAGCTGGTGTCGCGGCTCGAGGACCGGCTTGGCGTCAGGCTTCTGGAAAGGAGCACGCGCCGGCTGGCGCTAACGCCGGAAGGCGAGACCTTTCTCGTGCGAGCCCGCCGAATCGTCGCCGATATCGAGGAGGCTGAAGCCGAAGTTGCCCGGGTGCGGGGCGCGCCGCGCGGCAAGTTGCGCATCAATTCCGGTACCGCATTCGGCCTACACCAGCTCACTTTGGCGCTGCCGGACTTCTTGGCGCGCTATCCCGAGATCGACATCGAACTCTCGATCACCGACCGGCTGGTCGACCTGATCGAGGAGCAGACCGACATTGCGGTCCGTTCCGGCCATATCCCGGAAGGGCCGTTCGTCCAACGCAAGCTCGCCGACCTGCAGCGTGTCATCTGCGCGGCGCCGTCCTATCTCAAGCAACGCGGCACGCCACAGACCGCCGCCGACCTCCAGGCGCATGACTGCATCGTCGTCGCCGGTCCGGGGCTGAGCCGATGGCCTTTCAAGACGCGCGCCGGCATCGATGTCGTTTCCGTGCGGCCGCGGGTCATCACCGACAATGCCGAAGCCGCGTTGCGCATGGCGCTAGAAGGCGGCGGCATCGTGCGGCTGTCCGACGTTATCGTCGGCGATCCGCTGCAGACGGGCAAATTGGTGCCGCTGCTCACGGCGACGCATCACGTCGAGCCGTTCCCGCTGGCGGCGATTTATCCGACCGGTCGTAATCGGCTGCCGCGCGTCGCGGTGTTTATCGAATTCCTGCGCGAGCGCTTCGGCCACGCGCCGTGGCGCGTTCCCGAAATTCCGGCGCCACCGGTTTAGGCGGTGCGTTTGCCGATGCGATAATCGCCCGGCGTGACGCCGGTCACGCGGCGGAAGCGCCGGTTGAAGGTCGACAGGTCGTTGAAGCCGCAATCGAAGGCGATGGACGCGATCTGTTCGTCGCCGGAGCGCAGGCGCGATGCGGCGCGATAGAGCCTCGTGCGCAGGATGAACTGATGCGGCGTGACGCCAACGACCTGCCGGAACGTGCGCAGAAAATGATAGGGGCTCATCGCAGCCAAGCGGGCGAGCGCGGCGATGCCGAGTTTGTCCTCGGCATGCCTCTCGATATGACGTAGCGCGGAGGTGATGCGGCGCTCGTCCTGCGCGCTGGGCGCGCGGCGGCGGGAAGGCGGCGCGAGCAGGCTCGCCACTGCGCCGGTGAGGCGCATCCGGAGTTCATCGAACGCCTCGGCATCGCCGTCGTCGCGTGCGGCTTGCGCATCGGCGAGCACGGCGACGAGTTGCGGCAGCGGCGGCAGGCTCGCGCGTGACAAGGTTATGCTGCGCGCGCCGGCGGTTTCGGCCACGGCTTCCTCGTAACATTGCGGCGTCATGTGAAAGGCGAGGCAGCGGTCGCCCACGGCATGCTCGTGACCGCACTGATAACAGGCGCCGGCATTGCCGAGCAGCAGCGCGCCGGGCACCAACACGGCGGAACCCTGGCGCGTGCGATACTGGAAGCTGCCGCGCATCACGGCCGCGATCGACACGCCGTCGTGCTGTTCCTCGAACGGCTTGTCGCGCGGGCCGCTGCCGCAGACGACATCCGTCACCTGCCAGCCCGGACCCGACGCCACGATGGTCGATGTCACCGCCATTTGTTTAATTTAGCGCGGATTGCGCGGCGCGGAAACATGCGGTTTCGGCGAACGCAGCGAATCGAATCTTAGCAATTTTTCCCAAGCGCCGGCGTTCCTGCCGCCGTAGCTCAAGCGGCAGGAATGGGAGCGTCGCATGGTTCAATCGTCTTCGGGTTTCGTGAATGCGCTGGTGTCGCCCGGCCCGGCCCGGACCGGGCCGACAAGATGGCGCTCTATGGCCAGTTCATCGGCGACTGGGCATTCGATGCGCTGGTGCTCAAGGACGATGGCAGCGAACATCGCGGCCGCGGAGGAATCCATTTCGCCTGGGCGCTCGACGGCCGCGCCATTCAGGATGTGTGGATCCTGCCCGGACTGTTCTACGGCACGACCTTGCGCGTCTACGATCCCGGCCTCGATGCCTGGCACATTCTCTGGAGCGATCCGCTGAAGCAGCTTTACACGCGGCAGCTCGGCCGCGCGCAGAGCCAGGGAAAAGATCAAGGCATCGTGCAGATCGGCACTGCCGAAAATGGCATGCCGTTGCGCTGGACCTTCAGCGACATCACACCGGATTCATTTCGCTGGCGCGGCGAGCGTTCATTCGATCAAGGCGCGACCTGGAATCTGCAAGCCGACTTCCGGGCGCGGCGCAGCTCATAATTCACTAGGAGAGACGACGATGTTCGATCATATTTCACTTGGCGTTCGTGACGTCGCGCGCGCCAAACGCTTCTACGATGCGGCGCTCGCGCCGCTCGGCGTGAAACGACAGTATGACAGTGAGACGTCGCTCGGGTATGGGCGCGACGCGGTCGGCTTGTGGATTGGCGCAGCCGACCGGCCGGTGCCGGCCGATCTTCAGTCAGGGCTGCACTTTTGCTTTGCCGCGCCGACGCGCGCCAGCGTCGATGCCTTTCATGCCGCGGCGCTCAAAGCCGGTGGGAGTGACAACGGCAAACCGGGAGTGCGCAAGGATTACGGCGACAACTACTACGCCGCTTTTGTCATCGATCCCGACGGCTATCGGCTCGAGGCCTATTGCGGCGTGTGACGCAGCAGCGATTCAAAAGGTGAGCTTGGGCAGTGCCGCCGTCAGTTCGTCGATGGCAAGGCGCAGCTTCATCGGCATGTGCGGCGTCTGCAGCCACAGCGCATAGACTTCGTAAGGATAGCCGGGCTCGTCAGCCAGCAGTTCGACCAAAGTGCCGTCTTGCAGGCGGTCGCGCACCAGCCACGACGGCAGCCAGGCAAGCCCCATGCCCACGCTCGCGGCATCGGCGATGGCGTCGAGATCGTCCAGCCGCAGCCGGTGGAGCGGCCGCACTTCGCGCGGCGGCTGGTTCTCGCGCGGAAACAACCACGCCGAGACGGGGCCGCTGCGGCGATAGACGATCGCCTGGTGAGCGCCGACATCGTCAAGCGAGCGCGGCGCGCCATGCGCGTCGAGATAAGCGGGGGAAGCGCAGACGATCATGCGCTGGCGCGCGACGCGTCGCGCGATGACACTGGACTGATCCGCCAGATGGCCGGTGCGGATGGCGAGATCGAAGCTGCCTTCGGCGAGATCGGCGATGCGGTCGCTGAGCGACAGCTCGAGCTCCAGCCGTGGATGACGCCGCGCCAGTTCGAGCAGCACGGGCGCCACGCAGCGCCGGCCGAAATGCACCGGCATCGTTACGCGGAGCCGGCCATGTGGCTCGCCGAGTTGATCGGCCGCGAGCGCGTCGGCGGCGTCGGCTTCCGCCAGCACGACACGGCAGCGTTCGTAATAGGCGCGGCCGAAGTCCGTGAGGTGCTGGCGCCGGGTGGTGCGGTTGAGCAGGCGCCCGCCTAGGCGCTCCTCCAGAAAGCGGATGTGTTTGCCGACCATGGGGCCGGACAAGTCGAGAGCCGTCGCCGCGGCGCTGAACGAGCCGAGATCGACGGCTTTCACGAACACGGCCATGCTGGTAAGGCGGTCCATATTCCGAACCAATAGTTTCGACTGTTCTGCCTGTTGCCTCATTTATCGGTTCGTGCGGCACTGGCACAGCCCATTCAGTTCAAATTTTTTTGGAGTTGACTGATGGCCCGTGTTGTTCGCTTCCATATGCATGGCGGTCCCGAGGTTCTGCGGATTGAGGAGGTGGAGGTGCCGCCGCCCGGGCGCGGAGAGGTCCGCATCCGCGTCAGGGCCCTGGGCCTGAACCGCGCCGAGGCGCTGCTGCGCGTCGGCGGCTACCTGGAGACGCCGACATTCCCGTCCGGGCTCGGCTTCGAAGCCGCGGGGCTCGTCGAAGCCGTCGGCGATGGCGTCGAAGGAGTTGCGCCGGGCGATGCCGTCAGCGTCGTGCCGCCGATTTCTATGGTTCGCTGGCCGGCTTACGGCGAGGTCGCGACTTATCCGGCGCGGCTTGTCGTCAAGCATCCGCCGTTGCTGAGCTTTGAAGAAGCCGCCGCCGTTTGGATGCAATATCTCACCGCCTATGGCGCGCTGATCGACATTGCGAAGCTGGGTCGCGGCGATGCCGTTATCGTCACCGCAGCGTCGAGCAGTGTCGGTCTCGCTGCCATCCAGATAGCCAAATTGGTAAGCGCGGTGCCTGTCGCGGTTACGCGCACCTCGCGCAAGAAGCAGGCGCTGCTCGACGCCGGCGCGGCTCATGTTGTTGCCTTTGAGGAAGAAGACCTCGGCGTGCGGCTGCAGGAGATCGTAGGGCCGGCAGGCGCGCGCGTCGTGTTCGATCCGATCGGCGGTCCGATCTTCGAGCCGCTTACGGCGGCGATGGCGCAGGGCGGCATCCTGTTTGAGTATGGCGGCCTAAGCCGCGAGCCGACGCCGTTTCCACTATGGACGGTACTGCGCAGGGCGCTGACCTTACGCGGCTATCTCGTGCACGAAATCACCGGCGATGACGATCGGCTGGCGGCCGCCAAGGTCTTTATTCTCGACGGTTTGGAATCCGGCGCGCTGCGGCCGGTCATCGCCAAAACGTTTGCGTTCGACGACATCGTGGCGGCGCACCATTTTCTCGAATCGAACGAGCAGTTCGGCAAGATCGTGGTGACGGTTTGATCACCGCAGCGGCGCCGAACGCGTCTCGATCAGCCGGCCGAGCGTCAGCATGGTTGAAGGATCGGCGATGCCGTCGACCCGCGCCGGACGGAAGTGGCGCTGGAAGGCGGCGACCACATCGACCGTCTTGTTGTCGTACTCGCCATGATCGTCGACGCCGTAGCCGTAGAGCCGGAAGGCGCGCTGCAGGCGGGTGACAAGTTCGCCGCTGTCGCCGGGGCGCAAGGTGGTGCCCTCGACGTTAAGCTCAGCCGGCCGCACCCAGTGGCCGACGCCGGAGTTGTGCAGGAGTTCCCATGGGAACTTTTCGCCCGGGTCCATCTTGCGCGACGGCGCGACGTCGGAGTGGCCGAGCACCCGGTCCGGGCTAATCGGGCCGCGCCGGGTCAGGATCGACTTGCACAGCGCGATCACCGCGGCGGTCTGGCGCAGCGGGAACTCCGCGTAGCCGAATTCATGACCGGGGTTCACGATTTCGATGCCGATCGAGCACGAATTGATGTCTGTTTCGCCGGCCCAGGACGATACCCCGGCGTGCCAGGCGCGCAGGCTTTCGGGCACGCATTGGAAGATCCGACCGTCCTCGAACACGACATAGTGCGACGACACCTTGGACTCGGCCGAGGTCAGGCGGGCGAGCGCCGCCTCGCCGGTCTGCATGCCGGTGTAGTGCAGCAGGATGAGGTCGGGCAGGCGGTCATCCGCGCGCGCGTCGAAATTCGGCGACGGCAGCACGTCGGCGACGATAAAGGAGTCGGGCTGGAAAAGGGTCATTGCCAGCCTGCAACCAGGTGTTGATTCAGCATCGATTCGCAACAATTAACGTGTGCCGGACGGTAAATCGAGCCGCGCCCTCTTTTGGCCGCGGAATCGAAACAAATCCTTAAGTTTAAGAGCGGCTTAATGGGACGTTCGCGCGCTGCGCCGTGGCCCTTAACGGGGTGGCGGGGCAGCGTCAATCCGTTACCGCTCAAGTCGCCAATGCCCACCGCAGCATTCTCATGGAGATCGGCCGCTTTCCGCCGCGATGCGGGACCGGCCGGGCGCGAGGCGCGGCGGGATGCTGGCGGCTTTCGGCGCGCGCGGCGCGAGGGACGGCGGATCGATGTCCGGAGACCGGGTTCAAACATGAAGGTGGCGCTCGGCGGTTCCGACACAGACGCGCCGCATATCCCGGTGCTCGGCCGCGAGGCGGTCGGGTTTCTCAATGTGCGTGACGGCGGCGTTTACATCGACGGCACCTTCGGCGCCGGCGGTTATACACGCATGATCCTCGATGCCGCGCCGGATGCGCACGTCATCGGCATCGACCGCGACCAGAGCGCGGTGGCGCGCGGCGCCGATCTCGTCCAGCACGCGGCCGGCCGACTGACGCTGGTCGAGGATCGCTTTTCCCATCTCGATGACGTCGCCCGCGAATGTGGCGCGACGGTGGTGGACGGCATTGTGCTCGACATCGGCGTGTCGTCGATGCAGCTCGATCAGGCCGAGCGCGGCTTCTCGTTCCGCTTCGACGGTCCGCTCGACATGCGCATGAGCAAGGATGGACCGAGCGCCGCCGATGTCGTGGCGAAAGCGTCCGAACGCGATCTCGCCGATATCATCTATCGCCTCGGCGAGGAGCGGCATTCGCGCGCCGTTGCCCGCGCCATCGTCAAGGCGCGTGCTGAAACACCGATCCGCACCACCGCGCAACTGGCTTCGCTGGTGGCCTCGGTCGTCCGCGCCAAACCGAACGACATTCACCCGGCGACGCGTACCTTCCAGGCGCTGCGCATCTTCGTCAATGACGAGCTTGGCGAACTCACCGCGGCGCTCGTCGCCGCCGAACGCATCCTCAAGCCGGGCGGCCGTCTGGCCATCGTATCGTTCCACTCGCTGGAAGACCGCATCGTCAAATCCTATCTGGCTTCGCGCGGTGAGACCCGCGCCGGCTCGCGCCACATGCCGGATGTAGCGCGTAGCGAAGCGCGCTTCGCGACGCTGACGAAAAAGCCGGTCGTCGCCGGCGACGAGGAAATCGCGCACAACCCGCGCGCCCGTTCCGCCAAGTTGCGGGCCGCCGAGCGCACGGCCGCGCCGCCGCTCGACGGCGATCTCGACGGTCTCCTGCCGCCGCTGCCGTCGCTCGATGACGTGATGAGGGGGCGCTGAGATGATGCGCATCCTCAATATCCTGGTCATCGCCGCGCTCGTCGTCGCCGCGGCCTATGTCTACAAGATCAAGTTCGACTCGACGCTGCAGGCCGAGCGTGTCGCCAAGCTGCGCCACGAACTGCGCCGCGAGCGTGATGCCGTGGCCGTCCTGCGTGCTGAATGGGCTAAGCTGCAAGCGCCGCTTCGCATCCAGGGTCTCGCCGAACGTCACCTCAAGCTCAAACCGGTGGCATCGACCCAATTCGCCAATTTCGACAACCTGCCGATGCGGCCCGCGCCGGCGCCGCCGCAAGAGGATCCGATCGCGTCCGTGATCGCGCCCGGAGCGCCGCGGGAAACCACCGGCAGCATCGGCAATCCGGGGGCGCCGCGATGACCGATATCGGATTCACCGCGCCGAAGAAGAAGGCGACCGAGTCTCGCTGGCAGCGTATGGTGCATACGCTGCTCTACGGCGCCAATGTCGATCGCAACGTCAAGGCCAAGGCGCGCATCGGCCTCGCCATCATCGCCTTCGTGGCGCTCTACGGCATTATCGCCGGCAAGCTCGTCATGTTCGCACTTATCAGCGAAGGCCATGGCGGTCGCCGCGGTGTGTCGCAGGACGCGATCGCCACGGCGCGCCCGGACATCGTCGATCGTCACGGCGCCATCATCGCCACCGACGTGAAGATGCCGTCGCTGTTCGCCGAGCCGCGCCGCCTCATCGATGTCGACGAGGCGACCGAGATGCTCACCGCCGTATTGCCCGATCTCGATGCCAAGGATTTGCGCGAGCGCCTTGCCTCGAACCGCGGCTTCGCCTGGCTCAAGCGCGAACTCACGCCGGCGCAGCAGCGCGAAATCCATCGCCTCGGCCTGCCGGGCATCGGCTTCCTGACCGAGAACAAGCGCGTCTATCCCAACGGTCCGGTGGTGTCGCACCTGATCGGCCACGTCAACGTCGACAACCAGGGCATCGCCGGCATCGAGAAATGGCTCGACGGGCAGGGCCTGGCGGCGTTGCATATGGCGGGGCTCGCCACCGATCGCTTGCAGAAGCCGGTCGAACTGGCGCTCGACCTGCGCGTCCAGTTCGCGCTACGCGACGAACTGGCCAAGGCGCGTGACAAATTCTCCGCCAAAGCGGCGGCCGGCCTGATGCTCAATGTCAACACCGGCGAGATCGTCGCCATGGCGTCGGAGCCGGACTACGACCCGAACAATCCGCGCGAGGCCAACGATCCGACCCGCATCAACCGCCTGACGACCGGCGTTTATGAAATGGGTTCGACCTTCAAGGCGCTGACCATCGCCATGGGCCTCGACTCCGGCCGCATCGGTCTCAACACCACCTTCGACGCGCGCATCCCGCTGCGCTACGGCAAGTTCACCATCAATGACTACCACGCGCAGCGCCGCGTGCTGTCGATCCCCGAGATATTCACCTACTCGTCGAACATCGGCACGGCGCGGCTCGCGCTGTCGCTCGGCGTCGAGTATCACAAAGCCTATCTGCGCAAGATGGGGCAGCTCGATCGCTTGCGCACCGAGCTGCCGGAAAGTTCCGAACCGATCGTGCCGAAGCGCTGGGGCGAACTGAACACCGTGACTATCGCTTTCGGCCACGGCCTGTCGGTCGCGCCGCTGCAGGCGGTCATGGGCGTCGCGGCCACGCTGAATGGCGGCCTGCTCATCCCGCCAACCTTCCTCAAGCGCACCCAGGACGAGGCGCGGGCGCTCGCCAAGCAGGTGCTCAAGCCGGAAACCTCGATCAAGATGCGCTATCTGATGCGTCTCAATGCCGAGGTCGGCAGCGCCAAGACCGCGAATGTCGACGGCTACTACATCGGCGGCAAGACCGGCACGGCGGAAAAGGTCATCAACGGCCGTTATTCGAAGACCAAGCTGCTCACCGATTTCATGGCCGTTCTGCCCGCCGACAAGCCGCAGTATCTTCTGCTGATCATGCTGGATGAACCGCAGGCCACCAAGGAAACGCACGGCTACGCCACCGCGGGCTGGAACGCCGCGCCGACGGCGGCCAAGGTGATCGCACGCGTCGCGCCGTTGCTCGACATAGCGCCGCGTTTCGATCTGCCGAAGGCCGAACAGGCGATCCTCGTTTCCAATCAGGTGGCGCGGTGACGCTCGGTGAAATCCTGCCGGAAGCCGTCCTCGCACCGGGTTTTGCCGCTATCGCGGTGACGGGCGTCACCTCCGACAGCCGTAAGGTGAAGCGCGGCTTTCTTTTCATCGCCATCGCCGGCAGCAAGGCGGACGGCGCGGCCTATGCCGCCAAGGCGGTGGAGGCGGGCGCGATCGCCGTTGCCGCCGAGCATAAGCCCGATGGAATGCCGCAGGGCGCGGCCTTCATTCAGGTTGATAATGCGCGGCGTGCGCTCGCGCTGGCCGCATCGAAATTCTATCCGCGTCAGCCGGGTATCATCGCTGCGGTCACCGGCACCAGCGGCAAGACATCGGTCGCCGCCTTTATGCGCGAGATCTGGGCGGCGCTGGGACAACAGGCGGCCAGCATCGGTACGGTCGGCGTGGTGTCGCCGAAAGGCGAGGTCTACGGTTCGCTCACGACGCCCGACCCGGTCGATCTGCATCGTTCGCTCGACGAGTTGGTGGGCGAGGGCGTTACGCATCTGGCGTTGGAAGCATCGTCACACGGGCTCGATCAGCATCGCCTCGATGGCATCCGCATTGCGGCCGGCGGCTACACCAATCTGTCGCGCGATCATCTCGATTATCACCCGACGCTGGAAGCCTATCTTTCCGCCAAGCTGCGCCTGTTCACCGATCTGATTGCCGCGAACGGCACCGCCGTGATCAATGTCGATGATGCGCACTCGCCACAGGTCGTAGCTGCGGTGCGGCAGCGCGGGCTGAAGCTGTTGGCCATAGGCAAGCGGGGCGAAGGCATCCGGATCGCCGACGTCGCCATCGACGGCTTTGCCCAACGCGTCACCTTCGAGCACGCCGGTCACATATATAATGTGAAGCTGCCGCTGGTCGGCGCTTTCCAAGTCTACAACGCCGCGGTGGCCGCGGGGCTTGTCATCGCCACCGGCTCGGCGCCGGCGCCAGTTTTCGCCGCGCTTGAAAAGCTCACCGGCGCCAAGGGCCGGCTCGAACTCGTCGGCGCATTCAACGGCGCACCGATTTTCATCGACTATTCGCACAAGCCGGACGCACTGGCCAAGGCGTTGGAAGCGTTGCGGCCTTATGCCACCGGCAAGCTCGTCGTCGTGTTCGGCGCCGGCGGCGACCGCGATCCCGGCAAACGTCCGCTGATGGGCGAGGTCGCGTACAAGAACGCCGACCGCGTTATCGTCACCGATGACAATCCGCGCAGCGAAGATCCGGCCGCGATCCGCGCCGCCATTCTCGCCGCCGCACCCGGCGCGACCGAGATCGGCGACCGCGCCGCCGCTATTCGCGCCGGCATTGCGGGCCTTCAAAAGGGCGACGTGCTGGTCATCGCCGGCAAGGGTCACGAAACCGGCCAGATTGTCGGCGGAAAGACGCTGCCGTTCTCGGATCACGAGGCGGTCGAGAAGGTGGTGAAGGAATTGGGGGTATGACGTCTCTCTGGACTCTCACCGACATGGCCCGCGCCATGCGCGCCGAAACCGTTGGCGCGCCGGCGGCCGAGATCACCGGCATCTCCATCGACACCCGCACCATCGCCAAGGGCGAAGCTTTCTTCGCGCTGACCGACGTGCGCGACGGCCATGATTTCGTCGAGGCGGCGCTAAAAGGCGGCGCCACCGTTGCCGTGGTCGCGCGGTCGAAGCGCGATCGTTTCCCCGCCGATGCGCCGCTGCTGGTAGTCGATGACGTGCTCGATGGCTTGCGCGATCTGGCGCGGGCTGCGCGCGCGCGCATGAGCGCCAAGGTGATCGCCGTTACCGGCTCGGTCGGCAAGACCGGCACCAAGGAAGCGCTGCGCCTCGCGCTGTCCGCCGATGGCGAGACCCATGCCTCGGTCGCGTCGTACAACAATCACTGGGGCGTGCCGCTGTCGCTGGCGCGCTGCCCGGCCGATGTGAAATACGCGGTCTTTGAAATCGGCATGAATCATGCCGGCGAGATCACGCCGTTGACGAAACTGGTGCGCCCGCATGTCGCTATCGTCACGACGGTCGAGGCGGTGCATCTGGAATATTTCGGCTCGATCGAGAAGATCGCCGACGCCAAGGCCGAGATTTTTCTCGGCCTCGAGCCCGGTGGCGCCGCCGTCATCAACCGCGACAATTCACAATATGAACGGCTTGCCGCGGCGGCGAAAGCCGCCGGTGTCAAAAATATTGTGCGCTTCGGCGAGGATCCGTCCTGCGAGGCGCGGCTGATCCGCTTTGCGCTCCATGCCGGCATGTCGTCCGTCCATGCCGACATTCTCGGCCACGAGGTACATTACAAACTCGGCGCGCCGGGCCGGCATCTCGTGAACAACTCGCTCGCCGTGCTGGCCGCGGCGTCGCTCGCCGGTGCCGATCTGGCGTTGGCCGCGCTGGCGCTCGGCAAACTGCGCGCGCCGGCCGGCCGCGGCGCGCGATTTGCTCTGCATATCGACGGCGGCAACGCGCTGTTGATCGACGAGAGCTACAACGCCAATCCGGCCTCGATGGCGGCGGCCATCGCGCTGCTCGGTCAGGCCGAGGTCGGCAAGCTTCCAAACGGTTCTTGCGGTCGCCGTATCGCCGTGCTCGGCGACATGCTGGAACTGGGCAGCGACGGCGAAAAGCTGCACCGCGCGCTGGCGGCCGACCTCGAGGCCGCCAGGATCGACCTCGTTTATTGCTCTGGACCGCTGATGCGATCGCTGTTTCAGGCCCTTCCCTCGGACCGCCGGGGCGGCTATGCCGGAACCGCGGCGGAGCTGGAGCCGGCCGTGCTCGGCGCTGTTCGTCCCGGTGACGCGGTGATGGTGAAGGGCTCGTTCGGCTCCAAAATGGCCCCCATCGTCAAGGCGTTAGTAAAAACCTACGCGGGCACACCGGCGCCGGAAGCGGACGCCGGAACCTGACGAGGTCAACAAGCGGCAAAAAGCCAACCAGCGGCAAGAGTCTGCGACAAGGCGACTGCGATGTTTTACTGGCTGACCGAATTCTCCGACAAGATCTCGTTCTTCAACGTGTTCCGCTACATCACCTTCCGCACCGGCGGTGCGATCGTGACGGCGCTGGTCTTCGTCTTCCTGTTCGGCGGACCGATCATCGACATGCTGCGGCTCAAGCAGGGCCGCGGCCAGCCGATCCGCACCGACGGCCCGCAGTCGCACCTCGTCACCAAGAAGGGCACGCCCACCATGGGCGGCCTGATGATCCTGTCGGGTCTGCTGGTGTCGACCTTGTTGTGGGCCAATCCGAAGAACCCTTACGTCTGGATCGTGCTCGGCGTCACTTTGGCCTTCGGCCTGATCGGTTTCTACGACGACTATCTGAAGGTGACGAAGCAGACCCATGCCGGTTTCTCCGGCCGTACGCGCCTGATCGCCGAGGCGACGGTGGCGCTGATCGCGTGCCTCGCGCTCACCCATATCGGCAAGGCGCCGATGGCGACGTCGCTGACCTTTCCGTTCATCAAGGAACTGGTGATCAATCTCGGCTGGATGTTCGTCCTTCTCGGCGCCTTCGTCATCGTCGGCGCCGGCAATGCCGTGAATCTCACCGACGGTCTCGACGGCCTCGCCATCGTGCCGGTGATGATCGCGGCGGCGAGCTTCGGCCTCATCTCCTACGTTGTCGGCAACGCCCTGTTCTCCGAATATCTGCAATTGCATTACGTCGCCGGCACCGGCGAACTCGCGGTGCTGTGCGGGGCGGTCATCGGTGCGTCGCTCGGCTTCCTGTGGTTCAACGCGCCGCCGGCTTCGATCTTCATGGGCGACACTGGTTCGCTCGCGCTGGGCGGCCTGCTCGGCACCGTCGCGGTCGCGACCAAGCATGAGATCGTGCTCGCCATCATCGGCGGCCTGTTCGTATTGGAGGCGGTGTCGGTGATCGTGCAGGTGGCCTCCTTCAAGCTCACCGGCAAGCGCGTCTTCAAGATGGCGCCGATCCATCACCATTACGAACAGATGGGCTGGACCGAGCCGCAGATTGTCATCCGCTTCTGGATCGTCGCGGTCGTGCTCGCGCTCGCCGGACTATCGACGCTCAAGCTGCGATGATCCCCGTCACCACCTTTGCCGATAAGAAAGTCGCCGTGTTCGGTCTCGGCGGCTCGGGGCTGCTCACGGCGCGCGCGCTGAAAGCGGGCGGCGCGCATGTCATCGCCTATGACGACGCGCCCTTGAAGAACGAGCAGGCCAAGGCCGCCGGCATCGAGACCGCCAACCTCGCCGATATCGACTGGACGGGTATTGCCGCGCTGGTGCTGTCGCCGGGCGTGCCGCTGACGCACCCGACGCCGCACTGGACGGTGCAGCGCGCGCATCGCGAGAATGTCGAGGTCATCGGCGACATCGAACTGTTCTGCCGCGAGCGCGCCAAGCACGGCGCGGAGTGTCCGCTGGTTGCCATCACCGGCACCAACGGCAAATCCACCACCACGGCGCTCACGGCCCATCTCATCAACCACGCCGGCCGCGATGCGCAGATGGGCGGCAATATCGGCGTGCCGGCGCTGGCGCTCGAACCTTTCGCGCCCGGTCGTCACTACGTGCTCGAAGTGTCGTCCTATCAGGTCGATCTCGCGCCCTCATTGCGGCCGACGGTCGGCATTCTCATCAATGTCTCGGCCGATCATCTCGACCGCCACGGCACCATCGAGAACTACGCCGCGATCAAGACTCTGGTGGTGGCGCAAGCCGAACGCACCGCCATCGTCGGCGTCGATGATCGCTGGTCGCGCGAGGCCGCTGATCGCGTCGAACGCGCCGGCAAACACGTCGAGCGCATCTCGGTCGAGGGCCCGGTGCGCGACGGTTATTTCGCCGACGGCCCGCGCATCATGCGCGCCAGTGCTGGCAAGCCGTTTCCGGCGGCGCAGCTCACGGGCATCGGCTCCTTGCGCGGCACGCACAATGCGCAGAACGCTGCTTGCGCCATCGCCGCATGCGTCGCGCTTGGGCTCGACCTGCCGGCCATTCAGAAAGGGCTCGTCTCGTTCCCCGGCCTCGCGCACCGCATGCAAGCGGTCGGCCGCAAGACAACCGCCGCCGGCCACATTCTCTATGTCAACGACTCCAAGGCCACCAATGCCGACAGCACCTCCAAGGCGCTGGCGAGTTTCACCGACATCTTCTGGATCGCCGGCGGCAAGCCCAAGGCCGGCGGCATCGAAAGCCTGTCCGAGTTCTGGCCGCGCATCCGCAAGGCCTATCTGATCGGCGAGGCGGCTGAAGCCTTCGCCGAAACGCTTCAAGGCAAGGTCGATCACGAGATCGACGGCGTGCTGTCGAAGGCCATCGAGGCGGCCACCCGCGACGCCGAGGCCTCCGGCCTCAAGGAGGCCGTCATTTTGTTGTCGCCGGCCTGCGCTTCGTTCGACCAGTACCCGAATTTCGAAGTGCGCGGGAAGGCGTTCGCCGACCTGGCTCTCGCGCTGCCGGGCGTTTCTTCCCTCTCCCCGCGTTAGCGGGGAGAGGGTGGCGAGCGCCGGTTAGGCGCGAGCCGGGTGAGGGGCATGGCACGGCCCCTCACCCGACTTCCTCGCTAAGGCTCGGAAGTCGACCTCTCCCCGCAATGCGGGGAGAGGTAAAGCAGTCTTAACCGTTCCTAAACCACGACGCGTCAGCTTGAAGCCTCACGGATTCCGGGCTTCCCATGATTTCGCGCGCGCAACGCACCCCGATCGGCGAGTGGTGGTGGACGGTCGATCGCTTGACGCTCGCCGCCATCGGCGCGCTGATGCTCGCCGGCGTCGTGCTGTCGCTCGCGGCGTCGCCGCCGGTCGCTGGCCGGCTCGGGCTCGAACCGTTCTACTTCGTCAATCGCCACATCTTCTTCCTGTTTCCGACAATTGCCATTCTGCTCGGCGTCTCGTTTCTGACGCCGCGTCAGATCCGCCGGCTGTCGCTCGTCGTCTTCGCCATCAGCCTGGTCATGGTCGCGGCCACGCCATTCTTCGGTCAGGAAATCAAGGGCGCCAAACGCTGGCTGGTCATCGCCGGTGTCAATATCCAGCCGTCCGAGTTTCTCAAGCCGGCTTTCGTCATTCTCATTGCCTGGCTGTTCGGCGAGTCGGCCAAGCGTCCCGAGATGCCGGCCAACACCATCGCGCTTGCTCTCTTGCTGGCTGTGGTGGCGCTGCTCGTCATCCAGCCGGACTTCGGCCAGACCATGCTGATCGTTCTGGTGTGGAGCGCGCTGTTCTTCATGGCCGGCATGCGCGTGATCTGGATGTTCGGCATCGCCGGCGCCGCGGGCTTCGGTCTGCTGGTCGCCTATTACACCGTGCCGCATGTCACCTCGCGCATCCAGCGCTTCATGAATCCGGCGGCGGGCGACACGTTCAACATTGACGTCGCCACCGAAAGCTTCATGCGCGGCGGCTGGTTCGGTCGCGGCCCGGGCGAGGGCACGGTGAAGCGCATGCTGCCGGAGAGCCATACCGACTTCGTGTTCTCGGTCGCGGCGGAGGAATTCGGCGTCGCGCTATGCCTGGCGCTGGTGGCGCTGTTCTCCTTCATCGTCGTGCGCGCACTGATCCGCGCCATGCGCAACGAAGATCCTTTCTGTCGCTTCGCCGCTGCCGGCCTCACCATGCTGTTCGCCACGCAATCGGCGATCAACATGGCTGTGAACCTGCATCTCATTCCGGCCAAGGGCATGACGCTGCCCTTCATCTCTTATGGCGGCTCGTCGATGCTGTCGCTGGCTTACGGCATGGGCATGCTGCTGGCGCTGACGCGCGAACAGCCGCGCGGCGCGATGCTGACCGCGCCAGGTCTCGAGCTGCGAACGACATGATATGATCCGCCATCCTTCGAGGCTCGCTGCGCTCGCGCCTCAGGATGACGGATTGAGAAAGCCCGGCATGGCAAGCTCCACGACGAACAAACTCATCCTCCTCTGCGCCGGCGGCACCGGCGGTCATCTGTTTCCGGCGGAGTCGCTCGCCGTCGCACTGAACAGGCGCGGCGTCACCGTCGATCTGGCGACCGATACGCGCGCCGCGCATTTCGAGTTTCCCGCTCGCGAGGTTCATCTCATCCCGAGCGCGACAGTGCGCGGCCGCGATCCCGTGTCGCTGGCACGCACCGCGCTGATGCTGGGCCGCGGCACATTGAAAGCCTGGAGTGTGATCGGCCGCATAAAGCCGTCGGTGGTCGTCGGCTTTGGCGGCTATCCGACCGTGCCGCCGCTTATCGCTGCTTCCTGGCGCGGCGTGCCGACGGTTTTGCATGAGCAGAACGGTGTCATGGGCCGCGCCAACCGGCTGCTGGCCTCGCGCGTGACCGCCATCGCCACCGGCTTCCGCGTGTTCAACAAGGTCGATGACAGCCTGCGCGGCAAGTTGACCTTCACCGGCAATCCGGTGCGTCCGCTGGTGATCGAGGCATCGAAGGTGCCTTACCACGCCCTCGAGGCCGAGGGCACCTTTCGCCTGCTGGTGTTCGGCGGCAGTCAGGGCGCCCGCGTCATGTCGGAAGTCGTGCCGGTTGCGATCGAAAAACTCGATGCGGCCTTGCGGGCGCGGCTTCACGTCGTGCAGCAGGCGCGTCCGGAGGATATCGACGCGGTCTCCGCGCACTATGACAGGCTCGGTGTGGCGCACACCTGCGCGTCGTTCTTCTCCGACTTGCCGGTGCGGATGGCGGCGGCGCATCTCGTGATATCGCGTTCGGGCGCGTCGACCGTCGCCGAACTCTCCGCCATCGGCCGCCCCGGAATTCTGGTGCCTTTACCGCACGCGCTGGATCAGGATCAGTTGGCCAACGCCGGCGTGCTGCAGGACGCTGGTGGCGCGATCCGCATCGTCCAGGCCGAGTTCACACCGGATCGGCTGGCGCAGGAACTTGAAACTCTCGCTGCCAATCCATCCCGGCTTGGCGTTATGGCACGGGCGGCCAAGGCTTCCGGAACCGCAGACGCCGCCGAGCGGCTAGCCGATCTGGTACTTCGGGTCGCCGGTTATTAACAGCGGCCGGCCCGAGGAACCATTTAGTGACTCAGCCGTTGCACACTTTCTGGGCTAATTTGACCTAAGAAACGTGATTGCCGTGATTGACTGGCTGCTGGGAACTTCGGGGTGAGGGACGACCCGAACAATCTCGTCCGTCCTCAGGGTGACGATGGGCGCTACCGTCTGCTCGTCGAAGCCGTGACCGACTATGCCATCTGCATGCTCGATGCCGACGGAATCGTGTCGAGCTGGAATCCGGGCGCGCAGCGGTTCAAGGGCTACACCGCCGCTGAAATCATCGGTCAGCATTTCTCCCGTTTCTATACCGACGAAGATCGCGCAACGGGTTTGCCGGCGCGCGCTCTGGCGACTGCCCGCGACGAAGGCAAATTCGAAACCGAAGGTTGGCGTGTTCGTAAGGACGGCTCGCGCTTCTGGGCCTATGTCGTCATCCATCCGGTTCGCGAGCCCGACGGCTCGCTGGTCGGCTTCGCCAAGATCACTCGCGATCTCACAGAACGGAAACAGGCCGAAGAATCTCTGCGCCGGAGTCAGGAACAGTTCCGTCTGCTGGTGCAGGGCGTCACCGACTACGCCATCTATCTGCTCGATCCCGGCGGCTTCGTCAGCAACTGGAATCCCGGCGCGCAGCGCATCAAGGGCTACCGTCCCGAGGAGATCATCGGCCAGCACTTCTCGCGCTTTTATACGGAGGAGGATCGCGCGGCCGGATTGCCCGAGCGCGCGCTGTCGGTCGCTGCGCGGGAAGGCCGTTTCGAACGGGAAGGCGTGCGCCTGCGCAAGGACGGCTCGCGCTTCTTCGCCCATGTCATCATCGACGCGATCCGCGATGACGAGGGGAAACTGGCCGGCTTCGCCAAGATTACTCGCGACATCAGCGAGCGCCGCGAGGCGCAGGAGAAACTCGAGCGCACCCGCGAAGCGCTGGTGCAGGCGCAAAAGATGGAGGCCATCGGCCAGCTCACCGGCGGCGTGGCGCATGATTTCAACAATCTCTTGATGGCGGTGCTCGGCAGCCTCGAGCTGATGCGCAAGCGCCTGCCGGACGATCCGAGGCTCAAAGCGCTCTTGGAAAATGCCGTCAAGGGCGCCGAGCGGGGCACGGCGCTGACCAAGCGTATGCTGGCCTTTGCGCGCCGCCAGGAGATCAAGCAAGAATCGATCGACATTCCCAACCTGGTCCGCGGCATGGCCGAACTGCTGCAGCGGACCTTGGGCAAATCGATCACGCTTGAAACACGTTTTCCGCTGGCGCTGAGCACAGTGATCGCGGATGCCAACCAGCTCGAGGTCGCGTTGCTCAACTTGGCGGTCAACGCCCGCGACGCGATGAACGACGATGGCGAGATCGTTATCGCGGCGCGCGACGAAATCGTCGGACCTGGTGAGACTTCACTGAAGCCGGGCCGCTATGTGCGGCTGTCTGTCAGCGATAATGGCGTCGGCATGGACGAAGCGATATTGCGCCGCGCCATCGAGCCGTTCTTCACCACCAAGCAGCCCGGCAAGGGAACCGGCCTCGGCCTGTCGATGGTGCATGGATTGGCAGAGCAATTCGGTGGCCGCTTTGTACTGCGTAGTGTGCCGGGTGAGGGCACAACGGCGGAACTGTGGCTGCCGGCCGACGAGTCCGCAAAGCAGGCGCCGGAGCCGACGACGCTGAGCCCCGAAAAAGAGATGCCGCCCCAGTCGCAACTGGCTGTACTGGCGGTCGATGACGATCCGCTGGTGCTTACCAATACCGTTGGCATGCTCGAGGACCTCGGCCATGTCTGTTTCGCCGCGGCGTCGGCCGACGAAGCCCTCGCGATCCTCGACGCGCAAGCCGGCATCGATCTTGTCGTCACCGATCAGATCATGCCGCACACCACGGGATTGCAGCTTGCCAAGGCGATCCGCAAGCGCTGGCCCGACCTGCCGATCATGCTGGCGACCGGTTACGCCGAGATCGACCCGGAGCAGGCCATGAAGCTGCCGCGGCTGTCCAAGCCCTTCACCCAGGCCGAACTGGCGGCGGAAGTCGCCGGCCTCGGCCTGCGTTCGCGCAAGGGCGTGGCGGCCCAGGTGATCAACTTCCGCAGCGGCAACGGTGATCACGCTAAAAACGGTGCTTAACCCTTCATCCGCCTTGGTATTTCACCGATCTTCCCTTTTTCTCCGGCTTGCCATACACGGACGCATTGTAGTTCAGACGGTCCGCCCGCGCGGACGCCGGATGCAGGGATAGGCCTTCCATGAAATTGCCGACCGAACTCGGACCGGTGCACTTCGTCGGCATCGGCGGTATTGGCATGAGCGGCATCGCCGAGGTGCTGATCAATCTCGGCTACACGGTGCGCGGTTCGGACGCCTCCGACAGCGCCAACGTCAAGCGTCTGCGCGAGAAGGGCGTCATCGTCGAGATCGGTCACAAGGCCGAGAACCTCGACGCCGCCGACGTCGTCGTTGTTTCTTCCGCGATCAAGCCGGACAACCCGGAACTGGTCGCGGCGCGCGCCAAGCGTTTGCCGGTGGTGCGCCGCGCCGAAATGCTCGCCGAGCTGATGCGGCTGAAATCCTGCGTCGCCATTGCCGGCACGCACGGCAAGACCACGACGACCTCGATGGTCGCGACCTTGCTCGATTCCGGCGGCTTCGATCCGACGGTGATCAATGGCGGCATCATCAACGCCTACGGTACCAATGCGCGCCTCGGCGAGGGCGACTGGATGGTGGTCGAGGCCGACGAGTCCGACGGGACCTTCCTCAAGCTGCCGGCCGACATCGCCATCGTCACCAATGTCGATGCCGAGCACCTCGACCACTTCAAGACCTTCGCCGCCGTGCAGGAGGCCTTCATCCATTTCGTCGAGAACGTGCCGTTCTACGGTTTCGCGGTCATGTGCACCGACCATCCGATCGTGCAGCGCCTCGTCGGCCGCATCGCCGACCGCCGCATCATCACGTACGGCGAGAATGCGCAAGCCGACGTGCGCCTCGTCGATCTCGTCAACAAGGACGGCAAGCAGCAGTTCTCGGTCCTGTTCCGCGACCGCGACGGCGCCGAGGTGCATCGCATCACCAATCTTGAACTGCCGATGCCGGGTCGCCACAACGCGCTCAACGCCACCTCCGCGATCGCGGTGGCGCATGAACTCGGCATCGCCGACGACAAGATCCGCGCCGCGCTCGGCAAGTTCGGCGGCGTCAAGCGCCGCTTCACGAAAGTCGGTGAGTGGAACGGCGCCACCATCATCGACGATTACGGCCATCATCCGGTGGAGATCGCGGCGGTGTTGAAAGCCGCGCGCGAGTCGACCAAGAACAAGGTCATCGCCGTGGTGCAGCCGCATCGCTACACGCGCCTCAAGACCCTGTTCGAGCCGTTCTCGACCTGCTTCAACGACGCCGACGCCGTTATCGTCGCCAATGTCTATGCCGCCGGCGAAGCGCCGATTGAAGGCGCCGATCGCGATCATCTGGTGCAGGCTTTGCGCGCGCGCGGCCATCGCAACGTGACGCCGCTCGACGGCCCGGAGCAGCTTGCCGGCATCGTCAAGGGCCTCGCCAAGCCGGGCGACTACGTCGTCTGCCTCGGCGCCGGCTCGATCTCGCAATGGGCCTATGCGCTGCCGGGTGAACTTGCGGCGCTGGACTTAAAGTAAAGCGATGACCTTCCCCGATATCGTTCCCGACCTGAAAGCCCGCATGCCGGAATTGCGCGGGCGCATGATGGCGAACCAGACGCTCGATCCGTACACCTGGTTTCGCGTCGGCGGCCCGGCGCAGGTGCTGTTCTCGCCGGAAGACCCGGACGATCTTGCTTATTTCCTCAAGATGCTGCCGGCCGACGTGCCGGTGATGGTGATCGGCGCCGCCTCCAACACCATCGTGCGCGACGGCGGTGTGCCGGGCGTCGTTATCCGGCTCGGCCGCGGCTTCAACGACGTCGCCATCGAAGACGGCAACCGCGTGCGCTGCGGCGCCGGCATTCTCGATGTGCTGGTGGCGCGCGCCGCGCAGAAGGCCGCCATCGCCGGCCTCGCGTTTCTGTCCGGCATTCCCGGCACCATCGGCGGCGCGCTGCGCATGAACGGCGGCGCCTATGGCGGCGAGACGAAGGACGTTCTCGTCGAGGCCTATGCCATCGACCGCCAGGGCAATCGCGTCACTTACGCGAACGCCGACATGGGCTTCTCTTATCGCCACTGCTCCGTGCCCGAGGATGTGATCTTCGTCGGCGCGTTGTTCCAGGGCAAAGCCGGCGACGCCGACGCCATCGCCGCCGAGATGGCCGACATCAAGGCCAAGCGCGAAGCCTCTCAGCCGCGCAATCGCACCGGCGGCTCGACTTTCAAGAATCCGCCCGGCCGTAATGCCTGGAAGCTGATCGACGAAGCCGGCTGCCGCGGCCTGACCATCGGCGGCGCGCAGGTCTCCGAACTGCATTGCAACTTCCTCATCAATCTCGGCAACGCCACCGCCGCCGATATCGAGACGCTCGGCGAAACCGTGCGCGAACGCGTCAAGGCGCATTCCGGCATCGCGCTGGAATGGGAGATCAAGCGTATCGGTGAGAAGGCTTGAGGCCGCGCGCGTTCACAATCTCCTGATCCGCGGCTCCTGCCAACTTCGCCCGTCAGTTCCGTCGCCAATGCGGCCCCGGACTTCGTTGCGCCTCATCCGGACCACCGCCGCGCTATCGATGTCGCCAAACCTTCACGGCGGAAAGAAGCAGCAGGATTGCCAGCAGCGGGAGCAATACCCCGTTTGGCACGATGCCGAGCAACTTGCCTCCGATAAATGTGCCGAGGATCGAGCCTGCTGCCATGATCAGCAGAAAGACCCAATTCCGCCGTATGACGGAAAAATTCTGATCTTGGCTGTACCGCGTGAAGCCTGCGAGCATAGTGGGCAAGCTAATTGCCAGCGAGAGACTGCCTGCCAGTTTCATGTCGGTCCCGAACAAGAGTACGAGCGTGGGTATCAAGAACTCACCGCCTGCAACGCCGAGCAGCGACGCCACCACCCCAATTGCAAAACCTGCCACAACGCCCGCGATGACGAGTGCCGCGCCTGTAAACAACGTCCCGGTGGCGACAGCGTCGTGCGCGAACGCGAGAACGCCAGCGATGACCACCAACAGTGCCGCAATAATGCGGTACAGCGTTTCCGATTTCAGCGCGGTAGCCCATGACGCGCCAACCCATGCACCGACAAGGCTGCCAGCAAGCAAGTTCATGATGATCGGCCATTCTGCGCCGATCTGCGCGAAGGGTATGGTGCTGGCACGAAAAGGCAGCGCCGTTGCAACGACGATGAGGCTGGTCGCCTTGTTGAGAATTACGGCTTCGAGCCCTTTAAATCCGAAGTAGCTGATGAGGACTGGTAACCGGAATTCGGCTCCCCCGAGGCCAATAAGACCACCGAGAGTGCCTATCGCGGCGCCCGTGCCGAACGCGACGGATTCACGGTCTCGATTCGCAAATAGGGGCACGGAATCACCGGGCGGGCGCTGACGCGCAATTGAGAGAGAAGCCCGTTTCCCGTCGTGCCGGGTCGCTGCACGGCCCTGCTTACGGCAGCCCGTGGGGTGACCGAAACCATAGCAGCCCAGAGGCGGTCTAGCTAGGGAGCGGCAACGCGTCCTGGCATTGACCCGTCGTCGCTGCATTTGCAGATCGCGCCTCAATGCACAGGACCGTAGCCCGGATGAAGCGCAGCGAAATCCGGGAGCGATTGAGAGTGCGGCTCCCGGATTGCGCCATTGGGCCGCGCTTCGCGGCCCTTGGCTTCATCCGGGCTACGGCTATCTCCGGGCCTTGACCGGTACCATTTAGCCACCCGTTCGGAACTTTCCGTGACTCAAAAGCCACGGCGGTCAGAAGTTACCGAAGTGTCAGCCCAATCCGTCAAACTTTACTAATCGTTTACCAAATGGCCGGAAGACTAGGTTGAAGCGGCGCCCCTTGTGCGCTGCGCCGGGTCCGTGCGCGCCTCGATAAGCGTGCGGCCCGCCGCCCCATCAGGGGCCAACGCTAGAAGAACCGGTTGCGATGGATCGTCGGGGACACCTCGCTCAATCGATGGAAGGCAGCATCGGCCGCTCGCCCGGCCGCTGGCGGCGCTCGGCGCGCCGCTGGTTCAATGCGCTCGTCGATATCGACGTGCCGAGCGGCGCCGGCGCCGCGGCGGTCGCGACGCTGCTGCTCGGCAGCGTCTGCTACGGCGTCGTCAAGGGCAACCATGTCCCGACCATCACCGAGAACGTCCAGGCCATTTGCGATGCCGCTGCCACCGCGGCCGGCTTCGGTATTTCCGAAGTCGCGCTGACCGGCGAGCGCGAACTCAGCCGCGATGAAATCCTGAAAACCGCCGGCATCACCGACAGCACCTCGCTGCTGTTCCTCGACGCCGCGCAGGCGCGCGTGCGGCTGCTCACCAATCCGTGGATCGCCGAAGCCACCGTGCTCAAGCTTTATCCGGGCCGGCTGCGCATCGAGATCAAGGAGCGCGCGCCCTTCGCGTTGTGGCAGAAGGAGGCGCGCACCGCGCTGATCGCCGCCGACGGCACCGTGCTCGAGCCGGCCGTGCCGGAGCGTTTCGCCAAATTGCCGCTGGTCGTCGGCAACGGTGCTGCGCAGGCCGCGCCCGGCTTCCTCGATCTCGTCTCGCATTATCCGTCGGTATCGAAACGAATTCTTGCTTCGGTGCTGGTCGCCGAGCGGCGGTGGAATTTGCATCTCGCCAATGGCGTGGAAGTGCTGCTGCCGGAAGCCGACGCCGAAAAGGCGCTGCAGATGCTGACCGACCTCGACCGCGACAAGAACCTGCTCGCCCGCGACATCGTCGTGGTCGACCTGCGTCTGTCCGACCGGGTCACGGTGCGGCTCTCGGATGCCGCCGCCGCCGCGCGCGATGAAGCTCTCAAGGCCGCCGACAAGGCGCGCAAGGCCAAGCAGCGCAAGGGGTCCGAAGCATGACCGTCCTTCGCTTCGGTCTTACCCCCAAGATGAAGCCGGTGTCGCCGCGACGCGCCGCCGTGGTTGCCGGTCTCGATCTCGGCACCTCGAAGGTGGTCTGCATGATCGCCCGCCTGGAGCCGCAGGCGCCGCAGGACGTACTGCGTCGTCGCAGCCACGGTGTCCGTATTCTGGGTTTCTCGCACACCGCCGCCAGCGGCATGAAAGCCGGGCAGGTGGTCGATCTCATTGAGGCCGAAGACGCCGTGCGGCAGGCCATCGACGTCGCCGAGAACATGGCCGGGGTGCAGCTCGAATCCGTCGTGGTGTCGTTGTCGGGCGGCCGCCTCGGCTCGGAACGCTTCATCGCCGATGTCGAATTGAACGGCGCCGCCGTCGCTGATGGCGATATCGCCCGCGTGCTGGCCGCCGCGTCGCGCCATTCGGTGCGCGACGGCCGCGCCATCCTGCATTCGCTGCCCATCGGCTACGAACTGGACGCCGCCAAGGGCATCCGCGAGCCGCGCGGCATGCTCGGCCACCGCTTTGGCGTCGACATGCACATGGTCACGGCCGATGTCGCCCCGGTTCGCAATCTGATGCTGACGGTCGAGCGCAGTCATCTCGAGGTCGAGGCCATGGTGGCCTCGCCTTATGTGGCGGGTCTGGCCTGTTTAGCGGACGACGAGGCCGACCTCGGCGCCGCCTGCATCGATCTCGGCTCGGGCACGACCTCGATCGCCTTCTTCTCCGGCGGGCGCTTCGTCCATGCCGATGGCTTCGCGCTCGGCGCCCATCACGTCACGATGGACATCGCCCGCGGGCTGAACACGCGAATCGCAAGCGCCGAGCGAATCAAGGCGATCTATGGCAGTGTTTTATCAGGTGGTTCGGACGAGCGGGACATGATCACGGTGCCGACGGTGGGCGACGACGAGCGGGAGCCGCCCGGCTTCGTGTCGCGTGCGTCTCTCGTGCGCATCATCAAGCCGCGGGTCGAGGAGATTCTCGAACTGGCGCGCGACCGTCTGGCGACCTCGCCCTTTGCCGCGGAGACGCGGGCGCGGGTGGTGCTGACCGGTGGCGGCGCCCAGTTGCCGGGGCTGGCGGATCTGGCTTCCCGCATCCTGCGCCGTCCGGTGCGGATCGGGCGGCCGCTGGGACTTGCCGGGCTTCCCGAGGCGGCCAAGGGGCCGGCCTTTGCGGTGGCCGCCGGCCTGCTCGTGTATCCGCAGGCGGCGCATCTTGAGCACTTCGAGCCGCGGCGTACGCGGCAGCTGATGACCGGTACAGGCGGGTACATCTCACGGGTCGGACAGTGGTTACGCGAGAGTTTCTGACCCCGCGAACAATCAAAGGCAGATAACATGACCATCAATCTGAAGATCCCGGACATTCACGAGATGAAGCCGCGCATCACCGTGTTCGGCGTCGGCGGCGCAGGCGGCAACGCGGTCAACAACATGATCGCCGCCGGCCTCCAGGGTGTCGACTTCGTCGTCGCTAACACCGACGCGCAGGCGCTGACCCTCTCGAAAGCCGAGCGCATCATCCAGATGGGCAATCAGGTGACCGAAGGTCTCGGTGCCGGTTCGCAGCCGGATGTCGGCCGCGCGGCCGCCGAAGAGACGATGGATGAAATTCGAGATCACCTCTCGGGTGCGCATATGGTGTTCGTCACCGCTGGCATGGGCGGCGGCACCGGCACCGGCGCGGCTCCGGTCGTTGCGCGCGTCGCCAAGGAAATGGGCATCCTCACGGTCGGCGTGGTCACCAAGCCGTTCCACTTCGAGGGCCAGCGCCGCATGCGCTTCGCCGAAGCCGGCATCACCGAGCTGCACAAGGTGGTCGATACGCTGCTGATCATCCCGAACCAGAACCTGTTCCGGGTGGCGAACGAGAAGACGACCTTCGCCGACGCCTTCGCGATGGCCGACCAGGTGCTCTATTCGGGCGTCGCCTGCATCACCGATCTGATGGTCAAGGAAGGCCTGATCAATCTCGACTTCGCCGACGTCCGCGCCGTCATGCGCGAGATGGGCAAGGCGATGATGGGCACCGGCGAAGCGACCGGCGAAAAGCGCGCGCTGACCGCCGCCGAAGCCGCCATCAACAACCCGCTGATCGACGATGCCTCGATGAAGGGCGCTCGCGGCCTCCTCATCTCCATCACCGGCGGCAAGGACCTCACGCTGTATGAGGTCGACGAAGCCGCGACCCGCATCCGCGAGGAAGTCGATGTTGACGCCAACATCATCGTCGGCGCCACCTTCGACGAGACGCTCGAAGGCACCATCCGCGTGTCGGTGGTCGCCACTGGCATCGACAAGACCGGCATCATGAACCAGCCGCTGCCGGCCGAGAACGCGCTCAAGGAACTGGCCGGCAAGATGCGCCAGGACACCAAGCGCATGGCCGATCGTGTCGCGCCGGCTCCCGCGCCGATGCAGAGGGCGCCGCTGGCTCCGGCCGCCGCGCTCGACGCCGCTCACGCGGCAGTGGCTGCCGCCATCCTGCCGCAGCCGACTGCCTCGATCGAAGACGTCTCGATCCGTCCGATGCCGATCAAGCCGTCGCTGTTCGAGCCGGCGCCGATGGAGGCCCCGGCCGCCGAAGCGCCGATGCCGGCCGCTTTCGTGCCGCCGATGCCGGAAACCGTGAAGCGTCCGCCGCGCATGCCGCGCGTCGACGAGTTGCCGATGCCGGCGCAGAACCAGATGGCCGCTCGCGGCGAACTGGCCGACGACCATCCGCAGAAGCAGCGTATGTCGCTGATGCAGCGTCTGGCCTCGGTCGGCCTCGGCAAGCGGGACGAGGGTGAGCCTGCCGCCCCGCGCGCCGCCCACCCGATGCCGCAGTTCGAGCAACCGCCGGTTCGTCCGACCGCCCGTAACCCGGAAGGTCGTCATCCCGAATCGCGGCCGGCCGATCCGGTCTCGGAATATGCTCGCCGGGCAGCGCCGCAGGGTCTCGACCCGCACGGCCGCACCGCGCCTGTGCATAATTCCGCGCCGGACGACCAGCTCGATATTCCGGCCTTCCTGCGCCGCCAGGCAAATTAACAATTCGGCTGCCCCGCCAATACCTTGCGGCGGGGCAGCCGACCGACTACCGAACCTGCCTTATTTTACTAAGCAACTGTATTAATTATAGTTTTTGTGCTCTAGCGGCGTTAGGGCCGCGTCTATCCCGTCCCCTCGGTAGGGTAAATAAGACATCACCACAGCCGCCCATTCGTAAATTGCGGCGAAAAAGAGTAACAGTCCGTAAGAAACCGTGTCTTGGACGGTCCCGGCCAGGGGCCTAAGTTTCGGGCGCGGAAGGGGCTTTTCCGGTCTCCGGGGGGATCGGCCACATCTGCAAGACATTTTAAGCGTAGGCGAAAATGTGGCCTCGCGTAGGACTGAAGCGGGATCGCCAAAGTGCCGCAAGGCGCGCGGGCGGTTTTTGCGGAATAGGGGTCGATGAAGGGCGCTAAGCAAACCACCCTCCGTGACGAAGTGACCGTCACCGGTGTCGGTGTACACTCCGGGCGCAACGTCACGCTGGCGCTGCTGCCGGCGGATGATGACGCTGGTATCGTTTTCCGTCGCGTCGACGCCGAGGGTAACATTGAGCGCCAGGTCCGCGCCGACGTCCGCGCCGTGACCGCCACCGAATTTGCCACCGTTCTGGGCGACACTGCAGGCCCTCTGTGCTCGACCGCCGAACATCTTCTCGCTGCGCTGCGCGGCCTTCAGGTCGACAACGTCATCGTCGAAATCGACGGCCCGGAAGTGCCGATCATGGACGGCAGCGCCATGCCGTTCGTCGAGGCGCTGGATCAGGCCGGTCTCACCGATCGCGCGCTGCCGCGCCGTTTCATCGAAGTCATCAAGCCGGTGCAGGTCGTGAAGGACAAGTCCTTCGGCGAACTGCGCCCCTATGAGCATGGTTTCCGCGTCGAGGCCGAAATCGAGTTCGATCATCCGCTGATCGGCAAGCAGACTCTCGACGTCGATCTGACGCCGGACACCTTCCGCAACGAGATCGCTCGCGCCCGCACCTTCGGCTTCATGAAAGATGTTTCGAAGCTGTGGAGCGCCGGCTATGCGCTCGGTGCCTCGATCGACAATACGCTCGTGATCTCGGAAGACCGGGTGCTCAACCCGGAAGGTCTGCGCTACGCCGACGAATTCGTGCGCCATAAGGCGCTGGATGCGATCGGCGATCTGGCGCTGGCCGGTCTGCCGCTGATCGGCGCCTACAAGACGGTCCGCGGTGGCCACAAGCTCAACAATGCGGTGCTGACCGCGCTCATGAACAACACCGCCGCCTGGCGGGTGGTCGAGGCCCCGGTGGAGCGCACCGTGCGTCCGCGCGGCCGCGCCGATCTCGCCGCCGGTGTACCGGCTGCGGCTTTCGGTCCCGAGGTTTCCTGAGCCTTTTCGGGCTGCCGGACGCAGATCGGTCCCAAGCGGGCCGAACCGCCTTAATCCCGGCCGATTGTACCCCTAATCGCAGTTCCAGCCGGGCTTCTGCCGGTCAACCGTGCCGGTTGGCGCGGGCCGGGCTGTCCGTTAAGGATACGGGGAGGCGAGCCTCCTACAATGGACGGCCGGGGGATTAGAATTTCCAAATTGGTGTGTCGACGGATCGAGCCGGAATGACCTTGCGTGCGACTGATCGAGCTTTCCGTCCCGGTTTTGCCCGGCGCGCCGCCCGCATGGCGGCGCTGGTGCTGCTTGCCGCGAGCCTGGGCGCCTGCTCCAGCCTCAATATCTTCGGCAGCAAGGATGAGACCCCGCCCGACGAGCCGGCCGACCGGCTCTATAATGAGGGCCTGTTCCTTCTCAACAACAAGAAGGATCTCAAGAAGGCCGTCACCAAGTTCGAGGAAGTCGACCGCCAGCACCCCTATTCGGAGTGGGCACGCAAATCGCTGATCATGACGGCCTATGCCCAGTACGAGGCCGGCAACTACGACGACTGCGTCACCTCGGCCAAGCGCTATATCGCCCTGCACCCCGGCAGCCCTGACGCCGCCTACGCGCAGTATCTGATCGCCGCGTCATATTTCGACGAAATCCCGGATATCACCCGCGATCAGGATCGCACCGAAAAGGCGCTCAACGCGCTCGACGAGGTGATCCGCAAATATCCCACCAGCGAATACGCGATCAGCGCCAAGGAAAAGGTGCAGGTCGCCCGCGACCAGCTCGCCGGCAAGGAAATGAATGTCGGCCGCTATTACCTGGAAAAGAAGGACTACACCGGCGCCATCAACCGCTTCAAAGTGGTGGTGACCCAGTATCAGACCACGCGTCAGGTCGAAGAGGCGCTGATGCGCCTGACCGAGGCCTATATGGCGCTCGGCATCACCCATGAGGCGCAGACCGCGGCCGCCGTGCTCGGCCACAATTTCCCGGACAGCCCCTGGTACAAGCACGCCTATGAGCGCGTGAAGGGCGCCGGCCTCGAGCCCAACGAGAACAAGGGTTCCTGGATCAGCCGCGCCTTCAAGAAGGTCGGCCTGGGCTGAGCTTTCGTTCCCCTCTTGTACCCGCCTTCGGCGTCCTTAAAGATACGTCCGAATCGATCAGACGTGGATGGTCGGCATAAAGCCGGCCATGACGTCGTCAGGCGCGGCACAACCTCACCATGCTCTCCCGTCTCTCGATCCGCGACATTGTCCTGATCGACCGGCTCGACATCGATTTCGCCGGGCACCTTGCCGTGCTCACCGGCGAGACCGGTGCCGGCAAGTCGATCCTGCTCGACTCATTTGCCCTGGCTTTGGGCGGACGCGGTGACCAGTCGCTGGTGCGGCAGGGCGCCGAACAGGGCCAGGTGACGGCCGCGTTCGAGGTCGGCGCCAAGCACCCGGCGCGCGCCATCCTCGCCGCCAATGACATCCCAGACGAAGACACGCTGATCTTGCGCCGCGTTCAACTCGCCGACGGCCGCACCCGCGCTTTCGTCAACGACCAGCCGGTGAGTGTGCAGGTGCTCAGGCAACTCGGTTCGGTGCTGGTCGAGATCCACGGCCAGCACGACGACCGCGCTTTGGTCGATGCCGCCACCCATCGCAGCCTGCTCGATGCTTTCGGCGGCCTCGACGCCGACGCCGCGAAAGTTTCGGCGCTGTGGGAAGCACGGCGCGAGGCGAGCGATGCGCTGGCCGCGCACAAGGCCGATATCGAGCGCGCCCGCCGCGAGAGCGACTGGCTGCGTCATGCCGCCGCCGAACTCGACAAGTTGGCGCCCCAGCCCGGCGAGGAAACGACGCTGGCCGAACGGCGCACGGTGATGATGCAGTCCGAGAAGGTGGCGCAGGATCTGCGCGACGCTTACGACGCCTTGGCCGGCTCGAACTCCGCAGTGCCGGCGCTCGCCGCCGCGGTGCGCCGGCTCGAACGTCGCGCCACGCAGGCGCCGTCTTTGGTCGAGCCGTCGGTGAAGTCGTTCGACGTCGCGCTCAATGCGCTGGAAGAAACCCGCGCCCATCTTGAGGCCGCCTTGCGCGCCGCCGATTTCGATCCGGCCGAACTGGAGCGCAATGAGGAGCGGCTGTTCGCGCTGCGCGCCGCTGCGCGCAAATATAATGTGCCGGTCGACGATCTCGCCGCGCTGGCGGCGAAGTTTCGTGACGATATCGGTCTGATCGACGCCGGCGAGGAAAAGCTCAAGCATCTCGAGGCCGCCGCGGCGCAGGCCGATGCTCTTTTCCACAAGAGTGCCGATGCCTTGTCCAAGGCGCGTGTGAAAGCCGCCGCCAAGCTCGATAAGGCCGTCAACGCTGAGCTGCCACCGCTCAAGCTCGAACGCGCGAAATTCTCGACCCAGATCGACACCGACGCCGCGAGCGCCGGACCGAACGGGATCGACCGCGTCGAGTTCTGGGTGCAGACCAATCCGGGCACCAAGCCGGGACCGATGATGAAGATCGCCTCGGGCGGCGAACTCGCGCGCTTCCTGCTGGCGCTCAAGGTGGTGCTGGCCGATCGCGGTTCGGCGCCGACGCTCGTCTTCGACGAAATCGACACCGGTGTCGGTGGTGCGGTGGCCGATGCGATTGGAATGAGACTCGCGCGTTTGGGCAAGAACGTGCAGGTGCTCGCCGTCACGCATGCGCCGCAGGTCGCGGCGCGCGCCGACCGGCATTACGTCATCAGCAAGGATGCGCTCGACAAGGGCAAGCGCGTCGCGACGCGCGTTACGGAGGTCGCCGCCGATCACCGCCGCGAGGAAATCGCCCGCATGCTGGCGGGCGCGGAGATTACCAACGAAGCTCGTGCGGCGGCGGAACGGCTGATCAAGCAGGCGTCGTAGCACTTGTCATGCCCCGCGAAAGCGGGGCATCCAGTACTCACCGAACCGTCTGTGTGTACTGGATTGCCCGCTTTCGCGGGCAATGACACAACGAGTGAACCGCGCCCCGAATGACGGGTTCAAAGAATATGGCCAAGAAATCCACCAAAGTCCGCACCGACAAGACTCCCGTCGAACTGCTTACCCGCAAGCAGGCCGATGCCGAGCACGCGCGTTTGGGGCAGGAGATCGCCGGCCACGACAAGCGCTATTACCAGCACGATGCGCCGACGATTTCGGATGCCGAATACGATGAGCTACGCAAACGCTACAACGCCATCGAGGCGCGTTTCCCGGAACTGAAGACACTCGAATCGTTGTCGCTGAAGGTCGGCGCCGCGCCGGCGCGCGGCTTCTCCAAGGTGCGCCATGCCGTGCCGATGCTGTCGCTCGACAATGCTTTCGCCGATGAGGACGTCGTCGATTTCGTCGGCCGCATCCGCCGCTTCTTACGCCTGTCGGAAGACGAGCCGATCGCCTTTTCCGCCGAACCGAAGATCGACGGCCTGTCGATGTCGCTGCGCTATGAGAATGGCGAACTCGTCACCGCGGCGACGCGCGGCGACGGCCAGGAAGGCGAGGACGTCACCGCCAATATCCGCACCATCAAGGACGTGCCTCAGAAGTTGAAGGGCAAGAGCCTGCCGCCCGTCGTCGAGGTGCGGGGCGAGGTCTATATGACCAAGGCCGATTTTCTCAAACTCAACGAGCGGCAGAAGGAAGCGGGCGCGCAGATCTTCGCCAACCCGCGCAATTCGGCCGCCGGCTCGCTGCGCCAGAAGGATCCGGCGATCACGGCGTCGCGTCCGCTCGGCTTCTTCGCCTATGCCTGGGGCGAGATCACCGAGATGCCGGCGGATACGCAATCCGGCATGATCAAGTGGTTCGAGCATTGCGGCTTCACGACGAACCCGCTGACGAAAATGTGCCGCTCCGTGGAGGAACTGGTCGCGTTCCATCGCAAGATCGGCGAGCAGCGCGCCTCGCTCGATTACGATATCGATGGCGTCGTTTACAAGGTCGATCGCATCGACTGGCAGGAGCGCCTCGGTTTCGTGTCGCGCACGCCGCGCTGGGGCATCGCGCACAAGTTCCCCGCGGAGCAGGCGACGACCACACTCATCGGCATCGACATCCAGGTCGGCCGCACCGGAGCGCTGACGCCCGTCGGCAAGCTGGAGCCGGTTGGCGTCGGCGGCGTCATCGTGCAGAATGTGACGCTGCACAACGAGGACTACATCAAGGGCATTGGCGGCGATGGCGAGCCGTTGCGCGAAGGCCGCGATATTCGCATCGGCGACACCGTGATCATTCAGCGTGCCGGCGATGTCATCCCGCAGGTGGTCGATGTCGTGCTCGACAAAAGGCCGAAGAGTGCGAAGCCCTATGCATTCCCAACCGTATGCCCGGTCTGCGGCAGCGAGGCTGTACGCGAGCACGATGCCGACACCGGCCGGCTCGATGCGGTGCGGCGCTGCACCGGCGGCTTCATCTGCCGGGCGCAGGCGGTGGAGCATCTCAAGCTGTTCGCCTCGCGCCGCGCCTTCGATATCGACGGCCTCGGCGAAAAGCAGATCGAGCTGTTCCACGAGAAGGGCTGGGTGAAGGAACCGGCGGATATTTTCTCGCTGGAGCGCAAGCACCGCAAGGAGTTGCTCGAGGAAGAAGGTTACGGCGAGACCTCGGTGCGCAACCTGTTCGCTGCCATCGATGCGCGGCGCGAGATCGCGCTTGACCGCGTCATTTATGCACTCGGCATTCGTCATGTCGGCGAGACAACGGCGCTGTCGCTGGCGCGCGGTTATGGCTCGTGGGCGGCGTTCCATGACGCCGCGCTGAAGGTGGCGAAGGGCGACGAAGAGGCCATCGCCGAGATGGATGCGCTGGACCAGATCGGCGACACCGTCATCGAGGCGGTGACCGACTATTTCAGGGAAAAGCGCAATCTCGCCGCCGTCGAACGGCTGGTGAAGCAGGTCAAGGTGCTCGACGCCGAGAAGCCGAAGACGGATTCGAAGGTCGCCGGCAAGACCGTGGTGTTCACCGGCTCACTGGAGAAGTTCACCCGCGACGAGGCCAAGGCCACCGCCGAACGCTTAGGCGCCAAGGTGTCCGGCTCGGTGTCGAAGAAGACCGATTACGTCGTCGCCGGCCCCGGCGCCGGATCGAAGCTCGCCGAAGCACAGAAGCACGGCGTCACGGTGCTGAGCGAGGATGAGTGGCTGAAGTTGATTGACGGATGAGTGGCGATGTCGCTCCGCTTTCCCCTCTCCCCCAAGGGGAGAGGGGAAGAAAGAGGGCTGCATCACCCTAGTCGCCCAGCCAGCTCTGCGTCGCCGGATCAATCAGCGGCGCAATCGCCTCGCTCACGCGGGCATGCCAACCGTTGCTACCGCCTCACCAGCACCCGAAACGCCACGGCGCACACCGCCAAAACGGCAAACATCATCCACGCCATCGGCATGGCCCCGCTGCTGCCGGCGAACAGCGCCGAGATCGTCTGCGTCGCGGCGGCGCCAGTCGCCATCTGAGCAAATCCGGTCAAGCCCGCCGCCGCGCCGGCAGCTTCCGGCCGGATGCTCACCGCGCCGGCGACGGCGTTTGGCAGCAACAACCCGTTGCCGTAGGAAATGATGAATTGCGGCAGGAACACGGTCACCGGACCGCCTTGCGGAAAGACAGTGAAGAGCACGGCCATTAGCGCAGCGCCGGCCAGCCCGAGGGCGATGCCGGCCATGATCATGGCATCGAGACCGACGCGGTGCGCTAGCCGCGATACGGAGAAATTCCCCGCCATGTAGCCGAACGACGACAGCGCGAACCACACGCCGTATTCCGCCGACGAGCGGCCCATCAGTGTAATGACGACATGCGGTCCGCCGCCGATAAAAATGAAAAATGGCGCCGAGCCGAGCGCGCCGGCCAGCACATAAGCGTGGAACCTGGCGTTGACGAGCAGCGCGCGCCATTCGCGCAACAGCGCGGCCGGTGACGACGACACCCTGGTGTGGTGCGTCTCCGGCAGCGTCAGCGCCGCCCATGCCAGCACCGCGCCGCACATCAGTGTGATGAAGATAAAGATCGCTTCCCAGCCGAAAGCCGTGTCGAGAATGCCGCCGATCAGCGGCGACACCATCGGCGCGATCACCATCGCGGTGGTGACCAGTCCGATCATGCCGGCGGCGCGGTCGCGGTCGTACAGGTCGCGGATGATGGCGCGACCGATGACGATGCCGGTGGAGGCGCCGGCGGCCTGGAAAATGCGGGCGGCGATCAAGGCGCCGATCGAGGAGGCGGCGATGGCGCCTAGCGACGCGGCGACCGCTAGCGCCAGCCCGGCCAGCGCCACCGGCCTGCGGCCGAAACGGTCGGACAAAGGCCCGAGCACGAGCTGCGCGCAGGCGAGGCTGAGCAGGAAAAGCGACAATGTCAGTTGCACGGCGGCCGCATTGGTGTCGAGCCGCGTGATGATGCCGGGCAAGGCCGGCACTACGATGTTGAGCGTGACCGGTCCGATGGCGGTCATCGCGATCAGCAACGGCAAGAGACGCCATGGCCTGGCGGCGTGAGACTCTTTGGGACTATGCATGGGCTACAACGGCCTGGTCGCTACTTCCAGCCAGCTCTGCGTCGCCGGATCGACCAGTGGCGACACCGCCTCGCGCACGCGCGCATGATAATTGTTCAGCCAGTGCAGCTCCTGCGCGGTGAGCAGGCGCGGATCGATCAGCCGGCGGTCGATCGGCGCGAAGCTCAATGTCTCGAATGCATTGAGCGGCTTCTCGGCGCCGTCGGGCGAGGGCGCTGCGATCACCAGCACAAGGTTCTCGATGCGGATGCCGTAGGCGCCGGCTTTGTAATAGCCGGGCTCGTTCGACAGGATCATGCCGGGCTTCAGCGGCGTATGGCCGAGCTTCGAGATACGCGCCGGGCCTTCGTGCACCGACAGATAACTTCCGACGCCGTGGCCGGTGCCGTGATCGAAGTCGATGCCGGCGTGCCACAGCGCCGCGCGCGCGAAAGGATCGAGCTGCGCGCCGGTGGTGCCGACCGGAAAGACCGCTTCGGCAATGGCCATGTGGCCCTTGAGCACGCGCGTGAAGCGGTCGCGCATGTCGTCGGTCGGCGTGCCGTTGATCACGGTGCGGGTGATGTCGGTGGTGCCGTCCTCGTATTGCGCGCCGGAATCGATCAGGAACATCTCGTCCTGACCGATGACGCGGTTGGTCGCCGTCGTGACGCGGTAATGCACAATGGCGCCGTTCGGTCCGGCGCCGGAGATCGACGGGAAAGAAACGTCCTTCAAAAGGCCGGTATCGCGGCGGAACGACTCCAGCGCCTTGACCGCGTCGATTTCGGTCAGCTTGCCGGAAGGCATTTCGTGATCGAGCCAGCACAGAAAGCGCGTCATCGCCGCACCGTCGCGTAAGTGCGCGGCGCGGGTGCCGGCGATCTCGGCATTGTTCTTGACCGCCTTCATCAGCGTGATCGGATCGGCGGTGCGCGTCGGCTTGCCGCCGTTGTCGGCGACGATGCGCGTCAGCGCGTCCGCGGCGCTGCTTTGATCGAGCAGCACGGACTGATCCTTGAACGCGGCGAGGTCGCGCGGCAGATCGTCGGTGGCATGGACGTCGGCGAATTCCTCCAGCGCGTGGCGCACTTCGTTGGAGAGCTTGGCCGGATCGATGTAGAGGCGCGGGCGGCCCTCGTGCGGGATCGACGCAAAGCCGAGCGCCAGCGGCGTATGCGCGACGTCCGAGCCGCGGATGTTGAACGTCCAGTCAACATTCTGCGGATCCGACACGATCAGCGCATCGGCGCGCAACTTGGTCAGCTCATCGCGGATGCGGGCGAGCTTGTCTTCGGTGCTTTCGCCGGCGAGCGCCAGCGGCCGCAGCATCACCGCTCCGCTAGGCGGCGCCGGGCGGTCGGTCCACAGCGCGTCGATCGGATTGTCGTCGAGCGGCACCAAAGTCGCGCCCGCTTTGGCGCAGGCGCGGGCGAAGCGCTCGGCCTGATCGGCGGTGTGCAGCCAGGGATCGTAGCCGATGCGGTCGCCGGCCTTGATGTTCTGCTCCAGCCAGACCGGCGGCGGATTGTCGACAAAATGCTCGATGGCGAAGACCGACGTGTCGGACTGCGACTGGACTTGAAGCGTATATCTACCATCGACGAACAGCGCCGCGCGATCGGCGAGCACGATGGCGGCGCCGGCCGACCCGGCAAAGCCGGTCAGCCAGGCGAGGCGCTCCTCGCTCGCCGGCAGATATTCGTTCTGCTGGCGGTCGGCACGCGGCACCAGGAAGCCGGTGAGGCCGCGGCGCTTGAGTTCGGCGCGGAGGGCGGCCACGCGTTCGGCGCTTTGGGCGCCTTCGCTGGCGTCGTCGAATGTCTGGAAGCGGGCTTCGAACATGGCGGCACTCTAGTCGGACAAGGCGGACCGTGGGCATGAAACTTTCGCGTCGGCGGCCCGCGGTTTCAGCAAGCTTCCTGCGCGGCCGATGGGGTCCTGACTCATAATTGTGCGCTGCACACTTATTGGCATGTAAATGCCTCGAAAGTTACCGGTTAACAACAGCTTAACCGCTTATTTGACAGAGCTTCCATGCATTGTCGTGGGATGTTCGCACCTGCGAAGTATATTATGTTGCAACGCAATACCGGGATCGAATCGGTTTGATGGAGAGACAGATGGTTGCCCTGACTTACGGAAATGCCCCGACCGCCGCCAAGAGCGCTGCCAAGGCCGCGACCGAGACCCGGGCCCCGGCCAAAGGCTTCTTCGCCCGCTTGCTCGACGCCATGATGGAAGCCCGCATGAAGCAGGCGCAGCGCGAGATCCGCTTGTACACCCGGCTGGAATACCCGACCGCGAAGGTCGAGGAGTAATCCTCCGCGTTTGACGCTGCGTGAGTTCAGTCGGAAGCCGCTCCGGTCCCCCGCCCGGAGCGGTTTTCTCTTTTGTGCGGTACTGGCAATCAGCGCCCACGCTTCAGCGTGAGGGTGGTCCAGCCTTCGAGGTGTTCGGCGTGTTCGAGGACGAGGCCCTGCGCTCCGTAGATCGCGCGCGCGGCATTGGCGTGGCTGGTCAAGAGCCCCGACAGCACGACGCGGCCGCCCGGCGCGACCAGCCGCGCGATCGGCACCGCCAGCCGCGTCAGCGGGCCGAGCAGGATATTGGCGAAGACCAGGTCGTAGGGCGCGCCTTTCTGGATGTCCGGCGCGCGCGTGCCGGGCGCATGGACCGGCGTCACCAGCGGCCCGACACGGTTGAGCCTGGCATTGTCGCGGGCGGCCGCCACGGCGACGCGGTCGATATCGGTTGCGATCACCCGCGTATGAAACGCCTTGGCTGCCGCGATCGCCAGCACGCCGGTGCCGGTGCCGATATCCAGCACATGAAAGCGCCGCTCGCGCTTGGCCAAAGCCGCCAGCGCCAGCAGGCAGCCGCGCGTCGTGCCGTGATGGCCGGTGCCAAAGGCCAAAGCCGCCTCGATCTCGATATTGAGGTCGTTGCCCTTGAGACGGCCGCGGTCGTGCGAGCCGTGGACGACGAACCGCCCGGCTCTGACAGGCGTCAGCCCGGCCAGACTCTCCGCCACCCAGTCGCGCGCTTCCACCGTGTCGATGGTCAGCGCATCGGCCGCCGCGGCGCCGGCCGCGTCCGCCACCAGCGCGCGCAGCGCGGTCTCGTCCGGGACATGGCCGAAATGCAGGGCCACCTGCCAGGAGCCGTCATCGGCCTCGAACGAGCCGCAGACGATATCGTCGCCGTCCAGCAGCTCGTCGAGCGCATCGGCGATGCGCCGCGCCGAATTCTTGTCGGCGCAGACGAGGCGGGCAACGGTGGTGGAATCGTTCATGCGGCCGACATTCGCGCGGCGGCCGGGCCTTGGCAACGGTCTCTCGTTTTCCGTCGTCCTCCGCGAAAGCGGAGGACCCAGCCCTTCGTCCCAACGAACAAGGAAAGAGCTGGATTCCCGCTTTCGCGGGAATGACCGGAGGAGGCCGATGCGCGGCGGCTTATTTACCGCCCGTAATAATAGCGCGGCGGCGGCACATCCTCGTAGCGCGGCCGGTCGTAGTAATAGACCTGCCCCGTGCGCGTATCGCGATAGCCGATCACGGCGCGGCGCTCGCCGCGGTATTCCCGCGGCGGCGCATAAGCGGGCGGGGCATAGGCCCGCGGCGCGTAAGTCGGTGGCGCAAAATAACCGCGCGGAATGTCGGCCGGCGGCGCCATGCGCGGCTCGACCGAGGCCGTGACCTCGTCGTCAACAAAACCCTGCTCGAAACTTGCTTCGTTTTGATTGGCCGCGGCGCGCGCGGGCGCGTTGCGTTTGGCCACCGCAGGCGCGCTGACGCCGGGCGCGTGGCCGGTGAGCACGACGCGCGTCTTGGCCATGGTCTCCTGCTTGACGAGGTCGAACAGCAGCGCGGCGTTCTTCGGCTCGAGCCGGACGCAGCCATGCGAGGCCGGGCGGCCGATGCTCTTGTGCGTCGAGCCGTGGATGGCGTGGCCCTTCATGGTGAAGAAGATGGAGTGCGGCATCGGCGCGTCGTCCCACTCGCGGGAGAAGTGGTCCTTCTCCATGCGGAACGGCTTGAAGCTGCCGGAGGGCGTGTCGTAGCCGGCGGCGCCCGTGGACACCGGCCAGACGAACAATTGCTCGCCGTCCTTCTCGACCGTCATCTGTTGCGCCGACTTGTCGACCGTGATGAGGAGGTCGGCCCGGGCCGCGCCCGCGAAGGCGATCTGCGACGCCGCGAGGGCGATGACGGCACCGGCGGCGGCAAAACGGACAAATGGACGCATGACCATGAAAACTCCTGACCTGTGCCGCAAGTTTACCCCGGAGACGGGCGGCAATAAGGCGATTTTCGCGTCATCTGCCGCGCGCGCGTCGACGGGCGTTTGCGCATCGACTTGGGAGCGAAAAGGGCGCAGGCTCGCTCTTTCCGACGCGCCGGCCCAAAAGCGGCCCGCTCGCCCCTCCACCCCCGACGACCGGAGCCCGACCGGGCCTCCGTTGCCCTCGTGCCGATGACACATCGGACGAAAGGAAATCGCATGAATCTTCCTGCAAGCCTGCAAGGCGAATCCCGCACCCGTTTGCTGCAAGGCGCGGCCGCCGGCATCGTCGCGACATTGGTGATCGGCTTTGCCTGGGGCGGCTGGCAACTGCAAAGCCGGGTGGAGGCGCGCACCGCCACCGCGGTTCGCGAGGCCCTGGTCGCGGCGCTGACGCCGATTTGCGTGGCGAATTTCAACGGCGCCAGCGACGCGCCGGTGAAACTGGCGGCGCTGAAAGCAACCGATTCATGGAAGCAGGACGACTTCGTCGCCAAGGGCGGCTGGGCGACATTCCCCGGCAAGGACAAGCCCAACGACGAAGTCGCCTCCGCCTGCGCGCGGATACTCAATAAATAACGCGGCGCGCGATTTCGCCGACATCGAATGAGAGCTGCGTCCTCCAACGTCGCTCGCGCGCACTCGTCATGGCCGGGCTTGTCCCGGCCATCCACGTCTATGACGTGGAAGCAAGGCGTGGAGAAAGAGCGCGCGGCCATCCTTCGAGGCTCGCCGCGCGCGCGGCTCGCAGCTCGGGATGAGGTCGGCATTCAGTTGCCTAGCACCATCACCCAGTAGCGCCGGCCATTGTCGCCGCGCGCCGAGGCGATGCCGTAGGCCGTGATGCCCTTGAGCAGCATGTTGCGGCGATGGCCCGCCGAGCGCGACCATTGCCTGATGGCGCAGGGCTGGTCGTCGCAACCGTAAGACACGTTCTCCGCCGCGGTGCCGCTCACCAGCGCGCCGACTCGCTTTCGGAAGCCGTCGTGATCGAGCCGGCCGCGTCGCGCCAGATCGCGCGCGTGCTCATAGGCCGCGCCGGCGAGTGTCGCCGAATAGGACAGAGGCGGCAGCTTGTGCTGTGCGCGGAAGGAATTGAGGTCGAGGGCGAAGGAGGGGGAGGCGAGGGCGAGGAGAATGGCTGCTCCGATAGCCGAACGAAAGCACATATTATGCCTTCGTTGGAATGAGGGGTTGATGTAGTCTGTCATATTTGAGAAGCTATTATTTTATTACTCATTGCTTGGACGAGCCATGGCCGATTTGGAGACTGAACTCCTCATCAAGAAAGGACTGTTTCCGGAGAATCTTCCGCCTGTCTACACCGCCGCAAATATATGGCCCATATTAAGTTCTCAGTCCGAATCTTATTCGATCGTCGCGAAATCTATAGGCGGTTTAAGTGGCTATAATGCGAGCAAACGCGGCGGCCTTAGGCGGATATTCAGCGTTCCGCATCCAGTGTTCGTAAAGGACCAAGGGTTTTTCTATAGAAAGCACTGGCCCGAAATCGAAGCGATTTTCGCGGGAGCAGTTGGATCGGTGTCTCGCCCGACTTTCAGCCGCAGTGGTCCTAGGCATGTTCGAATAACATCTCATCGAGAGTTGCCGAAGCTCCGCTTGAAGGCGTTATCTCGTTTCAAATATTGTCTGATCACCGATGTGGCGAGGTTTTATCCGTCCGTATATACGCACACCCTGCCTTGGGCGATAAATGGAAAAGCTGCCGCGAAAAATGATACGCATTCGAATTCAGCGACAATTTTCGGCAATAAGCTAGATTTCATCATCCGCCAAGGACAGTTGAAGCAGACGGTAGGGATTCCGATAGGGCCGGATTCTTCAAAGATCTGCGCGGAAATATTGATGTCCGCAGTAGACTCTCATTTTTTAAAAGTGAGTGGTCGGAGCCGTCCGACATACGTGCGTCACGTTGATGACTACTGGGTCGGTGGCGATACGTATGAGGATTGTGAGAAGCACCTTCAGAATTTGAGATTGGCATTAAAAGAGTTCGAGTTGGATATCAATGAGGCCAAGACGCGCATAGTATCTACGAAAACCGTATTCGGCGAGTCGTGGCCGTCAGAATTCGAAAGGGACATTCGCGAATCTCTGATGCCGATCGCCAATAAGCTTGATCCCGTCGGCACTCTGGGCAGGATTATTGAACGTGCCACACGTGAAAACGATGACGGAATTATTCGTCATGCAATCAGAGTTATAGACGATCTTTATCTCTGGAATGGTCAATGGGAGTTACTCGAGCATTTTTTGGCTCAGTGCGCAGTGCAGTTCTCTCACGCATTTGACTATGTTGCGAGAGTTGTCGCCTGGCGTGTTAGAACCAATCAAAAGGCTGACCTACTTTTATGGGCCGAGATTGCTAAGGCAACGATTAGGCGAAGCGGGTCCATCGGCCACGATTCCGAGGCAGTTTGGGCGCTATGGTTGTTGAAAGAGCTTAAGCAGAAAATTCCAAAGGCGTTGACGGACATTGTGCTGGCAAACGCTGACAGTTTGGCGCTGGCATTTCTTTCTCATTTTCCACGGAACGGGCTCGCGAATGATCGTGCGCTCTACGCTAAACTGCGTGATGTCGTGGAGGGTGATCCGTTTTCTGGCCGATATTGGCCGTTGACGTTGGAGCTGACTCATCTGTCAGAGGCGAAGCCCGAGTGGGGGGCGTTAAATGCGAACCAATCGTTGAGAAGTCTTCACGACGCGAAGATCTCAATCATTGATTGGGATGCTTTGCCAAAGGTATTCGAGGAGTCGGCTACGAGCCAGGTCGATGGAAATGGGCCTCGGTACGCTATTGAAGACTATGGGGCTGACTATTCTGAAGAGGACAAAGACGACGGCGAAGACGAAGGTGATGAGGAGCAGGACGCGGACTGGCTAAAGCTGTTGTTAAAAGGGTTGCCTGAAAATCCGTTCCCCACCGCGAAACGCAATTCTGAACAATAAAACCGCTGGCCTTCGCACGGTGCTTGCGCCAGTCTTCCCGCGCGCGCTCATCAAGAAGCGCCGAGGGAGTGACACATGAAAAGCCCGACATCGAAGGCCGGCATGGCAGTGGCTGCGCTGGCCGTCTGGATGCTGAGCGCAGGAGTGGCCATGGCGGATGCAGCCCCGAAGGAACTGATCGGTTCGTGGAAGCTGACCAAATGGGTGCTGCAGGTGGTCGGCTCAACCGAGACCAAGCCGCCTTATGGCGACAACCCGAAGGGCCGGCTCATCGTCACGCCGCAGGGCGATTTCATGGTCATCATTTCCGGCGCGGGCCGCAAGCCGGCGACGACCGTCGAAGAGAAGGCGGCGCTGCTCGACACCGTGCTGGCCTATGCCGGCAAGTCCACCTTCGAGGGCAACAAGATCGTCACCACGGTGGACATGTCGGCGAACGAGGTGTTCTCCGGCGAGCGCGCCAGGCAGGTGCGCTTCTACGAGGTGACGGGCGACAAGCTTGTCATCAGGACGCCGGAGATTTCATCCGCCGTGCTGCCGGGCAAGAAGACCGTCGGCATTCTGGAGTGGGTGAGGGAGTAGCGCTCACTCTGCGGCTTCGGCCTTCACGCGAAATGGCACGGCGGCGACGACGGCGTCCGCGGCATCGGCTTGAAACTCCGGATCGGCCCGAAGCTCGTCGATAGTGCGGGGCGCAGGAAATCGGTTGTCGCCGTCCCAATCCTCGGCGGCAAATTCCAGCACTTCGCGGGCCATGCTCATAGCCTCGTCGATTGTATCGCCTCCGGTAATCACACCGGGAATGTCGGGAAACGACACGCCGTAGGAGCTATCCGCTTCCTTGTGAATAAGAGCGATGTAGTGCGGCATCGATTAGTCCTTCGGCCAGTTGGCCATCTTGTAGATGCTTCGTACGGTCCCAACAGGAATGTCCCGTTTCGGGTGCGCCACAATGACCATAAGACGCTTTGCTTTGTGAACGAACTTGTGGTGCGAACCGCGCACCGACACCTGCTCGAACCCCTCGTTTAGCAACCGGCGGATGATATCACGGCTGTCCCGAAGCATAATAACCCCTCCAAGAAGTGTAAGGCTTCGGGGAGTTTCGGTCTAGCGCAGGGCTGTTAAGCGCGGGGGGTGTTTGACGGGCCGCGTTATTCGGCAAAATGGGGCTTCTGTGGTGCCACGCGCTTAATTTTGTACGTACTTTTGATTCGCTTCGTTCGAATCACACCCTCTCCACAAAACTATCCACCACGCGCTTCTCACCCGCCTTGTCGAACACGATGGTCAGCTTGTTGCCGTCCACGGCGGTGACATTGCCGTTGCCGAACTTGAGATGAAACACGCGGTCGCCGGGGCGGAAGCTGGAAGCGGGGCCGGATGACTTGGCGATCAGCTCGCCTTCGATGGTGAGGGGCGCGCGGGGCTTGGGCTTACCCCTCTCCCTGTCCCTCCCCCCAAGGGGGGAGGGGACGATGTGGCGCCGCCCGCGCGACCTCCGAAGGGTGAGCTAGCGTCGTCGCCGTAATCCTCATCCTGGTTGAACACGCCGTCCGGCACATAGCGTGGCTGGCCGTTCTCATTGAAGCCGCCGGCACCGCGCCGGCCTTGCGCGCGCTGCCAGCCGGGCGTCGAATATTTCGAGCCGAACGCGGCCACCTCGTCGAAGCGCGACGGGCCATAGCCCGACATGCCGAAGCCGCCGGTGCCGCCGGCCGCTTCCTTCACCTCGACATGCTCGGCCGGCAACTCGTCGAGAAAGCGCGACGGGATGTTGCTCTGCCACAGGCCGTGCACACGGCGATTGGTGGCGAAATAGATTTTGGCGCGCTTGCGCGCGCGCGTGAGGCCGACATGGGCGAGGCGGCGCTCTTCCTCCAGGCCCGCCTTGCCCTGTTCGTCGAGCGAGCGTTGATGCGGAAACAGGCCTTCCTCCCAGCCGGGCAGGAACACGGTGTCGAACTCGAGGCCCTTGGCCGAATGCAGGGTCATGATGCTGACCTTCTGCTCCGAGTCGCCCTCGGCCGTGTCCATCACCAGCGAGATGTGCTCGAGGAAACCGGCGAGGTTCTCGAACTCCTCCATCGAGCGCACCAGTTCCTTGAGGTTCTCGAGGCGGCCGGCGGCGTCGGCGGAGCGGTCCTTCTGCCACATCTCGGTGTAGCCGCTCTCATCGAGCACGATTTCGGCGAGTTCGGTGTGCGGCAGCGTATCTCGCTGTTTTCTCCAACGCGCGAAATTCTCCATTAACGCGCGCAATGAATTGCGCGCTTTGGGCTTCATCTCGTCGGTGGACGACATGATGGCGGCCGCTTCGGTCAGCGGTATGCGCTGCTTGCGGGCATAGTCATGCAGCATCTGCACGGCGGCATCGCCCAGGCCGCGCTTCGGCGTGTTGACGATGCGCTCGAAGGCGAGATCGTCGGCCGGCTGGGCGATGACGCGCAGGTAAGCCAGCGCGTCGCGAATTTCGGCGCGCTCGTAGAAGCGCGGCCCGCCGATGACGCGATAGGGCAGGCCGAGCTGGATGAAGCGCTCTTCGAACTCGCGCATCTGGAACGAGGCGCGCACCAGAATGGCGATCTCGTCGAGCGGATGATCCTGCCCTTCGTCGCGGGCGGCGCGCTGCATCTGCTCGATCTCTTCGCCGATGGCGCGGGCTTCTTCTTCCGAGTCCCAGGCGCCGGTGACTTCAACCTTCTCGCCGTCGACATCCTCGGTGTGCAGGGTCTTGCCGAGGCGGCCTTCGTTATGCGCGATGAGCGTCGAGGCGGCGGCGAGGATGTGGCCGGTGCTGCGATAGTTTCTTTCCAAGCGAATGACTTTCGCGCCGGGGAAGTCGTGATCGAAGCGCAGGATGTTGTCGACCTCGGCGCCGCGCCAGCCATAGATCGACTGGTCGTCGTCGCCGACGCAGCAGATGTTTTTGCGGTCCGTCATTCCGGGGGCCGCCGCAGGCGGCAACCCGGAATCCAGCTCTTTAGGTTCATCCCATGTGGCTTCGAGGTTCACCCCTTCGCTCGGCGGTAAAGCGCTGGATTCCGGGTTCGCGCCTTCGGCGCGCCCCGGAATGACGGAGGTGGACGGCATCTGCGCCAAGAGCCGCAGCCACAGATATTGCGCGACGTTCGTGTCCTGATATTCGTCGACGAGAATAAAGCGGAAGCGCTGCTGATACTGCTTCAGGATGTCCGGGTGCTCGCGGAACAGGCGGATGCATTCCAGCAGCAGGTCGCCGAAGTCGGCGGCGTTGAGCGTCTTCAGCCGCTCCTGATAGGCGGCGTAGAGCTTCTTGCCCTTGCCATTGGCGAAGCTCGCCGCTTCGCCGCCCGGCACCTGGTCGGGCGTCAAGCCGCGATTCTTCCAGCCATCGACGATCATGGCGAAGACGCGCGCCGGCCAGCGCTTCTCGTCCAGCTTCTCGGCTTCGATCAGTTGCTTGATCAGGCGGATCTGGTCGTCGACGCCGAGAATGGTGAAGTCGCTCTTCAGGCCGATCGCCTCGGCGTGGCGGCGCAGAATCTTGACGCCGATGGCGTGGAAGGTGCCGAGCCAGGGCATGCCCTCGACGATCTCGCCGACCATGTGGCCGACGCGTTCCTTCATCTCGCGCGCCGCCTTGTTGGTGAAGGTGACGGCGAGGATCTGGCTCGGATGGGCGCGGCCAAGGTTCAATATGTGCGCGATGCGCGTGGTCAAAACCCGCGTCTTGCCCGTACCCGCGCCGGCCAGCACCAGGACTGGACCGTCGAGCGTCTCCACCGCCTCGCGCTGCTCGGGATTGAGCGCGGCAAGGTAGGGCGCCTCACGTTTGGCTTGCGCACGCGCGGCAATGCCGCCGGCGGCGGGGCGCGCCGGGGCGGGCGCGGGTTCGAAGCGTTTGGGGTCGGCCATCAGAAATACGATTCCTTCAGGGCCAAGATGGCACTCGGAAGGCGCAATTTCGAGGGCAGGCCGGCAAAATGTCCGGTCGTTTCAGGCCGGAAATCAGCAGTTTAGGCCAGCTTGTGGATTACTTTGCCGCCGGCATCGCAATCCGGCGCCCAACCGCCGCCGGAACCGGCAGGACGGCATGCGCATCCTTGACGCGCTGGAGCGCCGCCATGATCGCCTCGGGGAACGGCGCGACCTTCTTGGCCGTCATGTCGACATGCACGGTCATGGTCTCGCAGGTTGCCGACACCCAGCCTTCCTCGGCGTGCAGCATCTCCTGGTAGACGTGGAAGCGCTTGGCGTCGAAGCCGATGAGCTGCGCCGAGATGCGCAGCGGCGCGCCGAGATGCACCTCGCGCAGGTAGCGCACATGGCTCTCGACCACCATGGTCGAATGCTTCGTCTCTTTCAGGTAGTCCGGCCCCAGCCCGATCGGCAGGTACAGTTCGTCGATCGCCCGGTCGAACAGCACGTTGTAATAGGCGACGTTGAGGTGGCCGTTATAGTCGATCCAGGCCGGCTCGATGGCCATTACCGAGGACAGAAAGGGCGCGGCTATCGGGTCGGACATCGGGTCTCCTGCAACGCGAAACGATCCCTATCTATAATAGAGCGCGCGGCACATCCACACGACAGGCTATTTTGAGCACCATGGCGAAAATACCGATCATCGGCGATTGGCCGGACTGGCTGAGCGAAACGCCCAATCTCACCGAACTGGCCAAGGGCTCGACCGTATGGCTCGCGGTGACCGGCCTGTCGCGCGCCGGTAAGACGGTGTTCATCACCTCGCTGGTCCACAATCTCTTGTCGGCGCTGCATAACCCGAACCGTATGCCGCTGCTGCAGGCGGTTGGCGAGGGGCGGCTGATCGCCGCGCAGCTCGAGGCCGCGCGCGCCCACACGCTGCCGCGCTTTCCCTATGCCGCCAATATCGAGGCCATGGCCGGCACGCCGTCGGTATGGCCGGAGCCGACCGCGGATATCTCGGAGATCGGCGTCGATATCCGCTTCGCGCCGACCGGGCTCGTTGGCCAATTGCTCGGGTCCATCGGCGGCAGCGCCGCGACGCTCAAGCTACGTATCGTCGATTATCCCGGCGAGTGGCTGCTCGATCTGCCGCTCCTGTCGCAGAGCTATGCCGACTGGTCGCGCGCAACGCTGGCGCTGTGGAAGCGCGGCCTGCGCGCCGACATCGCCCGCGATTTCATTGCCTTTGCCGGCGAGCACCCGGCGTCCGAGATCGCCAGCGATGCCGTCGCCAAAGAGGCGCACGATCTCTACCGCGCGCTGCTCGTCACTGCGCGCGACAAGCATGGCCTCAGCTATCTGCAGCCCGGCCGCTTCGTCCGCCCTGGCGTGCTGGCCGACGCGCCTTATCTGTGGTTCGCGCCGCTCGAAGTCGCCGATGGTGTCGATCGCTTCAGCGCCGGTTCGCTCGGCGGCCTGATGCAGGAGCGCTTCGAAGTCTACAAGCGCGAGGTCGTCGAGAAATTCTACGCCGACTATTTCCGCAATTACGGGCGGCAGATCGTGCTGGTCGACGTGCTGGGCGCGCTGCTCGCCGGCCGCGAGGCCTTCGAGGACACGCGCCTTGCCACCGAAGCCATCCTGCAAAGTTTCCGCTACGGCCAGCACAATATCCTCACCCGTATCCTGGGCGCCTCGCGCGTCGAGAAGGTGCTGTTCGCCGCCACCAAGGCCGACCACATCCCGGATCGCCAGCGCGAACACATGAGCGCGCTCTTGCGCAACATGGCGGCGCTGCCGGTTTTGTCGGCGCGGGGCCGCGACGCCGATATCGAGGTGATGTCGCTCGCGTCCGTCGCATCCACCATCGAGGCGACGCAAGTGATCGACGGCCGCGACGTCGAGGTGGTGGTCGGCCGCAAGGTCGGCTCGGCCAAGCAGGCGAAGTTCTTAAGCGGTGAGGTGCCGGTGCGGCCGCCACGGCCCGATCAATGGGGCACGCCGTTCCTCGACGTGCCGGTGTTCGAGCCGCCGCTGATCGATCCGGCCCCCGTCGACGGCATTCCGCATATCAATCTCGATCTCGCGCTCGACTATCTGATCGGAGACCGGCTGCAATGAGCGATCCGCGTCAGCCCAGCACGCCCCAAAGTCGCCCCTTCGTCATCGAAGAGGACGTGCTCGACGCCGCCGCGGCGGCGCGGCCGGGTTCGCCCATGGTGTTCGCCACCGAAGAGACAGAACGGGTCGTGCCGCGCGAGCGCGCCGTCGTCGCCCCGGCGGCGCCGCAGCCACGACGCGGCAGCGTCTGGCGACGTGTCGGCCTGTGGGGCATTGGCATTGCCATTGCCGGTTGGCTCGGTATTGACGCCTATCAGTGGATCGTTGCCGCCTTCGCGTCGAGCGCCACACTCGGCTGGCTGGCGAGTGGCGCGGTCGCCGCCGGCGTTGGCGGCGCGCTGATCATCATCGGCCGCGAGGTGCGCAGCTTTGTTCGCCTCACCAGCGTCGAGGCCATTCACGACAAGCTCGCCGCGAAGACCTTGCGCCCCGCCGAGATGCGCAACGCCGTGCGCGAGGTGCTCAGCGTCGTGCCGAAGGATCGCGAGATGCAGAGCGCGATCGAAACCTATCAGCGCCAGTTGCAGCAGCATCACACGCCGGCGCAGCAGATCGAGATGCTGTCGCGCACGGTGATGACGCCGCTCGACCGCCGCGCCGAAGCGGTCGTCCGCCGCGCCACGGCGCAGGCGCTTGGCATTACGGCCGTATCGCCGACGGCTTTGACCGACGTCGTGTTCTTCGTCGCCATGGCGGTGCGCATGGTGCGCGCGGTCGCCGCCGTCTATGGCCACCGGCCGACGGCCGCCGCGACTGTCCACCTGCTGCGCCGGCTGGTGGTCGAGGCCGGCCGCCTCGGTGTCGTGGATATGGCCAGCATGGGCCTCACCCAGCATCTCGGCGGCGCCATTGCCGAACGGCTCGCCGCCTCGACGGCGGAATCGCTTTATGCGGGGCAGCGCATGGCCCGCATCGGCCTCGTCACCATGAGCATGTGTCGCCCGGTACCGTTCGAGCCGGGCGAGATGCCGGGCATGTTCTCGTCGCTGGTCGGTAACCTGTTCAGCCGCACTTCGGCGCCAAAGAACCCCTGACGTTGCGCTTCAAGCGCCGGCAGTGCTTACCGAACGAGGATGATCGGCGAGAAGAACGCCCACCAGGGAATTGTGAACTTCGAGATGTCCATTGTAATCGATGAAGCCCAGTTTGCGGAACTTGTTCATGAAGTGGCTGACGCGTGAACGGGTGGTCCCGATCATTTCCGCGAGAGTCTCTTGACTGATCTTCGCCACAATGGGTTCGGCCTTGCCGTCTTTTCCAAAATTCGCCAGCAGCAACAACAGCCGCGCCAGCCGCTTTTCAGTCGAATTGAAGAGCTGATCGACAAGGTCCTCTTCGACCCGGGCATTCCTGGCCAGAATATGTGAGACAAACATCTGCGAGAAGGCGGGCTCATCAAGAAGGACCCGTTGCAGCTCCTTCTTGGAGACCCGCATCAACTCACATTCCGTCATCGCCGAGGCTGTGGCCAAACGTTTTTCCTGCCCGATCAAGCATCCTTCTCCGACGAACTCGTCTCGCCCCAGAAGTGCGACGATGGCTTCCTTGCCTTGCTTGGATATGACGGAAACTTTGACTTTGCCCTTCTTGATGTAGAAGACGGCGTCGGCATCGGCGCCTTGGGCGAATACAATTTCTTTCTTCGAATATTTGCAGATGTCGCGGCCGACGCCTGTGGTCGTCAGAAACGCAGACGGATTGAACGGCGCGCGTGCACCGGGGGCACCTTTCTTGGCGGGTGATCGGGATTTCGGCTTGCTGGGCATTGTCGCTCTTTCCGTTCATACGGAGTTCATTCGCGGCCGCCGTCCGCGTGGCACGGTGTCTAGTATGTTACTTTGTATCAGAAATATGCGGGCTGAGGTTATTCAAATCCCATAGACCGGTGCGCATTGGATCGCCGGCGTGAACCTCGCCCCTGCGCGCATTTGACCCGCAACAATCGGAAAACATGGTCTGTTTGGAACAGCTATTGGTCGGGCCATGGTTCACCCTGTCATGATCACCGGATAGTTCAGGCAATGGTGGCTGAGAGACAGTACCGCGCTCCCGCCCGTGATTCAGGGAGGTAAAGATGAATTTCGCTCATACCGACGACGGATGCTTCGACGACAGCGCACTCCTTGTGATGGGAGCCGCATTCGATCAGGCCTGCCTATCGCTGCGCCATCTTTCGCGTGACTATCAAACGCGCGAGTTGCTGGCGCTACGCATTATTGGAGCGGCCATACGAGGCGAGCGCGATCCTATTCGTCTCTGTTCGTACGCCATGATCGGCTTTCATGTCGATGACCGTCCCAAACTGATGACAGCGCAGGCCTATTTGCCCCCCAGCCCCGTCTGCGCTGCGGTCGCGCGCGTTGCGTGACCAACGGGCCCGGCCAGCACCCCCTGGCCGGGCCCTGAACATTGCAAGTGTCACCCGCGGAAGAAGATCGCGGCTCTGTGCCGGGAATCGGTCATTCGGTGGCGCTGTTGCCAAGCGGCTCGCCAGTTCGACCGCAGACTCGCTCCAGTTCTGGTCGCTGGTCGGTAACCTGTTCGGGCGGAAGGCGGCGGGCGACAAGATGGTGGCCGAAAAATGACCCGGTAAGCCGGGTTCCACAGGCGCCGACCCCGGGTATTCACCCGGGCGGCGCCGCGCTAATATCCCCGGCGCATGATCGACGCCCGGATTCTGTTCGCCAGAGGGAAGGCAGCCCTGGACATTGCGGGACCGACAATCGGTTCGGTCCCGCTCATGTTTGCGCGTGGTTTGGCGCGGGCGGCTGTGCCATTGACCTGGATGTCGCTGGGCTTTGCCACGGTGGGCGCGATTGCCGCGACCGCGGCGTATCTACCGCTGCATCAAGGTCGCTCGGCCGTTGCGCCGCAGCCGGTGGTTTCCAAAGCGCCGGGCACGTCGCCGCGCGCCTCCGATTTTGCCGAGCGTTGGCACGACGAGTGGGTCCAGCTTGCCGGCCGCGTCGGCGTACCGTCGCAAATGATGCAGAGAAGGCGCTACGACAGTTCGCTGTGGGTCGCCACACCGTCGCCTTATGCATCGCGTTTCACGCGCAATGATGCGGGCAGCATGACTGTCGCAACGCCTTTGCCGCTGCCGCGGCCCGATGGCATGACGCGGCCGGTTGTCGCCGCCGTCACGCAGCCAGCGAACGAAACGCGCCTCGCGTCGCTGCCGCCGCAACCGGAGCCGCCGGCGCAGCCGTCCGAGCCCGGTATCCTCGATAAACTGTTCGGCGATCCGGACCGCGCCGCGAAGGACCTGCTGGCCGCTTATCCCAGGACGGTGCTGTACGACATCACCAAGCGTGCCGTTTATATGCCGGATGGCACCAAGCTGGAGGCGCATTCGGGATTCGGCGAGTGGATGGACGATCCTGAATCGGTGCACCGCAAGAATGTCGGCGTGACACCGCCCAACGTCTATGCCGTCAGCTTCCGGGAAAAGCCGTTCCATGGCGTTCGAGCCTTGCGCATGAAGCCGGTTGGTGACGGCAAGATGTATGGCCGCGACGGCATCCTGGCGCATTCGTTCCTGCTGGGTGAGGCGGGCGCGTCGAACGGCTGTATCTCCATCCGCGAGTACGACACGTTCCTGAAAGCGTACGAGGACGGGCACTTCAACCAGATCATCGTCGTGCGCAGCATCGACGAGCCGCTGCCGCGCTTGCTGGCGAGCGCGCAATAACAGGGCCGGTCGCGGGTTTCCCGGTCCGCGGGAGCCGAAAAATATCCCCAGCCCGGTTCCGGCGTTAACCAATTCTTAACGAAACCGTTTTCCGGCCCGGCCGCCCGGCTATCCTCGTACCGTCGAGGAGCAGCCACGATGACGACCCGGATGGCGGCGGTCAGGACCGCATTCAGCAATTTCGCCTCTCGCGACTTTTCCGTCGCGCGGAAAGCGCTGCGTGTGGGCGCCAAGGGTGCGTTCTTCGTTTTTATGGCGTTCATGATCGTCACTTACGCCGTGTCTGTCAGCCAGAGCGCGCCGCCGCCGCCGGAGCCGCCGGCGGAAAAACTGTATTCCTGATTGCCCGGTATCGGCTTGCGATCCTGTTGCGCCGCAGCTTGACGAGCGCCCTGCGCCCCGACAGGTTGCCCGCTCTCTCCTTGATCAGCCGGGGCTCACCGTGACCGCCGATACCGTTGCCGACACCGCCAATCCGACCCGTTTTGCCGCCGCCATCGCCGAGTTGCAGGCGGCGTTCGGCAACCGCGTCGTCACCTCCCGCGCGGTCCGCGAGCAGCACGGCAACACGGTGACCTGGATCGTCAACCAGGCGCCGGACGCGGTGGTCTATCCGCAGTCGACCGAAGATGTGCAGCGGGTCGTCCTCATCTGCGCCAAACACGGCATGCCGATCATTCCCTTCGGCACCGGTTCGTCGCTCGAAGGCCATGTCAACGCGCCGCAGGGCGGAGTGTCGATCGACTTCCGCGACATGAACCGGCTGGTCGCGGTCCATGCGGAAGATCTCGACTGCGTCGTGCAGCCCGGCATCACGCGTAAAGAGCTGAACGAGCAACTCCGCGACAGCGGTCTCTTTTTCCCGATCGATCCCGGCGCCAATGCCTCGCTCGGCGGCATGGCGGCGACGCGCGCCTCCGGCACCAACGCGGTGCGCTACGGCACCATGAAGGACAATGTGCTGACCATGAAGGTCGTGCTGGCGAACGGCGAGGTGATCGACACCGCGCGCCGCGCCAAGAAGACCTCGGCCGGCTACGATCTGACCCGGCTGATGGTTGGTTCGGAAGGTACGCTCGGCATCATCACCGAACTGACGCTCAAGCTCGCCGGCATTCCCGAAGCCATCGCCGGCGGCCGCTGTCCGTTCCCGTCGGTCGAGGCGGCCTGCAACGCCACCATCATGACCATTCAGTCCGGCATTCCGGTGGCGCGGATCGAGTTGCTCGATGCCTTGCAGGTGAAGGCGCTCAATATGGCGTCCAAGACCGGATTGCCGGAAACCACATTGCTGCTGATGGAATTCCACGGCAGCGAAGCTTCCGTCGCCGAGCAGTCCGAGCGCTTCGGCGAGATCGCGGCGGAATTCGGCGGCGGGCCGTTCGTATGGACCGCGCAGGCCGAGGAGCGCACCAAGCTATGGGAAGCGCGGCATAACGCCGCCTTCGCCAATTTCCAGCTCCGGCCCGGTGCGGCGATGATCGCGACCGACGTCTGCGTGCCGATTTCACGGCTGGCCGACTGCGTGACGGAAACACAGGCCGATCTCACGGAAAACAACATGGTCGCGCCGATCGTCGGCCATGTCGGAGACGGCAATTTCCACCTGACCTTGCTGGTGGACTTGACCAGCGCCGACGAGGTGGCGCGCGCCAAGGCGATTTCCGACCGGCTGGTCAAGCGGGCGCTGGCCATGGACGGAACCTCGACCGGTGAGCATGGCGTCGGCCAGGGCAAGACCAAATACATGGAAGCGGAACACGGCGCCGCCGGCGTCGAGGTGATGCGGGCGATCAAGCGGGCGCTCGATCCGCTGAATATCCTCAACCCGGGCAAGATGCTGCCGGCCAGTTGAGCGTTCATTCCGGGTTCGCGCTACGGGCGCCCCGGAATGACGAGCAAGCGACATAGAATTGCCAACGGAAACCGCGAATAATGGCTTATATTGCCATGCGGTAAGGGCGCGCCGGCCGGGGGGCCGCGGCGTGCCGCGGGAGTTGGCGTGCAGACAACACTTCTCAGCGTGGCGGTTGCGATCATCCTGGCGCTGGTGGCGGCGCTGGTCGGACCGCTGCTGATCGACTGGAACGGCTATCGGCCGTTTTTCGAGGCGCAGGCGAGCCGCGTGATGGGCGCCGAGGTACGCGTCGCCGGCCCTATCGACCTGCGCCTGCTGCCGTCGCCCCGGCTGACACTCAACGACATCCAGGTGGGCGCGAGCCCGTCGGTTGCCCAGGCCAAGCCGCAGCCGGAAGGTGCTTCCGTCAAAGCGCGCTCGCTCGGCGTCGAGTTCGCGCTCGGGCCGCTGATGCGCGGCGAATGGCGGGCCACCGAGTTCACAATCAGCGGTCCCGAGGTCCATCTGATTGCCGATGCCGCCGGCCAGGTGAGCACGCCCGGCATCGCATTCGCGTTCAATCCCGGCGACCTCGCTATCGAGAAGCTGAGCATCGAGGACGGCAAGTTCAGCGTCGCCAATCCGGATGGCGGCGCCGTGACGCTCGAACGCCTCTGGTTCAACGGCGATGCGCGCTCGCTGATCGGCCCGCTGAAAGGCGAGGGCGCGGTCACGATCGATAACGAGCTTTATCCCTTTCGTCTGTCGACCGGCCGCTATGGTGACGACGACACGCTCAAGCTCAAGATCAATATCGATCCGGTCAACCGTCCGCTCAGCATCGAAACCGACGGTGTTTTGTCGCTGAAGGACGCACCGCAGTTCGAGGGAACGCTCAGGCTCGCCAAGCCCGTCGGCATCGCGCAGAAGAGCGGCGGCGGTCTGACGCAGCCATGGCGCATCACGGCGAAGCTGAAGGCCAACGCGCAGTCGGCGCTGATGGAGCAGGTCGAGTATCTTTACGGCACGGACGAGCAGGGCGTGAAGCTCACCGGCGTCGCCGATTTCAAGTTCGGCAAGGAGCCGCGTTTCGACGGCGTGCTGTCGGGACGGCAGGTCGATCTCGATCGCGTTCTGGTCTCGGAAGGCGGCGTGCGCCCGCCACCGGCCGCCGCCATTCGCGAACTGATCGAACTCGGCAGCGGTGCCTTCGCGCCGACATTCCCGATCGCTGTCGGCATCGGCATCGATCAGGTGACGCTCGGCGGCGGTGCCGTGCAGAACCTGCGCGGCGATATCGTCAGCGATGCGCGTGGCTGGAATCTCGACCGCTTCGAGTTCCGCGCGCCGGGCTATTCGCGCGTGCGGTTGTCCGGCCATCTGGCCGTGGACACGAATGGCGTTGCCTTCAGCGGCCCGGCCGAAGTCGATGCCAACGACCCGAAGATGCTGGCCGCCTGGCTCGAGGGGCAGGCCGACAAGGCAAAGCCGCTGGCACCGATCGATATCAGTCCGATCAGCATCCGCGGCGACGTCACGCTCGGCAGCGAGAAGATCGCCATTGAAAACCTGAAAGCCGAGTTCGATCGCAAGGTCGTGGCGGGCCGCTTCGCCTATGTGTTCGCCTCGCGTCAGGCGCAGGCCCGGCTCGATGCCGCGCTCAATGCGCCCGAACTCGACCTCGACGCCACGCTCGGTTTTGGCATGGCACTGATGTCCGGCTCGTCGCTGGAGCGGCCGCGCAACATGACGGTCGCCATCGACATCGGCCGCGCAACGGTCGGCGGTTTCACTGCCAGCAACGCGAGCGCGCGGCTCAAGGTGGACGGCAACGGTTTGCAGATCGACAAGCTCGCCGTCACCGATCTCGGCGGCGCGGCGTTCTCGGCAAGCGGCCGTATCGACACCAGTGGCGCAACGCCGCTCGGTAGCATCAATGTCGACCTCAATGCGCCGGAGATGGAACCGGTGCTGGCGGTGTTGCAGCGTTTCGCGCCGGGTGCCGTCGCCGCTCTGAGCGACAACGTGCCGACGATTTCGCCGGCCAATCTGCAGGCGAGGCTCACGATCGACGGCACGGCGCCGAAGGCCATCGCGCGCGTTGCGGTCGGCGGCCGGCTCGGCCGCCTGCGCGTCGCGCTCAATGGGCAAGGCAACGCCGATGCCGATGTGCTCAGTCGCGGCGACCTCAAGATCGACGGCAAGCTCGACTCCGAAGACGGTCGCGCGCTGATGACTGTGCTCGGCCTGAGCCGGTCGTTCAGTATCGAGCCGGGGCCGGCTGCGCTGGCGGTCTCTCTGAACGGCCCGGCCAATGGCGACCTGCGCGCCGATCTGCGGCTCACCGCCAAAGGACTGGAGGCGAAAGCCGCGGGCACCGCGCAACCTTTCGCGGCAACGCCGTCGGCATCGTTGCGCGCGACGATCGCGCGGGCCAATGTCGCGCCGCTGCGCGGGCCCGGGCGGGACGATGCCGCGCTGCCGGTGACATTCGACGGACGTGTCGCGTTGAAAGGCGGCGACGTATCGATCACCGACATCAACGCCACTGTCGGCGGCAGCCGCGTGCGCGGCAAGCTGGCGCTGGGTCCAGGCGCGCCGCGCCAAGTCTCCGGCGAGATCGAAGCCGATACGGTCGATACCGGCGGCCTCCTGGCCGCGGCGATCGGCATGCCGGAGACGGCAACCGGTCCGGGCAAACTCTGGCTGTGGTCGACCGAGCCGTTCGGCGAGGGCGTGTTCGGCAATCGCGCGGGCACCGTGACCTTCAAGGCGCGGCGTCTTGACGTGACGCGCCAGATTGCGGTTCGGGAGTTCCGTGCCGTGCTGCGCATGGCCGATCGCGAGTTCACGGTCGACGAGATGAGCGGCGATATCGGCGGTGGCGAACTTGGCGGCTCGATGACGTGGCGTGACACGGATCTAGGTCTGACCACCAAAGCGGAGCTCTCGGTGAAAGGCGCCGACGCCGCGACCTTGCTGCCGTCGGGGGCGCGTCCGCCGATCACCGGCAAGCTCGATCTGGCGACTGAGGTGAGCGGCTCCGGCATGAGCCCGATCGCGCTGATTGGCTCGCTGCAGGGCGGCGGTACGGCGACGCTGACCGGCGGTCAACTGGCGGGACTGAACCCGCAAAGCTTCGATACGGTCACACGGGCCGTCGATCAGGGCGTCGTCATCGACAACAAACGCATCGCCGGCATCGTCGAAGGCGCCCTCGACAGCGGCCAACTCGCCGTGTCGCGCGCCGACATCGCTTACACGATCAACGCCGGCCAGTTGCGCCTCACCAAAGCCACGGTCGAGAGCCGCGATGCCGATCTCGGCATCACCGGCGAAGTCGATCTGAGCGAAGGAAGGCTGGACGCGCGCATCGTCCTGTCCGGCGCGAACAAAGCCGCAGGGGCCCGGCCGAATATCTTCATGGCCGTGCGCGGCCCGATCGCCGACAGCTCCCGCAGCGTCGATGTCTCGGCGCTGACCGGATGGCTGACGTTGCGATCTGTCGAGCATCAGGCGCAACGCCTGAAGGCGCTCGAAGCTGCGCAACCCAAGCCAGCGCCCATGGCTCCGCAGCAATCGCCGGCGCCCGCTCCGCCTGCACCGCCGACCGCTGCGGCTGACGAAACCTCCACCAGCGCCGTGCCTTCAACGGCTTCACGGCCTCCTTCTGAAAAACAAATGGCGCCGGCATTGCCGGCGCCACTCGATATCAGGTCAGCGCCAAAGCCCGCCGGCGTGGCCGCCCCGACTGCGCCGACGCTTAGCCCACAAAACTGACGCGTTGCGGCAGTAAGCCTTCGCGCATCTGGTCGGATTCTTTCCGCGGCTCGTTGCCTTGCGCGCGATAGTAATCCAGCACGAAAAGGCGGATGGCCGACGACAGATTGCCATGGCGGCGGTCGGTATCGATCGACGCCACCAGGTCCGACAGCGTCATCTGACGCAGCACCGCGATCTCCTTGAGGCCCTGCCAGAAGGCGTCCTCAAGGCTGACACTGGTCTTGTGGCCGGCGATGACGATCGAACGCTTGACGACTGGAGAGCTCATGGACGTTCTCCCGTGGTGATCTTGTGTCCGTCGAGGCTGCGGATTTGTTGTTCGCGTCGTGCGGCATCGAGAGCGCGATCCTGCTTTGGGCGACCATGGGCCAAACGTTGGGCATGAGCTTGCTGCTCGTCCAATTGGCGTTTGGCCCGTTTACGCGCGGCCCGCAGGTTTACGATCTCCGTCATTCATTCCTCCGCCGGTGCCCTGCGGAGCTTCCGTCCGCCATTTGAAATCCTCGTCTCTCGATATTTGAGTCGAGAAGGGCTTCTTTTGGATACATTGGGAAACACTATGGCAAAAATTCAATACACGGTTAGTTGATTATAATAATCCTCAGACAATCGCATTCAGAAAGACTTATTTTTTTGCCCTATAGCCAGATAATTACACAGAATAAATTTGAATATACCTCTGATATTCTTCGAATAATACTTTAGCTATTCAAATATATCGTATGAATATCCGCCAATAAATTTGCGGCTTAATAATATAAAAAACGGAATTTGTCAGTGGAATAGTATCTGGATACGTCGCAATAACATGTTAGATAAATTCTAAGCTACGAATATAGCCTTAAGCAATGCGGGGTGGGCGCGCAAAAACATTAAGAACACTGTCGATCGTCCATCGCGGATCGCAGCCCGTCGTCGGAATGTCCTTGCAGAATAGTAGATTATTCTACGCCGGGTCGCGTCATCTTGTCGGGCTGGACGATCCGGTCGAAGTCCGCTTCGGAGACAAAGCCGAGTCGAACAGCCTCATCGCGAAGCGTCGTTCCGTTGGCGTGAGCCGTCTTCGCCACCTGGGTGGCCTTGTCGTAGCCGATGTGGGGAGCCAGCGCCGTCACGAGCATCAGTGAGCGCTGCATCAATTCGGTAATGCGTGCGACATTGGCCGTGATGCCGACAATGCAATTCGTCGTGAAGGAATTCGCGGCATCGCCGAGCAGCCTGATCGACTGCAGCATCGCATTGGCCATGACCGGATTGTAGACGTTGAGCTCGAAGTGCCCCTGGCTGCCGGCGACGGTGATCGTGGCCTGATTGCCGAAGACCTGGCAGCAAACCATAGTCAGTGCCTCGGACTGGGTCGGGTTGACTTTGCCCGGCATGATCGACGATCCGGCCTCGTTGCTCGGCAGATTGAGTTCGCCCAGGCCCGACCGCGGACCGGAGCCGAGCAGGCGGATGTCATTGGCGATCTTGAACAGCGCGGTTGCCGCGGCGTTGATGGCGCCGTGAGCGAAGACGTAGGCATCGTGGGCCGCCATGTGCTCGTACTTGTTTTCGGCGGACACGAAAGGAAGGCCCGTCAGTCCGGCAATGCGGGCCGCGAACTTCTCGGCGAACTCCGGATGGGCGTTGAGGCCGGTGCCGACGGCCGTGCCGCCCTGGGCGAGCGGCATGAGATCGCGCAGCGCATCCTTCAGCCGCGCCACTGACGACTTAACCTGCGCCGCATAGCCGGAAAACTCCTGGCCGAGCGTAATGGGCGTCGCATCCATGGTGTGGGTGCGGCCAATTTTGACGATATCCGCGAACTCATTCGTCTTGGCCTCGAGCGCCTTCTGCATGGCCGTCAGCGCGGGGATCAGGTGATGCTGGATGCGCAGCGCCGCGGCAATGTGCATTGCGGTCGGGTAGCTGTCGTTCGACGACTGCCCCATATTCACGTGATCATTGGGATGAACCGGCTTCTTGGCGCCGAGCGTGCCGCCGAGTGCCACATTGGCGATGTTGGCGATCACCTCGTTGACGTTCATATTGGTCTGCGTGCCGGAGCCGGTCTGCCAGACCACCAGCGGGAAATGGTCGTCGAGCTTGCCGTCGGCGACGTCCTGCGCCGCCTTGACGATGGCGTCGGCGAGTTTGGCATCGATGAGGCCGAGGTCGCGGTTGACCTCCGCGGCGGCGCGCTTCACCAGCCCGAGCGCGTGGATGATTTCGATCGGCATCCGCTCGGCGCCGATGCGGAAATTGCGCAGCGATCGCTCGGTCTGCGCGCCCCACAATTTATCGGCAGCGATATCCAGCGCGCCGAAGGAGTCGCTCTCGCTGCGGGTGTTCTTTACGGGATCGGATGTGTTGGCCATGCCGAACACTTATAGCGGACGAATGCCGGGGCAAGCCCGCCTCGCCCGAAATGTTCGGGGCCGCGGCTATTTCTTGCGGAAACGGTCGAGGCGGACCACTTCGCCGCCGCCCGGCGGTTTGTCGGGTTTGGAATCGTCCGGCTCGCCCGCGGCAGCCGGCGTGATCGGCGTCACGGCGGGTGTTAGTGGAACCGAAGGTTGCGCCGGCTTCGGCGCGGCCGTCTCGTCTTTGATCGCGGCCGGTTTGCCAGCGGCGGTCTTGGCCGTGGTGACCTTCGCCGCGTCGTCCCTGGTCGGCTTGTCCTGGGCCGGCTTGCCCTGCGGCTCCTGATCCTCGGTAACCTCTTCGAACTGAAGGCCGAACTGGACCGACGGATCGAAGAAGCCGGTTACCGCGGCGAAGGGGATGTAGAGCTTTTCCGGGATGCCGCCGAACGACATGCCCACTTCGAAGCCGGCATCGGTGACCGCCAGATCCCAGAACTGGTGCTGGAGGATGATGGTCATGTCCTCCGGGTACTGTGCGCGCAGACGATCGGACAGGCGCACGCCCTCGGCCTGGGTCTCGAACGAAATGTAGAAGTGATGCTCGCCCGGCAGTCCCTTTTTCGCGGTGTCGGCGAGTACGGCACGCACGACGCCGCGCAGGGCCTGCTGGGTCAGAAGGTCGTATCGAATGTGGTCGGCCATGAAAGTCCCGGGACTTGGGCTTGAAGACTTGGGCTTGAAGACGTGGGCTTCAAAAGAGTCGCCACCATCGTAGCGCAAATGGCGCGCGGGCGGGAGCGCCGCCGTATCGCATTGGCGCGATTGTCGCTTTTCGCGGAGAGGCCGTCTGGTGGGCGGAATGAAAGTGGAGGCTTCTGTTGCCAGGTGCCTCCGAACCCCGCCTAACGGAGCTTATCCCGTTAGGACTTGTAGGCTTGGTTTTTCAGGACCGCTTAGGCGGCCTGAGCAACCGGAGCATAGTTGTCGTTGGCAACTATGAGATTGGCCCGATAACGGCGGAACCGTGCCGAGCGAAAGATCGCCTTTTACGCCCTCGTCGATCCTAGTTCGCCCCCGCCGGTGTCGCCCACAAGGTCCGTCCTTTCGGGTAGGACCGGCCCCGCCTCAACGAACGGGTGCCTGGTATGGCGAGCGACACGGGTGGAGGCGCCGGGTACTGCCCCCGGGTCCGAAAGGTTTATTGTGACGTCCGTTTATCGCCATAGACCGGGTTGCCCCGGCACTTGCCAATATAAGGCGGTTTGGCGCCGAGGGTAAGGGTCAACCCGTCCCTCCGCCGGTAAATGGCGGGAAACCGCGCCGGAAAGGGGCACAGACCGCCGAAATTTCGCTTTTTCCGCGATCCGGCTAACCCTCCGTCAACCACGGAACGGGGAACCAGCGGTAAATGCTATCGGCGCAAATGTACATTAACGTTCAACCCGGAGGGTGGCCGGCGACAGAAAGGCCGCCATGGGCAGAACGCTCACCCAACTTCTCAGCCGTTTTCGGGCTTTCGCCGCCAACCGTTGCGGCAACATGGCGGTCACATTCGCGCTCGTCTCCGTGCCGGTGGTGGTGTCGGTCGGCGCGGCCGTCGACTACAGCCTGGCCAACCGGACCAAGGCGACGCTCGATGCCTATGCCGACGCCGCGGCCCTGTCGGTCGTCAACACCAAAGCCATGACGATGACGGAGACGGAGGCGCAAAACTCGGCCGTCGCGTTCTTCAAGGCCCAGGCCGCCACCCTCAAGCGCGGCTCGATCGGCACAGTGACGGCCAAAGTGACCGACTCCTCCACCGGGCGCGCGGCTCTTCTCACCTACACCGCGAGTGTCGAGACGACCCTGGCGAACGTCGCCGGAATCACCAAGATCGACATCGGCGGCAAGGCGACCGCCAATTCGGCGCTGCCGGTCTACATGGATTTCTACATGCTGCTCGACAACACGCCATCGATGGGCGTGGCGGCGACGCCGACCGACATTTCGCGCATGGTCAACAACACGTCGGACAAGTGTGCCTTCGCGTGCCATCAGATGGACACCACGCCGAACGACTACTACGGCCTTGCCAAGAAGCTGGGCGTGACCATGCGCATCGATGTCGTGCGTAGTGCCACGCAGCAACTGATGGATACGGCGGATGCGAGCGAGGTGGTGCAAAACCAGTTCCGCGCCGCCGTTTATACCTTCGGCAAGTCGGCCGAGAAGATGGGACTGACCAAGGTCTCGCCATTGTCGCCGAATCTCAGCACCGTGAAATCGAAAGCGGAAGACGTCGATCTGATGACCATTCCCTACCAGAATTATCAGAGCGACACCCAGACCAACTTCGACAAGATTCTCGACAGTCTGGACGATGAGATTCCGACGCCGGGGGACGGCAGCAAGTCGAACGCGGCACAGGCCTTCGTGTTCTTCGTGTCCGACGGCGTGCAGGATGCGGCCAATGTGAGTTGCATCAAGCCGACGGTGCAGGGGCAGGATCCCAAGACGGGAACCAAGTACACGCGCTGCCAGTCGCCGCTGAACACGAAGTACTGCGACGCGCTGAAGAAGCGCGGCATCAAGATCGCGGTGCTGTATACGACCTATCTCGCTTTGCCGACGAACGGCTGGTACATGAGTTGGATCGATCCGTTCAACAAAGGGCCGCATGGTCCGTCGCCAAACAGCGAAGTCGCGAAGAACATGCAGGCTTGCGCGACGCCCGGCTATTATTTCGAAGTCAGCCCGACCGAAGGCATTGCCGAAGCAATGACGGCGCTTTTCCTGAAGGCGTCGCAGTCGGCGCGCATCAGCAAGTAGCACGCATTAGCAAGTAGAATGCAAGGTCATCCGGCCGTCGCATCATGCGACGGCCGGATGCTTGCCCCCTTCAGGCCGCGGCCTGAACCTGGCCCCGCTCCAGCGAGGCAATCGCTTCATCCACGGTCTGAACATCGCCGAAGATCGAATAGAAGGCATTGAGCGACGCGGCGTGAATCTCGTCGGTGTAAGTCGCGAGCGCGTTTGAGACCATCGTGACCTTGAAGTTCAGCATCATCGCGTCACGGGCTGAGCTCTCGCAGCAGACATTCGTCGCCGTGCCGCCGATCAGCAGATTGTCGATGCCGCGGGCGCGCAAGTGGCTTTCGATCTCCGACGAACCCTGGATAAAGGCGCTGAAGCGTTTCTTGACGATCTGCGCGTCTTCCGGCTTGGCCTCCAGCTCGCCCCAGAGATTGTGGCCTTCGTGCGCGGTATCCATCGTTGCGTAGCGGGTGTCGCGGCGGTCCGGCGTCATGAGGTGATCGTGAAATACCGACCAGGATTCGCGCGTATCGTTGGTCGCGTTCTTGATCCAGACGACATGGCCGCCCATGGCGCGGAGCGCGGCGGCCATCTTGTTCACGGCCGGAACGATCTTGCGCGCCGGCGGCACTTCGCCCTGGAAGCCGGGCTTCATGAAATAGTTCTGCATGTCGATGACGACGAAAGCAGTCTTCGCCGGGTTCATCACATCGAATGGATGCGCGCGCCCGGTCCGGTTGGTGACGCCTTCGATCAGGTCGGGTGGCAGCGAGAACTCGTGCATGATCAGTTCCTCTCAATTCATGGTCGCAACGGGGCGGTGCTTGTGAATTCAAGCACGTTCTGTGCCATTGATGAAACATGGTGCAGAGGCTCGCCGCTGTTGCCGGCGCTGCACGGTTCCGTCTCCGAATAACGCAGACATCGTAGAACGCAGGAGCATGGCAGGCGATGAGCATGCCAAATGCTTGTGCGTCATGCCGCGCACGCTGCTTATAAAGCGCGCCGCGTGATGCGAATTGCAGCGTTGACGTGGCGCGCGATCGGCAAGCGACGCAACGAATATCAAATGGCCCGGTTGTTGCATTTGTTGCTCCAGCAAAAGGAGCCATGACGATGATCGCATACCTCAAGACGTTCCGTTCGCTGGCGCTCGCCGGTGCTGTCGCAACCGTAACGTTCGGCTCGATGAGCGGCGCAACCGCGGCCGATCTCGTCAAGCTCAAGATGGCGGAGGTTGTGCGCTCGCAGTTCTACATTCCGATGTATGTCGCGCTCGGCAAGGGCTTCGTGAAGGAAGAGGGGCTCGACGTCGAGATGATCACCACCAATGGCGGCGATCGTGCCGGCGCCTTGGTGCTGTCGGGGCAGGCCGACTTCGGCCTCGCCGGTCCCGAGGTGCCGATCTACATCTACAACGGCGAGTCCGCCGACAAGCCGTATATCTTCTGCGCGTTGACCGCGACCGACGGTCTGTTCCTGGTGTCGCGCGAGAAGATCGAGAACTTCAAATGGTCGATGATCGACGGCAAGAAGATCATGGGCTGGCGGCCGGGCTCGACGCCGGAACTCTATCTCGAATATGTGCTGAAGAAGAACGGCGCGAAGGCCGACACGGTCAAGAGCATCATCACCAATATCGGTCCGGCGGCGCGCGATGGCGCTTGGCTCGCCGGCACCGGCGACTTCGCCATCTTCAACGAGCCGAACTTCACCAAGCTCGAGAAGGAAGGCAAGGCACATCTGATCGCCTCGATCGGCAAGGAAGTCGGCCGCGCCGACTACACGCTGTTCTTCGCCAAGAAGAGCTGGCTGGAGAAGAATCCGGGTCTTGCGCAGAAGTGGACCAACGCCATCGCCAAGGGGCAAGCCTTCGTCAAGACCGCGAGCGCCGAAGACATCGCGGCGGCGATCGCGCCCTTCTTCCCGTCGCTCAGCAAGGAAGAGAACGTCACGGTCGTCAATCGCTACCGCACCGTCGGCGTGCCGATCTGGGCGACCACGGTGATGCCGGACAAAGGCGGCCTCGCCAAGGCGCAGGAGATCATGGTCGAGGGCGGCGTGCTGACCGAGGACAAGAAGGTGCCGTTCGAGAAACTCGTCATCACCACCTTCGCCGATAAGGCGACGGCCAGCCAGTAACGGCGAGCCAACGGAGGTCCGACGATGTTGCGCAACACGGCGATCCCGGCGGTCGAAATTCGCGACGTGACGTTGAACTACTTCACGCCGGAACGTGAAACGCTGGCTCTGTCCAACATCTCCCTCGACGTCGGCAAGGGCGAGTTCATCGCCCTTGTCGGCTCGTCGGGTTGCGGCAAGAGCACGCTGCTGACTTTGGTGTCCGGCCTGATGCCGGCTTCGCGCGGCAGCATCAAGGTCGACGGTCTCGAGGTGACGGCGCCGTCACCGCGCGTCGGCTTCATGTTCCAGAAGGACACGCTGCTCGACTGGCGCAGCATCGTCGATAACGTGATGCTGGGCGCGGAACTCTTAGGGCTCGACCGTCGCCGGTCGCGCCAGCGCGCCGAGATGCTGCTGACGCGCTACGGACTCGGCGAGTTCATGCACAGCCTGCCGCATCAGTTGTCCGGCGGCATGCGCCAGCGCGCGGCGCTGGCGCGTACCTTGTGCTGCGAGCCGGACCTCTTGCTGCTCGACGAGCCGTTCTCCGCGCTCGACTATCAGACGCGCTTGGCGCTGTCCGACGAGATCGCCGCCATTCTCCAGGCGGAGGGCAAGACGGTCATTCTGGTCACACACGATATCGGCGAGGCGATCAGCATGGCTGACCGCGTTATCGTCATGAGCCGGCGGCCGGGCCGCATCAAGAGCGAGCACCACATCTCGTTTCCGTCCTTCGGCGACAAGCGGCCGACGCCGTTCGAGGCGCGCAAGTGCCCCGAATTCGCTCAGTACTTCCAGACCATATGGGACGAACTCGATCTGCATGAGGTCCACTGATGAGCAGCGAAGCGATGGTCAGCACCAAGGTCGCGGCGAAAGCCGCGGCGCCGAGCGGCCGCAGCGCCGGCTATGAGGCTTATCTCCGCGCATTGCGCTTGCGGGCCTGGTCAATCAGCCTGTGGCAGATCGGCCTGATCGCGGCCTTCCTCGTGATCTGGGAGGTGGCGCCGCGCGCCGGCTGGATCAATCCGATGCTGACCAGCTATCCGTCGGCGGTGGCGCGCACCTTCATGGCCGGCGCGAGCGACGGCACCTTGCTGATGCACACCTGGGTGACTTTGTTCGAGACCATTGTCGGCTTTGCCGGCGGCATGATCCTCGGCCTCTTGTGTGCCATCGCGCTGTGGTGGTCGGATTATCTCTACCGCGTGCTCGATCCGTTCATCGTCGTGCTCAACGCCATCCCGAAAATCGCGCTGGTGCCGATCTTCTATATCTGGCTCGGCGACGCTGCTTCGATCTATGCGATGGCCATTGCCGTGAGCGTGTTCGTCACCGTGCTGATGCTATTCACCGGCTTCAAGGCCATCGATCCGGACAAGATCAAGCTGGCGCGGCTGTTCGGCGCCTCGAAGCGGCAGATCCTCGACAAGATCGTTTTGCCTGGCAGCGTGCCGACCATCATCTCGGCGCTGAAGGTCAATGTCGGTCTGGCGCTGGTCGGCGTGGTGGTCGGCGAATTCCAGGCGGCGAAAGCGGGCCTTGGCTATCTGATCACCTATGGCAGTCAGATATTCCAGATGAATCTGGTGATGACTGCCATCGTCGTGCTGGCGGCGATCTCGACCGCATTGTTCGTCATCATCCAGGCCGTCGAGTCGACGGTCCTGCGCCGCCACGGCGTGTCGCGTTAATCCCGCGCCACATATTTCTTTACGGCCGCGCCGAACGCTTCGAACAGCGCGCGGTTGACCGGATTGGTCTGCGGATCATACTCGGCGTGCCACTGCACGCCGAGTGCGAAGCCTTCGGCGCCTTCGATGTGGATCGCCTCGATGGTGCCGTCGTCGGCGAGACCTTCGACGACGATGCGCTTGCCGGGCTCGAGGATGCCCTGGCCGTGCAGCGAGTTCACGCGAATGGTGTCGGCGCCGAAGATGCCGGCGAACACGCCGCCCGAGGTCAGATGCACGGCGTGGCGGTCGCCGTAGATCACGGCCTGATCGGGATGGATTTCGCCGTTCGGCAGCCGCGGCATGCGGTGATTGATGCGGCCCGGCAGTTCGCGGATTTCCGGGTGCAGCGTCGACCCATAGGCGACCGCCATCTCCTGAAAGCCGCGGCAGATGCCGAGCAGTGGCACGCCGCGCGCAACGCAGGTGTTCACCAGATCGAGCGCCAGCGCATCGCGCGGCTCGTCATAGGGCTCGTAGCTCAGATGCGGTTCGACGCCGAAGCGGGTCGGGTGGACGTTGGCGCGTGCGCCGGTGAGCACGATGCCGTCGACGACATCGAGCAAGGCGTCAACGTCGGTGATGTCCGGCGTGCCGGCGAACATCAGGGGCAGGGCGCCGACGACATCCTTCACCGCACGCAGGTTACGCTCGCCGACGCGCTGCGCCGGAAAGCGGTTCTCGACGAGATGCATGTTGCCGATGACGCCGACGACGGGCCGCTTCATGGAGAGGTTCTTCGGGCAAGATTCACGGCGGAAACTTATAGCATCTATTTGCGCAGATCGGCGAAAGCCTCGTCCAGCCGGTCGAGGGCTTCGTTCAGGATCGGCCGCGGCGTCGCGAAGTTGAAGCGCAGCCAGGTCTCGCCGCCGGGGCCAAATTGCGGGCCGGGCGAGGCGAAGATACGCGCGCGTTTGGCCACGCGGTCGGCGACATCCTCGGCGGAAAGCCCGGTGCCGGAGAAGTCGACCCAGGCAAGGTAAGTCGAATCGAGTTTCATGGCGCGGGCGCCGGGCGCGGCCTTCTCGATCCGGGAACCGAGCAGGTCGCGGTTTGCCTCGAGATAAGGCAGCAGCGCGTCCAGCCAGGCCTCGCCGGTGCGCCAGGCGGCTTCGGTCGCGATCATGCCGAAGCTGGCGAGCGAGGTGAGATTGGCGGCGGCGACGCGCGCCTCGATCTTGCGGCGCAGCACCGGGTTCGACGTCACCAGCGCGCCCATATGGGCGCCGGCGAGGTTGAAGGTCTTGGTCGCGGCAAAGCACGACACGATCCGGTCGGCGATCTCCGGCGCCGCGTTGAGCGTCGGTATGTGCCTGGCGCCGCTGAAGATGAGATCGCAGTGGATCTCGTCGGAAGCGAGGATGAGATCGTGCTCGGCGCAGAACTGGGCGAGGGCTTTGAGCTCCTCGGCGGACCATACGGTGCCGCCGGGATTGTGCGGGCTGCACAGGAACACGATCTTGGTGCGCGGCGTGATCAGCTTGCGCAGGGCCTCGAGGTCCATGACATAGCGGCCCTGCTGGTTGCCGAGCCGGGCATCGATAATGCGGCGGTCGTTGGCGAGGATGATCTTGCGGAAGGCGTGATAGGCCGGCGGAAACAGTACGATCTCGTCGCCCGGTTCGCTGACGGCCTGGATGAGCATGCCGAGGCCGGCGACGATGCCCGGCACCGGCGTGACCCAGGCGGGATCGACGGTCAGTTGGTGCCGGCGCTTGAGCCAGGCGACGAGCGCCTCCGACCAACTGCCGGTGTCGGCATAATAGCCATGCACGCCGCGGCTCACCTCGGCCATCAGCGCTTCGGTGACGCCGGGCGGGGCCGCGAAGTCCATATCCGCCACCCACATCGGCAAGGCGTCCGTCGCGGTGATGCCGGACAGCTTGGCCATGTTGTCCCACTTCGATGAATGGGTGCCGCGGCGGTCAATGATGCGGTCGAAATCGAACATGGGCGCGGGGGCTCCTGGAGGTGCGGCGGTGGGGTGGCCTCCTTGATGATCGTCGCCGCGTGCCGGGTCAAGGTTGCGATCGCGTTTCGCACGCGTGGTCGTAGCAGGACTGCGCTGTGGCCGTTCCCCACTTGCGTATCCGGTTACAGTTTGCTTTCGGTTGCCGGCTCGTCTGTGCTAGAGGCGGCAGGGGCATCAAATTCGGCTGGAGACTATCGATATGGCGGAGGACGCAAAATCCTCCCCCGCGAGTGGGGGCAATTTTTCGTTGCGGATTCGCGGGCCTCGCGACTTTTACGGTGGCCTCGCGCTGATCGCGCTCGCGGTCTTCGCGCTGTGGGCGGGCAGCGATCTTGCCGGCATGCGCGGCTTCTCCTTCGGCCCGGGCACGACGCCGCGGCTGTTCGCCTGGCTCCTGATTGTCGTCGGCGCGGCAATCATGATCTCGGGACTGCTGTCCGACGGTCCGCCGCTGGAAAGCTATGCGCTGCGTGGCCCCGCTTTCGTGGTGTGCGCGATCGTCGCTTTCGCTGTCTCGATCCGCGGCTTCCATTTCTCGTTCTTCGGCTTCGCGGTGAAGATCCCGGAACTCGGCCTGATCGTCGCGACCTTCCTCGCCTACATGATAGCCGTCATGGGCGGGCGCGAGGTCCGCTGGAAGGAGAGCATCATCGCCGGCGTGGCCATGACGGTGTTCTGCGTCGTGCTGTTCCGCTATTTGCTGCAACTGCCGTTTCCACTCTGGCCTGCTTTCTAGGACAAGCCTGCAATGTCCGATCTTCTTTCCAATCTGTGGCTCGGCTTTTCGATCGCCGGGCATCCCGTCAATCTCGGTTTTTGTCTTCTGGGTGCGCTGGTCGGCACGCTGGTCGGCGTGTTGCCGGGTATCGGCACGGTCGCGACCATCGCGATGCTGCTGCCGATCACCTTCGGGCTCGATCCGGTCGGCGCGCTCATCATGCTCGCCGGCATCTACTACGGCGCGCAGTACGGCGGTTCGACGACGTCGATCCTGGTCAACATTCCGGGTGAGGCGACTTCGGTCATCACCTGTCTCGACGGTCATGAGATGGCCAAGCAGGGCCGCGCCGGCGCGGCACTGGCGATTGCCGCAATCGGTTCGTTTTTCGCCGGATGCGTTGCCACTGTTCTGGTCGCCGCGCTCGGCCAGCCTCTGACCAAGGTCGCGCTGGAATTCGGCCCGGCCGAGTATTTCGCGCTGATGCTGCTTGGTCTCATTTTCGCGGTGGTGCTGGCGAAGGGCTCCGTCCTGAAATCGATCGCCATGGTCGTGACGGGCCTGCTCCTGTCGACGGTTGGTTCCGATCTCGACACCGGCGTCGGCCGCATGACGCTCGGAATGCCGGAGCTGCTCGATGGCATCGGCTTCACGAACGTCGCGATGGGCCTGTTCGGTTTTGCCGAAATCATCCGCAACCTTGAGGGAGGGAGCGGCAGTCGCGAAGTCGTCGAGAGCAAGATCAGAGGCCTGATGCCGACCCGGAAGGACCTGAAGGACTCCGCATGGCCGATCGCGCGCGGCACCTTCCTCGGCTCGCTGCTTGGCATCCTGCCCGGCGGCGGCGCTGTGGTAGCGTCCTTTGCGTCCTATACGCTGGAAAAGCGTATCGCCAAGGATCCGAAGCGCTTCGGTCGCGGCGCCATCGAAGGCGTGGCGGGTCCTGAGTCGGCCAACAACGCCGCGGCGCAGACCTCGTTCATTCCGCTGCTGACGCTTGGCATTCCGCCGAATGCGGTGATGGCGCTGATGGTCGGCGCCATGACCATTCACGGCATCGTTCCAGGTCCTCAGGTGATGATCAAGCAGCCGGACCTGTTTTGGGGCATGATCGCCTCGATGTGGTTTGGCAATCTGATGCTAATCATTATCAACCTGCCGCTGGTCGGCGTCTGGGTGCGGCTGCTGCGCGTGCCCTACCGTATCCTGTTCCCGTCGATCATCGTGTTCTGTTGCATCGGCATCTACTCGATCGACAATTCGCCGAGCGACGTGATGATCGCCGCGATCTTCGGCATTCTTGGCTACTGGCTGGTGAAGCACGATTTTGAGCCGGCGCCTTTGGTGCTCGCTTTCGTGCTCGGTCCGCTGATGGAAGATAATCTGCGCCGCGCCATGTTGATCGCCCGCGGTGACACGTCAGTCTTCGTCACGCGGCCGATCTCGGCGGTGCTCATCGCCATCTCGGTGGCGCTGCTGGTACTGGCGCTGCTGCCGATGATCCGCAAGCGGCGCGATGAGGTGTTCGTCGAGTCGGAGAACTAGAGCGTTTTCGAGCGAAGTGGAAACCGGTTCGCGTAAAGAAAACGCGTCAAAGCAAAAAGCTAGAGCCCCGGCTTTGATTCCACCAAAGCCGGAAAGGCTCTAGACCGAACTCGCTACCGAAGGAGCGACCGTCTTGGCGCTTGGCGTCGTGAGAAAGGCCACTGACAGCCTCCTGCTTCGGGCGGGCGGGCCGGGCGTCAGCCGTCAGTTCGGCGCCATTCCCTATACCGTCGTCAAAGGGCAGGTGGTGTTTCTTCTGGTGACATCGCGCGGCACCGGTCGCTGGATCTTCCCGAAAGGCGATCCGATGGAAGGCCTTGCTCCATCGCAGGTCGCCGCGCAGGAGGCGGCGGAGGAAGCCGGGGTCGAAGGCGAGGTCGACCCGATGCCCATCGGCAAATATCGGGCGTTCAAGACGCTGCCGTTTCGGCGCAAGGTTATCGAGGTCGAGCTGTATCCGTTGCGCGTGACGGAGCAGTGGGACGAGTGGCCGGAGAAGGGCCGTCGCCATCGCCACTGGGCCATTCTGCCGGAGGCCCGGCGTCTGCTGTCGGATGCGCGGGTCGCCGACGTCGCCCTCAGGCTCAATCAGCGCCTGCACGCTGGCGGGTTGCCGTTTTATCCGCCGATCGCCCACATGAGGCGATAGAGCAGGGCGGACAGGATCGCCGCCGCCGGCACGGTGATGACCCAGGCCGCGGCGATGCCCAGCACATGCTGACGCCGCACCAGCCGGCGCCTCTCGCGCTTCTGATAGTTCAGCAGTGCCATTTCCGGCGTCTCGTTGAGGCGCGACGGCTCGAGGAAAAGGGTACGCGGCTTGACCGCCGGGTTGGGCACGCCGGTGTTGGTGATGAATTCGCGCAGATAGCCGACGCCGAATACGGCGCCGACGGCGATATGGGTGGATGAGACCGGCAGGCCGAGCGCGGAAGCCACCAGCACCGTCACCGCCGCGGACAAGGCCACGCAATAAGCGCGGATCGTATCCATGCGGGTGATCTTCTCGCCGACGGTGCGGATGAGGCCCGGGCCGAACAGCGCTAGGCCGAGTGCGATGCCGGTGGCGCCGATTGCCAGCACCCAGAACGGCAGGTCGACCCTTTCGGCGTCGGCGAAGCCGGTCTGCGCCGAGGCGACGATGGCCGCCAGCGGTCCGACCGCGTTGGCGACGTCGTTGGCGCCATGCGCGAAGGACAACAGGCCGGCGGCGAAGACCAGCGGCATCGTGAACAGGCCGGCGATGTGCTTGCGGCGGTTCTCCATGCCCTGCGAACGCCGCATCACCCAGGGGCGTGCCGCCATGAACGCCCCCACTGTGAAAACGACGCCAACCGCTATGATCACGGCCATCGGCGGATGCCAGACACGCTTGAGGCCCTTGGTGACGAGATAAACGGCGAAAACGCCGGTCATGACAGCGACGAGTACGGGCACCCAGCGCCGGGCCGCCGCCACGCGGTCGTCGCGGTAGATCACCCGCCATTTGATGAAGCCGAGCAGCATGGCGGCAATAATGCCGCCGAAGACCGGCGAAATGACCCAGCTCAGGACAATGCCGCCGATCACGTTCCACTCGACGGCGGCGGTGCCGGCGGCGGCAACACCGGCACCAACAACACCGCCGACGATCGCATGCGTCGTCGACACCGGCGCGCCGAGATAGGTTGCCAGATGAATCCACAGCGAGGCGGCGAGGAGCGCTGCCGTCATGACGAAGATGAAGGAAACGACGGAGAGCGCCTGCTCCGGATGCAGCAGGTTTTTCGAGACGGTGTCGACGACGTCGCCGCCGGCCAGCATCGCGCCGGCGATTTCCGCGATGGCGGCGATCACCAGAGCATGCGTCATGGTCAGGGCGCGGCTGCCGACGGCGGGGCCCATGTTGTTGGCGACGTCGTTGGCGCCGATGTTGAGCGCCATATAGGCGGCGATGACCGCGGCGAAGAACACGAAGTATTTGAGCGGGCCGCCGACCGACAGGCTGGCGATGACCACGGCGCCGATCATGAAGACGATCAGCAGGCCGGGAGTCGCCAGCGAGCGCGACCGCGCATAGGTCGCGGTCTCGATCTGGACGACTTTCTTGAGGTCTTTATCGAGAGCGCTTTTGGCCAAAACGGGCTCCGCAGGCGGGGAGGCGGAGCCGAGCGCCGCCTGGCGAAGAGCCCGTTAGCACTCTTGTCACAAACCTGTCACAGAAAAAGTGCCGCAGCCTACGGTTGTTGAAAACCGGCCGGCGGTGGACTTAGCGCCGGGGGCCGGGGCCGCTTTCACTCGATCCGCCGAACAGGATGCGTTGCGGATTCTTGGCCAGGTCCGTTACGGCCCGGTCGATATTGCCGATCGATCGGCGCAGGTCGGTGCCGACGAGGTTGATCTGCTTGTTGGTGCTGTCGGTGACCTTGAGCACGCCCTCCGTGATCTCGGCGGTGCGCTTGTCGAGGTTCTCCGCAAGCATCGTGGTCTGCTTGTCGAGATTGGTCGTCAGCTTGTCGAGATTGGCGGCGACCCGGCTCGTATCGGCCTTCAGGCTGACGGCAAGCTCGTTGATCGAGCCCATGGCTGTCGCGCCGTTTTGGATCAGTTCGTCGATCTTGCCGCCGTTGCGGGCCAGCGCCTCGGTGAAGACTTCGAGGTTCTTGATGGCGTTGCGCAGCGATTCCTGGTTCTCGAGGATGATGGTGTCCGCCTTGGCCAGGGTCTCGCGCACCGCCGTTCCCATGTCGCCGGCCGTGGAGCCGGCGCGCAAGGTCGGCAAGCCGCCGTTTTTCGAGGGCGGCACCGCCGGTGAGGACGCGGTTGCGCCCTTCAGCGACACCGAGGCGATGCCGGTCAGGCCGGCGTATTCCAGCGTCACGGACGTATCCGAACGCACCGGCGTCGACGGCGTGATTGAAATGACGGCCGCAACTTCAGACGGCTTGTCGGTAAGCCGCATTTCGGTGACCTCGCCGACGCGGATGCCGTTGAACAACACCGGACCGCCGACGCGCAGGCCTGACACGGAGCCTTCGAACACAACCAGATAAGGCTGGGTTTCCTTCGAGGTTCCGGCGCTGTGAATCCAGTAGATGAAGACAAAAGCAGCGGCGACCACCGCGAAGGTGAACATGCCGATTAACGCGAATTTTGCCCTGTCTTCCATCGTCTCAACTCCACATCAGGCGCGACGTTCTGTGACGCGCCGGCCTTTAATCGGTACATGGAAATCGTCATGGGCGCGCTCACCGTGGAAATACGATTTCAACCACGGGTGCTGCGATTCCAGCATGACGTCCATGGTGCCGGCCTCGATAATCTTGCCGTCGGCGAGCACTGCGATGCGGTCGCAGGTGCGATGCAGACTGTCGAGGTCGTGAGTGACCATGAACACGGAAATGCCGAGCGTTTCCTGCAGCGTCAGCAGCAGGTGATCGAACTCGGCGGCGCTGATCGGATCGAGGCCGGAGGTCGGCTCGTCGAGAAACAGGATTTCGGGATCAAGGGCCAAGGCCCGCGCCAGCGCGACGCGCTTGATCATGCCTCCCGACAGTTCGGAAGGATAGTTGCGATAGACGTCGGGCTTGAGGCCGACCATTTCCAGCTTGGCGATCGCGATCTCGGTGGTCAGCTTTTGCGACAGCCGCAGATATTCGCGGATCGGGAATTCGACATTCTTGCCCGAGCTCAGCGACGAGAAAAGCGCGCCCTGCTGGAACAGCACACCCCAGCGCCGGTCCACGGCCTGGCGCTCCTTCAGCGTCGCCTTGCCCAGATCGGTGCCGAGCACTTCGATTGTGCCCTCCCGGAAGGGCAGGAGACCGATGATGGTGCGCGTCAGCACCGACTTGCCGGCGCCAGAGGCGCCGACGAAGCCGAGAATCTCGCCACGCTTCAAATCCAGATTGACGCCGTTGAGGACGCGACGTGACGCGAAATCGACCTTGAGGTCGCGCACCTTGATGACGGGTTCGCCACGCGCGGCCATGATCAAATCCCGACCGCGGCGAAGAAGACGGCGAACAGGCCGTCGATGACAATGACGAGGAAGATCGACTTCACCACCGAGTCGGTGGTTTTGGCGCCGAGCGACTCCGCGGAGCCCTTGACCTGCATGCCTTCCATGCACGCCACCAGACCGATGATCAGCGCCATGAACGGCGCCTTGATCATGCCGACGGCGAAGGTCTTCATGCTGATCGACTCGTGCAGGCGCGACATGAAGATTTTGGGATCGATGCCGCCATAGAGCCACGACACCAGTCCGCCACCATAGAGCGCTGCCATTGCGCCGATGAAGGTCAGAATCGGCACGGCGATGATGAGCGCCAGGATGCGCGGCAGCACCAAGACCTCGACCGGGTCGAAGCCCATGGTGCGCAGCGCGTCGACTTCCTCGCGCATCTTCATCGAGCCGAGTTCGGCGGTGTAGGCCGAGCCGGAGCGGCCTGCGATCATGATGCAGACGATCAGCACGCCGAGCTCGCGCAGTACCAGCACGCCGACCATGTCGACGACATAGATGTCGGCGCCGAAGGTGCGGAAGTGGAAGATGCCCTGTTGGGCGATGATGGCGCCGATCAGGAAGGTAATGAGAATGATGATGGGCACCGCGTGCCAGCAGACCCGCTCGAGATGATTGATGAGCGAGGTGAAGCGGAAGCGCCACGGATTGGCGCACACGCTCAGGAATGCGACGACGAGCTGACCGGCCATCTGGAAGATGGTGAACAGGTCCGAGAACACCGCGGTCATGGTGCGGCCGACGCTTTCCAGCGTGGCGCCGATGCCGGTCTGCTTGTGCTTGAGCGGCGTCAGCTTCTGCTGGCCGGCGCGGACCTTCGCGAACAGGTTGCCGTAGGTCGGCGGCAGGCCGACCAGGCGGACGTCGGCGCCGCGGCCCGCCCAGATCCGCAAGGTGCGCTCGATCAGCCAGGCGCCGTAGGTGTCGAGCTGGGTGATGCGGGTGGCGTCGAAAACGAGGCGGGAGACCTGTTCATGACCGTAGGTCAGTTTGTCGGCCAGCGGCTCGAGCGCGCGGGCGTGCTCCGCCGTCCAGTGTCCTTCGGCCCGGAGGTCCAGACCGTCGCCGTGCGACGAGCCGTGCTGGAGGGTACCCGCGGTCAAGAAGTCACTCCCGAAAATGGCCGTTTCGTTGCCGAAAGGGCCCAATGCGTCGCGGGCGGCTGGTCGCCCCGCCGCCCCATGGCAAATTAACCGATTGTTAAGGTTAGAAAATGCCGATTAACTTTTACGGTTAATTGGTTGACCGGGGCCGGACGGCGACCAGGTTCCATGCTTGGCGCGGTTGAAAAGCGGTGCGGCGGCGTTGCCGGCCGGCGTAATGTTCACCATGTTGAGCCGAGTCGCCCGAACCGCCCCGAGCCGCCGATGCGCCAGTACCTTGACCTGATGGACCACATTCTCCGCAACGGCGCGGAGAAGCGCGATCGCACCGGCACTGGAACGCGTTCGGTGTTCGGTCATCAGATGCGCTTCGATCTAGGGCAAGGCTTCCCGCTGCTCACGACCAAAAAGCTGCACCTGAAGTCGATCGTCCACGAGCTGCTGTGGTTTCTCGCCGGCGACACCAATATCAAATATCTCAACGACAATGGCGTGCGCATCTGGGACGAGTGGGCGGATGAGCGCGGCGATCTCGGCCCTGTCTATGGCCACCAGTGGCGTTCATGGCCGGCGAAGGATGGCCAGACCATCGACCAGATCGCCAACGTGATTGCGATGATCAAGCGCAGTCCGGACTCGCGCCGCCTGATCGTCACGGCGTGGAATCCCGCTGACGTCGACAAAATGGCGCTGCCGCCGTGTCACTGCCTGTTTCAGTTTTACGTCGCCAACGGCAGGCTGTCGTGTCAACTTTACCAGCGCTCGTGCGACGTCTTTCTCGGCGTGCCGTTCAACACCGCTTCTTACGCGCTACTGACGATGATGGTGGCACAAGTCACCGGCTACAAGCCGGGCGATTTTGTGTGGACCGGCGGAGACACGCATCTTTATCTCAATCACGTCGAGCAAGCCGAGTTGCAATTGTCGCGCGCGCCGCGCGCGTTGCCGACGATGCGCATCAACCCGGACGTGACGGATATTTTCGCGTTCCGCTATGAGGATTTTGCGCTCGAGAATTACGATCCGCATCCGCATATAAAGGCAGTGGTGGCGGTGTGACTATTGCGATCCGCGCAGCGACGACCGCCGACACGTCGCTGATCTTCGACCTCATCCGTGAACTCGCTGACTATGAGAAGCTCAGCGATGCCGTTGATGCAACGCCGGCGATGATCGCCGATGCCTTGTTCGACGAAAAGCCGCGCCTGTTCTGCGACATCGCCGAATGGAATGGCGAGGCGGCCGGACTCGCCGTTTGGTTTCTCAATTTCTCGACCTTCCGCGGCCGCCACGGCATTTATCTCGAGGATCTGTTCGTGCGGCCCGCCTATCGCGGCAAGGGATTAGGCAAGGCGTTGATGGAGCAACTCGCGCGGCGCTGCGTCGAGGAAGGTTATGCTCGCTTCGAGTGGTCGGTGCTGGACTGGAACGCGCCATCGATTGCTTTTTACGAGTCGATCGGCGCGCAGGTGTTGCCCGACTGGAAGATCTGCCGCATGAGCGGTGAGGCGCTTGCATCGTTCGGCAAAGGAGCGCGCGCATGACCACGCGGCCGCGCAACACCGCGCCCTACAAGATCGTGCTCGTCGCCGCGATCGGCGAGAACGGCGTTATCGGCAGCGGCGGCCAATTGCCATGGCGGTTGAAGTCCGATCTACAGCATTTCAAGCGCATCACGCTCGGCAAGCCGGTCGTGATGGGCCGCAAGACCTATGAATCGATCGGCAAGCCGCTGCCGGGCCGGACCAACATCGTGATGACGCGCGACCTCGGCTTTGCCGTACCGGGCGGCATTCTCGCTACCAGCCTGGATGCAGCGCTCGGCATCGCCGTTGAAGATGCCGCCAAGCGTGGCGTGAATGAACTGATGATCATCGGCGGCGGCGACGTGTTCGATCGCACCATGGAAATGGCGGACCGGCTGGAAATCACGCATGTCCACGCCAGCCCGCCGGGCGATGTCTATTTTCCCGCGATCGATCCCGCCGAGTGGCGCGAGGTCGAGCGCCATCATTATGATGCCGGGCCGGACGACGACGCCGGCTTCGACACCGTGGCCTATGTTCGCCGCTAGTTGTCAGGCCATCACCGAATAGCCGCCGTCGACGGGAATCGCCGTGCCGGTGAGGAAGTCCGAGGCGGGCGAGGCGAGAAACACCGCGATGCCCGCGAAATCGTCCGGCGCGCCCCACCGCGCCGCCGGCGTGCGGGCCAGGACGCGCTCATAAAGGCCGGGGACCTGTTCGCGCGCCTTCTTCGTCAGTTCGGTGTCGATCCAGCCGGGCAGGATGGAATTGACCTGGATGTTGTCCTTGGCCCAGGCGACCGCGAAGGAACGGGCCATCTGCACGATGGCGCCCTTGCTTGACGCATAGGGAGCGGCATAGGACGAGGCGAAGATCGTCATCATGGAGCCAATATTGATGATCTTGCCGGCGCCCGCCTTCTTCATGTGGGGATAGACCGCCTGAGAGCACAGGAAGGCGCTGGTGACATTGGTGTCCATCACCAGATGCCATTCCGCCGCGGTCAGTTCTTCCGGCGGCTTGCGCACGGCGGTGCCGGCATTGTTGACGAGAATGTCGAGCCGGCCGAGTTTGTCGGCAACCGCGTTTACGGCGCCGCGGCAGGATTCTTCCTTCAGCACATCGATCTCGACGAAGTCCGCCCGGGAGTCGATCGCCCGCAGTTCGGCCAGCGCCGTGTCTGCCTTGGCCTTGTTGCGTCCGGCGATGACCACCGTGGCGCCGGCGCCGGCCAGGCCCTTGGCCATGCCGAGACCGATGCCGCCATTGCCGCCGGTGACCAGCGCGACGCGCCCGCTGAGATCGAATGCGCTCATTGAATGCTTCCCCGCCCGATGCTTTTGTGTTCTGCCATCTGTCGAAGCGCGGTATTTACCACAAGCAGGCGGCGCGCGGGCGCAAGGCGAGCCGAGTTTTTGCGGCGATGCTTGCGCATGTGCCCGTAACTTCGATGAAAATGCGGCATGACAGCGCGTTGTAACGAGACCTTGCGTCCCCTATAACCCCTCCCAACTAAAGGCAGGGCGTGTCGGCCGAGTGCCGGGAGACAAGATTTATGCCGTGGAGCAATCAAGGCGGTGGTGGCAGCGGGTCCGGTGGACCGTGGGGGTCCGGTGGGGGCGGCAAGAGCCCTTGGGGCTCGAGCCCGCCGCCGTCCGGCGGCCGCCCGCCCGATCTGGAAGAAATCCTGCGCCGTGGCCAGGACAGGTTGCGCGGCGTGCTGCCCGGCAATATGGGCGGCAAGGGCATTGCGCTCGCCGCGCTTGCTGCGCTGGCGCTGTGGGGCTTCTCCGGCTTCTTCCGCGTCGAGCCCGATGAACTCGGCGTCGTGCTGCGCTTCGGCAAGGAAGTGCGCGAAGTCCAGCCGGGTCTGAACTATCACCTGCCTTATCCGATCGAGACCGCGCTCACGCCGAAGGCGCTGCGCGTCAACAAGATCGATATCGGCATGCGTGTCAGCGACGACGCGCGCCGCGGCGCGACCGTCCGCGACGTGCCGGAGGAGAGCCTGATGCTCACCGGCGATGAAAACATCGTCGACGTCGACTTCGCCGTGCTGTGGCGGGTCAAGCCGACCGGCGTCGGCGAATACCTGTTCAACATCCAGAATCCGGAAGGCACCGTGAAGGCGGTCGCCGAAAGCGCGATGCGCGAAGTGGTCGGCCGCTCGGACATTCAGCCGATCCTGACCGGCGCCCGGCAGACCATTGAAAACGCCGTGCACGAACTCATGCAGAAGACGCTGGATGGCTACGGCGCCGGCATCCTGATCCAGCAGGTGCAATTGCAGAAGGTTGACCCGCCGCAGCAGGTCATCGATGCCTTCCGCGACGTGCAGGCCGCGCGCGCTGACCTCGAGCGCGCTGTCAACGAGTCGCAGAGCTACGCCAACCGCGTCGTGCCGGAAGCGCGTGGCCGTGTGGCGCAAATCACGCAGGCCGCCGAAGCCTACAAGTCGCAGACAGTCGCCGAAGCTACCGGTCAGTCGGCGCGCTTCGATAAGATCTATGAGGAATACAGGAAGTCTCCGAACGTGACGCGCGAGCGTATGTACCTCGAAACGATGGAGCGCGTTCTGGGCGGTGCAGACAAAGTGATCCTGGATTCGGGTGCCGGCGGCTCTGGCGTCGTGCCTTATCTACCGCTCAACGAACTGGCGCGTCCGCAGCCGCGCACGCCGACGACGGGAGTTCGTCCATGAAACTTAATGTCATCGGCGGCGTCGCCGTCGTCATCCTCGTGGCCGCTCTGATCGTTGGCTACTCGTCGCTGTTCACCGTCTACCAGACCCAGCAGGCCCTTGTGGTTCGTCTCGGTCAGCCGGTGCGCGTCGTCACCGAGCCGGGTTTGAACTTCAAAGCTCCGTTCATCGACAACGTCATCACGATAGACAAAAGAATTCTCGATCTTGAGGCGCCGGCGCAGGAAGTCATCGCCTCCGACCAGAAGCGCCTCGTGGTCGATGCCTTCGCGCGTTACCGCATCAAGAACGCCCTGCAATTCTACCAAACGCTTGGTTCGATCCAGGGCGCCAACTCGCAATTGACCATTCTGCTCAACTCGGCCCTTCGCCGCGTGCTGGGTGAGGCGACGTTCACCCACGTGGTGCGCGATCAGCGCTCCGAACTGATGGAGCGCATCTTGCAGCTCGTCGACCGTGAGGCTGCCGGTTACGGCATTCAGGTCGTCGATGTCCGCATCCGCCGGGCAGACTTGCCAGAGCAGAACAGTCAGGCGGTATATCAGCGTATGCAGACTGAACGTGCCCGCGAAGCGGCCGAATTCCGTGCTCAGGGCGCCCAGCGCGCCCAGGAAATTCGATCCCGCGCCGACCGTGACGTCACGGTACTGGTGGCCGATGCGCAATCGAAATCGGAGCAGATCCGCGGTGAAGGCGATGCGATTCGCAACCAGATCTTCGCTGAGGCTTTTAACAAAGATCCGGAGTTCTTCGCCTTTTACCGCTCGATGCAGGCGTACGAGACCAGCCTGAAGCCGGGCGATACGCGGCTGCTGCTCAAGCCGGACAATAGCTTCTTCCGCTTTTTCAACCAGCCGACTGGCGTCCAACCCGGTCAGCCGGCTACCCGGCCGACGGCGCCCGCTCAGTAGCGGGTGCTAGCGGATGTCCGACTTTCTGGCCGCACTCGGGCTGGTCTTCGTGATTGAAGGCCTGATCTTCGCGGCTTTTCCGGCGCACGGCAAAAAGGCGGTCGAAAGCGTGCTCAACACGCCGCCGGCCACCTTGCGGCTGATTGGGCTGGGATCGGCCGTTGTCGGTATATTGATCGTCTGGATGGTGCGATCCTGAGGCTTTTGGCCCGAGATAAAACCGCCGGCCAAAGAACCGGCGGCTTCTCGCGCGGTCTTGATGGCAATCTCCTGTCGCTGCCCTTGAATCGCCGCTAATTCAGGGTCACTTTGTGGTGACCCCTCCCTGGAGAATCGACGCCAATGGGCGCCCCTAAACTTCGTTTCAGAACGACTTTCGCACTCGTGCTCGCCGCCACCTTGGCCGGCCCGCTGACCGCCGCGCCGGCGCTGGCGCGCGGCCCGGAGGGCATCGCCGACGTCTCCGAGCAGGTGATCGACGCTGTGGTCAACATCTCGACCAAACAGAAGGTCGACCTCAATTCCGGCGCCATGCCGCAGCTTCCGCCGGGCTCGCCCTTCGAGGAATTTTTCGAGGAGTTCTTCAAGAACCGCCGCGGTCCGGGCGGACAGGGCCCGAACGGCAACACGCCGCAGTCGCGCCGTGTCAATTCACTCGGCTCCGGCTTCATCATCGATGCCGAAGGTTATGTCGTGACTAACAATCACGTCATCGCCGATGCCGACGAGGTAAGCGTTATCCTCAATGACGGTACGACGCTCAAGGCCGATCTGGTCGGCACCGACAAGAAGACCGATCTCGCGCTCCTGAAGGTGACACCGACGAAGCCGCTCAAGGCGGTCAAGTTCGGCGACAGCGATAAATTGCGTCTCGGCGAATGGGTCATCGCGATCGGTAACCCGTTTTCGCTCGGCGGCACCGTGACCGCCGGCATCGTCTCGGCACGCAACCGCGACATCCAGTCCGGTCCGTACGACAACTATATCCAGACCGACGCTTCGATTAACCGCGGCAACTCGGGCGGCCCGCTGTTCAACCTCGATGGCGACGTCATCGGCGTCAATACCGCGATCATCTCGCCATCCGGCGGCTCGATCGGCATCGGTTTCGCCGTGCCGTCGAAGACCGCGGTTGCGGTCATCGATCAGCTGCGCAACTTCAAGGAAGTGCGCCGCGGCTGGCTCGGCGTCCGCATCCAGCAGGTGACCGAAGAGATCGCCGACAGCCTCAACATCAAGCCGGCGCGCGGTGCGCTGATCGCCGGCATCGATGACAAGGGGCCAGCCAAACCGGCCGGCATCGAGCCCGGCGACGTCATCGTCAAATTCGACGGCAAGGACGTCAAGGAAATGCGTGACCTGCCGCGCATCGTTGCCGACACCGCGGTTGGCAAGGATGTCGAGGTGACCATCATCCGCAAGGGCAAGGAAGAGACCAAGACGGTGAAGCTCGGCCGTCTTGAGGACGATAAGCCGACGCCGGCATCGCTGACGCCGAAGAAGGATCAGCCTGACGAGGACAAATCTTCGGTCAGGAAGGCGCTTGGCCTCGATCTGGCAAACCTCAACGAGGCCAACCGCAAGAAGTTCAAGATCGACGACAAGGTGAAAGGCGTGGTCATCACCGGCGTCGATCCGAACTCGGCAGCGGCCGAGAAGCGTTTGCAGCCCGGCATGGTGATCGCCGAGGTGCAGCAGCAGCCGGTGACCAGCGCGGCCGATCTGCAGAAGCGCATCGACCAGCTCAAGAAAGAAGGCAAGAAGACCGTGGTGCTACTGGTGCAGTCGCCGTCGGGCGATCCGAGCTTCGTGGCGATCGGGTTGCAGTAGGCCGAACCACCACGCGGAACATCGAGCGGCCGGGCTTTGCCCGGCCGTTTGTTTTAAGCGTCGACGAATTCGTCGCGCCGATAGCCCTGGATATACAGAAGCGCGGTGAGGTCGCCGTGCTCAATGCGCGCGGGGGCCGCTTCGGCCACCTTCGGCTTGGCGTGATAGGCAACGCCAAGGCCGGCCTCGGCGATCATGTCGAGGTCGTTGGCGCCATCGCCGACCGCCATGGTCTGCTCCTTGGTCAGGCCGAATTCCTGACGCAGTTCGAGCAGCGCGGCGCGTTTGGCGTCACGGCCGAATATCGGCTCGGCCACGGTGCCGGCCAGCTTGTGGCCGTCGATCACCGTCAGGCTGTTGGCGCGGTTCTCATTAAAGCCGATCATCGCAGCGACACGATCGGTAAACAGAGTGAAGCCGCCGGACACGAGAGCAGTGTGCGCACCGTTTGCACGCATCGTGCGGACCAGCGCCCGCGCGCCAGGCGTCAGCCTGATGCGGTCGCGAAGAACCTCGTCGATCACCGAAACCTTAAGGCCCTCGAGCAGCGCCACGCGCTCCCGCAAGGCGGGCTCAAAAGCGATTTCGCCGCGCATGGCGCGCTCGGTGATCGCCGCCACATGGGCTTTCAGGCCCGCATAGTCGGCAAGCTCGTCGATGCATTCCTGGCCGATCATGGTGGAATCCATGTCGGCGAGAAACAGCTTCTTGCGCCGGCCTTCGGATGGCTGCACGACCGCGTCAGTACCAGCTAGGGCGGCGCGCAGGCTCTCGGCAAGGGCGCGTTGGTCGGCGTCCGGGGCTGCGGTAAAGGAAATATCTGCGGCACGGCCGGGATCGAGCCAAACCGGTACGCCGGGCGCGGGTAGGGCGACACGGGCGCGCGCGAGCGCGTCGTCGTCAAGAGGTTCGCGGCCGGCGATGATGGTGGCGGTGAGGGATGAGGACGAGGTCATTGCGATGCCAGATGTGAAGCAGGCGGTGCTTATCGCCGGTCCGACCGCCAGCGGCAAGTCGGCTTTGGCGCTGGCGCTGGCCGACCGCCTCGGCGGCACCATCGTCAATGCCGACTCCATGCAGGTCTATGCGGGCCTGCGCGTCATCACCGCGCGGCCGACGGCGGAGGAGGAGGCGCGCGCCCAACATATGCTCTACGGTCATGTCGACGCCGCCGAATCCTACTCGACCGGCCAGTGGCTGCGCGAGGTTACACAGGTGCTGGACGACATCGCCGCTGCCGGCCGCGTCCCGATCGTGGTCGGTGGTACCGGGCTTTATTTCAAGGTGCTGACCGAAGGGATTGCGGCCGTACCGGCGATCCCGGCCGAAATCCGCGAAAGCGTGCGCGAACGGCTGGCGCGCGACGGCGTCTCGTCCCTCTATACCGAACTGACCGCGCTCGATCCGGTGACGGCGGCGCGGCTGATGCCGCTCGACCGCTCCCGCATTGCCCGCGCCCTGGAAGTCGTGCTGGCCACCGGGCGCTCGATCAGCGACTGGCACGGCGAGGGCACCGCGCCGCTGCTGCCACCGGAGCGCGCGGTGAAAATCTTCGTGACCCTCGAACGCACCCAACTGGTCTCGCGGATCGAGGCACGCTTCGCCGCGATGATGCAGGCCGGCGCCCTCGACGAGGTCCGGGCGCTTGCTGCACGCGATCTCGATCCGCTGCTGCCCGCGATGAAAGCCCACGGCGTGCCGTGGCTGATCCGGCACCTCAAGGGCGAAATCCCGCTCGACGAGGCTGTCGCCGGGTCGATCATGGATACCCGGCGCTATGCCAAGCGCCAGCACACCTGGTTCCGTGGTCAGATGAAGGACTGGCCTATGGTTCCGATCGAGCGCGCCCTTGATGTGATAACGGGTGCATTGACCGACTAAACACAGAATCTACGGTATCCCGATAGCGATCATAATCTAGTTTATCAAATAACTCTATCCATAGCCTGTAAAATTTTCTGCCAAGTTTAGGGCTCTTTAATGCGCCGCAGGGACATTGGAACAAATCCGCAGAAGGCGGATGTAATTGTTTCTTTGGCTGGAGCGCGACCCATGGCGATTTTTTCTTTCAAGAGCATTTCGACGCGAATTGCCGTCACTTTCGCGCTCGTCGTGCCGATCGCGGTGTGGGCTCTATCGTCCGAGACCTGGCGCTCCTACGAACTCTACAGCAAGGCGCAGAAGGCGGATCGCCAGAACACCGCTGCCAACGCACTCATTCTCGGCGTCTACGATATTCTAATCGAACGCGCGCTGGTCAGCAGCGCGCTGCAGGCTGCCGACTCCGCCAGCGCGGCCGCACTCAAGGAGATTCAGGATCAGCGGATCGGCGCCAAGACCAAGATCGACGCCGCCTTCAAGGCGTTGCAGTCGGAGGACTTCCCGCGCAAGCAGGAACTGATCAAGGAATTCAACGAGGCGCGCGCGAAAGTCGACCAGTACCGTCAGAAATCCGAGGAAGCGATCAAGCTGCCGAAGGCGCAGCGTGATGCCGACACTGTCAAGAATACCGTTTCGGCGTTGACCGCCTTTGCCGGTACCGCGCAGAAACTGTGGAATCGCGTGCTGAGCAGCACCAGCGCGATGGACCCTGAACTGGCGCGGCTTGCCTCGATCCGTATCTATGCGTGGAACATGCGTGAGATCGGCGGCAGCGAGCGCTCGACGCTGGCGCAGTCCATATCTGCCGGCACGCCCATTCCGCCGGCCAATCTCGAAAAGATACAGGTGATCCGCAACCAGGTCAGCCTGCTATGGCGTTTGCTGCAGGCCACGATCATTGACGGCGAACACGCCACCATCACCGCAGGCGTCAAGGCGGCAACGGGCGGGTACTTCGGCAAGTTCCAGCCGCTGGCCGACGAGATCCGCAAGGTCTCGGCCGCGGGCGGCAAGTATCCGATGGCCACGCCGGAATGGGTCGACACGACCACGCCGCTCCTGGCGACGCTGCTCGATGTCATGAATGGGGCCGGCGCGGCGAGTGAGGCCTATACCGAGGCTCTTATCGCTTCGAGCCTTCAGACGCTGATCATCAGCAGCATTCTTCTTATCGCATGCGTTGCGATCTTCTTCGGCGCTATCGCTTTCAGCGTCATCACTGTGGCACGCCCGCTGCGGATGCTCACCAAGCCGCTCGGTCAGATCGCAGAAGGTAACTTCGCCGTCGATGTGCCGTATCGCGAACGGCCGGACGAGATTGGTCAGATCGCAGTCGCGGTCAACGGCATGGCTGACAAGGTGCGTGAGGCCCTGCTGCAAATCAAAGCGGCGGCGACCGAAGTCACCAACGCTTCCATCGAAATTTCGAGTGCCACGACCGATCTATCGCAGCGCACCGAAGAACAGGCCGCCAGTCTGGAAGAGACAACCGCGGCGATGGAGGAGATTTCTTCGATCATCAAGCAGAACGCGGAGAACGCCCGCGAAGCGAGCCGCTCGGCCGACGAAACGCGCGCCGTTGCCAATCAGAGCGGCGAAGTCGTCGCCAAGGCGGTTGAAGCCATGGCGCGCATCGAAGAATCGTCCAAGAGCATCTCCGAGATCATTGTTGTGATCGACGAGATTGCGCGCCAGACCAACCTTCTCGCCTTGAATGCGGCCGTGGAAGCCGCACGCGCGGGCGAGGCAGGGCGCGGCTTCGCCGTCGTCGCTTCCGAAGTGCGCAGCCTGGCGCAACGCTCTTCGCAAGCCGCCAAGGACATCACCACGTTGATCACCAAATCCGGCGGTCAGGTCCAAGAGGGAGTCGACCTGGTCAACAAGGCCGGCGCCGCGCTTGGCCGCATTACCGATTCCATCCAGAAGGTCACTAGCCTGATTAACGACATCGCCAGCGCTAGCGCCGAGCAGTCGACCGGCGTCGACGAGGTCAACAAGGCGATGAACATGATGGATGACACCACGCAGAAGAACTCTGCGCTGGTCGAAGAGAATGCCGCGACGGCCAAGATGCTGGAGCAACAGGCGCGGATGATGGACGGGCAGATCGGCTTCTTCCGCTTCGGCGACGAGGCAACTTCGACCAAGGCTGTCCCCCGCCACGCGGGACGTGTCGCCGCGCGGGGCCGCGCCGAACGGGCCGCCGCTGAGGATATCGACGAGGCGGCGTAAGTCGCATCCTCCGCTGGGATCAGCGGCTTGTTGCCGCGCGGGTGGGCCTGCGACCTACTTTAATCTATTTGAATAAAACGCTGGGCCTAAATTCCAGGTCCGGCGGACGCTGGTACTCATAAACTCTTCAGTTCTTCCCACGAGATTGGTTCGAGATCCGGGCTCGACTCGAATTTGGGATAGAACATGCTCAATCGCCTGTCGGTGAATGCACTTCTGAAATCCGTTATCGGTTTGATGGCAGGCGTCATCATTATCACGGTTGCCGTTGGCGGCTGGCAGTCGTGGCGAGAATATCAGTCGGCCAACCTCCTGTCGAAAGTGGCGGCGGTTTCGTCTCACCTATTTAAAGCGCTGCCGGAAATCCGCGTCGAGCGGGCACAAACCGCGCGCTACCTTGGGCTTGAACGGGCGCCAAGCGACCGAACGCTGTTGACCGATGCGAGAAAAGCCGAAATGCCGGCGCTGAAAGCCGGTCTCGCTGCGCTCCGTGACATCGATGAGCCGGGTATTGCAGAGCAGGCCGCCACGCTCGCCGCCATGATCAAGAAGTGGGAGGCGCTGCAAGTCGAGACGGACGCCGCATTCGACAAGCCGAAAGCTGAACGGCCAGTTGGTCTTGGCGACACGTATTACAAGACCGGCGGTGAATTTCTCGATCTTCTCGACCGCATTTCGAGGAACCTGACCGCGCTGATAAAGCTGCGCGATCCCTATGTCGACCAATTGTTCAACGTCAAACAGTTGGCATGGGCGGCGCGCAATCAGGCTGGCGATAGCAATACGATCATTTCGAATGCTGTCGGCGGGTTGAAGCCGGCGCCTGACGCGGTGGAGAAGTACCAAGCCAATCTCGCCGCCGGCTACGCATCATGGTCCGCCATCCAGGATATTGTCGATGGCATCGAGCTTCCGGTCGCCTTTAAACAGGCGCTACAGACCGCAACGAAAGATTTCTTCTCGCCGGACTACGCCAAGCTGCGGCGTGACCAGCTCGATGCGGCGCTATCCGGTCAGACGCTGAGGGTTCCTGCCAAGGATTGGGTCAAGTTCTCTGTCGACAGGCTCAATCTCATCCTCGGGGTAGCCAACGCCGCGCTGGCGTCCATCGCCGGGCATGCCGACCAACTTAAACAGCAAATGATCTGGAAGCTGTCGATACAGTTTATCGTGCTTTGTTTCGCTATCGCGTTGACCGGAGGAGTTGTGGTTCTGCTGGCCCGCCGCGTTACCGAACCGCTGCGCCGTATTCAGACCGGCATGATGAAGGTCGCCGAGGGCGACTTCAATGTCACACTGCCGCGCATGGAGGCCAAAGACGAAATCGGGCAGATCGTCAATGCAGTTGGTGTGATGATCCAGCAAGTTCGTAGCACGATCTTCCAGATCAAGAACTCGTCGAACGAGGTCACCAATGCCTCGGCGGAAATCTCGCTGAGTACGGCCGATCTGTCGCAGCGCACCGAAGAGCAGGCGGCAAGCCTGGAGGAAACCTCCGCGTCGATGGAGGAAATCGCCAACACAGTCCGCCGCAACGCCGAGAGCGCGCAGGAGGCGACGAAGTCGGCGCAGGCAACACGTCAGGTGGCGGATCGTGGCGGCGAAGTGGCCGGCCGCGCCGTTCAGGCCATGGCGCGCATCGAGGAATCCTCGCGCAAGATTTCCGACATCATCAGCGTGATCGATGAAATCGCGCGGCAGACCAACCTTCTGGCTCTGAACGCGGCGGTGGAAGCCGCGCGTGCCGGCGAGGCCGGCCGCGGTTTTGCGGTGGTCGCCTCCGAGGTGCGCAGCCTGGCGCAGCGCTCGTCACAGGCGGCGAAGGATATCGCCCAACTCATTACCAACTCGACCGGGCAGGTGAAGGAGGGCGTCCAACTCGTCAATCAGGCGGGTAGTGCGCTCAACGAGATCGTCGAGTCGATCCGTCATGTCGCCGACGCGGTGTCCGAGATCGCCAATGCCAGCAGCGAACAGGCGACCGGCATCGAGGAAATCAAGCGTACCCTCGATCAGATGGACGAACTCACGCAGCGTAACTCGGCGCTGGTGGAGGAAAACGCCGCCACCGCCCAAACGCTCGAGCAGCAGGCCAGGGCCATGGATGAGCAACTTGCTTATTTCCGGACCGAAACCGGGACGTTTGCGACAAACAAAGTTGAAGCGCGCGGTCCTGCCGGCACCAAGCGTCCCGCATCGTGGGCCGCTCCGGCGAAAAACGCTGCGTAGATGCTTTTTCATTAAAACTGCATTCAGAGGTGTTGAGCCATTCTCCTTTTACATCTGCAACGTGAATCGTCTCGGTGACCGCGGTCGCTGAGGGCGCGGAAACGGAAAGAGAGCATGCTCAATCGTATTACCGTCAGCGCACTTTTGAAATCGGCCTTCGGCGTGATGGCGGCGGCCATCATTGCCGTTCTTGCAACGGGCGCCTGGAACGCTTCGAAGCGACTGATCATCGCTAACGGGATTGTCGCCGATGCCGAAGCGTCGGCTTATCTCTTCACGTCATTGCACAATCTGCGCATGGACCGAGCGTTCACGTCCAATGACTTGCTCAGCGAAAAGACCGGCGAATTCGGTGCGGTTGTAAAAAAAGTGCGGCCGGCTGGGCTCGATGCCCTGACGAGTGGCTTGTCGGCTCTGGAGCAAGTCTCGTTCCCGGCGGGCAGTACGACCATCGCTGATCTGCGAGCAGGGCTCGAGCGCCTTCTGGCCTTCCACAGGCAAGCCAATGCGGCGATCATGCTTCCCAAGGCGCAACGACCCGCCAATCTGGCCAAAGAGGGTTTCGACACGACCACTGCGCTTGTCGACATGATCGAGAAGGCGTCTTCGCGGCTGGGCGAAATGATGAAGTTCGAAGACTCTCACGTTGACCAATTGCTCCAGTTGAAGACGCTTTCTTGGATGTTGCGTGTTGCGAGCGGCGATACGGCGATGTACGTCACCACCAGCTTCGTGCGCCAGCCTGCCCCGGATGTGATGCAGGCTTATTCGGAGGCGCTTGGTCGCGCGAACGCCTCCATGGCCGCAATCGATGAAACGATCAAGCGACTCCCGCTGCCAACGAGCATAATCGAAGCTATCGAAAAGTTCCGGACGGGATACTTCGGCGACTACAATAAACAACAACAGGTTATGCTCAAGACGCTCATCGCCGGCGAGAAGCCCAGTATGGACCGGGCGAGCTGGGACAAAATGGCGACCGAGCGCGTCAACGTGTCGGTCGATGTTGCCGAAGGCGCATTGCAGGCCGTCAAGGCCCGGGCCGTGGCAATACGTGGCGAGGCGCAGGTGGGCTTTTATCTGCAACTCGCCCTTTTGGTGGTCGCGATCGCGATCAGCATCGGCATGATGCTGATCATTACGCGGCGCATCTCCAATCCGTTGATCACGGTGCAGAAAGCGATGGTCGAGATCGCTGGCGGCAATTTCAATGCATCGCTGCAGTATACCGGTCGCCAGGACGAAATCGGTCAGATCATCACCGCCGTCAACACTATGGTCGAGCAGGTACGCGGGATCATCGTTCACATCAAGCAATCGGCCCATGAGGTGACCAGCGCCTCGGGCGAAATCGCCGTGGCGACGACCGATCTGTCGCAACGGACCGAAGAGCAAGCGGCCAGCCTGGAGGAAACCTCCGCGTCGATGGAGGAAATTTCCGCCACGGTGCGCAAGAACGCTGATAACGCCCAGCGTGCGCGGCAGTCGGCGCTTAACACCCAGCAGGTGGCCGACCGCGGCGGCGAGGTTGCGAGCAAGGCGGTGCAGGCCATGGCCCGCATCGAGGAGTCGTCCGGCAAGATCGCTGACATCATCGGCGTCATCGACGAAATTGCCCGGCAGACCAACTTGCTGGCGCTGAATGCGGCGGTGGAAGCGGCGCGGGCCGGCGAAGCAGGCAGAGGCTTTGCCGTCGTCGCGACCGAGGTGCGCAGCCTGGCGCAACGTTCGTCGCAGGCCGCCAAGGATATCGCCGAACTCATCACCAACAGCGGCAGCCAGGTGAAGGACGGCGTGGCACTGGTCAACCAGGCCGGTACGGCGCTTAACAACATCGTGGAGTCGATCCGCGAGGTGGCCGTGTTGGTTTCGGATATTGCCACTGCCAGCACCGAGCAGGCCCAGGGGTTGGGTGAGGTCGGTAAGGCGCTGGCCCAGATGGACGAGGTGACGCAGCGCAATTCGGCGCTGGTCGAAGAAAACGCCGCGACGGCGCAGACGCTGGAAAACCAGGCCCGGGCGATGAACGAGCAGGTGGCGTTCTTCCGGATCGATGGGATCGACCAGCCGATTGCGAACGCTGCTGAGACTCCCGCATCCGTTCGCAAGGCACCGGTCAGGCCGGCCGTCGCCCGACCGTCGGGCCGGGCCTGTGCCGCCTAAGGGCGCGCGCGGAACGCACCCATGAACCGGGGCCGGCAAGCGCCGGCCCTCCGCGTTCAAGGGGCCTGGCCGGTCGCGGTAGGGCTCCTGCTGGTAGCTTCCTCGGCGTTGCTATTGCCGCCGCGCGGGACTGCCATTACCCTCCGTTTTCGCGCTTGACCGGGCAAAAAGCCGCCCCTATAAGGCGCGCAACGAAAGTTCGGACGACGCAAGCAATGCGCAATATTATTATTCTCGTAGTCGAGGTTCGGACACTGGCCGGGTAGCTGCCGCTACCCTCGGTGAGTGTCCGGACATGGCCCCTTGCGGGCCTTTTTTATTGGCTGCAACGACAGCTACGGCGAAAGCGACAGGACGAGCGAGAGAAGGAAGCCGATCATGACCAAGCACACGGCGACGAAGGACGAACCCCGGCAGATGACCGGCGCCGAAATGGTGATTCAGGCCATGGCCGATCAGGGCGTGAAGCATCTGTTCGGTTATCCGGGCGGCGCGGTGCTTCCGATTTACGACGCGCTGTTCGCCCAGAAGGAAGTCCGCCACATCCTGGTCCGCCACGAGCAGGGCGCGGTCCATGCCGCCGAAGGCTATGCCCGTTCCACCGGCAAGGTGGGTTGTGTCCTGGTGACCTCCGGTCCCGGTGCCACCAATGCCGTGACCGGTCTCACCGACGCGCTATGCGATTCAATCCCGCTGGTCTGCATCACCGGCCAGGTGCCGACGCATCTCATCGGCAACGACGCCTTCCAGGAGTGCGACACGGTCGGCATCACGCGGCCCTGCACCAAGCACAATTATCTGGTGAAGCGCATCGAGGACCTGCCGCGCATCCTGCATGAGGCCTTCCACATCGCCGCCAGCGGCCGTCCGGGTCCGGTCGTGGTCGACATCCCGAAGGACATCCAGTTCGCCACCGGCATGTACTCGCAGCCGACGGAATTCCCGCACACCGGCTATCACCCGAAGCTGAATGCCGATCCGGCGCCGATCCGGGCGGCGATCGAGCTGATGGCGCGCGCCAGAAAGCCGATCTTCTACACCGGCGGCGGCGTCATCAATTCCGGCCCGCAGGCCAGCAAGCTGCTGCGCGAACTGGTGCAGGCAACCGGCTTCCCGATCACCTCGACCTTGATGGGGCTAGGGGCCTATCCGGCGGCCGATCCGCAGTGGCTCGGCATGCTCGGCATGCACGGCACGCTGGAAGCGAACATGGCGATGCATGACTGCGACGTCATGGTTTGCGTCGGCGCACGCTTCGACGATCGTATCACCGGCCGCCTCGATGCATTTTCACCGAACTCGAAGAAAATCCACATCGACATCGACCCGTCGTCGATCAACAAGAACGTTCATGTCGATATCCCGATCATCGGCGATTGCGCGCATGTCCTTCAGGACATGCTGCATCTGTGGAAGTCCGAGAAGAAACAGGCCGACAAGAAGGCCGTGGGCGATTGGTGGAAGCAGATCGACAAGTGGCGCGCCCGCAAGTCGCTCGCTTACCGGCCGTCGAATGAGGTGATCAAACCGCAATACGCCATCCAGCGGCTGTTCGAATTGACCAAGGACAGGGACACCTACATCACGACCGAAGTCGGTCAGCACCAGATGTGGGCGGCGCAGTTTTATCACTTCAACGAACCGAACCGCTGGATGACGTCCGGCGGCCTCGGCACGATGGGCTACGGCCTGCCGGCCTCGGTCGGCGTGCAACTCGCGCATCCCAAGGCGCTGGTCATCGACATCGCCGGCGAGGCCTCGGTGCAGATGACGATGCAGGAATTGTCGACGGCGGTGCAGTACCGGCTGCCGATCAAGATCTTCATTCTCAACAACAGCTACATGGGCATGGTCCGCCAGTGGCAGGAATTGCTGCACGGCAGCCGCTACTCGGAGAGCTATTCCGAAGCGCTTCCGGATTTCGTCAAGCTGGCCGAGGCGATGCACGCCGTCGGCATCCGCTGCGAGAAGCCGGGCGACCTCGATCACGCCATCAAGGAGATGATCGATATCGATCGCCCGGTGCTGTTCGACTGCGTCGTCGATCAGAAGGAAAACTGCTTCCCGATGATTCCGTCGGGCAAGGCGCACAATGAAATGATCCTCGGTGACTCGGGCGTGTCTCTCGACGATGCCATCACCGAGGAAGGCAAGATGCTGGTTTAATTTCTTTCTTTACCTCTCCCATTGGGAGAGGTCGACGCGCGAAGCGCGGCGGGTGAGGGGTTAGTGCCTAACGAGGCTCACTTGCCCCCTCACCCCAACCCTCTCCCCCAAGGGGAGAGGGAGCGCGCCAAGCTCGCCGCAGATGCAAGCGAACAAGGATCAGACCCGTGAACGCCAACGCCAACGTCCCGTCGAGCACGTCGCACTATCCGACCGCGACCAATGTGCAGAAGCCGGAAACCCACACTCTGTCGGTGCTGGTCGATAACGAGCCGGGCGTGCTCGCCCGCGTCATCGGCCTGTTCTCCGGCCGCGGCTACAACATCGAATCGCTGACGGTGTCGGAGACCGAGCACGCCAAGCACCTATCGCTGATCACCGTCGTCACGACCGGCACGCCGATGGTGATCGAGCAGATCAAGAACCAGCTCGACCGGCTCGTGCCGGTGCACCGGGTCGTCGACATGACGCTCTCCGGAAAGGCCATCGAGCGCGAACTCGCCATGGTGAAGGTGCGCGGTAAGGGCGACAACCGTGTCGAGGCGCTGCGTCTGGCCGATGCCTTCCGCGCCCGCGTTATCGACGCCACCACCGAGAGCTTCGTCTTCGAGATCACGGGCAAGAGCGACAAGATCGAGCAGTTCGTGGCGCTGATGCTGCCGCTCGGCCTTGTCGAAGTTTCTCGCACGGGTATCGCGGCGATCGCGCGCGGTCCGGACCCGATGTAAATGCCGTACGACATGTTCGCGGCTCTGGTGGTGTTCGTGTTCGCAACCGCGTTCACGCCGGGGCCGAACAACATCATGGTGACGGCATCCGGCGTGAATTTCGGCTTCATGCGGACCGTTCCACACATGGCCGGGATCACCGTCGGTTTCGTCGTGCTGCTTCTCGCGGCGGCGGCGGGCCTCGGCCTGATCTTTACCGCGGCGCCGGTGTTGCAGACCGGGCTCAAGATCGCCGGCGCGCTCTACATGGTGTGGCTCGCTTGGAAGGTCGCGAATTCTCGCCCGGCGCCGTCCAGCGGCGATGCCGAGTTGGGGCAGCCCATGACCTTCTGGCAAGCGGCCGGCTTTCAGTGGGTCAATCCGAAGGCGCTGGTCATGAGCCTCACCATGGTGGCGCTGTTCGTGCGCCCCGAGGCCAGAGTGCTCGACACGGCCATTCTGACCGTGGTCAATATCGTGTTTACGGTGGCGACGGTCGCCACCTGGACCGGCTTCGGCGTGGCGTTACGGGGCCTGCTCAGCAATCCGAGCCACGCCAGAATCTTCAATATCGTCATGGCGCTGCTCCTGGTGGCGAGCATCGTGCCGATGGTTCTTTAGGGCCCAATTCCAGCGCCTGTGGGGCTTGTGGGGCGGTGCCGGGCGTCCTAGAAGCAGGGCCGAATTTCCCCCGGGCAAGGCAACTAATCCAAGTAGAGGAACACCAATGCGGGTTTATTACGATCGCGACGCCGACATCAACCTGATCAAGGGTAAGAAGGTCGCCGTCATCGGCTATGGCAGCCAGGGCCACGCGCACGCGCTCAACCTGCGCGATTCCGGCGTCAAGGATGTCGTGATCGCGCTGCGCAAGGGCTCGCAGGGCATCAAGAAGGCCGAAGGTTCGGGCTTCAAGACCATGGAAGTCGCCGAGGCCGCGAAGTGGGCCGACGTGATGATGATGCTCACCCCCGACGAACTGCAGGGCGACATCTACCGTGACCACCTGCACGCCAACATGAAGGAAGGCGCGGCGCTGCTGTTCGCGCACGGCCTCAACGTGCACTTCAACCTGATCGAGCCGCGCGCCGATCTCGACGTGCTGATGGTGGCGCCGAAGGGCCCCGGCCACACCGTGCGCTCCGAGTATGCCCGCGGTGCTGGCGTGCCGTGCCTCATCGCGATCCACAAGGACGCGTCGGGCAACGCCCATGACCTTGGCCTGTCCTATGCTTCCGCCATTGGCGGCGGCCGCGCCGGCATCATCGAGACCACCTTCAAGGAAGAGTGCGAAACCGACCTGTTCGGCGAACAGGCCGTGCTGTGCGGCGGCGTCGTCGAGCTGATGAAGGCCGGCTACGAGACCTTGTGCGAAGCCGGCTATGCTCCGGAAATGGCCTACTTCGAGTGCATCCACGAAATGAAGCTGATCGTGGACCTCATCTACGAAGGCGGCATCGCCAACATGAACTACTCGGTCTCGAACACCGCCGAGTACGGCGAATACGTCACCGGCCCGCGCATCATCACCGCGGAAACCAAGGCCGAGATGAAGCGCGTCCTCAACGACATCCAGTCCGGCCGCTTCACCCGCGACTGGATGCTCGAGAACAAGGTCAACCAGACCTCGTTCAAGGCGACCCGCGCCAAGCTCGCCGAGCACGGCGCCGAAGTCGTCGGCGCCAAGCTGCGTGAGATGATGCCGTGGATCAAGGAACGCGCGATGGTCGACAAGAGCAAGAACTGACCTTCTGCTTGCTGCAACAGCGAAGGGCCCGCTCCCGCGGGCCCTTTTGCATTGTGAGAACAGGTCAATTCGTCGCCGACCTCGGTGTTTGCATTAGCCGCGTGAGCCGCTAGTTTGCGCGCCAAGCAATGCAGATGAGGGGCGGGACCCGAATGGCGGCGATGGGAGCAATAGCGACGAGCGAAGCGGCGGTCGCCCTGACCGAGGTCGACGTCGCGTTTCGCCTCGCCGACGGTGGCGTGTTTCGCGCCGTGCACGATGCCTCGCTCAAGGTGGCCGATGGCGAGTTCGTTGCCATTGTAGGGCCGACCGGCTGCGGCAAGTCCACGCTCCTGAATATCGCTGCCGGCCTGCTGGCGCCCGCCGCGGGTTCCGCCGACATTTTCGGCGCGCCGCTCGCCGACCTCAACCGGCAGGCCGGCTACCTGTTTCAGGCCGATGCGCTGTTCCCCTGGAAGACCGCGCTGGAGAATGTCGCGATCGGACTGGAGATCGCCGGCGTGCCGCAGACCGAAGCGCGGGCCCGCGCCAGGGAGTGGCTTGGCAAAGTTGGCCTCGGCGCCTTCGGCGACCGCTATCCGCACATGCTGTCGGGCGGGCAGCGCAAGCGCGTGGGTCTCGCCCAGGTGCTCATTCGCGATCCGAAAATCCTCTTGATGGACGAGCCCTTCGGTCCGCTCGACGCGCAGACGCGGCAGATCATGGGTAATCTGCTGCTCGATTTGTGGAGCGCGGATCGCAAGGCTGTGTTGTTCGTCACCCACGATCTGGAGGAGGCGATCGCGCTCTCCGATCGCGTTGTGATCATGTCGGCCGGGCCATCGTCGCGCATCATCGGCGACTGGCGCGTGACGTTGCCACGGCCGCGCGATATCGCTGAGGTCAAGCTTGATCCGGCTTTCCACGATCTCCATCGCGATATCTGGAACATGCTCCGCGAGGAAGTCGTCAAGGGTTATGCCCAGGCGGAGGGCCGGTGATGTCACGCGCAACGCTCCTGTCGCTGCAAATCCTCGTCGCGATCCTATTCTTCGCCGTATGGTACGTGCTGACGACTTATCCCATCTTCGGCACGGTGATTTTGCCTCCGTTCTTCTTCTCCAACCCGGTCGATGTCGCAAAACAGATCGTCGCCTGGTTCGCGTCCGGCGTGATTTGGAAGCATCTGTGGGTGACGTTGCTGGAATCGATGCTGGCCTTCGTCATCGGCTCGATCGGCGGCGTGCTGGTCGGCTTCTGGTTCGCACGCCAACCGCGCACCGCTGCGGTGTTCGATCCTTATGTGAAGATGGCGAATGCGCTGCCGCGCGTCGTGCTGGCGCCGATCTTCACACTGTGGCTCGGCCTTGGCATCTGGTCGAAGGTGGCGCTCGGCGTCACGCTGGTGTTCTTCATCGTATTCTTCAACGTTTACCAGGGCGTCAAGGAAGTCTCGCCGACCGTGCTCGCCAATGCGCGCATGCTCGGCATGAACGAGCGGCAACTGATGCGCCACGTCTATTGGCCGTCGGCCTTGTCGTGGATGTTCTCGTCGCTGCACACCTCGGTCGGCTTTGCTGTGGTCGGTGCCGTGGTCGGCGAATATCTCGGCGCCGCCGCGGGCCTCGGCTATTTGATCCAGCAGGCGGAAGGCATCTTCGATGTCGCCGGCGTTTTCGCTGGCATGTTCGTGCTGGCGGCCTTCGTCATCGCGATCGACATTGTCGTCACGCTGGTTGAGAAGCGTCTGCTTGTCTGGCGCCCGACCGTGGGCGAGGCCAAGCCCTGATAGGCCGCCGTGATCGCCTGTTTCGTCTTTTCGGCCTAGGCAATCTCGTGCGGCTGGCCTAAATTCCGCACCAACGATCCAAAAATACGGAGGAAACGAATGTCAAAGCTGTTCCGCCGCGCTGCCACCGCAGCCGCCGCGCTCGTTCTGTCGGCCGGCCTGATGGCGGGCACTGCGCTTGCCCAGTCTACGGTGAAACTCGCCATCGGCGGCGCTTCGTGCCTGTGCTACCTGCCGACCATGCTGGCCGACGCGCTCGGGGAATACAAAAAGGCCGGCGTCAATGTCGAGGTCATCCAGTTCAAGGGTGGCTCCGAGGCGCTGAAGGCCGTGATGGGCGGCAGCGCCGACGTGGTCTCCGGCTATTTCGACCACACCGTCAATCTCGCCGCCAAGGGCCAGAACCTGCAATCCTTCGTGGTCTATGACCGCTTCCCCGGCTTCGCGCTGGTCGTGTCGCCCAAGCACACCGCATCGATCAAGTCGATCAAGGACCTCGCCAACAAGAAGGTCGGCGTCAGTGCGCCGGGTTCGTCGACCGACTTCTTCCTCAAATACATCCTCAGCAAGAACGGCGTCGATCCGAATTCGGTCGCGGTTATTGGCGTCGGTCTTGGCGCCACCGCGGTCGCATCAATGGAGCAGGGCGAGATCGAAGCCGCCATCATGCTCGACCCGGCGGTGACGCTGCTGGCCGGCAAGTATTCGGACCTGAAGATTCTCAGCGATACACGCTCGCAGAAGGACACGCTCGCCGTGTTCGGCGGTGAGTATCCGGGCGGCGCGCTCTATACCAAGGCCGACTGGATCGCCTCGCACGAGAAGGAGGTGCAGGGCATGACCAAGGCGATCATCGCCACGCTGAAGTGGATCCACTCGCATACGCCGGAAGAGATCGCCGACAAGATGCCGGCGGAGCTCGTCGGCAAGGACAAGGCGCTCTATGTCGCGGCGCTGAAGAACACGCTGCCGATGTTCTCGGAAACCGGCCTGATGGACCCGAAGGGCGCGCAAGCCGTGCTCGCGGTGTTCAGCCAGTCTGTGCCGGCCATCCGCGACGCCAAGATCGACTTGTCGAAGACCTACACCAACAAATATGTCGAGGCGGCGGGCAAGACGAACTAGCAAGCGGTCGCTCCGACATATTTGACACAAAGACTACGTCATGGCCGGGCTTGTCCCGGCCATCCACGTCTTTGGGATATGAGCGAGATGCAGTAAGACGTGGATGCCCGGCACAGGGCCGGGCATAACGGCTGAGCGCATTGGGTCCCATGAATCTCGTTTCCGTCCAGTCCCACGTCGTTTACGGCCATGTCGGCAACTCGGCGGCGGTGTTTCCGTTGCAACGCATGGGAGTCGAGGTCTGGCCGATCCATACCGTGCAGTTCTCCAACCACACGGGCTACGGCGCCTGGGAGGGCGAGGTATTCGGGCCCGGGCTCATCCGCGACCTGATGGCGGGTCTGGACGCGCGCGGCGTGCTGTCCTCATGCGATGGTCTGCTGTCGGGCTACATGGGCAGCGCGGAAATCGCCGAAGCCATTGTCGAGGCCGTGGCCACCGTCCGCCGTGCCAATCCGTCGGCGCGCTATTGCTGCGATCCGGTCATCGGCGATGTCGGCCGCGGCATCTTCGTGCGCGAGGGCATCCCTGAGTTCATCAAGGCCAAGGCGCTGCCGGCCGCCGATATCGTCACGCCGAACCAGTTCGAGCTCGATTGTCTTACCGGGCGCACCTCGCGGACGCGCGATGAGGTGCGCGATGCCGTCAAGGCGCTGCACGATCTCGGCCCGCGCGCGGTGCTGGTGACGTCGCTGCATACCGATGAGACGCCAGCCGATGCGATCGACATGCTCGCCTCCGACGATACCGGCTGTTACCTGTTGCGCACGCCGCGTCTTAAGGCCCATATCGATGGCGCGGGCGACCTCGTCGCGGCCCTGTTCTTCGCCCATTATCTGCGGCAGGGCTGTGCCAGGGAAGCCTTGGCGCACGCCGGCAACTCGGTGTTCGGCATTCTGCAGAAGACGGTGGAAGCCGGCGCCCGGGAGATCCAGACGGTGCTGGCACAGGACGAAATCATCGCGCCGACCAGCAGCTTCGAGGTCGTGGCGGCGGGTATGCCGCTGCACGATCTTGGCGAAAGGGCCCTCTGACCATGCGCCGTCGTTTCATCACCCTCGATGTCTTCACGCGCCGGCGTTTTGCCGGCAATCCGCTCGGCATGGTGTTCGAGTCCGAAGGCCTCGACACAGATGCGATGCAGACCATCGCCCGCGAGATCGGCCATCCGGAAACCGTCTTCGTGCTGCCGCCGCAGGATGGCGCCCACAAGGCCGCGATGCGCATCTTCACGCCGGCCTCCGAATTGCCGTTTGCCGGCCATCCGACGGTCGGCGCGGCGGTTGGGTTGGCGCGCGCGTCCGGCGGTGGCCGGCAAAGCCTCATCATCGAGGAAAAGGTCGGGCCGGTGTCCTGTGTCGCGCAGATGCACGACGCCGATTCCGGCTTTGCCGAATTCAAGCTGCCGCAATTGCCGCAGCGCGTCGGCGATCTGCCCGATGCTGCTACCATGGCCGCGGCGCTGAGTCTGAACGCGGCCGATATCGATGCGGACGCCTATCCGCCGTCGCGCTGGTCGGCCGGCGTTGCCTTCAGCATGGTGCCGGTGCGCTCGCTCGACGCCGCGGCGCGGGCCAAGCCCGATCCGGCCCTGTTCGACAAGGTCTTCGCCTTCGGCGGCCACGCGATGGTCTATGTCATCTGCACCCAGACGACGAACGCCGCGCACCAGGTCCACGCCCGCATGTTCGCGCCGTCGCGCGGCATCGCCGAAGATCCCGCCACCGGCAGTGCGGTTGCTGCTTTCGCCGGGCTATACGCCACGAGCAAAGGGCTTGCCGACGGCACCCACAAGCTCACCATCGAGCAGGGTTGCGAAATGGGCCGTCCCAGCGAGATGCGGCTGTCGCTCAGGATCGAAGGCGGCAGTCTTCGCGAAGCCTCTATCGGCGGCGATGCCGTCGTCGTGAGCGAGGGGGTCATCGAAGCATGACCGGCAGCGCCAAGGTCGTCCATATCGACCGGCTTGAGCTGACGCTCGAGCCGCAGCCCTGGGCTTACGCCGATGCGAACCGTCGGGCGATTGATGCCTTGTTCGCCGAAGCCAAAAGCAGGAAGCCGGCATTGTTCAACGGCCGCGTGCTGCTGATGCATCGTTGCCGCATCGAAAATGGCGTCATGAGCGGCGGCTTCATGGAGGCGGACTACGCAAGCTTCACCTTCTGGACGGCCTCGAAGCACCCGGAGGCTGGCGTTTATGACTGTTTCGGAGCGGCGGCAGTGATGTCATCGGACGGCGCCTTCCTGCTCGGCGAAATGGGTGCCCATACCTACAATGCCGGTCAGATCTATTTTCCCTGTGGCACGCCGGACCTGGACGATCTGGTCGGCCATCGCGTCGATTTTGACATGAGTGTACGACGGGAGCTCAAGGAGGAGACAGGTATTGACGCAAGTGAACTCGTCGAGGAGCCCGGCTGGACTCTGGTCATTGACGGCAGTCTGATCTGTGCGCTCAAGGTCATGCGATCGCCGCTTGCGGCAAAAGCATTGCGCGTGCGGGTGCTCAAGCATCTTGCCAACGAAAGACAGCCGGAACTGGCCGATATCAAGCTGGTACGCCGGCACGACAACTTCAGTCCGACCATGCGGGCATTCGTGCGTACCTTTCTGGCCCACCGGTTTGCCGCACCCGACAGCAGGAGCCTCCGATGAAACTCGGCGAGATTGCCAGTCGCTATCGTATCGATCAGCCCGGCAAATTCAGGCTCGCCGACCACGATCCAGCGGATTGTTGCGGCCTTACCATCGACAAGGACGAGGCCAAGGAACTGCTGAAAGAGGGCGTCGAACGCCTGGCGGAACTGCAGGAGCGGCTCTATGCCGATAATCGCTGGTCGGTGCTGGTGGTGCTGCAGGCGATGGATGCCGCCGGCAAGGACAGCCTGATCGAGCACGTTATGAGCGGGGTCAATCCGCAGGGCGTGCAAGTCGTATCCTTCAAGCAGCCGAGCGCCGAAGAGCTCGACCACAACTTTCTCTGGCGCATCGCCCGTGCATTGCCGGAACGCGGCCGCATCGGCATCTTCAATCGTTCGCATTACGAGGAAGTGCTGGTGGTGCGCGTCCACCCCGAATATCTCAAAGGGCAGCGCCTCCCGGATGCGAAGAACGGCAAGGACATCTGGCATCAACGCTTCGACGACATCCGCGCCTTCGAGAAGCACTTGGCGCGCAACGGCACCTTGATCCTGAAATTCTTTCTCAACGTTTCGCGCGATGAGCAGCGCAAGCGCTTTCTCGATCGTATCGACGAGCCGGGCAAGCGCTGGAAATTTTCCATGGGTGACGTCGCCGAGCGCAAGCTGTGGCCGCAATACATGGCGGCCTACGAGGACGCGATCCGTGAGACCTCGACGCCGGAGGCGCCGTGGTACGTGATCCCGGCCGACAAGAAGTGGTTTACCCGTTTGGCGGTTGCCGGCGCGTTGGTCGATGCGCTGGAGAACCTCAAGCTCGAATATCCCAAGGTGGAGGGCGCGGCGCTGGAGGAGTTGGAAAAGGCCAAGGCGGCGCTGAAGGCGGAGAAATGAGGGGGGCGGTAGAACGGTCAGCCATGCTGACCTATTGAAGGCTTGCCCGCCGCCGCCGCCATCGGCTAGAAGGGCCCGATCCGGCCCCCGTTTAAGACGGGCTTTACCGGAATCGCCGACCGTACCGGTCGAAACGAGGGTTTTGATGCCAATGCCGACGCGGCAGCAGTTCTGCGCGATCGACCCGGCGGCCACCATGGCCAAGCCGGCGGCCTCCCTCATTCTGGGCTCGCTCCTTCTCCTTACCCGCCCCTGAGGGCCGGCAGGGCTTTGCGCCTTGGCACTCGGGGGACTGACGGAGACACCCCTTAGGAGCGCCCTGAAGCGGCGCATGAGCGAGAGAAGGACAATTCCAATGGCTACCCAGACCCCGTCCGATAAGGACCGCGTCGTCATCTTCGACACCACCTTGCGCGACGGCGAGCAGTGCCCCGGCGCCACCATGACCCACGAGGAAAAGCTCGAGGTCGCCGAACTCCTGGACGATATGGGCGTCGACATCATCGAGGCCGGCTTCCCGATCGCCTCGGAGGGCGACTTCGCCGCCGTCAACGAGATCGCCCGCCGCGCCAAGAATTCGGTGATCTGCGGCCTGTCGCGCGCCGCGCCGAAGGACATCGACCGCTGCGCCGAGGCCATCAAGCCGGCCAAGCGCAACCGCATCCACACCTTCCTGTCCACCTCGCCGGTGCACATGAAGTACAAGCTCCAGAAGGAGCCGCACGAAGTCTTCGAGATGGTGGTCGCGCAGGTGACGCGCGCCCGCAGCCATACCGACGACGTCGAGTGGTCGAGCGAGGACGGCACCCGCACCGAGTTCGATTTCCTGTGCCGCTGCGTCGAGGCCGCGATCAAGGCCGGCGCGACCACCATCAACATTCCGGACACCGTCGGCTACACCACGCCGGAGGAATATCGCGACCTGTTCCGCCGCGTGATCGAAAACGTGCCGAACTCCGACAAGGCGGTGTTCTCGGTGCATTGCCATAACGATCTCGGCATGGCGGTCGCCAACTCGCTCGCCGGCGTCATGGGCGGTGCGCGGCAGATCGAGTGCACCGTCAACGGCATCGGCGAGCGCGCCGGCAATGCCGCGCTGGAAGAGATCGTGATGGCGATCAAGACGCGCAACGATGTCTTCCCGTTCGTTACGGGCATCGACGCCACCATGCTGACCCGCGCCAGCAAGCTCGTTGCAGCGGCGACGTCGTTCCCCGTGCAGTACAACAAGGCCATCGTCGGCCGTAACGCCTTCGCGCATGAGAGCGGCATCCATCAGGACGGCATGCTCAAGAATGCGCAGACCTACGAGATCATGACGCCGGAATCGGTCGGCGTGAAACAGACCTCGCTGGTCATGGGCAAGCATTCAGGCCGCCATGCCTTCCAGCACAAGCTGGAGGAACTGGGCTACCAGCTCTCGGACAACCAGTTGCAGGACGCCTTCGTGCGCTTCAAGGCGCTGGCCGATCGCAAGAAGCAGATCTATGACGAGGACATCGAGGCGCTGGTCGACGAGGAAATCGCCACCGCGCATGACCGCGTCAAGATCGTGTCGCTCACGGTCATCGCCGGCACGATGGGCCCGCAGACCGCGACGCTCACCGTCGACATTGACGGCAAACACGTCACGCATCAGGCAGTCGGCAATGGCCCGGTGGACGCCATTTTCAACGCGATCCACGCGATCGTGCCGCACGAGGCCAAGCTCGATCTCTATCAGGTGCACGCCGTCACCGAAGGTACCGATGCGCAAGCTGAGGTGTCCGTACGTCTGGCGGCGGAAGGTCGCTCCTTTACCGCCAAAGGCGCCGATCCGGACACGCTGGTTGCCTCGGCCAAGGCCTATCTCGGCGCGCTCAACAAGATGATGAGCAAGCGTGGCAAGACGCCGAGCATCGAGAAGCGTATCCACGCCAACGAGGTTGGCTAGAGCCGTTCTGATTGTGCAATGCAATGCGATGCCGCGCCTTCGGGCGCGGCATTTTTATTGCCTCTGCGCGGGCAAATCCGATATTGGCCGAACCGTGTGGGAACCCCGTCGCACGAGGTACCGGCGCCCCTGGCAAATTTTTGATCTTGACGGCTGCCGTGCCGGATGGTGGCCTTTGGCCCACTTGCCGAGAAAGGCATTTAGTGCGATTTTGGCGGCAATAACGCCAAGAAAAATCAAATCGTTAGGTTAAACCCGGAGGAAACTTAAATGCGCAACTGGCTTCTCGCCGCAGCCGCGGCGGTTATTCTCGCCGCGCCGGTCTCGGCTAACGCCGATCCGATGGTTCTCAAGTTCAGCCATGTCGTCGCCGAAAGGACTCCGAAGGGGCAGGCGGCGCTGAAGTTCAAGGAAGCTGCCGAGCGCCTTTTGCCCGGCAAGGTGAAGGTTGAGGTCTATCCGAACTCGCAGCTGTTCGGCGATGCCAAGGAAATGGAAGCGCTGGCGCTCGGCGACGTGCACTTCATTTCGACTTCGCTGTCGAAGTTCGACAAGTTCACCAAGAAGGTTCAGCTCTTCGATCTGCCGTTCCTGTTCGATGACATCGCAGCGGTCGACCGCTTCCAGGCCAGCAAGGACGGCCAGGATCTGCTGAAGTCGATGGTGAGCAAGAACTATCTCGGTCTTGCCTACTGGCATAACGGCATGAAACAGATCTCGGCGAAGAAGCCGTTGATCAAGCCGGAAGATGCCAAGGGACTGAAATTCCGCATCCAGCAGTCCGACATTCTGGCAGCGCAATTCCAGGCGCTCGGCGCCACGCCGCAGAAGCTGGCCTTCTCGGAAGTCTATCAGGCGCTGCAGGTCGGCACCGTGGACGGCCAGGAGAACACCTGGTCGAACATCCTGTCGCAGAAGTTCAACGAAGTGCAGACCGACATCACCGAGTCGAACCATGGTGTCATCGACTACATGGTGCTGGTCAACAACAAGTGGTGGACCGGTCTGCCGGCCGACGTTCGTGATGGTCTGACTAAGGCGATGGCCGAGGCGACCAAGACCAACAACGAAACCGCTGACAAGATCAACGAAGAGGCCAAGAAGAAGATTCAGGCCTCGAACACCGCCAAGATCCATCAGCTTACCCCGGCGCAGCGCCAGGAGTGGGTCAAGGCGATGAAGCCGGTCTGGGCCAAGTTCGAAGGCGAGATCGGGAAGGACCTGATCGCAGCCGCGATGAAGTCCAACCAGCCGAAGACCAACTAAGAACGGTACGACAGATGGCGGTCGCAGCCGACGCTGCGGCCGTCATGGACTCAACGTGGGGGGAGTGAGCGGTGACACTGCGGGGGATGTGGCACCGCGCCGAGGAAGGCTTGATCGCCTTCATTCTCGGCGTGATGACCATTCTGACATTCGTGCAGGTTGTCCTGCGCTATGGCTTCAACTCGGGATTTATCTGGGCCCTCGAGGCCAATTTCTACCTCTTCTCATGGCTGGTCATGATCGGCATCTCCTACTGCGTGCGGATACGCGCGCATATCGGTGTCGACGCCGCCGTGAAGCTTTTCCCGACGCCAGTCCGTCGCGCTATCGGCATGATCGTCGTGGTGCTGGCGCTGATTTACGCCGGTCTGATGATTTACGGCTCGGTCGAGTACATCAACCGCATGATGATCATCGACATCGAGGCCGAGGATATTCCGGTCAAACGCTGGATCTTGTCGATCTGTCTGCCGATCGGTTTCGGGCTACTTTTCATCCGCTTGCTGGCCATGGCGTGGCGCATCTTCACGGGTGAGTCGGAAGGCTATGAGCTCGCCGACGAGGCCGCGGAAGCACTGCACGACGTAACCCACGATCAGGCTCCCGACGCGACCACGGTGCAGCGATGAATACCGTCTTTCTGTTCGTAACGCTCTTCGCCATGCTGGGTATCGGCATGCCGATCGCGATGGCGCTCGGCCTGTCCTCGATCTTCACCATTCTGCTGTTCCAGAACGACAGCCTCGCCTCGCTGACGTTGAAATTCTTCCAGACCATGGAGCAGTTCACGCTGCTCGCCATTCCATTCTTCATTCTGGCCGGCAATTTTCTCACCACAGGCGGCGTCGCCAAGCGCATGATCAATTTCGCCATCGCCGCGGTCGGCCATCTGCCGGGCGGCCTCGCGATCGCGTCGGTGCTGGCCTGCATGCTGTTTGCCGCCGTGTCCGGGTCGTCGCCAGCGACCGTGGTGGCGATTGGTTCGATCGTCATCGCCGGCATGGTCAGGGTCGGCTATTCTCAGGCTTTTGCCACCGGCGTCATCGTCAATGCCGGTACGCTCGGTATCCTCATTCCGCCGTCGATCGTGATGGTGGTTTTCGCGGCGGCAACGGAATCCTCGGTCGGGCGGCTGTTCGTCGCCGGCGTCATTCCCGGCATCCTGCTCGGCGCGACCCTGATGATCGCGATCTACATTGTCGCCAGGATCAAGAAGCTGCCGCGCCAGCCGCTCGTGCCCTGGGGCGAACGCCTCAGGCTGTTCCGCGACTCCATGTGGGGTCTTCTGCTCATCGTCATCGTGATGGGCGGCATCTATGGTGGCATTTTCACGCCGACCGAAGCGGCCGCGGTCGCTGCGGTTTACGCCTTCGTCGCCGCGGTGTTCATCTACGGCGATCTCAAGATCGTCGACGTGCCGCGCGTGCTCCTCGATTCCGGGCGCGTCACGGTGATGTTGATGTTCATCATCGCCAACGCGTTCCTGTTCGCGCATGTGCTCACCACCGCGCAGATACCGCAGGACATCGCGCGCATGATCAGCGACGCGCAGCTTGCGCCGTGGCAGTTCCTGCTCATCGTCAACATCATCCTGCTGGTCGCCGGAAACTTCATGGACCCGTCGGCGATCGTGCTGATCACCGCGCCGATCCTATTCCCGGCGGCGATGCATCTCGGCATCGATCCGATCCACCTCGGCATAGTCTATGTGGTCAATATGGAGATCGGTCTGGTGACGCCGCCGGTTGGCCTCAACCTATTCGTTGCATCCGGTATCACCGGCATGCCGTTGACGGCCGTCGTGCGCGCGGCGATGCCATGGCTCATGGTCCTGCTCGGCTTCCTGGTCGTCGTCACTTACGTCCCCGAGATATCCCTCTGGCTGCCGAATTTTGTGTTCGGGCCGGCGCTGAAATAGCCGCGTTCATTAACAATGACAAAGGAGCCGGTTTGCCATCCATGAATACCGGTTCATCGACATTGCGATCCCGTAATCATTGCCATCATTTAATGTCTGTCCGAACCTTAACTTGATCAGGCGGCGCAGGGTTTCTCTACTCACCTCCGTTGAATGGCTATCAATGATAGCTGCCATGGAGGTTTCTATGCTGAAGTACATTCTAGCCGGCACGACCGCGCTTGCGATCGCCGGTGGCTCGCTTGCCTATGCCCAGAAGGGGCCCGACGGTCCCCGTGGGGCCGAGCGCTGGCGTCCGACCGCGGAGGATATGGCCGCGTTCGGCGATGCACGTATCGCGGCGCTGAAGGCCGGCCTCAAGCTCACGCCGGAGCAGGAGAAGAACTGGCCGGCGGTGGAAGCCGCGCTGCGCGATCTGGCCAAGCAGCGCTCGGAGCGCTTTGCCGCGCGCGCGTCGGCCGATAAGCCGACCGACCAGTTCGAGCGGCTGAGCCAGCGCGCCGACGCAATGGCGCAGCAGGGCGCGGCGCTGAAGAAGCTCACCGAGGCGGCGGGCCCGCTCTACAAGAGCCTCGACGACTCCCAGAAGAAGCGCTTCTGGGTGCTGGCGAAGCTCGGTGGCGAGCGCGGCGGTTGGCATCGCGGCGGCCATCACGGCCATGGCGGGATGATGCATCACCAAGGCCCGCGCGGGCCGATGGGCGGTCCTATGGGCGGTCCTGGCGGCGGCCCGGATAGCCCCCCGCGGCCGCAGTAATAACGGCCAGGGCGCAGCAAAGCGTCCTGTCCTGACGCGAAGTGGATGGGCTGCTGCCACCTCTCCCGGGAGACTGCTCCCTGTCCCAGAAACCGCCGGGTTCGCCCCGGCGGTTTTTGCGTTGTGGATCGAGGGTTTAGCGGGCCCACGGGAGCGGGTATCTTTGCTTGCCACGGCAGGATCGCTTTGCTAGAGGACGGCCTCGCCGAAAGCGGCCCTCCGCGGCCCTTCTGGCACTCCGGGCGCTTAGCTCAGTTGGTAGAGCAGCTGACTCTTAATCAGCGGGTCGTAGGTTCGATCCCTACAGCGCCCACCATTACCTCCGGAAAGTCTTGCGGAATCTGTGATGACGGCGCGCGGTCGTGCGCGTCCGCAGGCCTAGGCGCGGCTATAGACGTCCTCCAGCCGCTCGATGTCGTCCTCGCCGAGGTAGCTGCCCGTCTGCACCTCGATGAGTTCGAGCGGAATCTTGCCCTTGTTGGCGAGGCGGTGCACCGAGCCGATCGGGACATAGACCGATTCATTCTCGTGGACGGCCCTGACGGCCTGCTCGATCGTCACCTCGGCGGTGCCGCTCACGACAACCCAGTGCTCGGAGCGATGCCGGTGGCGCTGTAGCGACAGCACGCCGCCGGGCAGGACGACGATACGTTTGACCTGGAAGCGCTCGCCCATGTCGATGGACTCGTAATAGCCCCATGGACGATGCACGCGGCGGTGCACCACGGCTTCCGGTCGCTTGTCGGCTTTCAGCTTCGCAACGAGGTCCTTGACCTCCTGCGAGCGCGAGCGCGGCACGACCAGCGTCGCATCGGCGACGCTGACGACGACCAGATCCTCGACGCCGATCAGCGTCGTAAGGCGGCTCTCCGAGTGGACGACGCAGTTCCTGGAGTCCATCAGCGTCACTTGACCTTGCAGCACGTTGCCGTTGGCATCGGTCGGCGCGATGTCGAACAGGGCATCCCAGCTTCCGATATCCGACCAGCGGAAATTGCCGGTCACCACCGCGGCGCGGTCGGTGCGCTCCATCACCGCGTAGTCGATCGACTTCTGCGGTGAGCGGGCGAAGGCCTCGGCGTCGAGGCGCACAAAGCCGAGGTCGGTGTTGGAGCGGGCAACGCTATCCTCGACAGCGCTCGCCATGTCGGGCTCAAGGCGCCTGAGTTCGTCGAGCAGCACGTCGGCGCGGAACAGGAAGTTGCCGGAATTCCAAAGATAGCCGTCCTGCACATAGCGCGCGGCAGTGGCGAGATCCGGCTTCTCGACGAAGCTCTCGACTTCGGCGGTCGTCGTGCCGTCGATCGGCTTGCCTGGCCGGATGTAGCCGAAGCTGGTCTTGGGTTCGGTTGGCTTGATGCCGAAGGTGACAATGCGGCCGAGGTCGGCGGCGGCGCGGCCGGCGACGCAGGTTTTGCGGAAGTCTTCCGGGTCGAGCACGATGTGGTCGGCGGCCAGCGCCAGGATGACGGCTTGCGGATCGCGCATGAGCGTGATGGCGGCGCCGGCGGCGATGGCCGGTCCGGAGTCGCGGCGCATCGGCTCGATGACGACGGTGACGTCAATGCCGAGCTCCTCGGCCTGGCGGCGGGCGAAGAAATGAAAATCGGGACCGGTGACGACAATGGGCGTGCCGAATTCGGGGCCGCGGACGCGGAGCAGGGTCTCCTGATAGGTCGAGTGCTTGCCCATAAGCGGCAGGAACTGCTTGGGCAGGGCGTCACGGGAGACCGGCCAGAGCCGCGTCCCGGCGCCGCCGGCAAGGAGAACGGGAACGATCGGAGAGGCCATCGCCATACTCATTCTATGCGGCCGCCGAGCGGCGTCTTTCGCCCGAGGGAATAGCTGCGGGGGCCGGTTTTACCAAGCCCGTCGGAAAACGGTCAGGCTTCTGTTAACGTGCATTTTGCAGCGGATACTACCATGTCCGGGCATCGGCTCCAGCCAAGGGCGCACGATTCCGGGCCTTGCTTTGCCGATTTCGACCACGAAGGGCTGCGAATGTAGGTCGACCGTTTTGACATTGAAGGCCGCTCGTGCTGATCCCGGAACGCCACGAGGACGACCGTGGCTGGTTCGCCGAGACGTTCAGGCTGGACCGGTTTGAAGCCGAGGCCGGCAACGTAACTTTCGTCCAGCACAGCCGATCGCTATCCCAGCAAAGGGGAACGGTGAGGGGGCTCCATTTCCAGGTAGAGCCGGCCGCGCAAGGCAAGCTCGTCAAGGTTTCGCGCGGACGCATCTTCGATGTGGCGGTCGATCTGAGGTCGTCGTCGCCGACCTATGGCGGGCACGTGGCTGTCGATCTATCGGCCGACAATGGACGGCAGTTATGGATTCCCGCCGGCTTCGCCCATGGCTTCTGTACGCTCGAGGACGATTGCGAAGTCGCCTACATGCTGACGGACTACTACAGCGTTCAGCACGAACGCGGCCTTCGGTGGGACGATCCGGCCCTGGCGATCCGATGGCCGGTGGATACCGATCGGGCCACTCTGTCGGCTAGGGACAAGCAACAACCGTCGCTGGCGCAGCTGCGCGCGGTGTTCACTTAAGGTACGAGCAGCGGTTCAATCCGACCGGACCGGCGCTATCGCCCCTGATAGGACGGCGTGCGCACGACAAGCCCGTCGAGCGCCTCGGTCACCGTGATCTGACACGACAGCCGCGAGTTGGCGCGCACGTCGAAGGCGGCGTCAAGTTCGGCGTCCTCGGACGGCGAGGGCGGGCCAACGCGCTCGACCCAGGCTTCATCGACATAAATATGACACGTGGCGCAGGTGCAGCCGCCGCCGCATTCGGCGACGATGCTGCTGATGTCGTTGCGTAGCGCCGTCTCCATGACCGAGGCGCCGAGTTCGGCCTCGACCTCGTGAACGGTGCCGTCATGTTCGATGAAGGTGATCTTGGGCATGATGCTTGTTCGTTGATGTTTAGGCGACGCCGAGTTTTTTCTGCAGGCTGGTCGACGACGTCGTGTATTGGAACACGAGACGTTTCTCCGGGTGAACGTAATGATGGGCCCGCTGCGCCATCAGCGCACCTTCGTGGAAGCCGGACAGGATCAGCTTCAGCTTGCCGGGATAGGTGTTGATGTCGCCGATGGCGAAGATGCCTAGGCGGTTGGTCTCGAAGGTGGAGACGTCGACCTTTATCAGTTCGTCGTCCATATCGAGTTTCCAGTCCGAAATCGGGCCGAGCTTCATGGTCAGGCCGAAGAAGGGCAGCATGGCGTCGCAGGCGACGCGGTCGAGCTTGCCGTCCTTGTCTTTGACCGAGATGGCCGAGAGCTGGCCGTCGGCGCCCTCGAGCGCGGTAACCTGGCCGATGCGAAGATCCATGGCGCCGGAGGCGACCAGGCCGCGCATCTTGTTGACGCTGTCGGGCGCGCCGCGGAAATCGTCGCGGCGGTGCACGAGGGTCAGGCGCTTGGCGATGGGCTGCAGGTTGAGTGTCCAGTCGAGCGCGCTATCGCCGCCACCGACGATGACGATGTTCTTGTCGCGGAACGCTTCCATCTTGCGCACCGCATAGAACACCGATTTTGCCTCATAGGGTTCGATGCCGTCGATCGGCGGCCGCTTCGGCTGGAACGAGCCGCCGCCGGCGGCGATGACGATCACCTTGGTCTCGAAAGTTTTGCCGACGGTTGTGGTGACGCGGTAAAGCGGATCGCCGATATTTTCGATGCCGGTCACCATCTCGCCGAGATGGAATGTGGGGTTGAACGGCTTGATCTGCTGCATCAGCGACTGAGCCAGTCCCTGGCCGGTGATCTCGGGGATACCGGGAATGTCGTAGATCGGCTTCTCGGGATAGAGCTCCGCGCACTGGCCGCCGACCTTGTCGAGGATGTCGACGACGTGCGCCTTGATGTCCAGGAGGCCCAGCTCGAACACGGCAAACAGGCCGCAGGGGCCGGCGCCGACGATAAGGACGTCGGTCTTGATGGTCTCGCTCATCAGGCTTATCCGGCGGGCGCCGGCTCCTTGCTACGTGCGGGTGGCGCGATGACGCGCAGCAACTCGCCAAGATTCTGATCGGGCGTCTTGCCCGTTGTGGTGATGGTCGCTTCCGCTCTGGCATAGAGCGGTTCACGGCTCTTGAGAATAGAAATCAGGTCGTCCATGGCGCGTGCCGAATTTGCCATCGGCCGCATGTCGCCCTGTGCCATCACGCGCTTCATGTGCTCCTGCGGTTCGGCCTTGACCCAGACCGTGAAGCAGGACGCCAGCAGCATGTCCAGCGTCCCCGGCTCGGTGACGATCGAGCCGGAGGTGGCGAGGACGAATGCCTCGTGCCGGTTGAGAACGTCGTCGAGCGCCTCGCGCTCGGCGCGCCGAAACGATTCCTGGCCGAACATGTCGAATATCTCGCCGAGCGAGGCGCCTGCGCGGCGCTCGATTTCGCGGTTGAGTTCGACGAACGGAATACCGAGGTGATTGGCGAGCAACGTGCCGAGCGTGGATTTACCGCCGCCGCGCAGGCCGATCAGCGCAATGCGCCGCCGTCGCGCGGGATCGTCGGCGCCGGCCGCGCGGAAGCGGTCGTCAAGCAGGCGCCGCGCCTCGGCCAGTTCGGCCGGCGACAGGCGCTCGAGGAATTGGCTGATGAGCACGAGGTCGAGCGGCGGGTCGCTGCCGTCATGGACGAGCTGCGTCACCGGCAGGCCAATGGCGCGGGCTATGCGGCGCAGGAGCACGATGGAGCAGTTGCCGAGGCCGGATTCGAGTTGGGCGATATAGCGCTCGGATACCTTGGCCTGGCGGGCCAGCACTTTGCGCGACATGCCGCGCTGATTGCGCAGCATACGCACCCGTTCGCCCAGCCGATGGAGGTAGGCATCGGATTCCCGGGGCGGTTTCCTCAGTGCGGCTTTTGTCTGTGCCGTGTGCATGAGCTACCTGTATCATGCACTATAATGCTAAATCAACGGAATTTTCGAACTATTGTGAATTAAAACGTTGCCCGCTACCGGGAGAGGTGTTAGAGACTATGCAAAATAATGCATATCTCGCCATTTCTCGCAGGGAAGATACGCCGGGATGACCGACACCGCCGAACCCCGCATCGTCGATTACCGCACCGATCCATCGCGCTATCGTCATTGGCGCATCGAGATCGACGGTAACGTCGCCAATTTGATCATGGACGTCGATCCGGCCGGTGGCCTCAAGCCGGATTACGAACTCAAGCTCAACTCCTACGATCTCGGCGTCGATATCGAACTCAACGACGCGGTGCAGCGCCTGCGTTTCGAGCATCCGGAAGTCCAGGCCGTCGTCATCAAGTCCGGCAAGGACAATGTGTTCTGCGCCGGCGCCAATATCCGCATGCTCGGCAAGTCGACGCACCAGTGGAAGGTGAACTTCTGCAAGTTCACCAACGAGACGCGCCTTGCCATTGAAGATGCCAGCGCCAATTCCGGCCAGAAGTATATGGCGGCCGTCAGCGGCGCCTGCGCCGGCGGTGGCTATGAACTCGCGCTCGCGGCCGAGCACATCATGCTGATTGACGATCGTCGCTCGGCGGTGTCGCTGCCGGAGACGCCGCTGCTCGCAGTGCTGCCGGGTACCGGCGGCCTCACGCGCGTCACCGACAAGCGCAAGGTGCGCCGCGACCGCGCCGATTTCTTCTGCGCCACGGAGGAGGGCCTGCGCGGCGCCAAGGCGGTGGAATGGAAGCTGGTCGACGAGGCAGTGCCGCCGTCGAAGTGGCAGGACGCGGTGAAGGCCCGCGCCGCCGAGATCGCCAAACAATCCGATCGTCCGGCCAATGCCAAGGGCATTGCGCTGACGCCGCTTGAGCGCACCATCACCGAAGGCCGCGTCAGCTACTCCCATGTCGAAGTCGAGATCGAGCGCGACAAGTCGATTGCGACCATTATCGTCAAGGCGCCGAATGAAGCGGCTCCTGACTCGGTTGAGGCGGTGCACACAAAGGGCGCGGCTTTCTGGCCGCTGGCGATGGCGCGCGAACTCGAGGATGCCATTCTGCATCTGCGCACCAACGAGCCGACGATCAATCTTGTGGTGCTCAAGACCGAAGGCGATGCCAAGGCGGTGCTGAGCCATGACGACGTGTTGCTCAATGGCCATGATGGTGGTCACAATGATTGGCTGCTGCGCGAAATCCGTCATTACGTGAAGCGTGTGTTCAAGCGTCTCGATGTGACGCCAAAGACGTTGATGGCCCTGGTCGAGCCCGGTTCGTGTTTTGCCGGCACGCTGGCCGAACTCGTCTTCGTTGCCGACCGGTCGGCGATGCTGATCGGTACGCGCGAGGGCGACAACCGCGCGCCGGCAGCGATCACGCTGGGCAAGGCCAATTTCGGGTCCTATCCGATGGGCAATGGTCTGACGCGCCTCCAGACACGCTTCCTCGACGACGACGTGTCGCTCAAGGCCGCCGAAGCGAAAATCGGCGAGCCGCTCGAAGCCGAGGACGCGCTTGATCTCGGCCTCGTCACCTTCGCTTATGAGGATTTTGACTGGGACGACGAATTGCGCGTAATGACGGAAGAGCGCGCTTCGTTCTCTCCAGATGCGCTGACGGGCTTGGAGGCCAATTTGCGCTTCGCCGGTCCCGAGACCATGGAAACGAAAATCTTCGGCCGGCTGACCGCCTGGCAGAACTGGATTTTCCAGCGCCCCAACGCCATCGGCGAGCAGGGCGCTTTGAAGCTCTACGGCAGCGGCGTGAAGCCGACGTTTAATAAAGAGAGAGTTTGACAATGCGTGCCCCGGGCGCGCTGCGGCATGAAATGCCGCTGCGCAGAACCGGGGCCGTCACAACCGACGACCTGGAACGGTCCCGGGTCTGCAGCGCACCGCAAGCGCGCTGCGCTGCGCCCGGGAAAAGTGGATAGGAAACAGCCCATGAACATCGTCAATGTCGATTACGACGGCCTGATCCCCAACAATGTCGGCCTCAACTCCGATGCACGCGTCAAGCGCGCGCTGGAGAAGTGGCACCCCGGCTACATCAATTGGTGGAACGACATGGGGCCGGAAGGCTTCCAGGAAGCGCTGGTTTATCTGCGCACCGCGGTGTCGGTCGATCCGAAGGGCTGGGCCAAGTTCGATTACGTGCGCATGCCGGAATATCGCTGGGGTATCCTGCTGGCGCCGCAGGTCGAGGATCGCAAGATCCCGTTCGGCGCGCACAAGGGCGAGAAGGCCTGGCAGGAAGTGCCTGGCGAGTATCGCGCTCTGCTGCGCCGCCTCATTGTCATCCAGGGCGACACCGAGCCGGCTTCGGTCGAGCAGCAGCGCCATCTCGGCAAGACCGCGCCCTCGCTCTACGACATGCGTAACCTGTTCCAGGTCAATGTCGAGGAGGGCCGTCATCTGTGGGCGATGGTCTACCTGCTGCACAAGTATTTCGGCAGCGAAGGCCGCGACGAGGCTGACGCGCTGCTCGAGCGCCGCTCGGGCGACGCCGATACGCCGCGCATGCTCGGCGCCTTCAATGAAAAGACGCCGGACTGGCTGTCCTTCTTCATGTTCACCTACTTCACCGATCGCGACGGCAAGATGCAGCTCGAAGCGCAGGCGCAGTCCGGTTTCGATCCCCTGTCGCGCACCTGCCGCTTCATGCTGACGGAAGAAGCGCACCACATGTTCGTCGGTGAGACTGGCGTGACGCGCATCGTCGAGCGTACCTGCGAGGCGATGAAGCAGGCCGGCATCGACGATCCGAACGATATCGAGGCGGTGCGCAAGCTCGGCGTCATCGACTTGCCGACCGTGCAGAAGAAGCTCAACCTGCATTGCTCGCTGTCGCTCGACCTGTTCGGCAACGAAATCTCGACCAACGCGGCCAACGCCTTCCACGCCGGCATCAAGGGCCGCTTCCGCGAAGAGCGGCTCACCGGCGACGACCATAGGCTGGAGAACGATAGCTACAAGGTCGCACGCCTTAAGGACGGCAAGATCGTGACTGAGGACGCCCCGGCCTTGTCGGCGCTCAACATGCGCCTGCGCGATGACTATCTGAAGGATTGCGAACTCGGCGTGTCGCGCTGGAACAAGGCCATCGAGGCATCAGGCATACAGTTCCAACTCAATCTGCCGCATCAGGCGTTCCACCGGCAGATCGGCGAGTTCTCCAAGATCAAGGCCGATCCGAAGGGCAACGTTCTCGACGAGGCGGCCTGGGATAAGGTGCGGGACGACCATCTGCCGAACGACAATGACCGCGTCTATATCGAGAGCCTGATGCAGCCCGAGATGGAGCCCGGCAAATTCGCATCGTGGATCGCGCCGCCCAAGGTCGGCATCGACAACAAGTCGGGCGATTTCGAGTATGTGAAGCTGGCGTAGCGCCTTTTACCCTCCCCCTTGTGGGGAGGGTCGACTGCTTGAGCGTAAGCGAAAGCAGTCGGGGTGGGGGTGATTGCTACTCATCGCTACCCCCACCCCGGCTCACTTCGTTCGCCGACCCTCCCCACAAGGGGGAGGGTAAAGGCAAGCGCTACTCGAAAGCCGTAATCACCTCTTCCGGTATCGCCGCCGTCTTGATCTTCTGCGGGTCGTCCGGGTGCTTCACCGCCCAGACCCGCGTCTCGGTGCCTTCGTTGCGCAGGTCGCCGCCGAGCAGGATCTTGTGCTCGACCACGAAGCTCGAGCGACGGAATTCGGCGACCCGCGACACGATCTCGATCTCGTCGCCGTATTTGACAGGTTTCATGAAATTGGCGCCGGCATCGACCAGCGCGATGCCGATAATGCCGAAATGCTCATTGATGTCGTGGACCTTCACGCCGGTGGCGGCCGAGAACATCAGCCATGTGCTGGCGTCGAAGTAAGTGAAGAATTTCGGATTGAAGACGATGCCGGCCGGATCGCAGTCGCCCCAAGGCACGGTGAAGGAGCGGCGGTAGGTGAAGGACGTCACGCGCGAAGGTCTCCGCTTTTGATGCCGCGATTGTAGAGGGTCGGGTGCGCCGTTACGAGGCCTTGCCAGCGGTTTTCTTCGGACGCGGATCGGGCCATTCGGTCCGGTTGTGAGCATCGCGCTCGAAGGCGGTCGAACGGCGTTGCAGCTTCAGCGAGGCTTGGGGCGCGATCGGCAAATGCGGGGCCTCATCCAGCGCCAGCATCAGCCAATCGAGGTCATCTTCCGGGGTCAACCAGCGCTCCGGCGCATAGCGCGTCAGCGCAAAGGGGCGTGAATATTCCATCAGCGATTTCTTGCCGCCCGGCAGGCAGTATTCGTGGACATACGACATGACCAGTTCGCGTGGGCTACGGTATACGGGATCGCGCCAGCGCAACACCGGATGGTTGGTCTTGCTGATCGCACCCCACAGGCCGCGCTCCTGGAACACGGTGATGATGTGATCGCTATCGCTCGGCAGCGCCCTCAGATCGATCAGCCATGAGCGGCGGCCATGAAAGGCCAACGCCGCAACCGCGAACACCGCGCCTTCGGAGCAATGCGCCACCTTCTCCTTCAGCATCCGTCGCGGCGACATCGCGGTATCGCCGTCAATGCTGAAATTGGCGGGCATCTTGTCGAGAAAGGTCTGCACTTTGTGCGGCCTGTCGAGGCGCGCGAATAGGCGCCGCTCGGCGGGCGTGAGCAGGCTGGTCAGGCGTTTGCGGTAGGTAGGTGTCACCATCGCCTTCAATCTAGGCGATTCGGGTGGTCGTCGTTCGAGTCTAGCGCCTACCGAGTGGGCGACGTTCGGGCGGATGCGGCACCCGTGCCACTTGACGGCGTGTCGCGCGCGGTCGTGCCTGCGGCATCGGCACGTCGACGCCCTCGACCGCCTGGGCATGGGCGGCGATGGCCGGCGCTTCGGCGCGCGGGGACGGGCTCGGCATCGGCACATCGACCTTCACGTCGGGCTTCGCCGGCGTCACAGGCGCCAATAGCGCCGGGCTCGGCGGCGGGAAGGTATCGGGCGAATAGGCGTAGCTGTTGTAACGGTTGTTGCGGATCGGCTGGCCGGCATCGCGAATGATGCGGTCGCCTTCGCGCCGGTTCTCATAGGCGACGCCGCGGCCCGAGAACGACACGGCATAAGAGGGCGTCAGGTCGATGGTCGCATCGGCCGCGGACACGGTGCGGTCGAAATCGCGACGGTCGGGCGTGAGGCCGCGGTCGAGGAAGGCCGAGGCGAAGTTCGGATTGAACTTGATCGCCTGGTTCATGTCGCGGCTGGAACGGTCGAAATCGCGGGTGTCGTAGTAGGCGAAACCGCGGTTATAGAGCGCCAGAGCATAGTTGGGATCGATCGCCAGCGCGGCGTTGTAATCGGCGATGGCGCGGTCCATGTCGCGCTTGTTGCGATAAGCGAAGCCGCGGTTGTTGAGCGCGCGGGCGTTCTTTGGCTCGAGCTTGATGGCCTGGGCAAAGTTTGCAATCGCCTCGTCGAAACTGCCTTTGCTGTCATAGGCGAGGCCGCGGCCGTTATAGGCGTCCGCGTTGCTGGCATTGAGTTTGATGGCGGCATCGTAGTCGGCAATGGCGCGGTCGTAATCGCGCCTCTCGGCATAGACGCTGGCGCGATTGAAGTAGGCGAGGGCGTAGTTGGCGTCGCGCTTGATGGCATCGCCGAAATCGGCGAGGGCGCGATCGTTATCGCCCTTGTGGCGCAGCGCGAAGCCGCGGTTGTTGTAGGCGACCGCGTTGTCGGCATCGAGCTTGAGCGCCGCGTCGAAATCGGCGATGGCGGCATCGAATTCCCCGCGCAGGCCGCGCGTCGTGCCGCGATCGGTGAAGGCGGCCGACGACTTGCCGTCGAGCTTCACGGCCTGATCGAAATCGGCGACGGCGCGCTCGATATCGCCTTTCATACGGAAGGCGCGGCCGCGGCTCTGATAGGCCAGCGCATTCCTCGGTTCGATGCGGATCGCCTGGCTGAAGTCGTTGACAGCACGATCGAAGTCACGCTTGTCGCGCCAGGCGACGGCGCGGCGGTAATAGACGTCGGCGGAGTTGCCGTCGTGGCGGAGCGACTCGGTGAAGTCGGCAATGGCGCGGTCCAGATCGCCGCGCGTGTAGACCGCGGCGCCGCGCTGGGCGTAAGCGAGTGCGAACTTGCCGTCGAGCTTGATGGCCTCGCCGAAGTCGGACACGGCGCGGTCGATGTCGTTCTTGAGACGGTAGGCGATGCCACGGTTATAGAAGGCCAGCGCATTGGTCCGGTCGTACTTGATCGCCTCGGTGAGGTCGATGATGGCGCGGTCGGCGTCGCCCAGGGCGCCGTAGGATAGGCCGCGGTCGTAATAGGCCAGTGCATAATCGGGTTTGAGCTTGAGCGCGGCGTCGAAGTCGGCGATGGCGCGCTGGAATTCGCGCTTGAGCTCGTAGGCATTGCCGCGGTTGTAGTGGGCGACTGCATAGGCCGGGTTCAGCTTCAGCGCCTGTTCGAAGCTGGCAATGGCCTGATCGACCTGCTTCTTGTCGCGCAGGGCAAGGCCGCGATTGTAGAAGGCGAAGCTGTTGGACGGATCGAGCTTCACCGCCTGCTCGAAATCGGCCAGCGCACGGTCGACATCGCCGCGCGCGCCGTGCGCGACGCCGCGGTCGTTGTAGCCCTGCGCGTAGCCCGGATTGACCTTGATCGCCTGCGACAGGTCGGCGACGGCGCGGTCGAAGTCGCGAACATTGGCGAAGGCATTGCCGCGGTTGTTGAGGGTGGCGGCGTCCGACGGCGACAGCTTCAGCGCGCTGGAATAGTCGGCGGCGGCACCGGCATAGTCGCCCTTGTCGTATTTGGCGTTGCCGCGGTTATAGAAGGCGGCGGCGTAATTCGCGTTCAGCTTCACCGCCTGGTCGTAATCGGCGATGGCCTTGTCGAGCTGGCCGGTGGCGGCGTGGACGATAGCGCGGTTGTTGTAGAGCGGTGCGTATTTCGGATCGAGCGCGATGGCCTGGTCGAAATCGGCAATGGCACGGCCCGTCTCGCCCTTGATGCCATAGACGATGCCGCGATCATTGAAGGCCAGAGCCTGGCCGGAGCTCAGCCGGATGGCCTGCGTCAGGTCTGCAAGCGCCTTGTCGAAATCGCCTTTGCTGGCCAGCGCGTAGCCGCGTGCCGAATAGGCGGGGGCGAGCTTGCCGTCGATGGCGAGCGCCTGATTGTAGTGCTGGATGGCGCGGTCGAATTCGTATTTCTCCTGAAGCGCGGCGCCCAGATTGTAGAAAGCCTGCGCGTTCTTCGGGTCGAGCTTCACCGTCTGCTCGAAATCGGCGATGGCGCGGTCGAACGAATCACGGTCGTAGTGGGCGACGCCGCGGTCGAACCAGGCCAGCGCGTCCTTCGGATTGAGTTTGAGCGCGGCGTCGTAATTGGCGATCGCCTTGTCGATGTCGCGCTTCTGGTACCAGGCGTTGCCGCGGTTGTAATAGGCCACTGAGAAGTTCGGATTGATTTTGATGGCGCGGTCGAAATCGGCGATGGCGCGGTCATAGTCCTTGCGCGCCGCCAGCGCGATGCCGCGGTCGTTATAGGCCAATGCGAAGATCGGGCTCGCCTGCAGTCGCGTTTCGGTCTCCTCGAGGTCGCGGTCATAACCGCGCTGGCCGCGGATGTCGTTGCCGCGCGGGCTCGAGGCGATCGAGTAGGCGGGGTTGAGCCTGGTCGCGGCCTCGAAATCGGCGATGGCATGTTCGTAATCGCGCTTTTCGTAATAGATCACACCGCGGTCGTGCAACGCATAGGCGTCCTTTGCATCGATCTTGAGCGCGCGCTCGAAATCGGCGAAAGCCCGGTCGGTATCGCCCTTGTCGGCGTAGGCATTGGCGCGATTGTAATAGGCCGCCGCATAACTGTCGTTGAGCTTGATCGCCTCGGCAAAATCCGCAATGGCGCGGTCGGTGTCGCCCTTGCCACGCCAGGCGACGCCGCGGTTGTTGAAGGCAACCGCATTCTTGGGATCGAGCTTGAGCGCGGCGTCGAAGTCGGCGATGGCGCGCTCCGTGTCACCCTTGGCGCCATAGGCGATGCCGCGATCGTAATAGGCCCGCACCGAGTTCGGATTGAGCTTGATGGCCTGCGTCAGATCGCCGATGGCGCGGTCGTAGTCGCGCTTGTCGTAATAGGCCGTGGCGCGGTTGGAGAACGCCATGGCGAAGTTCGGGTCGATCTTCGCTGCCTGGCTGAAATCGGCGATGGCGCGCTCGCGCTCGCCGCGCGCGCGATAGGCCATGCCGCGGCCGTTGTAAGCGGCGGCCAGTGAACCGTCGAGTTTGATCGCCTGGGAAAGATCGGCGATGGCGCGATCATGGTCCGGCTTGCCGCCGTAAGCGAGGCCGCGGAAGAGGTAGGCCTGCGCATTGCCGGGATTGAGCCGGATCACCTGATCGAGATCGCGGATGGCGCGTTCATGATAGCCGGCGGCCTGCAAAGTCTCGCCGCGATTGAGCAACGCCGCAGCGAAGCCCGAATTGATGGTGATGGCCTGGTCGAAATCCTTGAGCGCCTTTTCGGTCTGGCCCTTCGCCTTGTAGGCGAGGCCGCGGCTATTATAGGCGAAATCGGAGTGCGGATCGGCGGCGATGGCGCGGTCAAAATCGGCAACGGCGCGGTCGAGGTCTCCGCGAGCCTGATAGATGGCACCACGGCTCGCCAGCGCCAGCGCGAATTGCGGGTCGAGCTTGATCGCCTGGTCGAGGTCGGCAACCGCCTTGCCGAGATCGCCCTTGCGTTGCCAGAGCTTGGCGCGGCTCATGAACACGCCGGCATAGTTCGGGTTGAACTTGATCGCCTGCTCGTAGTCCTGCAAGGCACGGTCGACGTTGCCGCGCAGGGCATAGGTATTGCCGCGCTCGGTGAAGGCGGCGCCATATTTCGGGTCTAGCTTGATAGCCAGATCGTAGTTGGCGATCGCGCGTTCGTACTCGCCTTTGCCTTGATAGGCGTTGCCGCGATCGACATAGGCCGCGGTGAACTTTGGGTCGATCCGCAGGGCCTGGTCGAAATCGGCAATGGCGCGGTCGAAGTCGCGGCGTTCGCGATAGGCCAGGCCGCGCGCATGAGCGACGAGCGGATCGCGGGGCTCGAGCCTTACCGCATGAGATAGATCGCCAACGGCGCGGTCGTAGTCGCGGCGTTCGTAATAGGCTTTGCCGCGGTTGTAATAGGCCGTGCCGAAATTGGGGTTGAGCTTGATCGCCTGCTCGTAGTCCTGGAAGGCGCGCTCGTCTTCATTGAGCTGCTGATGAGCGAAGGCGCGTCCGTTATAGGCGGCGGCGTTCTTCGGATCGAGCTTGATCGCCTGCGAAAAGTCGGCGATGGCGGCCTTGAAGTCGCCCTTGTCCTGCAGGGCCATGCCCCGATTGAAGAAGGTGCCGGGATAGTCCGGATTGACCTTGATCGCCTGATTGAAGTCTGCGATGGCGCGGTCGTACTGGCGCTTCTTCTGGTAGGCGTCACCACGATTGGCCAGAGCCGGCGCATAATTCGGGTCGATGCGCAGCGCGGTATCGAAGTCGGCAATAGCTCGGTCGCCGTCGCCCTTGGCGACGTAAACCTGGCCGCGCTGGTTGAGTGCAGCGGTGTAGTCCGGCTTGATATTGATCGCCTGATTGAAATCGGCGATGGCGCGGTCGTAGTCCCGTTTCTCGACCAGAGCCAGGCCGCGTTCATACCAGGTTTGCGCCTGTTTGGAATCGAGCTTAAGCGACTGCTCGAAGTCGGCGAGGCTGCGCTCGGTGTCGCCGCGCGAGCGATAGGCGAGGCCGCGGTTGAAGAAGGCGAGCGCATTCTTGCCGTCGAGCTGGATAGACTGCGTGAAATCCGCGATGGCGCGATCGTCATTGCCCTTGGCTTTGAGCGCCAGACCGCGATTGTAGAAGGTGCGGGCGTTCTTCGGGTCGATGCGAATCGAGCGGTCGAAATCGGCAATGGCGGCGTCGTACTCGCTGCGTGCGATGTAGACGACGCCGCGATTATAGTACGACAGCGAATCCTTCGGATCGAGCTTAACCGCTTGAGAAAGATCGCTCAGCGCCCGGTCATAGTCGCCTTTGGCGAAGTAGGAGACGCCGCGGTCGTAATAGGCCAGAGCATAGTCGGCGTCGAGGCGGATTGCCTGATCGTAATTGCGGATGGCGCGGTCGTAGTCGTTCTTGTCGTAGAAGGCGTTGCCGCGATTGTAATAGGCCAGAACATAGTTCGAATTCAGCAATACGGCCTGGTCGTAGTCCTTGATGGCGCGATCGACTTCGCCACGATTGCGGTAGGCCAGGCCGCGGTTGTTGTAGGCAAAGGCGTCGCGCGGATCGAGCAGGATGGCCTGATCGAAGTCCTGGATGGCGCGCTCGACCTGGCCCTTGGCGGAATAGGCGATGCCGCGGTCGTTCAGCGCGAGGATGAAATCCGGCTTTAGCTTGATTGCCTGATCGAGGTCCTGAATGGCGCGCTCGTAATCGCGGATGTCGCGATAGGCGAGACCGCGGCTGTGGAAGGCCACGGCGTCGCCGGCATTGAGCTTGACGGCACGGTCGTAATCGACGATGGCGCGATCGGGTTCGCCTTTCGCGCGGTATGCCATGCCGCGGTTGTAATAGGCGATGTTGTCGTTGGCATTGAGCTTGATTGCGGCATCGAGCGCGCCGACGGCGGCGTCGTACTTACGCTTGTTGTAGTAAAGGTGGCTAAGCGTTTTCAACGCTTCGGCATTGCGCGCGTCTATCTTGATGGACTGCTCAAGGTCCTGAATGGCGCGCTCGCTGTCGCCGCGATCGCGCAGGGCCTGGCCGCGATGATAGAGTGCCTCGGCATTTCGGGGGTCGAGCCTGATCGCTTCGTCAAGGTCGCGAATCGCGCCCTCGGCATCGCCCCTGACGCGTTTGTCCTTGCCGCTGGCAGTCAGGTCCTCGGCCTTGCGATGTTGGGCCGCGGTGCGGCTTTTGACGAGCCTGGATTTGTGCGTCTGCGCGTTGGCGCGCTGCTTCGCGTTATTCGACCCATCGATAACGGCATCACAGGCGGCAATGCGCTGTTCGGTCGTGCCGTCGCTCTTGCCTTCGCAAAGCTTGATCTGATCGCGCGTTACCGCGTGCGCCGGCATCGCCGCGGTCGACACGACGGCAGCGACTGCAAACTCAATGAAGACGATGCGTGCTCCCCGAAGCATTCGTCTTTTCCTGTTCCTCCGCGGTGAGCCTGACCGGGGCTCTGGTCCTGCTTCGGTGCGATCATGCAGCGCGGAGGGGGAGGATGCGCGCATAAGACGAGATTAACATTAACCCGGCTGACGCATGAGGACTCGCACGCGGGAGAGCGCGCGACGATTAATACTAACGCTATCGCTGGCCCCGGAATGAAAACGCCGCGCGAGGGCGCGGCGTTTTCATCTAATGCGACGTCGTTTCTCTACTGTGCTTGCTGCTGTTTGACCGCTTCGGCGCGCGCCGCACTGGCGATCTCACGCAGCACGTAATCCGGCGGCATGACGTAGGCGAGGACCTTTTCCTTTGGATAGGACGACTGCCGCACCATGTTGCCGCTGTTGCCGGAAATAAGGATCGGATTGCCCTGGCCATCGGTGCCGCGCACGATGCCGACATGGCCGTTCTGTGGGCCGCCCCGACGGAGAATGGCGATGGCGCCGACGCGCGGGCCATCAAGCTTCTTGCCGAAGTCGAGGAACGAGCGCGCGGCGCGAGACTGGGTGCCCTTGTTGCCGCCGGCTTTCTTGATGACGAAATTCATGAAGTCCGCGCACCACAACTGTGCCGGCAGGCCGAGCTGTTTGGCGTTGGCGCCGCGATAGCGCAACGCCTCCAGCAAAAGGCTGGCGCCGCCCGGCACCTGCGCCGCATGGTCGGCGGCTTCGGCGCGGCTGCGCGAAATGGTTTCGAGAGGCGCGACATTGGCGAAGCGGTCGTTGCGTTTCGCGGTCGTGGCGAAAGACGCCGACGCAAAGCTGACGACCAGACTGCAAATCAGACTTGCTGCGATCGATCGTTTCATGGCGGACTCTTATCCGGACGAATGGCTGCCGGTTTCCTTTGGCTCGTTAACGAACGGTGCTATCCATGCGGCGTCCGTCATCTCGCATAAACAATTCCAATACCCTACGCCCACTGCAAGATTTCACAGCGTCTTGTTTCAGACGCTTTGTAGATGTGGTTAATTCGAGCGGGCGTAATGCGTCATTTTGCGACACATCGCGCACATTCGATAAAATTTTAAATAAGATGCTGACGCGTCAGCGGATGGAATAGGCGATCGGAACGACCACGGGAACGTAGGCCCCGCGCACCTCATCCGGTGGTGGCGGCAAAGGGGAAGCCCGCTCGATCATCGCCAGCGTTTCGCGATCGAGCAGGTTCGAGCCCGACGAGGCGACAACGCGCGCATTATGCACACCGCCGCTGCGGTCGACGCTGAAAGCCAATCGCACCACGCCGCGGTCGCCTCGCGATTGCGCGTCGGATGGATAGCGCTTGTAGCGCTCGAGGCGCGAGATGACGCGCGAGGTCCAGTTCGGCAAGGCATTGGAGTCGCGGGCGGCGCCGGCGTTCGGCGCTGCCGCGCGCGCTGCCAATTGATCGGCTGCGCTTGGCGCCGAAGCGAGGCTCGCTTGCCGCGGCCGCGGCTTCTTGCGAACCTCTTTCTTCTTCTCTTCTTTCTTGTCCTCGATCTTCTCGACGGGCCGCGGCGGAGGCAGCATTGCGATCTCGGCCTGCGTCGGGTCTGGCTCGACCTCCGGCGTCTTCTCGGGCTCCGTTTGCGGCTCTGTCTTGGCGACCTCGACCGGCTTTTCCGGTTCGGGCTCGGGTTTTTCGACGACCTCTTCCGGCTTATCCGGAGTTTCCTTTTCGCCGGTCTGGAACTGCCGTTCGACCGCGTCGGGCGGCATGTCGGTCTCTACAGCTTGCGGCGCTACCGCAATCGGCGCCAGATCGATCATGATCACGGGCGCATTGGCGACCTGATCGGATTCGGACTGCCAGTGCGCCAAAAGGACGGCCGCGCCGCCGACGTGAATGCCGAGCGCCGCCACGAAGCAGGCGCTCCAGCGCAAGGTCGCGGGCACGCGGCGGATCATGGCGTTGCCCCGGGAGCTTCGAGCCCGACCAGCGCGACGTGAAGATAGCCGGCGCTGCGCAGCTCGTTCATCAGGACCATCAGTTCGCCATAGGCGACGGTCTTGTCGGCGCGCAGGAACACGCGCTGCTGCTTGTCGCCAGACGTGGCGCGGTCGAGCGCAGCGGCGAGGGAAGGCCGCGGTACGTCGTCATTGCCGACGGCGAGTGACAGGTCCTGCTTGAGCGTCAGGAACAATGGCTTGTCGGGGCGCTGGGTCTTCTCGGCATTGGCGCTGGGCAGGTCGACCGATACATCGACGGTCGCCAGCGGGGCCGCGATCATGAAGATGATCAGCAGGACCAGGATAACGTCGATGAACGGCGTGACGTTGATCTCGCTGATCTCGGTCTGGCCTTCGTCGCCGTGGTCGAGGCGTACCGCCATGTGCGTCTCACTCGGCGGCCGCGACGCCGGGGCGGCGGCGTGAGAAGGCGCCGCGTTCGATTTCGCGGCTGACGAGGCGCATGATCGAGGCCGAGGCATCGGCGTTGAGCGCGCGATAGCCGGCGATCCAGCGCGAGAAGAAATTGTACATCACCACGGCGGGAATGGCCGCGACGAGGCCAAGCGCGGTCGCGAGCAGCGCCTCGGCGATGCCCGGCGCCACCACGGCGAGGTTGGTCGTTTGCGCCTTCGAGATGCCGATGAACGAGTTCATGATGCCCCATACGGTGCCGAACAGGCCGACGAAGGGGGCGGTGGCGCCGATGGTGGCGAGGATGCTGGTTCCGCGCATCATGGCGCGTCCGGCGGCGGCTTCGACACGCTCGAAGCGCGAGGCGATGCGTTCCTTGACGCCCTCCGGCGACAGCGCATGCGGCGCGGCCGCATCGACCGACAGCTTCAGTTCCGTGTCGGCTTCCCGAACCAGGCGGGCAACGCCGCCGTTATTGGCAGGAAAGGCCGCGGAAGCCTCGTCCCAGGTCCGGGCGCGGCCGAGGACCGCGATACCGCGGCGCAGTTTGCCGCTTGCCAGCATCAATTCCAGAAGCTTGGCGAGCCATACCGTCCAGGTCAGCACCGACGCGAAGGCGAGACCGATCATGACCGCCTTCACGACAATGTCGGCGGCCATGAACATGCCCCACGGCGACAAATCGCGCGGCAGCGTGACAGCGGGCGGCGGAACCGGCGCCGGCATGACGGGTGTCGCAACGGGTGCGGTCTGGGTTGAGCCGGAAGGCGGCGCGGCTGGTGCCGGTGTGACAGTCGGCGCCGGCGGCGTTGACATTTGAGCCAGCGAAGCTCCCGGCTGCATCAGGATGGTCGCCAGCAGCAATACGGCCAGGCCGTTGCGCCGCGCTTTTGCCGGCCTCACTCGGTTCAGACTTTCGATCACGATCATTTCCACGCAGTTGGTGCCGGCAAAGCCGAAGGAGCGCTCGGCCGCCGCCATCTTAGCCCGCCGCTGGCGCGACCCTATAGGAGCAATTGCGCAGCGCAACCGGAAATCACTGACATGGCACATATTTTAGTTATTCAAATCAATAGTTTAGAAGATTTCAAAGCTGCTTTGGTCCTGCGCGAAGACCCAATGGATCCAGTTGGTTGCATACATTGCCCGCCTATCCGGCGTCATGGCAGAGACGCTTCCTCACAAGGCGCCGCCGCCGCTAAGGCCGGGGCATCAACACCGGGGTTATTCATGTCCTACTCGATGTCGCAAAATCTCATCCCGATCTGCGTGACCGGGCTCAACGCATTGTCCGGGGTGCTCGACAAGGTGGCCGCCCATGCCGCGGCGAAAAAGACCGACCCTTCGGTTTTGCTGGGCTGGCGGCTGGCGCCGGACATGTTCGCTCTCGCCCGGCAGGTGCAGGTGGCTTGCGACCAGGCCAAGAACGGCGCGTCGCGTCTTGCTGGCATCGACCCGCCGAAGTTCGAGGACAATGAGACGACCATCGACCAGCTCAAGGAGCGCATTGCCCGCACGCTGGCACATGTGAAGAGCCTGGACGCCGTGGCCATCGACGCTTCGAGCGAACGCGAGATCGTGTTTCCGCTCGGACCGAAGAAGGCGAAGATGAAGGGCGCGGACTACCTCAATCACTTCGTGCTGCCGAACTTTTTCTTTCACCTCACCGCGAGCTACGCGATAGCGCGCAATTTCGGTACCGACCTCGCCAAGCGAGATTTTCTCGGCGCCATCCCGATGAGCATCGTCGAGTAGGGCGCTCAAAACAAAACCGCCCCGGATTTTGTCCGGGGCGGTCCTGTCCGTTTGTCCGAGCGGAGCAGTTTATTCGCGGTACGAGACCCGCGATCCGCCCTCGTAGCCGCCCGAGTAGCGCGCCCCGCCTTCGGGACCGCAGTTGCAGTTGACGCCGCGAACCTGGCGCACTTCGTTCACAACGCGCGTGCCGCCCTGAACGTAGCGGTTCACGACTTCGTTGCGGTGCTCGGTGCGATACTTGTTCGTGGTGTTCACCTTGTGCAGCGTGATGTTGCGCACCACCGTGTTCTGGCGGTGAACGACGACTTCACGATTGACCACCGGCTGGACGTGGACGACCAGGCGGTTTTCCTGACGCAGGTGAGTGCGCTTCACCTCGCGGGTGTGATCGACGTAACGAACGCGGGTGTTGACCCGCGGCGCTCCACGAACAACGCGCTTGGTGTTGTACTCGGAATCCGGTTTGCGACAGTTACAGACCGGATCGTAGTAGGTACCGGCAGAAGCGGGTGTCGGGACGATCGTCGCCAATCCGATCACCAGCAAAGCGCCGCCGATGAGTGAGGTGAGGTGTTTCATTCTGGTACGCCCCGTTAACCATGTAAGTGATGCCGCCGATTGAAGTTTTCGGCTTGTTAACCATTTTTGTAAAGGAATTTTTTGAAGGGCGTCGACGGAACAGAGGGCGTTATTTGATTTTGTGAGTGCTTGCCAGCGCGTGATGTTTCAAACTGAAACGCTCAGGTCGAAAACTTGCTCTTGTCGATCGCGGCGAGGATCTCGGCGCGGTCTTTGTCGAGAGTCGAGCGCACCGAGTCGGCCTTGCCCAACCTTCCCATCTCGCGCTGATGCGCCACCGTGCCCAGGGCCATCAGCGGATCGAGGCCCAGTTCGCGCAACGTCGCGGCCGACTCTTCCATCTCCGCGGCACGGCGCTCGCCGTGGCTTGCCATGCGCTCGAGATTGTAGGTCGTCGTCTCTTTCCAATCGATGCCTGGATAATTGTTCTTGAGGGATGCCGTCACGTCTTCCAGCAGGCCGGCACGCTCGGCGGCGAGGAAGCATTCATAGGTGAGGGCTTCGATGCCCTTGATCATGACACTGCGGATCATCTTGATCGCCGCTGCCTTGCCGGTCTCGTCGCTGACGACCTTGAGCTGCATCGCCATCTCGCTCAGCAGGGGCGCAATCGTTTCCCCATGTGGGCCGGCAATCAGCAAAGGAGTTTGGTGGCGCTTGGGATGGATCGGCGCGATCACCGCAACATCGACGTAGCGCGCTTTGCCGTCGAGCAGGGCGGCAGTTACGATTTTGCGTCCGGGCGAGACGGAATTGATGTCGAGGTAATACGGATTGCCGGACAGATGTGGCACGACCGATTGCGCGGCCTCCAGACTCGAGGCCGCCGTCACGGCGGAAATGACGATGTCGCTGCCGGCAATCGCGTCGGCCGCCGAGGTCGCAAGGCGCACGCCGGCTTTGGTGCCTGCGGCTTTCAGCTTCTCGCCTTCCGGCTTTGGAAACAGAATGTCCCAGGCCGCGATCTCGGCGATCCCTTCCTCGCGCAAGCCGGAGGCGATGGCCTGTCCTGCTTCGCCGAAACCGATGAAGGCAATACGCGGTGTGTTGCGAAGCGCCATGGGCCGTCTCCTGTGCGCCAATCCTACAGCATATCGAGCGGCTTCGCGCGCTTCGGCGGCGGGAAGCGGGCATCGAGCGCTTTCAGGTCCTCGGTTGTAAGTTTGAGATCAATCGCAGCGATGTTGTCGTCGAGATGCTTCAGACCGGTGGCCTTTGGGATCGTGACGATGCCTGGCTGGCCCAGCAGCCAGGCCAGCGCCACCTGCGCCGGGCTTGCCTGATGACGCTCCGCCACTTGCTTGAGCGTAGCATCCCCCAGCATGCGCGCCTGTTCGAGTGGCGAATAAGCCATCACCGGAATGCCACGCTCGCGGCAGAACGGCACCAGATCAAACTCGATGCCGCGCCGCGTCAGATTGTAGAGTACCTGATTGGTGGCGCATTCCTTGTCGCGATCGAGCGCGGTCAGTTCGCGCATGTCGTCGATGTCGAAATTGCTGACGCCCCAGTCGAGAATCTTGCCGGCGGCTTTCAGTTCCTGAAAGGCGGCGACGGTCTCCGACAGCGGATCGCCACCGCGCCAGTGCAGCAGATAAAGATCGATGCGGTCTGTCTTGAGGCGTTTCAGGCTGCGTTCGCAGGCGGCGATGGTGCCTCGCCTGGAAGCATTCATCGGCAGGACCTTGCTGACGATGAAGAGGTCGTCGCGTCGAGAGCCAACCGCCTCGGCGACAATCTTTTCCGCGTCGCCGTCGCCATACATTTCCGCGGTGTCGATCAGCGTGATGCCGCGCTCGATCGCAGCGCGTATGGCTTTGACTTCATCGGCGCGCACGCGGGCGCTTTCGCCCATGCGCCAGGTGCCGACGCCGAAGACCGGCATGGCGCGTCCGGAGGGAAGCGGGAGTGTGGGGATGGTGAGAGTCATGTCCTCTGCGTCGCTGTTTTCGGTGCAATGTCGGTCAGTAACTCTTGAGTTTGTGGCGACAATTGAGCAAAGCCCTCATGCAGCAGCTTGCGCCATTCCTTACCGCGCCCCTCGGCCTCGTTCCAAACTTCTTTCAGGTCATATGGTCGTTTGCGCGCCAGCACCTTCAGCAAAGCCTCGGCCTGATGAATGTCTTTATCGCGCTTGGCTGTGCCTTCTGCGCGCCGGCGTGAGATCATTAATTTGTGCACGGCATAGCGATGCGGCGAAGGCACATTGACATAAACGCCCGAGCCGTGAAGCAGCACGGCGGGCTCTGGATCGTGGATCAGGAAGTCGAGAAAGCGCAAAGGCTGCGCGTCGGTTTGCAGGGCGGGCAGGCGCCGCGGCTTGTCGGTGTCGCGACCTTCGTTCGGCGTCAGGAAATCGACGCGGAATCCGCCTTTGGCCTGATAGCTTGTCACGGCGCTACCATGGGTGGTCGGCACGGCGCGGAAGGTTTTGTCGACAGCCTGCAAGACATCGAGAATTGGCGGCATCTGTTCTTCGACGGCGGCGGAGATATTGGCGAATTGCGCAATATCGATGTCGCCGGTTTGCAGAATGGAGCTCGGCAGTTTCTCGCCGAGCATGGCCGAATAGGTCTGATAGGCAGCGGTGCCGACGAGCACACACCGTAAACGGAAGGCGCCGGCCTTGGCGAGCACGGCTACCGTCTCGCCGATTTCGGCGACGGGCTGCGGCATGCCGAAGGAGCGAACCAGTGTGGATACCAACGCGCGCCGCTCGCGCTCGTCGGTCAGCGCGGCTTGATGTCGATTGATGCGTTGAAGAAGTTCAGGCGTTTCGGGGCCCGCGTATTTCTGCGAGCGTACGCCATCGACAGTTGCCTGAAAGTACCAGTAGCGCTTGCCGCTCACCGTTTTGCGGGTAAAGGCGCCGGTCCCGGTGAACGAGTTGTCGAAGGCTGCGTTTGCGCAGCGTTCGAGAAGCTCGGCATAGGTTGTTTGCAGCACAAGGTTGGGCGTTGTCATGGCTTGACCGGAGTTATACTCACTTCGCGAAGTGAGTATAACTCGCTGGCGAGGACCTTGCACCTAATTTATACTCACCTCGCGAGGTGAGTATAAATTATACTAACGATTTAAAAATCAATCACTTGTGTGCGACCTCCGGTGTTCCATGAGTATGGAACGACTCGATGGTTTTCAGCCCCCAGGCTTGGCCTTTTTTGCGCTCGTCCTCGGTCCAGGAGATAGGCTTCCAGTCCGGCGCCAGGACGAGCCGCGCACCGGCATTCGCCACTTCGACACGGTTGCCGCCCGGCTCATAGACATAAAGGAAGAAGGTCTGTTGCACCGCGTGCTTGTGCGGGCCGGTTTCGATGAACACGCCGTTTTCGAGGAAGACGTCGGCGGCGAGCAAAATCTCCTCGCGCGAGTTCATCGCATAGGTGATGTGGTGAAAGCGGCCCGGCACGCCGGTCATGTCGCGGGTATAGGCGAAGTCGTATGACTTGTTGGTCGCGGTGAGCCAGATTCCGGCCTCGCGGCCGTCATTGAGCACGATGCGCTCGGTGAGGCGGAAGCCGAGATACTTTTCAAAGAACTCGCGGCATTCCGACAGATTGACGGCGAGGCCGTTCCAATGGTCGAGGCGGCGCGGATTGATCCCCTTGGCAGGAAAACGCTGCGCCTGGTTCTTCAGCGACGGCTTTAGTTCCGGCGGCGCTTGGTACCACTCGGTGTCGTAATAGAGTTCGATGACATGGCCGTCCGGGTCCTTGCAGACGAACGTCTTGCCATGGCCCAGATCGCCATCGGTCCAGCCGATCTCGAATGGCGTGCCTTTCAACGCAGCGGCGCGGCGCTCCAGCGCCTGCGGCGAGCGCGTGCGGTAAGCGACGTGCTTCATGCCATTGGTGTTCGAGGCGGTGAGCTTGAGCGAGTAGCGCTCGTAGTCGTCATAGGCGCGCAGATAGACGCTGTCGCCTTTCTCGCCGGCAATGGTCAGCCCGAAGATCTCGGTGAAGAAGCGCACGCTCTTGTCGAAGACCGGCGTCAGCAGTTCGAGATGGCCGAGATGGGCGATGTCCATGATCGGTTCAGGCGGATACTGGTTGTCGGCCACGGAGCGTCTCCCTTTACTAATTGTCGCGGTCTTTTAGCGGCGTTCGAATGCCAGCACCAGATTATTGGCCGGCATCTCGACTGTTTTGACCAGCATCAAACCGTTCGCATCCGCGAGGTCGGCGACAGCCTCGAGATCGCGCACGCCCCAGGCGGGATTGCGCCCGCGCAGTGAGGCATCGAAGGCTTGGTTGCTCGGCGCAGTGTGGGCGCCGTCCCGCTTGTAAGGCCCGTACATGAGGAGATGGCTGCCGGGTTTGAGATGCCGGCCGGCGCCGTGCATCAGGTTCTCGGTTACGACCCACGGAGCGATATGAATGACGTTGAAGCAGAGGATCGCGGCCAACTCGCCGCCGTCCCATGCCCAATCAGGACGCATCAGGTCGATATCAAGCGGCGCCCGCAGGTTATCGAGATCGACGGCCTGACGATACGCCTCGATCGAGGCGCGATGCGATTCCACGATATCGCTTGGCCAGAAGGTGAGGTGCGGGCACCGCCCGGCAAAGGTGACGATGTGTTGTCCGGTGCCGCTGCCGATCTCCAGTATCGCGCCTGATTTGCCGGCAAGAATGCCGCCGATCGCCGACCAGATTGGCTCGACGTTGCGGTGGAACGCGGGCGCGTCGAGCCGGCCGTCCTCGCCAGCCGGAGGCAACCCTTTCTTGCCGAATTCAAAGACCGGCTCGGTCATGGCACACCTCTGTCACGCGACCGCAAACACCATGGTCCCTGTTGTCTTGGGTGCGCCCGCGGGCGAAAGTTAGGCGCCGGTTCGACCTGGAGTCCAATTATGAACGATGCTCCCATATCACGTGGATTTCGTGGACGTGGCGGCAGCGCGCGTGACGCGCGCATTCCACCGGGCCAGCATCTGGTTGAGGATTTTCCCGTGCTGTCGGCAGGGCCAACGCCGCCGGTCGATCTGGCGAGTTGGCGATTGTCAATCGACGACGGCGCTTCACCGCTGGCCGAATGGACATGGCAGCAATTCCTCGCCCTTCCGCAAACCGATCTCACAGTCGATATCCACTGTGTCACCACCTGGTCGAAGCTCGACACCCATTGGAAGGGGGTGTCGATCGATACGCTGCTGGAGGCCGCCGGACTCACCGAGCCGCCGCAACCTTATGTGCTTGCGCATTGCGACGGCGGCTACACGACCAATATTCCCGCTGAGGATCTGCTCGACGGCAAGGCCATGATCGCCTTTGAGTTTGGTGGCGAGGCGCTCGACCCCGAGCATGGCGGGCCGGCACGCCTCCTGGTGCCGCATCTCTATTTCTGGAAGAGCGCCAAGTGGGTGCAGAGGCTGCAGTTCGTCGATCCGGAGATTCCCGGTTTCTGGGAAGAGAACGGCTATCACATCTATGGCGATCCGTGGCGCGAGCAACGTTATGATGGCGACTGAAGGACCTAAGCCTCACCCCAAGCTCCGCTCACCCCCGCGAAGGCGGGGGTCCAGTCCTTCTTGATGAACGTTTGCTTATGCCGCTCCTGGGTCCCCGCCTACGCGGGGACGAGCGGAGTGTGGGGTCATGCAGAATCAAACCGGCACCGCCGCTCCCAAAAAACAATGGCTCACCGCCACGGTGCGTGAGGCTATCGACGAGACGCCGCGCGTGCGCAGCCTGGTACTCGATGCGCCAGGCTGGTCCGGCCACCGTGCCGGCCAGCATGTGGATGTACGTCTCACCTCCGACAACGGCTATCAGGCCCAGCGCAGCTATTCGATTGCTTCGGCTCCCGCGGAGCACACCATTACGCTCACGGTCGAGAGGCTGCCCGACGGCGAAGTGTCGTCTTATCTGGCCGGTGAAGTCCGGGTTGGCGACCAGTTTGAACTGCGCGGGCCGATCGGCGGTTATTTTGTCTGGACGCCTGACCTGGAGGGCCCGTTATTTCTTGTCGCCGGTGGTTCGGGCGTGGTGCCGCTGATGGCAATCCTGCGCGAGCGCGCGTTGAAGAAGGCGACGCAGCCGGCGACGCTGCTGTTCTCCTCGCGCGGCTATGAGGACATTATCTATCGGGCCGAACTGGAGAACTTGTCGCGAGAGGCAGGCGGGCCGACCGTCGTCCATACGCTGACCCGCGGGGCGCCGGTCGGCTGGACCGGGCAAACCCGGCGCATCGATGCTGCCATGCTGTCCGAAGCAGGCTTTTCGCCGGACCGGATGCCCCGCATTTTCGTTTGCGGCCCCACGCCTTTGGTCGAAAGCGTGGCGCGGACGCTCCGCGACCTTGGCCACAGCCCGAAGCTGATCAAAACCGAGCGATTTGGCCCAACCGGCCGGTAATCGCAGGTCGGAAGCCAGGCCGCGACATGGTGTCATGTCCTCGACATGGCTCCCCGACATGGCGTCGTTTCCGGTATCGGAGTAATATGGAAGCATTCGAAGTAGGGGGCTTCCATGATCATCGGCCTGTCGGTTCAGACGTTCACGATCATCCACGTCATTACTTCTCTCGTCGCCATCGTCAGCGGGCTCGTTGTCGTCTTCGGGTTGATCGGATCGCACCGGCTGCCGAGATTGACGTCGCTGTTCTGGACCACGACGGTCCTCACCACCGTCACGGGCTTCATGTTCTTCCTGTCGCCCACCCAGGCCAAGGTCCTGACGCCGGCGGCGGCGACCGGCATCGTTGCCACCGTCTTCTTCGTGCTGGGTCTGATCGCGCTATACAGCAAGCAACTCTATGGCCGCTGGCGCTGGATCTACGCCGTGTCGGCGACGGTCTCGCTCTATCTCAATATTTTTGTGCTGATCGTACAGAGCTTCCAGAAGCTCAGCGTCCTCAACCCGGCGGCATCGTTGACGCCTCCGTTTCCCAATCCGCCCTTCGAGCCTGTGCAGTTCAATTTCCTCGTCGCGCAAGTCGCCGCGCTCGTTATCGCGGTGATGCTCGGCATTGTCACCGCGCTCAAATTCCGCCGTGGGCCGGGGCTGGCCTGAAGGCTGCACCGAGATCACAGCCTAGCGGCGCCGGCCCTGGCTGATCGAATTGCAGTTCGAACAACAGGTCCTTGTTCGGACAGAAACCGGGCGCGAAAGCAAAGGATATCGGTGCCTCGTCGAGCCAATCGCGGCACTCGGACTTTGATTTGCAGTCGCGGCACTCATGAACGGCCGTCAATAGGGTCAGCTCCGAATGGGCGATAACCCTGACGGCCGGGTCGATACCGAGGCGCTTCATCATCTCCGGCAGATAGAATTCGTCTTTCTGCGTTTGGGCCATGACACGATCCCTCCCGATCGTTTGTCGAACTAAATGGTGCGCTTCGCGACAGTTCCGCTCCATGACCTGAATCAAAAAGTCCGCTTCAAACATACCGGCCAATCTGCCGTCCGCCGGCATCTTCACGCAAAGAAGCCGCCCGGAGGGGCGGCTTCTTAAGTCTCGGGGAGGTTCGGCGGGCTTACTTCAGTTGGCTCGAAACGCTGTTGAAGGCGGTATTGAGCTGCGTACCGATGGTGTTGACCATCACGATGATGGCGACCGAGATACCAGCGGCGATGAGGCCGTACTCGATGGCGGTGGCACCCGACTGATCGGCGAGGAAGGCTTTGACAAGCTTCATTACAAACTCCGTGTGACTGGGCGCAATTTTTCTAACCCGTGCGATAGTTCTCGAACAGGCACGCGTAATGGTTACGTCGAATTAGCCATAAGCGTTCGGTGGTGCTGACGCGTATGTTTGACGCGTATTCGCCATAAAGTTTCCTGCAAACGCGCCGCGATTTTCGCCGATCGTTTTGCTTCATTTGCATACAAATGCTGCGGCGAGGTGCAGTGCCTGCGATTTAGTACGGCGCCGTGGCGTTTAAACTGACAGCCGTGCCTAATATTTAATCGGGCGTCTTTGGCTTAAAACTAGGCAGGTCGGGCGCGTCGCAGTTTATGCCATTTTAAACAAAGCCTTAGGACATTTGTGACGGCTTGGCACAGAGCTTGCGATCCTGTTGCGGCGCGAAGAGTCGCGAAGACGCGCGCGTCAAACGCAGGGGATCTGGAAGCATGAATCAAACAACAGTGACGGCCGCCAAGCGGCCGAACGCCCGCATGTGGCTCGCCGCCGCCGCGGGCCTTGCCATGACCGCGGGAGCGATCTCGTCGGCTTCCGCGCAGGACACGATCAAGGTCGGCGTCCTGCACTCGCTCTCGGGAACGATGGCCATTTCCGAGACGACGCTGAAGGATACCGTTCTGTTCATGATCGACGAGCAGAACAAGAAGGGCGGCGTGCTCGGCAAGAAGCTCGAAGCCGTCGTCGTCGACCCGGCCTCGAACTGGCCGCTGTTCGCCGAAAAGGCGCGCGAGCTGATCGCCAAGGACAAGGTGTCCGTGGTGTTCGGCTGCTGGACCTCGGTGTCGCGCAAGTCCGTGCTGCCGGTGTTCAAGGAACTGAACTCGATCCTGTTCTATCCGGTGCAATATGAAGGTGAAGAGTCCGAGCGCAACGTGTTCTACACGGGTGCCGCTCCGAACCAGCAGGCCATCCCGGCCGTCGACTACCTGATGTCGAAGGACGGTGGCGACGTGAAGCGCTGGGTGCTCGCGGGCACCGACTACGTCTATCCGCGCACCACCAACAAGATCCTCGAGGCCTATCTGAAGGCGAAGGGCGTCAAGGCCGAAGACATCATGATCAACTACACGCCGTTCGGCCACTCGGACTGGCAGACGATCGTGTCGGACATCAAGAAGTTCGGCTCGGCGGGCAAGAAGACGGCGGTGGTCTCGACCATCAACGGCGATGCCAACGTGCCGTTCTACAAGGAACTGGGTAACCAGGGCATCAAGGCGACCGACATCCCGGTCGTGGCGTTCTCGGTCGGCGAAGAAGAACTCGCAGGCCTCGACACCAAGCCGCTGGTCGGCCATCTCGCCGCCTGGAACTACTTCCAGTCGGTCAAGGACCCGGCTAATGCCAAGTTCATCAAGGACTGGCAGGCTTTCACCAAGAACCCGAAGCGCGTGACCAACGACCCGATGGAAGCCACCGTGATCGGCTTCAACATGTGGGTTAAGGCCGTCGAGAAGGCCGGCACCGTCAATGCCGACAAGGTCATCGACACCCTCCCGGGCATCGAAGCGCCGAACCTGACCGGCGGTATCTCGAAGATGCTGCCGAACCACCACATCACCAAACCGGTGCTCGTCGGTGAAATCCGCGGCGACGGTCAGCTCGACGTGGTGTGGCAGACCAAGGGTCTGGTCGCGGGCGATGCCTGGACCGACTTCCTGCCGGGTTCGAAGGATCTCGAGGCCGACTGGGTCACCCTCAAGTGCGGCAACTACAACACCGTCACCAAGAAGTGCGGCGGCTCTGGTTCGTGATTTGGGCTCGTGAGCCCAGTCTTATCGAGCTATTGCGTCTGATGACGTAACAAAAAGGGGAGGCGGCCTCACCGCCGCCTCCCGCTTCTTGACTGACATGCCGGGGGTCGTGATCAACATGCGCGGGTTGTTTGATCGCATCAGAATTTTATTGCTATTTGCCGTTGTGATTGCCGCTGGCGCGGGTGCCGCTTCCACAGGTGCGTTGGCCGGCCCTTATGAAGACGCCTTGCTCGGGTTCACCGCGGATAGTTTCAGCGACACGGCGGATGCCATCGACAAGGCGGCCGCATCCGGTAGTGCGCTCGCTGCGCCGCTGTTGCAGGCGCTCAAGGACCAGCGCCTCCAGTTCAGCGCCGGCGAGAAGAAGGTTCTGATCAAGACACCGGACGGCAAGTTCGTCGACGCCGCCACCGGCCAGCCTTTCGCCGGTACGCCGCCGGCCGATCTGTCCAATGTCCGTCTCAATAACCGTCTGCGCAACGTGCTCGACGCCGCGCTCGGCAGTCTGACCTTGATGGCCGCCGATCCGAACAAGCGCTACGACGCTGCGCAATCGGTATTCAAGTCGCGCGACGCCGCCACGTTGCCGGCGCTGGAGAAGGCGCTCGCCGCCGAGCAGAACGCGCGGGTGAAAGCGGCGATGATGCAAGCCAAGGCGGCCATCGTTATCGCGACCGCCGATGCGCCGGCGGCCGACAAGGTCGCGGCCATCGCTGTGATCCGCGACCGCGGCGACCAGGACGCGATGGCGCTGCTGCAAATGATTCCCGCCAATGCACCGCCCGAGGTGCTGGCCGCCACGGCCGACGCCAAAACCGCGATCGAGCGCAACCTGGCGCTCTGGGCGACCGTTCAGAATCTCTGGTACGGCCTGTCGCTCGGGTCGGTGCTGCTGCTCGCGGCCATCGGCCTTGCCATCACCTTCGGTGTCATGGGCGTCATCAATATGGCGCATGGCGAGATGGTCATGCTCGGCGCCTACGTCACCTTCGTTGTGCAGGAAGTCATCCGCACCCGTTATCCTGGCCTGTTCGATTACTCGCTGGCCATCGCGCTGCCGCTGGCTTTTGTATTCTCCGGCGTCGTCGGCATCGCCATCGAGCGCTCGGTGATCCGCTTCCTCTACGGCCGGCCGCTGGAGACGCTGCTCGCTACCTGGGGCATCTCGCTGGTGCTGCAGCAGGCGGTGCGCGCCGCCTTCGGCCCGACCAACAAGGAAGTCGGCAACCCGTCCTGGATGTCGGGCGCCTTCGATCTCGGCGGCATCCTCATCACCTATAACCGGCTCTGGATCATCGTCTTCACGGCCATCGTCTTCGTCGCGTTGCTCGGCATGCTGCGCTTCACGCGGCTTGGCCTCGAAATGCGCGCTGTGACGCAGAACCGCTCGATGGCGGCTGCCGTCGGCATCCGTACCGCGCGCATCGACGCGCTGACTTTCGGCCTCGGTTCCGGCATTGCCGGCATCGCGGGCGTCGCGCTGTCGCAGATCGACAATGTGTCGCCGAACCTCGGCCAAGGCTACATCATCGACAGTTTCATGGTCGTGGTGTTCGGCGGCGTCGGCAATCTGTGGGGCACCTTGGTCGGCGCGCTGACGCTCGGCATCGCTAACAAGTTCCTCGAGCCCTTCGCCGGAGCGGTGCTCGGCAAGATCGCGGTGCTGGTCTTCATCATTTTGTTCATCCAGAAGCGCCCGCGCGGCATGTTTGCGCTCAAGGGCCGGGCGATCGAAGCATGATGAAAGCCCACCCGCTCATCCGCATGCTCGATCGCGGTTCGACGATCTTTCTCGTTCTGCTCGCCGCCTTCGCCATCGCCATTCCGGTGCTCAACCTGCTGGTGCCGCCGTCGTCGGCGATTCACGTCTCGACCTATCTCGTCGCGCTGCTCGGCAAATATATCTGCTACGGCCTGCTGGCGCTCTCCATCGACCTGATCTGGGGCTATGTCGGCATTCTCTCGCTTGGCCACGGCGCCTTCTTCGCGCTCGGCGGCTACGCCATGGGCATGTATCTGATGCGCCAGATCGGCACCCGCGGCGTCTATGCCGATCCGATCCTGCCGGACTTCATGGTGTTCCTGAATTGGAAGGAACTGCCGTTCTTCTGGTACGGTTTTCAGAACTTCGGCTACGCCATGTTCATGGTGCTGTTCGTGCCGGGGCTGCTCGCCTTTGTATTCGGCTGGTTCGCCTTCCGCTCGCGCGTCACCGGCGTTTATCTGTCGATCATCACCCAGGCGCTGACCTATGCGCTGCTGCTCGGCTTCTTCCGCAATAACTTCGGCTTCGGCGGCAATAACGGCCTGACCGATTTCAAGGACATTCTCGGCTTCAACGTGCAGGCCGAGACGACGCGCAACGCGCTGCTTGTGATTTCGTGCCTCGCGCTTGCGGTCTGCTTCCTGATCTGCCGCGCCATCGTCACCTCGAAATTCGGCAAGGTGCTGGTGGCGATCCGCGACGCCGAGGCGCGCACGCGTTTCATGGGTTATCGCGTCGAGAGCTACAAGTTGTTCGTGTTCACGGTGTCGGCCTGCATGGCCGGCGTCGCCGGCGCGCTCTATGTGCCGCAGATCGGCATCATCAATCCCAGCGAATTCGCACCTGCCAACTCCATCGAGGCCGTGATCTGGGTCGCGGTCGGCGGCCGCGGCACCTTGATCGGCGCGGTGCTCGGCGCCTTCGTCGTCAATTACACCAAGACCTTCTTCACCACCGGCTTGCTGGCGCCATACTGGTTGTTCGTGCTCGGCGGGTTGTTCATCGGCACGACCTTGTTCCTGCCACGCGGCATCGTCGGCACCTGGACGCACTGGCGCAGCGGCGTGAAGGAGAAGAGCGAGGCCAACCTCTTGAATATGCGCTCGGCCGAGGCGGAGGACGGCGTCCTGCCGACGCAGCGGTCGCCGTCGACTCAGCCGAGCGCCGCGGAGTAGGGCTACCCATGACCGACGCTGCCTACAGTTCAGAGACCACTTCCGCGCTGCTCTACCTCGACGGCATCAGCGTGTCGTTCGACGGCTTCCGGGCGCTTAACGAGCTCTCGTTTGTCATCGAGCCCGGCGAAATGCGCGCCATCATCGGCCCGAACGGCGCCGGCAAGACCACGATGATGGATGTCATCACCGGCAAGACGCGGCCCGACACCGGCGACGTGTTCTTCGAACAGGGCAAGTATGATCTGTCGACGCTCGATGAGACCGAGATCGCTACGCTCGGCATCGGCCGCAAGTTCCAGAAGCCGACTGTGTTCGAGATGCACACCGTCGAAGACAACCTGCAGCTCGCGCTCAAGAACGATCGCGACGTCAAGGCGACCTTGTTCTGGACGTCGACGCCGGAGCAAGAAGCGCGCATCGATCAGGTGCTGGAGACGGTTCGTCTCAAACATCTGCGCCAGCGCATCGCCGGCTCGCTGTCGCACGGCCAGAAGCAATGGCTCGAGATCGCCATGCTGTTGGCGCAGGACCCGAAGTTGCTGTTGGTCGACGAGCCTGTCGCCGGCATGACCGATGTCGAAACCATGCAGACAGCGGAACTGCTCCGCGAAATCAACAAGACCAAATCGGTGGTCGTCGTCGAGCACGACATGGCTTTCGTGCGCGAACTGGGCGTCAAAGTGACCTGCCTGCACGAAGGTTCGGTGCTGGCCGAAGGCTCGATCGATCAGGTGTCGGCAAACGACCGCGTGGTCGAAGTCTACCTCGGGAGATAACAATGCTCGAAGTCTCCAAGATCGACCTCTATTACGGCGCGGCGCAGGCCTTGCGCGGCGTGTCGCTCAAGGCCGAGCCCGGCAAGGTGACCTGCGTTCTCGGCCGTAACGGCGTCGGCAAATCGAGTTTGCTCCGCGCGCTGGTCGGCCAGCGGCCGGTGAAGAACGGCACCATCATGTTCGAGGGCAAGGACATCACGCGCCTCGCGACCGTCGAGCGCGCGCGGGGCGGCATCGCCTATGTGCCGCAGGGCCGCGAAATCTTTCCGCTGCTCACGGTGCAGGAAAACCTGGAGACCGGGTTTGCGCCGCTGAAACGGGCCGATCGCAAGGTGCCGGACGATGTGTTCACGCTTTTTCCGGTGCTCAAGAGCATGCTGGGGCGCCGCGGCGGCGACCTGTCCGGCGGCCAGCAGCAGCAACTTGCCATCGGCCGCGCGCTGACCATGCGACCGCGCCTGTTGCTGCTCGACGAGCCGACCGAAGGAATCCAGCCTTCAATCATCAAGGATATCGGCCGCGCCATCTCCTATCTGCGCTCGCTGGGCGGCATGGCAATCATCCTGGTCGAGCAGTATCTCGACTTCGCCCAGGAGCTCGGCGACCATTTGGTCGTCATGGACCGCGGCTCGATCGTCTACGAGAGCGACAAGACGAACCTCGACGAAAGCGCGTTGCATCGGGCGATGGCGATTTGATGTATGGTCGTCCCCGCGAAGGCGGGGACCCAGCCCTTGGGGCCTGTGCATACGAAGTGCTGGATACCCCGCCTTCGCGGGGTACGACGTCAGAGGGTGGAGTGCTCGAAGTTTCACCGCAATCTAGCGCGACCTTCCTCGCCAACCGCGCCACCGGCCACATCGGCCTGTCGGTCGTGTCGCAGGGTGGTGTAACGCGGCGTGCGCGCGTGGACGAGCACGGCTCGCTGCGTGTGCGCTTTCCCAATGTGACGGGCGACGCGCTCGAGGCCGTCATCGTCAACACCGGCGGCGGCATGACCGGCGGCGACCGCTTTAGCATCGACCTGGCGGTCGGCGAGGGCGCGCATCTCGTCGCCGGTACCGCGGCGGCGGAAAAGATCTATCGCTCCACCGGTCCGGCCGCCGAGATGGACGTGACGCTGAAGGTGGCGGCCGGCGCCCGGCTGGCCTGGCTGCCGCAGGAGACCATCCTGTTCGACCGGACAAGCCTCGCGCGTCGCATCGACGTCGATGTCGCCGAAGGCGGCTGGCTGCTTATGGCCGAAGGGGTCGTGTTCGGCCGGACGGCAATGGGAGAGGCGCTGAACGAAGGATCGTTCAGCGATCGCTGGCGCGTGCGGCTTGGCGGCAAGCTTGTCTATGCCGACACGGCGCGGCTCGATGGTGCTGTAGCCGAGCAACTGGCGCGGCGCGCGGTGGCGAATGACGGCATTGCCATGGCGACTGTGTTGATTGTGCCTGGCACTGATGATGTGCTTGAACATGTCCGCGCGCTCGGCGACACTTTTGCCGGTGAAGTCGGCATCTCCGCCTGGAACGGCATCGCCGTGGCTCGGTTCGTCGCCAAGGATGGCGCGGCGTTGCGGCGCGATCTGATCGCGGTACTTGCCGCGCTGGGCACCTCCGTTCCGAGACTCTGGCTGCAGTAATATTCTGATCGAGGACGACGATGAATCTGACGCCCCGGGAAAAAGACAAGATGTTTATCGCGCTCGCCGCAATGGTGGCGCGCAAGCGGCTGGAGCGGGGCGTCAAGCTCAATCATCCGGAAGCGATCGCGCTCATTTCCGATTTCATCATGGAGGGCGCGCGCGACGGCAAGACGGTGGCCGAGCTGATGCGCGACGGCGCCCATGTCGTCACCCGCGCGCAATGCATGGACGGCATCGCCGAGATGATCCACGACATCCAGGTTGAAGCGACCTTCCCGGACGGCACCAAGCTGGTCACGGTTCATGATCCGATTCGTTGAAAGGACTGACACGATGAAACGTCTTCTCTCCACCGCCGCCGTTCTTGTCGCCAGCGGCGTTCCAGCTTTCGCCCATGTCGGGCACGGCGCGACGGAATCCTTCGCCGCCGGCATGGCGCATCCGCTGTCGGGCCTCGACCACATCACGGTGATGGTGGCGGTCGGTCTGTGGGCCGCGCTCAAGGGCGGCAAGGCCTTGTGGGCCTGGCCGGCGGCCTTCGTCGGCGTGATGCTGGTCGGCGGCGCGATGGGCATGGAGCATTTTGATCTGCCGTTCGTCGAACCGGCGATCCTGGCCTCGGTTGTCGCGCTCGGGCTGCTGGTGGCGCTGGCGGTCGATCTGCCGGTGGCGGTCGGCGCCGCGATCATCGGCGCCTTCGCGCTGTTCCATGGTTACGCGCATGGCATGGAAGCCGGCGAGAATATCGGCGGCCTCGAATACATGGCGGGCTTTGCCATTGCCACCGCGGCGTTGCATGCGACCGGCATCGCCTTCGCCATCGTCGCTGCGCGCAATTCGCTGCGGCCGCTGGTGCGGATCGCCGGCGCGGTGTGCGTGGTGATCGGCGCTGGGCTGATCGGCGGGGTGCTCTGATGATCCCCGGTGAGATGTTCATCAAGGACGGCGAGATCGAGCTCAACGCCAAACGCAAGACGGTGACGCTCACCGTCGCGAACTCCGGCGACCGGCCGATCCAGGTCGGCTCGCACTATCATTTCTTCGAGACAAACCCGGCGCTGAAATTCGACCGCAAGAAGGCGCGCGGCATGCGCCTCGATATCGCCGCCGGCACGGCGGTGCGTTTCGAGCCGGGCCAGACGCGCGAGGTCTCGTTGGTCGCGCTCGCCGGCAAGAGGACGATCTACGGCTTCCGCGGCGATGTGATGGGCAAGCTCTGAGGCACCGCTCATGGATTGGACCGTCTTCCTTGCTTTCGTCGTGACCAGCACGCTCATGGACCTGACGCCGGGGCCGGCGGTGCTCAAGGTCGTCGGCGACGGCATGCGCCATGGCCTCAAGCCGGCGCAGTTCTCGATTGCCGGCATCCTCTCCGCCAACGCGATGTACTGCGCCTTCTCCGCGCTCGGCCTGTCGGCACTGCTGCTCGCCTTTCCCATGCTGTTCGAATTCATCAAATGGGCGGGCGTCGCCTATCTCATCTGGATCGGGCTTCAATCTCTGCGGGACGCCTGGACTGGTGATGCGGGACAGGCACAGGTCTCGCCGCATGGCACGCCGAGAGCGTTGTTCCGCTCGAGCTTCGTGCTGCAGGGTGCCAACCCGAAATCCTATCTCTATTTCGCGGCGATCCTGCCGGCGTTTGCGCCGGCCGATGCCGCGCCGCAGTGGATCCTCGTTCTCGGCGCGATCTCGATCCTGCTCGAATATCCATCGCTGCTTCTTTATTCGCTGCTCGGCGGCAAGGCGGCGCAATATGCCACCGGCCCCTTCGCCAGACGGGCGTTCAGCGGGCTGTCCGGTACGGCGGTGATCGGCGCGGCGGCGATGGTGGCGCGCACGTCGCTGCCAGCGCGGGGCGGCTGACATGATTTATGTCGATATCCCGGACGTGAAACTTTGGGCCCGCGCCGATGTTTGATCTGTATCGATCAATGCCGGGAGGACGTCATGAAGCAGGCCTACACGGGCGGCTGCCAGTGCGGCAAAGTCCGTTTCGAGGTAACAACGGAAATCGACAAAGTCATTTCCTGCAACTGTTCGCGTTGCGCCAAGCTCGGCTCGTTGCTGGCGGCGGCGTCGGCCGCCGATTTCAAATTGCTTTCGGGGGAGGGCGACCTAACGACGTTTCGGTTCAACAAGCACGTCATCAATCACCGGTTTTGCGCGACCTGCGGCATCCAGCCCTACGCCAGCGGCAAGGGACGGGATGGCAGCGACATGGTGATGATCAATGTGCGCTGCCTGGACGGCGTCGACGCGGAGAGCTTCGAGGTGATGAAATTCGACGGCCGCAGCATGTGACCGTCAGCATCGCGACGCCCCCAAGAGCCATAACGGGCGGACCGTCGTCCGCCCGTCTCAAGCTCTCGGATCCGCTTCCGGGCTACACGCGTGAGCGCGCCATCCGGTACCCAGTTACTGAGAGCCAGTGCCGGCAAACCTGGACCACAAACACCGCCGTGAAGCGACATCCACGTTCCAAGTCCACTGCGGGTTTCCCCGCTGCGGCCATGGCGATCAATCCTGTTCGGCGAAGCCAAAGACGATTGATCCGAAGCCAAGCCTATTCCTTGCCGGGCGCATGGCAAGGGCCTGAAATCGCCGGTTGATAACTATGGGGATTATTAAACAACCGTGATGGTTGTTTGATCGCCTCGTTCCGAGACGGAGTTCATGAGATGGCAGTCAAAATCAATCGTCGCGTTTATGCCGACATGTTCGGCCCGACCGTGGGCGACAAGGTGCGGCTCGCCGACACCGATCTCATTATCGAGGTCGAGAAGGACTACACCGTCTATGGCGACGAGGTGAAATTCGGCGGCGGCAAGGTGATCCGCGACGGCATGGGGCAGTCGCAGATGACCAACAAGCAAGGCGCAGTCGATACAGTGATCACCAATGCGCTGATCCTCGACCACTGGGGTATCGTCAAGGCCGATATCGCCATCAAGGACGGCCGCATTCATTCGATCGGCAAGGCCGGCAATCCCGATATCCAGCCCGGCGTCACCATTCCGATCGGCCCCGGCACCGATGTGATCGCGGGTGAGGGCAAGATCATCACCGCGGGCGGCTTCGACTCGCACATCCATTTCATCTGCCCGCAACAGATCGACGATGCGCTATATTCCGGCGTCACCACCTTGCTCGGCGGCGGCACCGGTCCCTCGCACGGTACGTATGCGACGACCTGCACGCCCGGCCCGTGGCACATCGGCCGCATGTTGCAATCTTTCGACGCCTTCCCGGTCAATCTCGGCATCGCCTGTAAGGGCAACGCCTCGCGTCCCGCCGCGCTCGAAGAGATGGTGAAGGCCGGCGCCTGCGCCATGAAGCTGCACGAGGACTGGGGCACGACACCGGCCGCGATCGACAATTGTCTCACCGTCGCCGACAAATACGACGTGCAGGTGATGATCCACACCGACACGCTCAACGAATCCGGCTTCGTCGAGGATACGGTGAAGGCCTTCAAGGGCCGCACCATTCACGCCTTCCATACCGAAGGCGCCGGCGGCGGCCACGCCCCCGACATCATCAAGGTCGCGGGCCTGAAGAACGTGTTGCCGTCCTCGACCAATCCGACGCGGCCGTTCACCCGCAACACCATCGACGAGCATCTCGACATGCTGATGGTGTGCCACCATCTCGATCCGTCGATCGCGGAGGATCTCGCCTTTGCCGAAAGCCGCATCCGCAAGGAGACCATCGCGGCCGAGGATATCCTGCACGACATCGGCGCGCTGTCGATGATGTCGTCGGACTCGCAGGCCATGGGCCGCATCGGCGAAGTCATCATCCGCACCTGGCAGACCGCGGACAAGATGAAGAAGCAGCGCGGGCAGCTCGCGGGCGAGAAGGGCGACAACGACAATCTGCGTTGCAAGCGCTACATCGCCAAATACACCATCAACCCGGCGATCGCGCAGGGCATGGCCAAGCACATCGGTTCGGTGGAGAAGGGCAAGCTCGCCGATCTCGTGGTGTGGTCGCCGGCCTTCTTCGGCGTCAAGCCGGATATCGTCATCAAGGGTGGCACCATCGTTGCCGCCGCGATGGGCGATCCGAACGCCTCGATTCCGACGCCGCAGCCGGTGCATTATCGGCCGATGTTCGGTGCCTATGGCAAGGCGCTCACCGCGTCGTCGGTGGTGTTCGTGTCGAAGGCGGCGGCGCGCTCGACCTTGCGCAAACAGCTCGGCTGCGAGAAGCAGTTCGTCGGCGTCGATAATACGCGCAAGATCAACAAGAAGAGCATGGTCTTGAACGACGCGACGCCGAATATCGAGGTCGATCCGGAGACCTATGAGGTGCGGGCGGACGGCGAACTGCTGACTTGCCCGCCGGCGGAAAGCCTGCCGATGGCGCAGAGGTATTTTTTGTTTTGAGATAGGGTGTCGTCCCCGCGAAGGCGGGGACCCATAACCCCGGTCCGTCCGTATCGCCAATACTGGGGATATGGGTCCCGGGTCTCGCTTTCGCTCGCCCGGGACGACGACTGAATATGCACCGCGCCCTTTCCATCGTCACCGACTACGACCGGAGCGCAGCCCGCGACCGCGTCGTGCTCGATGCCGACGACCGCCATCGCCGCCGCATTGTGCTGACGGGAGAGAAGGGCACGCAGGTGCTGCTCGACTTCCCGCAACCTGTGGCGCTGCGCGATGGCGACGGCCTGGTGCTCGATGACGGCTCGATTGTCGAGATTGCCGGGGCGCCCGAGCCGCTGATCGAAATCGCGGCGCCGAACGCCTTCGAGACCGTGCGGCTCGCCTGGCATCTCGGCAATCGCCATACCGATGTGCAGATCGTCAGCGGCAAGGTGCGCATTCGCCGCGATCATGTGCTGGAGGACATGCTACGCGGGTTAGGGGCCCAATTGAACCCGCTCGAGGCGGCGTTCGATCCGGAACCGGCATCGCCGCATGGGCATGGGCATCATCATGGGCATGAGCATGGATGATGTGGTGCGAAATCGCCGAGGCCGTCATCCCCGCGAAAGCGGGGATCCAGCGCTTGCTTCGCTGAAAGCGCTGGATGCTCCGCCTTCGCGGAGCATGACGGTTGAGAACGTGGGGGGAGGGGGTAGCCACCTCCTCCGCCTGATGGCCTGGCTGTCGCCGGCGTTCCCGGTCGGCGCATTCTCCTATTCCAGCGGCATCGAATGGGCGGTGGAGGCTGGTGACATCGCGGACGCCGCCACGCTGAAGGATTGGCTGAATGTGATGCTCGCCGATGGCGGCGGCTATTGCGACGCCGTTTTGTTCGCCCATGCGCATCGCGCGGTGATTAACAGCGGTGAGAAGACACTCCACGACATCGCTGAACTCGCCGCCGCCTTCGCGCCCTCGAAGGAGCGACATCTCGAAACCACGGCGCAGGGCAATGCCTTCATCGAAGCCGCGCGCGCCTGGCCTTGCGAGGCGCTCGACAAACTCAAAGCGGTCTGGAGCGGCCCGGTCGCCTATCCCGTCGCCGTCGCCGTTACGGCCGCCGGTCACGGCATTGCGCTGGAGCAGGCGCTGCCGGCTTATCTTCATGCGCTCACGGCCAACTGGGTGTCAGCGGGCGTTCGCCTTATCCCGCTCGGCCAGACGCAAGGCCTGCATGTGCTTGCGGCGCTCGAGCCTGCCGTCATCGCCACCGCGCAGCGCGCGGCTCAAGCGAGTCTCGACGATCTCGGCTCGTCCGCCTTCCGGGCCGACCTTTCCTCGGCGCTGCACGAGACCCAGTACACTCGGCTCTTCCGTTCGTAAAAGTGCTCATGTCAAAGACCTCGGGATTTGATTTCGTCATCGTCGGCGCCGGTTCTGCCGGCTGCGTCGTCGCCAACCGCCTCAGTGAAGACGAGACATGCCGCGTGCTGCTGCTGGAAGCCGGCGGCCGCGACAGCGATCCACTGATCCACATCCCGATCGGACTCGGCAAGATCCACCAAAAGCGTCTGCACGACTGGGGCTATCGCTCCGAACCGGAGCCATATCTCGACGGTCGCCGCATCGATCTGTTGCGCGGCAAGGTGCTCGGTGGCTGCTCGTCGATCAATGTCATGACCTTTACGCGCGGCCACCGCGCCGACTTCGATGGCTGGGCACAGAAGGGCCTGCGCGGCTGGGCCTATGACGATGTCGAGCCTTACTTCAAGCGTGCCGAGAGCTGGAGCGGCCCGGCGTCTGACGCGCGCGGCGACAAAGGCCCGGTCGGCGTGCGTTACGGCGAGAGCCACGATCCGCTCACCGAAGCCTGGATCGCCGCGGGCGCCGCCGCCGGCTATCCGACGATGACGGATTACAACAGCGGTGAGGTGGAAGGCTTCGGTCGCGGCCAGTATTCGATCCGCGACGGCTATCGCTGCTCGACCGCGACCGCTTATCTCAAGCCTGCGCGCCATCGCCGCAATCTCGTCGTCGAAACTCATGCACTGGCGACGCGGCTGATCGTCGAAGGCACGCATGTGCGTGGGGTTGAGTACAGCGTGCGCGGTGAAACGCGCCGCGTGCTGGCCTCGTCCGAGGTCATTCTCTGTGGCGGGGCCATCAACACGCCTCAACTTTTGATGCTGTCCGGCATCGGGCCGGCCGCGCATCTATCCGAATTCGGCATCCGCACCCTTGCCAATCTGCCGGTCGGGCAGGGACTGCAGGATCACCCCGGTGTGTTCATGAACTGGGCGCGGCGGGGCGGCAGCCCGTTCCGCGACCTGATGCGCACCGACCGTATGGTGCGCGGTCTGGTCCAGGCCTATCTGTTCGGCTCGGGCCCGGCGACCGCGGTGCCGGGCGGGCTTCATGCGTTCATCAAGACGCGGCCGGAGTTGGCTGCGCCGGATATCGAATACATGTTCCGCCACGCGCCGGATGCTCCGCATTTGTGGTTTCCGCTGCTGAAGGCGCCTTATGCCGACGGCTTTGCGCTGCGCCCGACCATCCTGCATCCGGAAAGTCGCGGCGAGGTGCTGCTGCGCTCGGCCGATCCAGCCGATCCGGTTTGCATCCGCTTCAATTTTCTCCAGACGCAAAACGATCGGGACACCTTGCGCACTGGTGTGCGCAAGGGCCGCGACATCGCCGCGCAGGCACCGCTCGATCCTTACCGGGGCGCCGAGATCGGCCCCGGTGACGCGGCGCAAACCGATGTCGAAATCGATGCCTGGATCAGGAAGACGGTGCAGAGCACGCAGCATCCGGCCTGCACCTGCGCGATGGGGGCGCAGCCGAATGCGGTGCTCGACGGCGACATGCGCGTACGCGGCATCGAGAACTTGCGCGTGGTGGACGCCTCGGCCATGCCGGACATCACCTCGTCGCATCTCAATGCCGGCGTCATCATGATGGCGGAGAAGCTGTCGGATATGGTTCGTGGCCGGCCGGCATTGCCGCGTCGCGAGCAGGCGGCGGCATGACGGGCCACTTGCACTGGACATCCAGATGGCGGAGACGAGAGATGCCGGTAGTGAAAGGACACGACAGACGATGAGCAATAACAAGAGCCCGCATGGCCCGCTTCGTGTCGGGGTCGGCGGCCCGGTCGGCTCCGGCAAAACCGCGCTGATGGACGCGCTGTGCAAGGCGTTGCGCGACAAGTATCAGATCGCCGCCATCACCAACGACATCTATACCAAGTGGGACGCCGAATATCTGGTGCGCTCCGGCGCGCTCGCCGCCGACCGCATCGCCGGCGTCGAGACCGGCGGCTGTCCGCACACCGCGATCCGCGAAGATGCCTCGATCAATCTCGCCGCCATCGCCGACATGCGCACGAAGTTTCCCGACCTCGATCTGATCCTGATCGAATCCGGCGGCGACAATCTCGCCGCGACCTTCTCGCCCGAACTCGCCGACATCACGATCTACGTCATTGACGTGGCGGCAGGTGACAAGATCCCGTCCAAGGGCGGGCCAGGCATCACCCGATCCGATCTGCTCGTCATCAACAAGATCGACCTCGCGCCTTATGTCGGCGCGTCGCTCGAGGTGATGGAGCGCGATGCATCGAGGATGCGCGGCAAACGCCCCTTCGTCATGACCAACATGCGCGAGGGCAAGGACGTCGCGGCGGTCGTGAAGTTCATCGAAGAGAAGGGCGGTCTTTCGGCGTGAGTCCGCACATGAAAAAAGCGGGACGCCGTGAAGGCGTCCCGCTGCTTCCAAAGGCCGTTGTCAGCCGCTCAGTAGCGATAGCGGCAATGACGGCGGCCCCAGTCGTCTTCCCAGCACACGCGGTGGCGCGTGCGATGACGATAGCGTCGATCCTCGGCATTGGCGCCGATGGCGGCGCCTGTCGTGCCGCCAATGATCGCGCCGACGGCGGCGCCTTCCGGACGGCCAGTCACCGCGCCGCCGATCACCGCGCCGGCGCCGGCACCGACAATGGCACCGCCGACAGCATTCTGCGCACTAGCGCCAACCGGCATGGTTGCAAGCGCAGCCAAGGTCGCCGCCGCAAGAATTGCCTTGCGCATCGTTAGCCTCCACACTTGATTGTCCTGAAGTTCGGTTGAATTCCGTCGCCCCTGAAAGTTGGTTCCATGACACGACAATCGGCGCGCGAGCGCCTTGCTGCCGCTCTCGAATGTATCGACAATCCGCAAGGCGAGGGCGCCAAGGCGGTGCTCACCGTCTATCGCGACGCGGCGCAGGCCGCCGCCGAGGCGAGCGATGCCCGCGCCCGCACCGGCACGCTGCTCGGCCCGCTCGACGGCGCGATCGTCACCATCAAGGACCTGTTCGACGTGGTCGGCGACGTCACGCGCGCCGGCTCGAAAGTGCTGGCGGATGAGGGCCAGGTCGCAGCGCGCGATGCGGTCGTGGTTCAGCGCCTGCGTGCAGCCGGCGCGGTCATCGTCGGCAAGACCAACATGTCGGAGTTTGCCTTCACCGGAGTCGGCGCCAATCCGCACTATGGCACGCCCGGCAATCCGGCCGATCGCGCGCGCGTGCCGGGCGGCTCTTCGTCCGGGGCCGGCGTCGCGGTCACCGATGGCATGTGCGAGATTGGCGTCGGCAGCGATACCGGCGGTTCGGTTCGCATCCCGGCGTCGCTGTGCGGCATTGTCGGCTTCAAGCCGTCGAAGCGGCGCGTCTCGACCGAGGGCGCATTCCCGCTGTCTTACTCGCTCGATTCCATAGGTCCGCTGGCGAAGACCGTGGCGCAATGTGCCGTTGCCGACGCGGTGTTGTCGGGCGACGAGTTCTGGACGCTTGACGCCGCGCCGCTCGCCGGCCTGCGCTTCGGCGTAGCGCAAGGGCTGCCGCTGGAAAATCTCGACGACACCGTCGGACGCCGTTTTCCCGAAGCACTCGATCGCCTGGAAAAGGTCGGCGTGCATCTCACCTATGAGAAGTTGCCGCAGTTCGAGGACATGATCGCGCTGCAGTCGCGCACCAGCATTCTGGTCGCCGAGGCCTATTCGGTGCACAGCAGCCGCATGAAGTCGCGCGCCGCGGAGGTCGATTCCATCGTTGCCAGCCGTCTGTCGCGCGGAGCCGACATCGCCGCGCATGATTACGTCAATGCCGTGCGCACACGTAACGCGCTGATCGCCGCGATGGACGAGCGGCTGCGCGACGTCGACGTGCTGGTGCTGCCGGCAACCGCCATCGTCGCGCCGCGCTTCGACGAGATCGCCGAGCCGAAGGCCTTCATGCAGCGCAACGCGATGCTGCTGCGCAATACCACCATCGGCAATTTCTTCGATCTCACCGGCGTGTCGCTGCCGCTGCCGCGCGACGGCCATTTGCCGGTCGGCCTGATGCTGCTCGCCCGCAACGGTCACGACCGGCAATTGCTGCGCATCGCCGCCGCGGTGGAGAAGCTGTTCTGCTAGACCATGATCCTTTCGGGTTGAATCAGATCATGGTCTAGCTTTTTGTTTGAGCATGATCTTTTCCGAAAACCGGTTCCCACTTTTCGGGATCATGCTCTAATCCCGCAGCGCCCCCATCAGCGCGCGATAGCGTTCATCGCCCAGCTTGGCGAGCAGGCCGGCCTCGTGGCGCTCCGCGAGCGCGCGGGCCTGCTTGAAGGTCGATTGGCCCTGCGGCGTCAATCGTAGGGCGTGGCGACGGCCGTCGCCGGTGGAGGGCAGGCGTTCCAGCAGGCCACGGCGCTCCAGCCGGTTGAGCAGCCGCACCAGACGCGCCCGCTCGATGCCGAGCGTGTTGCCGAGCTCGATCTGGGACAGGCCTTCATTGGCATGGATTACCGCCAGCACCGAAAATTGCGCGGGGCTCAATTCGATCGCCGCCAAAGTGCGGATGAAGTCCTGGAAAACCCAGATCTGCAGGCGGCGAATGAAATAGCCGAGATGGCCGGTGAGCGCGCCGATATCGCTGACCATCGGCGGGCTGCGACGCGGCGTTGCGGGGGCTGCGCTCGCCCGGCGTCCGGCCTTGGCTGGGGCGGTCGCGGCGGCTGATCTGCGAATACGGGCAGGCTTTGCCGGCATGCCTCGACTTGCTCCCTGTGGCTCCCTGCGGCGCGTCATTCTCACGGTGCGCTCGGCTGACAATGTTGTTGACGGGAATTGTTGTCCCAGTCAACAATATGTCGCAATTCAGGGCGGGCGGTGGCAGGCGGGCCTCAGGGGCCGTGTGCCGCCTTTCGTTCACTTGTGGAAGCGGGGCAAAACCCGCCATCATGGTTCTAATAAAGGCCGCCGTCGCGGCCAGGGGAGGATGTCATGACTGAGATCAAGAAAACCGTCGCGACCAAAGTGAGCCGCCGTACCGTCACCGCCGGCCTCGGCGCGCTCGGCATCACGGCGGGCGTCGCCCCGTTCAACATCGTGCGCGCGCAGAGCGGCCCGCTCAAGGTCGGCGTACTGCTGCCGCGTTCGGGCTATCAGGCCGGCATCGGTCAGGACTGCCAGCGCGGTGTCGACATTACGGGCGGCATCCTCAAGGAGCTCGGTCTGCCTGAACTGCAGATCATGAACGCCGACACCGAGACCAACGTCGAAGTCGCCCGTTCGCGCGCCGAAAAGCTGATCAGCGAAGGCGCGCAGGTTCTGATGGGTGCCTTCGACAGCGGCCAGAGCACCGCGATCGCTCAGGTCGCCGAGCAGAAGGGCATTCCCTACGTAATCAACATCGCGGCCGCCCCGCCGATCACCGAGCAGGGCTACAAGTTCGTGTTCCGCAACTTCCCGACCGCGCCGATGATCCTGCGCGACGCTTTCCTCAATCAGAAGGAAATCTTCGCGGCGGCCGGCGCGGCGCCGAAGACGGCGGTGTTCCTGCACGTCAACGACACCTTCGGCACCGCGATGTCGAAGGCGATCCCGGGCGTGATGCCGAAGTTCGACATGCCGTACAAGATCCTCGAGACGATCTCGTATGACCCTGCGGCGCGCGACCTCTCGGTCGAAGTGTCCAAGGCCAAGGCGACCAAGGCCGAAGCCATCATCCTGGTCAGCCGCCTCAACGACGCCATCCTGCTGACCCGCGAAATGGTCAAGCAGCGCTGGTCGCCGATGACCGTGCTGAGCATGGGCCCGGGCTGGTACGAGGACCAGTATCTCAAGACCTTGGGCAAGCTCGCGGACGGTCCGCTTAGCTTCGTGCCGTGGTACGACCCGAACAAGCCGCTGAGCAAGAAGCTGGAGACGGCGCTCGCCAAGGCGCACCCGGGCGTGAACCTCAATACAAACCACGTCTATTCGTTCGAGGCGCTGCTGGTGGCCGCCGATGCCTACAAGCGCGCCGGTTCGACCGATCCGAACCAGCTCGCCGAGGCGATCCGCAAGACCAACATCACCAACAACGTCAGCCCCGGTCCTGGCATCCAGTTCGACGCCAAGGGTCAGAACGACAAGCTGCTCAACAGCGCGATCCAGAATCGCGGTGGCAAGCTCGTCACCGTGGCGCCGAAGGTCGCGGCCAATGCCAAGGCCGAACTGCCGATGAAGCCTTACGACAAGCGCTGATCGCTCGTCGTCAGGATGCGTCAACCGCTGTCATGGCCGGGACATAGCCCGTGTTCCCGGCCATTCACGGCTTGCATTTATTTTGTGACGACGTGGATGCCCGGCCAAAAGCCGGGCACGACGGGAGTGCCGCCAAGCCGGGCGGATAACAGGAAGCCAATCGGTGCCTTTTGAAATCTACCTGAACGTTGCCGTCGCGGGCATTCTGACCGGACTTGTCTACGGGCTGATGGCGCTCGGCCTGTCGGTCATCTTCGGCGTCGTGCGCGTCGTCAATTTCGCCCACGGCGAAATGATGACGGTCGCCATGTATATCGCCGTCACCTTGTTCTCGGCCCTGGGCCTCGATCCGCTGGTCATGCTGGTGCCGATCGCGATCGTGCTGTTCGCTTTCGGCTATCTGCTGCAGAAGAGCCTGATCAATCCTTTCATTACGCGCCCCGAACACACTCAGTTCCTGCTGCTGGTTGCGGTTGCGATCATCATGGTCAACGTCCTGCTGATCCTGTTTGGGCCGGATGCGCAGAACGTGCAGGTGTCCTACGCCTATGACAGCTATCAGATCGGGCCGCTGATCGTCGACGCGACCAAGACCTACGCCGCGCTGGCCGCGCTGGTGGTGGCGACGGCGCTATTCTGCTTTTTCCGCTACACCACGCTCGGCACCGCGATCCGCGCCTGCGCCGACAACTATACAGGCGCACTGGTCGTCGGCCTCGACGTGAAGCACCTCTATGCACTCACATTCGGTCTCGGCGCGGCCTGCGTCGGCGCGGCGGGCGCAATGCTGGTGCTGATCATCGACGTCACGCCGGCGCTTGGGCCAGCTTATACGCTGCTCGCCTTCGTCATTGTCATCACCGGCGGTCTCGGCTCCATGCCGGGCGCGCTGCTCGGCGGCGTGATGATCGGTCTGACCGAAGCGATGGCCGGGCTGCTCTTCTCGCCGTCGGCGAAAAGCATGTTCGCCTTCGGAATTCTGGTGCTCGTGCTGCTGTTCCGTCCGCAAGGTATTTTGGGCAAGAGGGCCGCATGATCGCACGCCTCATCGACGGCGTGCCGGCGCGCGCGCTCATCCTTCTTGGTCTGCTGCTGGCATTCGCGCTCTTCGCGCCGCTGTTTGCCAGCGACTATTTGCTGACGGTCCTCATCCTGATCTTCTATTTCGCCTATACCGGACAGGCGTGGAACATCATGATGGGCTTTGCCGGTCAGTTGTCGCTCGGCCATACGCTTTATGTTGGTCTCGGCGCCTACACGGCCGCAGCTTTGTTCGTGCATTACGGTATCGCGCCCTGGATCGGGCTTGTGATCGGGGTGCCGATTGCCGGTGCAGTCGGCGCCTTCGTCGGCTTCCTGGCCTTTCGTTTCCGGGTCGGCGGCGTCTATTTCGCCATCCTGACCATCGCCTTCGCCGAATTCGCCCGCGTCGGCTTCGACCATCTATCCTTCACGGCCGGTTCATCGGGCCTGTTCCTGCCGGTAAAGCAGTATTCCGGCAACGATCTGTGGACCCTGCGCGGCGAACCGGTGATGTTCTACTACGTGCTGCTGGTGGCGACAGTCGCCGCCTTTATCGGCTGCCGCATGCTGCTGAAAAGCCGCATCGGGTATTTCTGGCTGGCGATCCGCGAAGACGAAGAAGCCGCCCGCGCCGTCGGTATCGACACATTCCGCTACAAGATGATTGCGGTGATCATCTCGGCGGCGATGACGTCGTTCGCCGGGGTGGTCTATGCCTTCTATTACAATAACCTGTTTCCCGAGCAGGTCTTCCATATCTCGCGCTCGATCGAGATCATCCTCGGGCCCATCGTCGGCGGCATTGGCACCTTGTTCGGTCCGATCCTCGGCGCGTTCATTCTCACCGGTCTCGCGGAAGCGTTGACCGAAGGCCTGCACGCCATTGGCGTCGACGTGCCCGGCGCCAAGCAGGTGTTCTATGGCATCTGCCTGCTGTTCGTGATCATGGCGCTGCCCGACGGCGTGTGGCCATGGCTCAAACGCCGACTCGGGCTGACGGAGCGCCAGTCATGAAGCCGCTCCTTGAGGTTCAGGGCGTCAGCAAACGCTTCCGCGGCCTGCTCGCCGTCGACAAGGTCAGTTTCGAAGTACCGCAGGGCGCCATCTACGCCGTGATCGGTCCGAACGGCGCCGGCAAGACCACCTTGTTCAATATGATCGCTGGTGTATTCGCGCCCGATGGCGGCAGCATTAACTTCGCCGGCGAGCAGATCGATGGCCTGCCTCCCAATGAAGTGGCTCAGCGCGGCATTGGCCGTACCTTCCAGATCGTACGTCCGTTCCCGGCGCTGACGGTCGAAGAGAACGTCGTCGTCGGTGCGCTGATGAAGCGCACCGATGTGTCGGCCGCGCGCACCCGCGCCCAAGAGGTACTGCGCCGTCTCGATCTTTACGACAAGCGCAACCAGCGTGCCTCGTCGATGACGCTGCCGGACCGCAAACGGCTCGAGGTTGCCCGTGCGCTCGCCACCGATCCGAAGCTGTTGTTGCTCGATGAAGTGATGGCCGGCCTGAGGCCGACCGAAACCGATCGCATGGTCGACATTCTCAAGGAACTGAACCGCGACACCGGCCTGACGATCCTTCTGATCGAGCACGTCATGCGCGCCGTCATGGCGCTGGCGCAGCACATTGTCGTGCTGCATCACGGCGCCAATATCGCCGAGGGTGCGCCCGCCGACGTCGTGCGCGACAAGGCCGTGATCGACTCCTATCTCGGCGCGGAGGCCGTCGCATGATCCCGAAAAGTGGAAGCCGGTTTTCGGACAAGATCATGCGACAGGAGAAAATCTGACATGCTCCTCGTCGAAAATCTCGATGTCCATTATGGCGATGCCCAGGCGCTCGACGGCGTTACGCTGGAGATTCCGGATCGCGCCATTGTTGCCATCGTCGGTGCTAACGGCGCCGGCAAAACGTCGCTGATCCGCGCCATCGCCGGTATCAACAAGCCGACGCGCGGCCGCATTCTCTATCGCGGCGACAACATCGCCGGATTGCCGAGCTACAAGGTCTGCAATCTCGGCATCGGGCAGGTGGCGGAAGGTCGCCAGGTGTTTCCGACCCTGACCATCGCCGAAAATCTGGCCATGGGCGCCATGATCCCGCGCGCCAAGGCCAATCGCGATCGCAATCTCGATCGCGTCTACACCATGTTTCCGCGGCTGGCCGAGCGGCGCGCTCAGGCCGCGGGTACCTTGTCGGGGGGCGAGCAGCAAATGGTCGCCATTGGGCGATGTTTGATGGGCGAACCGGAGCTCATCATGTTCGACGAGCCGTCGCTGGGTCTGGCCCCGGCGGTTGTGCAGCAGGTTTTGGCCACTGTGCGCGACCTCAATCGCGAGGGCATGACCTGTGTGCTGGTCGAACAGAACGTTGCGGTGTCGCTGAAATTAGCGAGCCACGCTTATGTGCTCGAGAATGGCCGCATCACTTTGTCGGGCTCGGGCGAGCAAATGCTCGGCGACGACCGCGTTCGTCAGGCTTACCTGGGAATTTAGCGCGGCAGCAGTCCCGCCGGCCGACGGTTATTCCGCATCAGCAGGTTGAGCGCGGCGACGCGCAGGCTGAGGGGGCAGTCCGGAAAGCTGGCGCGGAGCAGCTTGAGCGCTTCGGCGTCTGTAGCCGGTGAGTATCGCATCACCGTTTCGGCCATCCAGAGCGCATCGGCGGCCGGAGTGCCGGAGCGGGACGCGAGCAGAGCTTGACCCATTGTGCAGTCCTGTGCGCTGTCAAACCACAGTCTGGAACCGGCATTCCCAGTGTGCGGCTCGGACGTTAGGGATTGGTTAACAACGCAAACGGCCGGCGGTTCCCGCCGGCCGTTTCAGTCCTAACTGATTCGGGTCCGCTGTGAATCCCCGATCTTCGACCTATTTCAAGGGCTGCCCGATGGTCACGGTGCAAGTGCCCACACCTTCGACGGCGCATTCGAGCTTGTCGCCGGCGACCGTGGCGGCGACGCCGGCCGGCGTGCCGGTCATGATGATGTCGCCGGGCGCCAGCTCCACCATCTTCGACAGGTCGGCAATGATTTCCGGCACGTTCCAGATCAGCTGATTGAGATCGCCGTCCTGCCGCAGTTGGCCATTGCACTTGAGCGTGATCTTCCCGCTCTTGGGGTGTCCAATTTCCGATGCCGGCCTGATTGCGCCGCAGGGCGCCGAATGATCGAAGGCCTTGCCGATCTCCCACGGCCGCTTCAGTTCGCGCGAGGCGATCTGCAGGTCGCGGCGGGTGAGGTCGATGCCGACGGCATAACCGTAGATACAGTCATTGGCCTTGTCGGCCGGAATGTTGCGGCCGCCGGACTTGAGCGCGACAACGAGTTCGACCTCGTGATGCATGTCCTTGGTCAACGACGGGTAGGGCACGGTGCCGCCATCCGGCACGATGGCGTCGGCGGGCTTGGCGAAATAGAACGGCGGCAGACGTTCGTCCTGGCCCATCTCACGGATGTGCTCGATGTAGTTGCGGCCGACGCACCAGATGCGGCGGACCGGAAACGACTTGGATGAGCCGGCAACCGCGATCACGGGCTGCGGCGGCGCTGGAATGACGTAGTCCGCGCTCATGGGAAGGGCCTTTTGCGGGTTGAAGAACTCTGCGGTTTTTTAGGCTGATGCCGCGACCGCCGCAAGCGGCGCCGGCTGCTCCTGATCCTTGAGCTGCAGCCGATAGAACGTGGCGTAGCGCCCGCCTTTGGCCAGCAGTTCGTCGTGACGCCCGGACTCGGAGGCGTGGCCGCCTTCGATCACATAAATGCGGTCGGCGTGCGAGATGGTATGCAGGCGGTGGGCAATGGCGAGCGTGGTGCGGCCGGCGCTCAGATGATCCATCGCCTCGCGCACGGCGAGCTCGCTTTCGGAGTCGAGCGCGGCGGTGGCCTCGTCCAGCAGGATGATCGGCGCATTCTTGATGAAGGCGCGCGCGATGGCGATGCGCTGGCGCTGGCCGCCCGACAGTTGCAGACCGTGCTCGCCGACCGGTGTGTCGTAGCCGAGCGGGAACGCCATGATGAAGTCGTGCGCATAGGCGCCCTTGGCGGCGGCGACGATTTCTTCTTCCGTCGCGCCCGGTTTGCCGAAGGCGATGTTCTCGCGCACCGTGCCGCGAAACAGGAAGGTCTCCTGGCCGACATAGGCGATCTGTTCGCGCAATGAGCGGCGCGCCACCTGCGTCACTTCCTGGCCATCGATCTCCACGCGGCCCTCATGCGCGTCGTAGAAGCGCATCAGCAGGTTGAACACCGTGGACTTGCCGCCGCCCGAGGGCCCGACCAGCGCCGTGAGCTTGCCCGGCTCGGCGACGAAGGACATGCCGCGCAGCACCGGCTGCTCGCCGCGATAGGAGAAATCCACGTTCTTGAACTCGATGCGGCGCTCGGCGACCTTGAGCGCCGGCTTGTCGTCGTCGGCCGCTTCGCTCGGCGGGCTATCGAGCACTTCGAACAGCACCCGCACGCCGACCAGCGCGCTGTTGAGTTCGATGTTGAGGCGGGCGAGGCGTTTGGCCGGCTCGTAGGCCAAAAGGAACGCGGTGATGAAGGAGAAGAACTGCCCTGGCGTGGCGCCAGTCTCCAGCACGCGATAGCCGCCGTAGCAGATGGCGATGGCGATGGCGATACCACCGAGCGTTTCCATCAGCGGCGAGGCGCGGGCGCCGACGCGCGCCATCTTGTTGGCCTCGTGCTCGACCCGCGCGACATTGTCGTCGAAGCGCTTGCGCATCACTGGCTCGAGCGTGAAAGCCTTGACGATGCGGATGCCCTGCAGCGTCTCCTGCAGCGTCTCGATGATGCGCGCGCCACCCTGGAATTGCGAGCGACCGATCTTGTAGACGCGGCGCACCATCTTGCGCAGCACCAGGAAAGCCGGCGGCGCCACGAAGAACGAGAAGAAGGACAGCACCGGGTCCTGCACCACCATCACGGTGACGAGGCCGATCAGCGACAACAGATCGCGGCCGACCGACATCACCAGCAAATTGATGACCTGCGTCGCGGCATTGGCGCCGGCGGTGAGGCGGGCGATGAATTCGGTCGAGTGCCGGTCGGAGAAGAAGCCGAGGCCCTCACGCAAGAGCTTGGCGAACACCGCGCGCTGGTTGTCGGCGATGATGCGGTTGCCGATCTGCGACAGCAGCACGGTGTGGACGTAAGTCGCGAGGCCTTTCATCGCGAACAGCGCGACCGTGATCGCACCCAGCACCATGATGCCGGGCAGATTGCGGTTGACGTAGGTCTCGTTGATGACGTTGCCGATCAGATAGGCGCTGAAGGCGGTGCAGCCGGCGGCGATCGCCATGAAGACGAAGGCGGTCGCGTATTTGCGCCAGTGGCCGATGCCCTGCTCGACGAACAGGCGCCGGATCAGCACCGTGGGCTTGTACCGTGGATCGTCGGCGGCCGTCGTCAGGGCGGAATTCTGGTCGGTCATGCGCTCTCTGTCGGGCATCCCCCGACAGGCGTCAAGGTGCCCGTTCCACGCGGAAAACCGGGCGATTGGACGTCATTTAACCGTCAAAGGGACCGGATTCAGGGGCGTCCGGACGGCGTCCGCGCCGCATTGGCCTGCAGGCGCTTTTCCCATGCCAGCGCATGGGAGACGATGGTGTCGAGGTCCCGGAATTGGGGATTCCACGCCGGCAGCGCCTTGCGGATGCGATCGACATTGGCGACCAGCGCCGCCGGATCGCCCGGACGGCGGCCTTCGATGTCCACCGGAAAATCATGGCCGGCGGCTCTACGTACCGCATCGATGACCTCGAACACCGAGGCGCCGCGGCCATAGCCGCAATTGAAGGTGGCGCTGACGCCGCCGCGGCGCAGATGGCCGAGCGCGGCCGAATGGGCGCGTGCCAGATCCGTCACATGAATGTAATCGCGGATGCAGGTGCCGTCCGGCGTGTCGTAATCGGTGCCGTAGACCGCCATGCGCGGCCGCTTGCCGACGGCGGTTTCGCAGGCAACCTTGATGAGATGTGTTGCCGCTGGTGTCGCCTGGCCAGTGCGGCCGCGCGGATCGGCGCCAGCGACGTTGAAGTAGCGCAGCACGACGAAGCGCAGGCCGTGAGCCTTGCCGGCGTCGTGCAGCATGATTTCCGACATCAGCTTCGACGTGCCGTAGGGCGAGATCGGCTGCGTCGGCGCGCTCTCGTCGATGGGGTTGTCGATCGCGTTGCCGTACACCGCGGCGGTCGAGGAGAAGATCATCTGCCGCACGCCGCCTTCGATGGCCGCGTCGATCAGCGTGCAGGTGTTCATCGTGTTGTTGCGGTAATAGCCAAGCGGGTCGCGCACCGAATCCGGCACCACGACCGAGGCCGCGAAATGGATGATGGCGGTGACGCCATGCTGCTCGATGGTCTTGAGCACCAGGTCGCGGTCACCGGTCGAGCCGTTGACGAACGGCACCGTCGCCGGGAAAAGATAACGGAAGCCGGTCGACAGGTTGTCGAGCACGACCACCGGCTCGCCAGCGTCGACCAGTTCGTGAACCGTGTGGCTGCCGATATAACCGGCGCCGCCGGTAACCAGGACCGTCATAAGGTGCCCCCGAATTTCAAGCTGAGGCTTCTACAGGCCAATCGTGAAAAAAGAGCGGGAAACTTGTCCCGGTCCACCGGAGTTCCGGCCGATATTGTTAATGGGTGGTAACCAGTATAACAGGCGCATTAAGATAAAGGGGCTGGCGTTCGTCGCGGCATGAAGGACATCCTGTTCATCAAGACCTCGTCGCTTGGCGATGTGATCCATCACATGCCGGCGGTGACCGATGCGCGCCGGGCGCGGCCCGAGCTGCATCTGTCGTGGGTGGTGGAGGAGGCGTTCGCGCCGCTGGCGCGATTGCATCCCGGCATCGACGAAGTCATCCCCGTCGCGTCGCGCCGTTGGCGCAAGAGCCTTCAATCGCCGGCGACTTGGTCGGAAATGCGGCGGCATTGCGCGGCGCTTCGCGCGAAGCGCTACGATCGCATCGTCGATACGCAGGGTCTGTTGCGTAGCGCTCTGATCGCGCGCATCGCGCGCGGCGAGCGTCATGGCTATGACCGCGCCAGCATCCGCGAACCCTTGGCGAGTTTGTTCTACGACGTGCGTCACACCGTGAGCCGCGATCTGCACGCGGTCGAGCGCAACCGCCGGCTCACTGCGCTGTCGCTCGGCTATGAGATGGAGGGCGCGCCCGATTACGGCCTGTCGCGCGCCAGCTTCACGGCGCCGGACGAACCCTATGTCGTCTTCCTTCACGCCACCGCGCAGCCGCGCAAGGAATGGCCGGTGGCCAACTGGATTGCGCTCGGGCAGTCGCTGAACGAGCGCGGCCTTCAGGTCGTGCTGCCCTGGGGAACCGAGACCGAGCGTCTGCGCAGTGAGGAGATCGCCAAAGCCCTACCGAGCGCGCGCGTGCCGGATCGCGCGCCGCTCGATCAGGTGGCGCGGCTGATCGCCAATGCGCGCGGTGTTGTCGGCGTCGATACGGGGCTGCTGCATCTCGGCGCCGCGCTGTCCGTGCCACTGATCGCCATCTTCGCCGGCAGTCAGCCAAAGCTCACCGGCCCCGTCGGCTCAGGGCCGATGACAGTGCTCGGCACCGACGGCGCGCCACCGGGTGTGGATGAGATGAGGGCGGCAGTTGTTGGAATGTCATCACCGGGCTTGTCCCGGTGATCCCGCTTAGGTCGCGCTGACATTGCCCGCCTAAGCGAGATGGCCGGGTCAAGCCCGGCCATGACGGCAAATGGATCACGCCGCGCCGGCGCGCAACAGGTCGTGTACGTGAATGATGCCGATCGGCTTGCCGGACTCGACCACGAACAGCGCTGTCACCTTGGTCGTATTCAGGATGTCCAGCGTCTCGCTGATCAACTGGTCGGGCTTCACCGATTTCGGCGATTTGGTCATGACGGCGTCGACCGTTACCTCGAGCAGGTCGGGCCGCATGTGACGGCGCAAGTCGCCGTCGGTGATGACGCCGACGAGTTTGTTCTGCGCATCGACGATGCCGACGCAGCCGAAGCCCTTCGCCGTCATATGCACCAGCGCGTCCGACATCCGGGTGCCGAGCGGCTTGAGCGGCACGGCGTCGCCCGCATGCATGAACTCGCCGACGGTCTTGAGCAGTGCGCCGAGTTTGCCGCCGGGATGCAACAGGCCGAAGTCGAGCGCGGTGAAGCCGCGGCTTTCCAGTAGCGCGATCGCCAGCGCGTCGCCGAGCGCGAGCTGCATTAGCGCGGACGTCGTCGGCGCAAGGTTATGCGGGCAGGCCTCACGCGCCTGCGGCAGGATGAGCGCGACATCCGCGGCCTTCGCCAGCGTCGACTCGGGCGCGGCCGTCATGGCGATGAGGCCGATGTCGTGGCGCCGCGAATAATCGATGAGGTTCTTCAGTTCGGCGGTCTCGCCGGACCACGACAGCGCGAGGATGACGTCGCCCTTGGCGATCATGCCCATGTCGCCGTGGCTGGCTTCGGCCGGATGCACGAAGGAGGCCGGCGTGCCGGTCGAGGCGAAGGTCGAGGCGATCTTGGTGCCGACGTGACCCGATTTGCCCATGCCGGAGACGATGACGCGGCCGCTCGCGCCACGGATCAGGTCGACGGCGGCGGCGAAAGGCGCGCCGAGGCCGTCGCGCAGGCTCACGGTGAGAGCGGAGATGCCGGTGCCCTCGGCGTCGAGCGTCCGCAGCGCGCTATCAATGGCGGCCTGCGCCTGTTCGCTTCGCATCGGGGCGGATTGGGGTTTGGCCATATCGGACGGCTTCCTTGACTTAGGCAACTCTACTAGCACCAAACCCGTCCCGCGTCAGGACAGGCGAGCTAATGCGTTAACGCGATTGGGTTTTTCCCGCCAGAGCGGCGCGGATAGCGGCCAGCACGCTATCCACAGCCACGCCCGCGGTGGAGCGGTGGGCTACCGCCTCGTTGCCGATCTCGCGGGCGCGGAGGCGGGCTTCCTCGTCGCCAGGCGGTTCCAGAATGGCGGACACCGGATTGAGCGGCTTCCAGTGCCAGGGGCTGGTGGGGCCGAAAATCGCGACCGTCGGCGTGCCGAGGGCGGCCGAGACGTGCATCAGGCCGGAATCGTTGGTCACCGAGACATCGGCGGCGGCCAGCGCCAGGATGGCGTTGCGCAGGTCGGTGCCGGTCAGGTCGCGGGCGCCCGGGCCGGCGGTCTCGACGATCAGGCGCGCGGTTTCGGCTTCGGCCGGCCCGCCGAGCACCCAGACTGCCGCGCCCTCAGCGGTTAGAGCCTTGGCCAGTGCCGCGTAGTGCTCGGGCGGCCAGGCCTTGCCGGCGCCGACCGCGCCGGGCGACAGGGTGACAATTGGGCGGCGCTCATGGCCCAAGCCGCGCATCTCCTGCCAGCGGGCAAGCTCGTCGGCCGGTACTTTCAGCTCGGGCAGCGGCCATTCGGGGGGCAGTTGCACGCCTTTGGGCAGGGCGAGAGCCCCCATCTGGTCGATCATGCGCGGCAGTTTGCGCTCGCCCCAGCGGATGTCGTTGAGCAGGCCGAAGCGGGCCTCGCCGGCAAAGCCGGTGCGGATCGGGATGCCCGCCAAAGCCGGGGCCAGCGCCGCCTTCCACTTGCGCGACATGATGAGCGCCTGGCCGTAGCCGGCCTCGCGCAGCCGGGCGGCGAGATCCTTCTGGATCGCCCAGCCGAGCTTTTTGCGCGGCTGATCCGAGATGACCGGCCGCCGGACCCCCGGCATGTAGTCGGCCAGCGGGCTACACAGGGTCGAGGACACCATGTCGACCGGCCGGTCTGGGGCCTCGGCCTTGAGCAGGCGGACCACCGAATGCACCCGCACGAAGTCGCCGATCCACACGAACGGGACGATCAGGACTGGACGGTTGGGCTGGTGGGGGTCGATGGTCATGCGCTGTGGCGTTAGCCCTCGCTCTATCGTCCTGTCCAGCCGCAATTTTTACCGTTTCCAGAGGCATTTGGACGAGGGATTTGCGCGCCGTCCCGGACTGGGGCAAAGGTTTCGGAAGGCGCCGGGCGCGCCGGTAAGGGCCGCTATGATTTTGGTGACCGGGGGAGCCGGCTTCATTGGATCGAACATCGTCGCCAGCCTCAACGAGGCGGGGCGGACGGATGTCGTCGTCAACGACCTGCTCGGCTCGGACGGCAAGTGGCGGAACCTCGCCAAGCGCCAGATCGCCGATTTCGTGCCGCCGGAGGACCTCGCCCGCTGGCTCGAGGGCCGTAAGCTCGAAGCCGTCATCCATATGGGCGCGATTTCGTCCACCACCGCCACCGACGGCGATGCGGTGATGGAGAACAATTTTCGTCTGTCCCTGCGCCTGCTCGACTGGTGCACCGAGACCGGCACGCCCTTCGTCTATGCTTCGTCGGCCGCGACCTATGGCGACCGCGACACCAATTTCGTCGACGATTGGTCGCTGGACGCGCTGCGCAAGCTACGGCCGATGAATCTCTACGGTTGGTCGAAGCATCTGTTCGACCTCGCTTTGGTCGATCGCTACGTGAAGAAGCAGAAGCTGCCGCCGACCTGGGTCGGCCTCAAGTTCTTCAATGTCTATGGCCCGAACGAGTATCACAAGGGCGCGATGGCGAGCGTGCTGTCGAAAGTGTTCGACGGCGCCAAGGCCGGTCAGCCGGTGAAACTGTTCAAGTCGCACCGCGCCGGCATTGCCGACGGCGATCAGCGCCGCGACTTCGTCTATGTCGACGACGTTGTCTCGGTGGTGCGATGGGCGATCAGCGGCGCGGCCCATAGCAACAACAAGAACGGCATCTACAATGTCGGCACCGGCCAGGCCGAAAGCTTCCGCGATATGATCGTTGCCATGTTCAAGGCGATGGGCGCCAAGCCGAACATCGAATACATCGACATGCCGGTCTCGATCCGCGATCAGTATCAGTATTTCACGCAGGCCGACGCCGGCAATCTGCGCCGCGCCGGTTACAATGCCGGCTTCACGCCGCTCGAGAAGGCAGTGGCGCAATACGTCACCGGCTATCTCGACAGCCAAGACAAGTATCGTTAGCGCGCATGATCCCGAAAAGTGGCCACCGGTTTTCGGACAAGATCATGCGTAGGAAATAAGTATGTTCGACTTCGACAAACACCTTTCCGGCCTGTCGCAGCAGACGGTGCTCTGCATCGGCGATCTGATGCTCGACGAATTCGTCTATGGCGATGTGTCGCGCATCTCGCCGGAGGCGCCGACGCCCGTGATCGCCGTCAAGCGCACCGAGGTGATGATCGGCGGCGCCGGCAATGTCGCGCGCAACCTGGTTGCGCTCGGCACGCGCTGCATCTTCATCGGCTTGGTCGGCGACGACGAAGCCGGCAAGGCGCTCACCGGCGCATTGTCGCTCCATCCGCTGATCGAGTTCTCGCTCGCCACCGATCCGCGGCGCATGACCACGCGCAAGGTGCGCTTCGTCTCCGAGCATCATTCGGCGCATCTGTTGCGTGCCGACTGGGAAATGGCGGCGCCGATCGAGCCCGCCGAAGAGGATGCACTGATCGGCTTTGCCATCGAGGCCATGCCGCGCGCCGGCGCCGTGGTGCTGTCCGACTATGCCAAGGGCGCATTGACGCCGCGCGTCGTGCGCGCCGTGATCGATGCCGCGAACAAGGCCGGCAAGCCGGTCATCGTCGATCCCAAGGGCCGCGACTATTCGATCTATCGCGGCGCGACTCTGATCACGCCGAACCGGCAGGAGCTGGCCGCCGCGACGGGCACTGCCGCGCGCAGCGACGACGAGGTCGCCGACGCGGCGCTCGGCCTCAAGAACGCGCTCGGCGCGCAGGCCGTGCTGGTGACGCGTAGCGAAGACGGCATGACTTTGGTCGGCGAGGGCGCGCCGATCCATGTGCCGTCTTACGCCGTGAAGGTGCGCGATGTGTCCGGCGCCGGCGACACGGTCGTCGCCGTGCTCGCCGCGATGCTGGCGATGAACGCCGACTTCGAAAGCGCGATGCGCGCCGCCAATGCCGCGGCCGCCGTTGTCGTCGGCAAGCGCGGCACCGCGACGCTTACTATTGATGAGCTGCGCCATCGCATCCTGCCGGAAGCTTCGCTCGCCTCCGAAGAGAAGATCGTCTTCGACTGGTCGCAGCTCGGCGAACATCTCGACGCGTGGCGCAAGATGGGTTTGCGCATCGGGTTCACCAACGGCGTTTTCGATCTGCTGCATCCCGGTCACGTCAAGCTGCTGGCGCAGGCGCGCGCGCAATGCGATCGCCTCGTCGTCGGACTCAATAGCGATGCCTCGGTGACTCGCCTGAAGGGCCCGACCCGTCCGGTGCAGAACGCGCAATCGCGCGCCGATGTGCTGGCCGCGCTCGAGGCCGTCGATCTCGTTGTCGTGTTCGAGCAGGATACGCCGCGTGAACTGATCGCTGAGGTGAAGCCGACCGTGCTGGTCAAGGGCAGCGATTACACGCGCGAGCAGGTCGTCGGCCACGATATCGTCGAGGCGCTCGGCGGCGTGGTGGTGCTGGTCGATCTGGTGCCGGGACAGTCCACGACCTCGATGGTCGAGCGCTCGCGCAACGGTAACCGCCGCTGAGGCGATGAAGGTGGAGCGGGCATGCCGCGCCTGTCGGTGATCGTGATCGCGAAGAACGAGGCCGCCAATATCGGCGCCTGCCTCGACAGCGTTGCGTTCGCCGACGAGCGCATTGTCGTGGTCGATGGCGGCAGCACCGATGGCACGGCGGAAATTGCGGAGGGTAAAGGCGCCCGAGTCGTATCCCGCACCTTCGATGGCTTCGGCGCTCAGAAGAACTTCGCGTTGTCGCAAGCCACCGGCGACTGGGTGTTCTCCATCGATGCCGACGAGCGCGTCACGCCGGCGCTGGCCACCGAGATCGCGCAGGCGATGAATGAGGCGAAGGCCGACGGCTATGAGATGCCGCGGCTGTCGAGCTTCTGTGGTCGGCAGATGCGCCACTCCGGCTGGTATCCGGATTACGTGCTGCGCTTGTTCAGGCGTGGCAAGGCGCGTTTTTCCGACGACCGCGTCCACGAACGCATCATCTGCGATGGTCCAGTGGCGCGGCTGAAAAACGATTTGTTGCATGCGCCGGTGCTGCGGCTCGAGGATGCGCTGTCGCGCATGGATCGCTATTCTACGGCCAACGCCGCGATGACGGTGGCGCACGGCAAGCGCGTGAGCTTCTCCAGTGGTATCACCCACGGCCTGTGGAGCTTCTTCCGCACATACATTTTGCGCGGCGGCTTTCTCGACGGCCGCGAGGGCTTCCTGCTCGCGGTCGCCAATGCCGAGGGTACTTATTATCGCTACATGAAAGCCTGGCTGGCGGGGCGCAACCGGTGAACGGGCTGATCTCGGTCATCGTCACGACCTATAACCGCGAGGATGCGCTCGCCGCGGTGCTGCGCTCGCTGGCGCATCAGACCGACAGGGATTTCGAAGTCATTGTTGCCGATGATGGCTCGCGGCCGGCGACCGGTGACCTCGTCGATGACTGGAAGGCGAAGGTCGGCCACCGGGTCGAGCATGTGTGGCACGAGGACAAGGGCTTTCGTGCCGGCGAAATTCGCAACCGCGCCGTACTCGCGTCGCGCGGCGACTACATCGTTTTCCTCGATGGCGATTGCATCGTGCGGCCGGATTTTATCGCGCAGCACCGCAAGCTCGCTGAGCCGAGAGCCTTCGTCACGGGTAATCGCATCCTCTTGTCGCCGGCATTGACCGAACGCGTGCTGCGCGAGGGCTTGGAGCCGGAGCGCTGGAGCTTCGGCCAGTTTCTCGCCGAGCGCTTTCGCGGCGGCGTCAATCGTCTCTCGGCGCTGCTTCATCTGCCGCTCGGGCCGCTGCGCCGCCTCCGCGCCAGGGAGTGGAAGGGCGCTCGCTCCTGCAACCTCGCCATCTGGCGGCGTGACTTCGACACCGTCGATGGTTTCGATGCCGACTATGCCGGCTGGGGCAAGGAAGACTCTGATCTCATCGTCCGCCTTCTGCATGCCGGCGTCATGCGCAAGGACGGCAACTTCGCCACCGGCGTCGTTCATCTCTGGCACAAGGAAGCCGATCGTTCGGCGCTGTCCGAGAATGAGCGCAAGCTGGCTGAGTTGCTGGCGGGCCATGATGTCCGCGCCAAACGCGGGCTGTCGGCGTTGCGGGTGAAGGCCGTCGGCGAGATACCTGCGTCATGAACCGCATCGCATTGCCGGAGCGGCCGCGCATTCTGGTGGTCGCGTTGCGCCGCCTCGGCGATGTGTTGCTGACCACGCCGTTGATCGCCAGTCTGCGCAAGGCGTGGCCGGACGCGACCATCGAGGCACTGGTGTTTGCCGACACGGCCGGCATCCTCGCCGGCAATCCCGATCTCGACGGCATTGTCACGATGCCGCCGCGCCGATCCTTTACGCAAAGTCTCTCACTCGTGGCGAAGCTCTGGCGACGCTACGATCTCGCCATCTCGACACAATCGGGCGACCGCCCGGTGTTCTTTGCCTTTGTCGCCGGCGGCATCCGCATGGCTCCGGTGGAAGCGAAGAAGAACGGGGCTTTCAAGCGATTTCTGCTGCATAAATCAGTGCCAGTCGTCGCCGGCGTGCATCGCGTCGAGGACATGCTGCGGTTCGCCGATGCGCTCGGCATCGCGCGCGTGCCGCGGCTGGTGCCGCCGGCCGCCTTGCCGTTCGAAGGCAATCCGTCGGGCGATTATGCGGTCATCCATGCCGCGCCGATGTTTCGCTACAAGCAATGGACGGCGCAAGGCTGGCGCGACATTGCGGCGTCGCTCAAGGCGCGCGGCGTGACCGTGATCGCGACTGGCGGACCGGCGGCGCAGGAGCGCGCCTATCTCGACGATGTCTGGCGAGGCGCCGAGGTGACGCGCCTCGATGGCAAGCTCAACTGGGGGCAGCTCAGTGGTCTGCTCGCCGGTGCCAGGGTCTTCATCGGTCCCGATACATCGGTGACGCATCTCGCCGCCGCTTGCGGCTGCCCGACGGTGGCGCTGTTTGGGCCGACCGATCCGCGGCTGTGGGGGCCGTGGCCGGTCGGTGGCCTCAGCGCGCTATGGGCGGACACCGGCGCGGTGCAGCAGCGCGGCAATGTCTGGCTGGTGCAGCACGCCTTTCCCTGCACGCCGTGTCAGCTCGAAGGCTGCGAGCGCAGGCTTCAAAGCACCAGCGCCTGTCTCGATGCGTTGGCGCCGCAGCAGGTCATGGTTGCGATCGACGAGGCGCTGGGTTCACGCCGCTGACGGCCGGCCCTTGGCGAAGATGTAGAGCAGCCATGCGACCAACGCCGCACCGCCGGCCAGCGCAAACACCTGCACTGCAGGTCCGCTCCACAGAATGCTCGCCAGCGCCAGCAGGCCGAGCACGATATTGACGGCGAAGATGCGCGTGACGACCTGCATCACCGTGAAGCCATTCTGCGTGGCGCGCTGATAGAAATGCGTTCGGTGCGCGATCCAGATCTTTTTCGCCGCGCGACAGGCGAAAGGAACAGCGTGATGGTCGCGTCGGCGAGATAATAAAGCGGCAGCAGGATCGCGGCGGCGATGTGGCCGCGTCCGCCGAGCCCGATCAGCATCCAGGCGAGCAGCAGTCCGATCGCGAGGCTGCCGACATCGCCGAGAAACATCTTAGCCACCGGTCGGTTGAGCGGCGCGAAGCCGAGCATGGCGCCGCACAACACCAGCGCCACCGCAATCTCGGCTTCCGATGTCTGGTCGAAAGCGCTGATCACGACCAGGAATGCCGTGATCGGGATGGTCTCGGCCGCCGTGATCCAGTCGATGCCGTCCATGAAGTTGGTGAGATTGACGAACCACAGCGCGCCGATGCCGAGCAGCGCGCGCTCCGCCCAGAATGGAAGTATCGGCACGATCCGCATGCCGTCGGGCAATGCCATCAGGATCGCCGTGACGGCGGCGGCCTGCAGCAGCAGGCGCGGCAATACGCCGATCGGCGCGATGTCGTCGACCACACCGACGATGGCAATGCCAATGGTCGCACCGAGCACAATCCAGAGCGTGCGATCGCCAAGTCCTTCCATCATGAAGAAGATCGCAAGGACGGCGATCACCGTCGCGGCGACGACGCCGATGCCGGCGCCTTGCGGCGTCGGCGTCTTGTGAGAGGAGCGTGCGTTCGGCAGCGCCAGTGCGTAGCGCTGCAGGAGTGGATACAGCAGCCGCAGCAGCAGATGGCAGAGCACCGCCGTGGCAGCGATGATGCCGGCCGCGAGTCCGACGATCTGATACCACGCGACGAGGATCATCGCGGACGCTCCGCGGCGGATGAGGGCGCGCCGAGCAGCTTGTTATAGAGCGCGACGATCTCCCGGCCGATGCGGGCGCTGGAGAATTCCTCGACCGCCATGCGGCGGCTCTCGGCGGCAAAGCGTTGGCGCAAGGCGTCGTCCTTCATCAGTCGTTCAATGGCGTCGGCGAGCGCTGCGGCATTGTCGACCGGCACCAGCAGCGCATTGATATCCTGCCGCGCGATCTCGCGGCAGCCGGGGACGTCGGTGGCGATGAGGGCACGGCCACAGGCGGCGGCCTCAAGAAGGCTCTTCGGCAAGCCCTCGCGGCGCGATGGCAGCACGCCGACATGCGCCTGCGCCCAGACTGAGGCGATGCCGCTGACATGGCCCATGACGACGAGGTTGGGGCGGTGGCGCCAGGAGTCGATGACGCTTTCCGGGATCGAGGCCGGATTGGACGGGTCGGGCGTGCCGGCGAGCAGCAGGCGCACGGCGATGCCGCGTTCGGCGAGGATTTCATGCGCGCGCACCAGCGGCCGCACGCCTTTGTCGTCGAGCAGGCGGCCGACGAAGCCGACCGTGAACAGGCCATCGGGCTCGGGCAGGGGCCTCAGTTCATCGACGTCGATGCCGGAACCGGGGATGAGCGCGACCTTGTCCGCCGGGACGCCGAGGTTGAGCACGGCTTGGCGGTCGTCGGGATTTTGGACGAGAACGGCGGTCGCTGGGCGGTTGAGCAGGAAACGCAGTAGCGGCGCGGCGACGGCGCGGATGGCGCGGGCTTTGGCGGTATTGGAGGTGAAGGCAAAGCCGAGCCCGGCGAAGGCGTTGAGCTTGGCCATCGGCAGGCCAAGGGCAGCGATCGAGCCAAGGACGGACGGCACCAGGGCGACGTGGTGGACGAGATCGGGCTTGAGCCGGCGGTACAGCGCGCGGACCTCGCGGATGTTCGCGAGCAAGGTCAGCGGATTGAGGCTGCCACGCCGCCAGGCCACCGGATGCAGGGTGAAGCCTTCGGCGGCGATGGTCCCGCCGTGGCGGTCGACCCTCGTAGCGACATGGACGTCGAAGCCTACATCCAACGCCGCCCGCGCCATCGGCAACCGGTGCGAGACGAAATACCAGTCTTCGGAGACGAGATAGAGGATCGTTCGCGCCATCGACGGGCCGGTTTCTCGCTGCGTGAATACGGCGAAGCAATAGAACATCGGGCCCAAGATTGAAATCGGCTAAGGGGCGGGCGCCGTTGACGCGGCGCTGTGGATGCGGCAGGCACTAGCTGTCGGTAGTTTGACAGGACGACGCCTCAATGTGCGGCATTGCCGGCTTTTACGACCGGGTCCGGTCGGGCGATCTTGCGGCGCTGGAACGGCGCGCTCAGGCGATGGGCGACGCGATTGCCTATCGCGGCCCCGACAGTTGGGCGATCTGGTGCGACGCCGACGCAGGACTGGCCCTGGTGCACCGGCGTCTCGCTATCGTCGACCTGACGCCGACAGGTGCCCAGCCGATGATTTCGGCCGACGGCCGCTGGGTGATTTCCTACAACGGCGAGGTCTACAACCGCGATGCGGTCGCGCGTTGCCCGGAACTCGCCGGCTTTGCTTTCCGCGGCACCTCCGATACCGAGGTGATCCTCGAATCTATCGCCAAACGCGGCATCGACCGCACGCTGGCGGACATCAATGGCATGTTCGCCATCGCGCTATGGGATCGCTCGACCCGCACGCTCCATCTCATCCGCGACCGGCTCGGCATCAAGCCGATCTATTTTTCGGACGACGCGCGCGGCGTGGCCTTCGCATCGGAACTGAAGGCGCTGCGCGCGGCCGGCGTACCGCTCGAGACCGATCCGCAATCGGTGGCGAGCTTCCTGCGCTTTGCCTATGTGCCCGCGCCATATTCGATCTACCGCAATGTCTCGAAGGTCATGCCCGGCGAGATCGTTTCGATCGACGCCGCTGGCAAAGTGTCGCGCCGCATCTACTGGTCGCTGCGCGACCTTGCCGCGGCCGGCGTCGCCGCTCCGTTCGCTGGCTCGGATGCTGAGGCGGAAACCGAACTGCACGATCTGCTCGCCGACGCCGTCGCGGGACAGATGATGTCGGACGTGCCGCTCGGCGCCTTCCTTTCGGGCGGCATCGATTCATCGACGGTCGTGGCGCTGATGGTCGCGGCGGGGCGCGGCCGGGTGCGTACCTTCTCGATCGGGTTTTCCGATATCGGCTTCGATGAATCCCAGCACGCCCGCGCCGTGGCCGCGCATCTCAAGACCGACCATCGCGACATGATGGTGACCGGACAGGACGCGCTCGATGTCGTGCCGCAGCTCGCCGACATGTATGACGAGCCCTTCGCCGACTCCTCGCAGATCCCGACGCATCTGATTTCGAAGCTGACGCGCAAGCACGTGACCGTGGCGCTGACCGGCGACGGCGGCGACGAACTGTTCGCCGGCTATAACCGCTACAATCTGGGGCAGGGGCTTGCCGGCCATCTGTCGCGCTCGCCGCGCGCGCTGCGCCAGGCGGCGGGCGCCGTGCTCGATGCCATGCCCGATGCGCTGGTCGAAGCCGGCGTGTCGCTGCTGCCGGCGAAGGTGCGGCCGCCGCAGCCGGTCGACAAGCTCAAGAAGTTCGCCGCCGTGCTGCCGCTCGACAATGAGGAGGCCTATCGCGTCCTGGTCAGCCAGAACCGCGATCCGTCATCTTTGATGTCCGGCACGCCCGAGCATGACGTCGCCATGCCGAGCCTGCCGCCCTCGGCCGAAGACCGTTCGGTCGAGCGCCTGCAATTGTGCGACCAGTTGACCTTCCTGCCGGACGACATCTTGCACAAGGTCGATCGTGCTTCGATGGCGGTGTCGCTGGAGGTGCGGCCGCCGCTGCTCGATCATCGCGTCGTCGAATTCGCCTGGCGGCTGCCGCGCGCCATGCGGCTGCGCGGCGGCGACACCAAGTGGCTGCTGCGGCGGGTGCTCGACCGCTACGTGCCGCGTGCGCTGGTGGAGCGGCCGAAGATGGGCTTCGCCATTCCGCTCGCCGAGTGGCTGCGCGGTCCGCTGCGGCCCTGGGCCGAGGATCTGCTGGCGCCGTCGCGCCTTGGTGGCGGGCTGATCGATCCGGCGCCGGTGCAGGCGCTGTGGCAGGCGCACCTTTCGGGCCGGCGTAACTGGGCCTATGCCTTGTGGGCGATTCTGATGTACGAGGCGTGGCGCCGCCGCTGGGATGGGCTTTAGTGTCCACGCGCGGCGTTGAAAGGATCGATCTGTGGCGGCACTCGATAATCAACCTATCCTGGTCACCGGCGCCGCCGGTTTCATCGGCTTTCATGTCGCCACCGCGCTGCTGAAGGAAGGCCGCGTCGTCATCGGCGTCGATAACCTGACGCCGTATTACGACGTGAAGCTGAAAGAGGCTCGTCTCGCCGAACTCAGGAAGCACAACGGCTTCTCGTTCATCCGGCACGATCTCGCCGACCGCCAGGCGACCGCCGATCTATTCGCGCAATACAAATTCCCGCACGTCGTACATTTGGCCGCTCAGGCCGGGGTACGTCATTCGCTGGTCGATCCGCACGCTTATGTTGATTCAAACCTGATCGGCTTCGTCAATGTGCTGGAAGGTTGCCGTCATAACGATTGCCGGCATCTGCTCTATGCTTCGTCATCGTCGGTCTATGGCAGCAATACGCACATGCCGTTCTCGGTGCACGACAATGTCGACCATCCGCTCAGCCTCTATGGCGCCTCGAAAAAAGCCAATGAGCTGATGGCGCATTCCTATTCGCATCTGTTCAGGCTGCCGACGACCGGCTTGCGCTTCTTCACGGTGTACGGACCATGGGGCCGGCCGGATATGGCGATGTGGATCTTCGCCAGCGCCATTCTCGCCGGCAAGCCGATCAAGCTGTTCAACCACGGCAAGATGCGGCGCGACTTCACTTATGTCGATGACGTGGTCGAGTCGATCGTCCGCCTGGTGGGGCGGCCGGCGGCGAGCGACCCGAACTGGTCGGGCGACGAGCCCGATCCGGGTTCGAGCACTGCGCCGTGGCGCGTCTACAACATCGGCAACAACAATCCGGTTGATCTGCTCGACGTCGTCGAATTGCTGGAAAAATCGATCGGCAAGAAGGCGATCCGCGAGCTGGAGCCGATGCAGCCCGGCGACGTGCCGGCGACCTATGCCGATGTCGATGCGCTGATGAAGGAAGTCGACTTCAAGCCGTCGACGCCAATCGCCGAGGGCATTGCGCGCTTCATCGCCTGGTATCGTGCCTATCACGGCCTGACATAGCGTTCTCGCGGCGCCTGGTTTGCGGTGGAGCGCAGGCCGTCTGCGGCGCGGCGGCGCTGTAACGCATTGAATCAAAACGTGTTCACCGCATTTCACAGGTGCGGTCGCCAGCCTATATCCAGCGTGCTAGGGGGACGCGGGGTTCAAGAGTAAGGCTGGGGATCGGCTTTTTGCGATGACACAGGTTTCAACCATCGAAACGCGGCCGTTGCGCGTCGGCGTCGTCGGCGTCGGCGTTATGGGCAGCAACCACGCCCGCGTTCTTGCCGGGCTACCGGGCGCGGAACTCGCCGGCGTTGCCGACCCGGACGCCAAGCAGTCCGATTTCGTCGCGCGCACATTGCATTGCGCGGCGGTGCCCGATGTCGAAGGGCTGCTCGATCTCGGCGTCGATGCCATCACCATCGCCGCGCCCACTCATCTGCACCGCGAGGTGGCGCTGGCCGCGATCGCGCGCGGCGTGCATGTGCTGGTGGAAAAGCCGATCGCCTCGACCGTGGAAGAGGGCCACGAGATCATCGATGCGGCGCGCAGCAAAGGCGTGACTTTGATGGTCGGTCATGTCGAGCGCTTCAACCCAGCGGTTGAAGCCATTAAAGACGCGATCCGCGGCGAGGACATTCTGTCCATCGCCATCACCCGCGTCGGTCCGTTCCCTCCGCGCATGTCGAATGTCGGCGTCGTTATCGACCTCGCCGTCCACGACATCGACCTGATCCGCTGGTTCACCGACTCCGATATCATCGAAGTGCAGCCGCAACTGTCCAGCGCGGTCGCCGAGCGCGAGGACATCGCGCTGCTGCAGTTCCGCACCGCCTCGGGCGTGCTGGCGCATATCAACACCAACTGGCTGACGCCGTTCAAGGCGCGCAACGTGACGGTGGCGACGCGGCGCAAATATGTGATGGGCGATCTGCTCACGCGTCAGGTCACCGAGTGTTTCGGCTTCCAGCCGGACGGCAGCTATTCGATGCGTCATTTGTCGGTCGGCCATGCCGAACCGCTGCGTTCGGAACTGCTCGCCTTCCTGCAGGCGATTCGCACCGGTGCCTCGCCGTCGGTGACGGGCGAGCAGGGCGTTGCCAGCCTCGAAGTCGCCATCCAGTGCCTGACCTCGAGCAGCCATCAACCGGCCGCCGCGCGCCGCGCCAACGTCGCCGTTTAGTTCAACAACATCCGGTCCGCCTTCATGAACGTTCGCACCGAACTGCCGCCGATTCCCTTTATCGATCTTGCCGCGCAGCGGCGCCGGCTCGGCAGTGCGATCGACAATGCCGTGATGAAGGTGGTGAACAGCTGCCAGTTCATCCTCGGCCCGGAAGTGAAAGCCTTTGAAGCCGATCTGGCGGCCTTCGCCGGCGCCAAGCATGCCGTGTCGTGCGCCAGCGGCACCGACGCGCTGGTGCTGCCGCTGCGCGCCATGGGCATCGGGCCTGGCGATGCCGTGCTGTGCCCGTCCTTCACCTTCTGCGCGACCGCCGAAGTTGCAGCGCTGGTCGGCGCGACGCCGATCTTTGTCGATGTCGATCCGGTAACGTTCAACATGAACCCGGATCACATTGCCGGTGCCGTTGAAACCGCGATCGAGCTTGGCCTCAAGCCCAAGGCGGTCATCCCGGTCGATTTGTTCGGCCAGGCAGCCGACCACGGGCCGATCGCCGCCGCCGCCAAAGCCCATGATCTTTTCATCATCGACGACGCCGCGCAGGGTTTCGGCGCGACTTATAACAATCGCCGTATCGGCACCTTCGGCCACGTCACCGCCACCAGTTTCTTCCCCGCCAAGCCGCTCGGCTGCTATGGCGACGGCGGCGCGGCGTTGACGGACGACGATAACCTCGCCGACCTGATGCGCAGTGTACGTGTCCACGGCATGGGCAGCGACCGCTACGATAATGTCCGTCTCGGACTGACCTCGCGGCTCGACACCATTCAGGCCGCGGTGCTCATCGAAAAGCTCAAGATATTCCCGGATGAGATCGATGCGCGCGACCGTATTGCGCGCCGCTACAACGAAGCCTTGCGCGACATGGTCGTCGTGCCGGTGGTGCCGGCCGGCATGTCGTCGGTGTGGGCGCAGTATACCATCCGCCTCAAGCCCGGAACGCGCGACGCCTTCGCCGCCGCGCTCAAGGCCGAAGGCGTGCCGACCGCGATTTATTATCCGATCCCGTTGCACCGCCAGCAGGCCTACAAGCATTACCCGGTCGGTAAGGGCGGCGTCGCGGTGAGCGAAGCTCTGGCGCACGAAGTCATCAGCCTGCCGATGCACGCCTATCTGGACGAGCCGACCCAGGATCGGATCGTCGATGCGGTGCGCCGCGCCGTGAAGGCCGGCTGAGGCCTTCCGCCGCGCCTTGATTCGGCCGCACGCCCGGCCGAGCTTGGCTTTGCCTGCCGGCGGCTTATGGTGGTGGCCGGATTCGGCCTTGCCCCCGAGGGCGGCCGACCTCACGCGCGGCCCGCACGGACCTCTGTCAGCCGATGATCAAGTCGTTTCTCACGGTCGGCGGCTACACGCTCCTGTCGCGGGTCACCGGCTTCATCCGTGACATCATCATGGCCGCGATCCTTGGCGCCGGCCCGGTGGCGGATGCCTTCTTTGTCGCCTTCCGCCTGCCCAACCATTTCCGCGCCATCTTTGCCGAGGGAGCGTTCAACGCAGCTTTCGTGCCGGCTTATGCGCGCGTGCGCGAGCAGGGTGGGGCGGAGCGCGCGGCGCGCTTTGCCGATCAGATATTCACCATCCTGCTGGCTTCACAGATCGTGCTGCTGGCGCTGGCTCTTGTTTTCACCACGCAGGCCATCGACGTTCTGGCGCCGGGCTTCCGCGACGAGCCGATGCGCTATGCGCTGGCGGTCGATCTGACACGCATAACTTTTCCGTATCTTTTATTGATAACGCTGGTGACGCTCTATGGCGGCATCCTCAATGCGCTGCAGCGCTTTGCCGCCGCCGCCGCCGCGCCGATCCTGCTCAACCTGTCATTGATCGTCGCTCTGCTGCTCGCCGTCTATTTCCCGACGCCCGGCCACGCCGCCGCCTGGGGCGTCGCGATCTCAGGCGCGCTGCAGGCGCTGCTGGTCGGCGGCGATGCGTTCCGGCAAGGCGTGCTGGCCCGGCTGAAGCGGCCGCGCTGGGATGCCGACGTCAAACAGTTCTTCCGTGCGCTCGCGCCCGCCACTGTCGGCTCGGCCGGCGTGCAGCTTGCGCTGTTCGCGGACACCATCATCGCCAGTTTTCTGGCGGCGGGCGCTATTTCGGCGCTGTATTATGCCGATCGTCTCAATCAGTTGCCGATTGGCGTCATCGGCATCGCCATCGGCACAGTCGTGTTGCCCGAGATGTCGCGGCGCCTGGCCGCCGGCGACGATGCCGGCGCGGCGCATGCGCAGAACCGAGCATTCGAGTTCACATTAATGCTGGCGATGCCATGCCTCGCCGCCTTCATTGCCGTTCCCGAACTCATCATGCGCGCATTGTTCGTGCGCGGCGCTTTCACCGCGGCGGACGCGGCGGCGGCCGGCGCGACACTGGCGGCCTATTCGGTCGGCCTGTTGCCGTTCCTGCTGATCCGTAGCGCGGTCGCGACATTCTTCGCGCGCGGCGACACGGCGACGCCAGTTAAGGCTTCGCTCACCGCGGCAGCGGTCAATATCGGCTTCAAGTTTCTGTTGATGGGATCGCTGGCGCAGGTTGGTCTGGCGCTGGCGACGGCGATTGGCGCCTGGATCAATTTATTGCTTGTCGTGTGGTTAGCGCATCGCGCCGGCCATGCCCGTATCGACGCGCGGCTGCGGCAGTCTGCACTGAAGCTCGCGTTTGCCGGCTTTATAATAACATTGGTTTTGTGGTTTTGCGCCGCGCCTATCGAGCGCCTGTTTCTCGGCTGGCCGGGAGCGGCGCTGATGACCTTGGCCGTGCTCGGCATGCTCGGTGGCGCACTGTACGCTATCGTGATCCTGACGCTGTTTGGGCGCGCCTGGTTCAAAGGCTTTCGTCGCGTTCGGCAATAGTCACGCAGAATTGCAATACGTGGCGACGCTTTTTTGGGCACGCTGTGACGGTTCGGCCACGGTAGACATCGTGTTGCGGTGCAGCTATGTCAAATGAGGTTTAAGCTAGCCGGTCGTGGTCAGACATGCACACATCTGCCTTCGCATCCATTCACACCAAGACCGGAAACCGCAGCCGCGCCGTGCTCGCCGGGATGGTTGCCACGCTGCTCGCAAGTTGCGGCGAAAGCCCGAAGCAGGCGGGCGGACCGCCGCCGCCGCAGGTCACCGTGGCATCGCCGGTCAAGCGGCAGGTCGTCGATTACGATGAGTATGTCGGCCGCTTCGCCGCGGTGAATAGCGTTGAAATTCGCGCCCGTGTCTCGGGTTATCTCGACGCTGTACATTTCAAGGACGGTCAGCTCGTCAAGGACGGCGATCTGCTGTTCACCATCGACCGCCGCTCGTTCGAAAATGCTGCCGCTCAGGCGCGCGCCAATGTTTCGACCGCCAAGTCCAATCTCGACTTCACCGAAGCGGACTACACCCGCGGCCAGCAACTGGTGAAGGAAAAAACGATCACCGACCAGACCTTCGAGCAGCGCGCCCAATCCTTCCGTAATGCGCGTGCTGCCGTCGCTGGCGCCGAGGCGGCGCTGCGTAGCGCCGAACTCGATCTGTCGTTCACCGAACTGCGCGCGCCGATCGCTGGCCGCATCGGCGATCGTCGCGTTACGCCGGGCAATCTCGTCACCGGTGGTACCGGCGGTTCGACGACGCTTCTTGCAACCATCGTTTCCACCGACCCCATCTACTTCGAATTCACCTTCGATGAGGCGTCGTACCTGCGTTACGAGCGCAATGCCAAAAGCGGCAAGGATGTCACCAGCCGTGACGGCCGCGTCAATGTCGGTCTCAAGCTGATCGATGAAAAGGATTTCGTGCATGAAGGCCGCATGGACTTCATCGACAACGTGATCGAGCGGACGACCGGCACGATTCGCGGCCGCGCCGTCTTCGCCAATGCCAACGCCACGTTTACGCCCGGCATGTTCGCACGGGTGCGCGTGCCGGCCACGGCGCCTTATGAAGGCCTGCTGGTGCCCGATGTCGCGATCGGCAGCGACCAGGCGCGCAAAACGGTGATGACGATCGGTCCGGGAAACAAGGTCGTGCCGAAATACGTCACGCTGGGCCAACTTGTCGATGGCAAGCTGCGCGTCATCAAGGAGGGCATCGGCCCCGACGACAAGATCATCGTCAACGGCATCGCGCGCGTCCGCCCGGGCCAGGTCGTCAGTCCGCAGCAGGAAGGTCAGCAGGGCGCGGCGCCCGCGGGTGCCAAGCCCGCGCCAGCGAAGTAGCGCTCGCCATGCGTATATCCCATTTCTTCATCGACCGGCCGATATTCGCTTCGGTCATTTCGATCATCATTGTCATTCTCGGCGCGGTCGCCTATGCGCGGCTGCCTGTGGCGCAGTATCCGGAAATCGCGCCGCCCATCATCAACATCACCGGCCAGTATTCGGGCGCCAGCGCCGAAACGGTGGCCGAAACGGTGGTGACGCCGATCGAGCAGCAGGTCAACGGCGTGGAGGGGATGCTGTACATCTCCTCGAACTCGACCGCCGACGGCAAATTCTCGATCTCGGTCACCTTCGACCTCGGCACCAACCTCGATATCGCGCAGGTGCAGGTGCAGAATCGCGTCGCCACGGCGACGCCGCGCCTGCCGCAGGCGGTGCAGCAGGTCGGCGTCACGGTCGCCAAGAGTTCGCCCGACATTCTAATGGTGGTGAACCTGTTCTCGCCGAACGGCGCTCGCGACGCGCTTTACGTGACGAACTACGCCAACCTGCAGATCAAGGATCAATTGACCCGCGTCGACGGCGTCGGCTCGATCACGATCTTCGGCGCTCGCGATTACGCCATGCAGGTCTGGCTCGATCCGGACCGCCTGCAGTCGCTCGACTTGACGGCCTCCGACGTTGTGACTGCCTTGCAGGGCCAGAACGTGCAGGTCGCCTCGGGCGTGCTCAACCAGCCGCCGGTTGCCAACCAGCTCGCCTTCCAGGTCGCGGTGCGCACGCTCGGACGGTTGAGCGACGTCAATGAATTTTCCAACATCGTGGTCAAGCAGACGGCCACCGCGGTCGTTCGCATCAAGGACGTGGCGCGCGTCGAACTGGCGGCGCAGGACTATACGTCATCGTCCTATCTCGACCGCGACGTCTCGGTCGCGATCGCGGTGTTCCAGCGCCCGGGATCGAACGCTCTCGCGACGGGCGATGGCATCCGCAAGGCGATGGCCGAGATCGGCAAGGGTTTCCCCGAAGGCCTGCAATACACCATCATTTACGATCCGACGCAGTTCATCCGTCAATCGGTCGAGGCGGTGGTCGAGACCATCCTCGAAGCGACGGTGCTGGTCGTCCTGGTCGTCATTCTGTTCCTGCAGACCTGGCGAGCAGCGGTCATTCCCATTCTCGCGATTCCGATTTCGCTGGTCGGCACGTTCTTCATCATGGCCATGTTCGGCTTCACGCTGAACAACCTGTCGCTGTTCGGCCTGGTGCTGGCCATCGGCATCGTGGTGGACGACGCCATCGTCGTCGTCGAGAACGTCGAACGCAACATCAAGAGCGGCTTGTCGCCGCGGGACGCTGCGCACAAGAGCATGGACGAGGTCGGCAGTGCGCTTGTTGCGATCGCGCTCGTCTTGTCCGCCGTGTTCGTGCCGACGGCCTTCATTACCGGCATCTCGGGGCAGTTCTACCGCCAGTTTGCGCTGACCATCGCCGGTTCGACCATCATCTCGCTGGTGGTGTCACTGACCTTGTCGCCGGCGATGTGCGCGCTGCTGCTCAAGGCGCACGACCCGGGCCATCGCGACCGGTGGTGGGAAAAGCCGATCCACGGCTTTTTCGGCCTGTTCAATCGCGGCTTCGATGCCGTGACCAGCGGTTATAGCTGGCTGGCGCGCAAGATCGTGCGCTTTGCCGTGATCATGCTGGTGATCTATGCCGGCGTGCTGGCCTTCGGTCTCAACGAGTTCCGCAAGACGCCGCAGGGCTTCATCCCGCAGCAGGACCGCGGTTATCTCATCGTCGCCGCGCAACTGCCGCCAGGCGCCTCGCTGGCGCGCACCGATGCGGTGATGAAGCGGGCGACCGAACTGGCACTGCAGGTGCCCGGCGTCGCGCATGCCATCAACATCGTCGGCTTCTCGGGCGCGACCTTCACCAATGCGCCGAATGCCGGCGCCATCTTCATCGTGCTCGACGACTTCGCCAAACGCGCCGCCGATCCGAGGCAATCGGCGGCGGCGATCCAGGGGGCGTTGTTCGGCCGGTTCGCCGCCATCCAGGAGGCTTTCATCGTCGTGGTGCAGCCGCCATCGGTGAACGGCATCGGCAATGCGGGCGGCTTCCGCATGATGGTGGAGGATCGCAGCGGCGCCGGGTATCCGGCTTTGCAGGGCGCGGTCTATGCGATGATGGGCCGTGCCGCGCAGACGCCGGGCCTGTCGCAGGTGTTCTCGTTGTTCGAGACACAGACGCCGCAGCTTTACCTCGAGATCGACCGCACCAAGGTGCAGATGCTCGGTCTCAAGATGCCGGACGTATTCACCGCCCTGCAGGTCTATATCGGCTCGCTCTACGTCAACGACTTCAACCTGTTCGGCCGCACGTTCCGCGTCCAGGCGCAGGCTGACGGCCCGTATCGACTGGTGCCGGAGGACGTTCTGAAGCTGCGCGTGCGCAATGACTCGGGCGGCACCGTGCCGCTCGGCTCGTTCACCACCGTGCGCGACATATCGGGCCCATACCGCGTGCCGCGCTACAATCTTTATCCGGCGGCCGAGCTCGATGGCGCCGCTGCGCCGGGCTACAGCCAGGGTCAGGCCATCGAGATCATGGAGAAGCTCGCGGCCGAAACATTGCCCGCCGGCTTTGCCTACGAGTGGACGACGCTCGCCTATCAGCAGATCAAGGCCGGCAACACCGCGATGTTCGCCTTCATTCTCGGCGTGGCCTTCGTTTTCCTGGTGCTGGCGGCGCAGTTCGAGAGCCTGACGCTGCCGCTTGCCGTCATCCTCATCGTGCCGATGTGCTTGGTGGCGGCGATCACCGGCGTGGTGCTGCGCGGGCAGGACAACAACATCCTGACCCAGGTCGGCTTCATCGTGCTGATCGCGCTCGCCGCCAAGAACGCGATTCTGATCGTCGAGTTCGCCAAGCAGCTCGAGGACGAAGGCAAGGACCGGTTCGCGGCCGCGGTCGAAGCGGCGCATCTGCGTCTGCGCCCGATCATCATGACGTCGCTCGCCTTCATCTTCGGCGTCGTGCCGCTGGTCTGGGCGGTCGGTGCCGGCGCGGAGCTTCGTCAGGCGCTTGGCACGGCGGTGTTTTCTGGCATGATCGGCGTTACCGTGTTCGGCCTGATTTTCACGCCGGCGTTCTATGTGATCTCGCGCTGGCTCGCGGCGAAGGCGTCGCGGCCCAAGGAAACGGGACACGCCCAGCCGGCGGAGTGAGCGCCGGGCAAAGCCGGTAGTGCCGGTATTTCCGATAAGGAAGGAAAAGCGGGATGGCGATGATGAAGTTTGGTTTCGGCCAGCCGCTCACCCGCAAGGAAGATGACGCGCTGCTGCGCGGCGCCGGCCGTTACGTCGCCGACGTCGCCCCGGCGGGAGCGTTGCATGCCGTGGTGGTTCGCTCGCCGCACGCCCACGCCAATTTCAGGTTCACCGATCTTGCCGCCGCCAAGGCGATGAAAGGCGTCCGCCTCATCCTTACCGGCGACGACATCGCGGATCTCGGACCGATGCCAACCCCTGGCGTGCTCGAGGGCGTCGATATCGACGTGCCGTTCTATCCGGTTTTGGCGCGCGGCGTCGTGCGTCATGTCGGCGATGCCGTGGCCTTCGTTGTCGCCGACACGCTCGAGCTGGCGAAGGACGCGGCCGATGCCCTCCAAATTGACTGGCAGCCGCTGCCGCATGTCATCGGTTCGCTCGAGGCCCTGAAGAAAGGTGCGCCACAGGTCTGGCCCGACCGGCCGAACCTTTCCTTCGAAACGACGGAAGGCGACGAGGCCGCCACCAAGGCCGCCTTCGCCAAGGCGGCGCGCACGGTCAAGACCACCATCGTCAATCAGCGCCTCGTCACCAATTACATGGATACGCGCGGCGTCGTCGCCGAGTTCGATGGCGATCGTTACACTTTGACGCTCGGCAGCCAGGGCAGCCACATCATTCGCGACATCATCTGCGGTGACGTGCTCAAGAAGCCGCTCGACAAGATGCGCGTCATCACGCCGGACGTCGGCGGCGGCTTCGGCACCAAGCTGTTTCCCTATCGCGAATATGCGCTCGCCGCGGTCGCGGCAGAGAGACTTCGCAAGCCGGTGAAATGGATCTGCGACCGCTCCGAGCATTTCCTCGGCGACAGCCATGGCCGCGACAACATCTCGACGGCGACGATCGCGCTCGACGAGAACAACAAGTTCCTGGCGCTGGAGATCGACATCGTCGCCGATATGGGCGCCTATCTATCGTGCTACGCCCCCTATATTCCCTGGCTTGGCGTTGGCATGGCGACCGGCGTCTACGATATTCCGGCGGCCTTCATCCGCCTGCGCGCTGCCTATACGAACACCGTGCCGGTCGATGCCTATCGGGGCGCCGGCCGTCCCGAGGCGTCCTATCTGATCGAGCGCGCAGTCGATAACACCGCGCGCGAAATCGGTGTCGCGCCCGACGCGCTGCGGCGGAAGAACCTGATCCGCGAATCGCAGCTTCCGTACACGACGCCGACCGGCAAGGTGTACGACTCCGGCGATTTCGCCGGCGCGCTCAAGCACGCGCAGGAGCTCATCGACTGGAAGGGCTTCGACAAGCGCGCCAGGCTGGCGAAGCGTTCCGGCAAATTGCGCGGCATCGGCGTCGCCACATATGTCGAGGCCTGCGGCTCGAACGGTCCGGAAACCGCTCAGGTCACGCTCGACAGCGACGGCGGCGTCACGGTGCTGATCGGGTCGCAATCGACCGGGCAGGGGCACCACACCTCTTACGCGCAACTCGTGGCGGAGCGGCTCGATCTCCCGCCGGACCTCGTGCGCGTCGTGCAGGGCGACACCGACAGGATCGCGACCGGCGCCGGTACCGGTGGCTCGAGTTCGATCCCCGTAGGTGGCGTCTCGGTTGACCGCGCCTCGCGCACCCTGGCCGATCAGCTCAAGGAGCTCGCCGCGGACGCCCTCGAAGCCGCCGCTGGCGACATGGAAATCGCCGACGGCGCGGTGCGCGTCGCGGGCACCGATCGCACCATCAGCTTTGCCGATCTCGCCAGCCATCCGAAGGCCACGCCGGACAAACTCACCGCGAGCCGCGACTTCAGCACCGACAGCCCGACTTATCCCAACGGCGCCCATATCGCCGAGGTCGAGATCGACCCCGATACCGGCAAGACTGAAATCGTCAGCTATGTCGTGGTCGACGACTTCGGCGCCACGCTTAATCCGCTGCTGCTGGCGGGCCAGGTCCATGGCGGGCTGGTGCAGGGCATCGGCCAGGCGCTGATGGAAGATACCGTGTACGACCCCGATAGCGGGCAACTGCTCAGCGCCAGCTTCATGGACTACGCCATGCCGCGCGCGTCCGATGCGCCGTCCTTCGTGTTCGAGACGCGCAACACGCCGTGCAAGACCAACCCGCTGGGGGTCAAAGGGGCGGGCGAGGCCGGCGCCATCGGTTCATGTCCGGCGGTCATAAATGCGGTTATCGACGCGCTGGATCGCGGTTACGGCATCCGCCACATCGATATGCCGGCGACGCCGCTGAAGGTGTGGAGCCTGATCGATCGAGCGAAAAAGGCGAGCGCCGCGTAGCGCGCGACGGCGTTCACGCCATCGTGATTGGGTGACCCAACGCGCGAGCCCAGTTTCGCCGGAATATGTTTCGCAAATCCGGGTTAGCTAGAGCGCGTGTCGAACGACACGGCGCAATCGTTTCATATGTAACTAAGCGCCATCCATCAGGGGGTTTTTGATGAAGTTGTCGAATTTCTTTGCGGCCGCTGCCGTGGCCGTTGTTTCCCTCGCCGCGACCGCGGTCGTCGCTCAGCAGGATCCGATCGCCGCCCGCAAGGCTCTGATGAAGGAATCTGGACAGGCTACCGCCGCGGTGGTGAAGATGACCAAGGGTGAGACGCCGTTCGATCTGGCGACGGCGCAAAAGTCGATGAAGACCTACCAGGATGTGGCGTCCAAGATGCCGGCGCTGTTCCCCGACAATTCCAAGACTGGCGGCGAGACCACCGCGGCCCCGGCGATCTGGGAGAACATGAACGACTTCAAGGCCCGCTTCGTCAAATTCGAAGCCGATGCCAAGGCCGCCGAAGCCTCGATCAAGGACCTGGATTCGCTCAAGGCGGCGGTCGCCAATGTCACCCGCAACTGCGGTGGCTGCCACGAGACCTACCGCGTCAAGAAGAGCTGATGACCTTATTGATCGCCGCCGTGGCGTGAAGTCAGGGAAGGGCGGTGCGTCACAAGCGCGCCGCTCTTTCTCTTTGCCGGGCGCGGCGGCTAAACTGTTTCAAGACCGGCGGGAAAGCACGCACATGGCGCGCAAGCTTATTGCATTAGTCATCGTTCTCGGAGTCGTCGCTGCGGTGACGCTGTGGCTCGTGACCGCGCCGAAGGTCGAACCGGCCAGCGCGTTCGCCACGCCGCACAAGGTCGATCTTGTCAACGGAAAGACGATGTTCGATATCGGCGGCTGCGTGTCTTGCCACACCGATAGCAAGGAAGACCGAACGCGACTCGGCGGCGGTGTGGCGCTGGCTTCGCCTTTCGGTACTTTCTACACGCCGAACATTTCGCCCGACAACGAGGACGGTATCGGCCGCTGGACGGAGGCACAGTTCGTCACGGCCATGCGTCAGGGTACATCGCCCGCGGGCGAGCATCTCTATCCGTCGCTCCCTTACACATCCTATCGGCGCATGACGACAGGCGATCTGCTCGACATGTTCGCTTATATTAAAACTTTACCACCGGTGAAGGGTAAGGCGCGCAATCACGAACTACCGTTTCCGTTCAACATCAGGCGCACGCTGGGTGTCTGGAAGCTTCTGTTCCTGAACGGTGGGACATTCACGCCGGATGCTTCCAAGGATGCGCAGTGGAATCGCGGCGCATACCTTGTGAATGGTCCTGGCCATTGCGCCGAATGCCATTCGCCGCGGAACGCCCTCGGGGGCATCCTTGATGGCGAGCGTTTCGCCGGCGGCCCCGACCAGGAAGGTCAGGGCTGGGTGCCTAACATCACCCAGAAGGGACTTGGCTCGTGGTCGGTCGGGGATATCGCCGAGTTCCTCAAATCGGGCATGACGCCAGAGTTCGATTCGGCCGGCGGTAGCATGACCGCGGTCATCCGGAATACCTCGCAACTCAGCGACGCCGACCGGCTGGCGATGGCGACCTACATAAAATCCCTGCCGGCGGTCGAGGGCCCGCCACGGCCGGCGAAGAAGTAAAAAGCGGAGCACCTGCGCGCAAAAGAGGGGCGACAAGGCCGTCGGCGAGGGTTATGGAGAGATTCTCCATGCACGAGCCGTCGCCCGACCTCCTCAAAGCCATCGGCTTCAAGATCATCTCCGCCTTGCTCTTCGCCGCGATGTCCGCGCTGGTGCGGCAGCTTGGCGACACAGTGCCGGTCGGGCAGGTCGTGTTCTTTCGATCCGCTTGCGCTATCCCGCCCGTCCTGCTCATCTACGCCTTCCGTGGCGAGCTTATGAGCGCGGTTCGCACCAGCCGAGCTCTTGGCCATCTTGGCCGCGGCACGGTCAGCGTCTGCGGTATGTTCTCGAACTTCGCGGCGCTGGCGCGGCTGCCACTGGCGGACGCCACCGCGATTCAGTTCGGGTCGCCTCTGATCACCGTGGCCCTAGCCGCCATCATTCTCAAGGAACGCGTGCGCATCTTCCGCTGGACCGCGGTCGCGGTCGGCTTTGTCGGCGTGATCGTGATGCTGATCCCGAATTTTGATGCGAGCCGATACACGGCCGCCGGGGTCGGCGCGACTGCGGCGATCGGTTCGATCTTGGCGGTCATCGCGGCGTTCTGCAATGCCGGCGCGGTAATCCAGACGCGCCGCCTGACGCAGACCGAAACCACGTCATCGATCGTCGTTTATTTCTCGCTGTCCTGCGCCATCGTCGGCGCGCTGACGCTGCCCTTTGCATGGCACACGCCCAGTCGTGAGGAACTGATGGCGCTGATCGCCACCGGAATTCTCGGCGGGGTCGCCCACATCTTTCTGACAGAGAGCTACCGCCACGCCACCGCGTCGGTCATCGCGCCATTTGATTACACGTCACTGATCTGGGCATTGCTGCTGGGATACTGGTTCTTCGGCGAGTTGCCGAGCACGCTGGTCTATGCCGGCGCGGCCATCGTCGCCGGCGCTGGGCTCGCAGTGCTGTGGCGCGAGCGGCGTCTCGGCATTAGCCGGGCGCCCGAGGAGGAAGGGCCGCGGCGGCCAGAGATTTAAGGCAGCAATTTATCTGTTCGTCATGCGCGGCATAGCCGTTCGAAGAGCGGCGTCTCTTCGGGACGCCTATGTCCATGCCATCCACGCCTTCACGCCGGCCAAGACTTGAATGCCCGGCGTAAAGCCGAGCATGACATGACGCTCACGCCGTAAACGCCTTGAAGGTGATGATCGTGTAGGTGTCCTTGATGCCGGGGATCGTCTGCACCTTCTCGTTGACGAAGTGTCCGATGTCGGATTTGTCGTCCACATAGAACTTGGCCAGCAGGTCGTAATCTCCCGCCGTCGAATAAATCTCCGAGGCGATCTCGGCTTCCGCCAATTCATTGGCGACCTGATAGACCTTGCCAAGTTCGCATTTGATCTGGACGAAGAACGGGGTCATCGCGGGTCAGTCTCCGGGCGGGCGGGGCGTTTCCTGCAACACAGCAAAATCGCGCGGACCTGGCAAGGCGGGGCTTGGTGCCACGTGTGCCGGCGCCACCCGGCATTGCGCGGGCGCCTCTTGCCATGCCGCGCCTGCAGGTCTAGTTATCGTGCAGCGATCTCGTGGGGTGTCCGGCGTCGTGCCGGGCTGAGAGGCCGGAAGTCCGGTCAACCCAACGAACCTGATCCGGGTCATGCCGGCGGAGGGAGAGAGATGCAGGAACCGACAGTCCCATTGCGCCAGTTCGCCTTGCCCGCAGAGCTTGTCTCCGCGGCGGCGGCCGTGCTTTCGCGGGTGCGCGGGAAATCGCCTCGAGTCCATTGCATTACCAATTCGGTGGCGGAGAATTTCACCGCCAATGTGCTGCTGGCGCTGGGCGCCATTCCGTCGATGACCCTGTCGCCGGTCGAGATCGGTGCTTTCGTCGGCCGCGCCGATGCTCTGCTGGTCAATCTCGGCACCTTCGGCCGCGAGCGCCGCGAGGCGACGTCGATCGCCGTTGATACCGTGGTGCAAAGCGGGCTGCCCTGGGTTCTCGATCCGGTCTTTGTCGACCGCGCACCGCCACGCGCGACCTACGCCCAGGATCTGCTGTTTCTCCGCCCGACGGCGATGCGGCTCAACGCCGTCGAGTTCGCGGCGCTTGCCGGCGCCGGCGACGGCCTCGACGACGTGCGCAGCTATGCGCGCCAGCGTGACATCGCGATCGGCCTGTCTGGCGCGCGTGACCTGATTGCAGATGGCCGGCGTGCCGCGTCGGTCGCCAATGGCGACGCGATGATGGCCCGGGTGACAGCGATGGGCTGCGCTGCCTCGGCGATGGTCGCTGCCTGCCTCGCGGTCGAGAAGGATGCCTTCGTGGCGACCTTGGCGGCGATGCTGATCGTCGGCGTCGCCGGCGAAATGGCGGCGGAGACCGCGCGCGGTCCCGGCAGTCTCGCGGTGGCGATCCTCGATGCCCTTTATTCCATCGACGGCGACGCGCTCGTGGCGCGGGCGCGCGTTTCTTTGCACGAGTAACAACCGATGACCCTCGACCTTCGGCTCTACGCGCTAGTCGACCCGGCAGTCGCCGGCGGCCGTTCGCTGCCCGCGCTCACCGCGCTGGTCGCAGAGAGCGCGACTTTGGTGCAGCTGCGCGATAAGCACGGCTCGACGCGCGTCATGATCGAGGAGGCGCGCGATATCATGGCGGTGTTGCGGCCGCGCGGTGTGCCGCTGCTGATCAACGACCGCGTCGACGTCGCGCTCGCCACCGGCGCGCAGGGCGTACACATCGGCTGGGACGACATGGAGGTCGCCGACGCGCGGCGTCTGCTCGGCAAGGACGCCATCATCGGCCTCAGCATCCAGACGGCCGAGCAGGCCACGGCGGCACCGCTCGACCTCCTGAATTACGTCGCCATCGGCGGCGTGTTTGCCACGACGTCGAAGGACAATGTGTCGAAGCCGATCGGCATCGAGGGCCTGCGCGATCTCGTCAGGTTCATTCGCGCCCGCAAGCCGGGCTACCCGATCTGCGCTATCGCCGGCATCAACGCCGGCAACGCCGGTGAAGTGATTGCCGGCGGCGCCGACGGCGTGGCGGTGATTTCCGCGCTGTCGCTCGCGTCCGATCCGGCGGCGGCGGCGCGGGAGATGCGCACCGCGGTCGACGCCGCGCTCGCCGAAAGGAATCCGGCATGACGCCGGTCGCGCTGACCGTCGCGGGATCGGACTCCGGCGGCGGCGCCGGCATCCAGGCCGACCTCAAGACCTTCGCCGCCAACGAAGTGTTCGGTACGTCCGTCATCACCGCGCTGACGGCGCAGAACACGCAAGGCGTCTCGGCCATTCACGACGTGCCGCTGGTGTTCATTGCGGCGCAGATGGAGGCGATATTTTCCGACTTCGATGTCGGGGCTGTGAAGATCGGCATGCTGTCGCGCGCCGAGACCATCCGTCTCATCGCGTCCGAACTGCGCCGGCGTGGCGCCAAGCACATCGTGCTCGATCCGGTGATGGTGGCGACGTCCGGCGACCGGCTGCTTCAGGACGATGCCGTCGCCGCGCTACGCACCGAGCTGATGCCGCTCGCCGAGATCGTTACGCCCAATCTGCACGAGGCAGCCGCGCTCACCGGCAAACCGCTCGCGCGCGACGAGCGTGAGATGGAAGCGCAGGCGCGCGACATCGTCGCCTTCGGCCCGCGCGCCGTGCTGATCAAGGGCGGCCACGGTATGGGCGAGGAGGCGGTCGATCTCTTGGTCGGCAGCGATGGCGCGGTGACGAGAATGACCGCCAAGCGTATCGCGACAAAAAACACGCATGGCACCGGCTGCACCTTGTCGTCCGCCATCGCGGCGAATCTCGCCAAGGGTATGGACCTCGCCGCTGCCGTGCGCGCGGCCAAGGACTACGTCACTCACGCCATCGAACACGCGGACAACCTGGAAATCGGCCACGGCCACGGCCCGCTCAATCACTTCTACAAATATTGGAGTACGCCATGACGACACGCCGCCAGTTCGCCCTCGGCACCTCGCTCGCCGCAGCCGCGCTTGCTGCGCCCACGATCGCAAAGGCGCAGACGATGAAATGGCGCATGGTGACGTCATGGCCGAAGCGCCTGCCGGGCCCCGGCATGTCGGCCGAGCGCGTCGCCGAGCGCATCCGCACGCTGTCCAACGGCCGCCTTGACATCACCGTGTCGGCGGCGGGTGAAGTTGTGCCGGCCTTCGGCGTGCTCGAGGCCGTCGGCACCGGCGTCGCCGAGATGGGCCACACCGCCGCGTTCTACTGGCAGGGCAAGATGGCGGCGGCGCCGTTCTTCACCACGGTGCCGTTCGGCCTGACGCCGGCCGAGCACGTCGCCTGGGTCGAGGCCGGCGGCGGCCAGGCGCTGTGGGACGAGATGTACAAGCCGTTCGGCGTCAAGCCCTTCATGGGCGGCAACACCGGCGTGTGCATGGGCGGCTGGTTCCGCCGCGAAGTCAAAAGTCTCGCCGAGCTGCGCGGCCTCAAGCTGCGTTCGCTCGGTCTCGGCGGCGAAGTCTATCGCCGTCTCGGCGCCACGCCGCAGACGACGTCGCCCGCCGAGATCCTCACCAGCATCCAGTCCGGCGTCATCGACGGCGCCGAATTCGTCGGCCCCGGCACCGACATCGCGCTCGGCCTCTATCGCGCCGCGCCGTTCTATTACTATCCCGGCTTCAACAAGCCGAACGGCACCGGCGAGGCCATCGTGTCGCTCAAAGCATGGGAGGCGCTGCCGGCGGACCTCAAGGCGGTGATCGCGCATGCCTGCGCGACCGAAGCCAATTACGCGCTGGCCGAGATGGAGAAGCTCAACGCGCAGGCGCTCGGCGTGCTGATCAAGGAGCACAACGTCAAGCTCGCGCAGTTCCCGGCCGATGTTGTTGCCGCCGCGCGCCGCCAAGCCGACGATGTGCTCGGCGAGATCGCGTCGCGTGACGCCATGGCCGGCAAGGTGCATCAATCCTACAAGAGCTTCCGCGACAGCGTCGCCGACTGGTCGCGCGTGTCGATCGAGGCGGTGCTGCGCGCGCGCGTGGGGTAGAGGTATTTCATTATTCGTTAACGATGGAACTTTGGCGGCGTTGTTTATTCCGAATCGTCATTGGTCTTCGGGAATCGCGTAAAGCACCATCAAAAAGCCCCGGTAAACCGGGGCTTTTTTCATTTAACTCGCCCTTAACCACACATGGTCCATCTCTATTAACCATACGCGGCACGACCGCCCGCGTATCGCTATTCGCCAGCCCGGGGGCTGGCCCCGCGATCGGCGAAGCGCCGGCGCGGTTTGTCCAGGGGTTCAAGCGCCAGGGCCGAGAACCGGCTCTGGTCAACATGGAGAGTTGAAGATGAAGCGTCTATCGATGGCCATGACTGCCGGCCTGTTCGTCGCGACGATGGCAGCGCCGTCGTTCGCCGCCGATCTGCCGCGCCCGTCCTACAAGGCGCCGATCTATGCGCCCGCCTATTACAACTGGACCGGCTTCTACGCCGGCATCAACGCCGGCTACGGCTTCGGCAAGTCCGACTGGTCGGGCGCCGGCGGCACCGGCTCGACCAAGCCGAAGGGTTTCATCGGCGGCGTCCAGCTCGGCTACAACCTGCAGACCGGTTCGTGGGTCTGGGGCCTGGAAGCCGACTTCCAGTACAGCGGCATGAAGGCTTCGGACTCGTCCGGCACCGGCGTCTGCACCGGCGCGGGCTGCGAATCCAAGATGACCTGGTTCGGCACCGGCCGCGGCCGCCTCGGCTATGCCGGCTGGGACCGCTGGCTGCCCTACGTGACCGGCGGCGCGGCCTACGGCAACATCAAGGCGACGCCGAATGCCGGCGGCGACTGGTCGAAGACCAAGCTCGGCTGGACCGTGGGCGGCGGCGTCGAATACGCGCTGCTCGCCAACTGGACCACCAAGGTCGAATATCTCTATGCCGACCTCGGCACCGTTTCGGGCGGCACGCCGACCAACGATGTGACCTTCAAGTCGCACCTCGTTCGCGCCGGTTTGAACTATCGGTTCTAAGCTTTGCGAAGCTAAAGGGCGCGAGAGCGCTCAAGCGAAAGGCCCGGGGGAAACCCCGGGCTTTTTTGTGGGGGGTGTTGCCGCAACGGTAAAGACGATGATCCCTTCCTGATGGCTGAAGGCCAAGCGTCACGCTCAGGGAAGGGGTCGGCGTTCTACGCCTGCGGGTTCGCCTTACGCTGTCTTGACCCTGGGGGCGGGCGGCGCGAGCCATGACCGGTGTAAGGCCTCCTCGTTTGACGCCGGTTCAATGAGGCGCTTTGATAACCGCCTGCGTGCATTTTCAGACCCTAGCAACCAGCGGGACCATGAAAGTCTTTCTTTCCCATTCCTCGAAAGACAAAGGCTTCGTCGAGGCCGTTGCCAGCCTACTCAAGCCCGGCACCTTTGAGCTGGATTCTCTTACCTTCGATAAAGGTGCCTTGAATGCGCAGGTGATCATTGAGGCCTTGCGGCGTAGTGATCTGTTCTGCCTTTTTCTTTCGAACGCCTCTGCGGCGTCAGGGTATGTGAATTTTGAAACGCTAATCGGGACAGAGTTGATCGCGAGCGGCAAGATCAGTCAATTCCTCACCGTTTGTCTTGAGGAAGAGGCCTTCGAGAAGGCTAGCGCCAATGTGAAACTTTGGAATGTGGTTCGCCGCGTTGCCAATGAGGACGGTGCCGCGCGTCTCATTCAAGGTCACTTGGTTGCGGCAGCGGAAAAAGCGCGGCTAAGCGGCCACCCGTTCGTTGGTCGACAAGACGAAATCGCAGAATTGGAGGCGCATGCGACTAATCACCTTCGCCCCAATGCGAAAGCCGTTTTTGTCTCAGGAAATTTCGGTGTGGGTCGACGCTCCCTGGCTGCCGAATTTTACGGTCGGCAATTTAGACACGTCGGAAAGCTATTTCCCACGATACAACTCGATCCATTTGCCGGTTTGGAGGAACTTTTCCGACGAGTACTCAGCGCGTTACGGCCTTCTATGCCCGTACGCGAAGCGACGACGCGATTCCACGCATTCGCGGCTGCTAGTGAGGTTGAGAAGACACGCCAAATCGCTGACCTTATCAACTCGCTCGTCCCGTCGAGCGAGGCGGCCGTAATTATTGATCGCGGCGGCATGCTGACCGATTCTGGATCGTTCGCTCCCGAATTCGATAAAGTGATTTCTATGCTCACGGATCGACCACATCCTCCCGCTATTCTGATAGCGCCCAGAATGGTGCCACGCCGCGTTCGGCGAGCTGCGGATGATGTAATTTATCTAGGTCTAAAGTCACTGAAACGAGACGATACGGTTCGGCTTTTGGGTGGTTTGCTAAAGGCAAAAGGCTTAGTCCCGAACGAAGCTTCATTTAATGCCCTTGTGTCTCTGACCGACTCGCATCCCTTCAATGTGTATCGAATGGTTGAAGAAATTGAAGAGAGAGGAGTTGCCGCCTTTCTTGCCGATCCGACCGAATTCATTGAATGGAAACACAGGCAGTCATCCGAGTACATCAGCCGTATTGATTTCAAGGAAGGCGAACGAAATGTTCTAGCGGTACTTAAGCAGCTCCCTGAATTGGACTTTAGTGCCATAGTCGACGCGCTTCATGCTGATCCGCAAGCGGTCAGCTCAAATCTCAGCCATCTCAGCCACCTGCACATTGTCGAAGCAAACGGTGATAGTTTCTCACTGTCGCCGCCTCTGCAAATTGCTATTGAGCGCGACAAACGCCTCAGGCTTCCAAAAGAGTTGCAAGCGTTAGTTATGAAGCGGTTGGCAGAGTCGCTTTCTATTCGCCTCGATGAAGGCACAGCGCCGATCTCACTTGTTGACTCGGCGGTGCTTGCAACGTTGGAGAGTGGCGGAGCGCCATCAGAGATTGCGGCTGCCCTTATGCTGCCAAGCCACCAAGTATGGTTGGCGAAGCGGCACTACGATCAGAAGCACTGGCGCGAGTGTATCCGTTTTGCGACCGAAGCACTTCGGGGGGGCAGGCGTCTGTCGGATGTGGGCTTTGTCGGGGCAAGCCGCTATCTTTGCTTGTCGGCTTCCCGTCTGGGCGACGACCAAACTTTCAATAACGGTATTAGCCAGTTGGAAGCTAAGGCGAACACAGAATGGGGTGGCAGCAATCTCGCCTTTCTTAAGGGATTCAATCTTCGCTTCAAAGGTCAGCTCGCCGAAGCGGAGAAAAGTTTCCGGCGTGCCTACGAACTTTCACCCGGAAATCTTCACGCGGCCAGAGAGCTGGCCGAGGTTTGCCTTGCGAGGGGCAATTTGCCCGATGCAGAGCACTTTGCTCGTGAGGCCTACAGCCACGCTCCGACGAATCCGTATCATCTCGATACATTGATTTCTGTGCTTATTAGAAAGCACGGTCGACAATCGAAAGACCTGGCCGAGCTTGATGACTTGTTCGAAGTTCTAAGGCGAGTGGGCGATGAGGGCGGCCACTCGTTTTATACAACGAGGCGCGCGGAGTTTGAACACTTGTGGGGATCGAATAAGAAGGCAGTTGCGCTAATTGATGAAGCCGTGAAGAAGACAGACAGGATTTTTGAGCCTCGCCGCTTACAGGCGCTGATCTATTTGAAAGAGGGCAACAAAACCAAGGCGAAAGAAGCCATCTCTATTATGAGGGAGATGGTGACTTCACAGAACCCTGACGAGCGACGGTCGAACTTTCGCGCTTACTTAGAGACCTTGGCGCAGTATCATATCGAAGCCGGAGAATATCTTGCAGCGAAGGAAATCTACTCAGACACAAACTCATTCACGGATGCAGAGAGACAAGCAGGTATTCGGAACATTGAGATTGCAGAGAGCTTCGCCAAGGAGCGCGGTGGAAGGCATTAAACTTAGTACTGAGGTGAGGGAGTGGAAAGCCGACAGTCGCCCCTCTCCCGGCGCGCTTTCGGGCGCCACCCTCTCCCCTAGGGGAGAGGGGAAGGGCGATCAGGGCCGGTGCTGAGGTACACAGCAGGCTCTCGAAAGCCGTCGTCGCTCTCACGCCTGCTTCTTGAGCTCTTCGACTTCTTCCGGATGTCTTTCCAGAACACGCAGCAGGTTGCTCATCGGCTTGCTGACCGTCACCGTCGCCTGCTCGTATTTCTGAAAGGCGTTGGGGCCGCCGCCGAGAATGGCGCCGGCCTCCCGCTGCGTCAGGCCGATCTTCTTGCGGATGCGCTTGATGTCCTGCGGCTTCAACAGGTTCTCGACCTGAAGGCGCAGCTCCTTGAGCGCTTCGTCCGAGACCTTCATGTCGTCCGCCGTGAACAGGCTCTGCCCGGACTCGTCGCAATACCAGCCCGGCATGTCGATGGTCGCGGATTGCCCCTTGTAGGAAATTTCCATCGGCCGCGTGTCGCGAACCATGGGCTTTCCGGTCTCGGGGCAAACGGGCGGTTTCGGCATTCTATTTCTCCTTGAAGGACAGGAGCGTGAATTCGATCAGCGACGCATTGTCGGTGAACTTGACATAGAGAACGGCGCCGTCATGCGGCACGTGATAGACATCCTGCCAGACGCTCTCGTCGTAATGCGACGTCATGGACTTGTAGAACTGGCCGGGCTTCATCGTCTGGATGACGGCGACGATGTCCCGTGAGCCGTAACCCAGGGCGGCGGCGTCCCGCGCGGCGACCTTCGTGAACAGGCCTTGTCCTTGCGCGAAGGCCCGCTGGATGGACGCCAGATCGTGATGCGCGGTCCGCTTCTCCGTCATCAAAATACACCATAATGGTGGATACGCAAGATGCCGAGCATAAATTGTAATGCTGCCGGGCAAAATTATAAGTTGTCTGAGGGAATTGGGAGTGCCGCGAAAGAGCGGACCATAGTCCTTGACAGCGTGACGCTGCTAGGCTAGTTTTCCTGCAGTCTGGCGGCCTGCGCCCGGTGCGAGCTTTCGCTCCCCGGCCGGCCGCCTTTGTTTTTCAAGCCATCACTATCCCCACCACCGAACGGAGAGCCTGTCATGACAAGGGCCGGCCGCGCGCGCCTGCTTGCCAATGGCAAGAGGCGAAAGGTGCGCCTCAAGCGGCGTTCGCCATCGCCGATGATCTTTACCGACGAATTGCTGGCCGATATCCGGCGGCGTTTTGAACAGACGCCGGAAATCCTCAGCACCATGGCGTTCGATCTGGGTGTTGCCCGCACCACGCTAGCCGAGATGGCGAAGCAGAAAGGTTGGGTCCGCTATCGTCCGCAGCCGCGCGGCATCATACCGGCGGCGCAGCTCGCCGCACGGGCGGCGGCGTTGCCGAAGGCCGCGACGCGCGCCGATCCGGCACCGGCGCCGTCCGGGACCACCGCTCTCGTCGTTCCGCCGTCGCAACTTCCCGAAGCCGTCCACGATCTGCCGCCGGACGATCCGGCGCTGGTTGAGTGGCTGCGACGCGAACTGCTCGCGCAGATCGGCATCGTCAAAAGCCTGCGTGAACAGGAGCGGGCAGAGCCGATCACCGAAGAGCGCGCCTTGCTCATGGCGCGCATGCTGGTGTCGCTGACGGAAGCAATGCTCAAACTCAATCGCGTCACGGCGGCTGCGACACCGCAGCCCGACGGGGCCGATGACTTGCCGGAGAATATCGATGAATTCCGTAACGAACTTGCGCGGCGCATTAGAGCTTTCGTCGCGAGCCGGACTGGAACTGGCGATGCAGGTGGAAATGACGCCGCTGCGGCAATGGACGCGGCTGGCGGATGACTTCATCGTTATGGCCCACACGCATCAGGAGCCGCCGCGTCACGCCAACAATGGCGGGCCGTGGACCACATGGCTGATGCTGGGCGGGCGCGGCGCCGGCAAGACGCGGTTAGGGGCTGAGTGGGTGCGGGCGCAGGTGTTCGGCGCCAAGCCCTACGCCGAGCAGCGCGCGTTCAACATCGCGCTCGTCGGCGAGACCGCGCATGACGCGCGCGAGGTGATGGTCGAGGGGCCGTCCGGCATCCTGCGTCATTGTCCGCGCAGTGAGCGCCCGCAATGGACCTCGACGCGGCGCAGGCTCGAATGGCCGAACGGCGCGGTGGCGACAACATTCTCGGCCGACGATCCCGAACAACTGCGCGGCCCGCAATTCGACGCCGCCTGGTGCGACGAACTCGCCAAATGGCGCGCGCCGGATGAGACCTTCGACAATCTGCAATTCGGCCTGCGGCTGGGTGAGCGGCCGCGCCAGCTCGTCACCACGACGCCGAAGCCGATCCCGCTGATCAAGCGCCTCGTCGCCGATCCGCGCACCGCGGTGACGCGCGCCTCGACGCACGCCAATGCCGCGCATCTGTCGCCGGATTTCATCGAGGCGGTGATCGGCCGCTATGCCGGCACGCGGCTGGGGCGGCAGGAGATCGACGGCGAGATCATCGAGGACCGCGCCGATGCGCTGTGGTCGCGCGCGGTGATCGGGGCGGCGCGCGTTGAAGCGGCGCCGGCTTTGCAGCGCGTGGTGGTGGGCATCGATCCGCCGGCGTCATCGCGCCAAGGCGCGGATGCCTGCGGCATTGTCGCCGCCGGCATGGCCGAGGGCGGCATGGTCTATGTGCTGGAGGACGCGACCGTGCAGGGCCTCGCCCCGGATGGCTGGGCGATGCGGGCGGTGGCCTTGTATAGGCGGCTCGAGGCCGACGCGATCGTCGCCGAGGTCAACCAGGGCGGCGACATGGTGAAGGCGGTGCTCAAGCAGATCGACCGCAACGTGCCGGTGAAGGAGGTGCATGCGACGCGCGGCAAGTATCTGCGCGCCGAGCCGATCGCGGCGATGTATGCGCAAGGCAAGGTGAAGCATGTCGGCGCGGGCTTCGCCGAGTTGGAAGACCAGATGTGCGACTTCGGTGTGGGGGGCCTGTCGGGCGGCGGCAGCCCGGACCGGCTCGACGCGCTGGTGTGGGCGGTGACGGAGTTGACGCGGAGAGGGGAGTGGGTGGGGCCGAGGATCAGGAGTCTCTATGACGGGCCGGTGGGGCCGAAGTGGACTTTGAGCAGGAGGTGGTGAAGGGGGACAGGGCGCAATAGCGAAGCGCATTTCGTCGCGGGTAACCGAGTTGGCATGCTGGGCATCGCTATCCGTTCACGGGCTGGACGCAAAGCACTCACAAAGCATCGAATGCCTTCGCAACAGATTTTCTTGTGCACTTGGGATGTATTCAACTATAAATAGAAATATAAGTGGTGGGGGAGGGTACAGGTGAAACTGCAACTAGTAGGTTTGTTTTGCATTCTTGCCTTGTCCGGCTGTGCGCAGCAGCAAAAAACGTGGCAGAAGCCGGGAGCGGGCGTCGATGAATTCAATCAGACTCGATATGCCTGCTTACAACAGGTTCAGCAGCCATATTCAGCCGCTTATGTAGGTCGCTACGGGGGCTCGGCATCTGGCGGGATGACAACCAACGCCGGACTCTACAATGCCTGCATGGAAGCTAAAGGGTGGGCGTTGATCGACAACGTGATCGCCGATTCTCCTTCTTACGCTGCAGCCATAAAAGACATAAATGAAGATGCGCGGGCAGTGTGTAGAAATCCGGATTTTTATGCCTATTATTCGTGGGCTCCGTGTCAGGTACGAGAAACAACGGCCGAACAATTGGCTGATCGTTCAAGAGTTACATCGGCCGAAAAACCTGTCTTGGCCAAGGTGCAAGCGGAGCTGGCAGCTATCAACGCCAGACTTGTGGCAGCGCACCGTCAGTACAATGAAAAACAAGGAAACGCCTTGGCCACCAACATAGAACGATCGTTGCTCACAGCCGATAAGATTCGTCGAGAATATCTCGAAGGACGAATAACGCGGGGTGAATACAACAAGCGTCGCCGAGACCTCGCCATTGAAAGTGATTCCGAAGCGATGCGTATCGTCAGAGGCATCTAAAGTTATGGTGCTGGATCGAAGCGTTTTGTGGGGTCGGCCAATGTTCACGTTGAAATCAACCGAGGGTCCCGCATTTGCGTTTTATGGAGTAGTAGCAAACGAATCCGTGGCGGCTGCAAGGCATGTCATTGAAAGCCTTTTTCCCGACAATGTCTTTCCCCCTCTGCGAAGTGACCCGGTGCAGGTGGTTCGAGAGGATTCTGAAGTCAGTCCAACGCCGATGCATGTAGTTGGCGCTCCGTTTGAGTTGATTCTACTGAATTGCGGAGTGAACAGGCCGTGGCAATTCTCCTACCAATTCGGTCATGAGTTGACGCACCTCGCAGCGCGAAGTGACTTGCGATTTGGAAAGAGCGGTCGCCATTCGTGGATTGAAGAAGCTCTTTGCGGGGCTGGGTCGATATATGCGTTGCGGCGCATGGCAAAAGAGGGAGGGGAGGCCCTTGAGGCCGGGGCTCAAAATTATCTGCTCAACCCGGGTTTAGACTATTCGTCTGTTGGTGTTACACCAGAGTGGTTCGCCACAAATTCTGCCTCTATATTTGTATCTTCGGGCGAAACTTCTCTCACTGCTAAAATTGCGGCTGCCATCTTAGATGCGTGCCCCGATGGAAGTTTTATATTTGACAATCGAATGCTTATCGAGGTGCCGCTCAATCCTGACCTCGATCAGTATCTAGCAGCTTGGGAAAAACTTGTTCCGGCTGGGAAAGTCCCAACTTTGCTTCGAAGTCTTGCGTTGCCTTAGATTATTAATTGTTGGGTGTCGCTAAGATTGTTTGGTGCAACAAACAAAAACCCCGGGCGATAAGCCCGGGGTTTTGTTTTTAAGTGCTGGATCCCCGCCTGCGCGGGGATGACCGGAGAAGTGACTTGCTCGGCGCGCTCCCTCTCCCCTTGGGGGAGAGGGTTGGGGTGAGGGGGCAAGTGAGCCCGATGGTTTGTAACCCCTCACCCGGATCGCTTCGCGATCCGACCTCTCCCTATGGGAGAGGTGAAGTAAGCAAGCTCACTTCTTAAACGCCACGATCTTCTGCTTCTGCTCGCCGAGGCCGTCGATGCCGAGGGTGACGACGTCGCCCGCTTTCAGGAACTGCGGGGTCGGCTTCATGCCGAGGCCGACGCCCGGCGGCGTGCCGGTGATGATGATGTCGCCCGGGTTGAGCACGAACATCTGCGAGCAGTACCAGACGATGAACTCGCAATCGAACACCATGGTCTTGGTGTTGCCGCGGCATCAATTTGCCACGAAGAATATGAGCTCATGCCTTGCTGGCGCGAACGATCCGACCTTCGAGCTTGGTCGCCGCCGCCACGGTGTTCGAGACAGTGCCGAACTTCCGCACATTGGTGTGCATCAACTCGAGCCGGCGATCGTCCTCATCAGTGTCGACGATCAGCTCGTAGCTGATCGACGCCATGAAGGGCGGCGAGTCCTGCCGCACGCCATGCAGGCGAACCTGTACGCCTCGATACGTGAAATGATTCATCGGTGCGATGCGCTCGATGCCCTTGATCATGCAGGCGGCGATGGCCGCGAGCAATAACTCGGCCGGATTGAAAGCGTCCGCGCGGCCGTTGACGTCGGTGTCGAGAATGATCTCGGCGTCTTTACAGTGGGCCGCGCTGCCGTGCGCATCGATACGCTTTGCGACGACGTCGTATTCGAGCATGGTGGTTCTCCGAGTCCGGCCGCGCCGGTCGCTTTTTTCCTTCTATCGGAAGTCTAACGCTTGCGCCGGGTGGCCCCTTGAGATGAGTCAATATTCCGGCGTCTGCTCCGCTTGCAAAAACCCCGGGCTCGTCGCCCGGGGTTTTTTGCTTTTTTTGACTGGGTCCCCGCTTACGCGGGGATGACCGGAGAAGTGACTTGCTCGGCGCGCTCCCTCTCCCCATAGGCGAGCGGACGCTCGCCGTTCGGCGAGCTATGGGGGAGAGGGTTGGGGTGAGGGGGCAAGTGAGCCCGATGGTTTGTAACCCCTCACCCGGATCGCTTCGCGATCCGACCTCTCCCTATGGGAGAGGTGAAGTAAGCAAGCTTACTTCTTAAACGCGACGATCTTCTGCTTCTGCTCGCCGAGGCCGTCGATGCCGAGGGTGACGACGTCGCCCGCTTTCAGGAACTGCGGGGTCGGCTTCATGCCGAGGCCCACGCCCGGCGGCGTGCCGGTGATGATGATGTCGCCCGGATTGAGCACGAACATCTGCGAGCAGTACCAGACGATGAACTCGCAATCGAACACCATGGTCTTGGTGTTGCCGCGCTGGCGCGGCTCGCCGTTGACGTCGAGCCACATGTTGAGGTTCTGCGGGTTCTTCATCTCGTCCTTGGTGACGAACCACGGGCCGATCGGCCCGAAGGTCTCGCAGCTCTTGCCCTTGCCCCACTGGCCACCGGAGCGCTCGATCTGGAAATTGCGCTCGGAGACGTCGTTGGCGAGGAAGTAGCCGGCGATGGCGTCCTTCGCCTTGGCCTTGTCAAGATAGCGCGCGCGCTTGCCGATCACGATGCCGAGTTCGATTTCCCAGTCGAGCTTCAGCGATTCCTTCGGCACGATGGTGTCGTCATTCGGGCCGCAGATCGACGAGGTGTGCTTCCAGAAAATCACAGGCTCTTTCGGCACGGGCAGGCCCGCTTCGGCGGCGTGGTCGGAATAGTTGAGGCCGATGGCGACGAAGTTCTTCACATTGCCGACGCACGCGCCGAGGCGCGGCTTGCCGGAGACCGGCTTCATGCGCTTGAGATTGAGCTTCTTGATCTTGGCGAGACCGCCCGCGGCGATCATGTCGCCGTCGATGTCTTTTACGACGCGCGACAGGTCGCGGATCTTGCCGTCCTCCGCGATGATGCCGGGCTTTTCGCGGCCGGGTGCGCCGTAGCGGACGAGCTTCATACTTAGGTCTCCCTTGATCAGTTTGTCGTTATTGCCGTTTGGCGAAAGAGGGGCGGGACTATGCGATGGCGCAAGGCGCGGGGCAAGGGGAGGCAGACGGGGAGGTGCGCGCGGCCGACTTGCGCCCGCAGGGTCAGCGCTTGAGCCGCGCCCGCGCGGCGCGGATGACGTCCGGCACGGCCTCGTCATTGTTGGGCGCCATGATGTGCACGCCGGCGACCTGAGGATTGGCGGCGAGCGCCGCGATCAGGTCCACGGCGATGGCGCGCCCTTCCGCGGCCGGATCGGCGGCGGCCTCGAGGCGGGCGACGGTCGCGTCCGGGATGATGGTGCCGAACAATTTCTCGCGCATCCAGCGCGCCGACTTGGCCGAGCGCAAAGGCGCGATACCGATGATGAGCTTGAGGTCCGCAGACCCTTCGCCAACAAGCCCGTGCTCGGCGAGCCGCGCCGTGTAGCGGGCGACGACGTCAGGGTCCATGCAGAACTGGGTCTGCGCGAATTGCGCGCCGGCTTCAACCTTGCCGGTGAGGCCCTTCGGCTCCCAGCCGGGCGGCGGATCGATCGGCGCATCGGCGGCGCCGAGGAAGAAGGCGGCGGTGCCGGCGACCTTGCGGCCGCTCGGCAGTTCGTTCGTGTCGCGCAGCTTGCGCGCGGTTTCCAGAAGGCCGCGAGCGTCGAGGTCGAACACCGGCTTGGCGTCGGGCTGGTCGCCGGCGGACGGATCGTCGCCGCGCAGGATGAGGAGATTGCGAATGCCGAGCGCGGCGGCGGCCATCAGGTCGCCCTGCAGCGCGATGCGGTTGCGGTCGCGGCAGGTGAGCTGGAGGATCGGCTCGATGCCTTCCTGGATCAGGATCGCGGCGGCGGCCAGCGCGCCCATGTGGGAGCGGGCGCCGGCGCCGTCGGTGACATTGACCGCGTCGGCGAGACCCTTGAGCGGCGCCGCCTTGGCAACGAGATCGGCGCGATCGAACGACACCGGCGGCGTGATCTCGGCGGTGATGACGAAGCGCCCGTGGCTGAGTTTTTGCTGCAAGGTTTCCATGCGGTTTTGCCTCTCGCAGAATTGCGCAAAGCTTGCAAGTATGCCCGCCGAACAACGCCGGGACACTGACATGTCATTGCTGCAATCCGTCGATGAGGCGGTATCCACTATTGCCGACGGCGCGCTGCTGATCGTGCCGCGCGAAGTCTGCGGCGTGCCGATGGCGGCGACGCGGGCGCTGATCCGGCGCGGTATCAAGAACCTGCATCTCGTCGCGCTGCCGACCTCGTCGATGCAGGCCGATATGCTGATCGGGGCGGGCTGCGTCGCGACCTTGGAAACCAGCGCCGTCAGCCTCGGCGAACTCGGGCCGGCGCCGCGCTTCACCGCCGCGGTTTTGTCGGGCGCGATCAAGATGAAGGACGCTACCTGTCCGGCGCTGCACGCCGCCTTGCAGGCGGCGGAGAAGGGCGTGCCCTTCATGCCGCTGCGCGGGCTCATCGGCTCGGACGTGCTGAAATATCGCGACGACTGGAAGGTGATCGATTCACCGTTCGGTAATTCCGATCCGATCGTGCTGCTGCCGGCGATCAACCCGGACGTCGCGCTGTTCCACGCGCCGCTCGCCGACGAACACGGCAATGTCTGGATCGGCCGCCAGCGCGAGCTCGTGACCATGGCGCATGCGTCGAAGCGCACCATCGTCACCGTCGAGAAGATCGAGAACCGCAATCTGCTCGACGATCCCTTGTATGCCGCCGGCACCTTGCCCGGCTTCTATGTCGATGCCATAGCCGTCGCCGAGAATGGCGCCTGGCCGCTGCCGCTGCCGGACCGCTACCGCGCCGATGTCGAGCATCTCAAGCTGTACGCAAAGATGGCGGCGAGCGAGGAGGGGTTTGGGGAGTATGTCGCGAAGTATGTGCATGAGAATGTCGCGGTGTGATCTTTCTGTCGTCCCCGCGAAGGCGGGGACCCATAGCCACCGAATTTTCGTGAGCACAGGGATTATGGGTCCCCGCCTTCGCGGGGACGACGAGTAGACATCATGACCTTCCTCCCCGAAGAACTCCTCGCCGATCAGATCGCTAACACCATCGGCGATGTGCGCCATGTCGCCGTCGGCAATGCTTCGCCGATCCCGGCGACGGCCGCGCTTTTGGCGCGCGAGCGCGGCAAGCTCACGGGCACGAACCGGCCTTATGTGTCGCTGCTCGGCAGTTCGCAGCACACCTTCTGGACTGATGGCGGCCGCGAACTGTTCGACTGCGCCGGGCAGGGCCGCATCGACGTGTTCTTTCTCTCGGGGGGGCAGATCGACGGCGAAGGCAACATCAATCTCGTCGAGATCGGCGATCACGCGCATCCCAAGGTGCGCTTTCCCGGCTCCTATGGATCGGCGCATCTCTATTACATCGTGCCCAAGGTGATCCTGTTCCGCACCGAGCATTCGCGCCGCACTCTGGTGCCGAAGGTGGATTTCATCAGCGCGGCGGGCCACAGCGAGCCGAATGTCTATCGCACCGGTGGCCCGGTTGCGCTCATCACCAACCGCTGCCTGTTCTCCTTCGCCAATGGCCGGTTTACGCTCAAGAGCGTGCATCCGGGGCATACGGTGGAGGAGGTGATCGAGCACACCGGCTTCGACTTCGACCGCCCGGCGGTTGTGCCGGAGACGCCGGCGCCGACGCCGGAAACGTTGGCGCTGATGCGCGAGAAGGTGGCGCCGCAACTCGAAGCGCTCTATCCGCAGTTCGTGGAGCAGGTTTTCGGCGCCGGTCATCGCGGAAACAACAATGCCGAGCGATGACGATCTGCTGCGGCAAGCCATAGGGTCGTTCCAGGCCGGCCAACTGGAGAATGCCGAACGGCAGTTCAGGGACCTGCTGGCGCAGAGCCCGCAACATCTGGCCGGGCTCAATCTGCTCGGCATGGTGCTGACCGGCGCCGGAAAGTTCGAGGACGCCGAACGCACCATCAAGGCGGCCATCGCCGTCAACGCCAATTCGGACGCCACGCACCACAATCTCGGCATGGTTCTTCAAGCGCTCGCGCGTCCGGGGGAAGCCGTCGCATGTTTCGACCGCGCCATTGCCATCAATCCGAATGCCGCGGATAGCTGGAACCAGCGTGGCAAGGCGCTCCACACGCTGCGCCGTCTCGACGATGCGTTGCAGTCGTTCAACCGCGCGGCCGGGTTGAAGCCTGACTTGGTCGAGGCATGGCTCGGGCTCGGCAGCATCCTGTCGCTGGCGAAAGACAGCGAGAAGGCGCTTGTTGCCTATGACAAGGCGCTGGCGCTGAACCCGAAGCTGCCGGAAGCGTGGCTCGGCCGCGCGCTGTCGTTGGCGCAACTCAAGCGCAAGGACGAAGCCATTGCCGCCTATCGCGATGCGTTGCGACATGGCGTGGATCAGGGGCAGGTCGCGCTGCATCTGGCGGCGCTCGGCGCCGCACCGCCGCCAACAGCTACTCCGGCAGCGAGTGTGGTCGCGGCCTTCGACCAATATGCCGAGACCTTCGACCGTAATCTTGTCGAGGACCTGAAATACGCCATTCCGGTGGCGATCGCCGATGCGCTGAAACGCCATGGTGCGACGGGCGACCTCGATATCCTCGATCTCGGCTGCGGCACGGGCTTGGTCGGCGAGCAGATCGTGTCGCTCAGGCGCCAGATGATCGGTGTCGATCTGTCGCCGAAGATGCTGGAGAAGGCGAGGGCGCGTGGCATCTATGATGAACTCGTGTGCGGCGAACTGGTGGCGTTTCTCGACGGCCAGGAGACGAGCTGCGATGTCGTCGTTGCCGCCGACGTGTTCATCTATATTGGCGACCTCGAGGCTGTGTTCGAACGCGTGCGCCGCGCGCTCAGAAAGAATGGCCTGTTCTTATTCTCGGTCGAGGTCTCTGAGGATGCCAACGTCGCATACCGCGAGACGTTTCACTTTGCGCATTCCGCCGCCTATATCCGTGGGCTGGCGCAGGCGAGCGGCTTCTCCGTCGAAGAACTGGAGCCGGTTGTGATCCGGCAGGAGGCCGCCGCGCGGGTCAATGGCTACCTTGCGGTGCTGCGGGCCGGCTGAGCGATAGCCAGGTGCCCGGCTGCCAGGCCGCGCAACAGGGTTGTCATCGAAGCGTCGGCCAGCAGTCATGCAGCTATTCATATTTGAATTGCCTGCCGAAGCTCTGGCGCTGAGGGGTGCGTCGCACTAAAAAATAGCCATGTCCGACTCGACCCTGCCCGCCGACACTTTCAGCCCCCTGCGCAACGCGATTTCCTGGCTTGCCTGGCCTGGGCTGCTGACGATCTCGATCGCTATCATGGCCTATGGCTTCACGGTGGAGATGCCGGCGCTGTTCTTCAACATCGCCTATCTGCTGCTGGCGTTGTGCCTTTATGGTCTCGAACAGTGGATGCCGCACGAGCGGGTGTGGAACGAGAATGACGGGCAGACCTTCGCCAACATCGCCCATACGCTGACCAGCAAGGGCGTGGTGCAGGCCGCGGTGGTGTTCTCGACTGTTATCGGCATTTCAAGTTACGTCACGCCGGCGGCCGAACCGGGCTACAGCATCTGGCCGCGCAGCTGGCCGATGTGGACGCAGGTCATCCTCGCCATCGCTGCCGCCGAGTTCGGTCTCTACTGGGGCCATCGCATAGCGCACGAGTGGCCGTGGCTGTGGCGCTTCCATGCCGTGCATCACAGCGTGACGCGGCTCTGGATCGTCAACACCGGACGTTTTCACTTCGTCGACAGCTTCAAGAGCATCGGGCTTGGCATGGCGATCTTGCTCGCGCTCGGCGCGCCGATGGAAGTGCTGATCTGGCTCTCGGCGATCACCGCCTTCGTCGGCATGCTGACCCACTGCAATGTCGACATGAAGTTCGGACCGCTGTCGTGGTGGTTCAACACGCCGGAGCTGCACCGCTGGCATCACAGCAAGGATCTGCGCGAAGGCAACAAGAACTACTCCGAGAACATCATGCTCTGGGATCATGTCTTCGGCACGTTTTATAACGCGCGGGACTACCGGCCACCGGTCGATATCGGTATCCAGGAAGAGATGCCGGCGGGCTTCCTGCAGCAACTGGCGTGGCCGTTCAGGCGCCGTCCCTAGCCGAGCAGTCTTGTGCGCTGCACAAGCGCGTTCCCGTTATAAAACATTGCGGTACGCAATGTTGCCCTCGGGTCCCCCCCGGTGCCGGGTTCCAGTTTTTGCGTACACTCTGTGACGTGAATGCCACAGCGGGGAGATTTGTGGCAAAAACTCGCCTGTAAGTGGGCTTTCGTTCCGTCGGCCGCATTGCCAGCCCACCGGACTCTCGGCACCATCATGCCTACGAAAGCGCCACAGAATTAAGGCGCAGCACTGGGGGACGGGAATGATCAAAGTAAAAGGTGGGATGAAGTCGCTGCTGCTCGGCTGCTCGAGCGTCGCGCTGGTTTTGACGGCGACGGTTGCGGCCCATGCCGGCGGTTTCGCGTTACGCGAGCAGAGCGCCTATGGGCAGGGCGCGTCGTTCGCCGGCATTGCCGCCGGCGGTGCGCTGTCGTCGATGTACTGGAACGCGGCGACGATGACGCAGTTCAGTGGCAAGAACGTCGAACTTGGCCTGTCGGGCATCATGCCCAATGCGTCGCACAGCTACTCGAGGTCGTCGCTGGCAGCATTCAGCACGCCGGGCGATTCAGGCCTGGATGCGCTGGTGCCCAACTCGTACGGATCGATCCAACTCAACAAGAACGTCTGGCTCGGCTTGGCGGTCAACGCGCCGTTCGGCCTTGGCGTGCACTTTCCGCAGGTCAACGCCGCGTCGAGTGGCAGCGGCAACAGCGCCGAAGTCAAGACCTACAATTTCAATCCGTCGATCGCTTACAAGTTCAACGACATGATCAGCGTCGCATTGGGTTTCCAGGCGCAGTACATCAAGGCGTCTTATGATGCCTTCCTCGGTACGCAGCCGCGCATCGGCACGCTCAACGGCGCCGACTGGGGCTTCGGCTGGACCGCGGGCGTCACGATCACGCCGATGCCGCGCACGACGATCGGTATCGGCTATCGCTCGGCGATCGATCACACCCTCAGCGGTACCTGGGACGTGCCGGCCGCGGTCGCGCCGGCGACGCAGCCGGGCTCGGTCAATCTTGGTCTCAAGCTGCCGGATACGGTTACGGTTGGTCTGCGCCATGGCCTCACCGATCGTCTGACCTTGCTCGCCGGCTTTGAGTGGGCCAACTGGAGCCGCATCGGTACCTCGCGCCTGCTGCAGCCGAACGGCAATGCGGTGACGTTGAGCGGCGCCGCGGTGACGTTCCCGTTCCAGTATCAGGACGGTTACTATTATTCGCTCGGCGGCGAATATGTGATCAATCCGGCCTGGACGGTGCGTGCTGGCATTGGTTACGAGAAGAGCCCGATCACGGACGCGGTGCGCACCACCCGTATCCCGGACGCCGACCGCATGTGGTACTCGGTCGGCGCCAGTTACAAGCCGGCCTTCATCAAGGGCGTCACGCTTGACCTCGGCTACTCCTTCATCGACGTGAAGAGCGCCACGGTGTGTATGGGCCCGACCGCTGCCGGTGGCTGCCCGAGCAACCCGTGGTCGTCGGCGACGCTCGCCTATAACGGCTCGGTGAAATCCTACATCAACATCATCTCGGTCGCGTTGCGCTACCAGTTCGGCGCCGACCCGGCGCCGGTGAAGCAGGTCTATCTGAAGTAACGAACACGCTTCACGGTTCTCGACATGAAAAGGCCGGCGGTGACGCCGGCCTTTTTTTTGAAGTGCGAGCTTGAAGACCTTCAAAACGCAGTCGGGATGGTGCCGCCGTCGATCAGGAGGTTCTGCCCGGTGATGTAACCGGCCTGCGCCGAGCACAGGAAGGCGCAGGCGGCGCCGAATTCTTCCGGCGTGCCGAAGCGCTTGGCCGGAATGGTCGCCTTGCGCGCGGCGGCCGCTTCATCGACCGACTTGCCGGTGCGTGCGGCCGCGCCCGACAGGATGCCCTTGAGGCGGTCGGTGTCGAAGGCGCCGGGCTGAATCGAATTGATGGTGACGTTCTTGTCGGCGACGGTGCGGGCAACGCCGGCGAAGAAGGCGGTGAGGCCGGCACGGGCGCCCGATGATAGATCGAGGCCGGGGAGCGGCGCTTTCACCGAACTCGAGGTGATGTTGACGATGCGGCCGAAACGGCGCTCCGCCATCTTGTCGATGACCTTCTGCGTCAGCTCGATGGCCACCACCATGTTGGCGATGACGCCGTCGATGATCATGTCGCGCGACAATTCGCGGAAATCGCGCGGCGGCGGGCCGCCATTGTTGTTGACCAGAATGTCGGGTTCGGCACAGGCAGCGAACAGGGCCTTCTGGCCTTCTGCCGTTGCAACGTCGGCGACGACGGCGTGCGTTTTGGCGCCGGTCGCCTTGGCGATCTCGGCGGCGGTGGCCTCCACCGTTTTGGCGTCGCGGCCATTGATGACGACTTCGACGCCCGCTTCGGCGAGGGCGAAGGCGCAGGCCTTGCCGAGCCCGCGGCTCGACGCACAGACGATGGCCTTGCGGCCGGCGATACCAAGATCCATGGGATTTTCCTCGACTTGAAGCAGGGGCTACACTGATAGGATACCGTCAGAGAGGGTCAAGGCCGAAGCCACACAAGGATTTTCCCCTCCCCCTTGTGGGGAGGGGCTAGGGGTGGGGGTCGGAGATGGCGAGCCGCCAGAATGGTGACGACCGTATTTGGGCGGTTGTTGATCGGACAAAATCGCCGCCTCAGCGCGAGTTTGCGCGCCACATGCGGGCTGATCCGACGGACGCAGAGCGAAAGCTGTGGTGGCACTTGCGCCACCGCATCGAACTTCGAGCTACCCATTTTCGGCGCCAGGTTCGTATCGGACCTTACATCGCGGACTTTGCGAGCCACCGGTTGAAGCTGATTATTGAACTCGACGGCAGCCAGCATGCCAATCGCAATAGCGATGTTGTGAGAACACAGCGGCTCGAGGCGGACGGTTATCGCGTGCTGCGGTTTTGGAACAACGATGTGCTGACAAATATCGATGGCGTGTTGGAGGTCATCGTCAGCGCCGTATCGCTACTACCCCCACCCCCGACCCCTCCCCACAAGGGGGAGGGGAGAAGAAGGCGTTAACGCCCTGCGACGTCCTGTCGCCTGACTGTCGCACAGCCTTGCTACCTCCCCGAAATCGACCGGGACCATTCGATTCGAGGGGGCTTGATATGCTGCGCGATCCCGCCAAAGACGTGATGGAAAAGGCCTACGCCAAGTGGGCGCCGGTTTACGACGTGCTGTGCGGACCGGTGTTTCTCAATGGCCGGCGCGCCGCGGCCAAAGCCGCGCATGACGTGGGCGGCCGTATCCTGGAGATCGGGGTTGGCACCGGGCTTTCCTTCGACGATTACGATACGACGACCGAGATCACCGGCATCGACATTTCCGAACCGATGATTGCGCGGGCGCGTGAGCGCGTGGCGAGCGGCCGCTATCCGTTCGTCAAGGAACTGCGCGTGATGGATGCGAGCGCGCTCGATTTCCCGGACGGGTCCTTCGACTGCGTGGTCGGCCAGTTCGTCATTACGCTCGTCGACAATCCGGAGAAGGTGCTGTCGGAATGCGCGCGGGTGCTGCGCCCCGGCGGGCAGATCATCCTGGTCAATCACCTTTACTCGGAGAAGGGCATCGCCGCCGCGGTCGAGCGGCTGCTGGCGCAGCACGCCCGCAAGCTCGGCCTGCGCCCCGAATTCCCGTTCCAGCGGCTGGCCGACTGGGCGCGCAGCCATGGCGGCGCCGAACTCATCGAGCGGCGCAAGGTCAAGCCGTTCGGTGTTTATACTTTGGTGCGTTTTCGGAGAGCCGAAAGGCAAAGCGCGGCGGCGTAATCTTCCTTGACCCTCCCCCTCCAGGGGAGGGTGAAGAGGAAGGCGCTGTCACATCCCTGTCATGGACTTCTGCTAATGGGCCGAGACATGAAGCACAACCGACGTAAGGAGACGCCGTGACGGAACCCGCCACGCGGCGCTTTCGTGCGCTTTTCATCTCCGATATCCATCTCGGCACTCGCGGCTGCCAGGCCGACAAACTGCTCGATTTCCTGCGCCACCACGAAGCCGATACCATCTATCTCGTTGGCGACATCGTCGACGGCTGGGCGTTGCGCTCGTCCTGGTACTGGCCGCAGCAGCATAACGACGTGGTGCAGAAGCTGCTCCGCCAGTCGCGCAAGGGCGTGCGGCTGATCTACATCCCCGGCAACCACGACGAATTCCTGCGCGACTACTACGGCACGCATTTCGGCGGCATCGAGGTGGTCGAGAACACGATCCATGAAGCCGCCGACGGCAAGCGCTATCTCGTCGTCCATGGCGACATGTTCGATCTCGTCGTGACGCAGGCGCGCTGGCTGGCGCTGCTCGGCGACAAGGCCTACGACTTTGCCATCAAGGCCAACCGCGTCTTCAACGCCATGCGGCGCATCTTCGGCGCGCCGTACTGGTCGCTGTCAAAGTGGGCCAAGATGAAGGTGAAGAACGCCGTCAATTATATCGGCGCCTTCGAGAAGGCGCTGGCGACCGAGGCGCAGCATCACAAGGTCGACGGGGTCATCTGCGGCCACATCCACACCGCGGCGCTGCACGACGATTTCGGCCTGCGCTACATCAATTGCGGCGACTGGGTCGAGAGCTGCACGGCGGTGGCCGAGAACCAGGACGGCACGTTCGAGATCATCACCTGGATCCACGACGGCCGCGTCAAGGCCCCGGCGCAACTGCCGGCGCGGGCGCAGGCGGCTTGATGAAAATTCTCATCGTCACCGACGCCTGGCACCCGCAGGTCAATGGCGTCGTGCGCACGCTCGGCCAAGTCGCGCGCGAAGCGGCCGGCTTCGGCGTCACCGTCGAATTCCTGACGCCGGCGGAATTTCGCACGCTGCCGATGCCGAGCTATCCGGAAATCCGGCTGGCGCTGGCGAGTGCCGGCGCGATCGAGCGGCGCCTCGACATCATCCAGCCGAATGCCATTCACATCGCGACCGAAGGGCCGCTCGGCCATGCCATGCGCCGGGTCTGCTTCCGCCGCGGTCTGCCGTTCACCACGAGCTTCCACACCCGCTTTCCCGATTATGTCGCCGAGCGCGTGACCTTGGCGCCGAAATGGTCCGGCGATCTGACCTGGGCGTGGCTGCGCCGCTTTCATGCTCAGAGCGCCGCGCTGCTCGCGGCGACGCCGACTTTGGTCGGGGAACTCGAAGGCCGCGGTTTCAAGAACGTGAAGTTGTGGCAGCGCGGCGTCGATGGCCGTGTGTTTCATCCCGAACGCAAGCGCATCCTCGATCTGCCGCGCCCGATCTTTCTCACCGTCGGCCGCGTCGCGGTCGAGAAAAACCTCGAGGAATTCCTCAAGCTCGATCTGCCGGGCACCAAGGTCGTGGTCGGCGACGGTCCGGCGCGGGATCATCTGGCGAAGAAATATCCCGACGCGGTTTTCCTCGGCGCCAAGCATGGCGAGGAACTTGCCGATATCTATGCCTCGGCCGACGTTTTCGTGTTTCCGAGCCTGACCGATACTTACGGCCTGGTGCTGCTGGAGGCGCTGGCTTCGGGCGTACCGGTGGCCGCGTTCCCGGCCGATGCACCGCGCGACGTGATTGGCAGCGCGCCGGTCGGTTGCCTCGACGCCGATCTCAGGCGCGCCTGTCTCGGCGCCCTGGATCTCGATAAGTCGGCCTGTCGGTCGTTCGCCGAGGGCCTGACCTGGGAGGCCACGGCACGCACTTTCGTCACGCACGTCACCGAAGCGACGCAAAAGCCGCGAAGGCGACGCGATCGCGACCGGATGGCGGCATAACGCAACGGTTCCGTCGCAATTCACACCCCAAAGGCGCGCTTGCCCGGTCACCGGCCCGGGCGTAGCCTTTCGCCATGGGCCTCATCGACCAGAAACTGCTCCCGACCGCCGCCGACGTCGAAAGCGCGGTGGCGCGCCTCAAGGGCGTCGCGGTGCGCACGCCGCTGATCAATGCGCCGGTGCTCGACGAACGCCTCGGCGCACGCGTCTTCCTCAAGGCGGAAATCCTGCAGCGCACCGGCTCCTTCAAATTTCGCGGCGCCTATAACCGCGTGTCGCAGATCCCGGCCGACAAGCGTGGTGCCGGCGTCGTCGCTTATTCCTCAGGCAATCACGCGCAGGGCGTCGCCGCCGCGGCCAAATTGCTCGACATGCGCGCCACCATCGTCATGCCGAACGATGCGCCGAAGGCCAAGATCGAACGCACGCGCGGTCACGGTGCCGAAGTGGTGTTGTACGATCGGGCCGGCGGCGAAGACCGCGCGCTGATCGCCGAGCGTCTCGTCAAGGAGCGCGGCGCGACTTTGGTGCCGCCTTACGACGATCCGATGATCATCGCCGGGCAGGGCACCATCGGCGTCGAGATCGTCGAGGACCTCGACAAGCTCGGGCTCAAGCCGGAGATCGTCGTGGTCGGCGCATCGGGCGGCGGGCTCGCCGCCGGCGTATCGCTCGGTATCAAGTCGCGCGCGGCCTCGGCGCGGTTGTTCACCGCGGAGCCGGAAGGCTTCGACGATACCTTGCGCTCCTTCGTACTCGGCGAGCGCGTCGCCAACGAGAAGGTCACCGGCTCGATCTGCGACGCGCTGATGAGCAACACGCCGGGCGAATGGACCTTCCCGATCAACAAGGAGCTGATCGGGCAGGGCATTGCTGCCAGCGACGAGGAAGTCGCCGCCGCCGTGCGCTACGCCTTCATGGAACTGAAGCTGGTGGTCGAGCCGGGCGGCGCTATCGGTCTTGCCTCATTGCTCGCCGGCAAGCTCGACAATGTCGTCGACATTCGCGGCAAGACTGTCGTCGCCATCCTGTCGGGCGGCAATGTCGACGTCGAGATGTTCGCCAAGCTGATCGCGGGGTGATCAGCTCGTGTCATGCCCCGCGAAAGCGGGGCATCCAGTAATCTCTTGTAGACTTGCAAGTACTTGATCGCCCGCTTTCGGGGGCGATGACGATGCGCGCTGCTTACGTAAACAACGCGATGCGCTCTTCTTCGCTGAGCGCCATCAGCGGCGCCAGCGGGTCCGGCACTTCGGCGTGACCCTTGACGGCCTGGACGGGCGTTGCGGCCTGCTCCATCTGCTCCATCAGGGCATTAATGGTACTCATCGTCGCTGCGGGCGATGCCATAGCCGCGCTCGCATCAGATGTCGCGAGATCGACCCTGGCCATTTCGGTCATGGTCACCTTGGCGACGACCGTCTCGGTGACCGTCATATCCGGCATCGCGGCCTGTGGAACAGCATTGTCCTGTACTGCTTCGACAACTGTCGTTGCCTCAGGCGCATGGGTTTCCACCAGCGCGCCGATGCTCATTTCCGGTTCGGCCATCGCCACGGCCGGAGGGTCGAGCCAGAGCTCGTAGGTTTCGATTTCGATCTTGGCTTCCGACTTGGTTTCCGACCTGGCTTCAGGCGCGGCTTCGGCTACCTGTGATGGCGCGTCGGGCGCGTCGATATCCGGCACTGGTTGCGTAATTGGCGGCGTTGAGACAGCCGGCGGCGTCAGCGTGGTCCAGCTTTCCTCCGGCGCGGAGCGCGTCGGCATCGGCCGTCCGTTCGGATTTGACCGGTAGTCGAATTCGACGATCGGGATGACGGTCGCCGTTTTGCGCTTGGCCTGGGCCGGCATGAACGCCTGCGGCGCGCTGGCAACCGGCGGTTCGATGTGGAGCGGGACCGGTACCAGCGCCATCAACGGCGCGGCGGCGGTCGGATGCGGGATCGGCAGTTCAGGCTGTTCCTGCACCGGTACGGCGGACAAGGTCTCGCCTTCGCGCGCTGCCGCGGGCAGCACAAGCGCTTCTATACGGGCCTGGGTGAAATCGATGAGCGCGGCCAAAGTCGCCGCCTTGATGGCGGTCGGCGTGTTCTCGGTTTGCGGACGCGCGCTGCGCAAGGTGTCGAGCAGCGCCCGCAGGTCCTGCCGGATACGGTCGGCCTCGGGCGAATGCGCGCGCGCGGTGGCCTCGAGCCGTTCCAGCGCCGTCAGCACGACCTGGGTATCGGCCTGGCGATTGCGGCGGGCGAACTCCTCGAGAAACGCGCGGCCGCGGGCGGTCGCGCTCAAGGCCTCGCAGAACGACTGATAGTCGCTCTCGGCAACCTGCTCGGCCGGCATCTCCTGCCGTCTGCTGACGCTTTCCCCAACCATCGACGACGCCTGTTTTGCTTCGTGGCCATAGGCAATTTCGGTTCCCGCGTTTATCAATCAACGAACCTGATTCGGCCAGCCTTAGGTAACGGCGAACCACCGTTGATTCGGCCTGAAATCAGGGCTGCCGGAGCCCGAGTCCGCACGATGCGGCCGCCTTTTCAATCGAACGATACCGGCTTTGCGGCGCGGATCGCGGCGTTTTACGCTGCGCTGTTCGTGCTCAGCGGCATCGTGCTGCCGTTCTTTCCGGTCTGGCTCAAAGCCAAGGGCGTCGATGCGGCCCTGATCGGCATCACGCTGGCGGCGCCGCAGATATTGCGCGTCCTCGCGATTCCCGTCGTCACCCGGCAGGCCGACCGTCGCGATGCGCTACGCGGCACGCTCGTCGTGCTGAGCGCGCTGGCACTTGCGGGTTATTGCGCCGTGTCCGTGGCGGAGGGCGGGCTCCTGATTCTCGCCGCTTACGCGCTGACATCGCTGGCAACGACGCCGATCATGCCCGTGCTGGAGACTTACGCCTTGCGCGGTCTCGGCATGCGCGGCCGCGCCTACGGTTCGGTGCGGTTATGGGGATCGGTCGCCTTCATCGCCGGCGTTTTCGGCACCGGCTATGTCGCCGACATCGTTCCGCCGCGCGATCTCATTTGGCTGATCGTGGCCGCCAGCGCCGTCGCCCTCGTCATGGCGATCAGCCTGCGGCCGCTGCCGCCGCACGAGCCGGGCGTGGTCGCGGCAGCGCAGCCCAAGCGACTGCTCCGCGACCCGGCATTTCTCGTCGTTGCCGCGTCGGCCGGTCTGACGCAGTCGAGCCACGCCGTCTATTACGGCTTCTCGTCGCTCGAATGGCGCAATGCCGGTCTCGACGGCACCGCGATCGCCGCGTTGTGGTCGGTCGGCGTGGTCGCGGAGATCGTCCTGTTCGTGGTCGCGGCCCGGCTGCCGGCCTTTCTGACACCGAGCATGATGCTGGTGCTCGGCGGCGCCGGCGGCGGCTTGCGCTGGCTGGCGATGGCCTTCGATCCGCCTGTCTATCTCCTGCCGGCGCTGCAGATGCTGCACGCTTTCAGCTTCGGCATGACCTATCTGGGTGCGCTGTTCTTCACCAGCCGTCATGCGCCGCCGGGGCAGGCGGCGACCGCTCAGGGCTATCTCGCGATCAGCCTCGGCGTGACAATGGCCGCGGCGATGGCGCTGTCGGGCTGGCTCTACGGACTGTTCGGCACCAAGGCCTACGCCGCGATGGCGCTAGCGGCGGTCGTTGGCTGTGCTTATGGCGCTGTAGCGGACCGCGCGGCGCGTCGTGCTGCTGGCAACGCGCTTTGAAATCTGACGCTCGAAACGTCTGTCGGCGCGTCGTTCGACCTGGCGCTTCGTGGCAGCATCGGCGCGCCGCGTTTGCGCGGGCTTTGAGCCGCATTCCGAGACGAGCGAATGCATGGCGTTGCCCTGCAGGTAGATCATCTTGCGCGACAGGCCGCCGTTGCGATTGATCCAGCGGCGCACATCGCTGGGATAGATATTCCACAAGGCCTGGGTGCCGAGCTGGCTCGTCACCGGCGCGCCATCGGCATCCGGCATCCACGCCGCGTGAAAGCCGAAGCGGGCGCGCGGTGTTGCGCAAATGCGCGAGCGCGGGATGAGGCCGAGCACCAGGGTACAGGCCGACAGGCAGTTGCCGTCGATCATGACTTTCTCGCCGGACGAGCGCAGCATGGCGAAGGCTTGGAGGTAATGGCCGATCTGGCCGCCGCGGTCTTCGGCGATTCGCATGGTGGCCGACGCGGGTGTCGCCATCGCCGCGGCCGCCGTCGAGGCTGCCACGACCGCACAGAGCAACGTGCTCCTGAACCTCATCCCCGAACCCCAGTTTGCGGCGCGACAAGTCCCCACGCGCCATACTGGCAAAGTCTAAGCCTAATCGGGGCAGAACGGAAAGGTTTGGTTAACTACTTTTCGGAGAAAACGGCGAAAGAATTCAGTCTTTTGTCTCAAAACGAGAGTTCCGTACCGGAACATGTATCGCGACGGCACGAAGCTCCGCCACAGGCTTACCGCTGGCGGTCGCGGCCTGAAGGCATTCCTCGGCCATGCGCAAAAGGTTGGCCCCGACGCTCTCGTCGAGGCTGGCATCGGCCAGCTTCCGACAAAGCTGGGCATGAGCCATCAAGCGCTCGGCCACCTTCGATTGTGCCACGTCTCGCTCCCTGACACGAAAAGTTGTCCCTTGGATACATTCGTACCAAGACGGGAAAATGCGGCATTGATCCCGATCAAACAAATACCGGGTGTGAACTCAGCCCCAAAGCGCGGGTTCTGGCGGAAAGACCAGGCTGCCGTCATAATTTAGGCCCGGCGCGCGGTCGTGCGCCAGCAGGAGCGGGCCGTCGAGGTCGGTGAACTGTGCCGATTGAGCCAGCAGCACGGCGGGCGCCATGGACAGCGACGTCGCCACCATGCAGCCGGCCATGATCGCGAGTCCTGAGGCGCGCGCCGCCTCCGCCATGGCCAGCGCCTCGGTCAAGCCGCCGGCTTTGTCGAGCTTGATATTCACCGCATCGTATCTGTCCTTCAGGGCCGCGAGCGAGGCGCGGTCATGCGCGCTTTCGTCGGCGCAGATCGGAATGGGATGCGGCATGCGCGCGAGCGCCGCGTCGCGGCCCTCGGGCAATGGCTGCTCGACCAGCGTGACGCCAGCCTTGGCGCAGGCGTCGAGATTGGCGGCAAGGTCGGCCTCGGCCCAGCCTTCGTTTGCGTCGACGATGAGCGTCGCTCTCGGCGCGGCGGCGCGCACCGCGGCGATACGCGCCGGATCGCCGCCATTGTCGGCGCTGCCACCGAGCTTGATCTTCAGCAACGGACGATGCGCGGCCCGCGCAGCCGCCTGCGCCATGGTGTGCGGATCGGCCAGCGAAATCGTGAAGGCGGTGGTCAGCGGCTTCGGCGCGGGGAGGCCGGCGAGTTCATGAACGCGGCGGCCGCTGCGTTTGGCTTCCAGGTCCCAGAAGGCGCAGTCGAGCGCGTTGCGTGCCGCGCCCGGCGGCATGGCCCGCTGCAGGCCAATGCGGTCGAGGCCATCGGCCAGGGCCCCGCGCACCGCCTCGATCGCGGCTGTCACATTGTCGGTGGATTCGCCGTAACGCGCGTAGGGAACACATTCGCCGCGACCGGCCACGGCGCCATCGGACAGCGTCGCAACGACCACAATGGCCTCGGTTTTTGCCCCGCGGCTGATCGAAAACGTACCGGCAATCGGGAAACGTTCGACGGCGATGCTGAGGGTGACGGCCACGCGAATAACCTTTGGGCGGAGACGGCGGACGCAGGTGGGGATATCCGGGCTGTAGGGGCGGGGTCAAACCCGGAAGGCAGCCTAAATCCTTGAGAATCGGGGCTGGCCGATGCCCATTGGCGTCTCTATCTGAGCATTGGCGGGCGCAGGAGCGAGAAGTTTGAGAGGCGACCCATTCCTGCAGGAAACCCTGCAAGGCGACAGGCTGGCCGTCACGGGCGGCGGCGCCTGGACGGCCGCCCATGCGCGCGTCCTGGATTCGCAGATCGTCGGACTCACCCGTCGCCATCGCGGCGTGAAGACCGTCTCCATCGATATGGGGCAGGTCGAACAGCTCGACACCTTCGGCGCCTGGCTGCTCGAAAAGCTTGTGCGCGAGGCGCAGGCGAACGGCGCCAAGGCCGAAGTCACCGGCCTCAAGGCGGACTACAGCGCGCTGATCGACGAGATGCACCAGGTCGATCTCGAGCCGCTGCGCAAGCGCCACGCGGCCGGCTCCTTCGTCTATGCGCTGTCGTCGATCGGCGAGAACATCAGCGCGGTCGGCGGTTCGCTGCTCGCCATCGTCAACATGTTCGGCGCGCTGGTCACCGCGATCCTGCGCGTGCTGACGCGGCCGCAGACTTTCCGCATGACGTCGCTGGTGCATCAGCTCGACATGGTGGCGTGGCGGGCGGTGCCGATCATCCTGCTCATCACCTTCCTGATCGGCTGTATCATCGCCCAGCAGGGTCTGTTTCATTTCCGCAAGTTCGGCGCCGACGTCTATGTCGTCGACATGGTCGGCATCCTGGTGCTGCGCGAACTTGGCGTGCTGATCGTCTGCATCATGGTCGCCGGCCGCTCCGGCTCGGCCTACACCGCTGAGCTCGGCTCGATGAAAATGCGCGAGGAGATCGACGCGCTCAAGACCATGGGCTTCGATCCGACCGAGGTGCTGATCTTGCCGCGCATCCTCGCGCTCATCATAGGCGTGCCGATCCTGACCTTCATCGGTTCGATGGCAGCGCTGTACGGCGGCGGACTGGTATGCTGGCTCTATGGCGGCATCGCGCCGGACATCTTCCTGTCGCGCCTGAAGGAAGCGATCGCGCTCAATACGTTCCAGGTCGGCATGATCAAGGCGCCGTTCATGGCGCTGGTGATCGGCGTGGTCGCCTGCGTCGAGGGCCTCGCGGTGAAGGGCTCCGCGGAATCGCTCGGCCGCCAGACCACCGCGTCGGTGGTCGAGGCGATCTTCCTCGTCATCGTGATGGACGGCCTGTTCGCCATCTTCTTTGCCTCGATCGGGATGTGAGCGATGGCCGCCGGCAACGGAAAACGCGAAACGATCATCGAGGCGCGCGGCGTCGAAGTCGGCTTCGGCGACCGCCTCGTACTCAAGGGCGCCGATCTCGATGTCTATCGCGGCGAGATCCTCGGCTTCGTCGGCGGCTCCGGTGCGGGCAAGTCGGTGCTGATGCGCACCATCATCGGCCTCATCGGCAAGCGCGCCGGCACCATCAAGGTGCTGGGCCAGGATCTCGATCAGCTCGGCGACGAAGAGCGCCGCGCCATCGAGCGACGCTGGGGCGTGCTGTTTCAGCAGGGCGCGCTGTTTTCATCGCTGACCGTGATGGAGAATCTGCAGTTCACCGTGCGCGAAAACCTGCATCTGCCGCAGCGGCTGATGGACGAACTGGCCGTGGCCAAGCTGGAAATGGTCGGCCTCGATGCCAGCGTCTGCGGCAAGTATCCGTCGGAACTGTCGGGCGGCATGACAAAACGAGTTGCTTTGGCGCGTGCCTTGGCGCTTGACCCGGAAATTGTGTTTCTGGACGAGCCGACCTCGGGCCTTGATCCTATCGGTGCCGGGGATTTCGACACTTTGATCGCCACGCTGCAGCGTGTTTTGGGCCTTACCGTTTACATGGTAACCCACGATCTCGACAGCCTGAGCACGGTCTGCGACCGCATCGCGGTCCTGTTCGACGGTAAGGTAATAGCGGCCGGTACCATGGAAACGATGCTCAAGTCCGAGCATCCGTGGATGAAGGAATACTTCCGTGGCAAGCGCGCGCGCGCGGCGATCGGCGCCCGCGAAGCGGCGCTGTCGGGAAATGGCTGAACTGGAGCGGGTTGGATGGAAACGCGAGCGAACTACGTACTGATCGGAGCGTTCACGCTGGCCGTGGTCGCCGGCGTGTTCGGCTTCATCTACTGGTTCCAGAACATCGGCGGCACCGGCGAACGGCTTCGCTACAGCATCGTGTTCGACGGCTCGGTGTCCGGCCTGCGCACCGGCGCGACCGTGCTGTTCAACGGCATCCGCGTCGGCGAGGTGACCGGGCTGCAGCTCGACCCGTCGAAGCCCAAGCAGGTGGTTGCGACGCTGTCGGTCGACAAATCCGTGACGGTTCGTGAGGACACCCGGATCGGTCTCGAATTTCAGGGCCTGACCGGCATCGCTTCGGTGTCGCTGATCGGCGGCAGTTCGGCCGCGAAGGCACTCGTCGGCGCCAACGCCGGCGAAACGCCACCCGTGATGGTGGCGCCGGCAAGCGCGACGCAAGACGTGACACAGGTCGCGCGCGACGTCATGCGCAAGGTTGACGAATTCATCACCCAAAACCAGCAGTCGTTCAATGCGGCGTTGCAGAACATCGAGAAGTTCACCGGCACGCTGGCGAACAACTCGGCGAAGATCGATCAGACGCTCACCAATATCGAGAAGTTCACCGCCGCGCTCGGCGCCAATTCGGACAACATCGACAAGACGCTGGCGAATATCGAGCGCTTCACCGGCGCGCTGGGCCGCAATTCCGATCGTATCGACCGCATTGCGCAGGGGCTCGAAGGATTGACCGGCGGGCCGGACGGCAAGGGCGGCGACATCAACGAGGCGGCACGCTCGATCAAGACGCTGGCCGACAATCTCGACAAGCGCACCGAGGCGCTGACGCTCGACATTGCGCGGCTGGCGCGGACCGGCACGCGCACGCTGACGACCATCGACAAGGCCGCCAAAAACTTCGACGCCAATCCGAGCCGCATCATCTGGGGCGGCGAGCCGCCGGACGCCGACAAGAAGCCTGTACAGCCGCGCACGCCGGCGGTGCGCTGAGTCTCTTCCTCCCCTCTCCTCCAAGGGGAGAGGGGAAGAAAGAACGAGTACCGATCTAAAGAAACGGGCGCCGGTGAGGGCGCCCGTTTTGATTTGCGATCAGTGCGCCGCGTTTACGCGTTGTCGAAGCGGCCCGCCGCATGCGCCAGCATGGTGTAGACCTTGCCGGTTTCCGAAGTCAGGTAGGTGCGCGCCACCACCTGGCCGCGGTCGTCGCGGGAGACCTCCTCGAGGAGCCGTTCGAACTCGCCGATATAGCGGTCGACCGTCTGCTTGAACTCACGGTCGGCGCGATACTTGCGGCGGATCTCGTCGAAGGCCTGCTGGCCCTGCAGGGTGTAGAGGCGGCGCGTGAACACGTTGCGTTCGCCGCGCTTGTAGCGGTCCCACAGATCGGCCGCGGCTTCGTGATCGATCATGCGCGCGATATCGACCGACAGGCTGTCGAGCGACTCGATCGAATGCCGGGCGGAGCGGTCCTCGCCGCGAGCGCTGTCCCGGTCGCGACCGGTCTCGCGCGCCGGCTCGCGGGCCGATTCCCGTCCGTAGTCGCGGGCAGGCTCACGGATTTGCGGCTCATTGTCCTCGCGCGAGGCGCGCGACAAGAGATCGCTCAGCCAGCCGGTCTTGCCGCCGGATGACGGCGCGGCGCTGGGCGGCGCAGCCGGTTCGGCGCGGCGCGGCGCCTGCGACGGCGTGTAGCCGAGGTCACGCGGCGGGGCCGGGCGGGGCGCCGGTTCGGCGCGGGCGACCTGTTCGCGGCCGCCGATCACAGCGAGCGTCGGTTCGTCGCGGAAGCGGCGCTGGGCCGGCTCGACGGCATCGAGATTGCGGCCATGGCGGGCGACGATGCGGTTGAGTTCGGCCAGTGCCTCGATCTGATCGACGATGGCGCGGCGCATCTGCGCAGCGTTCTCGGCGGTCTCCTGCGGCAGTTCGAATACGCCGCGGCGGAGCTCGGTGCGCGTGGCCTCGAGCTCGCGCTGCATCTCCGACGCCATCTGCTTCATTTCCTGAACCGTGTCGGCATAGCGCTGGGCAGCCTCGCGGAAGTAGCTTTCGGTATCTTCTGACGACTGCTCGTACATGCGGCGCACACCCTTGGCGGCGTCGGCGAAGCGGTCCTGCAGGCCGCGGAACATCGATTCCGCCTCCGACGAGGTCTGCGCATAGACTTGGTTCATGGTCTCGACCGTGCGGCGGCGCTCGGTTTCCGCCGTCTCGCGCACGATTTCGTACTGCTCGGTGATGGCGCGGGTGCCATCGGCGCTCGATTCCGACACCAGACGCGCGACCTCGCGGGCGCGGGCGGACGCGGCTTCGAGCGACTCGTCGAGCAGGCCCGAGAAGCGCTTGAGGCGCTGCTCGATATCCTCGGTGCGGATGTCGAGGGTAGCGACCAGCGAGTCGAGCTGCACGCGGCGTTCGTTGACGTGCTCCTCGGTCTTGCGGTTGCTGTCGTCGATGATGGCGGCGGCCTTGGCGAGATCGCGGCCGTGCGCATCGAACTGGGTGGCGAGCTGGCCGAGATCGCGCAGCGCGTCGGCGGTGAGGCCGCGGAAGCCGGAGATCGTCGTCTCGATGCGATCGGTGGCGTCGGTGGTCGAGCCGTTGACGCGCTCCATCGCGTCGACGAACTCCGAAACGCGCCGCATCAAGGTGTCTTCCAGCGCGCTCATGTTCTCGTGCGAGCCGGACAGGACTTCCTGCAGCATGATGTTGGCTTCGCGCAGGCGCTCGAACAAAGCGGTGGTGTCGGAGCGCAGCATGTTGTGCGCTTCCATCATCTCGGTGACGGTCGAGGTCGCGGTTTCGCGCGAGCGCTCGATGGCCTTGGCCGCGGTCTCCTGCAGATCGTTCAGCGTGCGGTTCACCGAATTGGCCGCGGTCTCGCCGGCGGTGTTGATCATGCGCGTGATCTCGGCGCCGTTCTCGGCGACGGTGCGGCTGAAAGCCAAGCCCTTGTCGCTGATCTCGCTGAGCGCCTGATCGGCCGCGCGGGTGATGTCGGCGGCGAACTGCTCGCTCTTCTCGGTGAGGGCGCTGAGCACGCCGCTGCTGCGATCCGAGAGCACCTCGGCCATTTCGTGGGTGCGCTTGCCGACGGTCTCGGCGATCTCCGCGGTCTGCTTGCTGACGGTCTCGGCGATCTCCGCAGTCTGCTTGCTGACGGTCTCGGTGATTTCCGCGGTACGCTTGCCAACCGTCTCGGCAATTTCCTCGGTGCGCGCGGTGATGTTGCGGGCCACCTCGTCGGACAGGCCGGTGAGGGTCTTTTCGGCGCTCGCCGCGCTGTCGCGGATGGCGTCGGCGGTGGAGGTGGACAGCGAGGTCAGCGCGGCCTCCGCCTCCGAGGTGTTGGAGCGGATGGTGTTCGACAGCGCCTCGACGCGGGATTGCAGCGTCTCGGCCGCGGCGGTGGCCCGGCTTTCGAGTTCGCTGGAGACGGCCGAAGTGCGGTCGACCAGAAGCTCTTCGATGCGGTTGATGCGGCCGTCGAGCGTTTCGGTGACCTCGAGCGCGCGGGTGCCGAGCGTCTTGTCCATCTCGCCGATCTTGGCGCCGATGGCGTCGGCGACTTCGGCGCCGCGGGTGTTGATGGTGCCGGTGATGTCGCCGATGCGCTTGTCGAGCGCGGCGACGATCTCGTTGCCGCCGTCGTTGAGCGTGTTGGCGAGATCGGTGACGCGCACGCCGAGCAGGTCTTCGAACTGGACGAGGCGCTTGTCGAGCGTGGCGGAGAGGGCGTCGGTGCGGCCGGTGACGCGGTCGTCGAACGAGTCGAGATAGGCGCGCATGGCCGCGGCGACATCGTCGGTACGCTGACCGAGGCGCTCGATGAGTTCGCTGCCGTAGGTCTTCACGGTGTGGTCGAACTCGGCGACGTGGCGTGTGATCAGGCCGCCGAGCGCCGTGGAATCGCGCGCGATCTTTTCGGACAGCGCGGTGCCGTTCTGATCGAACACCGCTTCGAAGGCCTTGAGACGCTCGATGAGCATCGCTTCGGTCTGTTCGTTGCGATTGTCGAGAGTCGCCGAAAGCTGCTCGGCATTGCGGCGGAAGGTGTCGGCGATCGATTGGCTGCGTGCCGCCAAGGTCTCGTTGGTGACGGTGCCGGTCTGTTCGATACGAGCAACGACGTCGCCGCCGCGGGTGCTGATGGCCTCGACCAGTTGCTCGGAACGGGCGGCGAGCTGATCGGCGATCTCGGCCGAATTCTTCGCCAGCGCCGCGGCGTATTGCTCCGAACGCGCCGACATCGCATCGGTGAGCTGCTGCGAGCGGGTCGCCATAGCGTCGATGGTGCCTTGCGTCTTCTGCGAGAATCCCTGCGCCACCTGATCGAGGCGGGCGGCCATCATCTGCTGCAGGCGCGCCGCCATGTCGGCGAATTCGTCGTGGATGTGGTCGGACTTGAAGGTCAAGCTCTCCGACAGCCGGTCGCTGGCCGAGGCGATGGCGGAGGTGGCGCGGTCGCTGGTGGTCTCCAGGCGCTCGAGCAAAGTGGAGCCGCGCTCGCCGAGCGCGTCGATCATGGAATCGCCGGCATGGCCGAGCGCCAAGGTGATGTGTTCGCCCTTCTCGGTGAGTGAGCGGGTGACGCGCTGCGCCACGTCGTTGACCTTCTCGGCGACCAGATCGCCGACCGAGGTGATGTCGTGCGACAGATCGAGGTGCACGGCGCCGATCGCCTTGCGCACCTGATCGGCCTGGCTGACCAGCGTTTCGCGCTGGTTGTTCAGTTCGGACAGCAGGTCGCGGATGCGCACTTCGTTGTCGTTATAGGCGCGCTCCAGCGCCGACACTTCGTTGTGCACCAGCGCCTCGAGCTCGGCGGCGCGCGCCAGCGCGCGCTCGACGCCGTCGCCCATGGCGGTGACTTCGCGGCGGATGGCCTGGCCGACCGAGACGATCTGGTCGCGCGCGGCGGTTTCCGGCTGGGCAAGCCGCATCGCGACTTCCGCCATCGACTCGGCGACAAGGCGCAGATCCTGCGAGCGGCTGAACAGGTGGGCGAGGACGTAGAAGAAGATCACCGGCACGATCACGGCGCTGGCGATGCCGGCGACGGTGGCAACGCCGAGGTTCGGCGCATCGAGCATCGGCAGGAGTTCGGCGCGTGACAGATAGACCAGCGCGGCGGCGCCGGCGGTCCACGCAAAGGCGGCGGCGGTAGCGATGGCATACGGCGCGCGGGCGCGTCGGCCGCGCAGCGTCTGCAGGATCGAGCCCATGCTGGCGGCATCGTCATTGGCCGGCAGACGCGGCACGCCTTCGCCGGCCCACTGCGGCGCGGGCTCGGGTTCGCGGAACAGGTCCGGCGTGACCGGCGGCGCGTCGAATTCGAAGGTATCGGACTTGTCGGGGGCGGCCGGGGCAGGGCCCTCGGCGACGGTGTCCTTGCGCGGGGCGCTGATATGGACGTTGAGCGCGTCCTCGAGAGCGGCCATTGCCTGGTCCGTTGCCGTCTTGGACTGCTGCGGATTGTTCGCCATTTCGGGTCGCCTCGTTTTACGCCGCACTTCAAACGTCAGCTTGCGGCCCATTCGGACGAATTTGCCGCAATGTTTTGAGACCCGCGCCGCATGTTCGCGCCGGGGCCTAGAGCCGGGGCCAAGAGATACCGGGGCGGAACCGTCATCCGCCTCCCCTCAATCGCCAGAAATTCATCCTATCGTATTGGCAAAGCGAAAGAAACCGGACCGCTAAGGATGTTTTAATCATCGTTAATGGGCCTTAACCACAGTCCGGGCGGTGTCCCGGAACGTGCCAAGGTGCGGACCGGACAGGGATTTTCGCGATACCTCGGGCGGCCCTCCCATCGTCGATCAAGGACGACCTGAAGCGGCATTGCGGCGGCGGCGTGGCTAACCGCCTCCAGGCTCGCCCGACGGTTACGCTGGCCTTAACCACCGGGCCGGGTTCCGTCCTTTTTTGGCCGAGACGAGGGCCGGCATTTACCGGACCTTTGCGAGGAGCCGGCAAGCTGGCGCCGACATGGTCAGGGAGGCGGCAGCCATGGAAAGCGCGGCGCAGGTCAACGACGTGGTGCTCGACCGTGGGCATCTGTCCCGCATGACGCTCGGCAATCACAGCCTTGAGCAGGAAGTGCTCGGGCTATTCGACCGTCAGGCCGAAATCCTGCTCCTGCGCATGCGCAAAAGTGACGGCGCCGGCGTCGGCGCGCTGGCTCATACCCTCAAGGGATCGGCCGCCGGTATCGGCGCCGCCGAAGTCGCTCGCGCCGCGGAGCTGACCGAACGTGCCGCCAAGGGTTCGGCCGAGGAGTGTTCGGCCGCGATCGACCGGCTGGCGGATGCCGTGGACAAGGCCCGCGCCATGATCGCCGAGCTGCTCAGCCAGCGTGCCGAAGCGTAACGGGGCTACGGCTGGCATTCATTCCGGATTGACTATATACGGGGCGCGCCCGCTCTCAGGGCGCTTCCCCCAACGCGTTTCGAATTCGTCCCATGCCCAAGATTACGTTTATTGATTTCTCCGGCACCGCGCGCACCGTCGATGCCGACAACGGTGCGACCGTGATGGAAACGGCGATCCGTAACAACATTCCGGGCATCGAGGCCGAATGCGGCGGGGCCTGCGCCTGCGCCACCTGTCATGTCTATGTCGAGGAAGCGTGGCGCGAAAAGACCGGCGAGCCATCGCCGATGGAAGAGGACATGCTCGACTTCGGCTATGACGTGCGGCCGAACTCGCGGCTGTCGTGCCAGATCAAGGTCAGCGACGAACTCGACGGCCTCGTTGTGCGCACGCCGGAGAAGCAGGCTTAGTCGCTACGGCGCCGCGGTGTCGTTGATGTAGAGGATGTGGCACTGTCTCTTGTCGGCTTCACAGGATTTCAGGGCGTCGCGTCGCGCTTCCTCAATCGTTCGGCGGCCCGAACGCCAGCCGAAATAACCACCATCGCTCGACACTGCAAAGGCCTTGGGGTCCAGCGCGCGGCGATATTGAGCCAAAGCCTCCCGCCCCCGTGCGCCGAACTGAGGCGGCGCCGCGAGAGTCGGCAAAGATGGCAGCGGCGCGGGGGTGGCGCGCTGGGTGAGATCGTGGTCGGCGAGGAAACCCTCGACGTAACGGGTCCAGAGCGGAATGCCTGATATCGAAAATAGACCATGGCCATCCTTGCCGTAGGCCGGCGCGCGGATGAATTGAACGCGACCGCCACCTGCTTTGAACGCGTCATGGAATTTCTCGGCCAGCTTCGGTTCGAAGAAGTGATCATTGGCGGTGTAGATCCACAGCATCGGCAGCCGCGATGTCTTGCCGAAGGCGCCGAAGGCCGCGATCAGCCGCTCTTCCTTGCAGACGTCGAAATCGGCGCGCGAGCCGCGGCCGCCGGCGAAATTGATGACCGCAACCAGGCCGGGCGGCGGGTCGGCGGCGAGTGCGACCGAGGCGAGGCCGCCGGCCGACTGACCGACAGCGATGACGCGCGTCGGATCGACGTCGGATCGTTTGCCAAGCGCGACAATGGCGGCCTTGATATCCGCTGCGCCGGCGCGGCCGGACCTGATGTAATCAGGATTGTTGCAGGGGCCTGAGTGCTCAGCCATATCGCTGCCGGAATCGCCGTAGCCACGCCGCATGACGATGGCGACCGCGAAACCGCGGCGCGCGAACTCAAGCGCAGGAATGTAGAAACCGGCAGGCGTCATCGTCGGGCGCTCTTCGGCCTTGCGCGGTGAGCCGTGGCTGATGATGACGAGCGGATAACGTCCGGCTTCGGCGGGCCGGATGAACAGGGTTTCGAGGCCCTTGCCGTTGGTGCCGTCTCTCGGCACCCGCAAATCTTCGCGAATGTAATTCTGCGCGGCGGCCGGCGCGATGAAGAGCGCCGTCAGCATCACGATGAATGCGAGTCGAAAAACCGACATGGAAATACCCCCGAAAGACCGGGGTTTATATCATGCCCGTGTCAGCCTGGCTGCGGGCTGTGGATGAAGCGCCGCGCGGCGATGATCGCGACGACGAAGGGCGCGAGCAGCACAAGCCGGCTCTGATAGCGATCGACCGGATGCGAGAACACGCCGCAGATGACGGCGTTGGCGGCGAGCGCGGCAAGTAGCGTCAGGCACAGCGCGTAGGTTCGCTCCGACAGGCCGAGCCGGCGGCGGAAGATCATCGCCAGGACCATCAGCGCGATCGATACATAGCCGACCGGCACATGGAGCCAGTTCAGCGGCTCAACATCGAATGGCTCGGCCTGTTGGCGGGCGGCGAGGAGTATGGGGTAGAGCCTGGGGAGAAACTCTTCGAAAGCCCAGCGGGTCGGACCGTTATCGTCAATGCCGACCTCGGTCTGGATTGAGAAGAACTGTGCGACGGCCGCCTCGGTGGCGGTTTTGATGTGCATTGCCGGATATTCGCGGAGCGTGTCGCGGATGATGCGATTGGCCTCGGGCTCGTAGGCCTGCCAACCGCCCATCTTGTAGAGGGGCGAGCCGCCCCACCACAGCCATGAATCGGCGTCCTCCTGGATTTCGTCCTTGTAATCGCACAACTTGATCGTCGGATCGGGGCAGTTCTCGTTCAAGTAACGCGTGATGATGCCGTCTTCGACCAGGCGCCCGAACAGGAAGCTCGAGCCGCCGGGCGTGAAGGCAAAGCTGCCGGTGAGCAGCGCATTGGATACGGGACCGAGCACAATACCGGCGGCGATCGATGCCGCGGCCAAAGCGAGCCGCGCGCGCGGCAAGGCGAGCCGACGGATATGCGTCAGCGCCATGGCGGCGACCACTGCGACGGCCATGCCGGCCGCCGCCATGTGGCTCGCCATGGCAAAAGCGATCACCGCACCGAGGAGCCAGCGCTCCCAACGGGCCACGGCAGCATCGGCATAGGCGAGCAGATAAAGCGACAGTGCCGCCGCTGGAAAGAAGATGTCCGGCATCAGTTGTCCGGCGAACCAGGGCAGGCTGGTGCCGATGCAAAGCAGCGCGACGAGACCGAGCGCGAGATAAGGCCGGTCGCCCAGTCCATTGACGCGCAAGGTCATGACGACGAGCCATGCCATCAACGCCGCTTGCGCGATGACGGGAGGCCAGAACGCCAAAGGTATCCCGAGAATTAGAAACAATCCGTACAGCGCCGACCGGCCATTGGCCATATGCTGCACCATCGGCGCGGTGAAATAGCCGCCGGTATCGGGGAAGATGATGGGAAAGCCGTTCCAGATCGCCGGCGCCAGCATGGCGGCGATCATGCCGGCCGTGGCGACGATCCACGCGCCGGTCGACGTGCCGGCGAACGGGCGTCGCGCGGCCAGGGGCCCCGGTCGTGCGATCTGAATATCGGCCATAGACGCCCCCAAACGCCGGCGATCCATGCAAGAGCGGAAACGACGATACGTCCCCGCCTGTCTCGCGATCCTTGATGAAAAGCAAAATATGGGCCGCGACATGAACGCGGCCCGAACAAATTGGTTCGACGGCGTTATGGAAATCAGGTGGCCAGAATGTCGCGGGCGGTAGCAGGTGCCGCCGATCCGGCGCGTTGCTCGTGAAGGCGAAGCAAGGCCAAACCGGCGATAAATACCGCCAGCCAGACGATCCGGGCGCCATAGCGGTCGTGCGGATTGGCCAGCCCGCCGCAGACGAAGGCATTGGCGAGCAGCGCCAGAATGCAGACAAAAGCGAGGTCGCCGAAGGCGCGGGGCAGGCGGCCGCTCCAGCCCATGATCAGGATCACCGGCAGGAACGCCATCGAGATGAGCGCGACCGGGTAGTGCACGGCATTGATCGCCGTGAATGAGATTTCGCCCTTCTGCTGGCGCGCCGCCCACATCGCTGGCTGCAACTGCGGCGCCCAGTCCTTGACGATGAAGTAGGTGTGCCAGATCCAGTTGACGACACCTTCGCCGCTGCGCACGGCGACAAGCTGTGCGGCGGTGGCCTCGACGGTCGATGTAAGGACGTCGAGCGGAAACTCGGCGGCGGCGCCGAACGCGACCTTTTGCATTTCGGCAGTCATGCCGGCGAAACGGCCGAGGGCGTCGAAGTCCTTATTGGCCCAAAACCAGTCATCTGCATTGTCGGGCAGGCGGTCCTTGATCGCGCATAGCTTGATCGAAGGATCGGGACAGTTTTTGTTGAGATACTTGGTCACGATCCCGGCCTGCAGCATGCGGCCGAAATACATGGATGAGCCGCCGGGCGTCCAGGTCAGGCGTTTCACAAGCATGAAGTTGGTGCCGAGCACGATAACGGCGCCGAGCGCGATGGCGAGCACGCCTTGCGCGACGCGGATGCGCGGCAGCCGGACGCGATCGAACAAGGTCAGCACGATCGACGCGGCCGAGAGCATCATCATCACCGCCAGCGTGGCGCTGTGACTGGCGCAGGCGCAGGCGATCAACAGGACGAACGTCCAGTGCTCGAAGCGCGTGAGCTGCTCCGAGCGCGCGAGCAACATGTAGAAGGCGAGGATGGCGAGACCGCTATAGATATCGGTCAGGAGGATCGCGGTGATCCAGGGCAGCGTCGAGACGACGGACAGCACCGCGATCATGCCGAACACCAGCATCGGCCGGCCGCCATATCCATGCGTGCGCAGCGCGACAGCGAGGATCCAGAACGTCAGCAGCGACTGGAAGATAATGACCGGCCAGAAGGCGAAGGGCACATTGGCGGTGAGCAACAGGCCGTAGATCAGCGGCCGGTTGATGAGCAGCGTGCCCTCATACCAGCGCGCCAGATAGCCGCCAGTGTCATATTCGAGCAGCGGAAAGCCGTTCCAGAGCGCGGGCGCGATCAAGAGCAGGGTCGAAAGAACGATACTCAACGCCCAAAGGGCGCGATCGCGGCTGCGCATGCGAGGAAATCTCCGGCACCGGCTTTTACCGGCTCCCCCGGAGCCGGACTAGGGCTGATCTATGGCCGCTTTGGGGTTACGGCTGTGAGGCCCGGGAACTCCAGTGGTCCGGTGTAGAACCCATGGTGGATCAACGGCTTCGGAGCCAAACTAGCGACATATTGCCGCATCTTCTACAGTTTTGAATTAGTCTCAGCCGTAAAGGTCCCGGAAGCATTTGAAGCCATGTCCGGTATCGGAATGCGTTCAACCATACCAATTCAAAACTGAAATTCACGCGCCGCGATCGCGATCACTTTCGAGTTTTCATCGCATAACGCCGCCACCCATAACGACACCAACAAAACGCGGCCGGAAAAACTCCGGCCGACGAAGAAACAAAGTTGTTGGGGTGCGCATGCTGGATCGTGTCGAGCGTCGGAAGTTTTTCAAGCGTGGATTCGTGATTGCTGCCGTTGCAGCCTGGTTCGCTTCGCCGGCTTACGCCCAATCCACGGCCGTGCAACTCGATACGATCACGGTCGAGGGTGAAGGCGAGACCGCCACCGGGCCTGTGCAGGGCTACGCCGCCAAACGTGCTGCCACCGGCACCAAGACCGACACGCCGCTCAAAGAGACGCCGCAATCGATCAGCGTCATCACCGCCGATCAGATGAAGGACCAGGGCGTTACGACGGTGCAGCAGGCGTTGCGTTATACGCCCGGCGTGATGGCCGATGCCTACGGCCCGGATTCCCGCGTCGATTCATTTACGATCCGCGGCATCTCGGCCGACACTTATCTTGACGGAATGCGCACCACGAATTCGTGGTGGAATTCGCAGCGTCTCGATCCCTACATGCTCGAGCGCATGGAGGTCCTGCGCGGTCCGTCATCGGTGCTGTATGGCAGCACGACCGTGGGTGGCCTGCTCAACCAGGTCAGCAAGCGCCCGCAGGAAAAGGAACATCACGAGCTCGGCGTTCAGTACGGAAGCTTCAACCGCAAGCAGTTTCAAACCGACCACACCGGCAAGCTCACCGCCGATGGCCAGTGGCTCTACCGCTTCGTGGGCATCGTGCGCGACAGCGACTACCAGACCGACTACGTCAAAGACGATCGCCTGGTCGTCATGCCGTCGCTGACGTGGAAGCCGACCAATCAGACCGACTGGACCGTGATCGCCACCTATCAGAAGGACAAGACCGGCTCGTCGACCGGCTTCTACCCGCATTCGGGTACGATCTTCTCCAATCCGAACGGCCAGATTCCGATCAACCGTTTCGCCGGCGATCCCAACACCGATCTCTACCAGACGGAGACGGCTTCGATCGCCAGCCTGTTCGAGCACCGCTTCGGCGACGCCATCAAGGTTTCGCACAACATGCGCTATTCGGACATCGACGGAACATATCACACGGCCTATGTCTATCCTTGGGCTTATCTAGACGCCTCGCAGCGCACCGTCACGCGCTATGTCGACTGGTGGGATTCGCATCGCAAGACCTTCACCTCCGACACCAACGCGGAAGTGAAACTCAATACCGGCCCGGTCTCGCACAAGGTTCTCGTCGGCTTCGACTACCGCCGCATGCACGAAACCGGCTCGACCGGCGGCCATTTCGATACCACGCCGTTCGACCTCTACTCGCCGACCTATACGGCGATCACGGAGCCGACGATGACGCCGACGGCGCGTCTGGTGCAGCGGCAGACCGGTTTCTACGCGCAGGACCAGATGCGCTGGGGGCAGCTCATCGGTGTTTTCGGTGTCCGCCAGGATACGGCGACCAGCGACATTGCCGGGCTGGACGCGCAGACCGACAAGGCCACCACCTGGCGCGCAGGTTTGATGTACGAACTGCCGTTCGGCTTGACGCCCTATGTTTCCTATGCGCGCTCTTTCGATCCGCAGTTCGGCTCGGCGCCATACGGCAACGACCGCTGCATCGACTCCTCGAGCGGCCTATGCAAGCCGGTCTATGGCAAGCAGTACGAAGTCGGGTTCAAGTACTCGCAGTCGAAGAGCCTGACGGTCAACGGTGCGTTGTTCGACATCACGCAGACGAACCGCAAGACCTGGGACGCCTCGAATCTCGGTTACACGCAGATCGGTAAGGCCCGCATCCGCGGCGCCGAGCTCGAAGTACTGGCGACGTTGCCGCACGATATCGATCTGATCGCCGCCTACACCTATCTCGACGCCAAGGTGGAGGAGGGCGACAACGCCGGCAAGCACATCGATACGGTGCCGGAGCATCAGGCCTCGCTGTGGGCCAAGCACCGCTTCTCGGCGTTCGGCATCGACGGCTTCTCGGTCGGCGGCGGCGTGCGCTATGTCGGCTCGGTATGGGATGGCACCGACACGATCCAGACGCCCGGCTACACGCTGGTGGACGCGATGGTGTCCTGGGAGGACAAGAACTGGCGCTTCCAGGTCAACGGCAGCAACCTGACCGACAAGGTGTACTACACGGCGTGTCTGAGCCGCGGCGACTGCTTCTTCGGTTCTCGGCGCACGATCCTAGCGCAGCTCACCTACAAGTTCGACGCACTGCCGCCGACAGCGGGGATGGCCGCGGCGCGATAGGCCGGCTCTGGAGCCAGCAGACGACGGCCCCGCCTGTGCTATAAGGCGGGGCATGTTCGTCAATTTCTTTCACGATCTCAAAGCCGCCGGCGTGCCGGTGACTTTGCGCGAATACCTGACGCTGATGGAGGCGATGGACGCCGATCTCGCCTCGCGGCGCGTCGAGGATTTCTATTATCTGGCCCGCGCCGCGCTGGTGAAGGACGAGCGCAACCTCGACAAGTTCGACCGCGTGTTCGGGCACACGTTCAAGGGCCTCGAATTCATGGGCGAGGCGGGGATCGAAGCCAACATCCCCGAGGAATGGCTCAAGAAGCTCGCCGACAAATTCCTGACCGAAGAAGAGAAAAAACAGATCCAGGCGCTCGGCGGTCTCGACAAGCTAATGGAGACGCTCAAGCAGCGTCTCGCCGAGCAGAAGGGCCGGCATCAGGGCGGCTCGAAATGGATCGGCACCGGCGGCACGTCGCCGTTTGGCAATGGTGGCTACAACCCGGAAGGCATCCGCATCGGCGGCGAGTCAACGCATCGCCGCGCCGTCAAGGTCTGGGACAAGCGAGAGTTCAAGGACCTCGACGACCAGGTCGAACTCGGCACCCGCAACATCAAGGTGGCGCTGCGCCGCCTGCGCAAGTTCGCGCGCACCGGCACGGCCGAAGAGCTCGATCTCGACGGCACCATCCAGGGCACCGCGCACAAGGGCTATCTCGACATCCACATGCGGCCCGAGCGGCACAATGCGGTGAAGGTGCTGCTGTTCTTCGATATCGGCGGCTCGATGGACTGGCACATCAAGGCGACCGAGGAGCTTTTCTCGGCGGCGCGCACCGAGTTCAAGCACATGGAGCATTTTTACTTCCACAATTGCCTGTACGAGAAGGTGTGGAAGGAGAACCGCCGCCGCTTCCAGGACACGACGCCGACTTTCGATGTGCTGCACACCTATCCACACGACTATAAAGTTATTTTCGTCGGCGATGCCTCGATGTCGCCTTACGAGATTGCGGCGGTGGGCGGCTCAGTGGAGCACAATAACGAGGAGGCGGGCGCGGTGTGGATCGACCGCGTGCTGCGCAATTATCCCTCCGCCGTGTGGCTCAACCCGGTGCCGGAGCGAGAATGGGACTTCACGCATTCGATCGGCATGATGCGCCAGCTCATGGGCGGGCGGATGTATCCGTTGACGCTGGATGGGCTCGATCGGGCGATGCGGGAGTTGGTGAGGTAAATAGTAGCCCGGATGGAGCGAAGCGAAATCCGGGAGCGGCCGTCCCCGCATTGCACTTCGCTCCATGCGGGCTACCACTGGCTAGATCGCATCGCCATACCGTGCCGCGCGGCCGCCCGGTACCCGCATCCATTGTGCTGGATCAATGCGGATTATGGCCGGCTCTCTATTTTAAAAACATGGGATGCCAATTCACCAACGCGATTCGGGACAAGCGGGTTGAAATAGCCCCGCTGAAGCAGTCCGGCGAGCCGCCCGCGATCAACCGCGCGGCGTGGCCGAGCGGGCCGCTGCTCGCGCGGGCTGTTGTCAGTGATCGTTCCGGGCCCGGCGTTATTTATGATCCGATAATCGAGACGAAGCCCCAGCCCGCCGTGGACGCGGGCTAACGCGCATACCAAGAGCACGCGCGCCGGGGCGGCCTGTGGGCCGCCTTTTTCTTTGGGACATCAGACCGCGATGGAATGCCGCTTCTGCGCGGCCGCCAGATAGGTATCGAATACCGCGGCGACGATGCGGACGAAGGGGCGGCCGGGTCCGGTCACCTTAAGGCGCGCCCCGTCGATGGTGACGAGGCCCTGCGCCGCCAGGTCCTTGAGCGCGGTCATCTCGGCGGCAAAGTCGGCGACGCCGCCGAACGAGTCGAGATCGAGCGACAGATCGCACATCAGCCGTTCGATAATGGCGGCGCGCAGGCGGTCGTCCTCGCTGAGCGCCAGGCCCTTGACCGTGGCGAGCGTGCCGTGCGCGATGCTGCGGGAATAGCCGGCGACATCAGGCGCGTTCTGTACGAAGCCCTGCGGCAGCTTGCCGATGGAGGAGGCGCCGACGCCGATCAGCGCGTCGGCATCATCCGTGGTGTAGCCTTGGAAATTGCGGCGCAGCCGGCCCTCTCGCGCTGCGATGGAGAGTTCGTCGCCGGGCAGAGCGAAGTGATCGAGGCCGACTGCCTCATAGCCGAAGCGCGCGAACACGTCGGCTGCGACTGTGGCCTGTTCGAGGCGTTCCGCGGCGCCGGGCAGGGAGGCAGTGTCGATCAGTCGCTGGTGCGTCTTGAACCACGGCACATGGGCATAGCCGAATAGCGCGAGCCGTTGCGGCTTGAGCGCGCAGGCCAGTTTAGCGGTGCGCGTGACGTCGGCGACGGTCTGGCTCGGCAGACCGTACATCAGATCGAGATTGAGGTTCTCGATGCCGGCCTCGCGCAGCCAAGAGGCAACGCGTTCGGTGTCCTCGAAGGGCTGGATGCGGCCGATGGCCTGCTGCACGTGCGGCGAAGCATCCTGCAGGCCGAGGCTGGCGCGGTTGACGCCGATCCGCTTCAGCGCGGCGACGATGCTGCGATCCAGCCGCCGCGGGTCGAGTTCGATGGCGTGCTCCTTGATTTCGGAAAGATCGAACTGCGAGGCGAGTTCGGCGGCGATGGTTTCGAGCCATTGCGGGCCGAGGATCGATGGCGTGCCGCCGCCCCAATGCAAGTGCGTGAGCCGCGCATCGTTGAGCGAGCCGATCAGCTTGAGTTCGGCGATCAGGTGCTCGGCATAGGCATCGACCGGTTCGACGCGGCGCACGGCGCGGGTGTTGCAGCCGCAGTAGTGGCACAGCTCGGTGCAGAACGGCACGTGGATATAGAGCGACACGCGCGAGCCGCGCGGCAGTGCGTCGAGCCATGCGCGATACTCGGCCGGGCCGACCGCGGCGGAGAAATGCGGCGCCGATGGATAAGACGTGTAACGCGGAACATTACGCTCGGCGAGCGCAAGCGCGCCGCTCAGGACACGAGCTTCTGGCGCTGATTGGGAACCCATCGATCTCCGTCCTTCACATAGCTCTTCTTGACGGCGGCCCAGGCAATCATGTGCGCACGGCGCTCGCGTTCGGCATCACCCGCATGCGCCCGGAAAGCGTTGTTGAACGCTTCCCGATAGATGTCCTGCGCGTGATCGGGCAGGTGCGACCGGACCGAAGGCGGCAGGTCATGATTGGCGCGGTAAGGCATAAGCGAACTCGCTCGCGGTTTCGGGACTACCGCCGCATCGAAGAAAGCTAGAGAAAGACGGGTGCGGCTCCTTGCGATAAATCAAGTAAGGGGGGCTTAAGTTTCAGTTCCCGCAATAAAAAAGCGCCGGGGAGCCCGGCGCTTTATCGCAATCCGAAAGATTTGTGCTCAGGCGGCGTTGGCCGCCTTGGGGTCGGTGTGTTCCTCGGCCGCCTGCTGCTGGCGCTGCAGGCTCATCACCTCGCGCATGACCCGGGCGAAGTCCTTGCGGGCGGTTTCCAGCGCGCCTTCGACCACCGCACGGTCCAGCTTCTCGCGCTGGAGCGCGGCCTTGAGTTCCTCGATGGCCTGCTCGGCCGTGGCCCGGTCGTTGCTGCGCTCCTTGGCAACCGTGGCCATCTGAGCCTGAAGCGCGGCGACAGTCTCTTCGGCGCGGGCCAATGCCGCTTCCTTGGAATTGAAGGCCCGGGTCAGCGCGCCGCTGCGCTCCATCAAGGTGGCGCGCATCTGCTCGGTTTCCTTGAACTCGGATTCGCGGCGCAGTCGCTCGGCTTCAAGGTCGGCGACGCGCGCCTGCAGCGTGTCGCGCTCGCTGGCCATGTCGGCAAAGCGGCGGTCGAGTTCGCGCATGTCCTCGGCGCGCTTCTGCAGATGATCGCGTGCCTCGATGAGCAGACTGTCGGTCGCCGCGGCGCGGGCCTGCAGCGCCTCGTAGCGCATGCGCTGGCTGGTGCTCTCGTGGCCGTGCCGTTCATGCGCCTCGTCGAGCGCGGCGGCGAGCCGGCCGCGTTCATTGTTGAGCTCGGCGAAATTGCCTTCGACCTGGCGCAGCCGGCTTTGCGCGGCGTTTAGCGCCTGCTCGGTCTCGGAAATCTTGCGAGTGAGGCGCGCGGCCTCGACGCTCATCTTGTCGAGCGTCGCGTTCTGGGCGCGCTTTTCGTCGTCGGCCATCATCAGGCGCTGGCGCGCCGCGTTGAGGTCGGATTCCAGCGTGATGATGCGCTTGCTCAGGGTGGTGGCGCGTTCGTCGAGCCGGCGGTTCTCGTCGCGCAGCACGGCATTCTCGCCGGCTTCATGCGCCAGCCTGCCTTCGAGATCGGCGATCTGGGCACGGCGGGCGGCGATGTCGATGGCGATCTCGGCCTTGGTGGCTTCCACCGAGCGCAGCACGTTCTGTGTCGCCGTCAATTCCTGGCGCAACGCCGCGGCGTCCTGCTCGGCAATCTCCAGGCGCTTTTCGATTTCGGCGGCTTCGTTGCGCAGCTTGCCGTAGGCAGTGCGAGTGTTGTTGAGCACCGTCTGCAGGCTGAGCTTTTCGGATTTCTCGGCTTCGAGGGCCCGCAGCGTCTTGCTGACCGGATCGGCCAGTTTGCCCACGGCGGCCTTGATGGCGTCGAGCTCGCCGATCTTGGCATTGGCATCGAGCAGCAGGTTGCGCAGCGCTTCGTTATCGCCGCCGATCTGTGCGCCGAGCGCCGAGAACAGCTCCTCGTCGAGTTCGAGCGGGCCGTTGGCGACTGTGACGATGGCCTCGCTTTCGGTCGGCGATGGCTGCGCCAAGGCATCGATGGCGCTCGACACCGCACTCGACTTGCGGCCGAACAACCCCCCGAATTTGCTCATTGAATTCCCCTGATGCGCCGATCCGCCCGGCCAAAGCGACGCACGAATCAAATCGTTTACTATTCCTAACAGAGTGTGAACGACGAAGGGTAAACGAGGGGTTAACGAAGCGCGGTGGTGCCAGAATCTCTTATTTTGATCAATGGGTTGGGGCGCTGTCTAAATTTCGGTGGCGCTGCTGGCCGGGTACCGCTAATTGGCTTGCGCCGCGCCATCTGGCCTGTGAATAAGGCCGGCGGTCCATCTGTGGCCCGCTCGACTTGTCGGGCGAAGCAGCGGACAAGGGCAGGCTTCACTTTCAAGAATTCCCCGGGGAGACAATCGACATGAAACGTTTCGTTGCGTTGGCCGCTGCCTTGATCGCGGCCACGACCTTCACCCTGCAGACCGCTGAGGCCGGCGGCCGCAAGCACTTCGATAACCGCCTCAAGGTCGTCGCGGTGGCCACGGGTGCGGCCGCGACCGCGACCTATTTCGCGGTCAACGAATGGAAGTGGAAGTGGCAGCACGGCAGCGTGTTCTCCCAGTGGGGCACCATTGCTGGCACCACTTTGGGCTGCGCCGCGGTCTCGACCATGGTTGGCACCGTCGTCGTCAACCGTCCGCTGACCCAGCGCGAAGGCCATGTGATGATCGGCTCCTGCGTGGTTCCGATCATCGGCGGCTATCTGGTCAACGCTGCCTACGACGCCAACCCGCAGTGGGAGCCGCAGCCGGCGGTCGTGAAGAAGAAAAAGAAGAAGTAAGTCCAGCCGATCGGACTGAAACAGAAACGCCGGCGTCGCTGTCATAGCGGCGTCGGCGTTATCTTTTCCGACAGGCTGTTTATCGCCCTAGTTCTTCGCCGCGATGAATACGCCTTCGCACAGGCGGAACGTGAAGGCATCGCCTTCGTCCTGCGGCTCCAGCGCCGCTTTGACCGCCGGCGTCGTCTCCGTGAGCATGGCGCGCAGCAACCGCTTCATCGTGTCGTCGTAGCGCTGAGCCCAGCTCTTGAACTCCATGATCTTGTAGATCTGTTCTTCATGCCCCAGCGTAAAGCCGGCGTCCTTGATGGCAACGCGCCATTCTGCCATCGCCCATGCGCGCAAATGGCTCGGATCGCGAAAGCGTTCGAAGGCATTGATGTAATCGCCGACCGGGCCTTCCGGCACGACGTTGTCGACGATCGCGAGCGTGCCGCCGTTCTTCAATACGCGATGGGCCTCGGCGAGGAAGTCGGGGATCGAGTCGAAGTGATGCGGCGCAATGCGGCAGGTGACCAGATCGAAACTGGCATCGTCGAAGGGCAGGGCTTCCGCCTTGGCGTAGGTGGTGCGGATATTGCCGAGGCCGCGCTTGGCGGCCTCGAGCTTGACCATGTCCAGCATTTCCTGGGTGATGTCGGTGGCCCAGACGCGCGCGACATGCGGCGCAAAGGTATAGGCGACGTGGCCGCCGCCGGTGGCGATATCGAGGACGCGCCAGTCTTTCTGGGGAGAGGTGAGGGCGACGAGGCGCTCCAGACTCTTGCCGAGCGCGTGCGGCTTCGATGTCAAATAATGAGCGGCGGTCTTGCCGAACTGTTCCTGGACCAGGGTCTTGGTCATGGCTGGCGTCCGTAGGCTGGGGGAACTTGTGCCTACATAGCTGGTTCCGCCCGGCGGCGAAATGTCACTTTTGCGGCGACAGCTTTTCCAAAAGCGCTACAAACGCGCCGTCAGTCTTTCTTGACGTTGTGCCCGTGCGCGTCGTCATAGCCCGCGCGGTCGGAATAGAAGGCCAGCGCCATCAGGCCGCCGCCGATCAGCAGGGAGAAAAACACGCCGCCGATAATGGCGAAATAGCCGTACAGCGGAATTTCGCTGGCGAATTCCATCCAGGCGCGCACAGCAAACCACAGCGAGGCGGCGCCGACGGCGAGAAGGGGACCGATGATGTACCATTTGCCCATGATCGCCATATAGGCCGTCGCACTGGGTTTGTCACACCGGCAGCACCGATAAAAGAGACGCCCAGCCATGAAACACGGCTGGGCGTCTATCAGGCGATCGATAAACGCGATGGCTCGCGCTTACTGCTTCGGAGGCGTGGTGTTCATCGGCTTGGTGGCCGACGAACCCGAGCCCATGGCGCCCGAGCCGGTAGTCGAGCGCGAAGCCGGTTCGTAATAGGCGAAGGTCGGCGCGTTCTTCAACTGGTCCTTGGTGTAGCTCACGGTGATCTTGTCGATCGCCGCCAAGTCCGGCTTGCGGGCCACCGAGATGGCTTCGAACGGCAAGGCGATCGACTTTTCACCGACGCCCAGGAAGCCGCCGACGCCGACGACTACGGCATTGATCTTGCCGTCGCCGCCGATGACGACGTCATTGATTTCGCCGATCGAGGCGTTATCCGGACCGTAGACCGAGGCGCCGATCAGCTTCGAGCCGAGCCAGTCGGTCGACTGCTGAGATGAGACGAAGCCGCCCGACGCATTGTTCATCGTTGCGTTGTTGGTCTTCGAGGTCGCGGTCGGTGCCACGTTGGTGTTATTCGTATTGGCCGGCGGCATGGTGGTGGACTGCGCGAAAGCGGGCATCGCGAGCACGGTGGCCAGCGCGGCCGCGGTTAGGGTGCGTTTCATCATTCGTTTTCTCCTTTTGAGCACGAATTGGACAGGCAAAATTCGGGAAGCGCGGCGCCGCGTTGCCTCACGTGCGCCACATATGAAAAGAACGCAGGACATGCGCCCTGCGTTCCGAAGTTTTGTAAAATTAGAGCTGCGTCAGTTTGCGCAGGTGATCGCGTCCGTTGGAGACGCGTCAGGCCTTCTCGGAACTTTCCGCCGGCTCGGCTTTGATGTCCCGGGCTTTGCGCATGTCGATCTCTTCTGCCTCGTCGGGTTCGGCGACAGGCAAGGCTTCGACGAGCGGCATGCCACGACGCAACGTCGAGCGTAGCGCGGCGACCTCGCTCTGCAGACGCGAATTGTCCTTGCGCGCCGCCTCCAGTGCGCCCTCGACCACCGCACGTTCCATGCGCTCGCGCTGCAGCGCGGAATTGAGGTCTTCCACGCGCTTCTCGATATTCGTGCGCGACACCTGCACGTCGGCCTCGAGGTGGCCGTTGCGCTCGGTCAGCGCGGCGATCTTCTCGTCGGCGCGGGCAAGCGCAGTCTCACGGGCCTTCAACGCCTTGGTCAGCGCATTGTTGCGCTCGGTCAGCGCAACCCGCGCCTGTTCGAGGTCCTTGATCTGGCGCTCGCGCTGCTCGTGCGAGGCTTCGATCTGGGCGAGGCGCTTTTCGGCATTGTTTCGCGAGATGGTGGCTTCGACCGATTTGCGGTCGAAGGCGCGGACTTCCTCGGTGCGGGCGATCAGGTTCTGGCGCGCCTCGGCGAGCAGGCGCTCGGCCGTGGCGGCACGCGAAGTCAGTGCGTCAAGGCGCATGTTGAGGCTGTTGCGCTCGCCTTGATGGTTTTCCTTAGCCTCGTCGAGCGCCGCGGAGAGGCGGCCGCGTTCCGCATAGGCTTCGGCGAAGCTTGCTTCGACCTTGCCGAGCTGGGCGCGGGTCGCGGTCAGCGTGTTTTCGCTTTCGGTCAGGCGGCGGGTGAGGCGGGCGGTTTCGTTGAGCGCGCCATCGATATTGGCCTGCAGTGCGCGCTTTTCGTCTTCGAGCAAAGCGAGGCGTTCGCGGGCAGCGGCGAGTTCGCCTTCGAGTTCGACGATGCGCTTGTCGGCGGCGTCGAGCTGGTCCTGCGCGGTGCGGCGCGCTTCGCCCAGCGCGCGGCGCTGCGCGGTCTCCTGCGCGAGCTGACGCTCCAACTCGGCAATCTGCGCCGCGCGGGCCGACAGACCGTCGGTCAGTTCGAGCCGGGTGCTCTCCAAGCCGCGGTTTGCTTCACGGGCGAGTTCAAGGTCCTCACGCAGCTTCTCGGCCTCGGCTTCGAGCGCGGTTGCCTTACGTTCGATCTGGTAGAATTCGCCGCGCAGCGTCTCATACGAGGAGCGCGATTCCGCCAGCATGTTCGACAGGCTGAGGGTGTGCGATTTTTCCTGCTCGAGGGCGCGCAGCGTCGAGTTGAAGGGATGGACGATCTTGTCGAACGCGGCCTTGAGCTCGTCGAGTTCACCGATCTTGCGGCCGGTGTCGTTGAGCAGGTGGCGCAGCGCCTCGTTCTCTTCGCCGATGCGCGAGCCGACGTCGGAGTAGTTCTCCGATGTGATCTGCCGGGCGACGGGATTGGCGGGCTGGCTGCTGGCGGGGCGGGCGACTTCGCCGACCTTGCGGTCGGGCTCTTGCTCGCGGGGCTTGCCGCCAAACAAATCCGATAACTTCGCCATAAGATACGCCTCCACACACGCCCGGCTTTTGCCGGTACGCTCACACCTGTGGCTTTTAAGATATTATAAACGAATGGGGATTGGAACATTGGCAAGCCCCAATCGTCCGCCCTGAAGCGGCAGACCGCGATCATGGTTAACGGCGCAAAAGCGCCGAATAATCAGGGGATCGACGTGAAACCGTCGCAAAAGCGCGGCGCGAGGCCGTCGCGCCGGAACGAGCCGATCTCAGTTCGAATAGTCGCGTACCAGGGAATGGCGTTGCCGGTGGCGGCCGAGCGCCAGATTGACGAGCCGGGTCAACAGTTCCCCATAGGGCACGCCCGAGGCTTCCATCATCTTCGGGTACATACTGATCGAGGTGAACCCCGGCAGGGTGTTGATTTCGTTGAAGTAGAACTCGCCGCTTTTCCGGTCGAGGAAGAAGTCGACCCGGGCGAGCCCATTGCATTCCAGCACCGTGAAGGCCTGCGCCGCGAGCGCACGAACCCGCGCCATGGCGGCTTCGTCGATCCGCGCCGGCAGGTCGACCGAGGCGCCGTCCTTGTCGAGGTACTTTGCCTCATACGAATAGAACTCGTGCCGCGGGTCCGGATTGATCTCGCTGGCGACGCTGACGAACAGCGGATCGTCTTCGAGCACGGCAACCTCGACCTCGCGGGCATCGATGCCTTGCTCGATCAGGATCTTCAGGTCGTAGCGAAAAGCATCGTCGAGCGCGGCCTTGAGTGCGTCCCAGGACTTGACCTTATGAACGCCGACACTCGAACCCATGTTGCAGGGTTTCACGAAGACCGGCAGCGTCAGTTTCTGGCGGGCCGTCTCGATGCAACGTGCGGCATCGCGCTCATAGTCGCGGCGCATCAGGGCCACATAAGGGGCGATCGGCAGTCCGGCGTAGGCTGCCAGCCGCTTGGCAATATCCTTGTCCATGCTGACGGCCGAGGCGAGCACGCCCGAGCCGACATAGGCGACGTCGGCGAGATCGAGCAGGCCCTGGGTCGCGCCGTCCTCGCAGAGCGGGCCATGTATGACCGGGAAGAACACGTCGATGTCGCGAACGGGCGCTGCGTTGCCGCTGACGGGTATGAGCGAGCCGCGGCCATCGGGCTGGCTCGCCAGGCGCACTTCCGCCGCATCGCGCAGGATCGGCAGAGCCTTGCCCGCCGTCTGCTCGAGCGTCTTGAGATCGTTCAATTGCCACAGCCCGGTCTTGTCGATGCTGACCGGGATGACGTCGAAGCGCTCGCGATCAAGATACCGGAGGACGGATGCGGCCGACTGCAGCGATACTTCGTGTTCGCCGGACTTGCCGCCATAGAGAACCGCTACGCGAATTTTCTGGGTCATGGCCTTTGACTATCACCGCGTGGCGCCCGCGCGCCACCCCGCACACCGATTGGCGTCGTCAGGTGCGACAGCGAGGATAACGGGCGACTTCGGTATTCGTTTGACAGGCGGTAAGTTATTCTAGACCAACAAGGATTGAAACATTGCCGTGGTCGAAACGCCCGGCCTTGCGTGGCGGATCGCGGCCGTGGTTAACGGCCGCGGGCAAAGAATTCGGGGACCGCAGATGAATTCGCCACAGAACACGGACGCGACGCCCGCGCTGCCGGCCGCCGGCGAGACATATACCTATCGCGCGTCGCTGCTCGGCGCGCCATTCACGTTCCGGCTCACCGACGACGGGCTGGCCTTCGAGGCCGGACGGCGCGCCGGCCTCATTCCCTATCAGGCGATCGCGCGGCTGCGGCTGTCGTTCAAGCCGTCGAGCATGCAGTCGGGGCGTTACGTTACTGAAATCTGGGCCGCCGATGCGCCCAAGCTCACCGTCGTTTCGAGTTCGTGGAAGAGCATGATGATCCAGGAGCGCCAGGACAAAGCCTATTCAGCTTTCCTCACCGCGTTGCATCGCCGGCTCGATGCCGCCGGCGCAAAGACGCAATTCGAGCGCGGCAGCGTGCCGGCGCTGTACTGGCCGGGCCTCGCGGTCTTCGCCGCCGTCGCTTTCGGCATGGCCTTGCTGATCGTGCGCGCGTTGCAGGTCGACGCCAAAGCCGGTGCGGCCTTCATTGGCGGCTTCCTCGCGCTATTCCTGTGGCAAGGTGGCAACTTCTTCCGTCGCAATAAACCGGGCGCCTATCGTCCCGATGCCCCGCCAGCCGACTTGCTGCCTTAGAACGCTTACTTCGTCGCCGTTTCGATCGACTTCGGCGTCACGTACCGTTCCAGCCGTCCCGATTGCGGATGCAGTTTGCTCCAGTCATCGAAAGCAAAGTCGATGATGACAAGCCCGGCGGTCGGCAGTTTCTCGCGCAGTCGTTCGCGCGCCTCGATGTCGCCGGAGGCGATCAACATCAGCGCCACTTCGTGCAGCGACGGATTGTGGCCGATCACCATCAGCTTGCGCACGGGCGCCGCCGTCCCGGCGACGATCCTGAAAATGTCCTGTGGCGTGGCGTCATAGACGTGGTCGTTGGTCGTCGTCCCCGGCGCCGGCTTGAGCGCGTCGGCGAGGTGCTTCCAGGTTTCCTGGACGCGGCGCGCTGGTGACAGAACGACCCCGTCGGGGGTCAGCGCGTGGGTTGCCATATAGGCGCCGATCTGCCCGGCCTCGCGTTTCCCGCGATCGACCAGGGCCCGGTTGCGGTCGTCCTTGCCGAGTTCAGCAGGCTCGGTCTTGGCGTGGCGGAGGATGAGCAGACGCCGCATGGTCACTTCCGGCTGAGGGGTTCTAGCTAAAGGGCAGGGCGATGGGCTAAGGGGGTCGAATCTGCGACAGACTATCACCCCTTGGCGGCATCAGTTCGGACCGGCAATAGGCCGAAACGGTGACAGGGCGCTGCGACACGAGACCTCAGCGGATGACCGATTCCGATCCCAGACCTCTGTCTTCGCCGGCGACCTGGTACGAGGCGACACAGGTGGCGCGGCCCCATCACCCGCGGCTCGGCTTCGACCTCGATGTCGATGTCTGCGTGATCGGCGCCGGTCTGGCCGGCCTGACCACCGCCCTTGAAGTCGCCCGGCGCGGCTGGTCGGTGGCGGTCCTGGAAGGTGGCCGCGTCGCGGAAGCGGCGTCGGGCCGCAACACCGGTTTCGTGTTGCCCGGCTTTGCCGAGAGCATCGACGCCATGGTCGAGCGCATCGGCCTCGACCACACCAAGCAACTCTGGGCGCTGTCGGAACAGGGCGTCGAATATGTCCGCCGCACCATCGCCGACAACAATTTGCCGGGCGTGGATCCGGTGCCGGGCTGGCTGCGCGTGCATCAGACCGACGAACCGGATCGCGTGCGCGCCGATGTCGAACGGTTGCGCTGGATCGGCGCCGACGTCGAGATGTGGCCGACCGAGCAGGTGCGCACCGAATTGGCGAGCCAGCACTATTTCAGCGCCGTGCATTGCCGCAATGCTTTCCATATCCATCCGCTCAATTACGCCCTCGGCCTCGCGCAACGCGCGGTCGATGCCGGCTGCCGTATCTTCGAGGAGACGCCGGCGCTGTCGATCGATCCGGCCGGTGTGCGTAAGCGCATCGCCACACCGAACGGCCGCGTGCGCGCCGCCCATGTGGTGTTCGCCGGCAATGTGCAGCTCGGTGGTGTGATGCCATCGCTGGCCGCGACCTTGCTGCCGGTCACGACCTACGTGATGGTGACTCAGCCGCTCGGTGAGCGGCTCACGCAATTCGTGCGCTATCGCGGCGCCGTCAGCGACACCGACCGCGCCGATAATCACTATCGCATTGTCGATGGCGACCGGCTGATGGTGTCGGGGCGGCTCCGGGTCTGGCCCGCCGACGCAGGGCGGTTTGCCGGCGCGCTGGTCTCCGACATGGCGTGGAAGTTTCCCGGGCTCGGCCGCGTCGAAGTTGCGCAGATCTGGTCGGGCACGCTCGGCCGCACCATCCATCGCATGCCCCAGATCGGTGAGATGTCCGAGGGCGTCTGGGTCGCCAGCGGCTTTGCCGGCCACGGCCTCAACACCACCGCGATGGCCGGCGAACTGATCGCCCGCGGCATTGTCGAGGGCGACGACACCTGGCGACTGTTCGCTCCCTACGAACTGGTCTGGGCCGGCGGCCGCATCGGCGCCGCTGTCGCGCAGGGCCTGTATTGGTGGCGCAGCGCTGCGGCAGCGGCGGCTGGCGCTCTATCGCGCTATCGCGAACGCCGCCGTCTCGCCAAGGCCGAGCGCGAGGCCGCGGTCGCCGCGGCCGGGCCGGTTGTTCCGCCTGAGCGCATGCCCGCCGAGGAACTGGCGGCGGCGCCCGTCGCCTCGGAACCGACCGCCGCCAATGTGCCCTCTGGAACGCCACCCGAGGGCCAGACCGAGCGGCGCAAAAATCGTCCCAAGCGACGTAAGGCGAAGAAGAGCGAGCCTGACGGTTCCGCGCCGCCGGATGCCGCGCCGTCACAGGAAAGCACCACCCATTAAGAATTGTGCCGTCATGTTGGAAACCCGCCGGCGGATTCGCCGGTTGACCGGTGTTCCCGGGGGGTATTCGGCAGCATGCACGCGGCAAGAATTTCAGCACCAGCTTTCGTGGCTATCGGCGTGCTCCTTGCGGTCACTCCGGCTCGTGCCGAGCAGCCCAAGCGTTCGACCGACTGGACGCTGACGCTTGGCGTTGAGGGGCGCGTGCTGCCGGAATTCGAAGGCAGTAAAAACGACGTCCTGAGACCGGTCCCTGTTTTCAGTTTTCGCCGCGCCGGCACGCCCGCACAGTTCCGAAGCCCGCGCGACGGCGGCGGCGCCGCGATCTTCGATACGGGACCGTTCAAGTTCGGTCCGGCCATCAAGGTCAAGCTGCCCCGCAAGGAGAGCGAAGACATCGCCCTGCGGGGCCTCGGCGATGTCGGCTGGACGCTGGAAGCGGGTGCTTTCGCCGAATTCTGGCCGTCGGACTGGCTGCGCACGCGGCTCGAAGTGCGCCGGGGCTTCGGCGGCCATGAGGGAATTGTTGGCGACCTGTCGGCCGACATCGTCATGCCGCTGACCGAGCGGCTGACCGTGTCCGGCGGTCCGCGCCTGAGTGCGGCCAATGCCGAGGCGCTTTCGCCCTATTATTCAGTCACCTCCGGTCAGTCGGCGGCATCGGGCCTGCCTGTCTATTCGGCAGGCGGCGGCCTCAAATCCTGGGGCGCCGGTGCGCAAGTCAGTTATCAGATCGATCCGAACTGGCGCAGCTACTGGTTTCTGGAGTATGAGCAGCTCGCCGGCGACGCGGCCAGTTCTCCTCTGGTCACGCAGCGCGGCTCGATCAACCAGATGCAGGTGGGGATAGGGCTTACGCGGTCCTTCGATATTCCCGGCCTGTGGTAGGCTGCAAACATCCACGAACGCCGAGCTTTCCGTCCATGAGAATTCTGACCGCTTGCGCGGCGGCCCTCCTTGTCGCGGGCTGCGTCGATACCAATTCCAATTTGGCCTCCACCGCTTTGGGGACATCCGGTTCGTCGCCCCGGCCGAAGACCGTTGTCGTCGCGGACTTCGTCGTCGCGCCGGAAGTGCTGCTGATCGACCGCGGCTACACTGCGCGGCTCGAGCGCAAGATCGGCGCCTTCCCGACGCATGAGCGCAAGCCGCGCACCATGGATCGCGTCAATGACGAGATCGTCGCCTCGATCGTCGCGACATTGCGCGAGGCCGGTCTCGACGCGCAGCCCGGCGCCGAGGAGGGGCTGAGTGGCTCATCCAACGCCGTCGTGGTCACCGGCCGCCTGCGGCCGTCCGACGCCAATGCGCGCAAGAACGAAGCCGGCATCGGCGGCGGCAAGAGCAATGTGACCGCGGACATGACGATGTCGGCCTTCTCCAGCCTCGGCAAGCGCCAGCTTCTCAGCTTCTCCGCGGAAGCGAACGCGAAGCTGCCGTCGGGCAAGGCGGCCTCGACCAACAACTCGGAAATCGCCGGCGTGCTGGCGAGCCTAGAAGGTGCCAAGGAGAAGCTGTCGTCGGACGTCGAGGCGGCGGCGCGCAAGCTCGGCCGCGCGGCAGGCGAGAAGATTGTGGCCTACGCCAGGGTCCAGGGCTGGTTGAACAGACCGGAGGGGGAAGACGCTGTTGCCGAGGCGCCGAAACCGGCGAGCGCCAAGCCCAGTCAGCAGCCGAAACCGTCAGGGGCCAAGCCGTCCGAGTCCCGATCCGATGAATCGGCGTCCGATGACGTGGCGGGTGAACCGGCCGACGGCGAGACCGAGATGGTCAAATTGCCTGCAGCGAAGCCGAAGAAAAAGCCGGCGGCGTAAGAGCCGCCGCATTGATCGTCGAGCGCGCGACGATGCGATCGGATTGTCTGCGGCTCTTCTTGAGCTGACGGTATCTTATGCGTTCAGCATCGGCTCCGTGACATGCGATGCGTCAGCGATATTCATTTGTTGCGCTGCCGCACAAGTGGGCCGTGATCTATTGATTTGAATCAAGGTTGTGGGCTGCCGCCGTCGCCACGTTGTTGCGCATAGTTCGACACAACGGCGAGCGCAACCATGCAGCATCACGACATTCCGGGCACTGTCGTATTCGACGGCACACAGGCGCAGAAAGGCTATGCGCTGAACGCCATGTGCTATTCGTTCAACGCGGCGGCCAATCGCGATGAATTCAAGCGCGACGAAGACGCTTACTGTACCAAATACGGCCTGAACGACGAGCAGCGCACGGCGATCCGCGAGCGCAACGTGCTCAAGCTTCTCGCCGCCGGCGGCAATGTCTACTACCTCGCCAAGTTCGCCGGCATCCTCAATCTCAACGTCCAGGACATCGGCGCGCAGCAGACCGGCATGAGCGTCGAAGCGTTCAAGGAAAAACTGGCGGCAGCGGGAAGGTAACGACCATGGCACAAATCGTCGGCGCAATCGCGACTTCACATATTCCGGCCATCGGCAAGGCGATCGCTCAAAAGCAGCAGAACGATCCGTACTGGAAGCCGTTCTTCGATGGCTACGCCGCGGCCCATGCCTGGCTGCAGCAGGCCCGGCCCGACGTCGTCGTCATGATCTACAACGACCACGGCCTCAACTTCTTCCTCGACAAGATGCCGACTTTTGCCGTGGGGGCCGCCGCGCAGTATCGCAGCGAAGACGAAGGCTGGGGCCTGCCGGTGCTCAATTCATTTCCGGGCGACGCCGCATTGTCATGGCATCTGATCGAGCATCTGGTGGCCGATGAGTTCGACATCGTTTCCTGTCAGGACATGGCCGTCGATCACGGCTTCACGGTGCCGATGAACCTCATGTTCCCGGATGCCGGCGGCAAGTGGCCGGTGAAGACGATCCCGATCTCGATCAATACCGTGCAGCATCCGCTGCCGTCTCCGGCGCGCTGCTGGAAGCTCGGCCGCGCCATTGGCCGCGCCATCGAAAGCTACCCGAAGGATCTCCGCGTCGTGGTGTTCGGCACCGGCGGGCTGTCGCATCAGCTCGACGGCGAGCGCGCCGGCTTCATCAACAAGAAGTTCGACCTCTACTGCCTCGACAACATCGTGCGCGATCCCGAGGCGTTGGCCAAATTGTCGGTGATCGATCTGGTGCGCGAGGCGGGAGCGCAAGGTGTCGAATTCCTGAACTGGATTGCGATGCGCGGGGCGCTGCTGGGCAATGTGAGCCAGATCCATCGCAACTATCACATCCCGATATCCAACACCGCCGGCGCCACTCTGGTGCTCGAGAACCGCGCCGCTGCGCAAAGCCAGGCGGCCTGACACCTGCGACCTGCAACAGGAAGTTCTATCATGAAGATATGCGTCGCCGGTGAAGGCGCCTTCGGCAACAAGCATCTGGACGCCCTCGCCAAAATCGACGGCGTCGAGGTTGCATCTCTGGTCGGGGGCGTGGCGCCGGCGACCGAAGAGGTGGCGAAGAAGTACAACATTCCGCACTGGACGCTCGATCTCGCCGAAGGCATGGCGCAGCCGGGCATCGAAGCCGTCATCCTGACGACGCCGACGCCGATCCACGCGCGACAGGCCGAGCAGGCGATGCGCGCCGGCAAGCATGTGCTGGTCGAAATTCCGATGGCCGACAACATCGCCGACGCCGAGCGGCTGGTGAAGCTGCAAAAAGAAACCGGCCTCGTGGCCATGGTTGGCCATGTGCGACGTTTCAATCCGAGCCATCAATGGGTACATCGGAAGATGGCGGCCGGGGAGCTGAAGCTGCAGCAGTTCAACGCCACGACTTATTTCTTCCGCCGCACCAACCTCAATGCGCTCGGCCAGCCGCGCAGCTGGACCGATCATCTGCTGTGGCATCACGCCTGCCACGCGGTCGATCTGTTCCTGTGGCAGACCGGCGAGGTGCCGGTCGAAGCACAGGCCGTGCAGGGCCCGCTTCATCCCGAGCTCGGCATCGCCATGGACATGGGGCTCCAGCTCAAGTCGGCGTCGGGCGCGATCTTCACGCTGTCGCTGTCGTTCAACAATAACGGGCCGCTCGGCTCCTTCTATCGCTATATTTGCGATAACGGCACCTACATCGCCCGTTATGACGAACTGGTCGATGGTTACGAGAAGCCCGTCGATCTGTCCGGCATCGGCGTCTCGCTCAACGGTGTCGAACTGGAAGATCGCGAATTCATTGCCGCGATCCGCGAAAAACGCGAGCCGGAATCGTCGGTGGCCAAATGCCTGCCGACCATGCGTGTGCTAGACCGGCTGGAGCGGCAGCTTACCGGGGCGCACGCGGCCGCGGCGGAGTGACGGGCGAACCGCGGCGACGCCGTATCGAAGAGTCAGAAAATAGTCCTTGACTCTTATTCCTAGGACATTATAGGCTTCCTCCGTCCTTTCCGGCCGGGGGCGCTGTCATGAGGCGTCGTTTCAGTGGGAGCAGGGCGCGGTGCCCGCGGGCTTGAGGAAACGCACCTCAGGCGCTCAGGCGCTCAGGCGCTCGGGCGGCGACGGGGCACGCGCAAACAAGTTTACGCAGTTTGCGCAAAAGCAAACTGCTATGCCGGAGGCACTATGACCTCCCGCGAGGAACTCGCTGATGGTGAGCGCTACCCGCGAAAGCGGATCAGCCGCCAGAAGCGCGGCCCGTCATCGTAACGACACCGCGATGGAGCGCCGCGGGGCGCAGGTTCTCCGCGTTATGGAGAACCGCGCACCGCAAGGTGCGAAATCGAAAGAGCGCCTCGCGGCGCTCCATCCCCTCGGCTTGTCCGAGGGAGGGAAGGGAAGGCGGGCCGCCCCGGGCCTTCAAAGAACAGGGGCGATGCCGCGCGTCTGCTGTTTGAATATTGAATCGGCGAAACACGACAGCGCGGCTTGCGCGCTTGCGGTCGTCTCTGCGCGCCATGAATGCGAGCCGCTCAAACTGATGCACGTCCTGTTCGTTCTTCAGCAGCGCGCCGTGCAGTGGCGGGATCAGTTTCTTCGGATCGCGCTCGCGCGTCGCCTCGATTAAGGCCGATACTCGAAGATGTCGCCGGGCTGGCAATCGAGCACGGCGCAGATGCGCGCGAGCGTATCAAAGCGGACGCCTTTGACTTTCCCGGACTTCAACAGAGAGACATTTTGCTCTGTGATGCCGATGCGCTCGGCGAGTTCCTTCGAGCGCATCTTGCGACGCGCCAGCATGACATCGAGATTGACCACGATCGGCATGGCGCGCCTCAGATGAACCCGGCGTTTTCCTCGGCGAGGCGGGCCGCCTCGCGCATGACCGCGGCGACCGCGACCAGTACGCCGCCCACGATCAGCGCCAGATAGTCGTTGATCGACAAGGTAAGCACCAAGAAGCGTTGGCCTGGCGGATTGGCGAGCGACAGCGCCATGGCGAGCGCGGTGGCGGTCAGCGGGCCGAGCGGCGCCTGCGCCAGCACTGCAACACCGAACAGTTGCAGCCGCCGCGCCGCGCCGACGGTGAAAGCGCGGCCCGCCGCGAAGTCGCGAAACAACGCGCGTACGTGCCACAGCCCCCACACCATCACGCCGATGGGCACGACCATGATGGCGGCTACTGCGATCACCTGATTGGGGCCGAGCGGCAGCGTCGCGCCGATCTCGCCGAGCCGCGCCAGCAGCAGATTGCGGGTCCAACTCGGAATGACGAAAACGAACGCCATCAGCACGACGATCAGCACAATGCCGGCCGTCGTCAGCCAGGCCATGGTGCCCGACAGGCGGATGAGCTTTTCCGTATGGGACGGCGCGAGGGACACAGACACTGTAAGCCTCATGGCTTGATTTCGATATTTAATTATCGTATAACGATAATATATTAGTGTCAAGAGAGGTCTTCTTCATGCGTTGCCTTGTCCTTCGCCGCCCTGCGGCCGCACTCGCCCTGGTCGCAGCCGTTGTGCTCGCCGGCTGCGGCCACATGCCGGTGACCTCCATGGTCAAGCTCTCGCAAATCGACTTCCAGACGACCGATCCGGAGAAGCTGCGGGTCGCGGTCAAGCTGCCACGCGCGCTGAAGGCGCGTGCCGACGGCACCGTCATGCGGATCGTCGTGAAGCTTACGAATGGCGACGAAGAAGCACGCGATTTTGCCTTGTCGGCCGCAACCGACGATGAGGTCGCGGCGCTTGCCACCGAGGGCGACGCGGGATCGGAGATGTTCGCTTTCGCCATCGCCAAGAACGACATCGCCCAGCTTCGCATTTTCCGAACCGGGCTCCTACAGAGGAAGAAGAGCGGGTCGGGCGGATCGCTGACGATCTCGGTGCGTCCGAACGTCTGCCGCAATGAGTCGCTGGCGGGCGGACCGGTGTTGTTCACGACCTATCTCAAGACCGCCGAGACCGACAGCTACGTGCCGCTGGCGCGCGATGTCGATCTGAGGACATTCGATACGAATCGCGATCTCGCGGCGCTGATCCCGGCGTGCGAAAAGATTTAGCGTCCCTCGCGCCTCGTCATAAACGCAAGCCGCTCGAACAAATGCACATCCTGTTCGTTCTTCAGGAGCGCGCCGTGCAGGGGCGGGATCAGCTTCTTCGGATCGCGCTCGCGCAAGGTCTCCGGGCCGATATCCTCGACCATCAGCAGCTTGAGCCAGTCGAGCAGTTCCGAGGTCGACGGCTTCTTCTTGATGCCGGGCACGTCGCGGATGTCATAGAACAGCTTCAGCGCCTCGCTCACCAGCCGTTGCTTGATGCCGGGATAATGCACCTCGACAATGGCCGCCATCGTCTCCGGATCGGGAAAGCGGATGTAGTGGAAGAAACAGCGGCGCAGGAAGGCGTCCGGCAGTTCCTTCTCGTTGTTCGAAGTGATGATGACGATCGGGCGGCGACGCGCCTTCACGGTCTCGCCGGTCTCGTAGACGTAGAACTCCATGCGGTCGAGTTCGAGCAGCAGGTCGTTCGGGAACTCAATGTCGGCCTTGTCGATCTCGTCGATCAGCAGGACAGGGCGCTCATCGGACGCGAAGGCATCCCACAGTTTGCCGCGCTTGATGTAGTTGCGGATGTCCTTGACGCGCTCGTCGCCGAGCTGGCTGTCGCGCAGGCGCGAGACGGCGTCGTATTCATAGAGGCCCTGCTGCGCCTTGGTGGTCGATTTGACGTGCCACTCCAGCATCGGCGCGCCGAGCGCCTTGGCAACCTCGATGGCCAGCACCGATTTGCCGGTGCCGGGCTCGCCCTTGACCAGCAGCGGGCGCTCCAGCGCGATCGCGGCATTCACCGCCACTTTCAGGTCGTCGGTCGCCACATAGGCGGAAGTGCCTTCAAAACGCATGGATTTCCTCGTCTTTGCAACGCGACACTAGGCATGGCGACGGGCGCGGGCAAGCCGATTTGCCGGGCAGGGCAGGATCGTCTGACGCAGCCGTGATGGCCGGGTGATGGCGCGTGGAATGGCAGACGGGATAAAATTGACTATGTATCGGTGCGGAAAGTTCATCCGAGGATAGGTTCGACAATGACAACAACAACCGAGAACACCATCGACTTCAAATCCCTTTCCGATGCCGAGTGGAGGAAGCGTCTCACGCCCGACCAGTATCGGGTGCTGCGCCAGCATGGCACCGAGCGCCCCGGCTCCTGCGCCCTCAATCACGAAAAGCGCGCCGGCACCTTCGTCTGTGCGGGATGCGGGCAGCCGCTGTTCAAGTCCCACGAGAAGTTCGAGAGCGGCACCGGCTGGCCGAGCTTCACCGATCCGCTGCCCGGCTCCGTCGAGACCAAGGACGACTACTCGCACCTGATGCATCGTACCGAGGTGCATTGCAGCCGCTGTCTCGGCCATCTCGGCCACGTCTTTCCGGACGGGCCGCCGCCGAGCGGGCTGCGCTACTGCATGAATGGCGTCGCGATGGATTTCAAACCGGCCGGCGAACAGGGCTCCTGACAGGCGCGGCAGGCGCTCTCCGACCAGACACTATCCAAGAGGGCGACCCGCCCCCGGCCGCCGCCGGGTGGGACTTTCTGATACGGACAAGTCCACCATTCCAGGCGGAAAATTTTGCCGGAACCGGCAAAACAGGCCGCCTCGGCAGGGCGTCAATTCATAATATCTATCTGATAGATATAGATTTTTTCCTTGGCATGGCGATTGCCAAGTCCTTCCCGAGATCGTGTGCGCTAGGGCCCGGAGCGGGCGGCGGCACGACCGTGGAGAAGGACAGTCATGGGTATCTTCGGCGCACTCACCACCGCTGTGACGGGCATGCAGGCTCAGGCCTTCGCCCTCCAGAACGTCTCGGGCAACATCGCCAACTCGCAGACCACGGCGTTCAAGCGAACCGACACCAGTTTCGCCGACCTGCTGCAGGATAACATCCCGTCGAAGCAGATCGCCGGCAACACAGTCGCCCAATCGCGCCAGACCAACACGGTGCAGGGCGACGTGCAGAACGCCTCGGTGCCGACCTTCATGGCTATCAATGGCGGCGGCTTCTTCGTCGTGCAAAAGCCCGACAGCTTCGCCGACGGCCGCCCGAACTTCTCCGGCGTCGATCTCTACACCCGCCGCGGTGACTTCACGCTCGACCAGAACGGCTATCTGGTGAACGGCGCCGGCTATTATCTGATGGGCATCCCGGTCGATGCGACCACCGGCAACCTCGCCGGCAGCGTGCCGGAGATGCTGCAGTTCCAGAACGGCTTCCTGCCGGCGACCGCCACCACCGAACTCAACTACCGCGCCAACTTGCCGGCCTACCCGAAGACCGTGAGTGCCGACGCGGCGGTGCCGGGCTCCGAACTGCTCAATCCGGCGAACTATAGCGCCAATCCGGTCAACGGCGCGCCGACGGTCGCCAAGCTGATCGGTTACGGCGCGACGATCTCGCCGGACGCGGCGGCGGTGCTCACCGGCTCGGCTGCTTTGACCTCGCTGTCGTCGGTTGGCGGCACACTTGAAATCAACGGCACGCCGATCACCATCAACGCCGGTGACAACGCCGCGGCCGTGGCGGCGGCGATCAATCTGCAAACCGGCACCACGGGTGTCGGCGCGACGATCGACAGCAACAACAATCTGGTTCTGACCACCGTCGACGCTGAAACCAACATCGCCATCGGTGGTGGTTCGACCCTCGCGATCCTGACGGAGCTCGGCCTGTCAGTCGGCACGACCAATGCGACCAACCTGATCACGCAGGGCATCGCCGCGGACGGCCAGACCCTGACATTCAAGGTTGGCTCTGCTGCGACGCTCACCGTGACCTTCGGCGCCGGCAACGTCATGACGCTGGCCGATTTGAACGTTGCGCTGGCCGGCCTCGCCGGCGGCACGGCATCGGCCGACCCGGCGACCGGCAATATCACCGTGGCGGCGGCTTCCAACACCGACACCATCACGGTCGGCGGCACGGCGACAGCGCGCAACTTCGGTATCCGGACGTCGTCGGCATTGCCATCGAACAGCACTGTGGTGGCGCAGGACCAGTCGACCTTCCTCAACGAGAGCATCGCCGGCGGTGCCGTTACCGCTTACGACGTCGCCGGTTCGGCGGTGAACGTCCAGATACGCTGGGCCAAGGTCGACTCGAGCGCGCTCGGCACTGGGCACGCCGACAAATGGAACATGTTCTATCAGGTCGATACCGGCGCCACCGGCACCGAAACGGCATGGCAAAACACGGGTGTCGACTACACCTTTTCGGCCAACGGCTCGCTGTCGCCTTCGATCAATGCCGTCACGCTCAATAACGTCACGGTCAATGGCGTCAGTCTTGGTACAGTTCGAATTGTCCACTCGACCGGCGGCGTCACTCAGTATTCGGACTCCAACGGCTCGGTGAAGGTCAACCAGTTCGAACAGAACGGTTTCGGCGCCGGTGAACTGCAGTCGATCGCGGTCAGCGACAAGGGCCGTATCGTCGGCACCTACTCTAACGGCCGTACGGTCGATCTCGCGGAAGTGACTCTGGCCAACTTTTCCGGCGCCAACGGCCTGAAGAAGCTCGACGGCGGCGCTTTCGGCGCCACAGCCGAGTCCGGCACGCCGACCTACGGAGCGGCGGGCAAGATCATCGGCTCTTCGCTCGAAGGCTCCAACACGGACATTGCCGATGAGTTCACCAAGCTGATCATCACGCAGCAGGCCTACTCGGCCAATACCAAGGTCATCACGACGACGAACACGATGATCCAGGACCTGCTGAACGTCATCCGCTAGCGGATTCAAAGGTGGTTAGGAACGGCGGCCGGCCATGAGTCTGTCACAGGCGCTGATCTCCTCGATCGCGGGGTTGAACACCACGCAGTCCAACCTCGCTCTGGTGTCGGCGAACGTCGCCAATGCCGGAACGCCAGGCTACGTCCGCAAGACGCCGAACCAGATTGCCACCGCCGCGAACGGCACGGCGGTGGGCGTTCGCACTGTCTCGGTGCAGCGCGAACTCGACACCTATGTGCAGAAGCAGTTGCGGGTGGAGAACTCGGGCGCGAGCTACGCGACGATCCGCGCTCAGTTCTACAGTCAATTGCAGAGCGTCTACGGCGCGCCCGGCTCGGAAACGGCGCTGGACACCGTGTACAATAACTTCACGTCGTCGCTGCAGACGCTTGCCTCGAGTCCGGACGACTCTTCGGCGCAGGCCGGCGTGGTTAGTACGGCCCGGCTGCTTGCCGAGCAGCTCAATTCGATGACCAATCAGATTCAGTCGCTGCGCAGCGCGGCTGAACTGGGGTTGTCGGACTCCGTCGATCAAGCCAACGACGCGATGCAGCACATCGCGGCCATCAATGCCCAGCTCTCTGGCGTCAGCGTCATCGATTCATCGGCCGCGCTGCTGCTCGATCAGCGCGACGCCTATATCGACAAGTTGTCGCAGCTTATGGACATCAACGTCGTCACCGGCGATCGAAATCAGGTGACGGTCTTCACCAATTCCGGCGTGCAGCTTGTCAGCCGGACGGCGTCCGTGCTCGGGTTCGATACCGCCGGCACGGTGTCGGCGAACACGTTGTGGAGCGCCGATTCCGACAAGCGCGGCGTCGGCACGCTGACGCTCACCTCGGCCAACGGCAGCACCGTTGACCTGATACAGACCAACGCCATCCGCTCCGGCAAGATCGCCGGCTATCTGCAAATGCGCGACCAGGATCTGGTGCAGGCGCAGAATCAACTCGACGCCTTCGCCGCGACGATGGCGAGCGCGCTGTCCAATACGACCGCGTCGGGAACGGCGGTCACCTCGGGCCCGCAGAGCGGCTTCGACATCGACATCAGTGGGCTGTCGTCGGGCAATACCATCACTATCAACTATTCCGACGGGTTGACCAATACGCCGCGGACGCTGACTCTGGTGCGGGTCGACGACCCCAGCGCGTTGCCACTGTCGAACGACGTTACCGCTAATCCGAACGACCGGGTGGTCGGCATCGACTTCTCCAGTGGCATGACTACGGTTTTCGGACAGATCGCCTCGGCGATCAGTTCAACCGGCATGGCCGCCTCGAATCCGTCGGGTACGACGCTGCGCATTCTCGATGACGGCGCTGGCAATATCGTCAACGTCAACGGCGTGACGACGACCAAGACCGCCACGACGATGGCCAACGGCACAAGTCAGTTGCCGTTCTTCACCGACGGCACATCAATCTATTCCGGTGCGATCGACGGCGTCGGATCGCAGATCACAGGGTTAGCCGGCCGCATTTCGGTCAACGTGTCTCTGATAGCCGATCCTTCCGCGCTTGTGAAATATGCATCCGGCGTCGCGTCCGGCGATACGACGCGACCAGACTTCATGTATCAGCAACTGACAAGTGCCAGCCAGTTGTTTCCGCCAGGCACCGGAATCGGCACGACGGGTGCGCCGTTTTCGGGCTCGATGTCGACTTATCTGCGCCAGGTGATCAGCCTGCAGGGCCAGAACGCCGACGCGGCGTCCAATCTCAAGCAAGGCCAGGATGTCGTCCTGAATGCGCTTCAGCAGCGCTACGACGACGCCGCCAGCGTCAATGTCGACCAGGAGATGGCCAATCTTCTGACGTTGCAGAACGCCTATGCCGCGAACGCTCGCGTCATGTCCGTGGTCAAGGACATGCTCGATCTACTGATGCAATTGTGAGGCTGAAATGACGGTGGCATCAATCAACGGTCGTTCGACACAGATGCTGCAGTCGCTGGTGAGTCTGCGCGCGCAGCTCGACGATCTCACGCAACAGATCAGCACGGGCAAGAAGTCGGACACCTTTGCCGGTCTTGGTGTCCAGCGTGGGGTATCCATCACCTTGCGTTCCCAGCTTTCGGCCATCGAAAGCTATGACGCTACCGGCCAAACAGCTACGACGCGCATTAATCTTGCCCAGACTGCGCTGAGCAGTATGGCGAAGGTTGTGAGCAATACGAAATCGGCGATGTTCCAGGCGACCAATGTTGCCGGAGTTGGCGGTGCGAGCCAGGTGCAAACCACCGCCAAGTATTCGCTGGACGAGCTGTCGGGTCTTCTCAACACGCAGGTCGGCGGCCGCTACGTCTTTGGCGGAAGGCAGACGGACAGTGCGCCGGTCGAATCAGCCGATCACATCCTCAACGGCGACGGTACCCGCGCCGGTCTTGTGCAGATCATTAGTGAACGCCGGCAGGCCGATTTGGGCTCGGATGGCCTCGGCCGCCTCGACATCACCAATCCGACATTATCGTCGCTCAATGTTGCCGAGGACGCGGTGTCGCCGTTCGGCTTCAAGCTGGCGTCCGTTTCATCGAATCTTACCAACGCCGTCGTCAACGGGCCGACCGGTTCGCCGGCCAGTCTGGACATCAACCTCGGCAGCGGCAATCCCAACGAGGGCGAAAGTCTGACGGTGCGTTTCACGATGCCTGACGGCACCACCGGTAGTGTGACTTTGACGGCGACGACGGACTCGCCTGCAGGCCCCAACCAGTTCACGATCGGAACGCTGCCGAGTGATACTACGGCCAACCTGACGACTGCGTTGACGTCGGCGATCGAGACGCTCGGCAGTACAGCATTGACGGCGGCCTCGGCGGTGCAGGCTTCCAACGAGTTCTTCGATGCCGACGCCAGTAATCCACCCGTGCGCGTCGACGGACCGCCTTTTGACACGGCCACCGCGACCCGGACCGGCTCCTCGGCTGATACGGTGATCTGGTACACCGGCGACGCCGGCAGCGATCCTGCGCGCCAGACCGCGACGGCGCTCGTCGATCCGTCGTTATCGGTCGGCTATGGCGTGCGCGCCAACGAGCAGGGCCTGCGCGCCGTGATGCAGAATGTAGCGACGCTGGCCGCGGTCACTATCTCGTCGACCACGCCAAATGGCGTCGATCTGAGCCAGGAACTGAACGCGCGGTTGACGGAAGGCCTCAACGGCCGGCCAGGCGAGCAGACTCTGTCGGATGTCACGACGGATCTTGCGACTGCGCAGGTTTCGATCAATGCCGCAAAATCTCGGCATACGCAGCAGAACACCACGCTTCAAGAATTCCTGACCCAAATCGAAGGTGTCAACGACACCGAGGTCGGCGCCGAGATTCTTGCCCTTCAAACGCGCCTACAGGCCAGCATGCAGGTGACCTCCATGGTGTACCAGATGAGCCTCGTGAATTACCTCAATTAGACGGAGCAATAAGGTCCGCCAATTCCGAACGACGACGCGCGAAATGAAAAAAGCCGCGGCCTTTGCCGCGGCTTTTTTTTGAATTGAGTTCGGCTGGTCAGGCCCGGGCGAGCAACCCGGCGGCGAGTTCGCGGTTGATATTGATCAGCGAGCCGAGCTTTTCCGGGCGGGGATCGTTCATCAGATCCACGGTCTGCTTCATGACGAAGATGCCGATATTGGCGACGTTCTGACGGACCGCGGGCGGCAGCGGATTCTCAGGGCGGGTCACCGTGGCCATCAGGACAGACCAGAGTTTGCGGTTGTTGAGCAGCGCGGCGTCAAGTTCGATACGCTTGGCATCCCAGGAGTCACGGACGGCGGCAAGTTGCTGCGCCGCATATAAAAGCTTATCGGCCTCCATCTCGCGGGGCGTGGCCACCTGCTTTGCCACCTTGCCGTACGCTTGCGCCGCTTGCATCATTCATTAGCTCCTGCTCGTACTGAATCAACTGTCGGGCCTGCTTCAGAGCTTTGTAAAGGTCGCCCGTTAAGATATGATTATTGATATTCTCTATTTGCGGCCAAGTACTTGGCGCGGCCTGGACAATGTCTCGGACCAGCGCGAAATAGGTCGCGTGCTGCTCGCTGGGCTCCCGCGACGTATACATTAGTAAGATCGACAGATAGATGCGTTTGGCTGGGGTGTCGGCCTGATCCGACGTCATGATGTCCTTTTCGCGGATGATCGGCACCTTGCCATCGATCAGAAAGGTCGCCCGCCGGTCCGAATTGGTAATGACGCACTCTCCGATGAGGATGCGCTCGCCGGGCTTGAGTTCGACTTTGAGGGCCATTGGGTCCGAATCCACGTTGTGCTGTGCGGTATTATAGCGTCAGGAATAGGCGCCGTGTGGCATGTCGAAAAGAAAAAGGCGGGGCCGAACCCCCGCCTTTCGCCAAATCAAGAATGAGGCGGTTACTGGAACAGCGACAGCACCGCCTGGTCGGCCTGAGCGGACAGCGATAGGGCCGTCGTGGATAGCGACTGACGGGTCTGCAGGGCGAGCAGGTTGGCGCCTTCCTCGTTGGTGTCGGCGAGGACGAGGTTGTCCGCGCCGGTCTGCAGGGTGTTGATCATCGCCTTGGTGAAGTCCTGGCGGTTCTGCACGGTCGAGAGGTTCAAGCCGAAGGCCGACCCCTGCGAGCGGAGCGTTGCCAATGACGTCGTCAGGTTGAGGACTATGTTGTTGATCGAATCGTTCGAGTCGAAGTCCGAGTTCTGTGCGACGTTGATATTGAGGCTGGTCGCCGAAATGATCAGCGGATTGCCGTTCTCATCCCTTGCCTGAATGTTGATGTTGGACGAGCCGTTCTCGTTCAGCATCAGCCGCAGGTTGTCGCCCGACAGCAGGTTAATGCCGTTGTAGGACGCATCGGTGGCGTACTTGTTGAGTTGGTCGCGCAGTGTGTTGAACTGCTGCACGAGGCCCTTGCGGACGTTGTTTCCGGCAATTGTCCGGGTGCCGGCGCCACCGTCGATTGCGGTCGTGGTCGCACCGGTGAGCGTCAGGTCGGTCAATGACAGATTGGTGATGCGCAGGGTGCCGCTATCGTTGATGGCCTTCACCTTGCCGGTCAGACCGGGGTCGGCGTTGATCGCCGCGACGAGCTGGTCGACGGTTTTGACGCCGGCGGTGCCGGTTGCCGTGCCGGTGTTGGTGAGGGTAGCGCCGAACAGCGACGTAGCGTCGGCCCCACCCAGCGTCAGCGTGGTGCCCTCCGCCGTGATTTCACGGATGCCCAGAGAGCCGCTGTTGTCGAAGGCTTCAAACTTGCTGCCCGCTGTGGTGAGCTGTGCGTTGATGCTGGTGATTGCAGCAGCAAGACCGGTGCCGGCCGCCACGGTTACAGTCGCGCCGTTGACGGTGAATTCGTAGGGATCGGCCGGGATACCGTAGGCCGTCTGCGGGGTCGCGCCGAGGCCGAGGCCCGAGGTGTTGTTGGCAACAGCGCCGTTGACCGTCTGTGTCGTCGTGCCCAGGCCCATATTCGCGGTCGTCGCGCCGCCGCCTGACGCCTGGTTGCTGATAATGACGCTATTGGCGCCGTCGGCACGGCCGGTGATGGTGATGCCCGACGATCCGTTGACGGTCACGGTGTATTCGCCCGCGCCATAAGCCGTGTCCAACTGCGACTGGATCGACGCGGCGGCGTTGGCGACATTGTTGCCGGTCGCGTTGTTCAGCGAGATCGCGGTCGTCGAGGTGCCGTTGTTAAAGTCAAAGGTGTAGGTTTCGCCGACGCCCAGGCCAGTATAGGCGGCGCCCGCGAAGGTCGCCTGTGTCGCCGCTGCGCCCGAGCCGTTCTGGTTGCTGATATTGACGTCGTTGGTGCCGTCGGCCTTGCCGATGATCGAGAAGCCGTCACCAGCGATATTCGAGCCGACGGTGAACGAGCCGACACCAAAGCGGGCGTCGAGCTGGGCCTGGATCGAGGTTTTGGCATGGGCCAGCGTGTCACCCGACTGTGTGCCAGTGGCCGAGCTGGTCAGGTTGATGTCCTGGCCGTTGACCTTGAACGTATAGGTCGACGCGCCCGACAGGCCGTAGAACGGGCCGCTCTGGACCGAGGCCGGGTTGGCGACGCTCGGAGCGAGGTAGGCGGCTGCGGTCGACAGGGTCGACTGGGTGCCGGCGGTGGTGATGCTGTTGACCGGAATGTTGACAGTACCGGTGACGGCGCCGCCCGTGAACGACAGGTTCTTCACCGTGGCGGTGCCGATCGTCGTCGCGTCGATCGTATAGGCAGCGCTCTGCCAGGACGAGTCCTGGCGCGCCTGGTTCAGCGCCGATTGCATCGACTGCACGGTCGCCGTGATCGAGGTCAGACCGTTATTGGCGGCCTGGATGGTCTGAATGCCGTTCGACATCGAGTCGAGCAGCGAATTCAGATCGCCGGCGCGGCTCTGCAGCGATTGCGACGTGAAGAAGTTGATCGGGTTGTCGAGGGCCGAGTTGACCTTCTTGCCGGTGGCAAGGCGGTTCTGGGTGGTCTGCATCAGCTGCGCTGTGTTCTGCAGCGAGAGCAGGTTCGCCCGCACGCCGGCGGACAGGGTGATGCCATTGGCCATGTCTAATCTCTTAGTTTGTCGTTCTGACGTTGGAACACGAAGCGGCTTACGGCAGCGCTCGCATCGAGCAACGCGGACAAACCTGGCCGCCTAAGATTTCTTAACGATTTCTCCTTAATAGAAGATTAACCATAAACATATGATTAACCATGTTTTCGGGGATGCATGGCGCGATTGCGACATGCTGTCGTTGGGCAGGCCGGACCCAAGGCCGTTGGCCCAAAAGAAAACGGCGGGGCCGAAGCCCCGCCGTTCCGCCAAATCGTGGATGTAGCTATTCGGCTTAGCCGAAGAGCGACAGCACCGCCTGGTCGGCCTGGGCGGACAGCGACAGCGCCGTGGTGGACAGCGACTGACGGGTCTGCAGGGCGAGCAGGTTGGCACCTTCCTCGTTGGTGTCGGCGAGGACGAGGTTGTCCGCACCGGTCTGGAGGGTGTTGATCATCGCCTTGGTGAAGTCCTGGCGGTTCTGCACGGTCGACAGGTTCGAACCGAACGACGAACCCTGGGAACGCAGCGTCGACAGCGACGTGGTGAGCGTCGAGAGCACCGAGTTGATCGCGGTGTTCGAGTCGAAGTTCGCGTTCTGGGCAGCGCTGATGTTCAGGTTCGTCGAGTTGATCGTCAGAACGTTGCCGTTGGCGTCCTTGGCCTGGATGTTGATGGTCGAGGACCCGGTTTCGTTCAGCGTCAGCTTGAGGTTATCGCCGGACAGCAGGTTGATGCCGTTGTAGGAGGCATCGGTCGCGTACTTGTCGAGCTGGTCGCGCAGGTTGTTGAACTGCTGCACGAGGCCCTTACGCACGGTGTTGCCGGAGATGGTCTGCGTGTTCGCACCGCCCGTACCACCGTTGACCTGGGTCGAGGTGGCGCCGACGACCGAGAGATCGGTCAGCGACAGGTTGGTGATGCGCAGGCTGCCGTTGTCGTTCGAGGCCTTCACCTTGCCGGTCAGGCCGGCGTCGGCGTTGATCGCCGCCACGAGCTGGTCGACGGTCTTGACCGCCGCGGTGCCCGCCGCCGTACCGGTGTTGGTGAGGGTGGCGCCGAACAGCGCGGTGGCGTCGGTGCCGCCGATGGTCAGCGTGGTGCCGCCAGCCGCGATTTCACGGATGCCGAGCGAGCCGCTGTTGTCGAAGGCTTCGAACGCGCTACCGGCCGTCGTCAGCTGGCCGTTGATGCTGGTGATCGCAGCAGCAAGACCGGTGCCGGCGGCAACGGTAACCGAGGTGCCGTTGACGGTGAAGTCATACGGATCGGCCGGGGTGCCGTAGCTGGTCGTCGTGGTCGAACCCAGGCCCAGGCCCGAGGTGTTGTTGGCCACGGCGCCGTTGCTGGTCTGAGTGGTCGTGCCGAGGCCGATACCGGTCGCAGTCGCGCCACCACCGTTGTCAACCGCAGCCTGGTTGCTGATGATCACACTGTTCGTGCCGTTAGCCCGACCGGTGATGGTGATACCGGTGGTGCCGCTGACCGTGAAGGCGCCGGCGCCGTAGGCGGTGTCCAACTGCGACTGGATGGCAGCGCGAGCCGTCGCGGCGCTGGCACCCTGAGCCGTCGTGAGGGTGATCGCCGTGGTGCTCGTGCCGTCATTGAAGTCGAACGAGTAGGTGTCGGTGCCGGTCAGAGCGGTAAACGCACCACCCGCGAAGGTCGCCTGCGTCGCCGCAGCACCCGTACCAGCCTGGTTGCTGATGACGACGTCGTTGGTGCCGTCGGCCTTGCCGGTGATCGAGAAGCCGTCACCCGCGGTGTTGGCACCGACAGTGAACGAGCCGGCGCCGAAGCGGGCGTCGAGCTGAGCCTGGATCGAGGTCTTGGCGTGGGCCAGCGTGTCACCCGACTGGGTGCCCGTGGTAGCCGAGGTCAGGGTGATGTCCTGCCCGTTGACCTTGAACGTGTAGGTCGAAGCGCCGACCAGACCGTAGTAGGTGCCGCTTTCCGTCGACGCCGGGTCGGCGACGCTCGGCGCGAGGTAAGCCGACGAGGTCGACAAGGTCGACTGGGTGCCGGCGGTAGCGATGCTGTTCACGGCGATGTTCACGGTGCCGGTGACGGCGCCGCCCGAGAACGACAGATTCTTCACCGAGCCGGTGCCGATCGTGGTGGAGTCGATCGAGTACGAGGCGGACTGCCAGGACGAGTCCTGGAGAGCCTGGTTCAGGGTCGACTGCATCGACTGCACGGTGTTGGTGATCGAGGTCAGACCGTTGTTCGCGGCCTGGATGGTCTGAATGCCGTTCGACATCGAGTCGAGCAACGAGTTCAGATCGCCGGCGCGGCTCTGCAGCGACTGCGACGTGAAGAAGTTGATCGGGTTGTCGAGGGCGGAGTTGACCTTCTTGCCGGTGGCAAGGCGGTTCTGGGTGGTCTGCATCAACTGCGCGGTGTTCTGCAGCGAGAGCAGGTTCGCCCGCACGCCGGCGGACAAAGTGATACCGTTAGCCATATTAAATCAACCTTTCTGGTTTGCCATTCTGGCGGTCGAGCGCAAGCCGCCTTTCGGGCGGCATGAGCGTCAAAATCGACCCTCGCACGAAGTGCGTAACGGATCGTAAAAGTCGCTGGTTAACCGGCTATGGCGCCAGAAAATCAATGCAAAGTCGGATGCCGTGTTTGTTCACGGCCCGATAACCTGTCTTAAAAAAATGCGTAGCTACCGGCCGCGAATGTGCGGCCAAATCAGAGCGATCGCGGGTTGTTTGAAAACTACAGCGACCGGCTGACGGACAGCGGCTGGGCGGCGCTCGGCGGCGGCTGATTGGCTCGGCCATTGGCCCCGTAAGTCGAGGGCGCCTGTTTGCGGGCCAACTCTCCCGAAACACCGCGAATGATGCCTTCCGACACCGCATGCGCGGTCGCCAGCACCGTCAGGTTTGTCTGCAGGAGATGACGAAACGACTCGTGGCGCGCCTGCAGGTGCTCGAACGCACCCGGTAACGAAGCTGAAACCATTTTGGCCGACGCCCGCATCCTCTCACTTTCCGCCGCGAAGATCCGAGCCAGTTCGAGCTTTTCGTCATCGAGTTCGATCGCGGCGCGCAGCTGTCCGGCGCGGACTCGCGCGGTTTCTTCGCTGACCAGCGTTTCCAGCCGGTCCATGATTGCGTTGAGACGGGCGATGGCGTGCTCGGACTCCTCGGCCGATTTGAACGGCGACGGCTTCGGGGCGGGAGTGACGGTGCGAAACGGATGCGTCACGAGCGGATCTCCTGTTGGGCGAGCAGGGTGCTGTAGACCTGTTTGGCGATGCCGACACCGCCGGCCTTGGCGAAGCTCTTGGCGTATTCGTCGGTCAGGAACGAGCGCCACACGCCGCCGGCGCCGGACCCACCGAACGGGCCTTCGCCGTCGATGCCGGTGAACATGTCCTGGAACATGCTGTTGAGAAACACGGCCTCGAAGTCTTCCGACGACTTCTTCGCGCGAGCCTTTATCTGCTCGGGCGTGAACCCATAGGCCGACTTGGCTTTGGCGACGGTTGCCTGGCTCTTGATTAGGTCAGTGGCCGACTGGCCGGGGAGGGGAAGCGAGATGCCGCCGAGAGCGCTCATCACATCACCTCGATGTCGGCCTGGATGGCGCCGGACGACTTGATCGCCTGCAGGATGGCGATCATGTCGCGCGGGCCGATGCCGAGGGCATTGAGGCCGTCCACCAGTTGCTGCAGCGAAATGCCGTCATGCACGACGGCGAGCTGCTTGCCGGTTTCCTGCACGCCGATCCGGGTGCGCGGTACGACCACGGTCTGCGCGCCGCGCGGCGCGAAGGGATTAGGCTGGCTGACCTGCGGCGTCTCGGTGATAGTGACGGTGAGGTTGCCTTGGGCGACCGCGACCATAGAGACGCGCACGTCGCGGCCCATGACGATAATGCCGGAGCGCTCGTCGATGACGATCTTGGCCGCCGTGTCGGGATCAATCTGCAACTGCTCGATCTCGGTGAGCAGCGAGATGACATTGCCCTTGTACTGGTTCGGCACGGTGATGCCGACCGTGCCGGGATCGAGCGACTCGGCGGTCGGTACGCCGATATAATCGTTGATTGCCGAGGCGATGCGCTTGGCAGTCGTGAAGTCGGGATTGCGAAGCGCCATGCGCAACTGATTCTGACGATTGAGATTGAAGTCGATCTCGCGCTCGATCAGCGCGCCATTGGCAATGCGACCGACGGTCGGCACACCGCGCACGATCTTGGCGGCTTCGCCCTCGGCCTGGAAACCACCGATGGCGAGCGAGCCCTGTGCGACCGCATAGACGTTGCCATCAGCACCGAGCAGCGGTGTGACCAGTAGCAGGCCGCCCTGCAGGCTCTTGGCATCGCCGAGCGACGAGACGGTGACGTCGATGCGGGTGCCTTGCGTGGAAAAGGCCGGCAGGTTGGCGGTGACCATTACCGCGGCGACATTGCCGGTACGCAAGGTCTGACCGCGGATATTGACGCCGAGGCGTTCCAGCATCGCCTGCAGCGACTGCTTTGTGAAAGGGATATTGTTGAGCGTGTCGCCTGAACCGTTGAGGCCGACCACCAGGCCATAGCCGATGAGCTGGTTCTGCCGGACGCCTTCGATATTGGCGAGGTCCTTGATGCGCGACGTCGCCCCGGCGGATGCCAGGGTGAACAGGCTCAAGAGTGCCGCCACGAAGGCGGTTCGGAACGTCGGCGTCATCACTGCTCCCCAATGTGACGTTTGACTTGCAAGCAGCAATGCGAAGGGCGTGCCAAAGCCGCGCGAATGACTAAGCCTCTGAGATCGGGTTGTTTTTAGTTCTCACGGCGGCCTCCGGGAATGTCTTTAACCCGGCAGTAACCGTCCCTCCCGGCAAAAACTGCCGGGGCGTTTACGGCCCATTAACCATGAGCGGCGCAGGTTCAATGGCGTAGCGGGGCGTTTTGCGTCGTAGCGCGAGCGGGGAGCGCTCGCGTCATCATCGGGACCACCAAGGCGCCATGCGCATCACCGGATCGAACGCGGCCTCGCTGTCGGCTACACCCACCGCCGCGCGGCGTGCGGGAGCTGGCGGCACCTTCAGCCTCTCTGGCTTCGAGCCGGCCTCAACGCCCGCGCCTGCCACTGCGCTGCGGTCGGTCGCTGGCCTGGATAGCCTGCTGGCGCTGCAGGGTGTCGAGGATCCGACGGAGAAGAGGAAGCGAGCGGTCGCCAGGGGCCGTACGGCACTCGATGTGCTCGACGAACTTAAACTCGGCATGATCGGCGGCTCGCTCGATACCTCCACCATTGCCCGCCTCAAGGTGGCAGCCGAGGGCCTGACCGACGGCACCGGTGATCCGGGACTCGACGGGGTCATGGCGGAAATCGACCTCAGGGTGGCCGTCGAACTCGCGAAAGTCGGCCGCCGCTAGCCGTGGTGGTAACCACCGTCTGCCCGCCTTTCGCACAAGTCATTGAACATTCACAATATTCTGGCAGTCCACCGGGGCTGCGAGGATATTGTCGCGTCCCGTTGGGCGGTATATAAGCCAGCGCACTCGGGAGGGGACTTCTCGCGGCAGAAGACAAAGCGGCGCAAAAAACGGCCGGACACTAGCGGTCAAGAAGAACACGATGGGAGTCGGTGGGATGTTGGCGAAAGTGAAGCCTTATCGGCCGTCCGATAAGGAGCCGTTTATGAATGAGCGTCAGCGCGAATACTTTCGCGCGAAGCTGTTGCAATGGCGCGAGGATATCCTGAAGGAGGCCAAGGAGACACTCCAGCACCTCCAGGAAGAAAACCAGAATCACCCGGACCTGGCCGATCGGGCCTCGTCCGAAACCGATCGCTCCATCGAGCTGCGGGCTCGCGACCGGCAGCGCAAGCTGATCTCCAAGATCGACGAGGCGCTGGCCCGAATCGAGGACGGCACCTACGGCTACTGCGAGGAGACCGGTGAGCCGATCTCACTGCGTCGTCTCGAGGCTCGGCCGATTGCGACTTTGTCGGTTGAAGCGCAGGAGCGCCATGAGCGCCGCGAAAAGGTCTATCGCGACGACTGAGCGAAGCGCGCAGGAATGGACATGACGAGCGGCCGGGGCCAGAGCCTCGGCCGTTTGCGTTTCGGCGGACAGCGCGAGGAGATTTCTTGGTCCTCCTTTGGACGCGACGCGCGAGCAAAGTCGCCAATTGTGGGCACGAAGGCTCGCGCGGAGTGGTGCCTTCCGTTGAGTGGAGCAGCGTCAAGACGACAGGCTGACCGTCCGCGGAGGCCAAGGTCGGAGGTACGATAATGTCACCAAGTGCACTGCGCGGTATCCAATGACACATCTTCACAGAAGACTTGTGATGCAGAAGAAATCTTGAATGGCGGCACGGTTGTGGCAGCATTGAACACACGCCGAGGAGTGTTCAATGAATTCGCCAAGGGAATGTAGCCGGCGATTTTTGTTTCTATTGGTCGGCATTTTCGCGTGGCCGTTAAGCACGGCACAGGCGGACAATCTCGGCTCGAATCCAGGCGCGTCGGCTTATGCTTCGGCGGGCAAGCCCTGGACCGTCATCGTCAGTCCTTATGTCTGGGCCGCCTCAATGAAGGGCAATGCATCCCTTGGCGGTCACGACACGACGGTTGACGTGCCATTCAAGGATACATTCCAGCATCTCAAATTCGCGCTCATGGGAGCCGTCGAAGTGACGGACGGTCGATGGGGTGTTTATTTCAATGGCGAGACCGTCAAGACAGAGCAAGATGAAGTCGTGGGTACGCGGCAGCTCGGTCTCTCCACGACAATGTCGATGATTGCCGGCGGCGCCTATTATCGCATTTACGAGTCCAGGCTGGGTGGCAACACAACCTTCGGGACGCCGAGGATATTCGCCATCGAGCCGACCGCGGGTTTGCGCTGGACGAGGTTGTCGGCGCGGCTCACCACCGGGCCCATCAGTGTGGAGAAAGGCGTCGACTGGACCGATCCGTTAGTCGGCGTGCGGCTGAGTGCGGATGTGAGCGAGCGGTGGAATATCTTCGCCGAAGCTGATGTCGGCGGCTTCCGTTCCGGCAGGAAAGTGAGCGTCAACGCCCAAGTCTATGCCGGCTATAGAACGATGTTTCTCGGCCGTCCGACGATCCTGCGCGCGGGCTATCGGGTGCTGCACCAGAATTACGAAACTGCCGATTTCACTGGCCACACGTTTCGCTGGGACGTGACCCAGCATGGACCTGTGCTCGGGCTCTCGATGCATTTCTGATGCGTGATTGTGCAAGTGGGCGGCGATTTCCGAGAAGGCCGCGCGCCTAGAAGGCGGTCAAGCGCATAAACCGTCGGTGCCACGGCGACTGAGCCGTGGGCTCTGCACAACTTCGAAATTGCCCGGCCATGGCGCCGGGCAATTTTTACGCCCGCCGGAAGTTAGCGGCACGGATGCCGGCGACCGTCATAGCCCATATAGGTGCCGGACGCCGGATCGAACGAGCGGTAACGCGAGAAGCAATAGGATAGCCAGTCGCCGCGCGGTCCATAGCCCGGGCCGACGATCGGGCCGTAATAGCCGGGCGGATAGAACACCCGCGGGCCATAGAACAGCGGCGGCGGACCGCCATAGTAGTAATTGTAATAGTAGCCGCGCGGGCCGTAGTAGCGCGGCTGCGAAGCGATGATGCCGCCGAGGATCAGGCCGGTGGCGATGCCGGCGGCGACGCCAGCGCCCCCGCGTCCCCGATAACGAATGTCGATGACGTCCGGCGAGGCCGCGGATCTGAGCGTTGCAACGCTCGACGGGACCGGCGCGGCTGCGGTGGGAGCAGCCGTGCCGGCGAGAAAGGCCACAACACTGAGCGCGGCCGTAAAACGGGTGAACGGAGCGGTCGCCACCGTCGTCGACATCGTGGTCGGCATGGCTTGTTTCTCCTTTGGGCTCGTATTCCCTATCTTGGCTGCGCAGAAATACTCGGTCCGCGGCTGCCCGGCAGCATTGATACGGATCAATGGGCATCGGTGGTATCGCCGAGGTTTGCGGAGCTGAACCGCTCCGGATTTTCCGCTGCCGTATTTGCTGCGCGCTGGTGACCGCGCTTATTCCGGCTCCGCTGTCGCCAGGCACGGGTCGAGCACCACGTGATTGGCGTCGAGACGCCGATAGGCACCCCGAATTTCGACATCGTGGCCGACTTTCATGTCATTGGCTTCATAGGTAACGCACATCACGCGAAGGTCGGAACAGACCACCAGGTACCAGAGCGCGCCGTCTGTTCGGACCAGCGTAAGCTTGCCGGTGACCAACAGGTCGATGCGATCGCCGCCGTCGGGAACCCCTTCGGCCATGGCTCGCAACTCGTCGCAGCGCGCCGACGATTGCGCTGGTACCTCGGGCGGCGAGAAAGCGGGCCGGTTGGTGAAGAGGTCGTCGGCGAGGGCGGGGCTGACGACTAGCGACAGGCCGAAAAAGACGCGCCACATGGCTTGCTCCTGGATTCGCAGGTGCATCGTTTGCGCGGTTCGCTACACCGCAAATATGGCGTTGGGGCGTCGAAAGAAAACACGGCCCTCTGCAGGGGAGCTACAGAGGGCCGTGTCTTGGTCGTTGTCACTTACGCTCGCGAGACGCAAAGACAACGCGGGAGCACTTTTTCTCTCGGCCCTACGCGGGGAGAGGTGAGAGCTAGAACGGCAGGATCACATCCATCACCTGCTGGCCGTAGCGCGGCTGCTGCACGTCCGTGATCTGGCCGCGGCCGCCGTAAGCGATGCGGGCCTGGGCGATCTTGGTCGAGTCGATGGTGTTGTCGCTTTCGATATCCTCGGGACGGACCACGCCGCCGACGATCAGTTCGCGGACTTCGAAATTGACGCGGATCTCCTGGCGGCCCTCGATCACCAGATTGCCGTTCGGCAGCACTTGTACGACAACGCCGGCGACGTTGGTCGTCAGCGCTTCGGAGCGGTCGACCGATCCCTTGCCCTCGCTCGATGCCGTGGAGTCGGCGGTGAACAGCCGTGTCGGCAGCGCCGAGTTGACGATCGGCAACTTGCTCTTGCCGAAGAAGTTGTCGACGCCGGAATCTTCCGAATTGGTGCGGCTGCGCTTGGTATCGTTGGCGATGTTGGCTTTGTCGGTGATGTTGACCTTCACCGTGAGGATGTCGCCGACCTGATGGGCGCGCTGGTCCTTGAAGAAGGCGCGCGAGCCGTTTCGCCACAGCGAATTGGGATTGTAACTCGCGGGCTGTGCCGCCGGCATCGGCATCTGCACCGGCTTGTAGCCGGCACGCGTCGTTGGGTTGTCGATCTCGGAGAGCTTGGGCTGCTCACCGATGTTCTTCAACCGGTCGAGGGCCGCGCAGCCGCTCAGCAACGAGGTCGCAAGCGCCGCAAGGATGGCGTGGCGGGTCAAGGTCAATATCCTCATCTCAACAGACTTTCACTCGAGTTCATCAATCGACTTCGGGGACGAGGGGCGGCGTTGCCGTCGCTCGCGTCTATATTGTTCAGCGCCGGTTTCCCGCGGCTGCCGGGAGGTTGGCGGCGAACCGCGAGGCCGACGTCGACACCACCACATGGCCGGGACCGGCTACCACGCCTTGCACAGTGCGCTTGGACTGCTCGTTGAGCACCGACACGGTGTCGCCTTCGGCGCCGCTCTCCGTCGCCTTGCCGCGCAAGGTGAGCGTCAGGCCGGGCGCTTCGAACACAAGGGTCACCATCTGGCCGCGCTGTACGACTTCGGGCCGCGTCAGGTCGGCATCGCGCAGCGGCTGGCCGGGTCGGATGACATTGCGTGCGGCCATGCCTACGGCGCGCTCGATGCCGACGACGGCATCGCGTTCGACCTGGGCGCGGGGCCGGCGTTCGATCACAAGGTCGGAAGCTTTGAGCACGGCGCCGCGATCGATCGAACGGGTCACCATCACGGTTTCTACCGTCGCATAGGCGCGGCCGGACAGCCGAAGCAGACCGCGCTGTGTCGCGCTGGTGGGAATTTCCAGCGTTGCATCGAAGCGGCCGTTGCGGGCGTCATAAGAGAGGCGAGCGATGCCGACGCTGCCTTGCGCCGCCGGATCGACCTGGATGGCGCGGGGATCGCGATCGAAGGTAACGGTGATGTCGGCCGCCGGGCCGGCATTGAAGCGAGTCGACACGGCCTGGGCGAGACTGCGTTCGATCTCCGACATCGGAATTTCGCGGCTGGCGCGGGTCACGCTGATTTCGGTGACGCCACCGGTGTCGAAGCCGACCAGGGCGTGCGGGCGCACCGCGTCGATCACGGCGGCGACGGGCACTGTGCCGGTCGTGCCGAGGTCCGGCGCGCGGAAGATGGCGATGTCGGCAACGACGCCGGCGTTCTCGATCAGATCCCCGATACGCACGATGCCAGAATTGACGGTGACGTGGCCCTTGAGATGCGGGCGTGCCGACTCGGCCGATTGCGCCGAGGCGGCGGCGATGCCGACGCCGAGCATGACGGCGGCGGCGAGGAGGCGAATGGCGGTGGCGATCATGGTGGCAATCATGGCCTTGCCCTCAGCGCATCAGGTTGGAGGTAGCCGACAGCATTTGGTCGGCGGCGGAGATGACCTTGGCGTTCATCTCATAGGCACGTTGCGCGGCGATGAGATCGGAGATTTCGCTCACCGCTTCGACGTTGGCAGCTTCCAGGTTTCCCTGCTGCAGATCGCCGAAGCCGTTGAGCTGCGGCGTGCCGTTCTGCGGCGAGCCGGAAGCCGGTGTTTCCAGATACAGGTTGTCGCCGATGCCCTTGAGACCGGCCTTGTTGATGAACATCGCCAGCTCGATCTGACCGACCTGGTTCTGCGTCGTTTGACCGGGCAATGTCACCAGAACCTGGCCCTGGGCGTTGATTGTCACCGACGTGGCGTTCTGCGGAATGGTGATGCCTGGCTGAATCAGGTTGCCGGAGGCGGTGACGATGCGCCCTTGCGAGTCGAGTTCGAACGAGCCGTCGCGGGTGTAGGCGGTCGAACCGTCCGGCATCGTCACCTTGAAGAACCCTTCGCCGCGGATGGCGATGTCGTAATCCTTGCCGGTCTGCGTCAGCGAACCTTGCGTCATGATGCGTGGCGTGCCGACGGTCTTGACGCCGGAGCCGAGTTCGATGCCGGCAGGCAGGATGTTGCCCTGCGATGACGTCTGCGCGCCGACGCGGCTGACGTGCTCGTAGAGCAGATCCTGGAATTCGGCGCGCTGCCGCTTGAAGGCGGTGGTGCGCATGTTAGCGATATTGTTGGAGATGACCTGGACGTTGAGTTCCTGGGCCATCATGCCGGTCGCGGCGGTGTGCAGGGCGCGCATGGTTCAGTCTCCTCAGGCCGGCACTTCGGCGAGCTTGTCGATCGCATTGCGCGACAAGTCGGCCTGCTGTTGCATCATGTTCGCGACCTGGGTGTAGGTACGCGTGATCTCGATCATGCGAGTCATTTCGACGACCGAGCGGACGTTCGATTTCTCGACCGAGCCCTGCACGAATTTCGATTGCGTGTCGGGCACGATGGTGGCGCCGTTCTTCAGAGCGAAAGTGCCCTGGCCGACCTTCTGCAGCATGGCGGGGTTTTCGACACCGACCATGCGCAGCTTGCCGCGCTGCGATTCCTGCGCCGAATTGCCGGGCACCGAGACGCTCACGGTGCCGTCACCGCTGATCCGGATATCGACGTCGTTGCGCTGGAACTGGATCGGCCCGTTGTCACCGAGCACGGGGAAGCCTTCCGACGTAACGAGCTGGCCTTCATTGTTGATCTGAAAGCCACCGTTGCGGGTGTAACGTTCGCCGGCCGGGGTCTGGACGGCGAAGAAGCCGTTGCCGTTGATGGCGACGTCGGTGGCGTTGCCGGTGCGCTCCATCGAGCCTTGGCTGAAGTCGGTCCAGGTGGCGCGGTCGCGCACAAACGAGACCTGGCGGTCGCGATTCGACATGTTGTCGGACCGGGCGACCTTGCCAATGAATTCCTCAAACACCGCGCCGTCGGCCTTGAAGCCGGCAGTGTTCACGTTGGCGATATTGTTCGCCACGACGTCGAGTTCGCGCCTCAGCACGACCTGACGCGACAGTCCGACCAGCAGAGTGTTCTGCATCGGTCATCTCCCCTTGATCCCGGTGGTGCCTGCCCTCCCGAGGCCGGCGCCGCCGTGTGGTGAAAGTCCGGCTCTCCCAAGCCGTCGTTTCGGGGAAGAAGGATTGCAGTTGCCGTGCCAACTACGAAAAATTCATAGTTTCAACGTCTTATCGGTTTTGGCGGCCCGCAAATTAAGGCAAAAAACACCATAGGGACCGATTTAACCCGGCAATTCTTGCCGCATCGGGAACCGGGGAAAGGTTCTGTTAACCATACCGCCACTAACGTGGCGCTGCTGCCACGCACGTGGCGGCGATGGGGCGGCTTGCCGGCGATGAGACGGCGCGCAGGCCGAGGCGGCGTGCATTGCCCGAAAATTCGTTGGGGAACAGGGGTCTTGAATGGCCAAGGCGGCGAAGACTGAAGCGGAAGCGGAACCGGAAGCCGAAGGCGAAGAAGCCCCCAAGAAGAGCAGACTGCCGTCCAAGAAGGTGATGATCATCGCAGGCGCGGCGCTGCTGGTTGTCGGCGGTGGCGGTTTCGGCGCCATGAAATTCATGGGCGGCAAGAAGCAAGAAGAGCCGAAGAAGGAAGTGGTGAAGCCCGCGACCTTCGTCGATCTGCCCGACGTGCTGGTCAACCTCGCCAATTCCGGCGGCGACCGCACCCAGTATCTTAAAGTGAAGGTGGTCCTTGAACTGCCGGACGCCGAACTGGTGCCGAAGATCCAGCCGCTGATGCCGCGCGTGATGGACGCCTTCCAGACCTACCTGCGCGAACTGCGCCCGACCGATCTCGACGGCTCGGCCGGCCTCTACCGACTCAAGGAAGAACTGACGCGGCGGGTCAATGTCGCGGTCGCACCGAACAAGGTCACAGCGGTCCTGTTCAAGGAAATCGTCGTTCAATAGCGCATCGCGCGAGTGGACGATCGCAATACTTATAAGCAGACGGCAAAGACGAGCATGGCGGGCAAGGACCAGATCGACCAGGACGCGCTGGCGGCGGAGTGGGGCGTTGCCCTCGAGGCCGAGCAGGGCGGCGGCAGTGGCGCGCCGACCCCGTCCAGCAGCGCCGATCAGGCTGCCGCGCAATGGGCGGCGATGGTCGACGACACCGCCAATTTCCAGTCGACCAATAAGGGCGGCGCCGAGCGCATCCTCAATCAGGAGGAAATTGACAATCTGCTCGGCTTCAGCCTGGCGGATGTAACGCTCAACGACAATTCCGGTATCCGGTCCATCATCGACTCGGCGATGGTGTCCTACGAGCGTCTGCCGATGCTCGAAATCGTCTTCGACCGCCTGGTGCGGCTGATGACGACCAGCTTGCGCAATTTCACATCGGACAACGTCGAAGTCTCGCTTGATCGCATCACCTCGGTGCGCTTCGGCGATTACCTCAACTCGATCCCGCTGCCGGCCATCCTCGCCGTGTTCAAAGCCGAGGAGTGGGACAATTTCGGCCTCGCCACCGTCAATTCGAGCCTCATCTATTCGATCATCGACGTGCTGCTCGGCGGCCGTCGTGGCCAGAGCTCTGTGCGCGTCGAGGGCCGGCCCTATACGACGATCGAAACGAGCCTCGTTAAGCGCATGATCGAGGTCGTGCTCGCCGACGCCGAACTCGCCTTCAAGCCGCTGTCGCCGGTGAAGTTCAACATCGACCGCCTTGAGACCAATCCGCGCTTTGCCGCGATCTCGCGTCCGGCGAATGCCGCGATCCTGGTGCGCCTGCGCATCGACATGGAAGATCGCGGCGGCAACATCGAACTGCTGCTGCCCTACGCGACCATCGAGCCGATCCGCGCCACGCTTCTCCAGATGTTCATGGGCGAGAAGTTCGGCCGCGACCAGATCTGGGAAGGCCATCTCGCCACCGAAATCGGCCAGGCGGAAATCGGCGTCGACGCGGTGCTCTACGAAGAGAACCTGCCGCTTCGCAAGATGATGCAGCTCAATGTCGGCGACACGCTGATGCTCGAACTCAAGCCTGACGCGCAAGTCAAGCTGCGTTGCGGCGATATTACCCTGACCGAGGGACGCATGGGCCGCGTCGGCGACCGCATCGCGGTTCGGGTCACCAAAAACCTGCGCAAGCCGCGCACGACCTTCGCGATGTTCGAGAAGGCGGACGAGTCAAAGATCCGCATGGAGACGCAGTGATGTTCCACTACGGCTACCTCATCGAGAGCATGGTCTCGATTCTGCTACTGATGACCATCCTCTATTGCGTCCGGCTCAATAACCAGATCCGCCTGCTGAAGGCCGACGAGCAGTCGTTGCGCGCCACCATCGCCGAACTGATCACGGCGACCGAAATCGCCGAGCGCGCCATCGGCGGCCTGAAGACAACCGTGCGCGAAGGCGAACAGACCTTGGGCGAGCGCATCAGCCGCACCGAAACGATTTCGGCGGATCTCGGCCGTCAGCTCGAGGCCGGCGAACAACTGCTGTCGCGGCTGGTCCGCATCACCGAGGCCGGCCGTCCGGACGCGCCGCCGGCGCCGCCAGCTGCGCCGCGTGCGCAGGCGCTCGCCGCCGCGGCGCAGGCTCTGGCCGAGCGGCAGAAGGCGCGGCTTAAATCCGCGGGTGAAAGCAGCGGACTGGCGGCATGATCAAGTTGGCGCGCGAATTCCGTCTCATCCCGATCGTCCTCCTGGCGACGATCTGCCTGCTTGGGCTCAAGGTGACGGGCATCGTGTTCGACGGCGGCTATACGTTGGGTGAGAGGTTGAGCCAACGTGGCAAGCCTCAGGGCATCACGGTGACGTCCGGCAAGGACGTGCCGGATTATCCGCGCATCGTTGTAGCGGGCGAACCGCGCGCGCCCGAGTCGCGGGCCACGAACTCGGCGAGCCCCTGGGCAAAGGAGATGTTCAATTTCGGTGGCGGACGTGCCGGCGAGCCCGAAGTCACCGGCTCGGTCGCTGACCGGACCGCGGCGTTGCCCAAGATCGGTGCGACCCCAATCGATAGCGAGATCGTCACTGGCTCGGCCGGCGGCGGCAAGCCGCAGCATTCGGCCGCCCAGGCCCCGTCAGAACCGCTCAAGTCAACGGAAAAGCCGCCGGCGCCGACCAAGCTCGAAGTCGGCGGCGATCCGCAGCCTCTGCAGCCCGGCAAGATCAATTCGCCGGCCGAGCGCGCGCTCCTCGGCCGCTTGCAGGATCGTCGCGAGACGCTCGACAGCCGCAACAAGGAACTCGACATGCGCGAGAGCCTGATCAAGGCGGCGGAGAAGCGGCTCGAGGCCAAGGTCGGCGAGATGAAGGATATCGAGTCGCGCATCAAGACAGCCACCGACGTGCGCGACAAGGAAGAGAAAGAGCGCCTCAAGGGCCTCGTCGCCATGTACGAGAATATGAAGCCGAAGGATGCGGCGCGCATCTTCGACCGGCTCGACCTCAAGGTCCTGGTCGATCTGTCGACGGCGATGAAGCCGATCACGATGTCGGCGGTGCTGGCGCAGATGTCGCCGGAAGCCGCCGAGCGGCTCACGGTCGAACTGGCATCGCGCGCCAATGGACCGAAGTCGCAGGCCGGCGGAGATTTGCCCAAGATCGAAGGCCAGCCGGGCAAGATGTAGGACCGGCCGGTGTCCCGACGTTTTTAGGGATGTGTTTTACCGCAACAGTTAATCCGTCGTTAAACGCGGGTCTTTAGGGTCGTCGGTCAATATCCGCGCGAAAGACCTTATGACGTCTCGTCCTGGCAGCAAGTCCACCGCGATGGCGCGGGCGCTCAAGACAGCGCGCGCGGCGCTGGTGGCGCTCGCGGTGGCGGCGGTCAATATCGGCATGGCGGCGGCCGAGCCGGTGAAAGGCGAGGTCAAGGCCGAGGCCGAATCCGGGTTTGGCCGGATGATCTTCAAATTCGAGGAACCGGTCGATGCCACGGTTCGCATAGCCGGCGCCATCCTCGTCCTCGAATTCAAGGAGCCGGTAGCCGTCTCCGTCGACCGGATCAGCAGCCGGATGCGCGATTATGTCAGCGCGGCTCGCGTCGACCCCGACGGCAAGGCGGTGCGCATCGCGCTGGCCGGCAAATTCCGCATTAACCCGATTCCGGCGGCGGAGCGGCTGTTCATCGATCTGTTGCCCGAGCCGTGGGTCGGCATGCTGCCGGGCCTGCCCCAGGACGTGGTCGACGAACTAGCCGCGCGCGCCCGCTCGGCGGAATTAGCCGCGCGCAAGAAGCGCGCCGCCGACCAGGCCGCCGCGATGCCGGCGGTGCGGGTGAAGGTGGTCAAGCTGCCGACCTTCATGCGCTACATCTTCGATCTGCCGCCCGGCGTCGATGCCACGCCCGAGCTGTCCGACGGCAAGTTCAAGGTGCATTTCAACAAGCCGGCCAAATGGGACCTCGCCGATGTCGCGGCGACGCTGCCATCCACCGTGAAGTCGGTGAAGCCGGAAACCGAGTTCGACTCCATTGGCGTCATCTTCACGCTCAACGGCATGCCGGAGACGCGCTCCTTCCGCGAGGACAAGAGCTTCGTCGTCGATATCGGACTCGGCCCCGACGCGCAGCCGATTGCTGTTACGCCGTTGGTGCCGGGTATGGCAGCCGCGGCCGTACAGATCGCGCCGCCGGAAACCATGCCGGCCAAGGAGGCGACTCGCGAGGAGGCGCCGCCACCGTTGAAGGACATGCCGCGTTTGAAGGACGCGCCGCGTCAGGAGGCGGTCGAGCCGGCGCCGCCGGCGGTCCGGCTGGCGCCGCCATCGCTTGCGCCGAAGGCCGAGGTAAAGTCCGAAGCGAATCCCGAGCCTGCTGCCGTGCGGAAGTCCGAACCGGCGAAGCCGGATGCGAAAGCAGCCGAAGACAAGGCGCAAGGGATGAAGCCGCCGATACAGGCGGTCGAGGCGCAGCGCCCGCTGCCGCTGGAAAAGGCACAATTCAGACCACAGGCGGCGCCGGAACAGAAGGCCGTCGCCGTCAACGCCGAAAGCGCGATGCAGGCGATCACGACCGCTTCCAGCGATCAGATGCGCATCAGCCTGCCGTTTGCCGCGCCGACCCCGGCGGCCATGTTCAGGCGCGGCGATTCGCTGTGGCTTGTGTTCGACAGCAACAAGCCGATCGATGTGTCGCAGCTGGCACGCGACTTCGGTCATGTCGTGCGGCGGGCCGACTATGAGAGCGGCGGCAGCGGCGAGGGTATCGTGCGCCTGCGTCTGGTGCGGCCGATGCTGGCAAGCCTCGAAGCCGACGACAATGGCTGGGTTCTGAAGATCGGTGACAGTGTCGCGGTGCCGCCGCAGGCATTGTCGACAGCGCGCCTGATCAACGGCAGCAAGCGTGGCATCGTCGTGTCGCTCGAACATGCGGGTACATTGCATCATCTCACCGATCCCGATCTCGGCACGCGGCTGATGGCAGTCACGGCGCTGGCGCCGGCGCGTGGCCTGATGCGGCCGCAGAACTTCGTCGAATTGCGCGTCCTGCAATCCATGCACGGCATCGCGCTCGAACCGCTCGCCGACGACATCACCGCTGACGTAACGGCCGAACAGGTCACGATCTCGCGGCCGGGCGGGCTGACGCTGTCGGCGGAAAGCCTGGTGCAGCAGCAGCAGATGTCGCCGACCCTTCGGGATGGCTCGCTCGATCCGGAGACGTGGGAGAAAGATCGCAAGGCGCCGTTCGAGAAACGGCAGGCGGCGCTGATCGCCGATGCGGCGGTGGCCGGCGAGGGTACCAAGCGCGCCGCCCGCTATGACCTCGCTCGTTTCTATCTGGCCAACGACCTGGCGGCTGAAGCCAAGGCGGTGCTCAGCGTGGCGCTGGACGACAAGGCCAATGGCGGCGACGAAGTGACGGGTTCGATCCTGCGCGCGCTCGCCAATGTGATGCTGCACCGTCCGGAGGACGCGCTGAAGGACCTCGCCAGCCCCGACATCGGCAACCAGAAGGAAGCTCCGATCTGGCGCGCCATGGCGCAGTCGCGGCTCGGCCGCTGGCCGGAAGCTAATGCCGCCTTCAAGTCGCTCGACAAGCACGTTGCGGCGCTGCCGCTCGGTCTGCAGCGTATGGTGCTGCTGGACCGCATCCGCACCGGCATCGAGGTCAAGGACTTCGATGGGGCCGCGCGCATGGTCAACGATCTCGACACCATCGGCGTCACCGACGACATCACGGCGTCGGTCGCGGTGTTGCGTGGCCGCATCGCCGAGAATCTCGGCCGCAAGGAAGATGCGCTGAAGGATTACCGCGCGGCGGTGATGTCGTCCGACCGCCGCGCCGGCGCGCAGGCGCGGCTGCGCGAGATCGAGTTGATGTCGAAGAGCGGCGCCATGCCGCGCAATGAGATGATCCACGAACTCGAAACCCTGACCACGGTGTGGCGCGGCGACGAGACCGAGACCCAAGGGCTGCAGTTGCTTGCCCATCTCTATACCGGGGATGGCCGTTATCGCGACGCCTTCCACGTCATGCGTACCGCGCTGCTGGCGCACCCCAATGCCGACGAGACGCGCAAAATCCAGGACGAGGCGGCCAAGACATTCGATGCGCTGTTCCTCGGCGGTAAGGGCGACGCGCTGCCGCCGATCGAGGCTCTCGCGCTGTTCTACGACTACCGCGAACTGACGCCGATCGGCCGTCGCGGCGACGAGATGATCCGGAAGCTGGCCGAGCGGCTGGTCGCGGTCGATCTGCTCGACCAGGCGGCCGAGCTGCTCCAGCATCAGGTCGATCATCGCTTGACCGGCGCGGCACGGGCGCAGGTCGCGACCCGGCTGGCGACGATTTATCTGATGAACCACAAGCCCGATCATGCGCTGGCTTCGCTGCAGCGGACGCGGTCGTCGGAACTGTCCAACGAACTGCGCGACCAGCGCTTGCTGCTCGAGGCGCGGGCGCTGTCGGATATCGGCCGCAACGACGTCGCGCTCGAGGTGATCGCCAATCTCAAGGGCCGCGAAGCGTTGCGCCTGCGCGCCGATATCGAATGGGCCGCCAAGCACTGGCGCGTCGCGGCGGAGAACATCGAATTGATGCTCGGCGAGCGCTGGAAGGATTTCCGGCCGCTCAGCGATTCCGAGCGCACGGATGTGTTGCGTGCCGCCATCGGCTACACGCTGAGCGACGAAGGCATCAGCCTGGCGCGGCTGCGCGAGAAATACGCGGCCAAGATGGCCGGCACACCCGATGGACACGCCTTCGACGTTGTCAGCGCGCCGATCGGCGCGGGCTCCGCCGAATTCCAGTCGGTGGCACGCCGCATCGCCGATACCAACACGCTTGACGCTTTCTTGCGCGATCTCAATGAACGCTACGGCGCCGAGTATTCCAAGCTGCCGCAGGCTCGCAACGGCGGGGCGCCCGCCGCCGCGGCAGCCAAAAGCGACAACAAGGACGTCAAGCGCGCCGATCCGGCGCCGACTGGCTCGATCCGCCCGCGCGCGGCGACGTTCAGGGATCAGGTGAAGCGGTGAGGCGGCAGCAGGCCGCCTAATTCCCGTAACTCTGGATCAGCGATCCCGCCACCAGCGACCAGCCGTCGACCAGCACGAAGAAGATCAGCTTGAACGGCAGTGACACCACGACCGGCGGCAGCATCATCATGCCCATGGACATCAGCACTGAAGCGACGACGAGGTCGATGATCAGGAACGGAATGAACAGCAGAAAGCCGATCTCGAAGGCGCGCTTCAGTTCAGAGATCATGAAGGCCGGGATCAGGATACGGAGCGACATTTCCTCGGGCGTCGCCGGCGGCGGCTCGCGGGTCATGTCGGCGAACAGCTTCAGGTCCTTGTCGCGCACATGCTTCTGCATAAAGGCGCGCAAGGGGCCCGCGCCGCGCTCGAAAGCTTGCTCGGCGGTGATTTCATTGGCGACCAGCGGGCGGATGGCGTTGTCGTAGGTCGTCTGCAGCGTCGGCGCCATCACGAAGGCGGTGAGGAAGAGGGCGAGCGACACCAGCACCGAATTGGGCGGCGCGGTCGCGGTGCCCATCGCCGTGCGCAGCAGCGACAGTACGACGACGATGCGTGTGAACGACGTCATCATCACGAGGATGGACGGCGCCAGCGACAGCACCGTGAGCAGCGCGATCATCTGGATGACGCGCTCGGTCAGCCCGGCATTGCCGGGTCCGCCGAAATTGATGCTGACGTCCTGAGCCGCGGCCGGCGCGGCAAGGAAGAGGAGCGTTCCTGATACTCCAACCGCCACCGTCAGAAGTTGACGAACCCGGCGGTCGGAACGACCCCTCAAGTCTTACCCGGCGGACGGCCGAGCAGACTGGCCATCTCCTGTTCAAGGCTGTCGTAGACAGACTTGCCGGCGGGCGCCGCCGGGCGGGGCTGTTGCGGAGTGGGGCGCTCGAGTCGCGGCTCTTGCCGGGTGCTGCGCGGCGTCTCGAAGGGCGGCTCGGGCCAACCGTCGTCGTCAGCCTTGGCAGCCGGTGCCGTTTCAATGCGCGGATCAACGCGCAGCTTGTAGTCCCGGCGCGGCACTTCGACCGGTTTCGGCGCGGCCGGTACGGCGAGCGGATCGGTCACCGGCGCCCGGCCTTCGGACGGGGCGCGGCGCAGTGCCGCTTCGAGCTGCTGCGCCATCTCGGCCAGATTCTGGTCGGTCTGTGGCGCTTCGCCCGGTTCATGCTCCATCGCCACCGGCGGCGCGACGGGAGGCGCGACCGGGGGGGCCGCCGGCTGAGGCAGGACGGGCGGGGCAGCCGCGCGCAGCGGCTCCGTCCGCATCGGCGCAGTTTCGGGCGGCGGCGCGATGCGGCTCGACAGTTCGGCGGCCAAGCCGCTCAGGCTGGTCTCTGATGTAGCGGGGCGCGGCCGGGCACCCGGCTCGGGCGCGTGCCATGGCTCTTCGGTCGCCGGCTGACGATATGGGCGCGGCGACGGGAGCGGCGCCGATTCGCTTACCGGCTGCAGCGGGAAATTGTCGGCCGCCGGCGCCGGGCGAAACGCCGGCTCGGCGGCGCGGGCGGTCGGCTCCGGCGCGCGCGGCGCAGCGGGAGCGGCGCGCACGATATTCTGCTCGACGACGACATCGGTCGGGCCGCCGATCATCATCAGATGCTCGACGTTATCGCGTCGGATCAGCACGAGGCGGCGGCGGGCATCGACAGTTGCCGCATCAATGACGGCAAGACGCGGCTGGCGGCCGCGCGCATTGGCGCCGCCGAGCCGGTCGGCCGCGAAGCGGCGCACCAGCCAGGCCGTCAGCGCGATCAGCGCCAGCACCGCCACGAAGGCGATGAAGAACTTCGCCGGCAGCGGCATTTCCGAGCCGAAGAGGTCGAACATCGAAGCACTCCGTGAACCAGTTAAACCCAACGCGACAGAATCAGACGAATAGTTAACGGCAGTAGGCACGATTTGCCGAACCGGCCGCCATCAAAATCTTAACAAAACGGCGGCGGTTTGGCACCGGGCAGGGAAAAGCCAACTGCCTCACATGGTTAACAGGCAGGGCCGAAAAGGCGCCGAGACCGGTTCCATTTACCACCTGTTAACCATAAGCCCGGCAAAGTCTGCCCAGTTGGCGTCGTGTGCCGAAGCAAGCCGGCGATGTCTTAACCGGCGGTTTCCAGCGCGAAAGGGGCCCCAATGGCGATCACCGATGTTCCTATTCTGTCGATGCTGCGCACCAAGATGTCTTGGGCGCAGGAGCGGCAGAAGGTGCTCGCCCAGAACGTCGCCAATTCCGACACGCCGAACTACCGCGGCCGCGACCTGGTGGCGCCGAAGTTCGACGACGCGGTGGCGGTCGCGACGCGACCGGTCGATCAGGTGACATTGGCGGCGACGGCGCCGGGGCATATCGGCGGCGGGTTGTCGCTCACGGGGGCGTCGAAATACGCGACCGAAAAGAAGGGCTACGAAGTTCGCCCCGGCGGCAACTCGGTCAATCTCGAGGACGAGATGATCAAGGTCGCGAACAACCAGATGGAATATCAGGCGGCGACCGCGCTCTACACGCGCAGCCTGTCGCTTCTGAAGGTGGCGCTCGGCAAACGCTGATGCCGACCGAGCTGGTGCGCAAGGCGGCAAAACGGAGATCTGAACGATGGACTTCATGAAGACGATGGCGATCGCCGCGTCCGGCCTCAAGGCCCAGTCCGGCCGCATGCGCGTCATTTCAGAAAACATCGCGAATGCGGATTCGGTGCCGGACTCGCCCGGTGCCAATCCCTACCGGCGCAAGATACCGACCTTCAATACCCAACTCGATCGCTCACTGGATGCCCGCGTCGTCTCACTTGGCCGTGTTGCCAATGACAAGAGCGACTTCCGCCTCAAATACGAGCCGGGTCACCCCTCGGCCGATGCCAACGGCAACGTCAAGTACCCGAATGTGAACTCGCTCGTCGAAATGACCGACATGCGGGAAGCCCAGCGTTCCTACGAAGCCAACATCAACGTGATCAGTGCGACGCGCCGGATGATCCAGCGCACCATCGACATTCTCAAAGCCTGAAGCCGCACGGCCCGCAGACAGGCCAGACGCCTCGAAAGGATAGACCTTTATGGCCAGCCCGATTTCAGCCGCCGGCGCCTACGCCAACATGGCACGCATTGCCGCCGACCCGTCCGCGGCGTTCGCCGGGATCGGTGTCGCTCAGCCCAAGAGCGAAACCAGCTTCGCCTCTGTACTTAAGGAAGCCATCGGCGCGGTGCATGAGACCGGCCAAAAATCCGATATGCAGACCCAGCAACTGGTGAAAGGTCAATCGAACATGGTCGACGTCGTCACGGCCGTGGCGGAAACCGAAGTGGCGATCGACGCCGTGGTTGCGGTACGCGACAAGGTGATCGCGGCCTACGAAGAAATCATGCGGATGCCCATCTAACGGCAGCCTGAATACCCGCGCCAGCGGGAGGTCCAAGTATTCGCGTGCGTCACCAATTCAGCGTCAATTCCTGTTTTCGATGGGGCCCCCGGTCGGGGGTGGGGAAGAAATTATGACCGGTCCGGAAGTGCTCGATGTGGCGCGAGACGCCATCTATACGCTCATCGTCGTTTCGGCGCCTGTGATGCTGGTCGGGTTGATCGTTGGTGTTGCCATCTCGCTGCTGCAGGCGCTGACGCAAATTCAGGAAATGACGCTCGCCTTCGTGCCGAAGATCCTGGCGATCTTCGTCGCGTTGTTGATAGCGCTACCGTTCATGGCGGAAAAACTGCATGCGGAAATGCTGCGTATCGCATCGCGAATCGTGACGGGGTGACCCACCCCCGTCTGTCAATCGAGGGCGCGAAATAAAGGCGTGGATGCCAGGCGAAAGGCCGGGCATGAAAGAGATGAGAGTCGCGGGCTGATTCGAAATCTCAGATGCAGATCAACATCTCCTTCCTACCGATCCTGGCGGCAGCATTCATGCTGACTTTCGCCCGCGTCGGCACGATGGTGATGCTCATGCCGGGCGTTGGCGAGAGCAACATGCCGTCAAGGGTGCGGTTGACGATCGCGCTGGCGCTGACGGTGGTGATCATGCCGCTGCACCAGAGCGCCTATAACGTGAGTCTCAACACATTCGGGCCGGTGCTGCTGCTTCTGTTTCAGGAGATCATCGTTGGCGCCGTGCTCGGCCTGACCGCGCGGCTCACCATCGCGGCGCTGCAGACCGCCGGCTCCGTGGTCGCCCAGCAACTCGGGCTCGGTTTTGCGATGGCGGTCGATCCGACGCAGAACCAGCAGGGCGTGGTGGTCGGCAACTTTCTCGCCGTACTTGGCGTGGCGATGATCTTCGCCACCGACCTGCATCATCTGGTCATTGCGGCGCTCAACGACTCCTATCTGATCTTCGCGCCGGGCGAAATGCCGCTGACGGGCGATGTTGCGCAGCACTTCACCCGCGTCGTCGCGACGTCGTTTCGCATCGCTATTCAATTGTCGGCGCCGTTCCTTGTGTTCGGCCTGATCTTCAATTTGGGACTGGGCATTCTCGCCCGTCTCATGCCTCAGATGCAGGTGTTCTTCATCGGCATGCCGCTGTCGATCCTGCTCGGGTTCATGCTGTTGCTGCTGGTGCTCGCCGCCATGATGGGGACGTTCACCGGTTACGTCGAGGGCGTGCTCCTCGACCTTGCGCCGCGCCGGTGACGGGGTAGCGCATGGCAGAGGAACCCGATCTCGAGGATAAAACAGAAGATCCTTCCCAAAAGCGCTTAGACGATGCGTTCGAGAAGGGTAACGTCGTCAAGAGCCAGGAGGTCAATACCTGGTTCATCATCGCCGGCGCCACTCTGGTGCTGATGACTTTCTCGGGCGGCATGGGGAAGGAGCTCAATGCCACCATGCGCGGCCTGATCGCCAATTCGGCGATCATCACGATGGACGGCCCGTCGCTGCCGCGGCTGTTCGAGAAGATCGGTGCAGAGCTCCTGGCCGCGCTGGCGGTGCCTTTTCTGATCCTGATGCTGGCGGCGCTTGCCGGCAATATCGTGCAGCATCGCTTCATCTGGTCGACGGACTCGCTGGCGCCGAAGTTCTCGAAGATTTCGCCGCTCGCCGGCATGAAGCGGTTGTTCTCCAAGCAGTCGCTGGCCAATCTCGTCAAAGGCCTGATCAAGCTCGGCATCATCGGCGCGGTGATGGTGGTGCTGCTGTGGCCGGACCGCGACCGCATGGAAGGCCTGGTCACCATGGACCCGGCCGCGCTGCTGCCGTTTACGTCGGCGCTCTCGCTCAAGGTTCTCGGCGCCGTGGTCGCTTTGCTGGCCATCGTCGCCGCCGCCGACTTCCTGTTCCAGTACCGCACCTGGTACGGCAAGCTGAAAATGTCGCTGCAGGAGTTGAAGGAAGAATACAAGCAGACCCAGGGCGACCCGTTCATCAAGGGCAAGCTCAAGCAGATCCGGCAGATGCGCATGAAGCAGCGCATGTCGTCGGCGGTGCCGAAGGCGTCGGTGATCATCACCAACCCGACGCACTACGCCGTTGCCCTGCAGTACGAGCGCGGCATGGATGCGCCGGTCTGCGTCGCCAAGGGTGTCGACGCGATGGCCCTGCAAATCCGTAAAATCGCGACAGAGCACGATGTGCCGATCGTCGAGAACCCGCCGCTTGCCCGCGCTTTGCATGCCTCCGTCGAGGTCGATCAGACCATCCCGCCCGAGCACTACAAGGCGGTCGCCGAGGTCATCGGCTATGTCATGAAACTGCGGCGAGCGATCCGTAACTAGAGCGTTTCCAGGAGGGGTGGATGCCGGTTCGCTGTCCGGAAACGCGATCTCACGACAGGGCTTCCGGAACGGGACCAAAGCAGCGCATAAAGCCAGTCAAAGGCAGGGATTTCCGCCCGGCAGCCCTTGCGCGAAGCAGCCCGCTTAAGGCACTTGGATAAGTCATGAACGCCGAGCGACCGAACGAGCCTCGCCCCGCCCCACGCGACGGGCAGGGCAGGCGGCAAGCCTTCGACAAGAGCCAGAGCGCGCCGCGTTCGGGCTCGGTCGGTATGGTGCTGCTGGTCGCGGTGCTGTTGGTGGGTGCCGCCGGCGGACTGATTTATATCGGCCCGGCACACGCCGAGACCTACATCCTCGCGCTGCTGTCAGTGCTCGGCACCATCGGCGTGTTTGCGCTGTTCGCGCTTGCCTCCGGGATCATGCGGCTGTCCAGCCGCGAGCAGAGCAACCCTCTTTTAAAGTCCGTGGTCGATCAGGGCTTCGACGGCATCGTCGTCACCGACCAGGCGGGCCGCGTATTCTACGCCAACGCCACTTATCTCGACCTGATCGGGGCCGTCGACGACAACGATGTGCGCCCGGTCGAGCGGGTCTTCATCGGCGATCCGGAAGTGTCCGAGGCGATCTACCGTCTGCTCAAGGCCGCCCGCGAGGGCCGTCGCCTTCAGGAGGAAGTTCGCATAGCCGGTGCCTCCGGCGAGGCGGCGCGTTGGTTGAGGCTGCGCGTGCGCCCCCTCGGCGAGTCGCGGCGCGATGCCCGATTTGCGGTCTGGTCGATCGCCGACGTCACGCGTGAGCGAGAGCGTCAGGAAAATGTTTTCCAGGAACTGCAGCACGCCATCGATTATCTCGACCACGCGCCGGCCGGGTTTTTCTCAGTCGATGCCCAGGGCGACATCGTCTACCTCAATGCCACGCTGGCGGCCTGGCTCGATCAGGATCTGGCGCAGGTCGCGGTCGACTCGCTCAAGCTTGCCGACATCGTGGCGGGCGAAGGCGCGGCGCTCCTGACCACGCTCAATGCCGCGCCGGGCGACGTGAAGACCGAGGTGCTCGACCTCGACTTGCGCACGCGCACCGGCCGGCCGCTACCGGTGCGGCTGTTCCACAAGGTCGCTTACGGCGCCGACGGTGCGCCAGGTGCCTCGCGCACTCTGGTGCTCAATCGCGGCAAGGACAGCGGCGAGGACGCGCAACGCGACGCCGAAGTGCGCTTCATGCGCTTCTTCCAGAATACGCCGATGGCGATCGCCACGGTCGACCGCAACGGCCGCATCGCCCGCACCAATGCGCGCTTTGCCACCGCGTTCGACGGCATGATCGGCGAGAACCGTTCGATCCTGTCGGTGGTCAACGAGCGCGACCGCGGCGCGCTCGAAGCGGCGATCAAGCGCGCCGCCGGCGGGCAGGGAGATATCCCGCCTGTCGATGCGCAACTCGCAGGCTCCAACGAGCGCTGGGCCAACTTCTTCGTGCTTGCGGTCGAGGACAAGGATTCCGAAGGCGAGGCGGCCATCGTCTATGCGCTGGAGACGACGGCGCAGCGCACGCTGGAGAACAAGGTTTACCAGCAGCAGAAGATGGAATCGGTCGGCCAGCTCGCCGGCGGCATCGCGCACGACTTCAATAACGTGCTGTCCGCCATCATGATGGCGACCGACTTCCTGCTCAACGCCCACAAGCCGACCGACCCGTCATTCCAGGACATCATCCAGATCAAGCAGAATGCCAACCGTGCCGCGGCGCTGGTACGGCAATTGCTCGCCTTCTCGCGCAAACAGACCTTGCGGCCGCAGGTCCTTGATCTCGGCGAAGTGCTCGGCGATCTCGGCATGCTGTTGAAGCGGCTGATCGGCGAGAAGGTGACATTCGCCGGCGTCAAGCACGGCCGCGATCTGTGGCCGGTGAAGGCCGACCTGTCGCAGTTCGAGCAAGTTATCGTCAATCTCGCGGTCAACGCGCGCGACGCCATGCCGGACGGCGGGACGCTCAGCATCCGCACGACGAATGTTGCGTCGGCCGAATGCGCGCAATTCGGCCACAAGGGCATGCCTGCGGCGGATTACGTGCTGGTCGAGGTCAGCGACACCGGCACCGGCATTCCGCAGGACATCATCGACAAGATTTTCGAGCCGTTCTTCTCGACCAAGGAAGTCGGCAAGGGCACCGGCCTCGGTCTGTCCACGGTCTACGGCATCGTCAAGCAGACCGGCGGTTTCGTCTATGTCGACTCAGCGCCGGGGCGCACCACCTTCCGCATCTTCCTGCCGCGCTATGTTCCGGCGGCCGAGGACAAGCCTGCTGTTGGCGCGCCGTCGATCGCGCCGGCGCTCGATGCGGCGAAGTCGCTCGAGGCCACCAAAGCCGCGGCCGAGACCATGGCGAAACAGGCCCAGGCAAGCGCCGATCTGACCGGACAGGGCGTCATTCTTCTGGTGGAAGACGAGGAGGGCCTGCGTGCGCTCAATGCCCGCGGGCTGACTTCGCGCGGCTACACCGTGCTCGAGGCCGGCAATGGCATCGAGGCGATGGAGGTCATGGAGCGGGAAGGCCACGTCGATCTGGTGGTGTCGGACGTGGTGATGCCGGAAATGGACGGCCCGACGCTGCTGCGCGAATTGCGCGCGCGCGATCCGAACGTGAAGTTCATTTTCGTGTCGGGCTACGCCGAAGAAGCCTTCGCCAAGAACCTGCCGCAGGACCAGCAGTATCACTTCCTCGCGAAGCCCTTCACGCTGAAGCAACTCGTCGCCGAAGTGAAGAGCACGCTCACCGGCGGATGATGGCGGTCGGGCCGGCAGCCGTATGTTACTATCCGCGGCAGCCTCGAGACAGTGGAACTCGGAACGCGGAACTCGGCGGGGGCGACTTCCTGCTGGTGCTGGACTTCGCCGCCATAGAGGCGCAACGTAATCGTGGCGGTTAGGCAAAACGGATCGCCAAACCTCCTGACGTGATACGCGGAATCGATGCCAGACTCGATGGCGTTCGCGCCATCCTTCCCTGCGTTTTCGCCGTGGCGCGGCAACGGGAGTTCGATATGCGGAGAATCATTCAAGCCAATATCGACAGACTCAAGTGTCTGATTTGCGACGAAACCGATCCGACGAAGCGGGCCATGGAATTGCGTCTTCTCGCCGAAGAGGAAGAGAAGAAAAAACAATTGCCGCCGTATGACAGAAGGGAACCCAAGGCGTTCTAATCAGCGAATCTCGGCCCATTTGCGCCAATGCGTCGGCTGGATGTCGACGCGCTCTTTTGTCGAAGCGTCGACCCAAGACGTCCCTGATTTGTGGACTGGAAATACAAGCGCGTGGACGTCGCCATTCTCCATCACGCCGACTTCAAGATCGGTACCGGACGGCGCAATCGCGATTGGCAGCCATTTTTCTGGCAGAGAGTAAACATGAGCCATTCCATAGCAAATGCCCGCTCTGCCTGCGATGCCTTGACCCACATCAATAGAACTGGGTCCCGGCTAGGCTTTCCAGCGGACGAGCAGTCGCCAGCTTAGTAACAGGCTTGCGCCAGCGTCACCTTGGTGAACACAAGAGTCGATACCGTGCAGCGGTCAGGAAGGCCGTTCGCCGCTTGCGGCGCGGTGAAGTAATTGCGCTCCATTTCCGCAGCGGCGGGGCCGGTATAAAGCGATACCACGTCGGTTTGCGCCTCGGCCGGCTTGGCCTCACGCGCGCCGTCGAATGGGGTGAGCTTGGCCTGTGCCGCCGAAGCAGCGAGCACGGCTGCGAGAGTTATGACCGCGACTTTCATCGCACGAACTCCGGATTGGCTGGTTGACGCCTTGGTTGGGCAAACGAATGATCGTTCGGGCTGTTCCGGTAGCTTCGGTGAACAAGTCGTGAGCAGCCAAACCCCGATGGAAAATCAAGGGCCTGGACCGCTCCACAGGCGGCCTGCGGCTTTGCGGCGCAGCCGGGCCGCCGGCACTTACATTCGCATGCCGCGATACCTATTCTCCCATCCGCCTGATTTGGGCCCGGGAGGATATGGAGAACCATGACGCGTAACCGCTGGCTGATTGCGCTTGCCGCAATTGCAACTGTCTTCACCTTGGCTGCCGCCGACTATGCCGACGCCCGCGCCGGGCGCGGCGGGTCATTTGGCAGCCGTGGCTCCAACACGTTCTCGGCTCCGCCGGCCACCAACACCGCGCCGCGTGCTGCGCAGCCGATCCAGCGTTCGCAAACCGCGCAGCCAGGTGCCGCGACGACCGGCGCTGCCGGTCAGGCGGCGCGTCCAGGCCTGTTCGGTGGCGGATTGCTCGGCGGTCTGGCCGCCGGCTTCCTCGGGGCCGGCCTGTTCGGCATGCTGTTCGGCGGCGGCTTCCTCGCCGGCATGGGCAGCTTCGCCTCGATCCTCGGCCTGATCCTGCAGGTCGTATTGGTCATCTTCGTCGCCCGTCTGGCCTTCAACTGGTGGCAACGCCGTAACAACCCGGCGCCGGCCTATGGCGCGGCGAACGGCCCGCAGTCCGCGAACCAGAACAACGCGGCCTTCACCGGCCTCGGCGCCGGTACGGGCGGTGCCTTCGGCGGCATGTTCGGTGGTGCAAAGGCGGCGCCGGCGACGCAGCCGATCACCATTGGCGAACAGGACTTCAATGAGTTCGAGCGCCTGTTGTCCGAAATCCAGGCCGCATATTCGGCCGAGGATCTCAACGCGCTGCGCGCCAATGCGATGCCGGAGATGGTGTCGTATTTCGCCGAGGAAATCGGCGAAAACGCCAAGCAAGGCCTGGTCAACCGCATCACTGATGTGAAGCTGTTGCAGGGCGACCTGGCGGAAGCCTGGCGCGAGAACAACGATGAATACGCCACCGTCGCAATGCGCTTTGCGCTGACCGACAGCGTCGTCCAGCGCTCGACAGGTCAGGTCGTCGAGGGCGGTACGCCGGGCGAGGCGACCGAACTGTGGACCTTCCGCCGCTCGCGCGGCGCGCCATGGATGCTGTCGGCGATCCAGCAGGCCTGAGACGGCGGCCCAAGCGTCGAAGAGATAAAGGTGCGCGTCCTGAAAAGGGCGCGCGCTTTCATTTGGGGCTTTGAATCAGACCACCCGGTCGGCAAGAGGCGTCTCGTTCCCGGACAGGAGCGGCCTACTGCCGTGAGGGCTGGCCCCGCGGGCTTTAGAGTCTGTTAACGACAGGGAGGGGCGCCTTCGCTGCGCCGCATGGTGGCTGGGTGAGCGCGCGCTGCCATTGGCCGCAGCGGCCGGCGTTGACCTTGCCGCGAATAACGTCTATTTGGCCCGCCGCAACTTGGTTTTCGGCCTCATCTTCGTTCGCTCCCGGCTTTGGGCTGCGCTTCAAGAGATCCCCCAAAACTTGGATAGTTGCCGCCGGCCCAAAAGAGGGGAACTGGCGTACAACGCGGAGCGCGAAAGGAACTACCCGATGGCTACCGGAACTGTGAAGTTCTTCAACACCCAGAAGGGCTACGGCTTCATTCAGCCGGATGATGGCTCGAAGGACGTGTTCGTCCACATCACCGCTGTTGAGAAGGCCGGCATGCGTTCGCTGGTCGAAGGCCAGAAGATCTCGTTCGAGATCGTCACCGAGCGCGGCAAGCAGGCCGCCGGTAACCTGCAGCCGGCCTGATCGCCGGTTCTGGTATCGAATACGAAGCCCGGCGCATGCGCCGGGCTTTTTTTGTTGGCGCCGCCAGGCCGACGACAACGGCAACCAGGCCGCCGGCTTCGGCCGCAACGTCACGCGGCGATCAACCGAACCGCCACGATATCCTCACCGGCGCCGGCGGCGGTTGCACCCCGGCCGATCTGCGCTCGACCGGCGGCGACGGCCTGCTGTACTGCTTCGCTGCCAACTGATCCGGTGCGACAGACGTCCGAATCACGACAAGACGCGGGCGGTTCGCGTGCCGCCGCCGATTTTTTGCCGGGCTCCGCCAGCGCGCGCTACATTGCCGGCAGGCGCCGGTTTGACGGCGCCGCTGCCATGCGGGTTCGATGCCTGAACTGACCAACGTTCTGCTGCTGGCTGTCGATGCGCTGATCTACTTCGTGGCGCTCGCCGGCCTTCTGCGTCTCCGCGATCGCATCGGGCTCGGCCCGTTCTTCTGCGCGCTCGGCGTGCTGCACTTCCTCGAGACCTATCTCGCCAGCATCTTCTACGTCACGCTGCCGCTCGGCATCGTGACCTCGCCGGGCTCGACCGTTCTGTTCACCGGCAAGCTGATGTTGCTGCTGCTCCTTTACATCCGCGAGGACGCGGCGGTGGTGCGCCAGCCGATCTACGGCCTCATGTTTGGCAATGTGCTGGTGTTCGTGCTCGGCTTCGTGTTGCGCAACCACGGGCTGGCCTCGATGTCGGCCGGCCGCGGCGCGGATTTCGCCTTCCTCGACCAGATGGGCGGGCTGATGGTGTGGGGCACCGCCATCCTGTTTCTCGACTGCATCATCATCATCCTGCTGTACGAGCGCACGCGTGCCTGGTTCGGCGACCGGGTGTTTTCGCGGCTGCTGGTGGCGAGCGCCATGGTGCTGACCTTCGACCAGGTCGCGTTCTTTTTGGGGTTGAGCCTGCTCACCGGGGCCGGTTTGCCGGTGCTGATCGGCGGCTGGATCGCCAAGATGGGCGCGGTCGCGCTCTACAGTGTGTTCGGCACACTCTACCTCGTTTATTTCGACCGGCCGCATGGCCGCCAGGCTGCACCGCGTTTGCGCGACGTGTTCGACACGCTGACGTATCGCGAACGCTACGAGAGCCTGCTGTCTCGCACCGGCTGTGACGCGCTGACCGGCACGCTCGACCGTCATGCGCTGGAAACCTACGGCCGCCGCGCCGTCGATGGCGCCGCCGCCACGCAGCGGCCGCTGTCGTTGTTGCTGATCGACCTCGATCGCCTCAAAGCCGTCAATGAGCGCTTCGGCCGCGCTGCCGGCGATTGGCTGCTCAAGCTGACGGCGCGCGAGATCATGAGCGCGGCGCGGCTCGCCGATTTCACCTACCGCTTCGGCGGCGAGGAGTTTGTGGTGATCGCCGATGGGCTAGCCGGCGATGAAGCGCTGGCGCTGGCGGAGCGCATCCGCCACGCCATTGCGTTGGCGGCGGCCGCCGATCCGGCCGGTCCGCTCACGGTGTCGATTGGCCTTGCCAGTTCGCCCGGTGACGGTGCCAGCTATGACGCGCTGTTCATGAGCGCGGCCGGACGGCTCGAGCAGGCCAAGGCGCTGGGCCGCAACCAGGTGGTTGGCGCGCTGCGTTGAACTGGGACCTTGGATGCGGCGCATGCGTCAGGTTGAGGCGGCGCGAAGGAGGGAGCCATGCGCTATCAGCTCTATTATTGGCCGGGCCTGCAGGGCCGCGGTGAATTCGTGCGCCTCGCGCTGGAAGACGCCGGCGCCGGCTATGACGACGTCGCGCGCGAGCCAGGCGGCATGGCGAAGATGATGGTGGCCATGAAAGGCGAGGGCGTCGGCGAGAAGCGGCCGCCCTTTGCGCCGCCATTCCTCAAAGCCGGTAAGCTGGTGATCGCGCAGGTGGCGAACATCCTTTTCTATCTCGGGCCGCGTCACGGCCTCGCGCCCAAGGACGACGGCGCCCGGCTCTGGCTCAACGCGCTGCAGCTCACCGTGACCGACTTCGTCCAGGAAGTGCACGGCACCCACCACCCGATCGCCACCGGGCTCTATTACGACGACCAGAAGCAGGAAGCAAAGCAATACACCGCGCACTTCCTCAAGGACCGGGTGCCGAAGTTCCTCGGCTATTTCGACACCGTGATCGCCAACAGCGGCGGGCCCTACGTTCTCGGCCGCCGTGTCAGTTACACCGATCTGTCGCTGTTCCAACTGGTCGAGGGGTTACGCTACGCTTTCCCGAAGGCTGCCAAGCGCTTTGAGGCGAAAGTGCCGCGCGTCGTCGAGGTCCGCGACCGCGTGGCAGGCCGCGATGGCATCAAGGCCTATTGCGCCTCGGAGCGCCGCGTGCCGTTCAACGAGGACGGCATCTTCCGGCACTATCCCGAACTCGACGGCTAAGGATCAGCCCTGCGGCAGCAGCGGCTTGCCGTTCGCGGTGACGGGCTTGGCGGCGATCAGCGAAAAGGCGATGACGCAAGTCTCGGTGCCCTTGTTCACCCAGTCGTGGATGGTGCCGCGCTGAACCAAGAGGTCGCCGGCGCGCAGCGTGACGGTGACGCCATCGTCCAGGATCATGTCGATCTCGCCCTGCATGACGACGCCGTAATCGATCGACGAAGTGCGGTGATTGCGCGGCGCGACGCCGGGCGCGAAACTGACGATGCGGAACACGCTGCCATTCTCGATCGCGGTGCCGATCTTCTTGCCCGCCGGATCTTCGTTGCCGTCATTGTTCACCGGGAAACCTTCGGTGGACCAGATGACGCTGAATTCCGCGCCGGCGCGATGGGAGAACGTGTTCTTGACCTGCTCGTCGATCAGGACTTTGGCGCGGCCTTGTTCGTCATGTCCGGTCACGACGCGGCGAAGCTTGATGGTCATCGGTCAACTTTCCTTCAACTGGCGCGCTTACGGCGCGCATTCCTAGTTTTACGTTTGGCTGCCTTGCAGGCGTCACACAGGCAGCCGGCGGGACCGAAATACAGCTCCATATGTTCCTCGCCGTAATCCAGCGTGATTTCCTCGCCTTGGGCGATCTTGCGCACGGTGCGGAACATCATGCGGCCGCGGTTCGATTCCGCCTCGGTGTTCGGATCGCAGGAATGGTTGACGTAGCGCGCCAGATTGCTGCGCGGCGAGCCGTCGATGGTCCAGCGGTTGTCGATCTCGAACAAATATTTGTTGGCGCGGCGCTTGTCGATTTCGCGGGCCTCCCGGGTGGGGATGCGGGTGCCGGTGTATTCGATCAGCAGCTTGCCGGACGGGATATCGGCGGTGGCGAACAGCCCCAGCCCGGTGCGGGCCCGGCCGACGCGATAGAGCTTCGGCTTGTCCTTGATCGCGCGGACTTTGGCCTTCGCCATCGGCCCTAGCGCTTCGTCTTGCGCGACTTGACGGTCTTCTTCGACTTCTTGACCGCGACCTTCTTCACGCTTTTGGCGGCGAGGCGCTTCTTCTTGCGCAGGTTGCGCGCACGGGCTTCCGCGCGCTGCTTGGCGCGCCGCTTGCGGCAGCGCGAGCACTGGCAGTTCTCCAGGCCGATGACGTTCTTGAGGTAATCGCGGCCGTAATCGTAGGTGATCTCGTCGCCCGGCTCGATGTTCTTGATGGTCCGGACGAACACCCGCTTGCCGCGGATGAAGGTGTCGGCATTCGGGTTGCAGGAATGGTTGAAGTAGCGGGCGATGTTGCCGCGCTTGGCCCCGTCGATGGTCCACTTGGAGTTGACCTCGTACAGGTAGCGGTTGCCGCTCTTCTCGGCCTTGATGGCGGCGTCGACGCCGAGCATCTTGCCGCGATATTCGGCGATGGTCTGGCGCTTCTTGATGGGGCGGGTGGCGAAGATGCCCAGACCCGTGCGGGCGCGGCCAAGGCGGAACGGACGGGGAGCCATATGATTTGCTGACGATTCCAGAGGATTGACGGCGTAAGCGGAGATTGCAGATGCCAAGCCTTGCGTCAATGGTGGGCGCGGCTTTCGGCCTTGCGCTGTGGAGGGGCAGGCGGCGAAGGCGCGTTCGCCGTTCGTAGCCCGCATGGAGCGCAAGCGGCATGCGGGGCAGGTGGTTACGCAGGCTCCGGATTTCGCGTGCGCTCATCCGGGCTAAAGGTCCGTCCATATTCAATTGTCAAACAGCCCGCGCGAGCAGCCGCGCATCATCGCCCGCGTTCTTTGTCGAGGCGCCGGGTTCGCCTTCCTTGCCCTTTGAATTCCTGAACCTCTCGCATGAGAGGGTGTGGCGCGCCGAAAGGCGCTGCCATTCCTTATGGGTGCGCACCCGTTGCCGGATGCGCCGCGCCTGACGGCGCGCCACGAAGCGGCGTTCTTCCTTAAGTCCGCGGGGCCGTGCTTCCAGCGCACCGGCTACGATCGGGCCGCACTTTTCCGGAGCGCGGAACGACCTCCGGCCGGCTTTCGCCGGCCTTCACCGGTGCGCCGACTAGCCATTGAAGGCAGGGGCCCGTATTGGCCCCGGACGGCGACCCGCGGACTCCCGGGAGCAAGGTTACGAGCCTTGCGCGCGGGCGCCGCACCGCCTTTGGCCTGGTTGCTCTCTTGCGAGAGCGCCCCGCCAACGGCCCTCCCTTGCGGGGAGGCGGCTCCATCATCGGAACGTCTCGCGACGACGCCCTCTCATGAGCCCGGCAAAAGGGATAAAAGCATAGGATAATAGGCTGGTCAAGACGCAATTTCGGATTGTATGCGGAGCAAAGGTCGTGGGTCGCGCGTAAAAAGCTGGATTTTTGAAAGTGTTTTTTCCAGAATGCGGAATACGTAGGGGCTACGGGTCAGTATGCGGGTTCTTTTTATCGTTCTTTGGATGGTCGTGATTTCGAGCGGCGTAGCTAGAGCCGCGAATATCACTGCGCTCCCATTGAAGGGGCAAGATGGCCTCATTCTTATCGAAGGTGAAATCAAGTACGAGGACAAAGAGGCGTTTCTAGCGAAAGTGACTCCTTTCTCGGGTGGCATCGTCGTGCTCAAGAGCCCCGGTGGCTCAGCTTATGCCGGTATCGAAATCGGCAAGGCTATAAGGATGCGGGGCTTCACCACTTGGGTCGAGAGCGGAACCGTATGTTCGTCTGCTTGCGCCATTGCTTGGCTGGGTGGGGTTCGTCGTCTTATGGGCCGAGCGGCCGTCATTGGGTTTCATGCTATCTATAAAGTCGAGCGTGGGGAGCCTGTTGAGACGGGGGTGGGGAACGCCATGTATGGGGCATATCTTGCCCAGCTCGGGCTGCCCGATACAGCCATAATGTATTTATCCAATGCGGCACCCACCTCCATGAATTGGCTTACGCCTGCGGATGCGGAGGCGATTGGCATAAAACTGTCAGTTTTCGACCTTGACTCCAAGGCTCCCCCAGCTGCTCCGCCAATCGCAGCCTTGCCGGCTCCCGCGCCTCCGCTTTCTCTTGCCCCCGGTTCAGCTCATCCGCCGTCAGGTCAATATTCCGCCACGCTTGATGGGCGTGCGAGGGACTTCGTAATCGCGCTGAATGTGTTGCTCTCTGGTTCGAACGAGCAGTATGTCAAGCTCCTTGATGGAATTTATGCCGATCAAGTCGTCTATTACGGGAAGCAATTGCCGCGCTCAGAAGTCGTGGCGCAACTCGTCAAGTTTGTTGAGCGTTGGCCCGATCGCTCTTATGTGGTTCGACCAGATTCATTGAGTGTGCAATGCGATGCTCTGTCACACGCATGTCAGGTGACCGGCACGATTGACTTCAGTGCGAAGAGTGCTGCGCGAAACCAATGGTCAAGGGGAGCGGCAACCTTCGATTATCTTTTGGCTTTTCGGCCAACCCAGAAGTATCCGGTTATTGCCAACGAAAGTGGCGCGGTCCTCGATCGCCAGATGAGTGTTTTGCAGCCGTCGCCGTCCCGGTACCCAAACAATTTCGATCCGTCTCGGTAGAGGCAACGAACTGCCACAAGAGTGGCCTCATCCATCGAGACGCATAGCTTCGCGATGCTCCTCAGGATGAGGCCGGGAGAGGCTGTGCGTAGGGCGCGTTAGCCGAAGGCGTATCGCGCCGTGTTGATGGGAATGGCGGATTGCGCTGCGCTAATCCGCCCTACGAGCTATCGACTTGGCCGGTTTGGAGGGGGAATGGCAGATTTCATAAGCTTCGAAGAAGTTAGTGCGGACCTTGCGTCGCCGATTATCGACGGTAATGGCGCGCGGGACTATTACCGTTTGGGTTATTATAGGTGCGCTTCCGAGGCCGCGAGCGCGTTGCAAAAGCTTAAAGGCGAAAATCGGTCTGCAATGCCTATACTTTTCTTGTACAGGCAGTACGTCGAGTCTGCATTGAAGGATGCGCTTCACCTTTCTAATGCTTTCGATCTCGAACAAGTCGACAAGAAATTTGGTCACGATCTCGCCGGGCTTTGGAAGGAAGCAAAGCGGGTTCTTGGCAATTTTGTTGATAAGGACTTCTTGGAAAGTATCGATGCGCCGATAGCTGAATTTGATAAAGTGGATCGGCGTGCTGACGCGTTCCGCTATGCTGTTGATCGTGATGGGCAGCGGCATTTCCCAAAGCAAGGATCGGTCATATTGCACGAGCTCATGAAGCAGATGGAAGAAGTCGAAACTGTTTTAGAGCTTGCGATATCTGAAATTCGTGTGGCTGAAAGGCAGCTCGATGCTGATATTGCGGAGGCGGTCGCCAAGGATCGATTTTGACTATGCTTTAGGTGACGCTCCGGTCAGGTAATTTCTCGCGGGATCGTCCTCGTATCGGCTTCAATTTTTGTAAATTTCGTTTTCCTTGTTGATGTGGCCCGTTCGGTCGCGCACCGATGTGGGTGTAATAAACAACGCACTGGAAAAGACCGTCAATTCTTGCGAATGCAATGGGGAATACAAATAAATAGCGATTGTCGGCGAAAACCTCTTTCAGAAGATAGCCGATTTTCGGTGAGACTCTTCCGTGGGGATCGTCCCAGCCAGCAGCGGCGGCGCCTGCTACATAATCCGCTAGACGTATATATTGATCGCACCAAAGGTCAGCTTTTGTCTGCGTAAAAATTCCAAGATTGGGGGTTGGGATGGATTGCCTCTCGCATAGAGCTGAGAAGTTTGTCGAACACATTGTGGGTGCGATTCTATCGTAAGCCTCTGTAATGTTATCTCTGTCTGGGGCCCATCCAATTAATTTTGCTGGCCCATGTTTGGTGATAAGCGATGCGATAAATGCTGTGAGTGCAGCAGTCAGAATAATGTTCTCTAGCAATTTTAAATTAACGGTTTTCTTTTCGGCCTCTGTTCGCATTCTTATGAATTGTTGTATTAGTTCATCTGCTTCAGATGCGTTCTCCCAGTTTTTCATCATGGTGATGGTGTCATCTATACTGCGTCGTGCGGTTTCGGCGTCGGGAAATAATTTCCTAAGTCTGTCGGCAACAAAGCAGATGGAAAAGACCCGCCCTTTTCTCAGAAGTCTAACGACTGATTTTGGAATTCGTTTTACGTCCTTTAGATCGCGAGGGGGTATGCGTTTAAGGTCTTCTTGAATTTCAGTGAAGCGATCGCCGGCCGGAATGATGACGAATGCAAAACTATCGTTGGGGCGCGTCGAATCGCCCGTACAAAAGTCAGTTGCTATGATCCATTTGTCCGCGCCTCTTTGTCGGATAAATCTCGCGAAGCGTTTTTCTGCGACCGGAGAAAATGCTTGTTGTAGTTGACTCCAAAGTACGTCGACAAACGAAGGGGGAGATTCTGGGCGCATGTTTGTGCTCAACTCTCGCCAAATATTTGGTGGTGTCGTCAGAGAATGTTATCCTAAGTTTCTGTGGTCGTCTCTAATGACGGCGCACTTCAGACCGTCTAAAAGGTGCCCGAATTAGCCTTCGGAGCCACCTCAGATGAACGCCCCCGTCACACCCCCGCTGCCCCCATACTCCCATTCCCCGCTTTTCCCCCTCGGCCCCGACACCACCAAGTACCGCAAGATCACGTCCGAGGGCGTGCGGGTCGAGAAGGTGATGGGCAAGGACATGCTGGTGGTGGAGCCGTCCGCCATCAAGGCTCTGTCCGAGGCGGCGTTCACCGACATCAACCACCTCCTGCGTCCCGCGCACCTGAAGCAGCTTCGCGCCGTGCTGGACGATCCGGAATCGACCGCGAACGACAAGTTCGTCGCCTATGACCTTCTCAAGAACGCCAACATCGCCGCCGGCGGCGTGCTGCCGATGTGCCAGGACACCGGCACCGCCATCATCATGGGCAAGAAGGGCCGGCTGGTGTTCACCGACGGCTCGGACGAGGCGGCGCTCGCCGAGGGCGCGCGCGATGCGTACCTGAAGAAGAACCTGCGCTATTCGCAGCTCGCGCCGATCTCCATGTTCGACGAGAAGAACACCAAGTCGAACATGCCGGCGCAGGTCGAGATCTATGCCGAGGGTGAGGACGCCTACAAGTTCCTGTTCGTCGCCAAGGGCGGCGGCTCGGCCAACAAGACCTTCCTGTTTCAGGCGACGCCGTCGATCCTGACCCATGACCGCATGGTGGCGTTCCTGAAAGAGAAGATCCTGACGTTAGGGACCGCGGCGTGTCCGCCTTATCATCTCGCCATTGTCATCGGCGGCACCTCGGCCGAGCTGACCTTGAAGACGGTGAAGCTCGCCTCGACCAAGTATCTCGACAACCTGCCGACGTCGGGCTCGGAGGACGGCCATGCCTTCCGCGATCTCGAAATGGAGAAAGAGATTTTCAAGCTGACGCAGTCATTGGGGGTGGGGGCGCAGTTCGGCGGCAAGTATTTCTGCCATGACGTGCGCGTCATTCGTCTGCCGCGCCATGGCGCGTCGCTTCCCATTGGCCTTGGCGTGTCGTGCTCGGCCGACCGCCAGGCGCTCGGCAAGATCACCAAGGACGGCGTCTTCCTGGAGGAGCTTGAGCATCATCCGGCGCAGTATCTGCCCGAGGTCGATCAGGAAAAGCTCGGCGGCGAAGTGGTGAAGGTCGATCTGTCGAAGCCGATGAAGGAGATCCTGGCGCAGCTCTCCAAGTATCCGGTGAAGACGCGGCTCTCGCTCACCGGCACCATGATCGTCGCGCGTGACCTCGCGCACGCCAAGCTGCGCGAGCGGCTCGAAGCCGGGCAGGGGCTGCCGGATTATTTCAAGAACCATCCTGTTTATTACGCCGGCCCCGCCAAGACGCCGGACGGTTATGCCTCGGGCGCCTTCGGCCCGACCACGGCGGGTCGCATGGATAGCTACGTCGATGCCTTCCAGGCGGCCGGCGGCTCGATGATTTCGGTTGCCAAGGGCAACCGTTCGTCGGCGGTGCGCGAGGCCTGCAAGAAGCACGGCGGCTTCTATCTCGCCTCGATCGGCGGCGCGGCCGCCAACCTCGCCGAGCACTGCATCAAGAAAGTGGAAGTGCAGGAGTTCCCCGAGCTCGGCATGGAAGCGATCTGGAAGATCGAGGTTGTCGATTTCCCGGCCTTCATCGTCATCGACGACAAGGGCAACGATTTCTTCAAGGAACTCAATCTAGGTTAAGACCTGCTCGGCTGAGGCCTGTCTTATACTTTCGCGTTGTGCGCGGCGCCGGATGCAATCCATCCGGCGCCGTTGTCATATCCGCTGTTATGAATGTGCGACGTAAGGCGATCGCTGCTGTCCGATAATGGCACAGCGCGCATGGCGTGAAGCCGTTGCGCATTGAAACACATGCGCGCCATCGATTCACATCAAGTGCGCATCGTCATCACATCAAGCCTTGTCGATTCAATTTCGGCATGCAAGGCTTGAGGTGGTATCTTACCGTATCGTACGCACACATAAGAAACGCGCCTGACAGACTTTGGGAAGAAAGGAGACCGCTCCATGGCGGAGGCTATCGATTTCGACGCGCCGGATATCGCCCGGCGGGTCGAGGCGCTGAGCCAGCATGAACTCGACCAGCTGCCGTTCGGCGTCATCCTGCTCGACCGCCATTTCGTCGTGCGGTTCTATTCGGCGACCGAGGCGCGCGAGAGCGGTTCCGGCATGGAGCCGCTCGGCCGCGACCTGTTTGAGGCGTCGCACTGCTCCGACAAGAAGGGCCTGCGCGAGCGGATGATGCGGGCGCTGGAGAATCCGCCGGCCGATATCGACCTCGCGCTCAAGGGCGATGCCAAAAATCCCAATCGCGAACTGCGCATGCGTATCGTAACGGCGCGCAACGGCGGGTTGTGGCTGTTCGTCGAACGCGACAAGCGCTGAGGCGCCAGACGCTGGAGCGTTCGGACTTAAACGCTCACGCTTAAGCGCTCACGCTTATGCGCTTATAGTTGCGCGGCGCGCGCCAGGTAATGCGGGTCCGCCTGCGCGGCCGCGGCGCGGTGATGCTCAAGCACGTAAACGCGGATTGCGGACGACAGATTGGCATAGCCGCGCTGCGCGTCGATGGTCTGCAGCAGCATCGGCAGGGGCGTGCGGGTGCGTTCGGCGATGTCGCGCAGCCCGTCCCAGAACTGGTCTTCGAGCGACACGCTGGTCTTGTGGCCGTGCAATTCGATCGAGCGCTTGACGATCGCCGATTTGCGGCCGAGCGGTCCCTCGGTTCTGCTGCGTTTGGTACCGGCCGTGACATCCGGTCCGGTCATGGTGTCGTCCATCATCGCTTCTTGCCCTCCGTATTTCGCCAGCCTAACGCGTGTCGCGCGCGACTCCGGCGAGTACGGAACTATTAGGCGCAGGTGAGGTGTGGTTATTGAGCGATGTCAAATCCGCGACACATTTTGCCATGGCTCCGTCAGGAGCCCTCGCGCGGCGGCCGGCCCGGCCGCGGCGGCGGCACATTGATGGTGGTCTGGCAATTCTGACATTCGAAGCGATCGAAATGGTCGAGATGATCGCGCGTTTTCGTCGCCTGCATGGCGATGCCGCAGATCGGGCAATGACGTAAGGGAGGACGGGGCGGACGGTGGGGCATGCGGATGCGACGAGACCGGAACGTGGGGTCGCGCATCTTCGGGCGGTATGCCGCTCTCGGTTTGATAAATGTCAAAGAATCGCGATTGCGATCCCGGTCCGGCGCGGTACGCCCGGCTATTTTGCGATGCCGACCACCGGATTTGTCGGAATATAGGCGCTGGCGCGTCCGGCGAACTGATAGAGCGTCACCGACACGAGCCCGATTAGAATGATTGCAAATGCAAGACGGACGCACTGGTCCATGACGCTGGCCTGCATGAGAAGTCCCCTGTTCCGCATGAGCCGCTTCCAGACGCCAATCTAGTCCCCGAGCGTCCGGGCGGGCTATTGCCGGTTCCGATTAAGGTCAACGGCTATCGTTAAAACCGGGCCGCTGTTCGGCGGCCATGCGGCAATAGAGGGGCAGAGGTGAAGGCCGCGTTAATGGGGGGCGCATGAGATACCGCAGGCGGGAATCGCCCGGCTGATGTATGGATGACGCCGCCGCCCGGTTGGGGCGGTATTTTCATTTGGACCATCCATGACCGAAGGGTCTTTTGCGATCACGGCGCTCGGCCTTGCCGCCGCCTTCTGCACGACCACCGCCTATGCGCCGCAGGCGCTGAAGGCATGGCGCTCGCGCTCCACGGCTGACATATCGCTGAGCATGTTCCTGTTGATGGTGACGGGAATCGTGCTGTGGCTCGCTTATGGCGTGCTGATCGGCGACATGCCTCTCATCGTCGCCAACGGCATTACCTTGTGCCTGGCCGGCACGATCCTCGCGTTGAAGCTGCGTCACGGTTGAAGCGCCGGCGCTGCCCGTTTGTCATGATGAGGCGCCGATACCAGCGCGCGTGAAACGGCGCTGGCTCACGCGGCGATAGGCATTTACGTCATTACCACCTTTCTTGCGCTGCGCCTCGGTCGAGACGCAGTGACGCGTGTTACGTGCCAGCAATAAATCGCCGCAAAGAGATGCGGTGGTGGTGTCATGATATAAACAACAAGCGGTCGTCAGAAAAAATTCTGCACGCTACACTTGTAAATACCTTTTTCGACATATTTATAACTTCTATCAAATGCGAGCGGTGCCGTGCGATGCGCCGCTGGTGTCTAAACACACGGTCATCATGCACGACTATTTCCTCGTGGGCGTTCTCACGATCAGCCTGCTCGTGAGCCTCTGCTCGCTCGACGACGCCTTTATCGATCTGCTCTCTCTGAGCATCGGCCAGGATTCGTACCGCACGAAGAGCCATGGTTCCGTCACGGTTCCGAAAACGGCGGTATTCATCGCCAACTGGGACGAGGCGGAAATCATCGGCCGCATGGTCGAAGGTAATCTGTCGCGCATCGATAATCCGGACGTTGTCATCTATCTCGGCGTCTACCCGAACGACGAGGGAACTCTGCGCGTCGCCCAAGAGGTCGCCGCGAAATATCCCGACCGCGTCAAGGTGATCGTCAACAGCCTGAACGGCCCGACATCGAAAGGGCAGATGCTCAATGAGATGTTCGAGCAGGTGTTCTCGCGCCACGACGCGCCCGAACTGGCCGTGCTGCACGACAGTGAAGACGTCATCGATCCGCGCTCCTTTGCAATCTATGCGCGCTTCGCGATCCGCTACGATTTCATCCAGGTGCCGGTATTTTCGCTGCACCGGGGCCGCCATGACCTGGTTGCTTCGACCTACATGGATGAATTTGCCGAGCGGCATACCCGGGAAATGATCGTTCGAAATGCGCTCGGCGCCGCTATTCCGTCGGCCGGTGTCGGCACCTGCCTGACGCGCGAGTTGGTGCGGTACTTTCTGGATACCTACGGCCGCGTGCTGATGCCGTCCACGGTGACGGAAGATTATATCCTCGGTGTTGAAGTCAAGCGCGCAGGCTTTCGCTCCATCTTCGCCGCGGTGTTGGCGGATGCCGACGAGGGCTACGATTACATCGCGACACGCGAGTTCTTCCCGCAAAAGCTCGTGGCGGCGATCAAGCAGCGCACGCGCTGGATTTACGGCAATTCCTTCGAGGGGGCGGCCAAGCTTGGATGGCAGGCATCGGCCTGGGACATCTACTTTCTGTTTCGCGATCGCAAGGGTGCGATCGCGAACTTTCTGCCGGCGGCGTCGCTTATCCTGTGGACGCTGGTGTTCATCGACGTTGTCGAAGTCGACACGATGACGGAAGGCATGGCGACGACCTTCGCCGTGTCGATGCTCTTCAATGTCGCCATGTCGATCGTTCGTTACGTCACGCGCGTTGTCGCCAATTACCAGGTGTACGGCACGACCGACTGGATTGGCATTGCGCTTCGCTGGCCCGTCGCGATGTACATCAACATGGTTTCGACCTATCGCGCGTGGAAGATTTACCTCGGTGAATCCGACTTCGCCACCAGGCCGATCGTCTGGTCGAAGACGGCCCATGATCTGCCCGACGATTTTTCAACGGCAACGCGATAGGGCGATCGGATCTCACCATGCGTATCCTTCTCGTCTTGGGCACACGTCCGGAAATAATCAAGCTCGGCCCGGTCTACCTCGCATTGCGCGAGGCGGGCGTGGATGTCGACGTGTTCTCATCCGGTCAACATGTCGAACTCGCCGAGGGGCTGCTCGATCTGTTCGGTATGACGCCAACCTATCAGGAGGCGGATGCGGTCCTGCAGGCGGATGTGGCCGGCAAGTACGGCGTCGTCATGCAGCGGGTCGAGAGTGTGTTGCGGCAGGTTCGCTACGACTGGGTCGTGGTGCAAGGCGATACCACGACCGCCGTCGCGGCGGCGACGGCCGCCTTCATGTGCCGCGTTCCGGTCGCCCATATCGAGGCCGGTCTTCGCACCGGCACGATCATGTCGCCGTGGCCCGAGGAGTTCAATCGCCGGGTCATCGCCCAGGCGGCGGCGCTCCATTTTGTGCCGACGACGCTGGCGCGCGACAATCTGCTCAAGGAAGGGATTGCCGCCAAGCAGATCGCGATTGTCGGCAATACTGTCGTCGATGCGTTGCTCTACGTGCGCAGCAAGATCGGGCAAGCTTATGTGCCGCACGATCCCGAATTGGCGGACTTGCCCGCCGACAAAAAGCTGGTGCTCGTCACGCTGCATCGTCGCGAGAATATCGGCGAGCCGATACGCGACATCCTGCGTGCGTTGCGCGATCTTGGCGAGGATGGCGACAAACTGATCGCGCTGCCGGTGCATCTCAATCCCGGAGTGCGCGCCGAGGTGAAAGCCGTTCTGGGCGATGCGCCTAATGTGCGGCTTCTCGCGCCGCTGCGTTATGCGGATTTCGTTTATCTCTTAAGCAGGGCCTGGACGGTGGTCACCGATTCAGGCGGCGTTCAGGAGGAGGCGCCGACATTCGGGCTTCAGATCCTGATCGCGCGCGAAAGCACGGAAAGACCTGAGGTGATCGAAGCTGGCTTCGGCACTCTGGTCGGCAGCGACCGTGCCAAGATCGTCGAAGGCGTACGCCGGCTCACCGCGGGCAATACACGCCAGCTGCTGCCGGCCATCAATCCGTTCGGCGACGGCGCTGCCGCGCAGCGAATCGCCGATCGCCTGTCCACCGTCAACGTAAAGTCATTCGAATGCTCTATGTCCCCCGTAAAGAGCCCCGAAGCGCGGCTGTGAGCGAGCCTCTGAAAGTCAGCCGTTTGCGCTGGCGGAGGTTACGCCGTTTGCTGATAGTCGCATTCCTGCTGATTGCCGGCGGGCTCGCCGTCGCCGATATCGTTGGCGGCACAACGCTGTTCTTTCGCGCCGACGGCATCGTGACCCGAGAGCGGGTTGCGATATCGTCGCCCTACGAGAACACGCGTATTCGCGAATTGTTCGTGCGTCCTGGCGAACATGTCGAAGCCGGGCAGAAGATCGCCGCCGTGGAGTCCGGCGCGGTGTCGCGTTCGATCGCGGATATGTCGGTCGAGGCCGCGCGGTTGCGCGGCAAGCTGGCCGAGATCGATGCCCGTGAGGCGGCGGTCGGTGTCTTGCTGCCCGAAGCGGAAGCCACCGTGAAGCAATTCAAGTCTTTTCTCGACCGCGTCTCGGGTTCCAGCGTGGCCGGTTTTGTGACCGATAAGAACGTAACCGATATCGTCGCCGCGCACTTTACGGCGAAGGAGAAGCTCGCGGGGTTGCAGGCGGAGAAGCAGGCGCTGGAGAAGGAGCGCGCGCCGTATCTGACCGCGCTGGCCGACGTGATGTCATCGTATAATGGGTTGCAGCAGTCTTACGGCGGCGGCGTGCTGACCACGCCGGTGTCGGGTTATGTCGGTACGCGCGTCGGCGTTGTCGGCGAGGTGCTGAACGCGTCATCGCCAACGGTTACCGATGTCTACACAGGTGCCAGCTACGTTCTGGCCTACGTCCACGACGGTTATCTCGTCGGTGTCGAGCCGGGACAGCGCGTCAAGGTGGAATTGCGCTCGCGCTTCGCGATGGGCGTCGTGACAGAACTTTTGCCTGTGACGTCTGCGGTGCCGCCGGAATTCCAGATGCCGGCGCGGCCGCGGGTGCGCGGCCAGTTGATGCGGGTTTCGATTCCCGACACGGCGGGTTTCCCGATCGGCGAACAGGTGAAGCTGTCGGTTTGCCACTTCGACAGCTGCGAGGATCTCATGGACAAAATCCGGCCATCCAAGGTCCTGCAGCGCGTTGCCGGGCGGGTGCGGGAGCTGCTGCCGGGTTCAGGTGACGACGCGCAGCGCGCTTCACCGATAACGCAGTAAGCGGGTTGCTCGCAACGCCGGATCAGGCAGCCTTGTGAGGCTGGTCGTCATCCCGCTTCGGCTCGCCGGCGCTGATGGCCTGCTCGCGGCGGCGAAGCCACTCGCGCGTTTCCTGGCGGCGCCTCGCCGCTTCCCAATGGCCCGTGAAATTCGGCTCATAGGGCAGAACGACCTGTGCTTCGCGCGGCCTGTTATCCATTCGCTGCATCATCGCCGGCTCCTTCCGGTTTTCATCCGACCCGTTCGGTGGCGTCGAAGTATTAACGCAACCGGGTGCACCGCCGTTCCACCTGCTTTGCTGCGGTAATCTTCCGCATCGGCGCAGCATTGACGCATGCAATCTAACCGGGGCCGGTAAAGATTCTATCGAGAAACTAGATGACCGGCAATTTACGATTTTTCTTGCCGACGCGGCGGCAACATTGCGGCATCGCATCACAAAGCGGTGTGCGCTGCGGTGAGGCCGTGTCAGTCGACGACGCCGTCGCGGCCGACAATGTTCATTAGCGTCGCGGTCAGATGCGCGATGAGCTTTTCTTCGCCGCCTTTCACTGCAAAGACGTCGGCCTGCGACAGGGTCAATGTGCGGCCGGCCTTGACGACGCGGCCACGCGCGACGATGCGCTCGCCGGCGGCGGGCGCCAGTAGGTTGATCTTGAATTCGGCGGTGAGAACGCCGGTACCCTCCGGCATGACGGTGAGCGCCGCATAGCCGGCGGCACTGTCGGCGACCGCCGCGACCGCGCCGGCGTGGACGAAGCCATGCTGCTGCGACACCGCCGGCGTGGGCACCAGCGCGATCTCGACGAATCCGAGCTCGACCTTTTCGAGCCTGGCGCCGAGCGTCGTCATCAGGCCTTGCCTGGAAAAGCTCTGCTGGATGCGGGCGAGGGGCATGGGGAGTCTCACTGATAATAGCCCGTTTGGCCGGGACCAGCGATTAAAGCGCAAAGCGGCAGGGCCTGTAACCGTCGGCGATGCGGACAATCGGCGGCCGGCAAAAAAGAAGACGCCCGCGACGGGGCGTCTTCAAAGAGGCGAACGGCGCGGGCCGCTAGAAGTGATAATTCGCGCCGACGCGCACGATGCTGTTGCGATACTTCACATCGAACGGCGGTGCGGTGCCATCGCCGATGGTGGTGAACTTGCCGAGATCGACATAGAGATATTCGAGCTTGGCCGACCAGGCGGGTGCGAACATATATTCGACGCCGGCGCCGAGCGTCCAGCCGACGCGCGTCGACTTGCGCGAGATGCCGCCGTCCGAGACGGTCACATCGCCATAGGCGACACCGCCGGTCAGATAGGGCAGCCAGGCCCCGTCCGTCCCCATCGGCATGCCGACGCGGCCGCGCGTGGTGCCGAGCCAGGGATTCTTGGTTTCGCAGCTTGTGGCGCAGCCGGCGCCGGTGGAGCTACCCTTCATTCCGCTCCAGGCGATGTCGGTTTCGACGCCGAGCACGAAATTCTGGACATGCATGTTGTAGCCGAGCTGACCGCCGAGCAGACCGCCCTTCGGCTTCATGTCCGCCGACAGACCGGTCGCGGACTGATTCCAGGTCGACTTGCCCCAGCCGTAGCCGCCGCTGAGACCAGCATAGAAGCCACCCCAGTTCACAACCGGCGTGGGCGCGAACAGCGCCGGAGCCTTGACCGGCATGCGGGAAGGAAGATCGGCCGCGAAGGTCGGCGACAACGCCGCGGTGGCGGCAAGAACGGACAGAACAAGTCGTTTCAAGAGAGACCCCTTAACACCTAAACGTATTGACCGGCCGCCTTGTACACTGGCGGTTGCCGAGACGATGGTACCAGAGTAGGTGCCCACAGCGCCAGCGCGGCATGATGGACAAAGAATGAAGCCGCCCGGCCGTTGCTTAGGCCACGGCCTACACCGCCATCACGACAACCGCACGAAGGGCGGCCGCCTCGCTGTTTTGACGCGTTTTCTTCACGCGAACCGGTTTCCACTTCGCTCGAAAACGCTTAATGCCCGGCTTCTTCCCGGGTGATGGCGAAGGTGAGGGCGCGAATCCCGGGCGCCGCCAGGATCACGACCGGCATCATCGCGGCCCAGGCGACGAGCCACGACAGCATCCAGTGCGCGACGAACTGGGCGATGGTGGGCTCCGGGAAACTGGCGATGCCGGTGGCGACCACCGTGGTCAGCCCGGATTGAATCACCCCGAAGACGAAGTGACTGTAGCGGCGTGGAATTCCGAACATGGCGTGAGCAGTGGCCCCCTTTGGCATGCGCCCGGCCGCGCCATTGTTCACGAGGAGGGGGGCGAGGACCAGTCCCTGTTGCGCTCGGCCCGTCTTTCCTGAATGCCACGAAAAATAAAAGAGGCCGCCGGCGAAGGCGGCCTCTCGATTCGTCTGCCTCGGTCGGTCAGCGGCCCGTGTACGGCTTACACACGCCGTCCTGAATTGTGTAATTGGGCCGGCCGCAGCGCGGGTCGCCGTAATTGAAATTGTACCCGTATGGGTGACCCGGGTCGGCATAACGCGGGCGATGGCGCTCCCGGTAATAAACGCGCGGCCCCTCATCATAGTAGCCGTAGCGTGGCCCCTGATCGTAGCCGTAACCTGGGCCCCGCATCGGGACGCAGCGGTAGCCATTGTGGTACCAGCCGCGGCCGCAGCCATCGGCCGCCTGGCTCGGAGCCGGCATCGCGGCCAGTCCCAGCATGCCGGCAAGCACTGTCTTCTTCATGGTCGTTCACCTCCGTCCGCCGCCCAGTTCGGGACATTAAACGGCAGCGAAGATGAACGCCTGCGGAACAAGTTTGTTCGGATTCCAGATGGGTTATGTCTGGATGCATGAGGTCGGCTGGGGTCGGAACCGCCGGTACCTTTTTCGTGACGGCCGCCGCGGCGACCAAGGCAGACAACAAGGCCTTGAAAATTACGCCAAGCGAATGCCGCCAAGGAACAGGCTCATGAAAAAAGCCCGGCAGCATGCCGGGCTTCTCCTCCCCAAAGCGTGGGGTTTTATTTCTGCTGCGGCTTTTCGGCCGGCTTCGGCTGATTGTGGGTCGCGCCACCGCCCTGAGTCTGCTGAGCGGGAGCGGGAGACTGAGTCTGGCCGGGGGTCTTGTTGGTTTCATTGCCATTATTTTGAGTATTGGTCATAGTAATTCCTTTTGTAAAAATGTCTGAAATATTTCCAGGCACAAATATAGTCTATACGCATTTCGCGCAAATACTAGAATTTTATTTTGAATTATTTCCGATCGTCAAATAATCAAAACAGGTTATCTCCAAATTCGAATAGAGCCACTAGGGGCGAAACATGCCAGCCCCGGTATCTCGCATATATCCCCTCTAGACATTTAGAACAGACCGTGCCATAGTACATGCATCCTAGGGAACTAGGGGTATGGAGGCGGCAAATGGCTCAGAAAACCTCGAAAATCCGAGAATTTCAGGCTCGTTTCCCGGATGAGGATAGCTGCCTTAATCATCTGATGCGGACCCGCTACGGCGAGCGCCTGACCTGCATGGGCTGCCACAAAGAGGCGACCTATTACCGGGTCAAAACCCGCCGCTGCTTCACCTGTGAGCACTGCGGCTATCAGGTCTATCCGACCGCCGGGACGCCCTTCGAAAAGACCCGGACCAGCCTGCGGGACTGGTTCTATGTCATGTTCCTATTCTGCTCGTCGCGGAACGGCGTGGCGGCGAAAGAGGTGCAGCGCCAGCTTGGGGTGACCTACAAAACCGCGTGGCGCATGTGCAATCTGATTCGAAAGTACATGGGCTATGTGGACGGCGATTTCCCGATTGGCGGCCCCGGCAAGATCGTTGAAGCGGACGAAACTTTCATCGGCGGCAAGGACACCCAAGAGGAAGGCGACGACAAGTCCGTGGTGCTTGGCATGGTCGAGCGTGGCGGCGACGTTGTGACCCGACACATTCAGGACCGCAGCGCCCGCAACATCGCGCCGAACGTCACCAAGTTCGTGAAGCCCGGCACCCGCATTCATACCGATGACTGGAAGGGCTATCAGGTCCTGACCGAGCGCCACGGCTACGAGGTCGAGACTGTCAATCACTCCGCGAAAGAATACGTTCGCGGCGATGTGCATACCAACTCAATCGAGGGCTTCTGGGCCAACGTGAAGCGCGGGATCAACGGGACTTACGTTTGGGTTTCGAAGAAGCACTTGCAGACTTACCTTCACGAGTTCGAGTATCGCCATAACCTGCGCCAGCAGCCTGCTTTGATGTTCGAGTTGCTTTTGCAGGCCTTTCCGAAGGTTCGGGTTGGCTAGCCATCATCTGGAGAAGCTTATCGAAGCGCTTTGATGCTTGATCTTTCATTGCGTCCTCGCTTGAATGGACTCGATGGCCTGTTTGATTGAATTTATGGCCGCTGTCTGCTGCTGATTGATTTCGTCAATATATTTCAGAGCGCGCTCATTCTGCTTCTGAACTATATTAATAGCCTCGCCATTGAGCGGGGCGTCCGTCGAGAAATATTTCCATTGCGCCAAAACATTACCCAGCTCTTCTCTGGCTTGAGCAGAGATAACAGCGTTCATGACAAAAGGACCGAGGTCGCTGCTGTAAGACGGGTCGCGCCGCGCGATTTCTCTAAGTGATTGCTCTTGATCCGCATAAGATGCGGTCATTTGCGACACTAGCTTCCGAATTTCGTCCAAACCGTCTGATGATGACGGAGCAGACCTCCCGGTCCTGACCGCCATCCTGAACCTTTGGTTATATTCTTCCCGCCACATCCTGAGTTTGTGCGACACCGTCGATAAGTTGACCGGGTTTTTGACCATAATGTTGTACATCTCACGAAGTTGAGGCTCTATCGCGATCGGCGGGTGCGGCTTTGAAGGCGTCTCGGGTTTAACCTGCTGCACATGAGGTTTTGGCCCCTCTGAATTCGTCTGGCCCTTCGGTTGAGTGCTTCTCTGATCGTTTTTTGAAACACCGCCGCTCTCTTTTTTCGGAGACATTTGAGGCGGCGTGACTTGAGGCTTCATCTCTTGCTCAGACCGACGAACTAAAACTTCAATTTCTTGATGCGAAAATGATCTACGGTACTGTTTGCCGTCATAGTCAAAAAAGAAAGTGATAGGTGCAATCTCGTTCAGCAGTGTTTCGATTGAGATTGGCTTTTTATCGGGATCGAAATAGGCGTGAATATCAATGATTGCATCGACCGGTATCGGATTGATCTCATCGCCACTAAAAAGGTTGCCCTTGATGTTGAAGAAGCCGGGATAGATGGCCCCGCTTCTGTCCGAGCGTATGTACGCTTTCGCGTTGCTAATCGGGTCTTTTGTTCTGTTGTGGCCCTGGGCCCGAAATTGAAAGACTACCGCAGGGTTGTGCGACGCGCCCCCCATCATTCCGATGTATGGATAGCCAGGATGGCGCTCGAAGCCCCATTCGAACTCCGATAACATAATTGGGCCGTCGCCTTGCTTCTTGGCGGAAGCGGTACCTGCCGCAATTGGTTCCTGTATTACCCGAGATGGATTGCGCTGCACCGCATAGGCGACGAGTGACGCAATCACCACAATGGTCGCAACCGCGGCGACTATGAGCCATGGGTCCAAGGGACGCTTCTCCGTACCGCCTGTGTGTCGGTACAGGTTAAGCCCTATCCCAATAAGCAACCAAGTGAGCAGGCTGATGAACAGAACGCCCGCCCACTGAAAGGTCGCCCAAAACCATGTGAGTTGTGAAGTTAGCCACCCCATCGCGACCGCCCCGGTGAGGCCAACCGCGCCGAACAGCATCCAGATATACCCGCCAAGACTGAGGAGAGGGTCCACCTTCTTGAACGCCTCATAGGCCTTTTTGAGCATCGATCCATTTCCCTTCGGCCGATCCTAGGCCTAGTAGGGGCTGCGTTGGAACATACCGAGTCTCGGTACATGTTCCAAGGGGATATACTTGCGGTATCTCGCAAAAGAACATATTGCGAACAGAGAACAAATAGTGTACGGTATCTCGACAATTGATCAGACCGCCGGGGAGGGCCCGTCCCTCGCGTTGTCGGGGTCCGAATCTGAGCCCATATAGGAGCGCCACATGAGCCAACCTGCCCTGCGTGTCGTCGAAGGATCGTCCATGGACAAGTCGAAAGCCCTCTCTGCCGCGCTCAGCCAGATCGAGCGTCAGTTTGGCAAGGGCTCGGTGATGAAGCTCGGCAAGTCCGACAAGTCGATGGACATCGAGGTGGTCTCGACCGGGTCGCTCGGGCTGGACATCGCGCTCGGCGTCGGTGGCCTGCCGCGCGGCCGCATTGTCGAGATTTACGGGCCGGAATCGTCCGGCAAGACGACCCTGTCGCTGCACACCATTGCCGAAGCCCAGAAGAAGGGCGGCATATGCGCCTTCGTCGACGTCGAACACGCGCTCGACCCGGTCTATGCGCGCAAGCTCGGCGTCAATGTCGATGAGCTGCTGATCTCGCAGCCGGATGCCGGCGAACAGGCACTCGAGATCGCCGATACTTTGGTGCGCTCCGGCGCGGTCGACGTGCTGGTGGTCGATTCGGTCGCCGCTTTGGTGCCGCGCTCCGAACTCGAAGGCGAAATGGGCGACGTGCAGCCGGGCTCGCAGGCGCGCCTGATGAGCCAGGCGCTGCGCAAGCTCACCGCTTCGATCAGCAAGTCGAAGACCATGGTGATCTTCATCAACCAGATCCGCATGAAGATCGGCGTCATGTACGGCTCGCCGGAGACGACCTCGGGCGGCAATGCGCTCAAGTTCTACGCCTCGGTGCGCCTCGACATCCGTCGCATCGGCGCCATCAAGGACCGCGACGAGGTGATCGGCAACCAGACCCGCGTCAAGGTGGTCAAGAACAAGCTGGCGCCGCCGTTCAAGCAGGTCGAATTCGACATCATGTATGGCGAGGGCGTGTCCAAGACCGGCGAACTCATCGACCTCGGCGTCAAGGCCAATGTCGTGGAGAAGTCCGGCGCCTGGTACTCGTTCGATAGCCAGCGCATCGGCCAGGGCCGCGAGAACGCCAAGGTATTCCTCAAGCAGAATCCGGATGTCGCGGCGAAGATCGAAGCCGCCGTCCGCGCCAATTCCGGCGTCATCGCCGACGTCATCGATGCGGGCGAAGCCGGCGACAAGGACGACGACGCGCTGGAGGCTTGAAAAGCTCCGGGCACGCCGGATGATCGTGGCTTTGCGCCACGCTCCGGCGCCGGCACCGGCGGTGAAAGTCTCTCCGTAGCGGGAGAGGCGGCAGCCGCCGCGAATCCGGCACAGGCGAAGACTCTGTCTTCGCTTGCAGCGCCCAAGCCGACCAATCAACCGACTGAAGAGCCTTCCGACGCAGTGATCGCGGACGAAGAAACGCCGACCATGATCGAGATGATCGAGCCGTCCACCGGCGAGATCATCGTGCTGGCGCAGCACAAGCCCGCGACTCCGGCGAAAGCCGAGGACCAGGTGACACCGTTGGCCAAGCCGGAGAAGCGAACGAAGGGTCGTGCAAAACTGAAGACCAAGCCCGCCGAGGACGGGACCACGCCGATGACGGCAACGGCGAAGTCCGACGCGGGTGTCAAAACAGGCGCCGGTTCAGGCGCCAAATCGGCCGAGGTGCTGGCCGCCAATGAAGCGCGCAAGGAGCGCAAGGCGGCGGAGAAGGCCAAGGCAAAAACTTCGGCCAAAGCCAGGGCAGGTGGGCCGAAAACAAAGAAGGCCCGCTAAAGCGTTTTCGAGCGAAGTGGAAACCGGTTCGCGTGAAGAAAACGCGTCAAAAAGAGCACTGAGTTACGGGCTTTGCGGCCCGTGAAGTTCAGGTTGTGCGTAAACGTTTGTCGCCCCCGTCGGCACCCGGCTGCGTAAAGCGGCCGCCACCGAGGACGGGGGCGTCGGCGTGCGCGGCGGATACCGCCCGGCCGAACGCCTGCGGCATCCTGTCATTGCGCCGCGTCAGCGTGCGCTCTTGCACTAAAGCCCCGCCATCACGACATTTTTCCCCGACAATGGGGTCCGGCGCCGAGGTGTGGGCCGTGGCGCCCCGTGACGAGGGAATGATGAACTATTTCCGGACTGCGCTTCTGCTGGCGGGTCTCACCGCGCTGTTCATGGGCGTGGGCTTTCTCATCGGCGGTTCCAGCGGCGCCATGATCGCGCTTGTCGTGGCGGGCGGCATGAATCTGTTCGCCTACTGGAATTCCGACAAGATGGTCTTGTCGATGCACGGCGCGCAGGAAGTAGACCCCAATTCCGCGCCCGATCTCTACCGCATGGTGGCGGAGCTGTCGCAGCGCGCGAACCTGCCGATGCCGCGCGTCTACATCATGGACAATCCGCAACCCAATGCCTTTGCCACCGGCCGCAACCCGCAGAACGCCGCAGTCGCGGTCACGACCGGCCTCTTGCGCTCGCTGAACCGTGACGAGGTCGCCGGCGTCGTCGCGCATGAACTCGCGCATATCGCCAACCGCGACACCCTGATCATGACCATTACCGCGACCATTGCCGGCGCCATCTCCATGCTCGGCAATTTTGCGATGTTCTCCGGCATGGGCGGCAACCGCGACAACAATAACGGCCTCGGCCTCATCGGCACCATGGCGATGGTGATCCTGGCGCCGCTCGCCGCCATGCTCGTTCAAATGGCGATCAGCCGCACCCGCGAATACGCGGCCGACAATCTCGGCGCGCAGATTTCGGGCGAGCCGCTGGCGCTCGCTTCCGCGCTCGGCAAGATCGCCGACATCGCCCACATGGTGCCGAACGAGAGCGCCGAGCAATCGCCCGCGACCGCGCACATGTTCATCATCAATCCGTTGTCGGGCCAGCGCATGGACAACCTGTTTTCCACCCACCCGGCGACCGAGAACCGCATCGCCGCGTTGCATCAGCTCGCGGCCTCCGTCGGCCAGCGGCCGGGGGCGGCTGCGCCTGTCGGGCACGGCCCGTGGAGTGGGGGCGGCAGCGTGCCGCGGACCGGTTCGGCCCGGGGGCCGTCCGGCAACAGTCCCTGGGGCCAGCGCCGCAGTCCCTGGGGGTGAGCCTGTCGTCGCCCGCGAAGGCGGGCGACCCAGCACTGTGGGGCTCAATCGCTGGATGCCCCGCCTGCGCGGGGCATGACAGTTTCCCGCCCTCCCTCGACTCTCCCGGCCCCCTCGCTAAATAGAACCCCGGAAAAATCAAAGCCGGACGGGCCTTTACGCCCCCGGCCGGGCACGCGGCCGGGGGGCCTTTCGCGTGCCCGTTCAACAATCGGGATAGCGGCGTTCGGACATGAGTGGCGTCAACGACATCAGAAAGACCTTCCTCGACTACTTCGCCAAGCACGAGCACCGCGTGGTGTCGTCCTCGGCGCTGGTGCCGCGCAACGACCCGACCCTGATGTTCACCAATGCCGGCATGGTGCAGTTCAAGAACGTCTTCACCGGCGTCGAGAAGCGCGATTACGTGCGCGCCGTCACCGCGCAGAAATGCGTGCGCGCCGGCGGCAAGCACAACGACCTCGACAATGTCGGCTACACCGCGCGGCATCACACCTTCTTCGAGATGCTCGGCAACTTCTCGTTCGGCGACTATTTCAAGGACAACGCCATCGAGCTCGCCTGGAACCTGATCACAAAGGACTTCGGGCTGCCCAAGGACAAGCTGCTCGTCACTGTCTATGCCGACGACGACGAGGCCCACGGCCTGTGGAAGAAGATCGCCGGCTTCTCCGACGATCGCATCATCCGCATCGGCACCTCGGACAATTTCTGGCAGATGGGCGACACCGGGCCCTGCGGGCCGTGTTCGGAAATCTTCATCGACCAGGGCGACAAGCTGCAGGGCGGCCCGCCGGGCTCGCCCGACGAGGACGGCGACAGGTTTCTGGAATTCTGGAACCTCGTCTTCATGCAGTACGAGCAGATCGCGCCCGGCAACCGCGTGCCGCTGCCGCGCCCGTCGATCGACACCGGCATGGGGCTGGAGCGCATCGCCGCCATTATGCAGGGCGTGCATTCCAATTACGACACCGACCTGTTCCGCGCGCTGATCGACGCCGTGGCGCATGGCCTCTCGCGCGGGCCGACCGAGGAGACCCGCGCCTCGTACCGTGTCATTGCCGATCACCTGCGCGCCGCCTCGTTCCTCGTCGCCGATGGCGTGCTGCCGTCGAACGAAGGCCGCGGCTATGTGCTCCGCCGCATCATGCGCCGCGCCATGCGTCATGCCGAACTGCTGGGTGCGCGCGAGCCGCTGATGTGGAAGCTGGTGCCGGCGCTGACCCGCGAAATGGGCCAGGCCTATCCGGAACTGACGCGCGCCGAAGCGCTGATCACCGAGACGCTCAAGCTGGAAGAAACGCGATTCCGCAACACGCTCGCCAAGGGCCTGACCATTCTCGACGACGCCTCGAAGTCGCTCAAGAAGGGCGACATGTTCGACGGCGAGACTGCGTTCACGCTGTACGACACTTATGGTTTTCCTTTGGACCTGACGCAGGACGCGCTGAAGTCGCGCGGCATCTCGGTCGATATCGCTTCGTTCACCGACGCGATGGAGCGCCAGCGCGCCAAGGCGCGCGAGTCGCGCTTCTCGTCGGGCGAGACCGCGACCGAAGCCATCTGGTTCGCGCTGCGCGAGAAGCTCGGCTCCACCGAATTCCTCGGCTACGAGACCGAAAGCGCCGAGGGCGTCGTCGCGGCTTTGGTCAAGGACGGCAAGGAAGTCACTGAACTCAAGGCCGGCGATATCGGCCAGATCGTGCTCAACCAGACGCCGTTCTATGGCGAGTCCGGCGGCCAGGTTGGCGACACCGGCGAAATGCGCGCGACCGGCGTCAAGGTCGCCGTTACCGATACGCAGAAGAAGCAGGGCGATTTGTTCACCCATGCGGTCAGGGTGATCGAGGGTACGGTCAAGATCGGCGATCCGCTGCTCCTGGAAGTGGATCACGCGCGCCGCGCCGCGATCCGCCAGAACCATTCGGCGACGCATTTGCTGCACGAGGCGCTGCGCCTGGTGTTAGGGGATCACGTCGCGCAGAAGGGCTCGATGGTCGCGCCCGATCGTCTGCGCTTCGACTTCTCGCATCCCAAGCCAGTGACGGCCGAGGAACTGGCGCGCGTCGAGGACATCGCCAACGACATCGTGCTGCAGAACGCACCGGTGACGACGCGGCTGATGGCGCTCGACGATGCGCGGTCCTCCGGCGCCCGCGCGCTGTTCGGCGAAAAGTATGGCGACGAAGTGCGCGTCGTGGCGATGGGCGAGGGGAGTGGCAACACGCTCGGCTGGTCGGTCGAACTGTGCGGCGGCACCCATGTGAAACGCACCGGCGATATCGGCTTCATCACCGGCCTGACCGACAGTGGCGTCGCCGCCGGCGTGCGCCGTCTCGAGGCGATGACCGGCAATGTCGCGCGCCATTACGTCAACAAGGAGCTCCACACCGCGCGTGCCGCGGCGGCGGAGCTGAAGGCGCCGTTCGAAGAATTGCCGGCGCGCATCGCGGCCTTGCTCGACGAGCGCAAGAAGCTGGAACGCGAACTCACCGACGCCCGCAAGAAGCTGGCGATGGGCGGCGGTGGCGCCGCGAGCGGCGCGCCGAGCGATATCCGTACCGTCGGCGACATCAAGCTGATGGCGCGCGCTGTCACCGGCATCGACATCAAGGACCTCAAGTCGCTCGCCGATGAAGGCAAGAAGCAGATCGGCTCCGGCGTTGTCGCGCTGGTCGCCACCAGCGAGGACGGCAAGGCCGGCATCGTCGTCGGCGTCACCGCCGACCTGACCTCGCGTTTCAATGCCGTCGATCTCGTCAAGAAGGCCTCCGAGGCGCTCGGCGGCAAGGGCGGCGGCGGCCGTCCCGACATGGCGCAGGCCGGCGGCCCGGATGGCGCCAAGGCCGACGCGGCGTTGAAAGCCGTCGAGGCGGCCCTGGCGGGCTGAACATGGTCGGCCACATCCACCTCTCGCTTATCCTGGTCGCCGCGCTGATTGCCGCGGCCAGTCCGGGACCCGCGACTTTGGCCATCGCCGGCACGTCGATGCGCGGTGGACGCCGCGTCGGTCTGGCGCTGGCCGCAGGCATCCTGAGCGGCTCGCTCATCTGGTCGATCAGCGCCGCCGCGGGACTCTCCGCCGTGATGTTGGCCAATGTCTGGCTGCTCGAGGTGGTCCGCTATTGCGGCGCGGCCTATCTACTGTTTCTCGCCTTCAAGTCGGCGCGCTCGGCATTGACCCCGGGCGGGGCCGAACTGCCGGGGCTTTCCGTCGCCTCGCTGAAGGGTGCCTTTGGTCGCGGGCTGGCGCTGCATCTGACCAATCCGAAGGCGATCCTGTTCTTCGGCTCGCTCTATGCTTTCGGCATTCCGCTCGATGCCACGCTGTCCGATCTTGCGCTGGTCGTTGTCGCCATCGCCCTGCAAAGCACCGTGATATTTTTCGGCTACGCCATCCTATTCTCGAGCGCGGCCGTTGTGCGCGGATATCTCAAGCTGCGGCGCTGGTTCGAGGGCGTTTTCGCATTCGCCTTCGGCTATGCCGGCTACAAAATACTGTCGGCCAAGCTCTAAGCCCTGGCGCGAGCGAAGCACGCGCGCCGGTGGCCATGCCCTCGTGTATCTTCAAGGGGTCGATTCGGTGGCACTCCATGACCGCAATTGCGTCGACGCCGCGTGATAGACTGCGGCGCGGGCGGACCTTTAGAGGGCGATCGAATTGCTGCACGCCGAAGGCTTCAAAGGGCTGATCATCTTTCTGATCGCGGCGGGCGTGATTGTGCCGCTGTTCCACCGCGCCCGCATCAGCACCGTGCTCGGCTTCCTGCTGGTCGGCGTGATCCTCGGTCCCTTCGGCCTTGGCCGGCTGGCGGCGGAGGTGCCATGGGTCAGCTATGTCACCTTCGACAATCCGCGGACCGCGGAGCCGCTGGCTGAACTTGGCATCATCTTCCTCTTGTTCATCCTCGGGCTCGAATTGTCGGTACAGCGGCTGTGGCAACTGCGGCGCTACGTGCTCGGCGTCGGCCTGTTCCAGGTGGCGGTGTCGTCTCTGGCGATCGGATTCGCGCTGCGCCTCGCCGGCGCGCCGCCGCCGTCCGGGATTGTGCTTGGCATGTGTATCGCGCTGTCTTCGACGGCGATCGTGATGCAGCTTCTTGTCGAGCAGCATCGTTCGGCGTCGCCCGTCGGGCGCGTTGCGCTCTCCGTCCTGTTGTTTCAGGATCTCATGGTGGTGCCGATCTTGTTTATCGTCGGCATGCTCGGCGGCAGCGGCGGTGCGGATCGGTGGTGGGCATTGTTTTTGGCTTTCGCGCAGGCGATTGCGGCCATTGCCGTGATTATGCTGCTCGGCCGTTATCTGGTGCGGCCGCTGTTGCGCTCGGCCGCGCATACCGGCAGCCGCGACCTGATCATGGCGATCACCTTGCTGATCGTGGTCGGCATCGCGGCGGCGACCGGCGCGGCCGGACTGTCGGTCGCGCTCGGCGCCTTCCTCGCCGGCCTGCTGCTCAGCGAAAGCGAATATCGCCATCACATCGAAGTCGATCTCGAGCCCTTCAAGGGGCTGCTGCTCGGCATCTTCTTTGTCACGGTCGGAACGACCATCGACCCCGCCGTCGTGCTGGCCTATGCCGGGCCGATCGTCCTCGCGCTCGCCGGCCTGATCGCCGTCAAGGCCATCGTGCTCTATGCCGGCGCCCGCCTGTTCGGCGTGCCGCGGTCGCAGGCTGTGGAAGTCGGCCTGTTGCTGTCGCAAGCCGGCGAGTTCGCCTTTGTCGTGATCGCGCTGGCGCGGCAGGGCAATCTGCTGCCGTCGGAAATGGCGACCGCCACCGTGGCGGTGGTCGGCCTGAGCATGATGCTCACGCCGGTGCTCGCGCATGGCGCGCGGATCGCGGGTCGCCGGCTGGCGCCCTTCGATCACGAGCGGCACGCGCCGGAGGAGGAAGTGACGGAATTGCGCGATCATGTCGTGATCGGCGGCTTCGGCCGCGTCGGACGCATGGTCGCCGATCTGCTCGACAAGGAGCAGGTGCCTTACGTCGCCCTCGACATGAACGAAATGACCGTGGACGAGGAACGCCGCCGCGGGCGCATGGTGTTCTTCGGCGACGCGAGCCGCACGCAGATGCTGGAACGCGCAGGCGCCCGGAAGGCGCGCGCCTTCGTCATCACCCTCGACGCGCCGCGCGCGGCGGAACGCATGGTACAGGCCGTCATGCATTTGCAGCCGAAGGCACGCGTCTTCGCCCGTGCCAAGGATATCGAGCACGCCAGCAAGCTGACACGCATGGGTGTCGTCGGCGTCATTCCGGAAGCCGTGGAAGCGAGCCTTCAGCTTGGCGCCCGCGTGCTGGAAGGGCTCGAGATTCCGGACGACGCGGTCTCGATGCGGCTCGCCGAGGCGCGGGAGAAGATGGCGACGGAGTTGAAGTAGCGGATGAAAAGGCCGCTTGCGCCGGCTCTTTTTTAACGGCGGCTCAGGCTGCCATCGCCTTCTTCAGGTTCTCGTCGATCTTGTCGAGGAAGCCGGTGGTCGAGAGCCATTTCTGATCGGGGCCGACAAGCAATGCCAGGTCCTTGGTCATGAAGCCTGACTCAACCGTGTCGACGCAGACTCTTTCGAGCGTCAGCGAGAACTTCATCAGCGCGTCGTTGCCGTCGAGCTTGGCGCGGTGCGCGAGGCCGCGCGTCCAGGCGAAGATCGAGGCGATCGAGTTGGTCGAGGTTGCCTCACCCCTCTGATGCTGGCGGTAGTGCCGCGTCACGGTGCCGTGCGCGGCTTCGGCTTCAACCACCTTGCCGTCCGGCGTCAGCAGCACCGAGGTCATCAGGCCGAGCGAGCCGAAGCCTTGCGCCACCGTGTCAGACTGCACGTCGCCGTCATAGTTCTTGCAGGCCCACACATAACCGCCGGACCACTTCAGCGACGAGGCGACCATGTCGTCGATCAGGCGGTGCTCGTACCAGAGCTTCTTGGCCGCGAACTTGTCTTTGAACTCGGCGTCGAACACCTCCTGGAAGATGTCCTTGAAGCGGCCGTCATACTGCTTGAGGATGGTGTTCTTGGTCGACAGATAGAGCGGGTAGCCGCGGTCGAGCGCATAGTTCATCGACGCCTGCGCGAAGTTGCGGATCGAGTCGTCGAGATTGTACATCGCCATGGCGACACCGGCGTCAGGCGCCTTGAACACTTCCTTCTCGATCACCTGGCCGTCATTGCCGACGAATTTGATCGACAAAGTGCCGGCCGACGGGAATTTGAAATCGGTGGCGCGATACTGGTCGCCATAGGCATGGCGGCCGATGATGATCGGCTGCGTCCAGCCGGGCACCAGCCGCGGCACGTTCTTGCAGATGATCGGCTCGCGGAAAATGGTGCCGCCGAGGATGTTGCGGATAGTGCCGTTCGGGCTCTTCCACATTTCCTTGAGATTGAACTCCTTCACGCGGGCTTCGTCCGGCGTGATGGTGGCGCACTTGATGGCGACGCCGACTTCCTTGGTCTTGTTCGATGCGTCGATGGTGATCTGATCGTTCGTTTCGTCGCGCTTCTGGACGCTGAGATCGTAATAGAGCAGGTCGATGTCCAGATAGGGGTGGATCAGCTTGTCCTTGATGAGCTGCCAGATGATGCGGGTCATCTCGTCGCCGTCCATTTCGACGACGGGGTTCGCAACCTTGATCTTCGCCATATCGGGCACCCACCTCTCGAGAACCGGCATCAGCAACGTGGCGGCTCTATAACATCGCCTTTTGCGCCACGAAAGCCGCAGCGGCGCATGGACTTAAGTCGCATGGGTGCGGCGCTGCCATTCACGAAACTGTCAGCGTGTCAGGGCGCGCGGGGCCTCCCGCCAACTGGAAAATGGCCGCAATCGCGGTACATTGAACGAGAAACCGGAAGGAGGCGCTGCCATGACCAGCATCGTATTCAGCCGCCGCAACCTCCTCGCCGCTGGCGGGTCCGTTCTGGCGGCCGGTGTGTCCGGGCTGTTGTTGCCGGCGCGCGCGCAAGGCGTGGCACCGACGCTATCGATGCCGGGCGGCGCCAACAACTATCGGAAGGGCGCGCCGATCGTGAATCGCATCGGCAAGGGCGGCTTCGTCATGTCCGGCACCGTGCGCCGCGCCGGTGACGGCGCTCCGCTGGCGGGGCAACGCATCCAGATCTGGGCGCACACAGTCGAAGGTCGCGAGGAGGACCAGCGCAGCCATGGCGCGACGTTGACCGACAAGAACGGCGCGTTCCGCCTGGAGATGCCGCAGATCATTCCCATCTTCGGCCAGCCGCATGGCCACCTGGCTTATGACAGCGGCGAATTTAAAACCGTCTTCCTGCGACCCATTATGCGCAGCGCGAAGGACACCAGCCTCGAGGCGCATTTCGTCCTCCAGCCGGCCTGACATTGGGAACAGGGGAATGAGACGGGTCCGGGGGACCCTGATCTGGGCCGCTCTGATCGGCGCCATTGGCGTGCCGATCGCGTTGGCCGCCGCGAGCCCTTATCTGCAATGGCGCGATGCGATTTATATCGCCGCCGGTTTTGCCGGGATTCTTGCGCTGGGTCTGTTGCTCGTTCAGCCGCTGCTGATTGCCGGATATTTGCCGGGGTTTTCGGCTTATCGCGCGCGGCGGGTGCATCACTGGATCGGCGCTGTGATGGTTGCCGCCATCGTCGTTCACGTCGCGGGGCTCTGGTTCACCAGTCCGCCGGACATGGCCGATGCATTGCTCTTTCGCTCGCCGACGCCGTTCTCGCCCTTCGGCGTGGTGGCGATGTGGGCCATCTTCGCCGTCGCACTGCTCGCCGCATTCCGGCGGCGACTGGGGCTGCAAACCTGGCGGCTCGTTCACATGTCGCTTGCAGCGGTTATCGTCATCGGCAGCGTGGTCCATGCCGTGCTGATCGAAGGGACGATGGAGACGGTGTCGAAGGCGGCGCTCTGCGCGCTGGTGCTTGCGGCAGCTGGCAAGGTGATGGTCGATGTTTGGGCGCGCAACCAGAAAACCCGCCCGATGAGGTCATCATCGAGCGGGTCCCCGTGAGATGGAATTATCTCAGAGCTTGGCGAGCGCGTCGTTGAGCGTCTTGCTCGGCCGCATCGCCGCCGTGGTCTTGGCGGTGTCGGGCAGATAGTAGCCGCCGGTATCGACCGGCTTGCCCTGAGCGGCAATCAACTCGGCGTCGATCTTGGCTTCGTTGGCCGCGAGCGTCTCCGCCAGCGGCTTGAACCGCGCGGCCAGCGGCGTGCTGTTGTCGCGCCGGGCCAGCGCCTTGGCCCAATAGAGTGCCAGATAGAAATGGCTGCCGCGATTGTCCAGTTCGCCCACTTTGCGCGCCGGCGAGCGATTGTGCTCGAGGACCTGGCTGTTGGCCTCGTCGAGCGTTTCGGCCAGGACTTTCACGTCCTCGTTGCCGCTGACTTGAGCCAGATGCTCCAGCGAGGCGCCGAGCGCGAGGAATTCGCCGAGCGAGTCCCAACGCAGATAGCCTTCGCCCTTGAACTGTTCGACATGCTTGGGCGCCGAGCCGCCGGCGCCGGTCTCGAACAGCCCGCCGCCCTGCAGCAGCGGAACGATCGACAGCATCTTGGCCGAGGTGCCGAGCTCCATGATCGGGAACAGGTCTGTGAGGTAGTCGCGCAGCACGTTGCCGGTGACGGAGATGGTGTCCTGGCCCTTGCGGATGCGCTCGAGCGAGAATTTCGTCGCCTCGACCGGCGGCATGATGCGGATGTCGAGGCCCTTGGTGTCCTCGTTCTTCAGGTATTTCTCGACCTTGGCGATGAGCTGCGCGTCGTGCGCGCGTTTGGCATCGAGCCAGAACACCGCCGGGGTATTGGTCAGCCGCGCGCGGCGCACCGCGAGCTTGACCCAATCCTGGATCGGCGCGTCCTTGACCTGGCACATGCGGAAGATGTCGCCGGCCTCGACCTTCTGGGTCATCAGGACCTTGCCGTCCTCTGCGACTACGTTGACGGTGCCGTCGGCGGGGATGCGGAAGGTCTTGTCGTGCGAGCCGTATTCTTCGGCCGCTTGCGCCATCAGGCCGACATTCGGCACCGAGCCCATGGTCTTGGGATCGAAGGCGCCGTTGGCCTTGCAGTCGTCGATGACGGCCTGGAAGAGCGTCGCGTAGCAGCGATCGGGGATCGTGGCGATGCAGTCATGCAGCTTGCCGTCGGCGCCCCACATCTTGCCGGACTCGCGGATCATCGCCGGCATCGAGGCGTCGACGATCACGTCGCTCGGCACATGCAGGTTGGTGATGCCCTTGTCGGAGTTGACCATGGCGAGGCCGGGCCGCTTGGCGTATTCGGCCTGGATATCCGCCTTGATCGCCGCCTTTTCGGCTTCGGGCAGGGTCTCGATCCTGGTCATCATATCGCCGACGCCCAGGTCGGGATTGACGCCGAGCTTGGTCAGCGTAGCGCCATGCTTCTTGAACACGTCGGCGAAGAACACCGAGATACAGTGACCGAACAGGATGGGATCGGAGATCTTCATCATGGTCGTTTTGACGTGGAGCGAAAACAGGATGCCGTCCTTCTTCGCTGCCTCGATCGCGTCGGCATAGAACGCATCGAGCGCCTTCACGTTCATCACCGAGCAATCGATAACTTCGCCCGCCTGAAGCGGCGTCTTCGCCTTCAGCACGGTGACCGCGCCGTCGTTGCCGACAAATTCAATTTTGGCATTGGTTGGCGCTGCAACGGTGGTCGCGACTTCCGAACCGTAGAAGTCGCCGCTCGTCATATGCGCCACGCGGGTTTTCGAATCTTTGCTCCAGGCGCCCATCTTGTGCGGGTGGCTGCGCGCATAGGCCTTGACGGCACCGGCGGCGCGGCGGTCGGAGTTGCCTTCGCGCAGCACCGGATTGACGGCGCTGCCCAGCACCTTGCTGTAGCGGGCGCGGATTTCCTTATCGGCCGGGGTCGCGTCGCTGTCGGGATAGTCGGGGACGTCGTAGCCTTTGCTCTGCAGTTCCTTGATCGCGGCCTTGAGCTGGGGGATCGAGGCGGAGATGTTGGGAAGCTTGATGATGTTGGCTTCCGGCTTCAGCGTCAGTTTGCCGAGCTCGGTCAGTTCGTCGTTGATCTTCTGCTCTGGTTTCAGCTTCTCGGGGAAGTTGGCGAGGATGCGGCCGGCCAGCGAGATGTCCTTGAGCTTCACCGACACGCCGGCGGCGCCGACGAAAGCCTGGACGATCGGCAGCAGGGAATAGGTCGCGAGCGCCGGGGCTTCATCGACTTTTGTCCACATGATTTCGAGATTCGGCATGCATGACCCCAATTTGAGCGCTGAGTGGTGGTGGTGCTGGTTGCGGGCCCTATAGCACCCCGTTTTCGGGCGCGAAAGCCGCGCTTTCGCGGGGTGGGGCGGGGCGTTATAGAGCCCTGCCATGGAGCGCTTTTGAATGCCCGGAGCCGGGACCGACAAGACCAAACGCTGGATCGAGCGGCTGGGACCGGTGGTGGTGCTGGTCGAGCCGCAGATGGGCGAGAACATCGGCGCAGCGGCCCGCGCCATGGCCAATTTTGGCCTCGGCCGGTTGCGGCTGGTCAAGCCGAAGCAGGGCTGGCCGAACGAAAAAGCGGTAGTCATGGCCGCCGGCGCGGATCGCGTCCTCGACGGCGCGCAGCTTTACGAGACGCTGGAGGAGGCGGTCGCCGACTGCTCTTTCGTGCTGGCGACCACCGCGCGCCACCATGACCAGCTCAAGCCCATCATCGACGCCCAGCAGGCCGCCGCCGAGGTCGCGCCGCGCGTTGCCGCCGGCGATACCGTCGCGCTGGTGTTCGGCCGCGAGCGCAACGGGCTGGAAAACCATGAGGTCGGGCTGGCCGACCGCATTGTGACGCTGCCAGTGAACCCGGCCTTCGCCTCGCTCAACCTGGCGCAGGCGGTCATCGTCGTCGCCTATGAGTGGTTCAAGCTCGCAGGCAGCGATGCCGTGCGCGAGGACGAGCCGCGCCGATCGCCGCCGGTCGGCAAGCAGCAACTGAGCGCCTTCTTCCGCGATCTGGAGCGCGAGCTGGAGAAGGTCGAGTTCTTTCGCCCGGCCGAGAAGCGCGAGACCATGGTCATCAACCTGCGCAACATCTTCACGCGCATGGAGCTGACGCAGCAGGACGTGCGCACGCTGTATGGCGTCGTGATGGCGATCGCCAATGGCCGCAAGGGCCCGGCGCGCGGCGGCACCCTCGATCCGGCCGCCGCCGAGGAACTGCGTGGTCTCATCGCCGATCACAGCGCCGGCCAGATCGCGCAGGAGAGGGCGCCGATCAAGGGGCTGGCGCGGCTCTTGCGGCGCAACCCGACCGAGGCCGAGCGCACGTTCTGGAAAGCGCTCACCGGCGACCGGCGCTTTGCCGGCTACGGCTTCAAGCGGCAGGTGCCGCTCGGCCCGCACATGGGCGACCTCGTCTCGATCCCGCTGCGCTGTGTGATCGAGATCATCCCGGCGAACGAGCCCGACCTCGCGCGGGAGCAACGGCCGGCGCGGCATCAGTGGCTCAAGGAGCGCAACTACCGCGTCATTACGGTCGCGGCGGCGGATGTGCAGAGCGACGTCGGCAAGGTGCTGGACGATCTGGCGCCGCGGGTGCAGGCGCCTGACTAGCACTCGCTTCACCTCTCCCATAGGGAGAGGTCGGCGCACGAAGTGCGCCGAGTGAGGGGTTACAAACTATCGGACTCACTTTCCCCCTCACCCCGGCCCTCTCCCCACAGGGGAGAGGGAGAAGGCAGAGTTCGCCTCGAGCCCTGGTGTCAGTTTTTGAAGCTAAAATGCGTCGCGTGAACCGGAGGCCTTGACCGGCAGATGCTTGAGCGCGGCGGATGCGCCTTCGCGCACCAGGGAAAAATCACTGCCCACGGTCATGAAGCGGAAGCCGCGCTTGGCCATTTCGAGCGCGCGCTGGGCATCGCGGCAGTAGATTCCGGGAATCTTGCCGGCCTTGATGGCGGCGGCGCAAATCCGGTCGATGGCGGCATTCACTTCCGGCGCCTCGATGTCCTGTGCCTTGCCGGCCGACAGCGAGGTCGACAGGTCGTAAGGCCCGATGAACAGCGCATCGATGCCGGGCGTAGCGGCGATCGCCTCGACGTTCTTGAGCGCCTCAGGCGTCTCGATCATGGCGAATGTCAGCGTGCCGGCATTGGCGGCGGCAAGGTAATCGGTCGCCGCCATTTGTCCCTGCAGCATCATCGCGCGGGGCGGGCCGAAGGAGCGCTCGCCGAGCGGCGGATACTTCGCGGCGGCGGCGAACTGCCGCGCATCGTCGGCGGTGTTGATCATCGGCGCCACGATGCCCTCGGCGCCGAAATCGAGCGCGCGACTCACCATGCCGAAGTCGGCGAGCGGCACGCGCACGAATGGCGCGGCACCGGCATGATGCACGGCGCCGATACCCTCACGGAGCGTGTCGGTATTCCAGAGCCCGTGTTGGGCGTCGAGAACGACGGCGGGAAACCCTTCGCGCGCGATCGTCTCGGCGACGATCGGCGCGCCCATCATGCACCAGCCGGAGAAGACGGTTTCTCCGGCGCGCAGGCGTTTGGCGAGGGTGAAGGCCGGCATGGCGGCGCCGGGTGCCTCAGCCGGCCTGGATCTGAGCGATGGCGGTGGTGAGCAGTTCGTTCATTTTCGCACGAACTTGCTGCTCGGTGATGCCCTTGCCCTCGAGATCCTTGACGACTTTCTTCAAAACGTCGTTGTCGCCGGCTTCCTCGAAATCCGCCAGCACCACTTCCTTGGCATAGGCATTGGCGTCGTCGCCCGATTTGCCGAGCATCTCCGCGGCCCACAGGCCGAGCAGCTTGTTGCGCCGGGCCATCGCCTTGAACTGCAATTCCTCGTCATGCGCGAATTTCTTTTCGAAGCCTTCTTCGCGCTTGTCGAAAGTGGTCATGCCGCCCTCATGATTGACAGGATTTTACCGCGTTTGCATATCGCCCGACCCGGGTCAAGGCAACCTACCAGCCTCTTATTACGGCAAAAATGCGAGGTGGAAAACGCCCCGTCCCGTCGATTGTGTCGCACCGGGCATTGGGCTAGGTTGACCCGGTGGCCGAGACGTTTTAGCGCATGCCCACATGAGCTTGCGCTGGATCGAAAAGAACCACAGCCGAGGGTCTTTAGGCGCTTCAACAAGGAACCACGGCATCCCATGGACATTCACAAACCACGGTACATCCCGATGAGCCGACGCCGCCGCATTTACGAAGGCAAGGCGAAGGTCCTCTATGAGGGCCCGGAGCCAGGGACGCTGATTCAGCATTTCAAGGATGACGCGACCGCTTTCAACGCCAAGAAACACGAGGTGATCGAAGGCAAGGGCGTACTCAACAACCGCATCTCCGAGTACGTCTTCCAGCACCTCAACGATATCGGCGTGCCGACGCATTTCATCCGCCGGCTCAACATGCGCGAGCAGCTGATTCGCGAAGTGGAAATCATTCCGCTCGAGGTGGTGGTGCGCAACGTCGCCGCCGGCTCGCTGTCGACCCGCCTCGGTATCGAGGAAGGTACGCAGCTGCCGCGCTCGATCATCGAGTTCTACTACAAGAACGACAAGCTCAACGACCCGATGGTGTCGGAAGAGCACATCACCGCGTTCGGCTGGGCCTCGCCCCAGGAGATTGACGACATCATGGCGCTCGCCATTCGCGTCAACGATTTCTTGTCCGGGCTCTTCCTCGGCGTCGGCATCCGTCTCGTCGACTTCAAGATGGAGACCGGCCGGCTCTGGGAAAACGACGTGATGCGCATCGTCGTCGCCGACGAGATCTCCCCGGATTCGTGCCGGCTGTGGGACATCAAGACCAACGACAAGATGGACAAGGACCGTTTCCGCCGCGACATGGGCGGGCTGGTCGAGGCCTATACCGAGGTCGCCAAGCGCCTCGGCATCGTCGCCGAGGGCGAGCGCCCGCAGGGCACCGGCCCGGTGCTGGTGAAGGGCTGAGGACGGCGATTCGCCGTCATTGAGCCGAATCCGCAAGGGTGCTAACCGGGGGCCTTGATGGCCCCCGTTTTGCTTCTAAATCTGCGTTGGAAACACCGATGAAAGCTCGCGTCACCGTCACCCTGAAATCCGGCGTTCTCGACCCGCAAGGCAAGGCGATCGAGGGCGCGTTGCGCTCGCTGGGCGTCGACGGCGTCGCCTCGGTGCGCCAGGGCAAGGTGTTCGACATCGAGCTGGAAAGCGGCGACCGCGCCAAGGCCGAGGCGCTGCTCAAGCAGGCCGCCGACAAGCTTCTGGCGAATACGGTGATCGAGAACTATCACGTCGAGGTTCTTGGGTAGGAACGCGAGCGCACCATGAAATCCGCCGTCCTCGTCTTCCCCGGAATCAACCGCGAGCGCGACATGGCGCGCACGCTCAGGCTCGTTTCCGGCCAGGCGCCGGCGATGGTCTGGCACACCGAGCATGAACTGCCGACGGGCACCGACCTTGTCGTCGTGCCGGGCGGTTTCTCCTACGGCGACTACCTGCGCTGCGGCGCCATCGCCGCACGCTCGCCGATCATGGACGCGGTGCGCAAATTCGCCGACAAGGGCGGGCTGGTGCTCGGCGTCTGCAACGGCTTCCAGATCCTGTGCGAAACCGGCCTGCTGCCGGGCGTCCTGATGCGCAACGAGAATTTGCGCTTCATCTGCCGCGACGTGTTCCTGAAAGTGGAGCGCTCCGACACGCCGTTCACGCGCGGTTACAACGCCGGGCAGGTGATCCGTGTGCCGGTGGCGCACGGCGAGGGCAATTACATCGCCGACGGCGAAACCATCGCGCGCCTGGAAGGCGAGGGCCGGGTGATTTTCCGCTATGCGAGCCCGGACGGCATGATCGACCCGGACTGGAACCACAACGGCGCCATCAACGCCATCGCCGGTATCGTCAACGAAGGCGGCAACGTGCTCGGCATGATGCCGCACCCGGAAAACCACGTCGAAGCCGAGATCGGCTCGACCGACGGCCGCGGCCTGTTCGCCGGGCTCGCCGAGGCGCTCAAAAAGGCGGCCTGACGCCGCTCCTTCGGAGGAGTAGCGAAAAACCGCAATTTTGGCGGTGTGATCGCGGCCGAGGCCCGATTTTCCTCTGGAAGCCTCGCACAAGGGTGTCTAAGTCCGGGGAGGTCCGTGCTAGGCAAAATTGCGCCCGCCGCTCCCAGGAATCCCATGCTTTCCAACGACGTCAAAATCACGCCTGAACTGGTCGCCGAACACGGCCTCAAGCAGGACGAATACCAGCGGATTCTGGACCTGATCGGCCGCGAGCCGACGCTCACCGAGCTCGGCATCTTCTCGGCGATGTGGAACGAGCACTGCTCGTACAAATCCTCCAAGGTCCATCTGCGTGGCCTGCCGACCAAGGCGCCGTGGGTGATTCAGGGGCCGGGCGAGAATGCCGGCGTCATCGACATCGGCGATGGGCTCGCTTGCGTCTTCAAGATGGAGAGCCACAACCACCCAAGCTACATCGAGCCTTATCAGGGCGCGGCAACCGGCGTCGGCGGCATCCTGCGCGACGTGTTCACCATGGGCGCGCGGCCGATCGCGTGCCTCAACGCTTTGTCCTTCGGCGCGCCGGAACATCCCAAGACGCGGCACCTCGTCTCCGGCGTCGTCGCGGGCATCGGCGGCTACGGCAATTCCTTCGGTGTGCCGACGGTCGCCGGCTCGGTGCGCTTCCACAAGCGCTATGACGGCAACATCCTGGTCAACGCGATGGCCGTCGGTCTCGCCGAGAAGGACAAGATTTTCTACGCCGCGGCGTCCGGCGTCGGCATGCCGATCGTCTATCTCGGCTCCAAAACCGGTCGCGACGGCATTCACGGCGCCTCGATGGCGTCGGCCGAGTTCGACGACAATTCGGAAGAGAAGCGCCCGACCGTGCAGGTCGGCGATCCCTTTTCGGAAAAGCTGCTGCTCGAGGCTTGCCTTGAAATCATGGCCAAGGATTGCGTCATAGCCATCCAGGACATGGGCGCGGCCGGCCTGACATCGTCGGCCACCGAGATGGGCGCCAAGGGCAATCTCGGCGTCACGCTCGACCTCGACAAGGTGCCGTGCCGCGAAGAGGGCATGACGGCTTACGAGATGATGTTGTCGGAGAGCCAGGAGCGCATGCTCATGGTGCTCAAGCCGGAGAAAGAGAAAGAAGCCGAAGCCATCTTCCGCAAATGGGGCCTCGACTTCGCGGTGGTCGGCGAAACGACGCCGTCGATGCGCTTCATCGTCAGGCACCACGGCCAGGTGATGGCCGATTTGCCGATCAAGGAGCTCGGTGACTCAGCGCCCGAGTACAAGCGGCCCTTCGTCAGCCTCGAGAAACCGGCCGCCATCGATGCCGGCGCCATCGAACCGCCGGGGACGATTGCGGACGCACTGGAGCGTCTCGTCGCGACCCCCGATCTGTGCTCGAAGCGCTGGGTCTGGGAGCAGTACGATCACATCATCGGCGGCAACACCGTGCAGCGGCCGGGCGGCGATGCCGCCGTGGTGCGTGTGCTCGACGGCCCCAAGGGCCTGGCGCTGACTACCGACGTGACGCCGCGCTATTGCGAGGCCAATCCGTTCGAAGGCGGCAAGCAGGCGGTGGCCGAGACTTGGCGCAACTTGACCGCGGTCGGCGCGACGCCGCTCGCCATCACCGACAATCTCAATTTCGGCAATCCGGAACGGCCCGAAATCATGGGCCAGTTCGTCGGCTGCGTGCGCGGCATTGCCGAAGCCTGCAAGGCGCTCGACTTCCCGGTCGTGTCCGGCAATGTGTCGCTCTACAACGAGACCAACGGCAAGGCGATTTTGCCGACGCCGTCGATCGGCGGCGTCGGCGTCATCGCCGATTTCAGGAAGAGCGCGAGCCTCGCCTTCAAGAAGGAAGGCGAGGCGATCCTCGTCGTCGGCGAGACGACGGGCTGGCTCGGCCAGTCGATCTGGCTGCGCGAAATCTGCGCGCGGGAAGAGGGCGCGCCGCCGCCGGTCGATTTGCTCGAGGAGCGCGAGAACGGCGACTTCGTGCGCGCGCTTATTCTGGATGGCGCGGCCACTGCCGCGCACGATCTGTCCGATGGCGGGTTGCTGGTGGCGCTGGCCGAAATGGCGATGGCCTCCGGCATCGGCGCGAAACTCGACGCCGCGCCGGACGACGTGCCGGCGCACGCCTACTGGTTCGGCGAGGATCAGGCCCGTTACATCGTGACGGTGCCCGCCCAGGCCGTCGATCTCGTGATGGCGCGGGCGCGCAAGGCCAGTGTGCTGGTGTCACGCATCGGCACGACCGGCGGCGACGCGATCGCGGTCGAGGGCCAGCGGGCGCTGGCAGTGTCTGACCTGAACGAGCGCACCGAAGGCTGGCTGCCCGGCTATATGGCCGATCGGAATTGATTGCCTAGGAAGTAGGCGCCGCCGGCGGCCGTCATTTTCTGAATCTTCATGTAGTTTATCGTCCCGCTCAACCATTTCGCAGGACGGGTTATTTATTTTGATTGTGACGCTTTGCCGCTCCGCCTTTTGCGGTCTGGCGGCGTCGCATTTTCCGCCGGACCCCGGTTGGTCCATTCCGAATCGCCGTTTTTACGCTCCGGAATAAACAAGCATGGCCTCGACCGGCATCGTGCCCCGTCGCACATTTCGCATTCTCAGCCGCATGAATCTGACCTCCCGCCTGACGCTGATGGCCATTCTGACCATGGCGATCGCGGTCGGCATCTCGCTTTGGACGTCAATGTCGATCACCAGCGGCGAGATGTACCGCCGTGCCCAGAATGCGCTCGATATCAATATCAAGCTGCTCGACAGCGCGCTGACGGCCTATGGGCCGGCGCGCCGCGACGGCGACAAGTTCTATTTCGGCAACACGCTGATCAACAACAATTTCGAGGCCGTCGACCGCGTCAAATCGATTGCCGGCGGCACCGCCACGGTGTTCATGGGAGATACGCGCGTTTCGACGAATGTCGCCAAGCCCGACGGCTCGCGCGCGGTCGGCACCAAGCTGGCGCAGGGCCCGGCTTACGAGACCGTGTTCACCAAGCGCCAGACCTATCGCGGCGAAGCCAACATTCTCGGCGAGACCTATCTCACCGTCTATCAGCCGATCGTCAGCGGCAACGAGGTGCTCGGCATCGCCTATGTCGGCGTCAAGAAGGCCGAGTTTTTCACTGTGCTCGAACAGCTGATGTGGACCAGCCTGATCGGCGGTCTCACCGTGATCGTGCTCGCCGGCGCCGCCATGTTCTTGCTGGTGCGGCGCATCTTCGCGCCGGTCGGCACGATCCGCCGCGAGCTCGTGGCGATGGCGACAGAAGCCTCGGGTCACGCGCTCGATGCGAAGCGTCGCAGCGAAATTGAGGAGATGCACGACGCCGTGGTCGTCCTTGGCGAGGCGACACGCGCCAAGCAGGCGGCCGAAGCCGAGGCGGCCGCCTTGCGCGAGCGTGTCGACGCTCAGCGCCGCCGGCGCGCCGAGCAGGTCGCGCTCGCTTCGGAGGAGCGTTCGCGCGCCGTGCAGGAACGCGTGCGCGCCATGGACGAGATTTCGTCCACGGTGAAGAAGAACGCCGGCGAAGCGGCCGAAGCCGATCGTGTCGCGACGTCGACCTGTGACGTTGCCGACCGCAGCGGCCAGATTGTCTCCCAGGCGATCGAGGCGATGTCGCGCATCGAGGAATCCTCGCACAAGATTTCCGACATCATCTCGGTGATCGACGAGATCGCGCGCCAGACCAACCTCCTGGCGCTCAACGCCGCCGTCGAAGCCGCGCGGGCCGGCGAGGCGGGCCGCGGCTTCGCCGTTGTCGCGACCGAGGTGCGCAGCCTGGCGCAGCGTTCGTCGCAGGCCGCCAAGGACATCAAGCAGCTCATCGTGTCGTCGTCCGACCGCGTCAAGGAAGGCGTCGGGCTGGTCAACAGCGCCGGCTCCTCGCTCGCCGAGATCGTCGATCAGATCCGCAAGGTGGCGAGTATCGTCTCCGGCATCGCGGTGGCCAATAACGAGCAGGCCGCCGGCCTCGAACAGATCAACCGTACGCTGACCCAGCTCGACGAGGCGTCGGGCACTATCGAGCTGGACGGCGACGAGGAGGCGATGGCCGCCTGAGCGGCCATCCGGCGATCAACGGATCGGCGCGGTGCCCTTGAGTGCCGCCTTGCATAGCGGCGCGAGGCTGGCCTCATTAGCCTGCAGGCAGGCGATCTTCTGGCCGTCGCCGACCCCGGTGTCGCGGCAGCGGCGGATCAGGTCGCGCATGCAGGCGCGGCCGATCACGGCCGTCATCACCACCGGCGCGTTGGGGCGCTGTGTAACCGGTGCCGTGGGTGCGGCCGGTGCCGCGGTATCCGCAATATCCGCCAGCGACGTTTTGCAATTCGGCGATAGTTTGGCGGCATTGGCCTGCAGGCAGGCAATGGCTTCCGGCCCACCGAGCGGCACACCCTTGCAGTTGCGGGAGAAGTCGCCGCGGCAGGTGTTTTTGATAGCGCTCATCTGCGCGGGGGTCGGTGGCGGAGGCGCGTCAGCCGCGGGCGGCATGGCGGCCTGCTGAGGCGCCGGAGCGGGCTTGGCCGGAGCCGGCGGCGTGGCGGCTCGTGCCGCTGGCATCGCCGCGGCAGGTCTAGCGGCGGGCATGGTGGCGGCCGGTGGCTTGGCCATCTGGATGGTTGGGGTTGCCGCGGCGGGTGGCGGTGGCGCCGCAGGCGTGGCTGCGGCTGGCGCCGGCGCGGCTGGGGGTGGCGCAGCTGCCGCGGCGGGCGCGGGCTTCGGCAAGGTGGCGCTGACGGCGCTCTGACAGGCGGGCGACAGCGAGGCCACGTTCTTCTGCAGGCACTGCAGCGCCTCGGCGCCGCCTGGACGCACGCCCGAGCATTTCGACATGAAATCGGAGCGGCAGGACGCCTTGATGGCCGATTGCTGCTCGGCGGTGACTTGCGCCGCCGCATCCTGGCTCAGCGCCAGTGCGAGCAGGCCGCCCAAAGCGGCCGAACGAAACACCTTGCTGCTGCTCGCGAACACCATTGGCCGACCCTCCCTGCGCGACAATTTGCGCGACTATAACATCCACGTCCGGCGACGCGAGTTCGACATTTTTTGCGTGCAAACAGCCCCGTAAGGGCTGCCGCAGGCGCGGGTGTCGCGTAGTGTGGCGGTGAAGGAGTTCTGGCAATGGCGATGAATGCGGGTGAAATCGAGCGGTTGATCAAGGAGGGGATTCCGGACGCACAGGTCACGATTCGTGACCTCGCCGGCGACGGCAATCACTATGCTGCCACCGTGCTGGCGCCTTCCTTCGCCGGCAAGACCCGGGTCCAGCAGCACCAGCTGGTCTACAACGCCCTCAAAGGCAATATGGGCGGGGTCCTGCACGCGCTGGCGCTACAGACCGGCACGCCGTGAGCCAAATCTTCCAAAAAGCCAGAATTAACAATCGTTTCAGTCCCATTTCGCCGACCCCCTTGGGGTGGCAGGGCGACCTGGGCTACATATATCGGCGGTCAGGGACCGGCTCCCGCGACCGCACCGAGCGCGCCCAGGACGCCCTGGAGACGAGAGCCAGACAAAGCAACGAAGGGATCGTGCCGCCATGGGCATCGAGCAGTTCATCGACAACGAAGTGAAGTCCAACGACGTGGTGCTGTTCATGAAGGGCACGCCGCAGTTTCCGCAGTGCGGCTTCTCCGGCCAGGTGGTGCAGATCCTCGACCACCTCGGCGTGCCCTACAAAGGCCTGAACGTGCTGGAGTCGATGGACCTGCGCGAAGGCATCAAGGCCTATTCGAACTGGCCGACCATTCCGCAGCTCTACATCAAGGGCGAGTTCGTCGGCGGCTGCGACATCATCCGCGAGATGTTCCAGGCTGGTGAATTGCAGCAGGCGCTGAAAGACGCCGGCGTCGCTACCACCGCGCAGGCCTGATCGCCGCGTTATCGCCTTTCGTCAGAGCCGCTCAGGACCCGTTGCGGTCGTGAGCGGCTTTGTCATGTCGCGACGAAGCGATAGGCGTTGTCTTTCTTTTCGACATGGCCTGTGCCCGGATAGGGCAGGTGGAAGCCGATGAGCTTTGCCTTGTCGGTGGCGAGGCGATCGAGCAATTTGGCGCGTGTCGCCGCGCCGAGATCGGGAATGTGATCGGCCGTGGTTCGCCATTCCGGATGGGCGAACGAAATCGTCGGATGCGCCACGGCATCGCCGGTGATGATCAGATCCTCGCTGCCCTTGAGCGCGATCGAGACATGGCCCTGGGTGTGGCCGGGCGTTGACACGATCTGCAGGCCGGGCACGATCTCGTCGCCGTCCTTCATCATGACGACGCGGTCCTTGATCGCAGCGTAATTGCGCCGCGCGCCGGTGACGAAGCCGGCGCGTTCGGCCGGCAGTCCGCGCGTCGCGTTGTCGCCGTGCCAGAAGTCCCATTCCGCCGCACCGACATAAAACGCCGCATCGGGCAACATCAACTCGTCAAGTTCGTCGACGGCGCCCCACAGATGATCGGGATGGCCGTGGGTGAAGATCACCTTGGTGATCTTGGCCTTGTCGATGCCGGCGACTTTCAGATTCTCCCACAGCTTGCCGGCGGACGGCATGAAGCGGTCGCCCGAGCCCATGTCGATGAGGATGAGATCGTTGCCGTGCTTGAGAAGGGTGACGTTGGTCGGCGAATTGTAGCTGTCGCCGGTCTGGCCCGCGGCTTTGAGCAGGGCGGCACGCTCGTCCGCCTTGGCGTCGGGCGCGAGGAAGCTGGTTGGCAGAACCAGATGGCCGTCGCTGACGACCATGACGTCGAACGCGCCGTGTTTGAAACTATGCGGTGCGGCGGCCAGAGCGGGCAGGGCACGCCATGCCGCTGCGGCGGCAGTGCCAGCAAGCAGCGTGCGACGGGTCAGAGAGGTCATGGCCAAGGTCCCGGATATATTCAGGACCATGAATAACAAATCCCCCGCCTTTTGGGCAGGGGATTTGGCAGCCTTGGTGCTAGGCGACGTGTCGCTTAGCGCGAATAGTATTCCACCACCAGATGCGGCTGCATCTGAACCGGGAACGGCACGTCCGACGGCGAGGGCACGCGCGCGATCTGCGCGGTCATCTTGCCGGTATCGACGGCGATGTAGTCCGGCACGTCGCGCTCGGCCAAAGCCTGCGCTTCGAGGACCAGGTTCATCTGCTTCGACTTCTCGCGGATCTCGACGACGTCGCCGACCTTGAGACGGTAGCTGGCGATGTTGACCTTCTTGCCGTTCACCTTGACGTGGCCGTGGTTGATGAACTGGCGGGCGGCGAACACGGTCGGAACGAACTTGGCGCGGTAGATGACCGCATCGAGGCGGCGCTCGAGCAGGCCGATCATGTTGGCGCCCGAGTCGCCCTTCATGCGGATGGCTTCGTCGTAGATGCCGCGGAACTGTTTCTCGGAAATGTTGCCGTAATAGCCGCGCAGTTTCTGCTTGGCCTTGAGCTGCACGCCGAAGTCGGAGAGCTTGCCCTTGCGGCGCTGGCCGTGCTGGCCGGGACCGTATTCGCGGCGGTTCACCGGGGACTTCGGACGGCCCCAGATGTTCTCGCCCATGCGGCGGTCGATTTTGTACTTGGATTCCAAACGCTTGGTCATCGCGTCCTCATAAAGACAGTGATTAAGGGTTGAGGAAACGCGCCCTCCTTTGTCCCGGGTCACCCCGGAACCGACAGGCAAGTCCTTTAAAGCGTAAGGGCTTGTCGCGGGTCGCGAAACGCCAAACGGGCCGCAATCGGCCCGTGAGGTGGCCGCCTTTTAAGCGCCGCCGGAGGCGATGTCAAACGCCGGCTGCGTCGGTCCGCCGCAGGGATTCATAGCAAAACCCGAGCGGAACTCGCCCATTTTCGCTTGCCCGCACACGGTATCCGCACCATTTTGTCGCGGTCAGGCCGGGCCCCTCTGGCAGTCGTCAAGACTGTGATGTCGGACTGAAAACTCCACGTGGGTCCGATGCGCCAGGATAAGTCATATCGCCAAATCGATTCTGGTACGCCAAGCGAGGCCGAGCCCTATTTCGTGCCGACGCTGGCGATTGCCTTCCTGATCGCTTTTGCCCTCGTGGTTGTGCTGTTGCCGCCGGAGCTGGTGCTGCCGGCACTCAGCCTGCTCGCTCTGGCGGGGGCGGCGGCCATCGGCATCACCGCCTACCTGTCGCCTCGGTTCGCATCGCTCAAGCCGATCAATGGCTGGGACATCGCCGGCGCGTTGACGCTGATCGGCTGCGCCGCGGCCATTCTCGGCGAAATCGAACCTGTCGTCGAATACCTGAAACCGCTACCGGAACGGAGCCCATCGCGTGGTTGATTTCGCTCAATTGTTTTCACCTGAGTCCTTAAGCGCATTTGCCCAGGTCATCATGATCGACCTGGTGCTCGCGGGCGACAATGCGGTCATCATCGGCCTTGCCGCGGCGGGCCTGCCGGCCGATCAGCGGCGCAAGGCCATCATCGTCGGCATTATCGCCGCCACCGTGCTGCGCATCGCCTTTGCCGGCGTCGCCATCCAGCTTCTGCAGATTGTCGGCTTGCTGCTCGCCGGCGGCATTCTGCTGCTCTGGGTGTGCTGGAAGATGTGGCGCGAATTGCGGACGTCGCACAAGGAAGAGGAGGATGCGAGAGAGGCTCTGGAAGAAGCCGACCTCAACGCCGACGGCACCATCTCCGGCGTGGCGCCGCGCAAGACCTTTGCCCAGGCCGCCTGGCAGATTCTCATCGCCGACGTGTCGATGTCGCTCGACAACGTTCTCGCGGTCGCGGGCGCTGCGCGCGACCATCCCATCGCGTTGGCCTTCGGTCTCGTGCTGTCGATCCTGCTGATGGGCCTGGCGGCGAACTTCATCGCCGGGCTGCTCAGCAAGCACCGCTGGATCGCCTATGTCGGTCTCGCCATCATTCTCTATGTGGCGCTGGACATGATCTGGCGCGGCGCGGTCGACGTGCAGGCCGCGGTGGCGATGATCAGTTGAAGCCAAAGCTTCTGAGCGCCGCCGCGAGCGGCGCCGGGGGCGCACGACCCGATGTGAAGAAAATTTGCGGCGGCGCGGATTGCGCCGCCGTTTTCCATTCGTGCAGCAGGTCGGCGACGCGGCGCGCGATGGCCGGCGCCGGATCGATCCATTCGACCGGCCACGGAGCCAGCTTGCGGAAGCGCGCCGTCAGCAGCGGGTAGTGGGTGCAGGCGAGGACCACGGTGTCGGTGCGGCGGCCGTCGTTATCGACAAAGCAGGGCGCGATCTCGGCCGCGATCTCGGCGTCCGCGACCGGCAGGCCGGACAGCTCACGCTCGGCGAGGCTCGCCAGATGGGGCGATCCGACGAGAATGACATCGCAGCCGGATGCAAATTCTCGGATCAGGGCGTGGGTATATTCCAGCGACACCGTTGCGCGCGTGCCCAACACCGCGATGCGTTTGGTCTGCGACCGGGCGCAGGCCGGTTTGATGGCCGGCACGGTGCCGACAAAGGGTACGCTGAAATTCTTCCGTAGTTCGGCCAGCGCCAGGGTCGAGGCCGTGTTGCAGGCGATGACAATGAGATCGGGATTGTGCGCTGCGATCGCGTCGCCAATGACCTGGACGATCCGCTTGATCAGCGCGTCAGGGGGCTGATTGCCGTAAGGAAAGCCGGCGTCGTCGGCGACGTAGACATAGCGCGCGTCGGGGCGCGCGGACGCGACTTCGCGGAACACGGTGAGGCCACCGACACCGGAATCGAAGATCAGCACCACCGGGGCAGCGTTTTCTGGACGTTTTTTAAGGTTCGGCATGGAGGCAATCGGCGACGGGCTCGCAAGGTGACGGCGCAGGGAACGGCCGCGGCGGCCGTTCATTACCTGAGGAGACTAGGGGGCGAGAGTTTAGGATTCGATATCAAGGATTGGATGCAGCCATGAAAATCAGGACACTCGCCATCGCCGCCGGCGCTTTTCTGCTCTCGGGCGGCCTTGCCGCCGCGGCCACCGTGACCAACGATCTCAACCTCCGCGCCGGCCCCGGCACGGGCTATCGCGTCATCGGCACCATGCCGGCCGGCGCCTATGTGGACGTGATCGGCTGCAGCGGCAGCTGGTGCCGCGTGAACTGGGGCGGCGCGGTCGGTTATGCCAGCGCCAGCTATCTCGCCGGTGGCGGTGGCTACTATGCAGCCGCGCCGGTCTATGTCGCACCGCCGCCGGCGGTCAGCTTCGGCTTTAGCTTCGGTAACGCCCCGCGCTGGCAACGACATCAGTGGCACGGCCACCGTGGCGGATGGCGCGGGCCTCATTGGCGCCGCTAAGATAGGCGCGCCGGCGCTCGTCGGCGCGCCCGGTCAGGCTTCGCCGAACACGCGCTTGAAGATCGTATCGACCTGGGCGAGGTGATAATCGAGGTTGAAGTTGGCCTCGAGTTCCTTGTCGCTCAACGCCTTCTTCACGTCCGGATCGGCCTTGAGCAGCGCGAGGAAGTCGTTGCTCTCGCCGCCCCACACTTTCATCGCATTGCGCTGCACGAGGCGATAGGCGTCTTCGCGGGCGACGCCGGCCTTGGTCAGCGCGATCAGGATGCGCTGCGAGTGGATGAGGCCGCCAAGCTTGTTGAGGTTCTTTTCCATGTTGGCCGGATAGACCAAGAGCTTGTCGATCAGGCCGGTCAGGCGGGCGAGCGCGAAGTCGAGCGTGACGGTGGCGTCGGGGCCGATCATGCGTTCGACCGAGGAGTGCGAGATATCGCGCTCGTGCCACAGCGCCACATTCTCCATCGCCGGCAGCGCATAGGCGCGCACCATGCGGGCAAGGCCGGTGATGTTTTCCGACAGCACGGGATTGCGCTTGTGCGGCATCGCCGAGGAGCCCTTCTGCTTCTCGGAAAAAAACTCTTCCGCTTCCAGCACCTCGGTGCGTTGCAGGTGGCGGACTTCGATGGCGAGGCGCTCCATCGACGAGGCGATGACGCCGAGCGTTGCAAAGAACATGGCGTGGCGGTCACGCGGGATGACCTGCGTCGACACCGGTTCGACCGCGAGGCCCATGGCCTTGGCGACATAGGCTTCGACGCGCGGATCGACCTGCGCGAAGGTGCCGACGGCACCGGAAATGGCGCATGTGGCGACCTCTTTACGCGCGGCGACGAGGCGCTCGCGGCCGCGCGCAAATTCGGCATAGGCCTGCGCCATCTTGAGGCCGAAGGTCGTCGGCTCGGCATGGATGCCGTGCGAGCGGCCGACGGTCGGCGTCAGCTTGTGCTCGAAGGCGCGACGCTTGAGCGCGGCGAGCAGGGCGTCGAGATCTTTCAGCAGCAGGTCAGCGGCGCGCACGAGCTGTACGTTGAGGCAGGTGTCGAGCACGTCCGACGACGTCATGCCGGAATGCATGTAGCGCGCTTCCGGGCCGACGATCTCGGCGACATGGGTGAGGAAGGCGATGACGTCGTGCTTGACCTCCGCCTCGATGGCGTCGATGCGGGCGACGTCGAACGTGGCTTTGCCGCCTTTATCCCAGATGATCTTGGCCGCTTCCTTCGGAATGACGCCGAGTTCGGCCATGGCAGAGGCGGCATGCGCCTCGATCTCGAACCAGATGCGGAATTTGGTTTCCGGCGACCAGATCGCGGTCATCTCGGGGCGGGAGTAACGGGGGATCATGTCGCGGTCTCCTTACCTCCCCCTGCAAGGGGGAGGTCGCCGAGCGTCGCTCGGCGGGTGGGGGTCATTGGCGGGGCTGCTTGACCCCACCCTGAACCGCCTTTCGGCAGTTCGACCCTCCCCTTTCAGGGGAGGGATAAGAAAGAAGCTACGCCGCCTCGCCGCGGGGCAGGCTGCCGGCCTGACGGATCGCGGCGATGTTTTCCTTGTACGCGCCGCCCTTGAACACGGCCGAACCGGCGACCAGCACATTGGCGCCGGCGCGCACGACGTCGGCGGCATTGGCGGCAGTGACGCCGCCGTCGACCTCGAGATCGATCGGCCGGCCGCCGATCATGGCGCGGATGGCGCGGATCTTGTCGAGCTGCGAGGGGATGAAAGCCTGGCCGCCGAAGCCGGGATTGACCGACATGACGAGAACGAGATCGACCATGTCGATGACATTCTCGATGGAGGATGCGGGTGTGCCGGGATTCATCACCACGCCGGCCTTCTTGCCGAGCGCGCGGATCGCCTGCAGCGACCGGTGCAGATGCGGGCCGGCCTCGACATGGACGGTGATGACATCGGCCCCGGCCTTGGCGAAGGCCTCGAGATAGGGATCGGCCGGCGAAATCATCAGGTGGACGTCGAAAGGCTTCTTCGAGGCGCCGCGCACGGACTTCATAACGTCGGGGCCGAAGGAGATGTTCGGCACGAAATGGCCGTCCATGATGTCGACGTGAATCCAGTCGGCGCCGGCGGCGTCGATGGCGCACACCTCGTCGCCGAGCTTGGCGAAATCGGCGGCCAGGATCGACGGCGCGATGAGGAGCGGACGGGTCATGCGGGGTCTCCGGATCACGGTCCGCGTAACACGGCGAAATGGCCGCGGCAACGCTCGGAAATGCCGGAAAACCCGGCTGTTAACGGTTTTTCCGCAGCCGTTTCGCCAGGGGTTTGAGCAGCGCCGGGAAGATATAGATCGGAAACTGGACTAGCGCGAAATAGAACCAGGCGAGGTCGGGCAGGGCCGAACCGAGCGCACCGATCACGGCGCCGAGATTGCGGAAGCCGGCGAGAAAGCCGACTACGATGGCGCGATCGAGGCCGGCGCGCGCGAACAGGATCGCGGTGAGGCCGATCACCGCGACGGCGATCGCGACGATGATCCCCAGCAGCTTCAGCGCAAATAGCGGGTCTGCGGCGACATGGCGCGTCACCGGCTCCATGGCTGCGATGGCGAATACGAAAACGGCGATGACGTTGAGGCCGTCGAGAACCTGCGTCTGCTCCTCGATTCGCCTCTGGCCGACGGCTCGGCGGATGATGAAGGCGAGAATTCCCGAGGCGAAGAAGAATACGAACAGCTTGCTGCCGAGTTCGAACGGCGTGAACAGCGAGGTGCCGAGAAACAGATAACTGAAGGCCACCGTGGTGATCGGCGACAACGCGCAGCATGCGATCAGCGCTACCAGCGAGAAGCCGATATTGAGCCCCATCAGCGCGGCGAAGGCGACCGTCGAGGTGATCGGCGCGATGGCCGACTGCAGGATCATGATCGGGAAGAGGTCGGGTGCCATCTCGCTCAGGCCAACCAGCGCATAAAGCGATCCGAGCAGGAGCGGTACGGCGATCATGACCCAGAGCGCCGCGAGGATGACGAGGCGCGGCGAGCGCAGCACAGGCCGCAGCGCTTCCGGGTCGGTGCGCAGGTAGGAAAACAGCAGCAGCACGAACACCGTCGCGCCGAGATACGGTTTCACATAGGCGGCGAGCTGCGGCACCGCGATGCCGAGAAAAATGGACAGGGCAAGCGCGGTCGTTCCCTGCCGGCCAAGCCAGGCGAGCGCGGCCAGCGGCCAGCGTGAAAGCGACATGTGTCCCGAACTCCCGGCGTACCCGGCTCTGATAGCGCGCCCGGGCGCCCCGATCCATATTGGTAGCGGCGATCGCCTCTGCGAAAGACAGGGTTGAACCCCGTCCGGTAACGCGCCAAAAGGAACAAAAGGCGGGCTAAACTCCATGGCACGTACCGACGTCATCGTTCTCGGGGCCGGCATTGTCGGCACCTCGATCGCATTGCAGTTCGCGAAGCGCAACATGAGCGTGGCGCTGATCGAGCGCGCCGGGCCGGGCGAACAGACCTCCTACGGCAATTCGGGCGTCCTCGAAAGCTCGACCATCCTGCCGCCAGCCTTCCCGAACGATTTCGGCGCGCTGCTGCGGATCGCGCTGAAACAGGCCAGCGACGCCAATTATCACCTGAGTTTTCTGCCCTGGGTGGCGCCGTGGCTGCTGGCTTTCCGCGCCGCTTCGGCCCCGAAAGTCATCGAGCAGACGGCGCGCATCAACCGTCCGCTGTTCGCCCGCGCCATTCCCGAGCACGAAGAACTGATGCTCGAATCCGGCGCGACGCAGCTCATGCGCCGCAATGGCTGGATCAAGCTCTACCGCAGCGACGCGGCGTTCCGCGGGATGGCGCGGGAGCTTGAACTGGCCCGCGAATTCGGCATGGCGATTGAGGTTCTCGATCCGGACGGCGCGCGCAAGCTGGAGCCGTCGCTCAATCCGGTCTTCAAGCATGCGGTCTATTGGCCGAGCGCGGTGAGCCTCAGCGATCCGCTGGCCCTGACCAAAGCCTATGCGGCGCGGTTCACGGCGCTGGGCGGCTTCACCCTCAAGGGCGATGCGCTCAGCCTGCACCGTTCCGGCAGCAACTGGCGGGTCGAGACCGACGAGGGCCCGATCGATGCGCCCGAAGTAGTCGTCGCGCTCGGGCCCTGGGCGCCCGATCTCCTGAAGAGCTTCGGAATCCGGCTGCCAATGGGTTTCAAGCGCGGCTATCACCGCCACTTCAAGACCGAAGCCAGTGCGCCTTTGTCGCGGCCGGTGGTTGACGTTCAGTACGGCTATCTCGTCACCCCGATGCGGCAGGGCATTCGCGTCACGACAGGCGCAGAGTTCGCCGCGCGCGATGCGGCACCGACACCGGTGCAATTCGACCGCTTCATGCCGAAGCTGAAGGACCTCTACAAGATCGGCCCGCGCGCCGACGATCAGACCTGGCTCGGCGCCCGGCCGTGCTTCCCCGATTCACGGCCGGTCATCGGCCGCGCTCCGGGGCAGAAGGGTATGTGGCTTGCGATCGGCCATGCGCATTGGGGCCTGACTTTGGGTCCCGTCACCGGGCGTCTGCTGGCGGAGATGATGCGCGGCGAAACACCGTTCCTCGATCCGAAGGGTTTCGCCGCGGAGCGGTTTCTTTAAGCCGCCGAGGTTATCTCGCGGCAGATATAACGATCGCGAATGTGCCGATTGAAGTACGTGCCCTTCGAGCGCGCAGCACGGAAGGCCTGGGCGACCGATGGTGGCACCAGATAATACTCGTACACGCGGCCGCTGACGAAGGTCACGGTCAGCCGGCTGTGCTCGTTCTCGTATGCGATGTTTTCGACGACGCTCGATGGCATGACAGCCAAACGCCGACGCCGGCGAATTGGTTTCAGTGTCAGCCGAAGCGATCGCGCCAGGCCGGCAGCGCGCCCTTGAAGGGCAGGGCCGTGGCCTCGTAGACACCGCGCGCTGCGGCACGGGCCATCACATTGGCGGCCACCATGCCGAGCTCGGCAAGTGCGTAATACGGATCGGCCAGTTCCTTGTCTCCGGTCGCGGCCGAAAACACGACATCGCCGTCGAGCGGCGAGTGCACCGGATAGATGGCGCGCGCCAGTCCATCCTGCGCCATCACAGCGAGCCGGTTGCATTGCGCCTTGCTGAGCTTGGCATCGGTCGCGATCATCGCGATCGTGGTGTTCTGGTTTGGCCCGCTTTTCTGCGGGCCGCCTTTGGCGCGGATGGCAAGGTCGCTCTTCGAAAAGCGCGCCGGCATGCCGCGGCCGCCGAACTCGGCATCCTGCTCGAAGGGCGCGGCCCAGAAATGCGGTCCGTCGCCGACCACCGCGGTGCCCACGGCATTGATGACGACGATGGCGCCGACGGTGACCCCGCCGGGCGTCTTCGCCGACGCGGAGCCGACGCCGCCCTTGAAGTTGACGGTGGTGGCGCCGAGCCCGGCGCCGACGCTGCCAAGCGCGAAGTCCACCGAGGCGGTACGCGCCGCCTCATATCCGAATTCGCGATAGGGCGGATACCGGTCCCAGTTCTTGTCGCCGCCGTTGAGCAGGTCGAACATGATGGCGCCGGGCACGATCGGCACGACGGCGTCGCCGATACGAAAACCGCGGCCTTTTTCGCGCAAGAAGGCCTGCGTGCCGGAGGGCGCGTCGAGGCCGAAGGCGGAGCCACCGGACAGCACGATGGCGTCGACACTCTCGACGGTCTGCGCCGGTTCGAGCAGGGCGGTCTCGCGGGTACCGGGGCCGCCGCCGCGCACGTCGATCGCCGCGACAATCGCGCGGTCGAAGATGATGACCGTGGTGCCGGATGCGAGCTTGTCGTCCTGGGCGTGGCCGACGCGGAGGCCTTCGACATCGGTGATGAGGTTGCGCATGATCGGGCCCCTTCTCGATTCCGATCACCCGCTTATCACAACTCCGCAACCACGGTCACGATGCTCTTGCCATTGCCACATTGCAGGGCGCATATCGCCATCCATGTCCGCCGACGTTTCCTACCTCGCCGCGCTGATCGCCGGTATCGTCTCCTTCCTGTCGCCCTGCGTGCTGCCGCTGGTGCCGCCTTATCTCGTGTATCTGGCCGGCACCTCGCTCGAGCGCTTCGAGGCGCGCGAGACGGAACCGCGCGTCAAGCGCGAGACGGTAATGGCGGCGGTGCTCTTTGTGCTCGGCTTTTCGACCGTGTTTGTGGCGCTGGGCGCGAGCGCCAGCGTGCTCGGCGGCCTGGTCCGGGCCTATGCGCAGCCGCTGTCGATCATTGCCGGCATTCTCATCATCGTCATGGGCCTGCATTTCCTGGGTCTGACGCCGATCGCCTGGCTGTACCGGCAGAAGCGGGCAAAGATCGTGCAGCCGGTCGGGCTGTGGGGCGCCTATGTCATGGGGCTTGCCTTTGCCTTCGGCTGGACACCGTGCATCGGCCCAATCCTCGCGGCCATTCTCGCGGTCGCTGCGTCCGAGCAGACGGTGACGAAAGGCGCGAGCCTGCTGGCCGTCTATTCGCTAGGCCTCGGCATCCCGTTCGTCGCCGCGGCCTTCGCGGTCGAGCCGTTTGCAGCGTTTCTGGCGCGCTTTAAAAAATACATGCACCGCGTCGAGCAGGTGATGGGCGGCCTGCTGGTACTGACCGGCATCGCCTTTCTCACCGGCAGCATCAATCTCATGAGTATCTGGCTGCTCGAGACGTTTCCGGTGCTGGGGAAGATCGGGTGACCGGCCCTCATGGGCATTAAATGCCGATCTCGGGTAAACCCGAGATCGGGAGGCCGCCCCATCCTTCGAGACGCAGCGCTTCGCGCTGCTCCTCAGGATGAGGGCAAAAGAAAAAGCCCGCCGGTTAAGGCGGGCTTTTCCGTATTTGCTGCGACGTTACCGTCAGGCGTTATTACTTCGCCTTCGAGCAGTCGTTGCCGGGACACTCGACGTAGGTGATCTTGCCATCCGGCTTCTTCTTCCAGATGTACATAACGTAGTCGAGGTTGGTGCGGTCGCCCTTCTTGTCGTAGGAGATGTCGCCGAGCACGGTCTTGAAGGTCATGCCCGAGTGCATCTTCTCGGCGACCTTCTTCGGGTCGAGCGACTTGGCCGATTCCGCGGCCTGCTTGATGATCTGCACCGCGGCGTACGAGTAGAGGGTGTAGGCTTCCGGCTCGAACTTGGCGGCGCGGAACTTGTCTACCATCGCCTTGGCGGCCGGGTTGTTGCGCGCGTCCGGACCGAAGGTCATCAGCGTGCCTTCGACACCCGGGCCGCCGACCGAAGCGAATTCGTCGGAGGTGATGCCGTCGCCGCTCATCATCGGCGCCTTGATGCCCTGATCGCGCATCTGGCGAACGATCAGACCGCCTTCGGTGTGCAGGCCGCCCCAGTAGACGAGGTCGGCGCCCGCCGACTTGATCTTGGAGACCAGCGCCGAGAAGTCCTTCTCGCCGGTATTGACGCCTTCATAGAGTGCGGCCTTCATGCCGCCTTTGCCCATCGCCTTGACAGTTTCGTCAGCGAGACCCTTGCCGTAGGTGGTCTTGTCGTGGACGACGGCGATCTTCTTGCCTTTGAAGTTCTTGAGGATGTAGGCGCCGGCAACCGCACCCTGCTGATCATCGCGGCCGCAGGTGCGGAAGGTGTTCCACATCTTGCGTTCCGTGATCTGCGGGTTGGTGGCCGAGGGCGATACCATCAGGATGCCGTTCTCCTGATAGACTTCCGAGGCCGGCATGGTGACGCCGGAGTTGAAGTGGCCGATCACGAACTTCACGCCGTCGCCGGCGAACTTGTTGGCCACCGACACGCCTTGCTTCGGGTCGGAGACGTCGTCGCCGAACTGCAGGGCAATCTTCTGGCCGAGGATGCCGCCGGCGGCATTGATGTCGTCGATCGCCTGCTGCGAGCCGTTCTTGAGCTGGGCGCCGAATGCTGCGTTCGGACCCGTGATCGGACCGGCAACGGCGAATTTGACCTGAGCGGAAGCGGCGCTGGACATCGCAACGGCGACGCCAAGCGCAAGACCGAGAGTCGTTAGTTTTTTCATTCGTTTTCCCCTTCAACTTTACTGGTGAACAGGTACGGCAGGTGGGTTTGACCAGCGGATGTCACCTGGCCAAATCCTACGTCAAGGTCCGCGGCGGCGCCAGCGCAAAGGCCCGTCGGCTTCGTTGATCCAGCGATAATGGGTGATCATCTGAGACACGCGGGCCGCCCGAAATCCCAAGAATCCGAACGCCATAAGGACAACCGTATCGACCAGGTAATAGTGGCCGGAGATGAGCGTGCCGCCGAACAGCGCAAAGTGAATAAACCGCACTGCGCCGCCGAGGATCAGACAATAGACGAAGACCTGCCACGCCGGCCGCCAGGTCCCGGCGACCGCCCGGCCGGTTAGCCAGGCGGCGCCTCCGCCGAGGACCAGCGTGACCAGGATGAAGATCCAGAACGAGTTTTCCTCGTAGATGAGGTGGAGAACAGAGGTGGCTTCCGACTCCATCACGCGCCTCCCTCGAGATAAGCCTGTTTGATCTCGGGACGCTCCAGAAGTTCCTTGCCGGTGCCGGACAAGGTAATCAGGCCATTGACCATCACATAGCCGCGATGGGCGAGCTTGAGCGCGTGGTAGGCGTTCTGCTCGACCAGGAACACGGTGAGCCCGTCCAGCTTGTTGAGCGCTTTGATTGCCTCGAAGATCTGTTTGACGATCAGAGGCGCCAGTCCGAGCGACGGCTCGTCGAGCAGCAGCAGGCGAGGGCGCGACATCAGCGCGCGCGCGATTGCCAGCATCTGCTGCTCGCCGCCCGATAGCGTCCCGCCGCGCTGGTCGATGCGCTGCTTCAACCTCGGGAACAAGGTCATCATACGCTCGAGGTCGTCGGCGAAGTTCGCCTCATCGGCCACCATGGCCCCCATTTGCAGATTCTCGAGCACGGTCATCCGCGAGAAGATGCGGCGACCCTCGGGCGACTGCGCGAGCTTGAGCCGCGCGATTTCGTGCGTCGGCAGATGAGTGATGTCGCGGCCGGCGAAAGTGATGGAGCCTTCGCGCGCGCGCGGATTGCCGCAGACGGTCATCATCAGCGTCGACTTGCCGGCACCGTTAGCGCCGATCAGCGTGACGATCTCGCCTTCGTTGACGTCGAGATCGACGCCTTTCAGGGCGATGACGCGGCCGTAATAGGTCTTGACGCCGCGAACGGTGAGCAACGGGGTGGTCATAGACCTACCTCCGCTTCGACCTTTTCGACCTCGTCGTCCTGGACGCCGAGATAGGCGGCGATCACCTTGGGATCGTTGCGCACCTCTTCCGGTGCGCCGTCGGAGATTTTGACGCCGTAATCGAGCACGATGACGTGATCGGAGATTTCCATCACCACCGACATGTCGTGCTCGATGAGCAGGATCGACATGTTGAAGTCGTCGCGGATCGACAGCAGCAAATCGTTCAGCTCGCCGCTTTCGCGCGGGTTGAGGCCGGCGGCAGGTTCGTCGAGGCACAGCAGAACCGGGTCTGTGCACATGGCGCGGGCGATCTCGAGACGGCGCTGGTCGCCATAGGGCAGGTCGCCGGCCGGATCGTCGGCGCGGTGCAAGAGGCCGACGCGATCGAGCCACTGCCGTGCCTTGTCGATGGCACTGCGTTCGGCGCGCCGATAGGACGGCACGCCGAAAACCCCGAGCAGGGTGTAGCCGGAGGCGAGCATCAGCCGGTTATGCTGGGCGACCAGCAGGTTCTCGAGCAGCGTCATACCCGGGAACAGGCGGATGTTCTGGAAGGTGCGGGCGACGCGCGCCATCTGCGTTACCTGATAATCCGGCATGCGCTCGAGTAGATACAGCGCGCCCTCCGCGGTGGTGATACTGCGATGGCCGCCATCGGTGAGCGCGTCGATTTCGTCCCAGACCGCGGGTAGTCCATGCGCCAAGCCGATGCGGCCTTCGCTCGGCTTGTAAAAGCCGGTGATGCAGTTGAAGACTGTGGTCTTGCCGGCGCCGTTCGGGCCGATCAGCGCCGTGATGTCGCCTTGCCGGGCCTGGAACGACAGGCTGTCGACCGCGACCAGGCCGCCGAAGCGCATTGTCAGATGCTCGACCCGAAGCAGCGTGTCGCCTTTGACGCCAATCTTTGGCGCGCCGACGACGCCGTCAGACAAAGGACCCATGGCGTTTGACGTCGACATGTCGCGCTACCCGTGTCCTTCGCCGACCAGGTCGGACGAAATGCTCTTGCGTTCCTTGAGGAACACGGTCGGTTGTCGCGTCGAGACGAAGCCGCGCGGGCGGAACACCATGATCAGGACCATGGCGAAGCCGAAGATCAGCATTCGGTACTGCGTCGGATCGAAGGACTCGCCGAAAATTTGCTTGAGGAAGTTCAGTTCGCGCATGATCTCGGTGCCGCCGATCATGACGATGGCGGCGACCGCGACGCCGACCTGACTACCCATGCCGCCGAGCACGACGATGGCCACGATGGTGGCGGACTCGATGAAGGTGAAGCTCTCCGGCGAGATAAAACCCTGCCGCGCCGAGAAGAACGAGCCGGCAAACCCGCCGAACATCGCGCCGATGGCGAAGGCGGTAAGCTTGGTGTTGGTGGTATTGAGGCCGAGCGAGCGGCAGGCGACCTCGTCCTCGCGCAGGGCTTCCCAGGCGCGGCCGACCGGCAGTCTGCGCAGTCGCACGGTGACGAAGGCGGTCAGGAAGGCGAGCGCAAGAATGACGTAGTAGAGAAAGATCGTGCGGTAGATCGGCGAGAATTCCAGGCCGAAGGTCGCGGCGAAGCCGTCGTCGCCGGCGGTGAACGGAATGCCGAAGAAGGTGGGTCGCGGAATGCCGCTGATGCCGGCATAGCCGTTGGTCAGGTCGACCCAATTGATCAGCACCACGCGGATGATTTCGCCGAAAGCGAGCGTGACGATGGCGAGATAGTCGCCGCGCAGCCGCAACACCGGAAATCCGAGCAGGATACCCCAGAACGAGGCCATGATGCCGGCGAGTGGCATCAGCAGCCAGAACGAGAAGCCGAACTCCTTGGCGAGCAGGGCATAGGAGTAGGCGCCGACGGCGTAGAAGGCGACATAACCCAGATCGAGAAGGCCGGCGAGACCGACAACGATGTTCAGGCCCCAGCCGAGCATGACATAGATCAGGATCTGGATGCCGAAGTTGTCGACCCACTTGAGCGCACCGCTGGAGCCCGCAGTCGACAGGATCAGCATCGGATAGACGATGACGAAACCGATGGCGAAGGGCACGAACCATTTGCCGACGGTGCCGAACCAGGCCGGTGCCTTCACGCCGCGCTGCTTGCGTTGCGCGAGCCTTGGCGCCGCGAACAGCGAGTAGGCGAGCCGTCCGACGAAGATGATACCGACCACGCTGAACAGCAGCGGCCAGCGCGTGTCCAGAGTCAATTCGTTGCGAATATTGACGACGGTCTCGAAGCCGATCAGCGGCAGGAACAGACCGAATGAAATCAGCGCGGTGAACGCTGCCTCGCGCAAGGCCGCAAACGCATTGGTGCCGTTGACCGTGGACGCCTGCTGCATCGGTCAAACCTTTTCGACGTCGGGGCGGCCGAACAGGCCCTGCGGCAGGAAAATCAGGGTGATCGCCAGCACCGAGAAGGCTGCAACATCCTTGTAGTCGATGGAGAAGTAAGCCGACCAGAAGGTCTCGATCAGGCCGATCAATAGCCCCCCAATCACCGCGCCGGGCAGCGAGCCGATGCCGCCGAGCACCGCAGCGGTGAACGCCTTGACGCCGGGCACGAAGCCGTCGGCGAAGTTCACCACGCCGTAATATGTGAGGTAGAGCGTGCCGGCGACGGCGGCGAGCGCCGCGGCGATGATAAAGGTGATGGAGATCGTCTGATCGACATTGACGCCGACCAGCGCCGCCATCTTCTGGTCCTGTTCGCAGGCCCGCTGGGCGCGGCCGAGCCGGGTCTTGGCCACCAGATACCAGAACGCCACCAGCAGGATTGCGGTAACACCCCAGATGATCGCTTGCTTGAGCGAGATGGTGACATTGTAGTCGTTCTGCGAGAACAGAACCATTTCACCGTGCACCATCGGCGGGATCGCCTTGTTGCGCGGTCCTTGCGTCACCTGCACGAAATTCGAGAGGAAGATCGACATGCCGATTGCAGAGATCAGCGGCGCCAGGCGGAACGAGCCGCGCAACGGTCGATAGGCGAGGCGTTCGATCGCCCAGTTCACCAGCGAGGTGAACACCATCGCGACCACTAGAACCAGCAGCAGCGCCACCGCGATCGACGGCACGCCGATCCATGTGGTGATGAACAGAAAGGCAATCAGCGCCACGAAGGCCGACACCATGAAGACGTCGCCGTGGGCGAAGTTCACCATGCCGATGATGCCGAAGACCATCGTGTAACCGATGGCGATCAGGCCGTAGATCGACCCGAGCGTAATACCGTTGATAAGCTGCTGGAGGAATACTTCCATGCGCTTGCCCACCCCTCTCACCGACAGGACGGCGGGCCGCCGTCCATCTGGTCCCTCTATCAAATGCTTAACAGGGCCCGGGCCATGCGGCAACGCCGGGCCCTGCCGCTGTGGCTAGTCCGTTTGTCGCAAGCCTCATGCCAGAAGCTGGGCAGAGCCGGGGTATTCCAAAAAAAGAACCGGCGGCCGACAGGGCCGTCGGCACGCCGGCGTCGCAAACTGTAACTTCGACTAATGCAGGCCGCCGAATACCCAGATCAGCGCCAGGATCGGGAGCGGCACACCGATCAGCCACAGCAGCAGATAACGTCCCATTGTTTCGTCTCCTCAGTCCATGATTTGGGTGCTGTCGAAACTCGCGGTGTGCAACTCAGGTTCCGCAGCACGGACGGCGATCCGCTTTTCTGGCCGCGGAACGATCGCCCGATAAAAGTGTTGATATCCCGGGCGGGGCTTTTCGGTGGGTTCCATTCCGTGAAGGGAAGCGGGGCCGCCGAATACGAAAAGGACATACCGATGGCCCAGAACAACAATCCCAACCAGAACCCGAACCCGAACCAGAAGCCCGGTCAGCAGTCGCAGGGTCAGCCTGGACAGCAGCGTCCGGGCCAGCCCGGTCAGCAGGGTGGCCAGCAGCAGGGCAAGCCGCAGCAGAACGGCTAACGCGGCAACCGCATCGCTAATCGATACAAGCACAACTGGCAGGAGGCCCCGTCGTCGTGACGGGGCCTCATCGTTTGTGCGGCACCGTTAAGCTTGACGGACGCGCTTAATGAGCCGTCCCGGTAAGGTAAAATTTTGGTTTCTTTTGATGCGTGCATTTGAAGCGCTTAGGGTCGCTGCAACGTTTCAGGGAGCGGCTCATGCGGAAAATGTCCGGCGCCAGCATTGCGATGATCGTGGCCATCGCGCTCTATTTCACTTTGTTCTGGGGTTACGAAGCGCTGCGCGTCCTCACCTCGCCGACCTGGGGTCTCGATGATGTCTGGCGGTCGCAGTACGTTTTCGGCATCGGCAGCTATTTCAAGCTGGAGCCGCTGGGGTTGATGAGGCTCGCTGCCTTCTTCGGTGTGGTGAAGCTCGCGGTCGCGCTGACTTGCGCGATCCACATTGTCGATCGGCTGCGCAACCTTGCCGGCGGCCAGGCCAATGCCGACGTGCTCGAAGGCGGTCTCATTCTTGTCGTGGCAGTCAGCATGGCTGCGGCCGGACCGGCGGCGTGGACGCAGAACGGCGACCTCCTGCGCGAGCAGGTGTTGCACCTGCTGCTCGCCGCCATCGCCGTCGCGCTGTGCCTTGTCGAGCGCAATTACACACGCCGTGCGGTCAACCCGGCGCTGGCCGCCGTGTTGCCGCGGAGCGAGGCGTTTTCGCCGCTGCGCTGACATCCGATCGGAATTCTACCGCTGTCTGAGCAACCGGTAGCGTGAACTTTAGGCCCGCCTCGCACTCCTGCGCGGCGGGCTATTTTTTCTCCAGGCTGGCGATGACACCGGCCGCCTCCTTGAAGGCGTGGTTGGCTGCCGGCACGCCGCAGTAGATCGCCTGCTGCAGGATGATCTCCTTGATGTCGTCGTGGCTGAAGCCGCCTTCGGTCAGCGCTGCGCGCACATGCATCACGAACTCGTCCCAGTGGCCGAGCGCGAGCATGGTGCCGATAACGAGAATGCGCCGGGTGCGCTCGTCGTAATGCGGCCGCGTCCACACCTCGCCCCAGGCGGCACGGGTGATGAAGTTCTGGAATTCCTCGTTGAGCGGCGTCTTGCTGGCATTGGCACGGTCGACCCAAGGTGCGCCGAGCACCTTGCGGCGCTTGGCCATGCCGAGGTCGTAGCGTTCTTTCTCGTCCATCGGGTGTCCCTTCAATCCTTCAGGAAGTCGACGACCGCCTTGGCGTAAGGCGCCGGCTGCTCCATGTTCGCGATATGCGCGGCTTCGAAGCTGATGATCTTCGCGCCCGGAATCTGCGCCGCGATGGCTTCGCCTTGCGCGGGCGGGGTCGCGGGGTCCTGCGCGCCGACGATCACGAGCGTCGGTGCTGTAATCGACGGGTTGGAAGCGCGGAAGTCCATGTCGCGGATCGCCTGGCAACAGGCGACATAGCCGCCCTTGCTGGTGGTGAGGAAGATTTCCTTCATTCGCGCGATCGCCTGCGGCGCCTTCGCGCGGAAGTCCGCAGTGAACCAGCGCTCCATGTTGGGGTCGACCAGTTTGTCGAGATCATTGCTCTCCAGGAAGCGGATGCGGTCGTCCCATATCTTCTTGTCCGCATAATGCGCGTTAGTGTTCGACAGCACGAGCTTGCCGATACGCGATGGCGCGTTCGCTCCCAGCCATTGCCCGACCATGCCGCCCATCGATAGACCGCACCAGTGCGTCTTCTCGACGTCGAGCGCGTCGAGCACGCTGAGGACGTCGCGCCCAAATCGTTCCATCGAATAGGGGCCCTTCGGCGCGTCGGACTGGCCGTGGCCACGCCGGTCGTAGCGGATGACGCGAAAATGCTTCGACCATTCGCCGATCTGGTCGTCCCACATATGGACGTTGGTGCCGAGCGAGTTCGACAGCATCAGCGCCGGGGCGCTGTTGCTGCCGGTGATTTCGACATTGATCCGGCAGCCGTCGTCGGCAGTGATCATCGGCATATGAAGGTCTCTCCCCGTATCGCCATTTTGTGGCCGCCGGCCTGTCGCCGGCGCGAGGTGAGACTTAATGCCGGGTCGGGGTTGCTGCAAAGCCCTTTTCAGAGGGGCCTGGACGGCTTAAGGCAGGGCGCGGCAGAACCAGCGTGCTGGCCTTAAGAAAGAGGAGACGGTTGCCATGGCGATGACGATGACGGGCGAGGTGCAGCTTCCGGCCACCCGCGAGGTGGTTTACGCGAAGCTCAACGACCCGGAAGTGCTCAAAGCCTGCATCCCGGGCTGCGAGGAGCTGATCATGGATTCGCCGACCGATTTTGCGGCGACCGTCGTCTCCAAGATTGGCCCGGTGAAGGCCAAGTTCAAAGGCAAGGTGCACCTCACCGATCTCGATCCACCGAACGGCTACAAGATTTCGGGCGAGGGCGACGGCGGTGTCGCCGGCTTCGCCAAAGGCGGCGCGACCGTGACATTGACCGAGAAGGATGGCGGCACGCTGCTCACCTACAACGTGGAGGCGCAGATCGGCGGCAAGCTCGCGCAGCTCGGCCAGCGCCTGGTCAATGGCGCGGCGAAGAAGACCGCCGACGACTTCTTCAAGAACTTCGCTGCGAATGTGGGCGGTCAGCCCGCCGCTTGAGGTTCCGCGCTCTCACCAAGGAAAAGCCGCCCCGGAGGGCGGCTTTTTTAATGCCCGCTACGGGCAGGGATGACGGTAGCCGTCATAGCCCAGATAGGTGCCCGAGCCGGGATCGTACGATTTGAAGCGCCGCATGCAGTAGGCGACTTCGTCGCCGCCATAGGTGTAGCCGGGGCCATAGGCGTAGCCACGGTCGTAATAGTAGGGCCTCTGCTGGGCGGCCAGCACGCCGCCGATGATGGCGCCGGCGGCCAATCCGCCGAGGACCGCGCCGCCGCCACCGTGCCGGTGATGGCGACGCCATTGTGCGTCAGCAGGCATCACGGTGGCCGTCGTTGTGGCGACCACGACAAGTGCCGCAAGCGCGGCCGACAATTTCGTACGCATGATGCAACCTTTGGTTTGGAGAACGGGGGCACCACGCTAAGCCTCGGGCCCCGCGCCGCGTTCCATGGATTCGCGCGGGCCGCAAAACGACGACTTTTTGGCCAACTTGACAATTGTGCATCGCAACTTTGCTCACTTCGCGTCGATTTCAGCGCGGAATCGCTTGACCGCCCGCTTGCCGGGTGTTCAAGTTGTTCTGGTTCAAATGCGGAAACCGGTCGAACCGGGCCGCCATCGTTACCGCGAGCCGGTCTCAGGCGTGACGCCGGTCGTTGAGGGGCGCTGGGCCCCTAATTCGGGAGGAAGTCATGGCGAAAGTGTCCATGACGGTGAACGGCAAGGCCGTCACCGGTGATGTCGAACCGCGAACCCTGCTGGTACAATTTCTGCGCGAAAATCTCCGTCTTACCGGCACTCATGTCGGTTGCGACACGTCGCAGTGCGGCGCCTGTGTCGTCCATATCGACGGCGTTGCCGCCAAGTCGTGCACCACGCTGGCCCTCCAGTGCGAAGGCCAGTCGATCACCACCATCGAGGGTCTGGCGGCGGCCGACGGCAAGCTGCACCCGATGCAGGAAGCCTTCCGCGAGCATCACGGCCTGCAGTGCGGCTATTGCACCCCCGGCATGATCATGGCCGCGCTCGATATCGTGCGCCGCAACGGCAACGAACTCGACGAGCACACCATTCGCGACCAGCTCGACGGCAACATCTGCCGCTGCACGGGCTATCACAACATCGTCAAGGCGATCGAAGCCGGCGCGAGGGCGATGGCGAAGTAACACTTGCCCGCGTGACGCTGGCTGCCGAACAAGGTCGATAAAGACAACGACGTCGATAAAGACAGTGGGAGGATGCCGCCAATGACCGCAACCGGGATCGGCGCGCCGGTGCGCCGCAAGGAAGACTTTCGTTTTGTCACGGGACAAGGCCAGTACACCGACGACGTGACCCGGCCCGGCGAGACCCGCGCGGTGTTCGTACGTTCGCCGCATGCCCACGCCAGGATCAAGAAGATCGACGTCACGGCGGCCAAGAAAATGCCGGGCGTGGTCGATGTACTGACCGGCGCTCAGCTCGCCGACGACAAGGTCGGCAATCTCATCTGCGGCTGGATGATCCACTCCAAGGACGGCTCGCCGATGAAAATGGCGGCGCATCCGGCGTTGGCCGCGGGCAAGGTCAACTGCGTCGGCGACGCAGTGGCCGTGGTGATCGCGGAGACCGTGGGGCAGGCCAGGGACGCCGCCGAGAAGGTGGTGGTCGATTACGAAGTGCTGCCGGCAGTGGTCGATCCGGCCAAGGCGCAGGCCAAGAGCGCGCCGCAAATCCACGCCGACATTCCGAACAACACCATCTATCAGTGGCATCTCGGCGACCAGAAGGCGGTCGAGGCCGCGTTCAAGGCGGCCAAGCACGTCACCAAGCTTGATATCGTCAACAACCGCTTGGCGCCGAATGCGATGGAGCCGCGCGCCGCGCTCGCCGATTACGACGCCGGCAACGATCATCTGACGTTGTGGAACACGTCGCAGAATCCGCACGTGGCGCGGCTGGTGATCTCGGCTTTCGTCGGCATCGCCCCCGAGCACAAACTGCGCGTCATCGCGCCGGATGTCGGCGGCGGCTTCGGCTCGAAGATTTTCATCTATCCGGAAGAGGTCGTCTGCCTGTGGGCCGCACGCAAAGTGAAGCGCCCGGTGAAGTGGACCTCGGACCGCACCGAAGCGTTCCTGACTGACGCCCATGGCCGCGACCACATCACCCACGCCGAACTGGCGCTCGATGCCGACGGCAAGATCACCGCGTTGCGCGCCAGGACCATCGCCAATCTCGGCGCCTATATGTCGACCTTCTCGTCGTCGGTACCGACCTATCTCTACGCGACACTGTTGTCGGGCCAGTACGACATCCCGCAGATCTACTGCGAGGTCGACGCGGTCTACACCAACACCGTGCCGGTCGATGCCTATCGCGGCGCGGGCCGTCCTGAAGCGACCTTCGTGGTCGAGCGGCTGGTCGAAGTCGCGGCGCGGCAATTGGGGCTCGATCCGGCCGATTTCCGCAAGCGCAATTTCATCCGCAACTTCCCGCACCAGACGCCGGTGATCATGGCTTACGACGCCGGCGACTATAATGCGTCGCTGAAGAAGGCGATGGAGCTTGCCGACGTCAAAGGCTTCGCCAAGCGCAAGCGCGAGAGCGCGCGGGCCGGCAAACTGCGCGGGCTCGGCTACTCGACCTATATCGAGGCCTGCGGCATCGCGCCGTCGCAAGCCGTGGGTTCGCTCGGCGCCGGCGTCGGTCTGTGGGAGAGCGCCGAGGTGCGCGTCAACCCGACCGGCAATGTCGAAGTGCTGACAGGCAGCCACGCGCACGGGCAGGGCCACGAGACGACATTCGCGCAACTGGTGTCGGAGCGACTCGGCATTCCGTTCGAGAGCGTGTCGATCGTTCACGGCGATACCGACAAGGTGCAGTTCGGCATGGGCACTTACGGCTCGCGCTCCGGCGCGGTCGGCATGTCGGCCATCGTCAAGGCGCTCGACAAGATCGAAGCCAAGGCCAAGAAGGTCGCCGGCTTCATGATGGAAGCCGCCGAGAGCGACATCGATTTCAAGGACGGCAAATTCACGGTGAAGGGCACCGACAAGTCGGTCGGCTTCGGCGACGTGGCGCTCAATGCCTATATCGCGCACAAATTCACCGGCGCCGAGCTGGAGCCGGGTCTGAAGGAAACCTCGTTCTACGACCCGACCAACTTCACCTTCCCGGCGGGCTGCCACATCTGCGAGGTCGAGATCGACCGGGAAACTGGCAAGACCGAGATCGTCAACTGGACCGCGGTGGACGACTTCGGCACCGTCATCAATCCGATGATCGTCGAGGGTCAGGTCCATGGCGGCATTGCCCAGGGAGTTGGCCAGGCGCTGCTCGAAGGCGTCGTCTACGATGCCAGCGGTCAGTTGGTGACGGCCTCGTTCATGGATTACACCATGCCGCGCGCGCACGACCTGCCGTCGTTCCACGTCGGCCTGACCGAGACCAAGTCGCCGTCGAACCCGCTCGGCATGAAGGGCTGCGGCGAGGCCGGCGCGATCGCGGCGCCGGCGGCGGTGATCAACGCCATCACCGATGCGCTCGGAACCGAGGATATCGCCATGCCGGCCACGCCGAATACGGTGTGGGCGGTGATGCAAAAGACGCCACCGAAAGCGGCATAAAGAATTCGAACGGAGAGACCGATGTACAACTTCACCTTCCATCGCCCGACCACGGTGCGCCAGGCGGCCGGTCTTCTGGCGCGCAATCCCGAGGGCAAGCTGCTTGCCGGCGGCCACTCGCTGCTGCCGGTGATGAAACAGCGTCTCGCGCAGCCGTCCGCCATCGTCGATCTGTCGCAGGTCGAGGGCATGACCGGCGTCGAACTCAAGGGCCGCTCGGTCGTGATCGGCGCCATGACGCGTCATGCCGATGTCGCCAAGTCCGATGTGCTCAAGGAAGTGCTGCCGGGCCTTGCCTCGGTGCCGGGCTCGATCGGCGATCCGCAGGTGCGCAACCGCGGTACCATCGGCGGCTCGATCGCGAACAATGATCCGAACGCCGACTATCCGGCGGCGTGTCTCGGCCTCGGCGCGACCATCATCACCAACAAGCGCCGCATCGTCGCCGACGACTTCTTCACCGGCATGTTCTCGACCGCGCTGGAAGACGGTGAGATCATCGTCAAGGTCTCGTTCCCGATCGCCAAGAAGGCGGCCTACGAGAAGTTCAAGCATCCGGCGTCGGGCTTCGCGCTGGTCGGCGTGTTCGTGTCGAAGCGCGGCCCGGATATCCGCGTCGCGGTGACTGGCGCCGGCTCGAACGGCGTGTTCCGCGTCAAGTCGTTCGAAGAAGCGCTGGCCAAGCGTTTCTCGCCGAAGTCGATCGAGGGCCTGACTATTCCGGCCTCCGGCATGAACTCCGACATTCACGCGACGCCCGAATATCGCGCCCATCTCGTCGGCGTCCTTGCCAAGCGCGCGTTGGCCAAAGCGACGGCGTAAAAGCCGACGGCGTAGGCGCGAGGCCTCAGAGCCGCATCCGCAACGTCGAAAACCGCCGGAACGTATTTCGTCCGGCGGCCTTGGCGGCGTAGAGCGCCACATCGGCGCGCTTGAGCGCGTCGCGCGAATTGCAGCCGGCGAGCGAAGCGATGCCGATCGATACGCCGACCTGGAAACGGCGCGCGCCATAGTGGATCGGCTGCCCCATCACGGCGATGATCTTGCGCGCCAGCAGCGTCGATTGGCTGTCGCTGCCGGCGGCAAGCAGCACCGCGAACTCGTCGCCGCCGAGGCGGGCCACGAGATCGCCGGGCTCGCAGGCCCCGGTGAGCCGCCGCGCCGCTTCCTTGAGGCATTCGTCGCCCGCGGCATGGCCGAGCGAGTCGTTGACCTCCTTGAAGCCGTCGAGATCGAGCAGCAACAGCGTGCCGCCGGCGTTGCCCATGTTGCCGTCGTCGCCGCAGGCCTCCGCCAGCCGCGATCTCAACTGCCGGCGGTTGGCAAGGCCGGTGAGTTCGTCGAACTCGGCGAAGTAATGGGCGCGTTGCCAGCGCTCGGTTTCCTCGGTGACGTCCTGCTTGAGGCCGAACAGCCGGATCGGCCGTTCGCCGGCGCATTCGACGGTGGCGGTGATGCGAATCCAGCGCCGGCCGCCACCCGGTGTCACGATGGCGGTGTCGAGGTTGAAGCCGCTGCGGTCAGCGATGGCGCGGCTCCGCACGGCTTCAAGGGTCTTCAGCGCGTCGTCCGGATAGCGGATCAGCGCCTCGCGGCGCCGGAGCGGCCGTTCGCGCGGAATGTCGAACATGTCGTAGGTGCCGGGCGACCATTGCAGCGTTTCGGTGGCGAGGTCGCATTCCCACAGGCCGAGGCGGGCCGCCGCCGCGGCGCGCTCGAACGTGTCACGGCTGCGGGCCAGCGCGGTTTGATAGCGGCCGATGGTGCGCGCCTGTGCTTCGATCGTCGCCGCGAGCCGCGCTACCGCGGCAGCGGTGGCTTCATGCGAGGACGGATCGGCGTTGACGAAACTATCGGCAGGGATCGGGCCCTCCCGCTTTGGCATATTCGACATGAATTCCCCGGCGCCCCCAAAGACCGGCGGCAAGAGCATGAGCGCTCGCGCCGGTTCGCCGTGAATAATTCTACTTGATTCGGCGCGGATACGGCGCGTTGGGCGAGATGTCGCAGCGGTCTAGCGATCGAGTTCCTTCATCAGATCGTCGAGGTCCAGCCGCCGCGTGTACATGTGCAGCGAGCCGTCCTGATTCTTCGGCCATTCTTCCTGCGGTCGGTCCCAATAGAGCTCGACGCCGTTGTCATCGGGGTCGCGCAGATAGAGCGCCTCGGAGACGCCATGGTCCGATGCGCCGTCGAGCGGGATCCCAGCAGCGATCAGCCGGCCGAGCGCGTCGGCGAGCGCTTTGCGCGTGGGGTAGAGGATGGCCGTGTGATAGAGGCCGGTCGTACCGGGCGGCGGCGGCGAGCCGCCTTTGCTCTCCCAGGTGTTGAGGCCAAGGTGGTGGTGGTATCCACCGGCCGAGATGAAGGCGGCGCCGGGATAGGTCGTGGTCAGAGTGAAGCCGAGCACGCCGCAATAAAAATCGAGCGCGCGCTTGAGGTCGGCGACCTTGAGGTGGACATGGCCGATCCGGGTGCCGGCGTCGATGGTCGGGAAGCGGGGCGGGCTGTTGGGGGCGTCGGTGGTGCTGGTCATGGTTTGCGTCCAATCTGCCGTAAGATGATGGCTGCCATCCCGAATTTGCTGCGGCAGGCGCCTATTTCGGCTGGTTTGGCGGTCGGAGTGCCATTACATCTAGGCTGGCAAAGCGATCTGATAAAGTGTCAGCGAGGGTACTGACGAATGGCCGTTACACCGCTTCCCGACAGCATCGATGCGACGCTTGGCCTTCTGGCCAAGGCCGATTATGTGGCCGACCGGTCGCTGGCGACGGTGCTCTATCTGGCGCTGAAGATGGGCCGGCCTTTGTTCCTCGAGGGCGAGGCCGGCGTCGGCAAGACCGAGATCGCCAAGGTGCTGTCCACCGCGCTAGGGCGCCGGCTGATCCGCTTGCAGTGCTACGAGGGCCTCGACGTTTCGGCCGCCGTCTACGAGTGGAATTACGGCGCGCAGATGATCGCCATCCGTATGGCGGAAGCGCAGGGTGAGGGCGACCGCGCCCGGCTCGAGCATGACGTGTTCTCCGAGCGCTATCTGGTGAAGCGGCCGTTGTTGCAGGCACTCGAACCCGATCCCGCCGGTGCGCCGGTCTTGCTGATCGACGAACTCGACCGCACCGACGAAGCGTTCGAGGCGTTCCTGCTCGAGGTGCTGGCTGACTTCCAGGTGACTATTCCCGAGCTCGGCACCGTGAAGGCGGAGCATCCGCCAATCGTCATTGTCACCTCGAACCGCACCCGCGAGGTCCATGACGCGCTCAAGCGCCGCTGTCTTTATCACTGGGTCGGCTATCCGAACGCGGAGCGCGAACTCGCCATCCTGCGCGCCAAGGTGCCGGGCATCGCCAAGAAATTGTCGCAGCAGGTCGTCGCCTTCGTGCAGGCGCTGCGCAAGGAAGATTTGTTCAAGTCGCCCGGCGTCGCCGAGACGCTGGATTGGGCCGGTGCGCTGACCGAGCTCGATGTCGTCGCGCTTGACCCGGCGACTGTGTCCGACACGCTCGGGGTGTTGCTCAAGTATCAGGACGACATCGCCAAGCTCGACGGCACCAAGGTGAAGGCGCTGCTCGACGACGTGAAGTCGGAGCTGCGGGCGGCGGAGTAGTTCATTGAGGTCAAAATGACATGGCCAGTAAATATTTCCGTAAAGGCTGATCTAACGCAGCCCGTAAACGACATTTCCCGTGTGCTTATTTCTGCGTCCGAGTTTGTTGGGAAAGTCGTGGGCCCTGCCTTCGAATTGGGCGGAAGTATGCTTGCTGATCAGCTTGGGCATTGGCGAGCGCAAAATATTGAGCGGTTGCGTTTAAAATGGTTGAGACGCCGTGAGCAAATGGGGATTTGCGACGACGCAATCCGTTGCCTGCCATATGATATAGCTCATAGGTTTTTCGAGGCGTCAGCGAATGAAAGTGATGACGAAGTTCAGGAGTTGTGGGCCGGCTTGCTTGCGGCCGCCACTTCTAAAGATACGAAGGAGGATATTAAGCGAGTTCACATCGACATCTTAAAATCAATTTCTGGACTTGAGGTGCGTATTTTAAAATTTTTGTACCTGCTTCCGCAGGCACGTGCCGGCACGATTGATCTTTCAAGTTTACGTGTCGCACACGCGCATGCCGAGCGAGATTTGCAATCGGTGCCGGTGCGCGATAGGGCGGTCGCAATTCAGAATTTAAAGCGCCAGCAATGTGTCCGTAGAATTCCAGACAGCCGCTATCTCGAAAAGATTGACGAAATTGAATGGGTTTTGGCGCCGGGGGCGAGTGTCTCGAAGGAAGATTTTAAAGAGGTAATATATTCGTTAAAGCGACTGATCGAGGACGCCGCCGGAGTTAGAGACCGTTCCGACTTCGATAACGAGACCGGATTTCCAGAGTCAGTGTACGAACTGACAGATTTGGGCGAAGATCTAATGCGGGCCTGTTTGGCAGCGGAGACCTCAAGCGAATGAGTGAAGACGGCCGTCTCGCCGAGAACATCGTCTACTTCGCGCGCGCTTTGCGCGCCGCCGGTCTGCCTGTCGGCCCCGGCGCCGTGCTCGATGCGCTTGAAGCCGTCAACGTCGCGCGCATCGGCACCAAGGATGATTTCTATTGGACTTTGCACGCCGTGTTCGTGAAGCGGCACGAGCATTCGATTTTGTTCGATCAGGCCTTCCGCATTTTCTTCCGCCGCCGCGGCTATATCGACAAGCTGATCGCGCAGATGCTGCCGCAAACCTTGCCGACCGCGCCGCAGGCCCCCGAAGCCGGCGCGCAGCGCATCCAGGAAGCCTTGTTTGCCGGCAACAAGGCCAAGACCGAGGAGCAGGAAGTCGAGATCGATGCGCGCCTCACTGTGTCGGATCGCGAGGTGCTGCAGAAGAAAGACTTCGCACAGATGACCAGCGCCGAGATTGCCAAGGCGAAAGAAGCGATCGCGCGCCTCGCGCTGCCGCTCGACGAGGTGAAGACGCGGCGCCTGACACCCGCGCGCCATGGCCGCCTCATCGATATGCGCCGCACCTTGCGCTCCAGCATGAAAGCCGGCGGCGCGCTGATCGATCTGAAATATCTCGGGCCGCGCGTGAAGGAGCCGCCAATCGTGGCACTGCTCGACATCTCCGGTTCTATGAGCCAGTACACCCGGCTGTTCCTGCACTTCCTGCATTCGATCACCGATGCGCGCAAGCGCGTGACCACCTTCCTGTTCGGCACACGGCTGACCAATGTCACGCGCGCCATCCGCCAGCGCGATCCGGACGAGGCGCTCGCTGCCTGCGGCGCGCATGTGGTGGACTGGTCCGGCGGCACGCGCATCGCCACCTCGCTGCACGACTTCAACAAGCACTGGGCGCGGCGGGTGCTCGGGCAGGGCGCGGTGGTGCTGCTGATCACCGACGGACTGGAGCGCGACGCCGACGATACGCTTGCCTTCGAGATGGACCGGCTGCATCGCTCCTGCCGGCGCCTGATCTGGCTCAATCCGCTGCTGCGCTTCGACGGTTTTGAGCCGCGCGCCAAGGGCGTGAAAACCATCCTGGCGCATGTTGACGAACTGCGTCCAGTGCACAATCTGGAGTCGATGACGGCCTTGGTGCGCGCCCTGTCCGGCGCACCGGAGAAGGGCTACGATACTAGGGCGATGTTACGCCGGGTGGCGTAAGGGAGAACAACAATGCTCGGTCGCGACGAAGACATCCTCAAGGCCGCCGAAGACTGGTCGAAGGAAGGCCGCGGCGTGGCGCTTGCCACCGTGGTCGAAACCTGGGGCTCGGCGCCGCGTCCGGTCGGCTCCAATCTGGTGATCGACAGCGACGGCAATTTTCTCGGGTCCGTGTCCGGCGGTTGCGTCGAAGGCGCGGTAGTGACCGAAGCCATCGACGTCATCGACAGCGGCAAGCCGAAGGTGTTGGAATTCGGTGTTGCCGACGAGACCGCGTGGAAGGTCGGCCTGTCCTGCGGCGGCACCATCCGGGTGTATGTGGAGAAGGTGAGCTGACGTGAAACTCGATCTTCTCGCCACCCTTAACACCGAACGCGCCGCGCGGCGCGCCGTGGTGGTCGTCACCGACACCGAGACCGGCGCGCAGCGCATAGTCAAGGCGACCGACATCGCCACCGATCCGCTCGCCGAGGTGCTCGACAAGCGCGTGCGCATGGCCAAGAGCGGCATGGAAGAAACGGCGCAGGGGCGCGTTTTCCTCACCGTTCATGTGCCGTCGCCGCAGCTCGTCATCACCGGCGCGGTGCATATCTCGCAGACGTTGGCGCCACTTGGCCAGATGCTCGATTACGCCGTGACCATCGTCGATCCGCGTACCGCCTTCGCGACGCCGGAGCGCTTTCCCGGCATCAGCGTGATCGCTGAGTGGCCAGACGTAGCGCTGCCGCCGCTCAACATTGATCATTACACTGCTTTCGTTGCGCTGACGCACGATCCGAAGATCGACGATCCGGCGCTCATGCATGCGCTGTCGCGCGATTGCTTCTATATCGGCGCACTCGGCTCGCGGAAGACGCATGGCCGAAGGCTGGAGCGCCTGAAGGCGCAAGGGCTGTCGGACGCGGCGCTGGCGCGCATTCACGCGCCGATCGGGCTTGCCATCGGCGCGGTGTCGCCGGCCGAGATCGCGGTGTCCATCATGGCCGAGATCACGCTGCGGCTGCGCGTTAAGCAGGACAAGGCGGAAGCGGCATGAAATTCGGTCCCGTCGCCCCCAAGGATGCGCGTGGCGCCACGGCGGTGCACTCGATCCGCCAGGGCGACCTCGTGCTCAAGAAGGGCACCGTGATTGGCGACAAGGAGATCGCCGCGCTGGACGCCGCCGGTGTGAAAGAGATCGTTGTCGCCCGTCTCGACAAGGGCGATGTCTCGGAAGATGAGGCGGCGGCGAGCATCGCGGCCGCGGTCGCGGGCGATGGCACGCGCACCGACCGCGCCTTCACCGGCCGCTGCAATCTGTTTGCCGAAACCGCCGGCATTTTGGTCGTCGATCGCGATACGGTCGATAGCCTGAACCGCATTGATGAAGCCGTAACGCTGGCGACGCTGTCCGCCTACAAGCCGGTGGTCGAAGGCGAGATGATCGCCACCGTGAAGATCATTCCCTTCGCTGTGTCCGGCAAGGCGCGCGACAGGGCGGTCGCGGCCGCGAAGAAGGCGGAGCCCGTCATTCGAATCGCGCCGTATGTCATCCGCAAGATCGGCGTCGTCTCGACCTTGCTGCCCGGACTCGCGCCCAAGGTGATCGAGAAGACGTTGCACATTACGCAGGAGCGCCTTGCGCCCGCGGGCGCGACCATCGTTGCCGAGCGGCGCGTGCCGCATGACGAGGCCGCGCTCGCCGCCGCCATCGCCGAGGTGCGCGAGGCTGGCGCCGAGATGGTCATCGTGTTCGGCGCTTCCGCCATCGCCGACCGGCGCGACGTCATTCCAATGGCGATCGAAAGCGCCGGCGGCGCCATCGAGCATTTTGGCATGCCGGTCGATCCTGGCAACCTGATGCTGATCGGCCGCATTGGCGAGGCGCCGGTGATCGGCGCGCCGGGCTGTGCGCGCTCGCCGAAGGAAAACGGCTTCGACTGGGTGCTGATGCGTCTGCTTGCCGGACTGCCGGTCTCGCGCGCGGACATCACCGGCATGGGTGTCGGTGGTCTGCTGATGGAGATCGTGACGCGGCCGCAGCCGCGCAGCGAGCCGGTGGCCGAAGCGGGCCAGCGCATCGCCGCGATCGTGCTGGCGGCCGGGCGCTCGACCCGCATGGGCGCGCTGAACAAGATGCTCGCCGAGATCGGCGGCAAGCCCCTGGTGCGCATCGCCGCCGAACAGGCTTTGGCCTCGCGCGCGAAGCCTGTCATTGTCGTCACGGGGCATCAGCGGGAGCAGGTGGAAGCGGCGCTTGCCGGTCTGCCGGTGCGCTTCGTGCATAACCCGGACTATGCCGATGGCCTCGGCACCTCGCTGCGCACCGGCATTGCCGCGGTGCCTGCCGAAGCCGGCGGCGCCATTGTCTGCCTTGGCGACATGCCGCAGGTCGACAGCGGTTTGATCGACAAGCTGCTCGCCGCCTTCGACCCGGAGAAGGGCGCATTGATCGTGGTGCCCTCGATCGACGGCAAGCGCGGCAATCCGGTCGTGTGGTCGCGGCGATTCTTCAATGAATTGATGTCGATCAGCGGCGATGTCGGCGCCCGTCATCTCATCGGCCAGTACGGCGAGGTCACGACTGAAGTGCCGCTGTCCGGGGAGGCGGCATTGACCGATGTCGATACCCCTGAGTCTCTGAAGGCGGTCAAGGCCGAAATTGAACGCGCCTGAGATTCGAATCATTGATCGGGCCGCGCGACTCGCCGTTTATCTTGTGTGGTAGTTCCACGCGGAGCCCTTCGGGGGCGAACCGATGACTGATACCTATGCCCCGGCCGTGCGGGTTATCGTTGTCGCGAGCCTGTTGCTCGCAATCATGACGATGACGTTCGTCACGGCCCGTGTCGCTGGCGCAGGCGGTGCCTGCCGCGCTGCGTCTGCATGCGCGAGCGATGCTTGCCGTATGGTGACAGTTTCGAAGCTGAGTTGTGCGACTTACGCCGTGGATTTCACGATGCCCGCGACGCCTCTGGCGTGGGCGGGCCTTATCGACTCAGCGCCCCGCGAAACGCGAGGCTAGAAGCTTCTCTGCGGCGGCTGAGCCGCCGCCGGGTGGCAATCCGTTCGCCGCAACTCCTCAATTCCGGACAGCGCCTTTCCGATGCGGATCGGGTCTTGCGGTGGTCCGTCGTCGGGCGTATAAATGACTGACCAGTCAGTCATAGTACACTCAGTCCTGGCAAGATGGGTTGCGCGTGGCAAAGAAGCCTGCAGCACGGAAAAAGGCGCGGAAGCCAACCGCTGCGAGGAGCCTTGCGCCGTCGATCCGTGCGGGAACGGGTCGCAACGGCAAGAGCCCGGCTTCGGCGCCGGGGACTGGCCGCGAGGCGCGAAGCGCCGAACGTCGCGAGGTCATTCTCAACGCGGCGCTCGACGAGTTCGCCGACCGCGGGTTCGAAGCGGCCCGGCTCGATGACGTCGCCAAACGCGCCGGCATCGCCAAGGGCACCATCTATCTCTATTTCCGCGACAAGGAGACCTTGTTTCAGGAACTGCTACGCGAAATGCTGACGCCGATCGTGGGCGGCTTCGAGACGCTGGGGCAGGCCGATATCCCGGCCAAGCAACTGGCCGAGCGCATGCGCGACGTCTTCGTCCACGAAGTGTTCGAGACCAGGCGCAAGGATGTGATCCGCCTGATGATCTCCGAGGGCCGGCGCTTTCCCAAGCTCGCCGAATTCTACTATCGCGAAGTGTTGTCGCGTATCTTTGAGGCGCTGCACGCAATCCTGAAACGGGCCGCCGCGCGCGGCGAAATCCCGCAGTCGCTCGCGGAGTTTCCGCAACTCATCGCCGCGCCGGCCCTCCTCGCCGTCGTCTGGACCGGACTGTTCGGCAATGTCGCGCCGCTCGACGTGCGAAAGATGATGCAAACCCACATCGATATTCTGCTCGCTCCGAGGACTAAGCCATGACTGTTCGTTATGCCGCGCTCATGCTGGTGTCGCTCGCGCTCGCCGGCTGCGAGAAGGGGCCGGACCGGCAGTTGCAAGGCTGGGTCGAAGCCGAAACGATCTTCGTGTCGCCGGACGAGCAGGGCCGCGTCGAAGAGCTGAAGGTGCGTCAGGGCGACAAGGTCACGAAGGGCGATCTCCTGTTCACCCTCGACGACGATCTGCAACGCGCCGATGTGCAGGTTCGGCAGGCGACCTTGGCTGCCGCGCGACAATCTTACGCGCGCGCCGAGGAACTGCTGAAGACCGCGGCCGGCACACAGAAGACACTCGACGACGCACGATCCGCCTTGCAGCAGGCGCAGGCCAATCTCGACGCGGCGCAAACACGGCTGACGCGGCGGCGTCAGTTGAGCCCGGTCACCGGATCGGTCGAGGAGGTTTATTACCGCCCGGGCGAGACCGTGCAACCGGGCAAGCCGGTCGTTGCGCTGCTGCCGCCGGCGAATTTGAAGGTACGCTTCTTCTCTCCGGAGCGCGAACTGGCCGCCATCCAGATCGGCGATGTCGTCGGCGTGTCCTGCGATAGTTGCCCGACAGGGCTGACGGCGAAGGTCACCTTTATTGCCCGCAGCGCTGAATATACGCCACCGGTGATCTACAGCCTCGAGGAGCGCGCCAAGCTCGTCTACCTGATCGAGGCGCGGCCGGACGATCCATCAAAACTGCGCGTCGGCCAGCCCGTCACCGTTACACGCGGAGGCAAGCCGTGAACGCTGAAGTGGGCCGCGACGTCGCCATCGACGTCCAGCACCTGACCAAGCGCTTCGACGGCCGCGCCGTGGTGCGCGACGTCTCGATGCAGGTCAGGCGCGGCTCGATCTACGGCTTTCTCGGGCCGAACGGCTCCGGCAAGACCACGACCATCCGGATGCTGTGCGGCCTGCTGACGCCGGACGAGGGCACCGGCACCTGTCTCGGCTATGACATCCGTACCGAAACCGACAAGATCAAGCAGCACGTCGGCTACATGACGCAGAAATTCTCGCTGTATCAGGACTTGTCGGTGCGCGAGAACCTGGAATTCATCGCCCGGCTTTATGGCCTGGAACGCCCGCGTGCGGCGGCGCGCGGGGCGATCGAGCGCCTCGGACTTAAGGGCCGCGAGGAACAGCTCGCCGGCGAATTGTCGGGCGGCTGGAAGCAGCGGTTGGCGCTGGGCGCCTGCACATTGTCGGGCCCTCAACTGCTCCTCCTCGACGAGCCGACCGCGGGCGTCGATCCCAAGGCGCGGCGCGAATTCTGGAACGAGATCCACGCGCTCGCCGCCGAAGGGCTCACCGTGCTGGTGTCGACGCATTACATGGACGAGGCCGAGCGCTGCCACGAGATTGCTTATATCGCCTATGGCGAGCTCCTGGTGCGCGGTACCGTCGAGGAGGTAATCGCGGCGTCGAACCTCACCACCTATGTGGTAAGCGCGCGGAACGGCGACGGCATCAATGCACTCGGCCATGAACTCGAGCGCAAGCCCGGCGTCGACATGGTGGCGCCGTTTGGCACCAGCCTGCACGTCTCGAGCCGCGACGGCGCCGCGCTCGAAGCCGCCATCGCGCCTTATCGCGAGCGCCGCGATCTCGTCTGGCAACGGTCGGAAGCATCGCTCGAGGATGTGTTCATCGACCTGATGGGCCGCGCCAAGGATAACTTCCAATGAACCAGGTCATTCCCGCAAAAGCACCGGGACGCATGAGCGGCAATGGCTTCTGGCGCAAAACCTGGGCCATGCTGATCAAGGAGTTCATCCAGCTCAAGCGCGACCGCGTTTCGTTCGCCATGATTGTGATGGTGCCGTTGATGCAGTTGCTGCTGTTCGGCTATGCCATCAACACGACGCCGCGCGATCTGCCGACCGCGGTGCTGTTGCAGGAATCGAGCGACGTCGGGCGCTCCATTTTGGCCGCGCTCAAGAACACGCGGTACTTCAAGGTCACGGAACTGCCGCGCACCGAGGCGGAATTCGACCAACTGCTCGCCTCCGGCAAGGTGCTGTTCGGCATCGAGATCCCGGCGAATTTCGAGCGCTCGCTCCGGCGCGGCGAGAATCCGGCAATGCTGGTAGCAGCGGATGCGACCGATCCGGTCGCGGCGGGTTCGGCGCTGTCCGCGCTTAACCGGCTGGCGCAAACGGCCCTGCAGCACGACTACGCCATTCCCGCCGCGGGCACGCCCGCCTTCGAGATCAGAACTCACGCGCGATACAATCCGGCCGCCAAGACCGAGCTGAACATCGTGCCAGGCCTTGTCGGCACCATCCTAACCATGACCATGCTGATCTTCACGGCCTTGTCCGTGACGCGCGAGATCGAGCGCGGCACTATGGAAAATCTGCTGTCGATGCCGATCACGCCGGTCGAGATCATGCTCGGCAAGATCATTCCCTATGTCGCAGTCGGCTTCGTGCAGGCGGCGCTGATTATCGGCATCGGCATCCTGCTGTTCGGCGTGCCGTTGCTCGGCAGTCTCGGCCTGCTCGCGGCGCTGAGCACGCTTTTCATCGCCACCAATTTGGCGACCGGCTACACCTTTTCGACCATCGCGCAGAACCAGCTGCAGGCGATGCAGATGTCGATCATGTATTTCCTGCCGAACATCCTGCTGTCGGGATTCATGTTTCCGTTCGCCGGCATGCCAGTCTGGGCGCAGTGGATCGGCGAGGCGCTGCCGCTGACGCACTATCTGCGCATCGTGCGCTCGATCATGCTGAAAGGCGCCGGGGTATCCGATCTGCATTACGACGCGGCGGCGCTCGCGGTGCTGATGCTGATGGCGATGACTATTGCCGTGACACGTTTCCGCCGCACGCTCGATTAGAGTTTCTGGGCGAGGCTGAGCCTGAAATAAGGGCTGGAGTGACCGTCGGTGTCGCGGGCATAGCCGATCGCGGCCGACCATTCGACATCGCCGGTTTTCATGCTGGTGATGTGCAGCCCTATGCGGCTCTGGCGATAACCGTCGCTGTCGAAGACCTGCAACTCGGGCCCTAGGTAAAAGAATTCCTCGTTGAGCAGTTCGCCTGCGACGCGCCAGCCCAAGGCGAGCCGCGCCGAATGACTGGTCGACAGCGTGCCCAGCGACACATCGCCCGCAATGAGTGTCTCCGTTGTGGGCTCACTCCACAGTTCGGCGGCGAAACGCGCGCCGAAGTTCTGGCCGCGCAGACTGTTGCCGGGGTCGTCCGGCCACAGCCAGTGCTTCTGCCATTCCGGGCCGAAGAAAAACTTCATTTCGGTGGCGCCGCGCTTGATGCGAAAGCCGGGTAGAATTTGCATCTGCCACTCGGCGCCGCGAACTTCCTGTCCCGGCATGCTGCCGGGCCAGTAGCGGTAGACGCCGCCGTTCACCAGCAGCTTGAGCATGAAGCCGTCGCGCTCGAAACCGCCCGGCGCGTAGAGAAAGCCCGAATAGGCGAAGACGCCGTTGCGCCAGGCATCGCGGCCGGAAAATTGCAGCGTGGTGGGGTCGTCGTCCGCGGTGTCCGCAATGGCCGGGAAGCCGCAAATGCAAATGGCGGCCGCGACGAGTGCCTCGCCCATGCACTTGCCGAGTCTCATCGCGGCCCCGTCCGCTACGCATTACCGCCGGACCACAACTACAGAGAGAAGGTAACTCCGTGTCTACTCCTCGCATAGAATCGCGCAAAAGTAGTATAAGGTTGTGCCGTCAACTGATACGCGGTTGAGTCGCAGTGAGCCGGCGCGGGGGCTCGCCGAGGGTACGCCGGATCATGGCAGAGAAAGCCGAGGCGCTGGCATAGCCGACCGACGCCGCGGATTCGGCGACCGACACGCCATTCGACAGCCGCGCCAGACCATCGACCGCGCGGAGGCGGGCGCGCCATTCGGCAAAGCCGAGGCCGGTTTCCTGACGGAACAGGCGGGCCAGCGTCCGCCGGCTGGCGCCGGACTCATCCGCCCAGCGGTCGAGGTCATGGTCGACGGCCGGGTCGTCCAGGAGCACGCGGACGACGCGCAAGACTCGCTCGTCGCGCGGCATCGGCACGTCGTAGCGGCGCTCGTCCAGACGGCCGATCTCGGTGAGAATGAGCCGGGCAATAGCGCCGCCACGATCTTCCTCGGCGTAGTCCGCCGGTTCCTTCAAAAGGGCGAGGATCAATTCGCGCAACAGCCCGGACATTTCGGCGAACACCGGGTGGCGCGGCAGGCCCACGCATCGGGCCTGGTCGATATACACGGTGCGCATCTCGACCTTGCTCCGCATCGTGACTTTGTGCGGCAACTGCGGCGGCAACCAGATCGCCCGGGCCGGCGGCAGAATCCAGGCAGCCTGCTCAGTCTCGACCCGCATGATGCCACTGGTGGCATGGAGCAATTGACCACGGCGGTGGATGTGCAGGGGAATGTGCTCGGTGGCCGCGCAGGTCTTGGCCATGACCGCAACGGGACGCGGCGCATCGTCGAGGTTCTGACGGTATTCTGGTAGAGAGGCGGGCATGGTGGTCCTTTTGGCCCAAACGCGACGAAAATCGACCGAACATCGCCAAATGGCAAGACCTATATTGCGAGGCATTCTCAGATTCGATGTGCCTCGGAAAGCCTCGTCCATGACCGCCACCACAACTGCCGCCGCCCCAGCCGACGAGACCGCCCGCCGACGCTCCATCACCTTCCTGAACATCGCGCACGGCTTCGACCACTACGTGCTGCTGATCTATCCGACGGTCGTCATCGGACTTGAAGCGGTTTACGGCCGGCCTTACAGCGAGCTGATCGCGCTCTCGAGTGCCGCCTTCGTGGCTTTCGGCCTTTTCTCATTGCCGGCCGGTTGGCTCGCCGACCGCTGGAGCCGCCGCAACATGATGGCGGCGTTCTATCTCGGCTGCGGCCTGTCAATGATCGCGGTGGCGATGGCGCCGAACCTGATTGTGCTGTCCATTGCGATGTTCGCGATTGGGATATTTGCCGCCATCTACCATCCGGTCGGCATGGCGATGCTGATTGAAGCAGCCGGCGCGAGTGGCGGGACGATCGGCCGCACGCTTGCCTTCAACGGCGTCTGCGGCAATCTCGGGGTCTCGCTGGCGGCCGGTATTTCCGGTGCGCTCGCCTGGTGGATCGGCTGGCGCGCCGCGTTCTATGTGCCGGCAGCGTTCATGCTCGTCGCGGGTATCTTCTATCTCCGACTGACGCCGGACGATCGCCACCACGCCAGCAAGCGCCAGAGCAAGGCTGCGGTGCCGCTGACCGCGAAGCTGATGGCGGTGATGTTTGGCCTGTTCCTGGTGATCGCGCTATCGGCCGGTCTTGTGTTCAACGTGCTCACCATTGCGCTGCCAAAGGTTGTCGATGAGGGCATGGTGAAGGGTGTGCCGCTGGTGCTGGTTGGAAGCGTTGCCACGGCGGTGCTGCTGTGCGGCGCCCTGGCGCAGCTCGCCATCGGCCGTCTCGTCGAGCGCTTTGCGCCGCATTACCTGTTCGCGGTCGTGACCTGCCTCGGCTTCGTCGGCAACTTCTGGGCTTCGCAGGCCGATGGCATTCCGTTGATGATCGCACTCGCCATCGCGATTGCCGCGATCTACGCGCAGGTGACGGTCAACGACATCATCCTCGCCCGCTATACCGCGGATGCCTGGCGCGGCCGCGTCTATGCCGTGCGCTATTTCACCTTGTTCATTTCCTCCGGCATCGCCATCGGCATGATCGCGCTGCTGCACAAGACCGGGGGCTTCGGTCTCGTGCTCGGCGCCAATGCCGCGGTGGCGCTGGTGATGTTTCTCACCACGCTGGCGCTCACGGCCATGGTCGTGAATATCGAGAACCGGCAGGCCCTGCAGCCGGCGGAATAGGCACTGCGTCAATCGCTCCGCACCCTCTCGCCGGGAGGGAGCGAGCGACTGCATAGGACGAGATTTGGCAAACGGCTGCCGCGATTGAAAAAAAGCGGGAGAATTTCGACTTATCGATCTGCTGTTCTTAAGCAAATCATTATTTGCCTGATCGAAATTTTGGCAGGTTTTATTTTTTCTTGCTCCTCGGTCTTGCTGTCCATCGCAGTTGCGGCAAAGGTCGGAACCACGGAACAATTGTGGAGCATTGTCATGCGCATTTTGACGACCCGATCCTTAATTCGTGTGTCGCTGGCCGGCGCTGTTGCGGCGGCCGTCGGTATGAACCTGGCCTCGGTGCAGCCGGCCGTGGCGCAAACGACGCTCGTCAATGTGTCATACGATCCCACGCGCGAGCTTTACCGCGACTACTCCGAGTACTTCGTCAAGTACTGGAAAGAGAAGACCGGCAAGACGATCGAAATCAGTAACAGCCACGGCGGCTCGGGTGCGCAGGTCCGATCCGTGATCGACGGCCTGCCCGCCGATGTGGTAACCTTCCCACTCGAAGGCGACATTCTCGGCATTCAGCAGAAGGGCCTGATCAGCGCCGACTGGAAGAGCAAATTCCCCGCCGATTCCTCGCCCTATACCTCGACCATCGTTTTCCTGGTCCGCAAAGGCAACCCGAAGGGCATCAAGGACTGGGACGATCTGATTAAGCCGGGTGTGGTGGTGATCACGCCGAACCCGAAGACATCGGGCGGAGCGCGCTGGAATTACCTCGCGGCCTGGGCCTACGAGTTGGAGCGCAGCAAGGGCGATCAGAAAAAGGCCCAGGATTTCGTCGCTGCGATCTACAAGAATGTGGCGGTGCTTGACACCGGCGCGCGTGGTTCGACCAACACCTTCGTGCAGAACAAGGTCGGCGACGTGCTGATCGCTTGGGAGAACGAGGCGCTCCTCTCGCTCAAGGAGTTCGGCGCGGACTACGAAATCGTCGTGCCGTCTGTCTCGATCCTCGCCGAGGTGAAGGTGGCGATCGTCGACAAGAACGTCGACAAGAAGGGGACGCGCGAGGTCGCCAAGGCTTTCCTCGACCAGCTTTATTCGCCCGAGGCGCAAAAGATCTTCGCCAAGAACTTCTACCGGCCGGGCAAGCCGGAGCATGTCGACCCTGCCAATCTCAAGGCCTTCCCGAAAGTCAAGCTGGTCAAAGTCGATGAGGTATTCGGTGGATGGGCCAAGGCTCAGCCGACCCATTTCGACAACGGGGGCATTTTCGACAAGATATACTCGAAGAATTGACGCGCCCCGGCGCGACCGAGCACACTGGCGGGCCGTGTGGGCAAATCGCATCCCCACGGCCCGCCATATTTATGGGTATCGGAGCTAATTCGTTATGTCTGGCATTCGATTCCGGGAAGCAAGTATTATCCCAGGCTTTCGGCTGACCTTCGGTTTCACGGTCTTCTATCTTTCCCTCATTGTTCTCATTCCGATTATCGGGCTCTATATCAAGACGTTTGAGCTTGATTGGGAGCGCTTCTGGGCCATCGTCACCGGACCACGGTTCATGGCCGCGATGCAACTGAGCTTCGGGGCGTCGCTGCTCGCTGCGTTGTTCAATGTCATCGTCGGCGTCGTCATCGCATGGGTCCTGGTGCGCTATCGTTTCTTCGCGGCGCGTCTTCTCGACGCCATCGTCGATCTGCCTTTCGCCTTGCCGACCGCGGTCGCCGGTATCGCGCTCACCGCGCTCTACGTGCCGCAAGGCTGGCTCGGCCGCCTGTTCTCGCCATTCGGCATCACCATCGCCTATACACCGGTCGGCATCTGGATCGCGCTGGTGTTTATCGGTTTGCCCTTCGTCGTGCGGACCGTCCAGCCGGTGCTCGAGGACTTCAGCCGCGAGGTTGAGGAAGCCGCGGCAACGCTCGGCGCGCCGCGGCGTGCGACGATTTTGCGCGTCATTCTCCCGCCGTTGATCCCTGCGATTCTCACCGGGTTCGCCCTCGCATTCGCCCGTGCCGTCGGCGAGTACGGCTCGGTCATCTTCATCGCCGGCAATATCCCGAGGAAAACCGAGATTTTGCCGCTGCTCATCGTGTTTCGTCTGGAGGAGCGTGACTATGCCGCCGCGGCTGCCATTGCCGCTGTGATGCTGACCATTTCATTCGTCATTTTGCTCCTGATCAACCTGCTCCAGGTGTGGAGTTACCGGAGGTTCGGGAATGGTTGAGCCCGCCATGAAAAGCCACATGATCGTTTCTCCCGTCAGTGAAACACGGCCGGTTCGACTGACGCTGATTGGAATCAGCATCTTCGTGCTGGTGCTGTTCCTGATCATGCCGCTCATCGCGGTGTTCGCGCAGGCGCTTGGTCTGGGCATAGGCCCGGCGCTGGCGACATTCCGGGATCCCGATGCGATTGCCGCGATCAAACTGACGCTGCTGGTCGCGGCGATTGCCGTTCCCTGCAATCTCGTTTTCGGCGTCGCTGCCGCATGGGCCATCGCGAAATTCCGTTTCCGAGGGCGGGCACTGTTGATTTCGTTGATCGACCTGCCTTTTTCGGTGTCGCCGGTCGTCGCCGGTCTCGTCTACGTGCTGCTGCTCGGGCCTTTCACGCCAATCGGTGCCTGGTTTCTCGAGGATTTCAGCGTTCGGATCATCTTTGCCGTACCCGGCGTCATTCTCGCGACGATCTTCGTCACCTTTCCCTTCATCGCGCGCGAACTCATTCCGTTGATGCAAGATCAGGGAACGGGCGATGAGGAGGCCGCCTTGTCACTGGGGGCGTCCGGCTGGCAGACGTTCTGGCGTGTGACTTTGCCTAACGTGAAATGGGCGCTGCTCTATGGCGTCCTGCTTTGCAATGCGCGCGCCATGGGCGAGTTCGGCGCGGTTGCGGTGATCTCCGGAAAGCTCAGGGGTGAGACGGTGACGATGCCGTTGCAGATTGAGCTGTACTATCAGGAGTTCAGGGCGTTGGCGCAGGTGGCTGCTTTCAGCCTCGCGGCGGTGCTTGCCGGGCTTGCGCTTGTAACCCTGGCTGTAAAGACGTGGCTCGAATGGCGCTATGCGCATCAGCTCGCGGCCACCAGAAACGGACATTGAGACAAGACGATGGAACTCAGTATCAGGAACGTCCGCAAGGAGTTCGACCGGTTTGCGGCGTTGCATGACGTCTCGCTCGATATCTGCTCCGGCGAGTTGATCGCATTGTTAGGGCCTTCCGGCTCCGGCAAGACCACGCTGCTCCGCCTGATTGCAGGGCTCGATTTCCCGAACGAAGGCAAAATTCTGTTTGGCGATGAAGATGCGTCCTTCAAGTCGGTCCAAGATCGCCATGTCGGCTTTGTCTTCCAGCACTACGCGCTGTTCCGTCATATGACGGTGGCGGAGAATATCGGCTTCGGGCTGTCGGTGCGGCCGCGTGTATCGCGCCCGCCAAAGGCTGAGATTCAACGCCGTACGCTGGAGCTGCTCGATCTGGTCCAGCTTTCCGGATTGGAGAAACGCTATCCGAGCCAGCTTTCGGGCGGTCAGCGTCAGCGCGTGGCGTTGGCGCGGGCGCTCGCCATCGAGCCACGCGTGCTGCTGCTCGATGAGCCGTTCGGCGCGCTCGATGCCAAGGTACGGCGCGAACTGCGTCACTGGCTGCGCGAGTTGCACGATAAGACTGGGCATACGACGGTGTTCGTCACCCACGATCAGGAGGAGGCACTGGAGCTCGCCGACCGCGTCGTGGTGATGAGCCAGGGCCGTATCGAGCAGGTCGGCACGGCGGACGAGATTTACGACCGCCCCAATTCGCCTTTCGTATTCTCCTTCATCGGCGAGACAAGCGAATTGCCGGTGACCGTGGAAGGCGGCAAGGTGCTGTTCGAAGGCCATCTGCTCGATCTGCCGCCGAGCGAGGTGCCGAACGGTCCAGGTTGGCTGTTCCTGCGCCCGAACGGCGTCAACCTAGTACCGGATGGCCCAGGAGCGATCGTCGGCACGATCGTGTCGGTTCACCGCAGCGGCGGATTGCGTCGCGCCGAATTGCTGGTCGGGAAAGGCGGACACAAGATCGAAGTCGAGTTACCGCTCGACACGCCGTTCGACAATACGAGCCGCGTCCCCATTCTGCCGCGGTACTGGCAGGTCTTTCCTGCCGGCTGAGTTGTCAGCTTTTCAGTCGCTCGATCAGCGCCATCGCTGCGGCCGGTGCCTTCACCTTGGCTTCATGGATGAAGTAGATGAAGGCATCGCGTGGCTTTTTCGGCGCGGATTTCTTGTCGACGCGCGGCAGGTCGGCTGGGTCGCCGCCTTTAACCCAGACCCTGGCGCGATCGGCCCATTGGTCGAGCGCCTTGGGCGGGTAGCCGGCCTTGAGCTTTTCATCGCCTTTCTGCAGCCGGGCATAGACGAAGTCGGCGGTGATGTCGGCGATCTCGGTATAGGTCTCGTGCTCGGCGTAGCAGATGGCGACGCCTTTCTTGCGCGCCAGCGCGATGAACTCCGGCGATTTGAAAGTGTCGTTGCGCACCTCGACGACATGGCGCAGCGCACGACCGTCGAACTTGTCCGGCAGCAGATCGAGGAAGGAGCCGAAATCGGCGGCGTCGAATTTCTTGTGCGGCGCGAACTGCCAGAGCAGGGGACCGAGCTTGGGGCCGAGCTCGGTGATGCCGGAGTCGAGAAACCGTTTGATCGAGTCGCCGGCTTCCGCCAGCACGCGACGATTGACCGCATAGCGCGGCCCTTTCAGCGAAAACACGAACCCGTCCGGCACTTCTGAGGCCCATTTGGCGAAACTGGCCGGCTTCATTGTCGAATAGAAGGTGCCGTTGACCTCGATCGAGGTCAGATGTTGCCCCGCATATTCGAGTTCGCGCGCATGCGGCAGGCCTTTGGGATAGAAAACGCCGCGCCACGGCTCGTAGGTCCAGCCGCCGACACCGACGTAAGCCTTTGCCATGTAAGGTTTCATTAAGGTTTTCGTCACGTTATCTACACAATCGGGGTCTATAGAATAGGGCAAGCGGCGCCGGATTGCTCAAGCGATCTGCGCCCAGACGGCCACGATAAGATCGACGACGGCGGATGTACCCGCGTTTGATCTTCTCCGTGGTCGTTTTCGTTTTTGAGTGCGCATCGGTCATGTGTCGCAGGCTACTGCGTCCGCCGATCCCGTCCACCCGATTTCTCCTCTTTGAAGCCACGTCTTACGCCGAGGTCGTGGAACCGAGCCGCGCATTGGCGGCGCGTAGCGCCGCGTTTTCTTCCTCCAGCGACTTGATGGTGTGGAACAGCCGCGCGGTCGACAGTTGCAGGAAGTAGAAGCCGAAGGTCGGGTTCTGGAAATAAAGCTGCATCACGTGATCGTAGGAGACGGCCAAAGTCTCGCCGGTCTCGATACATTCGATGGTGGCCGTGCGGGCCTTGCCGGGTTCGAGCAGGCCGAGCTCGCCGATGATGCCGCCAGCGCCGATGTCGATGCCGCGTTCGACTACACGGAACCGCCCCGACATGATGAAGTGCAGTTCGCTTGCGGGATCGCCCTTCTGAAACAAGGTCGTTCCGGCATCGAAGTGACGCTTGGTCGTGAACGGCTTGAGCCAATCCAGCGATAGATCGCCATTGGCGGCGTCGTTGACCTGACGGATCAGGCGCTTCATCTGCCAGAAGCGCAGGGCGTTGATCGGGAACAGGATGATGTTGAGGATCAGTGTCGGATAGATCGCGGCCAGCGTCGACCACAGGATGAACAGGCAATTGGTCGTCATCGCCACGACGCGCAGCGGGATCATCGTCTTCATCATGTAGCCGATGATGTTGAGGATGACGGCCGCGGCCGATACGAGCATGACAAAGTCGATGTCGTTCAGCGACGTAGGAAAGTGCATTGCCAGGTTTTCCGAGGGCGATTGTGACAGTGATGCGACAGCGGGCAAATGGAGAGTCGTCAGCCTAGCGGATGTGACGTGGCCCGCAATTGCCGCGGCGTGAATTTCCGACGGCGGCACAGGGTTCCAAAGAGAAAAGGCCCGGGATTTCTCCCGGGCCTTCGTTTTTGTGTCGCGTGACGCGGACCTTAGAAGTCCATGCCACCCATGCCGCCCGGCATGCCGGCCGGAGCGCCACCGGCGCCCTTCTTCGGCGGCAGTTCGGCAACCATCGCCTCAGTGGTGATCAGCAGGCCCGCGACCGACGCCGCGTCCTGGATCGCGCAGCGCACGACCTTCGTCGGGTCGATGATGCCCTTGGTGAGCATGTTGCCGTATTCCGCGTTCTGGGCGTCGAAGCCGTAGGAATACTGATCCTTCTCGAGGATCTTGCCGACGATGACCGAACCGTCCTCGCCCGCGTTGAGGGCGATCTGGCGGGCCGGGGCCTGGATCGCCTTGCGGACGATCTCGACACCGTGCTTCTGGTCTTCGTTCTGGGTCTTGATCTTCTTGAGGGCCTCGACCGAACGCAGCAGCGCGACGCCGCCGCCCGGCACGATGCCTTCCTCGACCGCGGCGCGGGTCGCATGCATCGCGTCATCGACGCGATCCTTGCGCTCCTTCACCTCGACCTCGGTCGCGCCGCCGACGCGGATCACCGCGACGCCGCCGGCGAGCTTGGCCAGACGCTCCTGCAGCTTCTCGCGGTCGTAGTCCGAGGTGGTTTCCTCGATCTGCGCCTTGATCTGCTGAACGCGCGCCTCGATGTCGGCCTTCTTGCCGGCGCCGTTGACGATCGTGGTGTTCTCCTTGTCGATCGACACCTTCTTGGCGCGGCCGAGCATGTTGATCGTCACGTTCTCGAGCTTGATGCCGAGGTCTTCCGAGATCGCCTGGCCGCCGGTCAGGATCGCGATGTCCTGCAGCATGGCCTTGCGGCGATCGCCGAAGCCCGGCGCCTTGACGGCCGCGACCTTGAGGCCGCCGCGCAGCTTGTTGACGACGAGGGTGGCGAGGGCTTCGCCTTCGATGTCCTCGGCAACGATGAGCAGCGGCTTGCCGGTCTGCACCACGGCTTCGAGCAGCGGCAGCAGTTCCTGCAGGCCCGACAGCTTCTTTTCGTAGATCAGGATGTAGGGGTCGTCCATTTCAACGCGCATCTTGTCGGCGTTGGTGACGAAGTAGGGCGAGATGTAGCCGCGGTCGAACTGCATGCCTTCGACGACGTCGAGTTCGGTGTCGAGGGACTTGGCTTCCTCAACGGTGATGACGCCTTCGTTGCCGACCTTCTTCATCGCTTCGGCAAGGAACTTGCCGATTTCGCTGTCGCCGTTGGCCGAGATGGTGCCGACCTGGGCGATTTCCTCGTTCGATGTGACCTTCTTGGAGTTGGCCTTGAGGTGTTCGACGATGGCTTCGACGGCGAGGTCGACGCCGCGCTTCAAATCCATCGGGTTCATGCCGGCGGCAACCGCCTTCGAACCTTCCTTGACGATCGCCTGGGCGAGGACGGTCGCGGTGGTGGTGCCGTCGCCGGCGAGATCATTGGTCTTCGAGGCGACCTCGCGGACCATCTGCGCGCCCATGTTCTCGAACTTGTCCTCGAGCTCGATCTCCTTGGCGACGGTGACGCCGTCCTTGGTGATGCGCGGGGCGCCGAACGACTTGTCGATCACGACGTTGCGGCCCTTCGGACCGAGCGTGACCTTCACGGCGTTGGCGAGGATATCGACGCCGCGCAGCATGCGGTCGCGCGCGTCGACGGAGAATTTGACGTCTTTGGCAGCCATTGTTTGATCCTCTGTTTCCTAGACCCTCATCCTGAGGAGCGGCTTTAGCCGCGTCGCGAAGGATGAGGCCGATGAGTTCATTGCTCCCGTCCTTCGAGACGCCTGCCTGCGGCAGGCTCCTCAGGACGAGGGTTGTCCCTGCTTAGGCGGCCTTCTTCTTGGCCGCGACGCCCTCGAGGACGCCCATGATGTCGGACTCTTTCATGATCAGGAGATCCTGACCGTCGATCTTGACCTCGGTGCCCGACCACTTGCCGAACAGCACGATGTCGCCGACCTTGACGTCGATCGGGGTGAGCTTGCCGCTTTCGTCGCGGCCGCCCGGGCCGACGGCGATGACTTCGCCCTGGCTCGGCTTTTCCTGCGCGCTATCGGGGATGATGATGCCGCCGGCGGTCTTCTGCTCGGCGTCGATGCGCTTGACGACGACACGGTCGTGAAGCGGGCGGAACTTCATGGCAAACCTCCTAAGACTGAGTTTTTTGACGTTCCCGGTGTCGGGACATGGTCCCCTCCGACACCTCGCAACCGAGATGGGAGAAGCATTTTGGGCCCGCAAGAGGGCTTCGGAAATTTTTTAGCACTCATTTGATGGGAGTGCCAACAATTCCGCCAAGGCCCTGAAATTCAATGGTTAACAGCAGGGGTGGGTAGGGTGAGGCGGGTCGGGATGCGCATTGCGGGGAGGTGCCGCTGGAGCCACGACAGCTTTCGGGAAACGGCCGGGGCAGGGCGTTGTTAGCAGGTTGCGGCGTCTGCTGCTAACGCATTGATTTTAAACAGTTTGTTCATCAATTCGGCTTGCAATGAACCGTGCCGGGACTGGAAAATTATCGTCCGCTTGCTGCAATGGAGGACGGAATGGGTTCGACGGTTTCGAGTGACTTTGTCAGGCAGGTCGAGGGCTACGGGCTGACCACGGCGCACATCCTTTACCGCCGCCCCGATCATCGCTGGTTGCTGCAATCCTATGTCTGGCAGGCCTACGACCTGTTTCCCAAGTTTCCCGAGCTGCAGCGGTTTCTCGATTTCTGGCAGGCGAAGCTCGAGGGGCCGCTACACTCCGTCCAGGTCGCGCACTGCAAGCTGATCAAGCCGGCGGAGATGCGCAGCGTGAACGGCGAGTTCGTGCTGCATTAACTTGGTCATTCCGGGGCGCGGCCTCTTAAGGCCGCGAGCCCGGAATCCATATCCCCAGTGCTGCGGCTTATGGATTCCGGGTTCGCTCGCTTTGCTCGTGCTCCGGAATGACGGACGTGATTCATCGCCCGCGTTCTTTGATCGGCCCCGGGCAGGCCGCATTTCCTGTCTCCCCGGATTTCGCTTTCGCTCATCCGGGCTACACGCTCTCGATAGAACGAGGGCGCGCGGAACGCCGGGGCTCGAACAGCCCCGCAGCCTCGTGTGAGTGTGAGTTAGATTCACACGAGTTAGTCACCACGGAATTGCCGAGCCTCCGGCGTTCCGCGCGCGGTGTTTCTTAGGTTTGCTCCGCATGGCCCCCGGTGGACTCACGACCTTTCAGGCGAGCCCTTCTTACGTCGGGGCAGCCTATCCACCGCTGTGGGATTTCTTCAGGACGTGAGGCAACCTCCCGTCACCCCACGCCCAGTTACACTCCCCGTTGCGCGCGGTTTAGCGCGCCAGGACCGATGCGGCTTGGACCGCCGGGAGGGGAAACTGCGCCGCATCTCCGACGCCCCAACCCGGCCACCGCTCCCCGCCCCAGCATCTGAAGATGCTGTACAGACACCCCTCGCTAGATGGGGCGGGATGGATGGGAATATAGGGCTAGGCTGGCGACAGAGTCAATAGTCCTAGGAATATTATTTTAAGCACCTGTCGCCCCCGCGAAGGCGGGGGCCCATAGCCACAGCGCCATCGAGAGGTCAGGGCGTATGGGTCCCCGCCTTCGCGGGGACGACGTCACCGCGATCTCGCTTCCTCTCCCTCAAGGGGAGAGGGGAAGCGAGAGCGTGCGGCGAGGCATTAGCAGTACTTCCATCACCAACCGTTATCGACGCCATTCACAAATGTGCGTCCGCCATGTGCCAATCAGGCTTGTCCGAACCCGCGCCCATTGCCATGTCACGTGTCCCGCCATCGAGCCCAGCGCGCCATGCCCGTCAACGATCAACTCTCTCGCTACGGGCTGCTGCTCGGCAATTTCGCGACGGGCCTGTCGGTGCTGGCGCCGGCCGGCATGCTGGCGATCCTCGCCGACGGTCTCAATGTCGGCATCCGCGACGCCGGCTTGCTGGTGACCTTCGGCGCTATCGTCCTGTGCATCGGCTCGCCGGTGGTGGCCTGGCTGACGACGCGCATCGACCGGCGCACGCTCCTCGTGACAACGCTGGCAGTGATGGCGGCGGGGCAGGCGGCCATGGCGCTGGCGCCCAACTACGGCACCGTGCTGGCGCTGCGTCTGGCGATGCTGGCGGTCGCCGCCGTGTTCACGCCGCAAGCGGCGAGTGCGATCGGCCTGATGGTGTCCGACCGCGCCCGTCCCGGTGCGATCACCTTCATCTTTCTCGGCTGGTCCCTGGCGGTGGCCGCCGGCCTGCCGCTCATCACTTTGATCGCGGCTTATGCCGGATGGCGCGGGGCTTTCGCGTTCTCGGCTTTCGCGTCGCTGGTGCCGTGCATCATGCTGGCCATCGCATTGCCACGGCGGCTGATCGGACCGCCACTGTCGCTTGGCAGCTTCGTGCTGCTGATGCGCAACGCCAAGATTCCGATGCTGCTCACGATCACCATCCTGTTCATCGGCGGCCAGTTCATGGTCTTCGTTTATCTCGGGCCGCTGCTCAGCCAACTCGCCGGCGCCAGCCACGGGACCATCGGCATGATCTTCGCGCTGTATGGCGTGATGGGTTTCGTCGGCAATATTGTCGCAACGCGGATCGTCGGCCGGCTCGGCGGCTGGAAAACGTCGGTGATATTCCTGAGCTGCAATCTTCTCGGACTTCTGTTGTGGAGCGCCGGCGCCGGTGTGCTGGCATTGATGACAGCGGGCATGTTTTTTCTGGGGCTCGGCTTTTCTGCCAGCAACTCAATTCAGCAGGCGCGGCTGGTGCAGGCGGCGCCCGAGCTTGCCAGTGCGTCGGTCGCGCTCAACACCAGTGGCGTTTACGTCGGCCAGGCCATCGGTTCCGGCCTCGGCGGCGCCCTGTTCAGCGCCGGATTGTTGCGCGAGCTCGGTATGGTCGGCGTCATCTTCGTCGCGATGGCCATCGTCATCTGGGCGCTGACGCGCGATCGTACGGTGCGCGTTTCGGTACCGTGATCTTTCAAGGGTGACAAGAATACCATTCGCCTTATCGAATTACCGCATCGGACCCGATGCGGTAAGCAACATCTAAATCAAATGCCGAATACTTCGCACATCGTTTCAGCGTGATTTAAGAGCTCTGCGCTCATATGGCGGTTGGAGGAAACAACCGTCATGCCGTACGAAATTGCGTCGCTGAACGACCCGTCATTCACGCTCGCCGACGACCTGGCGAGCCTCGCCGCCGAACGTTCATCGGACAAGCGAGTCGAACTGCTCAGACGGATCGCGGAGGCCTACGCGACGCACGCCGAGCCGCCCGTGGCGACGGAGCGTTATCTCTTCAACGAGGTCATCTCCAAGCTGGTCGACAAGCTCCGCGGTTCGCATCGCGTCATCGCGTCGGACACGCTCGCTGCGATGAAGAACTTGCCCGACGATTTGGTGCGTTCGCTGGCGAGCGATGCCGACATCGCCGTGGCGCAGCCGATGATCCGCGATTACAAGACCATGCCGGAGCCCATCCTGGTCGATATCGCCCGCACCGGCTCCCAGGAACATCTGCGTGTCATTGCCGCCCGCGACCAAGTGACGCCGCCGGTGACGGATGTCGTGGTCGAGCGCGGCGACAACACCGTTGTCGGCATTCTCGCCGCCAACAACGGCGCGCAGTTCTCCGACGCCGGCATGCGCCGCCTGGTCGGCAAAGCCAGGGAAGACCGCCATCTGCAAGCTCTGCTGGTCGATCGCAAGGATCTCTCGCTGACCGCGGTCGAGTATTTGCTGCCGATGATCAACGAGGAACTGGCGCGGCGGCTATGCGCCAACGCGGCCCGGGCGAACAATGCCGCGGTAAAAACGTATCTGGCCGAATGGCTCGCCGAGCGGAAGAAGAATGCCGAACGGACCGATGCCTATATCGCCGGGATCCGCAAGGGCGATCTCAACGCCGGCGATGTGCTGCGTGGGCTGTTCGCTCAAGGGAGGCTTTGCGACGCGGCGACCGTGCTGGCATCGGTGCTGTCGCTCGACCGGGATTATACATTCGGCGTGCTGGCGGGCAGCAATTTGCAATCCGCATTGCTGCTGATGCGCGCCGCGACTTTGTCATGGCCAGTCGTGGAGGCGTTCCTGAAGCTGCGCGAAGCCAAGTCCGCGGAATACGAGTACCGGACGCCGCCGACGCGGGCGCAATATCTGACGCTCGACGCCGGCGCCGCGCAAAGGGTGGTCCGTTTCGCCAAGGTGCGTCAGGTGACTGCCGCGGCCAACTAGCAGCGATCCCGCGGGACGACTACGACAGGGCGATGCTGCCATCGTCAGCGTCGGCCAACTTTCGTCTGCGCTACTAAGATACTGACAAGTCAATGACCCTGACCCAAGGTATGACCATAGGGTTGCGGCATGTAACGAATACAACTACCACATAAACACTTGGCCAAGGTGCGTATGGGTAGGTCCCCGGCCGACGCCCCAAAACCCCCGCCGGCCGGGGATTCCAAGCCAGCGCGTAAACGTCGCAGCTTCAAAATGCCGGACCACGAACCTGCGCTCGAAGAGCGTGTCCCGCCCAAACCTATGCTTTCGACAGCGATGACCGTGCGGTGAAGCACGCCCGTCGCGTGGTCGAGGATTCGGTTATCGAGGTCTGGCAGGCCTCGCGGCTTGTCGCGACGATCCGGCCTGAGGACTAGCCGCGTCCGACGAAGGGCATATTGTTGGCCATCACCGTCATGAACAGGACGTTGGCGTCGAGGGGCAGGCTCGCCATGTAGACCACCGCGGCGCCGACATTGTCGGCGTTCATGCGCGGCTCCACCATCATGGTGCCGTTCGCTTGCGGCACGCCTTCGCCCTGCGCCATGCGTTCGGTCATCGGCGTGATGGCGTTGCCGATGTCCACCTGGCCGCAGCAGATGTTGTACTTGCGGGTGTCGAGCGAGGTCGACTTGGTCAGGCCCGTGACCGCGTGCTTGGTCGCGGTGTAGGCGACCGAGAACGGCCGCGGCGCATGCGCCGAGATCGAGCCGTTGTTGATGATGCGGCCGCCTTGAGGATTCTGGCTCTTCATGATCTTGATGGCTTCCTGTGTGCACAGGAACATGCCGGTCAGGTTCGTGTTCACGACGTTCTGCCAAGTCTCGAACGGCAGTTCTTCCAGCGGCACCGGCGGTGCGCCGATGCCGGCATTGTTGAACAGCACGTCGAGGCGGCCGAAGCTGGCCTTGGTCTTGGCAAAGAGGTCGAGGATGGACTGACGCTGCGACACGTCGGTCGGCACGGCGAGCGCCTGCTGGCCGATGGCGTTAATCTCGGCGGCGACCGCGTCGAGCGGTTCCTTGCGCCGGCCCGCCAGCACCACATTATAGCCGGCCTTGGCCAGTGCGATGGCCACGGCGCGGCCGACGCCGGTGCCGGCACCGGTGACGAGAGCGATCTTGGCGGTCATAGGCAGTCCTCCCCGATGGGTACGTTTTCTTGTGCGGCCTGCCTAGCACAAAGGTCATCGATGCCACAGGGGGCGAAGCGCGCGGGACTATGCGCTGCGGCGCGGCCAATCGAGATGTTCGGGGCGTTAGCCGGCCAGCGATGAGGGCTGGTCGCTGTTGCGGTAGTCTTCCGGCGAGGCGAGGCGTGCCGTGATGCGGTCGGCCGTCGTGGGACGGCCGAAGCGATAGCCCTGCATCTGGTGCACGCCGGCGGCGCGCAGGAACAGGTGCTGGTCGGCGGTCTCGACGCCTTCGGCGGTGACCTTCATGCCGAGGCCGCGGCCGAGCGAAACCACGGCATGGACGATGGCGGCGGCGTCGGCGGCCTTCTCGATCGACAGCACGAAGCTGCGGTCGATCTTGAGCTTGTTGAACGGGAAGCGGCGCAGATAGAGCAGCGACGAGTAGCCGGTGCCGAAATCGTCAAGCGCAAGCTGCACGCCGAGCGCCTTGAGCCGCAGCATGCTGGCTTCGGCAGTGTCGAAATTGCCGATCAGCACGCTTTCGGTGATCTCAAGCTCGAGCCGCGCCGGATCGAATCCGGTTTCGGTGAGCGTGCGCTCGACCAGTTCGGCGAAATCCGCGCGGCGGAATTGCAGCGCCGAAACGTTGACCGCGACGGTGAGGCTGGGCCAAGCGAGCCCGTCCATCATGGCTTTGCGCAGCACCCAGGCGCCCAGTTCGACGATGAGACCGGAATTCTCGGCCAGCGGGATGAATTCGGCGGGCGAGATTTCGCCGCGCGTCGGATGTGTCCAGCGGCACAAAGCCTCGACGCCCAGCATAACGTTGCCGCTCTTGTCGACGATGGGCTGATAGAGCAGGCGGAGCTGGTTTTTCTGGATCGCCTCGCGCAGGTCGCCCTCGAGCAGCTTGCGGTTCGACAGGTCTGCATCCATGGCATTGTCGTAGATGCAGGCGCGGTTGCGGCCTTCGTTCTTGGCGCGATAGAGCGCCATGTCCGCATAACGCATGACGTCCGGCGCCCCGGCGCAATTCTTGTCGATGACGGCGATGCCGATCGAGGCGCCGATGACGATGTTCTGCCCGGCGATACCGTAGGGCGCGCAGATGGTGCTGATGAGGCGCTGGCCGAGGGCCATCAGCATGGCGCTGTCGCCGCCGATCGACGAGAGCACGGCGAATTCGTCGCCACCGAGCCGGGCCACCAGGTCGCCGCCACGCAAGGTGTGCGACAGGCGCAAAGTCACGTTGCGGATCAGTTCGTCGCCGACCGGGTGGCCCAGTGTGTCGTTCACATCCTTGAAATGATCGAGATCGATGTAGAACAGCGCCGCCGGCACGCCCGTGGCGGCGACTTCGTCGATCACGGCTTCGAGGCGCTCAGAGAAGAAGATGCGGTTCGGCAGGCCGCACAAGGGATCGTGCAGCGCGAGATGACGTAGTCGGTTTTCGCCGGCGGCGATGGCGACCGCGGTGCGGCGCATGTAACGCAGCACGAAGGCCCCTAACAGGGCGAAGCCGGCCAGCGCCACCGCGATGAATGGCACGACGTTGCGGACGATCTCGGCGCCGGGTTGCTTCGGCGTCCATGCCAGATCCACGATGCGCGAGCCGTCGGGCGCGGTGACCTGATAGCCGTAATCGCCCTCGGGCACCGGACTGCCGCTATCGGCGATGCGAAGATTGTTGAGGCCGAGGTGAGAGCTGGTCGCGTTGATGACCTGCGGGCCGATGAACTTCACCGAAATCAGAACTGGCGCCTCGGTGTCGTAGGCGGCGGCGAGGCGGCCATCGCCGATGGCCACTGCGGCTACCACGGCAGGCTGACCCATGATCCGCCGAAGCTCGAGGACATTCGGCCGGGCGCCGGCGTCCGGGGCCGGTTGGTCGGAGAGCCGGATGGCGTTGGCGTTATTGCTGGCGCGGCCGCGCACCGTGTCGAGTACAGCCATGATCTCGGGCGGGCGGAAATCAAGCGCGTTCGGGTCGGCGGCAACCCGGCCTAGCCGCGAATAGATGGGCCGATCGGTTTTGTCGAAGATCAGAACCAGATCGTGCTGGAAATAGGTGGCCAGCCAGGCGCCGGCCCGTTCCTCGACCCAGGCAGGGTCGAATTTCTGGCGGATATGTTCGAAGGCGCCTTGCGAGGAGGCGACGCTGTCGGTCTCGCGCAGCACGCGGTGGCCGACATTCTGCAACGCGTTGGAGAGGAGCTGACGCTCTTGCGCCAGTGCCACTTCGTCGGCGCGCTGCGCCGAAGACAGGACGGCGACGACGATGCAGACGATAGCCACAGCGACGATGACGCCGACCGGCACCACAACGCTCAACCGCGCGCGATCCCAGTTGGTGTATTGCGGGTCGTCGGGGGTTCTCGAATGAGCCGGCGACAACAAAGCTTCCCCTAAAGCGTCCTAGTGATTGGACAATCCGTCCGGACGGTAGGGGTTAAAGCTTGCCAATCGCTTTCATCGGGCCGCTTTCGGGGCAGCGGAACAAATTACCACGGCAAATCGTCAAGCGCCGTTAACCGAAGGTAAAGGCGAAAATCTCCGCATTTCCACCGCAACGGGATGGCCAAAGGACCGCTTTTGGCGGTCCATCGACGTAAACCGGGCGATTTCGTCCGCTTATCGGCCGTTGCCGTAAGGCGGACGGGGGATGGCGATATGGGCGGCGCGCAGCGCCCCCGACCATTGCTCCCGCAGGTCCTGGAAATAGGGCTCGCCCGGCTCGATGCGGTAATTGACCTCGGCGTTGAGCTCGTCGCGCCGCGCCACCATCAGGTCGATCGGCAGACCGACGCCGAGATTGGAGCGCATGGTCGAGTCCATCGAGATCAGCCCGATCTTGAGCGCATCATAGACGTCTGTGTCGAAGGAAATGGCGCGGTCGAGCACCGGCTTGCCGTATTTATGCTCGCCGATCTGCAAATAGGGCGTGTCGGTGGTGCACTCGATGAAGTTGCCGGCCGAGTAGATCATGAACAGGCGCAGCTTGCCGCCCTTGACCTGCCCGCCGAACAGGAAGGCGACGTCGTGGTCGATGGCGGCTTCGGCCAATGCTTTGCCGTCGATGCCCTGAACGAGACGCACCGCCTTGCCGATGCGCTGCGCCGCCTGGAACATGGTCGGCGCATTCATCAGTGTTTCCAGTTCGCCCGTTTCCGGATTTTCGATGCCTTCGGTAAGCATCGAGCGCACGGTTTGCGACAGCGACAGATTGCCGGACGAAGCGATCGCCATGATGCGCTCGCCGGGCTGGCTGTAGACATGCAGCTTGCGAAACGTCGAGACATTGTCGAGGCCGGCATTGGTGCGCGTATCGGCAATCATGACGAGGCCGTCGCGCACGAGAATTCCGCAGCAATAGGTCATTGGTCAGGTCTTTTCCGGCAGGTTCTTTTTGGAGCGTGGTCGGTTCGGGCAGGGACTATAAATGCAAGGCCGTCACTGCTGCGACTGCGATTGCCAGTTGCCGCCCGGAAGCGCAGGCGCGACCCGAACGGCGACCGACATGGTTTCGCTGCCGCCGCCGATACGCGAACCACGTACCGGCGCGGCGCCGAGATAATCGAGCCCGACGGCAACGCGCACATGCGCTTCGGTCGGTGACAGCCCATGTGTTGGGTCGAAGCCCACCCAGCCGAGCTTGTCGATATAGGCTTCGGCCCAGGCGTGACCCGCTTCCTGCGGCGAGGTCTCTTCGGCGCGGCAGTAATGGCCGCCGATGTAGCGCGCCGGGATGCCGAGATGGCGTGCGGCGGCGATGAAGATATGCGTGCCGTCCTGGCAGACGCCGCGCTTGAGCTTAAAGGCTTCGGCCGCCGTGGTGCCGACATCGGTCGGCTCGGTGTCGAAGGTGAAGCCTTCATTGAGCGCGGCGAGCAGGGCATGCAGCACGGTGAGGGTGTCGGAGCCGGCTTTCTCGCGAATGTCTTCGGCGAAGGCGATGATGGCGGCATCGGCTTGCGTGAGCTCGGTGTCGCGCAAATAAAGCGCCGGCGGAAAGCGCTCGATCGTGCCGCGGATGACGCCGCTCGTATCCTGCGTGTCGACTTCGCCTTCGACGGTGACGGAGAGTTCGTTGAACGGGCCTTCGGCGGTGAAGACATGGCTGATATTGCCGAAGGCGCCTTCGCGCTGGTGCAACTGGCAATCGCGCGACAGGTCGATGCGCCAGTTCAGCACATACTGGCCGTCGTGATTGCGCGGCGTGAGGCGCAGCACCTGCGTCACGCTCTTGGGCGGCGCATCGTAAGTGTAAGTGGTGGTGTGGGCGATCCGGATTCGCATGGAGCCTGGCGTGGCGCGCGGGGTGTTCTGACGAGCTACCCTAGCACGGCGGCGGGAGAAGCAAGGGGGTGGCTCATTGCAGGAATTGCTCGGTGATGTTCACGCCCAAGCGGTTGTTTTCAGTGATGAATTCGCCGATGAACTCGTGCAGGCCGCGCTGGAAGATACCGTCCATTTTGCTGTTCTGAAGGCGGGTGCGGATGCCGCGGGCATGGCGCTGCGCCTGACCCTGACGGCCATAGGTCGAGCCGATGGCATCGAGATTGCGCACGATCGCCTCGTAGCAGGAGGCGAGCGAGCGCGGCATCTCTTCTTTCAGAATCAAGAGGTCGGCGACTAGCCACGGCTTGAGGCTCTCGCGATAGACCCAGTGATAGGCGGTGAGCGCCGACACCGAGCGCAGGATCGCCGCCCACTGGAAGTAATCGAGCGGGCCGCCGACGCGCTCATGCTCGGGCAGGAGCAGGTGATACTTCACGTCGAGAATGCGTGCGGTGTTGTCGGCGCGCTCCATGTAGACGCCGAGTCGCGAGAACCAATAGGCGTCGTTGCGCAGCATGGTGCGGTAGGCCGAGCCGTCATAGCGCAGCGAGGATTCCTGCACCCAGCGCAGGAAGCGCGACGTTTCCTCGCGCGAGGCGGGGCCGTTGCCGAAGCGCTTGAGCTCGAGCCAGGTGCCGTTGATGGCATCCCACATCTCGCCGGTCAGCGCGGTGCGCACCGCGCGCGCGTTGCCGCGCGCCATCTCGAAGCAGTTGCGGATCGAGGACGGGTTGGCGGTGGAGAAGGCGAGGTAGTCGGTGACGTTTTCCTCCGTCGCGGTTTCGTAGTGCTTGAAGAAGCTGCCGGCGCAGCCGGCGGTGAGCACCGCGGATTCCCACTCGTTGCCGGTGCCGACATAAGCCAGCGGCAAAGCGGACAGACGCTGCGTGGCGTCGAGAATGCGCGCCAGATATTCGGCGCGTTCGACATAGCGCGAGAGCCAGAACAGGTTATCGGCGGTGCGTGAGAGCATTTAGAAATTCCCGGCGCTCATCTTCACCCTCCCCTGGAGGGGGAGGGTCGATGCGCGAAGCGCATCGGGGTGGGGTGACCTTGGGCGCTGACGCGTCACCCCCTCCCGGCGAGCTACGCTCGCCGACCTCCCCCCTCCAGGGGGAGGTGAAGAGAGACCGGCGCGTTGCATCGACATCTCAACCATCCAGCACCCACGTGTCCTTGGTGCCGCCGCCCTGGCTCGAATTGACCACCAGCGAACCTTCCTTGAGCGCGACGCGGGTAAGGCCGCCGGGCACGATGCGCACGCCCTTGCGGCCGGTGAGCACGAAGGGCCGCAGATCGACATGGCGCGGCGCCACGCCGCTCTCGACACAGGTCGGCGATGTCGACAGCGCGAGGGTCGGCTGGGCGATGAAATTGTCCGGTGCCGTTTTCAGTTTGGCGCGGAACTGCTCGATCGCGATCTTGCTGGCGGACGGGCCAATCAGCATGCCGTAGCCACCGGAGCCGTGCACTTCCTTGACCACCAGTTCTGGCAGGTGATCGAGCACATAGGAGAGATGTTCGGGCTCGCGGCAGCGCCAGGTCGGCACGTTCTTCAAAAGCGGTTCTTCGCCGAGATAGAACTTCACGATGTCCGGCATGAAGGAATAGATCGCCTTGTCGTCGGCAATGCCGGTGCCGACCGCATTGGCGAGCGTGACATTGCCGGCGGCATAGGCCGACATCAGGCCGGGCACGCCGAGGATCGAGTCGGGGCGGAAGGCGAGGGGATCGATGAAGTCGTCATCGACGCGGCGGTAGATGACATCGACGCGCTGCGGGCCTTGCGTCGTGCGCATGTAAACGACCTCGTCCTTGACGAAGAGGTCGCGGCCTTCGACCAGTTCGACGCCGAGCTTGTCGGCGAGGAACGAGTGTTCGTAATAGGCGGAGTTGTAGACGCCGGGCGTGAGCAGCACGACGTTCGGCTCCTTCGGCGTCGACAAGGGCGCCACCGATTTGAGCGTGGCGAGCAGTTCGTCGGGATAGTTCTCGACCGGCGCGATGCGATGGCGCGAGAACAATTCCGGGAACAGCCGCATCATGATCTCGCGGTTCTCCAGCATGTAGGAGACGCCGGAGGGCGTGCGGGCATTGTCCTCGAGCACATAGAAGGTATCGGCGTCGACGCGGATAATGTCGATGCCGGCGATGTGCACATAGATGTCGTGCGGCACGCTCTGGCCGTTCATCTCCGGGCGGAACGCCGGATTACGGAAGATCATGTCTTCGGGGACGATGCCGGCGCGCAGGATCTCGCGCGCGCCGTAGACGTCCTTGATGAACAGGTTGAGCGCGTTGACGCGCTGGGTCAGGCCCTTCTCCAGTTGCCGCCATTCGGCACCCGACATAATGCGCGGGATGACGTCGAAGGGGATCAGGCGTTCGGTGGCGTCGGCCTCGCCATAGACGGCGAAGGTGATGCCGATGCGGCGGAAGATCAGTTCGGCCTCGCGGCGCCGGTAGTCGAGGACGTCCGGCGGCACCTCCTTGAGCCAACGGTCGAGTTCGCCATAGGCCGGCCGGACGGTTCCACCGTCGCGGCCCTTCATCTCGTCGAAGGCGGATACCATTCAGATCCCCAGCACGCCTTAGCCCCCAAACCGGCCGGCCACGCTTTGGCCGGGTCACCTTGAGGGTTTCCCTCACCCCTCGTAGCAATCTTCAGGCCAAGGAAAACCTGAAGCAAAACACATATTTGCCGACGATATCCGGGTCCGTCGGACTTGGCTGCCCAAATTATGGGCAGTAAGCAGGGGCGCCGGCAAGATGGCCAATAGGCGCATGGAAAAGAATTGCGGACAGCCCGGCGGCAGCGGGGCCGGGCCTGTTTCCGCGAGGCGGCCATTCTGCTTTAACGGCCGAACGCTGATTTTTGTCCGGCGGAAACGCCTGCATGCGTTGCCCTCGAGGGACCTTTTGATGACCGCCACTTCGTCCAAGCCTGCCGTCGTCACCGCGGCTGTGCTGGTGATTGGCGACGAGATTCTCTCCGGCCGCACCAAGGACAAGAACATCGGCTACATCGCCGACTACATGACCGCCCTTGGCATTGATCTCAAGGAAGTGCGGGTCGTGTCGGACGACGAGACCGCCATCGTTACGGCGCTGAACGCGCTGCGTAGCGCCTACGATTATGTGTTCACCACCGGCGGTATCGGCCCAACCCACGATGACATCACCGCGGACTGCGTTGCCAAAGCTTTTGGCGTCGAACTCGAGTTCCACCCCGACGCGATCGCAATTATGAAGGAGCGCATCGCCAAGGCCGGCGGCGAACTCAACGAAGCGCGCATGCGCATGACGCGCATTCCCAAAGGCGGCTCGCTGGTCGCCAACAAGGTGTCCGGCGCGCCGGGTTTCTGGATCGGCAATGTCATTACCATGGCCGGCATTCCGGCGGTGATGCAGGCGATGCTCGACGAGGTGGCGCCGAAGCTGAAGACCGGCGTCAAGATGCTGTCGGAGTCGATCCGCGCCAATGCGCGCGAAGGCGATGTCGGCACCGAGCTTGGTCTGATCGCCAAGGCCTATCCCGATGCCATCATCGGCAGCTATCCATTCACGGACGAGCAGGGCGGGCCGAATACGCATATCGTGGTGCGCTCGCGCGATCCCGAGCGGCTCAAGGAAGTCAAAGCCGCAGTCGAGGCGATGCTGGTGACCGTGCACGCGCAGATCGCCGCGACCTGAGCGGCGCATAAAAGCAATGATCCTGAGGAAGCGACCGAAGAGAATCCGATGAGCGACGCCCCGCGACCCGACAAAGTCTTTCCCGTCTCCTGGGACCAGTTTCACCGCGACACCCGCGCCTTGACCTGGCGGCTGCACGAGGCCGGGCCGTTCGAGGCCATCGTTTGCATCACGCGCGGCGGGCTGGTGCCGGCGGCCATTGTGGCGCGCGAACTCAACGTGCGCATCATCGAGACCGTCTGCATCGCCAGCTATCACGACTACAAGAACCAGGGTGACATCAAGGTGATGAAGGGCGTCGGCCCGGAAATCACGTCGATGCGCGCCCAGGGAAAGGGCGTGCTGATCATCGACGACCTCGTCGACACCGGCAAGACCGCGCGCATGGTGCGCGACATCCTGCCGGCCGCGCATTTCGCCACGGTCTACGCCAAGCCGATGGGGCGGCCGCTGGTCGACACTTTCATCACCGAAGTGTCGCAGGACACCTGGATCTATTTCCCGTGGGACACTGCTTTGTCCTACGCGCCGCCGATCCGCGCCGGCGGCGATTGAGCCCAGCCGGCGCGTTGATCTTGATGGTGCTTACTTGACGACGCGCACCGCGCCGCGGGCGGCGCTGGTGGCGAAGGCCGCGTAGGCGCGGAGCGCCGTCGTCACCTTGCGCGGACGCTTCGCCGCCGGATGCCACGCCGCCGCACCGCGCGCCTCCATCACCGCGCGACGCTTGGTCAGTTCAGCTTCCGGCACATCGAGATGCACGCGGCGGTTCGGAATATCGAACTGGATCACGTCGCCTTCTTCGACCAGACCGATCAAACCGCCCTCGGCGGCTTCCGGCGAGACGTGGCCGATCGACAAACCCGAGCTGCCGCCGGAGAAGCGACCGTCGGTGATCAGGGCGCAGGCTTTGCCGAGGCCCTTCGATTTGAGATAGCTGGTCGGGTACAGCATTTCCTGCATGCCGGGCCCGCCTTTGGGCCCTTCGTAGCGGATCAGCACGACGTCGCCGGCGACGATCTTGCCGCCGAGAATGCCATCCACCGCGGCGTCCTGACTTTCGAAGATGCGCGCCGGGCCCGAGAAGGTCAGCAGGCTTTCATCGACGCCCGCGGTTTTGACGATGCAGCCATCGGCGGCGAGATTGCCGTAGAGTACGGCGAGGCCGCCATCCTTCGAGAAGGCATGGGCGACGTCGCGGATGCAGCCTTTCTCACGATCGGTATCCACCTCATCGTAGCGCTCGGCCTGACTGAAGGCCTGTTGCGTCGGCACGCCGCCGGGCGCCGCGCGGTAGAAGTCACGCACGCTTTCGTTGTTCGTGGCGACGACGTCCCAACGCGCCAGCGCGCTCTCCAGGCTGTCGGCGTGGACGGAGCCGACCTTGGCGTGGATGAGACCGCCGCGGTTGAGTTCGCCGAGAATGCCCATGACGCCGCCGGCGCGGTGCACGTCCTCGAGATGGACGTTGGCCACCGAGGGCGCGACCTTGCACAGCACCGGCACGCGCCGCGACAGCCGATCGATGTCCTTCATCGTGAACGGCACTTCGCCTTCATGGGCGGCGGCAAGCAGATGCAGCACGGTGTTGGTCGAGCCACCCATGGCGATGTCGAGCGTCATGGCGTTCTCGAAGGCTTCGAAATTGGCGATGCTGCGCGGCAGCACGCTATAATCGTCCTGTTCGTAATGGCGCCGCGCCAGATCGACGATGAGATGGCCAGCCTCGACGAACAGGCGCTTGCGATCGGCGTGGGTGGCCAGCACCGAACCGTTGCCCGGCAACGCGAGACCGAGCGCCTCGGTCAGGCAGTTCATCGAGTTGGCGGTGAACATGCCCGAGCAGGAGCCGCAGGTCGGGCAGGCCGAGCGTTCGATGGCGGCGACATCGGCGTCGCTGTAGGAACTATCAGCGGCGACCACCATGGCATCGACCAGATCGACGGCGCGCGCCTTACCCTTCAGCGTCACCTTGCCGGCCTCCATCGGGCCGCCGGAGACGAAGATCGTCGGAATGTTGAGGCGCAAGGCGGCCATCAGCATGCCCGGCGTGATCTTGTCGCAGTTGGAAATACAGACGAGAGCATCGGCGCAATGCGCGTTGACCATGTACTCGACGCTGTCGGCGATCAGCTCGCGCGAGGGCAGGCTGTACAGCATGCCGTCGTGGCCCATGGCGATGCCATCGTCGACAGCAATCGTGTTGAACTCCTTGGCGATGCCGCCAGCGGATTCGATCTCGCGCGCCACCAGCTGGCCGAGATCCTTGAGGTGGACATGTCCCGGCACGAACTGGGTGAAGGAGTTTGCAACCGCAATGATCGGTTTGCCGAAGTCCTCGTTCTTCATGCCGGTCGCACGCCAGAGTCCGCGCGCGCCCGCCATGTTGCGGCCGTGCGTCGTGGTGCGGGAGCGATAAGTGGGCATGTCGTTTCCTCGAATCTGCGGTGTTATCGGCGCGATGGGCGTGCGGTTTCGTTGCTGGTTTTCGACTTCATGCAGGACTTCCGGGAGGTTTGGCAAGACCATCCTGGCAGAGCTGCCGAGCCCAAGCGGCACGACGCCGGATTGCGCCGCAGATCGGCGCTGGCGGCGCTTGCCCCGGCGCGCTAGGATCGCGCGCCACCAGCCTTGGATGCAGGTCATGACCGCCGTCGCCAAAGCAGAGCCCAAGCCGGACGATCTGTCGTCGCGCGTTGTCTATCCCAAGGACATTGCGTGGCAGAAGAGCCGCTTTCACGGCTGCTGGACCAAGCCGCTGCTCGTCGACAAGGCGAGCGGACTGGCGACCTTGCTGTTCAAGATGGACCCTGGTGCCGAATTGCCCGACCACGAGCATGTGCTAATCGAGCAGACCTATGTGCTTGAGGGATCGCTCGCCGACAAGGAAGGCCCCGGCGCCGGCATCGAGGTGAAGGCCGGCGAATTCGTCTGGCGCCCGGCCGGCAGCCGCCATGCGGCGTGGTCGCCGAACGGCGGCACCTTCCTCGCCATCTTCCAGATCCCGAACAAGTTCTACGAGAAGGACGGCCGCGTCACCGACTCCTCGGGCAAGGACTGGGACGAACTCTGGGGTGATTTATTAGAGAAGTGATTTGAATTCGCCGTCCGCGCCGGATGTTCTCCGCCGTGACGGCGGATAACGAGATGTGCGGACGTGCTGGAACCGGTAGACAGACCGGACTTAAAATCCGTTGGGCGTAAGCCCGTGAGGGTTCGACTCCCTCCGTCCGCACCATTCTTTAATATGCCGCGATTGCGCTGGACAGTGCGGCTATGGCAAATGGCAACATGAAATCGAGCAAGAACCGGCTTAGCGCCGCGGCCGCAACGATCGCGTTGGCGCTCACCAGCTGCAGCGCCTCGAACAACGAGGACAGGGTCGGCAAATTCCTGGTCGCGCCCGGCAAGTACCGGCTTTACGATTGCGAGCAACTGGCGCGGTCGGCTGCGGGCTACGTCTCGCGCGAACGCGAATTGGCGCAAGCCCAGGCCAAGGCCGAAGCGGGGCCGGGCGGCGGCGTCGTCTCGGTGCTCGCTTATAGCAGCGAGTATGGTCTCGTCCGCGGCAATATCGACGAATTACGCCGCGAGGCGATGGAGAAGAAGTGCGATCCCATGCCACCGGGACTTGCACCCGGGTCGGCCGGCCCCGGCCCCAACCGGCGACCTGCGCGCTGACGCGGTTCCGGCGGGGAACTTTTTACCGTCCTGGAACTTGGTGCCCCGTGACAGCCGCATCATCGCGGCGCAGAACACGGGGCTCCTGCCATGGCTATCAGCCTGCTGATCAGCATTCTGGTCACCTTCCTGGTGATCGTGCTGGTGCTTTATCTCATCAACATGTTGCCGATTGACGGCCGCGCCAAGCAGATTGCGCGCATCATCGTCATCATCATCGGCGTATTGTCGCTGCTGAAATATCTCGCCGTCTTCTAGTCGTTACGAACGACAACGAGGGTGCCGTCGGCGAGCGCGACAGCGAGCGCCGGCGGCGCGCCGTTTCGCGCGATGATGCCGATATTGCCGGCGGCGTTCGATGGCAGCGCGATACGGGCGATTTCGCGCGGCGCCGGCCTGAACGACATGATGCGCAGGCGCGTCAGATCGAAGGACGGCAGCGCGAGATCCGGCGTGCCGTCGCCGTCGACATCGGCCACGGCGCTCATGCCAAGCGCGGGCGAGCCGATGACATGATTGCTGAAGCCGTTAAGGCTTGCGGTTTGTCGCAGACGGCCTTTGTCGTAGGTCCATAATTCAAGCGCGCCGACGGCGTGCGGCTGGCGCACCAGCGCGATGTCGATCTTGCCGTCGCCGGTGAAGTCGGCGATGCCGGCCGGGTTCTGCCAGCGGTTCGGGGCGCCAAGCGGCGTTGTCTCGGCAACGACCCGGTAGCGGCCGTTGCGCTGCGCGATGACGGCAATCGCGGCGCCGCGTTTGAGATAGGACTTCACCACAACGATTTCATCGTGACCGTCACCGTCGAGATCGGCGAGGCGCGGCGTCAGGTCCTCGAATACGGCGTCGTCGCCGAGCGCAACGGTATGGCTTGCGCCGTCGGGGGTCTCGATGACCAGGCTGCCGGCTTCGATGTCGTCGCCGAGCACGGCGTGGCCATAGCGTTTGGTCGGGGCGGCGAACCAGGCGCGCGCGATGTCGCGCGTGCCGGTGACAACGGTGCTGCCGGGCAGGGCGTTTTCCGGTGGCGACGCGCGCCGCCGCTCGTCGCGAAAAACCAGCCTGGGTTTCGCGCCGCTCATGTCGATGTCGTACCAGAGCCCGCCGGCAACGACGCGCGGCCTGCCATCGACCATCTCGATCGCTGTAACGCGCGCCGGCGTGTCGACGATCTCAGCGCGCCATTCGCCGGCCCGTGCCGATCCTGCGCCCAAAGCAACAAATCCGGCCAGCAATGCCGGCAGCAGGTGCCGCATACGCAACGCCCCTTATAATTTCACCCCACGCAGCCGCAGCGCGTTGCCGACCACGCTGACCGAAGAAAGCGCCATTGCTGTGGCGGCGATAATCGGTGACAGCAGTAGACCGAACACCGGGTAGAGAATACCGGCGGCGATCGGCACGCCGGCCGCGTTGTAGATGAAGGCGAAGAACAGGTTCTGGCGGATGTTGCGCATCACCGCTTCGGAAAGCGCACGCGCCTTGACGATGCCCATGAGGTCGCCTTTGAGCAGTGTCACGCCGGCGCTTTCGATGGCGACGTCCGAGCCTGTGCCCATGGCGATGCCGACCTGCGCGGCCGCGAGCGCCGGCGCATCGTTGACGCCATCGCCGGCCATGGCGACGACGCGGCCTTCGCGCGTCAGCTTCTCGACCACCGCGCTCTTCTGGTCGGGCAGCACCTCGGCCTCGACTTCAGTAATGCCGAGGCGCTTGGCGACCGCCTGCGCGGTGGTGCGATTATCGCCGGTGAGCATGACGACGCGGATGTTGTCGGCGGCGAGGCGCAGAAGCGCCTCCGGCGTCGTCGCCTTGATCGGATCGGCGATGGCGATGACGCCGGCCGGCTTCCCATTGATCGCGAGGAAAATCGCGGTGGCGCCGTCGCGGCGTTGCGCCTCGGCGACATCGTGCAGCGGCGCGGTGTCGATGCTCAATTCCTTCAGGAACGCCGGCGAGCCGAGGGCGACGCGCTTGCCGCTCACCATGCCGATGACGCCCTTGCCGGCGGGCGAGTCGAAGCCGCGCACCGGCGAGAGGGTGAGGTTGCGTTCCGCCGCCGCCTTCGTAATCGCCGCGGCCAGCGGATGCTCACTGCCGCGCTCGACCGAGGCGGCGATGGTCAGCACCTGCGTCTCGTCGAAGCCGTCGGCGGGGATGACGGCGACGACCTTTGGCTTGCCTTCGGTCAGCGTACCGGTCTTGTCGACGACGAGCGTGTCGATCTTCTCCATGCGTTCGAGCGCCTCGGCGTTCTTGATCAGGACGCCGGCCTGGGCGCCGCGCCCGACGCCGACCATGATCGACATCGGCGTGGCAAGGCCCAGCGCGCAGGGGCAGGCGATGATCAGCACGCTGACGGCGGCGACCAGGCCATAGGTGAAGCGCGGTTCGGGTCCGAACACCGCCCATGCGCCGAAGGCGATGAGCGCCACCGCGACCACCGCAGGCACAAACCATCCCGATACCTGATCGGCGAGACGCTGGATCGGCGCGCGGGAGCGCTGCGCGGTCGCCACCATCTGGACGATCTGCGACAGCAAGGTATCGCGGCCGACCTTGTCGGCGCGCATGACGAAGGAGCCGGAGGCGTTGATGGTGCCGCCGATGACGCGGGCATCCTTCTCCTTGGTGACGGGCATGGATTCGCCGGTGACCATGGATTCATCGATCGACGAGCGGCCCTCGATCACGGTGCCATCGACCGGCACCTTGTCGCCGGGACGCACGCGCAATTTGTCGCCCGCAACGATGGTGTCGAGCGCGACTTCCTCGTCGCTGCCGTCCTCGTTGACGCGGCGTGCAGTTTTGGGCGCGAGGTCGAGCAAGGCCTTGATCGCGCCCGATGTCGCTTCACGCGCGCGCAGTTCGAGCACCTGGCCGACCAGCACCAGCACGGTGATGACGGCCGCTGCCTCGAAATAGACGGCGACGGCGCCTTCAGCGTCGCGGAACGCCGGCGGGAAAACGCCGGGCAGAAGCACCGCAACCACGCTGTAGACCCAGGCAACGCCGACGCCCATCGCAATCAGCGTGAACATGTTGAGATTGCGCGTCACCAGCGATTGCCAGCCGCGCACGAAAAATGGCCACCCCGCCCACAGCACGACAGGAGTCGCCAGCACGAACTGGATCCAGTTCGACATGGTCTTGCCGAGTAGCATGTGCAGATTGGTCAGATGCCCGCCCATCTCCAGCGCGAGCACGGGCAGCGTCAGCACCAACCCAATCCAGAATCGGCGCGTGAAGTCGACAAGCTCCGGATTGGGACCTGTATCGGCGGTTGCGATTTCGGGTTCGAGCGCCATGCCGCAGATCGGGCAGGAGCCCGGACCTTCCTGGCGGATCTCCGGATGCATCGGGCAGGTATAGATCGCGCCCTCGATCACGGGCTCAGGCTCGCGCGGGCCGAGATACTTTGCCGGATTGGCAATGAACTTGGTGCGGCAGCCGGCCGAGCAGAAGTAGTAAGGGTGGCCGCCATGGTCGGCCTTGTGCTTGGCCGTGTGCGGATCGACCGTCATGCCGCAGACTGGATCGATGGCGCCGCCATCGGCCGCGCCATGCGCATGGCCATCGTGGCTGTGGTCATGATCGTGATGGCTGTGATCGTGATGCGAGTGGTCGGTCATTTTTGTCGGTCCTGGCGCGCGGCCTGTGCCTTGCAACTGATACCCTAGGGGGTATATAGACGTTATGGCAAAGCACAGCAAGGCCGGTTCGGCGATCGGCCATAATCCTTCGCACAAGGCCGATACGCTCAAGCGTCTCGGCCGGCTGGAGGGCCAGGTGCGCGGCATCGCGCGCATGGTCGATGAGGACCGCTACTGCATCGACATCGTCACGCAGATCGCGGCGGCGCGCGCCGCCTTGCGCAAGGTGGAAGAAGAAATCCTGCGCGAGCACGTCGCGCATTGCGTCGAGCACGCCATCGCCTCCGGCGACAAGGCCGATCAGCGCCGCAAGGTCGCGGAGCTGATGGACGTCATGGGCCGGGCGGGGCGGTAGTACTGCTCTTCACCCTCCCCTGGAGGGGGAGGGTCGATAGCATGAGCGAAGCGAATGCTATCGGGGTGGGGTGATCTTCGGCGAACGCGGGATTCACCCCACCCCGCTCGCTAACGCTCGCGACCCTCCCCCTCCAGGGGAGGGTGAAGCAAGCTACTTCGTCGAACAGCCGACGATGCTGTAAGCTGGGCAATAGCCGATCAGCGCGGTGAGAATCGGCACCACGCCGATCCAGCCGACCCAGGACCAGCTCGTGCCCGGCGCGATATAGCCGAGCGCGAAGGCGATCAGGGCAAGCCCCACGATGATCCGCGCGAGGCGGTCGATCGTTCCGACATTGGCAGTCATGCTCTCTCTCCTTGTTATCGTACGGAACTATTCCGCGGGCACCGCGCGGATGTGCGGTGATGCGGGCTGCGTCGAGGCAAGGTCGCCGTCGACGTCATTGCCCATGTCGTCGCGCCACGGCCGCCAGGCCTCGAGCGCGACGAGCACAAGCGCGATAAGCACGGCAAAGCCGAGCGCGCCGGCCCAGTAGGGAATTCCGAAGAGCTGGCTGAAGATCAGCTTGCCGCTCGACTGGCCAAGGAAGCTCTTGCTCAGCGCCGGCTCGGCGTAGGAATAGGCAACGGCGCCGAACAGGCCGCCGACCAGCGTGAACAGCGCGTCGCGGTAGCCGGCGCCGATCTGCGCCAGGGTGGTGCCGGGGCAGGCACCTGCGAGGGCGATGCCGGCGCCGAGAATGAGGCCGCCGATGATGTCGGCGTAGTACATCGCCGCCTTCGGCGCGAGCTTGACGTAGCCGAAGCCGTTGAGCACGGCGAGCACCACCGCGCCAGTTGCAACCGCGGTGAGGAACACCTTGAGCATGATGAAGTTGCGCATCTGCATTTGCCCGACAATGACGCCGGGCTCGAACACGCGCGATTTCTCCAGCGCGAAGCCGAACACGATGCCCATGACGATGCCGGTGACGATGGCGAATGTGAGAGACATGATCGTTCTCCTTCGATCTCAGACGCGGCGAAGCATCAGCATCGCGGTGGCGATGCCGCCGGCAAACATGGCGGCGACGGCCACCGTCGAGCCGACGGCAAGCTGGGCCATGCCGGAAATGCCGTGGCCGCTGGTGCAACCGTCGGCGACGCGGGCGCCGAACAGCATCAGGAAGCCGCCGACGAAAGCGACGCCGTAGCGTTTGGTGGGCGAGGCGCTGCCGAGGGCGCGGCTCCAGATTGGCGAGATCGGCGCGCGGCTGGCGCCGGACAGTTTCATCGACAGGAAGGCGCCGATGGCGACGCCGCCGACGAGGGCGACCTGCCACCAGTTCTTGCCGGTCGTGGCGACGTGCTTGGCGACATAATCGATTTTGACCACAGACGGATCGATCCACGAAGCGATCAGGCCGCCGATGGTGACATAGGACGACGAAGCGCCGAGCGCAGTTTCGATCAGCAGGAAGGCAGGGATTTGCAGCAGGCCGATGACGACGCCGGCGACATAAGGCGACCAGGCTTTCTGGCTGAGCATGGCGAATCCTCCACAGGCAATGCGTACGCAATCACATGCGGATGGATGAATATATGGGCGCCGGCGCGCCGGTATTGACGTGGATCAACTCTCACGCGGACGTGAAGGGCTGTGGAGAAGTCAGCCGAACCGCTGCCGCGCCAGCTTCGCGCCATCGCCCAGCGCCTTGAGCTTGGCTTCGGCAATATTGCGGTGCATCGGCGCCATGCCGCAATTGGTGCAGCAGACGATGCGCTCCTTCGGCACATATTTCATAACGTCGGCGATGACGGATGCGACCTTGTCCGGCGTCTCGACGATATCGCTGGCGACATCGATGACGCCGACCAGCAGGTGTTTGCCCTCGAGCAGCGTCAGCAGGTTGAGCGGTACCCGCGAGTTAATGGCCTCAAGCGAGATCTGATTGATGCGGCTCTTCGCCAGTGCCGGAAAGATCTTCTCGTATTGCCGCCATTCCTCGCCGAGCGAATTCTTCCAGTCGATATTGGCCTTGATGCCGTAGCCGTAACAGATGTGAACGGCGGTGGTGCATTTGAGGCCGTCGATGGCGCGGTGCAGCGCTTCGATACCCCAGGTCGACACTTCGTCCATGAACACGTTGAAAGCCGGTTCGTCGAACTGGATGACATCGACGCCGTCTTTTTCCAACGCCTTGGCTTCGGCATTGAGGAGATCGGCGAAAGCCATCGCCATCTTGATCTTGTCGCCGTAATGCGCATCCGCGACCGTGTCGGCGATGGTCATCGGGCCGGGCAGGGTGATCTTGAGCCGGCGCGTCGTATGCGCGCGGGCAAAGCGCGCTTCGGTTCCGTGCACGCGGCCCTTGAGCGTGAGCGCGCCGCGCACCACCGGCACCATCGCCTTGTAGCGGTCGGCGCGGATGCCCATTTCGACCTTGTTCACGGTGTCGATGCCGTCCACGTACTCAAGGAAGCCGTGCACGAAATGTTGCCGTGACATCTCGCCGTCGCAGACGATATCGATGCCGGCGTCTTCCTGCAGCTTGATCATCAGCAGCGTGGCGTCGAGCTTGCCTTGCGCGAGGTCGGCGGCCTCTAACCGCCACTTCGGCCACAGCCTGTCGGGCTCGGCGAGCCATGACGGTTTAGGCAGGCTGCCGGCGATGGTCGTCGGAAATAGCATGGACGCCTCCCTCTTTTTTATTGGCGCATGATCCGATCCGAAAACCGGTTCCCACTTTTCGGGATCATGCGCGCCGCGCAATCAGTCCCGGCGCCAACTATAGACCCAATCGTAACGCTTCAGCAGCCTCTCGCCGCCGATCATGCGCATCACAAGATTGCGCGCGAGGGCTTCCGGCCCGGCGCGGCCGTAGATCGAGCCTTGCTGACGCGCGGTGCGCTGCACCCGCGCGGTACGGGCGCGGCGCAGCCGCTCATAAGCGCGCAGGCCGGCTTCGGGGTGTTCGGCGTGTTCCCTGAGTTGGTGAGCAAGAACCGCGGCATCCTCGATGGCCATGCCGGCGCCTTGCGCCAGGAACGGCAGCATCGGGTGGGCGGCATCGCCGACGAGGGTCACGGCGCCCGTGCTGCCGGCGAAGGGCGAGGCATTGTCGAACAGCGCCCATTTGAGCCAGCGCTGCGGAATGCCGATCAGTTCGCGCACCGACTCGTGCCAGGTGAAGCGGGCGAAGTGGCGCAGGATTTCGGTGCGCTCGCCCGGTGCATTCCAGCCGGTTTGATTCCAGTTGTCGTTGACGATGCCGACCAGATTGATCAGCGCGCCGGCTTTCACCGGATAGGCGACGAGATGCGCGTCCATGCCGAGGAAGAGATGCACCGCCGGGGCGCGAAGATAGTCGGGCACGTTGTCCGCGGGCACCAGCGTCCGCCAGGCGGTGCGATGCGCGAAGACGGGCTTGCGGTGGTTCTTAAGTTTGTCGCCGACCGCCGACCAGATGCCATCGGCACCGATCAGCGCCGCGCCACGTTCATCGACGAGTTGTTTGCCGCGAAACGCCTGCACGGTGATACCATTGGCGTGGCTGGCGAAGTCATCAAAGCGATGATCGAGCTTGATGTCGATGTCGATCATGCCGCGGGCGCCATCGAGGAGCGACGCCTGCAGGTCGCCGCGATGGATGACCCAGAACGGCGCGCCGTAGCGGCGCTCGGCCAGATCGCCGAGCGGAATGCGTGCGATCTCGCGGCCGGAGCCACCGGACATCACGCGGATCATCTGCGGCTTCACGACATGCGGTTCGAGCCGGTCGCGCAGGCCGAGCTCGAACAGGATGCGGGTGGCGTTCGGCGAAAGCTGGATGCCGGCGCCGGTCTCTTCGAGCTTAGCCGCCTGCTCGAGAACGGTGGCGCGGAAGCCGGCACGCGACAAGGTCATCGCCGTGGTCAGCCCGGCGATGCCGGCGCCCGCGACGATGACGTGACGCGAAGGCGCCAAGATGCGGGCCTAGGCCGCGACCAGTCGATAGGCGCAGGCGGCGGGAATGGCGGCGTGCGGATCGAGCGAGGCGTTGAAGCGATAGAGCGTCGAACAATAGGAGCAGATGATTTCGTTGTCCGCGCCCATGTCGAGGAAGATGTGCGGATGGTCGTAAGGCGGCGTGGCGCCGACGCACATGAATTCCTTGGCGCCGACTTCGATCACCGGTACGCCCGGATCGTTCTGGAAATGGGGGACAACGTGCTCCGCCATGGACCTCTCGCCTTCGCCTTAAAGGGACCGATTTGCGCCCGCACCATAGCGATACACCTGCCATATATCTAGCGGTGATGCTTCGTTAGGCTTGGCCCCAGATTCGATGGAACTGCCCTGATTCGCTTGGGTTTTCCCGATGGCCTTGGGGGGGCGTGGCGCCTCACCATGGCGGGTAATCCCCAGGCACCGGCTTTACCGTGGCGGCAAGCGGTCAAATGGCATGCGCAATGCGGAAGGTTTAGCGCCGAAGGCAGTACGCACGCAGCTGCGGCGTGAGCTGCGGCTGGCGCCGGTGCTGCTCGTCGCCGCGCTGCTGGCCGTGGCCGGCGCCTATGTCGTGCCGCGCGGCTTCGAGGCCGGGCACTTGTTCGCGATCGAGGACGATCCGGGGGCGATCGCCGATCGGGCGCTGGCCTCAAGCTTCAACAGCGAGGTGGCCGGCCGCGAGATCGAGGCGGCGCTGGCGGCGAAGGATAGTGACCTGGCCAAGAGTTTCGTCGATCTCGCTGCCGACCGGCAGGTCGCGCTGGCCCCGGAGTTGGTCGACCGCGTCAATGTCGCGGTGGCCGAAGACGCCAGCGCGTCGCATGTGGCGCAGAGCTTCGCCTACGGGCTTGTCACCGGCGAGCCCAGCGACATGGCCGGGCTTGCCGGCACCGCGCTCGGCGATCTGTTCGTGTTCGGCGATATCCGCGATGCGGTGCGCGAAGGCTCCCGACTCGCGAGCGGGCAGGAGGCCGACGAACTCATTCTCGGTCTCGCCTGCGTTGGCCTGGCGATCACCGCCGGCACTTACGCGACCGGCGGCCTTGCCGCACCGGTACGCATGGGCCTCACGGTGGCGAAGGCGGCGCGCAGGACGGGGCGGCTGAGCGCGGGATTGGCGGCGCGCGTGTCGCGGATGGTGCGCGGCGTCGTCGACTGGCCGGCGTTGCGTCGCGCGGCCGGCAGCTTCTCGATCACCGAGCCGCAGCTTGCCGTGCGCGCCGCGCGCGACGCGGTGAAGATGGAACGCGCGGACGGGCTGATCGACATGGCGCGCAATGTCGGCCGTGTGCAGGCCAAGGCCGGCACGCAGGCCGCGCTCGATGGCCTCAAGATCGCCGAAAGCCCGGCGGAGGTGGCGCGCGTTGCCAAGCTCGCGGAGAAATCCGGCAGCCGCACGCGGGCGATCCTCAAGGTAGCGGGCCGTGGCGCCATCGCGCTGTCGGTCGCTGCCTTCAATCTCACGACCTGGATCGTGAGCGCGTTGTTCACGCTCACGATGTTCATCGCCTCGCTCAAGAGCGCGACCGAGCGCGGCGCGCGGCGCTATTTCCGCTATCGCAAGCGCCGGCGCCTGCAGCGCGAGGCCGACGCGACGTTTCCGGTGTGAGATTGCGCAACGTGACGAGGCGGTTTAAGGAGCGCCGTCGATCATGTCCGAGGCAGCCTGCCAATGCCCACCTTCCATAACGGCAACGTCGAAATCGCCTACATCGACGAAGGTTCTGGCGATCCGATCGTGCTGGTGCACGGCTTTGCCTCGACCAAGGAAATCAACTGGGTCAATCCGGGCTGGGTGACGACGCTGACGCGCGCGGGCTATCGCGTCATCGCCCTCGACGATCGCGGCCATGGCGCCTCACAGAAACTGTACGACCCGGCCGAATACGATACGAGCAAGATGGCCGAGGACGTCCGCGCGCTGATGGATCATCTCGGCATTCAGCGCGCCGATGTCATGGGCTATTCGATGGGTGCGCGCATCACGGCCTTCCTCGCGCTCAGGCATCCCGAGCGCGTCCGATCGGCGATCCTCGGCGGCCTCGGCATGCACCTGATCGACGGCGTCGGCCTGCCGACCACCATTGCCGATGCGCTGGAAGCGCCATCGCTCGACGATGTCACCGACAAGCAGGGCCGCGTTTTCCGCGCCTTCGCCGAGCAGACGAAGTCTGACCGCAGGGCGCTGGCCGCCTGTATCCGCGGCTCGCGCCAGGTCATGTCGCGCGACGAGTTCTCGTCACTGAAGCCGCCGATCCTGATCGCTATAGGTACCAAGGACGACGTGGCCGGTTCGGCGCATGATCTTGCGGCGCTGATTCCCGGTGCGAAAGCGCTCGATATCCCGGACCGCGATCACATGCTTGCGGTCGGCGACAAGGTCTACAAGGCCGGCGTTCTGGAGTTTCTTAACCAGCGTCCCTGAAAATGACCTGCGGTCATGACTCCACAAAAAAGCCTGGCTGTTCTTCGGGTGTTCTCTGGCGCCGGGTGTGCTAAGGAATATCTGAGGGGTTGAGAGGCATTCGGAGAATAATATTCTATGGCGCTGCATCAGACCCGGGCCAAAGGCCTCGAGACCGTCGATCCCGTCTGGACGCGTATCCGCACCGAGGCCGAAGACATCGTGCGGCGCGAGCCCGAACTCGCCAGCTTCATCTACGAGAACATCCTGCATCACGACACGCTGGAGACGGCGGTCGCGCATCGCGTCAGCCAGCGGCTCGAACACTCGGATGTGTCGAGCGACCTGATCCGTCAGGCCTTCAGCGACGCCATCGACGACCAGCCGTCGCTGGGCGAGGACTTCCGCGCCGATATCGTCGCCACCATCGATCGCGATCCGGCGGCGTCGCGGCTTATCGAGCCGGTGCTGTATTTCAAAGGCTTCCACGCCATCCAGACGCACCGCCTGGCGCACTGGCTGCTCAAGAAGGGCCGCAAGGATTTCGCGCTCTATCTGCAGAGCCGCTCGTCCGCGGCATTCCAGTGCGACATTAATCCGGCTGCGAAGATCGGCCGAGGCATCTTCCTCGATCACGCGACCGGGCTTGTGGTCGGCGAGACCGCGGTGATCGACGACAACGTCTCGATCCTCCATGGCGTCACGCTCGGCGGTACCGGCAAGGAGCACGAGGACCGTCATCCCAAGATTCGCCAGGGCGTGATGATCGGCGCCGGCGCGAGTATTCTCGGTAATATCGAGATCGGCCGTTGCGCCCGCATTGCCGCCGGTTCGGTGGTGATCAAGCCGGTTCCGAACAACGTCACGGTGGCCGGCGTGCCGGCCAAGGTGGTGGGGGAGGCCGGTTGCTCCGAGCCGTCGCGGACCATGGACCAGATGCTGTCCGGCCTCATGCTGGACGGCTGATCCGGCGACACCGCGACGGGTTGCGCTCGGGCGTCCAATCGGGCAACTAGCCGGGACAGTTCGATTTGTTCAGGGAGCGGCCCGGTGGACGTCCAGGAAGTCTCAAAACTCGACGCCTATCTGAAGAAGATATTCGGCAATCAAACCATTCGCGTGGTGCCGAAGGCCGGCGACATGGCCGAAGTCTTCGCCGGCGAGGACGATCTCGGCGAACTCACGTCCGATGAGGACGAGGGCGAGAAGTCGTATAACTTCCGTATGGTGATCCAGGTGTCGAACGACCCGGCGATGCAGCCGGTGCCGACGCTGAATGCCTATCTGCGCAAGAAGTTCGACAACGACAAAATTCGCGTCGTGACGCGGCCGAAGAAGATGGACTCGCTCGAGGTCTATATCGGCGACGACTTCCTCGGCGTGCTGTTCCTCGAGGCCGAGCGCGGCCGCAAGTCCTACATTCTCGAATTGCCGATCCTCGATTTCGATCTCGAGGATACGGGCGAGTAAGGTCCCGCCGTCATCCGCTAAGTGTTCGGCCGCCAGCGCGCCATCAGTCTGTCGATGCCGGCGGCGACATTCTGCCAGTCGGACAGCCATTCGCGCGGGAATCGGAAGGTGACGTCGGCGGCGCCGGCACGCCTTTCCAAAAGGCAGGTGCCGGCATTGGCGACGCCCTGGCGCGAGCAGCGCGTCAGGAAGCGTTGCGTCTGATCGTAGACGAGGTCTTCGCCTTCGTAGGGCGTTTCGGCGCGAAAGGGATGCACCACCAGGCCATCCGGTCCGGAGGCGAGCGTCTTCGACAGATAGCGCGGATAGATGTTCTTGACGCGCTCGGCGAGCGGGAGCGCGCCGTCGTCGATCTGGATGAGCGCGAACAACCGCTCATTGGGATCCACCGGCTTGCCGTCGATGACTTTCAGCGACGGGTCGGGCGGCATCAGCGATGGCCACAGATAGGCGATGTCGATACGGCTCTGCGAGCCGGCGTGGCGTTGGCTCGGAATGCGCACCGCCGCCGGCTCGATGTTGAAGACCGTGCCGCCGACGGTGATCGGTATGGACGGCGCATCGGTCGCGACCGGCGCATCGGGCCAGCGCGGCCACAGCACATAGCCCACATAGGCGGCGGCAATGACGCAGACGGCGGCGAACACCGCGACCGGCGCGACCAGCGGACCGGCATGGTGACGCCGTTTGGCGGGGCGACGCCGCTGGGCGGGGTGATGCGCGATGCTGGCCATGGTCCTTGAAGTGCCACGGTCTGGTTAACGATCGGTAAAGAGGTTAACCATCCGTTAAGGATTGACTGGCCGGGGCCGGCCGTCGCGCGGTATTTGCAGGGCGTTGCGTAGCGTTGAGGCGGTGATGACCCCGGAATCCGTACAAATGCTTCTGGCACTCGCCTTCGGCTTTGCCGTGGCGGGGATGGCATGTTCGGCGTTTCAGCTTGCGACCAGCCGGCTGCCGAGCTTCACCATGCTGGCCAAGGGTCCGAGCGCACAGGCGCTCGCCGCCGTGCCGCTGCTCGTCATCGCCGCGCCGTTCCTGATCATGCGCAACACCTTGATGGGCGCGCGCCAGGAAGGCCGTCAGTTTCAGTTCGTATTCTTCGCCACCATCATCGCCGGATTCTGGAGCCTGATGTCGGGCCAGGTACTGGTGATGAGCCTGCGCGCTTGCGGCGTCGTCTAGTTTGGTCCGGCGTTTTACGCCCGCGAACGCTCTATCCGAGCCCTTCCATTTTGCCGTTCTTATGGGCTAACTCGCGCTCCTGACAGGGAGCGCGACATGCCGATCTACGAACTTGACGGACAGGGCCCGGAATTCCCGGCCGAGGGCGAATACTGGGTGGCCGAGACCGCCGTGCTGATCGGCCGCGTGCGGCTCAAGCGCAATTCGAGCGTCTGGTTCGGCGCGGTGGTGCGCGGCGACAACGAGTGGATCGAGCTCGGCGAAGGCTCGCAGATCCAGGACAATTGCACGCTGCACACCGACATGGGCTTCCCGATGACCATCGGCAAGGATTGCGTTATCGGCCATCAGGTGATGCTGCATGGCTGCACCATCGGCGACAATTCGCTGATCGGCATGAACGCCGTGGTGCTCAATGGCGCGAAGATCGGCGCCAACTCGCTGGTCGGCGCCGGCGCGCTGGTCACCGAAGGCAAGAGCTTTCCCGATAATTCCATGATCGTCGGCTCGCCGGCGCGAGCGATCCGCACGCTCGACGACAAGATGCTGGCGATGATCCGCGGCGGCGCCGATCACTACGTTCAGCGTTCGAAGCAGTATGCGAAGGGGCTGAAGCGGATCGGGTGATCCGCTGTTTATAAAAAAGTTGCGGCCAGCCTTGGGGGAGGCTGGCCGCGCGCGTTCCCGGTCTGGGGACGGGGAGGGGTGGGGACGTGACCGGAAACGCGTATCCTCACCGAAGTTGTTTGTTCAGATAGACTCTCCCCAAAGTCTCCTCTAGCGGGCCGAGACGGTGGCCGGCGCGTTGCGGGGTTCGCCCAGCGAAACCCAAGTATTCTGGTCGGCTTGCGACTGGCGTTTGACGAACTTGTATCCAGTCTGCGTCCACGGCAGGATCTGCGCTTCCTGATTATCGAGCACGAACTCGCCGCGATCGGTCTTGACCGTAAGCACGGCGTGGCCGTCGCCCTTCTTGTCGCGGACCACGGTGATGAGCAGCGCTTCGCGCGGCCAGCCGGCCTGCATCAGCATGCGGCGCTTTACGAGTACGTAGTCCTCGCAATCGCCGTAGCCGTCCTCGCCGAAATTCCAGCGTTCGACGACGCCCCAGTGTTCGATATCGGTCACTGGTTTGATCGAATCGTTGACCCAGTTATTGACCTTGATGAGGTCGTCCCAGGCTTTCGCGGTCAGCACGATGTCGCGCGGCGCGGAGGCCCTGGTGTTGCACTCGCCTCTGTATTCCTGACAGAAGTCGACCCAGCCGATCGGCGCGCGCGTCGCTTCGCCGACGCTCGCGAAGACCGGGCGGTTGGCGTTGCCGCCATTGCCCAATGATGCGTAGCGATCACCGGCGCTGGCCCCGCCAGCGTGATGGTGACGGCGGCCGCTGCGATCGCCAAAGTATTGGCGATCCGAATACAGCTTTTGCCTGAAGTAATCATGATGTTGTCCCTTCCCATTCGTCCCGGGACAACAATCGCAAAGATGTTTTTCGCCGCGCTGAAGTAATAAGATCAGTATTAAATGGAATTAGCGTCAAATAAGATGCGAATACTTTGAAAACTGAAGTCTAATTTGTGTAAAAAGCAGTCGACTACGATTTACCTAAAACTCGAACCATTAGCCGTGTGCGCCCCGCAAAATCGGGCGAAATCGCTGTCGCGAGGCGGCGCGGTTTACCGTGCGCGGTGGCAGAGGGGCGAGCCGGCGCGCGCTCCGGGAGCGAAAATCCGACGGTGCACGCGGTTCAAAGTAGGCGCAATTTTAGGGGTCGCCGATAGGGACGGCTCACCATGCCGCAATGACGCCGTCCGTGGGCCGCCGCGACGGTCGCTTTCGGCCGCGGCTGTGATGGCGTCCAAAAGCAAAACGCCGCGGCGAGGGCCACGGCGTTTGAGGAATTGCAGTTGTCGAAGCCGACTCAGTCGCCGGTGACGTTATCTTCGATGAAATCGGGATGCTGGAGACGGCTGAACTCGACGGCGAAGCCGCCTTCGATGTGGCGGACGACGCGGCCCGGCGTCTTGCCCAGCGTGATGGCGGCGCCGACCGGCGGCAACAGTTCGCTTGGCACCGCAACAGCGGCGCCCGAGGCCGAAAGGTCGATGACCCGGCAGGCGATGTTCTGGCCGTTGGGCAGGATCAGGCGGGCGCGCGGGTTCTTCGGCGTGAAGCGGCCGTGGCGGCGGTCTTCCGGCAGATTGAGCATTTGCCGGTTGGCGAGCCAGGTAAGCTGGGCGGCGAGCTTGTCACGCTTGCGCGCGGTCGCCGAGATGGTCATGGCAAAGCCATTGTCGAGCAGCCGGGCGATCTGGCCCTCAAGGCGGCCGAGGTGATCGACATAGGCGATGACGCGTTCGCCAGGCCGGCCGAGCACCGGCGCCACCAGCGCCATGCCGCCCGGCGACATATTGACGACCTGACAGGGATATTCGTTGCGGTCGGACAGCATATAGCGGCCGAGCAGGTTCACCTTGACGCGCTGGTGCCGCCTGCGCTCGTCGGCGAGCGGCAGAATTCTCGGTTGGGAGAGCGGCAATGCCATGGTCGGACGTAGCCCAGGGAGCGAATGTTCCCGCTACACACGACCCTAGGTTCGTATTGTTAATGGTTGGTTAGTTGGTATCCGAGTTCGGCAAATCGTCCCGGCCGCCGCTATAAACGACCAAACCGCGTCGCATCCGCCCGCCGTCGTGCAAGGCCAACGCGGGCTTTTGAAGCGGCGAGCGGATAGCGCTCTGTGCCGGCGCCAGTGCCGGGCTGGCGAAGGCTTCGATCTCGGGGCCGATGTGGCGCAGCGCGGTCAGGTGCAATTCGGCGACAGGCTTGCTGCCTAGCCAATACGGCGCCGACAGCGGCGCCAGCACGCCGAGCGCGCGTATCCGGGCATGGCCGGCATGGGCAAGTGGAAGTAGGAGCAATTCCAGGTCGACCGTCGCGCCGTCGGCGGCGACGCCGGTGAGGCCCATGACCGCGCCGGTCTGCTCCAGGGTTAGGGTGACGGCGAGGGCCTCGATCGTGCTCTGGTCTTCCTCGCGCCACAGCGCGGTGAGGGCCTCGCCCTTGATCTCGCGGTTGAACAGGGCGCAGACGCGCGTGCCGGCGAGGCGAAAACGCCAGCGATCGACAAAATCGGCGGCCAGCATCACCGTGTCGCCGAGCGCCCGGCGGATGTCGGCGGGGTCGATATCGGCGCGCTCCGGGGCCGGCCGCGCGCCGCGTTTCTCGTTCCAGTAAGCGTAAACCGCCTGCGATGATAAGTGCTTCATGACGCGCCACCCTGTGCCGTGGCGAGACGTCCAGCCTTCTCCGTTGTGTCCGTTCGGGACAGTTCGGGCGCCGTTCGCCGCGCTCACAGGGGATTGAGCAGGCCGCGTGCCATGGTGTGCGATGTGGCTAAAGTGCGGTGCGTTAGCGTTAAAATCGGCGCGGGCGCGCTTGCGGCCTCCTGCCGAAAGCCTTAACTCCAGCAGCGGCATTGGAAATTGCTCGTGCAACAACGCGAACCGCTGTTCAATCTTCCCACCATTATCGTCATCCTGTTGGGCGCCCTCGCGCTTATTCACGGCGTGCGCGAATGGTTCCTCACGGAACAGCAGGACATCCTGGTTCTGCTCGACTTTGCCTTCATCCCGGCGCGCTACGACGCGAGCGTGGTGCCGGGCGGCGTTTTCCCTGGCGGTGCCGGCGCCGACGTGTGGAGCTTTGTCACATACGCCTTTCTGCACGGCAGCTGGATGCATCTCGCGGTCAATGCGGTGTGGTTGATGGCATTCGGCACCCCGTTGGCGCGCCGCTTCGGCACGCTGCGCTTTCTTGCCTTCTTCGCCGTGACCGCGGCGGCCGGCGCGGCGATGCATCTCATCACCAACGCCGGCTCGATCGCACCGATGGTCGGCGCTTCGGCGTCGATATCCGGTGCGATGGCGGCGACCATGCGTTTTGCCTTTCAGCGTGGCGGCCCGCTCGGTTTATGGCGCAATACGAACGATGATGGCTTTCGCGTGCCGGCGCTGCCGCTCACCGGCGTGTTCAACGATGCGCGCGTCCTGCTGTTCGTCGGCGTGTGGTTCGGTATCAATATCCTGTTCGGGCTGTGGTCCTCGCCGCTCACCGGCAGCGACGAGGTCGTGGCCTGGCAGGCGCATATCGGCGGATTTCTCGCGGGACTTCTGCTGTTTTCGTGGTTCGATCCGGCGGCGCGGGAAATCGAGCCGCGCGATGACATTGCTGCGTGATGACATTCCGAATGCATTAAGCCGCATAGGTGCTCTGCTGACGATAAAGTCGTTTGCCGAGCGCGACTTATCGCAGCGCAGCGCAACTTTCGTCGCGGCGGCGCTTGACGGAACAGCGTCGGCGGCCTGATCGTTAGCTCGGACCCGGGACTCGGAAATGACGGCGAGCGTGGTCAAGCAGGTCGACTGACCACCAACTCGGCGAGGCCTTCGGGAAGTCAGGAGGCTGCCATGAACGTGAAGACGATTCTGGCCGCTAAGGGCGGCGACGTTATCAGCATCGAACCCACGGCCGATCTTGCGGCCGCGGCACATCTGCTCAGCAAGCACCGCATCGGTGCGGTCGTCATCTGCGGCGCTGGCGGGCGCCTGTCCGGGATTCTCTCCGAGCGCGATATCGTGCGCGCCGTCGCCGAGCACGGCGCTGCGGCGCTTAACGTGCCGGTCGGGCAGGTGATGACGCGCAACGTGATCACTTGCGGCGAGAATGACTCCATCTCCGAGCTCATGGAACGGATGACGGCGGGCAAGTTTCGTCACATGCCGGTGGTGAAGGGCGAGCGGTTGATTGGTGTGATCTCGATCGGCGACGTCGTGAAGTCGCGCGTGCAGGAAATCGAGAGCGACGCCGCCGCGATGCGCGATTACATCCAGACGGCCTGATCGTCGAGGCGCTCTTACTTGCCGCCGCTGGCGCCAGCCTCATAAGGCTGCGACAGACTTTCGATGGCCTCGGTCACGGTGTCCATCGCCTTCTCGGCGGCGTCGACGCCCACCGCGATCGCATCCTTGTTGCGGTGGAAATCGAACCAGCCGATGGGGCCGAGACGCGGACTGATGAGGACGTCGGGTGGGTCGCCGGCCAGCCGCGCGCGGGTAATGCGGTCCTGCATCACGTTGAAAGCCTCCACCATCACCGTCGGAATACCCGGACGTCCGTGATGGCCGAACAGCTTGCGGCGCAGCGACGCTTCGCGCCCGAACAGCGCGCGGAGCCCGGTATGTGCCTCGAGGGCGGGCGGCGGATCGTCGCTATCGTCCGAGCCGTGATCGGCGATGATGGTGCCGCGTCCGAACAGGTCGGCATTGAGATTGACGGCGATGACGACGCGGGCACCGAGCGCGCGCGCGGCCGACACCGGCACCGGGTTGACCAGTGCGCCATCGACGAGCCAGCGGCCTCCGATCTTCACCGGCGGGAAAATGCCCGGCAGGGCATAGGACGCCCGCAAGGCATCGGACAGCCGGCCACGTGTCAGCCAGATCTCATGACCGGTATTGAATTCGGTGGCGATCGCCGCAAAGCGCATCGGCAGGTTTTCGATACGCGTGTCCTTCAATTCCTCAGTCAACTGCCCCGCCAGGCGATTGCCGCCGATCAGCCCCGAACCCGACAGGCTGATGTCGAGGTAGCTCATGATGCTGCGGACGGTGAGGCTGCGCGCCCAGGCTTCCAAACCATCGAGCTGGCCGGCCGCGTAGCAGCCGCCGACCACCGCGCCGATGGACGTGCCGACAATGACATCCGGCACGATGCCGTGTGCCGCGAGCGTGCGGATGACACCAATGTGAGCAAAGCCGCGAGCGGCGCCGCCGCCGAGCGCAAGGCCGATGGTCGGCTTGATCCTGTCCGGCTTTGCCGGCGTCTCGTTCGCGTCGGCTGCACGGTCGTCGCCGCTATGAGTCCGCGCGAAGAATCCTTCAAACACCAAGCCTGAACTCCTCAGATCCCGGCCGTATCATCGGGCCGGGTCGGACCGCGGCACAAGCCGTTCACCCGCATGTGGTGAATGCCGGCGGCAGAACGATGGCAGGGCGCGAGCTTGCGACCGGAATTGAATGACAAAACCGTGACAATTTGAGCCTGCGCCGGTCGGATTACCTTAGGGTTAAGAACCGGCCCGGAACAATGCCGCGACGTCACATAAGTTCAAGGCCTGTCCGCAAAATGCGGGTCAGCGCTCCGGCCGCAGCATGGAAAACAGGCTGTCGACAACGGCGTAGTCGCCGGCATAACCGCACCGCGCGATCGGGCGCATGGCTGCCGTGTCGAGAATGCCGTTCTTCACGAAGCGGTCGTCGATATGGACGCCGACGACCTGGCCGAACACGACATGGCAATCGACCGGCGCGCCGGCGATGTCATGCAGCGCAACGATCTGGGTCATTTTGCACTCCAGCGCACAGGGGCTCGCCGCCACGCGCGGCGGCTTGACGATGACCGATGGCGCCGGTGCAAGACCGGCGCGCACCATCTCGTTCTGGCCGCGCGCCATCGGCGCGGAGGTTTCGTTCATTTGCTCACGCAGATCCCACGTCGCCAGATTGCAGACGAACTCGCCGGTCTCCTCGATGAAGGCGATGGAGTCCTTATGACCTTCGCTCGAGAACATCAGCATGTTGGGCCGGCTGCCGACCGCGTTGAAGAAAGAGTAGGGCGCGAGGTTGATCTCGCCCCTGGCGCTCATTGAGGTGATCCAGCCGACGGGACGCGGCGCCACGATGGCCTTGAAGGGGTCGTGCGGCAGGACGGCGCGGTCGCGCTTTTCCGGTTCGTAGAACATCAGCCGCGTATCCCGTTGTAATAGGTGACGATGGTGTCGAGCCTGGGCCGCTCGCGGTCCTCCGGCGGCTTTACCGCCTTGCCGATATAGACAAAACCCGCGATGCGCTCCTGCTCGGCGAGGCCGAGCGCGGTCATCGCGGCGCGGTCGAAGGCGAACCATTCGGTCAGCCAGCTTGCGACATAGCCCATGGCGTGCGCGGCCGTCAGCAGGTTCATGCAGGCGGCGCCGGCGGAGAGCTGCTGCTCCCATTCCGGGATCTTCACATGCGGCGCGGCGCGGCTGACGACGGCGATGACGAGTGGGGCGCGGGCAAAGCGCCGGCGTTCAAATTCGATCTGCTCGGGCGTCGCGTCAGGTCGGCTGGCGCGAAAGACCTCGGCGATCTTCTCGCCAGCGGCTTCGCGCGCGTCGCCGCTGAAGATAATGAAGCGCCATGGCGCCAGCTTGCCGTGGTCCGGCACGCGCGCAGCGACCGTCAGCAGCGTCTCGATTTCGGCGGCGGTGGGGCCGGGGCCGGTCATTTCGATCGGCTTCACGGAGCGGCGGGTTTTGAGAAGTTCTAAGGCGTCGGGCATTGATGGCTTTCGGAGCGCATGGGAACGCGAGGGCCGCGCACGAACGGGCGGCGGAGGGGACTGTACGTCAAATAGTAGCCCTTCGGCGTCCGCGCAACAGGATACCATCGCGGCATAGCAGAGGTCCGCGAAGGGTGGCCACTTCCTGCTGCGACATTGGTTGGTCTGGAGCCTCGCGAATCACTCGAGGTCGCCCGTATCGATAACGGCCTTTCACTTTTCAAACGCCGGCGTGGACAAGGCGGTGATGATGTCACCGACGAAATTACCGGAAGCAAATGGCGCGTTATTGCGAGTCTCGGATGCTACTCGCGCGTGTCGCATTGTTGCGGCGTATCACGGTGCTTGTTCCATATTTCCTCGGATACCGTATACGGCGCTGTGTTGTGCGGACCGATGGTAACTCGCTGCCGAAATAAATAAGTCCGGCATGCGTCGGTGTGTCTCACGTATTGAATCAAAATTTATCTCCGACGATGTGTCTAATAAACAAATTAAATACGGCTGACTGATATCTCTGCATCAAGACCGCATGCGCGGTTTTCGCAATACGAAAACTTTGTGCAACGGGACTCTCCTCGACATGAGGCGTCGCCGTAGCCCGAAAGTCCGGACTGCGATGGTCACAGACAGAGATGCAGGGCTATGAGCCAAGTCGAGCTTTCATCGGAAACCGCCATCGCCGCCCGCCCCAAGGATTGGGCCGGTGTCGACACGCCGGACGCCGCGGGCGGTGCGGCGCAAATCCAGTTCATCAGCTTCGCCATCGGCGACGACCAGTACGGCGTCGACATCATGGCGGTGCGTGAGATCAAGGGCTGGGCTGACATCACCCATCTGCCGAAGCAGCCTGAATATGTTCGCGGCGTGCTCAACTTGCGCGGCGCCATCGTTCCGATTGTCGATCTGCGCTGTCGCTTCGGCCAGGGGCTGACCGAAACCACGCCGCTGCACATCGTCATCATCGTGCAGATAGACGGCCGTCAGGTCGGCCTGATCGGCGATCGCGTCCTCGACATCGTCTCGGTCGAAGCGTCCGAAATTCAGAAGGTGCCTCGCACCGGCAACGGTCCGCAGAACGACTTCCTGGCCGGCCTTGTCACGCACGACGACGTCATGATCGCGCTGATCGATCTGCCTCATCTGCTGTCGGTCGACGAGCTCGCAGGAGCGGCAAGGGTGGCCGCATAGCAAGCGCTGATTCAAAGTTGTGAGAGTTGGTTGCGCAGCGAACGATGATGTTGGCGGCGCATATGGAAATGGGATGTATCAATCCCGAAGGAGAACGCATGTTCAAGCTGTCGAATATCCGTATCGGAACGAAACTCGCCATCATGTCGGCGATTACCGCGCTGCTTATCGGTGCATTGATTGTCACCCAAATTGTGCTGGGACAGCACCTCAAGGACGATATCGAGACCGCCAGCCGCCGCAGCGATCTCGCATTGGAGGCGGAGAAAGCCAGTGCGGCGCTGCGGGGTATGCGTCTCGGCGCGACCTATGTCCGCTTCACGGATGATGCGAAGGTTTTGGAAGCCAATGTCGCCGAGTTCGAGCGCGCCTATGCCACGTTCAAGAATGCGACGGATCGCTTCATGAGCATCTCGAAAAACGCCGAACGGAAGCAGGTCATCGAACGCGTCAAGGCGGATGGTTCGGCTTATGCCAAGGCCTCGGCCGAGATTATCAAACAGCGGCGAGCAGATGTTGAAATACGAGCCAAGGCGAGCGGGCAGCCACTCTCGGATGCCGACAAGGCGAAGATTGCGGAACATACCGCAGCCGTGAACAAGCTCGTCGAGCAGAACGCGATCCCGGCCGCGGCCGAGGCGACGAAGCTGCTCGAGGGTGCCGTTGAATCGGCTCACGCCGACGCAATAGCCGCGCAGAAGGATGCCATTCAGACCGAGGAGTTCATCACCGTCGTTTCGACCGCGATGGGTCTCCTCACTCTCGTGATCGCACTTATGACTGCTGTTATCGGCGTCGTGACGATCGCTCGTCCGCTGCGCGCACTGGTCGAGCCGCTAGCCACGGTGTCCGCCGGCAACTTCACGGTCGTGGTGCCCGGTGTGGGCCGCAAGGACGAGGTCGGCCAGATCGCCGATGCGGTGCAAAGTATGGCTCAGAAAATGAGCCACACCATCGCCGAGATCAAAGCGTCCGGCCGCGAGGTGACCAACGCCTCGGCCGAAATCGCGACCTCGACCACCGACCTGTCGCAGCGCACCGAGGAGCAGGCCGCGAGCCTGGAAGAGACTTCGGCGGCGATGGAGGAGCTTGCTGCGACCGTACGCCGGAATGCCGAGAACGCCCAACTGGCCAATCAGGATGCGGCGACGACGCGTGAAGTCGCCGATCGCGGCGGTCAGGTCGTCGCCAAGGCGGTTGATGCGATGGCCAAGATCGAGGATTCCTCGCGCAAGATTTCGGACATCATCGGTGTCATCGACGAGATCGCACGCCAGACGAACCTGCTCGCGCTTAACGCCGCGGTCGAAGCGGCCCGTGCGGGTGAAGCCGGCCGCGGCTTCGCCGTGGTGGCCTCCGAAGTGCGCAGCCTCGCCCAGCGCTCGTCGCAGGCGGCGAAGGACATCAAGGACCTGATCACCAATTCGAACGGCCAGGTGAAGGACGGTGTTGAACTGGTCAACAAAGCTGGCCAGTCGCTCACCGAGATCGTCGAGTCGATCAAGAAGGTGGCCGTGGTCGTGTCCGAAATCGCCAATGCCTCGGCCGAGCAGGCCACCGGCATCGACCAGATCAACAAGGCGCTGACCCAGATGGATGAAGTGACGCAGCAGAACTCGGCGCTGGTCGAGGAGAATGCCGCCACCGCCAAGACGCTGGAGCATCAGGCCAAGGCGATGGACGATCAGGTCTCCGTGTTCCAGATCGCGGTCGGCGACAACGGCAGCTACACGCCGGCGACGACCATGAGCGCAGCGCCGGCCAAATCGGCGGCTCGGCTGGCGCCGGCTAGGCCTGCGGCGAAACAAGCCGCCAAGCCGGCTGCCGGTCCGGCCCGCGAGATGCAGACATCGCTGGCAACGGCGGTCGGGCAGGACTGGAAAGAGTTCTGACCGAAGCGGTCGCCGTGATCTCCCGGGGGCGCTCCAGCCCCGGGAGATTGCGCGATAACAGTGTCGGACGCGCTGCTACAGCAAGCGGCCGTTGGCATCGAAGAACGGATGCGGGCCTTCGACATCGCCGATCGGCACTGTGTGGGTGACGAGGTGGCCGAAAGGACCGCCGGCAAACCAGGCGTGCAGGTGAAAGGCCGGCGGCTCGACCTTGAAGGACGGCGGCAGCCGCGCATCGAGATCGAGCGCAACGGCGTGATTGGGCGCCGGGCAGATCGTCGCTGCAATACCGCCGAAGGTCGTGAGGGTCGCGCGGTGGACGTGTCCCGCGGCGACGAGCCGCGCGCGCGGATGCCGCGACAGGATGAAACTCAGCGCGTCGGCGTTGCGCAGGTTCTGCACATCCATATGTCCGATCCCGGTGACGAAAGGCGGATGGTGCAGAAACACCAGGGCCGGACGATCCGGCGATGCGGCGAGGCTTTCGTCGAGGAACGCGAGTGTGTCGGCATCGAGCTCGCCATGAGAGCGGCCCGGCACGCTTGAATCGAGAGCGATGATGTCGAGCGCGCCGACCGCCTGCCTCATGTTGAGCGCACCCTGCGGCCGGGCGTAGGGCAGTGCGGGGATGGCGGCGCGCATCAGCTCGCGGCCGTCGTGATTGCCGGGCACGGCCAGATAAGGAAGCTCGAGCGGCGCCAGCAGACGCAGCAGATGCTCGTATTCCTCGGCCGTCGGTGTGTCGCACAGGTCGCCGGAGATGACGACGAGTGCCGGGCGCGGCGCAAGCCGGTTGAGCGCGTCAACGCAGCGGCTCAGCGCGGCAGCGGTATCAACGATGCCATAAGCGAGCGCGCCGGGCTGCTTGATGTGCAAATCGGAAATCTGCGCGATCAGGATGGGAGCGGTCATGGAGCCTCGTTCGGCGGCAGCAGGCGGATGGCGGCAGGATCAATAGCGAGGCCGACGCGATCGCCCGGCCGCAAGGCCAGCGTATTGGGCGCGTCGACCGCCAACGGCTTGTCCGCGGCGCCGCGCACGGTCAGGCGCAGGCGGTCGCCGACGAAGCTCACAGTATCGACTTCGCCCGAGAGCGTGGCGGTGGCTGGATCGGCGATCGCAAAGGACTCGGGACGGATCATGGCGATGACCTTGCCGTTTCCGGCCGCCTTGTCGACCGCGAGCTTTCCGCCCGGCAGGTGCAGCGCGCCGTCGCGGCATTCTGCTTCGATGATGTTCGCGGCGCCGACGAATTCGGCGACGAAGCGGCTCTCCGGCGCGAAGTAGATGTCGCGCGGCGAGCCGATCTGGGCGATGTCGCCCTTGCGCATGACCACGATGCGGTCGCCAAGCTCCATGGCCTCGGCCTGGTCGTGCGTCACGTAGATCGTGGTGATTCCGAGCCGGCGCAGCAACTGATCGAGTTCGTCGCGCAGGCGGATGCGCAGCGCTGCATCGAGCGCCGTGAGCGGTTCGTCGAGCAACAGAACCTTGGGTCGAGCCGCCACGGCCCGGGCAAGCGCGACGCGCTGGCGCTGGCCGCCGGAGAGCTGGTCGACGCGGCGATGTTCGAGACCTTCGATGCCGGTCAGTGCCACGAGTTCGGCGACCCGCCGAGCGCGCTCCGCGGCGCTGACACCGCGGAGTTTCAGGGCGTAGCCGATGTTCTCCGCAACATCCATGTTGGGGAACAGCGCGTAGGACTGGAACACCATGCCGACCTGACGCTTCTCGATCGGCACCGGGGTGACGTCGGCGCCGTCGAACAGGATGCGGCCGCCGGCGTCGGGCTGTTCGAGGCCTGCGATCATGCGCAGCATGGTCGTCTTGCCGCAGCCGGAGGGCCCGAGAAAAACGACCGTCTCGCCGCGGCTGATCTCGAGCGTGACCGGCAGCAGCGCGCGGGCGCCGTTGGCAAAAGTCTTGCCGCAGTTTTCCACGCGCACGGTGACGCCGTGCGGTTCGTTTTCAGGGGCGGTCATTGCGGGCTCCGGTGCGGTCGGCCATGAGCTGGATGGCGACCAGCAGGGGAATGATCATGACGAAGAATACGAGGGTATAGGCTGACGCCACTTCAAGGCGCATCGAGGCGTATGAATCGGCAAGGCCCACCGGCAGCGTCTTGGTCAGCGGCGTATGCAGCATCCAGGTGAGGTTGAATTCGCCGAGAGACAACGTCACCACCATCAATGCGCCGGCGAGGATGCCGGGCCTCGCATTGGGTACGATGACGTCGCGGAAGCGCCGCCACGGCGAAGCGCCGAGCGAGGCCGCGCCTTCATCGAGCGTCTTGACGTCGATGGCCGAGAACACCGCCATCACCGAGCGCACCATGAAGGGCATGGTGAAGACCACATGGCCGACGAGGATGAAGCCCCAGGAGCGCCGGAAATCGGAAAAGCCGCCATAGGTAAGCAGCAAGGCCAGCGCGATGGCGAGGCCGGGAATGGCGAGCGGCAGGGTGATGATCTCCTCGACGATGCGCGCCAGCCGCCCGCCGCGGACATGCAGGGCATAGGCTGCTGGAACGCCGACAATCAGCGTCACCACGAGTGTCGCAAGCGCGACGACCAGCGAACGCGCGATGGTCTCGGCATAGAGCGTCCAGACCTGCACCACCCATTGCAGCGTCAGGCCCGATCGGATGCCCTGAAAATAGTTCACGGTGACGCCGGCCAGCATCGACAGCAAAGCTGGCACGATGAGAAACGCCGCCACGAGGAGCGTGAAAGCGAGTTGCGCGGAGAAGGCGAGGCGGTTCGGCATAAGTTTAACCCGCCGCCGCGACGGAGCCGCCGGCCGCTTGCCGCGCCAGCGCCAGCGCCGCCCAGGCCACAAGGCCAAGGCCGACGGACAGCGCCGCCGACATGGCGATGTTCGCGGACAAGGTGAACTCGGTGTAGATCAGCATCGGCAGCACGTCGATATTCGTCGCGAGTGTGAACGCGGTGCCGAAGGCGCCCATGGCGGTGGCGAAGGCTATCGCGCCCGAAGCGAAGAAAGCGGGCTTGAGCGCCGGCAGGATGACATCGCGGTGCACAGCGAAGGGCGACGCGCCGAGCGTGCGTGCGGCTTCTTCCAGCGACGGATCGAGTTTGTCGATCGCCGCCATCACCGTGAGGATCACGCGCGGGATCGAGAAATAGAGATAGCCGAGGAACAGGCCGTAGATCGAATAGGCGAACACCAGCTTCTCGCCGATCAACGGCAGTGTCATCTGTCCGATCAGGCCCTGGCGGCCGGCCAGCAGAATGATCATGAAGCCGACGACGACTCCGGGAAAGGCGAGGGGAAAGGTCAGCATCGCGATCAGCAGCGAGCGCCCGGGGAATCGATGGCGCTGCAGGAACAGCCCGGCGATCGTGGCGATGATGAGTGAGGCGAAGGTTGTCGCGACGGACAGTGCCACCGTGTTGATCAGCGTGGCGCGATAGCGCGGCTCGGTCAGGATCGCGGCATAGGCGCGCAGGCCCATATCGCCGCTGGCGCCGACAATCATCAGGCGCAGCATCGGCAATAAGAAGAACGCGATGGTGACGACCGCCAGTGGCAGAATGCACAAGCGGATGAATGTATCGAGCCGCATGATGAGAGAGTGGTGCCCCGGCCCATTGGCGGACCGGAGCACCGGGCAGCGTTACTTGACTTCCGCGAGATAGCGGTCGGTGAAGCCCTTCTGCACCGCTTCCATCTGCGCCCAGTCGACGCTCTTGGCGCGGGCGTAGTCGGCATCGGGCAGGAACTTGGCCTTCACCTCAGCCGGCAGTTCGATCTGCCGCGCTGGACGCAGATAGGCGCGGGTCCAGATCGCCTGGCCTTTATCCGACAGGAGATAGTCGAACACCTTCTTGGCCTTCTCCTTGTTCGGCGCGTTCTTCACGAGGCTGACGACATAGGGAAACACGACGGTGCCTTCGCAAGGGATGACGAACTCGAAGTTGCCCTTCTCGGTGTACTTGGCGCGATAGGCGTTGAAATCATAGTCGAACAGGATCGGGATTTCGCCCGACACCACGCGCGCGTAAGATGTCTGCTTCGGCACGATGGCATCGTTCTTGGCGAGCGCCTTGAAGAAGTTGATGGCCGGCGTGAAGTCCTTGTCCGAGCCGCCGAGGCTCGAATTGACGGCGACGACGCCGACATAGCCGACTGCCGCTGAGGTCGGGTCGAGGTAGCCGACCATGCCCTTGTATTCCGGCTTGGCGAGATCCTTCCAGCAGGCCGGCACCGGCTTGCCGCCGAGCGCATCCTTGTTGACGAACAGGCCAAGCGTGCCGGAATGGATCGCAGTCCATTCGCCGTCGGCATCCTTGATGCCGGCGGGGACTTCTCCCCAGCCTTTCGGCTTATAGGGCTCGACCACGCCCTGCGCCTTGGCCTTCATGCCGAAATTCACGCCATAGTAGGCGATGTCGGCGACCGGGTTGTTCTTCTCGGCCAGGAGCTGCGACAGCGTCTGGCCTGAATTCTTGTTGTCGAACGGGATATCGTAGCCGAGATCGGTCTTGATCGCCTTGAGCATGGAAGCCCAGTCGGCCCATTGCGGCGGGCAATTGTAGCAGATGACGTCGGCGGCCTGGGCCGGCTTGTGCGCGACAAGCGCAAACAGCGACAGCGCGACCGCGCCGATGAGTTTTTTCATAGCGATTCTCCAAGACGGACTGCGCGGGTGGTTGAACCCGCGAACAGAAGGGCGAAGGGATGGGAAAATGCCCGCGGTCGTCATGGGATACCGATGTTGCAGTTGGATGACATTCGGTCACGGCAGGCGCGACTATCCACGGTCGGACATTGCTTATTTTACGGCCGGTGGCGCCATCCCTCGGCGAGTTGCAGAATGGCTTGAAATCGCCGCGATTTCGGCCGAAAAGCGGACCGATATGACCGCTGCACCTCCATCGGCCAATCGTCACGTGAAAGCCTGGCTTTCCCCGCATCATTGCGGGGTTTTGGTCGTGCTCGCGGCCATTGGGGCGGTGCTGGCCGGCCCCGCCGCGGCGCAGATGACCATGGCGCAGGCGGGCGGCTCCGGTTCGTTGTTCTCGGCAACACCTTCGCTAGGCGCCTTTTCGCCACCGCCGGCGCGCGGCGAGGGATTTGGTGGGGGCGTGCTCGGCGCGCCGCCGCAGGCACCGGTCGCGATTCCGCAGACCACGGCCCCCATGGTGCCGGCCGGGCAGGTGGCCCTGTCGCTGGCGGCACGCTTCGGCACGCAGGCGGGCCCCATCACCGGCGGCCTGACCTGGCGAGTCTATGCCGCGAAGGCCGAGCAGGGCGGCAACTATCGCCTGATCCGTGAGGACAAGTCGGCGGCGCCGACCATGGTGCTGCCGGCAGGCAATTACATCATTCATGTCGGCTTCGGGCTCGCCAATGCCGTCAAGCCGGTGACCTTGCGCGGCGCCACCGTGAAGGAAGAATTCGAATTGCCGGCCGGCGGGCTGCGCATCGAAGGCCGGGTGGGCGATGCGCGCATTCCGTCAGCGCAGATTTCATTCGACGTGTTCAAAGGCAGCCAATTCGAGCCTGGCGACCGCCGGCCCATCGCCGAGCATGTCGCCAGCGGCGCCGTGGTCGTGGTGCCGGAAGGCACCTATTACATCGTGTCCAATTACGGCGACGCCAATTCAGTGGTGCGCTCCGATATCCGCGTGCAGGCGGGCAAGCTCACGGACGTTATCGTCAATCACCGCGCCGCGATCATTACGCTGAAGCTGGTGAACGAAAAAGGCGGCGAAGCGTTGGCAAATACGGCGTGGTCGGTGCTGACCCCCGGCGGCGACGTCATCAAGGAATCGATCGGCGCGTTTCCGCGCGTGGTGCTGGCCGAAGGCGAGTATCGCGCGATCGCGCGCAATGACGGCACGGTCTTCGAGCGTGAATTCACTGTCGTTCCCGGCGTGGACGGCGATGTCGAGGTGCTGGCGCGATAGGCCTTGCGCCCAAAGCTGAAAAAGGGGACGGCGGTGAGCGAGACATCTCACGCGACACTGGAGGGCGAGGAGGCCAACGTGGCGGCCCTTCGGTCCTTTGCCGCCCTCGATCCGCGTCAGGTGGCGTTGCTGTTCGATGTCGACGGCACCTTGATCGATATCGGTCCCGCGCCCTTCGATGTCGATGTTCCCGATACACTGAAGCGTTCTCTCGACCGGCTATTCGACCTGACCGATGGCGCCGTGGCGCTGGTGAGCGGGCGCCCAATCGGCGACCTCGACAAACTGTTCGCACCACTGGCGCTGCCCGCGGTCGGCGGTCATGGCGCGGAGATGCGTCTGCGCGAAGGCGAGGCTGCGGCGCATGTTTCCGACCTGCCGAAGGCATTGCGCGAACGTCTGATCGCCGCCGTCGATCCGGCAACCGGCGTCGAGTACGAAGACAAGGGCTATTCGGTGGCGCTGCATTATCGGCGGGCGCCGGAGCACGAGGCACGGCTTCATGCCCATGTTGCCGAGAGCCGCGCCGCCTTTCCCGGAGAAGAGACCGAGGTGCTGCCCGGCAAGATGATGATCGAGGTAAAGCGTCCGGGCATCGACAAGGGGGCCGGCATTCGGCGGTTGATGCGCCATAATCCTTTTGCGGGCCGTATGCCTGTTTTTATCGGTGACGACGTGACGGATGAGGCGGCGTTTGCGGCGATGCCGGCCTTGGGAGGCCTGAGTTTTTCGGTCGGACGCAGTTTCGAGGGCCTCAGTGGTGTGTTTTCGAGCCCATCAGAGGTTCGCCGCGCGCTGAGCGAAATTGTGGCGACACATTGAACTTTCGCAGGGGGAAAGCGTTATCACTCAATCATTTGGCGTCTCCTGCGACATACATTTCGCATTTGTTTTTCTGAGCGGGCGGGGGCGTTGCTGAGCAGGGGAGAGTAAGAGCATTGTCACGACTTGTGGTCGTTTCCAATCGTGTGGGTATTCCCGACGGCAGCGCCCGGGCGGGCGGACTTGAAGTGTCAATCCGGCCTGCTTTGAAAAAGCGCGGCGGCATCTGGTTTGGCTGGAGCGGCAAGGTGGCCGAGGACCGGACCGGCGCGGCCAAGACCGTCGAGCATGACAAGGTCTCGTACATTACGATCGACCTGCTCAAGGACGACTATGAGGAGTTCTACAACGGTTTCGCCAACCGGGTGCTGTGGCCGATCCTGCACTATCGGCTCGATCTTGCCGAATTCACGCGCCGCGATCTCGGCGGCTATTTCCGCGTCAACCAGTACTTCGTCGAGAATCTCGAACGGGTGCTGCGGCCCGACGATGTCATCTGGGTGCACGATTATCACCTGATGCCGCTGGCGCAGATGCTGCGCGAGCGCGGCCACAAGAACCGCATCGGCTTTTTTCTGCACATCCCCTGTCCGCCGCCGGAAATCCTCACCGGATTGCCAAACCACGAGAGGCTGATCCCGGCGCTGTGCCACTACGATCTCGTCGGCTTCCAGACCGAGAACGACGCCAACAATTTTTCGCGCTATCTCGCCATCGAAGTCGGCCTCAAGCGCGCCGGTGACGACGCCTTCCACTATGAGGATCGCATTGTGCAAACCGGCATTTTTCCGGTTGGCGTCGAAACGGAAGCCTTTGCGCGTCTGGCACGGCGCGCCGTGAACAGCCAGTTCGTTCGCCATGTGATGACCAGCATGGCCGACCGCGCGCTGATCATCGGCGTCGACCGTCTGGATTACAGCAAGGGCATTCCGGAGCGCTTCAATGCCTTCGAGCGGTTCCTCACCGAGTTCTCCGACTGGCGCGGGCTGGTGACCTATCTGCAAATCACGCCGCGCAGCCGTTCCGACATTCGTGAATATGCCGATATCGCCCGTCAGGTCGGTGAATTGGTCGGTCGCATCAACGGCACCTTCGGCGAGGCTTCGTGGACGCCGCTACGTTACGTCAACAAGGCGCACAGCCGCACGGCGCTGGCGGGGCTTTATCGCTTTGCTCGCGTCGGCTTGGTGACGCCGTTGCGCGACGGCATGAATCTGGTGGCCAAGGAATACATCGCGGCGCAGAATCCGGAAGATCCGGGCGTTCTTGTGCTGTCGCGCTTTGCCGGTGCGGCGCGCGAATGCGGCGCGGCGCTGCTGGTCAATCCTTATGATTCGGAAGGCGTTGCCATCGCCATCAACCGTGCGCTGGGCATGCCGCTCGAGGAGCGGCGCATGCGGCACGAGGCGAATTTCGCGGTGCTGGTCAAGAACGACCTGACGCATTGGGCGGAGCGGTTTCTCGGCCTGCTCGAGGGGCCGATGGCGGCTGAGGCTGAAGTTCGGCCGGCAGTCCGGCGGGTTGGCGGCGCGGGATAGGCACCTCGAACCTTGATTCAGGTCATGGCCGGACGTTGCGTTTACGGGTAAGTTGTTTCTCTATTTTGCAAAGGCCCTCCCGCGATGACCCGACTGCTTTTGGCATTCCTCCCTCTATTCGCTGTTCTTGCCATCATCGATCTCGCGGTCGCGGCCGACGCCGCCATTGGCGAGGTGCTGGCCAGACGCTGGTGCGCGGCATGCCATATCGTCGCGGCGGATCAGCAAAGCGGCAACACCCAGGCCCCGCCATTTTCGGCCATCGCCCGAAAGCCGAATTTCGACGCGGCGCAACTCGCGTTGTTCCTGATGGTGCCGCACCCGGTGATGCCGAGCATGACATTGTCGCGCAGCGAGGCGGCCGATCTGGCGGCCTATATCGCCGCCCAGAAATGAGCGCAGGTATCTGAGGGTTCATTGTCGGTCTGTCCGCAGCGGCTCAGATCAGTATCAATTTACAACCATTGAGCCGGCCTCCTCGCTGAGAATGCAGTGTGAGTTTTCTGCATTCGATCCGGATCGGGAGGCAGACAATGATCAAATCAGCAATTCTGATCGCGGCGATGGTCCTGGCCCTGTTCGACTCGGCGCAGGCCAACGACCCGGTGCGCGGTGGTGCCCTGGCGCAACAAACGTGCACTCGTTGTCATAACATCCGCGCCGGCCCGCGCCTGACCGGGCACCCCACCGTACCGACTTTTGCCGAACTCTCGCGGAGCACGAGTCTGAATGCCAGCCAGCTCGCAGTCTACCTGGCCTTCGGTCACACCCCGATGGGCAATCGATTTGTGCCGATCGGCGAGGCCAGCGATCTTGCCGCCTACATCGTTTCACTGCAACGCCGCTGACGCGGCGTCGCAGTGCGCTGGGCCGGCTAGGCGTTTCGTGCCCGCTTTACGTCCGGCGGCAACGCCTCCTCAGTCAGCAGCTTCAGCGCATCGTCGAGGCTCGTGACCTGTTGCTTGTCCGAGCCGAGGCGGCGGATCGAGACCTGCCGGGTCTCGGCTTCCTTCTTGCCCACGACGAGCAGCACCGGAACCTTGGCGAGCGAGTGCTCGCGGACCTTGTAGTTGATCTTCTCGTTGCGCAGATCGGCATCGACACGAAGACCGGCCTTGCGCGCCGCGGCCATCACGTCGGCGGCATAGGCGTCGGCATCCTGAGTGATTGTGCAGACCACGGCCTGCTTCGGCGCCAGCCACAAGGGCAGGTGGCCGGCATAGTGCTCGAGCACGACGCCAAGGAAACGCTCCAGTGAGCCGCAGATGGCGCGATGCACCATCACCGGCGTCTGCTTGGAGCCGTCCGGCGCGATGTAGAAGGCCTCGAAGCGCTCCGGCAAATTGAAGTCAACCTGCGTGGTGCCGCACTGCCAGTCGCGCCCGATGGCATCGCGCAGCACATATTCGAACTTCGGCCCGTAGAACGCGCCTTCGCCGGGATTGACCGCGGTCTTGATGCGGTTGTTGTCCTTGGCGATGCGTTGCAGCACGTTCTGCATCACACCTTCGGCATGGTCCCAGGCCGCATCGGTGCCGACGCGCTTTTCGGGACGCGTCGACAGCTTGACGACCAGATCGCCCTCAAAGCCGAAATCGGCGTAAGTCGACAGGATCAGGTCGTTGATCTTCAGGCATTCCTCGGCGAGCTGATCCTCGGTGCAGAAGATATGCGCGTCGTCCTGCGTGAAGGCGCGCACGCGTAGCAGGCCGTGCATCGCGCCCGACGCTTCGTAACGGTGCACGATGCCGAATTCGGCGAGGCGGATCGGCAGTTCGCGGTAGCTCTTGAGGCCGTGCTTGTAGATCTGCACATGGCCGGGGCAGTTCATGGGCTTGATGGCGAACCAGCGCTTGTCTTCGGCCTCGTCGCCGGCCGATTGCGCCGCGAACATGCTCTCGCGATACCACTGCCAGTGACCGGAGGTCTCCCACAGCGACTTGTCGAGCATCTGCGGCGCGTTGACTTCCTGGTAATCGCCTTTGAGGCGGCGGCGCATATAGGCGATGATTTCCTGGAAGATGGTCCAGCCATTGGCGTGCCAGAACACCGTGCCGGGGCCTTCCTCCTGGAAGTGGAACAGGTCCATCTCGCGCCCGAGCTTGCGGTGGTCGCGCTTCTCGGCTTCCTCCATCTGCTTGAGGTAGGCGTCGAGGTCTTCCTGTTTGGCGAAGGCGGTGCCGTAGATACGCGACAGCATCGGGTTGTTGGAATCGCCGCGCCAATAGGCGCCGGCCACCCGCATCAGCTTGAAGGCATTGCCGACCTTGCCGACGCTCGTCATGTGCGGGCCGCGGCACAGATCGAACCAGTCGCCCTGTTTGTAAATCTTGATCGACTGGTCTTCGGGAATGGCGTCGACCAGTTCGACCTTGAAGTGCTCGCCCTTGTCGCGGAAGACCTTCTTGGCCTCGTCGCGCGACCAGATTTCCTTGGTGAAGGGCTTATCGCGGGCGATGATCTCCTTCATCTTCTTTTCGATGACGGGCAGATCGTCGGGCGTGAACGGTTCGTTGCGCGCGAAGTCGTAATAGAAGCCGTTCTCGATGACGGGGCCGATGGTCACCTGCGTGCCGGGCCACAATTCCTGCACCGCCTCGGCCAGCACATGGGCGGCGTCGTGGCGGATCAGCTCGAGCGCGCGGGGATCGTCGCGCGACACGAACTCGATGCGGGCGTCTTTTTCGATCGGGTCGGAAAGGTCGGCGAGGGCGCCATCGAGCGCCATCGCAACGGTGCGCTTGGCCAGCGAGGGCGAAATGCCCTTGGCGATGTCGAGGCCGGTGATGTTGTCGGGGTAGTCGCGGCGCGCGCCGTCGGGAAAGGTCAGGGCGACCATGAGGACTTCTCCTGTTGCTCACTCCCGCGAACGAGCGCGGGTAAGCGGTGGAACTCAGAAGCGATATAGCAGGCGAATCGCGGGATGCAACCGGGGAGGCGGTTTGATCCAGCGCAACGCCGGTCGGAGCCCAACAGTACAATTATAGCAAATGGGAACGAGCCTCCGCACGCTGATACTGGCCGGATTATTGGCTCTAACGGTGCCTGGCTTCGCGCCTGGCTTCGCGCCTGGCTTGGCGCAGCAGCGCCCAGCGCCCGGCGAAGTCATCGATACCGTCGCCCAGTACGCTGGCATGACCAACGACGCAGCCAGCCTCGCCCTCAAAGACAATGCGGCGGCGCTCGGCCGCCTGACCGACGCGGTGACTGCGTTGCAGATCGCGCAACAGTTCCTAGATGCGCGCGATGCCGAGATCGCTACCACCGTGCTCAATCAAGCGGCCGACTCCGCCGCCGAAGCCTTGCTGCCGCCGCCGCTGATGACCGCCATCAAGGCGGTGCGCCTATACAAATCGATGCTCGAAGCCGTGCGCGACCTGATGCTCGTTCCTAAGCTCGATGCAGGTCTCTACGGCGCCTATCGTGCGAATCGTGCGCAGAACCAGGACATCATCAACTCGTTCTCCTATGCGGTTAGCCAAAGCCTGGGCGGCGGCTATTTCGTTGTGAAGCCGAAAATGGTTGAGGACTACATCAGCGGATACAAAGGCTGGGACAAGGATCTGATCGGCGAGCCGATGCGCCGCCGAGCCGAGCGTCAGGTCGACCGGTTCTGGATGGCGCGGCTGGAAGCGACCTACCAGCAGGAGAAGGTCAAGCCGGAGAAGCAGGCGATCGTCGCCGCCATTTGGGCGAGCGTCAAAGACATCACCGACCAACTCAAGGCGCCGACGGGGATTGGTGCCGGGCTGTTTCCCGATCCCGGCGCGGATCTTCCCGGCGGCTGGTGGTGGGCAAAAAGCGCCGGCGCACAGTACAAGGGACCCGAACCGCTGCCGCAAAGCTACACGCCGGCGTGGATGCAGACCATCGAGCTGAGCACCGTTCAGGGCTATGTCTTCAGACCCTACAAGGGCGGCGGCGGTGCCTGGTGCCGGCCGGAACGCAACGGCAAATGCGATCTGCCGTTTCAAAGAGTTGATATAACTATTACGGATTGGACGAAGCACGGCGGTGAAAAGACATGCGTCTTGTCACTGCAATCCTTGCTCAAGGACTGGCCCGCGCTCCACAAGCGAATTTCGGATAGGGCGTTGAGCTCGGTCGGACAAAATCCTGAGCAAAACGGAATACGGTTCTGTCTCGGGAATTACCACGTTTCCGTCAACAATACCGCGCTGCATGGCGTATCGTCCAATCCGGCGATCACCCGTCATTTCGCCAACGTCATCGTTCGCAAAATCAACGCGCAAACCGGTGGTCGGACAGCGGTCGGTATGGAGTGATCGGGCGAGCGCAGATAGAGCTCGCCTTCCGTTAAACGCCCGCCATCCGGCTTTTGACCCACGCCAGCGCCCGCCCGTCGATCACGATCAGCGAGGCGGCGATGATGAGGGCTCCCGCCACCTCGTTCACCGAGAGCGGCTCGTTCAGAATCCAGACGCCGAGCAGGATCGCGGTGACCGGTATCAGCAGCGTCACGAGCACGACATTGACCGCGCCGGACCGATTGAGAATGCGGAAGAACAGGATATAGGCGAGCGCCGTCGATAGCGTGGCGAGGCCGGCCAGCGCCAGCCAAGTGGCGACGCCCGGCATCGGCAGCATCCAGGGCCGCTCGACCGATGCGGCGATGATGGCCATGACCGGAGTCGAGCAGATGAGCTGTGCGGTCGCGGAGGTGAGCGGCGGCACGCCACCCAGCGCCCGGCGGCCCCAGTAGCCGGCAAAGCCGTAGCTCAACGCGGCCCCGAGGCAGAGCAGAATGCCGAGCGTCTGGTTCTCGGCGGTCAAACCCGGGCCGCGGAGCAGCGCCACGCCGCCGATGCCGATCAGCACGCCGGCGATACGCCGGCCGGTCAGGCGCTCTTCGCCGCTCGCCGCCATCACCAGCACCGCGAACAGCGGGGTGGTGGCATTGATCACTGAGGCCAGCCCGCTGGAAATCATGGTCTGCGCCGTCAGAAACAGCGAGAACGGGATGACGTTGTTGACCAGCCCCATGATCGCGAAGGGTAACCAGTCGACGCCGCGTCTCGGCAGCGCGCCGCCAAGCGGTTTGAGCACGATCAGCAGGCACAGCGCGCCGAGCGCAACGCGGGCGAGGGCAATGGTCAGCGGCGGCAATTCGCGTAAGGCCACGCCGTTGAAGAAGAACGAACCGCCCCACAACACCGACAGAAGAAAAAGCAGCAGCCAGTCGTGCCGGTGCATCGGGATCGGTTGGTTCGCCATTTGCAATCTTTCGCTGGTGTCATGTCGCTGGTGCCAGTCTCGGGCTGGCCGTGCCCGGTGTTGCGGTCGGGAGCCACCCGGTTCCTGCGAAGCTTTGGCTTACGGTTCGACTTGCGTGCCGCGCCAGCGGCCATACCGCCAGGGCAGCCACCAACGGGCATTCGTCGGCAAAGTCTTCGGCACGAAATCGAGGCCGTGCGTACCCCACGGGTGACATCGCAGGATGCGCGCCATCGCCATCCAGCCGCCGGCCCAGAGTCCGAAGTGGCTGATGGCTTCGTCTGCATATTCCGAGCAACTCGGCAGATGCCGGCAGCGCGGGCCGAGGAGCGGCGACAGCGCGTAGCGGTAAATGGCGACCAGTCCGCGACCAAAAAGCCGCGGCAATCGGATGATCGAAAACGTATGTTCCGGTTCAGTCATGGACGGCTGCTCGGGGCGGCTTTGCTTCGGAGGAGCCGCATGCGAGTTCCATAGCAAAGTTCCAAGGTAATGGAACTGCTCAGCTTTCAAGCACGATAGGGAAGGGATAGCGACCTTTTTGCACTAGCGAGAATCCGGCCGTCGTCATAAATTTTACAAATCGGGGAGTGCTCAAGCAAACACAAGAGTGCGCACAAACGCTTTTGTTGCGGTGCGAGCAGAGGCCCGAGGGAGATTAGGAATTCTCCGCTTCCACAATGCGGCGGAGACGTTCCGGTTCCAGTTGCCGACGGATTATTCCGGCCGGCTGCGGAGAGCGATATGCGGCGGTCCCTGGCCACGATTTATAAAATGATCGGCGCATTGCTAATTGCGCCGGCTCTGGTCAGTTCGGCCCTCGTTGTTCCGGCGCGTGGCGATAATCGCGCACTGCCGATGCGCTTCGAACTGCGGCAGGAAGGTCCGGCGGCGGCCTGCGGCGACACGTGCCGAACCTTGATCGGCGCAGAGGGCGCCATTACCGCTGACAGTCCGCGCGATTTCATCAAGTTCATGAAGGCCAACGCGTCGCGCGGCGACAGCCTGCGCGATGCCACGGTGGTGCTCGACTCCGACGGCGGTTCCGTGCTCGGCGCGATCGCGCTCGGTCGCGAGATCCGCAAGGCGCGGCTGTCGACCGCGGTCGGCCGCGTCGTCGATCTGTCGGCAGCAACCGATCTTGGCGCCGGCGACATCAAGCGCGCGAAAATCTCGCCGATCGCCGATTGCGAATCCATGTGCGCCTTCGTGGTGCTCGGCGGCGTGAAGCGCACGGTGCCGGCCGAGGCGCGCGTCATGGTGCATCAAATCTGGCTCGGCGATCGCCGTGACGATCCGACCGCGGCGACCTATACGGCCGAGGACCTCGTGCTCGTGCAGCGCGACATCGGCTCGCTCGCGCGCTTCACGGAGGAGATGGGCGCGTCGATCGACTTGCTCGATCTGGCGCTGCGTATCCCGCCGTGGGAGCCGCTGCATGTCATGACGCGACAGGAGATTGTCGCCATGCGGTTGGCGACTGAAGACGTCGCGCCGGCGCCGGTTGCCGCCGCGCCGCCCGTAGCGCGCCCGCATCGTCCCGCCATTACGGAAGGTGTCGCGGCGACGCCAATCAGCGAGCGCGGCTGGGCCTTGCTCGACCGCGATAGTGGGGCGGTGCTCGCGCGTCGTCATCCGCTGACCGTGGAGGGTGATCGCATCGGTAGCTTCGATCTGATGCTGTCTTGTGGCGCGGACGGCAAGTTTGACTTGAGTTATGTCGAACGCCGCACAGGCAGCACCGCCGTCGCGGTGCCGCAGCGGCTCGATAATGTGCGCGTGCGTGTCGGCCGTGCCGCCGCCGCGCTGAAGGTGGTGTCGAGCGAGCGCAAGGATGAACTGAGCGAACTGCGCAGTCTGGCGATCGGCGGCGTGCCGGACGATCTGGTGCGCGGCTTTGCCGAAGGGCGCCGCTCGGTGGTCGTCGAGACGACCAGCGACGGCATGGTCACCGTGATCCGCATCGGCAATACCGGAGCGCCGCAGAACTTCCCGCGGCTTGCCTCCGCCTGCGTCAAGCCGACTGGCGACCGCGCGGACGCCTCGCTGGTGCAGAAGACCGGCGGCATGGCGTCGGCGAAGTAGGCGCGATTGGTTTACTCGGCCGCTTGCTTACGCTTGGCCTCGATCTCGTCCACGGCCTTCACCACCGCATCGAAGGTCAGCATGGTCGAAGCGTGGCGCGCCTTGAAATCGCGTACCGGCTCGAGATAGGCGATGTCAGCCCACTTTCCGTCTTTCGGTGGCGCGCCGTTCTCTTTCAACATCCTGCGTACGGTCTCGCGCAGCGCGCGCAGTTCGTCCGGCGTCGACCCGATGATATGGCGCGCCATGATGGAGGAGGAGGCCTGGCCGAGCGCGCAGGCCTTCACGTCATGGGCGAAGTCCGTGACCGCGCTGCCGTTCATTTTGAGGTCGATGGTTACCGTCGAGCCGCACAGCTTCGAATGGGCGGTGGCAGTGGCGTCAGGCTGTTCGAGCCGGCCGAGGCGGGGAATGTTGCCAGCCAGATCAAGGATTTTCTCGTTATAGACGTCATTCAGCATGTATTTTGTCCCGGCCGCCCCCGAAGCCGCCGGTGATCCGGCACATTGCCTCGGTCGTACAAAGCAATATATAGGGATCGTTCAGCCGGTTCGAGAAGGGGTTCTCGGCCGCTGGAGCCCGGGTACCCTGTTGAAGATCAAGAGGAAAGCCGGGCAGCTATGGGATTGCGGCGTCCGACCGCCCGAGTGGGCGGGATCGCGCGGCCACCCCGGTGACACTCCCGGTGCCGTCCCTTGAAGGCGAGCCCCGGTCGAACGGAGACCGTCCATGGACGCCAAGAATACCATTATCAAGCCCTGGCAGCAGGGTTTGTCCGACCATGTCAGGACCGCGCCTGCGGCCAGCGCGCCGCGGCCCTCGCGTGACGAGGCGGAAGCCGCCGTGCGCACGCTTATCGCCTATGCCGGCGACGATGCCACCCGCGAAGGCGTGCTCGATACGCCCAAGCGCGTCGTCGATGCCTATGATGAGCTTTTTGCCGGCTACCGCGAGGTGCCGGCGGACTCGCTCGACCGCACCTTCTCCGAGACGTCCGGCTACAACGACTTCGTGCTGGTCAAGGACATCCCGTTCAACTCGCACTGCGAGCATCACATGATGCCGTTCTTCGGCCTGGCGCACATCGCGTACAAGCCGACCGATCGCGTGGTCGGGCTGTCGAAGCTGGCGCGGCTGGTCGATACCTATGCCAAGCGCCTGCAGACCCAGGAGAACATGACGGCGCAGATCGCCACCGCGCTCGAGGAAGTGATGAAGCCCAGGGGCGTCGCCGTGATGCTGGAGGCCGAGCATACCTGCATGACCATGCGCGGCGTCGCCAAGCCCGGTTCGCTGACCATGACCACGCATTTCTCCGGCACCTTCCGCGACGATCCGAACGAACTCGTTCGGTTCATGTCGCTGCTGCGCGGGAAGTAAGCCCGACTTTCTCGCAAACGCGAACTACTAATCATGCCGGGCGAGAGCCCGGCATTTTGTTATCGACAACCGGTATATCGATCATGTCCTCCACCTCCGACATCGAAGAAGGCCTGACCCTTCTTCCCAAATTCGACGCCGACGGCCTTTTGACCGCGGTTGTGACCGACGCCGGCAATGGCGATGTGCTGATGGTCGCGCACATGAACGCCGAGGCCTTGGCCAAGACCATCGAAACCGGCGAAGCCTGGTATTACAGCCGCTCGCGCAAGAAGTTGTGGAAGAAGGGCGAGACCTCCGGTCACGTCCAGCGCATCAAGGAATTGCGCGTCGACTGCGATCAGGATGCGCTCTGGCTCAAGGTCGAGCAGGAAGGCGAGGGTGCCTGTCACACCGGCCGACGCTCGTGCTTCTATCGCGCGGTGCCGCTTGGCCAGACCGGCGCAGTGCGGCTCGATTTCCAGGACGCGGACCGTAAATTCGACCCGGCGGCTATCTATTCGCCCAAGAGTTAGGCGGGTTGCCGCGATTGGTGGCTCGACTCCTATCGGTGAATCGATTATTTCTATCAATGAACGGGAGAGACCGGCCTCACGCTCGAGGCCGGCGCCGAAGGAGCAACCGCCCCGGAATCTCTCAGGCAAAAGGACCGTTCACCAGGACTTCGACCTCTGAAGAATGGAGCCCTCAAGGCTCCTGCCGACGGTGCAAGTCGTTCGAGGCAATAACGCCTTGGCGATGAAGCTCTCAGGCCAATGACAGAGGGGGCACGCGAGACGTCTCGAGGACGCTCGCGCGCGCCAGAAGGACCTGAGACATGTCCCCTCAATCATCCGCCAATTCATCCAAAACGGATTTCGACGTCATCGTGCTCGGTGGGGGCGTCGTCGGCATCAACACTGCCTACTTCAATCTGAAAAATGGCAAGTCGGTCTGCGTCATCGACCGCCAGCCGGAAGCCGGGCTCGAGACCAGCTTCGCCAATGGCGGGCAGGTGTCGGTCAGTCATGCCGAGCCCTGGGCCAACCCATCGGCACCGCTCAAGGTGCTCAAGTGGCTGATGCAGAGCGATGCGCCACTCTTGTTCCGGCCGCGCATGGACGTGCATCAGTGGCTTTGGATCGCCAAGTTTTTGGTCGATTGCCTGCCGCATCGCGCCAACCGCCATACCACCGAAATCGTCAAGCTGGCGGTGCAGAGCCGTTCGCTGATCCAGAAGATTCGCAGCGATGAGAACTTCCACTACGACGAGCGCAGCAAGGGCATCCTGCATTTCTATCGCAACGCGAAGGAATTCGAAGCGGCGATTCCGGTTGCCGAACTGATGCGCAAGTATGGCTGCGAGCGCACCGTCATCGATGCCGACAAGGTGGTCGAGATCGAACCGGCTTTCGCCGACAAGCGTCACGAGATCGCCGGCGCGACTTACACCGCCGAGGATGAAAGCGGCGACGCGTTCAAGTTCACCCAGAATCTGGCGCAGGTGTGCGAGCGGATGGGCGCGACTTTCCTGACCAATACGCAGGTGACCGCGCTCGGCGCCGATCGCGCGTCGGGCGAGGTGAGCAGCGTCGAGGTCGTCGGTCCCGAGGGCTACAAGACATTGCGCGCGCGCGATATCGTGGTCAGCATGGGCTCGTGGTCGGCGCCGTTCCTGCGCAATTACGGCGTCAATCTCACGATCTATCCGGCCAAGGGTTATTCGGTGACCATCCCGACCGATGGCTCCAACATGGCGCCGGTGACCAGCCTGACCGACGACGAATACAAGCTCGTTTATTCCAATTACGGCAGCCGGCTGCGTGTCGCCGGTACGGCGGAGCTGTCGGGCTATACCCGCGACCTTAATCGTACGCGCTGCCAGGCCATCGTCGACAATGTGAAGAAGCTGTTCCCGCGCGCCGGCAATTTCGATGCGGCGACGTTCTGGTCCGGCTTGCGGCCCGCGACGCCGTCGAACATCCCTTATGTCGGGCGCACGCGCTATCGCAACCTGTGGCTCAACACCGGCCACGGCACGCTGGGTTGGACGCTCGGCGCGGGCTCCGGTTTCCGCGTCGCCAACATGATCGCGGACGGCAAGGGGCCGATGGCGGCCTGACCAATGACTTAGCGGCCGGTATCTGCGCGATTTGCAGGCCGGCCGCGCCGCGCATAACTACCCATTACGGTATGTTTATACATTGATGGGACGGGATTGCTTGCCGGCGGGCGCGATGCTGCTAGACTTTGTGGATGGCGACGGATCATGTGCATGCGTTCGAATCCGGCGCGGTGCCACAGCGCTTCTGCCTGGTGCTGGTGAAGCCGTCTCACTACGATGATGACGGCTATGTCATTCAGTGGCTGCGCTCGCCGATCCCGTCGAACTCGCTCGCGTCGTTGTACGGCCTGGCGAAGGATTGCGCCGAGCGCCGCATCCTTGGTGACGATGTTGCCATCGACATTCACACTTTTGACGAAACAAACACCCGCATCCGCCCCGATAGACTTGCGGCGATGATCGAGGAAGCCGGCGCCGGCATGGTCATGCTTGCCGGCGTGCAATCGAACCAGTTTCCACGCGCGCTCGATCTGGCGAAACCGCTGCGCGAGCGCGGCATTCAGGTCGGTATCGGCGGCTTCCACGTGTCCGGCGTGCTGGCGATGCTGAACGGCGTCGATGCCGATCTCGACCGCGCCAAGGCGATGGGCGTATCGCTGTTCGCCGGCGAGGCGGAAGGACGTCTGGAAGAAACCCTGCGGGACGCTCATGCCGGCGCGCTCAAGCCGCTCTACAATTACATGGACGATCTGCCCGGCATCGAGGGCACGCCGATCCCGCTGATGGCGGCCGAGCGCGCGCAGCGCACCGCCGGGCGCACGACATCGTTCGATGCGGGGCGGGGCTGCCCTTACCAGTGCTCGTTCTGCACCATCATCAACGTGCAGGGCCGCAAGTCACGCCGCCGCTCGCCCGACGACATCGAGCACATCGTCCGCGTCAACTACGCGCAGGGGCTGCGCTCCTTCTTCATCACCGACGACAATTTCGCGCGCAACAAGGACTGGGAAGCGATCCTCGATCGCATCATCTATCTGCGTGAGGTCGAGAAGTTCAATCTGGGATTCATCATCCAGGTCGATACGCTTTGCCACAAGCTGCCGAATTTCATCGAGAAGGCAGCGCGTGCCGGCGTCAGGCGCGTCTTCATCGGGCTCGAGAACATCAACCCGGACAATCTGCTCGGCGCCAAGAAGCGCCAGAACAAGATCACCGAGTACCGCACCATGCTGCTCGCCTGGAAGAAGGCGGGCGTCATCACCTATGCCGGTTACATCCTCGGCTTCCCCGGCGACACGTACGAGTCGATCATGCACGACATCGACGTGATCAAGCGCGAGCTGCCGGTCGATCTGCTGGAGTTCTTCTATCTGACGCCACTGCCGGGCTCGGAGGATCACCTCAAGCTGCAGCGGGTGGGGGCGTGGCTCGATCCCGACCTCAACAAATACGACCTCAATCATATCTGTACGCCGCATCAGAAGATGTCGCGCGAGGACTGGGACCGCGCCTACAAGGATGCCTGGCAGCGCTACTACACCATCGACCACATCGAGACGATCCTGCGGCGCGTGGCCTCGACGAAAGCCAACGCCTCCAACGCGCTGTTCCTGATCTCGTGGTTCACCGGCTCGATCAATATCGAGCATATCCATCCACTCGAGAGCGGCTTCCTGCGCCGGCGCTACCGGCTCGACCGCCGTCCGGGCCTGCCGATCGAACCGGCGTGGCTGTTCTATCCGAAGTATTACGCCAGCGTGGCGAGCCGGCTGGTTCGCTGGGGGGCTCTCTATCTCAAGCTGCGCCGCATCTATTTGCGTATCAAGAAGGACCCGCAGCGCTATGCCTACACTGACCTGGCGATGACGCCGGTCATGGACAACGAGCTCGAGACGCACGAGCTATTCAATACCGGCGCGGCGCAGGCCTATGTGGCGCGCGCCAAGCACATCAAGGACGCGCAGGACGGCCACCTGCACGAGCCGGCTCTGGTCGTGGCGGCTCTGGTCGAAGCGGCTGAGTGACTGTCGTCCCGGGCGAGCGCCCTTGCGCGAGGCCCGGGACCCATACGCCGCAGTCTCTCGATAGTACACGGAGTATGGGTCCCCGCCTTCGCGGGGACGACAACCCTATGACCCCGCCCGCGCCAGCAAGGCCTGCGCGCGAATGAGGTGCGGGCGGTCGAACATCTTGCCATCGATGCCGATGGCGCCGGCACCGGGATTGGCGGCGAAGGCGGCGATGATCGCCTTCGCCTTCTCGATTTGCTCGGCCGTCGGCGTGAACACCTCGTTGATCACCGGCACTTGCGCGGGGTGAATGGCAAGCCTTCCGCTGAAGCCGTCGCGCCGCGCCTCGATCGTGTCCTGGCGCAGGCCTTCGGAATTGCGGAAGTCGACATAGACCGTTTCGATGGCCGGCAGCTTGGCCGCCGCCGCGCCGAACAGGCAGACCGACCGGGCAAAGCGATAGGGCTCGGTGAGAAAGCCCTTGTCGTCGCGGTTCGATTCCGCGCCGAGTTCGGCGGAGAGATCCTCCGGGCCCCAGGTCATGCCGATCAGGCGCGGGCTGGCGTCTTTGAAGGTACCGGCCAGGAACAGGCCGGCCGCCGACTCGACGTTCTGGGCAAGGACCTTGATCGAACCTTCGGCAATGCCGGCGATGGCTTCCTGCGCAGTGAGCTTGGCGTCGAGGTGGATGACGCTGGTTCCGCCTTCGGCTTTCGGAAACAGCACGGCGTCCGGCTTGCCTGGCACGATGGCTTGAAGATCGGCGTCGGTCATGCCGGTGTCGAGGCCATTGATGCGCACGAACAGCCGCGGGCGCTCGGCCTTGCCGGTATGCGCCTTGAGGTAGTCCCGCGCGGCCTCGCGCGCCGCCGGCTTGCGCTCCGGTGAAATGGAATCTTCCAGATCAATGATGACGGCGTCGGCGCCGGAGGCCATCGCCTTGTCGAGCTTGTTGCCGGCATCGGCCGGGACGAAGAGGAGGGAACGCATGTTATCTGCTCCTTGGCCTCATGGTTCGAGACGCCGCGCTGCGCGCGGCTCCTCACCATGAGGGTATGACTCAAACCTCATCCTGAGGAGCGGCCGAAGGCCGCGTCTCGAAGGATGAGGCCAATAGTTACTTCGGCCTTTTGATGATGAACGCGTTGCGGTGGCACTCGGCCACCAGAGTGCCGTCCTGCTTGAAGGCCTGATGGTGGAATTCGACGATGCCGGCGGTGTCGCGAGATTTCGATTCGCGCTTGCTCACGACCGTGGTCTGGCAGGTCACAGTGTCGCCTTCGAACAATGGGTTGGGGAAGCGCACGTCGGTCATGCCGAGATTGGCGATGGTGGTGCCGACCGTCATGTCCGATACCTGGATGCCGATCATCAGGCCGAGCGTGAACAGCGAGTTCATCAGCGGCTGGCCGAATTCGGTTTCGGTTTCGCAGAAATGGCGGTCGATGTGGAGCGGCTGCGGATTGAGCGTCATGTTGGAAAACAACATGTTGTCCATCTGCGTCACGGTGCGGGTGTAGCGGTGCTCGTAGAGCTTGCCGACTTCCATGTCCTCGAAATAAAGCCCGCCGCGCTTATGCCGTTGCACCGTTTCCGCCATTGTCCGTTCTCCGTTCTTTCCCGTTTTTCGCTTTTTAGCGTCCCGGCCGGTAGCCCATCACGCCTTCGTTAACCATTCGTTTACCATAATTACCCAAGGTCACCAGAAGCAGTTCCCGCCCTGTTGGCCGTTTTGAAGCCGGCTTTTCGAGTGCCGGCAACCCCGAGGGCAACCCGATGGCTGTCGATCGCGCCGCGTCCAGCGTCGTCGGCACTGGCATCGCACCGCAGATCAGCGGCGCGATCAGCAAGGCTGCGGAATCGACCGGCATCAGCTTCCAGTATCTGCTGACCACGGCGCGGATCGAATCGAGCCTGAACCCGCAAGCACAGGCCGCGACCTCGTCGGCCAAGGGGCTGTACCAGTTCATCGACCAGACCTGGCTCGCCACCGTCAAGCAGGATGGCGCCGCGCTCGGCATGGGGCAATATGCCGACGCCATCACCCGCACCGCCAGCGGCCGCTACGAGGTCGCCGACCCGGCGATGCGTTCTGAAATCCTCAAGCTGCGCACCGATCCGGCGATGAGCGCCATGATGGCGGGCGCGCTGGCGCGCACCAATGCCTCCCACCTCACCGCCGCGACCGGCAAGGTACCCACAGAGGGCGAGCTCTACGCCGCGCATTTCCTCGGGCCTGAAGGCGCGGGGCGCCTGATCAATGCCGTCAACACGCGCGGCAATGCCAACGCCGCGGCGATGTTTCCGGCGGCGGCCGCCGCCAACCGTCCCATCTTCTATAACCGCGACGGCACCGCCCGCACGGTGACCGAAGTCTACGACCGGCTCACCGCCAAGTTCGACAACACGCGTCTGGCGCTGGTGCAGGATGTCCCGCGGCCGCCGGCGCCGGTGGGTGAAACTCAAGCTCCGGCCGCCGCCGTAACGCCAGTGACCGTAGCGCAGCGTCCCGATGAGGTGTCGCCGTCCACGCGATCGATTGCTGCCCCGGTGAAAGTCCCGGACACCGCAGGCATGACGCAGGCGCTGGCCGCCGCCGACAACCGCCCGCCGCCGCAATCGTCGCGCCCGTTGTTCGCGGCGATGTTCAGCGACGCCGAGCGCGGCGCGGTGAGCCGCACGGTGACGTCGCTGTGGTCCGATACGGACACGACCGATACCGGCACCACGGCGTTGTCCGCGCCCGGCGCCGCGCCAGCGGACGTCACGGCTGGCGCCGGTCAGCGCACCCGCGGGCTCGATCTCTTCACCGACGGCGCCGCCAATGTGCGCGGCCTTTTCACGGGCCGCGGCTGACGCGCCTGTTGAAAGATCGGCGCTTTCCGCCGGATCGTCGTTAATCTCTTCTCAATACCTATGGTGAACGCTTTATTAAGTGTCGCCGGCTAGGATCGCAGCGTTCGCCGTTGTGTTGGCGGGTGTTTGTAGCGTCTGGTCGTGTCATGATTGTTCGTCAGTTCCTGCAGTGGCTGCGTAATGCCTCGCCCGGCGAGCGTGCCGAGGCGACCTCCGCGCTGGCCCGCGCTTATCTCCATTCCGATTTATCCGTCGACGATCTGTCCGCCGCCGAAGGCGCGATGATCATGTTGCTCGACGATCCATCGCCGCTGGTACGCGGCGCGCTCGCGCAAGTATTCGCATCGGCGCAGAAGGCGCCGCCCGTCGTCGTTCATGCGCTGGCCGCCGATCAGCCCGAAGTCGCGATCCCGGTGCTGTCGCGCTCGCCTCTGCTCAGCGACGAGGATCTCGTCGATCTGTTCGCGACCGCGCAGCCCGACTCGCAAGTGGCGATTGCCTCGCGTGCGCTGCTGTCGTCGCCTGTCGCCGCCGCCATCGCCGAAGTCGGTTGCGCGCAGGCTTGCCTGGCGCTGCTGGAGAATCTCGACGCCGATATCGCGCTGTTTTCGCTCGACCGGATCATCGAGCGCTTCGGCCATCTCGCCGCGATCCGCGAGAACCTCATTGCGCGTCACGATTTGCCGATGGCCTCGCGCCAGGCGCTGCTCGCCAAGCTGTCGCAGACTTTGGCGGGTTTTGTCAGCGCGCGGCACTGGCTCGGCTCCGAGCACGCGGAACACGCCGCACGCGAAGCCTGCGAAAAGGCGACCGTCGCGCTCGCCGCGGAGACGCCTTATGAGGAAATCGCCGAACTGATGCGGCATCTGCGCCAGAGCGGACAACTGACCGCCGGCATGATCCTGCGCGCGCTGTTGTCAGGCAATGTCGTGCTGTTCGAAGAGGCGATCGCCGAGTTGACCGGCATGTCGATCGACCGGGTATCGGCCTATATCCACGATAAGCACATCTCGGGCTTCCGCGCGGTTTATACGAAGGCCGGATTGCCGGACGCCGCCTATTCGGCATTCCGCGAAGCCATCGCGGCGCTGCGCGACGGCATTCTGGTCGGCGAGACCGGTGGTGTGACACGGCTCAAGCGCCGCATGGTCGAGCATGTGCTTGAAGCCTGCGTCGCCGAACGTCGCGATGACATGGCGTCCCTGCTGGCACTGTTGCGGCGGTTCGCCGTCGAGGCCGCGCGCGAGGAAGCGCGCATGTTCTGCGACGACCTGGTTGCCTACGATCCGGTCGCCAATGGTCATGTTGGCTACGATCGAGCGACCTACGATCACACGGCCTATGATCACATGGCCTATGATCACACGGCCTACGTGCCTCAGATCCACGAACCCCGGCTGGTGGCGTAACCTCGGTCGTCATTCCGGGCTCGCAGCTTTGCTGCGCCCCGGAATGACGAGATGTTACGTCGGCGTCAGCGGCGGTGCGCCGGTGATCTGCTCGATAATGTCCGGCCGCGTGCGGTTTTCCTCGACCAGGAAATGATCGGTGACGTCGCGCAGTTTATGATTGAGCTGTGCTGCCAGTGCCTTGGCGTCGGAGCGGGCATATTCGCGGTGCACGGCGCGCACCGCATCGACGTGCTGGCTGATCAGCTTGACCGGAATGCGGTTAGGCTGCGGTGTGAACTCGATCAGCCGGCACAGGCTGTCGGCAATCGCGGCGACCGCCGGAAAACCGAGCGTCGCGGCCTGGCCCTTGATGTCGTGGGCGGCGTGAAACAGCGCGGTCTTGGCGTTCTCGGTGACGCCGCGCGAGACGATGGTTTGCCGGCAGCGGTCGAGGCGCTCGCACTCCTCGTTCATCCAGCCGCCGAATTCGGCGGACAGTCCGGCGAGCGCCAGTTCGGCCTGCGCCACCGGATCGTCGTCGCCGGCCGCCGGCGGTGCGTCGGTAAGCGCCTTGCGCAGCTTGTTCTCCGGCCGGATGACCTCGTGATCACCGTAGGTCGTAATCGCGGCTGAATGCTTCTTGGACCGCATGGGTGTCTGCCTTTGTCAGCTCGGGGTACGAACTTTTTCGAGCAGGGTTGAATGCTTGATCAGGTCGGACTTGCCGCCCTTGCGGCGTTCTGGGCCGACATAGCTTGCGCTGTTGCTGCGTCGCCGGTCGGGACCGAAATAGGTGCGAGTGCGGATGAACGGCCGCGGGTTGACGACGATATTGACGATGCGGTTGTACAGCCCTTTGGCCGAAATCGGTTTGGCCAGGAATTCGGTAACGCCGGCATCGCGCGCGGCGGTGACGCGCTTCTTCTCCGAGTGGCCGGTCAGCATGATGATGGCCACGTAGGGATTGGAGTTGCCGCCGGGCTGGCGGATCATCTGCGTCAGTTCGAGGCCATCGAAGACCGGCATCGCCCAGTCGGTGATGACGATGTCCGGGACGAAGTGGTTGAAGGCCTCAAGGCCGGTCGCGCCATCCTCGGCTTCGAACACTTCGCGCGCGCCGAAGCCATGGAGCAGGGTGCGCAATATCCGCCGCATATGGGCGTTGTCGTCGATGACGAGGAAGCGCAGCCGATTGAAATCAATGCGGACCATAGAGCCTCGGAGACGCGGCGCGCTTCGGATATGCCGGAAGACGGTAAAAGCTACAGATTTACGGTTAATGGAGCGTTTCGGGCCGCCAAATCCGCCGGTTTTCGCTGCTTTTTACCCGGTCCGAAAGCCTGGGCATGACGGCCGGGCAGGGGCTGGTCATCGCCGTCATGGCGTCTAAGCTGGCAGTATCCGCCGCGTTCAGGCGGTCCTGCGGCCTCGCGAAGGTCCGAATTCAACCCGGAACGGTCCCGCCATGAAGACGATTCTGATCCCAACCGAAGACCATGACGCCATGCCCGCCGTGCTCGAAGGCGCGCGGCTGATCGCCCGGACCTTCGACAGCTACATGGAAGGGTTCGCGGTGCGGCCGTCGCCGGGCACTTATGTGACAGTCGAGCCGGTCTCGAGTCTCGCCATTTCCGGTGTGTTTGAGGCCGACACCGCCAAGGTGAAGGACGACTTCGAGAAGTTCATGCAGGGCCGCAGCGTGCCGCAGGGGGGCACCGAGACGCCGGCCGTCTATTCCTATGCCTGGCCGCGCGCCGACGCGATGGAGGACGCCTTCATCGGCACCTATGGCCGCATCTTCGACCTCATAGTGCTCGGCCGGCCCGGGTCGGCGCCGGAGAATCCGCGCATGCCGCCGCTCGAGGCGGCGCTGTTCGATGCCGGCAAGCCAGTGCTGATTGTGCCGAAGCAGGTACCGGCCTCCATCGGCCGCAATATCCTCATCGCCTGGAACGGCTCGACCGAACAGGCGCACACCAATGCGTTCGCCATGCCGTTCCTCAGGCAGGCCGAGAAAGTGACGGTGTTCTATGTCCAGGGCGGCTCGCCCGAGGGCCCGTCTGTGGAAGAGGCGGCGCTGCATCTGCGGCGCAACGGCATCAAGGCCGAAGCCGTCACGGTCAAGCGCGGTGACCGGCCGTCGGGCGAGGCGATCGGCGAAATCACGCTCGAGCATGCAACGTCGCTCGGCTGCGATCTCGTGGTGAAGAGCGCTTATACGCAAAGCCGGTTGCGGCAGATGATTTTCGGGGGCGCCACCCGCCACATCCTTGCCAAGGCCGCCGTGCCGGTGTTGATGGCGCATTGAGGGGGAAGACAAGCAGGACGAGTCGTTGTCGAACACCTCCGATCGATCGCCGGGTTCCACCGCTCCCGGCACGCCCCGGCATCCCGGCTTTCTCGCCATATTCCCGTCCATCATGCTGCCGATGTTCCTGGCGGTGGTGGACCAGACCATCATCGCCACGGCGCTGCCGGCGATTGCCGCCGCGACTGGCGAGGTCGAGCGTGTCTCCTGGATCGTCGTTTCCTATCTCATCGCCGCGACCATCGCGGCGCCGGTCTATGGCCGGCTTGGCGACTCCTTCGGTCGCCGTCGTGTTATGTATTTCGCGCTCGGCATCTTCCTCGTCGCGTCGGTGCTGTGCGCAGCGTCGACCACGATCCTGGCGCTGACGGCGGCGCGCGTATTGCAGGGCCTGGGCGGTGGCGGTCTGATGACCTTGTCGCAGGCGCTGGTCGGCGAATCCATTCCGCCGCGTGAGCGCGCCCGTTATCAAGGCTACCTCGCCGCCGTCGCGGTGTGCGCCAACAGCTTCGGCCCGATCGCCGGCGGTATTCTCACCGAGCACTTCGGCTGGCAGTCGATCTTTCTGGTCAATCTGCCGATCGGACTGTTCGCGCTGTATCTGGTGACGCGGCTGCCACCGCCGCATGGCGAACGCCTGGCCTGGCGCGCCGATCCGGGCGGCGTGGTGCTATTTGCAATTTTCGTCGCGACCACGCTGCTGGCGCTGGAGCAGGTCCAGCGCGCCGATCTGGCGAATCTCCCAATCGGTGGGGCGCTGCTGGCCGCCGGCCTCGTCGCGCTCACCATTCTCATTTGGCATGAGAACCGCGCTGCATCGCCACTCATTCCGCTATCGCTGCTGCGGCAATCGGCGATCTGGCACAGCGACGCGCTGGCGGCCTGTCACGGCGCGGCACTGGTGTCGCTGATCACCTTCATCCCGGTCTATCTCGAAGTGGTGCGCGGCTTTTCGCCATCGGCCACCGGCGTCGTGCTGGTGCCGCTGACGATCGGCATTGGCATCGGCTCGCTGGTCACAGGACGGTTGGTCAACGCTTCCGGGCGGCTGACGATCTATCCCGTTGTTGGCTTGTCGATTGCGACGCTCGATTTCGTAGTGCTGGCGCTGCTCGCGGACAATTTCGGCATCGCGGCGCTCGCGGCCCTGCTGCTCGTCAACGGCCTGGCGATGGGAACGGTTATGGGGGTGGTGCAGGTCAGCGTGCAGAATGCCGCAGGCCAGCAGCGGCTCGGCGAAGCTGCCGCCTCGGTGCAGTTCTCGCGCTCTATCGGCGCTGCGTTCGGCACCGCGCTGGTGGCGACGGTTCTGTTCGCGGTGCTGTCGATGCGCAGTCCGGACGCCGCGCGCGTCTTTGCCGCGATGTTCGAACACGCCGATCATGCCGGCGCGGGCCTGTCGGCTGCGCAGATGACGGTCATTCAGGGCGACATCAAAGTCGCGTTCCGCGCGGCATTCCTGGTCATGGCGCTGTTCACGATGACCGGATTCTTCCTGTCGCTCACCAATCCGCAAAAGCGGATCTGAGCCTTTTTAATGACGCGTTTTCTTGACGCGAACCGGTCCCCACTTCGCTTGAAAACGCTTTGGTCAGAAGCCGAACTGCTCGGCGAGAATGCGTTCGTCGAGGCTGTGTCCGGGATCAAACAGCAGGTTCAGCGAGATCGCATGGTCCATCTTGATGTCGACTTTGCGCACGAAGCGCACCTCGTCGTGATCGGCGACGGCGGCGACCGGACGCTTGTCGGCCTCCATGACCTCTATGGTGACGGTGGCCTTGTCCGGCAGTAGCGCGCCACGCCAGCGCCGCGGCCGAAACGGCGAGATCGGCGTCAGCGCCAGCAGAGGCGCGTTGATCGGAATGATCGCGCCTTGCGCCGATAAATTATAGGCGGTCGAGCCCGCGGGTGTCGCCACCAGAACGCCGTCGGCGACCAGTTCGGCGAGCCGCTCCTTGCCGTCGATAAGGATGCGCAGGCGCGCGGCCTGCGCGCTTTGCCGGAACAGCGACACTTCGTTGATGGCGCGCCGCTCGTGGACGCCGCCCTGGTCGTCGCGGGCTTCCATCACCAGCGGATGGATGACCGTCGTATGCGCCGCGGCGAGACGCTCGCGCAGGCCGTCGATGGAAAACTCGTTCATCAGAAAGCCGACTGTGCCGCGGTGCATGCCATAGATCGGCTTGGCCGACGTCATGAAGCGGTGCAGCGTCTGCAGCATCAGGCCGTCGCCGCCGAGCGCCACGATGACGTCGGCGTCCTTCGGATCGACATTGTCGTAGCGCGCCTCGAGCTGAACGATGGCGGCGCGCGCTTCCGGCGTCGGGCTGGCGACGAAGGCGATGCGCTTGAAGGAGGAGGCCGAGGGGCTCATGGGCTTGTGAGAATTGGGGGCTTTTGAGAAACCGGTCCCGCGCAAAAAGTTCTACGCAAGTCCCTGTCAGGCATTCGATTTCCGGCGTCCCTTTATACGACTTGGGTCCGGCTTGTCGAGGCGCGGGCCCGTCACGCTCTTTTTCGGCGTCGGGCCGGCAAAGACCGGGATCTGGAAACGCCGCCGATACTGGCCGGGCGCCAGACCGGTGGTCCGCTTGAACAGGCGGCGGAAAAAGGCTGGATCTTCGTAGCCGACACGCCAGGCGATCGCATCGGCGGACTCGTCGGTGCGTTCGAGCCGCCGCTTGGCGTCCTCGACCCGCAAACGTTGCACATAGTCGATCGGTGCATAGCCCGTCGCGCCCCTGAAGCGCCGCTTGAAGGTACGTTCGGCGAGCCCCGACCGGCGGATCATCTCGTCCACCGGATTGGCGATGGCAAAGTGTGTGGCGAGCCAGTCCTGCGCCGACGCGATGATGGCGTCGCCGTGATGTCTCGGCCCATCGAAGACGATGTAGGGCGCGAGGCCGTCGTGGTGCCACTGCAACGCAAAGAACCGCGCGATCGTCTGCGCAGCGGCAGCGCCGACATAACGTGCGATCAGATAGAGCACGAGATCGTGCCACGTCATCGACGCGCCCGACGTGACGAACTCCTGGCGTTGGCCGGATATGACAAGAACGCGCTCGGGATCGATCGGCACCCTCGGATATGTTTTGCGGAATGCATCGGCATAGCCGAAATGGACAGTCGCTTCGATGCCATCGAACAAGCCGGTTTCGGCGAGCAGAAACACGCCCGAACAGGCCGAACACAAAACTGCGCCGCGTGCGTTCTGCGCGCGCAGCCAATCGACCAGCTCGGGATAACGGCCGATTTCCCAGATGCCGCCGCGCAGGACGACGGACGGCACGATCACGATATCGGTCTGCTTGACGTCCGCGATCGTGGCGCTCGGCGCGACCGGCAGGCCGCTCGCCAAGGTCACCGGCTCCTTTTGAATGGCGACGATGTCGACCTTGAACGGCGGTCTCCGCGGAAGCGCCGCATCGGCGCCCGACAGCATTCGAAAAGAGTTCAGCACGTCGAACAGGCCGGTGATACTTGAAACGGCGCCGTCGGGAAGGGCGACGAGGCTGACGTGGAGCGGACGCTCGGACTTGGCCATCGGGAGCTCCGTTCAAGGCGCGTTGGCACAAATGAACCGGTTTTGGCGAACCTGCCACTCAAATCGCTGGCCGACAACGGTCACAAGCGCGCTACAGGGCGGGCGCCGGGCCCGCCGCAGCGATGGAGATGACGATGGCCCTCGACGAAGGCAAATTGAACGATCTGGTGACCAGGCTGGTCGGCGACATTTCGGCTGGCTATGGCGGCGTCATGGTGGCGCTCGGCGACAAGCTGGGCCTCTACAAGGCGATGGCCGGCGCCGGCCCGCTCAGCTCGGAAGAGCTGGCGCGGCGTAGCGGCTGCGCCGAGCGTTATGTACGCGAGTGGCTCAACTCGCAGGCCGCCGGCGGTTACGTGACCTATCATCCGCGCAGCGCCACTTATGAACTGACGCCGGAGCAGGCTTATGCGCTGGCCGACGAGGACAGTCCGGTCTATCTCGCCCCGGCCTGGCAGGTCGTGGCCTCGATGTGGGCCGATGAGCCGAAATCGCGTGAAGCGATCCGCACCGGCAAGGGCGTTGCCTGGGGCGATCACGACGAGCGTCTGTTCTGCGGCGTCGCCGCGTTCTATCGCAACGCCTATCGCGGCAGCCTGTTGCAGCAATGGCTGCCATCGCTCGACGGCGTGGTCGACAAGCTTGAGCGCGGCGCGCGTGTCGCCGACATCGGCTGCGGCTTCGGCCACTCGACGATGCTGATGGCGCAGGCCTTCCCGAAATCTCGCTTCTTTGGCTTCGATTACCATGCCGGTTCGGTCAAGGCGGCGACCGAGGCGGCGCGCGAGGCCGGCCTGTCGGACCGCGTCGGCTTCGCGCAGGCCGACGCGACGGCCTATCCGGGGCACGGTTACGACCTAATCTGCTTCTTCGACTGTCTGCACGACATGGGCCGTCCGGTCGAAGCGGCGGCCTATGCCGCCAAGCGTCTGGCCAAGAACGGCACGGTGATGCTGATCGAGCCGCTGGCCGGCGACCGCGTCGAAGACAATCTCAATCCGGTCGGGCGCCTGTACTACTCGGCCTCGACGACGATGTGCTGCGCGCACGCTATCGCGGAGCAGGGCACGCATGTGCTGGGCGCGCAGGCCGGACACGGGCGTCTCGCCGACGTGTTCAAGGCGGCCGGCTTTGCGCATTTCCGGCAGGCGATGCAGACGCCGTTCAATCTGGTCCTTGAAGCCCGTCTCTGACCGGCGTTCAAACGGAGCGAGGACCGGAGCGATCCGGTCCTCGCTTTTGATGGTGTTGACGGGGCGCTAAAGTGAGTATCGCCGCCCCGGGCTTTGACATGGGAGTTAGAACTCCTTCCAGTCGGTGTCGGCCACAGGGGCCTCGATCTTCCTGGCCGCGCCGCCGCTGCCGGTGTGCTTGAGCCGCACGACCAGCTTGGACGCCGATTTGGCCGCAGCCGGCCTGACCGGCGCGACCACAGCTTTGGCAACCGTAGGCTTGGCCATTGCCGGTTTGGCCGCCTTTTCGATCGGAGAGGTCGCGCGCGAAGCGGCACGTTCCTCCTGTCCGAGTTGGAAGAACGCGACCTGTTCGTCCATCGTCTTGGCCTGATACTCAAGGGTCTTAGCGGTGGCGGCGTTCTCTTCGACCAAAGCCGAGTTCTGCTGCGTCGCCTCGTCCATCTGGGTCAGCGCGCGATTGATCTGATCGATGCCGGTGGCCTGCTCGGAGGAGGCATTGGCGATCTCGGACACGACCATGGCCACCTTCTTGATCGACTCGACGATCTCGGTGAGCGAATGGCCGGCACGATTGACCAGGTCAACACCGTCCTTCACCTGGCCGTTCGAATTGGTGATCAGGTCCTTGATATCCTTCGCGGCCTGCGACGAGCGCTGTGCCAGGCTGCGCACTTCGGAGGCGACCACCGCGAAGCCGCGGCCGGCTTCACCGGCACGGGCCGCTTCGACCGCGGCGTTGAGCGCGAGCAGGTTGGTCTGGCGCGCGATCTCGTCGATCACGCCGATGATGTCCGAAATCTTGCGCGAGGACTCCTCGATCTTGGCCATGGCCTCGACCGTCTTGGCCACGATCTGGCCGCCCCGGTCCGCGACGTCGCGGGTGTCGTTGGCGGAGCGGCTCGCCTCCTGGGCATTCTCGGCGTTGCGGCGCACTGTCGAAGCGAGTTCTTCCATCGCCGCCGAAGTCTCTTCCAGGCTCGCAGCCTGCTCTTCGGTGCGCTGCGACAGATCGGTGGTCGAGGTCGAGATTTCAGCCGAGGCGTTTGTAACCTCGCGGCCCGAGGCTTTGATCTCCTGGATAATCGCACGAACCCTGTCGGCCATCTGCTGAACCGATGACGCAATCTGGCCGACTTCGTCCTTGCGGTTCGTGTTGGGCACGACAACGGCGAAATTGCCGTCGGCGATGCTGTCGAGAGGGGCGAGCAATGTGCGAAGCGGCCGGGCGATCCAGGCGGTGCCGGCGAACGCCGCGAGAACCATAATGAGAACCGTGAGGAGCCCAAGCGCGACCGTTACGGTGGTGGCTACCGTGGCCGCCTCGTTGACGTGGGCCTGAGCCTCATCCGCCGATTTTCGGGCCGAGTCGACGATTTCCTCGGCATTCTTGTTGATGTCGAGCGCCGCGGGAATTGATGTTTTTGAGTTCTTGGTGATGCGGTTGTTCAGGTACTCGATTTTGGCATTCTCAACCTCGTTGAGCGGCTCGTACCGGGCCTTGGCCTGTTCGATGATCGCTAGCATTTCGCGCCGCGTGTCCACCAGCTCTTTCGCGACTCGGGCGTAGATGTCGCCATTGGCTTTCATCTTCTTGATCTGTTCGCTACGAGCGGGTGAGTTCGCCAGGCTGTCGATTCTGTCGAGGTGAGCATTGAATTCGGAATAGGCAGTCTGGAATTCGCCGTAGGATCTGTCGAGCGCTTCCTTGTCGGCGGCGGTTCGGCTCGATAGCGCGCCGACGCGCATGCCGCGCGCGGCGGCCTTTGTCAGTGCGGCTTCGGTGGACATTTCGCTGCGTTTGTCGCTGTTCTCGTTGGCGTTCTTGATCCAATTGCCGACGATGAGCTGGCTCGCAATGAGCCCGAGCACCAGCGTGATGGTGATCGAGGACAGCGCCGCCAATTTGGTGCCGATGCGGATATTTGAAACGCGAAGCATTGCGGGAACTCCAGAAGCGATAAGTTATGATTGCGGTTGATCGAAGGAGGCGGTTCCAGCAGGAACGCGCGCCGACATCGGACGCGGTGCGATGCGATGTCCCGCCGCCTCGGTGTTGCTGCGCGATCCTTCAGACATCGAGAACCGCGATTTCGGTTTGCTTCTCTTCGATGAGAAGATGGGCAAGATCGATGAGCGCGATCATGACATTTTCGTTCGACACGAGACCGGCCAGGAATTGGGTTCTTTGCGCGTCTCCGGTGCGGGGTACCGACTGGATCTGCGCCGGCGTCACCGACACGATGTCGAGCACCCGGTCGCCGATGAGGCCGACCTGGCGCTCGCCGATCTGCACGATGATGACGATGTGCAGCGGTGTCGTATCCGTCAGGCCTTGGCCGAAGCGGCAACGTAGGTCGATGATCGGCACAATGGCGCCGCGCAGATTGAGGACGCCCCGAACATAGTCGGGCTGTTTGGGCAGGTGGGTGATTTGCGACCAGCCCTTGATCTCACGCACGGCCATGATGTCGACGCCGTACTGTTCATCGCCGATGGCAAAGCTGATGAACTCGGTGATGGGGGCGGCAGCGGGCTTGGCTGGGGGTGGGGTGGGGGAAACAGACGTTACGGGGGCGGCGGGCGGCGACGCGATATAGGCCATTGTGGCTTCCTTCCAATGCCCTCCTGTGAACAGAACGCCTCCTGAATGAGCAACAGCGGGTGTCGCGCATTCACCCCAGTGGAGGCTCTCGTCATTGAGGGCAAGGCATAGGTAGCGACGTAATTTTAAATGGCGATTGAGTTTGCCCTTAATCCATATTGGTTTTTTTCGCTTAATTTACACGAGTGCGACGCGTGAGCGGTGCCGTCCGCGCTCGAAGAACGCAGCGACTGCAAGCCGTTGGCGCGATCTGACCGGCGCGATGCATCGCCAATTCACGTACCGAAGACGGGAGATGTCTGCGCGCGTCACCAGAGTCAAAGTCGCGAATTTTCGAATCATCCGCGTCGATACTCAGTCTTGAACTGCACTAAAAAGCGACAGCGCGGCGATCGGGGAGATCGCCGCGCCGCGCCGGATCGATGGCAGGGCCATCGATGACCTGAAGGGTTCTAGAACTCCTTCCAGTCGGTGTCGGTCATCGCGGTCTCGATCTTCCTGGCCGCGCCGCCGCTGCCGGTGTGCTTGAGCTGAACCACCGCCGGACGTTTGGTCGGGGCCGGCTTCGTCTCCGTCGCTTTGGTCTCGGGCTTGGTGATCTTGGCGGGCGAGGGCCTCTGCGCCATATCGCGCGCGATTGAGGAGCGGGCGGCCATCGCGGCTTCTTCCTGGCCCAGGTGGAAGAAGGCGACCTGTTCGTCCATCACCTTGGCCTGATGCTCGAGGGTCTTGGCGGTCGCCGCATTCTCCTCGACCAGCGCCGAGTTCTGCTGCGTCACCTCGTCCATCTGCGTCAGCGCTTTGTTGATCTGGTCGATACCGGTGGCCTGCTCGATGGAGGCATTGGCGATATCGGTCACGATATCCGCCACCTTCTTGATCGAGGTGACGATCTCGTTGAGCGAGGTGCCGGCCTGGTTCACCAGATCGACGCCTTCCTTCACCTGGACGCTGGAGTTGGTAATCAGGTCCTTGATGTCCTTCGCCGCTTGCGACGAGCGCTGCGCCAGGCTGCGGACTTCGGACGCGACGACGGCGAAACCACGGCCGGCTTCGCCCGCACGGGCCGCTTCGACCGCGGCGTTGAGTGCGAGCAGGTTCGTCTGGCGCGCGATCTCGTCGATGACACCGATGATGTCGGTGATCTTCTGCGAGGATTCCTCGATCTTGGCCATGGCCTCGACGGTCTTGGCCACGACCTGGCCGCCCCGATCGGCGACGTCACGGGTGTCGTTAGCCGAGCGGCTTGCTTCCTGGGCGTTCTCGGCATTGCGACGTACGGTCGAGGTCAGCTCTTCCATCGCGGCCGAGGTCTCCTCGAGGCTGGCGGCCTGTTCTTCGGTCCGCTGGGAGAGGTCGGTCGTGGAGGTCGATATCTCGGCCGAGGCGTTGGTCACTTCGCGGCCCGATGCCTTGATCTCCTGGATGATTTCACGCACGCGCGTGGCCATCTGTTGCACGGCATTGGCGATCTGGCCGACCTCGTCCTTGCGATCGGTGCCCGGTACCTTGACCGTGAAGTTGCCTTCGGCGATGTCGCCGAGCGGCTTGACCATTTCGCGCAGCGGCCTCGCAATGGTGAACGCGCCCATGATCGCCGAGATGACGAGGACGATGGCCGTCAGGATGGAAAGCCCGGTGCTGACGCGTTCGGCCAGCGCTTCGGTGCTATCGGCAGTCTCGAGCGCGACCTTGCGCGCCTTGGCGGCGCCGGTATCGGTTTCGTCGATGAGGTTCTCGGCCTTGTCGACGACGCCCAGGGACTGGCGAGCAATCACCAATTGCTCCTGATCGAGCGCGGCGATCTCGGGGTGATCGGCGGCCGCGGCGCCGAGACGCGTGCGGGTATCGAACACCTTGCGCTTGCCCTCGGCGATCTTTTTACCCATGGCTGCATACTCATCGACCAGTTTGAGCATGTTCTCGACGCGCGCGCGGTTTTCCGCCACGGTCATTTTGGCGATCAACGGCTCCGCCAGGGAGCGCGTCGCCTTTTGCATCTCATCAACGTCCTTGAGCGCGTTGTCCGTGTCCTGATGGTTGCGGCTGATGCGAACATCCTTGACCGCGATCTGCAGGCCACGCATGGCGGCCTTGGCCGCGACGATGCCGTTGCCAATGGCAACCTGGTTGTCGGCGTCGTTGCTGGCATTCTTGGCCTGGCGTGCAAGCATCATCTGCGCGGCTATAAGAACGACCATAAACAGAACACCAAGCCCCGACATGATCGATAATTTGAGGCCGATACTGATATTTGAAAGCTTGAACATTGATAGCTCCTGGCGATGGAAAGAGCGCGGTTGAAAGACACGAGTGTGGAGCGCCTGCGGTTCGTCACCGCAGCCGGGATTGAGAGAAGTCTCGCTCGGAGACTTTGTCAGGCGTCGAGAACGACGGTCCTGGAGTCCGTGCCGTCGTGGTCGGCAAGCAGATGCGGCAGGTCGATCAAGGCGATCATCACCTCCTCGTTCGACACCAGGCCGGCGAGGAACTTGGTCGAGTGGGTGTGACCGGTGCGCGGCACGGGCTGGATCTGAGCTGGCGTCACTGAGACGATGTCGAGCACGCGGTCGCCGATGAGGCCGATCTGGCGGTCGCCGATCTGGACGATGATCACGATATGCAGCGGCGAAGTTTCGGTCAGTCCTTGCCCAAAGCGGCATCGCAGATCGACGATCGGGACGATGGCGCCGCGCAGATTGAGCACGCCGCGCACGTAATCCGGTTGCTTGGGCAAGTGCGTGATGTCCGACCAGCCCTTGATCTCGCGCACGGCCATGATGTCGACGCCGTATTGCTCCTCGCCGATGGCGAAGCTGATGAACTCCGTGACGGCGGAGGTAGCCGTAACGGTTGCATGATTTGTGTCGATGGTTGTGGCATGTGCAACCAACGATGGTATCGGCATGGATGGGCTCGAGGAAGCTTGTGACATTCCAATGGGTCCTTATTGTCCCGGCAGGCAGACAACAGTCGACGAAATGCACGGCTTTACAGGCCGAACATGAGGGCTACGTGATCGGCTGATCAACGTCACAACCCCGTAGTATTAAAATACCTTGTTTACCTTAAATATTAATTGATTTTATTCATAATTTGTTTAGTTCATTGAGTTGTAAAATACAACCATTTAGAGTGCAATCGAAGAGGATTGAGTTGCAAATTGCCGAGCAAAAAGATCGCCTTGGCGAAAATCCGGAATTGCGGCGCCAGCGCGTTCTACAGGGAGGCGGGTGGATATTTGGGGCTGTATCGCAGCGGTCGATGTCGCTCACGCGCGAATCGAATCGCGTTCGTGCCACGCTCTGCGTTCTGTGATGCGCTGATCGCGGCAGGCAAAAAAGAACCGCCGGGCATTGCCCCGGCGGTTTAACAATGACGCTCGCAATCGTCGCCGGTTACGGCGCGTGCGGCGATCAGTAGGTGCCGGTGCCGTCAATCACCGATTTAAGCTCGACGTACTCCTTGCAGCTCGTATTGCCGCACAGCGAAGCCACCTTGGTCAGGTATTCCTTGGCCTTGACGCGGTTGCCCTGTTCAGCCTGCCACATGCCGTAATAGGACCATGTGCGGGTATGCTTCGGGTCGGCCTTCAGCGCTGCCTCGTACCAGATCTTCGATTGTTCGTAGTTACCCATGCGGCGGTTGGCATAGCCGATGTAGTTGGCGACATCGGGATTGTCGTCGCGGCCGAGCGCGTGCATGGCGGCAATGCCCTTGTCGTATTGACCGGCGAGGATCATGTCGCGGGCGGCACGATAGCCGCGGACAAATTCGTCATAGGCTTTTGCGTGAGCAAGCTGCTGTTCGGGCTGCTCGATCGCGCTGCCTTTCTTCTTTTCCTTTTTCTTGTCATCGGTCGGCGTGTCAGTTCCTGCCGCGTAGACAGCATTGAGGCCGACGGCGGTGACGAGCAGAGCCGCGGCAGCGACCGCGGGGAGGTGGCGGAAGAAGCGGGAGAGGATCATGGTGACTGGACCTCTTGGGTTGAACCGGCACAGCAACAGTAGGTTACGACAGTTTGACTGCCTGACGAGAAAAACATTCCGTGAAGCCGGTTTAATCCCTTACCCGCGAAATTTCGCTGTGGGGACGGCGCTTGACTCGTCCTGCGGTTCCATTGAATGATTTGCCTGTGCTGGTTCCCCGGGTCGCTCCGGGGACGAAAGAGGGAACACGGTTGGCCGCAATGTCGCCGGGCGATAGTTGTCGCTTAGCGATTTTGCGCATTCCGTGGCTGCCCCCGCAACTGTGAGCGGCGAGCCCGCGTCCGAACGGCCACTGGGAATTCTCCTCGGAGCTTGTCTCCTGCGAGAGCCTGGGAAGGCCGGACGCAACAAGGCGTTTTTAAAAGCGCCAGGCTATGACCCGCGAGCCAGGAGACCTGCCAGCGCAGTCACCCAACCGGTGGACGGGCGGTCCATACGGAGCGGCGCTTTCGCAGCGGTGACGTCAATGCCGGTGCGATGGTCCGTTGGAATGGTTTTTCCCGCGAACATCGGCAGGTGAGCGTCTCGAGGCGTCAATCGTCCGCGTTGCGTTCGCATGTTCCTCGCACCGGGTTTTGGTTTCACCCGGCGCGCCCGTTCGAGGACGGGCGCCATCGAAGGAATGTGCGTTATGGGGGCTCGTTTTCATCTGGCTGCCGCGAGTGCGGCGGCCGTCATTGCCGCGGTGCAGGCCGCATCGGCTCAACAATCCGAACCGGTCGTGCTGCCGGAGGTCTCGGTCAGCGCCACCGGCATAGCGACGCCGCTCGACCAGATCGGCAGCTCGGTGACGGTCATCACCGCCGCCGACATCGCCCGCACCCAGCGCCGCACGTTGCCGGACGTTTTGAACAATGTGCCCGGCCTCAACGTGGTGCAGACTGGCGGCCCGGGCGGGCAAACCGCGATCTTCATGCGCGGCACCAATTCGAACCACGTCAAGGTACTTCTCGACGGCATCGATATTGGCGATCCGACAACGCCGAACGGTGCGATCGATCTTGCCCATATCGCCACTGGCGACATCGAGCGCGTCGAGGTGCTGCGCGGGCCGCAGGGCGGTCTTTACGGCGCTAATGCCATCGGCGGCGTGATCTCGATCACCACCAGGAAAGGCGAGGGGCCGGCGAAGGCCACGGCCACGCTCGAAGGCGGCGCGCTCGGCACCTTCAACCAGTCGGCGGCGGTCAGCGGCGCCAAGGATCGCTTCGACTATGCCTTCAGCGTCGCGCATCTGCGCTCGACAAACATCGACGTCACGCCGACTTACGTGCTGCCGGCCGGGCAGGGTGCCAATCCGAATTCCTACGACAACATGACCTATTCGACCCGGCTCGGCGCGAAGGTGACGGACGATCTCAAAGTCAATCTCATCGGCCGTTATCTCGATGCCCGGCTCAAATACACCAACGACGATCCAAGCACATTTCCGACGGCGCCTTATGCGACCCGGTCCGATTACACCAGCAAGGCCTTCTTCGGCCGCGCCGAGGCTGTCTATGCCGCTTTCGATGGCCGCTTCATCAACACTGTGGGCGTCAACGTTTCCGATACGCAACGCACCAACAAGGACCCCAACGCCAATCCCGAAACGACCAATGACGGGACGCGCACGGCCGTGAATTGGCGCGGCGAGATCGCCGTCGCCAAGGGGCATACTCTGGTGATCGGTGCCGAGCGCTCGGACGAGCGCGCCAAGACGCAAACCTACGGGGCGTTCACCGGCACGCCGATTTCCTATTCGGCCAGCAACGGCAACACCGCCGGCTATGTCGAGATACAGTCGCAATTCGCCGAGCGCTTCTTCATCGTCGGCAATGTGCGCGTCGATGACGACGACATGTTCGGCAGCTACACGACCTGGCGCGTCGCGCCGGCTTTCGTCGTGCCGGGCAGCGAGACCAAGTTGAAGGGCAGCTACGGCACCGGCTTCAAGGCGCCGACCTTGTACGAGCTCTACGGCGTCGGCGACTACAGCTATGTCGGGAATCCAAACCTGAAGCCGGAAACCAGCAAAGGCTGGGAGCTCGGCTTCGAGCAGCCTTTGTTCGGCGACCGCCTGCGCTTCGGCGTCACTTACTTCCGCAACGACATCGAGAATCTGATCAACAGCGTGTTCACGCCGGTGAACACCTACGTCAATGTCGGCAAGGCCAAGACCGAAGGTTACGAAGCCTTCGTCGATATCAAGGCTAGCGACCGGCTCCGGTTCCGCGCCGATTACACGCGCACCGGCGCGACGGATGAGATCGCCAATACCGAGTTGCTGCGCCGGCCGAAGCACAAGGCCAATGTCACGGCGTCCTATCAGGCCAGCGATGCGCTCGGCCTTTCGGCGAGTGTTGTCTATGTCGGTCCGTGGATGGATTTCGACCGGCAGGGCCTTTGGTTCACGGCCCGCGATTTCCAAGGCTACACGGTGGTCAATATTGCCGCGAACTACGAGGTCAACAAGCAGGTCACGGTATTCGGCCGCGTCGATAACCTGTTCGACAAGCGCTACGAAGTGCCGGTCGGCTGGAAGGCGCCGGGTGTGGGCGTCTTTGGCGGTATCAAGGTCTCGACCCTGTAACGCCGAGGGAACAGCCTACCGCGCGGCCGCCGGCCGCGCGGTACACCTTCAAAAATTGGTAGGATGCCCCGGAAAGTGATTCCAGGGGGGCAACAATGCCACGTTCGCTACTGACCGCAGGTCTTGTGCTCATCGCGCTTGCAGTGGCGCCGGCGCGGGCCGACGATATTCTCGATGCCATCGAGCAGGGGCGTAAAGCCTACCAAGCCGGCGACATGACCGGCGCCAAGCAGTCGCTCGACCTTGCCTCGCAGTTGATCGCGCAAAAGAATGCCGAAGGCTATGTGGCGCTGTTGCCCGAACCGTTGTCCGGCTGGCAGGCCGACAAGGCGCAGACCAGCGCGGTCGGCGGCGCCATATTAGGCGGCGTCTCGGCGGCGAACCGTACTTACACCAACGCCAAGGGCGACACAGTGGAAGTTTCGATCACGGGCGATTCGGCGCTGGTGATGCAGTTCGCGCCGATGCTGAGTAATCCGGCGATGGCCGGTGCGTTCGGCAAGCTGATCCGTGTCGGCAGTCAGCGCGCGGTGCAAAACCCGGACGGCGATGTCATGATGGTCGTCGCCAACAAGTTCCTGATCAACGTTCAGGGCTCGGCGGATGCGGCGAGCAAGGTGGCCTACGCTCAGGCAATCGACGTCGCCAGGCTGTCAAAGATGTAGAGTGAAAGGGGATGGCGTTGCGGGTGCGATGGCTGATTGTCGGGGCGACGCTGTTCGTCGCCGGGTGCACGTCGGATGATGTCGGGCCGAGTCCGGCGGAGTTGCAGGCGCGCTGGGATGCCCAGAACGTCGCGCCGCAGAACTACAAGAACGACCTGCTGGCCTTCCTGCGCACTTATCTCAAAGAGCCGGTGGGCGTGCGCAATGCGCAGGCGTCGAAGCCGCTGCTGAAAAAAGTCGGGCCGGGCGATCGCTTCATTGTCTGCGTGCGTTTTCGCGAGCGCAAATCGGGCAACACTTACGCGCCGCCGAAAGACGGTGCAGCCACCTTCGTGTCGGGCAGGCTCGATCGTTTTCTGGATACGCCGCTGGAAGTCACGGCACTGTGCAAGGACGTGCCGCTGGAGCCGTTCCCCGAACTGGAGAAGCTGACGCCGTGACAGGATGTGCCGAGGCATAGCGGTGGCACGGAATCCGAAGCGACGAGAATCCGAGGCAACAAATAACTAATAACCGCCGGGGTGACCCGACGGTTCGCATTGTTCATTCAAAGGTCGAAGTTGTCCCCGGGCTGCGAGGCTACTTAACCTTGAGGTTCTCCGCCGACGTCTTGCCGCGGTTTTCGACGAGTTCGAACTGCACGGTCTGACCTTCGTTCAGCGTGCTAAGTCCGGCGCGTTCCACCGCCGAGATATGCACGAACACATCCTTGCCGCCCTCCTGCGGTTGGATGAAGCCGTAGCCCTTCGTCGGATTGAACCACTTCACGGTGCCCTGAGGCATGCTAGATCTCCGAGGTATTACGAGTAGTAGCAACGGCTCAGTTTGGCACAATCTTGAACCGCCGAACAAGCGTTCCGATTGCCTCCCGGCTGTGACAATTGGTTCAATTTTGGGCCAAATCGCAGGATTGGTGCAAAAATCGCAGCCAACGCGGGCGTGGTGCCGGATGAGGGGATTGAACCCCCGACCTTCGGTTTACAAAACCGCTGCTCTACCGCTGAGCTAATCCGGCGATTTCCGCCCGGATAGCGGATTACACCTGACAAATCAATTGTATGTCGTGCACCCGTGGCTGCCGCGGCCGGCCACCTGGATGGCCGCAAATGCCGCCGGCATCTCCGATCGAAATGCCTGAATGCAAACACCCCGCAGCCGGGAAGGCTGCGGGGTGCTGGTGCTCACGCTTCCGGCGACCGCATCAGGGCGCCGAATGGGTCATCACATCTGGGTAATGTCGCGATCCTTGGTCTCTGGCAGGAAGATCAGGGCCACGACGAAGCTCATCGCCGCGACCGCGATCGGGTACCAGAGGCCCGAGTAGATATTGCCGGTGGCCGCCACGATGGCGAACACGGTGGCTGGCAGGAAGCCGCCGAACCAGCCGTTGCCGATATGATAGGGCAGCGACAGGCCGGAGTAGCGGATCCGTGTCGGGAACAGTTCCACCAGCCAGGCGGCGATCGGGCCGTAGACCATGGTCACGTAGATGACCAGGATCGCGAGCAGGATGACCGTCATCGGGTAGTTGATGTCCTTCGGATCGGCGCTCGCCGGATAGCCGTGGGCCTTCACTGCCGCGGTGATCGCCGCCGGCGTCGCCGCCGGACCGGCAAGAACCTGCTCACCGATCTTCACGCTCGCCGGTGTACCGGCAGGCGCCGCCGTGTTGGCGTAGTTGACCGAGGCCGCCACCAAAGCCGCCTTGATTGTGTCGCAGGCGGTGGTGAACTTCTCGGTGCCCGTCGCCTTGAACTGGAACGAGCATTCCCTCGGGTCCGCCGTCACGACGATCGGCGAGCCGTTCAGCGCCGCTTCCAGCTTCGGGTTGGCGAAGTGGGTAAGGCCCTGGAAGATCGGAAAGTAGGTGATGACCGCGAGTGCGAAGCCCGCGAGCATGATCGGCTTGCGGCCGATCTTGTCCGACAGCCAGCCGAACAGGATGAAGAACGGCGTGCCGATGGCAAGCGCGATCACGATCATGATCTGTGCGTCGACGGCCGGGACCTTGATCGTCTGGGTCAGGAAGAACAGTGCATAGAACTGTCCGCCGTACCACACGACCGCTTCGCCGGCGGTGGCGCCGAGCAGCGCAAGGATCGCGATCTTGGCGTTCGACCACTGACCGAAGGCTTCCGTGAGCGGACGCTTCGAAGCCTTGCCTTCCGCCTTCATCTTCTGGAACAGCGGCGACTCGTTCAGCGAGAGCCGGATCCAGATCGAGACGATCAGCAACACGGACGATAGCAGGAATGGCAGCCGCCAGCCCCAGTCACCGAAAGCCTGTTCGCCCATGACCGTGCGGATGCCGAGGATCAGCAGCAGTGCCATGAACAGGCCGAGCGTGGCCGTGGTTTGAATCCACGAGGTGTAATAGCCGCGCTTGTCCTTCGGTGCGTGTTCGGCGACGTAAATCGCCGCGCCGCCATATTCACCGCCGAGCGCGAGGCCCTGAATGAGGCGCAAGGCGATCAACAGCACCGGCGCCATGATGCCCCACGTGCCATAGCCCGGCAGCACGCCGATGAAGAAGGTGCCCACGCCCATCAGGATCATGGTGATGAGGAAGGTGTATTTGCGTCCTATCATGTCGCCGAGGCGGCCGAAGATCAGCGCGCCGAAAGGACGCACCGCAAAGCCGGCGGCGAAGGCGAGCAGCGCGAAGATGAAGCCGACGTTCGGCGGCACATTGGCGAAGAAGTATTTCGCCAGGAAGGCGCCGAGGGTGCCGTAGATGTAGAAGTCGTACCACTCGAACACGGTGCCGAGTGAGGATGCGAAGATGACCTTCCGTTCTTCGGCGGTCATGCCGCGGTCGGTGAAACCGGTTACGGTTGTCGTTGTCATTGGCGTTTCCCCTGATGACGCGTTGCGCGTCGGTCTTTGGGCAGCGCCGCTGTTTGTTGATTTTCTTCGAGGCCGCCCTGACCGTTAGCGATACGCCGGGGGCGCAAAGCGCGTCATTGCGCCTCTGGTCTTACGTCCAAAGGTTGAATGCGCCGACTTAAGCTATTGAATTCGTATAGCAAAAATGCGCAATCGGCCGCCGGCCGGGCGGCGAATTTTCTTCCGGAAAAACGCTGGAAAGTTCCGTCTGGCGCCGTCCGTAAAGGCGCTAGAGACCGGTCGCGATGCGCTCCAGCACGTCGATAAGCCAGGCTGCGGACTGCAGCACAGCCAGGCGCTGCGCCAGTTTGGCCTTGCGGAAGGTCTCATTGAGAAGTTTGAGCGCGCGCTTGTGGCCCGGATGCGCCTGAGCGGCGGATTCGAGCCGATTCAGCCGCGAGAGCAAGGCTTCGCGGCGCTTCTCGACGTCGTCGTAACGCTGGCGGAAATTCTCGCGCTCGGTGGGGCCGGTCGTGCCACCGGTAGAAGACTGGCGATTTGGCATTCCGATTAAGTTTAACTGCTGTCGTTAACGTCGCCCCGACGGCCCTTGTCGTTGAAGACGGCGCGAAAATCAAGCCCATCCACGCTTTCGCGCCGCGTGCGGGATTAATGTTACCCGACGATTGAAAGCGGTCGCGTAAATCGTTCGTATATTGTGCGAGGCGAGACATCACCTGTGGACCGCCCGCGATGCGCGCCTCGATTGCCATTGCCGTCTTGATTGGAACTCTCGGCCTGACGACGGCGCAGGCGGGCGATCTGTCCGGTTACGGCCGCTATTACGAATCGTATCCCGTGCGCGCGCCGCAGCTTCTCGTTTACGACGTCGAGCCGGGCACCGAGATCCGTGCCTGGTGGGCGTCGCCGTGGCAGAACCGGCGCTATTTCCCGTCTACCGGCAAGAAGCCGAAGGTCGGCCGCCGCGAGAACCTCAACGCGCCGCGGCGCATCGCTGCGCCCGCGCCCACTTATTATCAGGAATGGTCGACGCTCTCGCTCTATCCGCCGCGTGTGGTCATGCCGCCGGCCGACGTGGCGCCGGGCAATTCCTTCTTGCCCCTTTTGCCGCCGAAGTGAACCGATGACCTTGTCGCGCATCAATATTGCAATGCTTGCTCTCGTCGCCGCCACGCTCGGCGCCGGAAGCGCCGAGGCGCAATGGTATTCGTCGGTGCAGTCCGCGCCGGCGCCGCTCTATCCTTATGCGCAGCCGAGCCGAACCGCGACCCAGCCTTACGCTGTCGAAGTCGCGCCCGGCGCCTATGTCATCCACCGGCCCGGCGAGGTCGTTGCGCCGGCGCGACGCGCAGCGCCGGCTCCGCAGGTCAAGTCTTCGCAGGTCAAATCTGTTCGGACCAAGAATGACCCGGCGCTGATCGAAGAACTGCGTCAGCGCGCTTCCGGCAACAAAGCCGTCATCAACACGACCAAGGTCGTTTACAAGAAGCCGAAAGTAGTGGAGACGAAGCGTTACGTCGATCTGCCGCCGCGCGTGGTCGAGCGCTACACCGTCGTCGATGACACGGATGGCGGCAAGAAGGTCGAGATCGACGCGCCCGCGGCCGAGGCGCAGGGCAAGAAGGGCAAGCCCGCCAAGGATAAGGCCAAAGGCGGCCCTCGCGTCATCCAGGCTGATGCCGAGATCACCATCCTCGGCCCCGATCGCATGACCATCCAGCTCTATCGCAAGGGCGAGCTCGGCAAGCCGGGCGCGCGGTTGAACTGACGATTATCAATGTTCAAGAAATAGTGGGCGGCGACGGCGGGCTGGGGGGCCCGCCGTTTGCTTTTGGGGGTGAGGCTTACGCTCGGCTGGCGATATAGAGCGACAGCACGGCGGCATTCGAGACGTTGAGGCTCTTGATCTCGCCGGGCATGTCAATGCGGGCGACCTTGTCGCAGAGTTCGCGCGTCGACTGCCGCAATCCCTTGCCCTCGGCGCCGAGGACCAGCGCCAGCGGCTTGCGCAGCGTCATGTCCGAAAGGTCGGCTTCGCCGTCGGAATCGAGGCCGACCACCATGAAGCCGCGCTCCTTTAGGGCGGCGAGGCCGCGGCCGAGATTCTGCACGGTGGCGAGCGGCACCAGTTCCAGCGCGCCGGAGGCGGCCTTGGCGAGCGCGGCGGTGGCGTCCGGCGAATGGCGCTGCGTCGTCACGATGGCGGTGGCGGCGAGCGCCGCGGCCGAGCGGAAGATGGCGCCGACATTGTGCGGGTCGGTGATCTGGTCGAGCACCAGCACGGTGCCGCGTGCCGGGACGTCCTCGATCGCCGGGGAGGGCAGCGGGTCCGTCTCGAGGTAGAGGCCCTGATGCACGGCGTCCGGGAGCAGGCGATCGTCGATGGCCGAGGGCCGCACGATCTCCGGCGCGATGGCGGCGGCGATGCCTTCCTCTTCAAGGCGGCGGGCGGCGTTGTCCGTGACCAGCAGGCGGCGCAGGCGCCGGTTCGGGTTGCGCAAAGCCGCCGTGACCGTGTGCCAGCCATAGAGAATGACGAGATCGTCCTCGCCCGACGCGGCGCGCAGGTCCTCCCGGCGGGCGCGGGTGAAGCGCTCGCGGCGCTCGACCTGTTCGCGGGTGGCGCCGGGTTTTGCGCCGGGCTTGGAACTTCGTGGGCCAGCGGGGGCACCTTTACCGGCGAATGGGGCGGGGCGTTTGCTCATGGCCGGGACGTTTAGAGGATCGCGGAGGTCGGGAATAGCGGGGGTCCGGCAATTTCCGGCAGGCTTCCATTGACTTCGGCGGTGCGCCTGCCCATAAACCCTGCCATCCCCGCGATCCGTCCGGTCCGGAAAGCCCGATTGTCCATCGGGATCAATGGTGTAGGACGGATGGGGATCGGGGGAGAGTGTCCCGAGCGGCAAAGGGGGCGGACTGTAAATCCGCTGGCTATGCCTTCGTAGGTTCGAGTCCTACCTCTCCCACCACCCATTCTCCGGACGTCAGAGGTTTTCCAGACGAGGCCAATCAGCCCCGACCTGATGCCTCTCATACAGTGAGCGCCGGCAGGATGTCGTCCGAGATCGGGGCGACAAGGGCGCCGGACGCCACCAGGCCGCTCGCGGCGTCAAGATCGCTCGCCATATACCGGTCCTCTTCAAGCGAGGAGATGGCAGCGCGCACGACGGCCATCGCCTTTCGCAATTCCGGGCTGGTCATAAGAGGCGCGCGAAACTCGATTCCCTGCACAGCCGCCAAAGCCTCGATGCCGAGAATGGCGAATAAATTGTCGGTCATCGCCAGCAGCCGGCGGGCGCCATGACAGGCCATCGAGACATGGTCCTCCTGATTGGCCGATGTCGGGGTCGAGTCCACGGATGCCGGATGCGCCATTTGCTTGTTCTCACTCATCAAGGCGGCTGACGTCACTTCAGCGATCATGAGACCGGAGTTCAACCCCGGTCGCCTCGACAGAAACGCCGGCAGTCCATAGGACAGCGCCGGATCGACGAGCAGCGCGATGCGGCGTTGCGAGATCGCACCGATCTCGCAAATGGCCAAAGCCGTCTGGTCGGCAGCAAAGGCGACAGGTTCGGCGTGAAAATTTCCGCCGGAAACAACCTCATTGTCCGACAGCACCAGCGGGTTGTCGGTCACGGCATTGGCTTCGATTTCGAGCGTCCGCGCCACCTGCCGCAACAGATCGAGACAGGCGCCGTCGACTTGCGGCTGACAGCGAATGCAATAGGGATCCTGGACGCGCTGATCTCCCTCAAGGTGGCTTTCACGGATTTCCGAGCCGTCGAGCAATTTTCGCAGCGCGGCCCCGGCATCGATCTGTCCCCGGTGACCGCGCAGGGCGTGAATGTCCGGGTGAAAGGGAGCGGAAGACCCCATGGCCGCGTCGGTGGACAAGGCGCCGGTCACCAGCGCGGTCTGCGCGGCACGATGCGCTCTGAACAGTCCCGCAAGCGCGAGTGCGGTGGATACCTGCGTCCCATTGATCAAGGCGAGGCCTTCCTTGGCGGCGAGAACCACCGGCGTCAGTCCTGCCTTGCGAAGCGCATCGCCTGCGGCAAGCTTCGCGTCTCCAAAGAAAGCCTCGCCTTCGCCCATCATCACCGCCGCCATATGGGCGAGCGGCGCCAGGTCCCCCGATGCGCCAACGGATCCCTTCTCGGGGATGTAGGGGATGACACCCTTGTGCAACATCGCTTCGATCAGGCGGATGAGCTCAAGACGAACCCCTGAAGCGCCGCGGCCGAGCGAGATCAGTTTCAACGCCATGATCAGGCGAACAATGTTCTCCGGCAGCGCGTGACCGACGCCGCAACAGTGCGACAAGATGAGATTGCGCTGAAGCGTCGTCACGTCGGAATTGTCGATCTTGACCGATGCCAGCTTTCCGAATCCCGTATTGATACCGTAGACGGCCGCATTGCCGGCGGCGACTTCGGCGATGCGCTGTGCGCTCTTGTTCATGGCAACGTCAAATTGCCGATCAAGGCTCGCGGAGCCGCTGTTCCAGTAAATGTCAGCGAGTTCGTGCAGTGAGACCCGGCCGGGATGAAGCGTGACAGTCATGTCGACCTGCTATGTGTTGGTGCGCTGGAAAACTGCCTCGTAAAGCGTGAGCGTGGTGACAGGCGTCATCATGACATCCTCATGGCCCGCGGAAAGCAGGACGCTGTCGCCATCGGCAAGCGTGTCCTGGATTTCGCTGGCTTCGATCCTGGCGCCGCCCCCCTGAACGAGTACAAATATGGCTTCGCCGGACGTCGCGATCCGGATGGGTTCGCTCAATATGGTGCGCGACAATGTGTGCCGCACCACACCGCGCCGGCTCATGACATTGAGATCGATAATGGAGCCGTCGATGAGATCGGCGCCGGACGCAGCATCGGCCGGGAAGGCGAAGGGTTCGCTTGTCTGTGTCAGGTCGCGCTCGCCAAAACCATTGACGCGGAGCCGAATGCCATTGCCGTCGAGTACGGCGAGCGTCCGGTCGATGCCGGGAAAGAGCGAGAACGGACCGTCCATAGCCACATGCGCCATGCTGACGCGCCAGTCGAAGGCATCGAGCGCCGCGCCGTCCGGCGAGACGATAATCTCCGTCGTCTCGCCGCCGCCGTTCTTCCAGCGCATGCGGCGATAGTCTTTTGAGCGCAGGATGCGCATGGCACGTTACGCCATGCTCGGAAGTTTCAGCTTGAACTCCTCGGCACAGGCGATCGCTTCATCATAGCCGGCGTCAGCGTGGCGCATGACGCCGGAGGCGGGATCGTTCCACAGCACGCGCTCGAGACGGCGCGAAGCATCCTCGGTGCCGTCGGCGACGATGACCATGCCGGCATGTTGCGAATAGCCGATGCCGACGCCGCCGCCATGGTGCAGCGACACCCAGGTCGCACCGCTGGCGCAGTTGATCAGCGCATTGAGGAGTGGCCAGTCGGATACCGCGTCGGAGCCGTCCTTCATCGCTTCTGTTTCGCGGTTCGGACTTGCGACGCTCCCCGAATCGAGATGGTCGCGGCCGATCACGATCGGCGCTTTCAGCTCGCCCTTCGCCACCATGTCGTTGAAGGCCATGCCGATGCGATGGCGGTCGCCGAGGCCGACCCAGCAGATGCGCGCTGGCAGGCCCTGGAACTTGATGCGCTTCTGCGCCATGTCGAGCCAGTTGTGCAGGTGCTTGTTGTCTGGCAGCAGCTCCTTCACCTTGGCGTCGGTCTTGAAGATGTCGTCCGGATCGCCGGAGAGGGCAGCCCAGCGGAACGGGCCGATGCCGCGGCAGAACAGCGGCCGGATGTAAGCCGGCACGAAGCCGGGGAAATCGAAGGCGTGGTCGAGGCCTTCTTCCTTCGCCATCTGACGGATGTTGTTGCCGTAATCGAGCGTCGGGATGCCCATCTTGTAGAAGTCGAGCATGGCTTGAACGTGTCCGACCATCGACTTGCGGGCAGCCTGCGCCACGGCCTTCGGATCGCTGCTGCGCTTGTCCTCCCACTGGGCGAGCGTCCAGCCCTTCGGCAGATAGCCATTGGCCGGATCATGCGCCGAGGTCTGGTCGGTGACGACGTCGGGCTTGATGCCACGGCGGACGAGTTCGGGGAAAATGTCGGCAGCATTACCGAGGACCCCGACCGAGACAGGCTTCCTGTCGCGGCATGAGGCTTCGATCATAGCGAGCGCTTCGTCGAGATCCTTCGCCTGTTTGTCGAGATAACCGGTCTTGAGTCGCATCTCGATGCGGCTCGGCTGGCATTCGACCGCGAGCATCGAAGCGCCGGCCATCGTCGCGGCGAGCGGTTGCGCGCCGCCCATGCCGCCGAGACCGGCGGTGAGAATCCATTTGCCGGAAAGGTCGCCGTTGAAATGACGGCGGCCGACTTCGACGAAGGTTTCGTAAGTGCCCTGAACGATGCCCTGCGAGCCGATATAGATCCACGAACCAGCGGTCATCTGGCCGTACATCATCAGGCCCTTGCGATCGAGCTCGTTGAAGTAGTCCCAGGTGCCCCAGTGCGGTACGAGGTTGGAGTTGGCGATCAGAACGCGCGGCGCGTCCTTGTGGGTCCGGAAGATGCCGACCGGCTTGCCGGACTGCACGATCAGCGTTTCGTCGTCTTCCAGCGAGCGCAGCGACGCCACGATGCGGTCGAAGCTTTCCCAATTGCGCGCAGCGCGGCCGATGCCGCCATAGACGATGAGTTCGCCGGGCTTCTCGGCGACCTCGGCATCGAGATTGTTCATCAGCATGCGCAAAGGCGCTTCGGTCAGCCAGCTCTTGGCGGTGAGTTCGGTGCCGTGCGGCGCGCTGATCCGGCGGGCATTGTCGATACGGGACATTGTTCTACTCCTTGAACATCAGGCGCGGGCGTAGTCGAGGCAGGCCTGGAGAATGCGTTGAAGTGTCGCGCGCATCGGCGCGGCGTAAGCGGGATCGTAAGGCGTCGGCCAGTTGGCTTGCGTGACCGGGCCGAGCTGCTCGTGCATGTAACCGCGGCAGGCCAGCTCCATCTGCACGGCGTGAATGCCGTCGGCCGGCTTGCCGAAATTGCGCGTGATGTAGCCGCCCTTGAAGCGGCCATTGAGCACCTGCGTGCGCCCCGTGCCGGCACAGATTGATTGGATGGTCGCGGCGAGCGCGGGATCGCAAGACGCGCCCGAATTGGTGCCGATATTGAAGGTCGGGAGTTCGCCGTCGAACAGGCGCGGGATCACGGTGCGGATGGAGTGGCAGTCGTAGAGCGCGACCTTCGGGTGTTTGGCGCGCAGGCGTTTCAATTCGGCATCGAGCGCGGCGTGATAGGGGTCGAAATAGCGCGCGCGGCGCGCGGCGATCTCCGCGGCGCCGGGTTCCTTGCCATCCTTGTAGAGCGGCTCGCCGTCGAACGTTGTCGTCGGGCAGAGCTCCGTCGTTGCCTGTCCGGGATAGAGCGACACGCCGGATGGATCGCGGTTGACGTCGATCACGGTGCGCGAAATCGCGGTATGAACGGTGGTCGCGCCCATGTCGCGGGCGAAATCATAGAGTTGGTCGATCCACCAGTCGGCATCCTTGCGCGACAGCCAAGGTGAGACGAGCCGCGACTCGTACTCGGCCGGAATCTCGGTGCCGGTGTGCGGGAAGGAGACGACCAGCGGCGCATCGCCGCGATGAATCGTCAGCCAATCGCCTTGCTGGGTTGGACTCATTGGCCTCTCCACACGCGCTTCCACAGCGGATTGAAGCCGATGCGGTAGACAAGTTCAGCCGGGCGATCGACATCCCAAATGGCAAGATCGCAATACTTGCCGGCTTCGAGCGTGCCGATCTCGCCGAGACGCCCGAGCGCGCGCGCCGCTTCGCGCGTCACACCGGCGAGAGATTCCTCAACCGTGAGGCGGAATAGGGTCGAGGCCATGTTCATGGTCAGGAGCAGAGACGTGATTGGCGAGGTGCCCGGATTGCAGTCGGTGGCGATCGCGATGTGGACGCCATGCTTGCGCAGCGCCTCAACCGGTGGCAACTGCTTCTCGCGCAGCACGTAGAACGCACCGGGCAGCAGCACCGCGACGGTGCCGGTTTTCGCCATGGCGGCGGCGCCTTCCTCGTCGGTGTATTCGAGATGGTCGGCCGACAGCGCGCCAAAATCGGCGGCGAGCTTGGCGCCGTGCAGGTTGGAGAGCTGGTCGGCGTGTAGCTTCACCTTGAGGCCGGCCGCCTGCGCCGCCTTGAACACCCGCGCCGTCTGCTCGGTTGAGAAAGCGATGCCTTCGCAGAAGGCGTCCACGGCGTCGGCCAGATTCTCGCGCGCGATCTGGGGGATCGCGGCGCAGACCTCGGCGACATAGGCGTCCTTGTCGGTCGCACCCGGCGGCATGGCATGGGCGCCGAGATAGCTCGTCACCACGTCGATCTGCCGTTCGCCGGTGAGCATGCGTGCCGCGCGCAGCATGCGCTTTTCGGTCTCGGTATCGAGGCCATAACCGGACTTGATCTCGATGGTGGTGACGCCTTCGGCAATCAGGCGATCGAGCCGGGGCAGGGACTGCCGGATCAGCTCTTTCTCATCGGCGCCGCGGGTCGCCTTCACGGTCGAGACGATGCCGCCCCCGGCGCGCGCGATGTCCTCATAGGACGCGCCGTTGAGACGCATCTCGAATTCATTGGCGCGAGAGCCGCCATAGACAAGGTGGGTGTGGCAGTCGATCAGGCCGGGGGTGACGAGGCGGCCGTCGAGTCTGGTTTCAGCCGCGGCGGTCCAGCCTTTCGGCAGTCCGGCTGCGGGGCCGACATAGGCGATACGGCCGTTTTTCGCGGCCACGGCGCCGTTCTCGATCAGGCCGAAAGCGGCGCCGCCCGACGCCAATGTGGCTACCGATCCACCGTGCCAGACATGGTCGAATTGCATGCCGTGCCTCCCGCAAATTCGTCCGCGAAGCTTAGGCCAGAAGCCTGGGATCAATTGTATAGACATAATTGCGCGGCGCTTCACAATTGTCTATACATATCGACAGGCCTCACAGGCAGAACGTCATGCACCGGACGCTTCATTTCGATCACGCGCTGCTGCCCGCTGGCTGGGCGAGCGCGGTGCGCGTCGAGATCGAAGAAGGTGTTATTGCAAGCGTCGCCGCTAATTCGCCGGTGAACGGTTCCGAGCGGATCGCGGGCTTCGCCTTGCCGGGGCTGCCTAATCTGCACTGTCACGCCTTTCAGCGCGGCATGGCCGCACTCGCCGAGCGCCGCGGCCCCGCAAATGACAGCTTCTGGACCTGGCGCGAGGTGATGTACCGCTTCCTCGATCGCCTGACGCCGGATGACGTGGAAGCCATCGCCACTTTCGCTTACATGGAAATGCTGGAGCGCGGCTTCACCGCGGTCGGCGAATTCCACTATCTGCATCATGACCGCGATGGATCGCCCTTTGCCGATATCGGCGAGATGGCCGCGCGCCACGCAGCGGCATCGCAGGCAACCGGAATCGGGCTGACTCTGCTGCCGGTGTTCTATGCCTACGGCGGCTTCGGTGGCATTGCGCCGGTGCCGGGACAGCGGCGGTTTCTCAATGCGCCGGATCGCTTCGCGAAGTTGTGGGCGCGCAGCCGTGACATCGTTGCCGGATTGCCGCGCGCGAATATCGGTGTTGCGCCGCATTCTTTGCGCGCGGTGACGCCGGAGACCTTGCGCGAGGTTCTGTCCGGCGCAACAGGTCCCATCCACATCCACGCCGCCGAGCAGACGAAAGAAGTGGAGGACTGCGTCGCCTGGTCCGGACAGCGGCCGATCGAGTGGCTGCTGGCTAACGCGCCGGTCGACGAGCGCTGGTGCGTCATCCACGCCACGCACATGACCGGGGATGAAACGGTGCGTCTTGCCAGAACCGGCGCGGTGGCCGGTCTCTGTCCGCTGACCGAAAGCTCGCTGGGCGACGGCATTTTCAACGGTCCGCAATGGATCGAAGCGGGCGGCGCCTATGGCGTCGGTACTGACTCCAATATCGATATCGATGCGCCGGGCGAATTGCGGCAGCTCGAATACAGCCAGCGGCTCGGGCTGCGTGGCCGCAACCTGATGACGACCCGGGAAGGCGAATCGAGTGGCCGCCGTCTTTATGCCGATGCGCTGGCCGGTGGCGCAAAGGCGCTGCAACGGCCGATGGGCGCGCTCGCGGCGGGCATGAGCGCCGATATTGTCGTGCTCGATGCCGAGCATCCCGATCTCGCCGGCCGCAGCGACGATCTTGTGCTCGATACATTTATTTACACCGCCGGCCGTGCCGCCATCCGGGAGGTCTATGCCGGCGGTGAGATGGTCGTCACGGCAGGTCGTCACCGGCAGCGCGACGGCATCAGCCGCCGCTATCGTGCGGCCATGTTGCGGCTGGCGAATTAGGGCAGGGCATCAGCGCATGGCCGAGCAATTGCCACGTTATGCGGAAATCCGGCGCTCGCTGGAGCAGTCCATCCTTTCCGGTGACTGGCCCCCTGGTCATCGTGTGCCGTCGGAGCAGGAACTGGTCGCGCGCTACGGCTGCTCGCGCATGACGGTGAACCGCGCGATGAGTGAGCTTGCGGCGTCCGGCATGGTCATTCGCCGCCGCCGCACCGGCACCGTTGTGGCACTGCCGGTGTCACAGAAAAGCGTCCTGAAAATCCAGAATATCCCGGAGGAAGTGGCGCGCGAAGGCCGTGACTACCGTTACGAGCTGCGTTCGCGCTCCTTGCGCCGTGCCAGCAAGCGCGATGCCGAGCGGCTCAAGGTGTCGGCGGGGGATGCGGTGCTCGCCGTCAAGAGCCTGCATTACGCCGACGGCATCCCGCTGGTGGCCGAAGACCGGGTGATCAATCTCGCGGTTGCGCCGGATGCGCGCGACGTCGATTTTTCAAACATCGCGCCCGGAAGCTGGCTGCTGGCCAAGGTGCAATGGCGCGAGGCGGAACACCTCATTCGCGCGACGAATGCGACGGCGGAAATGGCGCGGCTGCTGGAAATAGAGGCAAACCATGCCTGTCTTGTGGTCGAACGTTCGACCTGGCTCGATGCCGGCACCGTCACACATGTCGAATTGACCTATCCGGGCAGCCGCTATCAGTTGACTGTCCGCTTCAATCCGTCGCGCGATGGAGAGTGAGTTTGACACCAGAGGGGGCCCCGTGGTGCCATGAACGCAGTTAATTGGGGCTATCGGAGAGTAACATGACTATCATCAACAAGCGTCATGCAATCGTGTTGACCATGCTGGCGTCTCTGGCGGCGTCTCCCGCCATGGCGCAGACCAAGGTCGCGATCGGTTTCTCGGGCTGGACGGGCTTTGCGCCGCTCACGTTGGCGAAGGAAGCCGGCATCTTCGCCAAGAACGGTCTCGACGTTACGCTGAAGAAGATTCCGCAGGCGAGCCGCCATCTCGCTATCGCCTCCGGCGACATCCAGTGCGCCGCGACCACCGTTGAAACCTGGGTGGTGTGGAACGCCAACGGCGTCGCCACCACGCAAATCTTCCAGATGGACAAGTCTTACGGCGCCGACGGCATGGTGGTGCGCAAGGACATCGCCTCGATCAAGGATCTCAAGGGCAAGCAGGTCGCCGCTTCGGCGCCGGGCACCGCGCCTTACTTCACGCTCGCCTGGTTCCTCAAGAAGAATGGCCTGTCGGTGAAGGACGTCACCGTTGTCAACATGGAGCCAGGTCCGGCCGCGCAGGCCTTCATCGCCGGCCAGAACGACGCGGCCATGACCTACGAGCCTTACCTGTCGTCGGTGCGCGCGAAACCGGACGCCGGCAAGATCATCGCCACCACGCTCGACTATCCGATGATCATGGATACGTTCGGCTGCACGCCGAAGTTCCTGTCGGAGAATCCGGATGCCGCCAAGGCGCTGGCCAAGAGCTATTTCGACGCCGTGGATATGATCAAGTCGGATCAGGCCAAGGCCTATCAGATCATGGGCGCCGACGTGAAGCAGACCGGCGAGCAGTTCGGCAACTCGGCGAAGTATCTGCGCTGGCAGGACAAGGAGGCGAACAAGAAGTTCTTCTCCGGCGAGCACGCCCAGTTCTCGAAGGAAGCGGCTGACCTGCTGCTCGAAGTCGGCATCATCAAGCAGATCCCCGATCTGTCGAAGCTTGCCGATACCAAGTTCATCCAGTAATCGCCGGGCGAGCGCGGCAAAATAATCTTGTCGCGCTCGCATTTTTCTTCATGAAACCACTCGCACCGATTTCAAGCCGCGCGCGCGTTGTGCTAGGTCTTTTGTTCTTCGTGCTGTTTTTCAGCGCGTGGGCTTTCGCGACTCTTGGCGGCTACGTCTCCAGGACATTTCTCGCCGATCCGCTGACCATGCTGGATGACGGCTGGCTGCTTCTGACAAAACACGGATTTGCCGCTGATATCGGCGTCACCGTCTGGCGCGTGGTCGGCGGCTTCGCTCTGGCCGCAGTCGTCGCAGTACCGGTCGGCGTGCTGATGGGCGCCTATAAGCCGATCGAAGCGTTGCTCGAACCCTTCGTGTCCTTCGCGCGCTATCTGCCGGCGTCGGCTTTCATACCGCTCCTGATCCTGTGGGCCGGCATCGGCGAATTGCAGAAGCTGCTCGTCATCTTCATCGGCTCGGTGTTTCAGGTCATTCTCATGGTGGCGGTCACGGTTGCTTCGACCCGCCGCGATCTGGTCGAGGCCGCGCTCACGCTTGGCGCCAAGGACAGCGGCATTCTCGGCCGCGTCCTTATTCCGTCGTCGGCGCCTGCCATCGCCGAGATCCTCCGGCTCGTGCTCGGCTGGGCCTGGACTTATGTCATCGTCGCCGAACTCATCGGCTCATCCGCCGGTATCGGCCACATGATCATCGACAGCCAGGCGCTGCTGGCGACGGGGCAGATGATCTTCGGCATCATCGTCATCGGGGTCATCGGCCTGATCTCGGACTTTCTGTTCAAGTCATTCAACCGCTGGCTTTTCCCATGGAGCCTCTCATGATTTGGAGGATTGCATGAGCAAGCTCCTCATCGAAGGTGTCTCGCGTGTCTTTCCCGCCGTGCATGGCGGCGAGCCGACGCGCGCTTTGGAGCCGACCAGCCTCACTGTCGCCGACAATGACTTCGTCACCATTCTCGGCCCCTCCGGCTGCGGCAAGTCGACCTTGCTGCGCATGATTGCTGGCCTCGACCGGCCGACCACCGGCCGCGTCCTGCTCGACGGCAAGCCGGTTATTGGGCCGGGGCCGGATCGTGGCATGGTGTTCCAGTCCTACACATTGTTTCCGTGGCTGTCGGTCGCCGACAACGTTGCCTTCGGGTTGCGCGAGAAGGGCGTTGTGCCGGCCGAACGCAGCAAGGTCGTCACCGACTGGCTGTCGCGCGTTGAACTCGCTGGATTCGGGAGCCACTACCCCAAGCAGCTCTCGGGCGGCATGCAACAGCGCACCGCCATCGCGCGCGCGCTGGCCAACGATCCGGCGATCCTGCTGCTCGATGAGCCGTTCGGCGCGCTCGACAACCAGACGCGCAGCCTGATGCAGGAACTGCTGCTCGGCATCTGGCAACGCGACCGCAAGACGGTGCTGTTCGTCACCCACGATATCGAGGAAGCAATCTTTCTCGCTTCGCGCGTGGTGGTGATGTCGGCGCGGCCAGGCCGTATCAAGAGCGACGTGCGCGTCGATCTGCCGTATCCGCGGCACTATACGATCAAGACCAGCCCGGAATTCTCCGCCTTGAAGGCACGGCTCACCGAAGACATTCGATCCGAAGCCATGCGCGCGGCGGAAGCCGCTATCTGACGCGGTAAGGAGCCGTTCGATGATGAAGATCGCGGCGGCGAGGGTGTGATTGGTGTCGAAGCTCGTGCCGCCCATATCGGCGCTGACGAGCGAAGGCGCTTTAAGTATCTTGGCAGTTGTGAGAGCGCGCGAAAGCGCCGTCGCTCGGCTTCATGCGCCGGATTGACGTAAGCGTTGAGCAGAGACACCGCCACGGCCGAAACGCCGAGGCCGGACAGTTTCTCGATCAGGCGCATCGAGCGCCGCTGGCGTAATCGCCGTTTCGATCGTGCCATCGGAGCGGCTGCGCTCTGCGATACCGTGGCGGAGCTTACGTGCAATCAGCGGCGGTGCGGCGTCAATTGCATAACCAATTCCTTCCTTTTCCATATTTCAGGCAATCCGCCGCCGGAAGACATGGACTGCCGGAGTGCAGACGCAAAGCGGCGTTGCCTCTGTCGATTGCACGACTCCGTCCAGAAAGATCGTCTCGGAAGCGAGGGTAATGGCTGCGTGGAGCGGACGCGGCCATCGGCGTCCGTCGTCCGACTTTGGCGCGAAGTGGCGGCCGACCGCGACCACAATTTCGTCGCGCTTCCACCGGCGGGCGAAGGCAATGACGTGGTCGGCATCGGGGCCGCTCACATCGAGCGCGATGTAATCGCCACGGCGGAACAGTTCGGCATGCGCGCGGCGAATATCGAGCAGCTTATGAAGCAGATGCAGCTTGATGCGACTGTCGCGCCAGGTCTCGGCGAGGCCCGGCCAGTCGTCACCCGGATTCTCAAGTTCGGCCGCGCGCCTGGCGAAGTCCACCGGCCGGCGGTTGTCCGGATCGACCAGCGAAAGGTCCCAATATTCCGTGCCCTGATAGATGTCCGGAATGCCGGGGCCGAGTACCTTGAGCGCGAGCTGGGAGAGACTGTTGAGCGCTCCGATCAGCGCGGTACGCGCCGCGAAAGCGCCGAATGACTCGAGAAACGTTTTCGACCGCGCCGGATCGAGCAGGGCGCCGATATAGCCGTCCAGCGCCGCTTCATACTTGTCGTTCGGCGCCGTCCAGCTCGTCTCCTGCTTGCCTTCGCGCGCCGCTTTCAGCGCATAGGCTTTCATGCGCGCGGTGAACTCCGCGTCGAGGGTCTCCGGCCAGGCGCCGATGAGCGCCTGATAGATCATGTATTGATGCGCCTTGCTCGGCCAGAGCGATCCATCCTGCACGGCGGCAATAGCGTGGTTCATGCCGTCCCATTTCTTCACGCACGATGCCCATTCGTCGGACATTTCGCTCAGCGCCAGAATGCGCATGCGGGAGTCTTCGCCGCGCTTGGTGTCATGCGTCGCCGTTGCGGTCAGACCTGCCGGCGACGTTCTCAGGCGTTCGGCCTGCAGCTCGTGGAATTGTTGGGGCGACAGCGCCTGCGCATCGGGATGGCCGCCGACCTCGTTGAAGGCGAGGAAGCGGTGATCGCGATAGAACACCGTGTCTTCCAGCGCCTTCGCCATCAGCGGGCCGGTGAACTGCTGCAGCTTCAAGGCGAAGTTGCGTACGCGCGGCGCGCTATAGCCGGGGTTGTTCACCAGATCGAGCGTGATGACATCGCGCAGGAAATCCATGACGTCGGGATCGGGTCCGCCCCAGCGCGCTCGGGCCCGTGCGATGGTCGCGTCGATGATGGCGCGGTCCTTGTCGGACGCCCCGCCTGCGGTGACATAAGTTCGGTAAACGGGAAACTCCAGCACATAGAGCAGCAGTGCCTCGCGCAAACGGTTGAGTGTGTAGTCTCGCGTGCTGAAATGGCCGGCGGCGATGCGCGCCAGTTGCAGGCCGAGCACGGTGAATTCGCTCGCCAGCATGGTGTCGATGACCCGGCGCTTGGCGGTATCGAGCATTTGCGCGGGCGTTGCACGCTCGCCAGTGAAGTCGCGCCATGTCTTCTCCAGCGCATCGAGCCCGCGCGCGTCGGCCAGCACATGGCCAATGACATTGAGCCATTCATAACCGGTCGTACCGGCGACGCCGGAAAAGTCGGGCAGGGGCTCGCCCGGACCGAGAATTTTCTCGATACCGATCCAGAAAGGTCCACGGCGCTCCTTGCCACGCGCCTTTGTCACCAGTTGGCGCAGGCGGCGCGTGTATTGCGCCGGATCGCGCAGGCCGTCGATGTGATCGAGCCGCAGCCCCTGCAATTGACCGGCCGCGATCAGCCGCGTGACCAGCGGGTGAATGGCGCGGAAGACGGCCGGCCTTTCGACGCGCAGGCCGGCCAGATCGTTGATATCGAAAAAGCGGCGATAATTGACGGCGGCGAAAGCGACGCGCCAGTAGGCGAGGCGATAATGTTGCCGCTCGAGCAGGCGGTGCAACGCAGCCACGCCGGTCTCGCCGCGATAAGCAGAAAGGCCTCGCTCGATCAGCGGCGCCGCGCCTTCGGTTGTTGTCAGGGCTTGCTTTAGCTTTGGCGCCTCACGATAGGATGGCGTGCCATGCGCGCCGAATTCGTCCGCCAGTTTCAACAGTGCGGCACCGACGCGCTCGGCCTCCGCTTGCGTTGTCCCAACGATTATTCTGAGCATCTCGCCGTAGCGCTGCGGATTGATCGGCAGCTTGTGCTCGAAATACCAGGCAGCGAAGCTGCCGTCGGCTGAATCGTAGCCCAGTTCGATCTCGCCGGCCTGCAAGGCGTCGCCATAAGGTCGCCCGAGGATCGGCAACAGCACGCCCGGATGGCGCCGATAGGGGATAGCCTCCCAGTCGATATCGAAAGCCTCGGCATGCGGGGAGTGCTGGCCCCATTCCAGGACGTCGAGCCACCACTGATTATCGGACAGGCCGACGCCCATGTGGTTCGGCACGAAGTCGAGGATCAGGCCAAGGTCGTTCGCTTTCAGCGCGTCGCTCATCCGCGCGAAAGCCTCATCGCCGCCAAGCTCGGGGTTGAGGCGGTCGTGATCGACGATGTCATAGCCGTGCGTGCTGCCCGGCCGCGCCTTCAGAAACGGCGAAGCGTAGAGATGGCTGATGCCCAGCGCCTTGAGATACGGGACGATGGCGGCGGCATCGTCGAAGGTGAAATCCTTGGTCAGTTGCACGCGGTAGGTCGCGCGCGGAATGGCAGGCGGCATGGCGCTAGCCTCCGATCGCGGCATAGACCGACCACGGCGGCAGTTCGGCCGGCGGATCTCCGCCCCATACTGCTTGCGATCCCCATGCGAGGTCACGCGGGCGCGGCTGCGCTGTCCCGGAAAGGTTGGCCAGCAGCAGCAGGCTCTTGTCCTTTGCGGGCCAGCGCGCCGACAACAGGCTTCCCGTCATCGTCGCCTGACCCGGGCCGGTCATCGACCGCAGCAACGGCACAATGTCGCGATGCCGTGCCGCCAGCAGCGACCGCGTTAGTTCGAGACGCCGTGCATGCGCAGGTTTGTCGCAGACCGCCCAGTCGAGCACGGCGAGGTCGCGCGTCTGCTCGGCCAGCGGGTCGGGTATCTCGTCGCCGTGTTTGGCGTAGGCTTCGGCGAATTCGCGTTTACGGCCGTTGCGCACCGCATCGGCAAGATCGCCCTTGAAGTCGCAGAAGAACGGGAATGGCTCTTTCGCGCCCCATTCCTCACCCATGAACAGGAGGGGCGGGCCCGGCTGGAGCAGCAGCACGCTCAGGGCGGCGGCGACCGCGTCGTCATCGGCCAGCGTTGTGAGCCTTTCGCCGAGAGGCCGGTTGCCGATCTGGTCGTGGTTCTGGATGAAGTTGACGAAGGCGAGGCGCGGCAGCGCGGCGCTCTGCTCGCCGCGCGACGCGTTGTCCCGGTGTGGCGACGGCTCGCCCTGGTAGGCAAAGCCTTCCGCCAAAGTCCGCGCTACGTGCTGCGCCGCGTCGTGATAGTCCCGGTAATAGCCTTGGGTTTCGCCGGTCAGCAGTACGTGCCAGGCGTGGTGGTAGTCGTCGTTCCATTGCGCGTTGTAGTGGCCCGCGGGAGGATCCTCGAGCGGCGCTAGACGGCGCGCGGTGTTGTCGTCGTTCTCGAGCACGAGATGGATATGCCGGCCGGTTTCCTGCGCCAAATCGCCGACCGCCTTGCTGATGTCCTCCAGTACGTTCGGCTCGCCGGGCGCGACGATGGCATGCACGGCATCGAGGCGCAGACCGTCGAAGCGATAGTTGCGCAGCCAGTGCACGGCGTTCTCGACGGCGAAGGTGCGAACCTCGGGCATGCGATAGTCGATTGCGCTGCCCCACGGCGTATGCATGTCGGTAAAGAAAGGCGGCCCGATGCGCGGCAGGTAGTTTCCCTCCGGCCCGAAGTGGTTGTAGACCACGTCAAGAAACACCATCAGGCCGCGCTGGTGAGCGGCGTCGATCAGCGCCTTGAGATCGTTGGGACGGCCGTAGGTCGCGTCGGGTGCAAACAAGAGCACGCCGTCGTAACCCCAGTTCCAGCGGCCGGGAAATTCGGCGAGCGGCATCAGCTCGAGCGCCGTGATGCCGGTTTCGACGAGGTGATCGAGCTTGTCGATCATCGCGCGATAGCTTCCTTCGGGCGTGAACGTGCCGACATGCGTTTCGAGAAATACCGTTTGTTCCCACGGACGGCCTTTCCAGTCCGCGGCGCGCCAGTCGTACGTGTGGTCGATGACTTCGCTGGGGCCGGCGACGTCCTCGGGCTGGAAGTGCGATGCCGGGTCGGCAATGGTGATTTCGCCGTCGATGCGAAAACTGTAGTGGGTGCCGGCCTTGACGCCGGGCACATGCAAGGAGAACCAGCCGCCGTCGGCGCGCCGCATCTGTTGCGTGCTGTCGAGCACGAGCTCGACTTGTTTTGCCGCCGGCGCCCATAGCCTAAAGGTCACGCCATCATCGGCGATCAGCGGCCCGAACGTGGGGAGGGCGCTCACGGTTGGCCTGCAAAAACGACAATCGAGCGCGGCTTGATGGTCCATGGCGATCCCGTATCGCCGACGACGTCCTGCGGCCCGTCATTGCCGGTGTCGATGAGGTTCTTCCATTTTGGCGATCCTTCCCAGGTGGGGAACGTCACCTCGACATCATGATCGGCGCCATTGAGGATGATGTAGAGCGGTGCGTCGCCTTCCTTCGGACCGGCGAGGACGTAGGAGACGAACTTACCGCCCGGGAAATTCCAGTCATCATCCGTCATCTCCGTCGCGCCGGGCGTCAGCCAGAGCACATCGTGCGTGCCGTCGGCGCGCTTGCCTTCCAGCCACTTGTTTTGGCGCACCTGCGGATATTGCCGACGGATTTGCGCAAGGGTGCTGACGAAGCCGATCAGATCGTCGTCGGTGCCAAGTGCCGACCAGTCGACCCAGCCGATCTCGTTGTCCTGGCAGTAGGCGTTGTTGTTGCCACTCTGCGAATTGCCGACTTCGTCACCGGCCAGTATCAGCGGGATGCCCTGGGCTAGATAGAGCGAGGCCAGTTGATTGCGGCGGAGCGTCCGTCGCAATGCGAGGATTGCGGGATCGTCCGTTGGGCCTTCGGCGCCGCAATTGGTGCTGACATTGTCGTCCGAACCGTCTCTGTTGTCCTCGCCATTGGCCTCGTTGTGCTTGCCGTCATAGCTGTAGAGGTCGGCCAGCGTGAAGCCATCATGCACCGTGACGTGGTTGATGCTGGCGCGCGGTGACCGCCCGTCGTGCTGGAACTGTACGGACGAGCCCGTCATCGCATGGGCAATATCGCCAATCAGGTCGCCGTCGCCGCGCCAGAATCGCCGCAAGGTCCTGCGATAAATGTCGTTCCATTCCGACCAGCCGTTGGGGAAGCCGCCAACCTGATAGCCGCCCATGCCGACGTCCCAAGGTTCGGCGATCATCTTGACGTCGGCGAGCACTGGGTCCTGCCTTACGGCGGTGAGAAACGGCGCGTTGCGATCGAATGCCGGACCGCGCGCCAGCGTCGTGGCGAGATCGAAGCGGAAGCCATCGACCTGATAGGCTTCGACCCAATGCCGCAGCGAGTCCATCACCATTTGCAGCACGCGCGGATGAGCGAGCTTGAGAGAATTCCCCGTGCCGGTGAAATCGTCGTAATAGCGCGCGTCGTCCGGCATCAACCAATAGTAGGAAGCATTGTCGATACCGCGATAGCAGAGCGTCGGCCCCATATGATTGCCTTCGCAAGTATGATTATAGACGACGTCGAGGATGACCTCGATCCCGGCGTCATGCAGCGCGGCAATGGTCCCGCGCAGATCGTTTACCTCGGAGCCATTGGAATAGCGGGCCTCCGGCGTGAAGAAGCTGAGGGTGTTGTAACCCCAGTAATTGGTCAGATTGCGGTCCAGCAGGTGGCGGTCATTGAGAAAGGAGTGCACCGGCAGCAACTCGATCGCGGTGACGCTAAGCTTGCGCAGGTGCGTTATCATGGCCGGGTCGGAGAGAGCGCGGTATGTGCCGCGCAGGCCTTCCGAAATCTCGGTTCGTTGGTGAGTGAGGCCCTTGACGTGCGCTTCATAGATCACCGTGTCTTCCCACGGGACATGAGGACGGTGGTTCGAGCCGGTGTACGCGTCATCGACGACGACCGACTTGACCATGAAACGGGCATTGTCGCGCTTGTCGAATGACAGGTCCTGCTGCTTGCTGCCGGTCCGGTAGCCGAAGTGCGCATCGTTCCAGGTGCAGTGGCCGCCGAGCTGCTTGCTGTAAGGGTCGATCAGCAGTTTGTGGGCGTTGAAACGGTGGCCTTCCTCCGGGGCATAGGGGCCGTACACCCGGTAGCCATAAAGCTGCCCCGGCCCGACATTCGACAGGTAGGTGTGCCAGACATCGTCGGTGCGTTCGTTGAGCGTGACGCGCTCGGTTTCCCGCCGGCCGTCGCGATCGAACAGGCAGAGTTCGACCTTGGTCGCGTTGGCTGAAAACAGCGCGAAATTCGTGCCACGGCCGTCCCATGTCGCGCCAAGCGGATAGGGCGCCCCCGCGGCGGATTTCTTGCCGTTAGGACTCAGGAACGAAAATGAGGGCAGCAAGCGGTGGGAGAACAATGCGAATCTCCTGACTGTCGGGCGTGGCAACGGTTGAGACGCCGCCCGCGTTCCCGACATTGCTGCCGCCATAAATGGCCGCATCCGAATTGAAGGCCTCGCGCCAGTGACCGGCGAAGGGCACACGAAGGCGGTAGTCGTGCAGCACCTGCGGGGTGAAGTTCACGACGAAGACGGCGCGCGATCCGGGGTCGCGGCCCTTGCGCAGCCAGGCGAAGACGCTGTTGTCGGCATCGTCGGTGATCAGCCATTCGAAGCCTTCCGCCTGACAGTCGAGGCTGTGCAGGGCGGGAATGTCGCGATAAAGATGATTGAGGTCGCGGACGAGGCGCTGGATGCCGGCATGCTCGGACTTTTCCAGAAGGTGCCACGGCAGGCTGACATCGTGGTTCCACTCGGTGTCCTGGCCGAACTCGCAGCCCATGAACATCAGCTTCTTGCCGGGATGCGAGAACATGAAGGCGTAGTAGGCCCTCAAGTTTGCGAAGCGTTGCCACGCGTCGCCCGGCATGCGGCCGAGGATCGAACGTTTGCCGTGAACGACCTCGTCGTGCGACAGCGGCAAAATGAAGTTTTCCGAGAAGGCGTAGTGCAGCCCGAACAGGATCTTGCCGTGGTGATAGCGGCGATGGATCGGATCCTTGGACATGTAATCGAGGGTGTCGTTCATCCACCCCATATTCCACTTGTAGCCGAAGCCAAGTCCGCCCCAGTCGACCGGGCGTGACACCTGCGGCCAGGCGGTCGACTCCTCGGCGACCGTGGTGGCGTGCGGATATTGCCGGAACACCTCGGTGTTGGTGCGCCGCAGGAAGTCGACGGCATCGATGTTTTCGCGGCCGCCGTGCTTGTTGGGAATCCAGCCGTGCGCGGGCCGGCTGTAATCGAGATACAGCATCGAGGCGACGGCATCGACGCGCAAGCCGTCAATGCCGTAGCGGTCAAACCAGAACAGGGCGTTCGACAGCAGGAAGTTCGTGACCTCCGTGCGCCCGTAATTGTAGATCAGCGTGCCCCAGTCGAGGTGGCGGCCCTGGCGCGGGTCCTCGTGTTCGTAGAGACCAGTGCCGTCGAAGCGGGCAAGGCCATGCGGGTCATCGGGAAAATGGCCGGGCACCCAGTCGAGCAATACGCCGAGACCAGCCTTATGCAGGGCATCCACCAGATGCGCGAAGTCCTCCGGCGGGCCGAAGCGGCTGGTCGGCGCGAACAGGCCGGTCGGCTGATAGCCCCACGAGCCGTCGAAGGGGTGCTCTGAGATGGGCAGCAATTCGACGTGGGTGAAGCCCATGTCGCGCACATAGCCCGGCAATTGTTCGGCGAGTTCGCGATAGGTCAGCCAGCCGCCGCCACGTTCGGCACTGCGGCGCCAGGAGCCCAGATGGACTTCGTAGATGGAGATCGGCTTGTTGTAGGCGTTGATTTCCGAGGGCGCCGGCGAGGGGTGCGGGATTGTCGAAGGATCGACGACGATCGATGCGGAGAGCGGGCGTACTTCCGACGCGAAGGCGACCGGATCCGCCTTCAACGGCAGCATTTGACCAAAGCGATCGACAATTTCGAACTTGTACCTATCTCCAACTTTGGCGCCGGCGACGAATGTTTCCCAATAGCCCTGGCCGCGCACCTGCATCGGGTTGCTGTTGCCGTCCCATGAATTGAAATCGCCGACGACACTGACGCGCTGGGCATTGGGCGCAAGCACGATGAACCCGACACCTGACACTCCGTCATGAATCATGGGATGCGCGCCGAGCTTGTCGTACAGCCGGAGTTGGTTGCCTTCGCCGAGCAGATAAAGATCGTAGTCGGAGAGGATCGGGTTCATAAGGCAATCACCCCGCGCTGAAAGAGAATGCGCGCCGTCGCTTCCAGCGGAATATGCGACCACGCGGGGCGGTTCGTCAGTTCGTATTCGATTTCGTAGAGCGCCTTCTCCAACAGGAAGGTGTCGAGTAACTGCCGGGCCTGCTCCGCATCGGCCGGCCAGAGGCCACTATCGCCGAGCGTCTCGCGGTAACAGGACCAGAAGGCCTCGGTCAGGCGATCGCCCCAGTCGCGCATCAGCGGCGTGAGCACGCTGCGGTCCTCGTCGTTCAGGTCCGGCGCATTGGCGATGGCCGCGCTGATGGCGTAATCGATCGACCGGATCAGGCCGGCGACGTCGCGCGCCGGCGGCGCTTTGCGGCGACGTTCCTCGACGGTACGGCGGGGCTCGCCTTCGAAGTCGAGGATGTAGGCATCATCTTTGGCGATGAGGACCTGGCCGAGATGGAAATCGCCGTGGTGGCGGATTTTCTGGCCGTCAAAGGCCGATTTGCGGCCGTTTTCGATATGAGAAAGGACGGCCTCGCGGCTCTCGGTCAGCCGTGAGGCAATTGGATGTATCTCCCGCGGGAGGTTCGCCATGGAGCTGGCGACGAGGTCCAGCCGGGCGCGCGTGCGGTCCGCCAGATCGTCGGTCCAGGCCGCAACGTCCACATCCGTAATCGACTCCGGCGCGAAGGCGGCAATGTCCGGCCGGCTGGCGAAGGCGAGGTGCATCTCCGCCGTCCGCTTGCCGATCTGCCGGATGCGCTGCAGCAGCACGGGCGTATCGGCGGTTTCCAGGATCGGCTCGGCGAGATTGAGCCGCTGCGCATCGATCAGGCGCTCGAGCGAGCCGACGGTCAGGCTCCAGGCATCGCCCTGGTTCTCGATGAAGGCATGGACCACGACCAGTGCGCTGCTGGTGTCGCCCTCGATCAGTTCGGCAGAGCCGAGCAAAGCCGGCGCGTTCTGGAACGAGGTCTCGTCGGTCAGGAAACGCCCGATCTCGATTTCCGGATGAATGCCCGGCGACAGGCGGCGCAGCAGTTTCACGACATAGCGGTCGTCCACGATGATGCTGGAATTCGATTGCTCGCGATCGACCGCCTTCACGGACTTCACCTCCGGCGGCGGCGCGGCGGCGAAAACTCCGGTCGGCCTGAATTCGATGCGTTGGTCTCCAACCCCCGCCACTGTATGCCCCGCTACGGCGCCGGCGCGGATGCTGGCCAGCAGCGCCGCGATGAATTCGGGCTCCACCGTGGCGTCGAGCAGGGTGCCTTCGCGGGGCCCGCGGCGGACGGCCGCCAGAACGCTTGCTGGCCCGCGGTCGATGGCGGTGTAGCGCGACCAACGAATGGTGAGCGGCAGCATGTAGCGGCTGGTGCCGGCGCCGCTGGATGTATCGGCCACCGCCATCAGGAAGCGGTCATTGCCGAACTCCACCGGGATCGCGCTTGATACCTTGATCGAGGGCGTGCGCTGGTTCTTTTCGCCGAACCAGCGGCGGTTGGCGATGAAGCCCGGCAGCACATCATTCTCGAGCGTGCGCAAGGTCCAGCCGGACGTCAGCGACTGCAGCGTCGGCCCGAGCACGAGCGTGGAAATCTCGCGCGGCAGCTTCGTCTCCTCGACCTTGCCGCTTTCCTCGTTGAGCTGGAACCAGAAGAAGCCGTAAGGCGGCAATGTCACCAGATAGGGCAATTGGCCGATGCGCGGGAAATTCGTCCGGCCGAGCATCTCCTGCGGGATGCGGCCTTCCCATTGAGGCAGGTCGAGTTCGACCGCCTGTGCGGTGCGCGCCAGATTGGCAACGCAGAGGATGGCCTCGTTGCCGAGCTGGCGCACATAAGCCAATACGGCGCGATTGGCGGGCCGCACGAAAGTGAGCGTGCCGCGGCCGAACACCGAGGTCGATTTGCGCACGGCGATCAGACGCCGCATCCAGCTCAACAGCGATGAAGCCGAGCGGCTCTGCGCCTCGACATTGACGGCGGAGAAGCCGTAGACGGGGTCCATGATGCAGGGCAGGAAGAGCGCGGCCGGATCGGCGCGGGAGAATCCGCCATTGCGGTCCGGCGTCCATTGCATCGGCGTGCGCACGCCATTGCGATCGCCGAGGAAAATGTTGTCGCCCATGCCGATCTCGTCGCCGTAATAGATGATCGGCGTGCCGGGCATCGACATCAGGATCGAGTTCATCAATTCGATCTTGCGCCGGTCATTGTCCATCAGCGGCGCGAGGCGGCGGCGAATGCCGACATTGATACGCGCGCGGGGGTCGGCGGCGTAGGTCGACCACAGATAGTCGCGCTCGACGTCGGTGACCATTTCGAGGGTCAGTTCGTCGTGGTTGCGCAAGAACATCGCCCACTGGCAGTTCGATGGGATTTCGGGCGTTTGCCGCATGATGTCGGCGATCGGGAAGCGGTCTTCCTGCGCGATCGCCATGTAGATGCGCGGCATCAGCGGGAAGTGATAGGCCATCTGGCATTCGTCGCCATTGCCGAAATATTGCTGCACGTCCTCCGGCCACATATTGGCTTCGGCGAGCAGCACCTTGCCCGGCGCATAGGCGTCCAGTTCGGCGCGCAATTGCTTGATGATGAGGTGCGTCTCGGGAAGGTTTTCGTTGCTGGTGCCTTCGCGTTCGATCAGATAGGGCACGGCATCGAGACGGAAGCCGTCGACGCCAGTATCGAGCCAACGCTTCATGACTTGCACGACCGCGCGCACGACACGCGGATTGTCGAAATTCAAGTCCGGCTGGTGCGAGAAGAAGCGATGCCAATAGAAGGCATTGGCCTCGGCGTCCCAGGCCCAGTTCGATTTCTCGGTATCGGTGAAGATAATACGGGTTTCGAGGAACTTCTGGTCGGTGTCGCTCCACACATACCAGTCGCGCGCGCTCGAGCCGGGTGGCGAGCGCCGTGCGCGTTTGAACCAGGCGTGCTGGTCCGACGTGTGATTGACCACCAGTTCGGTGATGACACGAAGGCCGCGCTTCTTGGCCTCGACCATGAAGCGGCGAAAGTCCTTCATGGTGCCGAACTGCGGGTTGATATCGCCGTAGTCCGAGATGTCGTAGCCGTCGTCGCGGCCGGGGCTCGGATAAAACGGCAGCAGCCACAGCACCGTGACGCCGAGATCGCGCAGATAGTCGAGCTTCTCGGTCAGGCCGGCGAAATCGCCGATGCCGTCGCCATTACTGTCGTGGAACGCCTTGACATGAAGCTGGTAGATGATCGCGTCCTTGTACCAGAGGCCGTCGTCGGGCGTCTCGGAGAAGGCGGGAACAGTCTCGATGCTTTTATGCATGTTCATGGCCGCCTCATACCTCGCACCGAAGTAAAAGCGCCGGATCGCGATCCGGTTCGATGCGAACACGCAGGCCGTTCCATTCGAGCAGATGGCGCTCGCCGGTGACGAGGTTTTCGGCCGCGCGCACCGGGCGGCGGTCGTCCGGCGGTCCGATCGTGAGGTCGCCGAAATGCAGCCAGAACTCTTTGGGCGTGCGGCTCAGCGCGATGGCGCAGGCAATCGCATTGTCGCCGCCGGGCGACTCCTTGAGGAAACCGGTGACGTTGCCGTCATTGGTCTGCAGGAAGCGCAGATCGGCGGTTTGCAGCATAGCCGGATTGGCGCGCCGGATCGTGTTGAGGCGCTTGAGATAGTCCTTGATGTTGCCCGGCTTGTTCCAGTCGCGGGTGCGGATCTCGTACTTTTCCGAATTGATGTATTCCTCGCGGCCGGGCAGGGGCTCGTATTCGATCAATTCGAAGCCGTTATAGATGCCGTAGTTCGATGACGCCGTCGCGGCGAGCGCGGCGCGCGCCTTGAACAGCCACGGCTCGCCCGTCTGCAATTGAACAGGGAGAATATCCGGCGTGGTGACGAAGAAGTTCGGGCGGTAGTAGTCGCGCTCCGGATAGCCGGTGAGCTCGGCAAGGTAAGCCTCGATCTCGGCCTTGTGCGTGCGCCAGGTAAAATATGTGTAGGATTGCGTGAAGCCGAGCTTGGCGAGGCCCTTCATCACCTTCGGCCGGGTGAAGGCTTCGGCAAGAAAGATAACGCCGGGGTCGCGCGACTGCACTTCGCGGATGAGCCACTCCCAGAATGGGAACGGCTTGGTGTGCGGATTATCGACACGGAAGATGCGAACGCCGTGGCCGACCCAGAACAGGAAGACGTCACGCAGCGCGGTCCACAGCCCGATGCGGTCGTCGCAATAGAAGTCCGGGTTGACGATGTCCTCGTACTTCTTCGGCGGATTCTCGGCATAGCGGATCGAGCCGTCGGGCCGCCGGCTGAACCATTCCGGGTGCTGCTTCAGCCAGGGATGGTCTGGCGAGCATTGGATGGCGATGTCGAGCGCGATCTCCATGCCATGTCGGTGGCAGACGGAGACGAGGTCGCGAAAATCGTCGAGCGTGCCGAGCTGCGGTTCGATCGCATCGTGGCCGCCATGCTCGTTGCCGATGGCATAGAACGAGCCGACGTCGCCGGGCTCGGCCTTGACGGCATTGTTCTTGCCCTTGCGGTTGGTGCGACCGACGGGATGGATCGGCGTGAGATAAAGCACGTCGAAACCAAGATCGGCGATTTCCGGCACGCGCGCGATGCAGTCGCGAAAGGTGCCGTGCTGGCCGGGCACGCGGCTCTGGCTGCGCGGTACCATTTCGTACCAGGCGCTGGCGCGCGCGCGTTCGCGATCGGCGACCAGCGGCACGCTCGGGCTGCGCGTCAGATCGGGACGGGCGCCATGCTCGGCCATGACGGCCGCGAGATCGTCGTCGAGCAGGACGCCGGGGTCCATTTCGGCGGCGTAGCGGCGCGCGGCGGTATCGGCGACGTGACGCGCTTCGGCCTGGGAGGGGAGAAGCTGGAGCAGCAGGTCATAGCCCTCACGGGCCTCGAGCGTGACGTCCTGTCCGGCGGCGCGCTTGAGCGTGAACTCCTTGCGCCACGTTCCGTACTGGTCGGTCCAGGCTTCAATCGCGAAGAGATAGTATCCCGGCTCGGGCGGCACGAAGCGACCATGCCAGCGGTCGTTGCTGTGCAGCTGCATCGGCTCGCGGTGCCAGTCCGGTTCGCCTTCGCGCCGCCAGATCAGCGCGGCGGCGAGCACATCGTGACCGTCGCGAAAAATATCCGCCCAGACGTCGACGATTTCGCCGGCAATGCGTTTAACTGCGTAGCGGCCACCATCCACGCCGGGGAAAATTCCCTCGATGTGGAATCGAGGGCCGGTCGGATCACTCGGGGATTGTTCAATTGTCTGCTTCTGCTCGAAAAGTCCCATGCCTGCCACACCACGGCTCGCGTCCGGACGGAATTTCGGCGGGCCGCCTTACCCGCACAGTCAACCGGCCAGCTACCGAAAAGTTCCCATTTTGCGGATGGCGCGGCGGGCGGAAGCGATGAACGATATGGTCGCAGAAGCCGAGCGCTGGGGCATCGAGCCGGGCTATCATGATGTCTTCGGCCACTGGCACGCCGTGCCAGAAGACACGATCAAACGTCTTTTGCTGTCGCTTCGACGCGACGGCGCAAGTCCTGTTCAGACAGAAGCGGAGCCCGCATTCGCCGATCATGACCGCGCGTTTCAGGGCGATGGCCGCCGCGTCTGGGGCCTCGCGGTGCAGCTCTATGCGCTACGGTCGGCGCGCAACTGGGGACATGGCGACTTCGGCGACCTCAAGCGGCTGATCGAGACCACCGCGCCGCTCGGTGCCGCGGCCATCGGCCTCAACCCGCTGCACGCGCTGTTTCCGGAAGATGCGGAGCGGGCGAGCCCCTATGGGCCGAACAGCCGGCTGTTCCTGAATGTGCTCTATATAGATGTGCAGGCGATCCCCGAGTTTGGCGGGCTTACCGCTGCGGAGCAGGCCGAAGCAGCGCGTCTGCGGGGGCTCGACCTGATCGACTACGGCGCGGTCGCGCGACTGAAACTCGCGGCATTGGCACGCGCCTATGCTGGCTTCAGGGCCGGAGCCACAGCCAAGCGGCTCTCCGATTTCGATGCCTTTCGCGAGGAGCAAGGGGAAGCTTTGCTGCGCTTCTGCTGCTTCGAAGTATTGCGCCGGCAGTTGTCGCCGCGACCCTGGCCGGAATGGCCGGCGCCATGGCGAACGCCGGACAAGGCGGCACTGTCGGACTTCTACGAGTCGCACTATGCCTGCGGCTTCGTCGCGTTCTGCCAGTGGATCGCCGACCGTCAACTGGCCGCGTGCAAGGAGACGGCGCGCCAGCTCGGCATGCCGGTTGGGCTCTATGTCGATCTCGCTGTCGGCATCGACCGCCACGGCGCCGACGCCTGGAGCGATCAGGACACGGTGCTGTCCGATGCCTCGGCCGGGGCGCCGCCCGATGAGTTCAATCCGGCGGGGCAGGATTGGGGTCTCGCGCCGTTTCATCCATCGCACATCTCGTCGAACGATTTTGCTTCGCTGCGCCGGTTGCTGCGCGCGACCATGCGCCATGCCGGCGCCGTGCGCATCGACCATGTTCTCGGCCTGAAGCGCATGTTTCTGATGCCCGTCGGCGCCGGCGCGAAGAATGGCGCTTATGTGCGCTATCCGTTCGAGGCGATGTTGCGTGTCATTGCCGATGAAAGCCGCAAGGCGCGTTGCGTGGTGATCGGCGAAGACCTCGGCACGGTGCCGGACGGCTTTCGCGACACGATGATGCGTTGGGGGCTGTGGACCTATCGCGTGCTGCTCTTCGAGCGCCGGCATGATGGAGAGTTCGCCGCGCCGCAGACCTATCCCGAGCAGGCGCTGGCGACCTTCAATACGCACGACCTGCCGACCTTCCGCGGCTGGATCACGGGCCACGACCTGCGGACGAAGAACGAGATCGGCGTCGATCCCGGCGAGACTGCGGAAGCGCGGACCTGGTGGCAGGGCGCGCTGCGCCGGCTGCTGGGGGAGTTCGGCGGCGGCCGCTCGTCCGAGGACTTCGCCGCGGTCGCCGCGGTGCTCGGCGCGACGCCGTCGAAGCTGGCGATGGTCGGTCTCGACGATGTTGTCGACGCGCTCGATCAGCCCAACATTCCGGGCACGGTGGCCGAGCATCCGAACTGGCGGCGCAAGCTGCCGGTCAGTCTCGAAGAGCTTGCGAGCCATGCTGAGCTGGCGGCCGTGGCCGAGGCCTTCGCGCAGGCGGGACGCAAGACTTAAGGCGCTGCGTCTCAGGCGACCGGCACGCGCCAGATGTCCTCGGCGTATTCGCGAATGGTGCGATCGGACGAGAACCAGCCCATGTGCGCCGTGTTGAGAATGCTCATGCGCCACCAGTCCGGCGGCGAGCGCCAAAGGCGGTCGATGGACCGCTGCGCCTCCCAATAGGCGTCGAAGTCGGCGGCGACCATGAAGCGGTCATAGTCGCGCAGCGCCATGACGAGCGGGGCGTAGCGATCGCGATCGCCGTCGGCAAACTGGCCGGAGGCGAGGGCGTCGATCGCGGCGGCAAGGCGCGGCGAGGCGGCGATGGCGACTTCGCCGCGGAAGTGGCGCTTCTGCCGTTCTGCCACGTCGGCGGCCTCGAGGCCGAAGATCACGACATTGTCGCGGCCGACATGCTCGCAGATTTCGATATTGGCGCCGTCCAGGGTGCCGATGGTGATCGCGCCGTTGAGCGCGAGTTTCATGTTGCCGGTGCCGGAGGCTTCCAGCCCGGCGGTCGATATCTGCTCGGAGACGTCGGCGGCGGGGATGATCGCCTCGGCGAGGCTGGCGCTGTAATTGGGCACGAACACGACCTTGAGGCGATCGTCGACGGCAGGATCGTTGTTGACGACCTGGGCGACGTCGTTCGCCAGTTTGATGATCAGCTTGGCGCGGTCGTAGCTGGCGGCCGCCTTGCCGGCGAAGATCTTGACGCGGGGGGCGTGGTTGGCGTTCGGGTTGGCGCGGATGTCCTGGTAGAGCGCGATGGTCTCGAGGAGATTGAGGAGCTGGCGCTTGTATTCGTGGATGCGCTTGATCTGCACGTCGAACAGGGCATGCGGATCGACCTTGACGCCGGTCTTCGAACGCAGCAGCGTGGCGAGCGCGGTCTTGTTGGCGAGCCGGGCATATTCGTAGCGCGCCATGAATTTGGCATCGCCGGCAAGCCCGGCAAGTTCGGTGAGCCGCGCCGGATCGTCGAGCACGCTCTCGCCGAGGGTGTCGACCAGCAGGGACGTCAGTTTGGGATTGGCCTCGAAGAGCCAGCGGCGGAAGGTGATGCCGTTGGTCTTGTTGACGATGCGGGTCGCCGACGAGCGTGCGAGATCGCCGAACACATTGTCGCGCAGCAGCCGGGTATGCAGCGCCGAGACGCCGTTGACGGTATGCGTGCCGATGAAGGCGAGGTTCGCCATGCGGATGCGGCGCTGGTCGTCCTCATGCACCAGCGATACGCGCGCGACGAGTTCCGGCTCGCCGAGGCCGCGGCTGTCGAGTTCGCGCAGATGCAGCCAGTTGATGGCGTAGATGATCTGCAGGTGACGCGGCAGTAGACGGCCCATGAGATCGACCGGCCAGGTCTCCAGCGCCTCGGGCAACAAAGTGTGGTTGGTGTAGCTCAATGTGGCGCGGGTAATGTGCCAGGCCTTGGTCCACTCGATCTCGTTCTCGTCGACCAGGATGCGCATCAGCTCGGCCACGGCGATGGCCGGATGCGTATCGTTGAGCTGCACGGCGGCCTGATCGGGCAATGTGTCGAGCGTGCCGAATTCCTCGATGTGTCGCCGCGTCAGATCCTGCAGCGTCGCCGAGGTGAAGAAGAATTCCTGCCGCAGCCGCAGCTCCTGGCCGATGGCGGTGCCGTCGTTCGGATAGAGAACGCGCGAGATCGCTTCGGCCCGGGCGCGCGCCGCGGTGGCGCCGACAAGGTCGCCGCGATTGAAGGTCTCGAGGTGGATCGGATCGGCAGCCCGGGCCGACCAGAGTCGCAGCGTATTGGCATGGCGGCCGCGCCAGCCGACGATCGGCGTGTCAAAGGGCAGGGCGAACACGATCTCGTCAGGATACCACATGGCGCGCGCGGTCGGCCCCGGCGCACCGACATACTCCACGCGCCCGCCGAAGCCGACCGGATAGCGCAGTTCGGGCCGCATGAACTCCCACGGATTGCCGGTGGCGAGCCAATCCTCCGGCACTTCGTGCTGCCAGCCATCGACGATGCGCTGCTCGAACAGGCCGTTCTCGTAGCGAATGCCGTAGCCAAAGGCCGGAATCTGCAGCGCCGACATGCTGTCGAGAAAACAGGCGGCGAGGCGACCCAGGCCGCCATTGCCGAGCGCGGCATCCGGTTCGCCGGTGCGCAGGCGATCGAGATCGACGCCGTATTCGGCCAGTGCCCGGCGCGCCGGCTCGACCAGACGGAGATTGGTCAGCGCATCCAGCAGCAGCCGGCCGATGAGAAACTCGATCGAGAGGTAGTAAACGCGCTTCTTGCGCTGCGCCTTTGTGTGGCGACGCGACGCCATCCAGACATCGACGACGCGATCGCGCACCGCCAGTGCCGTGGCGTGATACCAGTCGTTGTCCGTCGCGGTGTCGAAGCTCTTGCCCAGACCGTAGGTCAGTTTCTCACCGATCGCGGCGCTCAGTTCATTTTCCGCCGGTGAGCTGGCCGCGTGCCGCTTGGAAATGGGAACTGCGCCGCTTTGCTGCATCGAACCGTCCTGCATGCCAGATCGCGGGAATCGAAAAAAGTTCCGCCTGTGTCATTTGAATATAGGCCCCTCGCAGCGGCAACAAAACCCGCAACTTCGTGGAACTTCGGTGGCGCGGTGGAGAGTGCGCGTCGCGCGGCTGGAACAGTCGCTAGCCGATGCGGCCGTGGTTGCTCCTGATCCAGATTTCCATGGCATCGAGGGAATCGAAGGTGTTCGGCGCGTCGCCGTGGAAATGCGCCTCGACGTGTACCGGTGCGCCGACATCGGCCGCATCGTGAAGGGTGACGACGGCCAGCAGCCGGCCATCCATCTCGACGAGCCGGGCCTCATCGTCAATCACGAGCGTGACGGGTTTGAATTCAATTTTCATGTTTCAGATGCAGGTATGTGGGGTCGAAGCCGGCGAGCTGTTGCAATTTTTCCCAGTCGAGAACACGCAAATAGCCGCGGTCGATCACGGCGGCGTTGGCTTCGCGCAGGGTCTTGAGAGTGCGATTGGTGTGCACCAGGCTCAATCCCAGAGCGTCGCCGAGCTGTTGCTGCGTGAACGGCATGCGCCATGCTTCGTCGGTTGTCAGGTCTCCAATCGCGCGAGCGCGGACGATCAATTCGCACAACAGGTGTGCCGTTCCCGCCAGCGCGCCACGCCGTCCGTTATTGGCGATCCATTGCCGAAATACGGCGGCATCGATCAAGGTGACGCGCCAGAGCAGGGCGGTGAGGGACGGTGAGGCCGGCATGATGTGCCGCAACTCGGTGTGCGCGATCAGCCCGACAAGACAGTCGGTGATCGCCACCAGTGAGTGATCCATGCGATTGATGAACAGCGTGTGCAGGTCGGGCGCATCTCCGCGCAGATGAAATGAGACCACCTGGCGGTCGCCGTCAGGAAGCTCCTGGAATCGGGCCATGACTCCCTCCAGCACCACCGCGCTGTTCGTCGGCCGGTCGCCCTGATGCAGCAGATACTCCTGCGGCGTCAGCCGGCGGGAGACAATCGGCAGGCTGTCGAGGAGGTTGCGGTCCTTGGCGCTCAGCGTCCCGATTGATTCAAGTTTGGTGATGAGGGGTTCGATAAACGGCATCCGCGTTCTCAACAGAACTCGGTTGCCAACTGCCCCCGTCGCGGAATTGTTCCGGCGCAAACGCGCGCACTCCCGCCACCGGCGCTTGACTGGCCGATGACGGGAACGTGCAGCGGTGCAGCAGCTATTCCGCGGCTTCGGCCATCTCGTTGATCGCCGTGTCGGCCAGACCGGTCAAAGCTTCGTCAGTCTTCTCTTCCTCGTCGAGATTCTGCTGAAGCAGCTTGGCGGCCTGGGTCATGCCGAGCTTCTCTGCCCACGCGACCAGCGTGCCGTAGCGTGATATTTCATAGTGCTCGACGGCCTGGGCGGCGGCGAGGAGGCCGGCATCGAGCGCCGGGGAGCCGTCATATTCCTCCATGATCTCCTTGCCTTCCTCGATGATGCCCATGATGGCGTCGCAGGTTTTGCCTTGAGGCTTGGCATCGATTTCCGCGAATACCTTCTCGAGGCGCTCCACCTGACCTTCGGTCTCGGCTTCGTGCTTCTCGAAGGCGGCGCGCAGTTCATCGCTTTGCGCGGCTTTCGCCATCTTGGGTAGCGCGACGAGGATCTTCTTTTCGGCGAAATAGATGTCTTTCAGGGTGTCGTGGAAAAGCGTGTCGAGGGTTTTAACTTTTGACATGGGACGTCTCCGCTGGGATTGGCTGGCGTCCTAATGCGGATGCTGCTGGAGAGTTCCTTTGTAATTGAGCCGGATGCGAACAAATTGCGCAGCCACGCGTTTGCCCCCGAATATGGAAGGGACGTTGCCATGTCTCACGTCAAGAACGAGTCACAAAGAGGCGGCGACCTGATTACCGAGGACGATCGGGCAAGAGAGCAGTTGGGCCCGCAAGGCGTGCCCGGAAAGCCGGACACGCATCCGACACCGCCGCGGGCGGAGAAGGACCAGATGCCAAAGGATGGTGAGTTCGACGGCCATCCGGCGTGACGTGCTTGCAATGGCCGAGCCGGCTCGGCGAAGCGACCGGAGGAATACGATGCCGACTAAGCAACACGAGAAGAACATCGAGACCGGCCAGCAGGGGACGCACGAACCGTGGAAATACCCCGGCCAGTCGTCGCAGGATTCCTCGCAGAAGGTGCCGGACAAGAAGGATCGCGATCAGGACTTCGACCAGGCGAGCCAGACCAGTTAGGCAACTGGTCGCCTACACCGCGTTGAACGCTGCCAAAGCGTGCTGGCGCATCCCGCTCACCGGCTCGATCGGCTGGCGGGCGCGGTCGTCGATGCTCGGAAGCTCATCGCGCTCCTTGATCGACGACAAATGCGGGCCGAGATCGCGCAGCAAGCCGTCGGTGACGCCGTAGAGCCAGCCATGCAGGTGCAGCCGCTGCCCGCGCAGCCAGGCTTTCTCGACGGTCGGGATCGCCGCGATGCGGCGTACCTGCATCTCGACGTTCAATTCGCACATGCGGTCGATGCGCGCCGCCGGGTCGGGTATGGCGTCGAACAGCTTGCGATGCTTGCGGTACAGCATGGTGATCGGCTGCAGCCAGTGATCGACCAGCGCCGTGCGCTCGTCGCCCAAGGCGCGCTGGATGCCGCCGCAGCCGTAGTGTCCGCAGACGATGACGTGTTCGATGTTGAGCACATCGACGGCATATTCGAGCACGGCCAGCAGGTTCATGTCGCTGGTGTGCACCATGTTGGCGATATTGCGCTGAACAAACACCTCGCCGGGATCGAGGCCGAGCACGTCGTTCGCCGTCACGCGGCTATCCGAACAGCCAATCCACAATAGCTTCGGGCTCTGAATGCCGGCCATGCGCACGAAATAACCGGGGTCGTCTCGGGTCTTGGCCTGCGCCCAGGCGACATTGCGATCGAACAGATGGTCGAGGCACATGGGCGCCGTCCAGCTCTATGGCCTCAGATCGTTGCTCGTCGTCGGCGTATAGTCATCGGCCGTTAAGGCGAAGCCCTTGGCTTCCAGCCAGTGCAGGATATCCGGCGCCGAGACCTCGCATTCGTCGGCGAGGCCGCTGGCGAAATTACGCCACTGGTCGAGATTGCGATAAGGCACGCCAACGATGAGCGGGAGTTCGAGCGCGACGGCGTGTCCCAACGCGTCGCGCAAGCCGCCGCCTTCGGCTTCGACCTTGCCGAACTTGTTGAGCACGACCAGTTCGGGACGTTTCTTCAGCGCTTCGCTAAGCAGTCCGGCCGCCTCGGTGAGCCTGGTGTGGTCGAGCCGGCAGCCTGTGGCGGCGGGCCCGCGATCTTCGGAGAGCTGGTAGACCGTGCGCGAATAAAGCTCCTCGACCGCCATGTCGCATTTCGTCCGGTCGCGGACGAAGGTGTTGAGCTGCACCAGCCCGGCGACAACGACGCCGTCGTCGCGCAGGCGGTAGGCAATGTCGGCCAGCATCCGGTCGGCGGCGAGGCCGTCGGAATAGACCACTGCGAGAATATTGGATGACATTTCACCGGCCATGGATTTCGCACGCGGGCTGGATCGCGCTGGCAAAGGCGCGTTTGATGAAGATCGCCGCCGGATCGGCCGACTTGCCGATCTGGCCGAGCAGCGTGACCCATTCTTCTTCCGACGCCCGTGCGGCATAGGAGCGCACAGCGTCCTTGCTGAAGGTCGCAAGGTCGAGGCCTTCGCCCTCGGCGCGTTCGGTCATCGCCTGCAGCAGCGTCAGATCGCCCAAACCGACAATGAGTTCGGTCGCGGCCGTGTCGTCGGTGAGGCGCCGCATCAGATCGCCCAGCAGCATGCTCGGTCTCCTCAGTTCACGCGATGCTCGGCGGCGCCGGCCAGCGTCACGCCGTCGATCTGCGCCGCCGACACCAGCCGGGCGACATATTGCGCCTGGGCGCGGTGCATGACGCTGTCGCGCAGATAGTCGGCGATGCGCTCGGCCACGGCCTCGTAAGGCAGCGTCCGGCCCTCGACTTTGCGGTCGAGGCGAATGATGTGAATGCCGTAGCGGGTTTCGACCGGCGTCAGGCAAAGCTCGCCGGCCTTCATGGTCTCAAGTGCGTCGGCGAACTCCGCCGTCACCTGATCGAGCGTCAGCTGGCCGAGATTGCCGCCCTGTGCCGCGGATGGGCAACGCGAATAGGCCTGCGCCAGCGCGGCGAAGGCGTCGGGGTCGTCCTGCAGCGTCGCCAGCACGGCCTCGGCATCGGCACGCGCCTCGGCGGACGCATCCTTGTCCTCCGCCGGTGCGGCAAAAAGAATGTGCGAGGCCTCATAGATGTCCGGCGAACGGAAGCGGGCTCTGTTGCTGTCGTAGTAGCGCCGGCAGGTCGCGTCGTCGGGCTCCGGCACCGCGACCTCGCTGTCGACCAGCGCCCGCATCAACGCCTCGTCTTCCGTTTCGCGCCGCCCGTCCTCCGTCAGCGGCTCGGCGCTCAGGCCGAGCGCCTGGGCGCGCTGCATCAGCAGCTCGCGCACGACGAGCGCGCGGGCGGCCTGTTGCCACGCGGCGAACGGCTTGTCGGCCGGGTGGTTCTGCATTTCGCGCACGATATCGTCGCGCGGAATGGTGACGCCGTTGACGCTCACCTTCACCGGCTTTTCGGTCGTCTTCGTCGGGAAGCGCACTTCGATGGATACCGCCATGTCGCTCACTCCGCCGGGATCATCGGGCGCCGCGTGCGCACCACCTGATAGCCGCGACGGCCGAGATACCAGACCGGCGCGCTCCAGATGTGGACGAGGCGCGTGAACGGGAACACCAGGAAGATCGTCATGCCGAGGAACAGGTGCGCCTTGAAGATCGGGTGCACGTCGGCGATCTGCGCCGCGACACCCGGCTGCAAGGTGAGGATGCCCTGCGCCCAGGTCATGAACTTCACCATCTCATGGCCGTCGAGATGACCGAGCGAGACGAAGATGGTGCTCAGGCCCAAGATGAGCTGCACATAGAGAATGAGCAGGATGGCGATGTCGCCGAACGACGAGGTCGTGCGGATGCGCGCGTCGAACAGGCGGCGGTGGATGAGCAGCGTCATGCCGACGAAGCAGGCAACGCCGGCGACGCCGCCGATGACGATGGCCATCCATTGTTTGAAGGTGTGCGAGATGCCGAGCGTGTCGAACACCCAGATCGGCGTTAAGAGGCCGACGAAGTGCCCGGCGAAGATCGCCAGAATGCCGACATGGAACAGATTGGAGCCCCAGGTCAGTTGCCGGCGGCGCAGGAGCTGGCTCGAGCCCGAGCGCCACGTATATTGCTCGCGGTCGAAACGCACCAGGCTGCCCAGCAGGAAGACAGTGAGGCAGAGGTAAGGGTACCAGCCGAAGACGATGTAATTGATCATGTCGCGCATGGTCATTTCCTCACGGACGCGAGCGTTGGGGCATGTCGGGCGCGGGCCGCATGGAGCCGCGCACGCGGGCGATGAGATTGTCCTTGCAACCGTCGCCGGAGCCGGGACCGAAGCTCACCGGCTCGTCCTCCCAGGCGGCATCGAGTGCCGCGAGATCGTCGGCGTCGGGGTCGGGCAGGCTCAGTAGGGCGGACACTTCTTCTTCCGTCGGCTTGGCGGCGGCGATGGCCCCCAGCGCGCGGAACACCGCTTCATAGGGCGAGTGGCGTTTGCGCAGGCGCTCGGCCATGGCGGCGAAGATGTGCGCCGGCTGGCCGAGGCTCTCGGACGCTTCGACGGCCGGCCGCGTCGCCACATATTCGAGGAACAGCGGCAAGAAGTCCGGCAACTCGGACACATCCATAAAGAGTCCCGCCGCTTCATACTGCGACTTGAGGTCAATCATGGCCTGGCCACGGTCGCGGCTTTCGCCGTGAACGTGCTCGAACAGGTGCAGCGACAGCGACCGCGTGCGATCGAACAGCAGGACGTAACGCTCCTGCAGGTCGTAGATGTCGCCGGTCGCCATTTCGTTGATCAGGCGATGCAACTGCTCGCGTACCGAGGCCGGGAGGCGCCGATCCTTGTCCAGCGCCTCGCTGATCTCGCCCGCGGCCTGGACGAGTTCGGGAGTGGGGTAGGTGAGCAGCGCCGACAGCGCTTTCAGAGTGCGGCTCATCAGACCATCTCCATCGGGTTCTTGGCCCGTTTCGGCGAGCCGAACAGGTTGGTGGTGGTTTCGCCGCCGGAGCAGCCATTACCGAACGAGAAGCCGCACGAGCCGCGCAGGTCGTAGGCGTCCTCGTTGATCTCGCGATGTGCGGTCGGAATGACGAAGCGATCCTCGTAATTGGCGATCGCCATGATGTGGTACATGTCGTCGATCTGCTGGCCGGTGAGGCCGACGCGATTGGCGATGTTCTCGTCGATGATGCCGTCGATGGTCTTGGCCCGCATATAGGCGCGCATCGCCAGCATGCGCTCAAGGCCTAGCGCCACCGGCTCTTCTTTGCCGGCGGTCAGGAGGTTGGCGAGGTATTTGAGCGGGATGCGCAGCGAACGCACATCCGGCATTTCACCGTCATGACCGATCTTGCCGGCTTGCGCCGCGGACTGGATCGGCGACAGCGGCGGCACATACCAGACCATCGGTAGCGTGCGATATTCGGGATGCAGCGGGAAGGCGACCTTCCACTCCATGGCCATCTTGTAGACCGGCGAGTGGCGCGCGCCCTCCAGCCAGTTCTCAGGGATGCCGTCGCGGCGGGCTTGTTCGATCACCGCCGGGTCGTGCGGGTTTAGGAAAATGCCGAGCTGGGCCTCGTAGAGGTCCTGCTCGTTGGGCACGCTGGCAGCTTCCTCGATGCGGTCAGCGTCATAGAGCACGACGCCGAGATAGCGGATGCGGCCGACACAGGTCTCCGAGCACACTGTCGGCTGGCCGGCCTCGATGCGCGGATAGCAGAAGATGCACTTCTCGGATTTTCCGCTCGACCAGTTGTAGTAAATCTTCTTGTAGGGGCAGCCGGACACGCACATGCGCCAGCCACGGCACTTGTCCTGATCGATCAGGACGATGCCGTCCTCCTCGCGTTTGTAGATGGCGCCGGAAGGGCAGGCGGCGGCACAGGTCGGGTTGAGACAGTGCTCGCACAGCCGCGGCAGGTACATCATGAAGGTGTTTTCGAACTGGCCGTAGATGTCCTTTTGGATGCCCTCGAAGTTGACGTCCTTCGATCGCTTGGCAAATTCGGTTCCCAGGATCTCTTCCCAGTTCGGCCCCCACTCGATTTTCTCCATCCGCTCGCCGGTGATCAGCGAACGGGGGCGCGCAGTCGGCGATGCCTTCATCTCCGGTGCGTTCTGCAGGTGGTCGTAGTCGAAGGTGAACGGCTCGTAGTAGTCGTCGATCTCGGGCAGGTCGGGATTGGCAAAGATGTTGGCCAGAACGCGCCACTTGCCGCCGATGCGCGGCTCGATCTTGCCGTTCTTCTTGCGCCGCCAGCCGCCGTTCCAGCGCTTCTGGTTTTCCCACTCCTTGGGATAGCCGATGCCCGGCTTGGTCTCGACGTTGTTGAACCAGGCATATTCCATGCCTTCGCGATTGGTCCAGACGTTCTTGCAGGTCACGGAGCAGGTGTGGCACCCGATGCATTTGTCGAGGTTCAGCACCATCGCGATTTGTGCGCGGATTTTCATTCTGCGGCCTCCAGAGTGTTCTTGGGCGTATTCTTGGGTGCGACGGTGAGCGGTTCGGGCTGATCGGTGGCGGGCTTGTCGAGCCAGTCCACGGTCTTCATCTTGCGGATGATGACGAATTCGTCGCGGTTGGTGCCGATCGTGCCGTAGTAGTTGAAGCCATAGGCCTGCTGGGCGTAGCCGCCGATCATGTGCGTCGGCTTGACGACGACGCGCGTCACCGAGTTGTGGATGCCGCCGCGCTGGCCGGTCACTTCCGAGCCCGGCACGTTCACGATCTTCTCCTGCGCGTGATACATCATGCACATGCCATCTTTCACGCGCTGCGACACGACGGCACGCGCGACCAGCGCACCGTTCGAGTTGTAGGCCTCGATCCAGTCGTTGTCGGCAATGCCGACTTTCCGGGCGTCGTTCTCGCTGATCCAGACGATCGGTCCGCCGCGCGACAAAGTCAGCATCATCAGGTTGTCGGTGTAGGTGGAGTGGATGCCCCACTTCTGATGCGGCGTGATGAAGTTGAGGACGATCTGCTTCTCGCCGTTCGGCTTTGAATCGATTACTGGCTTGACGGCCTTGAGATCGACCGGCGGGCGATAAACGCAGAGCGCCTCGCCGAAGGCCCGCATCCACAGATGATCCTGATAGAGCTGCTGGCGGCCGGAGAGGGTGCGCCACGGGATCAGTTCGTGGACGTTGGTGTAGCCGGCGTTGTAGCAGACCTTCTCGGACTCCAGTCCCGACCAGGTCGGTGCCGAGATGATCTTGCGCGGCTGCGCCACCACGTCGCGGAAGCGGATCTTCTCGTCTTCCTTCGGGATGGCGAGATGAGTGTGGTCGATGCCGGTTGTCTGCGACAGCGCAGCCCAAGCCTTCACGGCAACCTCGCCATTGGTCTCAGGCGCCAGCGAAAGGATCACCTCGGTGGCGTCGATGTCGCTGTCGATACGGGCGAGGCCCTTGGTCGGACCATCCTCGGTCACCTCGCCATTGAGGCGCTTCAACAGCTCCACTTCGTGCTCGGTGTTCCAGGCCATGCCTTTCACGCCGTTGCCGAGCTTCTGCATCAACGGCCCAAGCGCGGTGTAGCGCTCATAGATGTGCGGATAGTCGCGCTCGACCACCGCCACCGCCGGCATGGTCTTGCCGGGGATCGGCTCGATCTCGCCCTCCTTCCATTCCTTGACGTCGAAGGGCTGGGCGATCTCGCCGGCGCTGTCGTGCTGGATAGGGGTCAGCACCACATCCTTCTCGACGCCGAGCACTTCCGGCGCGACGCGCGAGAACGCTTTCGCGATCGCTTTGTAGATCTCCCAGTCGCTTTTGGCCTCCCACACCGGGTCCACCGCCGAGGTCAGTGGATGGATGAAGGGATGCATGTCCGAGGTGTTGAGGTCGTTCTTCTCGTACCAGGTGGCGGTCGGCAGCACGATGTCGGAGTAGACGCAGGTCGTCGACATGCGGAAGTCCAGCGTCACCAGAAGGTCGAGCTTTCCTTTCGGCGCCTCGTCATGCCAGGCGACTTCCTGCGGCTTCTTGTGACCCATTTCGCCAAGGTCCTTGCCCTGCACGCCATGCGTCGTGCCGAGCAAGTGCTTGAGGAAATACTCGTGACCCTTGCCGGACGAGCCGAGCAAATTGGAGCGCCACACGAACATGTTGCGCGGCCAGTTGTCGGGATGGTCCGGGTCCTCGCAGGACATCTGCAGTTCGCCGGACTTCAGCGCCTTGGCGACATAGTCCTTCGGCTCGAGGCCGGCAGCCGCCGCCTTCTTGGCGATCTCCAGCGGGTTCTGCCGGAGCTGCGGTGCCGACGGCAGCCAGCCCATGCGTTCGGCCCGCACATTATAATCAATGAGCGCGCCGTCCCACGGGCCGGCCGGTGCGGTCGGCGACAGGATCTCGTCGACCCCGATGGTCTCGTAGCGCCACTGGTCGGTGTGCGCATAGAAGAACGACGTCGAGTTCATCTGGCGCGGCGGCCGGCCCCAGTCGAGACCGAAGGCGAGCGGCAGCCATCCGGATTGCGGCCGCAGCTTCTCCTGTCCAACATAATGCGACCAGCCGCCGCCCGATTGGCCTACACAGCCGCACATCACCAGCATGTTGATGACGCCGCGGTAGTTCATGTCGGCGTGGTACCAGTGGTTCATGGCCGCGCCGATGATGATCATCGATCGGCCATTGGTCTTCTCGGCATTGAGCGCGAACTCGCGCGCCGTGGTGATGATCTGGTCGCGCGGCACGCCGGTGATCTTTTCCGCCCAGGCCGGCGTATAGGGCACGTTGGCATCGTAGGACGTCGCGACGTGATCGCCGCCGAAACCGCGGTCGAGGCCGTAATTGGCGACGAACAGGTCGTAGACGGTGGCGACCAGTTTCTCGCCGTCCTTCAGCGCCACCAGCTTGGCCGGCACCTTGCGCACCAGCACGCTCGGATGGTCGGTGCCGGCGAAGTGGTCGTGCTCGCGGTTGCCGAAATAGGGGAAGGCGACATCGGCGAGCTCGTCACGATCCTCGGCAAAGGTGAGCTGCAGCTTGGTTGCTTCGCCGTCGGACTTCTTCTCCTCGAGATTCCACTTGCCTTTCTCGCCCCAGCGGAAGCCGATGGAGCCGCGCGGCGCGACGATGGACTTGCTCGTCTCGTCGAAGGCAACCGTCTTCCATTCCGGATTATTGGTCTCGTTAAGATAGCCCGTGAAGTCGGAGGCGCGCAGGAGCCGCCCGGGCACCAGTTTGCCGTCCTGCTTCACGAGCTCCACCAGCATCGGCATATCCGTGTACTGGCGGACATAGTCGTCGAAATACTTCGCTTTCCGGTCGATATGGAATTCGCGCAGGATGACGTGGCCCATGGCCATGGCGAGCGCGGCGTCGGTGCCTTGCTTCACCGAAATCCACAGATCGGCGAACTTGGAGGCTTCCGAATAGTCCGGGCAGATCACCACGCTCTTGGCGCCGCGATAGCGCGCTTCGGTATAGAAGTGGGCATCCGGTGTGCGCGTCTGCGGCACATTGGAGCCCCAGAGGATCAGGAAGCCCGAATTGTACCAGTCGGCGCTTTCCGGAACGTCGGTCTGCTCGCCCCAGGTCTGGGGTGACGCCGGCGGCAGGTCACAGTACCAGTCATAGAACGACATGCAGACGCCGCCGAGCAGCGACAGGTAGCGCGAGCCCGCGGCATAGGAGACCATCGACATCGCCGGGATCGGCGAGAAGCCGATGACGCGGTCGGGGCCGTGCTTCTTCACCGTGTAGGCATTAGCCGCGGCGATGATCTCGGTGACTTCATCCCAGTGCGCGCGCACGAAGCCGCCGAGGCCGCGCTTGGTCGTATAGGCCTCTCGCTTCTCGGCGTCTTCGACGATCGAGGCCCAGGCCGCGACCGGCGTGCGCAGCACGCGCGCCTCGCGCCACAACTTCAGAAGCCGTGAGCGCACCAGCGGATATTTCACGCGGTTGCCGGAATAGAGATACCAGGAGTAGCTGGCGCCGCGCGAACAGCCGCGCGGCTCGTGGTTCGGCAATTCAGGCCGCGTGCGCGGATAGTCGGTCTGCTGCGTCTCCCAGGTGACGATGCCGCCCTTGACGTAGATCTTCCACGAGCACGAGCCGGTGCAGTTGGCGCCATGCGTGGAGCGCACGATTTTGTCGTGCTGCCAGCGCTTGCGGTAGCCGTCCTCCCAGCGCCGGTCCTCGTGGGTGACGATGCCGTGGCCGTTGGAAAACGGCTCGTCGCCGCGTTTGAAGAATGTCAGTCGGTCGAGAAAGTGACTCATCGTCGCAATTCCTTATTCGGCCGGTTGCGTGGCGAGGGGCGGGCGCGGTGCGGAAGGCGGCAACGTCGTGCCGTGTTCGATGTCGTAGAGCAGGCCGCCGCGGCGGGTGTAGAACCACCAGGTGATGGCCACGCAGGTGACGTAGAAGCCCATGAAGCCCCACAGCGCCATTTCCGGTCCGCCTGTCAGCGAGATCGAGGTGCCGTAGCTCTTCGGGATGAAGAAGGCGCCGTAAGCCGCCACCGCGGAGGTGAAGCCGATAATCGCTGCCGATTCCATCTCGGCCTGCTTCTGGCGCGCCGGCGCCGCGAGGTCCGGCTCGAGGCGCGGGATTTCCACCCGCATGATCGCAGGGATCATCTGGAAGGTGGACGCGTTGCCCACGCCCGTCGCAAAGAACAGGAGCATGAACATCGCGAAGAAGCCCCAGAAGGCGTAAGGCTGATCCTTGATGCCGAGGAAGTAGAGCACCCCGGCCACCGCCGCGATCATCAGCGCGAACACCCAGAGCGTGACACGGCCACCACCGTATTTGTCCGATAGCCAGCCGGTCGCCGAGCGCGACAGCGCGCCGACCAGAGGACCGAGGAAGACGAACTTCAGCGAATCGACATCGGGGAACTGGGTCTTGGCCAAAAGCGGGAAGCCAGCCGAGTATCCGATGAAGGAGCCGAAGGTGCCGGTGTAGAGCCAGCACATCAGCCAGTTGTGCTTGCGCTTGAAGATCACCGCTTGGTCGGCGAAGGACGCCTTCATCGCGGCGATGTCATTCATGCCGAACCAGGCCAGCGTCGCCGAGATGGCGATGAACGGCACCCAGATGAAGCCGGCGTTCTGCAGCCAGAGCTTCGCCGTCGGGCCGGCCGCCTGCGGCTCGCCACCGAGCCAGCCGAATACACCCGCGGTGATGACGAGCGGGATGACGAACTGCACCACGCTGACGCCGAGATTGCCGAGGCCGGCATTAAGCGCGAGCGCATTGCCCTTCTCCGCCTTGGGGAAGAAGAAGGAGATGTTGGCCATCGACGAGGCGAAGTTGCCGCCGCCGAAGCCGCACAGCAGCGCCAGCGACAGGAAGATGATGTAAGGCGTGTCGGTGCTCTGCACCGCCAGGCCGATGCCGACCGCCGGGATCATCAACGACCAGGTCGAGATTGAGGTCCAGAGGCGGCCGCCGAAGATCGGCGGCATAAAGGAGTAGAAGATGCGCAAGGTCGCGCCGGAGAGCCCCGGCATGGCCGCGAGCCAGAACAGCTGATCGGTCGAGAACTTGAAACCGACTGCCGGCAGTTTGGCGACCACAACCGACCACACCATCCAGACCGCGAAGGCCAGGAGCAGCGCCGGGATCGATATCCAAAGATTACGCCGGGCGATGGCTTTGCCCTTGGCGTCCCAAAAGACGGCGTCCTCCGGCTTCCACTCGTCGAGCACATGACCGGCGAGCGCGCCGACGTGCTTCTCCTCGTGGATCGGCTGCATTTCCGGAAACTGCGGAAGCTTCTCCAGTTGCGGCTCGAAGCTCTCCCGCTCCATGCGGCGGATGGCGAAATGCATCCAGGCCAGCGAGACGGTGGCGATCAGGAACAGCAGCATGAAGCAGCTGGTCCAGATACCGGTGAGATCGTTGAGAACGCCGAAGGCGATCGGCAGGATAAAGCCCCCGAGGCCGCCGATCATGCCGACCAGGCCGCCAACGGCGCCGACGTTCTTCGGGTAATAGACCGGGATGTGCTTGTAGACTGCGGCTTTGCCCAGGCTCATGAAGAAGCCGAGCACGAACATCAGCGCGGTGAAGGTGACGACGCCGGTCGCCATGTGAAAGACGATGGGGCCCTTGATGCCCTGGATCGTGTAGGTGGTCGGCGGATAGGCGAGGATGAAGGTGATCAGAACCGAGACGCCAAACATCCAGTACATGATGCGGCGAGCGCCGTATTTGTCGGAGAGATGCCCGCCATAGGCGCGGAAAAGGCTGGCCGGGACGGAATAGGCGGCGCCGATCATGCCGGCGGTGGTGATGTCGAGGCCGTAGACGCCAATCAGATAGCGCGGCAGCCACAGCGCCAGCGCGACGAAGGCGCCGAAGGCGAAGAAGTAGTAGAGCGAGAAACGCCAGACCTGGACGTTCTTCAGCGCGTCGAGTTCCAGCCAGGCGCTACGCGGGCGCTCACCCTTGGCGCGGCGCGCCATCTCGACCGGGTCTTCCTTGGTGGTGAACCAGAAGACGATGCCCATCAATGCGATACCGACGGCCCAGACCTGTGCGGTCGCCTGCCAGCCATAGGCCACCATGATGAACGGCGCGAAGAACTTGGTCACCGCCGCTCCGACATTGCCGGCGCCGAAGATACCGAGGGCGGTGCCTTGCTTCTCTGGCGGATACCAGCGCGAGACATAGGCGATGCCGACTGCGAAGGAGCCACCGGCGATACCGACGCCGAGCGCGGCGATCAGGAACTGCGTGTAGGTCTGCGCATAGGTGAGTAGGAAGGTTGCGAGCGCCGCCGCCAGCATGACCACCGTGTAGACGCGGCGACCGCCGTATTGATCGGTCCAGATGCCGAGGAAGATGCGGATCAGCGAGCCGGTCAGGATCGGCGTGCCGACCAAAAGCCCGAACTGCGTCTCATTGAGGCCGAGATCCTTTTTGATCTGGACGCCAATGATGGCGAAGATGGTCCAGACCGCGAAGCACACCGTGAAGGCGATGGTTGACATCCACAGGGCCTGGCTCTGACCCGGTGTAGCTCTCGCAATTTCCGTCGGCATGACGCTCTCCGTTCGCGCATAAAAATCTCGCGAGCAGGAAGCCTCACCGAAGACGATGATACTTTGAGGTTGATCAACTCGATCAGTAATAGTGTGGAATACTGCTAGTATTGATCAAGTAGAGCCGAACGTTTGACATAACTTGCTAAGGCGATTGATACTAATCAAGTCACGATATCTCGCAGATGCACATGCGAACCTGTAATGCATCATGTGACGCGGGTGATGACTCGGGGGGAATGAAAAATGCCGGTACGGCCGTCCGACGTGCAGTCGATTCGGGTTCTGCCGCTGTTCCAGCAGATGTCGGAGCAGGCTTTTGCCGAGCTGATGGCGCAGTCGATGCTGCAGCGCTTTCCCGCGCGCGCCGAACTCATCAGGGAAGGGGAGCTTCCGGACTTTCTCTATATCGTCGTTGAAGGCGCGGTCGATCTTTACGCAACCCGCGATGCAGAGGAGACAACAATCGATATTGTTTATCCGTCATCGAGTTTCATTCTGGCGGCGGTCATGCGCGATGAGCCCTATCTCAAATCGGCGCGCACCTTGGTGCCGTCGCAAATCCTGATGATCCCGTCACAGGTCGTCCGCGACGCCTTCAATCGCGATCCAGCCTTCGCGCGCGGCATCGTCGATGAACTGGCGGCGCGTTATCGTGCTGTGACGCGGGTGCTTAAAAACGATCGCATGCGCTCCTCCGCCGAACGGCTTGCCAACTGGCTGCTCGGCATGGCACAGCGCGCGGGCAGCAATGAGTTCGAGCTGCCGCTCGAGAAGCGAAAACTGGCTTCGTTCCTCGGCATGACGCCGGAGAGCTACTCACGCAGCATTGCCGTTCTCGAGAAGCACGGCGTGCAAAGCCACGGGGCGCTGATCACCATCAGCGATCCGGCGGGACTTACCGAATTCGCCAAGCCATCGGCAATCGAAGCCGATTGATGGCACTTCTTTAGAACCATTCTCGTCGGCGCTGCATCGATGCTTGTTCTGACATAGATCAACGTCTCGTCGCGTCGGCAGCGTCACGGTACCGGCATCACGCTTATCGCGATCATGCTTGTCGCGATTATTCTTGCCGGGATCATGCTCATGTCGAACGCCGCCATCTCGAATCCATCTCTGGATCGCCGTCGCCGCTACGCCGGCCCGGCACTGTTCTCCTACGGGTTCCGTATCTTTTTTCTCAGCGCGTCGGTGTGGGCTGCCTTCGGCGTTCTCATCTGGCTGCCGATCTATCTGGGCTATGTGCCTTTCGTCACCGCGTTCGGTCCGCACGACTGGCATGTTCACGAGATGATCTTCGGTTATGCGGCTGCGGCGATCGCCGGCTTCCTGCTCACCGCAATTCCGAACTGGACCGGTCGCCTGCCGGTCAATGGCTGGCCGCTCGCCGGTCTCGCCGCCTTATGGCTGGCCGGTCGTATCGCGGTGCTGGCGTCGGCGAGCCTCGGCCCGCTGGCGACCGGGGCGATCGATGTGTCGTTTCTGGCGACATTAGCCTTCGTCTGCGCCCGCGAGATCGTCGCCGGCAAGAACTGGCGGAACCTGCGCGTGCTAGTCGTGATCGCGGCGCTGACGGCTGCCAACGTGTTCTTTCACGCCGAGGTCTATGTGCTTGGCGGCGCCGACTACAGCCTGCGGCTGGCCTTCTCGACGGTGATCGTACTCATCTGCCTGATCGGCGGCCGCATCGTGCCGAGCTTCACCAACAACTGGCTGGCGCGGAACAATCCGGGGCGCATGCCGGTGCCGTTCTCACGTTACGACGCGGCGACGCTCGCGGTGTCGGTGCTGGCACTCGTGGGATGGGTCGTCGCGCCGACCGACGAATGGTCCGGAGTCGCACTGCTGGTCGCCGGGGCAATGCAGGCGGTGCGGCTCGTGCGCTGGGTCGGCTACCGGGCGGCGGGCGATCCGCTCGTCCTAGTGCTGCACGTCGCCTATGCCTTCGTGCCGCTCGGCTTTGTCCTGACCGGCTTGGCTGTCGTGGCTGACCTGGCTGGCAGTGCCGGCATCCACGCCTGGGGGCGGGGGCCGTCGGGCTTATGACTCTGGCGGTCATGACTCGGGCTTCGCTCGGCCACACCGGGCACGCCCTCCGCGCCGGCCCGGCCACGCAACTCATTTATATACTGGTGTTTGCGGGCGCCATTTTGCGCGTCTGGGCAGCCCTGACCGGCCATGTCGCGATCCTTGAGGCGGCCGGGCTGTTGTGGATCGGCGGCTTCGCGTTGTTCGCCGCCGCCTATGGGCCAATCCTGGTGCGCCAGCGTCCGGCCTGGGCCGAGGCCCGGTGTTGACGAAAATTGTTGCTTATCAATGTGTTGAAGGGCTTCGGGTTGACAGCGCGTCACCAATACGGTTCATCTGTCCGCCTCGGCGCGGGTGTAGCTCAATGGTAGAGCAGCAGCCTTCCAAGCTGAATACGAGGGTTCGATTCCCTTCACCCGCTCCAGTTCCCTTTCCACTCGGCCGGGCTGGACGTCCCGGAAAACCCGCCTGGGGGGCCATTTCGCCCGGATTCTGCCTGGATCGGGGTGCCTCTTAAGCTCTTGCAAAGCCGCGCACTATCATGCATGAAGTCGCGGCGGCGGACCCTTCTATGGTCCGCCGCTTCCGCTTCCGGAGGGGTGTAGCTCAGCTGGTAGAGCACCGGTCTCCAAAACCGGGGGTCGCGGGTTCGATCCCTGCCGCCCCTGCCAAGGCGGTTCGGCTTGTCGTTCTGGCTTTCCGGCCAGAAATGAGCCGGACGCTTGCAGGTCCGGACGGAAACGGTCTTCGAATGACGGAATTTCGAGCGTCGGAATAGAGCGGCAATTTCGCTCCCGCGTAACTAGATACTCGGCACCCTGACGAGAGCAGGGCGCCGCGACTTGATGTTAGGATCGGATTGAATGGCAACGTCTCCGTTCAAGTTTCTTCAGGAAGTGCGTGAGGAAACGCGCAAGGTCACCTGGCCTTCGCGCAAGGAAACCATGATCACGACGGCGATGGTTTTCGTCATGGTCATGATCGCCTCGATCTTCTTTCTGGTCGCCGATCAGGTGATCCGGCTTGCCGTGAGCTTCGTGCTCGGGCTCGGCGGCTGATCCGGCACCGACAGCTGAAAGCCATTGAAGCGATGAACGATACCGCTACCACCACGACCACCCGGCCGAAGCGCTGGTACATCGTGCATGCCTATTCGAACTTCGAGAAGAAGGTCGCCGAGTCGATCCGCGAGCAGGCCAAGCAGCGCGGCCTCGAGGAGTTCGTCGACGAGGTCTTGGTGCCGACCGAGACAGTCACCGAGGTCCGCCGCGGCCGCAAGGTCAATTCGGAGCGCAAGTTCTATCCCGGCTATGTGCTGGTGAAGATGGCGCTGACCGACGAGATATTCCATCTCATCAAGAACACGCCGAAGGTCACCGGCTTCCTCGGCGCCACCGACAAGCCGCAGCCTATCTCGGACGCGGAAGCTTCGCGCCTGCTACAGCAGGTGCAGGAAGGCATCGAGCGGCCCAAGCCCTCGGTATCGTTCGAGGTCGGCGAGCAGGTTCGCGTCTCTGACGGCCCGTTCGCCTCGTTCAACGGCACCGTCGAGGAAGTCGACGAAGCGCGTTCGCGCGTCAAGGTCGCAGTGTCGATCTTCGGCCGCGCGACGCCGGTCGAACTGGAATTCGGTCAGGTCGAGAAGGTCTGATCGTCTAGCGCATGATCCCGAAAAGTGGGTACCGGTTTTCGGATCAGATCATGCGCAATTAGAAGGCTTCAGACCGCGAAGCGGTCTGAAGAATGAAGCGTGGGAGGTGAGGCGGCCTGGCCGGCTGTCAAAATCCGCACCACTTATGGAGAGAGTACATGGCCAAGAAAGTAACTGGATTCCTCAAACTGCAGGTGCCTGCCGGCGCTGCCAACCCGTCGCCGCCGATCGGTCCGGCGCTGGGCCAGCGCGGCCTCAACATCATGGAGTTCTGCAAGGCGTTCAACGCGCAGACCCAGAAGATGGAAAAGAACATGCCGATCCCGGTCGTGATCACGACCTACCAGGATCGCTCGTTCACCTTCGAACTGAAGACCCCGCCGGTGTCCTACTTCCTCAAGAAGGCCGCCAAGCTTGAATCGGCGTCGAAGACGCCGGGCCGCGAATTCGTCGGTTCGGTGACCAAGGCGCAGGTCAAGGAAATCGCCGAGCAGAAGATGAAGGACCTCAACGCCAACGACATCGAAGCGGCGATGAAGATGATCGAAGGTTCGGCCCGGTCTATGGGCCTCAAGGTCGAGGGGTAATGACGATGTCAGGCAAGCGTACTGAAGCTATCAAGAAGGGCATCGATCCGTCGAAAGCCTATCCGATCGCCGAGGCCATCAAGCTCGTGAAGGAGCGCGCCAAGGCGAAGTTCGACGAGACCATCGAGATCGCGATGAATCTCGGCGTCGATCCCAAGCATGCCGACCAGATGGTACGCGGCGTGTGCAACCTGCCGAACGGCTCGGGCCGCACCGTGCGCGTCGGCGTGTTCGCGCGTGGCGCCAAGGCGGAAGAGGCCAAGGCCGCGGGCGCCGATGTCGTCGGCGCGGAAGACCTGTTCGAGATCGTCAACGGCGGCAAGATCGACTTCGATCGCTGCATCGCCACCCCGGACATGATGCCGCTGGTCGGCCGTCTCGGTAAGGTGCTCGGCCCGCGCGGCATGATGCCGAACCCGAAGGTCGGCACCGTGACCATGGACGTCGCCAATGCGGTGAAGGCGTCGAAGGGCGGCTCGGTCGAGTTCCGCGTCGAGAAGGCTGGCATCGTGCAGGCCGGCGTCGGCAAGGCCTCGTTCGGCGAGGAACAGCTCGTCCAGAACATCATCGCCTTCGTCGATGCGGTGAACAAGGCCAAGCCAGCGGGCGCCAAGGGCACCTATATCAACCGCGTCTCGGTGTCTTCGACCATGGGCCCGGGCGTCAAGGTCGACACCTCGACGCTGGCCGCGCCGAAGTAACGCAACACGGACGTTGAAACATGACAAAGGCCGGGCTCAAACCCGGCCTTTGTTTATTTGCCGTTCGCTGGCATTTCTGAAAATTTCTTAAATTACTGAAATTCGCCGATAAAACACTGTTTCCGCGGGCACAAGCCACTTGGCCGCGTTCCCATTTCCGCAACGCTATGCCACATAGTACCGCAACAAACGCGCCCAAACGGCGCGGGGGCGATCACGTTTGGGACGCGTGCGGGTGGGCCATTTTCTGGAGCGATGCAGAGGCATGCGCGGCGGCGCGGAGCGTCGGCTGCGCGCGGTATTTTTGACCGCGACGACCCTCTCCATCGCCGCGCTGCCGGCCGCGGCGCAGACGGCGCAAACCTGGAACGGCAATACAAGCACCGACTGGTTCGTCGGTACAAACTGGGACAGCGCTACCGCACCCGTTGCCGGCGACAGTGCGACACTGGACACGGTAACCCCGAATCCGACGGTCATTGATGGCGCCAGTGGCGGATACTCCGCGGTCGATCTCAACGGTCTGAATGTCGGCTTCAACGCGACCGGCCGTCTTACGATCAACAATGGTGCCGACGTTGCCATCACCAATAATCTTGCCGTCATCGGCGGCGACATGTCCGGTGTTGCCACGAGTGCGAATGGCACGATCATCCTCGATGGTGCCGGCACCACCTTCACGGTGACTGGCACGCCGGCTTCGGGCGGCATGATTGTTGTCGGTGCCAGCGGCACCGGCGCCTTTACCGTGCAGAATGGCGCGCAAGCCACCACCGTCGACAGTTATATCGGCCATCTGCAGGGCGCGAGCGGCACCGTCACCGTCAATAACGGCGCCTGGACCAACAGCGGCGACATCTTCATCGGCAATTTCGGCACGGGTATCTTCAACCTGTCGAATGGCGGCACCGTGAATGTCGGCGGTGATACCGTTATCGGCGCCAACACCGGGAGCAACGGCACCGTCAACATCTCGGGTGCAACTTCGGTTTGGACCACGACGGGTTCCACGATCCTCAGCGGCAATGTGACGACGCCCGGCGTCGGCGGCACGGCGGCGCTCAACGTATCAAGCGGCGGCACCTATACGGCCAATGGCGAGATGTATGTCGGACTTGTCGGCTCCGGCACGGTCAACATCACCAGCGGCGGTCAGGTCAACACCACGAGCGGCATTACCTATTTCGGCTACAGCGCCGGTTCGACAGCAACGGTTATCATTGATGGTGCAGGCTCGGCCTGGAATGAAACCGGCTCCGGCTTGATTGTCGGCGGCAATGACGGCTCGACGGCGGGCGGCAATGCCACGGTGACGGTCCGTAACGGCGGCGCGCTGAATACAGGCGACGTCATCATCGGCAACGACAGCACGAATACGAGCCGGGGCACGGTGACCGTCACAGGCGTCGGCTCGACGTGGACCGCCAATAATGTCTTCGTCGGCTGGAACAGCATCGGCACGATCAATATCCTCGATCGCGCCACGTTCGCCGTTAACACGGATCTTTCGATCGGCACCTGCAACTGCTCGTCCGGCACGGTAACGGTCGGCGGCGGCTCGACCGTGACGATCGGCAATAACTGGACCATCGCCGAAGGCGCGGGCGGCACCGGCGCTATGACGATCAGCGGCAGCGGCACGTCCGTGACGGCGACGGGCGATCTGCAGGTCGCGAGCCTCGGCATCGGTACGTTGACCATCGAGAGCGGCGCGGCTGCCACGGCAGCCAATATTTATGTCGGTTTTGGCGCCGGCTCGAACGGCACCGCCACGGTCTCGGGCACCGGCTCGACGCTGACGGCGACTGGCGATCTGACGGTCGGCGACAGCGGCACCGGCATCCTGACCGTGCGCAGTGGCGCTGCCGTAACGGCGGTCAACGGCATCGTCGGCAACAACGCCGGCTCGAACGGCACCGTCAGTGTCACCGGGACGGGATCGACCATGACGTTCGGCGGCGTTCTTTTCGTCGGCTTGGGCGGCATCGGCACCGGCGCACTGACGATCTCGGACGGCGCCGTCGTCAATGTCACCGGTAATACTTTCAACGGCGACAGCATCACCGTCGGCGCCGGCAGCGTGCTCAACGTTGGCAATTATTCCGCGACGGCCGGCGTGACGACCAGTTTTGGCCTGCGCGGCGCGTCCGCCGGCCAGATCAATGCCGGCGCTGGCACCGCGACGCTGAACGGCACGCTCGTCGTCACCGGCCACAACATCGCGCGCACGACCTATACGCTGGTGAGCAGCAGCAGTCTCGGCGGCTCGACCTTCAGTACCGTCACTTACGATCCGTTGCTGCGCAATCCGGTGCTGACCTACACGGCCGGCGATGTCCTTTTGACGGTAGACCAATTCCTGCTCACGTCGCAGGTGCCGTCGGGGGCGAATTCAAATCAGCGCAATGTCGCCCGGGCACTGGATGACGGCGTTGCTGCCGGTTCAACGCTGCCGACAGCGCTGGAGAGCCTCTTCTATCTGTCAGGCGACACGCTGCTGACCGCGTTGAGTCAGCTCTCGGGCGAGCCGGGTGCCGGCGCGCAGCAATCGCTGCTGACCGGCGCCAACCTGTTCATGACCAGCGTTTTCGACAATGCGTTTGGCAATCCGTTCGGCGCGAGCGGGCAAGGGGGCGTGTCTGGCGGCGCGCTCGGCTATGTCTCGCAACCGCGTGTGTCTCCGGCAGCGCAGGAGGCTTACGCCGCGATGACGCTGCGCGATCGCTTGCCGTCGTTCGAACAGCGTTGGTCGGTATGGGCCTCCGGCTACGGCGGCAGCGCGCGCGTGTCCGGCTACGGCGGCGTGGGATCGCATGACACCACCAGCCGTGTTTACGGCGCCGCCGCCGGCGCGACATGGCGCGCGTCGGCAGACATGCTGCTCGGCTTCGCGCTCGGCGGCGCGGGCTCGAGCTTCAGTGTCGCCGGCGGTTTCGGCTCGGGCAAGGCGGACGCCTTCAACGCGGCGCTCTACGGCCGCCGCGCCATCGGCGCCGGCTACATCGCCACCGCGCTCGGCTATTCCTGGCAGGACGCGACCACCGACCGCACTGTGACGGCCGGCGGCACCACCGAGCAGCTCCACGCTGCGTTCCGGCCGCAGACCTTGACCGCGCGCCTCGAAGGCGGCCGCCGGTTCGTCACCACCGCATTCGGGGTGACGCCTTACGCCGCCGTACAGACGACGTCGGTGTTCATGCCGTCCTATGGCGAAACCGCGACGTCGGGCACCGGCGCTTTCGCATTGTCCTACGCGTCGCGCACCGTCACTGTGACGCGCGGCGAACTCGGCGCACGTTTCGACAAGGCAATCCTGCTCGGCGGCACGCCGCTGATGCTGAAGGCCAAGGCGGCCTGGGCACATGACTGGAACAACGATCCCGTCGCCACCGCGACCTTCCAGCAATTGCCGGGAGCGACCTTCACCATGAACGGCGCGGCGCCGGCTGCGGACTCGGCGCTGTTGTCGTTCGGCGCCGATGCCGCCCTCGGGGGCGGCTGGCGTGCCGGCGCATCGTTCGACGGCGAGTTCTCGCGCACCACCGCGAGCTATTCCGGCAAGGGCAGCTTGCGTTACGCGTGGTAAGAGACCTGTTGCAACGCAACATCCGCTGCATTTGACCGAATCAAGCGCCGATGCATTCTGCGCGCATGGGCGTGCGGGATTTCTTCAGCCAGTACTTCAAGGACAAATACCTGAAGGACCTGGAATTGGTGCGTATGTCGAACGGGGACTATTGCCTCGTTCGGCCGTTGGGTTTGGTCCCCGGCGGCAAGGGCATGCGCTATCAGGAGAACCTGCTGCGCCTGACGCCCTCCGGCATCGCCTCGAAAATGTGGCTGATGTCAAAGCAGGGCCTTCAGGCTCTGAAAGCAGCACAGGCAAGATCGCAGGTCGGAACGCAGGAGCCTTCGGCCGTGCAGGTCAGGATTTCGCAGCCGCCATCTCGCGCATCGGCGCGCGACTGAGTTCGTTGCCGGCGTCGATCGCCTTGCCAAGCAGGCGCATCAGCTCTTTCGATTCAGACGCGGTGAGGCCGCGCAGCATGCTCTTCTGAGCGGCTTCCACTGCGGGCTCGATGCCACGCAGCGTCTTCTTTCCGGCTGCGGTGATCTGCAATTCGTGGGCGCGTCGGTCGCGCTCACTCGGCAGCCGCGCGACGAGACCTTTTTGCACGAGCCGATCGATGACGCCGGTGATGGTGGTGCGGTCATAGGCGATGAGGCCGGCGAGCGTCGCCTGATCGAGACCGGCGCGCGTCGAGATCGCCGCCAGCGCCGCATATTGCACCGGCGTCAGGTCGTAGCCGGCGGCTTCCACTTCGGCATGAAACACCGCGACGGCGATCTGCTGGAAGCGGCGCACCAGATGGCCGGGCTTTTCATAGAGTTCGCTCAATGTGGATCTCCTTTGGCGGATCTCCTTCGCCGATTTGACAAGTATACTGATAATCAGCATACTGATCAATATCCAAGACGGCCCTCGCGCCAGAATGAGGGCTCAAGCAGTTCGCGGTCCAGGTCCGGGGAGGCGTCATGCAGTTTCATCTCAATGGTTTTGAGCCGGGCGATCCCGCTATTGCCGATGCGCAACACCGCCTGCCGCCGGCCGGCTCGTTCGGCCCGGTGCCGAAGGAAGTCGATGTGCTCATCGTCGGCTGCGGTCCGGCCGGGCTGACGCTGGCGGCACAACTATCCGCCTTTCCGGACATCAAGACTTGTATCGTCGAACAGAAGTCCGGCCCGCTGCTGCGTGGCCAGGCCGATGGCATTGCCTGTCGCACCGTGGAGATGTTCGAGGCGTTCGGTTTCAGTGAGCGCGTGCTGAAAGAGGCGTGCTGGATCAACGAGACCACGTTCTGGAAGCCGGACGACAAGCAGCCGGCGAACATCGTGCGCTCGGGCCGCATTCAGGATGTCGAGGACGGCCTGTCCGAATTTCCGCATGTCGTGCTCAATCAGGCGCGCGTTCACGATTTTTATCTCGACGTCATGCGCCGCTCGGCGGCGGCGATCGAGCCGTACTACTCGCGCCGCCTCGTCGATCTGGAGGTTCGTAACAGCAACGACCCAAACGAGCATCGCGTCACCGCGCGTCTCGAGCATCTCAAAGAAGGGCAGTATCCCGAGATCGAAACCGTCAAGGCGCGGTTTGTCGTCGGTTGCGACGGCGCACGCAGCGCGGTGCGCCGTTCCATTGGCCGCAACCTGCATGGCGATTCCGCCAATCACGCCTGGGGCGTGATGGATGTGCTTGCAGTCACCGACTTTCCCGACATCCGCATGAAGTGCCTGATCCAGTCGGCGAAGGACGGATCGGTTATCATCATTCCACGAGAGGGCGGCTACCTGTTTCGCATTTATGTGGAGATGGACAAGCTTGCCGAGCACGAGCGCGTATCGGATCGCAAGATCACATCCGATGACGTGGTCGCCGCCGCGCAGCGCGTTTTCCATCCCTATACACTCGACGTCAAGGAAGTGGCTTGGTGGTCGGTCTACGAAATCGGACAGCGCCTCTGTGACAAGTTCGATGACGTCGACGACGGCGATCACAAGCTGCCGAGCGTGTTCATCGCCGGCGATGCCTGCCACACGCATTCGCCGAAAGCCGGGCAGGGCATGAACGTGTCGATGCAGGACGGCTTCAATCTCGGCTGGAAGCTGGCCGCCGTGCTGCGCAAGCGCGCCGCGCCGCATCTTCTGAAGACCTATTCCGCCGAGCGGCAAGCTGTCGCCAAGGAGCTGATCGACTTTGACCGCGAATGGGCGCAGGTAATCTCGTCGTCGAAGGGCGCCGATCCTGCCGAGACACAGCGCTACTTCGTTCAGCACGGCCGTTACACCGCCGGCACCGCGACGCGTTATCAGCCGGCGCTGCTCACCGGTGAGCCGGCGCATCAAGATCTCGCCAAGGGCTTCGCCATCGGCATGCGGTTCCATTCGGCGCCGGTGATCCGCGTTGCCGACGCCATGGCGGTGGAGCTCGGGCATATGGTGAAGGCCGATGGCCGCTGGCGGCTGTTCGCCTTCGCTCCAAAGGGCGATGCGGGGCAGGCGGGCGGCCCCATTCGCTCGCTGTGTGACTTTCTGACCGGAGCGCCGGACTCGCCGGTGCGCAAATACACGCCGAAAGGCGCCGATATCGATGCGGTCATCGATCTGCGCGCCGTGTTCCAGCAGGGACACCGCGATCTTGACGTCGGCGGATTGCCGGCATTGCTCAAGCCAGCGAAGGGCAAATTTGGCCTGACCGACTACGAGAAGGCTTTCGCGCCTGACCTGAAGAGCGGTCGGGACATCTTTTCCATGCGGGGGATCGACCGGGAGCAGGGCTGTCTGGTCGTTGTCCGGCCGGACCAATATGTGGCCCAGGTCCTGCCGCTGGACGGTTTCCGGGAGCTTTCGGCCTATTTCGATGGCTTCCTGACGTCTCAGGCCTGATCCGACTGGGGAATTTCCGAAAATTCCCCCTTGGCAAGAGTGATGGAAGGCACTAAACCGTCTCCCGAGGGCGTGCCGGCCCACTTGTCGGCGCGCCTTTGCGCGTCTCTCAAACTCAGTGGTGAACGGACAGCATTCCTTTTAGAGAGCCATTTGGTCATCTGGAAGGGGCGAACCGGCATCATTTGATCTTGCGAAGCGCGGACCTGTCCAAGACTGCCGGCGCCGATGGCTTTCGAGCCTGACGCTTAAACTCTCGGATGAGAGACCAGCATAGACGGGGATGAGATACCGAATTTGCACGGTCGCAAGACCGCGCCAAGACGGTTCGAACCTCGGATACCGAGACGGCCAAGGCCGGATCGGGGGCAGGCTTCATGGTTGTCCTGCCCACCTGCGTCCACTTGCGGCGCCGATGGCGGGACGGCTGGTGCAACCGGCGGCCCGAGCATCGTGCGAACGGCCGCCAAACCGGAAAGAGCTTGCAGTGGATCGAGCGGCAAAACAGGAGTCCATCGCCGAGCTGACCGAGGTCTTCAAGACCTCGTCGGTCGTCGTCGTGGCTCACTATGCCGGCCTCACCGTCGCCCAGATGCAGCAGCTGCGCAAGCAGATGCGGCAGGCTGGCGGCCAGGTGAAGGTCGCGAAAAACCGTCTCGCCCAAATCGCTCTCAAGGACACCGACGTCGCTTCGATCGCGTCCCTTCTCAAGGGGCCGACGGTTCTTGCTTATTCCAAGGATCCGATCGCGGCGCCGAAGGTTGCAACCGATTTCGCCAAGGCGAACGAACAGTTCGTCATTCTCGGCGGATCGATGGGCAAGACTGCCCTGGACCAGAACGGCGTGAAGGCGCTCGCCTCGCTGCCGTCGCTGGACGAATTGCGTGCCAAGATCCTCGGCCTCCTCGTGGCGCCGGCGACCAAGATCGCGCAGCTCACCAACGCTCCCGCGGCCAAGGTCGCGCGCGTGGTCCAGGCTTATGCCTCCAAGGGCGAAGCGGCCTGACGGCCTACTGAAACAACCCAACTGGTTCGAAACCGATAGGAACTTAAAATGGCTGACCTGCAGAAGATCGTCGACGAATTGTCGAGCCTGACCGTCCTCGAAGCGGCGGATCTGGCGAAGATGCTTGAAGAGAAGTGGGGCGTCTCGGCTGCCGCCGCTGTTGCCGTGGCCGCTGGCCCGGCCGGTGCTGCCGGCGGTGGCGCTGCCGCCGAAGAGAAGACCGAGTTCACCGTCGTTCTCGCCAACTCCGGCGACAAGAAGATCGAGGTGATCAAGGAAGTGCGTGCGCTCACCGGCCTCGGCCTCAAGGAAGCCAAGGACCTGGTCGAAGGCGCGCCGAAGACCGTCAAGGAAGGCGTTGCCAAGGACGAGGCCGAGAAGATCAAGGCCACGCTCGAGAAGGCCGGCGCCAAGGTTGAGCTCAAGTAACCGAAGGTTACTCGAGCGAAATCCCCGGGGCGAGCACTTCGCGAGACCCGAGGATCGCCAAAGACTGCAGAGTGCCGGACCGGTGCAAACCGGTCCGGGGCTCGCAAAAGCTGGAAGTCTGACTATCTACGGAACGTGCCGGGTTACCAAGGACCCGCCATTTCCGACAAAACGATCGATATTTCCGGTGCTTAAGTGCCGGGGTGTCTGACTTTAGAGAGCTGGGCCAGCCTCGACTACAAGGTCGATCCGGGCTCCGCCGCCGTGAAATCGCCCCAAAGAGCGGTCCCGGCTCCTGACTTTGTGACTGAGTGCGGTTCGGACGCTGGTTCCGAATCAAATAAGAGAACCGGGTAGCCCCCGACGCCTGTCCTGATTGCCGCGATGGAATGCGGCTTTTCGGAGAGGCGCCCGCGCTTACCCCGAAAACAATTGAGAGAAAGAAACGATGGCGCAGACGTTCACCGGTCGCAAGCGCGTACGCAAGTTTTTCGGGTCTATCAAAGAAGTCGCGGAGATGCCGAACCTCATCGAGGTTCAAAAGGCATCCTATGACCAGTTCCTGATGGTCAATGAGCCGGAAGGCGGACGCCTCGACGAAGGCCTGCAGGCCGTATTCCGCTCGGTGTTCCCGATCTCGGACTTCTCCGGCTCCTCGATGCTGGAATTCGTCAAGTACGAGTTCGAACAGCCGAAATACGACGTCGACGAGTGCCGCCAGCGCGGCATGACCTTCGCTGCGCCGCTCAAGGTGACCCTGCGCCTGATCGTGTTCGATATCGACGAAGAGACCGGCGCCAAGTCGGTCAAGGACATCAAGGAGCAGGACGTCTACATGGGCGACATCCCGCTCATGACGTCGAACGGCACCTTCATCGTCAACGGCACCGAGCGCGTCATCGTCTCGCAGATGCACCGTTCGCCGGGCGTGTTCTTCGACCACGACAAGGGCAAGACCCACTCGTCGGGCAAGCTGCTGTTCGCCGCCCGCATCATCCCGTATCGCGGCTCCTGGCTCGACATCGAGTTCGACGCCAAGGATATCGTCTATGCGCGTATCGACCGCCGCCGCAAGATTCCGGTGACGTCGCTGCTCTATGCGCTGGGCCTCGACGGCGAGGAAATCCTCCGCACGTTCTACAAGCACGTCACTTACAAGCGCACCAAGGACGGTTGGCGCGTGCCCTTCGATGCCAACCGCATGAAGGGCTACAAGGCGGTCAACGACCTGGTCGACGCCGATACCGGCAAGGTCGTCGTCGAAGCCGGCAAGAAGCTGTCGGTGCGTCAGGCCCGCCAGCTTGCCGAAAAGGGCCTCAAGGCCCTGCGCATGGCGGATGAGGAGCTGATCGGCAACTACGTCGCCGAAGACCTCGTCAACGTGAAGACCGGCGAAATCTATCTCGAAGCCGGTTCCGAACTCGACGAGAAGAACCTCAAGGTCCTGACCGAAGCCGGCTACAAGGAACTGCCGCTGCTCGACATCGACCACGTCAATGTCGGCGCCTACATCCGCAACACGCTGGCGGTCGACAAGAACATGACGCGCGAGGACGCGCTGTTCGACATCTATCGCGTCATGCGTCCGGGCGAGCCGCCGACCGTGGACACCGCCGAGGCGATGTTCCGCTCGCTGTTCTTCGATTCGGAGCGCTACGACCTCTCGGCCGTCGGCCGCGTGAAGATGAACATGCGCCTCGAACTCGATGCGCCGGACACCATGCGCGTGCTGCGCAAGGAAGACATTCTGTCCGTCATCAAGACGCTGGTCGACCTGCGCGACGGTCGCGGCGAGATCGACGACATCGACAATCTCGGCAATCGCCGCGTGCGTTCGGTCGGCGAGCTCATGGAGAACCAGTACCGCATCGGTCTCCTGCGCATGGAGCGCGCGATCAAGGAGCGCATGTCGTCGGTCGATATCGACACCGTCATGCCGCAGGACCTGATCAACGCCAAGCCGGCCGCCGCCGCGGTGCGCGAGTTCTTCGGCTCCTCGCAGCTCTCGCAGTTCATGGACCAGACCAACCCGCTGTCGGAGATCACCCACAAGCGTCGTCTCTCGGCGCTTGGCCCGGGCGGTCTGACCCGCGAGCGCGCCGGCTTCGAAGTCCGCGACGTGCATCCGACGCATTACGGCCGCATCTGCCCGATCGAAACGCCGGAAGGCCCGAACATCGGTCTGATCAACTCGCTGGCGACCTTCGCGCGCGTCAACAAGTACGGCTTCGTCGAGACGCCGTACCGCAAGGTCAAGGACGGCCGCGTCACCGACGAAGTCGTCTATCTCTCGGCGGTGGAAGAGGGCCGTTACTCGGTCGCTCAGGCCAATGCTTCGGTCGACGCCAAGGGCAAGTTCACCGACGAGATGATCATCTGCCGCGACGGCTCGAACCGCGACGTTCACCCCATCCCGCGGGAGAAGGTGGACTTCATGGACGTGTCGCCGAAGCAGCTCGTCTCGGTCGCCGCGGCGCTCATCCCGTTCCTCGAGAACGACGACGCCAACCGCGCGCTGATGGGGTCGAACATGCAGCGCCAGGCGGTGCCGCTGGTTCGTGCCGAAGCGCCGTTCGTCGGCACCGGCATGGAGAGCGTCGTCGCCCGTGACTCGGGCGCGGCCATTGCCGCGCGTCGCGCCGGCATCATCGACCAGGTGGACGCCACCCGTATCGTCGTGCGCGCCACCGGCGAAATGGACCCGACCAAGCCGGGCGTCGATATCTACCGGCTCATGAAGTATCAGCGCTCGAACCAGTCGACCTGCATCAACCAGCGTCCGCTGGTGAAGGTGGGCGACCGCGTCGAGAAGGGCGATATCATCGCGGACGGTCCGTCGACCGACCTCGGCGAACTCGCGCTCGGCCGCAACGTGCTCGTCGCGTTCATGCCGTGGAATGGTTACAACTTCGAAGACTCGATCCTGCTCTCCGAGCGGATCGTGAAGGAAGACGTGTTCACCTCCATCCACATCGAAGAGTTCGAGGTGATGGCGCGTGACACCAAGCTCGGCCCCGAGGAAATCACCCGCGACATTCCGAATGTGTCGGAAGAAGCGCTGAAGAACCTCGACGAAGCCGGCATCGTCTACATCGGCGCTGAAGTTCACGCCGGCGACATCCTTTGTGGCAAGATCACGCCGAAGGGCGAAAGCCCGATGACGCCGGAAGAAAAGCTTCTGCGCGCCATCTTCGGCGAGAAGGCCTCCGACGTCCGCGACACCTCGCTCCGCGTGCCTCCGGGCGTGCAGGGCACCGTCGTCGAAGTCCGCGTCTTCAACCGCCACGGCGTCGAGAAGGACGAGCGCGCACTCGCCATCGAGCGCGAGGAGATCGAGCGTCTCGCCAAGGACCGCGACGACGAGCAGGCGATCCTCGACCGTAACGTTTACGGCCGTCTCGCCGAACTGCTCGAAGGCCGCCAGGGCGTCGCCGGTCCGAAGGGCTTCAAGAAGGACTCCAAGATCACCCGCGCGGTGCTCGACGAGTATCCGCGTTCGCAGTGGTGGCTGTTCGCTTCGCCCAACGACAAGCTGATGGCCGAGATCGAGGCGATCCGGAAGCAGTACGACGAGTCCAAGAAGTTGCTCGAGCAGCGCTTCCTCGACAAGGTCGAGAAGCTGCAGCGTGGCGACGAACTGCCGCCCGGCGTGATGAAGATGGTCAAGGTCTTCGTCGCGGTGAAGCGCAAGATCCAGCCCGGCGACAAGATGGCCGGCCGCCACGGCAACAAGGGCGTGGTGTCGCGCATCGTGCCGATCGAGGACATGCCGTTCCTCGCCGACGGTACGCATGCCGATATCGTGCTCAATCCGCTGGGCGTGCCCTCGCGCATGAACGTCGGTCAGATCCTCGAAACGCACCTTGGCTGGGCTTGCGCCGGCCTCGGTCTCAAGATCGGTCAGGCGGTCGATGCTTACAACCAGAAGCACGACGCCAAGCCGCTCAAGGAGATGCTCAAGAAGGTCTATGGCGACGACGAGACCATCAAGTCGCTCGACGAAGCCGGCCTGATCGAACTCGGCAACAACCTGCGTCACGGCGTTCCGATCGCGACGCCGGTGTTCGACGGCGCCAAGGAGACCGACATCGAGAGCATGCTCGATCTCGCGGGCCAGAACCCGTCGGGTCAGTCGACCGTCTATGACGGCCGCACCGGCGAGCCGTTCGATCGTAACGTCACGGTCGGCTACATCTACATGCTGAAGCTGCACCATCTCGTGGACGACAAGATCCACGCCCGTTCGATCGGTCCGTACTCGCTGGTCACCCAGCAGCCGCTCGGTGGCAAGGCGCAGTTCGGCGGCCAGCGTTTCGGCGAAATGGAGGTCTGGGCGCTCGAGGCTTACGGCGCCGCCTACACGCTGCAGGAAATGCTGACGGTGAAGTCGGACGACGTCGCCGGCCGCACCAAGGTGTACGAGGCGATCGTGCGCGGCGACGACACGTTCGAAGCGGGTATCCCCGAGTCGTTCAACGTGCTCGTCAAGGAAATGCGCTCGCTCGGCCTCAACGTCGACCTGCACAACTCCAAGGCGCCTGGCGCGGGCCAGGGACCGACGGCGGAAGCCGCCGAATAACAGAAGCGATTGCCGGGCCCGTCACGGACGTGGCCCGGCGTTCACGCCTTTGTTTTGAATTTGCGGCCGGCGGCATGCCGGCATAGCGGAGAAGAATATGAACCAAGAGATCATGAATCTTTTCAGCCCGGCGACGCCGGCTCAGGTCTTCGACCAGATCCGCATCTCGATCGCGAGCCCTGAGAAGATTTTGTCGTGGTCCTACGGCGAAATCAAAAAGCCCGAAACGATCAACTACCGGACCTTCAAGCCCGAGCGCGACGGCCTGTTCTGCGCGCGCATCTTCGGGCCGATCAAGGACTACGAGTGCTTGTGCGGCAAGTACAAGCGCATGAAGTACAAGGGCATCATCTGCGAAAAGTGCTCGGTCGAAGTGACCTTGTCGCGCGTGCGCCGCGAGCGCATGGGCCACATCGAGCTCGCCGCGCCGGTTGCGCACATCTGGTTCCTGAAGTCGCTGCCGAGCCGCATCGGCATGCTGCTCGACATGACGCTCAAGGACCTCGAGCGCATCCTGTACTTCGAGTACTACGTCGTCCTCGAGCCGGGCCTGACCCCGCTCAAGGACCGTCAACTGCTGTCCGAGGACGAGTACCTCAAGGCGCAGGAAGAGTACGGCCCGGATTCCTTCACCGCCGCGATCGGCGCCGAGGCGATCCGTGAGCTGCTCAAGGGCATGGACCTCGAGAAGCTCCAGGTCGAGCTGCGCACCGAACTGTCCGAGACCGACAGCGACATCAAGAAGAAGAAGCTCGCCAAGCGTCTCAAGCTGATCGAGGCCTTCGTCGCCTCCGGCAACAAGCCGGAGTGGATGATCCTGACCGTGGTGCCGGTGATCCCGCCGGACCTGCGCCCGCTCGTCCCGCTGGACGGCGGCCGCTTCGCGACGTCCGATCTCAACGATCTCTATCGCCGCGTCATCAACCGTAACAACCGCCTGAAGCGGCTGATCGAGCTGCGCGCGCCGGACATCATCATCCGCAACGAAAAGCGCATGCTGCAGGAAGCGGTGGATGCGCTGTTCGACAACGGCCGCCGCGGCCGCGTCATCACCGGCGCCAACAAGCGTCCGCTGAAGTCGCTCGCCGACATGCTCAAGGGCAAGCAGGGCCGCTTCCGCCAGAACCTGCTCGGCAAGCGCGTCGACTATTCGGGCCGTTCGGTGATCGTGGTCGGTCCCGAGCTCAAGCTGCACCAGTGCGGCCTGCCGAAGAAGATGGCGCTCGAACTGTTCAAGCCGTTCATCTACTCGCGGCTCGACGCCAAGGGTCTGTCCACGACCGTGAAGCAGGCCAAGAAGCTGGTCGAAAAGGAAAAGCCGGAAGTCTGGGATATCCTCGACGAGGTCATCCGTGAACATCCGGTGCTGTTGAACCGCGCGCCGACCTTGCACCGCCTCGGCATCCAGGCCTTCGAGCCGGTGCTGATCGAAGGCAAGGCGATCCAGCTGCATCCGCTGGTCTGCGCCGCCTTCAACGCCGACTTCGACGGCGACCAGATGGCCGTGCACGTTCCGCTGTCGCTCGAAGCGCAGCTGGAAGCGCGCGTCCTGATGATGTCGACCAACAACATTCTGCATCCGGCGAACGGCCAGCCGATCATCGTGCCGTCGCAGGACATCGTGCTCGGCCTCTATTATCTGTCGCTGATCCGCGAAGGCTCGCCCGGCGAGGGCAAGCTGTTCGGCGACCTGGCCGAGATCGAGCACGCGCTGAACGTCAAGGCGATCTCGTTGCACTCCAAGATCAAGTATCGCTGGGAGGGCATCGACGCTGACGGCAAGCCGATCAAGAAGTGGTACGAGACGACGCCGGGCCGCGTGCTGCTCGGCAACGTGCTGCCCAAGAACGTTAAGGCGCCGTTCGACATCGTCAACAAGCTCATGACCAAGCGTGAGATTTCGGGGATGATCGACACGGTCTATCGCCACTGCGGTCAGAAGGAGACGGTGATCTTCTGCGATCGCATCATGGCGCTCGGCTTCTATCACGCCTTCAAGGCCGGCATTTCGTTCGGCAAGGACGACATGGTGGTGCCGGGTTCGAAGTGGGCGACCGTCGACAAGACGCGCGAGCTCGCCAAGGAGTTCGAGCAGCAGTACAACGACGGCCTCATCACCCAGGGCGAGAAGTACAACAAGGTCGTCGACGCCTGGTCGAAGTCCACCGACGCCATCGCCGAGGCGATGATGAAGGAGATCTCCGCGGTCAAGAAGGACAAGGAAGGCCGCGACATGCAGATCAACTCGATCTACATGATGGCCCACTCCGGCGCGCGCGGGTCGCCGGCCCAGATGCGTCAGCTCGCCGGCATGCGCGGCCTCATGGCCAAGCCGTCGGGTGAGATCATCGAGACGCCGATCATCTCGAACTTCAAGGAAGGCCTGTCCGTGCTCGAGTACTTCAACTCGACCCACGGCGCCCGCAAGGGTCTGGCCGACACCGCCTTGAAGACCGCGAACTCGGGCTATCTGACCCGTCGTCTCGTCGACGTGGCGCAGGACTGCATCATCACCGAGACCGATTGCGGCTCCACCAACGGCATCGCCGTTCGTGCCATCATCGATGCGGGCACCGTCGTCGCGCCGCTTGCGATCCGTATCCTCGGCCGCACCACGGCCGAAGACATCAAGGACCCGACCTCGGGCAACGTCGTGATCAAGGCCAACACCTTGCTCACCGAGCCGGAAGTCGATCGCGTCGTGAAGGCGGGCGTGCAGGAAGTGAAGATCCGCTCCGTGCTCACCTGCGAAACCAAGGTCGGCGTCTGCGGCGCCTGCTACGGTCGCGATCTGGCGCGCGGCACCCCGGTCAACATGGGCGAGGCGGTGGGCGTCATCGCCGCCCAGTCGATCGGCGAGCCGGGTACCCAGCTCACCATGCGTACGTTCCACATCGGCGGCGCCGCTCAGATCAACGAGCAGTCGTTCATCGAGTCGAACTTTGACGGCAAGATCGTCATCAAGAACAAGAACATTGCCCGCAACTCCGAAGGGCAGTCGATCGGCATGGTTCGCAACATGGTGGTGGCGGTGGTCGATCCCGACGGGACCGAGCGCGCCCATCACCGTATCCCTTACGGCGCGCGTATGCGCGTCGACGAGGGCGACCAGATCAAGCGCGGCCAGCGTATCGCCGAGTGGGATCCCTACACCCGTCCGATCCTCACCGAAGTCGACGGCACCGTCGATTTCGAGGACATGGTCGACGGTCTGTCGATGTCCGAACAGCTCGACGAATCGACCGGCATCGCCAAGCGCGTGGTCATCGACTGGCGTACGGGTTCGTCCCGTAACCAGGCGGACCTGCGTCCGGCCATGGTCGTCAAGGGCAAGGATGGCAGCATCCTCAAGCTCGCCCGCGGCGGCGAGGCGCGTTACCTGCTCGCGGTCGATGCGATTATCTCGGTCGACCCCGGCAGCACGGTGAAGGCGGGCGACATTCTCGCGCGTATTCCGACCGAGAGCGCCAAGACGCGCGACATCACCGGCGGTCTGCCGCGGGTGGCGGAGCTGTTCGAAGCGCGCAAGCCGAAGGATGCGGCGATCATCGCCGAGATCGGCGGCACGGTGCGGTTCGGCAAGGACTACAAGAACAAGCGCCGCATTACCATCGAGCCGACCGACAAGTCGCTCGAGCCGAAGGAGTATCTGATCCCGAAGGGCAAGCACATCCACTTGCAGGATGGCGACGTGCTCGAGAAGGGCGATTACATCGTCGAGGGCAACCCCGCTCCGCACGACATTCTCGCCATCAAGGGTGTCGAGGAGCTTGCGGCCTACCTGGTCAACGAAATTCAGGAGGTCTATCGGTTGCAGGGCGTTATGATCAACGACAAGCACATCGAGGTGATCGTTCGCCAGATGCTGCAGAAGGTCGAGATCACCGACGCCGGCGAGACCGATCTCCTGGCCAGCGAGCAGGTCGATCGCAGCGAGTTCGACGCGATCAACGCCAAGGCGGCCGAGGAGGGCAAGAAGCCCGCCGTCGGTCACCCGGTTCTGCTCGGTATCACCAAGGCGTCGCTGCAGACGCGGTCGTTCATCTCGGCGGCCTCGTTCCAGGAGACGACGCGCGTCCTCACCGAAGCCGCGGTCAACGGCAAGGCGGACACGCTCGACGGCCTCAAGGAGAACGTCATCGTTGGCCGCCTGATCCCGGCGGGTACCGGCGCCATGATGAACCAGCTCCGCGAAGTCGCCATGAAGCGCGATGCGCTGATCCTGGACGAGCGCGAGAAGTCGGCCGCCAAGCAGGCTGCCGCTCCGGTCGAAGCCCCGGCGCTGCCGATGCCGTCGGCGGAGTAAGCCGGCTGGTCCGTGGACCCGAGTCTACATCCAAAATCAAAGGCCGCCCTCCGGGGCGGCCTTTTTGTTTATGCGTTGTTGAGACCCCGACATGGCCGGCGCGGCGCGTTGCCGGCGTCAGAAAATCCTCAGAACCTTTGCCAAAATATCAGTCCGGCTTTCAGGACTCCTGGACGGAAAAGGAGGACTGCTGCGGCTCCAACTTGGGAGATTCGCGATGAAGCTGCACATCCTCACCCTTGCCGCCGCCGTGGCTGTCGGTGCCGTCATGGCTGCCGGTCCCGCCCGCGCCGATGCCAACGACGCTAAATGGGTGGCGCAATGCGTCAAGGACAACAAGGACGAAGGCCAGACCGTGGAGGTCATCACGTCCTACTGCACCTGCATGAACAACAAGATGTCGTCCGACGAGACGCGCTCGATCACGCAGTGGGAGAAGTCTCACAAGCGTGAGATGGAAGCCTGCTCTGCTCAGGCCGGCTGGAAGGGCCGCTGACGCGCCCAGCCGCGGAGCCTGTCACACGCCAGTAATCCATGAGCCGCTACACCGGCTCATGGACTGGTGGCAGACTGGCATCGTTTATCAAGTCTATCCGCGCTCGTTTCAGGACACGAACGGCGATGGTGTCGGCGATCTCAAGGGCATCGCGCAGCGCCTCGACTATATCGCTGGCCTTGGCGTCGACGCGGTGTGGCTGTCGCCTGTGTTCGTCTCGCCAATGGCCGACTTCGGCTACGACATCGCCGATCACAAAGCGATCGATCCTCTGTTCGGCACGCTCGTTGACTTCGATGCGCTGGTTGCTCGCGCGCACGCGCTCGGGCTGAAGATTATTCTCGACCTCGTCCCCAACCACACCTCGAACCGGCATCCGTGGTTTGTGGAAAGCCGGGTGTCGCGGCAGTCGGCCAAGCGAGACTGGTATATCTGGCGCAACGGCGCCCCCGAAGGCGGCCCGCCGAACAACTGGCTGTCGGAATTCGGCGGCTCCGCCTGGCAGCATGATGCGGCCACTGACCAGTACTACTACCACGCCTTCCTGAAGGAGCAGCCGGACCTCAACTGGCGCAATGCCGAGGTGCGTTGCGCCATGCACGAGGTCATGCGCTTCTGGCTTGATCGCGGCGTCGATGGCTTCCGCGTCGACGTAATGTGGCACCTGATGAAGGACGAAGCCTTTCGCGACAATCCGCTCAATCCGGATTGGAAGGAAGGCGAGGCGGATTACCGGCGCAATCTGCCGGTCCATTCGACCGACCGGCCGGAGGTGCATGAGATCGTCCGCGGCCTGCGGGCGGTGGTGGACGAGTATCCAGGGCGGGTCCTGATCGGAGAAATCTACCTGCCGGTCGAGAGGCTGGTCGCCTACTACGGCGAAAACCTCTCAGGCGCGCATCTGCCGTTCAATTTCTCGCTCATCGAGACGCGTTGGGAAGCCGGCGCCATCGCCGCCCTGATCGAGCGCTACGAGGCGGCCTTGCCGCCGGGAGCCTGGCCGACCTGGGTGCTCGGCAATCACGACCGGCCACGCCTGGCGAGCCGCATCGGAGACGCGCAGGCGAGGGTGGCGGCCATGCTGCTGCTGACGCTTCGGGGTACGCCGACGCTCTATTACGGCGACGAGCTTGGCCTGCCTCAGGTGGACATCCCGCCAGGGCTCGTGCGCGATCCCTGGGGGCGCAACGTACCGGGGCAGGGCCGGGATGGGTGCCGGACGCCGATGCCGTGGGATGTAGGCCCGTTTTCCGGGTTTTCGGCGGTCGAGCCGTGGTTACCGCTCAATCCGGACGCGGGGATTCGCAATGTCGCGAAGCAAGACAGCGATTCTACCTCTTTGCTCACCCTCTACCGGCGGCTGATCGCCCTCCGGCGGAGCGAACCGGCGCTCAACCGCGGCAACTATCGGCCACTGGCCCAGTCGGACAAAGCACTGGCCTTCGTCCGGGTGGCGGAGGGTGCCTGGTGGGTCGTCGCGCTCAATTTTACCGGCGAGCAGACAGAATTGTATTTTAAATCAATGGATTGGGCCGGGCATGTGGCCTTGGGAACCTTGCCGGACCGGGACGGCGAAGTGGTAGGGGACCGCATCGTCTTGCGCCCGAACGAAGGCCTCCTCATATGTTGCAAAGGCTGAGCCGTTTGCGATGCAAAGCTGCGTGCGGCTTAGTGTTTTCGGGGCTTTTTCGCCTTGACTTCAACCGACCCTGCCGATACACACCACCCACTTTTCGACAGGCGGTGAGCTTCGTCTGATCGGAACGGCCGCCCGGGCCATCCACTGAAAATCCTACAGGTTTTCGCGGGTTTCCGGCGCCTTCGCCTCGATCAAAGAAGCTCAAACGCTGTCGCTGACAGCCACTGTCAGTTCAGACGTGAACGGATGCTCGTCATCTCGCGATGGCGCGCCTTCGTCAGAACGGGAAAGCGCCCCCGCTGATTGAAAGCGGATGGCGCGATTTCGTTTTGCGTGCGGACAACGCACGGAAAGAGAACGCGCGGCCTTCGCGGGCCGCACGACGACGATGCCGGGCGCACACCTCTTACGGGACGCGCTCACAACAATTCCGGACCTGCAAAGGTTCAACACGTAACGAAGGCGAACGATGCCGACGATCAACCAGTTGATTGCGAACCCGCGCCACCCGCTCAAGGCGCGCAACAAGGTGCCGGCGCTGCAGGCGTCCCCGCAGAAGCGTGGCGTGTGCACCCGCGTCTATACGACGACCCCGAAGAAGCCGAACTCGGCGCTTCGTAAGGTCGCCAAGGTTCGTTTGACCAACGGCTTCGAAGTCATCGGCTACATCCCGGGCGAGGGTCATAACCTCCAGGAGCACTCGGTGGTCATGATCCGTGGCGGTCGCGTGAAGGACTTGCCGGGCGTCCGCTATCACATCCTGCGCGGCGTGCTCGACACGCAGGGCGTCAAGAACCGCAAGCAGCGCCGTTCGAAATACGGCGCGAAGCGTCCGAAGTAAGGGGTCCGCACATGTCCCGCCGTCACGCCGCAGAGAAGCGCGAAATCATCCCGGATCCGAAGTACGGGAACATCGTCGTTTCGAAGTTCATGAACGCCGTCATGTACGACGGCAAGAAGTCGGTCGCCGAAACGATCGTCTATGGCGCGCTCTCGACCATCGAAGCGAAGACCAAGGCCAATCCGCTGACCGTCTTCCAGCAGGCGCTCGACAACGTGATGCCCTCGATCGAGGTTCGCTCGCGTCGCGTCGGCGGCGCCACCTATCAGGTGCCGGTCGAAGTCCGCACGACTCGCCGTCAGGCTCTCGGCATCCGCTGGATCATCAACGCCGCCCGCGATCGCAACGAGCGCACCATGACCGAGCGTCTCTCGGCCGAGCTGCTCGATGCCTCGAACAACCGCGGCAATGCCGTCAAGAAGCGCGAAGACACGCACAAGATGGCGGAAGCCAACCGCGCGTTCTCGCACTACCGCTGGTAACAGCGGCGCAAGCATTCAGGAACGACGACTATGGCTCGCGCTCACGAAATCCAGAATTACCGCAACTTCGGCATCATGGCCCACATCGATGCGGGCAAGACGACGACGACCGAGCGGATTCTCTATTACACCGGCAAGTCGCACAAGATCGGCGAAGTGCACGAAGGTGCCGCGACGATGGACTGGATGGAGCAGGAGCAGGAGCGCGGCATCACCATCACGTCGGCCGCGACGACCGCTTTCTGGAACGGCAAGCGCCTGAACATCATCGACACCCCCGGCCACGTCGACTTCACCATTGAAGTCGAGCGTTCGCTGCGCGTGCTCGACGGTGCCGTCGTTGTGCTCGACGGCAACCAGGGCGTCGAGCCGCAGACCGAGACCGTCTGGCGTCAGGGCGACAAATATCGCGTGCCGCGCATCGTCTTCGCCAACAAGATGGATAAGACGGGCGCCGACTTCTACAAGTGTCTGGACGATATCGTCGACCGCCTCGGCGCCAAGCCGATTGCGATCCAGCTGCCGATCGGCGCGGAAAACAATTTCACCGGCATGGTCGATCTCGTGATCATGAAGGCTTACGTCTGGAACAACGAGGCGCTCGGCGCCAAGTTCGACACCGTCGACATTCCGGCCGACCTTGCCGACAAGGCGAAGGAATATCGCGAGAAGATGGTCGAAGCCGCCGTCGAACTCGACGACGATGCGCTGACCGCGTTTCTCGACGGCAAGGAGCCGGACGTCGATACGCTGAAGAAGCTCATCCGCAAGGCCGTCATCACCGGCGCCTTCTATCCGGTGCTCTGCGGCTCGGCCTTCAAGAACAAGGGCGTGCAGCCGCTGCTCGACGCGGTCGTCGATTATCTGCCGTCGCCGCTCGACGTGCCGGCGATTAAGGGCATCGATCCGGACAAGAATAACGAAGAGACCACCCGTGAGCCGAAGGACGAGGCGCCGTTGTCGCTGCTGGCGTTCAAGATCATGGACGACCCCTTCGTCGGCACCATCACCTTCTGCCGCATCTATTCCGGCACGCTGATGAGCGGCACCGGCGTCATCAACTCGACCAAAGAGCGTAAAGAGCGCATTGGCCGTATGTTGTTGATGCATGCCAACAACCGTGAAGACATCAAGGAAGCCTATGCCGGCGATATCGTCGCGCTGGCCGGCCTGAAGGAAACCCGCACCGGCGATACGTTGTGCGATCCGAAGGCCCCGGTGATCCTCGAGAAGATGGAGTTCCCCGAGCCGGTCATCGAAATCGCCATCGAGCCGAAGTCGAAGGCCGACCAGGAAAAGCTCGGCGTTGCGCTCGCCAAGCTCGCCGCGGAAGATCCGTCGTTCCGCGTGTCGACCGACCAGGAGAGTGGCCAGACCATCCTCAAGGGCATGGGCGAACTCCATCTCGACATCAAGGTCGACATCCTGAAGCGCACCTACAAGGTCGACGCCAACATTGGCGCGCCGCAGGTGGCGTTCCGCGAAAAGATCACCAAGCCGGCCGAAGTGGATTACACCCACAAGAAGCAGACCGGCGGTTCGGGCCAGTTCGCGCGCGTCAAGATCATCGCCGAGCCGACCGAGCCGGGCACGCCGTTCGCATTCGAGAACGAGATCGTCGGCGGCGCGGTGCCGAAGGAGTTCATCCCGGGCGTCGAGAAGGGTCTCGAGTCGGTGCTGAACTCGGGCATCCTGGCCGGCTTCCCGGTGGTGGACCTCAAGGTTCGCCTCGTGGACGGCAACTATCACGACGTCGACTCGTCGGCGCTCGCCTTCGAAATCGCTTCGCGCGCGGCGCTGCGTGAAGCCATGCAGAAGGCCAAGCCGGTTCTGCTCGAGCCGATCATGAAGGTCGAAGTGGTGACCCCGGAAGACTACACCGGCTCGGTCATCGGCGACCTGAACTCGCGGCGCGGCCAGATCCAGGGCCAGGACATGCGCGGCAACGCCAACGTGATCAACGCGATGGTGCCGCTGATGAACATGTTCGGTTACGTCAACACGTTGCGGTCCATGTCTCAGGGCCGCGCGACCTTCACCATGCAATTCGACCATTACGCTGAACTGCCCGCCAACGTGTCGGCGGAAGTTCAAAAGAAGTTCGCGTAATCGGCGATCAACAAACTCTAGGTTTCTGAACGGAGAGATCCATGGCCAAAGAGAAATTCAACCGCAATAAGCCGCACTGCAACATCGGCACCATCGGTCACGTCGACCACGGCAAGACGTCGCTGACCGCGGCGATCACCAAGGTGCTCGCTGAGACCGGCGGCGCGACCTTTACGGCCTACGACCAGATCGACAAGGCGCCGGAAGAGAAGGCGCGCGGCATCACCATCTCGACCGCTCACGTCGAGTACGAGACGACGAACCGCCACTACGCCCACGTCGACTGCCCCGGCCACGCCGACTATGTGAAGAACATGATCACCGGCGCCGCGCAGATGGACGGCGCGATCCTGGTCGTGTCGGCTGCCGACGGCCCGATGCCGCAGACCCGCGAGCACATCCTGCTCGCCCGCCAGGTCGGCGTGCCGGCGATCGTCGTGTTCATGAACAAGTGCGACATGGTCGACGATCCGGAACTGCTCGAGCTCGTCGAGCTCGAAGTCCGTGAGCTCCTGTCGAAGTACCAGTTCCCGGGCGACAAGATCCCGATCATCAAGGGCTCGGCCCTGATGGCGCTGGAAGACAAGGATCCGAAGCTCGGCAAGGAAGCCATCCTCGAGCTGATGAAGAACGTCGACGAATACATCCCGCAGCCGGAGCGTCCGGTCGACCTGCCGTTCCTGATGCCGGTCGAAGACGTGTTCTCGATCTCGGGCCGCGGCACCGTCTGCACCGGCCGTGTCGAGCGCGGCATCGTCAAGGTTGGCGAGGAAGTCGAAATCGTCGGCATCAAGCCGACGCAGAAGACCACCGTCACCGGCGTCGAAATGTTCCGCAAGCTGCTCGATCAGGGCCAGGCCGGCGACAACATCGGCGCGCTGCTCCGCGGCACCAAGCGCGAGGAAGTCGAGCGCGGCCAGGTGCTCTGCAAGCCGGGTTCGGTCAAGCCGCACACCAAGTTCAAGGCTGAGGCTTACATCCTCACCAAGGAAGAGGGCGGCCGTCATACGCCGTTCTTCACCAACTACCGTCCGCAGTTCTACTTCCGCACCACCGACGTGACCGGTGTCGTGCACCTGCCGGCCGGCACCGAAATGGTGATGCCGGGCGACAACGTCGCCATGGAAGTGCACCTGATCGTGCCGATCGCGATGGAAGAGAAGCTGCGCTTCGCCATCCGTGAAGGCGGCCGCACCGTCGGCGCCGGCGTCGTGGCGTCGATCATCGAGTAAGCAAGTCGCTTGGGCCCCCGTCCGAACAGGGCGGGGGCTCGGCAATCCTGAATGTGCGCGGGACAAACCGTTTCCCGTGTCCGGGCAGGGACAACGAGCAGGTAGCGAATACTGGATCATCCGTTTGAACGGATGATGACAGTCCAGAGAGACAGACAAATGAACGGCCAGAATATTCGGATCCGGCTCAAGGCGTTCGACCATCGCGTGCTCGATGCGTCGACGCGCGAGATCGTCAACACCGCCAAGCGCACCGGCGCGCAGGTGCGTGGGCCGATTCCGCTGCCGACGCGCATCGAGAAGTTCACCGTGAACCGCTCGCCGCACGTCGACAAGAAGAGCCGTGAACAGTTCGAGATGCGCACGCACAAGCGTCTCTTGGACATCGTCGATCCGACGCCGCAGACAGTGGACGCGCTGATGAAGCTCGACCTGGCGGCCGGTGTCGACGTCGAGATCAAGCTGTAAGGCCGGGTGAAGGATTAGAAAGATGCGCACGGGTGTCGTCGCACAAAAAGTGGGTATGACCCGGCTGTTCACCGATGGCGGTGAGCACGTTCCGGTCACGGTTCTCCGTCTCGCGGAGTGCCAGGTCGTTGCCCACCGTTCCAAGGACAAGGACGGTTACGTCGCGCTGCAGCTCGGTTCGAGCTCGCGTCGCGCTGGCAACATGAGCAAGGCCGATCGCGGCTACTTCGCCAAGGCGAAGGTCGAGCCGAAGCGCAAGCTCGCCGAATTCCGCGTCGACGAAGCCGGGCTGATCCCGGTGGGCGCGGAAATCACCGCCGACCACTTCATCGAAGGCCAGTTCGTCGATGTCTGCGGCATCTCGGTTGGTAAGGGCTTTGCCGGCGGCATGAAGCGCTGGAACTTCCGCGGTCTGCGCGCCTCGCACGGCGTGTCGATCTCGCACCGTTCGATCGGTTCGACCGGCGGCCGTCAGGACCCGGGCAAGACCTTCAAGAACAAGAAGATGGCGGGCCACATGGGCTCCGACCGTGTCACCACGCTCAACCTCAAGGTCGCCAAGATCGACGTCGCGCGCGGCCTGATCATGGTCGAAGGCGCGGTGCCGGGCTCCAAGGGTGGCTGGATCACCGTGCGTGACGCGGTGAAGAAGAAGCTGCCGAAGGAAGCCGCCAAGCCGGGCAAGTTCCGCCTGGCTGAAAGCGCCGAGGCTCCGGCCCCCGAGGCCGCCGCCGAGAAGGAGGGCGCATAACATGGATCTCAAGATCACCACGCTGGAAGGCAAGGAAGCGGGCTCGGTGAAGGTGTCGGACGACATCTTCGGCCTCGAGCCGCGCGCCGACATCATTCAGCGCTGCGTCAACTGGCAGCTCGCCCGCCGTCAGCGCGGTACGCACAAGACCAAGGATCGTTCCGAGGTCTGGCGCACCGGCAAGAAGATGTACGGCCAGAAGGGTACCGGTGGCGCCCGTCACGGTTCGGCTCGCGTGCCGCAGTTCCGCGGCGGCGGTCGTGCCTTCGGTCCGGTCGTGCGCAGCCATGCCATCGACCTGCCGAAGAAGGTGCGCGCTCTCGCGCTCAAGCACGCTCTGTCGTCGAAGGCCAAGGACGGCGCCATTCTTATCGTGGACAAGGCTTCGCTCGCCGAAGCCAAGACCAAGGCGCTCGCCGCGCAGTTCGGCAAGCTGTCGCTGGCCAATGCGCTGATCATCGACGGCGCCGAGCTCGAGGCGAACTTCGCCATCGCGGCGCGCAACATCCCGAACATCGACGTGCTGCCGATCCAGGGCATCAACGTCTACGACATCATGCGGCGCAAGACGCTGGTCCTCACCAAGGCCGCCGTCGACGCGCTGGAGGCGCGGTTCAAATGAGCACCAGCGATCCCCGTCATTACGACGTCATTCTCTCGCCCGTGATCACCGAAAAGGCGACCATGGCGTCGGAGTTCAACAAGGTGACCTTCAAGGTCCGTCGCGACGCGACCAAGCCGCAGATCAAGGAAGCGGTTGAGAAGCTGTTCGACGTGAAGGTCAAGAACGTCAACACGCTGGTGCGCCAGGGCAAGATCAAGGCGTTCCGCAATAGGCTCGGACAGCAGTCCGACGTGAAGCGCGCTGTTGTGACCCTCGAAGAGGGCCACCGCATCGACGTGACCACGGGTCTGTAAGAGGTCGGCGATGGCACTCAAGACATATAATCCGACGACCCCGAGCCAGCGTCACCTGATCAGTGTCGATCGCACGACGCTGTACAAGGGCGCGCCGGTGAAGGCGCTCACCGAAGGTCAGCACTCGACCGGCGGCCGCAACAATCACGGCCGCATCACGTCGCGTTTCCGCGGCGGCGGTCACAAGCAGGCTTATCGCGTCATCGATTTCCGCCGCGCCAAGAAGGACATGGTGGCGACGGTCGAGCGTCTCGAATACGATCCGAACCGCACGGCGTTCATCGCGCTGATCAAGTACGAGGACGGCGAGCTCTCCTACATCCTGGCGCCGCAGCGTCTGGCCCCGGGCGACAAGGTGGTCTCGGCGGACCAGGCCGACGTGAAGCCGGGCAATGCGATGCCGCTCGGCGCGATTCCGGTCGGCACCATCGTGCACAACGTCGAACTCAAGATCGGCAAGGGCGGCCAGCTCGCGCGTTCGGCCGGCACCTACGTTCAGATCGTCGGCCGCGACCAGGATTACGTCATCCTGCGTCTGTCGACCTCGGAGCAGCGCCTGGTTCACGGCCGCTGCATGGCCACGATCGGCGCGGTGTCGAACCCCGACAACATGAACACGACGATCGGCAAGGCCGGCCGTCAGCGCTGGCGCGGCCGCATGCCGCACAACCGCGGCATCATGATGAACCCGGTCGACCATCCGCATGGCGGCCGTACCAAGGGCGGCAAGCACTGGGTCACCCCGTGGGGCAAGCCGACCAAGGGCGCCAAGACGCGCAAGAACAAGCGCACCAACAAATTCATTATGGTCAGCCGTCACGACCGTAAGAAGAAGCAGCAGTAGGATTTGCAGCGATGACCCGTTCAGCCTGGAAAGGCCCGTTCGTTGACGGCTTTCTGCTCAAGAAAGCGGAAGCCGCGCGCGCGTCCGGCCGCCACGACATGATCAAGATCTGGAGCCGGCGCTCGACCATCCTGCCGCAGTTCGTCGGCCTGCACTTCACCGTCTACAACGGCCAGAAGCACGTTCCGGTGCTGGTGACCGAGGAGATGGTGGGCCACAAGTTCGGCGAGTTCTCGCCGAGCCGCACGTTCCACGGCCACAGCGCCGACCGCAAGGCGAAGAAGGCCTGAGGATAGAGATATGGGCAAGCGTTCACGCGATCGGGACCTCCCGAACAACGAAGCCAAGGCGGTGACCCGCAACATCCGGGTGTCGCCGCAGAAGCTCAATCTCGTCGCGCAGATGATCCGCGGCAAGAAGGTCGCGGGCGCGCTCGCCGACCTCGAATTCTCGCGCAAGCGCATCGCCAAGGATGTGCGCAAGTGCCTCGAGTCGGCGATCGCCAACGCCGAGAACAATCATGACCTCGACGTCGACGATCTCATCGTCGCCGAGGCTCACGTCGGAAAGTCGCTCGTCATGAAGCGCTTTTCCCCACGCGGCCGCGGCCGCGTCGGTCAAATTCTGAAGCCGTTTTCGCATCTGACGATCGTCGTTCGTCAGGTCGAAGCCGCGGCTAAGGCCTGAGGAGGCTTCATTGGGTCAAAAAATCAATCCGATCGGTCTGCGCCTCGGCATCAACCGGACCTGGGATTCGCGCTGGTTCGCGAACAAGACCGAGTACGGCACGCTGCTGCACGAGGACATCAAGATCCGCGAGGCTCTGATGAAGGAGCTGAAGCAGGCCGCGGTGTCCAAGATCATCATCGAGCGACCGCACAAGAAGTGCCGCGTCACCGTTCACTCGGCCCGTCCGGGCGTCGTGATCGGCAAGAAGGGCGCCGACATCGAGAAGCTGCGCAAGACCGTTGCCAAGCTGACCGACAGCGACGTCGTCATCAACATCGTCGAAATCCGCAAGCCGGAGCTCGACGCGCAGCTGGTCGCCGAGTCGATCGCGCAGCAGCTCGAGCGCCGCGTCGCGTTCCGCCGTGCCATGAAGCGCGCCGTGCAGTCGGCGATGCGTCTCGGCGCCGAAGGCATCCGCATCAACTGCTCGGGCCGCCTCGGCGGTTCGGAAATCGCGCGCATGGAGTGGTACCGCGAAGGCCGCGTGCCGCTGCACACCTTGCGCGCCGACGTCGATTACGGCGTCGCCACGGCTTTCACCACGTTCGGCACCTGCGGCGTCAAGGTCTGGATCTTCAAGGGCGAAATCCTCGAGCACGATCCGATGGCGCAGGACAAGAAGCTCGCCGAAGGCGACACCGGCGGCCGTTCGCGCCGTGAAAACGCGGCGTAAGAGATAGAGTCATGCTGCAGCCAAAGAAAACCAAGTTCCGCAAGGCCTTCAAGGGCCGCATCCACGGCTCCGCCTCTTCGGGCGCCACGCTGGCCTTCGGCCAGTACGGCCTCAAGGCGCTCGAGCCGGAGCGCGTCAGCGCGCGCCAGATCGAGGCCGCCCGCCGTGCGCTGACCCGCTTCATGAAGCGCGCCGGCCGCGTCTGGATTCGCGTGTTCCCGGACGTGCCGGTGTCGAAGAAGCCGATCGAAGTCCGCATGGGCAAGGGCAAGGGTTCGCCCGAGCTCTGGGTGGTGCGCGTCAAGCCGGGCAAGATCCTGTTCGAGGTCGACGGCATCAGCCCGGCCATCGCCAAGGAAGCCCTGGCGCTCGCCGCAGCCAAGCTGCCGGTCAAGACCCGTTTCATTGAACGTATCGCCGAGTGACGACCATGAAAGCCTCCGACGCCCGAGTGATGACACTCGACCAGATCGACGACGAAGTGCTCAAGCTCAAGAAGGAGCAGTTCAATCTGCGCTTTCAGCGGGCCACGGGTCAGCTCGAGAACACCGCGCGCGTGCGCGTCATCCGCCGCGACATCGCGCGGCTGAAGACGATCGCCTCGCAGAAGCGGGCAGGCGAGACCCCGGCCGTCAAGGCCGAGGCTCAGAAGTCCGCCAAGCCGGTCGCGAAGTCGCGCCGCCTGAAGGCTTCGCGTCCGTCGCCGGCCCGTGAGCCGGCGCGCGCGATCGCCAACAAGCCCAACAAGACGAAGAAGAAGTAAGGGGTCAAAGATGCCGAAGCGTACCCTTCAGGGTGTCGTCGTCAGCGACAAGCAGGCCAAGACCATTGTCGTTCAGGTCGACCGGCGCTTTGCCCACCCGACCATGGGCAAGGTTGTTCGCCGTTCGAAGAAATACCACGCGCACGACGAGAAGAACGAGTTCAAAGTCGGCGACAAGGTGTGGATCGAAGAGCGCCGTCCGCTCTCCAAGCTCAAGAGCTGGGAAGTGATCCGCGGCGAGAAGAAAGCCAAGGTCTGACGACCGAGGTTCGACGCGAAGCGCCGCAATGCGCTTCGCCGATGAAGACGAATAGAAATTAATGGGGCCGTGGTCTTAAGGGGCCGCCCGCCCGCAAGGAACGAGAGCCGCATCATGATTCAGATGCAAACCAACCTCGACGTCGCCGACAATTCCGGCGCGCGCCGCGTCATGTGCATCAAGGTGCTCGGCGGCTCGAAGCGGAAATACGCGACCATCGGCGACGTCATCGTCGTCTCGGTGAAGGAAGCGATCCCGCGCGGCCGCGTGAAGAAGGGCGAGGTCATGAAGGCCGTCGTCGTGCGCATCCGCAAGGATATCAAGCGCGCCGACGGTAGCGTGATCCGCTTCGACCGCAACGCTGCGGTGCTGATCAACAACCAGGCCGAGCCGGTCGGCACCCGTATCTTCGGGCCCGTGCCGCGCGAACTGCGCGCCAAGAACCACATGAAGATTCTCTCGCTCGCCCCGGAGGTGCTGTGATGGCTGCCAAGATCCGTAAAGGCGACAAGGTGATCGTGCTCACCGGCCGCGACAAGGGTCGCACCGGCGAGGTGATCGAGGTTCGCCCCGGCGAGAACCGCGCTCTGGTGCGCGGCGTCGCGATGGTCAAGCGCCACCAGCGCCAGACCGCGCAGCAGCAGGGCGGCATCATCTCCAAGGAGAGCGCGGTCGACCTGTCGAACCTCGCGATCGCGGACCCCAAGGACGGCAAGCCGACCCGGGTTGGTTTCAAATTTATCGGCGAGGGCGCCGACCGCAAGAAAGTGCGTGTCGCCAAGCGCTCGGGAGCGGAAATCGATGGCTGATACGCAGACTGAACAGAAGAAGCCGAAGGCGGCCAAGCCCGCCGCCAAGCCCGCCGGCGGCGACGCCCCGAAGGTCAAGAAGGCCAAGGTGCCGTCCGATTACACGGCGCGTCTGCGCACGCACTACGACAAGGTCGTGCGCGAGCAGATGAAGACGCAGTTCGGCTACGACAACCCGATGCAGATTCCGCAGATCACCAAGGTCGTGCTCAACATGGGCATTGGCGAGGGCGTCGCGGACCGCAAGAAGGTCGAGAACGCGGCTGCCGATCTGGCGCTGATTGCCGGTCAGAAGCCGGTCGTCACCCGCTCGCGCAAGTCGATCGCGAACTACAAGCTGCGCGACGGCCAGGCCATCGGCTGTAAGGTCACGCTGCGCAAGGCGAAGATGTACGACTTCCTCGATCGCTTGGTGAATATCGCGCTGCCGCGTATTCGCGACTTCCGCGGTCTCAACCCGAAGAGCTTCGATGGCGGCGGCAACTACAGCCTCGGCATCAAGGAATACACAGTGTTCCCGGAAATCGACTTCGACAAGGTCACCGATACCTGGGGCATGGACATCACCGTCTGCACCACCGCGCGCAACGACGAAGAAGCGCGCGCGCTGCTGGCGGCATTCAACTTCCCGTTCCGGCAGTGAGAGACGATTTCCCGTCGCTCATACGCGGAACCGCAAGGAGCAACTAGATGGCTAAGACGAGTTCGGTCGAGAAGAACAAGCGCCGTCGCCGCATGGCGAAGAAATTCGGGCCGCGTCGTGCGCGCCTGAAGGCGATCGTGCAGAACAAGGAGTTGCCGATGGAGGAGCGGTTCGCCGCGACCCTGAAGCTCGCCGAGCTGCCGCGCAACTCCGCCAAGGTGCGTATCCATAACCGCTGCGAACTGACGGGCCGTCCTCACGCCTTCTACCGCAAGCACAAGCTCAGCCGTATCGCGCTGCGCGACCTCGGCAACAAAGGCCTGATTCCGGGCCTTGTGAAGTCGAGCTGGTAAGGGGGCCGAGATGGTGAACGATCCGATCGGCGATATGATCACGCGCATCCGCAACGCGCAGATGCGTAACAAGTCCAAGGTTTCGATGCCTGGCTCCAAGCAGCGCGAACGCGTTGCCGAAGTGCTCAAGGTCGAAGGCTACGTCCGCGGTTATGCCGTGGTGGCGCATGCCAACGGCCGCAGCGAGCTCGAGATCGAGCTCAAGTACTTCGACGGCACGCCGGTCATCCGCGAAATCGAGCGCGTCTCGAAGCCCGGCCGCCGCGTCTATGCGTCGGTCAAGAACCTGCCGCGCATCAACAATGGTCTCGGCGTTGCCATCGTCTCGACGCCGAAGGGCGTCATGGCCGATCACGCCGCCCGCGACGCCAATGTCGGCGGCGAAATTCTCTGCACGGTGTTCTGATGTCTCGTATTGGCAAAAAACCGGTCGCTGTTCCGTCTGGCGTCACCGCCAACGTCGAAGGTCAGACCGTCAAGGTGAAGGGTGCCAAGGGCGCTCTGCAGCTTGCTCTGCCGGATGATGTCGTCGTGTCCATGGACAAGGGCGCCATTACCGTTGCACCGCGCAACGAGACCAAGCGCTCGCGTTCGATGTACGGCACCGCGCGCACGCTGGTGTCGAACCTGATGACCGGCGTCAGCAAGGGCTTCGAAGAGAAGCTCGAGATCAACGGCGTCGGCTACCGCGCGGCGGTGCAGGGCAAGAACCTGCAGCTCCAGCTCGGTTACTCGCACGACGTCGTTTATCCGATCCCGGCCGGCATCGCGATCGCGACGCCGAAGCCGACGGAAATCGTGATCACCGGCATCGACAAGCAGGTCGTCGGCCAGGTCGCCGCCGAAATCCGGGCCTTCCGCGGTCCGGAACCGTACAAGGGCAAGGGCGTCAAGTACGCCGACGAATTCATCTTCCGCAAGGAAGGCAAGAAGAAGTAAGGGGCGAGAGCCATGTCGAAAGCCAATATCCGCACCGCGCGGCGGACGGCGTCGGTTCGGCGCAAGATCAAGGCCGTGTCCAGCGGTCGCGCCCGCCTGTCGGTGTTCCGCTCGTCGAAGCACATGCATGTCCAGCTCATCGACGACGAGAAGGGCGTGACCGTCGCGTCCGCCTCGACGCTCGAGAAGGACCTGCGCGGCAGCCTTAAGACCGGCGCCAACATCGAGGCCGCCAAGCAGGTCGGCAAGCTGATCGCCGAGCGTGCCAAGAAGCAGGGCATCAAGGACGTCGTGTTCGATCGCGGCGGCTACATCTATCACGGCCGCATCAAGGCGCTGGCCGAAGCCGCCCGCGAAGGCGGGCTGAACTTCTAAACGCATTCGTAAAGACGAACGGATTTATTAGATGGCACAAGAACCCCGCAGAGACCGCGAGCGCAGCCGCGACCGCGAGGAGCGCGATAGCGAGTTCACCGACAAGCTGGTGCACATCAATCGCGTCGCCAAGGTGGTCAAGGGCGGCAAGCGCTTCGGCTTCGCCGCGCTGGTGGTTGTCGGCGATCAGAAGGGCCGCGTCGGCTTCGGCCACGGCAAGGCGCGCGAAGTGCCGGAAGCGATCCGCAAGGCGACCGATGCCGCCAAGCGTTCGCTGACCCGCGTCGCGCTGCGCGAGGGCCGCACCCTGCATCACGACGTGTTCGGCCGCCACGGCGCCGGCAAGGTCTATCTGCGCGCGGCGCCTCCCGGCACCGGCATCATCGCCGGCGGTCCGATGCGCGCCGTGTTCGAGACGCTCGGCATGCAGGACATCGTCGCCAAGTCGATCGGCTCGTCGAACCCGTACAACGTGGTGCGTGCGACTTTCGATGCGCTCAAGCACCAGGATTCGCCGCGTTCGGTCGCGTCGCGCCGCAACCTCAAGGTCTCGGCCTTGCAGGCTCGCCGCCGCGAAGGCGCCGACGAAGCCGTCGCCGATTAATTTGGCCGACTGACAGGTAAGGAACTCTAGGTCATGGCTACCGCTAAGAAGACCGTGAAGGTGCAGCAGATCGCCAGCCCGCTGCGTAAGCATTTCGATCAGCGCCAGACCCTGATCGGCCTCGGCCTGAACAAGGTCGGCCGCGTCAGCGAGCTGCCGGACACGCCGCAAACCCACGGCATGATCCGCAAGCTGCCGCATCTGGTGCGGATCGTCGAAGAGACGAAGTGATTTCATCCAGCGTTGCTCATTGAGCGACGAGGGACGATCAAAGGACGAGAGCAATGAAACTCAACGAGATCGCCGACAATCCCGGCGCCCGCAAGAACCGCCTGCGCATCGGCCGCGGCATCGGCTCCGGCATGGGCAAGACCGGCGGCCGCGGCGGCAAAGGCCAGACCGCGCGTACCGGCGTGCGCATCAAGGGCTTCGAAGGCGGCCAGATGCCGCTGCATCGTCGCCTGCCGAAGCGCGGCTTCCGCAACACTGCGTTCCAGGCGCGCCTCAACGAGGTCAGCCTCGGCAAGCTGCAGGCCGCGATCGACGCCGGCAAGCTCGACGCCAAGGCGACGGTTGACGCCGAAGCGATGGTCAAGGCTGGCCTGATGCGCCGCGCCAAGGACGGCGTGAAGCTGCTCGGCACCGGCGAACTGAAGGCCAAGGTCGATGTCGCCGTTTACGGCGCCACCAAGTCGGCCGTCGCCGCGATCGAAAAGGCGGGCGGATCGGTCAAGATCCTCAAGCCGGTGGTCGAGGAAGACGCCGAGCCGCGCGGCAAGAACAAGCGCAAGGCTGCCAAGGAAGCCTGAGCGCCAGGACGATTTTGAGGCCTCGCCCAAAAGGCGGGGCCTTTGCGACGACTACCGGTTCCGTTCGCCAGACCCTAAATAGGGTGGCAGGGGCGGGATCCACGTGAAGAAGACGCCGCGCCACTCCTCGTCAAGCAAGCGGCGATCCGGGGGAGCGGCTTTCAGGCGTCGGCAGGAGCGAGCGAATGGTTTCGGCAGCGGAACAACTGGCAGCCAATCTCAATTTCGGCGCGCTCGCCAAGGCCGACGAGCTCAAGAAGCGCATCTGGTTCACCGTCGGCGCGCTGCTGGTCTACCGGCTCGGCACCTACATCCCGCTGCCCGGCATCGACCCCACGGCCTGGGCGCAGCTCTTCAACACCCAGTCGGGTGGCATTCTCGGCATGTTCAACATGTTCTCCGGTGGCGGCATCCACCGGATGGCGATCTTCGCCCTGAACATCATGCCCTACATCTCGGCCTCGATCATTATTCAGCTGATGACGACCGTGTCGCCGCAGCTCGAAGCGCTGAAGAAGGAAGGCGAGGCCGGCCGCAAGGTCATGAACCAGTACACCCGGTATCTCACCGTGGTGCTGGCGCTGTTCCAGTCCTACGGCATCGCCGTCGGCCTGCAGGGCGCCGGCAATGTCGTGAGCGAGCCGGGCCTGTTCTTCCTGATCTCGACGACCATCACGCTCACCGGCGGCACCATGTTCCTGATGTGGCTCGGCGAGCAGATCACCGCGCGTGGCATCGGCAACGGCATTTCGCTGATTATCTTCGCCGGCATCGTCGCTGAATTGCCGTCGGCAATCGCCGGCACCCTCGAGCTCGGCCGCCAGGGCGCGATCTCGACCGGCTTCATCCTGCTGGTCATCGTGATGGCGGTGGTCGTCATCGCGTTTATCGTGTTCATGGAGCGCGCGCAGCGCCGCCTGCTGATCCAGTATCCCAAGCGCCAGGTCGGCAACCGCATGTTCGAGGGCCAGTCCTCGCATCTGCCGCTCAAGCTCAACACCTCGGGCGTCATTCCGCCGATCTTCGCCTCGTCGCTGCTGCTGCTGCCGACGACGGTCGCCAATTTCAATGCCGGCTCCGGCCCGGAATGGCTCACCACGATCACCACGCTGCTCGGCCACGGCCGTCCGCTGTTCCTGGTGCTGTATCTGGCGCTGATCGTGTTCTTCTGCTTCTTCTACACTGCGGTCGTGTTCAACCCGACCGAGACGGCGGAGAACCTGAAGAAGCATGGCGGCTTCATTCCCGGCATCCGTCCGGGCGAGCGTACCGCCGAGTATATCGACTATGTGCTGTCGCGCATCACCGTCGTCGGCGCGATCTATCTGTCGATTGTCTGTTTGATTCCGGAAATTCTGATTTCCTACGCGGCGGTGCCGTTCTACTTCGGCGGCACCTCGCTGCTGATCGTCGTATCGGTGACGATGGACACGGTGGCGCAGGTGCAGGGCTATCTGCTGGCGCATCAGTACGAAGGCTTGATCAAGAAATCCAAATTGCGGGGGCGCAATAGATGAGATTGATCCTGCTCGGCCCGCCGGGGGCGGGGAAGGGCACGCAGGCGCAGCGGCTGGTCGAGAAGCACGGCATCGTGCAGCTTTCGACCGGAGATATGCTTCGTGCAGCGGTCGCGGCCGGTACGCCGGTCGGCCTGAAAGCCAAGAGCATCATGGAAGCCGGACAGCTTGTGCCGGATGAGGTCGTGGTCGCGATCATCGCCGACCGAATCGGCCAGCCGGATGCCAGCAAGGGCTTCGTGCTCGACGGCTTCCCGCGCACGGTGCCGCAGGCCGAGGCGCTGGACAAGCTGCTCGCCGACCGCGGTCTCAAGCTGGATGCCGTGATCGAGCTCAAGGTCGACGAGGGCATCCTTCTCAAGCGCATCGAGACCCGGGTCGCGGAAATGACCGCGCGGGGCGAGAAAGTGCGCTCGGACGACAAACCGGAGGTCCTGAAGGGCCGTCTGGACGCGTACCGGGCCCAGACCGCGCCGCTGGCCGGCTATTACGACGCCAAGGGCATGCTCAGGAGCGTCGATGGCATGGCCCCGGTAGACCAGGTAACCGCTGCCTTGGATGGTATCCTGAAACCATCAAAGACCGCCTAGCAGAGGTTGACGAAGCCCTCATGAATCCCCTAATAGAGTGCGTATCCAAGAGTTTGGCGCGATACCGGTTCCCCCAGAGGGCGGGGGACGGGTGTCGTCTTACGCTTTGCCTAACCCCCTTCGGGGAAACAAGAATTTGCCGCCTCACAGCGGCTGGCCGGTAACAGGAGAGAGCATCCGTGGCTCGTATCGCGGGCGTTAATTTGCCCACCAACAAGCGTGTCGTCATCGCGCTCCAGTACATCCATGGCATCGGTCAGAAGATCGCCAAGGATATCGTCACCAAGCTGAACCTGCCGGCTGAGCGCCGCGTGTCGCAGCTCACCGACGCGGAAGTCCTGCAGATCCGCGAACTCATCGACCAGGAATATCTGGTGGAAGGCGATCTTCGTCGCGAGACGTCGATGAACATCAAGCGCCTGATGGATCTCGGTTGCTATCGCGGCCTGCGTCATCGCAAGGGTCTGCCGGTCCGCGGCCAGCGCACGCACACCAACGCGCGCACGCGTAAAGGCCCGGCGAAGACCATCGCCGGCAAGAAGAAGACCGCCTAACCGAGCTGAACGCGCCCGCGCCGCGTAACGGCAGGCGGGCTTAAACGGGCCAACAGGCCAAAAAGGACTGACTGACTATGGCGAAGGAAGCCACCACCCGCGTCCGCCGGCGCGAGCGCAAGAACATCGCGTCGGGCGTCGCGCACGTGAACGCGTCGTTCAACAACACCATGATCACCATCACCGACGCGCAGGGCAACGCTATCGCCTGGTCGTCGTCGGGCACGATGGGTTTCAAGGGCTCGCGCAAGTCGACGCCCTATGCGGCGCAGATGGCCGCGGAAGACGCTTCGAAGAAGGCGCAGGAACACGGCATGCGCACGCTTGAAGTGGAAGTGTCCGGTCCGGGGTCGGGCCGCGAGTCGGCGTTGCGTGCGTTGCAGGCGTCGGGTTTCACCATCACCTCGATCCGTGATGTGACCTCGATCCCGCACAATGGTTGCCGGCCGCGCAAGCGGCGCCGGGTGTAATTGATTTCGTAAGGCGGACGCTTGGGATCGCCCGCGTCCGCCGCCGCCGTTCATTGACCCCACACGCGGCGGGTGGGGTGCGCTGGGCAGGCTCAGCGATGCGCTCTTCTAACGAGCGACGCTCATAATGGGTGAACACGTGATTCAGAAAAATTGGCAGGAACTGATCAGGCCGAACAAGCTCCAGGTCACCGCCGGGTCCGACCCGTCGCGCTTCGCGACGGTCGTCGCCGAGCCGCTCGAGCGCGGTTTCGGCGTGACGCTCGGCAACGCGCTGCGGCGTATTCTCTTGTCGTCGCTGCAGGGCGCGGCGGTGCAGTCGGTCCAGATCGACGGCGTGCTGCATGAGTTCTCCTCGATCGCCGGCGTGCGCGAGGACGTCACCGACCTGGTGCTCAACGTCAAGGACATCGCCATCAAGATGCAGGGCGAAGGCCCCAAGCGCATGGTGGTGAAGAAGCAGGGCCCGGGCACCGTGACCGCGGGCGACATCCAGACCGTCGGCGACGTTGTCGTGCTCAATCCGGACCTCGTGCTGTGCACCCTCGACGAGGGCGCCGAGATTCGCATGGAGTTCACCGTCAACACCGGCAAGGGCTATGTCGCCGCCGAGCGCAACCGTCCGGAAGACGCGCCGATCGGTCTCATTCCGGTCGATAGTCTGTACTCGCCGGTGCGCAAGGTCTCCTACAAGGTCGAGAACACCCGCGAAGGCCAGATCCTCGACTACGACAAGCTGACGCTGACCATCGAGACCAACGGCGCCGTGTCGCCGGAAGACGCGCTCGCTTATGCCGCGCGCATCCTCCAGGACCAGCTCAACGTGTTCGTGAATTTCGAGGAGCCCCGCAAGGAGCAGGCCGCGGAGACGATCCCGGACCTCGCCTTCAACCCGGCCTTCCTCAAGAAGGTCGACGAGCTCGAGCTCAGCGTGCGTTCGGCCAACTGTCTCAAGAACGACAACATCGTCTACATCGGCGATCTCGTTCAGAAGACCGAAGCCGAGATGCTGCGTACGCCGAACTTCGGCCGCAAGTCGCTCAACGAGATCAAGGAAGTGCTGGCGCAGATGGGCCTCCACCTCGGCATGGAAGTGCCGGGCTGGCCGCCGGAAAACATCGAAGAGCTCGCCAAGCGCTTCGAAGACCACTACTGAGTTTAACGGTTGGCCGGAGCGGGTATGACGCCCGCTTCGGCTTTTTTATGCCGCCTTCCGCGGCATTTTTTGAGAGCCGCCTTCCGCGGCGTGCCGGAATGGTCCGGTGCAAACAGGATAGAGGCAGGGAGTTACGCGATGCGTCACGGTAAAGTTTACAGGAAATTGGGTCGGCATTCCTCGCATCGTATGGCGATGCTGGCGAACATGGCCGCTTCCCTGATCAAGCACGAGCAGATCATCACGACTCTGCCGAAGGCGAAGGAACTTCGCCCGATCGTCGAGAAGCTGATCACGCTCGGCAAGAAGGGCGATCTCGCCGCCCGCCGCCAGGCGATCTCGGAGCTGCGCGACGTCGACATGGTCAAGAAGCTCTTCGACACGCTGGCGCCGCGCTACAAGGATCGCCAGGGCGGTTACACCCGCATCATGAAGGCCGGCTTCCGCTACGGCGACAACGCCGCGCAGGCCGTGATCGAGTTCGTCGATCGCGACGTCGATGCCAAGGGCCTGGATTCGGGCCCGGTGCAGGCGCGGCAGAGCGAAGAAGCCGACGCCTGACCTCGCGTTCGGGATAAATAAAAAAAAGGCGGCGCTTCCGGTGCCGCCTTTTTTTATTGGACTAAAATAACGTAACATTGCTGTAGTATTTATTGCCGCTTTTTTGGGCGGACGTTCTTAATTCATCATGCCGCTGATGTTAAACAGCTACTAATAGGGGATGTGGTCTATTCGCGTCGCTTTCAAGATCGGATCTCGAATCGATGTCGCGCCTTGAATCGACAAAGCGAGCCGACGAGGAAACCTCGGACATCTCGGCCTTGACCGCCCGCCTGACGGCGGAGGTCAACCATATTGCCTGCGACAAGGCCTCCACGATCCGGGAGATCACCGAGCACATCAAGATGCTGGCGCTGAACGCGCTGGTCGAAAGCGCGCGGGCTGGCGAGCAGGGGCGTGGTTTCGCCGTCGTCGCCAAGGAAGTCGGCGGCGTCAGCCAGCGTATCGAAGGCATCGCCCGCGAGCTCGAGACCGAACTCGTCAAGCGCACCGACGCGCTGATGAAATCCATCGCGCAGATGACGGAGCGCAGCACCAGCGAACGCATGGTCGACCTGTCGCTCAATGCCGTCGAACTGATCGACCGCAACCTTTATGAGCGCACCTGCGACGTGCGGTGGTGGGCGACCGATTCGGCGGTGGTCGATTGCGCCGCCGAGCCCGGGCCGGAACGCGTCGCCTATGCCAGCGAACGGCTCGGCGTCATCCTCGGCGCTTACACGGTCTATCTCGATCTGTGGCTGTGCGACCTCGACGGCAATATTCTCGCCAACGGCCGGCCGGACAAGTTCAAGGTGCAGGGCCGCAATGTCGCCGATGCGCCGTGGTTCCGGCAGGCTGTTGGCCTGCGCACGGGCGACGATTACGTCGCGGGCGACGTCGAACGGCAGCCGCTGCTGGGCAATGCCCAGGTCGCGACCTATTGCGCCAGCGTGCGGCTCGGCGGTCAGGCGCGGGGCCGTCCATCAGGCATTCTCGCCATCCACTTCGATTGGGAGACTCAGGCGCGGGCCATCGTGCAAGGTGTGCGGGTTGACGATGACACTTCGCGCGTGCTGCTGGTCGACGCCAATTTGCGAGTGATCGCGGCTTCCGATGGCCAGGGCCTGCTCACCGAGCGCCTCAACCTGGACATCGGTAAGCGCAAGAGTGGCTGTGACAGGGACAAATCCGGCGCGCTTGTCGCTTTCCACCTCACGCCCGGCTACGAGACCTATAAGGGGTTGGGCTGGTATGGCGTGATCGTCAAAGGCGCCGCCGGGCAGGCGACGTCGGCGCGGAGCGCCACGGGTTACGCAAGGCCAGGCGCGGCCGCGGCCTGAAAATTGTGAATCCGATCTATTAGTTGCAGTTGTTTCTATTGCCGCGCCGCCGCGGGCACTATCGCGCCTGTGATGGCGATCACATCAGCCTTCCGGTATCGTGATATTCGAGCGCCGTTTAGAAGCGCATGTCTCATCCGGGGGAACCTCCAAATGCTCAAGCATCCGTTGCGGGGCGCGTTCGGCGCGGCCGCAGCCTTTGTTATCTCGATGATCGCCGGCGTCGGCACAGCCACGGCGCAAGCCAATGGCGATCTGGTCGCGCGCGGCGACTATCTCGTCAATACGATCATGACCTGCCAGAACTGCCATACGCCCATGGGCCCGAACGGGCCGGATTTCTCCAAGGCGCTATCGGGCGGTCTGCTGTTCGACGAGCCGCCGTTCAAGGTCGTGGCCTCGAACATCACGCAGGACAAGGAAACCGGCATCGGCGGCTGGACCGACGCGCAGATCAAACATTTGCTCCGAACAGGTCAGCGCCCGAACGGCGTGCAGATCGCCGAGGTGATGCCAACGTCGTTCTACGGCATTCTCACCGAGCGCGACATGGACGCGATCGTCGCTTACCTGCGCACGGTGAAGCCGGTGAAGAACAAGGTGGCGGACCCGGTCTACAAGATCCAGTTGCCGCATCACCTGTTCCCCGGCGGCGAGAAGCCGTACACGGAGGCGATGCTGAGCGACAAGGTGAAGAACGGCTTCTATCTCGCTACCATCGGCCACTGCATGGAATGCCACACGCCGTTCGGCGCCAAGGGCAAGGACTTCGTCGGCGACCTCGGTAAGGGCGGCATGGAATTCCCGGGGCCTTGGGGCAAGTCGGTGTCCGCCAACATCACGTCGAGCAAGACCAAGGGCCTCGGCGACTGGACCGATGCGCAGATCAAGGCCGCGATCACGCAAGGCGTGTCGAAGGACGGCCACAAGCTCAAGCCGCCGATGGGATATCCCTATTACGCGCGCATGAAGAGCGAGGACATCGACGCCATCGTTGCCTATCTGCGCACGGTGCCGGCGAAGGAGTAACTCTTGTCATTCCGGGGCGCGGCCGCTTTGGCCGCGAACCCGGAATCCATAACCCCTGTCTGCGAATATGGATTCCGGGCTCGCTGCTTCGCAGCGCCCCGGAATGACGGTGATTCATCACCAATCTGAGAGCACCACCTTTCCGACGGTCGTGCCGCTTTCAATCTGGGCATGTGCCTTGATCAGATTGGCGGCGTTGATGGGTGACAGCTCCTGCGCCGCCGTGGTGATCATCAGGCCGGCGTCGATCATCTCCGACACCTCGTTGAGCAATTTGTGCTGAGCGATCATGTCGGCGGTGCCGAACACCGAGCGGGTGAACATCGATTCCCAGTGCACGGAGATCGACTTCGGTTTGAACGGCATCACGTTGAGTGTCTTCGGGTCGTCGATCAGGACGAATTGACCCTGCGGCGCGATGATGTCGGCAAGCTGCGGCGCGCTCTGATCGGTGCCGGTAATGCCGGCGACCATCGCCACCTGCGGATGGCCGATCGCCTTCAATTGCTCGGCCAGCGGCTTGTGGTGGTCGATGACATGATCGGCGCCGAGCTTGAGGCACCAGTCCCGCGTCTCCTGGCGTGAGGCGGTGGCGATGATGGTGAGGCCGGTCAGCCGCCGCGCGAGCTGGATCATGACCGAGCCGACGCCGCCACCGCCGCCGATCACCAGCAAGGCGCGGCCGTCCGGCGTCTTGGTCGGTTTCACGCCGAGCCGGTCGAACAGCATTTCCCAGGCGGTGATGCTGGTGAGCGGCAGCGCCGCCGCTTGGGCGAAAGTGAGGGACTTCGGCTTGGTGCCAACGATGCGCTCGTCGACCAGATGGAATTCCGCGTTGGTGCCAGAGCGTGCGATCGACCCGGCGTAGAACACCTCGTCGCCGGCCTTGAACAAGGTCACCTCGGAACCGACCGCTTCGACGACGCCGGCGGCGTCATAGCCCAAGACCTTGGGCGGCTCGCCGGGCTTGGGCTCGGCGCGCATCCGCACCTTGGTGTCGACCGGATTAACCGAGATCGCCCTGACGGCGACGCGGAGGTCTCGCGGGCCGGGGACGGGCTTGTCGGCGGTGAAGTCGACGAGGGCCTTGGGATCGGTGAGGGGGAGCGATTTGAGGTATCCGACGGCTTTCATGGCGGTCTCCGGAATGGGACCCTCCACATCTTCGATCAGGCACCATCTTGCAAGTATGGAATTTTATTGTATCTAGTGCCTCAAAAGATACTAATGCGACGAATCAAGAGGTTACATGATGTTGATGACCCCGACGCGTCTGCCGAAGCGGGCGCCGAAGCCGCCGCGCGACTATGACTGCGCCGCCGGATGCCCGGTTGAAGCGACCCTCGAATTGATCGACGGCAAGTGGAAGGGCGTGATCCTCTACCACCTGCAGGACGGCCCGGTGCGCTTCAACGCCCTGCGCCGCAGTCTTCATGGCATCACCCAGCGCATGCTGACCAAGCAACTCCGCGAGCTGGAGCAGGCCGGGCTGATCCTGCGGCAGGTGTTTGCCGAGGTGCCGCCGCGGGTCGAATACCGGCTGTCGCCGCTAGGCGAGACCATGCAGCCGGTGATCCAGACGCTGAAGGGCTGGGGCGAGACCTATCTCAAGGGCCGTAAGCGCGGCGAGGCCGGCCCGATCAATGCCATGCCGGCCGACGAAGCGCGGCTGTAACCGCCTTCATTCGGCCAACAGGTTTATCGATCAAAGCTCCTTCCGATCGCGTTGCCGGGACTTCTCAATGATCCGCTCGATTGTTGCCGCTCTTGTTCTTGTCGCTGCTTCGGCTGCGGCCGCGCCGGCGCAGGACCGCCGTGTGCCGACCGCCAATGAAGTGCGGCTGTCCTATTCGCCGATCGTCAAACACGTGTCGCCCGCGGTGGTGAACGTCTACGCCGCCAAGACCGTGCAGACGCGCAATCCGTTGTTCGACGATCCGATCTTCCGTCGCTTCTTCGGCGGCGGGCCGGGCGGCCCGAACCAGGTCCAGCGCTCGCTCGGCTCCGGCGTCATCGTCGATCCGACGGGACTGATCGTGACCAATGTCCACGTCATCGAAGGCGCTGACGAGATCAAGGTCTCGCTCGCGGACAAGCGCGAGTTCGAGGCGACCGTGGTGCTGAAGGACCCGCGCACCGATCTGGCCGTGATGCGCATCAAGGACGGCGCCGCCTTTCCGTTCCTTGAATTCGCCAACTCCGATGCCCTCGAGGTCGGCGATCTTGTGCTTGCCATCGGCAATCCGTTCGGCGTCGGTCAGACGGTGACGCACGGCATCGTCTCGGCGCTGGCGCGCACCCAGGTCGGCGTGTCCGACTATCAATTCTTCATCCAGACCGATGCCGCCATCAATCCCGGCAATTCCGGCGGCGCGCTGGTCGATATCGGCGGCAAGCTCGTCGGCATCAACACCGCGATCTTCTCGCGCTCCGGCGGCTCGCAGGGCGTCGGCTTCGCCATTCCCGCCAACATGGTGCGCGTCGTGGTCGCCTCCGCCAAAGCCGGCGGCAGCGGGGTGCGCCGGCCCTGGCTCGGCGCCACGCTGCAGAGCGTGACCCCCGACATTGCCGACGGTCTCAATCTCAAGCGCCCGACCGGTGCGCTCGTTGCCAGCGTGCGGCCGGATGGGCCGGCGGCCAAGGCCGGGCTGAAGGCCGGCGACCTCATTGTTTCAATCGACGGTCAGGACGTCGATGACAGCAACGCCTTCGATTATCGCTTCGCCACCAAGCCGCTTGGGGGAACGGCCAAACTTGGCATCGTGCGGGGCGGCCGCGACATGGCCGCGACCATCGAACTTGCGACCGCGCCCGACGCACCGCGTGACGAGATCACCATCACCGCACGTTCGCCCTTTGCCGGCGCGCGTGTCGCCAATCTCTCGCCGGCGCTGGCCGATGAACTGCAACTGCAGAATGTCGATCAAGGCGTGGTCATCGTCGGCACCGACGACGGCTCGGTCGCCGGCAGCCTTGGCTTTCAGCGTGGCGATGTGATCCAGGAAGTCAACGGCAAGCCGATCGGCCGGACGCGGGATCTCGATCGCATCGCGCATGCGCCGGCCAATGGCTGGCGCATCATCATCCTGCGGCGCGGGCAGAAGATCTCCGCAATGTTCGGGGGCTGACGATGGTCGCGCGCGGCAAGCAAAGCGGGCCGTCTCTGTTTGCCGCCGCCGGCCTCGAGCGCGATGCGCCGCGGCCGCTGGCCGACCGCTTGCGCCCGCAAAAGCTCGACGAGGTCGTGGGGCAGGACCATCTGCTCGGCCCGGATGGCGTGCTCACGCGCATGCTGGGAACGCGCTCGCTTGGCTCGATGATTTTCTGGGGCCCGCCCGGCACCGGCAAGACCACGGTGGCGCGGCTGCTGGCGCAGGCGACCGACCTGCATTTCGAGCAGATTTCGGCGATCTTCACCGGCGTCGCCGACCTCAAGAAGGTGTTCGAGGAAGCGCGCCGCCGCCGCGAACTGGGGCAGGGCACGCTGCTCTTCGTCGACGAGGTGCATCGTTTCAACCGCGCCCAGCAGGACTCGTTCTTGCCGGTGATGGAAGACGGCACCATCGTGCTGGTCGGCGCCACCACGGAGAATCCGTCTTTCGAGCTCAACGCCGCGCTTCTGTCGCGCGCGCGGGTGCTGGTGTTCAAATCGCTCGGCCCCGACGACGTCGAGCAACTCCTCGAACGCGCCGAACACATCGAAGGCAGGCCGCTCCCCCTCGACGAAAACGCGCGGCTGATGCTGGCCGGTATGGCGGACGGCGACGGTCGCGCTTCGCTGACCTTGGCGGAGGAAGTCTGGCGCGCCGCGCGGCCGGATGAAATCTTCGACAGCGTCAAGCTGCAGGAGATCGTGCAGCGCCGCGCGCCGATCTACGACAAGTCGCAGGACGGCCATTACAATCTCATATCGGCGCTGCATAAGTCGGTGCGCGGCTCCGATCCAGATGCAGCTCTCTATTATCTCGCGCGCATGTTCGATGCCGGCGAGCCGCCGCTCTATATCGCGCGCCGCGTCGTGCGCATGGCGATCGAGGATATCGGCCTGGCCGATCCGCAGGCGCTCGTCATCGCCAACGCCGCCAAGGACGCTTTCGACTTTCTCGGCTCGCCGGAAGGCGAACTCGCTATCGCGCAGGCCGTGATCTATTGCGCCACGGCGCCGAAATCGAATGCCGGCTACAAGGCCTATGGCGCGGCACGGCAGGTTGCGAAGACGGCGGGCTCCCTGGTGCCGCCCAAGCACATCCTCAATGCGCCGACCAATCTGATGAAAGAGGAAGGTTACGGCCGCGGCTACGCCTACGACCACGACGCGGAGGACGCCTTCTCGGGCCAGAACTATTTTCCCGATGCGCTGCCCCGCCAGCAGTTCTACAACCCGCCGGAGCGCGGATTCGAGCGTGAGATCAGGAAGCGGCTGGACTACTGGGCCAGACTGCGCCGGGAGAAGGGCGGGGAATGATCGCGTTTCGGGGGCTTCTAACGGCGTCGCTAGTGATTGCAGCGGCGCCGGCCGCTGCGGCCGATGCCATCGCCGGCCGCTGGGGCGACGAGGCCTCGTGCAACGCCGCGTTCTTCTCGGCCGATGCACCGCTGACGGTGAGCAACTACGCCGTGCGCTGGAAGGGCGATTCCTGCCGCGTCGGTCGCATGTACAAGACCGGCGATACCGTCCATATCCAGGCCTTGTGCTGGGATATGGCCGGCGAGCGCTCCATTCCGGTGGCGCTGCGGCCCCATGGCGGCAAGTTATCGGTGACCTGGGATCGCGCGCTTCGCGCCGAGCTCAGACGCTGTCCGTGAGGAGATGATGAGCGATACGATCGATCTCGATGCCTACATGGCCCGCATCGGCTATGACGGCCCGCGCGTGCCGACGCTGGAGACCCTGCGCGAACTACACCGCCTGCATCCGGCGGCCATCGCCTTCGAGAACCTCGATCCGCTGCTCGGCCGCCCGGTGCCGATCGACCGGGCCTCGCTCGAGAACAAGCTGGTTCATGCCGGGCGCGGCGGCTACTGCTTCGAACAGAATCTGCTGTTCTCCCATGTGCTGCGGGCCCTGGGTTACAAGTTCAACGAGCACACCGCGCGCGTCGTTTGGAATCGTCCCGAGGGCGTGCGCACGCAGCGCTCGCATTTGCTGCTGGTCGTCGATATTGACGGCACGCGTTACGTTTCCGATGTCGGTTTCGGCGGCAACGTGCTGACCGCGCCACTGCTGCTCGACGATTCCTCGCCGCAGCAGACGCCGCACGAACCGTACCGGATCGTGCGCGAGGGCGAGGACTACATCGTCGAGTTCAATCCGCGCGGCGAATGGCTCAGGCTGCTGCGCTTCGATTTGTCGGAGCAGATCTACGAGGATCATGTGCAAAGCAACTGGTTCGTTTCGACCCATCCGCAGTCGATCTTTACGAAGCAGTTGATGGGCGCGCGGGCTCTGCCGGGCAAGCGCTATGCGCTGGCGAACAACATGCTGACCGTGCATCACATGGATGGCGGCAGCGACAAACGCGCGCTCGGCGCAAACGAATTGCGCGACGCGCTCACCGACCTGTTCGATATCAATCTCGACGGTCTTCACGGTCTCGATGACGCGCTGGCGCGTCTAACCAATGGTGTCGCATGAAACGTGGCGGTGGCAGAAAAGGTCCGCGTCAGCCGGGCGGCGGCAAGCAGACGGCAGGTCCACGCAAAGGCGGCCGGCCGGTCGAGGGGCGGGGTGGTCGCAAGGATCGCTTCGGCGGGCGCGGCGGCAAGTCGCGCTTCGAGGACGAACGCAGCGAGCGCAAGTCTGGCGGCAGAACCGCCGGGAAATCTGCGAGCAGGTCGGCCGGCAAGTTCGGTGGTGAACGCCGCGATGACAAGCCGCGCGCGGCCGGAGATCGTCCGCGTGGAAAGTCTAGCGTTGAGCGCTCGTCTGCCCCCCTCCCTCCGCGTAGCGTAGCGAAGCGGCGGGGAGGGGCGAAAGGCGGCCCGCGGCCGCCGTCTTTCTCAAAAGACTTGCCGACGCATAGCGTCGGCTTTGGTGGGGGGCGCTTCAATCAAGATGCCCCCACCCCGGCCGCTGCGCGGCCGACCCTCCCCACTGCTCGCGAGCGCTCGCCGGGGGAGGGTATAAGCCCCGAGCTCGCCGCTGCCACCAAGGTCCAGACCGTCACGGTAACGCCGGACGAGAACGGCATGCGCGTCGATCGTTTCTTCGAGGCCCGGTTTCCGGGCCTGTCCTTCAGTCACATCCAGCGCATCGTTCGCAAGGGCGAGGTGCGGGTGGACGGCAAGCGCACCGAGCCGAAGTCCCGGCTCGAGGCCGGCCAGCAGGTCCGCATTCCGCCGCTGCAACTCGCGGCGCCGCGCCTGCGCGAGGATTCGCCGCAAGTGCTTAAGGATCGCGAATATCTGCATTCGATTACCTTGGCCGAGGACGACGATGTGCTCGTGCTCAACAAGCCGATGGGGCTGGCCGTGCAGGGTGGCTCCGGCACGACGCGCCATGTCGATGGCCTACTGGAAGCGCTGCGCGGTCCGGGGAAAGACGCGCAAAAGCCGCGTCTGGTGCATCGCCTCGACAAGGATACGGCGGGCTGCCTGCTGATCGCCAAGACGCGCTTTGCCGCCGCCGCGCTCGCCAAGACCTTCCGCACCCGCTCGGCGCGAAAGATCTACTGGGCGCTGGTCGCGGGCGTGCCGAAGCCGCGTCAGGGTCGTATCTCGACCTATCTCGCCAAGCAGGAGATGGAAGAAGACTCATTCATGCGCGTTGCGCAGCATGGCGAGAGAGACGCCGTGCACGCGGTGACCTATTACGCCGTGGTCGAGACCTCGGCGCAGAAGCTGGCCTGGGTGTCGCTCAAGCCGGTCACCGGCCGCACGCACCAGCTTCGCGCCCATATGGCGCATATCGGCAATCCAATCGTCGGCGATCCGAAATACTTCAATATCGAAAACTGGGAGCTGCCCGGCGGTATCCAGAACAAGCTGCATCTTCTCGCGCGCCGCATCGTCGTGCCGCACCCGCGCGGCGGCACCATCGACGTGTCGGCGCCGCTGCCGCCGCATATGCAGCAATCGTGGAATCTGCTTGGGCTCGACGCCGAGCGCTTCGATCCGATCGTCGATGCGCCGGACGAGGACTAAAGCGTTTTCGAGCGAAGTGGAAATCGGATCGCGTGAAGAAAACTCGTCAAAACAAGAAGCTAGAGCCCCGGTTTTGATTCTATCAAAGCCGGAAAGGCTCTAGGCGAAGATGCCCTGCGTCCCCATCTAAAGATGATGAAACGCGGGTTCTGCATGGTTCTTGTCGCGTTGGCGGTAATTACCGCTGCGCCTGCGGCTGCGCAGAACGATCCCTATACGATCATGAAGCCCGAGCCGTGGCTGCCGCCGAAGTACCAGTCGCCGCGCAGCGCGGAGACCGTGCCGCCGCCGTCTCACGTTTTGCCGCCCGCGCCCCGCGACCGCGTTCCGCCGGCGATCGTGGTGCCGCAAACCGGTCGCGTGCTGCCGAACTTGCCGACTTTGTCGCCCTCCGGGCCGAACGGCACCGAGACCGGGCAGGACCGCGCCGCGCGCTGCGCCCATCAACTCGGCGTTTACGGCGCGGAGGCGGGCAACCCGGCGGCTTATCTCGGCAGTTGCGTTAATCAGTGACGCTTAGATCTCATCCTTGACCTGCGCGTATGAAAGCACCGCGAACAGGCAAGTGCCGCCGACCATGTTGCCGGCGAGCACGGGCAGGGCGAATTTCACGATCGCCTCCCACCACGCCCAGTCTCCGTTGATGACGAGCAGATAGGCTTCGAGCGAGCCGGCAACGATATGGGTGAACCCACCCGCCGCGATCAGATAGGTCATCAGGGTGACGACGATGAACTTGGCGCTCTCGGCGCTCGGGATCATCCACACCATGGCGGCGATGAGAAAGCCGGACGCAATGCCGGCGAAGAACATCTGCGGTACGTCGAGCTTGAGCAGCGATCGGCTCACCTCGATCATGCCTTCGTAGAGCTCCGGACTCAGCACCGGCGTGAAAGCGCAGAACAATGCGGCAAACAATGTGCCCGCGAGATTTGCGGCGAGCACGATTCCCCACAGCCGCCCCATCTGCCAGATCGTTGTCGGCGACAGGTTCTTGAGCACCGGCAGCACGGCAGTGATGGTGCTTTCGGTGAACAATTGCTGGCGCGCCAGGATCACCATGAGGAAGCCAACGCTGTAGCCGAGGTCGGCGATCAGGGGGCGCCATTCGGCATCGGGCAGGTGGGTGATGAGGATCGCTTCTGCGAGCACCGAGAAGCTGATCGAAAGCCCGGCCGCGATGCCCGACCACCACAGGGAGGTGGCGGGGCGCTCCATTTCCTCTTCGCCAAGGCGGCGCACGATCTCATAGATCACCGGCACGCGCGGCGCCGATAATTCCTCGACGTCGCGCACTTCTTCATCGGTGATGCCGCGGCCATTCTTCGCCGCCGGCGATTTCCGCTTCGCCATGTGGTCCCATCCTGCGTGGAAGTTCCGCGTTAACGCGCAGGCGTGTCGCCAAGTTCCGCTTTCGGAACAGGCCGTCGGACTTGACAGGCAACCAAATGGTTGCATATTGTATTCATGGATCTGGTGTTCAAAGCCCTTGCCGATGAGAGCCGCAGACGGCTGCTCGACCGGCTGCGCGCCGACAACGGCCAGACCCTCAACCAGCTTTGTGCCGGTCTGCCGGGCATGACGCGGCAGGCGGTGAGCAAGCATCTCGCCCTCCTGGAGGAGGCGAACCTGATCGCGGCCATCAAGCGTGGCCGCGAGAAGCTGCACTATCTCAACCCAGTGCCGATCCACGAGATCGCCGAACGCTGGATCGGGAAATTCGAGCGCTCGCGCCTCGACGCGTTGAGCCAGTTGAAGAAAGCGTTGGAGGCGCGTGATGAGTAAGGCGTCGCATGTCTACGTCACCTATATCCGTGCCACGCCGGCCGAGGTGTGGCGCGCAATCACCGACCCGGAACTGAGTGGCCGTTATTGGGGCCACAGCAATGTGTCCGACTGGACCGTGGGCAGTGCCTGGGAGCATCGGCGCATCGACGCGTCGAAGAAGATTGACCTCATCGGTACAGTTCTCGAAAGCGATGCACCACGTCGTCTCGTCATAACATGGGCATTTCCCGGCGAGGCCGATCAGTCCGGCAAGGTGTCGCGGGTTGCGTTCGACATCGAGGCGCACAAGGACGACATGGTGCGTCTGACCGTCAGTCATACCGATCTCGAGCCGGACGGCGAGATGGAGCGCGGCATCACTGAAGGCTGGCCGGTGGTTCTGTCATCGTTGAAGAGTTTTATCGAGACCGGGAGGGGACTGCTATGAACCGGCCACAGACCATGCTCGATCCGACCTCCTTCAAACCCAAGAGCGTCTATCGCACCTACATCGCCGCAACGCCGGAGAAGGTCTGGCAGGCACTGGTCGATCCATCGTTCACCACGCGGTATTTCTTTGGCCTGTCGGCCGAGGTCGAACCACGCACGGGCGGCCGCTTCCGCCTGTTGTGGCCGGACGGCCGTGAGCATATCACCGGCGAGGTCGTGGATTGGTCGCCGCCGCGCCGGTTGTGCGTGAGCTGGGACATCCAGAACATGCCGCCATTCTCGGAATTGCCGACTACGCTCGTTACCTATGACATCGAGCCCGCCGGCGCGGTGACACGGCTGACCATGACAGAGTCGCACGACTGGGACGTGCCGCGCGAGATCATGATCGGCGGCGAAGAAGGTTGGCCGAAGATCATCAGCGGACTCAAGAGCCTGCTGGAGACGGGTAATCCACTCACCTTCGACATGAGCGAAGGCCCGGCGCCGGAATTCGTCGCGGCCGTGCAGAAGGCGGCTGACGAGAAGCCGTGGTTGAAGAAATAACCTCTGTCATTCCGGGGCGCGGCCGTAGGTCGCGAGCCCGGAATCCATAACCCCGGTTCGTGAATATGGATTCTGGGTCCGCGCGTCACACGCGCGTCCCGGAATGACCGCGTCAATAGGCGCTCGCCTTGTCCAGCGTCGTCATATCCTCCTTCGACAGCATAAGTTTCGCCGCGCGGAGAATGTCGTGAAGCTGATCGAGCGTGGTGGCGGAAGCGATCGGCGCCGTGATGGTGGGTTGCGCCATGAGCCACGCGAGGGCGACCTGCGCCGACGTCGCGGATTTCGCCTTGGCAACGTCAGCAAGCGCCTCGAGGATGGCGACGCCCCGGGCGTCGAAATAGTTCTTCACCTTGCCGCCGCGCGTCGGGCTTTTCGCGGCTTCTTCCTTGTTCTTGTATTTGCCGGTGAGAAAGCCGGCCGCCAGACCGTAATAGGGGATGACACCGAGCTGCTCGGTCGCCGCGATCGGCGCGTAGTCCCGTTCGTAGCCGGCGCGGTCGTGAAGATTGTAGAGCGGCTGTAGCGTCTCATAACGCGGCAGGCCGTGCTTGCCGCTGGCGTCGAGTGAAGCCTTGAGCCGCGCCGGGGACAGGTTTGACGCGCCAATGGCTCGCACCTTGCCGGCCTTGATGAGCGTGGCGTAGGCCTCGAGCGTTTCCTCGACCGGCGTCACCTCGTCGTCGAAATGGCTCTGGTAGAGGTCGATGGTCTCGATCTGCAGGCGTTTCAGCGATTCATCGGCCGACTTCAGGATGTAGTCCTTCTTGAGGCAACGGCCCTGGCCCATGTCGTTGCCGACCTTGGTCGCGACGACGACTTTGCCGCGCTTGCCGGATTTTTTCAGCCAGTGGCCGATGATGGTTTCGGACTCGCCGCCGGTGTGCCCCGACACCCAGCGCGAATAGCTGTCGGCGGTGTCGATGGCGTTGAAGCCGGCGTCAACGAAAGCATCGAGCAGCTTGTGCGAGGTCGTCTCGTCGGCGCTCCAGCCGAACACATTGCCGCCGAGCATCAGCGGCGCGATGGAGAGGCCGGAGCGGCCGAGGGGGCGGTGTTGCATGGGGACCTTCTTCCGCCTCATCCTGAGGAGGCCGTGAAGCGGCCGTCTCGAAGGATGGGGCGGCCACATGGTTCGAGACGCGCTCCTGTGGAGCGCTCCTCACCATGAGGCCGATCAGGTGCCTGAGACAAGCCCGGCCATGACAGAGGAGGGTTGTCGTATCAGCGCATGCTTGCGTTGAAGGCGTCGAGCGCCGCCGAGCCGGGGCAGAGGTCCTTGGTGCCCAGCGCATTGAGCGGCTTGTCCACCGTGTGCAGGTGGGCGTGTAGGTCTTCCGACTCCTTCTCGACGAACAAAAGGCCGGTAACGATCTGTCCCTTGGCGGCATGGTGTTGCAAAAAGCCAAGCGCGGCGGCGCGATCGTGGACTTCGTAATCGGCGTCGAGCTTGCGCAGCGCGACCTTGGAGCCGTCATGCTGCTCGACGATCTCCACTGTGCCCGGTTCCTGCTGAAGCTCGATGGGCATGCGCGTGGAAATGAAGTCAAGCCGGTTCACCGCCTCGTTGTGCTCGCGCACGAAGTCGAAGCTCTTGGTCGAGCCGGCGTGGTTGTTGAAGGCGACGCAAGGCGAAATGACGTCGAGGAAGGCCGCGCCCTTGTGCGCGATGGCGGCCTTGATGATCGGCACCAGTTGCTGCTTGTCGCCGGAGAAGGAGCGGGCAACGAAGGTCGCGCCCAGTTGCAGCGCCATGGCCACCATGTCGATGGAATTGTCGGTGTTGATGACGCCGCGCTTCGACTTGGAGCCGCGGTCGGCGGTGGCCGAGAACTGGCCTTTGGTCAGGCCGTAGACGCCATTGTTCTCGACGATATAGGTCATGTTGACGCCGCGCCGCAGGCAATGCGCGAACTGGCCGAGCCCGATGGAAGCGCTGTCGCCGTCGCCGGAGACGCCGAGATAGATCAGGTCGCGGTTGGCGAGATTGGCGCCGGTCAGCACCGACGGCATGCGGCCGTGCACCGAATTGAAGCCGTGCGAATTGCCGAGGAAATAGGTCGGTGTCTTTGACGAGCAGCCGATGCCGGAAATCTTGGCGACGCGGTGCGGCTCGATGGCCAGCTCGAAACAAGCCTGGATGATGGCGCCGGTGATCGAGTCATGTCCGCAGCCGGCGCAGAGCGTCGATACCGTGCCTTCATAATCGCGGTGGGTGTAGCCGAGTTCGTTCTTCGGCAGGCCCGGGTGATGGAATTTCGGCTTGGCGAGATAGGTCATGACGTTACTTTCGCGGGCTTCATCGTCATCTGGTCGAGGTGGTCGCCGATCGCTTTCGCGATGTAGCGCGCGGTGATCGGCGTGCCGTCGAAATGCAGGATCGGCACCAGCCGCACCGGGTCGATGCCGCATTCGTTGACGATCAGCGAGCGCAGCTGCGCATCGCGGTTCTGTTCGACGACGAAGACAAAGTCGTGGTCGGCGACGAAGGAGTTGACCGAGGAGTGGAACGGGAAGCCGCGCAGACGCATGCGGTCGAGGCCATGGCCGCGCGCCTCGATCATGTGGATCGCCTCGTCCATCGCCGGCGCGGTCGAGCCGAAATAGATGACGCCGTATTTGGAGGGCTTGGCCGCATTGGCGATCAGCGGCTTCGGCACGATGTCCTTGGCGGTTTCGAACTTGCGCAGCAGACGCTGCATGTTGTCGACGTAAGGCCCGCCTTCCTCGGTGTATTTGGCGTAGCGGTCGCGCGAGGTACCGCGGGTGAAGAACGAGCCCTTGGTCGGATGCGTGCCGGGATAGGTGCGGTAGGGAATGCCGTCGCCATCGACGTCGAGATAGCGGCCGAAATCCTTGCCGGCCTCGAGTTCCTCGTAGGTCATCACCTTGCCGCGGTCATAGGTGCGGCTGTCGTCCCACTGGAAAGGCCGGCACAAATGATGGTTCATGCCGATCTCCAGATCGAGCATGACGAAGACTGGTGTCTGCAGGCGGTCGGCGAGATCGAACGCCATGGCGCCCATCTCGAAGGCTTCCGCCGGGTTCTCCGGGAAGATCATCACGTGCTTGGTGTCGCCGTGCGAGGCATAGGCGCAGGAGATGAGGTCGCATTGCTGCGTGCGGGTCGGCATGCCGGTCGACGGGCCGGCGCGCTGCACGTTGAAGATCACCGCCGGAATTTCGGCGAAATAGGCAAGCCCGATGAATTCCTGCATCAGCGAGATGCCGGGGCCGGAGGTGGCGGTGAATGAGCGCGCGCCATTCCAGGCGGCGCCGATCACCATGCCGATGGAGGCGAGTTCGTCCTCGGCCTGCACGATGGCGTATTTGGCTCGTCTGGTCTCCGGGTCGACGCGGTACTTGGCGCACCATTTGGTGAAGGCGTCGGCCAGCGAAGATGACGGCGTGATCGGATACCAGGCGCAGACCGTGGCGCCGCCATAGACCGCGCCCAGCGCGGCAGCGGAGTTGCCCTCAACGAAAATCTTGTCGCCGACCTTGTCGGTCTTGCGCAGGCGCAGGCCGATCGGATGCGCCAGATTGAGAATGGCGTAATCGCGGCCGATATGAAGCGCCTTGACGTTCGGCCCTATCAGCTTGTCCTTGCCCTTGTACTGCTCGGCGATGAGCTGCTCGACCGCTGCGACGTCCAGTTCGAGCAACGCGGTCAGGACGCCGATATAGATGATGTTCTTGAACAGCTGCCGCTGGCGCGGATCGGTGTATTCGCGATTGCAGATCGCGGTCAGCGGCACACCGATGACCGTAATATCGTCGCGGAATTTCGATGGCGGATAAGGCTTGGTGGAGTCGTAGAGCAGATAACCGCCGGGTTCGATGCTCGCGATATCCTTGTCGAAAGTCTGCGGGTTCATCGCCACCATGAGATCAGTGCCGCCGCGGGCGCCGAGATGGCCGTCCTCGGTGACGCGCACCTCGTACCAGGTCGGCAGACCCTGAATGTTCGACGGGAAGATGTTGCGCGGCGCCACCGGGATGCCCATGCGCAGAATGGCGCGGGCGAACATCTCGTTGGCGCTCGCCGATCCCGAGCCGTTAACGTTGGCGAAGCGGACGACGAAGTCGTTTACGCGGCTGAGCGGCGTGGCGGTCGGCATGACGATCCTGCGTGGGTCATTTCCAGCAAATATTTCTGCATGTCCCAGGCGCCGGTTGGACAACGCTCGGCGCACAGGCCGCAATGCAGGCAGACGTCCTCGTCCTTGACCATGACGCGGCCGGTCTTGAGCCCGTCCTGCACGTAAAGGTCCTGGCTGAGATTGAGCGCCGGCACCATGAGCCGCTGGCGCAGCTCTTTCTCCTCGCCATTCGGCGTGAAGGTAATGCAGTCCATCGGGCAGATATCGACGCAGGCATCGCATTCGATGCACAGATTGGCGGAGAACACCGTCTGCACGTCGCAATTCAGGCAGCGGCCGGCTTCCTTGAGCGCCAGCTTGGCATCGAAGCCGAGTTCGACCTCGGCCTTGATGTCCTTCAGCGCCGTTCCCAGATCGCGCAGCGGCACCTTGAAGCGGTGGTCGGGCTCGATGGCATTGTCATAGGACCATTCATGGATGCCCATCTTCTGGCTAACGACCTCGACCGCGGGCAGGGGGCGCTCAGTGATGTCCTCACCGTTGAGCATCTTGTCGATCGACACCGCGGCCTCGTGGCCATGCGCCACCGCCCAGATGATGTTCTTGGGCCCGAAGGCGGCGTCGCCGCCGAAGAACACTTTCGGATGCGTCGAGCGGAAGGTGGTCGAGTCGACCTTCGGCATGTTCCACTGATCGAATTCGATACCGATGTCGCGCTCGATCCAGGGGAACGCGTTCTCCTGGCCGACGGCCACCAGCACGTCGTCGCAGGGAAAGTGCTGGTCCGGCTCACCTGCCGGCACGAGTTTCCGTCGGCCTTTCGCATCGAACTCGGCCTTCACTTTCTCGAAGGTGATGCCGGTGAGCTTGCCATTCGCGTGGGTGAATTCCTTGGGCACCAGGTAATTGTGGATCGGAATGCCCTCGTGCTGGGCGTCTTCCTTCTCCCACGGCGAGGCCTTCATCTCCTCGAAACCGGAGCGTACCACGACCTGCACGTCGTCACCGCCGAGACGGCGGGCGGAGCGGCAGCAGTCCATCGCGGTGTTACCGCCGCCGAGCACGATGACGCGCTTGCCGATCTTGTTGATGTGTCCGAACGACACAGACGACAGCCAGTCGATGCCGATATGGATGTTCGCCGCGCCTTCCTTGCGGCCGGGAATGTCGAGGTCGCGGCCGCGCGGCGCGCCGGTGCCGACAAAGATGGCGTCGAAATTTTCCGACAGCAGTTTCTTCATCGACTCGATCCGTGTGCCGCCACGGAATTCGACGCCGAGATTGAGGATGTAACCGGTCTCTTCGTCGATGACGCTATCGGGCAAACGGAATTTCGGGATCTGCGAGCGGATCATGCCGCCGGCTTTTTGATCGCCGTCGAACACCACGCATTCATAGCCGAGCGGAGCGAGATCGCGCGCCACGGTGAGCGATGCCGGGCCGCCGCCGACCAGCGCGATGCGCTTGCCGTTCTTCCTCTGCGGCTTCGGCGGCATGCGGGCCGCGACGTCGTCCTTCAAATCGGCGGCGACGCGCTTCAATCGGCAGATCGCCACCGGCTCTTCCTCGACGCGGCCGCGCCGGCAGGCCGGTTCGCAGGGACGGTCGCAGGTGCGCCCGAGCACACCTGGAAACACGTTCGATTGCCAGTTGATCATGTAGGCGTCGGAATACCGCCCATGCGCGATCAACCGGATATATTCGGGAACGGGTGTATGCGCCGGGCAGGCATACTGGCAGTCGACCACTTTGTGGAAGTACTGCGGGTCGGAAATGTCCGTCGTCTTCATTTCGTCCTCGACCGCGAGTGACGCGACGGCACTCTGGCGCCGCGCTTCGCGTACAGCCGCTTATCGCGGCCAATCCCCCCAGAGATCGGCCTGATTTCTACGCTCAGGCTCGACTCCTTGAAGATCATCATATGACTTGGAATAATTTTAGGCTACCGCCCGAAATGGCGCAGAGGTCGCAGGAGACGCTACGGGGCCGTCTTTCGCAACGCGGCATAACCATCTAAGAGGGCGAGCGAAATCGGCGCGAAAACGTGGATTTCATCGACTGTTGCGATGCAAGAGTGCATTTGATGTATGCGACAAATGGAATGTGATGCGCGATATTTTCAACGACATTTTTGAGAACCAGCCGAAGGACCCGATGGTTTCGGCGCGGCAGGGCGCCAAAGCGCCGCTGCGCAAGCGCTTCTACAAGGAGGCGCGGGCCGGCGAGGGCACTGACCGGGGTTATCCTCTGTTGCTTGACGGCAAGCCGGTGATGACGCCGGCGCGCCGGCCGCTTCTGGCGCCATCGCCGGACTTGGCCGAGGCGCTGGCGGGAGAGTGGCAGGCGCAGGAAAAAGAGATCGATCCGGCGCGCATGCCACTCACGCGGCTTGCCAATGTCATTGTCGATGGCATCGCACTGGCACCCGACGCGGTGGCCGACGAGATTGTGAAATATCTCGGCTCCGATCTGCTCTGCTACCGCGCCGATGAGCCGGCCGCGCTCGTCGCGCGGCAGAATGAATTGTGGAATCCCATTCTCGACTGGGCGCACGATGAACTCGGCGCACGCTTCGTGCTGGTTGAGGGCATCGTCTTTGCCGAGCAGCCGAAGGAAGCGATTGCCGCCGCGCGCGCTGCGCTGCCCTCACATCCGTGGCGTCTTGGCGCCATGGCATCGGTCACCAACATCACCGGCTCTGCGCTCATTGCTCTTGCGCTCAATGCCGGCGCCTTCGATGCCGATGCGCTGTGGGCCGCCGCGCATGTCGACGAAGACTTCCAGATGGCGCAATGGGGCCGCGATGAAGCCGCCATTATGCGCCGCGCCGCGCGCTTTGCCGAGTATGAGGCGGCGGCGAAGGTGTTGAAGCTGGTATGATGGCTGTCATTCCGGGGCGCGGGCATTTGGCCCGCGAGCCCGGAATCCATAACCCCGGCGCTGCGGAGTATGGATTCCGGGCCCGCCGCTTCGCGGCGTCCCGGAATGACAAAAAAGAAAGAGCGGACGCTTTCGCATCCGCTCTTTCTTGTCAGCTCGATGTTCGCAACCCGCGCTTAGAACTCGCGCGCGATCGCCGCATCGACCGAGTAGCGGCCGGCGCCGCGCAGCACGAACGAGAAGGCGACGATGGCCCAGAGCAGCGGGTACTCGTAGCCGCCATCGGTCCAGAAGAAGCCGGCCGGCAGATGCACGGTCAGAGCGACGACCATGAAGCCGGTGATCAGCGCCGCGACCGGGCGGGTGAGGAAGCCGGCGGCCAGCATGAGGCCGCCGACGAGTTCGATCAGGCCCGCGATCAGCGCGAAGGAGGCGGGCATGCCGAGCTTGGTGGCGAAGAACTGCCCGGTGGCTTCCAGGCCGTAGCCGCCAAAAGCGCCGAACAGTTTCTGCGCGCCATGCGGCACCAGCAGCAGGCCGGCCGCGACGCGGACGAGAGGCTCGCCGAGCGGGGCAAGCGCATTGGTGAGAGGAGCCAGCGCCGGGATGATCGGGCGGGCGGTGGTGGTCGCGGTAGTCATTTGGTCGCCTCCAGAAGTCGGGTTGAATTCGATCCGCCGGGCTGGATCGCCTCGGCTCTTGGGCGGCTATTTAGGGCGACTTCTGATTTGCAACAATCTGTGTTATAGGAACAAAACTGTTGCATATATCGGAACAATTATGGATCGGCTCACCGCCCTCGAAGCCTTCGCCAAGGTCGCGGAAACACAGTCCTTTTCCGAGGCCGCCCGGCGCCTGCGGTCGTCCAAATCGGCCGTCAGCCGCCATGTCGCGGCGCTGGAGGCCGATCTCGGCGCCCGGCTGTTCCACCGCACCACGCGCTCGCTGACGCTCACCGAAGCCGGCCGCGACTACTTTGCCCGGACGAGCCGCATCCTCGCCGACCTCGACGAGGCCAATGCCTCGGTCACCCAGTTGCAGGCCGCGCCGCGCGGCCGCCTGCGGGTCAATGCGCCGATGAGTTTCGGCTTTTTGCATCTCGCCCCCGCGCTCGGCGATTTCCTCGCGCGCTATCCGGAGATCGAACTCGATGTCACTTTGACCGATCGCTTTGTCGATCTGATCGACGAGGGCGTCGATGTCGCGGTGCGGATCGGCAGCCTGACCGATTCAAGCCTGGTGGCGCGGCGGCTGGCGGGCATTCGCCGCGTGCTGTGCGCCAGCCCGGATTATCTCAAACGCCGCGGCGTGCCGCAGACGCCGGACGATCTCAAAAGCCACGATTGCCTCAGCAACACCAATATCAACATCACGCGCGAGTGGCGCTTCATTCATCCGGACGGCAAACCGTGGCCGATTGAAGTGAAGGGCCGCATGAGCGCCAACAGCGGCGATATGCTGCGCGTCGCGGCGCTGCATGGCCATGGCTTCGTGCATCTGCCGACCTTCATCGTCGGCGACGACTTGCGCGCCGGCACTTTGGTCAGTGTGCTCGATCCTTACATTGCGCAGGACCTGACCTTGAACGCCGTCTATCCGACGGCGCGGCATCTGTCGCCCAAGGTGCGCGCCTTCGTCGATTTTCTCGCCGAACGTTTTGGCGGTGAGAAGCCGTATTGGGATGCGGCGGCGTAGTCGCTGCTCGTGATATGCTCGCGACTCTCTCGGGGGCACGCCATGAAAATAACGCTCGATCTGTCAAAGCTCGTCGAGGACGGCAAGCTGACGGCCGAGGAGGCCGAACGCCTCAAGTCGCTGGCCTCGCACGACACCGGCTCGCTCGCCGTCAACATTCTCATCGCCTTCGGCGTCATTTCCATCGCCGCCAGCGTTGGCGCGCTGTTGCCGAGCGCGGAGACGGTGATCGTGATGGGCCTCATCATGTTCGCCGCCGGCTGCGCCGTCGTGCTCAACAATGTCGTGCAGTGGACGGTATTCGGCCAAATCCTGCTGGTGACCGGCGCGCTGATGTTCTCAGGCGGCGTTATCGGGCTCGGCGAGGGCTCGGTCGCATCGATGCTGATCGTTACGGCTTCGCTCGCGGCGGCGTCGATCGTCGCACGATCGAGTCTGCTTGCGTCGCTTGCCGTCATCGCGCTGTCGGCGACACTCGGCGCGCGCACCGGCTACAGCCACGCCACATACTCCCTGGCGATCTTCGAGCCGACGTTGACGGTGGTGCTGTTCTCGGTGCTGGCGCTCGTGGCCTATCGGGCCTCGCTGCGGCTCAAGGCCGATTACGAGCGGCTCGCCGTCATAGTGGCGCGCACCTCGATCCTGCTCGTCAATTTCGGCTTCTGGGTCGGCTCTTTGTGGGGAGATCCGCTGTTTCTTTTGCGCGGTTTCAAGGATCACAACCCGGCCGAGATGATGCGGAGCATCGTCATCCAGCCTTCGGTATTCAGCATCGTCTGGGCGGCGGCCCTGATCGGCGCCGCGATCTGGGCCGTGACGGTGAACCGCCGCTGGCTGGTCAATATCGCCGCCGCCTTCGGCGCCATCCATTTCTATACGCAATGGTTCGAGCGCCTCGGCGCTACGCCGGTCTCGGTGCTCGGCGGCGGCGTGTTGATGCTGCTCGTCGCCTACGGGCTGTGGATGTTCAACAAACGAATGACGGCGTCGCCTCCGGCAGCCGAAGCCGCATAGTCCTCATGACAAGACTCAGCGTCGACCGCATCAAGACGGCCGTTCACAAGATCGACGGCGTTTTCCAGAACACGCCGCAGTATTGCTGCCCGCATCTCAGCCGGGTTTTGGGATGCCGCATCGTGCTCAAGGTTGAGACGTTGAACCCGGTGCGCTGTTTCAAGGGGCGCGGGACCGAACTGGTGCTGGCCAATCGGCAAGAAGCCGGCGGCGAGAGAGCCGTGGTTTGCGCCAGCGCCGGCAATCTTGGACAGGCGCTCGCCTATTGCGGCAACAACCGGGGATTCGGCGTCACCGTCACTGCGTCATCCGCCGCCAACCCGTTGAAGATCGAACGCATGAAGGCGCTCGGTGCAACCGTTATGCTGGTGGAGGGTCAGATCGAGGAAGCGCTCGATGCCGCGATCGATCATTCGCGGCGGACCGGCGCCTTCCTGGTTGAGGACAGCAAGAACATCGACACCTGCGAAGGGGCGGGCACCATCGGTTTGGAGCTTGCCAGTCTGCCGTCTCTGGATTGCGTTCTGGTTTCGCTCGGCGCCGGCGCGATGGCGACGGGTATTGCCCTAGCGGTGAAATCCAGCCGCCCGGACACCCGCGTCTGGACGGTTCAGCCGCAAAATGCGCCGGCGCTGACGCGGTCTTATCTCGCCGGCGCCGTGGTCGAATCCGGATCGCCGAATACGATCGCCGATGGTGTCGCTGGCCGCTACACCATCCCGGAAGTTCTCGCCGACATGCTGGAAATCATCGACGACGCGCTGCTGGTCGAGGAAGCCAGCATCGTTGAGGCGATGAAGCTCTTGTACAGGCACTCAGGTCTGATCGTCGAGCCGGCGGGCGCTCTGGGCGTTGCCAGCATTCTCGAAAACCCCGAGCGCTTTCGCGGGAAGACTGTCGCAACGGTTCTGTGCGGCAGCAATGTCGCGCCGATGGATTTCGAGAACTGGGTTGGACACTGACGCTGTGAAGGCGGCGCAGTTTGTGATTGGCAGCGTTGCGCGGCGGCTAGGCGTTGCGTCCGATGCGGCCGAGATGGGTGAAGGCAAAGCCCGCGGCATATTTCAGGCCGTAGCCGAGCATGCGGTCGAAGCCGATATGCGCGGCCCAGATCAGCGCCAGCGCGATGACCAGCGTATTGGCGAGCAGTAGGCCGGCCATACCGAGCGCCGCCGGTACGATCAGAGTATGCGCGCCATTATAGACAATGGCGCCGAGGCGCGGGCCGCCGAGATAGCCGGCGAAGCTGAGGTCCGGCGCGAGAAACAGCACGGCGAACAGCCACCAGGATTCGCCGGCTTTCGCATAGAGCAGGGCGGCGATAGCAAGCAACGCGGCGCCCTCGGCGCGCACCAGGAGCCGAGGGACGCCGTTGACCGATCCGGTGTCGTTCATCTGTTTCGACCTCAATGCCCGTCCGGACTTCCCTTGCGGCCGATCTCGTAGAGGAACCAGACGCGCTTCTCGGCGGCGTCGATGTAGTTCTCGAGCAAGCTCGCGGTGGCGACGTCGTTATGCTCGTCGCACAGATCATGCGTCTCGCGCATCGCGGTGATGACGCGCTGAGTGTCGTCGCGCAATTCGGCGAGCATATCCTCGGGCGAGACATAGGCGGCGTCGTTGTCGGCGATGCGCGTCTTCTTGGCGATGTCGCCGATCGAGCGGATGGTATTGCCGCCGATCTTGCGCACGCGCTCGGCGAGTTCATCGGTGGTGGCGAGGATCTCCGCCGCTTGCTCGTCGAGCAGCAGGTGATAGTCGCGGAAATGCGGGCCGCTGACGTGCCAGTGGAAATTCTTGGTCTTGATGTAGAGCGCGAAGGCGTCGGCGAGCAGGGCGTTGACGGCGCCGGCAATGTCCTTGCGGGCGTTGTCGCCGAGGTCGGTCGGGGTTCTCAAACGGGGAGTGGCGGGAGAAGCCATGACGCACATCCTTTGTTGGCAGGGATGTGTCGATAATAGGCAGGAACCTGCAAAGTTCCATTTCGCTTTTGTGACGGTCAGCTATGTTCGTTCGTCCGGCTGCGCATTTCGGTCACCGCCGCCGCGACCTTCGTCATCAGCGCTGCCCAGTCGCCGTCGGCGCCCTGGCGGAAAATGCGCATGGTCGGATACCACGGCGCGTCGTCGCGCTTGAGCAGCCAGCGCCAGTCGGAGATCGCCGACACCAGGAGGAACACCGGCCGTCCCAGCGCGGCGGCCAGATGCGGCACCGAGGTGTCGCCGGTGACGATGAGGTCGAGATTCTGCATCAGCGCCGCGGTGTCGAGGAAGAGCGGTGCGTTCGGATCGTTGTCGGCGTCGGCCGGCTTGATCAGGTCGCGGAAGGCGACGCCCTTGATCTGCTCGGCCGGCGCGCCTTTCTGAAACGAAATGAGTTCGACATCGGGCAGGTCCGCGATCGCCTTGAAGGCGACGAGCGGAATATCGCGGCGTGAGCGGATGGTGCGGTCGGCATGGCCCGGCGCCCAGTTGATGCCGATGCGCAGCTTTTTCTTCGGTCCGAGCGTCTCGCGCCATTTGGCAACGCGCGCCGCTTCGGCGAACAGATACGGTGTCTCGCCCGGAATGGCGTCGGCCTCGATCTTGAGAATACCCGGTACGCTCATCAGCGGCGCCCAGCGGATCGGCCGCGGATCGGCACGCAGTTCTTCCTCGCTGGTGACGATGGTGACGCCCTTCAAGGTCGACATCAGCGCCTTGAGGCCCGGCCGCACCATGAGCGTCACGTCATGGCCTTGCGAAGCCAGCCACGGCGCCAGCCGCGCGAACTGGATGGCGTCGCCGAGCCCTTGCTCGGCGGTGAGCACGATGCGCTCGCCCTCGCGCTCTTCGCCGTGCCAGCGCGGATCGGGCAGGGCCTTGTAGGTCGGCTCCGGCAACTGGCCGCGATGATCGTAATCGGCAAAGCCCGAAGGCCAGTCCCCGGTGAGCAGCTTGAGCTGGCCGCGCGCGGCGAAGGCTTCGTGCGTGCGCGGCGCGGCCTTGATGGCGCGGTCGTAGGACGAGATCGCTTCGGCAAAATGCGCGCTGCTGTCCGCGCCGCCGGCGAGCTCGATGAGGCCAAGATCTTTCAGCACCGCGCCGCGGTTCATCAGGATACGCGGATCCCCGGGCGCGCCCATCAGCGCCTTGTCGTAATCCTTGAGCGCGTCGGCCGGCCGGCCGATGGTCTCCAGGAGCGCGCCGCGGTTGATCAGGTCCGGCACCGAGGCCGGATCGAGCGCAATCGCCGTGTCGAAGCTTTTCAGAGCCTCGAGCGGCATCCCCGCGTCGACCAGAATATTGGCGCGGTTGCCATGGGCGGCGGCGAGCTTGGGGTCGAGCGCGATGGCCTGGTCGATGGCCTTGATCGCCTCCATCGGCTCGCCGAGCCGGTCCAGCGCCTGGCCGAGCAGGTTGTACATCTTGGCGGTGGCGGGCCCGAACTTGATGGCCCGGCGCACGACCTCGACGCCTTCCTTGAACTGGCCCTCGGCGCAGGCGACCACGGCGCAGCAATACAGCGCCTCGGCATGCTCCGGATTGATCCGCAGCACCTCCATATACCGCTCCATGGCCGCCCGGAGCTGGCCCTGGCGGTGGTGGAAAAGGCCCTGTTGCAGGATCTGGGCGATGGTCTGCGGAGAGGTCGTCGGCTCGGTCATGCGGGGCTTCTAGGGGGGATTGGCGGGGATGTGAAGCCACCCCGACAGCCCTTTTGCAGCGCACCCAAGGCTGTGACATTCTCCGGCCGAGACGAGACAAGGCAGGGGCCGGAAGCGACCATGAAGGACATCCTCGACAGACTGGAAGAGCGGCGCGCGGAAGCCCGCCTGGGCGGCGGCGAAAAGCGCATCGACGCCCAGCACAAGCGCGGCAAGCTGACCGCCCGCGAGCGCATCGAACTCTTGCTCGACAAGGGCTCGTTCGAGGAAATCGACATGTTCGTCGAGCACCGCTCGAACGACTTCGGCATGGAGAAAACCAAAATCCCCGGCGACGGCGTCGTCACCGGCTGGGGCACCATCAACGGCCGCATCGTCTACCTGTTCTCCAAGGACTTCACCGTGTTCGGCGGCTCGCTCAGCGAGACCCACGCGCAGAAGATCATCAAGGTGCAGGACATGGCGATGAAGGCGCGCGCGCCCATCATCGGCCTGTTCGACGCCGGCGGCGCCCGCATCCAGGAAGGCGTCGCCGCGCTCGGTGGCTACGGCGAAGTCTTCCGCCGCAACGTCATGGCCTCCGGCGTCATCCCGCAGATCAGCGTCATCATGGGCCCCTGCGCCGGCGGCGATGTCTATTCGCCGGCCATGACTGATTTTATCTTCATGGTGCGCGACACGTCCTACATGTTCGTCACCGGCCCCGATGTGGTGAAGACCGTGACCAACGAGGTCGTCACCGCCGAAGAACTCGGCGGCGCCAGCGTGCACACCGCCAAGTCCGGCGTCGCCGACGGTTCATTTGAAAATGACGTCGATTGTCTTCTTCAGATGCGCCGGCTGATGGATTTCCTGCCGTCGAATTTCGAGGCCGGGCCGCCGTCCTGGCCGACCTTCGACGACATCGACGCCATCGACGAATCGCTGGACACGCTGATCCCCGACAATCCGAACAAGCCCTATGACATCAAGGAGCTCATCACCAAGGTGGTGGACGAGGGCGACTTCTTCGAATTGTCGGCCGCTTACGCCAAGAACATCGTCATCGGCTTCGGCCGCGTCGCGGGCTCCACGGTCGGCTTCGTCGCCAACCAGCCGATGGTGCTGGCCGGCGTGCTCGACTCGGATGCCTCGCGCAAGGCGGCGCGCTTCGTGCGCTTCTGCGATGCCTTCAACATTCCGATTGTCACCTTCGTCGATGTGCCGGGCTTCCTGCCGGGCACCGACCAGGAATATGGCGGCCTGATCAAGCACGGCGCCAAGCTCTTGTTCGCCTACAGCCAGTGCACCGTGCCGCTCGTCACCGTCATCACGCGCAAGGCCTTCGGCGGGGCCTATGACGTGATGGCGTCGAAACATGTCGGCGGCGATCTCAATTACGCCTGGCCGACGGCGCAGATCGCAGTGATGGGCGCCAAGGGCGCGGTCGAGATCATCTTCCGCGGCGGCACGCCCGAGCAGATCGCGGCGCAGACCAAGCAATACGAAGACCGCTTCCTGTCACCCTTCGTCGCCGCCGAGCGCGGCTATATCGACGACGTCATCATGCCGCACTCCACCCGCCGCCGCATCGCCCGCGCGCTGGCGATGCTGAAGAACAAGACGGCCGAGATGCCGAAGCGCAAGCACGATAATTTGCCGGTGTGAGGTCGGAGGCGCTCAATCTAGTGTTGAATTTATTTTCATGACATACTGCTCTCCGGGGAGGCCGGGGCAATGCAGTACAAGCTATATCGCTACGAACTGAGTACCACTGAAGGAAAAGAGATTAATCCAGATCGTCAGTTTAAAATTTTTGACGAGGCCAAGGGGCCGGATATTGATGGAAGATACGCTGAATATCGCGGAAAGCGAGATTCGGTTCTTATGCATCTTCGAAACTATGGCGTCGATTTTATCGGGCTTGTCGGTAGACACTCCACAAAAAGGGAGGTGACCGCCTACGACAGTCATGACGACATCACGGCTCGTGTAAACGTTGATGACGATGATTATCCACACGCGGCATTTATTTGTTACCCGCGTTTGAGAATGATCATGTGTACCGATACAGGAGGGGTGAGGGCAAATGCAGCGATGCAGCGTTTGCATAGAGTTCTTGCTCATCGGAAAAAGCTGCTTCTAACAGTCGACGAAATCAGCGAGACATTTGACCTGAGAAAGGCTGTCAATAGATTTCGTGTCGTCGAGGTGTTGTACGAAGTCTTTCCGGTGAATCCTCACACCGGTGATCTTGGTAAGCAGTTAGATGAGAGTCGAAAGCTTGACCACATCAAAAAATTAAATGGTTCGATACAAGGAGCAATTTCAGATCCGCTCAAGTTAAATGGCGGGTTTTTGAGCGCAGTGCAGGAGCTTCAAACAAGCGGTCACGCAAAGGTCGGCTTCAGAGCGTTTACTGAGGACAAGGGCGTTGAGATTGCGGTTCCGAAGCCAAGCCAGCGCCGTGAGTTGTCGGAAAGCGCCGATAAAGAAGTTGTCGGCGAAAATATTGGCGTGCGGATACAGATTGAAGGAAAAGAAGAGTATCCATTCTCTCAGAAGTTTGTTCATCGGATGAGGCAGATCGTGGTGAAATTTAAAAATATTGGAAAAGATGAGTAGCCCTCCGGATTTTTGGGAGATATTTGCAGACGCGCTGCGTTCTTCGGCGCGCAATAGGTCTTGGCGAGCGTTTTTTCCGTGGTGTTTGTTGCTCAGCGTGGGAGTTCCGGTCGCCGCCGTTGTTCTTTTGAAGCAAATTTCGTCTTTGACCATCGGGGATGATCAATCGGTCACTATGTTGTCGTCGGTAGCGGTAGTCGCCGGATTTTTAGGTTCCGTATCAGTAGCGACGATGACCCAAGTCCAGCGTATGGTTTCTGAGTATCCCTTTTCTAGTTACCTCAAAGACGAGAATCTTTTCGATCAGTTTCTTTTCTGGCCTCAGGCGACTTTGATATTTCAAATTGGTCTTCTTCTATTCTCGGTTTTGGCGGCGATTCTTGTTCGAATTGTGCCATGCATCAATCTAAATATTTATGTAGTCGCAGTGGATGTCGGCTTGCTGATCTACGTTTGTACCAAGACTTGGAATCTTATCGATCTGGTTCGAAAGCTGACTTGGCACTACGAAGACTACAATCGTTTGTTTAAGGAGTTTGAACGTAGGCAAAAATTGGGTGGGCCTGAAGATGTGTGATGCCCAGCCATGAGTTAGGCTGTGGAGCGCGGCCATGTCCAAATTCTAGGAGTCATTCCATGCCCACGCGCCACGCCTCTTGCAGCTGCGGCCAGCTCCGCCTGACCATCTCCGGCGAACCCGTGCGCGTTTCGATGTGCCATTGCCTGGAGTGCCAGCGCCGCACCGGCGCGGTGATCAGCAATCAGGCGCGCTTCAAACATGAGCAGGTCGCGGTCACCGGCCAGGCGACGCAGTGGCAGCGCACAGCCGAGAGCGGCAGCACGGTCACCTTCAATTTCTGTCCGGTCTGCGGCTCGACGGTCTATTGGACTAGCGAGAGCTTTCCCGATCATGTCGCCGTGGCCATCGGCGCTTTCGCCGATCCTCAATTCCCGGCGCCGCAAATCGCGGTGTGGGAGGAAACGCGCCACGCCTGGGTCGCGCTGCCGCCCGACACGCCGCCGAAGCATTTTGCCAAGCAGGGGTAGGCGCGCACGCGGGCCCGCAAAGTGGTGTAGCCTTCCTGCCCATGTCCCTCCTTCACCGCCTCTGGCACGGCGAGGTGCCGCTCTCGCAAGTGTTCTGGAACTGGGCCGTGTTCGGCGCCATTGCGGTCAATGGCGCAACCACGATCCTGTTCTTCACGCTGCTGCTGCACGGCTACACGCTGGCGGCCTTCGTCGCGGGTTATGCGTTCTCGGTTCCGTACAACGTCTTTGTCGCGGTCGCCGTCTGGCGGTCCGCCGGGCGCTATGAAGGCGATCGCCGCTGGGCGGATCTGGCGCGCATCGTCACGGTGGTCGTCATGACGCTGCTGAGCCTCACCTGAGCGGGTGTCTGTGCCTGGTGCGGCGAGGCAGAAAATAATCCGCCATCCTGTTGACGTCATTCCCAAGGTATGCTGTCCTAGTCTCGTTCCATCCACCGAGGGGCGCTCTCATGAGGCGTCGTGAGGGTGGGGTGGAATGCGGCGCCCGCGGGCGTGGTTCGCAGCCACGCACCCGGGAGGTCGCGGGTAGCCGTCCGGGCCCACTACGGGGCTCTGCCTTCAATGGCTGGACGGGGGTTCGGTGAAGGCGGGCGAAAGCCCGCCGGAGGTCGTTGCCTCTCACAAGGAGGCGCGATCGCTGACCGGCACCCGGAAGCACGGCCCCGCGAACAGAAATCGCCGCGATGGCGCGCCGAGAGGCGCCCGCGCGCTCGCATCCGGTCGATGCGCGCGCGTGGCACGTAAGGACACGGAAGCGCCTCGCGGCGCGCCATTCCCTCATCATGCGATGAGGGCAGGGAAGTCCGGCGCACCCGACGCCGATCAAACAACACGGGCGATGCCGCATGTCCGCCGGCGATACGAGCGGCTTTCACGCGACGTAGGAGGAAGCGATCACATGCCTGTGCAATCGGTTCGACGCGCAGGCGTCTCACGGCGCGTTGGTCAGCACCTGGCTCACGCAGGCGCGCGAGCCGGCGTCGTTGAAACTCCGGCTGGCGCAGCCGCGCACCGCGGTGCGGAAGCCGTCCGGCGCGGTGCAGGTGCCGGTCGCCTTCTGCTTGCAGTTTTCATAGCCGGAGATGGCGCCGAGGATGTAGTCGCGCTTTCGGCCAGTGATCCAGCCGAAGCGGATATCGGCCTTCAGTTTCCAATAGCACTGGTCGCAGGTCTGCGCGCCGAAGGGGAACGGCGACAGCGGCGCGACGCGGCCGGCCTGCGCCGGCGCATCGCCGCATTTGCCGCATGCGGTATTGGCGGCGTAGTTGCGGCCCTTCACGCAGCGCGTCGTGCCGCAATAGAAATGCGTGTTCGGATTGTAGCAGCGGTTCGTAGGTCCGCAGGTCTGGTCGGCGAGACAGATGCGGCCGCCGCATCTGGCGGTCGGCTCGCGCAGCTCGGTGAAGGGCGGCGCGGCGGTGACCGGCGCGGTCGATGTGGCGGGCGGCTCGGGTGGAGGCGAAGAGGGCGAGCCTGTCGCGACCGGTTGGCCATCCGCCGTGCAGCCGACGATCCGGCAGGCCGATCCGCGCGCGTAGCGGTCGCAATAGCCCAGCGCGTTGCGCTCGGCGCCCGCGCGGCTGGAGGCGCTGCCCCAGCCCGATGCGCCGTTGCTGGCGCGGGCGCGGCATTGCCAATTCGCTCCGATAGCGGCTGCTCCGTCGGATGCCGCCGTGTTGCCGACATGGCTGCAGCCGACCACGCGGCAGGCGCGGCCGCCCGAATGCTGGCTGCAATTGTTGACGGCTTCGCTTTCCGCCTGGCTCCGGTCGGCGTAGCGAGCCCAGCCATTGGCGCCGTTGCTGGCGCGCGCCCGGCAATACCAATGCTGCGCCGGCCAGTTGAAGCCGGGCCCTTCGGCCGTGCCGCCGCCGGTCTTCGGCCCCCGCGCGCCCACGCAGGCGGTCGTGCCGGTGTTGTAAACGCCGCCCATGCAGACGCACCAACTGATGTAGCCGCCGGTGTTGACGCGCGGGTCGGGCGGCGAGCCGCATGTGGCGGCCTCGAGCTGCGTCGTTGTGGTGATGGCAATGAGAAATGCGACGATGGCGACCGGCCAAGTCCCGAGGCAATAGTTCGGCATGGCGAACCCCGCGTGGGAAACAGGCTGTCGAAGCTTAGGCCAATTCTTATGCTGAGCAAACGGAATGCGTTCGGCATGTCGGCCGTATCAAATGGTAACGTGATAATGCGGCGGTATCCGCGCGCGGGCCGACGCGATGACTTGATGACAACCGCCGCGGCGTTGAATATGCGCGCAAGCCATCTCGAGTGATTTTCATGAAGCCGTCTTTCGCCGGCATGCCTGCAGTCGCCATGCTCCGCCTGCCTGCCATCGTCCTTCTGCTGGCGCTGTCTGCGCCGGCCTTCGGCTTCGAAGGCGAGAACCTTTTGGTCTCGTTGCCCGATGGCTACAAGATCGATTTCCAGAAGAAGCAGGGCAATGTGCAGATCACCGAGATGGTGCCCAAGGCCGAGAGCGTTCGTGACTGGACCGAGATGGTCACGGTGCAGGTGTTCAACGGCCTCAAAGCCACGCCGGAGCAGTTTCGCGATCGCATCACGGCGTTGTGGAGCAAGTCCTGTCCCGGCGCCGAAAGCGCGCCGATCGCGAGCGCGGTCGAGAACGGTTATCCGATCACGATGTGGCTGTCGTCCTGCCCGCTCAACAAGGACACCGGCAAGCCGGAGTTCACCTTCATGAAGGCCATCGCCGGCAAGGACAGCTTCTACGTCGTGCAGAAGGCGTTCAAGGCGACGCCGTCGAAGGAGCAGACGGCGACCTGGACGTTGTACCTGAAGAAGGTCGGTGTCTGCGACACGCGCGTGGCGGCGCGTGCCTGTCCGGCGGGGATCAAGTAATTGTCCGGTAGGACGAAAGACGGCCGGCACATAATGCGCCGGCCGCCGAAGTCGTCGAGCGATCAGTTCAGCGCTGCCATCTTGCCGGTGGCGACGGCGAGAGCCTTGCCGGTCTCCAGATCGATGCGATAAATCTCGCGCAGCACATTGCCGGCGAAGCCGAGTTCGACGATCGACACCGTCTTGAACGTGACCGGAATGCCGTCGGGCAGGATCTGGTTGAACTGCTTGGCCGTCTGGTTCATGGCCGCCTGAACTTCGGGCGTGAACTTCGCCATGCTGTAGACCAGCGTGTTGTGCGGGTTATACGAGCGCACTTCCTTGCCGTCCTTGACGATATTGACGCCGGAGACGCCCACCGTCTTGACCAGGTCCTTGGCGGCGTCGCCCATCGCGGCATAGACCGGGCCGGTGCAGCGCGGCAGCGGGCCGTCGCGCAGCGGGGTCAGCGCGGCGGTGGCGGCGGTGTTGAAGGCGTGCATGGCCTCGTAGCTCGCGCCTTCCTTGACGATGCCGAGGTCGAGCCACCACGGCCGGCCGGCGCCCTTAGCCGCTTCCGTCGTGTAGAAGTTCTTGAGCGTCACGGTCAGCACCGGCGGCAGCTTCGGCAGCGCCTTGAGCATCTTGTCCGGCGTCGCCGGATCGGCGTTATGCACATGCACGACGGTGACGTGCGGAATGTTGAACATCGCCGCTTCGGTGGCGAGGCCGGCATTGAGTAGCTTTTCCTTGAGCGGGCCGCCGACGGTGGCGGCGAGCGTGGCGTTGACCTCGGCCGGCAGCGTGTAGACGAGGCCGAAGGTGCGGGCATGGGGGCGGAAGTCGGACGAGGTTAGCGCGCTGTTGTCGATGGTCTGCGCGGAGGCGGGCGCGGCCAGCGCGGCGAGCACGAAAGCGGCGGCGGCGCCGGTGCGGAGCATGGTGCGGCGGGTAGTCATGGTGATTGATCCTTTGAACGATGGCAGGTGCAACGTGTCTCGCGCGCCAATGTGACAGGTGCGTAACGCGCGGCGGCCGCCGGCCGGTTTGTTGCGATGCGACGTTTGGCAGCGCCTGGGCGTCACATCATTGTCATCCGACGCCGCGCGACCTCACGCCGCGCACTCGACTCGCATCTTTTGTGCTATAAACAACGTTGCAAAGGGAAAGGAACCAACTCAAAGGAGGGCCCGATGGCCAACATTGAGACTGGAACCAACAAAGTCGTTCTAACGGACGGCACGACGACCCTGACACTCGACAAGGCCGCCGGCAAAGCCGTGCTCCAGCGCAAGAAGCTGATGTTCTGGAACGCGGCGCCGGTCGAGTTCCCGCTCGGCGACATCGACGACATCGCGGTGAAGTCGGAGCAGGACGGTCTGTCCGGCGCCACGATCTATCACAGCGTGCTGCACCGGCGTTCGGGCGAGACCACCGTGCTCACCACGGAGGAGCCGCGCGACGCCGAAGCGACGGTGGAAACGTTACGCCGTTTCGTCGGGCTGCATTAGCGGGCCGGCATCAATGGGAAGCTGTAGCCCGGATGAGCGTAAGCGAATCCGGGTCGGCGCTTGCCGCCCCGGATTGCGCTGAGCCTGTCACCGGGCTACATGCTCACGCCGTCTTCAGCCGCGGCACCAGCTTCAGCGCATTGTCGCGCTTGATCATCGTCACTTCATCAGGCTTGAAGAAGCTTTCGATCGGTTTGATGTATTCGGCGGCACGGCGATAGGGATAATCCGTGCCGAACACGATCTGCGAGGCCGGCACCATCTTGGCAAGCGCCGACAGTGTCACTTCGTTAGGGATGGCCGCGGTGTCGTAATAGAAGCGGCCGATCTGCTTGTCGATCTGCGCGCGGGTCACCTTGCCGGCATAAGGAGGCCGGGCAATCGATTGCACCGTGAAGCGCTCGTAGAACGCGGTGATCGAGCCGCCGCCATGCGACCAGATCCAGTTGATGTCGGGATATTTCTCACCGAAGCCGGAGAAAATGATGGTGAAGATCGAACGCGTCGTGTCGGTGCCGAATTCAATGAGGGCGGGGTCGATATCGCGCACCAGGTTGACGCAGCAATTGGCGGCGGTCGGGTGCGTATAGACGGTGGCCTTGCGGCGGTTCAGCTCAGCCCACACCGGCTCGAATTCGGCATAGCCGAGCCACTTGTTGCCGTAACTGGTCATCACGCCGACACCGTCCACCTTCAGCGTGTCGAAGGCGTATTCGATTTCTTTCAGGCTCTCGTTCACATGCGGCAGCGGCAGCATCGCCCAGGTGCCGAAGCGGTTCGGATGGTTGCTTTCCAGCTTCTTGGCGAATTCGTTGGACTCGCGGGCGATGCGCGCCGCTGTCGGCGCATCGAACGGCGAGGCCTGCGGCGTGGTTGGCGAGGTGATGGCGACGCCGACGCCGCCTTTGTCCATGTCATCGAGGGTCTTCTCGACCGACCAGTTGTTCACCGGCGGCGAATCCATCTTCACGCTTTTCAAACCCGCGACCCAGCTCGGCGGCGAGATGTGGTGATGGACATCGATGATGCTGCCTTTGGCCTGCGCATAGGCCTTGGGCAGGAAACCGGCGAGTGGTGTCGCCGCGCAGGCGAAGGCCGCGGCCCCGCCGGCGAGAAATGCGCGGCGGTTGAACGCGCCGTGAACCTGGCCGCAATTGCAGAGCGACGACAGCCGCGATGACGCAGCGCGCATGGACGACCTCCCTGATCGGCGGACATGGTGCCCGGCCTTTGTTGTTATCGTGGTCAAGACTAGCGCGTGCGGGCGGGGCAAGAAACGAAGTTCGATGCTGCGGCGCGATGGTGGCGCCGCATTGCCCAACGAACCGCCGTAGTATTTGCGCGGGTTCATTCGTGGGACGGCGCCGTGGGCGTGCGGCGGGCATGTTAGGATGTTGATACCGATCCGTCCCGCGCGATTCGCAACTCCTGGAACTTCATGACCGCCGAAGCCGACGCCAAGAAATCCGGAGCCGCGGGGCCTTCTATGGCCGCCGTGCTGCGCGCCGAACTGCCTATGTTGGTCGGTGTTGCAACGACGCTGCTGATTTTCACCATCGGCCACGGCTGGGTCGCGAACTTCGGCAATCTCGCTGTCACCGCCACGCTGTTTGTCTGGATGTTCGCGGTCATGATCTGGTGTGCCTTTGCCGTGGTGCGCCACGCCGAGGCGCTGGCACAGTTCTGCGGCGAGCCCTATGGCACGCTGATCCTCACTTTGTCGGTGGTCACGATCGAAGTGACGATCATGGCCACGGTCATGCTCTCAGGCGACCCCAATCCGACGTTGCCGCGCGACACCGTGTTCGCGGTGCTGATGATCGTGCTGAACGGCATGGTCGGCACGTCGGTCATCATCGGTGCGCTGCGTCACAAGCAGCAGCAATACAGCCTGCAGGGCGCCATCGCTTTCCTCGCCGTCATCACCAGCCTGTCGGTGATCTCTCTGGTGCTCCCGACCTTCACGTATTCGGCGTCGCGCGCGGCGCTGACATGGTGGCAGGCGGTTGTCTTTACCGTGCTGACCGGCTCGCTTTATGCCGGCTTCCTGGCGATCCAGACCATGCGGCATCGCGCCTTCTTCACCGAAGCGGGCGGGGCAACCAACGACGATCACGCCACCGCGCGTTATCCGGTCTGGGCGCACGCAATGCTGCTGGTGCTGTCGCTGCTGCCGGTGGTGCTGCTCGCCGAACCGCTCGCCGGCATCATAGACTTCAGCCTGGAAAAGCTGCACGCGCCGACCGCGCTCGGCGGTATCGTCATCGCCATATTGGTATTGTCGCCGGAAGGGCTGTCATCGTTCCGGGCGGCGGCGCACAATCACCTGCAACGCTCGGTCAATCTGTCGCTCGGCTCCGCGCTCTCGACCATCGGTCTGACCATTCCGGCGATGCTGATCATCAGCCTCGTGACCGGAACGCCGCTCGATCTCGGTCTGCCGCCGGCCCAGGCGATCCTGCTCGGTCTCACCTTGGTGATCTCGCAGATGACGTTCTCCGGCGCACCGACCAACATCCTGCTGGGTGGTGTCCATCTTGTCCTGTTCGCGACCTTTTTGGTGCTCATCTTCAATTGAAGAATAACGAGCACAGAAAAGAAGCCGCGCCCGTGAAGGCGCGGCGTCGTTCAGCGGCGTTGCCGGTCAGCCTTACTGATTGTTCTGCGGCGCCGGCTGGCTCGGAGCAGGCGACGTAGCGCCCGAGCCGGTCGTGCTTGGTGGCGTCACGTTGCGGGCAGGAGGCGAGCCAGCCGGCGCGGTGGCGGCCGGATTGTTCGCGGTCACCGGCGTGCCGGTGTCAGTGCCCGTATGCCAATTGCCCATCACGAGAATCGCAATCAGGATCACGGCGGCGATGCCGCCGACCCAAGCCCAAGTCGAACTTGTAGAACTCGAACCGGCGCGGCGGAATTCCGCATTGCGCAAGGTCGGATCGGTCGGGCGCGTATCGAAACGCGGATCGTTGAGACGTGGGTCGCTCATGGCAGTTCCTCCTGGTTCCACAATTTGCGCAGTGGCTTGAGACAAAGAACGTCCGTATGACGCAAAAGTTGCGTGCGCCGAACCGGTGGAACATCCCGTTTCCGTCGGAACAAATGGTGTGTTGCGCCTCTACGAAATGCTATAGCGCCGTTTCCTGCCCATGCCGGGCTATGGTAGCCGGAACTTTCTCACAACATGTCAGCTATGCCGGATTTGCGGCTATCGAAATTGGCGGTCGCCTCGGCGCCGATCCTTTTCGTCCTCCTGTGGAGTACGGGCTTCATCGGCACGCGCTTCGGCCTGCCTTACATCGAGCCGATGACCTTCCTTGCCGTGCGGTTCTCGGCTGTCGTTGTGTTGATGGCTCTCATCGCGGTGGTCTCTCGCGCGCCACTGCTGACAAGAGCGGACATCGGTCACAGTTTTGTTTCCGGCCTGCTGGTGCACGGCGTTTATCTCGGCGGCGTATTTCTTGCGATCGCCCAGGGCGTGCCCGCCGGCATCTCGGCGCTCATTCCCGGCCTGCAGCCGATCCTCACCTCGACCATCGCCAACCGGTTCATGGGGGAGAAGGTGACGCCGCAGCAGTGGGTTGGCCTCGTGCTCGGCCTCGGCGGCGTCGCGCTGGTGCTGCACGATCGTCAGATGCTGGCCGAAGCGAGCACGCTCGGCTGGATCGCCAGCGTCGTGTCGCTCATCGGGATCACGCTCGGCTCGCTTTACCAGAAGCGGTTCAGTGGCGGCATCGACTGGCGCAGCGGCAACACCATCCAGTATCTCGGCGTTGCCGTCGCGTTCTGGCTCATCGCCTTCGCATTCGAGACCCGCGTCATTCACTGGAGCGTTGAGCTGGTCGCGGCGCTGGCCTGGCTGGCCGTCGTCCTGTCGATCGCGACCATCGGCCTGATGTACTGGCTGATCCGCCGTTCGGCGGCGACGCGCTTTGCCAGCCTGTTCTATCTGGTGCCGGCGACCACGGCGCTGATGGCCTATTTCTTGTTCGGCGAGAAACTCGACGCGCTGTCGATTTTCGGCATGGTGGTGTGTGCCGCCGGTGTGCTCATCGTCAATCGCGCCGGACCGGCAAAGCCGGCCGCGGCGTCACGTGCCAAATAACGGCTACTTCTTCTCCATCACCAACTGCGTCTGCGTGACCAGCGCGCAAAGCCGGCCGTCGTTGCGGGTGATGCGGGTCTGCCAGACCATGGTGGTGCGGCCGCGATGCAGAGGCGTGCACTCGGCGTAAGCCGTGTCGCCAACCGGGATGGCGGCAAAGAAATTAGTCTTGCTCTCGATGGTCGTCGTGGTCTGGCCGGGCTTCAGATTGGCCGAGGTCGCGGTGCCGCCGAGATTATCGGCCAGCGCCATGATGGCACCGCCATGCATGATGTTGAAGCGGTTGTTGAGATCCTCGCGCATCGGCAGTTCGGCGGTGACCTTGTCGGCCGACATGTGGGTGACTTTCAGGCCGAGGTAGTCGGCAAAGGGCGGTTGCTTGAAGGCGACTTCGTTGACAGACATTCGAAAGAGCTCCGGACCGGCCAGGCAAAAAGCAAAAGGGCGCGGGTTGGTGCCCGCGCCCTCGATCTATAGCCAAACCGGGTTCGCGCTGTCGCGGCCTATTTCGCCGCTGACTTCGCCCTCACTCGACCCTCACTTGGGCTGCGGCGCGATGCGGATATAGGGGCGGGGCTGCTTGTAGCCGCCGGGCCAGATCTTCTTGGCTTCCTCGTCGCTCACCGCGCCGGTGATGATGATGTCCTCGCCCTGTTTCCAGTTCGCCGGCGTCGCGACGCGATGCTTGGCATTGAGCTGCAGGGAGTCGATGACGCGCAGGATCTCGTCGAAGTTGCGGCCGGTGGTCATCGGATAGACCAGGATCAGCTTGATCTTCTTGTCCGGGCCGATGACGAAGACGTTGCGGACGGTCTGGTTGTCGGCCGGGGTACGGCCTTCCGAGGTGCCCGAAGTCGACGCCGGCAGCATGCCGTAGAGCTTGGCCACTTTCAGGTCGGTATCGCCGATCATCGGATAGTTCGGCGCGAAGCCGACGATCTCCTTGATGTCGACCGACCACTTGGCGTGGTTGTCGACCGGATCGACCGACAGGCCGATGATCTTGGTGTTGCGCTTGTCGAACTCCGGCTTCAGCCGCGCCATGGTGCCGAGTTCGGTGGTGCAGACCGGCGTGAAGTCCTTGGGGTGCGAGAAAAGCACCGCCCATGAATCGCCGAGCCATTCATGGAAGCGGATTTTGCCTTCGGTGGCGTCCGCTTCGAAATCCGGCGCGATATCGCCGATTGCCAGGGTCATTGCAGTCTCCAAACGCTGATCGGGTTAGAATTCGCTGGCCCTTATATAAGGATAGCCATCGGGGCGAAACAGGCGTGGCGCGAAAAGGGAAATTTCACCCTCGCATCCGATCAGGAGGGGATACCGGTTTTACATGACGCCTCGAGGGCAGCATATTCATCTGCCCTGCGCGAACCATAGGCCGGATTTCGCAATGACAATTGACGACCTTCTGCTGCGTCTGACCATCGCTCTCGGTATCGGCCTGCTGGTCGGCGTCGAGCGCGGCTGGAAGACGCGCACTATGACGCCGGGGTCGCGGGCGGCCGGTATTCGCACCTTTACACTCTGCGGTCTGCTCGGCGGCGTCATCGCCGCGCTGGCCCAATTGGCGGGGCCGGGCTATGGCGCCGGCATCGTCATCGGACTGGGCTTCGCCGTCTATGCGGCCGTCTTCACGGTGCTGCAGCGTGACGCCGACCGTGCTGCCGGAAGCTTTTCCGCGACGACCATCCTGGCCGGTCTCCTGACTTTTGCCCTCGGCGCGCTTGCCGTGGCTGGCGACAGCCGCGTGGCGGCCGCCGCCGCGGTCGCGATGACCGGCGTGCTGGCGATCCGCACCGAAGTCCATGGCTGGATCGAACGCATCACATGGCCGGAGTTGCGTTCTGTCCTGGTGCTGCTGGCCATGAGCTTCATCGTCCTTCCCGTCTTGCCCGATACGGCCATCGGCCCCGATCCGGGCATCAACCCGCGCGAAGTCTGGCTCATCGCCATCGTGCTCGCGGGCGTGTCGTTTCTCGGCTACGCCGCGGTCAAGGTGTTCGGCACCGAGCGCGGTGTGTTGGTCAGTGCGCTGGCCGGCGGGCTGGTGTCGTCGACCGCGGTCACCGTCGCCAATGCCCGTCGCGCCGTTGCGGGCGAGGGGGCTGTGGGGCTGCTGGCTTCGGGCGTGGCGATCGCCACCGCGCTGTCGTTCCTGCGCGTGACCGCCATCGTTGCGGCATTGCAGCCCGGGCTGCTGGCGCTCGTCGGGCCGGCGCTCGGTCCCGCTGCGCTTGTCGCGGCGGGCTATGCCATCGTCACGGTGTATTGGCGCGATGCCGGCCATGGCGGCCGGGTTCGGCCCGACGCGTTCAGCAACCCATTCAGCTTCTGGCCGGTGGTCGGTTTTGCGGTGCTGCTCGGCGTCACGATGGTCGCCGGCCGGCTGATTGCCGAGACCTTCGGCACCGGCGGCACTCTGCTTGGCGCGGTTGCCCTGGGGTTAGCCGATGTCGATGCCGTGACGGCGGCGACCAGCCGGTTGGTGCCGGCCCCGCTGGACTGGATTGCCGCCAGCATGACGATTTTGGTCGCCGTGGTCGCCAACACCGCCAGCAAACTCGTCCTGGCCGCCGTCATGGGGCGAGGGCGCTTCGCGGTCGAGGTGGCGGCGATGACGGTCCTCTGCTGGCTGGCCGGCGCGATAGGCCTCTGGCTGGCGGTCTCGGCCGGGTTTGCCGTCCCGCATTGACATTTTATTGCAGTGCCGCAGAGTGCCTCGGTTTAGCGGCGGGGACCGACCACCTTCATGTTCAAGCGCATTCTGATTGCCAATCGCGGCGAAATCGCCTGCCGTATCATCAAGACCGCCCGCAAGATGGGGATCGAGACGGTCGCCGTTTATTCGGAGGCCGACAAGGACGCGCTGCACGTTGAGATGGCCGATACGGCCGTGCTCATAGGTCCCCCGCCGGCGGCGCAGAGCTATCTGATCATCGAGAAGATCATCGCCGCCTGTAAGGAAACCGGCGCCGAGGCGGTTCACCCCGGCTACGGCTTCCTGTCCGAGCGCGAGGCTTTCCCCAAGGCGCTTGAGGCCGCCGGCATCGTCTTTATCGGCCCCAACCCCAAGGCCATCGCCGCCATGGGCGACAAGATCGAGTCCAAGAAAGCGGCCGCCGCCGCCAAGGTCTCGACCGTGCCCGGCTATCTCGGCGTGATCGCCGACGAGAAGGAGGCGGTGCAGATCGCCAATGAGATCGGCTATCCGGTGATGATCAAGGCCTCGGCCGGCGGTGGCGGCAAGGGCATGCGCATCGCCTGGTCAGAGAAGGAAGTCGCCGAAGGTTTTGCCCGCTCGCGCTCGGAAGCCAAGTCGTCATTCGGCGACGACCGCATGTTCATCGAGAAGTTCATCACCGATCCGCGTCACATCGAAATTCAGCTGCTCGGCGACAAGCACGGCAACGTCATCTATCTCGGCGAGCGCGAATGTTCGATTCAGCGCCGCAACCAGAAGGTCATCGAGGAAGCGCCGTCACCGCTGCTCGATGAGGCGACGCGCAGGAAGATGGGCGAGCAATCGGTCGCTTTGGCCAAGGCCGTCGGATACGATTCCGCCGGCACAGTCGAGTTCGTCGCCGGGCAGGACAAGAGCTTCTTCTTCCTCGAGATGAATACGCGCCTGCAGGTCGAACATCCGGTGACTGAACTGATCACCGGCATCGATCTCGTCGAGCAGATGATCCGCGTCGCCGCCGGCGAGAAGCTGTCGATCAAGCAGGAGGACGTGAAGCTCAAGGGCTGGGCGGTCGAATCCAGAGTCTATGCCGAGGACCCGTACCGCAACTTCCTGCCGTCCACCGGGCGCCTGACGCGCTACCGTCCGCCGGTCGAACAAGTCATCAACGGCATCACCGTGCGCAATGATACCGGCGTCTATGAGGGCGGCGAGATTTCGCTGTTCTACGATCCGATGATCGCCAAGCTCGTCACGCACGCGCCGACGCGCGCCGAAGCGGTCGAGGCGCAGGGCGATGCGCTCGATGCCTTCGTCATCGACGGCATCCGCCACAACATTCCGTTCCTCTCGGCGTTGATGGCGCATCCGCGCTGGAAGTCCGGCAAGCTGTCGACCGGCTTCATCGCCGAGGAATTCCCCGAAGGTTTCCACCCGCAGGCGCCGGACGGCGAGCGCGCCGAAGTCATTGCCGCCGTGGCAGCCGCGATCGATCACGTCCTCGGCGAGCGCAAGCGGCAGATCTCCGGCCAGATGAGCGGACGGGCGGTGACGCGCGACGCCAATCGCGCAGTCTGGCTTGGCGATCAGGAATATCGCCTCGAGGTCAGGCGGGAGAACGGCACCATTGGCGTTCGCTTCGACGGCAAGGACGGCACCAAGAATGCCGTGCGTCATCTGGAGTCGAGCTGGAAGCCGGGCGAGGCACTATGGGCCGGCACCCTGGATTCAAAGCCGGTCGCGGTGCAGGTGCGCACCATCCCGAACGGCTTCGCGTTGTCTTATCGCGGCGTCGAGGCCAAAGCCTATGTCTTCACCGAGCGCGAGGCCGCTTATGCGCGGCTGATGCCGGTGAAGCAGGCGGCCAATACGGCCAAGCTGGTGCTGTGCCCGATGCCGGGTCTCGTCGTCTCCATCGCCGTTGCCGAAGGCCAGGAAGTGAAGGCCGGCGAGACCGTCGCCGTGGTCGAGGCCATGAAGATGGAAAACGTGCTGCGCGCCGAGATCGACGGCACGGTCAAGAAAATCAACGCCAAGCCCGGCGACAGCCTGGCGGTGGACGCGGTGATTTTGGAATTCGCCTGACGCTGTTGCGTCGTTAGGTCCTGGCGGACGTCTCTTCGCGCAGGAAGCCTCGCGCCAGCGCGTGATAAATGCCTTCCGGACAAACCGCGCGCGAGCAGGCATAGGCGATCACCGACGCGGCCATCACCGGCACCACCATGGCGTGGTTGTCGGTCATCTCGGTCACGATAACGAAGGCCGTGATCGGCGCCTGCACGACGCCGGCGAAATAACTCACCATGCCGAGAATGATGATCGGCCCGACAGGCGTGCCGTGGAAAAACTGTGCGATATCGCTGCCGATGCCGGCGCCGACCGCGAGCGATGGCGCGAAGATGCCGCCGGGAATGCCGCTGACCGCGGTCAACGCGGTGGCCAGAAGCTTCAGTAGGCCGAAACTATCCGGCAGCGGCGTGCCGTTCTCAAGCGCGGTCTTCACCTGCTCGTAGCCAGTGCCGTAGACGATATCGCCGGATGCGATACCGCATAGCGCGACGCCTAGTCCGCATAACCCGGCCAGCAGAAGCGGCCGCTTCTTCAGTGCGCCACCGATGACACCGGGAATGCCGCGCGCCATGGCGATGACGAAGCGGCTGAACAGGCCGCCGGCGACGCCGCCAATTACGCCGCAGATCGGCACCGCCAGCCAGTCGATGCCATTCTCGAGCATCATCGGGGTGCGGCCGAAATAGGTGTAGTTGCCGACCAGGGCGAGCGTGGTGAGGCCGGCGGCGATCACCGCCCCGATGATGAGCCGGCTGGACCGGCTCTCGAAGCTGCGGCTCATCTCCTCGATGCCGAACACGATGCCGGCCAGCGGTGTGTTGAAGGCGGCGGCGACACCCGCGGCGGCGCCGGCAAGAACGAGGCCCGACTGGCGGCGCGCCGACAGGCCGCCGGCGGTGAACATGATCGAGGCGCCGACCTGCACGGTCGGGCCCTCGCGCCCGGCGGAGGCACCGCACAACAGGCCGAGCAGCATCAGCAGAATCTTGCCGACCGCGACCCGCATCGACAGCAGCCGTTTGCGTGCCGCATGACCGGTCAGGCGGCGCGCGGCGATCGCCTGCGGAATGCCGCTGCCCTGGGAGTTGGGGAAATAGCGGTTGGTCAGGAACACGGCGAGCACGAAGCCGGCCGGTGTCAATGCGAGCGATGCGTAACGCCATTGGCCGATCAGCAGCGCGAAGATGTGCTGCGCCTTGTCCGCCAGCAGCGCAATCAACACGGCGGCAGCGCCGACGGCGATGCCGCCGATAAGAAACAGTAACCGTCGTTGCCAGCGCCCGGCCTGGACCTTCATGCGGCGGCGGCGACGGGCTGGGGGGATCGGAATCATCGGGCGCGATCTCATCAAGTCGCGGGCGCATGGGCAGCGCACAGCCGTCAAGCTCTAGGTCCGCTGTCCGGATGTGGCAACCGTGAATTTGGACGAAGCCTCGCCCGCAGGAACCGCACTTCGCCGGCGCGCGTTGAGGGCTGGAAGACAGCTCTCAAGGAGATCGCCGATGCCTCCGACCCGCAAGCCGCGCAACACCGATCTCGAAAGCAACACCGCTCCCGACCTTATCGACGAGGATCGCCGCCGCGATCTGCCGGAAACGCGCCCCGAGACGCTCGGCGAGCGCGGCGAGGAGGTGCCGGCGGGCGGCGGCTTCACGCCGACCGATGATGGCGGCAATCCGCAGCATCCCGTCCATGACGAGGATGAGGAGGATCTCGCGCCGGAGGACTACGAGCGCGAAATCGACAGCATCGACAGCATCGACAGCATCGACGGCGTCGAGCTCGATGAGGACGAGGAATCCGACGACGAGACCGTCCACTGACAGGCCGTCGTCTGCTATCCTTGCCGGGTGACTCTCTACTTTGCCTACGGCTCCAACATGCACCGCGCCGCCATGACGGCGCGCTGCCCCGGCGCGCGGGCCATCGGCCCGGCGCGGCTTGAGGGCCATGAGTTTTTCATCGGCGTTGACGGCTGGGGCTCGGTGCGCCGGGTGCCGGGAAAAACCGTGCATGGCGTGCTGTGGCGGCTGACGCCGCGCGACATGGCGGCGCTGCATGCCTATGAACTGCTGCACAAGGAAATCTACCTCGTGCGCTATTTGCCGGTCCGGGTCGGTTCGCGCACAGCGCTGGCGATGGTCTATCTGCTGCGCCGCGCCGTCGCCGGCCGGCCCAAGCCCGGCTATGCCGAGATGTGCGCCGCCGCCGCGCGTACATGGGATTTGCCGGACCGTCATGTGCGCGTCATCGCGCGCTGGTCGATATCGCGCTGGACCGGCAGCCGCGTGATTGCGCAGGGCGAGGCCTGAGGGAGGCGTGGCGATGGCGGAGGTGATCGTCCATCTCGTTGTGCATGGCCGCGTGCAGGGCGTCGGCTATCGCGCCTTTGTCGAGCGCGAGGCGCGCTCGCGCGATCTCACAGGCTGGGTGCGCAATTGCCGTGACGGTACCGTCGAAGCTTTGCTCGCCGGTGATGCGTCGGTGGTCGATGACATGATCGAGGCCTGCCGGCGCGGCCCGATCAGTGCGCGTGTCGATGCCATCCATCGTGCCGCGGGCAGCGCCTCATCATTGAAGGAGCGTGTGCCGGGTCAGGCGTTCTCGGTGCTGCCGACGATCTGACCGCGGGCAGGGCGCGCCGGCCGTGGCTGACGCTTGCGCAATTTTCGGCGTCCCCAGATCCACAGTCCGGTCACCACCAGGATCATCAGCGCGATTGAAGTGATGACGTTCAGCATCGGCGCGACGATGCCGCTCCAATTGCCTTCGTGGACGAGCCGCGGCCAGTTGCGCGCGAAGGGCTTAAGGCCGTCGCGTGTCACCGCAAACACGCGCATCTCGCCATTGTCGTTGACGCGTGCCGCCAGTGTCGGCCCGAGCGGACGAACCCAGGTGATGCGCGACAGGTCATACTGCGCGCCGACGATCTTCAATGCCTCACTCAAGGACACTGGTGCGCCCGCCGGCCGTGCGACCGGGGACGCAAAGGTGATGCCAAAGGCGAGCGCCAGCCCGGTCAGCGGGCTGAGGATCACCAGCGGCAGCACGAACCATGCGGCGCCCTGGTGCCAGCCCGACACCGAATTGCGGATGCGCGGCCAGCCCATGGCGATTCCGAGCAAGATCATCGCGAGCATGCCGATGGTCGAGGCGGTCACGACCCAGCGCAGATCGTAGATGAAGTTCTCGTGCAGCCGGCGCGATGTGCCGAACACGGTCGCAAGCGTGCCCGGCGCGGCGGCTCGCTCGTTGGTCGCAAGGTCGACAATGGTGGCCTGATTGCGGTTGCCAATCGACAAGGTGCCGTCATAGCCACGGACGGAAATGGAACGTGCCTTGCCTTCGGGATCGTATTTGACGAGCGCGGCGCTGATCGAAGCAGGCGTAACCGTGGGATTGCCCGCGCCCACGACCATCGGCTCGAAGGACAGGATCAATCCGGTGACGATGACGACGGCGAGTGGAATGGAGAGCGTGAGCGCGATCCAGCGATGAAAGCGCAGCAGCCAGAACCTGAGCATGGGGAGCCTCGAGGAGGGGTGGTCTCGATAGAATAACGTTACGCATGGCTCTTTCCTGCGGCTTGATATGCCGCAAGACATGACAGTTATGTCATGAAGTCCTTATCGGAGTACTGTGGGCCATGACGTCCGCTTCGTCACGCGGCGGTCATGCCGCGAAATGCCGCTGCCAGAACACGCAGTGACGCACCGGTCCGCGCATCGGCGGCGCGGGCGTAGAGCACGACGCTCGATTTGCCGAGTGATGGCAACTTCAAGTGCGGGCCAATGTCCATCAGGCCCGGCGGCGCGATGCGACGCGCCAGCGGCGCGATGGCGAGACCGCCTTGGACCGCGGCGGCAATGGCGGTCACTCCACCGCCGGTAAAGGCTTCGACCCAATCGACCTTCGCCTTGTCGAGGGTGCGGATCGCGTGATTGCGCACGCCGCACGGCGCGGCCAGCATGGCGAGCCTGAGCGGTTCGCCGGAAGGCTGGCGGTAGCCCGGCGCGGCGAACCAGCCGAAGGCATCTTCGGCTAGCGTCTCGCCGCCGCGGCGATGGCGTTCGCGCCGCACGACGACGGCATCGAGCTCGCCGGCTTCGAACGCATCGACCAGATCGCCGGACAGACCAATCCGCACGTCAAGCCGCAAGGTGGCATCGAAAGCGGAGATACGCGCCAGAAGCGATGTCAGGTCGGGGCCGAGGACGTGGTCGCTGAAACCAATGGTCAGCCGCCGCGCCGGCGCATCCTGAAGGTTCAAAGCGCGGTCATGGGCCGCAAGCAGGTCGCGGGCCCGCGTCAGAAACGAGGCGCCGTCGCCGGTCAGCCGTACCGAGCGCGGCGTGCGCTCGACCAGCCGGTGACCGAGCCGTTCTTCCAGCCGCTTCAGCTTCAGGCTGATGGCCGATTGCGTCATGCCGACGGTCTGCGCGGCGCGGGTAAAGCTTGCCAACTCCGCGACCAGGGCGAAGGCGCGAACGGCGTCGATGTCGAGGGCCGGCGAATGATTTTGATCGGTTATCATTGTTATAGTCTGCCATGATGTTTCAAAATCATAGCGTCGGCGCTAGATCTCCGTCCATCCCCTTCGATGGAGAAACGCTAATGCCCCTGATCACCGTCACAATGTCCAGCCCGCATCAGACCGTGCCGGCCAAAGCGGCGGTCGCCGCCGAGGTCATCCGTCTTTCGACGTCCATCCTCGGCAAGGATCCCAAGGTGACCGCCATCATCGTCACCACGGTGCCGCCTGAGGACTGGTTCTGTGGCGGTCGCTCGCTCGCCGAGCAGAAGCTCGCGAGCGTCTGGCTCGACATCCACATCACCGACGGTACCAACACCAAGGACGAGAAGGCAGCCTTCATCGCCGAGACCTATGCCGCATTCGGCCGGCTGCTCGGGCCGCTGCATGAAGAGAGTTATGTGCACGTCCACGACGTCCGCGACGACGCCTACGGCTTCGGCGGCTTGACGCAAGGGCGGCGCTATATTGCGCGTCAGCTCGTAGCGCCGGCGGCGGACGCGGCCTGAGCGTCGGCGGTCGCCCCGAACAGCTCCTCGAACGCTTTCCGTAACGCGATGTCGAATTCCGGCATCGTCGTCGTATGGCCGAGATCGGCGAGGCTGGTGACGCCGTAGCGCTGCGCCGACACGCCACAGGGCACGATGCCGCCGAAGTGGGAGAGGTCGGGATCGATATTGATGGCGACGCCGTGCAGCGTCACCCATTTGCGCACGCGGATGCCGAGGGCGGCGATCTTGTCCTCGAAGCCATCACCCTTATCGGGCCGCTTCACCCAGACGCCGATGCGGTCCTCGCGGCGCTCGCCACGCACGTTGAAGGCCCCGAGGCTGCGGATGATCCATTCCTCGAGCGTGGCGACAAAGCGGCGCACGTCCGGTCCGCGCCGCTTGAGGTCGATCATGACATAGCCGACCCGCTGGCCGGGGCCGTGATAGGTCATCTGGCCGCCGCGGCCCGAATCGAACACCGGGAATCGGGCGTCCAGGACGTCGGCGCGGTTGGCCGAGGTGCCCGCCGTGTAGAGCGGGGGATGCTCGACGAGCCAGACGAGTTCCGGGGCCTCGCCTCGGCTGATCGCCTCGGCACGGGCCTCCATGAAGGCCACAGCCTCCGGATAGGGAGTCAAACCCTCGGAAATCCGCCATTCGACCGGCGGCGCGCCTTTGGCCGCCGGCATGCCGACTTCGAGGAGATCGCGGGCGTTAATCACCGGTTAACCATAGTGGGGCGACCTTGGCGAAGCTCGGTCACAGGAACGGGCATAAAACGACATACAGGAATTTGGGAACTTGGCCACTTTCGACAAGGTTTCGGTCGACATAACGGTCGTGCTGGGCACGACGACCATGCCGATCCATCAGGTGCTTCGGCTCGGCCGCGGCGCCATCATCGAGCTCGACGCCACCGAAGACGACGCCGTGAAGGTGCTCGCCAACAACCTGCCGGTGGCGCAGGGCACCGTCGTGGTCAACGGCAACCGCATCGCGGTCGAAGTCGGTGAACTTCTGCCGCGCTCGCCGGACATGCGGTAACGCATCTCCAGACGCATTCAGCGACGAAAAAAGCCCCGCGAGCGGGGCTTTTCTTTTGCAAAACCGGTTTTTCGATTTTGGTGCGGCCGAGAAGACTCGAACTTCCACGGTTTTACCCGCTGCCACCTCAAGGCAGTGCGTCTACCAATTCCGCCACGGCCGCATCTCAAAGGGGACCGAAATCACCCTCAGCGGCGGTCCCTGTATCAAATAGGGTCCCGCCACACAAGGGCCGAGGGGGCTTTCCCAAGCCTTCGTCGCCGGATTTTTCGTCGTCCCGTCAAACCGTTAGCCGGGCTGTCGATTTGTGCCTCACACCGCCTCGATGCGGATCGGCTTGGCGCCTTCGTAGAGCACGGCGCGGCCGAATTCGTACAGCCGGTCGAGGCCCGAGGTCAGGGTGATGAAGTGGTTGCCGGCGAGCTGGCCGAGCTTCGAGGCGAAATGCACGGCGCCGTAGGACAGCAGGATCTCCGTCTCGCTGATGCCGCCGGGATAGACGATCATCTGGCCGGGATGCGGATAGCTGGTGTGGTTCTCGTAAGTGAGGCCTAGATCCAGATCGCCCAGCGGGACCCAGACACCTTCGCCGCTCCAGCGCACGTGGATGACTTTCTCCTCGTAGGGCAGCAGCTTCTTGAACACCGCGACGGTCTTGGGGGCTAGTTCGGTCTCGAACTTGGCGTCGAAGACGAATGAGCCGGCGGTGATACGAAGCTTGTCCATGAATTGCTCCTGATAGGTCGAAGGGCCGCGAGCCCCGTTTTCACGGGCGATGCTGCACCGGCGGGCGCCGCGTGACAATCCGTCTGGCGGCGTTAGCGATTGAAGAACGCGCCAAAGCCCGAGGTCGCGACGACCGTCGGGGACTTGCGGCTGGCGAGTTTGGCGCGCAGCGCGGCATCCTTCTTCGCAGCCATCTTGACCTTGCTGCCAGGCTGCTTGGGCGGTTGAACGATGCGCGGCCAGCCCGGCTTCTCCGCCGCGGCAACCAGCACCGGACTGCGCTCGGGCACCGAAGCCGGCCGATCGCCTGTCGGCACCGCTTGCACGATCCGGTAACCGCCGGCCTTGAGACGCTTGAGCAGCATTGGCACGGCGCGCGCCGTGGCGGGGTGTATATCATGCAGCAACAACACACCCCGGTGGCCTCTGGCCTCGATGCGGGCCATCGCGCGCTGCACGATCTGTTCCGACGTGATGCCGCGATGCCAGTCGTCGGCGACTTCGTCGGCGCTCCACACCGACAGCGCCTGCGCGGCAGCATAGGTCTCGATCTGCCGCGATCGGGCGAGCCCCGGCACGCGGAAGAACGGCGCCAGCGCGCGTTCGTCGCCGAGCGCGGCCGTGACCGCGGCGATGCCGCCGTCGATTTCGCTGACGACGCGCGACCGCTCCATCTGGTCCATGTTGAATGGATGACGATGGCTGTGCGTGCCGACGATGTGCCCCGCATTGTAGATGCGGCGCACGAGGTCGGGATTGGCGCGCGCCATGGTGCCAATCAGGAAGTAGGTGACCTTGACGCATTCGGCGGCGAGCGCGTCGAGCACACGGTTGGTGTAAGGCGGAAGCGGGCCGTCGTCGAAGGTGATGACCACTTCATGATCGTCGAGCGGCAACGTGCGGCGATACTGCATCGTGCCGATGCGCGGCAGGTCACTGCTATCGACGGTTACCGTACGGCTGGTGCCGAGCGCGTCCGGATTGCTGCAGGTCTCGGCCTTTGTGGCCGTTGCCAAGCCGGAAAGGCCGATGATTGCGACGCAAACCGGCCGCAACGCCATACGCAAACGAAACATGGAACGAACGCCCCCAAGACCCCTGTGCGCCGCGTGCGCGCTTTCTTCGAAGCGCGTTGGATGCGGGCGGGCAGGACCTTAACGTTACCGGGCTGGCGCATTAAGGGAAAATCAACCATGGCCGCCAGGTGAGACCTTGTTTTCAAACGTATTTTCGGAGGGTGCGGCAAAAAGGGAACAGTTCGGGGGACGGTTTTGTCTCAGTTCGTAACAATGCCAACCGCCGGCACGACATGAACGATGCGATAGCCGCGGGTTCTCAGCTCGCGCAGCAGCCGGGGTAACATCGCGGCGGTCTGCGCCTTGGTGTCGTGCAGCAGCACGATGCCCCGGCGGACATGCTCGATCCGCCGCAGAAGCTTCTGCAACTGCACGTCGGGCGACATCGGCTCCCAGTCGCTGGCCCACACATCGGCACCGAACACGACGATGCCACGGTCCTGAAGCCGGTCGAGCAAAAGCTGGCTCGAGGCAAATCCCGGAAAGCGGAAGAACGGCGTTGACGGCGTACTGCGAGCAACGCCAGTCAATGCGAATTCATCGCGCGCGATGCCGCGGTTGATTTCGGCCTCGGCTTTGGCGAGCGGGAGGTTGCTAAGGAGCGGATGCGAATAGGTGTGATGCCCGATGCTGTGACCCTCCGCCAACGCGCGGCGGGCCAGCGCCGGATGGGCGTCGGTATTGCGCCCGAGCAGGAAGAACGTCGCGCGGACGCATTCGGCCTTGAGCGCGTCGAGTACCCGTGGCGTGGTCGTCGGCCAGGGGCCGTCGTCGAAGGTGAGCACCAGTTCCTTGTCGGCGAGGGGCAGCGTATCGGGGAAATGCTTGCGGCCGACGCGGGGCGTGGTGGCCGCGCTGACGGCGAGGGTCCGGGACGTGCCGAGCGCGTCCGGCCGGCCGGCGCAGCTACCGGCGACCCCGACGGAGGGCATGGCGACGATCGCCAGGAAGGATATCAGCGAAGCGACGAGGCGGTGCATCAGCGGCGATCCTGGGCGGCGATCTTACGGGTGGAGAATCGGCCAAACGAGGCGGCATCGACCGTGCTTTGCGATTGCGCGATCCCGCGGGTCAAGCGTACAAGCCCGCTTTGCGGTTGTCGCGTCGCTTTTGGGGGCGAAACGACATACGGCCTTCGCCAGAATGAACCACGGTGGCGGTCCCATCCCGGGTGGTCGGGAATGGGCGAGCGGGAGCAGCCATGACCTCGGCACCGACGCGTATCGACGAGCCGCAGCCCGAGGTCGCGCTGCGCGATGAGAGCGGCGCCCTGCGCTCCGACTTCGTCGCGAGCGTTACCAGGGCCGTCGAGACCGGCGACACCGACACGCTGCGCGACCTGGTCGCTGACATCCACGAATCCGACCTTGCCGCCGTGGTGGCCGCGCTGGAGCCGGACGATCGGCCGCGGCTGGTCGAACTTCTCGGCCTCGATTTCGACTTCACCGCGCTCACGGAACTCGACGCGACGGTGCGCGAGGAAATCCTCGAGGAACTCGATCCCGAAACCGTTGCCGAGGGTGTCAGAGACATCGACACCGACGACGCCGTTACCATTCTTGCTGATATTCCGAGCGACGAGCGCAACGAAATTCTCGGCCATGTGCCGCCGGACGAGCGCATCGCGCTGACCCGCAGCCTCGACTATCCCGAGTTCTCGGCTGGCCGGCGGATGCAGCCGGATTTCATCGCCGTGACGCCGGACTGGAATGTCGGCCGCATCATCGACCACTTGCGCGAGACCGAAGATCTGCCGGACCAATTCTACGAACTCTATGTCGTCGATGCGACCGGACGCTTTCTCGGCGCGGTGCCGCTGAACCGGCTGCTCCGGGCCAAGCGCCCGGTGCCGGTCTCCGAACTGATGGATGAAGAGCGCCGACGCGTGCTGCCGACCGAGACACAGGAGAACGTCGCGCATCTGTTCCAGCGCTACGACATGGTCTCGGTGCCGGTCGTGGATGAAGGCGACAAGCTGGTCGGCGTCGTCACCTTCGACGATGTCGCCGACGTCATCCAGGAGGAAGCCGACGAGGACATGAAGGCGCTCGGCGGCGTCAAGTCCGAGGAAGAACTTTCGGACACCGTCTGGACCATCGCGCGCTACCGCTTCAACTGGCTTCTGGTCAATCTCGCCACGGCTTTTCTGGCCTCGTCCGTGCTTGGCCTGTTCGAAGGTGAGCTTCAGAAAATGGTGGCGCTGGCGGTGTTGGCGCCGATCGTGGCGAGCCAGGGCGGCAATGCCACGACACAGACCATGACGGTCGCGGTGCGGGCGTTGGCGACCCAGCAACTGAACGGCGGCAATGCGCGCTGGGTGATCGCCCGCGAACTGATGGTCGGCCTGCTCAACGGAGTCGCGTTTGCCGTCATCACCGGCATCGCCGCCTATGTCTGGTTCGATGTGCCCGGGCTCGCCGTCGTCATCGGCCTTGCCATGATCTGCAACATGCTCGCGGCGGCGGCCGGCGGCATTCTCATTCCGCTGGGACTGCACCGCCTCAAAATCGATCCGGCGGTGGCATCGAGCCCTTTCGTTACCACCGTAACGGACGTGGTCGGCTTTTTCTCATTCCTTGCCATCGCGTCTCTGTGGTTCGGTCTGCGCTAATCTCTTAAATGCAGGAATTATCTGTATTTTTCGGCGCATGCATCGACATGGTTACTCTTCATTCACCTCGTTTGCTGACCCTGCATTAAGGCTGTCCGGGTAAAACCTTACTCAATGCCGCGGTGTTCGCGCGGGGGAGTATGTGTGTTGCGTAAGGGCGAGACAGACCTGCCGGGCTTAGGCGCGGACAGCGCCGATTTGCGTCCGGGCTCGGCCGGGACGAACGCGCTCGCATGGCGCGGCAAAGGTCCGTCCTCGCGTCGCATGATTGTGATACTGGCTCTCGTGGCCGTCATCGCCACCATGGTCAGCACCGGCGTCGGCTATCAGATTGCACGCAATCATGACGAGGCCCAACTCCAGGAGCAACGCGCCGCGCTCCGCAACGCTGTTGCCGAGTTCCGGGCCCTTTTCGAGCAAGCCGGCGAAATCGATCCGCGCTTCGTGCGAATGGTCGAGCAGAGTGCCCGCCTCAAAGATCTGAAGTTCGAAGTCGCGCCGATCGACGATGGCCGGGAAATCCAGCCGGTGGTCGATGCCGGCGGCCGCATCGCCGGGTTTTTCACCTGGCAAAGAAGTGTGCCAATGGCCGAGACAGCCAAGGCTATCATGCCTTTCGTCGCCGTCCTGGCGATGGCGCTTATCGGTTTCGCGGGCTTCTCGGTCTGGCATCTGCGGCGTGCGAGCCGGGATTTGATCGAAAGCGAAGCGCTGGCGCGCCGCGCCGCCGACATGGACAAGATCACTGGCCTGCCCAATCATGCCAAACTGCTCGAACTGCTCGACCTTGCTTTGGCTGAGCGGATGAATGACGAAACCACGGTCTTTGCCGTGTTCGAGATCGACGGCATGGCGGACGTCGCCGCGAATTTCGGTGTGCTTGGCAGCGACGAACTGATTATCGCATTGGCCGGCCGTATTCGCGAAGCGGCGCCCGAAGGGGCGGTGTGCGCGCGCATCGGCAGCGATGAATTCGCGATGTTGCTCACGACGCCGAACGATACAGACATCGGCAAGATCGTCGCAGCGGTAATCGAGAATATCGCGCGGCCCCACTGGTTCGACACCGTGGTGCGCGTCAGCGCTCACGCCGGCTTTGCGAAGGCGCCGCACCATGCTGCTACTCGCGGCGAACTGACCCGCCGCGCCGAACTTGCGCTGCGCGCTGCCGCGCAGAAAGGGCCGGGCGCCTGGGTCGCTTTCGAAGCGCCGCTCGATACCGTCTCGGCGGACCAGAAGTTTATCCAGCGCGAATTGCCGCGCGCCGTCAGTGCCCATGAACTCGAACTGCACTACCAGCCGATCATTGCCGCGCATGGCGGCCGCATCGTCGGCGTCGAGGCCTTGCTGCGCTGGACGCATCCGCAGCGTGGGGCGATCGGCCCGGCAGTGTTCATTCCGATCGCCGAGCAGATGGGTTTGATGGATGTCATCGGCGCTTTCGTGCTGCGCCGCGCCTTGCAGGAGGCCAAGCGCTGGCCGGACCTGTACGTCGCCGTCAATCTGTCACCGTTGCAAGTGCGGGACGGCTCGATCGTCGAAACCGTGCGTTCGGCATTGACCGAGAGCGGCGTGCCGCCGTCGCGGCTGATGCTGGAGATCACCGAAGGCGTTCTGATCGACAACCCGGAAGAGATGGTTCGCCGCATCGAGGATTTGCATGCGCTCGGCGTACGGGTGGCGCTCGACGATTTCGGCTCCGGCTATTCGAACCTGAGTTATCTGCAGCGCTTTCCGCTCGACAAGCTCAAGATCGACCGCAGCTTCGTCACCGCGCTGGGCTCGTCCGCCAATGGCGGCGTTATCATCCAGGCCATCGTCGCGCTCGGGCGGGCGCTTGGCCTGTCGATCCTGGTCGAGGGCGTTGAAACCGAGCAACAGCGGGTTCTGCTGCGGCTTGCCGGCTGCGACGAGATGCAGGGCTTCCTGTTTGCCAAGCCTGCGCCGGCGGTTGCGATCGACCGGCTGCTGAAGCAGCAGAAGCACAATGGTGGAAAAACGCTGCCGGACCCGGATCAGGCGCTGACGGCGTAACTTTCTTCCACTCGCACCTTCCCGGACGAAGCGGATACCGGTTTGCGGCCGGCACAAGCGACACGATAAACTTTCGGCGTATCGCCGTTTCGCGGACGCGGCGATTGCGGCTAGAGTTGCCGTTCCAACCTGTGCCGGAGACACTTCCATGATCCCCAATGCCTGGTCGGGCTTCGATTTCGGGCTCGGCGACGACGTCGACATGTTGCGCCAGTCGGTCGGCGATTTCGCCCGCGACCGCATCGCGCCCCGTGCCGACGAGATCGACCGCACCAATACCTTTCCGCGCGAGCTGTGGCCCGAGATGGGCGCGCTCGGTCTGCACGGCATAACCGTCAGCGAGGAATATGGCGGATCCAGCCTCGGTTATCTGGCGCATTGCGTGGCCATGGAGGAGGTGTCGCGGGCGTCCGCGGCGGTCGGTCTGTCCTACGGCGCGCATTCCAATCTCTGCGTCAACCAGATCAGCCGCAACGGCACCGACGCGCAGAAGAAGAAATATCTGCCCAAACTTGTATCCGGCGAACACGTCGGCGCGCTGGCGATGTCGGAACCGGGGGCGGGCTCCGACGTCGTGTCGATGAAAACGCGCGCTGACAAGGTCGGCGATCGCTACGTGCTCAACGGCTCGAAGATGTGGATCACCAATGGGCCGGTCGCTGACACTTTGGTGATCTATGCCAAGACCGATCGCACCGCCGGTTCGCGCGGCATCACCGCATTCATTGTCGAGAAGGGGTTCAAGGGTTTTGCGCCGGCGCAGAAACTCGACAAGCTCGGCATGCGCGGCTCCGACACCTCGGAGCTGGTGTTCACCGATTGCGAGGTGCCGGAAGAGAACGTGCTCGGCGTCGAGGGCAACGGCGTGAACGTGTTGATGTCAGGCCTCGACTATGAGCGCGTGGTGCTGGCTGCGGGACCGCTCGGCATCATGCAGGCCTGCATGGACGTGGTGATCCCATACGTCCACGACCGCCATCAGTTCGGCCAGGCCATCGGCCGCTTTCAGCTCATCCAGGCCAAGCTCGCCGACATGTATGTGACGATGAATTCCGCGAAGGCCTATGTCTACGCGGTGGCGAAAGCCTGCGACGACGGCCGCACCACGCGCGAAGACGCCGCTGGCGCGATCCTCTATGCGGCGGAGAAGGCGACCTGGATGGCGCTGGAGGCGATCCAGTGCCTCGGCGGCAATGGCTACATCAACGATTTCTCGACCGGACGCCTGCTGCGTGACGCCAAGCTCTACGAGATCGGGGCGGGGACGAGCGAAATCCGCCGCATGCTGATCGGGCGCGAGATTTTCGAGAAGACGCGGTAAAGCGCCCGCTCAATCCAGCTTGTCGAGGATGTCGGCGATCGGATTGCCGGTCCAGGCTTCGGTGACGAAGTCGCGGTGGCGCACGGTGTTTTCGGTTTCGATGAGCGCCACGCCGCCGCGCCGCCACAAATTCTTGCGGATCGAGGTGTCATAGGCGATGTGCTGCGCCTTAAGCCGCTCGGCTAGCGCCATGTTCTGCCGTCGCGTCGACGACGTGTAGGATGAAATGAAGAACGACGATTTCGAATTTCTGATGAAGTGGATGAAGTCGTCCATCTCGCCATAGAGGCCGTCCATCAGGACAAGGCCCTTGAGCTTCTTGCCGAGCCCGCCCTGGCGAATGGCGTAGGCGGCCGGCGAATAGCCGCCGCTATAGGCGACGATGATCACCGGCAGACTGCCGAAGCGCAGGGCTGCGGCCGGGTTGTTGTCGAGGGCGGCGAGCTTCTCGCCAGCTTCCTTGACGAACCGCTTGAAGCCCCCGGGCTCCCAGAAGCGGCCGGCGCTGGAGTCGGCGGCATCGACGGCGAATTGCGGCGCAACCAGCACGGCGTTCATGCCTGAGGCGGTGATCTGTTCCGGCACGTTCTGGCGGTTGAGCACGTCGCGCGTCAGCTCGGCGCCGTGGCCATGGAAGAACACCACCATGACGGCTGGACGCGTCACGTCGAAGCCGCGCGGAATGTGCAGCAGCACACGGTTGTCGCCGAAGGTGGTGTTTTCCCACAGCACGCCGCCGCGCCAGGTGCGGTGTCCCTTGCGGCCGTTCTCGGTGACGTTGAGGAACGGCTCACCGGTCGCCGGTACGGTGCCGTTATAGGGGAAGGGCGCGGAGGCGAATTTGACCAGCGCGGTGCGCGGCGCTGCCCGGGTCGGATTGTGCGCCGGCGGTGTGATCGCAGCTTGGCGTTCCATGCGGGGTTGCGGGCGCGGAGCGGGCAGCGGGACGGTTTTGACGCCAACAGTGCCCGTTACATCATTGGCCGGCCAGCGCGCCGCAAAAACATCGCTATTGGTCTGTGAATAGGCGGTGCCGCCCGCGAACAGGCCGGCCGTCAGCACCAGCAGCATCCAGCCGCGGCGGCGCCGTGTCGTTCGCGCGTCTGGGCCTGCGCGGTGGTCACGCAAGGTCGGATCGTCTCCGGTATCGCCTGCCGGTTGCTCCCGCGGCTGTGCCCATTCGGGACGGCAACGGCGCTGTATACGTAAAACGCCTTTGGGATGACATTGCGGCGGCATCCACTCCGGCAGCGTCCCATCTTGGGTGTTGCCGTCCGTGAGGTCATATCAATATGATCAATAAAGAATTAACGACTCGAGCGGCGCGGGGGCGTTTCGTGGCGGGAGCAAAGGGGGAGGCGGCCGGAGCATCGGGTATCACGATGTTCGCGGCGACGGCGCTGGTTATTGCCGACATGGTCGGCGTCGGCGTTTTTACGAGTCTTGGCTTCCAGGTCCAGACGCTCAGCTCCGGCTTCTCGCTGATCCTGCTCTGGGTGGTCGGCGGCATTGTCGCGCTGTGCGGCGCCGCCTGTTACGCCGAACTCTCCGGGATGTTTCCGCGCTCGAGCGGCGAATACAACTTCCTGCACCGGACCTATCACCCGGCGGTCGGATTCATGGCCGGCTGGCTGTCGGCGACGGTCGGCTTCGCCGCGCCGGTCGCGCTCGCGGCCATGGCCTTCGGCGAATATGCGCGACCTTTGCTGCCCGGCGTGTCGCCTTTGGTGCTCGGCCTCGGTGTCATCTGGATCGCGACGGCCTTTCATCTGACCGGTCTGCGCACCGGCGCCGCCTTCCATAATGTCTCGACGGTGATCAAGCTGTTGCTGATCGTCGCTTTCATCGTCGCCGGGCTTGCCTATAGCGAGCCGCAGCCGATCTCGTTCGCGCCGGCAGCCGGCGACCTCGGGCAGATATTCACCGCGGCTTTCGCCATCAATCTTGCTTTCGTGATGTATGCCTATTCGGGCTGGAATGCCTCGACCTACATCATCGGCGAAATCCGCGATCCGCACCGTACCTTGCCGTTCGCGTTGTTCGCCGGCGTCCTCGTCGTGCTGGTGCTCTATGTCGCGCTCAACGCGGTGTTTCTCTACACCACGCCGGTTGCGAAATTCGCCGGTCAGATACAGGTCGCGACCATTGTCGGCGAGCATGTCTTCGGCGCGTTCGGGGGCAATCTGGTTGGCGCGCTGATCTGCATCGGGCTCATTTCGTCGATCAGCGCGATGATGTGGATCGGGCCGCGCGTCACCATGGTCATGGGCGAGGATTTCCGGCTGCTGCGCCTTTTCGCCTGGCGTTCCCGCTTCGGCGTGCCGTCTTTCGCCATCGGCTTCCAACTCGTGGTGGCGAGCCTGCTGTTGCTGACGCAGAGCTTCGAGGCGGTGCTGGACTTTATCCAGTTCAGCCTGACCTTGTGCTCGTTCTGCGCCGTGCTCGGCGTGATGGTGCTGCGCTTCACAAAGCCCGACCATCCGCGGCCTTATCGGACCTGGGGTTATCCGGTGACGCCGCTGATCTTCCTCGCCGTCACTGGATTCATGCTCTACTACCTCATGGTCAGCCGTCCGGCCCAGGCTTTGGCCGGCGTCGCGTTGATGCTGGCGGGTCTCGTCATCTACTCCATCGCACAGAACCACGCGGCCGTGCCGGCCGCGGAGAAGGCCACGGTCATTAAATGAATCGCATCGCTCTTGTCGCCGCGCTCGCTTTGAGCTGGCTCGGTCTTGTCGTCACGCCTGCGCGCAGCCTCGAGGCCACGGCGGCCGACACCGCGCGCTTCCTCGCCGGCCTGCCGCCGTCGGTCGGCTCGCCGCTCGAAACGCTGACCAAGAGCGCGCATTGGCGCAGCCATGCCAAGACGATGGACGCGGCCTTCGCCAGCATCGAAAAGAGCACGCTGACGAAAGTGCGGGCGTGGTCGCGCGACAACGTCAAGTCGCCACAGTCGACGCTGCTCTATATGTTCGGCGGGCCGGACTTCCTGTTCGCCAATGCATTCTATCCCGACGCGTCGACTTATCTGCTGGTCGGCCTCGAACCGTCCGGCGATATTCCCGACCTCATGAAAATGCAGCGGCGCGGCGAGGTGCCAGGGCTCGGCAATCTGCAGAATGCGATGCGCACGCTGCTCGCGGTCAGCTTCTTCATCACCAAGGAGATGCAGGAGACCCTCGGCGGCTCGAACCTGCGCGGCACCATTCCGATCCTCTACGTCTTCCTGGCCCGCTCGGGCATGGACGTTCGTGATGCCAGCCTCGTGATGGTCGACGACGAGGGCGAGGTGAAGCCGGACGACAAGAAGGGCAAGACCTCGGCGCGCGGCGTGAAGATCACTTTCGCCGGTCTGGATGGCCGCGCGCGCACGCTCTATTACCTGACCACCGATCTTTCCAATGGCGGCGTCAAGCGCGGCGGCTTCCTCAAATTCGCCGGCAAGCTTGGGCCCGCCGATGCGTTCCACAAAAGCGCTTCGTATCTGATGCACACCGACAACTTCTCGCAGATCCGCTCTTTCGTGCTGGCGCAGACGAAAACCATCGTCCAGGACGATAGCGGCATTCCGCTGCGCTACTTCGACCGGAATGTCTGGGACCTCTATCCCTTCGGCAAGTATCACGAGCCGCTGGACCTCTTCCCGGAAGGCCGGCAGAGCAAGCTTGCCCGCGAGGTGTTCGGCAAGGCTGCCAAGATCGACTTCGGGCTCGGCTATCGCTGGCGCACCGGCGAATCCAACCTGCTGATGGCGGTCAAGAAGCCGCAGTAACGCGCGTGATCCCGAAAAAGCCTGCCCCCGACTTGATCGGGGGTGGAAACCGGTTTTCGGACAAGATCATGCGCAAAAGAAAAAGGGGCGCGTATCATTAACTTTTGCTTCGGCCGAATCGCCTAGCCCATTGGACGACCTAACCAATGGGAACCGAAGCCATGATGCGGGTACGCTTGAAGGCGGATGGGCGCATCGTCGAAATTGCCCCGGACGGCAGTGAAATCGCGGTCGAGCATCGCGATCCGGCGGCTTTCGTCCGCCAGGTGCGGGCGCGCTGCGGCCTGACCCAGGCAGCCTTCGCCGAGAAAATCGAAGTGCCGATCGAAACGGTGCGCAACTGGGAGCAGGGCAAGCGTAATCCGCGCGGTCCGGCTCGCGCGCTGCTCAAGGTGATCGACCGCTCGCCGGATGCCGCCTTCGCCGCGCTTGGCGGCCGGCGTTAGGCTTCGATCGGCCGCGCCGCCGGCCGGTAGCGCGCGATCCGCATCAGCAGGAACATCGCGAACAGCGCAGCGATATAAACGACGAGCTGCAGTTCGGTCGGCCGCGACACGTAGCCGACCAAAGTGTGCATGAGCTGGCCGAACAGGCTCTTTTCCGTGAGCAGCCACGACGTATCCCACATCGTCTCGCCGAGCCGGTTGATGATGCCGGCGGCGTAGAGGAACTGCGCCGACTGCGCTGCCATGCCGGCGGCAAGCAGGGCGATCAGCCAGCTCGTCACCGCGAAGATGTAGCGCTGCGGAATGGCAAGCAGCCCCGCATAAGTGAGTCCCGTGAACGCCGCGCCGGCGAGGATGCCGAGCGCACCGCCGGTGAGCAGCGACAGAGCCGACGTGCCCTGGGCGAAGATGCCATAGAGAAACAGCACCACTTCCGAGCCCTCGCGCAACACGGCAAGACCGACGACCACGGCGAGCGCGGCCAGCGATTTGGATCCTTCGCTCACAGCGCTACCGACCTGACGCATCTCCATCGCGATCTCGCGGCCGTGTCTCGCCATCCAGGCGTTGTGCCACATCAGCATGATCACGGCGGCGCCGAGCACCAGCGCGTTGAACAGCTCCTGACCGATACCTTCGAACGCGTCGGCGATGACACCGGCAAAGGCGGCAACGATGGCCGCGCCGAGAATGCCGGCAACGACGCCAATCGTGACCCATCGGCCGCGCCCAGTGACGCCACGCGTTGCCGCCATGACGATGCCGATGATGAGACCGGCTTCGAGAACTTCGCGAAAGACGATGACCAGGGCGCCAAGCATGGGGAAGCTTTCTTCAATCTCGATTATTCGGCGATCACGACGCCCTTGGCGGTGTCTTCGTGAAACTCGCCGAAGAAGCCGTAGCGGCCCGGCTTGAGCGGTCCGACGCGCACGATGGCTTTCGAATTCCCGGCTATGATCTTCTCGACCTTGAGCTCGTCGCTCTCGAATTCTTCAGGGGTGGGGTCGGCGTTGACGACTGTGATGGTGACGCGCTTGTTCGCCGGAACCTTGAGTTCGGCGGGCGAGAACTTGTGGTCCTTGATGGTCAGCGTGAAGTCGTCGACGGCCTTGGCGGTGAGCGGTGCAATTGCGAGGGCGGCGGCAATAGCGGCAGAGGCGAAGAGGCGGCGCATGAGGTCCCCGGCTGTACAGATTGTCGCACCACCAAATCACGATCACGATGCGGCGCAAGTCCTTAAATTTGTTTGGAAATGTTCTAATCAGGCCGTCCTGGAGCCAACTGACTGACAGGACGGGTGATGTTCGCCCGGAGGGCCAATATTAAATCTGAGCAACATCCGCGATGGTTTGTCCTGGCGCATGGGCGGTTGGCAGGTTCTTACCGGGGAGTCATTCTCGCGGCCCGATCCGGCGCCTCGAGAGGAAACCAAGGGCAGGCCTGTACGGGTCGCATGAGGGGAGGTCGCGATGCAAGCCGTTGAAGCCAAAGGCTTCAAGATCCCGATCATTGGACTGGGCACCTGGGAACTGCGCGGCCGCGAATGCGCGCGCCTCGTCGAGCAGGCGATCCACCTCGGCTATCGCCACATCGACACGGCGCAGATGTACGCCAACGAGGCCGAAGTTGGGGAGGGCGTGCGCAAATCGGGCAAGCGCTCAGAGGTGATGGTGACGACCAAGGTCGCGCATACCAGCATGGCGCCGCAGGATGTCGAGCGCTCGGTGAAGGAAAGCCTGCGCAAGCTGCATATCGACGAGATCGATCTTCTCATCATTCACTGGCCGAACGATCGCGTTCCGCTGGCCGAGACCCTCGGTGCGATGGCGAAGATGAAACAGGCGGGTTACGTGAAGCAACTCGGCGTATCCAACTTCACCGTGAAGCTGCTGGACGAAGCCGTGAAGGCGACCGACGAGCCGCTGGTGTGCAATCAGATCGAGTATCATCCCTTCCTCGACCAGACCAAGGTCGTGGCCGCCACCCGTTCGCACAGCATGGCGGTGGTCGCCTACAGCCCGATTGCGCGCGGCTCGGCGTCCGGCCATGCAGTGCTTGAGCGCGTCGGGCGCGCGCACGGCAAGTCGGCGGCGCAGGTGTCACTGCGCTGGTTGATCCAGCAGGGCATCGTCGTCATCCCGCGGACCAGCAAGCGCGAAAGGCTTGAAGAGAACTTCGCCATTTTCGACTTTGCGCTGTCGCCGGCCGAAATGGCCGAGATCGCGGCGCTGTCGGTGACGCAGAAGCGGATCGTCAACCTCGCCTGGTCGCCGGAGTGGGATTGAACCGGCTGTGCGAATGTGAGAAGGCGCAATTATGCGTATTGCTGTCATGGTCCGCGCACGCGGACCATCCAGCCCTTGGTTTTCAAGCGCTGGATCGCCCGCCTTCGCGGGCGATGACGTCTGAGGAATCTAGCTTATGACCATCGCCAATGATGCCGCGCTCGTCCTGTTCTCGGGCGGGCAGGATTCGACGACATGCCTCGGCTGGGCGCTCGATCGCTTCGCGCGGGTCGAGACTGTCGGCTTTCGTTACGGCCAGCGTCATGCCGTCGAACTGGAGGTGCGGCCGCGGCTGCGCGAACTGATCGCCGCGCTCAAGCCCGAATGGCAGCAGCGGCTGGGCGAGGACCATATGGTGACGCTCGACGCGCTGGCGGCGATCTCCGATACTGCGCTGACCCGCGAGACCGCCATCGCCTTTGCCGACAGCGGGCTGCCCAACACCTTCGTGCCAGCGCGCAATCTGATCTTCCTCACCTTCGCCGCTGCGCTTGCCTACCGGCGCGGCGCCCGTCACATCGTCGCCGGCATGTGCGAGACCGATTATTCGGGCTATCCCGATTGCCGGGATGACACGATCAAGGCCATGCAGGTCGCGCTCAGCCTCGGGCTCGACCGGAAAGTGACCATCCATACCCCGCTGATGTGGGTCGATAAGGCAGGAACTTTCGCCATGGCCCGCAATTTGGCCCGCGATATCGCGGGGCGGGCATTCCTCGACCTTATTGTCGAACATACCCACACCTGCTACTTGGGCGACCGCTCGCACCGCCACGCTTGGGGGTATGGCTGCGGCACGTGCCCGGCCTGCGACCTGCGCCGGCAGGGCTACGATAAATTCCTCGCCGATAATCCGAATTGAAACAGTCCTCGCAATGACCATCGAAATACGCAAGAACGTCGAAGGCGCGATCTTCCTCGTGCTGTTCTGTCTCACGATTCCGGCCGCCAACTGGATGATCGGAAACGTCGGCACGGTATGCCCCGCCAACAGCCCGTGCCTGATCCCGGTGGCGCCGAATCTCATGGCGCCCTCAGGCGTGCTGATGATCGGCGCGGCGCTGGTGCTGCGCGATCTGGTGCAGCGCCGCCTTGGCGTCGAATTCGGTATCGGCGCGATCATTGCCGGGGCAGGGATTTCGGCGGCGATCGCGCCGCCGGCGCTGGTGGTGGCTTCGACCGCCGCCTTCCTGCTGTCCGAGCTGGCCGATTTCGCCGTCTATACGCCGCTGGCGCGTCGCCGGCTGGTGATGGCCGTGGTTGCCTCCGGCCTGGTCGGACTGGTGATCGACTCCATCGTATTCCTCTGGCTGGCCTTCGGCTCGCTGGAATTCCTGGCGGGGCAGGTGGTCGGCAAGAGCTGGATGGTGCTGTTCGCGATCCCGTTGGTGGCCTATCTTCGCCGCCGTGACGCGCGGCTTGGCCTCGCCTCCGTTTGAAACTTTAGCGAGATATCCATGACCACGCCCGTGCAGCCCATGACCATGACATCGCCCGCGACCGCAACGGTGAGCGCGGCGACCCTCGATTTGCTGCGCACGGTCACGACCGGCACCGTCACAACGATGCTGCTGAAGAAGGGCATTCGCCATGCCTGGATGAAGGGCGCGATGCCGTTCGGCCATACCGGCAAGCGCATCGTCGGCCCGGCCTTCACCTTGCGCTTCGTGCCGGTGCGCGAGGATCTCGCTACGCCGGCGAGTTGGCTCAACCCGATCTCGACGCGCTCGGCCATCGAGGCCATGCCGGAAGGCTGCATTTGCATCGCCGACGCCATGGGTGTGACCGGCGCCGGCATCTTTGGCGACATCCTCTGCATGCGCATGGTCAAGCGCAAGGTCGCGGCGCTCATCACCGACGGCGTCATGCGCGACCGGCACGGCGTGCTCGGCACCGGCTTGCCGGTGTGGTGTCAGGGCGTCGCGGCGCCGGCTTCCGTCAACCAGTTGACCTTCGTCGGCTGGAACGAGCCGATCGGCTGCGGCGGCGCGGCGATCTTCCCGGACGACATCATTGTCGCCGATGACGACGGCGCGGTGGTGGTCCCGCGGGACCTGGTCGAATTCGTCGCGCATGAAGGCGCCGAGCACGAGCTGATGGAAAGCTGGCTCGTGCAGGAAGTGGAGAAAGGCGAGAAGCTGCCCGGCCTCTATCCGCCGAACGAAGAGAACAAAAAGCGCTACGAGGATTGGAAGAAGTCCCGGTAAGAAGGGCGCTCGGGACGCGACGATGTGCACCAAGGCGCGGCGCGTGCCCGGTGTGATACGGTAACGGCCGGAAAGGGTACCCGCCGGCCGTCATGTTCTTCATCCTTTCAAAAACCGTCACGGTTCTGCTGCAGCCGTCGAACCTGATCCTGCTGATCGGGATCGCCGGGCTGGCGCTGATGCTGATGGGTTGGCGACGCGGTGGTACCCGGCTCGTCGTGACCAGCGTCGTCCTGCTGTTCATTGCCGGTCTGTTGCCGTTGGGGCCATACCTGACCCATGCGCTCGAGCGCCGCTTTCCGCCCTGGGAGCAGGACGGTGGCATGTCGCGTGGGGCACCGACCGGGATCGTCGTCCTAGGTGGTGTGATCTCGCCATTACTGTCGCGGCAGACCGGCCTGGTCTCCGTCAATGGCGATGCCGGCCGTGTCATTGCGCTGGCGCATCTGGCGCGCGCCTTTCCCAAGGCACGCATTATCTATTCCGGCGGCGATGCCAGCCTGTTCGGCAACAAGCGTCCCGAGACGGACTTTGTCGGTCCCTTGCTCGACGATTTCGGCCTGGCGCGCGCGCGCGTCGAACTGGAAACGCGCTCGCGCAATACCGCCGAGAACGCCGTGTTCTCGAGGGAGATCGCGCAGCCAAAGCCGGGCGAGCGCTGGCTGCTGGTGACCTCGGCGCAGCATATGCCGCGCGCGGTCGGCGCCTTCCGTGCGGCCGGGTTTCCGGTCGAAGCCTACCCGGTCGCATTCCAGGTCGAGCGGCATCTGCGGCTGCGGCCCGGTTTCACCGTCGGCAATAATCTCGCGCGCTTCGATCGCGCGGCGAATGAATGGGTCGGCCTCATCGCCTATTGGGTGACGGGCCGCAGTTCGGCCTTGCTGCCGGCACCCTGAAACAGGCGTCGCGCGTCGCGAAGATTGTGATCGCTGCAACCCGCCGGTAACATTTCCTTCACTGGGCGATTCGTGCGCCCGAGTGCGCGTTGAGCGTTCTCGAGCACCATCCGCGTGTTTCTTCCGCGTGATGCCTTCAACAGAGGGGGATCGCAATGGCTGCCAAGAAAGCGTCTGGCATTCTTTCACCGTCGATGCGCGCGTCCGACAGCGACGCGGCGGATTTCTATGACGACCTCGGCCTGAGCGCCCATTGGGGCGAGAAGATCATCACCGCGGTGGCCGCCACTTTGGGCATTACCATCGTCGCGGCGGTTGCGCTGTTGATGGGCATGTCCTAGCCCCGACCACGCCCTCTGAGGTGCACCGGCTGATCAGTCCGGTTTGCCGCCGTCCGCCTCGAAGGCGAGGCGCGAGATGGAGGCAAATTGCCGGCGCCACATCACGATCACCACGCCGATGGTGGTGAGCGCCAGTTCGATCGGGCCGAGAAACCAGCCAAGATAGCCCAGCGCGAAGAAGAAAGCGCGCTGGCCGCGGTTGAACTGCTTCCCGGCGTCCTCGCACAGCCGCGCGCCGCGATGCGCGAAGATGCGCGCCGCCTCGCTGTCTTTCTGCGTGTGCGGCGGCGCCGCGCCGACCATGATGGCGAGGTAGTTGAATAGCCGGTACGACCAGGCGAATTTGAAGAAGGCATAGACGAAGATCACCGACAGTCCGACGATCTTGGCCTGCCACATCTCCGCCGTGTTCGGCACGGCGAAGGGCAGCATGCCCATGACATGCACGATCTCATCGGAAGCGCGCAGCAAGGTCAGCGCGCCGCCGATCGCGATCAGGCTGGTGGAGGCGAAGAACGCCGTGCCGTTCTGCAGCGCCGCGGTGACCTGAGAGTCGACGATGCGCACCTCGCGCGCCAGCAATTCCTTCATCCACTGGTCGCGATAGACATGCATCAATGAATTGAGACTGCGCGCGCCATGCGCGGTCTTCTCGATCAGGATCGAATAGCCGATCCAGGCGGCGAGGAAGAGGGCGAGCGCAAGTGCATCCGGCAGGCTCAGTGACAGCATGGCGGTCCGACCCCTTGGCGCGGGCGGCACGCTTGTCGCGATGCCGCCGTTCCGTTACACCGCCATTCTAAGGGCCGGGCGTAGCGGCCGAACAGGGAAATCCGGACGATGCCGCAGAATATCACCATCGGTTACAAGGAGCTGTGCGAGGCCGCCGAGCGTGAGATCGAGACTCTCGACACCGCCGAGGCGATCAAGCTTGCCGGCCGCGACGACGTCGTCTTCGTCGATATCCGTGACATCCGCGAACTGCAGCGCGACGGCAAGATGCCAGGCGCCTTCCACTGTCCGCGCGGCATGCTCGAGTTCTGGATCGACCCCAACGGCTCGTACTACAAACCGGTGTTCGGCCAGGACAAGAAATTCGTGTTCTTCTGCGCCGGCGGCATGCGCTCGGCCCTGGCCGCGCAGACCGCGCACCGTATGGGTCTGAAACCCGTTGCCCATATCCGCGGCGGCTTCGGCGCCTGGAAGAAGCAGGGCGGCCCGACCGAGGCGCCGGAAGCAAAGGATTAAAGGCGGGCGGACCGATCAACGGCGCTGCTGGCGGCCATCGCCAAAATTCATTTGCCGCGATGGCGCTGCTTCCGCACCATACTGTGAATCCGAGGGGCAAATGGCGCTGACGCTGATTATCGGCAACAAGAACTATTCGAGCTGGTCGCTGCGGCCGTGGATCGCCATGAAGGCGGCCGGCATTGACTTCGATGAAGAGCTCATTCCGTTCGAGACCGAGGACTTCAAGACGATTGTTCCAGCGGTGTCCGGTACGGGCAAGGTGCCAGTGCTGGTCGATGGCGATATCCGGATCTGGGAATCGCTCGCCATCCTCGAATATCTTGCCGAGAAGTTTCCCGATTTCGCGCTGTGGCCGAAGGACGCCGCGGCGCGTGCCCACGCCCGTGTCGTCGCCAACGAAATGCATGCCGGCTTCCAGGAATTGCGCAATCACCTGCCGGTCAACTTCGCCCGCCGCGTCATGAAGCGCGATCTACCGCCGCCGGTTGTCGACAATGTCCGCCGCATTGAGGCCCTGTGGGCCGACTGCCGGGCACGCTTCGGGCAGGGCGGTCCGTTTTTGTTCGGCGCGCGCTACACCAATGCCGACGCCATGTACGCGCCTGTGGTGTCGCGCTTCCACACTTATGCGGTCGATGTCACGCCGCGGACCCGCGCTTACATGGATGCGGTGATGGCGCTGCCGGCGTGGAAAGAATGGGAAGCAGCCGGCATTGCCGAGCCTTGGCTTTTTGCCGAGGACGAAGTCGATTGGCCGATGGTCCACCGCGTCGACAAGCCGTCATTTAACGCGCAACAAAGCGAGCCCTGACCTCATGTCCCTTAAACTGGTGATCGGCAACAAGAACTATTCATCCTGGTCGCTGCGGCCGTGGATCGCGATGAAGGCGGCCGGCATCGCCTTCGAAGAAATCGTCATCCCGCTTTACGTGCCGGGCAGCGCCGAGGAGATTTTGAAATACTCGCCGGCCGGCAAGGTGCCGATTTTGCATGACGGCGATCTCAAGATTTGGGATTCGCTGTCGATCCTTGAATACCTGGACGAAAAATTCCCGGATGCCGAACTGTGGCCGAAGGACGCTGCGGCGCGCGCGCTGGCGCGCTCGGTGTCGGCCGAGATGCATTCCGGCTTCCAGGCACTGCGCCAGCACTGCACGATGAATCTCTGGCTGCCGCCGAAGCCGCGGCCGATGCCGGATGAGGTCTATGCGAACATGAAGCGCATCGAGACCGTCTGGGCCGAGTGCCGCGCGCAATACGGCAAGGGCGGTCCGTTCCTGTTCGGCGCGCGCTTCGGTAATGCCGATGCGATGTATGCGCCGGTGGTGGCACGCTTTAACAATTACGGCCTGCCGGTTTCTGCCGCAACCAAAGAGTACATGGACGCCGTGATGGCGACCACAGCGTGGCGCGAATGGTACGACGCCGCCATGAAGGAAACCTGGGTCATGCAGAACAACGAAGTCGATTGGCCGCTGGTGCGCGGCGTGAAAGTCGGGTGACGGTTCTCGAACGGGGCGGTCGCGTCAGTATTTGATCGACAGGCCTGTCTTGAAATCCCGCACGTCCTGTCCGATGCCCGGCAGGTCGCCCTGGCGATAGGTCGCTTTGATGGCGGCGTGCCCGGCCTCGTCGAGATTGTAGGCGAGGTTGGCCTGCCAATATCGCAGGTCCTTCTGCATGCCCGAGCCGGCGTTGCCCCAAAGCTGTCTGAACTGTCCGCCGAATGTCAGGCGTCGCAGCGGCTCCGGTCCGTCGAGGAACCAGAAGCTCGCCTGCAGGATCGGTCCTGCGCGGAAGTAGTGATCGCCGTCGCTGATATTGGTGAGGGGCCCGGCCGCCGCGACCTTCTCGACCTCGAAATGTGCGATCGGGTCGAAACGAAAGCCGAGCGGCAGCGACGGGGAAATGCGGAAACCGCTGCTGATGTGATGCACGTTGGACACCGGCTGCCATTCGAGTGAACCGCCCCAGACTTTCGTCTGGCCACGCGAGTCGGTGTTGTAGTAGCCGGCGATACGGAAGAGTTGCCGGACTGTTTCGCCGGGCAGGGCAAATTCGGCGACCATGCGCGGCGACAGGTAGTCCACGTTCTTGTTTGGATTGGAGCGGTTGCGCTGCTGGTCGAATTCGATGCCGGGAGCCCATGTCACGCGATCGAATGGACCGGTTATGCCGGCGTCCTTGGGTTGGGGGAAAATGTCCTTGTACAGGTAGACCGCGCCGCTGAGGGCCGTTATCTGATTGTCATTCTCGATATCGCGCGTGTAGGAGAAGCTCGCGCCATCGGCCGATTTCTTGGCTGTCAGTAGTTGTTGAACCGATAGCACGGAACGGGCATCGCGCACGATCAGCGGCGGTGTGCCGTCTTGCGTCTTGATCTCGAAGCCGCTGTCGATGTCGTTGGTCGCGACATTGGGCGTCGTTGTGTGGCCCTTCGTTTGTTGTTTGATCCTCTGAATGTCCCTGAGCTTCAATGACGCTTCGAACTCAAGCTTGTTTTTGTAGTCGAGCCGCTCTTTGTCGGTCATCTCCGGCCGGCAACCCTTTGTATTCTCCGCTAGAACGCTGTCCGAGAGCAGCCGGGCGAGCGCCCATTCGTTCTTCTCCGGTATGTATTGCTTCCCTGTCGCAGGGTCGGTGATGCTGCAGCGTTGTGTGATTTCGGCCTCTGTGACGGCTAGCGCTGGCTGACAAAGAACAAGAACCGCGACTGCAGTGCACGAAAAACGCATGACACAACCCCCAACCGTTGCGGACCTAATCGCCTTGTTTGAATTGCTATTCGTAAGCTGCGACCACGACGTAGCAGACGTCCTGAACCTTGGCGCATTTCTTCAGCGCGGGGCGGCTAAGAGCTTTGGGAATTTTCATGCCTGCGGATAGGAAGCAAGGCGGTAAATCGTCGGCCAACTGGATGAAGTTGTTGTCATCCCAATTGAAGCGCGTCCGAAGATTGGTGTTGTAAAGGATGGTCGGGTCGTTGACCAATTTGGCAATACAGGCGCGGGTCTGCTCGCAAATCCGCAGCTTCTGATCGACCGATAGTGTGAGAGCGAGCGTCGCGGTGGCAGCGAACGTCGTGACGCCTCGTTTGCGCCGGACGATGGCCTTTGTCTTTTTGGCGCCGACTTTTTTCTTGCTGGTTTTCTTGCTGGCGCTCTTCTTGCGAGCCTTCGATTTGTTGCGAGCCTTCGATTTGGCCACCGTTTTAGGCGCGCTTTTACGCTTCGCTTTCTTTGCCATGGCTCTACCCCCCGATGTCGCCCGACAGACAATGGTAATACCACAGGTTGTTTACCGTCAATCTGCAAACCCGGCCGTTTCGACGCCGTTTCGGTAAAGAACCAATGTTCCATCTGTGCGTTGAAAGCCCATCGGGGAGGGGAATCCGCGTCGGGTTCCTTCCATCGATGGGACTGGACGCATGCTTCTTGAACCTGGCTATAACGTCTGGCGCATCGCGCGTGCTGGCCGCGCGTCGATGCTGATCGACGCCGCGAATTATTTCGCGGCGGTGCGTAGCGCCATGATCAAGGCCGAACGCTCGATCCTGATCGCAGGTTGGGACATTCACAGCCAGACCCGGCTGGTCGGGACCGATGGCCGCGCCGACGATGGCTATCCTGAGACTTTCGCCGAGTTTCTGGCAGCGTTGGTGGCAAAGAAGCCGCGGCTCGAGATACGGCTGCTGTTATGGGATTTCTCGGTGCTCTATGCCACCGAGCGCGACCCGTTTCCGACCGCGACACTGCAATGGAACACGCCGCACAATATCCGCTTTTGCCTTGACGATTGCGTGCCGATCGGCTCGTCGCAGCATCAGAAACTGGTGGCCATCGACGACAAGGTCGCTTTTTCCGGCGGCCTCGATCTCACGGTGCGCCGCTGGGACACCTGCGCCCACAGACCCGACGACCCCCTGCGTGTCGATCCAGCCGGCAAGCCCTACGGTCCTTTCCACGACGTACAGATGGTCGTCGACGGCGATGCCGCGCGCGCCTTAAGCGAATTGCTGCGCAGCCGCTGGGCTTGCGCGGCGCTGGAGGATGTCGCCGCGGTCAAGGTTGACGGCGATCCGTGGCCGGACGGCGTGAGGCCCGACTTCACCGAAACGGACGTCGGCATTGCCCGCACCGAGCCGCGTTTCGATGGCCGGCCGGAAGCCCGCGAGGTCGAGAAGCTGTTCTTCGACATGATCGATGTCGCTGAGCGTTCGATCTATATCGAAAACCAGTTCCTTACGACCTTACCGTTCGCTCAGTGCCTCGCGGACCGCTTGCGCGCGAAGCCTGAGCTCGAAGCGCTGATCGTCTCGCCGCAAACCCATGTGTCGTGGCTCGAAGCGCAGAGTATGCGCGCCGGCCGCGCCCGTTTTGCCGAGGTGTTGAGCGAGTTCCCCGAGGAACGCGTGGCGCTGCTTTACCCCCGTGTCGAGACCAAGGGCGCCGCAGCCAATATCATGGTGCATTCCAAGGTGATGGCGGTCGATGACCGCATCATCCGCATCGGCTCTGCCAATCTCAATAACCGCTCGATGGGCACCGACACCGAATGCGATCTTGTCGTCGTCGCGCAGACGGAAGGGCAGCGTGAGACCGTGGCCCGCCTGCGCAATACGCTGATCGGCGATCACTGCGGTGCCACGGCCGAAGAGGTGGCGCACGCCATCGCGCAAAACGGCGGCTCTCTGGTCAAGACGGGCCGGGCGCTGGCCCGCAACGGCCATAGCCTGCAGCCGATCGTCGACGATCCCAAGGTCTCGGAGGCATTCGGGCTCATCCAGGGCGTGGCCGATCCGGAAAAGCCGATCGGCGCCGAGGAATTCATCAGCAACATGTTCGGAGGATACGTGCCCGCCCGCCATTATTCGACCGTGCTCAAGGTGGTTGCCGCGGGTCTCGTGATCGTGGGGCTCGCCATGGCGTGGCAGTTCGTGCCGCTCGCCGATCCCAAGTCGGTCAAGGAAGCGTTCAGCGACATCGCCGGCAGCCATTGGGCGCCTTTCGTCGTCATCGGCAGCTTCGTCATTGCCGGATCGCTGATGTTCCCGGTGACGGTGCTGATCGCGGCGACGGCAGCGGCTTTCGGTCCGTGGACCGGCTTCACCTATGCCTTTATCGGCGCACTGGCGAGCGCGCTGACGACCTATGCCATTGGCGCAGCCATCGGCAAACGCACGGTGCAGGATTTGCTCGGGCCGCGGCTCAACCGCATCCGCCAGAAGATCGCCGCGCGCGGGGTGGTGTCCATTGCGGCTATCCGTCTGGTTCCGGTCGCGCCCTTCACGGTGGTCAATCTCGCCGCCGGCGCCAGCGCCATTCCGGTGTTCGATTACATGGCGGGTACCGTCATCGGCATGCTGCCCGGCATGATCATGATCTCGGCGGTGGGCAACCAGTTCGCCCGCATCCTGACGTCGCCGACGCCGTTCGATATCGCGGCGCTCGTGGTGGCAGTGGGCGCCTGGGTGGCGCTGTCGATCGGCGTACAGGCGGCTGTGTCGCGCTACTGGAGCGCCGGCCGGTGAGGAGTGAGGCCGAGCGGGCAAGCACCGTCCGCGTGATGACCTGGAATATTCACGGCACGCTGGGGCGCAATCCGCGTTTCGACCTGGTACGGGTTGCCGATCTCATTCGCCGCTGGGACCCGGACATCGTGGCGCTTCAGGAAGTCGATTCCCGCCGCGCGCTTGCCGACGCCGCCAATCCGTTCGAGTATCTCACCGGCGCGGTCGGGCTGTATGGCATCGGCGCCAAGTCGCTGACCAGCACCGACGGCGATTACGGGCAGATGCTGATCTCGCGCTTTCCGCTGCGCGGACATGAGATCCATGACATCTCGTTTGGCGAACGCGAGCCGCGCCGCGCCATCCGCGCCGAGGTGGAGACGCCGCTCGGGCCGCTGACCGTGGTCGCGACCCATCTCGGCCTGAGCATCAATGAGCGCCGCAGCCAGGCCAGCATGCTGATCGAACTCGCGGCAGGGGAGAATGCTGCGGTGGTGATCGGCGATTTCAACGACTGGTTCTGGCCGAACTCGGTGCGCGGAATGTTGTCGCGCATTCTCGCCGGCCGCACACGGTTCCGCACCTTCCCGTCCATATGCCCGTTGCTCAGGCTCGATCGCATCTACTGCCGGCCGCGCGCCGCGCTTGTTCGCAGCTTTGTCGATCGCAGCGCGCGGGCGCTGTCCGATCATCTGCCGGTGATTGCTGATTTGCGGCCCAACGCGTGAACGCAATGAGCGATGCGCAAAATAAAAGCCCGGTGCGTTCGCACCGGGCTTTAGCGTTCGAAGGTCGGCGCTCTTAGTTGTCGAGCGCTTCCTTCATCTTGTCCTTGGCGCCGCCGACGGCATTCTGGACCTTGCCCTTGACCTGATCGGCCTTGCCTTCGGTTTCGAGCTTGGCGTCGCCGGTTACCTTGCCGGCGGCTTCCTTCACCTTACCCTTAGCCTGGTCGAACGAGCCTTCAATACGATCCTTGTTCATGGATGCTCCTCGTTTCGTTGCTGTGAAAATTCGTATGCGGGGATCTCGTGCGGACAACGCGCGAGCGCGGCGCCATGTTCCGCCGATTGATGGTCGCAGGTTGCGGTGGGAACCACGCACAAGCAAAGGCCCGCGACGCGGTGCATCGCGGGCCTCGCATTCCACGGCCGGGTGAGTGGCCGATCCTGTTGGCTGGTTACTTGCCGGTGCCGCCGGCGTTATCGAGCGGCTTGGCCGACGGCGACGACGGCTTCACGGCCGGTTGCTCCGCCGAAGTGCCCGTGGTGGCGCGCGGCGCCGTGCCGGACGGCATATCGGCCGTGCTCTTGGGCTGCATGCCGCTCTTGCCAGCGTTGCCTTCCTGGGTCGGGGCGGCGTTGGGATTGGCCGGATTGGTCGTCTCAGCCTGCTGGCCCTGCTTGCCCTTCATCGAGCCGGACGCGCCTGGCATGTCCTTGGTCGCCTTCGGCTGCATGCCGCTCTTGCCGGTGTTGCCTTCCTGGGTCGGCGCGGCGTTGATGCTGGACGGATTGGTGGACTTGCCGTCGTTGGTCTGGGCACCGGCAACCGATAGGCCCGCGATCAGCGCGGCAACAGCCGTCATCGTGGTGAGCGTCTTCATCGTCATCCTCCTTGCTATTTGAATTTGTTGCGGTTCGCTTCCGAACACGCGGGGACAACGAGCGGTGCGAGTTTCATGTTCCCGGAACCCGCGCGATTTTCGCGTGTAGACGAAGAGTCGCGGCGCGGAATGTCGGGTTCCGCGCCGCTGTTGTTTGCACTGCCGAAGATCAGGCTTCGAGCACGGCAACGATCTCGCGCGTTCCCGGATCGATGACGACAATAGTCGAGCCGACGATGATGTAGTCGAAGCCGCGCCATTGCGGATAGATCGTCACCACCTCGGCCGGCAGCGGGTAATAGCGCACATGCTCCGGCACCCGCGTGCCGACGCTGATCGAGATGTTGAGATTGACCGGTTCCACCTTCTGCCGCTTGATCACCGACGTGATCTTGGTGCGCTGCTCGGTGGTCAGGTTGGCGCGCGCGCCGGCCGAGCCCTGGCCGGTCGTCGAGGATTGCGTATCGCGCGCCGTCGCACCGGACTTGGTCTCAGCACCGGACTTGCCGGCATTCATACCGGCCTTGTCATCCTTGACCCCGGATTCCGGCGCCGCGCCGCTGCGCTGCGGCGGCTGGGCTTTCATGTCCTTGATGTTGGTGTTTTCGCCGCTGCCGGGGCTGAGTCGCTGAGGCGAACCTTGACCGGTGGTTTCGGGCATGCCGCGCTTGCCTTCGCCGGCATTCATCGATGGCGCGACCTTGGCGGGCGGCGCGCTCTGCTGCGCCGCGGGGGCGCGTTCCGGCGAGGCCTGATTTGTCTGGGCGTAGGTGGCACCTGCGCCGATCACGAGCGCCAGCGCCGCGGTGGTCAGAAGTCGGGCTTGAGTCATGCGAGTTCCTCTCTGCTGACCCCCCGAGGCATTCCAGCGCGGTCAACGCGGTGTCGCGCGCACCGTTCCGCCTCCATTGCCTTGCGGTTCCGGCCGGGGCACCTTGCCGCCGTGAGACAAGACGGCCGGCGATTCCGCCGCCGGGGAGGCACTGACTTTGACGGTCCTGACATCGACGATCGATCGCGCATCAGCGGAATTTGCCGGTAATTCCGGCCGCATGCGGGCGCTGATCGAGGAACTGCGCGCCCGGCGCGCCGAGGCCGCGCTCGGCGGCAACGAGAAGGCGCGGGCGCGCCATGTCGGGCGCGGCAAATTGCTGCCCCGCGACCGCGTCATGAACCTCATCGACCCCGGTTCGCCGTTTCTGGAGATCGGCGCGCTCGCCGCCTTCGGCATGTATGACGACGCCATCCACGGCGCCGGCATGATCGCCGGCATCGGCCGCATCGAGGGCCGCGAATGCATGGTGGTGTGCAACGATAGCACCATCAAGGGCGGCACTTATTATCCGATGACGGTGAAGAAGCATCTGCGCGCTCAGGAAATCGCGCGCGAGAACCGGCTGCCTTGCGTCTACCTCGTCGACAGTGGCGGCGCCAACCTGCCGCACCAGACCGAGGTGTTTCCCGATCGCGAGCATTTCGGCCGCATCTTCTACAATCAGGCGACGCTCTCGTCGTTGCGCATTCCTCAAATTGCAGTCGTGATGGGGTCCTGCACCGCGGGCGGCGCCTATGTGCCGGCGATGTCGGATGAGACCATCATCGTCAAAAATCAAGGCACCATCTTCCTCGGCGGCCCGCCGCTGGTGAAGGCGGCGACCGGCGAGGTGGTGAGCGCGGAGGATTTGGGCGGCGGCGACCTGCATGCGCGCAAGTCCGGCGTCGCCGATCATCTGGCGCAGGACGATCATCATGCGCTGTCGCTGGCGCGGCGCATCGTCGCCAATCTCAACAGCCGCAAGTCGCCCGACATCGCGCTCGAGACGCCGCGCGATCCGCTCTTTGACGCCGCCGAACTCGACGGCCTGGTGCCGGTCGACCTCAAGAAGCAGTACGACATTCGCGAAGTCATCGCGCGGCTGGTCGATGGCTCCGAGTTCGACGAGTTCAAGCAACTTTACGGCACGACGCTCGTCTGCGGCTTCGCGCGCATCCACGGCATGCCGGTCGGCATCCTCGGCAATAACGGCATCCTGTTTTCGGAGAGCGCGCTCAAGGGTGCGCACTTCATCGAGCTGTGCTGCCAGCGCCGCATTCCGCTGCTGTTCCTGCAGAACATCGTCGGCTTCATGGTCGGCCGCGATTACGAGGCCGGCGGCATCGCCAAGGACGGCGCCAAGCTGGTCACCGCGGTCGCCTGCGCGCAGGTGCCGAAGATCACCGTCATCGTCGGCGGCTCCTACGGCGCCGGCAATTACGGTATGTGCGGCCGCGCCTATTCGCCGCGCTTCCTGTTCACCTGGCCGAATGCGCGCATCTCGGTGATGGGTGGCGAGCAGGCGGCCTCCGTGCTCGCTACCGTCAAGCGCGACAATATCGAAGCCGGCGGCGGCAAATGGAGCGAGATCGAGGAAGAGGAATTCAAGACGCCGATCCGCGAGCAATACGAGGAAGAGGGCAATCCCTATTACGCCACGGCGCGGCTGTGGGACGACGGCATCATCGTGCCGAGCGAGACCCGCCGCGTGCTGGCCTTGGCTTTCAGCGCGGCGCTCAACGCGCCGGTGCCGGAGACAAGGTTCGGGGTGTTTAGGATGTGAGGGGGGTGGGTGGCTATGCAGGTTTTTCTGACGGTCTTATCGGCGGTACTTGTCTTTGTAATATCGCAAGCGCTTCTCAGGTTTTTTTTCGAGCCGTTACAAAACTTTAACCGAGAGCGCGGCGACCTCTCGTTCCTTTTGCTTTATTATGGAATTCCAGGACTCGATAGGGCCAAGACAGTTCAGGACGATGATTATAATCTCGGCTTAATTGGCCCGTCACTTCTCGCCTGTATCGCGCAGATTCCATTTTACGATTATTTTGCTGCGTTGTCGTTTCTAGGTCTGCCTAATAGAGGCGATGTGCAGAACGCGATTGTGCTGACTGCAACGGTCACGGCGGATATTCGAAAGGAAACGGCGAAAGCGCGAGATAGCTCGGTAGATACTAGGTTGATTGAGATCGCTCGGTTATTGAAGGTTCCTGAGCCCCGAGTATCTTCGGTAAGCGAACGAGCGTAGGGGGCAAAGGCGCGTAGCCCGTAGGGCGGGTTAGCGCAGCGCTATCCGCCATTCCATTTTGCGACACGGCGCGTTACGCCTTCGTCGCCGCTTTCGCGGGGACAAGCCTAACGCGCCCTACGGACTGCGAATTGCTCCATGCCCTCCCGCCCCAAAAAACCGCCCGGCCATGCCTGGGAAGTCTTCATCCGCTATCTCGACGATGGCGATGATGACAGCATGCTGGTGGAAGGCTGCTGGACGCCGGAGGAGGCGATCGCCAAGGCGCGCGAGGCGCTGAACGCCTATGCCAAGAGCGACGACGACAAGGATCAGTTCGAGGTCATGGCGGTGGTGCGATCGGATGCGGTGATTTGAGGCCGTGTAGCCCGGATGGAGCGCAGCGAAACCCGGGACTACCGCCCCGCATTGCGCTTCGCTCCATGCGGGCTACGGGCCGTGTCCCGCAACGCGCGCGGGCATGACGAATAAACACTTTCAGTGTAAGCTTTTGTTCCCGCCAAAGGTGAGCATCATGGACCATTTCAAGAAAGAACTCTTGGCGATTGTTACAGGTGTTACTTTGTGGGCGTATCCCGCCTTCGCCGCCACCCAGCTCCAGCCCGGCGAATGGCAGACGACCGAGACCGGCACCGAGAACGGCAAGCCGGTGCCGCCGGCGGTCGAGAAGGAATGCATGACGGCTGAGGAGGCGCGCGACGCCACCGGCCTGGTCAATGAAATGAAGAAGGCGATGACCGGGCAGGGCGCGCAGTGCCAGACCGCCGATATCCAGCAGAATGGCGACACGGTCACCTACACGCTGAAATGCGCGATGGAGAAGCAGTTCATCTTCAACATCTCCGGCACCTACACGCTGCAATCGCCGACGCGCTATGCGGGGCGGATGAAGTCCGAGATCACGATGATGGGACAAAAGACGACGGCCGATAAGGCGATCGAGGCCGTCCGCATCGGTGATTGCAAGAAATGACGTGGCTCGGCGGCCGCCATTTGCGCTAGATACCGGTCCATGAAACACACCTCGGCTCTCATCGTCGGTGCCGGCTCCGGCCTGTCGGCCTCGCTGGCGCGGCTGATGCTCAAGGACGGCCTGCAGGTCGCGCTCGCCGCGCGGTCGGCGGTCAAGCTCGCCGAATTTTCCGAGGCCACCGGCGCGCGGACGTTCAATTGCGATGTCGCCCGGCGCGACGAGGTCGAGGCGCTGTTCGCCGATCTCGACGCCGCCAAGCTCACGCCCGATGTCGTGGTCTACAATCCGAGCTACCGCGTGCGCGGCGCCTTCATCGATCTCGATCCCGCCGAGGTCGAGAAGACCTTGGCCATCACCGCCTTCGGCGGCTTCCTGGTGGCGCAGCAGGCGGTCAAACGCATGTTGCCGAAAGGCGAGGGTGCCCTGTTGTTCACCGGCGCGTCGGCCTCCGTAAAAGGCTATGCGCAGTCGGCGCCCTTCGCCATGGGCAAGTTCGCCTTGCGCGGCCTGGCGCAAAGCCTCGCCCGCGAACTCGGCCCGCAAGGCATTCACGTCGCGCACTTCGTCATCGATGGCGGCATCCGCAGCGCGCGCCGTCCGCCCGATCCTGCCAAGCCCGATGCGCTGCTCGATCCCGACGCCATTGCCGAGACCTATATGCAAACCTTGAGGCAGCCGCGTAGCGCGTGGAGCTTCGAGGTCGAACTGCGGCCATGGGTGGAGAAATTTTAGGGGAACGGCTTCGTCATTCTCCGTTCATTCCCGCGAAAGCGGGAATCCAGTTTGCTGTGATTTGTGAGCGCCTCATCTGGGTCCCCGCTTTCGCGGGGACGAACGGAGAGAGCAGGCTTTTCATCGGGGCTATAGCTCGATAAACCTGCGCTCATGCTCGACCTCTCTCATCTCAACGATCTCGCTCCCACCGGCACCTTGCGCGGCGGCGTTGTCGTCGCGCCGGCCAAGTCGATGTCGTTTGCGACACGCGCCGATGATGCCGCGGTGCAGGGCGTGCCGGTCGATCTGCTGCACGGCTTTGCCGCGGTGCTGAACGTGCCACTGGCGCTCACCGAGTTTTCGAATTCAGGCCAGCTCACCGACGCGATTGCCGAAGCCCGCTGCGATATCGGCTTCATGCCGCGCGATGCGGCGCGCGAGGCCCGCGTCGCCTTCGGCCCGTCGTTCTATTTGATGGGCAGCACCTATCTGGTGCCGGCGGGCTCGGAAATATTCACCATCGAGGCCGTCAATCGCGAGGGCATCCGTATCGTCGCCATCGCCAACACCACGACAGCGCGCGCCGCCCGGCGCACCGCGCCGCTGGCCATCGTTGAGGAAGTGGGAAGCGTCGACATCATGACCGCGATGGCGCAGCGCGGTGAGGCCGATGCCTTCGCGCTGTCGCATGACTCGTTCATCGGTCTGCTTCCGAAGATACCCGGCGCGCGCGTTTTGCCCGGGCAATTCCAGCAGACCGGCATTGGCGTTGCCGTGCCGCCGGGGAGGCCAGGTGCGCTCATCCTTGCGCGGCAGTTGATCGAGGAAGCGAAGGCGAGCGGCCTCGTGCGCCGCGCCTTCGATGCCGCCGGCTTTGTCGATGCGGCGGTCGCGCCGCTCGAGATCTAGTCCGCGCGCACCCGGATCGGCGCTTCGGCCATGCGCCGGTACAGATTGATGCGGCGGCGGATCGGCACCCAGTCGTAGAGATAGATCTCGATCGGCTTCCAGTTGGCGACCCAGCCGACGATGATCAGGCTTTCCTCGAGCACACGCGCCACCACGCGGTTGGGAATGGCGGCGGCGGCGATCTGGCTGGCCACGAGGCAGGCGATCAGCACGACAATGCCGATGCCGAGGAAGCGGCGGCCGAGGCGGAACAGCTCGCGCAGGTCCTGCTCGGCGTGGATCGCGCGGTCGGTGAAGTAGTGCGCGAACGCCTCCGGCACGCGCGCCGCGTCGGGCTTCTCCGCCTCGCTCTGCGGCAGATGGACGACGATCTCGAAGGCTTCGGCTGGCGGCAGCTCGCGCACCCAGCCGGTGATGAATTCCTCGACGCCGGCGTCGAGGTCCTTTTGCCGGAACGGCGAGGGGTCGAGCGAACTGAACAGATGCGCGATCGTCTGCGTCCGCAGCGCGATGGTGGTGACGGACGCGCTCATGATCGTTTCTGTGGCCCTATCGCGGCCCCTCTGGCCGTCAGATCGTCACGACGACCTTGGCGGTGGCGCCTTGTTCGACAGCCTGATGCGCGGCGGCGGTGTCGTCCAGTCCGAATTTCCGCGGATCGACGCGGTTGATCAGTTTGCCCGCCGCCAGCGCGGCGCTGATGCCGCTAACGGCGCGGGCGCGCTCTGCGGCGTCGAGATCGAACACCAGGAAGAACTGGATGCCGATCGAGTTCGACAGGCAGAACTGTGCCGGCAGCGTCAGCTCCGGCCCGGCGATGCCATAGACCACGACGCTGCCTTTGGGCCGCAACACATTGGGCAGAAGCTTGGCATTGGCAGTGATGTTCATCTCGACCACGGCATCGACGCCGCGCTTGTCGGTCAGCGCCATGACGCGCTCGCCGACATTTTCGGTCTTGTAGTCGATGACATGATCGGCGCCGGCTTGCCTGGCGATCTTCGCCTTCTCCGCCGAGGAAACGGTGGTGATCACGGTCGCGCCGGCGAGTTTGGCGAACTGGATGGCGTAATGGCCGACCGCGCCGGCGCCGCCGGAAATCAGCAGCGTCTTGCCGGAGCGCATCGCGCGTTCGACGGCATGAAACGCCGTCATCGCCGGAATGCCGAGGCAGGCGCCTTCGGCGAAGCTGACTTTGTCCGGCAATGTCACCGCCTGCGCCGAAGGCAGCACGATATATTCCGCCGCGGTGCCGAAGGGGCGCTTCCACTGCGCGTTCCAGATCCACACGCGCTCGCCGATGCGCTTCTTGTCGACGCCATCGCCGACCTGGTCGATGGTGCCGGCGCCGTCGCTGTGCGGAATGATGCGCGGCCAGGGCTGCTTGCGTCCGGCGCGGACTTTCACGTCGACCGGATTGACGCCGGAAGTCGCGAGCTTGACGCGGACGTCGCCCGGTCCGCATTCGGGTGTCGGCACGTCGCCGGTGCGCAGAACGTCACCCGCCGCGCCGATATCGTCGTAGTAACAAGCTCGCATTTCGCTCCTCCGTGTTGCGCTGGAGCATGCCTGCCTCGCGGAACCGCGACAAGCGCGCGCGCGTTCTCACAGACGGAACATTAAAGCCGCCAGACAAGGCGGAGCCTGTTCAAGGAGGACAACATCGATGACCTATCGTGTCTATAGCGGCCCCCAGGGCGCACCCGATCCGTCGCCGCTCGAGAAGCAGCGCATGCTCTACAAGGAGTTCATGTCGATGGATGAAGCCCTTTGGTGGGCGAGCCATTTGCGCAAGCAGGGCAGGGTCGCGTTGTCGATCGAAGGCGATGACGGCAGCCGGCTGGACCGCCGCGCCATCGGCGCCGCGATCAGCACCGCGCCGTTCCTGCGTTCCGCATAAGTTCGCGCGCGAAATTCGTTTGAGATTTTCGCTGCGCGAAATGGCGCGGTGGAATTCCTGCCCCGACACCGGCGGACAAACGCACAAAGCCCTGCCGGCCGGCGGGGCTTTGCGTATCCGCATCTTCGTTTGTGTCAGTTGGCGCGCGTCGCGCGGTCGGCGTTGAGATTGGCGGTGACGCGGTCCCACTGATGCTTGGCGCCTTCGCGCAGGTCGCGCCATTTCACGCTGACGACGTCCCAGTTCACCATCGGCCGTTCGGTGGTGATGGTGACATCGTTACTGGCGATGCCGGCATGGTTCCGGTCGTAGATATAGGCGCCCGCGATGGTCAGCGCGGCGCCAAGAATGATGCCAAACAGAAGTCGCATGAGTCGTTCTCCCGTCCCGAAAGCGCCCCCTCACGCTTGCCGGGAAACGAACGGCTTCGGCCCGGAAAAGTTCCCTCGGCTGGGTGAGGTCGAGGGGGTAATCGGGGTGGGGCAGCGGAGTCCGACGGCCGGCCCGTGGCATTTGCGTAAAAACAATTCAGACGGGCCATGCAAGTTCGTAAGCCATTGAAAAACATAGAATATTACATCAAAAAATGTCCCCCGCGCGGCAAATTTCCTGCTATATTAGAAACATGCGTACACACTCGAGCAAGACCGCCGGACGGGCCTCCCAAAAGTCCTCCCGGGGTACCGACAAGAAGACCGCCAAGAGCACCCGGAAGTCCGGCAATACCGCGAAATCGTCGCGCGCCCGGGCCACGGCGCGGTCGTCCCGTGCTGCTTCCAAGGTCACCAAAGCTGTCAGTAAAGCCGCCAGCAAGGCTGTGACCAAACCGGCGACCAAGACTGTCGTCAAAGTGGCCGAGAAGGCCGCGGTCAAAACCGTGTCCAAACCGGTGATCAAGGCCGTCACCAAGCCGGTCGAGAAGGCTCCGGTAAAGCCGTCCGCTAGCGTGGCGGTGAAACCAGCCGAAAAGCCGGCGGCCAAGTCTATAGCCAAAGCCGAATCCAAAACCGTCGCCAAGCAGGTGTCGCGGATCGCCGCCGACATCGCCGCCAAGGCCGCCGCCAAGGAAGCCATCCGCGCCAAGGCCGGCCTGCCCAAGCCGGGCGCCAAGGTGGAACTGTCGGAAAGCGCGCTGACCGCGCTCACCATGATCCGCACCTTCTCGCCGCCGGTACAGCCGATCGAGGCGCCCGAACCGTCACGCGCCAAGGCCGCGCACAAGTATCAGGTCGGCGATGCGGTCTATTTCACCTCGCCGAGCTTCGGCCGCGCCGCCGCCAGCGGCACCTATACGGTGATCAAGGTGCTGCCGTCCGACGGCGAGGATCGCCAGTACCGGATCAAGAGTTCGGTCGAGGCCTTCGAGCGCGTCGCCAAGGAAAGCCAGCTCGAGCGCATCTAGTCGGCGCCCGCGCGCGTCGGCGTTCGCTTTGCCGTATAGTCGCGCCTCGTGAATCGTTTCGTCGCGGGGAGAGCCAGTTCCATGCCGATCTACATCACGCAGGGTCGCTACACGCGCGAGGCCATCAAGGGCATGCTGGTCAAGCCCGAGGACCGCGCCGAGGCGGTGTCGCGCCTGCTCGCCAAGGTCGGCGGCAAGCTGATCGGTTACTACGTCACCTTCGGCGACTACGATTTCCTGCTGATCGCCGAAGCGCCCGATAATACCCGGATGGCGGCGGCGCTGCTGTCGGCCGGCGCCAGCGCCGGCGTAACCGATCTCAAGACCACCGTGGCCATGACCTCGATCGAGGCCAAGGGCGCCTTCGCCGCGGCGAGCGACGTCGCCCCGAGCTTCCGCGCGCCGGGTGGCCTGTGACCGTGCGCAAGACGCCGACTTTGGCGCCGACCTTGATGCCGCCACCATTGCCCTGTCGGTAGAGTTTCATGTCAGGCCGCGTTCCCATTTCCGTTCTGCTCGCCCGCACTGCGACCCCGCTGGCGGTACTGCTGGGGCTCGGCCTTGCCGCTTTCGCCGTCGCCGATCAGATGGCCGCCGACCGCCGCGCCGCGCATGAGCGCGCGATCATCGCGCGTAACGACGAACTCACGGCGCGGGCGATGGCGCCGGGTTCGGCGCTGGCCTGTCTCGATGCCGCGCCGGGTGACGCCACCGAAACCGCCTGCGAGGCCGCCGTGTTCGGCTCGCCGCAGGCCACCGCCGCCGCCGTCGCTTATATCGGCGCGCGTATGGCACTGCTCGCCGACGCCAAAGACATGCCGGCGCTCGCTTCGCGCCTTGCAGCCGCGCGCCGCGCCGTCGAACTCGACCGCTTCGGCATCGCCGCGCAGGTCCTGAGCCAGCGCGACGGTTGCTCGGCGGCGCAATGCACCGGCTTTGCGCTCGTGACCGACTCCAGCATGCTGCGCTCGAACCTGAAGGCGCGCACTTTCGACCAGTACGTTTCCCGCCACGCCGCGACCTGGAACGCACCGGCGGCCGTTGCAGCCGACAAGCCGGTGGCTTCCACGCAGCCGCCAGTGGCCGTGGCGCCGCAGCCTGCTGCCCCGGTCACTGCCGCAGCCGCACCGCGACCGGTGTCGTCGAAATACGATTTCCCCTCGGCGGCTTCGATTCCGCCGGTCAGCATCATGAATGCCGAGCCGCCTCTGTCGAAGGAGGCCGCCGACGCCAGGCAGGCTGCCGCAGCGCAGGGCGCGGCTTTGGGCGACCGGGCACCGCCGGCGCCGCAGCCCGAACGCACCCCGGTGCCGCCGAAGCGTCCACAGGCGGCCAACGAACCGGCGGACATCGCCCCGGCGCGCTAGTATTGTCTCGCCGTCAACGCCGGGCCCGCCGCATGTTCAAATCCGTTCTCATCGCCAATCGCGGCGAAATCGCCTGCCGCATCATGCGCACGGCCAAACGTATGGGGATGCGCACCATCGCGGTTCATTCGCAGGCCGATGCCAAGGCGTTGCACGTCAAGCTCGCCGACGAGGCCCATCTGATCGGCCCGGCCCCGGCGGCGCAGAGCTACCTGGTGATCGAGAAGATCATTGCCGCGGCCAAAGCGTCGAAGGCGGAATGCATCCATCCCGGCTACGGCTTCCTCTCCGAGAACACCGCCTTCGCCAAGGCCTGCGCCGATAACGGCATCGTTTTTGTCGGCCCGCCGCCCTCGGCGATCGAGGCGATGGGTCTCAAGGATCGCGCCAAGGCGCTGATGGAGAAGGCCGGTGTGCCGGTGGTGCCGGGCTATCACGGCGACAAGCAGGATCCGCCGTTCCTCAAGCGCAAGGCCTACGAGATCGGCTACCCGGTGCTGATCAAGGCGGTCGCCGGCGGCGGCGGCAAGGGTATGCGCCGCGTCGACAAGCATGCCGATTTCGACGATGCGCTCGAGGGCGCGATGCGCGAGGCGCAGAACGCCTTCGGCGACGCCCGCGTGCTGATCGAGAAATACATCACCGCGCCGCGCCACATCGAGATGCAGGTTTTCGCCGACAGCCACGGCAACGCCATCCATCTCAACGAGCGTGATTGCTCGCTGCAGCGCCGCCATCAGAAGGTGATCGAGGAAGCGCCGGCACCGGGCATGAGCGACGCCTTGCGCGCCGAGATGGGGCAGGCAGCGGTCGCCGCCGCCAAGGCCGCCGGCTATGTCGGCGCCGGCACCATCGAATTCATCGCCGACGGCGCGGGCGGGCTGAAAAGCGGCGGCTTCTGGTTCATGGAAATGAACACGCGGCTGCAGGTCGAGCATCCGGTGACGGAAGCCGTCACCGGCCTCGATCTGGTCGAGTGGCAGTTCCGCGTCGCCCACGGTGAAAAGCTGCCGCTGAAACAGGATCAGGTGCCGCTCGAAGGCCATGCCGTCGAGGCCCGGCTTTATGCCGAGGATCCCGAGAAGTCGTTTCTGCCGTCGACCGGCAGACTGATCGCGCTCGATTTCCCGAAGGCGGACGGGCTGCGCGTTGATACGGGCGTCGAGAGCGGCGACGAGGTGACGCCATTCTACGACCCGATGATCGCCAAGCTCATCGCCAAAGGCGAGACGCGCGAGGCCGCGCTGGACATTCTTGCCAATGCGCTCGATGCCACCGTCGTCATCGGCCCGCGCAGCAATGCCGGCTTTCTCGCCGCGCTCGCGCGCTCTCCCGATTTCCGCGGCGGCGCCTTCGACACCGGATTCATCGACACGCATCTGAGCGAACTTGTCGGCGCGCACGGTCTCGATCACGAAGCCGTGGCGTTCGGCGCCGAGGCCTTGATGGCGTCCGAGCATGACCGCGTTGCCGAGCGGCGCGAGAGCATCGATTCTCCTTGGGATGCCGATGACGGTTTCCAGTTGTCCGGCACACGGCGTCTCATCGTGCCACTGATTGTCGAAGGCCAAAAGGTCAACGCCGAAGTGACCTACGAAGGCGGCGCGGCCAAAGTCACCGTCAATGGTGCTTCGCCCGCCGCCGACGCCATGGCGATCATCGCCGACGACGCGGTCTACGTGTTGCAGAGAGGCCGTCAGACCAAACTGGCGCTACGCGATCTTTCGCTCGGCGAGGACGCCAACGAAGGCGGCGGCGGTCTTGTGCGGGCGCCGATGCACGGCAAGGTGCTCGCCGTGCTGGTGGAGCAGGGCGCCACCGTCGCGCGCGGCCAGCGCCTCGCCATCATCGAGGCGATGAAAATGGAGCATACGCTGACGGCGTCGGTCGACGGCACGGTGGCCGAGATCGCGGCGTCCGTCGGCGCGCAGATCGCCGAAGGCGCCAAAGTGATGATGATCGCGCCGGCGGACGGCGCTTAGCAGAAGTTGATTGGCTTAGAGTCAGTAATGCCCCTTCATCTCATCAAGCTCTCTGTCGGGACCGACTCCATTGCCGATCTGCAAGGCTGGATCGATGACAAGATCAAGGCGCAGAAGAAGCGCGGCGTGAAGAAGCCGGAGCGCATTCATACCACGCGCATGGTGCCCAAGCGTGCCGATGAGCTGAAGGATGGCGGCTCGATCTACTGGGTCATCAAGGGCCAGATCATGTGCCGCGAGACGATCCTCGATGTGCGGCCCTTCACCGACAAGGACGGCATCCACCGCTGCAAGCTGGTGCTCGATCCCAAATGCATTCCCGTCGAGCCGCGGCCGCGCGCGGCGTTCCAGGGCTGGCGCTATCTCGAGGACAAGGAAGCGCCGCGCGATCTCGGCAAGATCAGCAAAGGCGCGCTCGCCATGCCCGAGGAGATGCGGCGGGAACTGATGCAGTTGGGGCTTCTCTGAGCCGTAGCCCGGATGGAGCCAGCGGGCCGGCGCGAAGCGCGCCCGGTGACAGGCTACGCGAGATCCGGGACGGTATCTCTCGGCGTCATCGCCCGCGAAGGCGGGCGATCCAGCGTTTTTGGCGAATTAGAAAGCGCTGGGTCCTCCGCTTTCGCGGAGGACGACGGTGATTTACCAGCTAGGCCACAGTCGCTCAGAAAATAGTCCTTGACTCTTATTCCTAGGACATTATAGGCTTCCTCCGTCCTGTTCCAGCCGGGGGCGCTGTCATGAGGCGTCGTTTCAGTGGGAGCAGGGCGCGGTGCCCGCGGGCTTGGGGATTACGCATCCCGGGCGCTCGGGCGGCGACGGGGCTCCGCCCGGAGGCACTAGGACCTCCTGCAAGGAGCTTGCTGATGGTGAGCGCTACCCGCGAAAGCGGATCAGCCGCCAGAAGCGCGGCCCGTCATCGTAACGACACCGCGATGGAGCGCCGCGGGGCGCAGGCGTCCCTTCGCAAGGGATGCCTCGCACCCCAAAGGTGCGAACATCAAAGGGCGCCTCGCGGCGCTCCATCCCCTCGGCGTGCGCTGAGGGTAGGAAGGGGAAACCGGCGTGACCCGCGCCGTAAAGAACAGGGCCCGCGGAGCGTTGGCTAAAGGCTGTTTGAAAATTGAAGATGAAGTCGGGATGCAATTGAAATCCCGCTCACCCCCGCGAAGGCGGGGGTCCAGACTGGATGCCCGCATCCGCGGGCATGAGCGGAGTTTGTGCTCAGACTCCCAGATTATCGATCAGCCGTGTCTTGCCGATCTTGGCCGCGACCAAAAGCCGGATCGGGCCGTCTTTGATCGAAGCAATCGGCTTGAGGGTCAGCGCGTGGCGCGCCTCGAGATAATCGAGCTTGAAGCCGGCATGGGCAATTTCGCTGGCGCCTTCCTCCATCACCATCTCGATCGGCTCGCCGCGCTTGATGCGTGCCGCGCTCGCCTTGAGCACGCGGGACAAGGTCGGCGCGACCGCGCGCTCGGCCTCCGAGAGATAGACATTGCGCGACGACAAAGCGAGGCCGTCCTTCTCGCGCACGGTCGGGACACCGATCACCTTGACGCCGAGGTCGAGGTCGCTCGCCATCTGCGTGACGACGCGAAGCTGCTGGTAGTCCTTCTGGCCGAACATCGCGAAATCGGGCCGCACCTGCGTGAACAGCTTGGTCACGACAGTGGCGACGCCGCCGAAGAAGTGCGGGCGGAATTTGTCCTCGAGCCCGGCCAGAGCGGCACCTTCGGGCGCGATGCGGGTGGCAAAGCCCTCCGGATACATCGCCGCCGGTGTTGGGGCCCAGACGGCGTCGACTTTCAGGGCCGTCAGTTCCTTGATGTCAGCCTCGAAGGTCCGGGGATAGCTGCCGAAATCCTCGTGAGGGGCAAACTGGGTCGGGTTGACGAAGATCGACACCACGACGCGCCGGGCGCGTTTACGCGCTTCGCGCACCAGTTTGAGGTGGCCTTCGTGCAAGGCGCCCATGGTGGGGATCAAGGCGATGGCCTGGCGCGCGCGGCGGTAGGGCTCCAGCGCCCGGCGCAACGAGGAGACGGTGCGGAGGATCTTCGGTCGGTCGGCCATGTCTTTAAGGGTCCCGGTGGCGGCAGGCGTTATCGCCCTGTCGGCGGATTGTCGTCAATCACGGTTAAAACGGCGGGCCATGGTAAATAAGACCGCTCGGGTTAATGATTAAACCGCCGCAAACTTGACGAAAGCCCTACCGGTCATCGAGTATTGCCCCAGTAAGGGACGCCTGTATGTTGGTCCAGCCGATCAATCCGAAGCCGCAATCAGCGCATGTCGTCGTGCTCGGCAACGAGAAGGGCGGCTCCGGCAAATCCACGACGGCGCTGCATATTGCCGTCGCGCTGATGAAGGCCGGCCAGAAGGTCGCGACCATCGACCTCGACTCCCGCCAGCAGAGCTTCACCCACTACATTCAGAACCGCCGCGACTGGGCCGAGCGAGCCAAGATCAAGCTCGAACTGCCGACGCATTACTGCGTGCCGCGTGCCGACGGCAATTCGGTCGAGGCCAATGAGGCCGCCGAGTTCGCGTCGTTCTCGCGTGCCATTGCCGCCATCGAGCACAGTCACGACGTCGTCATCATCGACACGCCCGGCAACGACACCTACATGATGCGGCTCGCCCATTCGCTGGCCGATACCCTGGTGACGCCGCTCAACGACTCCTTCGTCGATTTCGACGTGCTGGCGAAGATCGACCAGACCAATTTCACCGTCAAAGGCGAAAGCCACTATGCGGAAATGGTGCGCGAGGCGCGCCGCCAGCGTCGCCTGGTCGACGGCAAGCTCACCGACTGGATCGTGGTGCGCAACCGCCTCTCGGCGCTCGGCTCGCGCAACAAGAAGCTGGTCGGCGAGGGCATCCAGGAACTCGCCAAGCGCATGGGCTTCCGTTACGTCGATGGCTTCGCCGAGCGGGTCGTCTACCGCGAGTTCTTCCCGCGCGGCCTGACCGCTTTCGACGATCTCGACGAGCAGACGCTGGGCATGCGGCCGAACATGTCGCATCTGACCGCCCGCGAGGAGGTCATCGGCCTCCTCAACGCGCTGCGCCTGCCGATGTCGGAAAACGGCCGCCGCCGCGCCGCCGCCCGGGCCGAGTGGTATTCGGTCATGGACCAGCCGCTGCAGGTCCACGACCTGCTGGCCTGACGAATCCTTCCATTTTGTCGCACTTTACCGCCCGCCCGCTTTCGCGGGCCGCTGCGCGTGATTAGCTGTTGCCTGAATCGCGCTCAATCCGGTGTAAGCTCAAGGCCATGACCACCCCGACCCGCAAAGGCACCGATCAAGCGCCCGCGACCTCCTCGCGCGCCGATATCGACGCCTTCCTCGACAAGGTGAAGTCGCTCGGCCCGGCCGTGACCGCCGGCAAGCGCGGCCGGCTGGTCTTCGCGCTCGACGCCACCATGAGCCGGCAGCCGACCTGGGACACGGCGCAGAAGCTGCAGGCCGACATGTTCCGCGAGGCGGCGCAAATCGGTGGGCTCGATATCCAGCTCGTCTATTTCCGTGGCATGGGCGAATGCCGGTCGTCCGCTTTCGTCGCCAATGCCGATCGGCTCGCCGAACTGATGTCGCGCATCGATTGCCGCGGCGGCCACACCCAGATCGCCAAGGTTCTCAGCCACACGCGCAAGGAGCACAAGGCGCAAGCCGTGCAGGCGCTGGTCTATGTCGGCGATGCCATGGAGGAGGCGGTCGACGATCTCGCCGCTGCGGCCGGCGAACTCGGTCTGCTCGGCGTGCCGGTTTTCATGTTCCAGGAGGGCCGCGATCCGGTGGCCGAAAATGCCTTCCGCGAAATCGCTCGGCTGTCACGCGGTGCTTATTGCCGCTTCGATCCGGGCGCCGCGCATCAGCTCGCCGAATTGCTGCGTGCGGTCGCCGCCTACGCCGCCGGTGGCATGAAGGCGCTCACGGCCTTGTCCAACCGCCAGGCAGGCAGCGCGCAGCTTCTGCTCGCGCAATTGCGCGGCTGACATGCCCACGCTCATTTTCGGCATTCTGATCCTGGTCGGCGCCCTGTGGGTGCTGGGCGTCATGTCGCGGGTCGACGCCAAGGTTGCCGCCCGCGTGCTCAAGGCCGCCGGCGGCTTGGTGTCCATCGGCATGGCCATCTATCTCGGCCTGCGCGGCCAGCTATTCATCGCCGTTCCGCTCGGCATGTTCGGTCTCGGTCTGCTCGGCTGGATCGGCCCGGCGGGCTTTACCGACCGCATTTGCAAGTCGGGCGGGCAGGTGTCGCGGGTGCGCACCGCCTATGTCGAGATGACGCTGGATCACGACACCGGTGCCATGAGTGGCACGGTGCTGGCCGGTCGCTATGCCGGTCGCGGACTGGACGATCTGACGGTTGAGGCGCTGCTGTCGTTGCTCGCTGAGGCGGACGACGAAACCCGCGCGCTATTGATGCCGTATCTTGACCGCCGGGATCCCGCCTGGCGTGAACACGCGCAAGGTGACGCGGCAGCGGGGCGCGCTGCGGCGGGCACTGCCAAAATGACGGACGAGGAGGCCTATCAGGTCCTTGGCCTGGAACCCGGTGCGCGCGAACGCGACATCACCCGGGCGCACCGCGCCCTGATGAAGAAATTTCATCCCGACCAAGGGGGATCGACGTATCTCGCGGCCCGGATTAACGAGGCCAAGGAAACGCTGCTTCGCCGACATCGCTGATGCTCTCCACACGCAACATCACCAGCGGCTCCTGTCGTTCGATGCTTCCTGTCTTTCCCGTCGCGATCGGCGCCAGCCCCCGCGACGTTGTTATTGGCGTCCGTCTAATGCGGGCGCCCTAATTCTTCATTAGCAGGCAAGGTATTTCACTGCGCTTAAGGTTCTTGCAGGCCGCTTCCGCCTGGGTCTTTTCCAGGCCGGCGAAACGGGCGCGGAACAGCGAGCGATCTCCCTTGGCGACCTTCTCTGTGAAAGGCTCGGCATGGCCGAGCTGGGCTTTGGCTTTGCTCTGAGCGGCTTCGAGGCGCTCCTTGGCGGCCTGTTCTTCCGGGAAAGCACCGACCTGGATCATCCAGCCGCTGCGCGTCTTGGCCGATCCCAACGTGTCCTGAACCGGCGCGGGCACCGGAACGGCGGCGCCGACCGAGGCGACCTGCTGGCGCGGCGCTGCGGCCTTGGCCGGGAGCGTGCCGAGAATACCGGGTTCAGTATCGACGGAAGGCGGCGGCAGGTCGCTCTTCACGGTGGCGATGGTCATGACGGTCGCCGGATTGGGGCGTGGCGGCATCAAGTTTCGACCGGCCGGCGGCAGTTCGGACAGCGCGGCCATCTGCGTCTTGCCGGGACGCACCAGGACGGTCTTCACCGCACTCGGCTTGATCGGCGCGGATGAGCCGACTTCCGGGCTGTCGATCGAGGCTACTTCCTCCACGCGCGGATCGGTGACCGGCGTCGGTGGTTTCGCTGGCATCTTGATCTCGGCGACGGCGGTGCCTTCGGCGACTGGCGGCGCGGTGCGCTTGGCTGCTGCGACTTTGTAGGTGGTGTCGATCAGGCTCCGCACGAGAGCGTCGCGAGCGCCCGCCGAGCGGCCGCCGAACACTGCGGCGACGAGATGGCGATTGTTGCGATTGACCGAGGTGACGATGTTGAAGCCGGAGGCGCGGATATAGCCGGTCTTGATGCCGTCGACACCATCGACACTGCCGAGCAGGCGGTTATGGCCGCGGATGGTCCGGCCTTCATAGACGAAAGAACGCGTATTGAAATAGCGGAAGTAGTTGGGGAACCGGTCCTGCAGCGCCCGGCCGAGCAGGGCCTGGTCGCGCGCCGTAGTGACTTGTTCGTCGTCCGGCAGACCGTTGGCGTTGCGGTAGGTCGTGTGCGCCATGCCGAGAGCCCGGGCCTTGGCGGTCATCATCCGGGCGAATGTAGGCTCATCTCCACCGAGATATTCGGCGATGACGGTGGCGACGTCGTTGGCCGACTTCACGACCAGCGCCTTGATGGCGGTTTCGACCTTGATGGTCTCGCCGGCCTTGAGGCCCATTTTGGATGGAGCCTGTGCCGCGGCATGGGCCGAGGCGGGCATCTCGGTATTGAGCTTCACTTTGCCGGAGTCCAGGCGCTCGAACAGCAGATAGAGCGTCATCATCTTGGTGAGCGAAGCCGGGTGCCGGATGGCGTCGGCATTGCTGGCGTGCAGCACGGCGCCGGAATTGCCGTCGATGACAATCGAGGCGGTCGGAGGATTGTAGCTGCTCGCGGCCTGTGCGGGCTTGCGCGCCTTGCGCGAACGGGCCTCGGCGCTGACGGTCATCGACGCCACCGCCACCAACACGGCAAGGCCGACGGAGCCCCAACGCACCATGCGTTGGCGATCACTGTCTCGCCGCGTCATGAAACCTCCCATGCCCTTCGGATCACGTCCCGCCGTACTTCGACTTGTCGACAAATTTATAGCGCATCTTTGACGCCGGAACGGCGGAGGCTAGGCAAACGTCGTTACCAAAATCCTAATCTATGCCGCTGATTTTATAGTAAATTTTGCGTTGCAACAGAGATTGCTTGACTTTATTGTGCAGCGCACTATAAATGATTTTCAAGTCCGGGGTCGACCGGGCCTATTTCATTCATCGGGAGCGCCGCCGGAGCGGCCGGGAAAGGGAATTACCATGGTCAAGAATTTCGAAGAACTTCAGCAAGCCAGCAAAGAGAACATCGACCTCGCCGTGAAGTCGATGGGCAACGTTTCCAAGAGCGCCCAGGCGATCGCCGTCGAGCTCGCCGACTACTCGAAGAAGTCGTTCGAGGACAGCACCGCCATGATCGAGAAGCTGTTCGGCGTGAAGTCGCTGGAGAAGGCGATCGAAGTGCAGAGCGAATACGCCAAGGCCGCTTACGAAGGTTTCGTCGCCGAAACCACCAAGCTCGGCGAAATGTATTCGGCGCTGGCCAAGGAAACCTACAAGCCGTTCGAATCGCTGATGGCGAAGGCCAAGTAAGGCGCCAAACAGCAGCACCTGCCTTTAGTAAGGGTAGCGTCAAGCGTACCGCAGCGTCGCATTTCAAGGACGAAGCGGAAAAGACAATCTGAATTTAAAAGCCCGGCAGTTGCGCCGGGCTATTTTTTTGTCGGCCTTGAGGCGAAGCCGTTTACTTGGTCGCGCGGTTACTGCGACGTGTTACTTGGCGACGCGGAGCTGCGTCAGGCTCGTACCGATCTCGTTGAACACCTTGGCGATGCCGCTGGCGCTCGTTACCGTGAAGAACTTCGAGATGTCGTACATCTTGTCTTTCGAGCCGGCGCAGTTCTGCAGCAGGGTCGAGGTCGGGTCACCATCGGTGTTGACGTGGATGGTGTAGATGGTGATTCCGGCCTGTTTGATATTGGCGCAAGTGCCTGAGCCGTTGCCGGTCTGGTACATGCGATTGTCGACCGGTGTGCTGGTGTTCGAGCCGTTGCCGTACCAGCGGTCCTGCGTATTGAGACCGTCCGACATCAGAATGATGATGTCCGAATACTCATAGTTCGAATCCTTGGCGGGTGCCGTCAGCGGGCCACCGCCGACCAGCGATTGCCAGGCCCAGACCAGACCGATCGGCTGGTTGGTCGCGCCTTTAGGCTGCATCGTGTCGACAAGATTGTTGAGCGCGGTCCAGTCATAGGTCAGACCCTTCATCGCGACCGGACATGAACTGTATTGCTCCGCCGGCCATTTCGAAATGGTCGTATTGTCCGGCAGGGTTGCGACCTGGTCCCAGGTCGAATTGCCGGGCGCGTTGGAAGGGCCGCGGTCGGTGATACATCCGTTCCAGGTGTTGTGATTTTTGGTCGTGCAGGTGTAACTCCAGCCCCAACCGGAACAGGTCTGGTTGTCGCTGTCCCAATCCGTCCAGTCGATCCAGTTTGCGTTATAATTGATGGAGCCGACATTGACGTCCTTGGCGAACGGAATGATCGACACGTAGACGTCGCCGTTTTGCGACGCGGCGTTTTTGAGTTGGGTCAGAAGATCCTTGGTCGCCGATTTCAGCGCTGTCATTTTGCCGTCGGACGCCATCGAACCGGTGTTATCGAGCGCAAGCGCGACGCGTAGGCGCGTCGAACCCCACGCGGTCGTGGACGAGCCGCCGACGGTCAGGTCGTTGTAGCCGATCACGCCGAGGAAGGTGGTCGGAACCGTTGCCGAGCCGTCGACGACGATCTTCGAGCCGCCGTCCGTGGTATAAGTGGCCTTGATGGAAATGTTCTTGGCCTCTGGCCGGTTGAACAGCGCAGTGAAGTAGGTCAGCGCTTTCGGGCTCAACTGGTCACTGCTCAGACTGGTTGCTTCGCGCGCAAGCATCAACGCGGTGGAATCGAGCGCGGCCTGCAGCGCGGCTTTGACGTTGTTGGCGTGGCTGTAGTCCACCGCATAGCCGACGGCGCCCACCATCGGCAGCGTGGCGATCGCGAAGGTGATGGCGACATTGCCGCGACGATCGCGGCGAAAGGCGGCGAGGCGGGTCGACAGACGGTCGGTCAGGCGGTTCCACATCGTTTTCATGACGGTTCACCAGGCGCTCTACGTTCGCCTGCCGTCATAAACGGTGCTGTTAAACTACACGTATACGCCGCGATCGAAAAAAGGGGGCGGCCCCTAAGCCTCGACGCAGGCTACGCGACACAAGCCTAGGCGCCGCAAGGGGTTCGGTGGTTAACGAGCCTTGCCCGCAACCGTGCGAATGCCGACTAGTTCTTAGACGACGTCCTTAATGCCCGGTTGTCGGAATACCGCTCACCGCGAGCCCCGGCGAGCATCGATTGTCCCTTGAACGGTTCGAAGTATGACCGATCTGGCGGCGCGGATTTCGCCGAAATCCGGGAGCAATGTGCCGATTCGGGGCCTCTGGCGGGTTGCCAAGGGCCTTTCAGTGGCTATCTGACGTCTAAAGGCGGAAATTTCGTTGCGGAAGCCCTGGCAGCGACCGCGCCGAAGGCAATTTCGCGGCTTGGAATGACGGCGCCGACGTCCTTATGATGGTGAATAAGGGCGGTTGCGGGGGGTGACGACGGGGCCGCGCCAATGCGACGCTGATCGAGGCGTTGTCTCGGTGTCCCACTCCTCGCCGGCGCTGAAATCGGCTTTGCTTGAATCGGCTTTGCTTGGACTTGAATTCTGAACGACCATGACCAGGACCGTGACGCTCGACCCTTCCTCTCGCCGGCCGGCGGCCGCGCCGGAGTGCAGCGCAGGCATGCAGCCGCGCATGGCCGCCTGGATGGCGGACGATGACCGCAAGGGCAGGTCGCCGACTGGCGGCGAACCGAACGTCGCCGTCATCACCAAGACCAAACCGCAGACCAAGCGGCCAAATCTGTATCGCGTGTTGATATTGAACGACGATTACACGCCGATGGAGTTCGTCGTGCATGTGATCGAGCGTTTCTTCGGCAAGGATCACGAAGCCGCGACCCGCATCATGCTGCATGTGCATCACCACGGCATGGGCGAGTGCGGCGTCTATACCTATGAAGTCGCCGAGACCAAAGTGACGCAGGTGATGGACTTCGCGCGAAAACATCAGCATCCTTTGCAATGCGTGATGGAAAAAAAGTAGGATTCGGGGTGGGGGACGCTTCGACAGAGACGCTCGCAAAACGTTTCGACATAACGGGACTGGAACACTGAATGCCGACATTCTCCCGCAGCCTGGAACAATCGCTTCATCGGGCGCTTGCGCTCGCGAATGAGCGGCATCACGAATACGCCACGCTGGAGCATCTGCTCCTGGCCATGATCGACGATCAGGACGCCTCCGCGGTGATGCGGGCCTGCAATGTCGATCTTGAGAAACTGCGCCGCAGCCTCGTGTCCTACCTCGAGTCCGAACTCGAGAATCTCATCACCGACGGCAGCGAAGATTCAAAGCCCACCGCCGGGTTTCAGCGCGTCATCCAGCGCGCGGTCATCCATGTGCAATCGTCGGGCCGCGAGGAAGTGACCGGCGCCAATGTGCTGGTCGCGATCTTCGCCGAGCGCGAGAGCCATGCCGCCTATTTCCTGCAAGAGCAGGACATGACGCGCTACGACGCCGTCAACTACATCAGCCACGGCATCGCCAAGCGCCCGGGCCTCACCGAGCCGCGCCCGGTGCGGGGTGCCGACGAGGAAACCGACGCCAAGAGTGGTGGCGGCGGCGACGAGCCCAAGAAGAAGGGCGACGCGCTGGAAGCTTACTGCGTCAACCTCAACAAGAAGGCGAAGGACGGCAAGATCGATCCGCTGATCGGCCGCGACTCCGAGATCAGCAGGACGATCCAGGTGCTGTGCCGCCGCTCCAAGAACAACCCGCTGTTCGTCGGCGAAGCCGGCGTCGGCAAGACTGCGATCGCCGAAGGTTTGGCGCGCCGCATCATCCACGGCGAAGTGCCGGACGTCTTGAAGGGCGCGACCGTGTTCGCGCTCGACATGGGCACGCTGCTCGCCGGCACGCGCTATCGCGGCGATTTCGAAGAGCGTCTCAAGCAGGTGATCAAGGAGATCGAGGCCTATCCGGGCGCGATCATGTTCATCGACGAGATCCACACCGTGATCGGCGCCGGCGCCACCTCCGGCGGCGCGATGGATGCTTCGAACCTGCTCAAACCGGCGCTGTCGTCGGGCACGATCCGCTGCATCGGTTCGACGACCTATAAGGAGTACCGGCAGTACTTCGAGAAGGACCGGGCGCTGGTGCGGCGTTTCCAGAAGATCGACGTCAACGAGCCGTCGGTGCCGGACGCCATCGAAATCCTCAAGGGTCTCAAACCGTATTTCGAGGAATACCACAAGCTCAAGTACACCAATGACGCCATCAAGGCGGCGGTGGAGCTGTCGTCGCGCTACATCCACGACCGTAAATTGCCGGACAAGGCGATCGACGTGATCGATGAATCCGGCGCGGCGCAGATGCTGCTGCCCGAAAACCGTCGCAAGAAGACCATCGGCGTCAAGGAAATCGAGACCACAATCTCGACCATGGCCCGCATTCCGCCCAAGACCGTGTCGAAGGACGACGCCGAGGTGCTCAAGCATCTCGAGCAGACGCTCAAGACGACGGTCTATGGCCAGGACAGGGCGATCGAGGCTCTGGCCGCATCGATCAAGCTCGCCCGCGCCGGCTTGCGCGAACCGGAGAAGCCGATCGGCTGTTACCTGTTCTCAGGGCCTACCGGCGTCGGCAAGACCGAGGTCGCCAAGCAGTTGTCACTGTCGCTCGGCGTCGAATTAATCCGCTTCGACATGTCGGAATACATGGAGCGGCACACGATCTCGCGCCTGATCGGTGCGCCTCCGGGCTATGTCGGTTTCGACCAGGGCGGCCTGCTCACCGATGGCGTCGACCAGCATCCGCATTGCGTGCTGCTGCTCGACGAAATCGAGAAGGCGCATCCGGACCTGTTCAATGTGCTCTTGCAGGTCATGGATCACGGCAAGCTGACCGACCATAACGGCAAGCAGGTCGACTTCCGCAACGTGATCCTGATCATGACGACCAATGCGGGCGCGTCCGACATGGCCAAAGCCGCCTACGGCTTCACCCGCACCAAGCGGGAAGGCGAGGACCAGGACGCAATCAACCGGCTGTTCACGCCGGAATTCCGCAACCGCCTCGACGCCACGATCACCTTCGGCCATCTGCCGCAGGAGGTCATCGCGCAGGTAGTCGAGAAGTTCGTGCTCCAGCTCGAGGCTCAGCTCGGGGACCGCAACGTCACCATCGAGCTGTCGGACGAAGCCTCGCGCTGGCTCATCGCCAATGGCTACGACGAACTCATGGGCGCGCGGCCAATGGCCCGCGTTATCCAGGAGCACATCAAGAAGCCGCTAGCCGACGAGGTGCTGTTCGGCCATCTCAAGAACGGCGGCCATGTCCGAGTCATCGTCGACAAGGACGAGAACGGCCGCGATAAGCTCGGCTTCCAGTTCGTCGACGGCCCCGTTACGCCGAAGCCGGAGAAGCTTCCGGCGGTCAAGCCAAAGGCGAAGCGTCGCGCCGCACCAAAGCCGCGCTCGCACAAGCCGAAAGGCGACGGCGGCGATGGCGGCGGCAAGAAGGGCTCGGTGCCGAAGGTGCCGCTGCTGAAGGCCTAACGCTGCCGCCTCGGTGTCATCGTCCGCGCAGGCGGACGTTCCAGCGCTGTTGCGAGCTTATTGGTGCTGGATGGTCCGCTTTCGCGGACCATGACGACGGGAATAAACAAAAGGCCGGGCTTTGCGCCCGGCCTTTTTCATACGCTATCGGCAAATCGCACGGGGCTTATGCGCCCGGTGAGGGGTCTGGCGGCGCAAAGCCAGTTGCGGTGATAGGAGCCGTATGAGAAACGGGAACGTCCATGCCGGATTCCCGTTCCTTCGATTCATCAGCCGCCGCCTTTTTGGGCGGCGTCAAGCACGCGCTCACGTCGGTGTTTTTTCCGGTGATGGCCGGCACCTATATCGGCCTCGGCGCGCTGGCGCATGACTTCGGCCTGTCGGCCTGGTGGCTGACGCTATCGACGATCTTCGTCTGGGCGGCGCCGGCGCAGGTGATCCTGATTTCCGGCATCGGCACCGGTGCGGCGATGATCGAGGTCGCGCTGGCCGTGACGCTCAGCGCCATCCGTTTGTTCCCGATGGTGGTGGCGCTGTTGCCGCTGCTGCGCACGCGCACGACGCGCACGCGCGAACTGGTGCTGCCGGCGCATTTCACGTCGGTCAGCATGTGGATCGAGTCGCTGCATATCCTGCCGAAGCTCGCTTCCGAGCACCGCGTCGCCTATTGCAACGGACTGTCGGTCGCTTTCATGGGCACCGCGGCGACATTCGGTCTAGTCGGGTTCTTTCTTGCCGCCGGCCTGCCACCTTTGTACGCGGCGGCGCTGCTGTTCATCACGCCGATCTCGTTTCTCATCTCCACGGCACGCAGCGCCGTGACCATGCTCGACCGCGTGGCGCTGGCGCTCGGCATTGTTCTCGGAACCGCACTTGCCGCGCTGCATGTCGAGTTCGACCTGATGTGGTCCGGCGTCGGCGGCGGCACTTTGGCCTATCTCGTCAATCGCATATGGAAGTCACGCGCCAGAGCCGGCGACAAGGCGGACCCATGACCGCGGAACTGTGGCCCTATTTCGTGCTCGTCGTCATCGGCTTTCTGCCGAACGAGGTGTGGCGCGTCCTCGGTCTGGTGCTGGCGCGGGGCCTGAATGAGGAATCGCAGATCGTGTTGTGGTCGCGCGCGGTGGCGACGGCGATCCTGGCCGGCGTTGTCGCCAAGCTGATCGTGTTCTCAAGCGGAGCACTCGCCAATATCCCGCTCGGCGTGCGCATGATCGCGGTGGCGATCGGCTTTTCCGCCTTCCTGCTGGTGCGCCGCTCGGCGCTGGCCGGCGTGCTGGCCGGCGAGGCGGCGCTGCTGATCGGCGGTTATTACTTCGCGCCCTGAGAGGTCAGGCCAGCGCCGCGCTGAGCTTCTTGGCTATCTCGGCCAGCGCCTCGGGCTTTTCCTTTTCGGCGGCGGGCGGCTTCATCGGCACGCCGGTCTTGCGCGGGATGACGTGGACGTGAAGGTGGAACACCACCTGGCCGCCGGCGCCTTCATTGAACTGCTGCACCGTGACGCCGTCGGCGCCGAGCGCGCTCATCGCCGCCTGCGCGACCTTCTGCGCCACCTTGACGACATGGGCGAGATCGTCCGGCGGGCAGTCGATGAGGTTGCGGGCCGGGGCCTTGGGCAGCACCAGAGTGTGGCCCGGCGCGCGCGGCATGATGTCGAGGAAGGCCAGCGCCTTGTCGTCCTCGTAGACTTTGTGACAGGGCAATTCGCCGCGCATGATCTTGGCGAAGATGTTGTTGGGATCGTAGGCGGGCATCGGCGTTTCCCCAGCGGTGGTTGAAGTCATTCCTGCTCGTCCAAATCCTTGCGGAACGGCGCGGCCGCGGCAAGCTCTTCCGAGGCTGCTTCGACATAAGCGCGCTCGCGCTCGAGATACTGGGCGATGGCACGGCGCAGCCCGGAATTGGCGATGTAGTGCGCCGAATAGGTGGTATGCGGCAGGTAGCCGCGCGCCAGCTTGTGTTCGCCCTGGGCGCCGGCCTCGACCCAGCGCAGCCCCTTCGCGATGGCGTAGTCGATGGCCTGATAGTAGCAGACTTCGAAATGCAGGAACGGGTGATGCTCGACGGCGCCCCAGTTGCGGCCATAGAGCGTGTCGCCACTCAGGAAGTTGATGGCGCCGGCGATATACCGCCCGGCGCGCTTGGCCATGATCAGCACGATGCGGTCGGCCATGGTCTCGCCGATGCGGGAGAAGAATTCGCGCGTCAGGTATGGGCTGCCCCATTTGCGCGATCCGGTATCCATGTAGAAGGCGAAGAAGGCGTCCCACGCGTCCTCGGTCAGGTCGGTGCCGGTGAGCCAGACAATATCGATGCCGGGCGAGAGTGCCTCCTTGCGCTCGCGGCGGATGGTCTTGCGTTTGCGCGAGGACAGGGCGCCGAGGAAATTCTCGAAGCTGCCATAGCCGGGGTTCTCGAAATGAAACTGCTGATCGGTGCGCTGCAGATAGCCGCGCTCGCCAAGAAGCCGCCATTCGGGTTCAGTGCAGAAGGTGACATGCGCCGACGACAGGTCGTTAGCGTCCGTCAGCTTGGCCAAAGCCTCGGCGAGCACGTCGCGAATGCCAGCGGCCCCGGGGCCAGGCCGCGCGAGCAGGCGAGGGCCGGTGACCGGCGTAAACGGCACCGACACCTGAAGCTTGGGGTAATAGGCGCCGCCGGCGCGCTCGAAGGCATCCGCCCAGCCATGGTCGAAGACGTATTCGCCCCGCGAATGGGTCTTCACGTAGCAAGGAGCCGCGCCGAGCAAGGTTCCGTTCTCGCGCTCGGCGAGCAGGTAACGCGGCAGCCAACCGGTCTGCCCGCCAACGCAAGAAGCCTGTTCAAGTGAGGACAGAAAGCTGTGAGAAATAAATGGGTTATTGAATTGTCCTCTTGTTGATAATTCAGTGGATAACTCGACCTCACAGGCCTCATCAGGGTGGCCCTGAGAGCGTCCCCCGGGGCGCCTGGGGGCTTTATCCTCAGCCAGGTTTTCAACAGGCCGTTGCGCCTGTGACGTCGTTATCCCGGCTGGGGATAACCGTGGCGGCGCGGCGCCATGCTGGCCGGCGCAAGCATCCCATTCGGCAGCGGGAATCCCGGTCAGGCTCTGCGCCATTCGGATGCGAATTTCGTCGTCGCTCATGGGGACAGGATTTGCAGTGTGAACAGCGCCTGTAGAAGACGGGAGCGGGCATTGTGGACAAGCTGCTTCGCCGTCCGACACGGCCCTACTGTCGCACGCCGGTGCCGCGTTGACGACAGGCACGGGGTGTCTGCGTCATGACCATCGTTAACGGCCCTTGGACGCAACGCAGCGCGCCCGGGGAGCCGGACGCGCTGCGGAGTTACGAGGTGGTTCGGGTTAGTTGCAGGTGATCATCTGGTAGCCCGGCTCCAAGCCGGGCTGGGGCACAGCCCGGCAGCCGAGCGGCACGGTTTCGCAGCCGTGCTTGGTGCAAGCAACCGTCTCCGGCGCCAGAGCGCGCGCTCGCAGCGCCTCGCTCTGGTAGGTCGTTTTCTTCGTCGATGCGGCGAAAGCGGACTGCGCAGGCAGAGCAAACGTCGCGGACAGGGTCAGGGCAGACAAAGCGATAACGTTGGCGCGGAAGGCGCCATTGAACAGACTCGGCATTTTCGGTTCTCTTGGATTTGGATTGATACGCCGCAGCGCGTCATAAGGCGCGATGCGTTCTTGCCCTTGGCAGGGCATTTAGGTGGCGACCTTGGGGCCGGCTACGGCGTTTTTCGATGAGCAGTTCCGCAAATTTAGCGGCACACCTTCAGAGCGTTTTCGAGCGAAGTGGAAACCGGTTCGCGTGAAGAAAACGCGTCAAAACGAAAATCCAGAGCCTCGGCTTTGATTCCATCAAAGCCGGAAAGGCTCTAGCGGCACACCACAACGTCGAAGCCGCTCGGCATGCCGTCCCACCTGTAGCCGGTCTGCGGTCGGCAATTGGGCGGGATCGGATGGCAGCCGAATTCCGTGCAAGCGATTTGGCGCGGCGAGGAGCGTACCGGACGCTTCACGATCTTTTTCTTCGGCTTCGTCACCTGCTGCGACGATTGCGCGGCCGCCGGGGCGGCGGGCGCGATGACTGTCGCGGCGAAGGCCAGAGCCAAAGCGGCGGTGATGGTGCGAGCGATGCGCATGAGACCAGAACCGTTCCAATGTCCAAATGGTTCCGGCGCGCCTTAATTCAAGATGCGCGGAACCCTTCGAAGATTATCTGATCAGCATAGCGCGCGGCCGTTGCGCGGTCTTCGGCGCTGCGTACGGTCCAGGTCAGAAGCGGCAAGCCGAATATATGGCGCGCAACCAGCGGTGCGACTGCCGGCAGATCGTTGACGGACCACGCTATGAAATGCGGGCGTGTCCGTGGTGCATGCAGCAGGAAGGCGAGATTGCGCTTGGCCCCGGCAGGCAGGGCACTCCATTCGGGGTGATCGTAATGACGTTCGGCGACGATGCCGCGCGTCAGCGTCGGGACCATTTCGCGTAGCGCTGCCACAGGCGCGGGGTCGAATGACATTGCGGCAGCGGGACCGCGGTAGGCGCCGAGCACTTCGGAGACGCGGCGCGTCAGTCTCAGATCGCCATCGAAGCGGCTCTTGATCTCGATGACGAGCGGCACGCGGCCGCCGACCTGGTCGCACAGTTCGGCCAGCGTCAGCATGCGGTCGGAAGTCGCCTTGAACGTGACCTGCTTCAGCGCCGCCGCATCGAGGCCGGCCAGCGGCGCATTGCCCTCAGTGAGGCGGCCGAGCGCATCGTCGTGATGGACCATCGCCTCGCCATCGGCGCTGACCTGCACGTCGCATTCGATGCCGTAATTGCCGGCGATGGCCGCTTCAAACGCCGAGCGCGTGTTCTCGATGACGCCGCGCGGGGCGTCGTGCAGGCCACGGTGGGCAATCGGTCGCGCGGTGAGCCATTCTATGTTGCGCATGACCTTTATCCGAAAACCGGTCCCCGCTTTTCGGGGTCATGCGCGGACTACGAGACCTCGAACGTGCCTTCGACCTCGACCGCGGCATTGGCCGGCAGCGCGGAGACGCCGACGGTGGAGCGGGCGTGACGGCCCTTGTCGCCGAACACTTCGACCATAAGATCGGAAGCGCCGTTCATGACCTTCGGCCCGTCGGTGTAGCCGGCGGCCGAATTGATAAAGCCGCCGAGCCGCACCACGCGCACCACCTTGTCGAGGTCGCCGACGGCCGCCTTGACCTGGGCGATCAGGTTGATGGCGCAGGCGCGGGCGGCTTTCTGGCCGTCTTCCATGGAGACAGACCCGCCGAGCTGGCCGGTCGCCGTGAGTTTTCCATCGGGCCCGAAGCAAAGCTGACCCGATACGGTCAGGAGATTTCCGCTGCGCACGAAAGCAACATAGTTGGCCACTGGGGCCGCCGGCGTCGGCAGGGTTATTCCAAGGTCGCTCAGCTTCTTGTCGATGGCGCCGCTCATGGATCGTCTCCGTCTGTCAATCGTCTAATAGGTTCGGCCAACGTCTTGGCCGATTGAGGCTTTCAGCGCAAGGCAGGGGCGGAAGACACGCCTCGTTATTGCCCCTATCATTGCGTCAGATATGCCGGATTCTTTACAGGGTTGCTCATGACACCGATCACGTTCCGCCTCGCGCTGCCGGTCCTCGCCGCTCTGGGGACGGCATTGCCGCTGGGGTTGGCCGACGGCCCGGTCCGCGCCGCGCCGATCGCGGCGCCGGCGGCGGACGCAGCCAGACCGGTGGTGCTGGCGCCGCACCGCGCGGTCTACGATCTCAAGCTCGCCAAATCGAGCGGCAGCCGCGGCATCCAGGCCGTGCGCGGCCGCATCCTGTACGACTTCGCCGGCAGCACCTGCGAGGGCTATCAATTGCATTTCCGCCAGGTCTCCGAACTCGACTCGGGCGAGGGCAAGACCATCCTCAGCGATCTGCGCTCGAGCACCTGGGAGAACGCGGACGCCACCAAATTCCGCTTCGACTCGGAGAACCTGCTCAACGACAAGGTCACCGATACGGTCGATGGCAGTGCCGAGCGCGGCGCTTCGGCAGTCAAGGTCGAACTCAAGAAACCGACGAGCACGAACTTCACCGTTCCGGCCAACGTCGTGTTTCCGACCGAGCACATGCGCCGCATTATCGAGGCCGCGCGCGCCGGCAAAACCATCCTCGAGTTTCCCGTCTACGACGGCTCTGATGGCGGCGAGAAGCTCTATCACACGCTGACCGTGATAGGCGCCGCTATCGATCCGGCGAAGAAGCCGGCCGATGATGCCACGGCCAAGGAGCCGTCCATGGCCGGCATGCTGCGCTGGCCAGTGACGGTGAGCTATTTCGACAAGAAGAGCGAAGACGCCGAGCGCACCGGCGAGCAGACGCCGGTCTATGCGATTGCCTTCGAGCTTTACGAGAACGGCATCTCGCGGGCGCTGACGCTTGACTACAACGACTTCACCATCAAGGGCGAGCTGAGTTCGCTGGAGATGAAAAAGGCGAAGGTTTGTAACTAGGTTCAAGACTGTTGATCGCCGCAAGGTGAGGGCGGTTCCGGCACGACGCCGGGCGATACGAATTGCCGAACGCCGCGATTGTCGAGTGTGAAGAGCGGCTCCATATCGTTCAGGAGACCGGTGCTTTCCGACACGGTCAAAGATCGATTGTCGAGAACCAGCCAGCGCGACTGGACGTGAACCGCGATGACGGCGTGGTCGGCCGGTCGTGTCGTCGGCGGCGTCGATGGTTTGATCCGGACGATAACCAGCCTCACGCGATCCGCTGTAAACCCGGCTTCCAGCAAGGCGGCATATTTCACGGCGGCATACTGCTTGCAGTCGCCGGTTCCGGCTGTCAGCGTTTCCAGAGGCGACGTCCATTCGGTCGGAGCGGCACCGGCACGCGCCCGCTTGATGGCGAGATTGACGGCGCGGTTGATGCGTCCGAGACGGGCGAGTTCGTCACCGCCATTGCCTTCGCGGACGATGGCATTGAATTGCGCGGCGGCGGGCGAGGGGCATGAGGACGGTGCGGCCCGGCACCGGCTAACAACTTTCTTTTCCGATCGGAGCTTCTCCGTGATTTGCCGCCACGCGGCATGCAACGTGCCCGGCGCGGCTTCGACGGTCGCCCGTCCGAACGGTTCGCCGGTATCGCTGGCAACCGCCATGCCGGCGGCGAGCAGGAGCGCGACGAGGGTCCAGGTGATGCCGCGTCTCATCTCACTCCTCCTCGATCGCCAGCCCCTTCACCACCGCGGCCTTGCCGAACTTCTCGCGCAGTTTATCGACCGCATGTTCGGCCAGCGCGCCGCGCCGGTCGAGTAGGTCCGACAGATCTTCGCCGTCGGACTCGACGAGGTGGCTGACGCCAATGCCGATGAGACGGAAGCGCGTCGCACCGACTTCGTTTTTCAGCATATCACGACCCTCGGCGAAGATGCGGCTGGCAAGTTGCGTCGGCACGGCGAGGGAGCGGGCCCGGGTGCGAGTCTTGAAGTCCGCGCTTTTGAGCTTGAGCGTCACCGTCGAGCCGGCGAGCTGCGCCGCCTTGAGCCGGGCCGAGACCTTCTCGGTCAGTTCCCACAAGGTCTGCTCGAGCGGGCGGAAATCGCTGATGTCGGTGTTGAACGTGGTCTCCGACGAGACGCTCTTGGTGTCGCGCTCCGGATCGACCTTGCGCGTGTCGATGCCGCGCGCCAGCCGCCACAGCCTTTGGCCTTCCTCGCCATAGCGGCGCATCAGGTCGTGCTCATCGGCACGCTGCAGGTCGCCGATCAGGCGGAAGCCGTCATGGGCGAGCTTGGCGGCGCTCACGGCGCCGACGCCGTAGATGAAGCCGACCGGGCGAGGGGCGAGGAACTCCGGAGCCTCGGAGGGACCGATCACGGCAAAGCCGCGCGGCTTGTCGAGATCGGATGCGATCTTGGCGAGGAACTTGTTGGCCGACAGGCCGATCGAGACCGTGATGCCGATGTCGCGCTCGACGTCCTTGGCGAATTTGGCCAGCACCTTGGCGGCGGTCATGCCATGCAGCCGCTCAGTGCCGGTGAGATCGAGGAAGGCCTCGTCGATCGACAGCGGCTCGACCTGCGGCGTCAGCGCCAGCATGGCCGTGCGCACCTGCCGGCCGACCTCGACATATTTGCGCATGTTCGGCTTGACCACGGTCGCCTTGGGGCAAAGCTCCAGCGCCTTGAACATCGGCATGGCCGAGCGCACGCCGTAGGTGCGGGCGAGGTAGCAGCAGGTCGAGACCACGCCGCGCTTGCCGCCGCCGACGATCAGCGGCTTGTCGGCCAGCGAAGGATCGTCACGCTTCTCGATCGTGGCGTAGAAGGCATCGCAGTCGATATGGGCGATGGTCAGGGTCGCAAGGTCGGCATGGCGCGCGAGCCGCGGCGAGCCGCAAGCCGCGCAACGCTTTGCGGTATCGGCCGCGTCCTTCAGGCAATCGCGGCAGAAGGCGGTCACGGGATTTCGCGCTCCCAGGGCTGGCCTCCCAGCGCGATATGCGCGCGGAAAATGTCGTCCGGCGCGCAGCCGGCCTGGGCAACGAAGTCGCGGGCGGTCTCGTCGTCCGAGGCGAGGTAAGCGAGCACGCCGGCGAGGAACCCGGGCTCGCCGACCTGGTCGCGAATCCCCGAGGGATCGAGGCCGGTGACACCGAAGAAGCGGGTTAACCTTTCCGAATCCTCGGCGAGGAACCCAAGTGCTTGAATCGCAAGCGCTTCGGCGGCCTCGGCGGACATGGTGCGGGCGGCTTTCACAGATCGAATTTGCCTTTCCGTAAGAAATCGCGACTAACGTCGAATTGGGATCATACCCCATGCCGGCGCGCACCAGACGCCGCCGCGCCGGGGAGACGCTGCCTTTTCGAAGGACCTGGGGACAACGGGGCGGAGCATGGCGAAGACCGTCCTGATCGTCGAGGACAACGAACTCAATATGAAGCTCTTCCACGACCTCCTGGAAGCGCATGGCTATGAGGTCGTCGGCACCCGCAGCGGTATCGACGCGCTGGATCTCGCCCGCAAGCACCGGCCGGATCTGATCCTGATGGATATCCAGTTGCCGGAGGTATCGGGCCTCGAGGTCACCAAGTGGCTCAAGGACGATGCCGAGCTCAAGGCCATCCCGGTCGTCGCCGTCACCGCTTTCGCCATGAAGGGCGACGAGGAGCGCATCCGCGAAGGTGGGTGTGAAGCCTATCTCTCCAAGCCGATCTCGGTCGGCAAGTTCATCGAGACCGTTCGTCAGTTTCTGGGGCCGGCCTGATTTTGGCTTTGCCTGGAAGGGAATTTTGTAATGACCGCCCGCGTACTCGTCGTCGATGACATTCCAGCCAATGTGAAGCTGCTGGAGGCGCGGCTGTCCGCCGAATATTTCGATGTCGCGACCGCCTATTCGGGCGCCGAGGCGCTGGCTTTGTGTGAGAAGGCCGAATGCGACATCGTGCTGCTCGACGTCATGATGCCGGACATGGACGGTTTCGAGGTCTGCCGCCGGCTCAAGTCCAATCCGGTGACGCATCACATTCCCGTCGTGATGGTGACCGCGCTCGATCAGCCTTCCGACCGCATCAAGGGCCTTGAAGCCGGCGCCGACGATTTCCTCACCAAACCGGTCGGCGACGTGGCGCTGATCTCGCGCGTGCGCTCGCTGGCACGGCTGAAGATGGTGACCGACGAATTGCGCATGCGTGCGCTGACCTCGAAGGAGATCGGCATCCAGAGCGCCGAGCGTGAAGCGGTCGCCGATACCGGCCGCGGCGGCAAGGTGCTCATCGTCGACGACCGGCCGTCGTCCTACGAGCGTATCGCGCAGACGCTTGCCACCGAGCATACGGTCGACGTGCAGACCGATCCTAAGGAAGCCTTGTTCCGCGCCGCCGAGGGCGATTACGAACTGATGATCGTGTCGCTCGGCCTGACCGATTTCGACGGCCTGCGGCTGTGCAGCCAGGTGCGCTCGCTGGAGCGCACCCGCGGCCTGCCGATCCTCGCCATTGCCGAACCCGACAACAATGCGCGGCTGGTGCGCGGGCTTGAGATCGGCATCAACGATTACCTGATCCGGCCGATCGACAAGAACGAGATGCTGGCGCGCGTGCGCACCCAGGTGAAGCGCAAGCGCTACACCGATCGCCTGCGCGACAATTTCGCCGCCTCGATCGAGATGGCGATCACCGATGCGCTGACCGGCCTGCATAACCGGCGCTACATGGAAACGCATCTGGGCGCGCTGACCGAGCAGGCGGCGCAGCGCGGCAAGCCGCTGTCGGTGCTGATCCTCGACATCGACTTCTTCAAGTCGATCAACGACAATCATGGCCACGACGCCGGCGACGATGTGCTGCGCGAATTCGCGGTGCGCATCCGCAAGGCGATCCGCAACATTGATCTGGCCTGCCGCTATGGCGGCGAGGAATTCGTCATCGTCATGCCGGAGACGGATCTGGCGGTTGCCGGCATGGTGGCCGAGCGCATTCGCCGCCGCATCGCCGGCGAGGCGTTCTCGATCGAGCAGGGGGCCAAGAGCCTCGACGTGACGCTGTCGATCGGCATTGCGGCACTGGGCGCCAATGGCGACACCGCCGCCGCGATGCTCAAGCGCGCCGACCAGGCGCTGTACCGTGCCAAGCGCGACGGGCGTAACCGGGTAGTCGAGGAAGCGGCGTAGGCCGTTTCGCTTTTTAAGCAGCCACCTTTTCGTCGTCATTCCGGGGCGCGGCCTCTTAAGGCCGCGAGCCCGGAATCCATATCCCCAGTACTGCGGCTTATGGATTCCGGGTTCGCTCGCTTTGCCCGCGCCCCGGAATGACGGACGTGATTCATCACCCGCATTGTTTGGTCGGCCCCGGGCAGGCCGCAGTCCCGAACCTTAATTCCATCGCCCTCCGATAAAACGAGGGCGCGCGGAACGCCGGGGCCCGAACGACCCCGCAGCTCTGTGCACGGTGTTTGTAGAAAGTGCACAGACGTCGTCACCACGGAATTGCCGGACCTCCGGCGTTCCGCGCGCGGTGTTTCTTAGGTTTGCTCCGCATGGCCCCCGGTGGACTCACGACCTTTCAGGCGGGCCCTTCTTACGTCGGGGCAGCCTATCCACCGCTGTGGGATTTCTTCAGGACGTAAGGCAACCTCCCGTCACCCCACGCCCAGTTACACTCCCCGTTGCGCGCGGTTTAGCGCGCCAGGACCGATGCGGCTTGGACCGCCGGGAGGGAAAACCGCGCCGCATCTCCGACGCCCCAAACCCGGCCACCGCTCCCCGCCCCAGCATCTGAAGATGCTGTACAGACACCCCTCGCTAGATGGGGCGGGATGGATGGGAATATAGGGCTAGGATCGAGGTGAAGTCAATAGTCCTAGGAATGTTTTTGCATCGGAATGCTGAAGTGTCGTCCCGGGCGAGCGCCAGCGAGACCCGGGACCCATAGCCACCGTGCTATCGAGAGCACAGGGCGTATGGGTCCCCGCGTTCGCGGGGACGACGGTTTCGGGGCGCCGGGCCGTTACGCCCTTAAATAATCCCCCAGCCTTGCCAGCCGGAACGGCGACAGGTCGACATGCCGGGCTTCGCCGGTTGTCAGTTCATCCGCCAGTGCTTCGCCGAGCGCCGCCGAGTGCTTGAAGCCGTGGCCGGAGCAGGCCGAGGCGAAGGTGATGCGGTCGCTGCGCGGGTCCTTGTCGATGACAAAGCGTGAGCGAGGCACGCGGGTATAGAGGCAGGTCGCGGTGCGCACACAGCGCGGGCCCAAATCCGGGAAGAACGGCTCAATATAGGTTTTGAAGGTACGTTCGGTCTCGTTCACCGGATCGACGTTGCGATCAACGTTGTCGGGATCGGTAGCGGGGCCGCTTTCCTCATGCGTCACCTTGAGGCCGTTGCCCGCATCGCCCTCGAGCGGGAAGCCGTAAATGCTGCTTGTCACGCCACCGCTGCGTGGCAATTGCCAGATGAACACCGGGCAGTTATTCGGGCGGAAGCGTTCGGGGTTACTTCTGATCTCGAACCAGTGCAGCACCTGGCGAGTCACGGTGAAGTGTCGCGCAATCTCTCCGGCAACGAAGCCGGGCAGCCAGGCGCCGGCGGCGATCAGCACGCGGTCGGCGGTGAAGCGCTGGTTGTCGCCGGTCGCGACCTCGACGCCGGTGGCCGAAGGTTCGATCGCCATCACCTGCGTATCGCGCAGGAGCTGAGCGCCGGCCTGCGCCGCCAGCGACAGCGTCGTGTCGACGCAGCGCTCGACATAGAGATAGCCGGCTTCCTCATCGAGGATCGCCTTGTCGCCACTCTGAACCGCGAATTGCGGATAGCGCGCGCGGATTGCAGCAGCGTCATCGAAGGTGCGGGTCGGAATAGCGAAGCGCCTTGCGGCCGTTTCGACATTGGCGAAGAAATCGTCGACGTCGTGCATTACCACGGCGTCGGCGCCGGAAATGGTCAGGCAGCCATTACGCACGAACAGGGGCTGGCCAGTGAGCGCCTCCATTTCGCGCCACAGCGCATGCGAGCGTAGCGCCAGCGTCGAATACTCGACGCCTTCGCCGATGGCGGCACGGGTGATGCGGGTGTCGCCATGCGACGAGCCATGTTTGTGCGGCGGTGAGAAGCGGTCGATGCCGAGCACGCGGGCGCCGGACTTGGCGAGATGATAGGTTGCCGCGGCGCCAACGGCGCCGAGCCCCACCACGATAACGTCGTGTTTCGCCATGACGCGGCAGCCTGCTTACGGCCGGACGATGGTCCAGCCCTGTTCGGACAGTTCGATCAGGCTGACGACGCCGGCCTTCACGCGGCTGGCATTCTCGACCAAAGGTGGTTCCTTGCCTTCCTTTTTGGTCAAGGTGTCGAGCGTGTTTTCACAAGCTTCGAACGCCACGTTCGGCATGCCCTGCTTGAAAGACTTGAGCCTTGTGGCGACCGGCGTCCGGTCGGCGAGCAGCATATTGAGCCCGGCATTGAAGGCGACGATGCGGATCTCGATCTCTTCGCCTTTGTCCGAGTAGTAGCGCGAGACATTGGCCGCGACGTTGAGCACGGCATTCATCTTGGTCTCGTCGCCGTCGCTGATCTGCAGCGCGAGGCGGTGCGGCTTGTCGCCGGCTTGGGCTGTTGGCGCCGCGAGCGGCAAAGCGAGCAGGGCGACAATGAAGACGCGGCGAAGGATCGGCATGGGAGTCTCCGGCTGAAGGGCTCACTCTAGCAAATCGCGCCGCGAGCCGGGATATCAGCCCCGTTCCAAAAATCGCGCGCGGCGTGGCATGGAACCACCGCGGCGGGGCGGAAAAGCAAATGCCCGGCGCGAGGGCCGGGCATTCGAATAATCCGCGTCAGGCGGACGCAATTACTTGATTTTGCCTTCGCGATATTCGACGTGCTTCTTCGCGATCGGGTCGTACTTCTTCTTCACCAGCTTGTCGGTCTGGGTGCGCGAGTTCTTCTTGGTGACGTAGAAGTGACCGGTGTCGGCGCTCGACACGAGCTTGATCTTGAGGCTGACGGCCTTGGCCATGATTAAAGTCCTTGAATCTCGGGATTTCGTGAGCCGCAGAAGCATCAAGGCGGCTGCGTGGCGCGGAAACTAGCCAGACTCGGCCAAATGTCAAGGAATCCCGAAAAGTTAAGCGAATTCAGGCGCCTGGTTACAGCAATTCGCGGTGAAACTTCTGGTTTTCCATGAAGTAGAACGGCACCGGCAGGTCGTGCGCCATGCCGGCGGCGACCCTTGCCGCCAGTTCCTCCAGCACCACCGAGGTGATGGTCGGCATGTCGAAGCGGGCAGCTTCCTCAATCGGCGCCCAGACCAGCTCCACCAGTTCCGAGTCCGGCCCGACCACGCCCTCGATGCGGTGGGCGATGGTGGTGGCATCCGCCGTGAAGAAGCGGGTGTCGAAGCGTTTCGGCCGCCTTGGCGGCGTGATGGCGCGGGCGATGAAATGAAGCTGGCCGAGGTCGGGATGAATGCTCGCTTTGGAAAATTCGGTCCAGATTTCGCCGGGCGTCTGCGGCGGCTCGTCACCTTTGACGCCGAGCAGGATGCCGGTTTCCTCCGCCATCTCGCGCACGGCGGCGAGCGCCAGCCCGCGCGCCAGATCGGCGGCGGGATTGCCGACTTTCTCGAGCAGCTTGGCCTGGGTGTCGGGATGCAGTTCGCTCACGGCCGTCATGGCGCGGTCATGCGCCTCGATGCGGCCGCCGGGAAATACGAACTTGCCTGGCATGAATTTGTGGCCGTGATGGCGGCGGCCGAGCAACACCTTGGCTTGCGGGCCCGCGCGGTCGATCAGCATGATGGTCGCGGCATCGCGCGGTTCGGAATCGGGGAACGACTGGTCGCGCTCCATGTCGCTCATGCGCCTCAGGAGCCGGTCGCCGTCATTGCTGCTCATGGTCGTTTCGCTTCCCCTTACTTCCGCTCTTACTTTCTTTTGCCCTTGTTCTTGCGAACCTTGTGGCGGGTGTTTTTCTTGCCGTGCTTGCGGCGCCGTTCCTCGCTGCGCTTCTTCTCTTCATGGCCCTTGGCGGTGTCGGTCTTGAATTTCGCGCCCTTGAACTTCGCTCCTTTATCGCGCCGCTCCATGCCGCGTCCGAACCGGCGAACGGGCGTGCCCTGGCTGCCATGCGACAGAATCTCGAAACGCAGTGCGCCGGCCACCGGGGCTGCCTCTACCAGCTTCACGGTGATGTTGTCACCCAGCCGGTAGGTCTCGCCGGTGCGGCTGCCGACCAGAGCATGGCCGGCCTCGTCATAGGCGAAGAACTCATCGCCGATGGTGCGCGCCGGGACGAAGCCGTCGGCGCCGGTTTCGTTGAGCTTCACGAACAGGCCGGCGCGATGCACGCCTCCCACTTTCCCCTCGAAGGTGGCGCCGACACGGTCGGCGAGGAAATGCGCGATCAGCCGGTCCTTGGTCTCGCGCTCGGCCAGCATGGCGCGGCGCTCGGTGGCGGAAATTTCGGCGGAGATTTCTGCCAGCTCGGGAATGCCGAAATTGCCGGGCAGGCCGTCGTGACCCAGATGCAGCGCGCGGATCAGCGCGCGATGCACGATGAGATCGGCATAGCGGCGGATCGGCGAGGTGAAGTGCGCGTAGCGGCGCAGGTTGAGGCCGAAATGGCCGTAGTTTTCGGCCGAATATTCGGCCTGCGCCTGCGAGCGCAGCACCACTTCGTTGACGAGCGTTTCGCGCTCGGTGTCCTTCACGCGCTCGAGGATGAAATTGAAGTTCGAGGCGCGCAGCGTGCCGCCCTTGGCGATGTTGATGTCGAGGCTGGCGAGGAATTCGCGCAGCGCGTTGATCTTCTCCAGACTCGGCTCGTCATGGACGCGGTAGATCAGCGGCGTGCGCGCCTTCTCCAAGGTCTCGGCGGCGGCGACATTGGCGAGGATCATCATCTCCTCGATCAGCCGGTGCGCGTCGAGCCGTTCCGGCACGGTGACGCGATCGACCATGCCGTCTTTCTTCAGGAGGATCTTGCGCTCGGGCAAATCGAGATCGAGCGGGCCGCGCTCCGCGCGGGCGCGCTTGAGCGCCTCATAGGCGGCATAGAGCGGCTTGAGGATCGGCTCGACCAGCGGTCCGGTGACGTCGTCGGGGCGGCCGTCGATCGCGGCCTGCGCCTGCTCATAGGCAAGCTTGGCGGCCGAGCGCATCATGATGCGGTGAAATTTGTGCTCGCGTTTGCGGCCGTCGGCGCCGATGACCATCTGCACCGCGAGCGCGGCGCGATCCTCGTTCGGCTTGAGCGAGCACAGGTCGTTGGAGATGCGCTCGGGCAGCATCGGCACGACGCGGTCGGGGAAGTACACCGAGTTGCCGCGCACCAGGGCTTCGCGGTCGAGCGCCGAGCCGGGCGTGACGTAATGCGCGACATCGGCGATGGCGACGGTGACGATGAAGCCGCCGGGATTGAACGGATCGGCGTCGTCCTCGGCATGGACGGCGTCGTCGTGATCCTTGGCGTCGGCCGGATCGATGGTGATCAGCGGCAGCTTGCGCCAGTCCTCACGGCCGCCTGACAGAGTCGCGGGCGTCGCGGCCTCGGCCTCGTTGATGGTCTCGCGGCGGAAGACGTCCGGGATCGAATGCGAATGAATGGCGATGAGGCTGACGGCCTTTTCGCTCTTCAGCGAGCCGAGGCGTTCGACGACGCGGCCGTTCGGCGGGCCGAAGCGCGAGACACGCTGCGCCTCGACGGCGACGAGATCGCCGTCCTGCGCATCGCCGGTGGCGCCTTGCGCGATTTGCATGTCGCGGCCGAGCATCTTCTTGTCCACCGGCTCCAGCCGGCCGCCGCCTTTGCCATCGGCGCGGAAGATGCCGAGAACACGATGCCTGGGCCGCTCGACAATTTTAATGATACGCCCGCGATGACGGATGCCATCCTCGGGCTCGATCTCGTCGGTGTGCAGCAGCACCTTGTCGCCGAGGCCGGCGGCTTCGCCGGGGCGCGGGCGGCGCGCGGTGAGAATGCGGATGCGTGGCGCCGGGCCGTGTTCCTCCTCGTCCCATTCGTCGGGCACGGCGATGAAGTCGCCATCGCGGTCGCGTGCGACGATGTCGGCCAGCACGGTCGAGGGCAGGGCGCCGGGGTGGTGCAGCTTCTTGCCCTTGTGGCCGCGGCGGGCGACGGCGCCGTCATCGGCGAGTTCGCGGAGCAGGCGCTTCAAGTCGGCGCGCAGGTCGTTCTTCAGATTGAAGGCGCGCGCGATTTCGCGAGTGCTGGCCTTGCCGGGATTGGCGGCGATGAAGGCGAGGATGTCGTCCTTCGACGGCAGGGCGTTCGGATTGTGTTTGGGTGTTTTCTTCAAAGCGGGTTCCGGCGCCGATGCGGCGCAACGGACACAATGTAATGGCCGCGAGCCTGCGGCGCCAGCGCCGCAGGCTCATGGTTGTCAGGACTGGGCCGCCGCCGGCTGCGCCTTCGGGAAAGCCACGAAGGCCAGAAGACAGCCGGCAAGACCGCTGATCGCGATAATGACGGCCATCGGCTGCGCCGTGCCATTGGCCGCGAGGCCGACGGCGAGCGATGCCACGGTACCGGCGCCGAACTGCAGCGCACCCATCAGAGCCGCCGCCGTGCCGGAGATCGCGCCATAGGCCTCCATCGCCAGCACGCTGTTGAGCGGCAGCACGAAAGCCATCGCCGCGATGACGACGAACAGCAGGACCGCCAGCGTGATCGCGCTGCCGCCGCCCAGTCCTTCGATCGCGACCAGCACGACTGCGGCAATCGCGTAGACCGACAGCGCGGTGCGCACGATCGCCTGGGGGCTGAAGCGGCCCATCAGGCGCGGTGCGATCTGCGCACCGGCGGTCAGGCCGATGGCATTGACCGCGAACAGCAGGCTGTAGGCGGTGGGGCTCAGGTGATGGACCGAGATGAAGGCGAAAGCCGAGCCGCTGAGGTAAGCGAAGAATCCGGCCTGCGCGAGCACCATTGTCGCGACATAGGGAATGTAGCGACGGCTGACGATGAGATGCGCGTAGTTCTTGAACGCATCGGTAGGACGGCTTGTGGCGCGCAGTTCCTGCATCCGTGTTTCCGGCAGGGCGAACGCCACCAACAGCATGCAGAGCGCACCGAAGGCCGCGAGCACAACGAACAAAGCCGGCCACGGCAGGAACGACATGATGAAGGTCCCGAGCAGCGGCGCGAGAATGGGGGCGACGCTGAATACGATCATCATCATGGCCACGAGCCGCGCGGCGGTCTGCCCGGTGTAAAGGTCGCGCACCACGGCCAGGCCGATGACCATGCCGATCGAGCCACCGAGCCCTTGCGCGAAGCGCCAGGCGGCGAGTTGCCCCGCTGTCGCGGCGGTGGCGCAGCCGAGCGAGGCGACGACGAACAGGGCGAGGCCGACATAGATGATCGGCTTGCGGCCGGTGCGGTCGGACAACGGGCCGTAGAACAGCTGACCGAGCATCAGCCCGGCGAAAAAAGTCATGAGGCTGAACTGCACGGCGCCTTCGTCGGCACGCAAATCGGCGGCGATCTGCGGCATGCCGGGCAGATACATGTCGATGGACAACGGAGCGAGCGCGCCCAGGCTGCCGAGGATGGGGGCAATCAGACGGGAGGTATTGGGTTGCATTTTAGTTAGGCCTTTTTGGTCGATCTCATAGGGCCCCGGAGGGCTTGCATCACTCATTCGGAAACGGTATCGTTTTCTAATTACAGATAAGAAACGGAACCGTTTCCAAATGTCAAGGCCTGATTTTACTCCTGCGGACCGCACTGCCATCAAAGGCCGTCCCGGCCGTCCGCTGGTCTGTTCCGAGGCCGAGCGCGCGACGCGTATCCGGGAGGCGGCGGAGGAGGTTTTCGCGACCACCGGTTACGGCGCCGCCACGATGGAAGAAATCGCGCAGGCGGCGGGCATGTCAAAGAAGACGGTCTATTCCCTCTATAGCAACAAGCTCAGCCTGCTGGTGGCGGTCGTCACCGCGGCCCGCGACTTTCCCTGGGAGCATGACGAGGCGCCGTTGGCGGATCCCTTGGATGAGCTGCGCCGCCGCTTACTCTCCATTGCCGCGTTTATCCTGTCGTCGCGACAGTTGCGCCTGACACGTCTGGTGATCTCCCAAGCCGAACGGGCCCCGGAGCTTGCCGATCAGTTCCACAAGCAGGTCATGACAAAGAGCAGGCGCTATGTCGGTGCTGCTCTCGAAAGAGCGAGACAGGACGGACAGTGGGCCGGCCCGGAAGACGTGGAGGCCGCGACCGACATGCTGATAGGCGCGGTGCTCGCCGAGCTACATATTAGTGCGTTGCTCGGCCAGACCGAGCCGTTCGATCGCGAGCGCATGGCCGCCCGTATCGACTCGGCGCTGCGGTTGTTCGGCCTTGGCGCCAACTGATCGGTCGGGCCGGGGCAGGTGACGTTCAGTCCGCGGCCTTCTTCGCGGTCACCTTTTTGGTGGTGGCCTTTTTCGGCGCGGCGGCACCGGCCGCCGCCGCTTTGCGACCGACCGGACGGCGTGCGGTGGCCACAGCCGCTTCCGGTTTCGCCTCCGCTTTCGGCTTCGACGCCTTGGCAGCTTTCGGCGCTTTTTCCGCCTTGGGTTTCTTGGCAGCGCGCGGCGAGTTGCCGAGCGCGGCGGCGCGCGCATCGAGCAGCACCACGGCCTCGTCGAGCGTGATGGTGTCCGGCGTCTTGTCTGCGGGGAGTGTGGCGTTGACGCCGTTGTTCGACACGTAAGGACCGAAGCGGCCGCTCTTGACCACGACCGGACCGCCCTTGTCGGGATGATCGCCAAGCGTCTTGCCCGGCGCGGGACCGAAGCGGCGGCCCTTCTTCGGGTTTGCGATCTTCTCGGCGATCAGATGCATCGCGCGGTTAAGCCCGATGGTCAGAACGTCGTCGCCTTCCTCGAGCGAGGCATAGGTCTTGTCGTGCTTGACGTAAGGCCCAAAGCGGCCGACGCCGGCGATGATCGGCTGGCCGTCTTCCGGCGAGATGCCGACTTCACGCGGCAGCGACAATACGGCGAGCGCCTGTTCGAGTGTGACGTCGTCGGCCGAGATACCTTTCGGCAGCGAGGCGCGTTTGGGCTTGACCGGCTCCGGCGCGTCCGGGTCCTTCTTCTCACCCTTCTTGCGCTTCGGCGCCTTGATCTCTTCGCCGAGCTGCAGATAGGTGCCGAAGCGGCCGCCGCGGATGGTCACGTCGAGACCGGTTTCCGGATCCTGGCCGAGCACGCGCGTTGCCTGCGCGCTCGCCGCGCCCGGCGTCATCTGCCTTGTGTAGTTGCACTCGGGATAGTTCGAGCAGCCGATGAAGGCGCCGAAACGGCCGACCTTCAGCGAGAGCTGACCGTTGCCGCATTGCGGGCACTGGCGCACTGGCGCGCCGTCGGCGCGGGCCGGGAAGATGTGCGGCTCAAGGAGATCGTTGAGCGCGTCCAGCACCTGCGTGATGCGGATTTCCTTGATGTCGTTGACGGCACCGATGAAGTCGACCCAGAAATCCTCCAGCACCTTCTTCCACGCGATCTCGTTGTTCGAGATCTTGTCGAGTTGCTCTTCGAGCGAGGCGGTGAAGTCGTACTCGACATATTTCTGGAAGAAGCTTTCGAGGAAGCCGACGACGACGCGGCCCTTGTCCTCCGGGATCAGGCGCTTCTTGTCGATGCGCACATAACCTCGATCCTGCAGCACCTGCAGGATCGAGGCGTAGGTCGAGGGCCGGCCGATGCCGAGTTCTTCCATGCGCTTGACCAGCGCGGCTTCGGAGAAGCGCGGCGGCGGTTCGGTGAAATGCTGATCGGCCTCGATCGACTGCTTCGCCAGCGCTTCCTTCTCGCTCATCGCGGGCAGGCGCTTCGACTCGTCATCATCCGACGCGTCGTCCTGACCTTCCTGATAGAGCGTGAGGAAGCCGTCGAACTTCACCACCTGGCCGGAGGCGCGCAGTTCGGCCACGCGCGACCCGTTCTTCGCCACGATATCGACCGTGGTGCGCTCCAGCTCGGCGGATTCCATCTGCGAGGCGACGGCGCGATTCCAGATCAGTTCGTAGAGACGGGCCTGATCCTTGTCGACATAGCGGGCGACTTCCTGCGGCGTGCGCGACGCGGAAGTCGGGCGCACGGCTTCGTGCGCTTCCTGGGCGTTCTTCGACTTGTTCTGATAGGTGCGGGGCGAACCGGGCACATACTCCTTGCCGTAGTTCTTGCCGATCATCGAGCGGATGTCGGTGATCGCTTCCGGCGCCATGTCGATGCCGTCGGTACGCATATAAGTAATGAGACCGACGGTCTCGCCGCCGATGTCGGTGCCCTCGTAGAGACGCTGGGCGAGGCGCATGGTGATGGCGGGAGCGAAACCGAGCTTGCGCGAGGCTTCCTGCTGCATGGTCGAGGTTGTGAAGGGCGGCGGCGGATTGCGCCGCGCGGGCTTGGCTTCGACCGAGGTGACGGTGAAGCTGGCGCCCTCGAGCATAGTCTTGAGGTCGGTCGCCTGGACGCTGGTGCCGATATCGAGGCGCTGCAGCTTCTGGCCGTCGGCGCCGACGAGGCGGGCATCGAACTCGTCGCCGCGCGGCGTCTTCAGTTTGGCGAGGATCGACCAGTATTCCCGGGCGACGAACTTCTCAATTTCCAGTTCGCGGTCGCAGACGAGGCGCAGCGCCACCGACTGGACGCGGCCGGCCGAGCGGGCGCCCGGCAGCTTGCGCCACAGCACCGGAGAAAGAGTGAAGCCGACGAGGTAGTCCAGCGCGCGGCGGGCGAGATAGGCGTCGACCAGCGCGGTGTCGATCTCGCGCGGCTTCTTCATCGCCTCGGTCACCGACTGCTTGGTGATGGCGTTGAAGACGACGCGCTGGATGGCCTGGCCCTTGAGCGCCTTCTTCTCGTTCAGCGCTTCCAGGACGTGCCAGGAAATGGCTTCGCCCTCGCGGTCAGGGTCGGTCGCGAGAATAAGAGTGTCGGCGCCTTTGACAGCGCGCGCGATATCGTTGACCCGCTTCTGCGACTGCGGGTCGATCTCCCAAAGCATCTTGAAGTCATGGTCCGGATCGACCGAGCCATCCTTGGCCGGCAGGTCGCGGATATGGCCGAACGAGGCGAGCACCTCGTAGCCGGCGCCAAGATACTTGTTGATCGTCTTCGCCTTGGAAGGCGACTCGACAACGACAACTTTCATCGAAAATCCAAAGGGTTAAACGCCCGGACCAACGCGGACTGGGCTTGAATCGTCCGTTAGCGTCGGCCGGAACATGGGGAAGGAGACCCTCCCTGTCAAATCAGGGTGGGGCGGCCGCAAGCCGCAGATCGCGAAAAGCCAGCCAAATCAGCCACAAAGCGGGCAACCGGTTCTCTGCGCGGCGATACAACCAAAGGATGTATTTTTGTATTATACTATTATTAATATTACGGTTTTGGTCCGATAATGTAATTTCAACGTGCAACGACGCGTATTGACCCAGCCGGACCCATATATGCCCCAGCCAAGCGGAGAAAACGTCAGCCAGAACGCGGTGGCCGGCTATGTCGCGACGCTGTCGCACGATCTGGCGCAACTGTCTCGCCGCAGTGGTCTCGATACTCTCGGCTACCTCCTGGAAATGGTCCGGCTTGAGGCCGAAAACCTGGCCCGGCCGAACGGCAATGGCAACGGACGGCGGGGGTAGGGCGCCGACGCGTCACCGCACTGGCACTCCCAATTTCTCCAGCAGCGCGATGGTCGGATTCCCGTCCGGCACCATGCCGTGTTTCTTCTGCTCGGCGCGGATGTAGTCGCGAATGTCGAAGTCGATGCGCCCCTCGAAATCGGCGACCTGGTAGCCGAGCGCGGCGAGCTTCTTCTGCAAGGCGATGCGCAGATCGCGCGACAGCGGCCGGTCGTCCTTGGGCCAGGCGGCGTGGAACGGAATGCCGCCATGCAGCCGGTCGGCGAGATGACCGACCGCGATCGCGTAGGCATCCGAGTTGTTATAGTGCTTGAGCACCAGGAAGTTCTCGGTGGCGATGAAGGCCGGGCCCTTGATGCCGCTGGGGAAGAACAGGATGGCGGGCGTCGCCGCCTGATCATCGCGCGGGTACGGCTTGCCGTCGGCGCGGCGCACGCCGAGCTTCGTCCATTCGGAGAAGGTGGCGCGGCTTTTCATGGTGTCGAAGCCCTTGGGCACCACCACCTCGAAGCCCCAGGGCAGGCCGGTGCGCCATCCCGCCTTGTTGAGATAATTGGCGGTGGAGGCGAGCACGTCCGGGACGTTGTTCCACAAATCCGGGCGGCCCTGGCCGGAATAGGAGACGGCGTAGCCGACCATGCTCGACGGCATGAACTGGCTCTGGCCCATGGCACCGGCCCATGACGACACCATCTGCTCGCGCGGATAGTCGTTGTTCTGCATGATGCCCATCGCGACGATGAGCTCGTTGCGGAAATAGGGATGGCGGTACTTCACGTAAGCGAGCGTCGCCAGCGAGCGAAACACATCCCATTTATCCTTGGCGGCGCCGTAGTCGGTCTCCATGCCCCACAGCGCCATGAGGATCCAGCGTTCGACACCGTATTTCTTCTCGACGCCTTCGAGCGCGCGCGACCATTCCTTCGCCTTGGCCAGCCCGGTCTGGACGCGGCGCGGCGCGACCAGCGCATTGATGTAATCGCCAACCGGCTTGCCGTATTCCGGCTGACGCCGGGTGGCGTTGATGACGCGCTGGTCCGGCGTGAGCCCGCGCATGGCATTGTCGAAAGTGGCGCGGGTGATGCCCTTGGCCCGCGCGTCCGGCCACAGCGCGTCGACGAAGGCGGTGAAGCTTTCGGCCCGGCCTTGCGCCTGCGCGCTTGTTGGCGCGAATGGCACGGCCAGCATGACGAAGAGCGCGATGAGAATGGCGCGGTGAAACATCGTCGCGGGCCCGTGGTTCGATTCGATTGGCGATGAGTTTACACGAGCGAGACGAGCCCGCCGCCGTGACGCTCCAGCCGTCCGGCGAGTTCAAGCTCCAGCAATACGACGCGGACGATGGCCGGGGTGGTATCTGACAGCCGCACCAGATCGTCGATCGAGATCGGCGAGGGGCCGAGCAGGGAAACGACACGGCTGCGCTCGTCATCGCCGGGCTCGTGATCCGGTGCGAACAGATCGTCCATTTCCGGCTCCTCCATTGGCGGCAGGCCGCGGCCGAGGATCGGCTCGATGGCATTGATGACGTCGGCGGCTTCGGTGACGAGCGTCGCGCCCTGCTTGAGCAGGCCGTTGGTGCCTTCGGCGCGCGGATCGAGCGGCGAGCCCGGCACGGCGAAGACCTCGCGACCCTGTTCGCCGGCCATGCGTGCGGTGATCAGCGAGCCGGAGCGCTTGGCGGCTTCGACGATGACGACGCCGACCGACAGACCGGAGATCAGGCGATTGCGGCGCGGAAAATCATGCGCGCGCGGCTCATGCGTCAGCGGCATTTCCGACACCGCCGCGCCATGCGCGAGCAACTCTTCGACCAGCGTCTCGTGCTCGGCCGGATAGATGCGGGCGTGACCGCCGGCCAACACCGCGACGGTGCCGGTGTTCTTCGTGGCGCGATGCGCGGCGGCGTCGATGCCGCGCGCCAGACCCGAGACGATGCCGTAGCCGGCCTCGCCCAGATCGCGCGCCAACGCCGCCGCGAATTTCAGGCCGACGGCGGAGGCATTGCGCGAGCCGACAATGGCGATGAGTGGCCGCGCCAGCGACGCGATGTCGCCGCGAACGGCGAGAAGTGGCGGCGCATCGTCGATGGTCTGCAGGCGCGGTGGATAATCCGGCTCGCCAAGGGCGATGAGTTCGATGCCCCGCGCGTGGCAGGCCTTGAGTTCGGCTTCGGCATCTTCAACGGGGAAAATGGTGATGCGCGATGCGCCGCTGCGGCGGGCGAGAGCAGGGAGCGCCGCCAGCGCGCCCTTCGCCCCGCCATAAGTGTTGATCAGTTCGCGAAAGGTGCGCGGCCCGACATTGTCGCTGCGGATCAGCCGCAGCCAGTCGAGCCGCTGCTCAGAGGTGAGTTTGGATTTTGGCAAACGCGCCCCCGAGGTCCCCGGGGGGAGTGTCGCGCATCCGCGTAGGGTGCGGCAACGACAAATGCGCAAGGTCGCTGCGGTCGCTAATTATGGGGCATCATTAAAGTTTTGGTTTGCGAAACGTAAGCTATAGGACTTTCTGTGGTGATTTAATCGGAGCGAGCAGGGTGGCTCCAAAAACGAGTCTGAATCGCAAATAGAGGCGTCGATTGCAAACAAGTTGAAAGGAGCGCGCGTTTCCTCTGCTTGGCATTTGGCCTTTCTTGCTGCGCTGAATCTTGGTGGAGTAGTCTTAGATGAAATCTAGCGTCGGAGAGAATAAGTGAGACGATTTGAGCTTGGGCCAGCTTTGGCGCTCCTTGGCCTCATAACCATTGCTGGAGCGGGAGAATGGTTTTCCATAAGGGAGGCGCAAAGGCCGATTCCAAGAGTCGATACCGAATATCAGCGCGTACGTGACGACACGCGAGCCAATCATCAAGCCGCATCTGATCACCAACCTCCCCGCGATCCGCAAAGTGGCGGTACTCGAATTTACGTTGAAAATACAGAAGTTTTTGGAGTGAAACGCGGCGAATGGCTTTTGTTTCTTGCGACTTTAGGGCTGTGGTTCGCCACTTGGCAATTGGTTAGAGGTGCTGACAAAACTGCCGAGCGACAGCTCCGAGCTTATATCGGCATATTTGCGATGGAAGTGACCGTTTGTCCATTTGAAGGCGGCGGATTTGCATATATCGCTCACGCTGAGCTGCGAAACTTCGGGCAGACTCCTGCATATGATATTGATGTTCGAGCAAATACCGTGTTGGCTCCCGCCGCCGCAAGTCCGTTTGAAACGGATGTGCCGTCGCCTGTTCAAAGATCCGGTAAGGCCATCGCCTTCCGAGACGCGGGAATGCACATCAATGCGAGCAGAAATATTTCTGCCGAAGACGCCGAAGCTATTAAGTTGCGCACAAAGCGCGTTTATCTTTGGGGCGCGGTGACCTACAAAGACGTTTTCAAAAGAGAGCACTTTTTCAAATTTCATTTGATTAGTGACCATCAAGTAACGGGGCATTCCGGTGTCTACGTTTTGGGGCCGCATCCTCTGGGGTATGAGGCGGATTATTGACAATTGGAACGAAACTTGGGGCGTAAGATATTCATTCGGCGCTTGTGGTATTTGCGCGTAAGGCTTCGTTGCGCGAAATGGTTGCTGCCGGGCATTCGGAGCCAATCGAGCCAACGTCCGATCAGTTGAAGGGCGTCTTGGGCCTCCGGTTCACCCCTTCTTCCCGATCTTGCCTTCGGTGCCATTCAGCAGCCGCTGAATGTTGGTCCGGTGCATCACCCATAAGAGAATGCCGAGCAGGAAGAACAGCGAGGCGGCTTCGGGGCGGCCGAGGCCCATGAGAGCGATCGGTGTCAGCGCCGAGGCAACGAGCGCCGACAGCGACGAGTAGCGCGTGAACCAGGCGGTGACGAGCCACAGGCCGATGAAGATCAGCGCGCCGGGCCAAGCGATCCCGATCAGCAGGCCGATGTAAGTTGCGACGCCCTTGCCGCCCTTGAACTTGAGCCACACCGGAAAGAGATGGCCGAGGAACGCGCCGAGACCGGCAACCAGTGCGGCTTCATAGCCGATGAAGTGCCAGACCACGAGCACGGCGGCGGTGCCCTTGAGCGCATCGCCGAGCAATGTTGCGGCGGCAAGGCCCTTGTTGCCGGTGCGCAGCACATTCGTCGCGCCGATATTGCCGGAGCCGATGGTGCGGACATCGGGGCCGCCGGCCGCGCGCGTCAGCACCAGGCCGAACGGGATCGAGCCAAGCAGATAGCCGAACAAGAAGGCGACGAGGAAGGCGAGCTGCCAGCTCATATCAGGCTCCTGCAGCGAGTTGCAGTAGAGCATCGCAACTGATGCGGCGCGCTCCCTCTCCCCGTTGGGGAGAGGGTTGGGGTGAGGGGGAAAGTGAGCCCGATAGTCCGTAACCCCTCACCCGGCACGCGTGCCGCGTGCCGACCTCTCCCCACGGGAGAGGTGAAGAGCGTGCGCCGCGCCGCCAGAATGCGCCAAGGCCGCTCATAGCGATTCATACACGGTGCGGCCGTTGACGATGGTGCGCACGACGCGGCCGGTCATGCGCGCTTCGTCGAACGGTGTGTTCTTGCACTTCGACTTGAGTTCGTCCGGGTTGACCACCCAGGGCACGTCGGTGTCGATGACGATGACGTCGGCCGGCGCGCCGCTGCGCAATGTGCCGCCGGGCAGACCGAGCAGTTCGGCCGGACGCGTCGACATCGCGCGCAGCAAGATCGGCAGCGTCACGTCGCCGGAATGAACGAGGCGCAGGCCCGCCGACAACATGGTCTCCAGCCCGATGGCGCCGGCGGCCGCTTCGGCGAACGGCAGGCGCTTGGTTTCGACGTCCTGCGGATTGTGATCCGACATGATGACGTCGATGAGACCGTCATTGATCGCCTTGACCAGCGCTTTGCGGTCGTCCTCGGCGCGCAAGGGTGGCGACATCTTCAGGAAGGTGCGGTAGGGCCCGATGTCGTTCTCGTTGAGCGTCAGGTGATTGATCGAGGCGGCGGCGGAAACGGCGAGGCCTTCTTCCTTGGCATCGGCGAGCACGGCGAGCGAGGACGGGCAGGTGACGGAGGCGGCGTGGTAACGGCCTTTGGTCAAGGCGACGAGCCGTATGTCGCGTTCGAGCATGATCGCTTCCGCCGCAGCCGGAATGCCGAGCAGGCCGAGGCGGGCGGCGAATTCGCCTTCGTTCATGACGCCGTCGGAAACGAGATCCGGGTCTTCGGTGTGGTGCACGATCAGCGCGCCGAAATCGCGGGCGTAAGTGAGGGCGCGGCGCATCACCTGAGCATTGGTCACGCTCTTCGCGCCATCGGTGAAGGCAACAGCGCCGGCGGCCTTGAGGAGGCCGATCTCGGTCATCTCCTGGCCTTCCAGCCCCTTGGTCAGCGCCGCCATCGGCGCGACATGGACGATGGCGGTGTCGCGCGCGCGGCGCAGAACGAAATCGACAGTGGCCGGATCGTCGATCACCGGCGAGGTGTCGGGCTGGCAGACGATGGTGGTGACGCCGCCGGCGGCGGCAGCCTGGCTCGCCGAGGCAAAGGTTTCGCGATAGCCGGCGCCGGGCTCGCCGATGAAGGCGCGCATATCGACGAGGCCGGGTGCGACGACCTTGCCGCGACAGTCGATCACCTCGGTGCCTTCGGGCACGCCGGCCGCGCCGATGCCTTTGCGGGCTTCGCGGATCACGCCGTCGGCGATCAGCAGATCACCGACAATGTCGAGATCGCGCGAGGGATCGATGATCCGCGCGTTGGCGAGCAGGACGGGTCTGCGTTCATTCAGCATGGTTTTGCGGCATCATGAGCGCTGCTCCCCGGACCGGCTCAGGCCGCGGAAGAAGCGGATCCAGAACGAAACGGCGACGCCCGCCGCGACGACGGCGATCATGCCGAAGCGCGCCTTGCGCATCGCCGCGTGGCGGGCGTTGACGAGGACCTCCCGGCTACGCATTGGGCAGGTTCCTCGACAGCGCTTCCAAAACCGCCATGCGGATGGCGACGCCCATTTCGACCTGTTCGCGGATCAGCGACTGTGCGCCATCGGCCACGATGGAATCGATCTCGACGCCGCGGTTCATCGGCCCTGGATGCATCACTAACGCATCCTTCTTGGCGTAGGCGAGCTTCTTCTCGTCGAGGCCCCAATAGTGGAAATATTCGGAGACGGAGGGCACGAAGGAGCCGTTCATGCGCTCTCGCTGCAGGCGCAGCATCATCACGATGTCGGCGTCGGCGAGGCCCTCGCGCATGTCATGCGCGACTTCGACGCCCATGCGCTCGATGCCGGGTGGCATCAAGGTCGACGGCCCGACAACGCGCACCCGCGCACCCATGGTGTTGAGTAGGATGATGTTGGAGCGGGCGACGCGCGAATGCAGGATGTCGCCGCAGATGACGACCAGCAGGCCCTCGATGCGGCCCTTGTTGCGGCGGATGGTCAGCGCGTCGAGCAGCGCCTGTGTCGGGTGCTCATGCGCGCCGTCGCCGGCATTGATGACGGAACAGTCGAGCTTGGAGGCAAGCAGCGCGACCGCGCCGGAAGCGTGATGGCGCACCACGAGGATATCGGGATGCATGGCATTGAGCGTCATCGCCGTGTCGATCAGGGTCTCGCCCTTGCGCATCGACGACGAGGAGGCCGACATGTTCATGACGTCGGCCCCTAAGCGCTTGCCGGCGAGTTCGAACGAGGCCTGCGTGCGCGTCGACACCTCGAAGAACATGTTGACCTGCGTGCGGCCGCGCAGCGAGGCCTGCTTCTTCTCGATCTGGCGGTTAAGCGCGACGAATTCCTCGCCGAGGTCGAGGAGACCGGTGATGTCGGCGGCCGAAAGGCCTTCGATCCCCAGCAAATGACGGTGGCTGAGGACGAATGATGATTTCGGCGTATTGGTCATTAAAGCCAGTTCTATAGGCGCGCTTTTCCGCTCCGGCAAGGCCGGTTCCGGCCGATCCACAGGCCACCTCACGGCGTCATTAACCCTCCGTTCCGGAACAAAGCGAAGGGTTCCCGAATTGTCTTTGCGATTGCCCGATGGCGGGCAAAGGAGGCATCCATGAAAATATTTTCGAAATTTGCGCTGGCAGCCGCGCTGACCGGCGCTGTGGCGCTGGCGGCGGCGACGCCCGGCGAAGCGCGTGACGGCCGCAATACCGCGGCGGCAATCGGTTTTGGCGCCGGCGCGCTCGTGGGCGCGGCGGTCGCCTCGTCAGCCAACAGAGGCCCTTATTACGGCGGCCCAGGCTATTACGAGCAGGGCTATGCCTATCAGCCGGGTTATGCCTATGAGCCGGCCTATACCTATGATTCGGATTATTACGCTTACGAGCCGGCACCGGTCTACCGCGTCGCGCCGCGGTACTACCGTGGCGGGGGCGGCAGCCAGTGCGGCGGTTCTCCGGGCTCGACGAACTACCGTCCGTGCGGTAACCAGTAAGCCAACAACTTTTGGCATCGAAAGGGCGGACCCAGCGGTCCGCCCTTTTTCGTTTCACGAGCGCGCCAGCACGGCGAGACGATCCAATGCACCCTGCAGGATGAACATGGCGGCGTGCTGATCGATGACTTCGGCGCGGCGGTCTCGCCGCATATCGGCCTCGATCAGGCCGCGCTCGACCGCGGCGGTCGATAACCGCTCGTCCCATAAGGCGATCGGCAAGGGGGTGAGCTTCGCCAGATTGCGCGCGAAGGCGCGCGTCGACTGCGCCCGCGGACCTTCCGAGCCATCCATATTGATCGGCAGGCCGAGCACGAGGCCGGTGACGTTGCGCTCGGCGGCGAGCGCCAGCAGGCGCTGCGCGTCGGCGGTGAACTGCTTGCGCGCGATGGTCTCGACGCCGGTGGCAAGCCTGCGGTCGGGATCGCTGACGGCGACGCCGATGGTCTTGGTGCCGAGATCGAGTCCGAGCAGCGCGCCTCGCGCGCCGAAATGCGGCGCCGCGTCGACCAGGGGCAGAATGAGGGCGGTTTGACCGGACATTGGCCGCATCACCTAGCACGGGCGTACTGGCTGCGCACGATGCACGATGGTATCCCGTGCTTGGTCCCGGCGGCCGATAATGCGAAACTCGGATTCGGGTACCATGGGGAGGAAAGAGATGATTGTCGCGCGACGGCTTTGCCGTCTGGCCTTGCCGCTCGTGCTGGCGCTGCCCTCCGCCGCCGTCGCCCAGACCTATGAGGCGCCGCCGTCTTTCAATGCGGCGCAGATCAAAGGCATCGTCCCGACTGGCGATAACTACACCGTGCGCTCGCCGGTACGCAGCGACGGCTTGTTGCGCGTCTACAATCTCGACACGCCCTATGGCGAAACGGTCGCGCCCGGCGACCAGATGGCGCAGATGCGCATCAACGAACTGCGCGCGCTGGCGCTTCTCGAGCAGGTGTCCAGTTCGAACACCTTTGCGACCTCGCTCGCCAATGCCGGTTTGAGTCCGCTCAAATATACCGGGCGCCTGATCACCAATCCCGTCGGCACCATCCAGAGCACGCTGTCGGGCATTGGCGGTATGTTCAACCGCATCGGCTCGGGTATCAGCAATGCCGGCAAGACGCAGGACAATGCGCTGGCGAGCTTGCTCGGCGTGACCGAGGAACGCCGTGCGCTCGCCGCGACCTACGGTGTCGACCCCTATACGGACTATCCGCCACTGGACGCCAAGCTCAAGCAATTGGCAGAAGCGGCGGCGCTGGGCGGCCTCGCCGTGCGCGGCGCGCTGCTGGCGGTGCCGGGCGCTGCCGGCATCGTCGTGTCCAACCTGTCGACGGCGAACAAGCTGAACGACATCTCCATCCAGGATCTGGCGCGCGAATACACCGCGGCGCAGATCCTCGACCTCAATCGCAAGAAACTGCTCGAGATGGATGTCTCGAAGGAGATCACCGAAAGCCTGCTCGCCAACCGCAACTACACGCCGATCGATATGGCAGCGATGGTCGCGGCCATCGACGCCATGAAGACGGTGCAGGGGCGGGCGGTGTTCTTCGACGCGGCGGCCGCCGCCGACGAGCGCGCCAATGCCTATTTCATGCGCCGCCAGGCCGAATTGCTGGCCGCCGAATACAAGCGTCATCCCGGCTACCGGCACGTCATCACGCTCGGCGGCCTGCCGTTCCTGGTGGCGAAGGATGGCCGCTTCGTTACAGTGGCGCCGCTCGATGCGCTGTCGTGGACGCCGGACACGGCGGCGCGCCTCGAGGCTTTCACCAAGGCGCGCAACGAGTTGGTCGCGAAGTCGCAGGGCGAAATCCGCATCACCGGGACGGCGACGCCGCTGGCCAAGAAGCAACTCAAGGCGCTGGGCTGGACCGTGGTCGAGAACCAGCGCGGCTGACGGTTTAGCGCTCGCCGGCCGATGCCAGTATCTTTTCTGCCGCTTCGTCCAGGTCGGCGAGATGATCCTGGACAATCGACCAAAGAATGGCCGGATCGATCCTGCGGTACTCATGACGCAGCAGGTTTCCCAATCCGTGGATCTTCTGCCACGGTACCTTGGGATACGCGGCCTTGTGCTCAGCCGGAATGTGCTTTGCGGCTTCGGCGATGATCAGAAGGGCATGCTGAGTGGCCCGCATCATTGCCCAGCTTGCGGCGAACTTTTCCGGCGTCGCGTTCTTGACGAGGTCGCGGATGCCGGCGATTTCACCGCGTATATCGCTGAGCCGAACCAGAAAGGACCGCTCGGCCATCAGAATATCTTGATGGCATCACGTTCGATATCCGGCCGGAGCAGAGGATGCAGCCCGCTCCGCGTGCCGTAATCGATATTTTCGCCGATGGCCTTTTGCAGAGTTTCGTAAGCGTCCATAAAATTCAGGAAGCCGAACTCCCGGTCGGCAGCCGGATCAACGAACACATCCACATCGGACCCGGCGTCAGCCTCATCGCGGGCGTGCGAGCCGAACAGATAAAGTCCGGCAACGCCGACGGCCCGCAGGGCAGGCTCGGTTGCTTTCAGCCTAGCGATTGCGTCGGCGCGTTTCATAAGAGACATATAGCAAGAAAAGGCGGTTCGTTCCATCCGCACGAGCAGCCTTTTTCCTTGCGAAACAAGGCGCTAGAACCCATTAATCCGGCAGCGTCGCGCTGGCGACTCCTGCCGGGCCGGTTGCCGCCAATTCCGGCCGTCTGCTATACGCGCGGGGCTGCTTCGGACCGTCCCGAAGCCTGAAAACCGCTGAGATTTCAATGTCCGTCGACGCCGACACCGTCCGCCGCATCGCCCGTCTCGCCCGCATTGCGGTCAAGGACGACGAGGTGGAGCATCTGCAAGGTGAACTCAACGCCATCCTGGCTTTCGTCGAGCAACTCGGCGAGGTCGATGTCGAGGGCGTCGAGCCGATGACATCGGTCACGCCGATGGTGATGCGCCAACGCAAAGACAAAGTCACGGACGGCAACGATCCCGATGCCGTGCTGTCGAACGCGCCGAAGAGCGAAGACAATTTCTACATGGTTCCGAAAGTGATCGAGTAAATGTGCCTGGCCTGCGAGCAGGGTGAACTTGAGGCGCGCTGGGAGATGATCAATGTCATCTCGGCCGGCAAGCTGCCCGACGGCCATACGGCTGACGACCTGCGCGCCATGGGCCTGCCGCTGCCTGGCGAACTCTATCGCGATCCGCAGCCCGACGGCAGCTACATCATCCGCCAGCGTTCGCCCGCCGAGATCGCGGCGTTGAAACTTAAGAATTTCGAGTGCGACAGCCCGCAATGACCGAACTCACCACACTGACGCTGACCGAAGCGCGCGATCGGCTGCGCAAGAAAGACTTAAGCTCCGCTGAGCTGACCGCCGCGCATTTGACCGCCATCGAGAAGGCGCGTTCGCTCAACGCCTTCGTGCTGGAGACGCCGGAGATCGCCACGCAGATGGCGAAGGCGTCCGATGCGCGTATCGCGAAGGGTGAGGCCGGTCCGCTCGAGGGCATTCCGCTCGCCATCAAGGACCTGTTCTGCACCAAGGGCGTTCGCACCACGGCGTGCTCGCACATCCTCGACAACTTTGTGCCGACCTATGAGTCCACGGTGACGTCGCAGCTCTGGCGTGACGGCGCGGTGATGCTCGGCAAGACCAACAATGACGAGTTCGCCATGGGCTCGTCGAACGAGACGTCGTATTTCGGCCCGGTGCAATCGCCGTGGCGGCGGAAAGGCTCGAATACGCCTTTGGTGCCGGGCGGCTCGTCGGGCGGTTCGGCCTCGGCCGTCGCCGCGCAGCTTTGTCTGGGCGCCACCGCGACCGACACCGGCGGCTCGATCCGCCAGCCCGCAGCCTTCACCGGCACCGTGGGCATCAAGCCGACCTATGGCCGCTGCTCGCGCTGGGGCATCGTCGCCTTCGCCTCGTCGCTCGATCAGGCGGGCCCGATGGCGAAGACCGTGCGCGATGCGGCGATCATGCTGCGCTCGATGGCCGGCCCCGATCCGAAGGACACGACCTGCGCCGATATTCCGGTGCCGGATTACGAGGCCGCGGTCGGCCGGTCGGTGAAGGGGCTCAAGATCGGCATTCCGAAAGAGTATCGCCTCGACGGCATGCCGGCCGAGATCGAGAAGATCTGGCAACAGGGCTGCGAATGGCTGAAAGCCGCCGGCGCCGAACTGGTCGACGTGTCGCTGCCGCATACCAAATACGCGCTGCCGGCCTATTACATCGTCGCTCCCGCGGAAGCCTCGTCGAACCTCGCGCGCTACGACGGCGTGCGCTACGGCCTGCGCGTGCCGGGTCGCGACATCATCGATATGTACGAGCAGACCCGCGCCGAAGGCTTCGGCGACGAGGTGCGCCGCCGCGTCATGATCGGCACCTACGTGCTGTCGGCCGGATATTACGACGCCTATTACCTGCGGGCGCAGAAAGTGCGCACGCTGATCAAGCGCGACTTCGAGCAATGCTTCGATCAGGGCATCCATGCGATGCTGACGCCGGCGACGCCGTCAGCATCGTTCGGCGTCGGCGAGAAAGGTGGCGCCGATCCGGTCGAGATGTATCTCAACGACATCTTCACGGTGACGGTGAACATGGCGGGCCTGCCGGGCATCGCTGTTCCGGCCGGCAACGACGCGCAGGGGCTGCCGCTCGGCCTGCAACTCATCGGCCGGCCGTTCGATGAAGAGACCCTGTTCTCGCTCGGCGAGGTGATCGAGCAGGCGGCAGGCCGCTTCGTCGCGCAGCCGTGGTGGTGACGCCTCGTGTCCGGTCGCGGTCCGGCCTACCCGATCGTCATGGAAATCCATGACGCGTTCCGGCGGTCCGACTATTTCCGCATGGCAACGCTTTACGACCGCGACGTCGAGTGGTTGATGCACGCGTCGCCGACGATCTTTCCGGTCGGCGGACACCGGCGCGGCAAAGGCGCGGTGTTCCGGATGCTGCTGAACATCAGTTTGCAGTACCGGTTCGATCACTACGAACTCGACGATGTCATTGCCGAAGGCGACTGGGCGGCGGCTGTCGCCGACGTGACCATTACGCAACGCATGACGGGCCGGACCATTCGATGCCGCGCGGCCAGCTTCAACCAGGTGCGCGACGGCAAGGTGGTGGCCTACCGCGGCTTCATCGATAGCTTCGATGCAGCGGAGCAGGTATTCGGTCGTGTCATAACGCCCTAGACCATGATCCATCTGGATCAAATCCGATCATGGTCTAGCTTTTTGTTTGAGCATGATCTTTTCCGAAAACCGGTTTCCACTTTTCGGTATCATGCTCTGGCGGCCTTCGACGCGCTCCATCCCGACGCCGTTGCTCCAAACAAACGTGGTTACTTCGTCTCGTCGCTGCGCTCGCGCGGCTGCCATCATTAACCTCGGCAGCAATTGGGCGGCGCCATCGGTTCCCGCCGACTTCCAGTCATGGGCTCGAGACGGTATGCCGCCGATACCCGAGGGAACCTGCGGCGGGACGATGTGATGCCGACCGAGATGACGCGCGCTGCGCTCGAAGACATGATCGATGCATTCCAGTGCGGCGACCATGAGCGTCTGGCGGCGCGCTACGATGACGACATCCAATGGCTGCTCTACGCGCCGACGTCGATCTTTCCGTTCGCGGGCCTGAAGCAGGGCAAGAGCGCGGTGCTCACGGGCCTGTTGCTGCTCTACCAGTCCTACAGCATTGCAGGTCACGATGTGTCGCTGACGGTGGTCGATGGCCATCGGGCGGCATCGATCACCGATATCCGCCTCATTCAGCGGTCGACGGGACGGGTCATCACGGCGAAGCTGGCCAGCTTCTTTCGTTTTCGCGACGGCAGACTCGTGGGATATCGCGGCTTCACCGACAGTTTCGACTGGGCGGAGCAGGTGCTCGGACGCGAGATCGATCCGTAGTCCGGAGAATCCCGATTCGACCTTTGACGGGCGGTCACGAACGCGGCGCGAAGCAGGAGCTTATTACACGTAAAACGAGTGTAAAACGGTGTGGCGGCCATTCGACGGCGCTGTAAGCTATGAATGAACTGGAAGAAGGGCCAATTGCAATGCCGCTCCAGCATTCGGAAGTGACGCTGCAGAAGACGGAACAAACTCGGGAAGCCCTGGCCGATCTTCTGGCCGCCTTTGTCAGTGGTGACCGCGACCGCCTCATCGCCTGCTATGACCAGGACGTTGACTGGCTGTTCCTCGCTCCCGCGACGGTATTTCCGTTCGCCGGTTTCCGCCGCGGCCGGGCCGAGGTCGCCAAGGGCTTCGACGTGCTTTTTGAAAACTATCGCTTGATGGAATATCAGAACGAAACGCTGATCGCCGACGGCGACTGGGCTTCGACCCTCGGCTCCGGGCAGTTGTTGCAACGGACAACCGGTCGCACCATTCACATCCGGACCGGCAACTTCTATCGCTTCCGGAACGGCAAGGTCGTGGTGTATCGGGGGTTCACCGACAGCCTCGATACGGTCGAGCAGGTTCTCGGCCGCGAACTCGACTTTTAGGCCCGTCGCAGGCGCCATCTTGCCCCGTCCGCGCGCGGGGGGTACGGGTAGGGCCATGAACGTGCAGCACAAGCCCTCCAAGCTCATCAAAGGCGCAACCGGCGACTGGGAAGTGGTCATCGGCATGGAAGTCCATGCCCAGGTGACCTCCAAGTCCAAGCTGTTCTCCGGCGCCTCGACCGAATTCGGCGGCGCGCCGAACAGCCATGTGTCGCTGGTCGACGCCGCCATGCCCGGGATGCTGCCGGTGATCAATGAGGAGTGCGTCCGCCAGGCGGTGCGCACCGGCCTCGGCCTCAAGGCGAAGATCAATCTGCGCTCGGTATTCGACCGCAAGAACTATTTCTACCCGGACCTGCCGCAGGGCTACCAGATCAGCCAGTACAAGCAGCCGGTGGTCGGCGAAGGCGAGGTCGTGGTCGATCTCGACAACGGCGAGGCCGTATCCGTCGGCATTGAACGTCTGCATCTGGAACAGGACGCCGGCAAGAGTGTCCACGACCGGCATCCGTCGATGTCGGCCGTCGATCTCAACCGCTCCGGCGTCGCGCTGATGGAGATCGTGTCGAAACCCGACCTGCGCTCGTCCGATGAGGCCATGGCCTTCCTCACCAAGCTGCGCTCCATCCTGCGCTATCTCGGTACCTGCGACGGCGACATGGAGAAGGGGAGCCTGCGCGCCGACGTTAACGTCTCGGTTCGGCGTCCCGGCGACGAGTTCGGCACGCGCTGCGAGATCAAGAACATGAACTCGATCCGCTTCATCGGCCAGGCGATCGAGCACGAGGCGCGTCGGCAGATCGAGATCATCGAGGACGGCGGCACCATCGACCAGGAGACGCGGCTGTTCGACCCGGGGAAGGGCGAAACGCGCTCGATGCGGTCGAAGGAAGAGGCCCACGACTACCGCTACTTCCCGGACCCGGACCTGCTGCCGCTCGAACTCAGCGCCGAGATGGTCGACGGGTTGAAGGTGGCGCTGCCCGAATTGCCGGACGAGAAAAAGGCGCGCTTCATCCGGGACCTTGGCCTGTCGGGCTATGACGCGAGCCATCTCGTCGCCGAGCGTGAAATCGCCGACTATTTCGAGACCGTTGCAAAGGGGCGCGATGCCAAGCTGGCAGCCAACTGGGTGATCAACGAACTATCCGGGCGGCTGAACAAGGAGGGCCTCGCCATCGCTTCGTCGCCGGTTTCGGCGGCGCAACTCGGCGGCGTCATCGACCTGATCGGCGACAAGACCATCTCCGGCAAGATCGCCAAGGACCTGTTCGAGATACTCTGGACCGAAGGCGGCGACCCGCGCGAACTGGTGAAGTCGCGCGGCATGGCGCAAGTCACCGACCTTGGCGCCATCGGCGGTATTGTCGACGACCTCATTGCCAAGAATCCGGACAAGGTGGAGCAGGCCAAAGCCAATCCGAAGGCGATGATGTGGTTCGTCGGCCAGGTGATGAAGGCGTCCGGGGGCAAGGCGAGCCCTCAGGCGGTTAACGACCTCCTAAAATCGAAGCTCGGTTTGTAAGGCGCGCGACGTAACGCGCGGTTTACGTTCGACGCGTCGCCGCGCCGGTGATGCGGTGCATCAACGCGCCGCTCGAAGGTCTCGAACCATGTCCGAAGGTGTCATCGTCTCGCGACGAGCTGACTGATGACGCGCATCGCCGGCGAATCACTCGCCCCCGATTCGCTCGTTTTTGATCGATTTCGGCTTGTCGACACCATTGCGCGACGATTTCCGCGTAAATTTTTTTCACAGTGTGCCGATGCCTTCCGAACAGCCGAAGACGTGCGCTGCAGACGGTGGGAAAGGCCGGGGAATACGTGCGTTGATCAGATTCGCAGCGCATTGGCGGCATGCAAAAAATGCTTATGTCACCGCGCTTTTTTGAATTCTCTCGTTGATGCTGGCAATGAAAAGCAAGGCAAGCGATGTCGGCTGCGTTGCGTTGCGTCTTTGCTGTGCGATTACGCTAGAAGGCAACGTCGTCGCGCCGCTTACGCACATGAAAGCAACGAGTCACTGTTTTTTTTCTTGCGCTGGTGTAAACCAATTGTGGTGCAGGTCGATCCCCGACCGCACTTATGCGACACCCGCCATTCTAAATGGCTAGGAGGGCAGCAAATGGCTAAACGTAAGAAGAAAGCAGTGAAGACGGCGAAGAAGGCCAAGAAGAAGAAGAAGAAGCTCTAGGTCTAGCGCCTCTTCTCGGTCCTCGGCGCACGCGCCGCGGACCGCGTCATAGGGGGCCGGTGTGCATCAGGTACGATACGCAAGCAGTCGTTTGTCTCATGCACCCGGTTCCGATGACATCAGAGGGCGTCGGGGAGACTAAAAGTCTCACCGACGCCCTCCGAGTTTGTGGAGACCGTTTCCGGTTTCAGCTTTCGGCCTGAGTTATCGCGCGGGCTTTTCCGATCAGGCCGATGCGCCCTTCAGCCGCTTGTTGCACGCGCTCCAGAACTGCGGCCACTTCATTCCCTTTTCGATCTTGCCGGCGTCCTTCGCCACCTTCCACTCGGCGGCACACTTCTTCTGCCGTTCGCGCGCGGCGATCTGGCCGGGCGTCGGCGTGCGCTTGGGTTTCGGTGTCGCGGCTGTGCTCGAGCCCGGCGCCGGCGTCGACGATTGCGCGAACGCCGGCCACGGCGCCGCGATCATCCCGGCGAGCAGCGTAGCGAAAGCGACCCGCAAGACCGGTGTCGCGATGGGTGTCCTCGTGGCAGTCATTCGTTTTGCGTTGAACATCGATCCCCCCGCCTTGGCCAGGCTCGGTCGCATAAGCGCCCGGTACGGCCGCTTGTCGATGCGCCAAGTTTCAACCTGCGGAGGTATTCTATCCAACAAAAGTTGTGTCCGTCCATAGTCGCAGCGTTCGCTTGCGGCTGTGGCAGGGGAGATATGTGTCTGACTGTTGCGGTCCTCGGCCCGCGGTCTGAGAGTGGATGAGGCAGACTTGATTTCGGGGGGACCGTTCGTATGGCGCATCGCACGTTGAAGCGCGGAAGCAATGCCAAGGCGGCCCCGCCCAAATCGACCTCGGCACGTTTCGCCGCGGCAAGGTCATCGGCAGCGGTCAAGGGTGCGAAGGGGCCCAATGGTCCCAAGCCAATCGAGCTTTATTACTGGCCGACGCCGAACGGCCAGAAGATCGTCATCATGCTCGAGGAGTGCCGGTTGCCCTACACCGTCAAGCCGGTGAACATCGCCAAGGGCGAGCAGTTCGATCCCGCCTTTCTGAAGATTTCGCCGAACAATCGCATCCCGGCGCTGGTCGATCCGAACGGGCCCGGCAAGCGGCCGATTTCGATCTTCGAGTCTGGTGCCATCCTTCAATATCTCGCGCGCAAGACCGGCAAGTTCTATCCCAAGGACGAACGCGGCCGCGTCGAGGTTGATCAATGGCTGTTCTGGCAGGTCGGCGGCGTCGGTCCGATGGCGGGGCAGGTGCATCACTTCAAAAGCTATGCCCGCGAGCACATTCCGTATGCGATCGCGCGTTTTGTCGATGAGCTGAACCGGCTCTACGGCGTGATGAACAAGCGGCTTGTCGGCCGCGACTTCATTGCTGGCCGCTATTCGATCGCCGACATGGCGCTGGTCGGCTGGGTCAATGGCTGGCAGAGGCAGGGCCAGGACATCGAGCAGTTTCCGCACCTCAAGCGCTGGCTGGCGCGAATGAAGACACGCCCGGCGGTCAAACGCGCTCTGGCGCTGGGCCAGTCGTGGCGGCAGGGCGTCGACATGAAGGACCCGAAAGTTCAGGCCGTGCTGTTCGGTCAGCGCGCGCGCTGAAGGCAGGGCTCGTTACCATCTTTGCAAACGAAAAAAGCCGGCCGCATCGCAGCCGGCTTTCTCATCCACTTCCGGACTCGATCGGTCAGTCGGCGCGCTTCCAGGTCTGGCTCTTGCACAAGATGCCGAGCACGCAGCCCTGCACCTGCATGGCATTCTCGCTCACCAGCGTGACATGCGCGTCGTAGGTCTTGCCGTCGTCGGCGTTGTAGATCTTGCCGGACCATTTGTTGTCGCCGGTCGGCGCCATGCCGTTGACCACCGGCACGCCGATCAGCGGCCGCGAACGCTTGGCCGGATCGGCATTGCGCTTGTCGGTCTTCGGCTTGCCGGTCTCGGGATCGACCGGCTCATTGAGCCAGACGACCTTGCCGCACAGTTTGTTGTCGCCGCATTCCGACACGCGGACCTTGGTACCGCCGTCGGCCGAGAGCCAGGTGCCGGCCGCCGGCGTTGCCGCCTGGGCGCCTGCGATGAGCGAAGAGGTTAGGAGCACGGCCGCCGCCATCGCGGCCGTTTTCACGTTTGAAAACTGCATTGAGAACCTTCGAATTTGCGTCTCGTCGTCGGGTGGCGGGACCTTCAAAGCCCGGCGCCAGCCCGTTTGTCATATAACCGTTACATTGGAAATTGGTTACCTGCATCCCAATCAACTCAGTTAGCAGTCTGTAACAGGACGCACCGGCCGCTCCGTAACGCCTTTAAAACAAGGGCTTTTTCAGCGCCCCGGCTAAAATCGGCCATGAAAATTTCACGATTGATTCAGCCAATTGCTTAAAGTGCCATTCAAATTTTCTCCCGAAGATCGCCTCAACACAGGGACGTCAAACGCGGCACCCGGAATACCGGGGCCGCCAGCGTAACGGGAGCAGAAGATGATCAATCTTGCGGTGGTCGCCGAGTGCCGGGAGCCTTCCGATGCGGAGGCCTGTTTCGAACTCGGCATGGCGTATTCGTCGGGTGCCGGCGTGCCGGTCGACCTGATTGAGGCGCACAAGTGGTTCAACATCGCGGCGATGCGCGGGCATTGTGAGGCCGCGCAGGTGCGCCGTGAGATCGCCGAGCAGATGAGCGACAGCGACATCGGCCGCGCCCAGCGCGCCGCGCGCGATTGGCTCAAGCGCAATCAGCCCGCGCCGGCCGAGCCGGTTCGTATCGCTGCCTAAAGTTTGATGTCGGCGGCGAGGGCGTCGCGCAGGTTCGCGACGACGCTGGCCCAGTCGCCGATCGCGGGCTGACGGAACAGGCGCGCCTGCGGGTACCACGGGCTGCGCTCGCCGGTGAGCGTCCAGCGCCAGTCCGGCGTGAACGGCAATAGCACCCAGGTCGGCCGGCCCATCGCGGCGGCTAGATGCGCGACCGAGGTGTCGACCGCGATCACCAGATCCACGAGCGGCATCATCGCGGCGGTGTCCGCCATGTCGGCGAACTGCCCGCCCAGATGCGTCACATTGCCGTGGCGCGCCAGCATCTCCGCATCGTTTGCGCGCAGTTCGTGCTGAATGCTGACGAACGACACGCCATCCTGCGCCAATAGCGGCTCGAGCGCTGCGAGCGCGATCGAGCGATTGGCATCATTGATATGATGGACGTGGCCGGCCCAGGCCAGCGCCACACGCTTGCCCGGCAATGCCTCGATCACCGGACGCCACTTGTCGATGCGCGCGGCATCCGCCGTGACATAAGGGATCGGGGCCGGAACATTGCCAGACGTCGCCTTCAGGGCGAGCGGCAAACTGCCGAGCGGGCATTGAAAATCGTAAGCGGGGAGGGCTTCGCCGCGCGCATGGCAGGATGCAATGCCGGGAAGGCCGCCGAGCAGTGCTTTCAGCTCGGGCTGTACTTCGAGAACGACGCGCGCACCTGCATTCGCCAGCATCGGGGCGTAGCGCGCGAACTGGATGGAGTCGCCGAGGCCCTGTTCGGCGTAAAGCAGGATAGTCTTGCGGCCGAGCGGAAAGTCGCCGAGCCAGAGCGGACGCCGATAATCGCGGCGCCGGTCGGTCACGCCGGTGCGCTTCCAGCGCCATTCGTATTCGGCAAATCCTTGGTCCAGTTTTCCGAGCGCTAATAGCGTCAGCGCCAGATTGAAGTGCGCGTCGGCGTAATCCTTGTCCAGCGCGATAGCCTTGCCGAAGCTGGCGGCCGCGTCGTCGTGCCGGTTGAGCATTTCGAGCGCACGGCCGCGGTTGTTCCAGGCGAGGCGATGCTCCGGTAACGCAGCAAGGGCGCGGTCGAAGTCGGTCAGCGCTTCCGCCGGCTTGCCGAGCTGCAGCAGCGTGTTGCCGCGATTGTAGAGCGCGCTTGGATTCCCGGGAGCGGAGGCGATGACGGCGTTGAAATCGTCGAGCGCCTCGGTATGGCGGCCAAGCCCGGCTCTGGCGACGCCGCGACTGAGCAGCGCCGCGGCATTGCGCGGCTGGCTGGCGAGCACGGCGTCGAGATTGGCGAGCGCCTCCTGCGGCCGCTTCATACTCAGCAGCGCCGAGGCACGGTTGAGCAGCGTTTGCGGATCGGCCGGGTTGAGCGCCAGCGCCTTGTCGAGACAATCGAGCGCCTCGGCATCGCGCTTGAGCGCATGCAGGACGTTGGCGAGATTGAACAGGGCGTCGGGAACGCGCGGATTGATTTTCACGGCGCTGGTGAGGAGCCGCAGCGCTTCGCCCATCTGACCCGACTGGGCCTTGAGTGCGCCGAGCAGGTTCAGTGCGTCGAAATTATCGGGGGCCGCCTTGAGTGCCCGTGTATAGAGCTTTTCCGCCTCGCGCAGGCGGCCGGCGCCGTGCAGGCGAAGGGCTTCCTGAAGCGTTTGCCCTAGATCGAAACCGGATGGTCGCAACACACGCTCGTCAGGCTTGGCCATGGCGCTCAAAGCGAACGCCGGATGGGCCGGGGATCGCGGAAGCAGGCGGCTTTGTCAATCCGATGTCGGGGTGCGCTTAGCGGGGCTGGCTGTGGCGTTTCGGCTGAGGCCGTGGAGCGGGGCCGACATAAGCGGGATTGGGCATGCAGGCGCCGCCGACGCCGCTGATCGTGGCGCGGCATTGGGCGAGGGTGGAGAAGCCGCAATTCGTCGCCCCGACGGTGGACTCGCTGTACACGGCGCACCATGGATATTCGATACCGGCCTGGGCCGCGCCGATTGCCTGCGGGTTAAAGGTGAAACCAAGGACCAGCGTCACGGCGATGGCCGCCGGCGGCAGCGACAAAGCGAGACGGGGCGTTTTCTGTCGCATCGAACTGTACTCCTTGTGCGGCGGCGGCGCGTGGCGCCCAGGCTGCGGACATAACGCGCCGGACGTCCGGATGGATATGTGGCTTGTATCAATATTCTCGCCACCGCCGATATCCGGCGTCGGACGACATACGCGAATTGACGGGTCAGGCCCGGTTCTGTACGCCAGTGCCCGTCGGAGCTGTGGCCGAGTGGCTGAAGGCGGCGGTTTGCTAAACCGTTATACGCTTGTAAAGGCGTATCGAGGGTTCGAATCCCTCCGGCTCCGCCAGCTTTTCAACGACCAGCAATTCGAACCCTCGATTTTACGCGCGCGGCGACGCGCTTTGGCGCGGCGCCTCGCGCTGGGAAACGGCCCGGCGTAGCCGGGCCTATGGGTTCGAATCCCTCCGGCTCCGCCAGCCTTGCCCGCGGCCGCACGGCAGTCGGCCCCCGTCTCATCGAAACGCTTCGTCCGGAACTGCGGTTTCCTGTGGATTCGGGGCCGCCGCATGCGTGCAGACATTGTGTCAAATCCGGTCAGTTCCTTACGAATCGCCGGCTCGGTTGGCCGTCAATTCGGACGGTGAAGCCGGCCACGACGGCGTTTCCCAGAACGGAGGACGGCGGTTGCCATGATGGCCGGCGAACAATTTCAGGCTGCAAGGGGGGCGCTGGCAGCTCGAACGCTGCCATTTTTAACGTATTGTTTTCGTTAGTATTTTATAAATATCCGGTGGTGGGCCGACAGTTGTTTGGGCCGGTTTCAAAGTGCGTGTTTTTTGCGCAACACCTCCTTTGAAAAGCACCGCCAGAGGCTGTGTGCGAGGCGCTTCTTCATTGCGTGGAGGGGGGCTTCGGATATGTTCGAACTGCGACGGAGGGGGGCATCCCCATGTCGTGCTTTCCGGGTCGACGGATCGCTTCAGAAGAACGGCCCACTGATAACTTGTAGCGGGCTGATTGGCTGGACCGAGAAGTTTACCGGGTTGCGGGGAGCAAAAGGGGAAGTTCCATCACGTGCTGTCGCACTGGACTGGATACCGAACCCTCTCACGATAAACAGTCTTTTGGAGGTTCAATATGAAGATGGTGAAAAGCCTTCTGCTCGGCACCGCGGCGGGTCTCGTCGCTACTGCCGGCGCGCAGGCGGCCGATCTTCCCGTCAAGGCCAAACCGGTCCAGTACGTGAAGATTTGCTCGCTCTACGGAGCTGGCTTCTACTACATGCCGGGCACGGATACCTGCATCAAGGTCGGCGGCTTCGCGCGCGCCGAAGTGAACTTCGGCGCCGGCGGCTCGTTCGCTCCGTCGTTCATCAACTGGGATGCTCGTTCGACCAACACCCAGGCCTGGCGTACCCGCGCCGGCATCACGGCCGATGCCCGTTCGCAGACCGCCTACGGCACCCTGCGTGGCTATGCCTACCTCGCCGCCACGTCGGACAACTCGATCGGTCAGGGCGCCGTCACCAACGGCACCGGCGCGACCGCGTATGACCGTCTGTACTCGCCGGCGGCGTTCATCCAGTTCGCTGGCTTCACCATGGGCCGTACCGGTTCGTTCTTCGACTTCGATGGCATGGGCTATTCGAACCAGTCGAACGTCTGGGGTTCGGCGCAGGGCGGCAACGGTATCGAAGTCTGGGCCTACACCGCTCAGCTCGGTAACGGTCTGTCGGCCTCGATCGCGGCTGAAAACAACAACGGCCGTCGCGTCGGCGTTGCGACCATCGCGGGTGCTTCGAACACCGCGGCCGGTCAGTCGATGCCCGACATCGTCGGTAACCTGCGCATCGACCAGGCTTGGGGTTCGGCCCAGATCATGGGTGCCTACCACCAGGTCAACTACGGTGTTGTCGGTAACCCGAGCGATGAAGCCGGCTGGGCGTTCGGCGCCGGTCTGAAGGTCAACCTGCCGATGCTCGGCAAGGGCGACTACATCATCGGTCAGTTCACCTACGGCGTCGGCGCGATCGACTATGTCGGTTCGGGCCTCGCTCAGGCGCAGACCACCCAGCGCGGCGGCACGATCTCGTACGGCCCGGCTTGGGATTCGGTGCTCACCGGCACCGGCACCACGGCTGACCTGACGACCGGCTGGTCGATCACCGGCGGCCTGGAGCACAACTGGGTCCCCGGCTGGAAGACCTCGCTGTACGGCGCTTACGGCAAGCTCGAGTACTCGACTGCCGCCAGCACTTCGCTGCAGCTCGCTGCGGCCGGCACCACCGTTGGCTCGTCGGCCAACTGGTCGTACTGGCAGGTCGGTTCGCGCACCGTCTGGACCCCGGTCACCAACCTCGACCTGAGCGTCGAAGTTATGTACCAGGTGCAGAACACCGCGTTCACCGGCGCGACGATCGGCGACAACAGCTGGTGGTCGGGCATGTTCCGCGCCCAGCGCAACTTCTATCCCTGATCGGATAGTGTGACTAAAGGCCCCCGGCGAGAAATCGCCGGGGGCTTTTTGCTAACGAGTTCGGCCCCCTCGTGGGTCGCGTGCGTATCGAGAAAGCCCATGCCGGCTCGTCACGCGCCTGATCGTCCTTTCGATATCGCCCATCTGATGCGGATGGAGCGGCTGGCCTTTGCCGCAAAGGTGCGCATGGCGCGCGCGGTGACCGGCTTGAGCCAGAGCGAACTGGCAGCACGCATCGGCATGACACAGCGTTCCATACACAAACTCGAGCAGGGCGGCACCGAGCCGCGCCGCGCCACGGTTGCGGCGCTCGCGATGCTGTGGCGCGAGCAGGGCATCGAGTTTGAGGATCTGGCCGATGGCGGTTTCCGAGTGGTCGTCCGTTCGACGACGCTTGAAGAGCCGGTTCCTGCCCGGCGGCCGCGCGGCCGGCCACGGACGGTGCGCGCCCAGGTTTCGCCTGCCGGGTACCGCGCCTGATCCGAAACCGTCACGGTTTGGGAGCCTGTTGCAGGGGTGCGTTGCCAGTCTCGCGGCGGCGCCTTATACGGAATCGCGACCCAGCCGTTCGCCAGACAGGTGCGAAACCCATGACCGCGCGCATTTACCGTCCGTCCAAAACCGCCATGCAGTCCGGCGTCGCCAACACCCGGAAGTGGGTTGTGGAGTACGATCTCGCTGAGCCGCGTACCGTGGAGCCGCTGATGGGCTGGACCTCCTCGGGCGACACGCGCCAGCAGCTTAAGCTGCGTTTCGATACGGAAGCGGAGGCAGTTGCCTATTGCGAGCGCAACGGCATCCCTTACCAGGTGTTCGAGGCCAAACCGTCGCCGCGGCGGACGATTTCCTATTCGGACAATTTCGCCTTCAAGCGCCGCGACGCCTGGACGCACTGAGCTTAGTCACTCCGGGCGCGCCGCGCGCGTTCAAACGGCCGATGCGCCCTGTTTGCGGCTCGCGGTTCGCTGGCGTAGCAGCGAGATGAAGCGGTCTTCCGGCATTGGCTGGCCGAGCAGAAATCCCTGGCCGTAATCGCACCCCATACTGGTGAGCGCCGTCATGTCGGCCGCCTTCTCGATGCCGATGGCGACCGCGACCTGACCGTAGTTGTGGGCGAGGTCGATCACCGTCTTGCATAGCGGCGCATTGAACTTGTCGGTGCCGCAATCGCTCACGAACGAGCGGTCGAGCTTGAGTTCGGCGAATGGCATCTTGCCGAGCTTGGCCAGCGAGGACATGCCGCGGCCGAAGTCGTCGATCGCCAGGCGAGCGCTGCATCGTTGCAGGCGCTCCGCCAGTAATCCGGCCAGCGACAGATCTGCGATGATCTGCTCCTCCGGGACGTCGATGATGAGACCCGCCCATTTCGGGATTCTCGGCCGGTTTGCGCGGACAATGTCTTCAACGGCGAGCTTCTCCAGCGCTGCCACCGGGATGTTGACGGTCACCGGCAGATTGAGACCGAGCCGGGCGAAACTTTGCGCCGTCCTGAGCGCGCTCAGCAGTGCCATCTCGGACAATCGGATGACACTGGCCAGGTCAGCGTTCGGCATGAAGGAGCCGGGCAGGGCGACGCCGGTCGTTGGATGGCGAGCGCGTGCATAGGTTTCGGCACCCGCCAATTGCCTTTTGCGCAGGTCGATCTTCGGCTGAAACCAGAATTCGACCCAGCCTGAATCGATCGCCTCGCTAAGGTCGATCTGCGACGCCGACACTTTGATGGTGCCGAGCCTGAGCGCATCCAGAGTCCGCACGACGAGGTCCGTCTCGAACGGCTTCTTCAGCACCGGCAGCATATTGAGGTTCTGCTCGACCCCGATCTTGCGCACGTGCTCAAGGACGGCACCGCCGCGCGCGCTCATGAGCTGAACCGCGCCGGCGTATGAATGGCAGCCGAGTGTGACCACGGTTTCGATGGCGTCGCGAGAATCCAGCGCGATGTTGAGAAAGATGAGATCGGGAATGCGTTGCGCCAGCGCCTGCCGCATCAAGGTGCCGTCCGCGAAATCCATCGTGTCGACGCCGGCGCCATGCAGAACCAGCGACAGGAAGTGGCGGATGCTCGGTTCTTCGTCGACGACAAAGCAACAGGGCGCGCCGCACGGCGCCAGAGGCGGCGAGGCCAATGGCGTGTCACCACGGGTGCTGGCGGGCGTCTTGGGCATCGACGGCTCGCGTGAAAATGGAAATGCAGCGCACAACGGAAGCAGGAGTAGAAGGTATCAGTGAACCAGACGGGTTAAATTTAGGTTGTAAAAATGGATCGCTATTGTAGGGCGTGCGCAAAAGCGCGTGCCCCACATTTCCCCGGAGGCGCGGTAAAATGAAGCTGCGCGACGGTGCGAATATGGCGACCCCGGCTGGATTCGAACCAGCGACCCTCAGCTTAGAAGGCTGATGCTCTATCCAACTGAGCTACGGGGCCGTGTGTCGACGTGTAACCGTCCGACGTTACTTTTGGAAGCTTGGTCGTTGGGCGCTAATGCGGCGCAACACGAGCAACATCCGCTAAGCTGATGATATCCAAAAGGTCTTGACGAAACATGCCGTTGCGCACCGCCCCGAGATTGGTTCTGGACAACTTGTAACAACATTAAATTCCGGTACCATGACTGCGCATAACAACGGCGGCAGGCACAACTGACCGCCCTCAACGGGGAGGAAAACCATGCGATTCTTCGCAGGCATTGCCGCACTCTGCGTGTCACTGGCCGTCAGCGCCGCCCAGCCCGTCCAGGCTCAGCAAGTCATCACCCTCAACGGCGCCGTCCAGTTCAACGACGACCACGCTTTCACCAAGGCGCTGGTGAAGTTCGAGGAACTGGTGAAGAAATACTACGGCAAGCCGATCAACTTCGTGCTGCACAAGAATTCGTCGCTCGGCCTCGAGAAGCAGTATTTCGAGTACATGGCGCAGGGCAAGGCGGTCGACTACGCCATCGTGTCGCCGGCGCATATGTCGACCTTCTCCAAGGCCGCGCCCTTCATCGATGCGCCGTTCCTGTTCCGCGACCTCGCGCACTGGAACAAGGTGCTCGACGCCGACCTGCTCAAGCCCGTGGCCGATGAGATCAACGAAAAGGCCGAGGTCATGCTGATCGGCTATGCCGGCGGCGGCGTGCGCAACATCTTCATCAATAAGCCGATGGGAAGTCTCGCCGAGATCAAGGGGCTCAAGGTGCGCGTGCAGGGCGCGCCGATCTGGAGCAAGACTTTCGCGGCGGTTGGCATGTCGCCGACGGTCATTGCCTATAACGAAGTCTACAACGCGATCCAGAACAACGTGATCTCGGCCGGCGAAAACGAAGCGGCGGGCGTCGAGGCGATGAAATTCTACGAAGTCGCCCCCAACCTGGCGATGACCGAACACGCCATCACGATCCGCCCGATCTGCTTCTCGGCCAAGACGTTCAAGAGCCTGCCGAAGGACCTGCAGGACGCGATCATCAAGGCCGGCAAGGAAGCGGGTGCCTATGGCCGCCAGATCGAATCCTCTGAAGACGGCCAGAAGCTTGAGGCGCTGGAAAAGGCGGGCAAGCTCAAGCGCGTCCCCTTCAAGGATCGCGAAGCCATGAAGAAGCTCGTCGACCCGGTGATGGAGGCCTATGCCAAGGAAATCGGCGCCGACAAGATTTTCTCGGCGATCAACAACGTCAAATAATCGAACCTGAATGCTGAGTTCGCGGCCGGGGACACTCTCCGGCCGCGCACTTTGGTGGGAATGGGGGAAGCATGAGCGAGTTTCAGGCGGACGCGCCGCCCGGTCCGTGGCGCCGCTTCACGGCCGCCTATGCGACCCTGTTGTCGTGGCTTCTCGCGATCACGGTCGGGCTGCTGATCATCCCCGTCAGCCTGCAGATATTCTCGCGCTATACCGAGCTGATCCCGGCCTACATCTGGACCGAGGAAATGGCACGGTTCATGTTCATCTGGACCATCATGATCGGCGCCATGATCGGTGTGCGGGAGTCGACGCATTTCGAGGTTGACCTCATGCCGCAACTGCGGCCGCGCGGCGAGGCGTTCGCTCGACTTGTGGGCCGGCTCGGCGTTCTGGTCGCCGCGCTCGTGTTCGTCCATGCAGGGATCGAGTTCACGCGTTTTGCCTGGCGCCGCACGTCGGAACTGGCCGATCTGCCGCTCTGGTATATCCACGTCGCCTGGCCCGTGACCGGCGTGACCTGGCTCGTATTTCTCGGCGAGCAGATGCTCGGCGATTTCAAGACAGCATTCGGGAGAAGCGTGTGACCGGTTCCGTCCTGTCGCCGGGAATGGCGGCGCTGATCCTCTTTGGCTGCTTCTTTCTGTTCATGTTCCTGCGGGTGCCGGTCGCCTTCGCGCTGGCACTGGCCTGCCTGCCGATCCTGGCGATCGAGCCGCGGCTCGACACCATGAATCTGATGCAGGAGACCTTCAATGCCTACAACTCCTTCATACTGCTGGCGGTGCCGTTCTTCCTGCTTACCGCCAATCTGATGAATGTCGGCGGCACCACCGACCGGCTGCTTAAATTGTCGCGGGCCATGGTCGGGCATTTCCCCGGGGGCCTCGCGCAGATCAACGTCGTGCTGTCGATGTTCTTTGCCGGCATTTCCGGATCGTCGACGGCGGACGCCGCCAGTCAGTCGAAGATCTTTATCGATGCCCAGACGAAGGAGGGCTACGACCTGTCCTTCTCGGTCGCGATCACCGCCGTCTCCGCCGTGCTGGCCGTGATCGTACCGCCGTCGATTCTGATGATCGTGTGGGGCGGCATTCTGACTGTGTCGATCGGCGCGCTGTTCCTGGCCGGTATTCTGCCGGGTCTGCTGATCGGCCTGGCGCAGATGGCGACGGTGCATGCTTACGCCAAGGCGCGCGGCTATCCGACCTATCCGCGCGAGACCTGGCGGCAGCTCCTGTGCGCAACCTGGATCGCCATTCCGGCGCTGATGACGCCGGCCATCATTATCGGCGGCAAGATCTTCGGCTGGTTCACCGCGACCGAGTCGGCCTGCATCGCCGTGCTGTATGCCGGCGTACTGTCGCTCATGGTCTATCGCGAGATGGACCTGAAGGGGCTTTACGGCGCGCTGCTCGACACCGGCAAGCTTGCCGGCATCGCGCTGTTCTGTGTCGGTACCGCCAGCATGTTCGGCTGGCTGCTGGCCTATTACAAAATCCCGGAGGCGATCCTGGCCGGCGTCAGCACTTGGGGCATGGGCTTCATAGCTACCGGCTTCTTCATCTCGCTCGTGTTCCTGGTGGTCGGCTGCTTCCTTGACGCCATCCCCGCGATCATCATTTGCGCGCCGATCCTCGAGCCGCTGGCCAAGGGCGTGCATATGGACCCGGTGCACTTTGCCATGATCGGCATCGTGTCCCTGGCCTTTGGGCTGGTTACGCCGCCTTACGGCCTGTGCCTGATGATCGCCTGTTCGATTGCCGGCATCCGTATCCGCGATGCGATCAAGGACACCGCCATCATGCTGATACCGATGCTCGTGGTGCTCGGGCTGGTGATTGTCTGGCCGAAGGTATCGCTGCTGCTGCCGGGCCTGATCTCGCCGGAATTTTTGCGGTAAAAAACATCGATATTCCAATTTGTTAGGTTGGTTTTATCGTGTTCACCCATCACTTGAGACAGACATTGGCGGCCCATGCCTGTGATGGCCGGCACAGCAGTGGGAAAGGCGCCGGCCTAGCGTAATTTCCGCGCCCCTGCGCCGTCCGCCATGTCCTCGACACCATCCGGCGCTGCAATGATAGTGGGTTCGAATCCCTTTGCCCGGATTCCCCTTGGGAGGCTTTCATCATGTCACGGCCGCTGCGCGCTGGTTTTGCCGGTGCACTGACCGCTGCGTTCCTGGTTCTTTCAGCTCTGGGCGCGACCGCCGCCGACAAGGCCTACACCAATCCCGATCTCGACCAGGCTGCGATCACGCTCGAAGAGCAGATCAAGCAGGACGCCGGCAACGTCACCAAGACGCCGCAGGTGCTGCGCCGCGAGGCCGACGCTGCCTTTGCGAAAAAGGATGCGCGCAACGGCATGTTGCTGCTCGGTCAGTTGGTCACCGCCGCGCCGAACGACGCCGATGCCTGGCTGCGGCTCGCCCGCGCCGTTTTGCAGATTCGCGCGCGCGACCCGAACGAGCAGGCAACGCTTTACGAACGCGCCACCACGGCCGCCTATGTCGCCTATACGCGGGCGACGCAGCCGGCGGCCGAGGCCGACGGCCTTGCCGTGCTCGGCCAGGCCTACGCTGCCCGCAAGGAGTGGCGTCCGGCGCTCGATACGATGCGGCTGGCGTTGCAATTGCGCGAAACCGCCGAGCTGCGCGGCCAGTATGAGCGGCTGCGCGTCGAGCATGGTTTCCGCATGCTCGATTACAGCGTCGATTCCGACGCGGTGTCGCCGCGCGCCTGCTTCCAGTTCTCCGAGGTGCTGCCGGAAAAGCGCACCGACTTCTCACCCTTCGTCGCCGTCGCCGGGCAGGACAGACCGGCGATTTCGGTTTCCGACAAGCAGCTCTGCGTCGACGGTCTCAAGCATGGCGAGCGCTACGCGATTACGCTCCGCGCCGGCCTGCCGTCGACCGTGCACGAGACGCTGACGCGCACCGCCGAGTTCACGGTCTTCGTGCGCGACCGCAAGCCGCTCGCGCGTTTCTCCGGCAAGGCTTACGTGCTGCCCAAGACCGGCCAGCGCGGCATTCCGGTGCTCAGCGTCAACACCTCGGCGGTCAAGCTCACGGTCTATCGCATCGGCGACCGCAATCTGATCGACACCGTGCTGGGCTATGACTTCCAGCGTAATTTGAGCCCCTATGAGGGCGAGCAACTCGGCTCCGAACGCGGCACCAAGGTGTGGAGTGGCGAACTCGCCGTCGAGCAAAAGCTCAACACCGAAGTCGTCACGGCCTTTCCTGTCGACGAAGCGCTGCCCGACCTCAAGCCCGGCGTCTATGCCATGACGGCGACGCCGAAGGATGCGATCGCCGCCAACGACTACGAGCAGGCCCCGACGCAGTGGTTCATCGTCTCCGACTTCGGCCTGACCGCCTATTCGGGGCAAGACGGCATCGACGTCTTCGTGCATTCGCTGGCCAGCGCCCAGCCGCTGAATGGCGTCGAAGTTCGGCTGATGGCGCGCAACAACGAGACGCTGGCGACCAAGACGACGGACTTCAACGGCCGCGTTCATTTCGAAGCCGGCCTTGCGCGCGGCGAGGGCGGGCAATCGCCGGCGGCTGTCGTGGTATCCGGCAAGAACGACTATGCATTCCTGAGCCTCAAATCGAACGCCTTCGATCTGTCCGATCGCGGCGTCGCCGGCCGCGCGACGCCAGCCGGGCTCGATGCTTTCGTCTACACAGAGCGCGGCGTCTATCGCAGCGGCGAGACCGTGGCGGTCACAGCGCTGCTGCGCGATGCGCGCGGTGTGGCAGCTCCGACTGTGCCGCTGACGCTCGTGGTCGAACGGCCCGACGGCGTCGATTACAAGCGGGTTGTGGTGCCGGATCAAGGGTTGGGAGGACGCAGCCTCGAAGTGCCGATCGTCTCGACCGCTTCGACCGGCACCTGGCGCGTGCGCGCCTATACCGATCCGAAGCGCCCGGCGGTCGGCGAGACCACCTTCATGGTCGAGGACTATGTGCCCGACCGCATCGAGTTCGACCTGACCACCCAGGCCAAGGCGATCCCGCGCAAGGGCTCGATCGATCTCACGGTCGACGGCCATTTCTTGTACGGCGCCGCGGCGTCGAACCTCGACCTCAGCGGCGCGGTGACGATTCAGGCGGCGGCCGAGCGTGCCGGCTTTCCCGGCTATCGCTTCGGTCTTTATGACGAGCCGGCGACGCCGGACCGGCAGGAACTCACCGACCTGCCGCAGACCGACGACAAGGGCAGGGCGACCGTGCCAGTCGAACTTGCCAATCTGCCGGACACGACGCGTCCGCTCGAGGCGCTGATTGCCATCGACATGCTGGAGTCGGGCGGGCGCGGCGTCGAGCGCAAGCTGACACTGCCGGTGGCACCGGACGGCGACATGATCGGCGTGAAGCCCAACTTCAATGGACTGTCATTGGCGGACGGCGCCAACGCCGACTTCGACGTCATCGTCGCGGCGCCCGACGGCGCGCGGCTCGAGCGCAAAGGCCTGAAATACGAATTGCTGCGCGTCGAGACCACCTATCAATGGTATCGCCAGAACGGCCAGTGGAACTACGAGCCGGTCAAGCGCACGCAGCGCATCGCCAATGGCACCGTGGACGTTTCAGCCGCCCAGCCGGGCAAGCTGTCGCTACCGGTCAATTGGGGCCGCTATCGCCTCGAAGTGACCGACGGCAGCCCGAACGGCATGATCACCTCGCTGTCGTTCGATGCCGGCTTCTATGCGGAATCGAGCGCCGACACGCCAGATCTGCTCGAGGTCGCGCTCGACAAGCCCGGCTATGCCTCGGGCGACATCATGAATGTCGCGGTGACGGCGCGCAGCGCCGGCCGCCTGACGCTCAATGTGTTCACCGACAAACTGGTCATGAGCCAGTCGCAGGATGTGACTGCGGCCGGAACCGTGAAAGTCGCGATGCCGGTCGGCAAGGACTGGGGCACGGGCGCTTATCTCGTTGCCACCTTGCGCCGCCCGCTCGATGCGCCGGCGCAGCGTATGCCCGGCCGGGCCATCGGCGTGCAGTGGTTCAATATCGACCGCGCTCAGCGCACGCTCAATGTTGCGATGACCTTGCCCGGCATGATGCGACCTGAGGGCGCGCTCAACATCCCGATCAAGATTGGCGGCCTGGCCGCCGGCGAACAGGCGCGTATTGTTGTCGCCGCCGTTGACGTCGGCATTCTCAACCTCACCAATTACAAGCCGCCGGCGCCGGACGATTACTATCTCGGTCAGCGCCGGCTGACGGCCGAAGTGCGCGATCTTTACGGCCAGCTCATCGACGGTATGCAGGGTGCGCGCGGCCAGATCCGCTCCGGCGGCGACATGGGTGGCGCCGAATTGTCCGGCTCGCCGCCGGCGCAGGCGCCGCTCTCGCTCTATTCGGGCATCGTCACGGTTGGCGCCGACGGCACCGCCAATGTCTCGTTCGACATCCCGGCCTTCGCCGGCACAGTCCGCGTCATGGCGGTAGCCTGGAGCAACGACAAAATCGGCAAGGCTTCCGGCGATGTCGTGGTGCGCGACCCGGTGGTGCTGACGGCGACTTTGCCGCGCTTCCTGCGCACGGGCGATCGCGGCACCGTGCAGGTCGAGCTCGACAATGTCGAAGGCGCGGCCGGCGACTACAAAGTGGCTGTCGATACCGCCGGCTCGGTCAAGCGCGAAGGCGACATGCCGCCGGCGCTGACGTTGGCCGCCAAGGCGAGGGGCCGTCTGTCGGTACCGGTTTCGGCCTCGGGGTCCGGCGCCAGCACGGTCGTGGTCAATGTCGAGGGCCCGAACGGCTTCAAACTGGCGCGCAGCTACAATCTCGATGTGCGGCCGGCGACGCAGATATTGACGCGCCGCACCGTGCGTTCGCTCGCCAAGGGCGAGACGCTCACTCTGTCGAACGACGTGTTCGCCGATTTCGTGCCGGGCACCGGCCGCGCCGGCCTGTCGGTCGCGATCTCGACCTCGCTCGATGCGGCGACCTTGCTCAATCAGCTCGACCGCTATCCGTTCGGCTGCTCCGAGCAGATCGCCAGCCGCGCCGTGGCGATGCTGTATATCAACGATCTCGCCGCGCAGGCGCGACTCGCGCCCGACGGTGACGTCGATGCCCGCATCAGGGACGCCATCGCGCGGCTGACCGCGCGGCAGAGTTCGAGCGGTTCGTTCGGGCTGTGGTCGGTCGGCGGCGGCGATCCGTGGCTGGACGCCTACATCACCGACTTCCTCACCCGCGCGCGAGAGAAGAAGTTCGAGGTGCCGCAAACTGCGATGACGCTCGCCATCGACCGGCTGCGCAATTACGTCGCCACCGCGCCGGAGCCGGACAAGAACGGCGGCCGTGAACTGGCCTATGCGTTCTATGTGCTGGCGCGCAACGGCGCGGCGCCGGTCGGCGATCTGCGCTACATTGCCGACGTCAAGCTCGGCGCACTGGCGACGCCGATCGCCAAGGCGCAAGTAGCCGCCGCGCTCGCCATGCTGGGTGACAAGGCGCGCGCCGACCGCGTCTATCGCGCCGCGCTCGACGCCATCCCGGTCAAGCCGGCGCTGGAGAGCAGCCGCGAGGACTTCGGCTCGGCCTTGCGTGATGCCGCGGCCCTGGTGACCCTCGCCTCCGAAGGTCACGCGCCGGCGGCGACGATCACGCAGGCGGTGGCGCGCATCGACAGTGCGCGCGCCGCCATCAAGCAGACCTCGACGCAGGAAGATGCCTGGCTGGTGATGGCGGCGAAGGCGCTTGCGGGCGAGCTCAATGCCATCGCGCTCAATGTGAACGGCACGGCGCAGAAGGGCGCTTATTATCGCCGCTTCAACCCGGACCAGCTCTCAGCGCCGTTCCGCGTCACCAACAGCGGCGACGGCGCAGTGCAGGTCGTGGTCTCGGTGTCGGGCGCGCCTTTGACGCCGGAGCCTGCGGCCGAATCCGGCTTCAAGCTCGAGCGTAATTTCTACACGCTCGCCGGCGAGCCGGCCGACCCGTCCAAGGCGAAGCAGAACGACCGCTTCGTCGTCGTGCTCAAGGTGACCGAGCCGCAAGTGCAGTTCGGCCGCATCATGGTGGCCGATTATCTGCCGGCCGGCTTCGAGATCGACAATCCGAAGCTGGTGTCCTCGGGCGATACCGGCTCGCTCGGCTGGATCGCCGACGGTGCAGCGGCGGCGAGCACGGAATTCCGCGACGACCGCTTTACCGCGGCCTATGAGCGGCGGCCGGATAACGACAAGCCGGTGTTCACCGCGGCCTATGTGGTGCGCGCGGTGTCGCCCGGCCGCTATGTGCTGCCGCAGGCCAAGGTCGAGGACATGTATCGGCCGGATCGCTTCGGCCGCACCGCGACCGGCACCGTGGAGGTCACGGCGGCGCGATGAAACGCGTCAAACTCATCGTTGCAGCGTTCGCCAGCGCGGTTGCGCTGGCCGCTATCGCATGCGCTGTATGGGTTTACGCGCTCGGTCCGGCGCCGCTCGGCAAGGACATCGAACTCTCCCATGTCGTGCTCGATCGCGACGGCCGCCTGCTGCGCGCTTACGCGACCAAGGAAGGCCGCTGGCGGCTGCCGGCGAGCGTCGAGGATGTCGATCCGCGCTTTCTCAAATTGCTTTACGCCTACGAGGACAAGCGCTTCCTCAACCATCACGGCGTCGATCCGCTGGCCATGCTGCGCGCGGCCTGGCAGCTCGGCTCTACCGGACAGATCGTGTCGGGCGGCTCGACCCTCACCATGCAGGTCGCGCGCCTGCTTGAGCCGCGCGAGCACCGCACCTTCACCGCCAAGCTGCGGCAGGTGACGCGCGCGCTGCAACTCGACTATGCGCTGTCCAAGCCGGAAATACTGTCGCTGTATCTCACGCTGGCGCCCTATGGCGGCAACCTCGAAGGCATCCGCGCTGCTTCGCTCGCTTATTTCGGCAAGGAGCCGAAACGGCTGACTTTGGGTGAAGCGGCGCTGCTGGTGGCGCTACCGCAGTCACCGGAGTCGCGGCGGCCCGACCGCCATGCCGACCGCGCGCAGGCCGCGCGCGACCGTGTGCTCGACCGCGTCGCTTCCGCCAGCGCAGTGCCGCGCGACGAGATCGCCCGCGCCAAGGTTGAAGCGGTGCCGCAGGTACGCCGGCCGATGCCGGTGTTCGCGCCGCATTCCGCCGACCGCATCGTTATCTCGGAACCAGATCAACGCATCCACAGGCTGACCATCGACCAGCCGCTGCAGGCCAAGCTGCAAATCCTGGCGAAGGAACGCGCCGAAGCGCTGGGGCCGGACATCTCGGTCGCTATCCTCGCCGTCGATAACCAAACCGGCGAGGTGAGAGCGCGTGTCGCCTCATCCGATTACTTCGATGCGCGCCGCGCCGGCCAGGTTGATATGACGGCGGCGCTGCGCTCGCCGGGCTCGACGCTCAAGCCGTTCATCTACGGCCTCGGCTTCGAGGACGGCCTCATTCATCCCGAGACGTTGATCGATGACCGGCCGCAACGTTATGGCGGTTACACGCCGGAGAATTTCGATTTGACGTTCCAGGGCACGGTCACCGTGCGCCGCGCGCTGCAATTGTCGCTCAACGTGCCGGCCATTGCCGTGCTCGACAAGGTCGGCGTCAACCGGCTGAGCGCGCGCCTGACGCAGGCCGGCGCGGCGCTGGTGCTGCCGTCGGGCGAAGCGCCGGGCCTCGCCATGGGGCTCGGCGGTGTCGGCGTGACGCTGAACGATCTGACCATGCTCTATGCCGGGCTGGCGCGCGGCGGCGAAGCCGCGCCTTTGATCGAGCGCGCCGGGCAGGCGGGCGGCAGTGCGCGGCGGCTGCTGGATCCGGTCGCGGCCTGGTATGTCGGCAATGTCCTCGTCGGCGCGCCGCCGCCGGAAAATGCGCCGCATAACCGGCTCGCCTTCAAGACCGGCACCTCTTACGGCTATCGCGACGCCTGGGCGGTCGGTTTCGACGGCCAGATGACCATGGGTGTGTGGGTTGGGCGGCCGGATGGCGCGCCCGTGCCGGGGCTGGTCGGGCGCTCGGCCGCGGCGCCTATCCTGTTCGATGCTTTTGCCCGTTCCGGTGCCACGCCGGTGCCACTGGCGGCTGCGCCCAAGGGCGCGGTTTTCGCCGCTTCCGCCAAGTTGCCGCCCCCGTTGCAGCGTTTCAGCGGCTCGGTTTACGGCGCCGCAGCGGAGCCACCGCGGATCATGTTCCCGCCGCACGGAGCCCGCCTCGAACTGGCTTCCGGCGGCGAACCCGATCCGCTGGCACTGAAGATCGCCGGCGGGGCGGGTCCGCTCACGGTCATGGTCAATGGCGTCCCGGTCGGCGCCCCAGGGCACCGCCGCACCCTTTTCGTGAGGCCTGACGGCCCCGGATTCGTCCGCCTGACCGTCATGGACGCCCGCGGTGCGGCCGACAGCGTTGTGGTCCGATTGCAATAGTGCGCAGAAACCGGTAATCGCGCGACCAATCGCGCCGTTCCGTGCCATGACAGCGCGCTTTCCGCCCATTATGGTGCGGCGCAAGTGTGGAATTGTCCACGCTCGAAAACCCGGTCCCGCATCAAGGCCCATGAGTACGACCACCGACGACGCGCCGTCATCGCCCGCGCCGGCGCGCGGCCTGTCCGCGGTGCTCGATGCCGCGACGGCGACGCATGCGCGCGCGATTGCGCTGCTGCTGGTGGTGTCGTTGCTCGCCTTTCTTCCGGGATTTTTTCAGATTCCGCCGGTTGACCGCGACGAGGCGCGCTTCGCGCAGGCCTCCAAGCAGATGCTCGAACGCGGCGAGTATGTCGATATCCGCTTCCAGGACGAGGTCCGCTACAAGAAGCCCGTCGGCATCTACTGGCTGCAGGTCGCGTCGGTGAAGGCCGGCGAGGCGCTCGGCGTTCGCGACGCGCAGACCACCATCTGGCTGTATCGGATTCCCTCATTGCTCGGCGCCATCGGCGCCGTGCTCGTGACTTACTGGGCCGCGCTAGCCTTCGTCGCGCGGCGCACCGCGCTGCTCGCGGCGCTGATGATGGCGACGTCGATCCTGCTGGGTGTCGAGGCGCGGCTCGCCAAGACCGACGCCATGCTGCTCTTCATGAGCGTCGCGGCGATGGGCGCGCTCGCCCGTATCTATCTCACGACGCGGCGAAACGCGTCCTACAGGATCACGTGGCGAATGCCGGCGCTGCTGTGGACCGCGATCGCGGGCGGTGTCCTGATCAAGGGGCCGCTGGTTCTGATGTTCGTCGTGCTGACGATGCTGGCGCTCGGTATCGCGGATCGCTCGGTGCGCTGGATGCGCGAGGTGCGACCGCTTACCGGCTTCCTATGGATGCTGCTGCTGGTGGCGCCATGGTTCATCGCCATCGTCATGAGATCAGGCGACGACTTCTTCATGAAGTCGGTCGGCGACGACATGCTCTCCAAGGTGACCAGCGGGCAGGAGGCGCACGGTGCGCCGCCCGGCTACTACTTCCTGCTGTTCTGGATCACCTTCTGGCCGGGATCAGTACTTGCCGGTCTTGCGGCGCCGACCATCTGGAAGGCGCGGGCCGAGCCAGGCGCGCGTTTCCTGCTCGCCTGGGTGATCCCGTCTTGGATCGTGTTCGAGGTGGTGATGACAAAGCTGCCGCACTATGTGCTGCCGCTTTATCCGGCCATCGCCATCTTGATCGCTGGGATCGTCGAGAAGAACGTGCTATGGCGCAACAAATGGATCGAGCACGGTACCATCGGCTGGTTCCTTTTGCCGAGCGCGATCGCAATCGCGGTGCCGATCGTCTTCGTCATGATGAGCAAGGACCTCGGCTTGATTGCCTGGCCGTTTGCCGCTGCTGCGGCGATCTTCGGCCTATTCGCGTGGTGGCTGTTCGCCGTCGATGGCCCCGAGCGCGCCTTGCTGCGCGGCATGGTGTCGTCGATTTTCATCGCGATTACGGTTTTCGCCGTGACGTTCCCGATGCTGCCATCACTGTTCCCGAGCCAATTAGTGGCGCGCGAGGTACGCGCCAAAGGCTGCGTCCATCCGCAACTGGCCTCGACCTATAATTACCAGGAGCCCAGCCTGGTCTTCCTGCTCGGTACCGAAACCAAATTCACCGACGGTCCGGGGGCGGCCGAGTTCCTTCATCAGGGACCGTGCCGCTTTGCGCTGATCGACTCACGCAGCGAACGCGCCTTCGTGCAGCGCGCCAATGCGCTTAATGTGAGCTTCACGCTCGGTAACCGGATCGACGGCTTCAACATCAGCAACGGCAAACGTTTCTCGATGGCCGTCTTTTACTCGGCGGCGCCATGAGTGCGTCGATGACTGCCACAGGCACCACCTTGCAGGTAGTGCAGCGTGTTGCGACCAATATTGTCGCGTCCTTCCGTCGCCTCGCGCGGCCTATCGACTGGCGTAAGGCATTTCCGTGGATCGAGGAGCCGAAGCCTGTTCTGATCGGCGCCGCTGTCGCGCTCGCGGTCGCACTTGCGGTGATGGGCCTGATCGACGCCGGCGCCGCCCGCGTGGCACAGCGTCTACCGGTCTGGCTGCTCGACCTGTTCAATTTCGTCACCGACTTCGGCAAGGGTGCCTGGGTGCTGTGGCCGCTGGGGCTGTTCTATCTGGCGCTCGCCGTGCTGCCGCGCCCGACGACGCGGATGTCACAAGCTGTTCTCGCCGCGGTGATGGTGCGCGCCGGATTCCTGTTCGCGGCGATCGGATTGCCGGGGCTGGTCGCGAGCCTGATCAAGAACATGATCGGGCGGGCTCGGCCCGGCGTGGGCGGCTCCATCAATCCATTTCTCTTCGATCCGTTCCATTGGGCGCCGGCCTTCGCGAGCCTGCCGTCAGGGCATGGAACGACGGCGTTTGCCGCGCTGGCGGCGTTCGGCACGCTGTTTCCCCGCGCTCGGACCGCTTTGCTCGTCTATGGCATCATCATCGCCATGAGCCGCGTTGCCATCCGGGCCCACTATGTCAGCGACGTCATGGCCGGGGCTGCCTTCGGCATTGTCGGGGTGATACTGGTTCGTCGCTGGTTCGCGGCGTTGCATCTAGGCTTCTCCATCGGTCCGGACGGGCACATCGTCCAGTATCCCGGCCCGTCGGTGCGCCGGATCAAAGCAGTTGCCCGCGACCTGCTGGCTTAATAAAGAGCAGCGCCGGGCTTCGGTCAGCAGGCGGGTTTGACGCCGGGGCGGACCGGAGCTCTCAAAAATAGACAGATAAATCAATGCGTTGTGAGCGGCAGAGATGAACAGCAGTGAGCCGGCCGTTACCGTCGTGGTCCCGGTCCGCAATGAGGCTGGCAATATCGCGCCGCTGGTCGCCGAGATTGCCGCCGCGCTGGACGGCAAGGAGCCGTTCGAGATCGTCTATGTCAATGACGGCTCGACCGACGGTACCGATGCCGAACTCCAGCGCCTGATGGCGCTTCATCCATTCCTCCGCCGCGTTCATCACCGCCAGTCCTGCGGCCAGTCGGCCGCGGTGCGCAGCGGTGTTTTCGCCGCGCGGGCGCCGGTCGTGGTCACCATCGACGGCGACGGGCAGAACGATCCGGCCTTCATCCCGGCGCTGCTCAAGGTGCTGCGCGATGGCGCGCCGACCATTGGTTTGGTCGCCGGCCAAAGGCTGAGCCGCAAGGGCGGCTTCAAGCGCTTTCAATCGCGTATCGCCAATGCGGTACGCGGCGCCGTGCTGCGCGATGGCACGCGCGACACCGGATGCGGCCTCAAGGCATTTCGCCGCGACGTCTATCTGCGTCTGCCGTATTTCGATGCCCTGCATCGCTTCATGCCCGCGCTCATCAAACGCGAAGGGTTGAGCATCGGTTATGTCGATGTGATCGACCGGCCGCGCGGCGCGGGTGTGTCGAATTACGGAATGTGGGACCGGCTGTGGGTTGGCATTCTCGATCTCGCCGGCGTCTGGTGGCTGATCCGTCGCCGTAAGAAAATTCCGGACATCATCGAAGACTGATGCGGGTGTCGCGAAGTTGTCATGACGACTTCGCATTCGGCCCTGTGAAAGAGGGAAGCAATCCATGTTGATCGATATCGCGAGCGCCGTCGGCGGCTATCTGCATGACGTTTTCGTCGGCAACGCCGACTGGGGTGTCATCATCGGCTATGTCGCGCAGATTCTGTTCGCCATGCGCTTCGTCGTGCAATGGATTGCCTCCGAGCGCGCCGGCAGGAGCGTGGTGCCGACCGCGTTCTGGGTATTCTCGATCGGCGGCGGTCTGATGCTGCTCGGTTATGCGCTGTATCGAAAAGATCCAGTCTTCATCATTGGCCAGGCCTTCGGCGTCTTTGTCTATATTCGCAACCTGCAATTCGTCATGCGCGGCCGCGGCGAGGGTGCGGCGGCCTGAGAGGCGTGCCGCACGGCCTTCCGACGAAAGAATAATGGCATTCCCCGGATAGCGAATTTGTCGCAGTCGGTTGCTTCTGCACGCGCGGGTTTGAGAAAAAATGATGCAACTCCCTGCTCATTAACAGGCAGGCCGGGTCCGCTTTGTGCAGCGCGAATGTGTTTAAACCCTTGACCTTGCGCCGCAATCGTTCTGTGATGCCGCCAGGAGCACAGCTTGGGGGGATGGCTTCGGGACAGCCATGGCTAATTGCGCGCCACGGTGTCCTTGACGACTTGATGAGGGGAAATGCGAGCCAGCCCTCGATGTATCCCATCGATTCAAAACGATTCAACACGCATGAGTGAGGCTGCACGATGAAACGAGTTCTCAGTATTGTTGCCCTGACGGCCGCTGTATTCGCCGTTCAGAGCGCTTCGGCTCAGACGCTGAAGCAGGTCAAGGACCGCGGCATTCTCAACTGCGGTTCGAACACGGGTCTCGCCGGTTTCGGCCTGCCGGATGCGCAGGGTAAATGGACCGGCCTCGACGTCGACACCTGCCGTGCCGTTGCCGCTGCCGTGCTCGGCGACGCCAGCAAGGTCAAGTTCGTTCCGCTGTCGGCGAAGGACCGCTTCACGGCTCTGCAGTCCGGCGAAGTCGACATGCTCGCCCGCAATACGACCTGGACCTCGTCGCGCGACACCCAGCTCGGCCTGAACTTCGCCGGCGTCAATTATTACGACGGCCAGGGCTTTATGGTCCGCAAGGCGCTCAAGGTGAATTCGGCGCTCGAGCTCAACGAAGCGTCGGTCTGCGTCCAGCAGGGCACGACCACCGAACTCAACCTGGCCGACTACTTCCGCGCCAACAACATGAAGCTCAAGACGGTGACCTTCGCGTCGTCGGACGAGGCCATCAAGGCCTATGATTCCGGCCGTTGCGATGCCTTCACGACCGATGCCTCGGGCCTCTACGCCGAGCGTCTGCGTCTGGCCAACTCGGCCGACCACATCGTTCTGCCGGAAATCATCTCCAAGGAGCCGCTCGGCCCGGCCGTGCGTCACGGCGACGACCAGTGGTTCGACGTCGTCAAGTGGACCTACTTCGCGATGCTGAACGCCGAAGAACTCGGCATCACCTCGAAGAACGTCGACGAAATGCTGAAGTCGAACAGCCCCGACATCAAGCGTCTGCTCGGCGCCGAAGGCAATTTCGGCGAACAGCTCGGCCTGTCGAAGGACTGGGCCTACAAGATCGTCAAGCTGGTCGGCAATTACGGCGAGGTGTTCGACCGTAACGTCGGCGCCGGCTCGCCGCTCAAGATCGATCGCGGCCTCAACAAGCTGTGGACCAAGGGCGGCCTGCAGTACGCGCCGCCGGTCCGCTAACCCGATCGTGCAAGACGCGAGAGGGGCCTGATACTGAACCGCCGCGGACCGGGTCTCCGCGGCGGCTCAGACAGAGTGAGCCAGTGTTTCGGTCGCGGCAGTCTTTGAGGGAAGACCGTTGCGAAAGGAGCCGAGGACACGGGCGAATAAACGGGCTGCGTGAAAAGCCCGGATGAGGGGTAGATGTCGATTGAGTTGAAAGCGGGGTCACCCCCCGCAAGCGTGCCTTTTTACAACGACCCGAAGGTACGGAGCATTGTCTATCAGGTTGCTCTGTGCCTGATTGTCGCCGGGCTTGTTTACGGCGCCGCCTCGAATGCGGTCGAGAATCTGCAGCGCGCCCGCATCGCGTCCGGCTTCGGCTTCTGGGACAACATCGCCGGCTTCGATATCAGCCAAACGCTGATCTCCTATTCCAACACGTCGACCTATGGCCGTGCCTTCTGGGTCGGCCTGCTCAATACGCTGCTGGTCGCCGGCCTCGGCATTATTTTCGCGACCATCCTCGGCTTCATCGTCGGCATTGCGCGGTTGTCGAAGAACTGGCTCGTCAACAAGGCGGCCACCGCCTATGTCGAGATCATCCGCAACCTGCCGCTGCTGCTGCAATTGCTGTTCTGGTACAACGCCGTGCTCAAGGCACTGCCGGACCTGCGCGAGAGCGTGAAAATTCCCGGCGGCATCTTCCTCAACAACCGCGGCCTGTTCCTGCCGGCGCCGGTGACGCAGGCCGGATTCGGCTTCGTCGAAATCGTCTTCTTCCTCGGTATCGTCGGCTCGATCGTCTTTCACATCTGGGCCCGCAAGCGTCAGGAGAAGACCGGCCAGCAGGCGCCGGTGTTTCTCACCTCGCTCGGCCTCATCATCGGCTTGCCGCTGATCGTGTACTTGATCGCCGGCATGCCGCTGTCATTCAACTTTCCGCAGGCCGGACGTTTCAACATCGCCGGCGGCCTCGAAGTGGTGCCCGAGTTCGCCGCTTTGCTGTTCGGCCTGTCGATCTACACCGCGGCCTTCATCGCCGAGGTGGTGCGCGCCGGCATCCTCGCGGTGTCGCACGGCCAGACCGAGGCGGCCTATTCGCTGGGAATGAAGCCGGGGCCGACTTTGCGTCTCATCGTCGTACCGCAGGCGATGCGCGTGATCATTCCGCCGCTGACCAGCCAGTATCTCAACCTGACCAAGAACTCCTCGCTGGCCGTGGCGATCGGCTATCCCGACCTGGTGCAGGTGTTCACCGGGACCGTGCTCAATCAGACCGGGCAGGCGGTGGAAGTGGTTGCCATCACCATGGCGGTCTACCTCACCATCAGTCTCACGACGTCGTTCCTGATGAACATCTACAACAGCCGCATGAAGCTGGTGGAACGGTGAGGGCCGCGTCATGACGATGTCCGAAGGCGATCTCGCCGTTGCCCAGATCAATTTCGTACGAAAAACCACGCTCGAGCCGCAGCCGCCGCCGGCGTCGATGACGGGTGCGGTGGGATGGCTGCGCGAGAACCTGTTCTCGACGCCGTTCAACATCGCGCTGACGATTCTCATCGCACTGTTCCTGGCGTGGATCATCCCCGACATGCTGCGGTTCCTGGTGTTCGACGCCGTCTGGTCGGGCGTCGACCGCGAAGCCTGTCTGATCACGGCCCAGCGCCCGGTCGTGGGTGCCTGCTGGCCCTTCGCCTTCGAGCGCCTGCCGTATTTCATCTACGGCTCCTATCCGATATCCGAGCGCTGGCGCGTCGATGTCTTCTTCGTGATCCTGGCGGTGGCGATCGTCTGGCTGCTGTGGCTCAACGCGCCGCGCCGCGATCTGGGCGTCGTCTATTCCTTCATCGTCACACCGATTGCCTCCTACATCCTGCTGAGCGGCTGGCCGCTGATCGGGCTGCCCAAGATCGACACCGTGTTGTGGGGTGGCGTTCTGGTCACGATCGTTGTGTCCGCCGTCGGCATCGTGTTCTCCCTGCCGATCGGCATCCTGCTTGCGCTTGGCCGCCAGTCGAAAATGCCCGCTATCAAGCTGTTCTCGGTGATGTTCATCGAGTTCGTGCGCGGCGTGCCGCTCGTCACCGTGCTGTTCATGGCGAGCGTGATGTTGCCGCTGTTCGTGCCGGAGAACATCTCGCCGGACAAACTGCTGCGCGCGCTGATCGGTATCGCCATGTTCGCCTCCGCCTACATGGCCGAGGTGGTGCGCGCGGGTCTCGCCGCGATCCCGAAAGGCCAGTACGAGGGGGCGCAGGCCGTCGGCCTCGGCTATTGGCAGATGATGCGGCTGATCGTGCTGCCGCAGGCGCTCAAGATCACCATCCCGAATATCGTGAACACCTATATCGGTCTGTTCAAGGATACGACCCTGGTGTTCATCGTCGGCATCTTCGATCTGTTGCGCACCATCGAGGTGTCGCGCATCGACCCCAAATGGGCGGCGCCGTCCACGTCGCCGACCGGCTACGTGGTGGCGGCGATCTTCTATCTGATCTGCTGCTACGGCATGTCGCGCTATGCGCAGGCGACCGAAAAGCGGTTGCGAAAAGCGGACCGGCGCTGACGAACTGACGGCGCGAGGGTCTTGAGCCTTCGCGGCGAAGCGGAAACGACGAACTGTACTGTCAAAGAGGTGCCGTGATGGCGGAGACCACGCTCAAGATCAAGCCGACGCAATTGTCCAATCCGATTGCGGTCGAGATCATCGGCATGAACAAGTGGTATGGCGATTTTCATGTGCTGCGCGATATCAACCTGCGGGTCAAAGGCGGCGAGCGCATAGTGATCTGCGGGCCGTCCGGCTCGGGTAAGTCAACCATGATCCGCTGCATCAATCACCTGGAAGAACACCAGAAGGGACAGATCATCGTCGACGGCGTCGAACTCACTCAGGATCTCAAGAAGATCGACGAGGTGCGACGCGAAGTCGGCATGGTGTTCCAGCACTTCAATCTGTTCCCGCATCTGACCATTCTCGAGAACTGCACGCTGGCGCCGATCTGGGTGCGCAAAATGCCCAAGCGTGAGGCCGAGGAGATCGCCATGCACTATCTCAAGCGCGTGAAGATCCCCGAACAGGCTCTTAAGTATCCGGGCCAGTTGTCCGGCGGTCAGCAGCAGCGCGTCGCCATCGCTCGCGCGCTCTGCATGAATCCGAAGATCATGCTGTTCGACGAGCCGACGTCGGCGCTCGACCCGGAAATGGTCAAGGAAGTGCTCGACACCATGGTGACGCTGGCCGAGGAAGGCATGACCATGCTGTGCGTGACCCACGAAATGGGCTTTGCCCGTCAGGTCGCCGACCGCGTGATCTTTATGGATGCCGGGCAGATCGTGGAGATGAACACGCCGAACGAGTTCTTCTCGAACCCGCAGCACGAACGCACCAAGCTGTTCCTCAGCCAGATTTTGCACTGAAGTGACGGCATCGGGGTCGTAGCCCGCATGAAGCGAAGCGCAATGCGGGGAAGGTGTCCCGGATTTCGCTGCGCTCATCCGGGCTACGGTCCGAAGAGTCAGTCCTTCGCCACCGGCAGATCCGGCCGGCCGCCCCATTCCGACCACGAGCCGTCATAGACCGGCGGCAGCTTCTTGCCGATGGCCTCTAAGCCCAGCGCCAGGATGACCGCGGAGACGCCGGAGCCGCAGGTGGTGATGATCGGCTTGTCGGTATCGACGCCGGCCTTGTCGAACGCCGCCTTGATCTTGTCCGGCGTGGCGAGGCGGCCGTTATCGATCAACTCGCTCGACGGCACATTGAACGCGCCCGGCATGTGACCGGGGCGCAGGCCGGGCCGCGGCTCCGGATCGCGCCCGGCGAAGCGTCCGGCCGGCCGGGCGTCGACCACCTGGATGTCCTTGCCGTTCAGCGCCATCGACACATCGTCGGTCATGGCGACGGCGCCCGTTGCCATGTCGGCCTTGAAGGACTTGGGTGAGGGCTTGGCTTCGCCGCTTTCGAGCGGCCGGTTCTCGGTCTTCCACGCCGGCAATCCGCCGTCGAGGATGAAGACGTTCTTTGCGCCCATGATGCGGAAGTTCCACCACACGCGAGGCGCCGAGAACAGGCCGACACCGTCGTAGACGACGATAGTATCGGTCTCGGAGATGCCGAGCTTGCCGACAGTCTCGGCGAACCGCGCAGGTCCGGCCAGCATATGCGGCAGATCGGTTGAATCGTCGGCGATTTCATTGATGTCGAAGAACACCGCGCCGGGAATGTGGCCCTGCAGATACTCGGCCTTGCCGTCGCGCTTCATGGTCGTGAGGAAATAGGAGCCGTCCACGATCGCGACATTCGGCTTGCCCAATTCACCCGCGAGCCATTCGGTTGATTTGAGCCATTTGCTGCTGGGTGTTCCGGCCATGTTCGTTTCCTCAGTATCGTCGTCAATGCGCGTTATGCGCAGTTCGTTCCTGAATCAGACTAACGCAATACGCACGCGGCGGTTCTGCTTGCCCTTTTTCTCGATACCGGTAACGGCAACCGTGCCGATCTCGCCGACGCGCCGCACATGCGTGCCGCCGCATGGCTGCAGGTCGAGGCCCTCGATCTCGATCAACCGTACCCGCCCGGTGCCCATCGGCGGCCGGACTGACATCGATTTGACGAGACCCGGATTGGCTTCGAGTTCGGCATCGCTGATCCAGCGGCTGGAGACCGCGGCATCTGTGGCGATCATCTCGGCAATCTTCGCGGCGATGGCTTCCTTGTCGTGGCCGGCGTCGGGGATGTTGAAGTCCGCTCTGCCGTCGGTATTGCCGACCGACGCGCCGGTGATCGGATAAGGCAGTACCACTGACAGTAGATGAAGGGCCGTATGAATTTTCATGCGGCCGTAGCGCGGCTCCCAGTCGACTTCGGCACGCAAGGCGTCGCCGATGCGGATGGGCAAGGCCGCGCTGTCCGCCGGGACATGTGCGATCTCGGTCTTCTGCGCGTCGATATAGACGGCTGTGCTGATCGGCAGCCGCGTGCCGTCACCCAAAATCAGCGTGCCGGTGTCGCCGGGCTGGCCGCCCGAAGTGGCGTAGAAGACGGTGCGGTCCAGCACGATGCCGCCTTGTTCGGTGATTGCGATGACGGTTGCCTCGCAATCCTTCAGGTAGGAGTCTTCACGAAACAGGCAGTCCGTCGGCATCGCGCCCTCACACGCAAATTCTCAAACGCAAATTCTCAAACAAAAGGCGGCTTGATGTCGGTCTTGCGCGTCAGCCATTCCGGCACCGGCAGGTTTTTGGCGCGCAGGAAATCCGGATTGAACAGCTTGGACTGATAGCGCCCGCCGCCGTCGCACAATACGGTGACGATGGTGTGTCCGGGCCCCATATCCTTCGCCAGCCTGATGGCGCCGGCGATGTTCACGCCGGTCGAGCCGCCGACGCACAGGCCTTCGTGCTCGAGCAGGTCGAACACGGCCGGGATCGCTTCGTCATCGGGAATGAGATAGGCCTTATCTACTTTCATCTGCTCGACGATGGCGGTGACGCGCGCCAGCCCGATGCCTTCGGTGATCGAGCCGCCTTCGGTCACGGTCGGCTTGCCGTCCTTGAAATAGTGATACATCGCGGCGCCGCGCGGATCGGCGACGCCGATGGTCACGCCCGGCTTCTTCTCTTTCAGATACATCGACACGCCGGCAAGCGTGCCGCCCGAGCCGACCGAGCAGATAAAACCATCGACCTTGCCGGCCGTATCCTCCCAGATTTCCGGGCCGGTCGAGACGTAATGCGCCTTGCTGTTGTCAAGGTTGTTCCACTGGTCGGCGAAGATGACGCCGTTCTTCTCCGTCTTCCTCAATTCCTCGGCGAGGCGCCGGCCAACATGCTGATAGTTGTTGGGATTGGCAAAGGGCAGGGCTGGCACTTCGATGAGCTCGGCGCCGGCGAGCCGCAGCATGTCTTTCTTTTCCTGGCTCTGCGTCTCGGGGATGACAATGAGAGTTCGGTAGCCGAGCGCAGCGGCGACCACGGCGAGGCCAATGCCGGTGTTGCCGGCAGTCGATTCAACCACCAGGCCGCCGGGGCGCAGATCGCCGCGCTTTTCCGCCTCCAGGATCATCTGCCGGCCGGCGCGATCCTTCACCGAGCCCCCCGGATTCATGAACTCGGCTTTACCAAGGATTTCACAGCCGGTGGCCTCAGAAGCGCGCCGGAGACGGATCAGGGGGGTATGGCCGATGGCGTCGATGATGCCGTTGCGAATTTGCATTCTCATTCCAAGGGTTGGCGGAGCGGCGGTGAGCCTAGTGGAGGCCTCCCGGAGCGGCAAGTTGGGCGGTACCGGGAGGGGATTTTTGCCATTTCGCGAGGTCTTTTGGTGTGAATTGCCTGCGGTGCCATGTTGAGGCGAAAAATCGAAACTTCCTGGCAAGGGGTTCGAAACCATGTTTGCGCTTCGCCACACATTTCAACCGGCGTTCACCAGTTTTTTCCTGGCAAAGCGGTACTTGTGGGAGGGGGCCTGAACAGAGCTGACGGTCCCGCCTGAGTACGGGGCGCCACCACCGATGAACCTCGACGTCAATACGCTGTTTCTGGTCACGATCTATGTGGAAGCAATCCTCGGATTGCTGCTGCTGTTCGCGTGGGCCCAGAACATGGCGATCCGCGCTGTCGCCTGGTGGGGCTTCGCCCATCTGATCCGCGCGGCCTCCATCGTCCTGTTCGGCATGTACGGATCGGCCCCGGACTTCATCACCATCGATCTGGCCAACTCGCTTCTGTTCACTGCATTCGCCATCACCTGGACCGGCGCACGGGTATTCGATGGCCGGCCGGTCGAACCGGTGTATCTCGTCACCGGCGCGGTGCTGTGGCTGCTCGTCAGCCGCCTGCCGGCGCTCACCGATGCCATCGAGGCGCGCTCTCTGATCGCATCCGGCATCATCACGACATACACGTGGTTGACGGCATGGGAGTTCTGGCGCGGCCGCAAGGAGCAACTGGTTTCGCGTTGGCCCGCTATTTTCATGCTGTTCGCGCATGGTGCGCTATTCCTGTTGCGCACGCCGATGGTGGCGATGCTGCCGTTCTCCATGACCGCCGACAAGATGTTCGGCAGCGTCTGGTTGACCGTTTTGAGTTTCGAGGCGTTACTGTTCACAATCTCCATCGCCTTCATCCTGCTGGCGATGGCCAAAGAGCGCACCGAACTGCGCCACCGTACCGCGGCGATGGTCGATCCACTGACCGGCATCGCCAACCGCCGCGCCTTCCTGCACGACGCCGCCGAGATGGCCAAGCGTCATATCGCCAATCCTCGTCCCGCGGCGGTCATGCTCGTCGATCTCGACCACTTCAAAACGATCAACGATCGTTTTGGCCACGCCATTGGCGACCGCGTCCTGGAGGTGTTCACCGCCACGGCTACGAAAACCATTCGTCCGAGCGACCTGATCGGCCGTATCGGCGGCGAGGAATTCGCCGCGGTGCTGTACGACATCAAGTCCGTCGAGGCGGTGGCGGTCGCTGAGCGCATGCGCGAAACCTTCGCCCATGTCGCGCAGTCGGTGGACGGCCGGCCGGTCAACGCCACCGTGAGCATTGGCGTTGTGCACTGCGATGGCGACGTGTTGGATATTGCCGAGCTGTTGTCGCAAGCCGATCACGCGCTGTATTTCGCCAAGGAGAATGGCCGCAACCGCGTCGAAGTCGCTTCGCTCGAAATGATGCTCAAGCGCAACGACGACGCCATGGGGCCGCTGGCCGGGCCGGATCAGATTCAGGCCAGCGCCGCCTAGGCGCCACGTTCATAGCGGCATTGCGCGCGATCGATGGGCAGACGCCTCTGCCCACCGTTGCAATTCGTCGCGCGACGCCGCATAGCCTTGTCCTCAATGATGAGTCATAAGGGCAGGCAACGTTCCATGAAGCGCAGCACCGACCGCATTCTCACCACCCATGTCGGCAGTCTGATCAGGCCGCCCGATCTGCAGGAGTTCCTGCGCGCGGTGCAGGGCGGCAAGTCCTATGACGAGACGGCTTACCAAAAGTGCCTCACCGACAGCGTCGCCGCGGTCGTGAAGCAGCAGGCCGACACCGGCATCGACGTGCCGAGCGACGGCGAATTCGGCAAGTCGATCTCCTGGGCGCAATACGCGCTGACTCGCCTGTCGGGCTTCGAGCGGCGTCCGATCAAGGAAGACAAGGCCAATCCGTTCAAGCGCGGCGCCGACCGCACGCGCTTCGCCGAGTTCTACGCCGAGCTCGACGCCAAGGAGGCGGTGTCGACGACGACCGAGGCCATCTGCACCGGCCCGATCTCCTATAGCGGCCTTGGCGAGCTGCAGCGCGACATTGCCAACTTCAAGGCTGCGCTTGGCAAGGTGAACGTCGCGGAAGGCTTTCTGCCGGTCGCTGCGCCGGCCAGCGTCATCCCGGATCGCAAGAACGAGTTCTACAAGACCGACGAGGAATTGCAGGCCGCGATCGCCGCTGCCATGCGCACCGAATACAAGGCGATCATCGACGCCGGCCTCGTCGTCCAGCTCGACGATGCGCGCTCCGCCGTTACCTATGATCGCATGGTGCCCCCTGGCACTTTCGACGATTACAAGCGCTGGCTGGAAAAGCAGATCGAGATCATGAATGAGGCGGTCAAGGGCCTGCCGCAGGAGCAGATCCGCTATCACGTCTGCTGGGGCTCGTGGCCGGGCCCGCATGTGTCGGACGTGCCGCTGAAGGACATCGTCGACATCATCCTCAAGGCCAAGGTCGGTGCCTTTGTCATCGAGGGCGCCAACCCGCGCCACGAGCACGAATGGAAGGTCTGGAAGAACGCCAAGCTCGACGGCCGCGTGCTCATTCCCGGCGTCATCAGCCACGCCACCAATGTGGTCGAGCATCCCGAACTGGTGGCCGAGCGCATCGTGCGGCTGGCGCATCTCGTCGGGCGGGAGAATGTCATCGGCGGCACCGATTGCGGCTTCGCCCAGGGCCCGTTCTACCGCCGCGTCCACCCGAGCGTGATGTGGGCAAAGCTCGAAGCGCTGGTGGTGGGTGCAAGGCTGGCAACGCAGGAATTGTGGGGCAGGGCGGCGGCTTAGCGACAACCTCGCCAAACCGTTCGTCCCCGCGAAGGCGGGGACCCATCTTCAGGCATGAACTGGGCTCCCGCTTGCGCGGGAGCGAACGGAGTTTATGACGAGCTCTTCGTCCTCTCATCCGCTTCCTTCGCCAGCGCGACGAGTCTGTCCGATACCTTCACGGGATAATCCGCACCCGGCTGCAATTGCCGCAGCGGTTCGGGCAGGCGGGCAAGATCGCGCGCGGCGCGCTCGCGGATTTGCGCCAGCGTCGGGGCGGACCCAAGACGTTTGCCGCCGCGCATGACCTGTTCGATCAGCGGCTCGCCTGCTTGCGTATCGGTCTCGACCGACAGCACGTCGCCGTTCATGCGGCCGTCGGCGCCGTAAGAGCGCCACACCTGCTTGCGGCCGGGCCAAGTCTGCTTGCCTTCGGACAATTTGCGCTTCGGCGTGCCCTTATATTCCTGCAGCTTGTAGGCGCAGTCGAGCGACGGCGCGTCGATCGAGGCATCGAGATTGACGCCAATGCCGAAGCCGTCGATCGGCGCGCGCTCCTTCATCATGCCCTGCAGAACATCCTCATTGATGCCGCCGCTGACCAAGATGATGACATCCTTCAACCCGCCTTCATCGAGAATGCCGCGCACCTTGCGCGCCGAGGCGATGAGATCGCCGGAATCGATACGCACGCCCCGAATGACAGTGCCATCGGCCTTGAGCCGTGGCGCCAGTTCGACGACTTTACGCGCGCCGGCCTCGGTGTCGTAGGTGTCGATGAGGAAGATGACGTCGTTCGGCCGCGCCCGTGCGAAGGTCTCGAACGCCGACAGTTCGTCGTCATGCACCTGGATATAGGAATGCGCCATGGTGCCCATCACCGGGAGGCCGTAGCGCTGACCCGCCACCACGTTGGCGGCGCCGGCAAAGCCGGCGATATAACTGGCGCGTGCCGAATACAGGCCCGCCTCGGCGCCATGCGCGGTGCGCAGGCCGAAGTCGGACAGCATCTTGCCCGGTGCGGCCAGCACCATGCGCGCCGCCTTGGAGGCGATCAAAGTCTGGAAATGCAGGATGTTGATGAGCCGCGATTCCACGATCTGCGCCTGCGGCAGCGGCGCGGTGATGCGGATTAGCGGCTCATTCGGGAAACACACCGATCCTTCCGGGATGGCATGGACGTCGCCGGTGAAGCGGAAGACCTTCAGATAATCGAGGAAGTTGTCGCGGAAACGTCCGGTGCCCTTGAGCCAGTCGATGTCCTGCGGCGTGAAACGCAAAGTTTCGATGTAGTCGAGCGCGTCCTCAAGCCCGGCCGCGAGCAGAAAGCCGCGCCGCGCCGGCAGCCGCCGCACGAAGAACTCGAACACGGCTTCGCCGGTCTCGCTTTTGTCCAGGTAGGCCTGGACCATATTGAGTTCGTAAAGGTCGGTGGTCAGGGCGCTGACCGCTTGTGTCGGAAGCGAAGTGATTGTCATCAAGATTTCACGCGTGAGAGTGGCTGTCGGTTACGAGGCGGCGGACCTTTGCACAAAACGTCAGCCGTTGCGACGCCGGACAAATTCGTTTGCAATCAAACGCTATCCGTCACCGCACGTTCACTTGTCGACGCGCGGCAGGGTGACGGTGACACGGGTGCCGCCGCCGGGACGATCCTCGATCGCGGCAGTGCCGCCAAGGCTTTCCACGATCTGCTTGACGATGGTGAGGCCAAGGCCCGCACCGCCCTTGTCGCGGTTGCGCGAGGCTTCCAGCCGGTAGAACGGCTCGAACACGCGCTCGCGTTCCGCCGCGGGAATGCCCGGACCGCGATCCTCGACCCACAAAGCGACGTCCTGCGGCCCTGCCTCTAACGACACCTCGGCGCCGCCGCCATAGGCCACGGCATTGTTGACCAGATTGGCGACGACGCGGGCCAATCCGGCGGCGCTGCCGCGCACCTGGATTGGTCCGGTGTCATCGCTAAGGCTCACGGGCCGTCCTTGCGCGCGCAGCGTGTCGCATTCGCGCCGGACAATGGCGGCAAGGTCGACCGGCTCGGGCGGGGCGCCGGCGAAGGACGCGCGCGCAAAAGCAAGGGCATCGTCCATCAGTGCCTGCATGTCATCGAGATCGGTCTCGGCCTTGCGGCGCTGCTCGCTGTCCGGAAGCAGTTCGAGGCGCAGCCGCAGCCGCGTCACGTAGGTGCGCAGGTCGTGACTGATCGCGCCGAGCACGATGGTGCGGTTGCGCACCAAATCGGCGATGCGAACTTGCATGGCGTTGACGGCGCGTGTCAGGCTGCGCAGGTCGGGCGCGCCGCGCTCCGTGACGGGTTGCGGCTCGATGGCGGTGCCGAAACGCGACACCGCATCGGTCAGTTCGGACAGCGGCTTTGTTTCGCGCCGCACCGCGATGATGGCGATCAGCGCCACCACGAAACCGAAGATGCTGGCGAGCAGGCCAGCCGGAATGCCCAGCACGCGCAATGTCATTTCGCCGCCGGCTTCGACCTCAAGCACGCTGCCGTCCGTCAGCCCGACGATGGCGCGCACGCGCGCGCCGACAAGGTCGCGTAATCGGGTGACCTTCTGGCCGCCGCGGTCCGAATTGGTCACCAGCGACAGTGCCACGAGGCGATTGTCCGGCGGCCCGATCAGCGTCTTCAGGCGCTGTTCGCGGTCCGACAGCAGCGCGCTGCGGTCGAAATCCGCCGGCGGCTGGGCATGGATCTCGGCAGAGAAACGGGCGTTGCTGACGGCGCGCAGGACCAGGCCACGTTCCGGCGCGGGCACGCGTTCGAGCGCCTGAGTCAGCGCCGCGATCTGGGCGAGGAGCGGGGTCTCCGAGAACTGGCCGGCATTGCGCCGGTACTCGGCGATGAACACGCCCGCCATCAGGAGCTGCACCAGAACGATGGCGCCGACGATGATGAGGACGAGACGGCTGGCGATGCGAATGCGGCCCATGATGTTCCGCCGTCAGACCGGCGCGACGTCGGAGGTGAACAGATAGCCGCCGTTGCGCACGGTCTTGATGATCGTCGCCGCCTTGTCATCGGCGCCGCTCAATTTGCGGCGCAGCCGGCTGATCGAGACGTCGATGGTGCGGTCGAACGGATCGGCGCTGCGGCCGCGCGTCCAGTCGAGCAACTGGTCGCGCGAGAGAACACGCTTGGGCCGTTCGAGGAAGCAGGCCAGCAGTTCGAACTCGGCGGCCGTGAGGTCGATTGCCGTGCCGTCGAAGGCGAGGCTACGGGCATCGAGGTCCGCAATGAACCTGTCGAAGGTGACGCGGCGCGACGGCGGCGCGGTCGCGGCCGGACGGTCGGTCCGGCGAAGCACGGCGCGGATTCGCGCGAGCAATTCGCGCGGATTGAACGGCTTGGGCAGATAGTCGTCGGCGCCGAGTTCGAGGCCGACGATGCGGTCGATGTCGTCGGACTTGGCGGTCAGCATGAGGATCGGGAGATCGCCCTTCGCCCGCAGCCGGCGGCAGATCGACAGGCCGTCCTCGCCGGGGAGCATGATGTCGAGCACGACGAGATCGGGACGTTGCGCGGCGAGCGCACGATCCATCGCCACGCCGTCCTCGGCGCAGATCGGGACATAGCCCTCGCGGTCGAGAAAATCGGCGAGCAGCGAGCGGATCTCGCGGTCGTCTTCGACGATCATGATGGTCTGGCCGGTCATGGGCGGCACTTTATGGGGCCGGCGCCGGGCGGCAAGAGGGCGGTTGCCGGGGTTACAAAACGTTACAAGATAGGCCTTTCCTGAAATCTTCGGGCAAAGCGCCGCGCGCAATGTCCTCTCCAGATGACGCGGCCGGGCGAACCGGCGGCCGATCGAAGGAGGACAAAAGATGAAGTTGATATTGGTTTCCGGGATCGTCGCGGCGACCTTGAGCGTCGCCGCGGTGACCGAGGCGAGCGCCTGGACCCGCAGCGGCAGCGTTACCACCGCGCGCGGCACCTACACCGGACATGCGTCCGGGTCTTGCGCCGGCGGCACCTGTACGCGGACCCGTTCCGTCACCGGACCGAACGGCAAGACCGTCACTCAATCGGGCAGTGCGACGCGCACTGGTCCGCATCGCTATCGCTACAGCCAGACGACCACCGGCCCCAATGGCGGCTCGGTGACGAGAAGCGGTCGTGTCGTGTCTTATCCGTACGGTCCCCACTACGGATATCGCATCGTTTACTGACCGTGACGGCGCGGCCGCTCCGGGTCCCCCAACCAAGCCGGCGCGGCCGCGCATTTCTCCATCACAGCAACGAAGGATGACGAACGATGCTCAAATCGCTTGTCCTCTCGGCGCCCGTCGCGGGTCTCCTGATGTCCGCCGCGAGCGCCATGCCAGTCACCTTGCCGGTTACGAAGCCGGTCGCATCTCAGTCCGATGTCATCACTGTCGCCGGCGGCTGCGGCGTTGGCTGGCATCGCGGGCCTTACGGCGTCTGCGTGCGTAATCGCGCGCCGTATTACTACGGGCCGTATGTTTATTACGTCCCGCCACCGCCTCCACCGCCGCGCCGCTGCTGGTGGGTCACTCGTCCCTATGGTCAAGAAAGGATCTGTACATGGTAAAACTTGCTCGTGATGTAACGCTCGCCAGCACTGCGGCTGCGGCTTTGACGATAGCGTTCGCGGCACTCGTGCCGCCGGCCGCGGCCCAGTCGATGCCTCCCGAAGCCCTGCGGCAGGCTTGCGGCGGCGATGTCCGCAAGCTTTGCGCCGGCGTCAAACCGGGCGAGGGACGCATCGTACAATGTCTCGCCGCCAAGCCCGATCAGGTTTCGCCGGCCTGCAAGAGCGCCCTTCAGCAGGCGCAGGCGGCGAAGTCGAGCGCGAAGTGAGCGGCGATGAATGCGCTCTCCGAACTGGGGCCGCATAGCAAACTGATCCTGCCGCTTCTCGCGGCAGGATTGATGCTCGTCGAGTATCTGTTTCACAAGGTCAATCATCTCGACCATCACGACGCGCGCGAGACGGCGGTGTCGCTGTTCATCGCCGTCGGCGGAAAGATGGTCGGCTTCATCACCGCCGGCGCGGTGTTGATCCCGGCGATGGCCGTCTATCAGCTTCGCTTGTTCGATATCAGGCTCGACAATGCCTGGGCCTGGATCGCGCTCTTTGTCGTGGTCGACTTCTGCTACTACGTGCATCACGTCGCCATGCACAAGGTGCGCTGGTTCTGGGCGACGCATTCGGTGCATCACTCGCCGACGCGGCTCAATCTGAGCGCGGCGGTGCGGCTAGGCTGGGGAGGGCACCTCACCGGCGGCTTCCTGTTCTATCTGCCGCCGATCGCGCTCGGTTTTTCGCCCGCGGCCGTGTTCGGCATGCTGGGCCTCGGGCTGCTCTACCAGTTCTTCCTGCACCTTGCCCGGGCGCCGCATCTCGGACCGCTCGAATGGGTGCTGAACACGCCGCGGCATCATCAGGTCCACCACGCCTCAAACGAGGGCTGCCTTGATCGGAATTTCGGTGGCGTGCTGATCGTGTTCGACCGGCTGTGCGGCACCTTCGCCGAGCCGCCCCGTCACGAACCTCTGCGCTATGGCCTGGTCCATGCCGCGCCGGGTGCGAATCCGGTCCGGGTGTTGTTCGGAGTTTGGGCCGATATGGTCGGACGGGTCCGTCGCGCCAAAGGCCTCAAGCCGCGCCTGCGCATCCTGTTCGGTGCGCCGGATTGACACGCCGCTTGAGCGGACGCGTCCAATGCGTTGATTTTATTGAAAAAGTGGCTCCCGAGGCTGGGATCGAACCAGCGACCATTCGATTAACAGTCGAATGCTCTACCGCTGAGCTACTCGGGAACAGGGCGTTTCCGCCTGACAGGGTGGGGCTATAACAAAGCCGCCCCGATTTGCAAGCCGGAACAACATTCATGACCGAAGGTCAGGTTGTTGGAGGCCTCGCCCGGAATCGAACCGGGGTGCAAGGATTTGCAGTCCTCTGCGTAACCACTCCGCCACGAGGCCATCCGGAAGCGCGTACCGGTGAGGGTGCGCGCCTCGAAGGTCCGAGCCTATACAGGACGATAACGCGGTCGACAACGCCCGTATGACGGTTCTGGTCGGCTTGCCTTTTGACCGACCTTGCCGCACAAAGCCGCTACTTCGGCCGGCGCGCTCATGTTGCGCGAATGGCCGTGCATCGAGGTTTGCGATGACCGATTTCGCCAGCGCGCGCCGTCACATGGTCGATGGCCAGATTCGTCCCGCCGATGTCACCGATCTGCGCATCACCACCGCGATGCTTGAGGTCCCACGGGAGACGTTCGTGCCCGCGCAGTCCAGGGCGCTGGCTTATCTTGATCTCGATCTGGGCCTTGGCGCTGCGGGCGCGGCGACGCGCTGCCTGATGAAGCCGATGGTGCTGGCCAAGCTCATCCAGGCGCTCGAAATCGAATCCACCGACAAGGTTCTGATCGTCGGCGCGGCCACCGGCTACTCTGCCGCGCTCATCGCCCGCATGGCCGGTGAGGTGGTCGCGCTGGAGCAGGACGAGGGGCTCGCCCGCATCGCGAAAGACGCCCTGTCCGGCGTTGCCAATGTGAAGGTCGTCACCGGACCGCTTGCGAACGGATATGCCGGCGCAGCGCCTTACGATGCCATTCTGGTCGAAGGCGCCGTCGAGACGCTTCCCGACGCCTTCCGCGCCCACCTCAAAGAAGGCGGTCGACTCGTTTGCGTGATGGGAGCCGCGCCCGCCGGTGCCGCCATGGTCTATCGCCGCAGCGGTGCAGAACTCGGTGGCCGGCCGTTCTTCGATGCCAGTGCCGCTCTGCTGCCCGGGTTCGCCAAGGCGGCCGAATTCGCCTTTTAATTCCAAGGCGCTACAGAAGCGTGGCGAAAATGCCCCAACCGTGCGGTAATCCGCCGGGACGAGATGGACCGGGGGTTTTCTCAGATTGTTGCAGTGCCTATTGTTCCTGCACTTGGCCGAAGGCGCTGGGACGAATCGTTGCGGCGACGGGCAAAGTAGGTTGAATCTGGCAAATATTACACCCTGAGTCGTGACGGGTGGGATCAAACAATTTGGGTCTGGGAATGCGCGGTCGTCTTTCGATTGGTTGGTCTGTAGGCGCGGCCCTGGCGGTGCTGCCGGCTATTGGCGCGCTGCCTGCGCTTGCCGATACGCTGGAAGCGGCGCTGACACAGACCTATGTCAACAACCCAACCCTCAACGCGCAGCGCGCGCTGGTGCGCGCCACCGACGAAAACGTGCCGCAGGCGCTGTCCGGCTACCGTCCGCGCGTGTCAATCACCGCGACCGCCGGCGAGCAATCCGCGAGCACGACGACGAAGTCGACCTCGACCAATCCGGCCACCTATTCGACTCTGAGCGGCTACAATTCGCCGGTCTCGGTCGGTGCCACGATTACGCAGACTTTGTTCAACGGCTTCCAGACCGCCAACCGCACGCGTCAGGCGGAAGCCCAGGTTCTGGCCGCGCGCGAAAATCTGCGAGCGACCGAGCAGAGCACACTGCTTAACGCTGCCACCGCCTACATGAATCTGTTGCGCGACACGGCGCTCCTCGACCTGCAGCGCCGCAACGTCGAAGTGCTGCAGGAGCAACTGCGGCAGACGCGCGATCGATTCAATGTCGGCGAAGTCACCCGTACCGACGTGGCGCAGTCGGAATCCAGTCTTGCCGCGGGCCGCTCGGCGGTGCTGACGGCCGAGTCGAACTACAAGACGTCGGTTGCCGTTTATCGTCAGGTGATCGGTGTCGATCCCGGCAAGTTGGCCGCGGCATCTCCCGTCGATCGCTACTCGCCGACGTCGCTCGCCACAGCGATTTCGACCGGCAGTGCGATTCACCCGTCGATCACCGCCGCGCAGTTCAACATCGACACCGCGCTGCAGGCGGTGAAGGTCGCCGAAGGCGCGCTGTACCCAACCGTCGGCTTGCAGGGCAACTTCACCAAGAACTATCTGTCGACCTCGACGCTGACGACGATGGAAGCCTACAACGCGTCGGTGCTCGGAACCTTGACCATCCCCGTTTATCAGGGCGGCTCGGAATACTCGCTCATTCGCCAGTCCAAGGAAACGCTCGGACAGCGTCGCATCGAGTTGGACACCGCGCGCGAGCAGGTGCGCCAGACCATTGTGCAGTCCTGGGGCCAGCTCGAAGCGGCGAAGGGCAATATCGAGGCGACGACGGCGCAGGTGCAGTCGTCGGAAATCGCGCTCAATGGCGTGCGCGAGGAAGCGCGCGTCGGTCAGCGCACCACGCTTGACGTTCTCAACGCCCAGCAGACGCTGGTGAACGCGCGCGCTTCGCTGGTAACGGCGCAGCGCGACCGCGTCGTGGCGTCGTATTCATTGCTGGCGGCGGTAGGCCGTTTGTCGGCCCAGGTGCTCGGCCTGCGCGCGCCCACCTATAATCCGAAGGTCCATTACGAGCAGGTGCGCGACAGCTGGGCCGGTGTGCGCACGCCGGACGGCCGCTGACGAACCTCGCGCCGAACGGAACATTGCGCCGCGAAGTGGCGTTCAGTCCACAGCTCATTGACCTGCCGGCCTTTTCCGGCTGCCGCCTGCGGCTCCCCTATCGTATAAACTAAGTTGTATGCCGATTCGCCGCCGCGTCTCGTGGCGGCACGGGGTGGCAGCGTGTCGTCTGTGGTGACGGCGTTCGGGGATAACGAATGAATCAACCGGCCAAGGCTCAAGAGCCTTCGATGGAGGAAATCCTCGCCTCCATCCGGCGCATCATTGCCGACGAAGACACCGGGAAGGCCAAGCCGGCCGCTGCGGCGCCACCGCCGCCGAGGCCCGAGCCCGTTCCGCCGCCGGTCGTGGCCAAGCCGGCACCGCCGCCGCCCGCGCCCCCACCGCCGCCGAAGCCGCCCGAGGTTACCAACAATCAGGCCGACATCGACGCGATGCTGGCGAGCGTGGATGTGGCGCCCGTTGTCGCCGCGCCGCCGCCGAAGCCGGTCGCACCGCCGGCTGCCGATGTCCTCGATCTGACGGAAGCAATGGCGGCGCCGGCTCCGTCGCCCGGCTTCCGCACCATCGACGCGGCCTCCGACATCGTGTTCGCCGAAGGCAACTCCGAGCCGCCCCCGGCGGCGCCTCGCATGCCGGCCTCGCCGCCGATGCTGGATCGAGGCCTGATGTCGAATGCGACGCAGGCGGCGGTCGATCACGCCTTCAGTTCGCTGGCCAATACCGTGCTCGGCAACAATGCCCGCACGCTGGAAGACCTGGTCAAGGAAATGCTGCGGCCGATGCTCAAGGGCTGGCTCGATGACAACCTGCCGGGCCTGGTCGAGCGCATCGTGCGCGCCGAGATCGAGCGCGTCTCGCGCGGCGGGCGCTAGTTTCTGCCTTACAGACCTTGCGCGGCGCGGCGCCTGAGGTGCCGCGAAATCCATAATCCAAGCCACAGCAGCAGCGCTGCCGCGACGACGAAAGCCGGCACTGCGGTGAAGCGGTCGTAGATCAGCGCGAACACCGCGACGCCTGCGGTCTGGCCGAGATACAGCGCGGACGAAAAGATCGCGACGGCCGTGCCGCGCGCCTGCGGCGCCATCTGCGTGGCGTTCATCTGCAGCGTGTTGTGCAGCATGTAGAAACCGAGGCCGATGCCGGCGGTGGCGAGCGGCGCGAGGCCGTAGAACGGCGTCAGCGCCAGCAGCAGGAACGAACCGCACAGCAGGAAACCGCCGGTCCGCGACAGGCCGATCTGGCCGAGCCGCGGCACCAGCGCGCGCACCGACAGGCTGTAGACAAGTCCGCCGATCGCGAAGGCGGCGACGAACAGCCCGACCAAAGTGAACGAGACATCGAAGCGGCTGTGCAGATAGGCGCCGACATAGGTCAGCGCGCCGAACATGGCGGCGCTTTCGACGAAGGCGGCGAAAATCACGCGTCGCGCCCAGGGCGAACTCAGAACGATCCAGTAGCCCTCGACGAAGCCGGGGCCGCCTTTGCCCGAACTACTATGTTCGCGCGTCAGCGGATTGCGGATCAGTTCGAACACCAGGCAGGCGGTCGATATGGCCAGCAGCGCGGCGAGGATGAAGAACACGTTGCGCCAGCCGAAATAGTCGCCGAGCACGCCGCTCGCCGCCTGGCCGAACATCTGGCCGAGGATCTGCCCGGACAGGAACGAGCCGAGCACCTGCTGGCGTCGCGCCACGGGAATGACATCCCCGATGAAGGCCAGCGACAACGGAATGATCCAGCCGGTGGCGACCCCACAGGCGAGCCGCGCCGCGACCAGAGCCGGCAGGCTGGTGGCGAGCCCGCAGGCCACCACCATCAGCGCTGCGAATCCGGCGGCCAAAGTCACGCACAGGTATTTACCGTAGCGGTCGCCGATCGGGCCGATGATGAGCTGCACCGAGCCGTGCGCCAGCAGGTACAAGGTCACGATCATGGAGGTAGCGCCGACCGTGGCGTCGAGATCGGCGGCGATCTGCGGCAGCAGCGAGTCGGTCGAGCGCACCATGGCCTGTGCCGCGAAGGACGCGGTGGCGAGCAGGACGATGGCGGTGGTGGCGCTGCCGGCCGATGGCGGGGCGGCAGGCGAAGGACGGTCGGTCAAAGTTGACACCCGGTGGCGTGGCAGGCTTTGTAGCCGCCCAATCGCACCGCACGAAACGAATTCCGACCCCTAAAAACGCATGATCGACAAGACTTATCAGCCGTCCGACGTCGAAGGCCGCATTTCCGCGGCGTGGGAAGAGGCGGGCGCCTTCAGGGCCGGCCGGCCCGAGCGCGCCGGCGCCGAGACCTACGCCATCGTCATCCCGCCGCCGAACGTGACCGGCTCGCTGCATATGGGCCACGCGCTCAACAACACGTTGCAGGACGTGCTGTGCCGATTCGAGCGCATGCGCGGCAAGGACGTGCTGTGGCAGCCGGGCACAGATCACGCCGGCATCGCGACGCAGATGGTGGTCGAGCGCCAGATGATGGAACGGCAGGAGCCGTCGCGCCGCGACATCGGCCGCGACAAGTTCCTCGAAAAAGTGTGGGCGTGGAAGGCTGAGAGCGGCGGCACCATCGTCAACCAGCTCAAGCGCCTCGGCGCCTCGTGCGACTGGTCGCGCGAGCGCTTCACCATGGACGAGGGCCTGTCCAAGGCCGTGCTCAAGGTGTTCGTCGAGCTTTATCGCGAAGGGCTGATCTACAAGGACAAGCGGCTGGTCAACTGGGACCCCAAGCTGCTCACCGCGATTTCCGATCTGGAAGTCGTGCCGGTCGAGACCAAGGGCTCGCTGTGGCATCTGCGCTATCCGCTCGAGGGCAAGACCTTCAACCCGGAAGACCCATCGACCTACATCGTCGTCGCGACGACGCGGCCCGAAACGATGCTGGGCGACTCCGGCGTCGCCGTGCATCCGGATGACGAGCGCTACAAGGCGCTGGTCGGCAAGAATGTCATCCTGCCGCTGGTCGGCCGCAAGATCCCGATTCTCGCCGACGAATATTCCGACCCTGAGAAAGGCTCGGGCGCGGTGAAGATCACGCCGGCGCACGACTTCAACGACTTCGAGGTCGGCAAGCGGCACAATCTGGCGCAGATCAATGTGCTGACGATTGAAGCGAAAATCACCTTTAGCGATGCGGCCTTCAACGAGGCGCGTGGCAATCCTGCATTCGCACAGACTGCTGAGCTTGAAGGCGTCGATCGTTTCGTCGCGCGCAAACAGATCGTCGCTCGTCTAGAAGAGGCGGGTTTGGTCGAGAAGATCGAGCCCCATGGATTGAGCGTGCCGCATGGCGACCGCTCGAACGTCGTCATCGAGCCGTTCCTGACCGACCAGTGGTACGTCAACGCAGCCGAACTGGCGAAGCCGGCCATCGCGGCGGTGCGTGACGGTCGCACCACCTTTGTGCCGAAGAACTGGGAAGCGACCTATTTCAACTGGATGGAAAACATCCAGCCCTGGTGTATCTCGCGCCAACTCTGGTGGGGCCACCAGATTCCGGCGTGGTACGGGCCGGACGGCAAGGTGTTCGTCGCCGAGGCCGAAGCCGAAGCGCAGGCCGAGGCCGACAAGCACTATGGCCAGAAGGCCGTGCTCAAGCGCGACGAAGACGTTCTCGACACGTGGTTCTCGTCCGCACTCTGGCCTTTCTCGACACTTGGCTGGCCGGACGAGACACGTGAACTCACGCGTTTCTATCCGACCAACACATTGGTCACCGGCTTCGACATCATCTTCTTCTGGGTCGCCCGCATGATGATGATGGGCATGCACTTCATGAAGGATGAGAAGGGCGCGCCGGAAATCCCGTTCAAGGATGTCTATATCCACCGCCTGGTGCGCGATGCCTCCGGCGCCAAGATGTCGAAGTCCAAGGGCAATGTGGTCGATCCGCTGGGGCTTATCGACGAGTTCGGCGCGGACGCGCTGCGCTTCACGCTGATGCGCGCCGTCGCGCCGTCGCACGACATTCGCCTCGGGCCGCAGGACGTCGAGAACAATCGCAACTTCGCGACCAAGCTGTGGAACGCGGCGCGGTTCGTGGAATTCAATGGCGCGGCGCGCGTCGCCGGCTTCGATCCGAAGAGCGCCAAGGAAGTGCTCAACCGCTGGATCGCGCACGAGACGCAGAAGGCGCTTGAAGAAGTCACAGCCGCGCTCGGCGAGTATAAATTCGCCGAAGCCGCCAACGCGGCCTATCGCTTCGTCTGGAATGTCTATTGCGACTGGTATGTCGAACTGTCGAAGCCGCTGCTGACCGGCGTCGACGGCCCGGCCAAGGACGAGACCCGCGCCATGGCCGCCTGGGCGCTCGATGAAATCATCAAGATGCTCCATCCGTTCATGCCCTTCATCACCGAAGAGCTGTGGCGGGTGACGGCGGAGCAGGGGCCGAAGCGCGAGACGCTCTTGGCGCTGGCGCCGTGGTCGAAGCTCGAGGGTCTCACCGACGACAAGGCCGAAGCCGAAATCGGCTGGGTGATCGACCTCATCACCGCGATCCGCTCGATCCGGGCCGAGATGAACATCAACGTCAACATCCCGCTGGTGCTGGCCGGCGTGCCAGCCGAGACGCAGGCGCGTGCCGAGCGTTGGGCCGAGTTCATCAAGCGGCTCGCCCGCGTGTCGGAAATCTCGGCGGCGGCGACGCCGCCGCAGGGCTCGGCGCAGCTCGTCGTGCGCGGCGATCTAGTCGCGCTGCCTTTGGTCGGCGTTATCGACATCGCCGCCGAGCGCGCGCGCCTCGCCAAGGAAATGAAGAAGGCCGAGGACGATATCGACCGCGTCGAGAAGAAGCTTGGCAATCCGAAGTTCGTCGAGCGCGCCGAACCGGAAGTGGTCGAGGAAGAACGGGCCAAGCGCGAGGAAGCGCTCGCCCGCAAGGCCAAGATCGCGGAGGCCATCGAGCGGCTCAAGGGCGCGGCGTAATCGCTAACCCAAGCCGTATTTTCCGTTCGCCCCCGCGAAAGCGGGGGCCCAGTTCTTTCCAGCGCGTTGAACAGGCTGGGTCCCCGCTTTCGCGGGGACGAACGGCTTTTGATTACCGGAACGGCTTGCTCAGGAATTTCGACCCCTTGAGCCCATAGCGCCACGGGTGCTCGACCGCCTTGGTGATGCCGATCCGTGGCCCGACCACAATCTCCGGTTCGGCCACCCGCGCCCGCAGTTCGAACGGCGCCTGGTCGAGCGGCAGGCCGTTGTGCTTGATCGTCACGCCGAGCGCCTCGCAGAGCTTGCCGGGACCCGAGCACAGGTCGCGCGGCTCGGGCAGCTTGCGCCGCCGGCGCATGGCGGCCAGCCCCTCGGTCGGTTCGATCGCCCGGATCAGGATGGCGCTGGCCGAGCCCTCCGCCTCGCAGACAAAGTTCAGGCACCAGTGGATGCCGTACGACCTGTAGACGTAAGCAAAGCCGGGCGGGCCGAACATCACGGCGTTGCGCGGCGTCTGACCGCGGTAGCTGTGCGCCGCCGGGTCGGTGTGGTGATAGGCCTCAACTTCCACGATTACGCCGCCGGCGCCGTTCACCATGAGGGTGGCGCCGATCAGTTCGGGCGCAACCTCATGCACGGAACGGTCGAAGAAGCGGCGGGTCAGGCGAGGGGGCATTCGTCTCTCATGCCGGCCGACGGCAGCAGTTTCTGTGTCCGGCCTGCAACACTTAAGGAACAATCAAGCTCCGGCGGCCAATGATGGCTCGCCACGCCGCGATTTGGCCATACCCTTCAATCACATCGAAGGCTTTCCAGGTTGCGGCGCAAACCGTTGCAGGAGTTCTGGATTTCGCGTTTGCCCGGTGCCCTTTTTTGGGACGCCGGGGCCGGAATCGGAGGCCTTCGCGAGTGTCGACAAAGCCGGCCGGGAATGAACTGGCGGCGCTGAAATGGGGCGGGGGCCCAAAAAGTACGATGGACGCCAAGACCAACATCAAATCGCGACTTCCCTCCAGGCATGTGACCGAAGGTCCGGCCCGGGCGCCGCATCGCTCGTACTATTACGCGATGGGTCTGACCAAGGAGCAGATCCACCAGCCGTTCGTCGGCGTGGCCTCCTGCTGGAACGAAGCCGCGCCCTGCAACATTTCGCTCATGCGCCAGGCCCAGGCCGCCAAGAAGGGCGTCGCCTCCGCCGGCGGTACGCCGCGCGAATTCTGCACCATCACCGTGACCGACGGCATCGCCATGGGCCATGCCGGGATGTACGCTTCACTTCCATCGCGCGACCTGATCGCCGACTCTGTCGAGCTGACCATGCGCGGCCATGGCTATGACGCGCTGATCGGCCTCGCGGGCTGCGACAAATCGCTGCCCGGCATGATGATGGCGATGGTGCGCATGAACGTGCCCTCGATCTTCATCTATGGCGGCTCGATCCTGCCCGGAACCTGGAAGGGCCAGCCGATCACCGTGCAGGACATGTTCGAGGCCGTCGGCAAGAACTCGGTCGGCGCACTGTCTGACGAAGACCTCGACGGAATGGAGCAGGTCGCCTGTCCGTCGGCGGGCGCCTGCGGCGCCCAGTTCACCGCCAACACCATGGCGACGGTGTCGGAAGCCATCGGCCTCGCGCTGCCTTACTCGGCCGGCGCGCCGGCGCCTTACGAGATGCGCGACAAGTTCTGCACCTTGGCCGGCGAAAAGATCATGGAACTGCTGCAGCTCAATCTGCGGCCGCGCGACATCGTCACGCGCAAGGCGCTGGAGAACGCTGCCGCGGTGGTCGCCGCCAGCGGTGGTTCGACCAATGCTGCGCTGCATCTGCCGGCCATCGCGCATGAATGCGGTATCGAATTCACGCTTTTTGATGTCGCCGAAATCTTCAAAAAGACACCATATATCGCGGATTTGAAACCGGGTGGCCGTTATGTCGCCAAAGACATGTTCGAAGTTGGCGGCATCCCGTTGTTGATGAAGACGCTTCTCGACAACGGTTACCTCCACGGCGACTGCATGACTGTGACCGGGCGTACCATTGCCGAGAACCTGAAGTCGGTGAAGTGGAATCCGAACCAGGACGTCGTGCGTCCGGCGGACAAGCCGATCACGGTCACCGGCGGCGTCGTCGGCCTCAAGGGCAACCTCGCTCCCGAAGGCGCGATCGTGAAGGTTGCCGGCATGAGCGAACTCAAGTTCACCGGCCCGGCGCGGTGCTTCGACGGCGAGGAAGCCTGCTTCGAGGCCGTCAAGAACAAGACCTACAAGGAAGGCGAAGTTCTCGTCATCCGCTACGAAGGTCCGCGTGGCGGCCCGGGTATGCGCGAGATGCTGTCGACCACAGCGGCGCTCTATGGCCAGGGCATGGGCGGCAAGGTGGCCCTGATCACCGATGGCCGTTTCTCCGGCGCGACGCGCGGTTTCTGCATCGGCCATGTCGGACCTGAAGCGGCGGTCGGCGGTCCGATCGCGCTGGTCAAGGACGGCGACATCATCACCATCGACGCCGTCAACGGCACCATCGATGTGAAGGTGTCGGACGACGAACTCGCCGTCCGCAAGAAAGACTGGAAGCCGCGCGAGACTCATTTCGGCTCCGGCTATCTCTGGAAATATGCGCAACAGGTCGGTCCGGCCGTCGATGGTGCCGTGACCCATCCAGGCGGGGCGGGGGAGAAGGAGTGCTATGCGGATAGCTGACGCAACTTTGCGTTTGGCAACGCTGGGCGCTGGCCTGATCCTCGCGGTGATGGCCCCTCTAGTCTTGGCCTGCCCCGCGCTCGCGCTCGACGGTAGCAAGTCCGACGACATCGTCGCGGGCGGCCCGCCGGCGTTGAAGTCGATGGACGAGGCTTTCCGCTCCGGCGCCAAGTGGCTCAAGAGCGGCGACAAGCAGAAGGCGGTGAACTCGCTCGAATATGCCGCCGAGCGCGGCCATGCGGCGGCGCAGTGGAAGCTCGGCCGTATGTATCAGGCGGGCGACGGCGTCGCGCAGGACGATCTCAAGGCTTTCGAGTATTTCCGTTCGATCGCCGCCAACCATGCCGACGATAATCCGAACGGTGCGCAGTCGCGCTTTGTTGCTTCGGCCTTCGTCGCGCTCGGCCACTATTATCTCGAGGGCATCCCGAACAAGATCAAGGCCGAGCCGGAGCGGGCGCGGCAGATGTTCGATTATGCCGCGTCGTATTTCCGCGACGCCGAGGCCCAGTATTATCTGGCGCGGCTCTACCTCAACGGCACCGGTGCACCGCACGATCCGCGCACCGCGGCGCGCTGGTTCGGCTTGGCTGCGCAAAAGGGCCAGTGCCAGGCGCAGGCCATGCTCGGGGCGATGCTGTTTGCCGGCGATCATGTGCCGCGGCAGGCGGCGCGTGGCCTGATGTGGCTGACGCTGGCGCGCGATGCCTGTCGGTCCGGCCCGGATGAAACCTGGGTCGCCCAGCTTTACGACGGCGCCTACCAGCAGTCGATCGAGGACGAGCGCGCACTGGCGCTGGTCTATCTCAAGCGCTGGATGGAAACGCGGCGCGAGTAGCTTGTCGCGGCGGCAAAGCGGCTTTTTCTAGAAAACGTCGAACCGGCTTGGCGCAACCCGCGCCGGTCTTGACGTCTGGCCAATCAAGCAATAAATGAAGTTACATGAAAAAGGACAGCCGTCTATCGGGCGTGCTTCACGTTCTGCTGCACATGGCGGAGCAGGACGGTCCGGCCACATCGGCGACGCTCGCCAAAGCCATGGACACCAATCCGGTGGTGGTGCGCCGCGTGATGTCGGGACTGCGCGAGCAGGGATATGTGCGAGCCGAGAAGGGCCATGGCGGCGGATGGACCCTGGCGCCGGGTTGGCAGGAGATCACGCTTCGTCAGGTCTATGACGCGCTCGGTGAGCCGTCGTTGCTGGCGATCGGTAATCGCGCCGAGACGCCGGGATGTCTGGTCGAAAAAGCAGTCAACGCGGCGCTCGGAAGTGCGTTTCGCGATGCCGAAGCGCTGCTGCTTAAGCGGCTCGGCGACGTGCGGCTCGGCACGCTTAGCGCGGATTTTCGTGCGCGCATGAAGTCGCGCGCTGGTCATTACGACATGGAGACAGCGCATGGCTCTTGACGCTATTGACGCAACAAATCCCATGCTGGCGTCGTTCTTCGACCCTGAGAAGGTTGCTCGCTACGCCGAGGGGCCGGTTCGCTTCGTGCCGGGCCTGGCGGATCTGCATCGCATGACATCGATCCTACTGGCGGAGCGCACGCCGAATGACGGTCGCGTTCTCGTGGTCGGTGCCGGCGGCGGGCTCGAACTGAAAGCATTGGCGGAAGCGAACCCTGGTTGGACGTTCGTTGGCGTCGATCCGGCTGCTGAAATGCTCAAGCTCGCCCGGCGAACCCTCGGCCCACTGGGTGAGCGCGTGACCCTGATCGAAGGCCTGATCGACGATGCACCGCAAGGGCCCTTCGATGCGGCCGTGTGTCTGCTGACGCTGCACTTTCTCGGCCGCGACGAGCGCATCCGCACCATCGGCGAAATTCATCGACGCCTGAAGCCGGCGGCGCCTTTTGTCGCGGCGCATTTCTCGTTTCCGCAAGGCGAACGGGATCGGGCGCTGTGGTTGTCGCGCTATGCGAACTTCGCGGTTGCTTCCGGACATGACGGCGCCGATGGCGATAAAATGCGTGCGGGGATCGAAGATGTGATCGCTCGCTTCCAGTGCCTTTTCAGCCCGGAAGAAGACGCGGCCATGCTGTCGGCCGGTGGCTTTACCGATGTGACGCCGTTCTATGCAGCGTTCACATGGCGCGGCTGGGTCTCCTATGCCTGAGCGAGTCTAGCGTTCGATATTCAGATCGGCCCACACCGGCACGTGATCCGACGGCTTGTCCCAGGAGCGCACGTGCTTGTCGATACCGGCATCGGTGAGCTTGTCGGCCGCCTGCGGTGACAACAGCAGGTGGTCGATGCGAATGCCCTCGTTCTTCTGCCAGGCGCCGGCCTGATAATCCCAGAAGCTGTAGACGCCGCTGTCGTCTGTCACAGCGCGGATCGCGTCGGTGAAGCCGAGATTGGTCAGCGCGCGAAAGCGCTCGCGCGTCTGCGGCAGGAAGAGCGCGTCGTTGACCCACACTTCGGGACGTTTGGCGTCGACCGGCTGCGGAATAACGTTGTAGTCACCGGCGAGCACCAGCGGCTCTTCCAGTTTGAGCCGGTCGGCTGCAAAGGCGTGGAGCCGGTCCATCCAGCGCAACTTGTAATCGTATTTGTCGCCGGGGGCGGGGTTGCCGTTCGGCAAGTACAGACTCACCACCCGGACCACGCCGGCTTTGGTGGAGACCAGCGCCTCCAGGAAACGGGCCTGGACGTCGGCCTCGTCGCCGATCAGGCCAGGTGCCACCTCGTCGAAGGGTAATTTGGATAACAGGGCGACGCCGTTGAATGTCTTCTGGCCGTGGACTGCGACATTGTAGCCGAGGGCTTCCAGCGGCTCGCGGGGGAAGGCATCGTCCTGGCACTTGATCTCCTGCAGGCAGACGATGTCGGGTGCCCGTTCCTTGAGCCAGGCCTGCAGGCTGTCGAGGCGCTGGCGGATGGAGTTCACGTTCCAGGTGGCAATACGCATCGGGCGGAAATCCGTCGGAAGCACATAAACAGAAAGTTACGCGCCAGAATCGGGCGAAACGGCGAAAGGTGCCCCTGTTTAGCAGAAACGGCGCAGGTAAGTGCAGTTTGGCCCGTTATATGCTAAGTATCGCGCTTATGTGACCGCCATTGCGGTCGACCGGTTGGCCGCCGGAAACCGCTAAAAGGAGCGTCTGGGTTAGGGGGCTACGGACCCAGACCGTCTGAAGACGATGAAAAGTCGAAAGTTGCTGCTTTTGGTTCTCGTGCTGGTTGCGGCCGGCACCGTTTATTTTGCTCGTGGCTATTTCACGGGCGAGTCGGGCCCCGTGCGCGCACAGCAAGGCGGCGGCGAACGGGTCGTGCCCGTCGAGGTTGCCAAGGCCGAGCAGAAGAAGGTTCCGGTCAATCTCGATGCTCTGGGAACCGTGACGCCCATCGCCAATGTCGCCCTGAAGGCGCGGCTGGAGACCACCATCACCGCCGTCCACTTCCGTGACGGAGCGCATGTCGACAAGGGCGATCTTCTCTTCACGCTCGACTGCCGCCAGATCGAAGCCGACATGAAGCGGGTGCAGGCTGTTATCGACGGCGCGCAAGCCTCGCTCGAACAGGCCCAGCGCGACGTGCAGCGCTATTCCGATCTCGTCGACCGCAATGCGACGCCTATCGTCACCCTCAACAACGCGCAAACCGCGGTGAACGTCTCCCGTGCCACGGCGGAGTCGAACCGCGCTCAGCTTGAAAATCTCAAGGTCCAGCTTGGCTACTGCTCGATCCGTGCGCCGATCGCCGGCCGCATCAGCATGGCCAATGTCAAGGTCGGCAACTTTGTGCGCCCCGCCGACACCGCGCCGATGGCGACCATCATCCAGACCGCGCCGATCTATGTGAGCTTCCCGGTGCCGCAGAAGAACCTGCCGGCGATCCGGCAAGCGATTGCCGCCGAAACGGCGACCGTTCAGGCCAACATCCCGGGCGATGCCAAGCGCGCCGATGGCGCGGTGACCATGATCGAGAATTCGGTCGACGCGTCCACCGGCACGGCCATGATCCGCGCCACCATGCCGAACCAGGATGAATTGTTGTGGCCCGGCACGCTCGTCAATGCGCGCATGACCTTGCGTGTCGAGGACGCGGTGACCGTACCGGCGAATGCCGTGTCTGTCAGCCAGACCGGCAATTTCGTTTTTGTCATCGAGGACGGCAAGGCGCGGGTGCAGCAGATCGTCGTCGAACGGCAGGTCGGCGACGAGTCGGTCATCGCATCAGGGCTCAAGGGCGGCGAGACAGTGGTGACCGACGGTCAGGCCTTTCTCGCCAATGGCACGCGGGTTCGGATACAGACCGGCGGCCGGCCGGCGCCGGCCGGCAAACCGGCGGGCACGTAAGCTTGCAAAAGACGAACCGGCGAGGCGGCGACGCGCCGGTCATGATGGGCGACGTTTCGGGCTGATAGGGGCAGGTCGAGGTCGATGAATATTTCAGAAGTCTGCATTCGCCGTCCGGTGCTGACGACGCTGTTGATGGCATCGATCATCGTGCTCGGCATCTTCGGCTATCGGCTGCTGCCGGTGGCGGCGTTGCCCGCGGTAGACTTCCCGACCATCCGTATCACCGCAACGCTGCCAGGCGCTTCGCCCGAAACCATGGCGGCATCGGTGGCCTCGCCGATCGAGCGCCAGTTATCGACCATCGCCGGCATCACGTCGCTGACCTCGTCGTCCTCGCTCGGCAACACCGAAATCACCGTCCAGTTCGACCTTGGCCGCAATATCGACGGCGCCTCGCTCGACGTGCAGACGGCACTGTCCATCGCGCAGCGGCGCCTGCCGGTCGAAATGACCACGCCGCCGTCGTTCCGAAAGGTCAATCCGGGCGACTTCCCGGTGATCTTCTTCTCGATGCGCTCGGCGACGATGCCGCTTTCGGAAATCAACGATTTCGCCGAAACGGTACTATCGCCTCAGCTCTCGCAATTGCCCGGCGTGGCGCAGGTCGCCGTCTATGGCGCGCAACGCTATGCTGTCCGCGTGCAAGTCGACCCGGTCGCGGCCGCGGCACGCAATGTCTCGCTCGATGAAATCCGCACCGTGGTCGCGCGCGCCAACTCGGCGGCGCCGGTCGGCAATCTCGACGGTAACAAACAGTCGCTGACCCTTGTCGCGACGTCATCGATGAAGCGCGCGGCCGATTATGCCGATGTCGTCGTGAAATACGTTAATGGCGCGCCGATCAAGCTCAGCGAAGTGGCGCGTGTCGTCGATAGCGTCGAGAACGACAAGATTGCCACCTGGTTCAATGACGACCGCGCCATCGTGCTGGCCGTCCAGCGCCAGCCCGACGCCAATACGGTCGAGGTGGTGGACGCCGCGGTCAATCTCATCCCGCGCATGCGCGCGCAGATACCGGCGGCCATCGAGCTGCGGCCGCTGTTCGACCGTTCGATCTCGATCCGCGACGCCGTGCACGACGTGAAGGAGACTTTGGCGATCGCCGTGGTGCTGGTCATCATGGTGATCTTCCTGTTCCTGCGGAAGGTGTCGGCGACCGTGATCCCGTCGCTGGCGGTGCCGATGTCGCTGGTCGGCACGTTCGCCGCGATGTACATGTTCGGCTTCTCGATCAACAACATGACGCTGCTGGCGCTAACGCTGTCGGTCGGCTTCGTCGTCGACGACGCCATCGTCATGCTCGAGAACATCGTGCGCCATATCGAGGGCGGCATGCGGCCGTTCGAGGCGGCGCTGAAAGGCGCGCGCGAGATCGGCTTCACCATCGTATCGATCACGTTCTCGCTGATCGCGGTGTTCATCCCCGTGCTGCTGATGGGCGGCATGGTCGGCCGGGTGTTCCGCGAGTTCGCCGTCACGGTGGCCGTCGCCATCGTCGTGTCGGGCTTCGTGTCGCTGACGCTGACGCCGATGCTGTGCGCCCGCGTGCTCAGGGGACATCATCCGGGCGAAGAGGAGAAGCAGAACTTCGTCCTGCGCGGCTTCGAGTGGGCGTTCGAGCGGGTCCTCGGCGCCTACGAACGGACGCTCGACCGCGTGCTCGCCTACAAGGCGGTGATGCTCGGCGTGACGTTTCTGACGCTTATCGGCACGGTCTGGCTCTATGCCATCGCGCCCAAGGGTTTCTTCCCGACCGAGGACACCGGCTTCCTGACCGGCATCACCGAGGCCAAGACCGATATCTCGTATGCCGCCATGGTCGAGCACCAGCGCAAGCTGGCCGATATCGTGCGCGCCGATCCGGCGGTGGCCTATGTGAACTCGACCGTCGGCATTGGCGGCCCGAATTCGCTCGTCAATAACGGGCGCATGCTGGTGGCGCTCAAGCCCAAGTCGGAGCGCGGAGAATTGCGTCCCGTGATCGACCGGCTGCGGCGTACCGCCAACGCCGTGCCGGGCATCCGGATCTTCTTCCAGCCGATTCAGAACATCAATCTCGGCGGCCGGCCGTCGAAGAGTCAGTATCAATATACGATGCAGTCGAACGACACCGACGCGCTGTATCGGCTGGCGCCGGACATGCGCGACAAGATCGCCGAACTGCCCGGCCTGCTCGACGTGACGACCGATCTCTACATCAAGAACCCGCAAGTGTCGGTCGAGGTCGACCGGCAGAAGGCCGCCGTGTATGGTGTCACCATCGATCAGGTGCGTCAGGAGCTTTACAACGCTTTCGGCACGCGCCAGGTCGCGACCATCTATACGCCGTCGAACGACTATCAGGTGATCCTGCAGGCGTTGCCGGAGGTCCAGAAGCTAGGCCCCGATGCGCTCAACAACATCTACCTGAAGACCGCGAGCGGCACTTCGATCCCGCTGTCGGCGGTGACGCGTTTCGAGCGCACCGTCGGCCCGCTGCAGGTCAACCACCAGGGCCAGCAGCCATCGGTGACGATCTCCTTCAACCTTGCGCCCGGCACCTCACTCGGCCAGGCGACCGACGCCATCCGCAAGCTGGAGCGCGACGAGCGGCTGCCGGCGAGCATCACCGCGACGTTCCAGGGTACTACGCAGGTGTTCGAGGAGGCGCAGAAGGGGCAGGGCATCCTGATCCTCGCTGCCATCTTCGCCGCTTATATCGTGCTTGGCATTCTCTACGAGAGCTTCATCCACCCGATCACGATCATCTCCGGCCTGCCGTCGGCCGGCATCGGCGCCATCCTGACGCTGATGTTGTTCAAGATGGATCTGTCGGTGATCGCCATGATCGGCATCGTCATGCTGGTCGGTATCGTCAAGAAGAACGCGATCATGATGATCGACTTCGCGCTCGAGCGCCGCCGCATCGGCCTGTCGGCGGAGGCGGCGATCCGTGAGGCGGCGCTGCTGCGATTCCGCCCGATCATGATGACGACCTTCGCGGCGATCTTCGGCACCTTGCCGATCGCGCTCGGAGCCGGCGCCGGCGCCGAACTGCGCCAGCCGCTCGGCATCGCCGTGGTCGGCGGCCTCTGCGTGTCGCAGTTGCTGACGCTGTACATCACGCCGGTGGTCTATCTCTATCTCGATCGCTTCGACCGCATGCTCAAGCGCCGCCTCGAGCCGCAGCTCGAGGAGGTCAAGGACGCCCCGGCGCAGGTGGCGGCCGAATAGGGCGCTTTAAAGCCGAGTAATGGAGTTTTTAACCTGGAATGGCCGGGCAGCCAGTCCGGCCATTGCCCTGTCATGTTTGATGCTATGATGCCGGCCGCGTCGACAGGCCGAACGGGGAGGCAACATGGAATCGCTGGTATTTCTGATCGCACTGGTGGTGCTGGTGCTGGCGGTGGTTGCCGCCGGTGTGAAGACGGTGCCGCAGGGCTTTCAATGGACCGTGGAGCGCTTCGGCCGCTATCGCACGACGCTGATGCCGGGCCTCAACCTGATCGTGCCCTTCATCGACAGGATCGGCCACAAGATCAACGTGCAGGAAACGGTGCTCGAGATTCCGAGCCAGTCGGTGATCACCAAGGACAACGCCTCGGTGACGGTGGACGGCATCGTGTTCTTTCAGGTCCTGCAGGCGGCGAGAGCTGCCTATGAAGTGCAGAATCTGCAGGGGGCGGTCGCCAATATGGCGCTCACCAATATCCGCACCGCGATCGGCGCGCTCGATCTCGACGAGACCCTGTCCAAGCGCGACGAAATCAACGACCGATTGCTTCAAGTGCTCGATGCCGCCACGCAGCCGTGGGGAGTCAAGATCACCCGCGTCGAACTGAAAGACATCAGCCCGCCGGACAACGTCGTGGCCTCGATGGCGATGCAGCTCACCGCCGAGCGCGAACGCCGCGCGGCCATCCTGACCGCCGAGGGCATCAAGCAGGCCGCGATTCTGAAAGCGGAAGGCGAGAAGCAGTCGCAGATTCTGGCGGCAGAAGGCCGCCTTGCGGCCGCTAACCGCGACGCCGAAGCGCGCGAGCGTCTCGCTACCGCCGAGGCGGAGGCGACGCGCGCCGTCTCCAAGGCGGTCGAGGATGGCAATGTGCAGGCGCTCAATTATTTCGTGGCACAGAAATATGTCGAAGCGCTTAGCCAGATTGGCCAGGCGCCGAATGCCAAATTACTGCTGATGCCAATGGAGATGTCCGGCGTGGTCAGCGCGGTTGCCGGTATCGCCGAGTTGACCAAGAACGCCAAGCTCGGTGACGCCAAGTGACCGGAGCCATGCCGATCTGGACATCGCCGTGGGTCTGGGCAGTGGCGGCCGTCGTCGTCGCGTTTCTCGAACTGGCGGTGCCAGGCAATTATCTCATCTGGATCGCCTGTGCCGCCGCGTTCACGGCTCTTGTCGGCTTCGTATTCGACTGGTCGTTGAATTCGCAACTGACTTTCTTCGCGGTGGCCTGCATCGCGTCCTGCGTCGCGGGCTATTTTGTCTATCGCCGGCTGGCGTTGAGTGGTGCCGATGCCGAGCCGATGAACCGGCGCGATCTTGAGCTGGTCGGTCAGCCGGCCACGGCCAGCGAAGCTTTTGTCAACGGCCGCGGCCATGTCCGGCTCAACGACACGATTTGGCTGGCCGAAGGCAACGAGGATTTCGCCGCCGGTACGGCGCTGACGATTACGGCGGTGCATGGAACGAGTCTGGTCGTTGTCAGAAAGTAAGCCGCGCACAAAAGTGCAGGGCAGGCGACTGTATACAATGGCATAGGCCTTGCTTTGGTAGCTCTGGTCCAATCGACTGGAGAATGCCATGCGCCGCGTTGCCGCTTTCGTCGCCTTGTTGCTTGCGATGTCGCTCAATATTCCGCCGTCGGTCCAGGCGGCGGACTGGCCGACGCGGCCCGTGCGGGTCGTCGTTCCGTTCGGCGCTGGGAGCGCCACCGACGTTATTCCGCGTATCGTGTTTGACCAGGTCGGCAGGGAAATCGGGCAGCAGATCATCGTTGAAAACCGCGGCGGTGCCGGCGGCACCATCGGCGAAGCCGCCGTCGCCGCCGCGGAACCGGACGGCTATACGTTCCTGACGACATCGTCGGCGCACACCATCGCGCCGGCACTCTACTCCAAGCTCAGTTATTCGGTGGCGGACGACTTTGCGACGGTGGCAGCGGTCGGCAGCGTCCCGAACGTGTTGATTATTGCGCCGTCGCGCGGCATCAAGACCATTCAGGACTTCGTCAAGGAAGCAAAGGCCAATCCCGGCAAGCTCACTTTCGCTTCGCTCGGCATCGGATCGGCGGTGCATATGAGCGCCGAACGCTTCCGCTTTAGTGCCGGCTACGATGCTCTGCACGTGCCGTTCAAGGGCGGGGCCGAAGCGCTGAACGAGGTGATCGCCGGCCGCGTCGACTATTATTTCTGCCCCATCGCCACCGCGCTGCCGCACATCAAGGCAGGCAAGTTGCTGGCGCTGGCGGTGTCGAGCCCGACGCGCGCGCCGCAACTGCCCGACGTGCCGACGACGTTGGAAGCCGGTTTCCCGAACAGCGATTACACGTTCTGGATCGGCACCTTTGCGCCGGCCAAGACCGACAAGGCGATCGCCGATAAATTCGGAGCCGCGATCGCCAAGGCGCTATCCTCGCCCGAAGTGAGGGCGAAGCTTGAGGCGATCGGTGCCCAACCGGCGTCGATCTCGCGCGAGGCGTTCGACAAGCAGGTCAAGACCGAACTCGGCACCTATGCCGAGTTCGCCAAGAAAACAGGGATGAAGATCAACTAGAGCCTTGGCAGCTTTGATGGAATCAAAGCGCGAAGCTGGTGCCGCAGCCGCAGGCCGCGGTGGCGTTCGGGTTCTTGACCTTGAACGAGGCGCCGATCAGGTCATCGACGAAGTCGATCTCGGACCCGGCCATGTAGTTCACCGACACCTGGTCGATGAGCACGGTGGCGCCGTCGCGGCTGATGACGAGGTCGTCGTCGGCGCACTCGCGATCCATATCGAACTTGTATTGGAAGCCCGAGCAGCCGCCGCCTTCGACCGAGACGCGCAGCATGGTGCCGACGGGCTCGCCTTTGAGGATTTCGCCGATCCGCCGGGCGGCGCGTTCGCTGACCGTAACCGGGGTGGCGCTATCGGTGACCGCGTCCATTTCAGTTCCCAAATCGGTTCCTCTATGGCGTTGCCATAGGCTGTCACCGATAGTTAAGTGCGCCGGACCGCCCCGTCAATGCGGCCCCGATTCGCCGGAAAACGCCACATGGCCATCGATAGCGGCCGCCCCCGCGCCATTTACGCCGCCGATCCGCGCCAAAGCCGCGGCCGGCTGGTGGCCGAGCCGGCAAGCCCGACCCGCAACGATTTCCGCCGCGACTGCGACCGCATCATCCACTCGGCGGCGTTCCGGCGCCTTGCTTACAAAACGCAGGTTTTCATCTTCCACGAAGGCGATCACTACCGCACGCGGCTCACCCACACGTTGGAAGTGGCGCAGATCGCCCGCTCGCTGGCGCGGGCCTTGGGCTGTGACGAAGATCTGGCGGAGGTGGTGGCGCTGAGCCACGACCTCGGCCACACGCCGTTCGGTCATGCCGGCGAACGCGCGCTCGACCGCATTCTGCGCCATGCCGGCGGCTTCGATCACAATGCGCAGGCGCTGCGGATCGTCACCGATCTGGAGCGCCGCTATGCCGACTTCGACGGCCTCAACCTGACCTGGGAAACGCTCGAGGGTCTGGTCAAGCACAACGGCGCACTGCTGGCGCGCGATGGCGCGCCGACGGTGCGCTATGCCGAGCACGGCGTGCCGAAACCGATCCTGGCCTATAACAGGCGGCACGACCTCGAACTGTGGTCGCAGGCTTCCGCCGAGGCGCAGATCGCGGCGGTCGCCGATGACATCGCTTACGACGCCCACGACATCGACGACGGTCTGCGCGCCGACCTGTTCACCCTGGGCGATCTATCGAGCGTGCCGTTCCTTGGCGGCATCGTGCGCGAGATCGAGGACCGTTATCGCAGCCTCGATCCGGCGCGCCGCGTCCATGAGGTGACGCGCCGCGTCATCACGCGGATGATCGAGGACGTGATCGCCGAGAGCGAGCGCCGCATTGCCGAGCTTGCCCCGCACAGCGTGTCCGATATCCGCAACGCACCGGGAGCGGTGGTCGGATTCTCGGCGGCGATGACGGCGGTCGACGAAGCGATCAAGGGCTTCCTCTATCCGCGCATGTATCGCCACCATCGGGTCATGCGGGTGATGCACGACGCCGAAGGCGTGGTCGCCGACCTGTTCCTGCACTTCAGCGCCACACCAAGCGACTTGCCCGAGGAGTGGTGCGTGGGTTTTGCCGGGCTCGACGATACGAGCAGGGAACGGCGCATCGCCGACTATATCGCCGGCATGACCGATCGCTACGCGCTCGCCGAGCACACGCGCTTCTTCGGGACGACGCCTGAACTGCGCTGACGCGCCGTCTCAGCGCGAGAACGCGTCGCGCATCCTGACCGCGACCGCAAGCGCGATCGGGATTGCGGCGAGATAACCAGCGATGGCAACCATCGGGATGAGTTGTCGGTCGTGGGCGGCGAGGGCCGGGACGCTGAGAACGGCGATAACGGCACTGCCGGCGAACATGGTGCCGATAATGACCCACACAGGCGCTGCGATTTTGAGCATGGCTATTCTCCTGAATGCGATGACATTCAGGAACGAGAATGCGAATCGAGCCTTGATTTGGCGCAATACCGCCGATCAATACCGGCACGGTATCGATGTTTATTATACCTTGAAGCCGATGCGGAAGCCGCCCCAGTGACGGCCGTTGACCGTGATCGGTGCCGATACGTCCTTCATCAGCACGAACTCGCCGCCGCCCATGTCGCGCCGATAGGTCTGCAGCAGGAACGAGCGCTTGCTGCGGCCTGCGGACAATCCGGTGCGGTCGTTAAACATGCGGCGGTTGCGGCAGTTGGCGGCGTTCCACGCCGGATCGTCGCCCTGCGGCTGCGAGTATTTGAGATTATGCGTCGGCAGGAAGCCGTTGCGGTCGATCGCCGCGCAAAACACGATACGCGGATCGGCCTGAAGCAGCGGCTCCTGAAATTCGGGCAGTGTTTTATCGGTGAAGGCGACGAATTTCGACATCATCTGCTGCGGATCGGTGCCCGGGATCGGCACGTAACGCTCGTCGAACAGCGCGTCCATCGTGATCGCGCCCTTGGCCACGGCGCGCTCGAACGCGGATGCAATTTGCGCCGCCGTCTTCTGGCACAAGGTGACGATGGGCGTATCGGGTGTCTTGATGCCGCTCTCGGCGATGAACAGCAGGAAGTCTTCGCTGATGGTCAGGATCGAGTCGGTGCGCGCCTTGGCCTGTGTCAGCTTGTCGGAGCCGGCTTCGACCGCACCGACCAGGCCGGTGAGTTCATTCGTAAGGCTGTCGAAGCATTCGTTGTTGCTGTCGACCTGCGCCGCCATGGTGCCGATCTCGTGCGTCATGCCTTGCACGGTTTCGACGAGCGCTTCCAGTTCAGTGATCGAGGCCTGCGCGCCTTTCGATTCCGCCTTGGCGGCGATGGCGGTCTGGGTGTTGACGTCGGCGCGGTTCACCAGTTCGGCAAGGGTGACGGTCAGCGTCTCGAGATGAGACTGAGCGTCCTTGGTCGATTGACGCGATTGTTCGGCGAGCCGTTTCACCGCGCCGGCGATCACGGCAAAGCCGGCGCCCGCGGTGCCGGCATGGGCGGCCTCGATGGTGGCGTTGAGTGCCAGAAGTTCGGTCTCATCGGCAATGCGGCGCACCGCGGCGCTGGTTTCCTGAACGCGCTGAATGGTGGCCGACACCTTCTCGATCGCTTCTTTCAAAGCGATGGCGCCGTCGCCGAGCGCCTCGATCTTCTCGATGGAATTGGTCAGCGCGGTCGAAACGTGGCTCGAGCTTTCGCGCAGGGTTTCTTCGGCGGCGTCGGCCGAGGCGCGGGCGGCGCTCATGGCCGAGGACAGCACGGCATTGGTCTCGGCCATTTGCCGGGCCGCGGCCATGGCGCCCTGGGCGCGCTCCGTCTGCGTCTTGCCGAGGGCGGTGAGGTCGCCGATCAGACCGGCGGCGTCGGCGATCTCGACGCTCAGACGCCCGGCGCGGTCGCCGATATCCGAAAACGACGACGCGCGGCTATCCCTCCGCAGGGGCATTCGCAAGATTCGTGCGGCCATGCGTCTCGCCCGGTTTTCTTAAGCTTTATCGAGACGGACCGTACCGGAATGCGGTTAATTCGAAATTACTCGCGGCGCGTTAGTGCCTATGAAGGACAACTCCTTCCATGTGCCGATGGAAACGCGCCTGAATCCCGGCTGCCGCCGATCCTTCAACCTGTGACCACCCTGTCCGAGGATCATCTTGGGCTTGAAGGCCAACGGCAGCCGCAGGGATGTGTGCATCGTTAGTTGATTCGAGCGGCCCCGCTCTCATGTTGTCGGGATGCCAACCAGCCGATCGCAATCAGAGCCACAGCCGCCGCGACGATGACGCCGAGTGTCAGGTTCGGAACGTAGAAGGTTCGATGCACCTCCCAGCCGAGCGCCCGGAGCACCGCCGACAGGTCGGTGTAAATGCCGGCGAGGTGGCCGCCGAGCGTGCCGGTAATGCCGAGCAGGGCGCTACCGAGGATGGCCAATCCCGCCATGACCCAGCGTCCCGGGCCATCCCAGATGGCCTCGCCCTGGATCGAGCGCGTCACCAGCAGGAGGGTCCAGTAGGCCACCGTCCAGGCGGCGAGAAGGATGTGGTTGCGGCCCATCGGCGAGGTCGAGATCGCATCCCATGGCCAAACCATCAGCCCGACTGTCACGGCAATAATGCCGGAGGCGAGCCCGACCGAAAGCAGCGGGATCATGGCGCGATCAATGGCCAATGCGACGGGGCCGTTCGACACGGCCCGCCACAGGATAGCCAGCGTTGCGGTCATCCAGAGCGCGATCGGGAAGTGAACGAGCACGACGTGATATGCGGCCATGATCAGGCTCCTTTCGCGCGCTTGAGCGTGGCATTGAGGGCGACAGCAAAGGCGGCAATCAGCAGGACGCCGGCCAGCATGGTCAGCAGCCATTGCCGCCGGATGGCGTCGTTGAACTCCATCTCGACGCCGTAATGCGCAAGCTCGGATTCGCTATGACGGAACTTGACCGGCACGCCGGCCTTCACCTTGTCAGCGCCGGGGTGCTTGGCGCTGTTGACGAGTGCCCAACTGACTTGCCCCGGATAGAACAGGGTCACGGATTTGGCGGGCTGATCCCATTTCGGGGTCTCGCCTTCGAAGCGTACGGCGTTAATGTCGGCATCGCGGCCGAGCCCGACCGTGTAGGGTAACGAAACATAGTGCCAGCGGCCTCCTGTCGCCTGCCGATGCACCGCAAAGGCGACATGATAGACACCGCGGTCGACCATGATTTTGTCTTCAAGAGGATTGCCGGTGTCCATCTTGCGCGACAGCGTCACGTCCCAGAAGCCGTCAGCCCAGCGAGCCTTGCCAAGCACTTTGATATCGGCCCGCGAGCCATCCGCCGGCCGGACAATTCGGCGAGGCAATGTATCGCCTTCCCGCCATGCCGCGCTGGGGTCGAACGGCGCCGCGATATCTTCTCGCAGCGCATAGGTACTATCCTGGGTAATTTTGCCGGACTTGATGTCGTCCCACTTCAGCGCGGCAGAGCCGGCTTTGGTGGCGTCAAACATGAGCCGCGGCTGTTTCTTACCGCCGTCCCAGTTGGTGGCGTACATACTCTTGCCGGTATCGCTTAGGCGGGCTTCGGCGACCAGTTGATCGTCGGACAGGTTGACCGGATTGGAGCGGTTGGCGCGCCAATGCCAAAGATCGATGAAGTAGCCGGCAGCGCGCTGCGCTTTCAGTTCGTCTTCGGGAACGACCGACGACCAGTCGTTGATGTCCTTGCGGGTGGCCGGGAGATACTTGGTCGCTTCGTCCTGCTTCAGTTTGGCGCCGAGATAGGGATGGGCGGCGACTTCCTTGCCGCTAACCTCGTCGCTGAAGCCGGTGAGCCGACGGCCGACCGTAATATAGCCGCCGTAGCGCGAAAACTCTGGCACGCTACCGTCATCGACCATCATCACCACGCGGTCTTCGTGCAGGCCGTCCGGCTGGGAGCCTGGAACGGCGGAGCCCTTCACGACCCACTTCCCGCCTTCGAAGCGCAGCACATCATGGAAGATGCCCGCTTTCGGTGATGGCCATCGATAGCGGAAAACGATCTCGCGCCCGTTGTAGGCGGCCTGCACCTGCAGCGGAACGGTCAGCGGCGAAGGAATGGCCAGATGGTGACTGGCATCGTTGCGCACAACGCCAACACCCTGGGTGAAAAAAGAAACGCCGAGCGCACCGACAAATACCAAAATCGCCAAATAAAGCAGGTTTCGCCGATTGAGCATTTCTTCCTCCTCTTCCGACGCGGTCGTTTGAACGCGTGGCAGCAACTTGTTATTGCGATTTATTAGTTAGTTGATAACTCCCATGCGGGATTGCGCCTTGATCTTGGTCAATCGTCTTTGGATTGCAGTCCGGGTGATGGCGCGAGTGCGAAAGCGAAGCCGCGTCGCTGGACCGACGCCTAGTCGTGTCCGTGCCGCGCTACCTCACTTGCGACATCGAATTGCCCTGGCCGCAAAGGCACCGCGCATTCTTCCGGAAATAAAACACCCCCGAGTTGGTCGGGGGTGAACCGGTTTCGACGATGCTGCTCCGCGATGAGCGGCGCGATCAGGAGCGCACCACAATGTCGGCGATGATCCGGCCGACCTCCGTATGCACGGCATCGAGTTCTTCCGCCGGCGCGCTCGAACCGGTCAAATACACCGAAGCAAACAAGGTCGCCCGGTTTCCCGGGCGGATGACGGCGACGACATTCGCGCTGCCATTGGCGCCGCTGCCCGTCTTGTCGCCGACCACCCAGCCATTCGGCAGTCCGGCGCGCACCCGCTTGAGCCCGGTCTTCGACGCCACCATCCAGTTCTCGAGCATTTGCTGCGAGGCCGCTCCCAGGGCGTTGCCGGAGAGGAGGCGGGGCATGTCCTCGCCGATAGCCTGTGGCGTCGTGGTGTCGCGAGGGTCGCCGGGAATGGCGGAGTTGAGGTCGGGCTCGTTGCGGTCGAGCCGCGTGTCCTGATCGCCGATCGAACGGGCGAAGGCGGTGACCGCCTGCGGACCGCCGATATTGCGCAGAATGACATTGGCGGCGGTGTTGTCGCTGACGGTGACGATGGCGGCGCACAATTCGGCCAGAGGCAGGCCGCCTTTGGCGACATTGGCTTTGGCGACGGGTGCGTAGCTCAACAGATCGGCCTCGCCGAAGTTGAGGATTTGATCGAGTGACATCTGGCCTTGGTCGACGCGCTTGAGCGCCGCGGCAGCGAGCAGAAACTTGAAGGTGCTGCACATTGGAAAGCGCTCGTCGGCGCGGTGCGCCACCAGCACCCGGCCGGTAATGTCGCGCAGATAGACGCCGACGCGGCCGCCGATTTTTTTCTCCAGCGCGGCCACACGCTGCGCTGGCGGATCGAGTGCCAGGGCCGGGGTGGCGAGGCTGAGGAGCGGGAGTGAGGAGAGGCCGACAACCGCCTGGCGGCGGGAAAGACGAGAAAAGCCGTCGGTCATGGCAGGGCATTCCAGAATTGGGGACGGAACGAACGAATCTCCGATAATCTATAAGTTCACGCCTATATCATGACTTCGCTTTGACTCGCCCGCCGAAATCCCTTACCCGCAGCGACCATCATGGCCCATAAAAGATCGAATAAATCCAAAGCCGCGACCGCGGCGCGGTCCAAGGCGAGCTCCAAGGCACGCTCCAAGGCACGCTCGAAGTCAAAAGCTTCGCCGGCGCGGGCCAAAAAGGCGCGCAAGACGAGCCTGAAAAAGGCCGCGTCCGCCAAGCGGAAATCCAAGACGAAGACCAAGGTCAAGTCGGTCCCGGCGGAAGCCAAAGCGGGCACTAAACGTGCTGCAACCGCGAAGAAAGCGGCGAAGAAATCGACGCGTCGCGGCAGCGTCAAAACCGCGAGCAAGGTGACGAGCAAGACGGCCGACAAGGCCTTGAAGGCTGGTGGCACCGCGCTCAAGTCCTCGATGCAGAAGCCTTCTCCAACTCCGATCAAGACGGCCAAGCCGAACACAAAGGCGATCGAGTTGGCACAGATCGCGGCGCGGCCAGCGGAGCAGCCATTAATCGCAGCGCCGCCGGAGACCCTCGCGCTGAGGGCGCCGACCCAGCATCTTTTCGCCGACATGCTTGCCCGCGTTCACGCGGCTGCGGTCGCCGTGCTTGGGCCGCAGGCGGACCTGTCGCGTATCGTCGTCGAGCCGCCGCGCGATGCCTCGCATGGCGACATGGCGACCAATGCCGCGATGGTACTGGCCAAGGACGCCGGGCAGAAGCCGCGCGATCTCGCCGACGCCATCGCCGCGAAGCTGCGCGAAGACGCGAAGATCGAGAAAGTCGATATTGCCGGCCCCGGCTTCATCAACCTCACCTTGAAGGGCGAGGTCTGGCCGGACGCTCTGCGCGCCGTGCTGGAGCAGGGCAAGGGCTATGGCCGCAGCACCATCGGCGCCGGCCGCAAGGTCAATGTCGAATACGTCTCCGCCAATCCGACCGGGCCGCTGCATGTCGGCCATGGTCGCGGCGCCGTGTTCGGCGATGCGCTGGCGAGCCTGCTCGCCGCAGCCGGCTACAGCGTGACGCGCGAATATTACATCAACGATGCCGGCGCTCAGGTCGATGTGCTCGCGCGCTCGGCTTTCCTGCGCTACCGCGAAGCGCTTGGCGAGGATATCGGCGAAATTCCGGAAGGGCTTTATCCGGGCGATTATCTGAAGGAATGCGGCCAGGAACTCGTCAACGACTACGAGGACCGGCTGACGCAGATGCCGGAAGCCGAATGGCTGCCGATCGTGCGCCTGCGCGCCACCGACATGATGATGGCCGAAATCCGCAACGACCTGGCGCGCCTGCGCATTGTGCCGGAAGTGTTCTTCTCGGAACGGTCGCTGATCGAAGGCGAATTACCCGATCCCTTCTCCAAGGAACCGCCAAAGCCGCCGGTCAATATCGTTGCCGAAACCATCACGGCGCTGCGTCAGGCCGGTCACATCTATGACGGCCGTCTGCCGCCGCCCAAGAGTGGCAACCTCGAGGATTGGGAAGACCGCGAGCAGACGCTGTTCCGCTCGACCGAATTTGGCGACGACGTCGATCGTCCGCTGATGAAGTCGGACGGCAGCTACACCTATTTCGCGACCGACATCGCCTATCACAAATCGAAATTCGATCGCGGCTTTGCCGACATGATCGACGTGTGGGGCGCCGATCACGGCGGCTACGTCAAACGCATGCAGGCGGCGGTGAAGGCGGTCAGCGGCGGCAAGGCGAGCCTGGACATCAAGCTGGTTCAGCTCGTGCGTCTGTTGCGCAATGGCGAGCCGGTGAAGATGTCGAAACGCGCCGGCGACTACATCACCTTGCGCGAAGTGGTCGATGAGGTCGGCAAGGATGCCGTTCGCTTCGACATGCTCTATCGCAAGAATGACGCGGTGCTCGATTTCGATCTCGCCAAGGTGATCGAGCAGAGCCGCGAAAATCCGGTGTTCTACGTCCAGTACGGCCATGCCCGCGGCAAGTCGATCTTCCGCACGGCCGCCGAGCAGGGCATGCTGCCCGCCGATCCGGAAGCACTGAAACAGGCCGATCTCACCCGCCTGACCGATCCCGGGGAACTCACGATCATCCGCAAGCTGGCGCTCTATCCACGCATGCTGGAGGCCGCGGCGCTGGCCCACGAGCCGCACCGGATCGCCTTCTATCTCTATGAACTGGCGAGCGAATTCCACGCCCAATGGACCCGGGGAGGCAAGGAATCGCCGCATTTACGGTTCATTATGCAAGATGATCCACAAACGACCCTGGCGCGGCTTGCCCTGGTGCAGGGCATTGTGACCGTGCTGGCGTCCGGCCTCGACCTGCTCGGGGTCGAAGCGCCTGAGGAAATGCGGTAGGCTTGATAGGCCACCGGAGCGCATGACGCGTCCCTCGACGGGGAAGGGACGCGTAGGGGCCTTGCGCATTTTGTAAACTCGGTACCGGGGACGCCATGGCGGACGACCACAATCAGCGCGCTTATCGCGGGAGCGACCTCTCCTCGCGCGGTGCCGCTGCGGGCAGCGGCACCTCCGGCAACGATCCGCTGGCGGAACTCGCGCGCCTGATCGGACAGACCGATCCCTTCGCCGAATACGGCCGCAACAACGCCCACCGCACCGCGACCGTGCCCGGTCAGCAGGCGCCGGCGGCGTGGCCGGACGAGACCCCCGCTTACCCCGCTGAACAGCCGGCCTTGCCCGAACCGAACGCCTACGCCGATCGCTCTCATGGCAATGGCGGCTTCTCCCGGCAGACCTATGGCGGCACGCCGTTGCCGGCCGATTCATCGCAGCTTTATCCGGTCGATGCCCATGCGCCGGGCTACGCCTCGCAGGGCTACGAAGCCGATCCTTATGCGAACGGCGTGGCGGGTGCCTATGACCAGGCTTTCCCGCCATCGCAGGAGCCGCTGCACGACGTGCATCAGCAGTTCGGTCCGGCGCCGACCGATGATTACTACGACGACGTTGCGCCGAACCGGCGCCGCATCAGCGTTCTGGCGATCGCCGGCGTATTTGCTCTGGCTGTGCTCGGCACGGCGGGCGCGCTGGGCTATCGCGCAGTGTTCGGACCGTCGTCGGTGCCGAGCACGCCGCCTGTGATCAAGGCCGACGCCACGCCCAGCAAGGTCGTGCCGGCGACGACGAGCAAGGAGCCGGGCAAGGTCACCGACCGCGTCGGCGGTAATGGCCAGATCGAGCGTCTGTTGTCGCGCGAAGAGCAGCCGGTGCCCGTCACCACGACGCCCAATCCATCGCCGTCGGGCAGTTCGCCGAACGCCGGTGCACCGGCCATGGGCAGTGGCGTCGTCGGCGATCCGAAGAAAATCCGCACGATCCAGATCCGTCCGGACCAGTCGGCCGACAGCACCAGCGCGGCGCCCGCGGCGCCGGAACCCGCGCCGTCGGCGGCACAGCCGCCGGTGCGCGTTGTCAACGCAGCGCCGGCCGCTCAGGCGCCGCGGGTCGCTCCTCAGCCCGCGCCCGAACCGCCGCGTAACGTGACGCCGCAGGCGGCTGCTCCGGCGCCCCAGCCGGTCGCACAGCCCTCCAATGCACCGCTGTCGCTCAATCCCAATGCCCAGCCGGCGCGGCCTGCCGCGCCCGCCCGCGTGGCCGCGCAAGCCCCGGCTCCGGCACCGCAGGCGACTGCCACGGCTGGCGGCTATGCCGTGCAGGTTTCCGCCCAGCGCAGCGAGGCCGAAGCGCAGGCCGCCTTCCAGTCGCTGCAGGGCAAGTTCCCCAACCAGCTCGGTGGCCGCGTGCCCTTCATCAAGCGCGTCGATCTTGGCGACAAGGGCATCTACTACCGCGCGCTGGTGCCGGTGGGGACGTCGGGCGAGGCGAGCGAACTGTGCTCCAGCCTGAAGGCCGCGGGCGGTTCCTGCCTCATCCAGCGCAATTAAGCGCCGGATTCACGCGCTTTCGCCATCAACAGGCTTGCTTGCTCCCTCCGGCAGTGCGGGTTAAGCCGCCGCTATGGCTTCCCGCGCCTTTATCACCGGCCTGTCCGGCCTGACGATCACGCCGTCTGAGCGCGCCTTTCTGCGCGAGGCGCAGCCGTGGGGCCTCATCATCTTCAAGAGGAACATCAGCGATCCGGCTCAGATTGCTGGTCTGGCACGTGATTTTCGCGATGCGGTCGGCTGGGAAGCGCCGATCCTGGTCGATCAGGAAGGCGGCCGCGTGCAGCGCCTTGGCCCGCCGCACTGGCCGGCCTATCCGCCGGGCGCCGTATTCAGCGCGCTCTACGACCAGAACCCCGCGCAAGGCATCGCCGCCGCCCGCATGGGCGCGCATCTGATCGCCGCCGACCTCAAGGCGCTCGGCATCGACGTCGATTGTCTGCCGCTCGCGGACGTTCCGGTGTCCGAGGCCGATCCCATAATCGGCGACCGCGCTTACGGCACCGAGCCGGCCAAGGTCGCGGCGATCGCCGGCGCTGTCGCGGCGGGCTTGCTCGCCGGCGGCGTGCTGCCGGTGCTGAAGCACCTTCCGGGGCATGGCCGGGCCCGCGCCGACAGCCACAAGGAACTCCCGGTCGTCGACACCGACCGCGCCACTTTGGAACAAACCGATTTTGCCGCCTTCCAGCCGCTCAAGGACCTGCCGCTCGGCATGACGGCGCATGTTGTGTTCAGCGCCATCGATGCCCATGCCCCGGCCACAACTTCCGTCACAATGGTGCGCGAGGTGATTCGCGGCTTCATCGGCTTCTCCGGCTTGTTGATGAGCGACGATGTGTCAATGGGCGCTTTGTCGGGGACAATTGCCGAGCGCAGTCAGGCGGCGCTCGCAGCGGGCTGCGATGTCGTGCTTCATTGCAACGGCGATCTTGCCGAAATGAGCGAGGTCGCCGGCGTCGCGCCCGAGCTTTCCGGCGCGGCCGCGGAGCGCGCAAGCCGCGCGCTGTCGATGCGGTCGCAAGGCGAGACGTTCGACGTCGCGGAGGCGCGGCGGATTTTCAATGCGATGGTGGCTTAGGCTCCACCATCAGTGAAGGATGAACAGGCTCATGGCGCCTGAGGATTTCGACAACAAACTCGCGGCCGAGATGGAAGCGGATCGCGGCGTCACCGATCCGGAAATGATCGTCGACGTCGAGGGCTTCGAAGGTCCGCTCGATCTTCTGCTCACGCTCGCGCGCCAGCAGAAGGTCGATCTGCACAAGATCTCCATTCTCGCGCTCGCCGACCAGTATCTGATGTTCATCGAGCAGGCGCGCAAAGTGCGCCTCGAACTCGCCGCCGATTATCTCGTGATGGCGGCGTGGCTCGCTTATCTCAAATCGCGCCTGTTGCTGCCGGAAGCGGCGCCGGGAGAGGGGCCGTCCGCCGAAGACATGGCGCTGGCGCTCGCCAACCGTCTGCGCCGCCTCGAAGCGATCCGCGAATTCGCCAGCCGCATGATGGACCGCCCGCAGCTTGGCCGCGACGTGTTCGAGCGCGGGATGCCCGAGCCGATCGCCGAGATCAAGAAGCCGGAATATACCGCGACGCTCTACGATCTTCTGTCCGCCTATGCGGTGCAGCGTCAGCGCACGACCTTGTCGCGCGTACGCTTCAAGAAGCGCACGGTGTGGTCGCTGGCCGAAGCGCGCGAGACGCTGGAGCGCATGATCGGCCAGTCGAGCGACTGGTCGCGCATCGACGCCTTCCTCATTCAGTACGTGGTCGAGCCGGCGCTGGCCGCCACCGTGTTCGCGTCGTCCTTTGCCTCGGCGCTCGAACTCGTGCGCGACGGCCGCGCCGAAATCCATCAGAAGGATGCGTTCTCGCCGATCTACATGCGCAAGCGTGTGAGCGCGAACGGATTCGCATCGTCGCATGACGCACAAGAAACCGCATAAGGAGACGGAATCCATGTCCAGCGCGGCCAAGAAGCTCGTGATCGTGTCGAACGACGAGCCGGCAACCGCTGCCGTCCAGTTTGAACAAAGCGTGGAAGAGACGATCGTCGTCGAGGTTGAGGCCGAGGCCGCCGAGCCGGCGCAGCGCCCGGACGAGCTGCGTCTGCTCGAAGCGCTGTTGTTCGCCGCGTCCGAGCCGCTCGACGAGCCGACCTTGGTGCGCGCATTGCCCGACGGTGTCGATGTGAAGGCCGCGCTTGCCGCCCTGCAGGCCGAGTACGCGCCGCGCGGCGTCAACCTCGTGCGCATCGGCAAGAAGTGGACCTTCCGCACCGCGTCCGATTTGTCGTGGCTGCTCACCAAGGAAACCGTCGAGCAGCGCAAATTGTCGCGCGCCGCCATCGAGACCTTGGCGATCATCGCCTATCACCAGCCGGTGACCCGCGCCGAGATCGAGGAAATCCGCGGCGTTGCCACCGCCGCCGGCACGCTCGACGTCCTGCTCAAGACCGGCTGGATTCGCCCGCGCGGCCGCCGCAAGGTGCCGGGCCGTCCGATCACCTACGGCACCAACGAGGCGTTCCTGTCGCATTTCGGCCTGGAGGAGGTCAGCGATCTGCCCGGCCTCGACGAGCTCAAGGGCGCCGGCCTGATCGAAGGCGCGATGCCGCCGGGCTTCTCGGTGCCGATGCCGTCCGACGACGCCACCTTGCGCGATGATGAGGACCCGCTCGAACCGGGCGACCTCGATCTGGGTCTCGCGCCCGCGCCGGAGGCTTCGGCGGAGCCGGAAGCCGAACCTGAAAAATAAGCTGAGGCATTCCCTCGAAACACCGTTCGTCCCCGCGCATAGCCGTTCGAAGAACGGCGTTCTTTCAGGACGCCTATGGCGGGGACCCAGAACGGCATGAGTTTGGGGCACTGGGTCCCCGCTTTCGCGGGGACGAACGGAGAAATTGCAGTCGAAAGAGCCAAATCCCTTTGGCCGAGTGGCGCTGCCACCGCGTCTTTCTGCCCTTAACCAATCCCCGTTAACTCCTTGTTTTTGCCGCTTCCGCAGCCTAGTTTCTGACCGAAACACAAGGCGGGACGAGCCTTCAGGGCCAACGCCGTCGCCGCGGAGGGATTAGGTCATGGGTTCGTTTAGCGTCTGGCACTGGCTCATCGTTGCCGTCGTCGTGCTGCTGCTGTTCGGCGGCCGCGGCAAGATTTCCGGCCTGATGGGCGACTTCGCCCAGGGCATCAAGGCCTTCAAGAAGGGCATGGCCGAGGACGACAAGGCCGACGCCAAGCCGGCCGAACCGGTCAAGTCGCTCGAGGCGGGCGCCCAGAAGACCGACGCCGAACGCCGCGCCGAGGGCGCGCGCTCCTGACGCGTTTTCGCCGGACGGCATGTCGCTCTGGATCGCACCTCGCGCTAGAAGACAGGCCGTGCCGGTCACATCGCCGGGGCGAATTCGGGACGTCTAAGTCATGTTCAATTTCGGTTGGGGCGAGATCGTCCTCATCGGTATCGTCGCGCTGATCGCGATCGGGCCGAAGGAACTGCCCACCGTGCTGCGCTCGGTCGGCCAGATGATGGCCAAGGTCCGGCGCATGGCGGCCGAATTCCAGGGCCAGTTCCAGGAAGCCCTGCGCGAAGCTGAAGTCGCCGACCTGAAGAAACAGGCTGAGGACCTGACCTCGAGCGTGAAGGAGCAGGTCACCGACTTCACCAAAATCGATCCGCTCGCCGACACCAAGAAACAAATCGAGAGCGCCTTCGACGCACCGGCCGCGACTGCGTCCGATAGCACGCCAGCCGCCGCGCCGGTGACGCCGGTGGAGTCGAGTGAAGCATTGCCGCCGCCGGCCGAGCAGACGGCCGATCTGGCGAAACTCGACATTCCCGAGCCTGAGCCGCTGCCGCCGGTGCGCACCGAAGACTTCCTGCCCAAAGAAGATATCAAGACCGCCGAGGCCGACGCGCCCGCCGACAAGAAGGCCGGAGGCGCCGCGTGAGCCAGGACGACATCGAGGCCAGCAAGGCGCCGTTGATGGATCACCTGATCGAGCTGCGTTCGCGGCTCATCAAGGCGATGATCGCCTTCGGCCTGATGTTCGCTTTGTGCTTCATATTCGCGAAAGACATCTACAACGTGCTGGTGTGGCCCTTCGTCTGGGTCGCCGGCGCGGAGAATTCCAAGTTCATCTACACCGCGCTGCTCGAATATTTCATCACCCAGCTCAAGCTCGCGATGTTCGGCGCCGCCTTCCTGTCGTTTCCGGTGGTGGCGGGGCAGGTCTACATGTTCGTTGCGCCAGGCCTCTACAAGCATGAGCGCCGGGCTTTCCTGCCGTATCTCGTGGCGACGCCGTTCTTCTTCGCGCTCGGCACGGCGGTGGTCTATTTCGTCGTGCTGCCGATGCTGATCCGCTTCTCGCTCGGCATGCAGCAATCGGGCGAGGGCGAAGCCTCGATCGCGCTGTTGCCCAAGGTCGGCGAATACCTGTCGCTGATGATGACTTTGGTGCTCGCCTTCGGCGCGGCGTTCCAGTTGCCGGTCATCCTCACGCTGCTCGGCCGCATCGGCATCATCACGTCGCAGACGCTCAAGGAGAAGCGTCGCTATTTCATCGTCGCCGCCTTTGTCATCGCCGCGGTGCTGACGCCGCCGGACGTGATCAGCCAGCTCTCGCTCGCGATCCCGCTGCTTATTCTCTACGAGGGCTCGATCTGGTCGGTGCGCATCGTCGAGAAGAAGGCGAGCGCCGAAGCCGCGGCCAAGGAAAATGCCCAGGCCGAGGCTGACGCCGAAGCCGCCGCCAAGGTCGGCGCCGCCGGCCCGGATTGAGGCACTTGGTCGTCCTCGCGAAGGCGGGGACCCATACGCTGTGTGCTCTCGATAGACCCGTGGCTATGGGTCCCGGGTCTCGCTTCGCTCGCCCGGGACGACAGGTATAAACCCCGTCTTTCCCGCCTCACAAAATCCGACTAGAACGCCGCCCATGTATGACATTCGATGGATTCGCGAGAACCCCGAGGCTTTCGACCGCGGCCTGAAACGGCGCGGGCTGGAGCCTCTTTCGGCCAAACTGCTGGCGCTCGACGAGAAGCGCCGCGCCGCCATTTCGGCTTCGGAGCAGGCGCAGGCGCGCCGCAACGCCGCGTCCAAGGAAATCGGCCAGGCCAAGGCGAAGAAGGACGAGGCCGCCGCGCAGGCTTTGATGGCCGAGGTCGCGACGCTGAAAGAGACCATGCCGGCGCTCGAGGCCGAGGCGAAGAAGTTCGCCGAGGACCTCGACAAGGAACTGGCGCAAATCCCGAACCTGCCGAATGACGACGTGCCGGACGGCAAGGACGAGCACGACAATGTCGAGAAGTCGGTGAGCGGCGCCAAGCGCAATTACGCCTTCACGCCGAAGCAGCATTTCGAACTTGGCGAAGACTTGAAGCAGATGGATTTCGAAACCGCCGCCAAACTGTCCGGCGCGCGTTTCGTCGTGTTGCAGAAGGGCCTCGCACGCCTTGAGCGCGCTCTAGGCCAGTTCTTTCTCGATACGCATGTCGACGAGCACGGCTACACCGAAGTCAATCCGCCGCTGCTCGTCAAAGACGATGTGATGTTCGGCACGGCGCAACTGCCGAAGTTCGAGGACGACCAGTTCTGGGCCGTCAGTGGCGATGTGTTCGCGAACAACGCTGCGGCTTCGGATATGAAGGGCGCGCGCTGGGGCATGATCCCCACCGCCGAAGTCCCTCTGACCAATCTCGTCCGCGAAGCCATCGTCGCCGAGGACGAATTGCCGATGCGGCTCACGGCCTGCACGCCGTGTTTCCGCGCCGAAGCCGGCGCGGCGGGGCGCGACACGCGCGGCATGATCCGCCAGCACCAGTTCACTAAGGTGGAGCTCGTCTCCATCACCACGCCGGAGAAATCGAAGGAAGAGCATGAGCGCATGCTCGCCTGTGCCGAGGCGGTGCTCAAGAAGCTCGATCTGCACTACCGCGTCATCACGCTTTGCACCGGCGACATGGGCTTTGCCTCGCAGAAGACCTATGACATCGAGGTCTGGCTGCCGGGGCAGAACATGTATCGCGAAATCTCTTCCTGTTCGGTGTGTGGCGATTTTCAGGCGCGGCGCATGAATGCGCGCTTCCGCGATAAAGAGAACAAGGTGCGCCACGTCCACACGCTCAACGGCTCGGGCGTCGCCGTCGGCCGCGCGCTCATCGCTGTGATGGAAACCTATCAGCAGGACGGCGGCGCGATCGCCGTGCCGGACGTGCTCAAGCCGTATATGGGCGGCGTGAATGTGATTGAGAAGAAGTGATGCGTCTGACGATGTGCAAGTCCGTCCCACGCGCGCTCTCTTCTCCCTCCCCCCTTGTGGGGGAGGGTTGGGGAGGGGGGTGGTTGCGAGGTCATCATCTTGCGAAATGTTCGCTGACGACATCGACCCCCACCCCTAACCCCTCCCCACAAGGGGGAGGGGAACAGGCTGCGGCGTGGGGCGAACACTAATGCGCATTCTCATCACCAATGACGACGGCGTTCACGCGCCTGGTCTCGTGGCCTGCGAGAAGATCGCGCGCGCGATTTCCGACGATGTGTGGATCGTGGCGCCGGAAACCGACCAGTCCGGCGTGTCGCATTCGCTGTCGCTGAACGATCCCTTGCGCTTGCGCGAAGTCGGCGAGCGGCATTTCGCGGTCAAGGGCACGCCGACCGATTGCGTCATCATGGGCGTGCGCCACATCATGCCCGACAAGCCGGATCTTGTGATCTCCGGCGTCAACCGCGGCCGCAACGTCGCCGAGGACGTTCTGTATTCCGGCACGGTGGCCGGCGCCAAGGAAGCGACGGTGCTCGGCATTCCGTCCTTCGCGCTGTCGCAGGCTTATGCCTTTACCACCAAGCATCTGCCGTACTGGCAGACCGGCATCGCGCACGGGCCGGCGCTGATGCAGAAGATCTTGAAGGAGGGCATGCCGAAGGATGTCCTCGTCAACATCAACTTCCCGGACTGTTTGCCGGAAGAGGTCGAAGGCGTGGCGGTGTCGACGCAGGGCAAGCGCGACGCCGAGTTTCTCAAGATCGACGCGCGCCATGACGGCCGCGGCAATCCGTATTACTGGATCGCCATCGCACGCGGCATCAAGCCGGCTGCGCCGCCGGGCAGCGATCTTGCCGCGCTCGACAATAAAAAGATTTCAGTGACGCCGCTGCGGCTCGATCTCACCGACGAGCCGTTCATGACCAAGCTGGCGCAGGTGTTGGCTTGAGCTTGTCCTTGCGGCGCGATCTCATTCCGTCATCGCCCGCGAAGGCGGGCGATCCAGCGCTTCATTTGCTGGAATCCGTAGCCCGGATGAGCGCAGCGAAATCCGGGACAGCCGCTGATCGTTCCCGGGTTACGCTTCGCTTCACCCGGGCTACAAGCAAGTAGCGTCTCACACCGTCTGCAGCAGAGCCTTCAGCGCCGCTTCGAGCTGCGCGCCCTGGAACGGCTTCTGCAAAGTCGGGCGGCCGCGGAACTGTTCGGGCAGGGCGGCGTGGCCGTAGCCGCTGGCGAAGACGAAGGGCACACCGCGCTCGGCGAGAATTTCAGCGACCGGGAAGATCTCCTGGCCTTCGAGATTGACGTCGAGAATGGCCGCGTCGAAGCCGCCGGCGGCGGCGAGCTTCCTGGCCGTCTCGACCGAGGCGGCGGTCGCCGCGACCTCATGACCGAGGTCGGCGAGCATGTCCTCGAGCAGCATGCGGATGAGGGACTCGTCCTCGACCACCAGAATGCGGGCCGGCGTTGCCGGTTTATGTTCGGCCCGTTTTTGCTCTGCCAATCTTTCGTCCGCCAATCTTTCTTCCCCCTCTGCTGTGGCCGTCAGAATGCTTGACGAAGATCAAGGCAATGATTGGTGCCCGACCTACGCAAATGTTAGCATGATCGCGGCATGATGACAGATGGAACCAGCACTCAGGCCGACATCGACCGCGTCAATTTCCTCCTGACGCTGCGCCGGCGCGGCATTTCGGATCAGGCCGTGCTGCGCGCGATGGGCGAGGTGCCGCGGACCGCCTTCGTGTCCGCCGACCTTGCCACCAGCGCCTATGCCGATCAGGCGCTGCCGATCGAATGCGGGCAGACCATCAGCCAGCCTTACGTTGTCGCCTACATGACCGAGCAACTGGGCGTGAAGCCGCAGCATCGCGTGCTCGAGATCGGCACCGGCTCGGGCTACCAGGCGGCGGTGCTGTCGAAACTGGCGGCCGAGGTGGTCAGCATCGAGCGCTATCGCACGCTCGCCGACCAGGCGCGGCGGCGGTTGAACGCGGCCGGCTGCGGCAATGTCGAGGTGATCGTCGGCGACGGCTTCGAGGGCTGCCCGGACCGGGCGCCGTTCGACCGCATCATCGTCACCGCGGCGGCGGAGGAGGTGCCGGCGGCGTTGGCCGACCAATTGGCCGATGGCGGTGTGATGATTTTGCCACTGGGGCCGCAAAACGGGCCGCAGCATCTCGTCAGGATTACCAAATCGCAAACGCCGGAAGGGACGCGGCTTGCCGAGGACAGACTGATCCCGGTGCGCTTTGTGCCGATGTTGCGTGGTAAAGCGCGCGAATTGTAGTTAACGGCGCCGCCGGATTTGCTTGCCGGGCACGCTCAGTACTTCCCGATTCCTCGATTTTGCGCTCGGGCGGCCATTCCACAACCTTAAAGCCTTATTTACTCGGTGCTGCTTTATTTAAAACTCAAGCGATTTTGTGCCTGAGTGAGTAACCCTATGTCACGTGTTGCTGTGTCAGTTTCTTCGCGCGTTTGGCCGCGCGTCGCTACCGTCGCCGCGCTCGGTATTGCGCTGGCGGGTTGCTCCAACTCCAGCCGCTTCGACAGCCCGTATCCAACGGCCTCGCGTCAGAGCAGCATGCCGCCGCGCGGCGAGGTGACCGGTTCCATCGCGCGTCCGCCCGCGCCGACCGCGCGTGTGACCTCGCAGCCGCTGCCGACTCCGCCGCAGACCGTCGCGGCGGGCAACACCTCCTACGGATCGCAGCCGGTCCAGCGTTACGGCGATATCACCGGCAGCGTTTCGCAGCAGCCGGCGGGTCACTGGACCTGGGACGGCGGTCATCCGGTCACCGTCGGCAATGGCGAAACCGTCGACATGATCGCGCGCCGTCAGGGCGTGCCGGTGTCGGCCATTCTCCAGACCAACGGCATTGCCAATGCGTCGCAGGTCCGTCCTGGTCAGCGTCTTGTCATTCCGCGCTATGTCGCGGGCTCCGCGCCGGCGCAGCCCGCGCCGCAGGTGGCAGCTCCGTCTTACACGCCGGCTCCCGCTCCGGCGCCTGTCGCGCATGCGGCGCCTGTCGCGGGCGAAAACGTTCACGTCGTTGCGCCCGGCGAAAGCCTGATTGGGCTGTCGCGTCGCTACGGCATCACGCTCGCCGCGCTGGCGCGTCACAACGGCATCTCACCTTATACGCGGGTCAGTGTCGGCGACCGTATCAAGGTGCCGGGCACCAGCCGCCAGGCTATGGCACAACAGCCCAAGCAGACCGCGCCGCTGCCGCAACGCTATGCCGCCGCCGCGCCGGCGCCGCAGGTGACGCGGCCGCAGACCACCGCTCCGCAGGCGGCGAGCTGGCCGAACAACGCGCCGAGCCAGCCGCGCACCATCCCGATTGACCGCGCGCCCGCCGCCGAGCCGACGCAGAGCGTGCGCATGGTCAGCCAGGAAATGCCCAAGGCCGAACCGGTGCCGGAGAAGGCCGCCGAGCCCGCCGGCAGCTTGCAGTCATTCCGCTGGCCGGTGCATGGCCGCGTGATCGCCGGCTTCGGCTCCAAGCCGAACGGCACGCAGAACGACGGCATCAATATCGCCGTGCCCGAAGGCACGCAGGTGAAAGCCGCGGACGACGGCGTCGTCGCCTATGCCGGCAACGAGCTCAAGGGTTACGGCAACCTCGTGCTGGTCCGCCATGCCAACGGCTATGTGTCGGCCTACGCCAATGCCAGCGAGCTGCTGGTCAAGCGCGGCGACACGATCAAGCGCGGGCAGGTGATCGCGCTGTCCGGTCAGACCGGCAACGTGACCTCGCCGCAGCTGCACTTCGAGATCCGCAAGGGCTCGACGCCGGTCGATCCGACCAAGTATCTCGCCAGCAATTAGCGCTGCTCTAGGCAGCCGCGTAGTAAGCCAGTAGTTGCTGCGCGTCTGGGGCGAGCCAATCCGCCACGCCGGCCATGTAGCCGGCAATCCGCCCCGACGGTGTGATGAGATAAGTCAGCGGCATGCCGTAAATCAGAAGCGGCGCCGCGCCTTTGGCGGCATTGCCGGCGAGCCTGCCGTCCTGGTCGAGATAGACCGGAAGCGCGCGGACCGACAGCTTCTCCAGATAGGACTTCACGTGCTCACGGCCGTCCGTGTCGACAGACACGGCGGCGATCTCGACCTGTCGGCCACCGGTCTTGTGAAAGCGCTCGAGCAGCGGCAGGTCGACGCGGCAGGCATCGCACCAGCTCGCCCAGATGTTGATGAGCAGCACCTTGCCGGGAACCGGAGCGACCTGCGCCGGGCGTCCGTTGATGTCGGCGAGCGTTACGCCCGGCAACTGTTTCGACGGCCGAACGACGGTGAACTGACGCTTTGCCGTCTGAAAGACCGGTGGACGATCGTCGCCTTGAGCGCGGCCGCGCGATCCGAATATCGGCAGCGCGGCGGTGCCGAGAACCGCAGCCAAGGCCGCACGGCGAGACAGGTGGGCGGGGTTATTGTCCATCAATGTCGTGTCTTCCCGCATCATTGCGACACGAACGGGGCGAGGCGCGTTACTCGTTGTCCTTCAGCACCGCGCCCTGACGCCCGGCGATTTCCTGGATGAACTGCCAGGCGACGCGGCCCGAGCGCGAGCCGCGTGTGGTGGCCCATTCCAGAGCCTCGCGCCGCAGTTCGTCCTCGGCCAGTTTCAGGCCGTAGTGATTGACGTAGCCCTGCACCATGGCGAGGAATTCGTCCTGGCTGCAGCGGTGGAAGCCGAGCCACAGGCCGAAGCGATCCGACAGCGACACCTTTTCCTCGACCGCCTCGCCGGGATTGATGCCGGTCGAGCGCTCGTTCTCGATCATGTCGCGCGACAGGAGATGGCGGCGGTTCGATGTCGCGTAGAAGATCACGTTCTCGGGGCGGCCTTCGATGCCGCCGTCGAGCACGGCCTTGAGCGACTTGTAGCTGGTATCCTCGTTGTCGAACGAGAGATCGTCGCAGAACAGCACGAAGCGGTAGGGCGAGGCGCGCGTGATCGCCATCAGGTTTGGCAGCGTCTCGATGTCCTCGCGGTGAATCTCGACCAGCTTCAAGGGCAGCTTGCCGCCGGCTTTGGCCAGCGCGGCGTTGATCGAGGCGTGCGAGGCTTTCACCAGCGAGGATTTGCCCATGCCGCGCGCGCCCCAGAGCAGGGCGTTATTGGCCGGCAGGCCCTTGGCGAAGCGTTCGGTGTTTTCGACGAGCGTGTCGCGGACGCGGTCGATGCCCTTCAGGAGCGACATACCGACGCGGTTGACGTGCGGCACCGGCGAGAGCTGGCCGTCCGGCTGCCAGACGAAAGCGTCGGCGGCCTCAAGGTCGATCGGCTTCCTGGCCGGCGGGGCGAGGCGCTCCAGCGCGTCGGCGATACGGGCGAGCACGACCGGATCGGCGCCGCTCACCGCTTTCGACGGGGCGGCGGATGAGGCTAGTTTTCGCGCGGACGAAGCTCGCGGGGACTTGCTCTTGGAGGTCTTCTTTTTGGCCATGGCGGTGCTTTCGGAACTGACGGGCTGCTGCATAGCGGGCGTAGGCTGGCCGGGCAACCCGAACGGGGCGGAAATGACTGAAAACGGCCAAGAAAACGCCTATGAATCCGGGGTCTGGCAGCGTTGCAATTGGGCGGGCGGCCGTTATAGTCCGCGCCGAATTCAAGCGATTTGAGCCGGGTTGAGCAGGGGCGGGACGCCCGGCGCGACCGATAACCAGCCAGAGGTTTCAACACGATGTTCATCACGTCCGCATTCGCGCAAGGCGCGCCGGGCCTCGGGGGCGACGGCGGCATCCTGATGTCGCTGCTGCCGTTCATCCTGATTTTCGTGATCATGTACTTCCTGATCCTGCGCCCGCAGCAGAAGCGGGTGAAAGCGCATCAGGAGATGGTCAAGAACGTGCGCCGTGGCGACACGGTCGTCACCAGCGGCGGCCTGGTCGGCAAGATCACCAAGGTGGTCGATGACGACCAGATCGAAGTCGAAATCGCCGACGGTGTCCGCATCCGCCAGATGCGCGGCATGATCAGCGACGTGCGCGCCAAGGGTGAACCGGTGAAGGACGAAGCCACCGCCGGCTAAGGGCGGAGCTTCTTCAAACCGGTCAAGCAAGCCAGGATCTCATGCTTTACTTTTCCCGGTGGAAGGCGGCGGCGACCATTCTCACGGCGCTCGTCATCTGCCTGTGTGCCGTTCCCAATTTCTTCCCGTCCGACGTCGTCGCCGGCTGGCCGAAATGGGCGCAACGTCATCTCGTGCTCGGCCTCGATCTGCAGGGCGGCTCGCACATCCTGCTCGAAGTCGACTCCAATGCGGTGCGTAAGGAAAAGCTTGAGACGACGCGCGATGACGTGCGCCGTGTGCTGCGCGACGCCCGCATCGGCTATACGGGCCTTGCCATTCGCGGCAACAGCGTTGAGGTCCGCGTCCGAGAGGACGCCAATGCCGGGCAGGCGCTCACCAAGCTGCGCGAGCTGTCGGTGCCGCTTGGCGGCATTCTCGGCGGCAGCGGTCAGCGCAACCTCGAGATAACATCCGACGGAAACCTCGTCCGCCTGACAGTCTCCGACGCCGCGATGATCGAACGCATCCGCCAGTCGGTCGAACAGTCGATCCAGATCATCGAGCGCCGCGTCAACGAACTCGGTACCGTCGAACCGCTGATCCAGCGGCAGGGTGCCGACCGAATTCTCGTCCAGGTGCCGGGCCTGCAGGACCCGTCGCGCCTCAAGGAACTGCTCGGCAAGACCGCCAAGCTCGACTTCCGCATGGTGGATTCCAACACGCCGGTCGAGCAGGCCCTCCAGGGCCGCGTACCGCCCGAGGACGACCTGCTGTACAGCGCGTCCTCGCCGAAGACGCCCTATCTCATCGAAAAGCGCGTGCTGGTCTCCGGCGGCGACCTGACCGACGCCCAGCCCGGCTTCGACCAGCGCACCTCGGAGCCGATCGTCTCGTTCCGCTTCAATACCTCCGGCGCCCGCAAATTCGCCCAGGCGACGCAGGAGAATGTCGGCCGGCCCTTCGCCATCGTCCTGGACAACGAGGTGATCTCGGCGCCTGTGATCCGCGAGCCGATCCTCGGCGGCTCGGGCCAGATCTCGGGTTCGTTCACGGTGCAGAGCGCCAACGATCTCGCCATTCTGCTGCGCGCCGGCGCGCTGCCGGCGCCGCTGACTATCATCGAAGAACGCACTGTCGGTCCGGGCCTTGGCGCCGACTCCATCGCCAAGGGCAAGTTGTCGTCCTATGTCGGCGCCGGTCTCGTCGTGCTGTTCATGCTCGCGACTTACGGCCTGTTCGGTCTGTTCGCCAACATCGCCGTGGCGATCAACGTTGCCATGATCTTCGGCGTCCTGTCGCTGCTTAACGCGACGCTGACTCTGCCTGGCATCGCCGGCATCGTGCTCACCGTCGGCATCGCGGTCGACAGTAACGTGCTGATCTACGAGCGCATCCGCGAAGAGGTGAGGCTGGGTCGATCCGCCATCAGCGCCATCGACGCCGGCTTCAGCCGCGCGCTGGCGACCATTCTCGACTCCAATATCACGACTTTCATCGCCGCCGCCGTGCTGTTCTACATCGGCACCGGCCCGGTGCGCGGCTTCGCCGTGACGCTCGGCATCGGCATCATCACCACCGTGTTCACCGCTTTCACGGTGACGCGGCTCATCGTTGCGACCTGGGTGCGCTGGCGCCGGCCGCAGCGCGTGCCGATCTAAGGGGCGGGGAGAGATCCACTCATGCGTCTGCTCCGCATCGTTCCGGACGACACTAAATTCGATTTCATGCGCTTCCGGCGCATCAGCTTTCCGCTGTCGGCGTTGTTGTCCATCGCGGCCATCGTTCTGTACTTCATCCATGGCCTGAATTTCGGCATCGATTTCCGCGGCGGCACGCTGATGGAAATCCGCGAAACCGCCGGTCCCGCCGATCTTGCCAAGATGCGCGCCACGCTCGGCGGCCTCGACCTCGGCGAAGTCCAGCTTCAGCAGTTCGGCGGCCCGAGCGAAGTCCTAATCCGCATCGCCGAGCAGCCTGGCGGCGATGCCGCGCAGCAGGCGGCGGTGCAGAAGGTGCGCGCCGCGCTCGGCGATCAGATCGAATACCGCCGCGTCGAGGTGGTCGGCCCGCGCGTGTCGGGCGAACTTCTGTCCTACGGCATCGTCGGCCTCGGCCTCGCCATTCTCTGCATCCTGATTTATCTGTGGTTCCGCTTCGAGTGGCAGTTCGCGCTTGGCGCCATGATCGCCAACGTGCACGACCTCGTGCTCACTATCGGCTTCATGTCGATTGCGCAGATCGATTTTGATCTGACGAGTATCGCGGCGCTGCTGACCATTCTCGGTTATTCGCTGAACGACACCGTTGTCATCTACGACCGTATCCGCGAGATTTTACGCCGCTACAAGAAGATGCCCATGGCGGACATCCTGAACGCATCGGTCAACCAGACCTTGTCGCGGTCGGTCATCACCCACATGACGGTGACTTTGGCGCTGCTGGCGCTGCTGTTGTTCGGCGGCCAGGCCATCCACTCCTTCACGGCGACCATGATGTTCGGCGTGGTGCTCGTTGGCACCTATACGTCGATCTTTATCGCGGCGCCGATCCTGATCTATCTCGGCGTCGGCTCGGGCCGCGACGCGCTGTCGGCGGAGCCGGAGCCCGAGATCATCAATCCGAATGCGATTCCGGCGCGCTTCGTCGAGGACACGTCGGCGAACGAGGTGGCCGACAAGCCGGCCACGCGGCCCGGCGGCAAGACCTCGATCACCAACAAGCCCAAACCGAAGGGTCGCCGCTGACGATGGCCGGCGGGCTCGGCAACGACACGCCGCATCTGCCGACGCCCGCGCCGATCGATGCCTATGGCAACGGCGGCTTCCGCTTCGGCGGCATGTCGCATCGTGGCTCGCTCATCTGTTTCCCCGATGGCATGTGGGCGTGGCCGGTCGCGTCGATCAAGGACGTGACCGCCGAAACGCTGGCGCAGGCCTTCGCGCGCGGCGAGGCACTCGACGTGTTCCTGATCGGGGCCGGTCGCGATCCGGCATTTCTGCCGCCGGCGCTGCGCTCGATGTTCCACGACCTGTCGATTTCCGTCGATGTGATGACCACGGGCGCGGCCGTGCGCACCTATAATGTGCTGCTGGCGGAGAACCGCCGCGCTGGCGCCGGACTGATCGCGGTCGAGTAGGAAGCGGCATGGCCAAGCAAGCCGACTATTGCGCGGCGCTGGTGCGCGAGGCCGACCGCGACCGTTATCTCGCCACCTTGTTTGCGCCGCCGGACAAGCGCGATGCGCTATACGCGCTCTATGCCTTCGCCATCGAGATTGGCCGTGTGCGCGACGTGGCGCGAGAGCCGATGCCCGGCGAAATCCGCCTGCAATGGTGGCGCGAGGTGCTGGAAGGAAAGCGCGACGGCGAGGCGGCGGCGCATCCGGTGGCGGCGGCGTTGACGGCGGGCCTCAAGCATCATGGCATCGCGCCGGAGCGTCTCGCCGGTATTGTCGACGCGCACGCTTTCGATCTCTACGACGATCCGATGGGCACGCTCGACGATCTCGATAATTACGGTGTGATGACGCAATCGGCGCTGCTCGACGTCGCCACCGGCATTCTCGGTGGCGGTGGCCCGCAAGCGATGATGCTGATCCGTGCCGCGGGGATCGCGGTCGCCGTTACCGGCGTTCTTGTCAATCTGGCGAAGCACGTTTCGCGGCGGCAGATGTTCATCCCGCTCGAAGTGCTGGAGCGTCATGGCGTCGATATCGGCGAGGTCTATGCCGGCAAGACCAGCGAGGCGCTCAAGAACGCGCTGGCTGAGCTGCGTCGTCACGCACGGCGGCAGATGATCGCGGCGCGCAATGAAGGCGGGCAGGTGCCGCTGACGATCCTGCCGGCGCTGCTGCCGCTGGCGCTCGTCGGGCCGACGCTCAAGCCGATGGACCGGCGCGGCTACGAGCCGTTCGATGTCGTGCCGTTGTCGGGGCTTAGGCGGCAATGGCTGATTTGGCGCGCGTCGAAAAAGCCGGAGCGGATATTCGAGACTTAGCAGTCACTCCGCCGCGTCCGCTTTCGTGCCGTTCATCCACTGCGCCAGATCGGCGAGCGCCCTTGCGCTGAGGGCGCCCTTGCGCGCGACGTTTTTGGCCGAGCCGCGGCCGTATTTGCGGCCGTCCTTGTCGAACGCGACCGGTTCGGTAATCGGCGGGAACAGGCCGAAGTTGACGTTCATCGGCTGGAAGGACGAGGCGCCGCCGTCGATGGTTTCGATATGGCCACCGGTGATATGCGCCAGCAGCGCGCCATGCGCGGTGGTTGGCGGCGGCGGCATCAGTGTTTCGCCGCGCCGCTCGGCGGCGGCAAAGCGCGCCGCCATCAGGCCGACCGCGGCACTCTCGACATAGCCCTCGCAGCCGGTGATCTGGCCGGCGAAGCGCCAGGCCGGATTGGCTTTGAGTCGCAGTGTCTCGTCGAGCAGCTTCGGCGAGTTCAGGAAGGTGTTGCGATGCAGGCCGCCAAGCCGCGCGAACTCGGCGTTCTCGAGGCCGGGAATGGTGCGGAAGATGCGTACCTGTTCGCCGTGTTTCAGCTTGGTCTGGAAGCCGACCATGTTGAACAAGGTGCCGAGCTTGTTGTCCTGCCGCAGTTGCACGACGGCGTAAGGCTTCTGCTCCGGCGAACGCGGATTGGTCAGGCCGAAGGGCTTCATCGGCCCGTGGCGCAAGGTCTCGCGGCCACGCTCGGCCATGACTTCGATCGGCAGGCAGCCGTTGAAATAGGGCGTGTTCGCTTCCCATTCCTTGAATGAGGTTTTGTCGCCCGCGAGCAGCGCGTCGATGAAGGCGTCGTATTGCTCGCGCGATAGCGGGCAGTTGATGTAGTCGGCGCCGGAGCCGCCGGGGCCGGCCTTGTCGTAGCGCGACTGGAACCAGGCCTTGTCCATGTCGATCGATTCACGATGTACGATCGGCGCGATGGCATCGAAAAAGGCGAGCTGTGTTTCGCCGGTGCGCTGCGCGACCGCGGCGGCAAGATCGGGCGAGGTGAGGGGACCGGTGGCGATGATGACGCTATCCCAGTCGGCCGGTGGTACGGTGACTTCACCGCGCTCGAGCGTGATCAGCGGCTCGGCCTTGAGCGCCTCGGTGACGGCGCTCGAGAAGCCGTCGCGGTCGACCGCGAGCGCGCCGCCGGCCGGCACCTGATTGGCATCCGCCGCGCGCATAATCAGCGAGCCGAGGCGGCGCATTTCCTCATGCAGCAGACCGACGGCATTGGCCGCGGCATCGTCGGAGCGGAAGGAGTTGGAACAGACGAGTTCCGCATAGAAGTCGGTTTTATGCGCCGCTGTCTCGCGCAAGGGGCGCATTTCATGCAGGATCACCGGCACGCCGGCGCGGGCGAGCTGCCAGGCGGCTTCGGAACCGGACAGGCCGCCGCCGACAATGTGAATGGGTACGAATTTTGCCGTGATCGCTCGATCGAGTGTCATAAGGTGATCATTAGGCGGTGCCGGCCGGACCGGCAATGGTTGAGAGTGGGGCGATGCGTTTGGGTCGAGAAGCCGCTGCTTTTGCCGTTCTGTTGCTGGCTTTGGCTGCTCCCGCCCGGGCCGACCGCGCTTCTGTGGTTGCCTCGGCCTATAGCGGCCTGTCGCTATCGGCGCCAAGCGCCTCCTTCATGACGGTGTGTCATGGTTTCGGCTGCCAATACCGCGTGGAACTAGGCCTGACCTCCGCAGATCACGCGACCATGCGGCGGCTGATGGCCGCCGGCAGTGGCTCCGCGGCCAAAGAACGTGCCGCAGTGGCGGCTGTTGGGGCCTGGTTCGACAAGCGTGTTGCGCCGCTGGCCGGCACGAAGGGCCACGTCGCCCGGGCCAATCGCGACTACATGTTCGATAAAGGGCAGTTCGACTGTATCGATACCAGCCGCAATATCACCAGCCTGCTGCTGGTGCTCGATGAGCTCGGCCTATTCAAATACCACCGTGTCGCGGAGCCCGAGGCGAGAGGGCACATCATCGATTTCACGGCCCCGCACGCGACCGCGGTGCTGGTGGAGAAGGACAGCGGCGTCAAATGGTCCGTCGACGCTTGGACCCGGGCCTATGGCCAGGCCCCCGAAGTCATGCCTCTGGAGCGCTGGAGACAGCTCGACTGAAACGCCGGCCCCCTGAATCAAAACGCCCGCAGAGCTGCGGGCGTTTGGGACCGTCGACGTTTTGAGGCGTCTTAGCGGGTCTGAGCGGCGCTCCAGGCGGCGCGCTCGATTTCCGAGCGGTTCAGGCCGATATCGGCCAGTTCGCGGTCGTCCAGACGGGACAGTTCGCGGACGCTACGGCTGTAACGCTTCCATTCCTGGATGAAGCGGACAAGGGAGGCAAACATGGGATTTCTCTCTCGGGGTCGCTGTTTGAATTCGGCTTTTCGACCGGAAACTTGAATGTCCGATCGATCTGCGCAGAACATACTCAGCCCTGCACATATGAAAAGCATTGATGTTGCGGTGCAGCTAAGCAAAAATGCATAACTTAAGTCATTTAAATATAACGAGAAAAACGACTTTTTCGCACGGATTGCGGTTTAGGCAGAGAATTGATGTGCTCATCTGTTGTGCATATGCGAAGACGGGTCCTTTGAAGGCATTGAAATAGGTCGAAAAACTGTCGGTACGCATGAGTTTGGTCTTTTCCCCGTAGATTCGACCCCATTCTCAGCCGACGCCACAGAATCGACCTATGCGTTAATCGCATATGAATGTGGAGATCGCCCGACTCGGCCTGTTTCCGAGCCTTTTCGACGCTTCGTTTGGCGATACCGCCGGTATCATGGCGCGCAGCGGGCGTGTAAATTCCGCACCTCATCGGAGGATGGCCCATCATGTCACCCGCAACGCTCTGCGTGACGCTCGTTGCCACTGCGCTTTGGTTCGGGGCATCGGCCGCCTCCGCCGCCGAGATCAAGGTGCTCTCGGCCGGCGCCTTCAAGCAGGTTGTGCTGGCCTTGGCGCCCGATTTCGAGAAAGCGAGCGGCCACAAGCTCATTGTCGATAACGACACCGCCGGCGCCCTCAAGAAGCGCATCGAGGGCGGTGAAGCCTTCGATGTCGCGATCATCACCCCCGCCATCGTCGATGACCTGATCGCCAGTGGTGCGATTGCGGGCGGCAGCCGCGTCAACGTCGCGACGGTCGGTGTCGGCGTCGTTGTGAAGGAAGGCGCGGCAAAGCCTGACATCGCGACCGTCGAGGCTTTCAAGCAGGCGCTGCTCGCCGCCAAAAGCGTAGCCTATATCGACCCGGCCAGCGGCGGCTCCAGCGGCATCTACATCGACAAACTGCTCGAGCGGCTTGGCATCGCCGACGCGGTGCGTGCGAAAGCGAAACTGAAAAAGGGCGGCTACGTCGCCGATCTGATCGTCAGCGGCGAGGCCGAGCTGGGCCTGCATCAGATCAGCGAAATCGTGCCGGTGAAGGGCGCCGTGCTGGTCGGTCCGCTGCCCAAGGAAATCCAGAACACGACAACTTACGCGGCCGGCATTGGCGCGCGTTCGGCCAATAAGGACGCCGCGGCCCAGTTGATCAGGAGCTTCATCGGCGAGGCCGCCGGAGCCGCGTTGCGCGCGAAAGGCATGGATCCGGCTAATTAGAGGCGCGCATTTTGACAACGGCAACCGCCGAGGCTGGGCCCGATCGCCGTCTTGTCGTGACCGCCTTCGGGATCGTTCAGATCCTGGGCTGGGGTACCTCGTTCTATTTCCCGGCCGTATTTGCGCCGCCGATTGTCGCCGACACCGGCTGGTCGCTCGGCCTGGTCGTGTCCGGCACGTCGATCGGGCTGCTGGTCGGCGGTCTGATCTCGCCCAAGGTCGGCGAGGCCATTGGCCGCCACGGCGGCCGTCCGATCCTATGCGCGAGTTCGCTGCTCTTTGCCGCTGGCCTCGCCGCGGTCGGCTTTGCGCCGAATGTCGCCGTCTTTCTTCTGGCCTGGGTGGTAATTGGCCTCGGCATGGGCACCGGCCTCTACGATGCGGTGTTCGCCGTGCTCGGGCAGCGCTACGGCCGCGAGGCGCGGGGGCCGATCACGACGCTGACCTTGTTCGGGGGCTTCTCGAGCACGATCTGCTGGCCGTTTAGCGCTTTTCTGATTGAGCACACCGGCTGGCGCGTGGCTTGCCTCATCTACGCGGCGCTGCATCTCGTCCTCAGCCTGCCGCTCATGTTCGCGGTGAGCGGCAGGCGCAAGGCCGCGGTTGAAACCGCGGCGGCGGATAGCGTTGCGGCGGCGCATGAGTCGCCGCCGTCGCTCCGGAACGAACGCCGCGTCTTCATTCTGCTGGCCACGATCCTGTCGATCGCCGCTGGGGTCGGCTCGGTGGTGCTCGTCCACTTCCTGATCTTTCTTCAATCCCGTGGTGTCGCAGAGACCGCGGCCATTGCGCTTGGCACCTTGTTCGGGCCGGCGCAGGTCGGTGCCCGCGTGATCGAACAACTGTTCGGATCGCGCTATCACCCGATCTGGACCATGGTCGCCTGCTGTCTGCTGATGACGCTTGGCCTTGCCTTGATCCTCAGCTATTTCCCCTTTCTGGTCGTCGCTATCCTGCTCTATGGCGCGGGCTACGGCATTTCCTGGATCGGACGTGGGACCCTTCCGCTGGCTCTGTTCGGGCCGGCGCGGTTTCCGACTCTGATGGGCCGGATTGCTTTTCCGAGCCTGATCGTTCAGGCATTGGCGCCGTCGGCCGGCGCGCTGATGATCGAGCGCTTCGGCGTCGATGCGACCATCGGTCTATTGACCGCGCTGGCTTTGATTAATGTGGTGCTGATCGCTCTGTTGTGGGCGATGTGCCGGGCTCAACTGCGAACGGAACCCTAGACGATGCTGGTGCTGCAAACGCTTTATTTTGAGGATCTGTCCGTCGGCCAGACCGAGACCCTGTTGAAGACGGTGAGCGCTTCCGACGTGGTCGGCTTCGCGGAAATCTCCGGCGATCGCAACCCGATCCATTTGTCCGAGCACTTCGCGGCGCAGACGCCGTTCGGCACCCGTATCGCCCATGGCCTCTATACGGCGAGCCTGATCTCGGCCGTGCTCGGCACCCGGCTGCCGGGCCCCGGCGCCATCTATATTTCGCAGACCCTGAATTTCCGCGCGCCGGTGAAGATCGGCGATACGGTCGAGGTCACCGTCCAGGTCGCCGAACTGATGCCGGAAAAGACGCGGGCGCGCCTGTCCTGCGTCTGCCGCGTCGATGACGACGTTGTGCTCGACGGCGAAGCCTGGGTGAAGGTGCCGTCGAAAGAGCAGGGCGGCCGGCCGCTGCCGCGCGTGTAGCCGCCCGGCGATCCACTCAGTTGACGTTCTGCGGGGCGAAGAAGCAGCGCGGCGAGCCGTCCGGCCGTTTGCAGCGCCAGTAGGCGCCATCCAGCGAGGGCAGTGCCTGGCTGTAGGGCACGACTTCGTTGAGCTGTTCGCTGCGGGTTGGGCCGTCGGCCTCGTTGCCGGTCACATCCTTGCCGTAGGTCACCGGCCCGCGCAGCGAGTAGCCGCCCTTGACCGCTTTCACCGCATCGGGAGAGACGACGCCGCAATCCTCGGCGCCGCAGCACCATTCGCCGGCCGGATTTTTGTAGTTGTTGCGGCTGATCCAGAGTTCATGTGCGAAGACCGACGAAACAAACAACGAGGATACAGCGCACGCCAGCATTGTTGGCACAAACAAAGTGAGCACGGGTCGGAACGGATGTCGCGACATCATGGCCTCCTGGAAGCGTGGGCCCGGCGTGGCTCTTTTTAGGTCTGTACCGTCCTGGTCGTTTTCCCTGTCGTCCTGACGCCGCGTGACCGTGACGTCCGCCGGCGAATCCTTCTGCAGCAATGCTATCAGTCCGGCCGACCATGGCCAGATCAAGGCTGTGAATGGTAGGTTCTGGTCCGCTTCGCGACACCGGGAGACAGAACAAAGGGAAGATCGGGGCCGTCCGGACACCTCACAGGCCGCTCACGCAGGCTTTAGAGCGGGGTGAAGACGCGCTGTGGTATCGGGCGGGGTCCGCGCGGCGGCGCTGGGTATGATAAAGAGGTCTTCGAATGGCGTCTTACGAGCTTTGGCGTGACCGGCGCGGCCGCCTGTCGGCTCTGCGAATCGTCGCGCTCGGCTTGCTGCTTTTTCCGGTGGCCAAGGCGCTCGTCGATGCGGGGGCCATCGCCGGCGGCGCGCGGCCACTCAATGACGTCATCCACCGCACCGGCTTCTGGGCTTTGGTGTTTCTCGGTGTGACCCTAGCGATCACGCCGCTGCGCCGTATCGGCCGTTACGGCAACCTCATCGACGTGCGCCGCATGCTCGGCGTCGGCACCTTCTGCTACGCGCTCGCGCATATCCTGCTTTATGTCGCCGATCAGAGCTTCGACCTCATCAAGGTCTTCACCGAGATCACGCGCCGCGTCTATCTCATCGTCGGCATGATCGCACTCACCGGGCTGGCCGCGCTGGCGATCACCTCGACAGACGGTATGATCAAGCGCATTGGCGGCAAGCGTTGGCGCCGGCTGCACCAGGCCATCTATGTGATCGCGTTGCTCGCGCTCATTCACTACTTCCAGCAGACCAAGGCGGACCTCACCGTGCCGGTCTTTGTCACGGGTCTGTTTGGCTGGCTGATCGCTTACCGCATTCTGGCCTGGTGGCAGGACAAGACCGAACTGTCGACACTGAGCCTGCTGGCGCTGAGCGTCATCGTAGCCGCGCTCGCTTTCGCCGGTGAGGCGATCGGCATTGCCATCGAATTCGGCGTGTCGCCCTTGCGCGTGCTGGCGACGGCTTTCGACTTCGACGCCGGTATCCGCCCCGGCTGGCAGGTGCTCGCGGCGGGTCTCGCCGTCGTCGCGCTTGATTTCGTGCGTGCGCGATGGAATAGCCGGTCGGCACGGCCGCGACCGGTTGCGGCCCAATAGAGAAGAGACGAGGGGGGGGACATGGCATTCTGTGTCGTCGCGCACGGCGCGTGGAGTTCGGCCTGGGCCTGGAAGAAGATGTATCCGCTGCTGGAGCCGCGCGGCATTCATCTCGTCATTCCAACGCTGACCGGTCTCGGTCAGCGCAGCCATCTTGCTCACCCGGGCATCGATCTCGACACGCACATAGCCGATGTGATGGCCTGCCTGTTCTACAACGATCTGCGCGACGTCTACCTGATCGGCCATTCCTATGGCGGCATGGTCGCGACCGGCGTCGCCGACCGCGCCCGCGACCGTATCGCCAAGCTGATCTATGTCGATGCTTTCGTCCCGCGCGATGGCGAAAGCGCCTTCGACGTCATGCCGGAATCGACGCGCAAGCAGCGCCAGTCGGCCGCCGCCGATGGGCCCGACAACTGGCGCATTCCGCCGGGGCCGATGCCGGCCGACACCTCGCCGGAGGATCAGGCCTGGTGCGCGCCGCGTCGCGTGCCGCAGCCGCTCAAGACCTTCGAGCAGAAACTCAAATTTGAGAATGGCGATCTGACCCTGCCACGCCATTACATCTACTGCACGCGGCACACACCGGAAGATCGCTTCCGGCCTTTCTACGAACGGGCGAAGACCGAAGCCGGCTGGCAGTCTTACGAGATCGACGCCAGCCACAATCCGCACATCACTGCGCCGCAGGCTTTCGCCGATCTGCTGGCGCGGATCGTGGCCTGAGCGACCAGCGCGCTTTGCGCTGAATCAACGCCTTAGGACGGCGCGCAGCTAGGATGCTTGCGCGCAACCCGAGGAGCAGGCGATGGCGAAGATCGCGATCATTGTCGGCACGCCGCTGAAGGACAGCTACTGCGAGGCGCTCGGCCGCGCCTATCAGCGCGGTGCCGAAAGCGGCGGGCATCAGTCAACCCTGTTCGTGCTCGGAGAGATGCAGTTCGACGCCGTGCTACGCGAAGGTTATCGCCGGGAGCAGCCGCTGGAGCCTGATCTCATCGCGGCGCGCGATGCCTTCGCGGCCGCCGATCATCTGGTCTTCGTGTTTCCGCTGTGGTGCGGCGACATGCCGGCGATCATGAAAGGCTTTCTCGAGCGCATCCTGCAGCCCGACCTGCTCGCCTTCCAGAAAAGCGGCGGCGGCGCGAACTGGAAGGTCTACAGCGGCAAGTCGGCCCGCATCATTATGACCATGGGCATGCCGGGCTGGTTCTATCGCTGGTATTACGGCGCCCACGCGCTCAAGCTGATGAAGCGCAACATCCTCGGCTTCGTCGGCGTCAAGCCGGTGCGCTCCACCATCTTCGGCATGATCGAGGCCGCCGGTGACGACAAGCGCCACGTCTGGCTGCGCGAGGTCGAAGCCATGGGCCACGCCGCCGAGTAGGAGTGGCCGGCTAGGCCGGATCGCGCGTCGCGGCGGGAAGCGAAGCTTCGCTTTTCCTGGGCCACAGCGGCTTGAGGTGACCGGCTGCGTTGATGAACGGATTGACCAGTTCGCCCTTGACCGTGTGAGCATCGGGCTCGTTCGGAAAGCCGAAGGTGAGTGCCTCGCGTTTCTTAGCCGGCACATAGAGTGTGCCGAACATCCAGTCCCACAGCGCGAGGCAGCTGCCGAAGTTCTTGTTGAAGTGCTTGGGGTCGGCCGAGTGATGCACCTGATGGTGCGCGGGCGAGATGAAGAGGCGGCCGAGCAAGCCTTGGAACGAAATCCACACGTGCGAATGTTGCAGATGCACGTAAGTGTGTATGAACAGCACCAGGATCATGTTGGTGTCGGTGATCGCATATTGCGGCACCGTCTGGCCGAACATGGCGTGACCGAGGCCGTTGGCGATCGCCGCCGAGACGGCGAGGATGTTGGCGAAGATAAAGGCGTAGACCGGGTGGACACGGAAGTTGGTCAGGGGCGTCAGCACTTCGGCGCTGTGATGCACCTTATGGAATTCCCACAAGAGCGGCACCTTGTGGCTGAGCCAGTGATTGAACCAGTAGCCGAGCTCGTAGGCGAGAAACAGCATCACCGTAATGACGACGCGCGGCACCCAGGACGGCAGCGTCGTCGGCTCGATGGGGCCGAACAGCGCCGCCGCGCCGGCCACGATGCCCTGCGAAATCGACTGGTACGATAGCACGGCCCAGCCGAACACCACGCCATAGACGAAGACGTTGAAGATCAGATAGCCGATATCGGCTTCGTTCGATTTCGATGCGACGATGCGCTTAGGAAACAGCGCGCGCCACAAGGTGCGCCAGTGCAAACGGCGCCCGCGCTTGAGGCGCTGCGCCGTGAAGAAGGCAACGGCAATGAGGAGCGCCGCGGATAGCGAGGTCAGCGAGAATGGAGAACCGAGCGAGAACAGCAATTTCTCGCACTGGCCAAGGAAAAATTGTACGCCGCTTGCAAAGTTCAAAGGAGGCTCCCAGCAAAAACTGCTGCAGGCGCCCAATGTCTTACCGAAACGTAAAAATTGCGTTATGGCGCCTCGGTGAGAAGCCGACAATCAAACGACCAGATCGGCAAACTCCGGATGCTTGCCGATGTAGGCCTTCACGAAGGGGCACAGCGGCTTCACCTTGAGCCCTTCGGCACGGATCAGTTCGAGCATGCCCTGGGCCAACGCCGTGCCGATGCCGCGCCCGCCAAGTTCATTCGGTACTTCGGTGTGCAGGATCGTGATGGTGCCGCCGCTGCGCTCGTAGGTCGAGAAGGCGACGTGTCCGTCGGCTTCCAGTTCGAAACGATGGCGGTCTTTGGCGTCGCGGACCTGATGCTGCATGAATGAAGGTGTCCTCGCGAGGGGGCGGGGCCGCCCTCGCGGCGCCTTCAAAGCAAGGTAGCGGGCAGCGGCGCGAGTGTCACGCCGGCGGACTGAGTTCCGGCGTCGCAATCGCCGAGCGACGACGTTGTATTCTTGCGCAGATCGTTCACCAGATTGATGTAGTAGGCCATCACGAACTGGCGCACGGCCGACGAGAAGTTCGTGTTGCCGCGCTTCTGATTGATCTGCACCAGCAGCGCCGTGGCCGAGGTGCGCTGTTCCGCGGCGATGTCCTTGAGCGCGTGCCAGAACATGTCTTCCAGGCTGATGCTGGTCTTGCGCCCCGTGATCAGCACCGAGCGTTTGGTAATCCCCGAGTTCATCTCTCGAATCTCCGTCCGCTCTCATCGCGAGAGCGGGCGGACCATGATGTTGTTTTCATCGTGAAACCAGCCGTCAAAAAATGTGGCCATGAAGGAATTATGACGGCAGGCGGAGTTTTGGGATGTATTTTCGGCGGCGATAGCGGCTTGTTTTACCGCATGGCGGCAAGACTCGTTACAAATGGTGGGCCTCTGGTACGCAGGTAACATCGAGCAAGCCAAATCGGCTGCTTGTCGCGTTACGCAGAAGCTTTTTTGGTATCGTCCTGCTTGCTGACCACTTTCAGCCTTGAGCCCTTGCGCGTCGGATAGACGCCGGCCTCGCCGGTCGGAAGTACAAAAAAATCGACGCCGGCGGCGGAGAGTGCATCTTTAATCAAAAGCAACGCCGACGACGCACCTTTGTTATAACCATCGTGCGCCTCGATGCGACGCAGGGTTCCTGTCGACAGCCCGGTACGGTCGGCGAGATGCCGGACCGACCAATTGAGAATGCCGCGGGCCGCGCGAATTTGTGCGCCGGTGATGGTTCCGGCAGCAGATTCCGCCGCCATCTCGCCGGCATTGACCAGCAGCGAGAGACCGACCCATTCGCGCACGCTGCCATCGTCATTGAGAATCGGTGAGCAATACTGCCGCCGCCAGTGATAATCGCCGTCGTCGCCGCGGATACGCAGATCGACCATGAAACTCTTCTTGCGCTCGCCAGCCTCGGCCCAGGTGGCGCGCGCCAGTCCGGCATCGTCGGGATGGACGCGGGCGAGCCAGCCAAAGCCGAGCCAGTTGCTGGCGACCGCCGTGCTCGACCGGCCGCGCAGCAGGAGGTCGGTGCGAAAACCGTCGGAGCGGGCGGTCCACAGCCGGCCGTCGATGGCCGACATGATGTTGCGCACGCGCTCGGAATCGACCTGCGAGGCGCGCACGCTTTCGACGTGGGTGGTGACGTCCATCAGGGCGCCGATGGCGCGCGACTTTCGGCCGGAGGCGTCGACCACGACCTCGCCGTGGATCGCCATGGCCCGCACCCGGCCGTTGGGATGGATGACCCGGAACTGGCGTTCGAACGGCAGACCTTCGGCGAGGATATGCTGGATCTCCGCCAGCACCGGTAGGTCGTCCGGATGCGTCACCTTCTCGAACGTGCTGAAGGTGACGTCGTCGACCTGGTCCAGCGCCCCATCGGGCACCTTGAGGCCGATAAGGCGGTACAGATTGGACGAGAAGGTCATCCGGCCGGAGGTGAGGTCCACTTGCCAGAGACCATAACGGGCAACTTCCTCGGCGAAGCGAACGGTCTCTTCGACAGCATTGTCGCCGGCAAATAAGTGCAGCATCGTTGGCCCACCGCCGCAGCTAGCACAACGTTACAGAAATTGCCGAAGACGGCAAACAGAATCGGTAAAATTGCGCGCTACGCCGATTTTGCTTTCTTAAATTGCTACTTCGGCGTGCCTTGTCGCCGAAAATTGCACTGCACCGCACAATAAAAAAGTCATGCGTTCGGTGGCGCCCGGACCGAAATCTGGAATTCAGGCGGTTTACCGACGATCGCGCTCAATAACGGCCGCTAGATTTCGCGCGCGGGCTCGTGCGCTAGCGGCGATTGCCGGGCGATGAGACCTTGGTGCCAGTCGCGCGGCAGGGCGTTGCCGACCGCCCAAGCGAGCGGAAGCCCTCCAATAAGTCCCAGCGCCATCATGCAGGCGATGACGAGACCGGTATGCGGCACCAGCGGCGGAAACAGCGTGCCGGCATAGGTCGCCGCCGTGAACATTACGATGTTGAAGGTCGTGTAGAACAGAAGCGCGATCTGCACCCGCGCGGCGGACTTCATACGGGACTTCATGGCTCGTTTCCCCGAGGTTACGCCGGCGGTCCCGGCGCGACGCATTTTTGATTGTGCATATGATGGGAACAAAGCGCCGTCCGCGCAACTGCGTGTCCCGGTAACGGGATACATTTTCACATCGTCAGTACTACCCGGCCGTCGATCGTTCCCTGTTTCATGGCGTCGAACACGGCGTTGATCTCGTCCAGCCTCCGCGTCGTCGTGGTCGACTTCACCTTGCCCTCGGCGGCGAAGGCGATGGCCTCGCTCAAATCCTTGCGCGTGCCGACGATGGAGCCGCGCACCGTGATGCGCTTGAGCACGACGTCGAAGATCGGCGCCGGGAAATCGCCCGGCGGCAGGCCGACCAGCGCCACGGTGCCGCGCTTGCGCGCCATGCTGATGGCCTGCCCGAAGGCGGCGTTCGACACCGCGGTGACCAGCACGCCATGGGCGCCGCCGCCGGTTTCCTTGATCACCTTCGTCACCGCATCCTCGGTCATCGCATTGGCGGTGACATCCGCGCCCAATTTGCGCGCCAGCGCCAGTTTGTCCTCGGCGACATCGACGGCCGCCACGTGAAGTCCCATCGCCTTGGCATATTGCACGGCGACGTGGCCGAGCCCGCCGATGCCGGAGATGACGACCCATTCGCCTGGCCTGGCCTCGGTTTCCTTGAGGCCTTTGTAAGTGGTGACGCCGGCGCACAGGATCGGCGCCATGTTGACGAGATCGGCGCCCTTCGGAATGCGGCCGACATAAGCGGCGCTCGCGAGCACATACTCGGCAAAGCCGCCATTGACGCTGTAGCCGGTGTTGTGCTGTTCGCCGCACAAGGTCTCCCAGCCGGTGGTGCAATATTCGCAGCCGCCGCAGGCATCGTGCAGCCACGGCACGCCGACGATATCGCCCTCGCGAAGACCGAACGCGCCGCGGCCATTCGCACCTTTGCCAATGGCTGCGATGGTGCCGACCGCTTCGTGACCCGGAATGAAAGGCGGGGTCGGTTTCACCGGCCAGTCGCCGCTCGCGGCATGCAGATCGGTGTGGCAGACGCCGCTGGCGGCAACCTTGACCAGCACCTCGCCGGGGCCGGGCACGGGCACCGGCACATCCTCGATGATGAGGGGCGCCTTGAACTGCCGCACCACCGCGGCTTTCATCATGTTGGCCATCGCAAGCGTCCTTTCATTTCCATTTCCATTGAGCCCAGCACACAACAGGAGTGCCGGGACGGCCTTGCGCTGAATCAAGCCGGGGACGATGACGTGGCGATGGAACCGTGACAGGCTGTCGCAAGCCGCGGCGCAGGGGATAGCGTCACGAAAGAGGCGGGGGGGCGCATGAATGCGCTGACATCGCGATCGTCGCTGGCGCTGCTCGCCGCGACCGGTGGCTGGGCCATCGCCTTGTCCATAGTCTTTAAGACGATCGCCGACGAGACGATGCATTTGATCCAGTGCCGCAGCGAATCCGTTTGAGGCGTGCAGGCGACAAACATTGGGAGCGACACCGTGAACGTTTCAATGCCCACCTCCTGGCTCATGACGCTCGACTGGTTTGGTCTTGCGATCTTCGCGGTGACCGGGGCGCTGGTGGCGTCGCGCAAGCGCATGGACATTTTCGGCTTCATGCTGCTCGGCGCTGCGACCGGAATCGGCGGCGGCAGCCTGCGCGATGTGATGCTCGGGCAATTACCGGTGTTCTGGGTCAAGGAGCCGGCGGCGCTGGCGATTTGCCTCGTCGTATCGGCGGCGACTTTCTTCCTCGCGCATATTCCGGAGTCGCGCTATCGCGCGCTGCTCTGGCTCGACGCGGCAGGGCTTTCGCTGTTTTGCGTGGTCGGTGCCGACAAGGCGTTAGAGGCCGGCGCGGGCGGCTTCATCGCGGTGGCGATGGGCGTGACGACCGCGACCTTTGGCGGTGTGATCCGCGACATTCTCGGCGGCGAGAGCCCACTGGTGCTGCGCAAGGAAGTCTATGTCACCGCGGCGCTGGCCGGTGCGAGCGCCTATGTGAGCCTGGCCGCATTCGGCGCCGCCAAACCGGTCGCCACGGCGCTTGGCTTTGCCCTGTGCTTCGTCATCCGCGCGCTGGCGCTGCATTACGGCTGGTCGTTGCCGGTGTATCGCGCGCGGGAAGGGCGGACGATGGAGGAGGTGGAGAGGTTGGGGAGGTAGAGGGGCGCAGTTGATTTGCCTCGTCATGGCCGGCAAAGGCGTTTGCAGAACGTCGTTCTTCGAACAGCTATGACCCGGCCACCTCGCTTAGCGGCTGACGGTGTGCCGGCCTGAGCGGCACCGGTTCAAGCCCAGTGACGACAGAAAAGGTATAGTCGCGCCGTGACGCGAGACTCTATAAATCACGGCCGTCGGCTTAAGCGCAAGCTTGGTTCGATCAGGCAATGCCTGCTTTGGAATCTCTAGCATTTAAGAGGCATTTATGTCGGACGGTCGGTTCGCCGCATTGAACAATACTCATGTACACGAAGAGAGACTTCGCAAAGAGACAATGGCGCTCATTATTGGCAATGAGGAGCTGGCTCGCCGGCTAGAGATGACTGAGCGTGTCTTAGGTGTGCTTTTCGCTTATTCACTCGACTATGTCGCCAAAGATGACGAAGAGCATACGATACAGATGCTAGGGCTGCGCTTGTTCAATGCGGGCGCCACTTCGGTGAAGTTGGGCTTGTCGGGCTACTATCAGACGGCATTGCAACAGGCTCGCGATATCATGGAGACGGGCTTCTTGATCGATTACTTCCGTACGTCGCCAGATCAGATTGCCGTGTGGCGGACTGCCGACAGAAAAACGCGACGAAAGCTGTTCGATCCGTTCCAGATACGCGTCGCCTTAGACGAACGTGACGGCGATAAAGAAATGCGACGCGCAACAGAATACGCGAAGTTGTCTGAATTGGTCTCTCATGCAACGGCTCGGGGTTTCCAATTTACTGCGCGCGGCAGGTATGGAGAGCTCGGTCCGTTTATTGATGATTTTATGCTCAAGGCCTGGTTGCATGAAGTCGTGCTGCGACTGGGGCCAGCCACAATGCTGTACGCGACGCATTTCCCGGAAGCGCCGAAAGAAATTATTGATGCCTATCGGCGCGTCGGCGCTGATCTGATAAACGGCTACAAGGACGCATAGTGTCAGGAGGCTGGAGGATTCGATGACCGTGACGCCGCAGGAAGAGCATGTAAGGAATTTGCGGGAAGACGCGCTGCGCGCGCACGACGCCGAAAGCGAATTTTGGACACAAGTAAATCAAGGCGCGTTGGACGGCGGCACGCTCGCGATCAAAACTGCTTTTTTAATCAACGGTGGCGCTGCGCTGGCCGTGCTGGGGTTTATCGGCGCGGTTGCAGGGCAAGGCCGGATCGGTGACGCTGATGTTCAGAATATCACAAGCGCATTGATGTGGTTCACGTCGGGCGTGGCGTTGGCCGGTTTTTCTACCGGGGCAGCCTATTTCACCAACCTGGCCACTGCCGCGATGTCGTCGAGTAAGAAGAGGCTTTGGGAACACCCTTATTTGGGGCCGCCAGATAGGTGCTACACCATGCTGCGTACGTTATTTCTTGCCGTTGCAGTCATCGCTGGAATTGGTTCGATGTGCCTGTTTGTGGGCGGCATGATCGATGTGAAGCACTCGGTATCCAAGATGAAGCTAGTCGTGCCTTCTGCGCAGAAGGCCGCGAACGCTACCACAAGAACCCGCGGAGCTTTGGCGAGGCGCCCTCACTTCATCCTGTGATGCATGCCCGGCGTGTGGCCCGTTGGCGCGGCGGCGGCATAGCCGCGCAGTTCGGCATAGCGCTTGATCTGTTCGGGCGTCAGCGCCTCGAGCATCGCTAGGTGATATTTCAAATGCGCGGCGCGCAGCCGGCCTTGCGCCGCGCCGATCGCGTCGGTGGCGGCCGACAGCGATGCCGGTGTGATGGTGCGGGCGGCGAACTGGCGGTCGAGGTCGGTCTCCGCGGCGATCAGCGCTTCGCCGAGCGGTACGGTCTCCGCCTTCATCGCCGAGAACAAAGCTTGCGCGCGTTCGCGCTGCGCATCCGTGAGCGCGAGCGGAGCGGCGAGTTCGATGACATGGAGCGGCCCCGGATAGCCGTTCAGGTCGGCGGCGAGCGCGAGCCCCATGCCGCGCCCGGCGCGGAGGTCGGCAATTTGTTCGTTGGACAGCGCCTTGACCGGACGAAGCTGCAGGCCGCCATAAGGCTGTGCGTGCTGGGCGAAGGCAGAGGTGGTCAGGACAGCGACAGCGGTGAGGGCGAGGGTGATGCGGGCCATGATGAACTCCGGGCGGTTTCGGCGGAGTGTAGGTGAGCGACGAGGCCGTTGTCATCGCCGGATATGGCTTATGATGACCCGCAACCGAAGTGGCGCTCAGCCCGCGATGAAATCCGGCTCGCGGCCGCGCCAGTAACGGGCTCGCAGGCGCGGGGCGATCGCCCAGGAAATCGGCGCCGCGAGCACGAAGCTCAGCACGATCATCACCGGCAGCGCCACGAAGACGTTGGCATTGAGCGCGGGGATCATCAGCACCGCGATCAGCCCCGCGCCGAACAGCACGGCGTTGACCATCAGGCTCACCAGCGATGCGATGCCGATTCGCGTTTTCGTTTCGCGTGACATGTTGGTTCCTCGCTTGTCCGTCCTGTCAATTCGCGAGGTGAGGGCGAGGTTCCGCCTTAATTGCAGCAGGTCGCCATATCCGGGTGTGAGTGACGCCGTGGGAGTTCCAGGCGCGCGCCTGATCGTTTTGTCGTGAGAATGCTGAACAGCCGGACCAAGGCACCTTTGTCACCAATGGCCTGGCGTCCGACAAGTCCTGGACCACAACTATAAGGTGTGGCATATTTTGTGGGTCGCAGCCTCGGCTGTCGATGTCCAAAAGCCGACAATCATTTTTACAGACAAATAACGCAAGGGGAGGGCGCTATGGCGAAAAAGGAGCTTGGACGCGCGCGGTACCATGCCTATCGGCTGCTCGGCGTGACATATCTGATTGCGACCGGCGAAACTTCGCACTTGAACGACAAGTTCGATTTCGAGCAATTACCGTTTCGTATTTTTCCGCCGATGTTTGCTTTCTATGTCATCACGCCCGATATTGGGCTGCCGGCGACAAAGCCGTTCAGTTACCAGGAAGCCATCATCTATCCGACAAGTGCCAAGAGCATTCGAATTCAGGATGCTGACGGCATGCACGACGTTCCGATTGCCGAAGTTGTGCCGCCAATCGACGTGACGAGAATGGCGATGGCGGTCGACGGACCCGCCAACTACTGTGTTTTTTCTTGGATCGGCATCAACCGCCTTTTGATCGCAAAGTGCGATGCGACTTTGCCAACTGTCTATATCCGCGTCTTTGGCCCGGCCTCGCTTGCGGATTGTGAAAAATATGTCGCCGACAATGGCGGATTCGCCGTCGAGGCGGCCAGCGGACTCATCGTCACCGATACGGTCAGCGGACTCGAAGTGCTCAAAGATTCGTTCCGGGCGTGGATCGACACCATGCCCATGGCCGGCCCGAAATTATACGTGACCGGCGATGTCGTCGCGTCGACAAGCGGATGGCGCGTGTCGTTCGCCCCCGCTTCGCCACAAGGATTCAACCCGTTCGATCTGATTATGGATATCGTTGCCACGCCTCCGACGGGTCAGGTCTTGCAGGTGAAAACACCGATCCCGCTTCGCTATGAGGAGGCGCCGCCGCGGCAGCCTTATACCAGCGTCACGATACGGTATGCAGGCGGACAATTCACAATTGGAGTTGGCCATACAAGTTGACGTGACGACGGGTGCGCGGAACTAGAACAGCAGGTCGGCGTATTCCGGATGTCGGCCGATATAGCTGCGCACGAAGGAGCACAAAGGCACGACCTTGCGGCCTTCATGCCGGATCTGGTCGAGCATGCCTTTGACCAGCGCCGATCCGACGCCGCGGCCTTCGACCGCGCGCGGCACTTCGGTGTGCGTGATGGTGATGGTCGTATCGTCGCGGCGGTAATTGGCGATCGCCAGCCCGGCGCCGGTTGGTAGTTCGAAACGGTGGCGGGAAGGATTGTCGCGGACAATGTCGGTCATGCGTCAGAGGTAAGACGAAGGCGCGGCGGCCACAAGAGCGGGCTCTTAAGCCTTCACCTTGTCGGGTTTCGACATCCACGAGATGATGGGCATCGCCGGCAGCACCCAGCCGAGGCCAACCACGACGTAATAGATCGTGGCGACGAAGCCGTTGATATCCGTGAGCGCGGATTGCGCCAGCGCCATGGCGATCAGTGCCCAGACGATAACCAACGAGAGCAGCGCAATGGCGCCGATGAATTTGCGCAGGCGGATGGGCATCAAGTCTCCAACGTGTCTCCGGCCGCGGTCCTCGGCCACAAGGCCGCCGAGATGGCCGCGGGGCCGTCAAATGCAACGAAATTGCCGCATTTGCCTCGGGCGTTGCTCCTGACTATATGGTCGGCGCTGCCTGCCGCAAGGCCGCTTTTTGCCGCGACCGTCATCATGAACGTCATGCCATCCTCAGCCGCCGCTTCTCGAAATCCCCACGCGGTGCGCGTCTGGCTCTATTGCGTTGCCGCCATGATTTTTCTGACTTTGGTGGTTGGCGGCGCCACACGGCTTACCGAATCCGGGCTGTCGATCACCGAATGGAAGCCGGTCACCGGGGTGCTGCCGCCGCTTTCGGACGTGGACTGGCAGGCCGAGTTCGACAAGTACCGGCAGATCCCGCAATACCAGCAGGTCAACAAGGGCATGTCGCTCGATGCCTTCAAGACCATTTTCTATTGGGAATGGTCGCACCGGCTTTTGGCGCGCACCACGGGCTTCGTGTTCCTCGTGCCATTCCTGTTCTTCCTCGCCCGCGGCATGATCCCGCGCGGCCTGAAGGCGCGGCTGTGGCTGATTTTCGCCGGCGGCGCGGCCTTGGGCGCGGTGGGTTGGTGGATGGTGTCGTCGGGGCTCGCCGGAACCAATCTCACCAGCGTGTCTCAATATCGCCTCGCGTTTCATCTGACGCTCGCCTGCGCCATTTACTTCGCGGTGTTGTGGACGGCGCAAGGACTGCGTGCGCACGCCGAGAGCGTACCCGCGCGGCTGCGCCTCGCGGCTTTGGCAATCGCGCTGCTCGTCCTGTTCCAGATTTATCTCGGCGCGCTGGTGGCCGGGCTCGATGCGGGGCTGATCTACAACACCTGGCCGCTGATCGACGGCGGCTTCATCCCGGAGACGGCGCGGCTGTGGCACATCGATCCGGCCTGGCGCAATCTGTTCGAGAACACACTGACGGTGCAATTCGTGCACCGCATGGCAGCCTATACGATCTGGCTGGTCGCCGCCTGGCATGCGTGGGATGCGTGGCGAAGTGGCCGTGCGGGCGGCGCGCTGACCGTGTTTGCGCTGATTACGGCGCAAGCGGTGCTGGGTATTCTGACGTTGCTGCATCAGGTGCCGCTGTTGCTGGCGATCGCGCATCAGGCTTTCGCGGTGATCGTGTTGACCGCGGCGGTCGTTCATGCGCAGCGGCTGTCGGCGCGGGCTGCCGCGCCCGCTTTGCGGCCGGTGGAGCAGAGCATATGATCGACGTCAAATTCGACGACGGCATCGCAGTGGTGAGGCTTCAGCATGGCAAGGCCAATGCGCTTGACATCGAGTTCTGCGAGGCGATGACGGTGCTGTTTGGGCAGTTGCGGGCGAAAGCCGAGGTTAAGGCCGTGGTGCTCACCGGCACGGCGACGATGTTTTCCGCCGGTGTCGATCTGAAGCGCCTCTCGGCCGGCGGCGCCGAATATGTGTTGCGCTTTCTGCCAGTGCTGCACGCGCTTTACGAAACGGTGTTCTTCTTCCCGAAGCCGGTGATCGCGGCGATCAACGGCCATGCCATTGCCGGTGGCGCCGTGTTGGCGGCGTGTGCGGATCGTCGCGTCATGGCGGCTGAGTCGGGCCGCATCGGCATTACCGAACTGCAGGTCGGCGTGCCGCTGCCGGCGCTCGCCTTCGAGATCGTGCGCGCCGCGGTGCCGTCGCGTTACCTGTCCGAGTTCGCGCTCGGCGCCGGCACCTATGTGACCGCTGAAGCCTTGCAGAAAGGCTGGGTGGACGAAGTGGTCGATGGCTGGGAGTTGATGCCGCGCGCTTTGCGGCTCGCCAAACTGCACGCCGCGATGTCGCCGGAAGCCTTCGCCCAGACCAAGGCGCAGATCCGCCAGCCGGTGGTGGATGCTGTCGCCACGCACGGCAAGGCGACGGACGAGGCGGTCACGGCGATCTGGACGCAGGAGGCGACGCTGCGGCGCGTCGCGATCTATGTGGCGAAGACACTGACCAAGGCGCCTCGCGCGCCCGGATCGGTGCATTGAACGCCACGCCATCGTCCGCGCGGTCGAACGAGAAGTGCCACCATTCGCGCTTGTAGCTGGCAAAGCCGTGGCGGCGCATGGCGTTCAGCAGGATGCGGCGATTGCCGGCCTGCGCGGGCGATATCGACATATTGGCCGTGTGGCTCTTCATGTCGAAGCAGTCGAAGCCGGTGCCCATGTCGAGCGTTTCGTCCGGCGCGCGTTCGGCCTGCGGCGCGGTGCAGGCGCCATAGCGCGCCGCCGGATCGAACGGCGCGGCGGGCGGCGCATGGAGTGGCACGATGGTGAGATCGACAGCCACGCCGCGCGAATGCGCCGAATGGCCGGAGATGTAACCGAGCGCGAACAGCCGCGATTTGTCGAGCGCCGGATGGAAACGTGACGTGTCCGGCGTTGCTTTGGCATCGCGCGCCCATGCCATCATCGCAGCGACGGCGCGGGTTGGGCGATAGCAGTCATAGACTTTCAGTGAGTAGCCGGCTTTGCCGAGATCGGCCTGCGCGCGTTTGAGCGCCAGCGCGACAGGCCGCCGCAACAGACATTCCGCCGCGTCGTAACCGGGCAGCGGCCGGCCGGTGAAATTGTCCCGCCCGGCATAGTGCATGTCCTGGCGGATGGTCGGGTCGATGTCGCGGAGATAAACCAGCGGCGTTTGCGCAGCGGCACTCGAAACAGCAGTCATAAACAATGCTGCGACCAAACTCACCGTTCGTCCCCGCGAAAGCGGGGACCCAGAAGAACTGGATTCCCGCTCATAGGCGTTCTGGAAGAACGCCGTTCTTCGAACGGCTATGCGCGGGAATGAACGGAGTGTGGGGCTGCCCATCGAGAGCCGCCAGAATAGATCTTACTTCAGCCCCTGATCGAGGTCGGCGATGATGTCGGCGACGTCTTCGATGCCGATCGACAAGCGCACCACGTCCGGCCCGGCGCCAGCGGCGATCTTTTGCTGGTCGGAGAGCTGGCGGTGCGTGGTCGAGGCCGGGTGAATGATCAGCGATTTGGTGTCGCCGATATTGGCGAGATGCGAGAACAGCTTCACGTTGGAGACGAGCTTGACGCCGGCCTCGTAGCCACCCTTGAGGCCGACGGTCATCACCGCGCCGCAGCCCTTCGGCACATACTTCTTGGCGAGCGCGTTGTACTTGTCGCCCGGCAGGCTGCCATAGCTGACCCACGCCACGCTCGGATGCTTCGACAGGAATTCGGCGACCGCGAGCGCGTTGTCGCAGTGGCGCTGCATGCGCAGCGGCAGCGTCTCGATGCCAGTCGAAATCAGGAAGGCGTTGAACGGCGACAAGGCCGGCCCGAGATCGCGCAGGCCGAGCACGCGGCAGGCAATCGCGAAGGCGAAATTGCCGAAGGTCTCATGCAGCACGATGCCGGCATATTCCGGACGCGGCTCGCACAGCATCGGATACTTCTTGTCGCGCGACCAGTTGAAGGTGCCGGCATCGACGATGATGCCGCCGATGGAGTTGCCATGGCCGCCGAGGAACTTGGTGAGCGAATGGACGACGATATCGGCGCCGAAGTCGATCGGCTTGCACAGATAGGGCGAGGCCAAGGTGTTATCGACGATGAACGGAATGCCGGCCTTGCGGGCGATGGCGCCGATCGGTTCGAGATCGGTCACGGTGCCGCCGGGATTGGCGATCGACTCGACGAAGATCGCCTTGGTCTTCGGCGAGATGGCGCGCTCGAAGGACGAGATATCGTCCGGATCAGCCCACACCACGTTCCAGCCGAAGCTCTTGAAGGCGTGGTTGAACTGGTTGATCGAGCCGCCATAGAGCTTCTTGGAGGCGATGAACTCGTCGCCCGGCATCAGCAACGTCTGCATGACGATGACCTGCGCGGCATGGCCGGAGGCGACGGCGAGGGCGGCGGTGCCGCCTTCGAGCGCTGCGACGCGCTCCTCGAGCACGGCGCAGGTCGGATTGCCGATGCGGGTATAGATGTTGCCGAAGGCCTGCAGGCCGAACAGCGAGGCGGCGTGATCGACGTCGTCGAACACATAGGACGCGGTCTGGTAGATCGGCGTCGCCCGCGCGCCGGTGGTCGGATCGGGCTTGGCGCCGGCGTGGATGGCCAGCGTGTCAAATCCGGGGGTGCGTTCGGCGTCGGCCATGAATGTCTCCGTCACGTGAAAACGGGCGCTCCCGGCCCGCACAAGGTGGCCGGATTAAGAAGGGAGGTCGCTGTGCCGTCAAGTTGACGCGTTGTTTCAGGCCAGCAGTGCTCGGAAGTGGCATGGGGCTGGAATAAGTTCGCCCGTTACCCCCGCCAGACAGAACACCCGTTGCCCTCGCCGATTGCGGGAGCGCGCGTGCGAGATTGCGAATCTGCTATCGAAGGTAGTACGGTAGTGTCAGGGTTGGGGGAGACGACGATGATCCGTGCGATCTGGTTGGCGCTGGCGTGCGCCTTTTTGGCGGGTTGCGTGTCAACGTCGGCGCTCGAACCGCAAGGCGCGGCTCGCAGCGCGCAACAGGCTCGAATTTATCTGATCTTTCCCGATAGTTGGGCTGGGAAATTCGCTCGATACAATATCGAAATCGACGACAAGCCCGTCGGGAAGTTGGCGGCCGGATCCTATATTTCGGTCGATCGGCCGGCTGGCCGGCACAAGATCGCTATCAAGTGGCTTATTTCTGTCGCCGACGTCGCGCACGAATTTCATGCGGTAGCTGGCCGCAACTATTACTTTGTCTTCAACATCAAATCATCGACTTCGGCTGTCGTAAGCGGCGGTTTTGTCATGGCGATTCCCATGCCTGGTACATCCGTGGGGCGGCCGGTTACCGAACGAAACTCGATGGCCGGAGTCTATATAAGCCAGCTGGATGATGCGGCCGGACAAGCGATTCTGGCGCAGCTGACGAAGCCGCAATAGGCTTCATTTTTGCCGTGCTGCGGTATCAGGTGTCTTTCTTCCCGCCCGCTTCACCGAGCCCCATGCGCTGGAAGCCGCCGCCGAGGTTCTGCGCGCGCTTGTTCGACAGAGTGCGCGAGTTGATGCCCATCCAGGAGATCTCGGAGGAGAGGCGGCCGTATTCGATCTTGGGGCAGCGGTTCATCACCACCTTGAGGCCCTCGGCCTCGGCCAAAGCCGCCGCCTCATCATTACGAATGGTGAGCTGCATCCAGATCACCTGCGGCTTCGGCGTTAGCTTGAGCGCTTCCTCGACGATCGGCACGACGAACTGCGGCGCGCGGAAGATGTCGACCATGTCGATCGGCTCCGGTACGTCGGCGAGCGTCGCGTAGCACCTCTGGCCGAGGAATTCCTTGCCGGCATGGCCCGGATTGATCGGGATGACCTTGAAGCCGCGCTCGAGGAGATACTTGAATACGAAATAGCTCGGCCGCACTGTGTTCGGCGAAAAGCCGACCATGGCGATGGTCTTCACGGTGTTGAGAATCCCGCGGATGTAGGCGTCGGGGTAGGAGTCGTGGTTCATTGTCGGATTCATGGCCTCGATGCTTAGCCGTTTTCGCGGCCTACCGCCAACAGCGCTCTCAGCCGCGCGTTTTCGGCCTCCAGCTCGGCGATCTTGCGCGTGACGCCGCCCATCGCTTCGGCAATTTCCGCTTCCGTGAAGCGGGTGACAATGTGCTGCGAGCAGTTCACGTCCCAGGCCTCTATCGTGAACAAGATCGCGCGCTCGGGCTTGGCCTTGTAACCCGCGTCGAACAGCTTTTCGACCAGCGCGGCATCGTTCTCGACGACGCGGGCGCGGCCCCACAATTTGATGCGCTGGCGGCGCGCCGGATCGAGCAGGAACAAATAAGCGCGGTCGTTCTCGGACAGATTGGCGAGCGTGATGTACTGGCGGTTGCCGCGATAATCCGCAAAGCCCAAAGTCTTTTCGTCGATGACCTTGATGAAGCCTTTCGGCCCGCCGCGATGCTGGATATAGGGCGCGCCGTCCTTGGTGGCGGTGGCGAGAAACGCCGTGTCCTGCTCGGCGATAAAGGCCGCAAGCTCCGACGTCACTTTGTCGGGAAAGCCTTCGGCGACGCGCTGCGCATAGGCTCGCGCCGAGCCGCGCTCGGCCTGTGCCGCCTGAACGGCCGGGGTGAAGACGATGGATGCGTTTGACATGGCAGGGCCGCCCTCCGGTCGCGCAAGGGTGCCATAGTTAGGCACGAGAAGCGGTGACGCAAAGGGCGGCCCGGATCAAGCCGCCGTGAACGGCGGTTACTTCTTCGCCTCGGCAACGACCTTCTTGCAGGCGCCCGAGAGCTTGTCGTTGTTCTTGGCGAGACAGGCGAGCACGCGGCCGCCGCCCGGCATGGTGCCCTTGCAGAACTGGTCGTAGTCGCTCTTGCAGGCGGCGCGCTGTTCGGCGCTGAATTCCTGCGCGGAAGCCGCGGAGACGGCGGCGAGCATGGCGAACGAAGCGACGGCGATACGGATCATCATTTGTCTTCCCAAATTACTTGTCTTGCCACGTCGGCGTGCGCTTCTCGATAAAGGCGCAGATGCCTTCTTCGGCGTCGCGCGCCATCATGTTCTCGGTCATGACCTCGGAAGCGTAGGAATAGGCCGCCGACAAGCTCATCTCGGCCTGGCGATAGAAGGCTTCCTTGCCGACCTTCAGTGTGTAGGCCGATTTCGCCGCGATCTTCTTCGCCAGCGCGATGGCCTCGGCGCGCTCTTGGCCGACGGGCACGACGCGATTGACGAGGCCGATCTGCGCCGCGCGTTCGGCCGATACCATGTCGCCGGTGAGCAGCATTTCCATGGCGTGCTTGCGCGAGACGTTGCGGGAGAGGGCGACCATCGGCGTCGAACAGAAAAGGCCGATATCGACACCAGGCGTGGCGAACTTCGCGGCGTCCGACGCGATAGCAAGATCGCAGCTCGCAACGAGTTGACAACCGGCCGCGGTGGCGACGCCCTGCACGGCGGCGACGACCGGTTTCGGCAGATGGACGATCTGCTGCATCATGGCGCTGCAGATGGTCATGAGCTGGTGGAAGTAGGCGCGGCCGCCGTCGGGATCGCTACGGCGCGCGGTGAGTTCTTTCAGGTCGTGACCGGCGCAGAAGCCGGGACCGTTGGCGGCGAGCACGACGGCGCGGATCGAGGCGTCGGCGGCAATGGCCGTCCAGGCTTCCGACAGCGCGATCAGCAAACCTTCGGACAGCGAGTTTCGCGCCTGCGGCCGGTTGAGCGTGAGGATCGCAACCGGGCCGTCGCGCTCGATCAGCAGGACGGTCCTGTCGATATCACGGGCGGTTTCGAGGTTCATGCGCGGTGTTTCCCCGGGGCGGAAGCGGGCGTACCATAGTCCCGGACGCCGAACCTGCAAAGCGGCGGAACGGCCGTGGCGGCGCTGGCGTTGGGTTCCGAAACAGGAGCGCGCACCATGTCGAAAAAGATCCGCAAGGTTTCGCACCCGCGGCGGCGCAAGACGAAGACGCGCAGCAGCCGGCGCTGGTCGCAGCGCGTCACGGAGAAGAGCGATGCGCTGACGCTCGAGGAGGGTGTGTTCAAGAAACCGACGCCGCGCCAGATCGCGCTGTCGTTGAAACGTTCTGCCGATCGCAGCAAGCGCCGCAAGGCCGATCCTTATCGCTCGGCGATGTCGATGCTGACCTTCTACATCAACCGCGCCGGCAAGGGGCTGTCCAAGAGTCGCAAGCAGAAGCTCGAGAAGGCCAAGGACGAGCTGAGGGAGGTTTATGGGAAGACGTGATCTCTCTCCGTTCGTCCCCGCGAAAGCGGGGACCCAGTCTTGCGGCATACCGAATATACCCTGGGCCCCCGTTTCGCGGGGGCGAACGGTTTGTAGCGTTCGCTTGAGCTACGTCGTCGGCCCTTCTAAGACTGCCTGCCGGCAAAGACCGGACGTCAAGGAGGGCAAAGCATGCGCGCGTCGGTGATGACGATCGAGGAGATGGCGGCGCTGCTGGGACGAGAGTTTCCGCAGGCCTTTTATCCCGGCTGCGGCTTGACCATCGAGCGCGCCAATTACGGCGACGTGCGCATCCGCAAGGCCTTTCATGAGGACCATCTGCGCCCCGGCGGCACGGTGTCCGGCCCGACCATGATGGAGCTGGCCGATTTCGCCATGTATGTCGCGGTGTTCTCGGCCGTGGGTCCGCAGCCTTTGGCGGTGACCACCAACCTCAACATCAATTTCCTGCGCAAGCCGGCCGCCGCCGACCTGATCGCAGAGGCGCGGCTGATGAAGGTCGGCAAAAGGCTGGCGGTCGGGGAGGTGAGCCTCTATTCGGACGGCGAATCCGATCAGGTGGCCCATGTCACCTCGACCTATTCGCTCCCGGTCCAGAAGTGATTAGGCGCTGGTAGTGATATACCAATCTTATAAGATATTGAAATATATAGACTAATATTCGCCAGATGGCGTTGACGGGGCGCGGCGGCTCGTCTACATACCCGCCCACGCTGGCGCGGTTCGTTTCCGCGCCTTTTTCCTTGGATTTTCCACTCTTCGGGATTTGTCATGAAGACCACCCAGTCGGTCAAAAGCGCCGACGTCGAGAAGAAGTGGCTGCTGATCGACGCCTCCGGGCTCATCGTCGGCCGTCTTGCCTCGATCGTCGCCATGCGCCTGCGCGGCAAGCACAAGCCGAGCTACACCCCGCATATCGATGATGGCGACAACGTCATCATCATCAACGCCGCCAAGGTCGTGCTGACCGGTCGCAAGCGCGACCAGAAGGTCTACCACCACCACACCGGCTATATCGGCGGCATCAAGGAACGGTCTGCCAAGCAGATCATGGACGGCAAGTTCCCCGAGCGCATCGTCGAGAAGGCCGTGCAGCGCATGCTGCCGCGCGGGCCGCTTGGCCGCGTGCAGTTCGGCAATCTGCGCGTCTATCCGGGCGCCGAGCATCCGCATGAAGCGCAGAAGCCCGAAGTGGTCGATGTCGCCGCGATGAACCGCAAGAACGTGAGGAGTGCCTGATCGTGGCCGAGACCGTACAGTCAATGGAAGGCCTGTCGCAGCTCAAGACCGCGGCGCCCGATGCTCCCCGTTATGAGAAGAAGGTCGACAAGCAGGGCCGCGCCTATGCCACCGGCAAGCGCAAGAACGCCGTCGCCCGCGTCTGGATCAAGCCGGGCTCCGGCAAGATCACCGTCAACACCCGCACCATCGAGGCGTTCTTCGCGCGTCCGGTGCTGCGCATGATGATCCAGCAGCCGCTGGTCGCCGCCAACCGCGCCACCCAGTTCGATGTGGTCTGCACCGTGTCGGGTGGCGGTCTGTCGGGCCAGGCCGGCGCCGTGCGTCACGGCATCGCCAAGGCGATGACCTACTTCGAACCGGATCTGCGCAGCGTGCTCAAGCGCGGCGGCTTCCTCACCCGCGACAGCCGCGTGGTCGAGCGCAAGAAGTACGGCAAGGCCAAGGCCCGCCGTTCGTTCCAGTTCTCGAAGCGCTAATAAAAGACGCCTTCGAACAATTCCAAAGAGCGCGCTTCGGCGCGCTCTTTTCTTTTGGAATGGCCGACAAGCGATGCCATGCATTCTTGTAAATGCGTTTACTTGTCGGCAATGCTGCCGCGCACAAAAGTCGCGTCGGTAACTCACCGCCAATACTCGACTGCCTACATTCCGGACGGGCGGGCGCGGTGGAATTCATGCGGTTGGATATTCCGACATTGGCGATGGTGACGGTGTTCGTCACGGCGCTGCTCGGCGGCTTGCTGGTCTTTGCCGGGCTGCAGAACCGCGCCGTTCGCGCGCTCATGACCTGGGGCGGGGCCTTCCTGCTGTGTGCGCTCGGTGTGGCGCTGGTCGCCGTGCGTGGCATGGTGCCGGACTGGATTTCGATACAATTCGCGAATGTGGCGGTGCTGATCGGTCTGGGGCTGGTGTGGGTCGGCGCGCGTCAGTTCGATGGCCGCGAAACGCGTGTGGCGATGGTGGCCGTAGCGCCGCTGATCTGGATCGCGGCCTGCGCCGTTCCGGACATCCGCGCCGACATCAATTTGCGGACGGTCACGGTAACGACCCTGTCGGGACTTGTGGCCTTTGCCGCGGCGTACGAGGTCTGGCGTGGCCGGTCCGAGCCGCTGATGTCGCGGTGGCCGACGGCCATCACACTGTTCGTGTACGGTGCGATCATGATTGCCCGGGCACCCGTTACGCTGATGGTGCCGCAGCCGGCCGGCGAGTATCAGTTCACCGCCAGCGTCTTCTATCCGCTGCTGTCCTTCGCCACTTTGCTGTTCTCGGTGGTGATCGCCTTTCTGCTGCTCAACATGACCAAGGAGCGCACCGAGCTTCGGCATAAGACCGCAGCGCTGGTCGATCCACTGACGGGCGTACCCAATCGCCGTGCCTTCCTCGCCGGCGCCGAGCAGATGGCGGCCGATCCGCGGGCCGACGGCACGGCATTGGCCGTCATGCTGTTCGACCTCGATCACTTCAAGTCCATCAATGATCGGCTCGGCCACGCGGCCGGCGATGCGGTCTTGATGAACTTTGCGGCCACGGCAGTGCGGTCGTTTGGCGACGGTGTTCTGTTCGGCCGCATCGGCGGCGAGGAGTTCGGCGCGATCATGCGCGTGTCGAATCTTGGCGAGGCCCTCGCTATCGCCGAGCAGGTGCGCCGGGCGTTTGCGGTAACCGACCTGGCGGGCGACATCGTGCCGACGGTCAGCATCGGCGTGGCACTTGAGAACGAGACCACAATGACACTGGCCGCGCTCATGGCGGCCGCCGACCGCGCGCTCTATCGCGCCAAGGCGAAGGGCCGTAACCGGGTGGCGAGCGCGATGACGTCGGAGGATGGCGCAAGCATCGCGTCCGCGGACGGCGTTCTGGAGCGCCGTGAGTGGCGCAAGCTGCCGGCAACGGCCTGAGGCGGTCGTCTGCACCGCTCCTGACAAAGCCCGCCATCGGCGGATTTTTACATTTTATTTGAGGTGAATTCGAACCGCTGTTGCCTCAAAGGGCGGCGGCTCCTTCAAAGCTTTCGCATCATTTCAAACGTTATCATCCATAAAGGTTGAAAATATGAATGCCCGTTAGCCATCGAAAGCTGCGCATGCACCAGCCGGTTATTCTCGACGCTCCGACCTTGATCTTCGCGACTGTCTGCATGGCGGTGTTTCTCGGGGTCTTTCTCATCGCCAACTGGATCATACAGCGCGATATCGGCGCACTGGCTTGGTGGGGCTCGGCCTATCTCATCGGCGGTGCCGCGATCATCCTGTGGAGCGCGCCGCATCAGATGTTCCAGGTGCCGGCGGCCTATGCCGAGGCGATGATCTTCCTGGCCTGCGGCATGTTCTGGAACGGCCTGCGGCTGTTCCACGGCCGCAGGATGTGGCCGGTGGTGCCCTTCGCAGCAGCGGCCGCGTGGCTCCTCGTGACCGGTTTGCCGGGCATGGAGGAGGGCAGTTCGCAGCGCGCCGCGCTCGCTGTGGTGGTCGTCGCCGTCTACACCTTTTTCATGGCCTTCGAGCTTGGACGCGAGCGCCGCCGGTCGCTTTATTCGCGCACCGCGGCGGTCGTGGTGCCGTTGCTACACGCCGGCATGTTCCTGCTGCCGCTGGCCTTGCGCTACTTCTATCCGGATGTTTTTGCGACGCGCTGGCAGATCGTATTCGCGGTCGAGGCCATGATCTATACCGTCGGCACCGCCTTCATCGTGATCCTGATGGTGAAGGACCGCCACGTCCATTTCTATCGCAAGATCGCCACCACCGATCATCTCACCGGGGTGTTCAACCGCCGTGCTTTTCTCGAGGCGGCGACGGCGATGCATGCCGGCCAGGGTTCGCGCGGCGAGCCGGTGACGCTGCTGATGTTCGATCTCGACAAGTTCAAGTCGATCAACGACCGCTTCGGCCACGCCGTCGGCGACAGCGCGCTCAAGGTGTTCGCCAGGGTGCTGCAGGAGAGTACGCGCGCCACCGACGTGATCGGCCGGCTCGGCGGCGAGGAATTCGTCGCCATGGTGCCGGAGGCGATGGAGGATGCCTGTGTTGTCGCCGAGCGTCTGCGCGTGAATTTTCAGGCGGCCGGCGTCACCATTGACGACATCGCCATCGGTGCCACGGTGAGCATCGGGCTTGCTACGACCTACAAGCCGGAGGCGACCATCGACTCCCTGCTGCTGCGCGCCGACGAGGCGCTGTACAAGGCCAAGAATAGCGGCCGCAATCGCTATACTTGCGCCGACGAGGAGCCGGGCAGCGAGGCGGCGCGCGCTCGCTGGGCGGCTCGTGGCAAGCCGGCTGCAGCCAAGACTGGCACGTGGGCCGGGCGCCGCGCCAAGCCGGAACAGATCGCCACGGCGTGACGGCGCGCATCAAGGTAAAATTTCGTTAACCCTGCGGGCGTTACCATGACGCCATGTCGTATCTATCCAGCCGAGTCCTGTCGCCTGCCTCTCCCAACGAGGCGGCTTTGCTGCTTGAGGCGCACGCCCTGCAGGCCGGATCGGCCTGGGGATGCCAGTATTCGTCCTCGGCCGAATATGATGCGGCTCTGATCGCCGAGCGGCGCGCCGCCGGTATCTATGGTCCCAAGCGCCAGCGCCGGCAGTTGCTCACCGCCGCCTGCGCTGTTGCCGCCGGGCTTGCGGTGATCATCGCGGTCATCCAGCTTCTGTAGCCCGGCTGAAAGCCGGGATAGGACGTTCCCGGGTTCGCTGCGCTCACCCGGGCTACGAAAAGACTTTCGCCAACTCATCCTCGCCTAGAATCCGATATTCACCAGCCGCCAAATCCCCCGGCAAAGCGAGGGCACCGACGCGGTCGCGCTTGAGCGCCACGACATGGTTGCCGACGGCCGCGAACATGCGCCGCACCTGGTGATAGCGGCCTTCCGTAATGGTGACGAAAGCGCGCTTCTCCGACACGGCTTCGAATTGCGCGGGCAGTAGCGGTTTGTCTTCATCGTCCAGCATCAAGGTGCCGGCGCCGAACACCGCGCCTTCGTCGCCGCGCAGCGGCCGGTCGAGCGTGACGTCGTAGCGTTTGGCGATGTTGGCCTTCGGCGAAATGATCCGGTGGAGCAACGCGCCGTCGTCGGTGAGCAGCAGGAGGCCGGATGTTTCCTTGTCGAGCCGGCCGACCGTCGAGATCGCCGGATTGCGCGCGCGCCAGCGCTCGGGCAGCAGGCCATAGACCAGCGGCCCTTGCTCCTTGTGCGAGCAGGTGACACCCACGGGCTTGTTCAGCATCAGCACCAGGCCGGGCGGCGGATCGAGCGGCTCGCCCTCCACCGTCATGCGCGCGGCGAGATCGGGCGTGATCGCGATTTTCTCGTCGCTGTCGATAATGGCTTCGCCGTTGAGCAGCACATAACCGGCCTCGATCAGGTCCTGCACCTCGCGGCGCGAGCCGTAGCCGAGATTGGACAGGAGGCGGTCGAGGCGAAGCGACGTCGGTCCTTTGCTCATATGGTTTGGCTCATTTGCGCGCCTCGTAGATCTTGTAGCCGCCTTGCTCGATCACCGGGGTGACGGCTTTGAACAGCGGCTTCAGCACGGCCTCATAGGGCAAATGGCGGTTCGCCACCATGACGCAGACGCCGCCCTTGCGCAGGCTCTCGGCGGCGCGGCGCACGAAAGCCTGCGCCAGCCCTTTGTCCTCCTGCCCGGCGTCGTGGAACGGCGCGTTCATGACGACGAAATCGAGATTGACGAGTCCGGGATGCGGATCGCGCAGATCGGCCCAGAGGAATTTGGCGCGCTGGGTATCGAGGTTGTGCTCGGCGCATTCGATGGCGCGGCGGTCGATATCGACGAGCGTCAGTTCGGTGACGGCGTCGGAGGCGAGCACCGCGCGCGCCAGAATGCCGATGCCGCAGCCGAAATCGGCGCCGCGGCCGGATAGCGCCGGCAGACGCTCGATCAGCATATGCGTGCCGGGATCGAGCCGGTCCCATGAGAATACGCCGGGCTGGGTCCACAGCCCGATCTCGTCGTCGAAGCGCGGCCCGCCATCTGCAATGACTTGGGCAATGATGTCGTCTATGCCGGTTACCTTGGTTGCCGTCGCAATACGGTGATGGCGCTTCGAGATTTCGTTGACCTCAAGGCCGAAGGCTTCAAGCTCCTTCCGCAGCCTTGTGCCGCCGCGATCGTTCGGCGCCAGCGCCGTGAGCGGTGCGCCGCCCTTGAGGGCGCGCAAGGCGAGCGCCAGCGCATAGCGGCGCTCGATGGTGCCGGGCGGCGCGAGCAGGGTGATGGCGTCGAGCGAGCCCGCGGGCTGTTTGTCCAGCCCAGCGGCGCCGGGCATCAGCGGCGAGAACTGCGTCGCGTCACGCGGCACATCCGCGAGATCGGATGGCGGCGTGCCGTAGACTCCCGTTGCGCTCATCACGCGGCCATTACATCGAGCAAAGCCGGCCTGACGCCGATCTGGTCGATCAAACGATAGAGCTCGCCACGCGCCTGCGCATTCGAGCGCTGGTGGCGCTCGGCGAGGATCAGTTCGTTCTTCATGGTGTGCTCAAGGCCGGTGAATTCGGTGACGCGCACCTTGTAGCCATGCGCCTCCAGCACCAGGCCGCGAATGACATTGGTCAGATGCGCACCGAATTCACGACGCTGGATCGGATGCCGCCACAGTTGCCGCATCGGACCTTGATGGCCGTCGAGCAGACGCGCGACCTCGGCCTGGCAGCACGGCACCAGCGCCACCCATTTGGCCTCGTGGCGCAGGGCAAAGCGGATCGCGTCGTCGGTGGCGGTGTCGCAGGCATGCAGCGCCGTCACCATGTCGGCCTTGCCTCCGGGCAGGTTGGCGTCGGCGATCGGCGCGGTGATGAAATCCATTCGGTCGAAGCCGGATTGCTGGGCCAGCGCGCGCGAGGTCTCGACCAGTTTGTCGCGGGTCTCGACACCGATCACGCGGCCCTTGCCGGCCGGGCCGATCAGCAGGTCGTAGAGGATGAAGCCTAGATACGATTTGCCGGCGCCTAAATCCGCAAGGATCGGGTCATCCTTCTCCTCGAGCATTGCCTCGATGGCGGGCCTTAGAAGCTGGGTGAGGTGCAGCACCTGGGTGAGCTTGCGGCGCGAATCCGCGTTCAGCGCCCCGTCGCGCGTCAGGATATGCAGTGCCTTCAGGAGCGGCTCGGATTGGCGCGGGTCGGCGCTGGGCCAGAGTTGGGTCCAGTCGCTCTCTTGGCCGGACGGCTTTTGGGCGGCGGGCCTGATGGGGGCTTTGGCGGTCGGCTTGCTCATGCCGCCTATCTAGCCGCGGTTCCGCCGGCGTCAAAGGCCGCCGCGCCAAGAAAAAGGGCGCCCCGGTGGGGGCGCCCAAGTCTTGGGAGGAAACACTCTAGAGGTAACGCGGAAGCCTCAGGCGGCCGCCGACTTCGGAAGCGGGACTTCCGAGATGGTCTTCAGGATCTGCGACGCGATCTGGTAGGGGTCCCCTTGCGAGTTCGGGCGGCGGTCTTCGAGGTAACCGCGGTAGAGATCACCCTTCACGAAGGAGTGCGGCACGCGGATCGAAGCGCCGCGATCGGCCACGCCGTACGAGAACTTGTTCCACGGCGCCGTCTCGTGCTTGCCGGTCAGACGCTTGTCGTTGTCCGGGCCGTACACGTCGATGTGCTCTTTCCAGTTCTTTTCGAAAGCCTTCATCATGGCTTCGAAATAGGCCTTGCCGCCGACCGTGCGCATATACTCGGTCGAGAAGTTGGCGTGCATGCCGGAGCCGTTCCAGTCGGTGTCGCCGAGCGGCTTACAGTGCCACTCGATGTCGATCTCGTACTGCTCGCACAGGCGCATCATCAGGTAGCGGGCGACCCACATCTGGTCGGCCGCAGTCTTGGAGCCCTTGCCGAAGATCTGGAATTCCCACTGGCCCTTGGCCACTTCGGCGTTGATGCCTTCGTGGTTGATGCCGGCCTCGAGGCACAGCTCAAGGTGCTCTTCGACGATCTTGCGGGCGATCGAGCCGACGTTCTTGTAGCCGACGCCAGTGTAGTAGGGGCCCTGCGGCGCCGGATAGCCGTGCTCCGGGAAGCCGAGCGGACGGCCGTCCTTGTAGAAGAAGTATTCCTGCTCGAAGCCGAACCAGGCGCCGGCGTCGTCGAGAATAGTGGCGCGCTTGTTCGAGGCATGCGGCGTGACGCCATCCGGCATCATGACTTCGCACATCACCAGCACGCCGTTCTTGCGGGCGCCATCGGGGAACACCGCGACCGGCTTGAGCACGCAGTCCGACGAGTGGCCTTCGGCCTGCATCGTCGAGGAGCCGTCAAAGCCCCAGAGCGGCAGTTCGGCGAGCGAGGGGAACGACGAGAATTCCTTGATCTGTGTCTTGCCACGCAGATTCGGGACCGGCGTGTAGCCATCGAGCCAGATGTACTCGAGCTTGTACTTTGTCATTGCGAATCTCTCATTCTGATGACGCCAGAAGCGCCCGTGAGTGTGAGGAGCCTTGTTACGGCCTTCGCCGCGGGACGGCGAATGGCAGCCGGTCAAGGCACGCCCGGCCTCAACGACCGCTCTTTAACAAGCATTAAATGTGCCAAGTGGTAGTCTGTGATGGGCTGGCGCGGTGCGAGAGTCGCGTCGCTCCAACGACCGATCGGAATGTCGTGAAATACGCCGATTTGTTAGGCGTTTGCAGTGCCGAAGGCCAAAGTTGCGGCAGTGTCCGCGCACGAAGCCGTTGTTCCGACAGTGTTATGCCTCGACCGCGGGCACTCAATTGTCTGCGCAAATGTTGAGCAAATGCTGATTTTTTGAAGGCAGTCTGCCCAATGGGAGTTCACTTTTTGCTATAGAACCCTATGTGAGTTGTTGCGTTGTTCCAGAGAACAACCCGTTCTGAGCGTAGCGCCGGGAAGCGCTTATCAGAGGAGAGACCACAATGCCGACCAACGCGCCACGCGAGACGGCGACGATCTACCAGTTTCCCGTGGGCGGCCGCGCCGGCCTGGCGCCGCGCCGCTCGCCCGAGGCGGTCCGCTTCGCGGATCTGCCGAACATCAGCTACGGCAGCAGCTGGTATCACGACGAAGCCATTCGCGAAGCCGCCGAGCCGCTGAAGAACTGATCGGATTCTTCTGACGCGTTTTCTTCACGCGAACCGGTATCCACTTCGCCTGAAAACGCTATGCGGCACTAAGCGCCGAAGATCGACCAGCCCATGCGCCTCGTGAGCGCTTCCAGCGCCACGCGTCCCAAATGCGAATTGCCGGCGGCGTCGAGTCCCGGCGCCCAGACCGCGATCGAGGCCTTGCCCGGCGCGATGCACAGAATGCCGCCGCCGACGCCGCTCTTGCCCGGCAGACCGACGCGGTAGGCGAACTCCCCCGAGCCATCGTAATGTCCGCAGGTCAGCATCACGGCGTTGATGCGCCGAGCGCGTTCGGCCTGAATGACCTGATGGCCTGTCATCGGATTGCGGCCTGACATCGCCAGGAACAGCCCCGCATTGGCGAGCTGCAGGCATGACATGGCGATGGCGCATTGGTGGAAGTAGACCCCGAGCGTCATCTCCACCGGGTTGTCGATGACACCGAAGGATTTCATGTAGTTGGCGAGCGCGGCATTGCGGAAACCGGTGCGCTGCTCGGAGGCGGCAACCTTCTCGTCGATGACGATGGCCTGGTCGCCGGCAAGGAACCGGATGAAGCGCAGGATTTCGCCCAGGGCCTCGCGCGGCTGGTGGCCGGACAGGATCAGGTCGGTCACGGCGATGGCACCGGGATTGATGAAGGGATTGCGCGGGATTCCCTTCTCGTATTCGAGCTGGACGATCGAATTGAAGGCGCTGCCGGATGGCTCGCGGCCGACGCGACTCCACAGCCGGTCGCCGACCTTGCCGAGCGCGAGCGTCAGGGTGAACACCTTGGACACGCTCTGGATCGAAAACGGCAGGTCGAAATCGCCGCCGGTCGCGTTCGAGCCATCGACACCCACAACGGCGATCCCGAAATGCTTCGGATCGACATTGGCCAGTTCGGGAATGTAATGCGCCACCTCGCCACGGTCGGGGCGCTGCTTCATCTCGTCGGCGATCTCGCCGACGACACTTTTCAGGTCGGGCACGTCTCTAACTCGCTTCCATCCGACCCGGCAGGATCATGACAAGCGGCGATGTTAGATCGGACGGCGGGGGCCGGCGCAAGGGGCGCGGCGCACTCCCCGTTAGCCCGCAATCTTGCCGCCGCCTTGGCGTGTGATCACGACCACCGAGGGGCGGGGCGGCACGCCGGGCTTGAAGTCCGGCCAGCGCGTCGATGGATCGTCGAAGGTCGAGGCGCGGCCGAAGGCCTTCCACTGCGGCCCGTCGTCACCGGGGTGCTGGACGGCGACGAACAGGGTCTCGAGATCGGGGGTGAACATCGGCCCGCACATTTCGGCGCCCGCGGGGCAGCGGAAGAACAGCTTCGAGGTGGCGCGGGCTTCGCCCGCGGTCTCCAGCGCCCAGATGCCATCGGCGCGGCCGGTAGCCTTGTCGGAATTACCGTCGGTCGAAATCCATAGCCGGCCGTCGGCGTCGACGGCGCAATTGTCCGGCATGCCGAACCAGCCATCCTTGGTCGTCGCCGACGAGAACGTGGCGCCGACCTCCGCGACCGACGGATCGCCGCACTTGACCAGAATCTCCCAGGTGAACTTTGTCGCGGCGTGGTCGTTATCGGCCGGCGTCATTTCGATGATGTGGCCGAACTTGTTGTCGGCGCGCGGATTGGCGGCATCGACCTGATCGGGCTTGCGCCGGGTGTTGTTGGTCAACATGACGTAGACCTTCTGCGTCACCGGATTGACCTCGGCATCCTCAGGCCGGTCCATCTTGGTGGCGCCGAGCAGGTCCGAGGCGCGGCGCGCCTCGATCAGCACATCGGCCTGGTCCTTGAAGCCGTTCGCGGCCGTGAGCGGACCCTGGCCGTGCGTAAGCGGCATCCATTCGCCGCTGCCGTCGGCGTTGTATTTGGCGACATAGAGCGTACCGCTATCGAGGATGTCGCGGTTGGCGGCGCGGTCGGTGCTGACGGCGGCCTGCGTGACGAACTTGTAGACATAGTCGAAGCGTTCGTCGTCGCCCTGGTAGACGACGTAACGGCCATCTTTGTTGGTGATGCCGGCGGCGCCTTCGTGCTTGAAGCGGCCCATGGCGGTGCGCTTCTTCGGCGTAGATGCCGGATCGAACGGGTCGATCTCGACCACCCAGCCAAAGCGGTTGGCTTCGTTCGGCTCTTTTGCGATGTCGAAGCGATCCTCGAACTTGCCCCAGGCATAGGCGTTGCCCGGAATCCCCATGCGCTTGAAGCCGCGGGCTTCCGGATGATCGTCGGCAAGTTTGCCCCAGAAATAGCCGTTGATGTTTTCCTCGCAGGACAGCCACGTGCCCCACGGCGTGACGCCACCGGCGCAATTATTGACCATGCCGAGGACTCTACGGCCGGTCGGATCGGCCTTGGTCTTCAGGCGGTCGCTCCCGGCGGCCGGGCCAGAAATTTCGATCGGCGTGTCGGCGTTGATGCGGCGGGCATATTTCGAGTTCGACACCACCGACCACTTACCGCCCTCGCGCCTGATCTCGAGCACCGCGCCGCCATGCGCGGCCTTCTCGATATCGACGAGCTCCTTTGTCATTTTGGCGAACGGGTTCTCCTTGACGTCCTGCCGGCCGACGCCGGAGAACATCAGCTCTTCGTTGGTGTATTCGTGATTGACGACCAGCAACCCGTGCGCGGACGAATTGGCAGCGCCCGGCATCGGCAGATAGCCGATGTAATCGTTGTTGTAGCCGAACTGCTGCTTTTGGGCGGCGGCGCTCTGTTGCGCCGGATCGAAAGCCGGCGCGCCGGGCAACACGGCATCGCCCCAGCGGATCAGGATGTCGGCGTCATAGCCTTCGGCGAGATGATGACGCTCGTCGACGCCGGCCGCGACCTCCTTGAATTTGAAGCCGGCAACGGCGGCATGAGCTTTCTGGGAGGCGGCAAGCGCGAGCGGGCTGACGGTCGCGGCGATGGCCGCCACGCCGAGCGCGCCTTTCAGAACATCTCGGCGGTGATAGCGAGCGGCGATGATATCGCCGATGCTGGGATTGCCGCTCGGATTGCTGCCGGCATTCTCGGCTTCTTCAAAAGCCTGCGCGCGCGTCAGCATTGTTTCGCTCATATCCGCCTCCGGTTTCCCTGGTTGCGAACCAATCTAAGGAGCGCAAATGACCTATCCGTGACAGGGACCGTACCGGGTGTGCGGAAAAATCACCGCCGGCCGTGACCGGCCGGCGGATTGGTGAACTCGGCCTGTTCGGGATCACCAGCTAGGCAGCACCGCCCCCTTGAACTTGTCCTGCACGAACGCCTTTACTTCCCGGGTGTGATAGGATTCGACCAAGGTCTTGACCCACGGCTTGTCCTTGTCGACCGAACGCACCGCGATCACGTTCACATAGGGGCCCTTGGCGTCTTCCTTGAGGATGGCGTCGTTGAGTGTCAGCCCGGCTTGGGTCGCGTAATTGGTGTTGACCGACGCGGCATCGACGTCGTCAAGCGAGCGCGGCGCCTGCGCGGCCTCGACTTCGATGATCTTCAATTTTTTCGGATTGTCGATGATGTCGGCGACGCTCGGCTTGAGGCCGGCCTCGGGTTTCACTTTGATGATGCCATTGGCCTGCAGCAACAGCAGCGAGCGGCCGCCATTGGTCGGATCGTTTTGGATCGCGATGGTGCCGCCAGCCGGCACATTGGCAAACGACTTGTGCTTCTTGGAATAGATGCCGAGCGGGAAGTTCAACGTGGTGGCGACGCTCTCGATCTTGAAACCGCGGTCCTTCTTCTGGTTGTCCAGATAAGGTTGGTGCTGGAACGAATTCGCCTGGATTTCGCCGGCGTCGAGCGCGGTGTTCGGAATGACGTAATCCGAGAATTCGATGATCTGGATATCGAGGCCCTTCTTGGCGGCGATCGGCTTGACGACTTCGAGCACCTGGGCGTGCGGCCCGGGGGTGACGCCGATCTTGATGGTTTCGGCTTGCGCGGCGCTGGTGCCGATGGCCGCCGCGATGGCAGCGGACAGGATGAGACGTAAGGACATGCGAGTTCTCCTTTGAATGTTCAGGACGAGTGACGAAGGCGTTTATTGAGCCGGCGCGACAGGCGGTCGCCGAAGGATTGCACGCCCTGCACCAGAACGATGAGGACGACGACCACGACCGCCATCACCTCCGGCATGAAGCGTTGGTAGCCGTAACGGATGCCGAGATCGCCAAGGCCGCCGCCACCCACCACGCCGACGATGGCCGAAAAACCGATGAGATTGACGGCCGCCAATGTGAGCCCGAGCGCGATGCCGGGCAAGGCTTCGGGAATGAGCACCTTGCGCACGATCTGAAGCGGCGTCGCGCCCATGGCGCGTGCCGCTTCGACCAGGCCGTAATCGACTTCGCGGATCGCTCCCTCGATCAGGCGCGCGATGAAGGGAATGGCGGCGATGGTCAGCGGTACGATCGCCGCGGTGGTGCCGATCGAGGTGCCGGCGACCAGCCGTGTGAACGGGATGATGGCGACGACAAGGATGATGAATGGCGTCGATCGCGTCGCGTTGGCAATGAAGCCGAGGACCGTCTTCGCTGCCGGGAGCGCGAGCAGTTCCCCCTTGCCGCCGGTCGCGAGGAAGATGCCGAGCGGCAAGCCGATCAACGTGCCGAAGCTGAGCGCCAGCGCCACCATGTAAAGCGTGTCGATTGACGCATTGAGGATCAGGCGGATGATTTCAGGCGACATGACCGAGCACCTCCGCGCTGACGCCGTACTGGGAGAGGTAGGAAACGATTTCTTCCGCCGGTCTGTTGCCGTTGATACTGGCGATGAACCAGCCGAATGGCTTTCCTGCCAAAGTATCCACCGTCGCGCTCATGATGTTGACGTCGACACCGAGATCGCGCGCCAGCTTCGACAACACGGCGTCGTCGGCCGACGCGGCTCGGAACACGATGCGAATGATAGCCTTACCGCCCGGAGTTGCCGTCGGTTGGAGCCGCGCGCTGATATCGGCCGGCAACTGGCGTCCGGCGTCATTGGCGAAGAACGAGCGTGTCACCGCGTGTTGCGGCTGGGTGAAGACGTCATAGACATGGCCGTGCTCGACGACGCGGCCATGGTCGAGAACCACGACTTCGTCGGCGATTTCGCGCACCACCGACATTTCATGCGTAATGAGAAGGATGGTGAGCCCCAACTCGCGGTTGACGGTTTTGAGCAGGTCGAGAATGGAGCGGGTGGTCTCCGGGTCGAGCGCCGAGGTGGCCTCGTCGGACAGGAGTGCTTTCGGTTCGGTCGCCAGCGCGCGCGCAATGCCGACGCGCTGTTTCTGACCGCCGGACAATTCGCTCGGATAGCGGTCGCGCTTGTCGGCCAGCCCCACGAGTTCCAGCAGCGAGTTGACGCGTTTGCCGATGGTCGCGCGATCGACGCCGGCTATTTCGAGAGGCAGGGCAACGTTGTCGAACGCCGTACGCGACGACAGCAGGTTGAAGTGCTGGAAGATCATGCCGATCTGGCGCTGGGTTTGCCGAAGCGCGCCGCCGGTGAGGCTCCCGACATCGACACCATCGAACAGCACATGACCACTCGTTGGTTTGTCGAGGCCGTTGACCAGACGGATCAAGGTCGACTTGCCGGCGCCGCTGCGGCCAATGACGCCCATGATCGACCCGGCACGGACGGTCAGCGAGACGTCATGCAGAGCGCCCACCTCGGTCGCGCTGCCGCGCGCCGGGAATGTCTTGCGAACGCGATCGAACTTGATGAGTTCGCCGGCGAGGGCGCCTTGGTGCGCCCCTACGGTCGGCGCGGTGGTGTCGTTCACGGCGGATATACCTGCAAAGAAGTCAGTCAGGGAGCCGCGCAAGGCGGTTGGACGGAGCAGGTTACCCGATAAGTCAGAAGTCGTGCTCATGGAGATTCCGAAAAGCCTGGGAATTTGAATTTGGAGAGACGGGGGTTCGGTCCGGCGAGCCGCCAGTCTGCAACGCTGAATTGAGGATCAGTGCGGAGCCTGCCGGCTCGCCAAAGCCTTTAAGCGCAGGTGACGGCGTGACAGCCGCAACAACAGAGCATTCGCTGAGCGTTCAAAGGCATCTGGGGCTCGTTGCACCGGGGTAGCGGGCCGGCGACAAGTTCCGCTCAATTAGTGCTACCGGATGTGAGATCGCCACAGACCCCGCCATCCGTCAACGGCCCGGCGATAAATAAGAAGTTCCGTGCCGCAACGAGCGCCGAAAGAGATAACGCGATGTCCCGCGCGGTTCGTGCGGCGAATGTTCTTCTCCGCCGTGGAATCAAAAAGTCCCCGCCACGGCGATGACCTGATGGCGAGGACTTGTTGTTTGATTTCAAGGCGCCTCGCTTCAACGAGGCGTCCGGTATTGCGATGCCGGTCGTCGCCGGCGAACCGATCGGCTTACGCCGAATAGTACATCTCGAACTCGACCGGGTGCGGCGTGTGCTCGAAGCGGATGACCTCGGTCATCTTCAGTTCGATATAGGCGTCGATGAAGTCGTCATCGAACACGCCGCCCGCCTTGAGGAAGTCGCGGTCCTTGTCGAGGCTCTCGAGCGCCTCACGCAGCGAGCCGCAGACGGTCGGGATCTGCTTCAGCTCGGCCTTCGGCAGGTCGTAGAGATCCTTGTCCATGGCATCGCCGGGGTGGAGCTTGTTCTTGATGCCGTCGAGGCCGGCCATCAGCAGCGCCGAGAAGCACAGATACGGATTGGCCAGCGGATCGGGGAAGCGCACTTCGACGCGCTTGGCCTTCGGGCTCTCGGTGTAGGGGATGCGGCACGAGGCCGAGCGGTTGCGCGCCGAGTAGGCGAGCAGCACCGGCGCTTCGAAGCCCGGCACCAGACGCTTGTAGGAGTTGGTGGTCGGGTTGGTGAAGGCGTTCACCGCCTTGGCGTGCTTGATGACGCCGGCGATGTAGGACAGGCACATATCCGAGAGGCCGGCATACTTGTCGCCGGCGAACATCGGCTTGCCGTCCTTCCAGATCGACTGGTGGCAGTGCATGCCCGAGCCGTTGTCGCCGTAGATCGGCTTCGGCATGAAGGTCGCCGACTTGCCGTAGATCTGGGCGACCTGCTGGATGCAGTATTTATAAATCTGCATGTGGTCGGCCATGTAGGTCATCGGCGCGAACTTGAGGCCGAGTTCGTGCTGGGCCGAGGCCACTTCGTGGTGGTGCTTCTCGACCTTGGCGCCCATGCGCGCCATGGCACCGAGCATTTCAGAGCGCATGTCCTGCGCCGAGTCCTGCGGCGGCACCGGGAAGTAGCCCTTCTTGATGCCGATGCGGTGGCCGAGATTGCCGCCTTCGTAATCGGTGTCGGAGTTGGTCGGCAGTTCGATCGAGTCGAGCTTGAAGCCGGTGTTGTAGGGATCGGCCTTGTACTTGACGTCGTCGAACACGAAGAACTCGGCTTCGGGGCCGAAGAAGATAGTGTCGCCGAGGCCCTGTGACTTCACCAGCGCTTCGGCCTTCTTGGCGATGCCGCGCGGATCGCGGTTGTAGGGCTCGCCCGTCGTCGGCTCGAGCACGTCGCACACCAGGACGAGGGTGGTCTCGGCGAAGAACGGATCGATGCAGGCCGTGGCCGGGTCCGGCATCAGGTTCATGTCGGATTCATTGATCGCCTTCCAGCCGGCGATCGACGAGCCGTCGAACATCTGGCCTTCAACGAAGGTGTCTTCCTCGATCATCGACACGTCGAAAGTGACGTGCTGCCACTTGCCGCGCGGATCGGTGAAGCGGAAATCGACGTATTTGACGTCGTTGTCCTTGATCATCTTCATGACGTTCTTGGCTGTCGTCATCGGTAGCATTTCCCCCTGGCTGGAATGGGTCGATCAGACCGGGACATTTGGCCAAGCGCCAGATGGCGTCAATAGCGGATTAGATCGCGTCGATACCGGATTCACCGGTTCTGATGCGGATCGCTTCCTCGATATTGGAGACGAAAATCTTGCCGTCGCCGATGCGACCGGTTTGGGCAGCGCGGCGGATGGCGTCCACCGCCTTGTCCACCATGTCGTCGCCCAGGACGATCTCGATCTTCACCTTCGGCAGGAAATCGACAACGTATTCTGCGCCGCGGTACAGTTCGGTATGGCCCTTCTGGCGGCCGAAACCCTTGGCTTCCGTGACCGTAATGCCTTGCAGACCGACTTCCTGCAACGCTTCTTTCACTTCGTCGAGCTTGAACGGCTTGATGATGGCCTCGATTTTCTTCATCCGCTTGTCTCTCTTCCAATGAACTCCGGGTCTTGATTGTCCGGAGCTTTTCGTTCCGAAGCCTTCATCCGGCCGGCAGCCCAACTGAATGTGCCGCGCTGACGTCTGGCCGCGCTGATGTTTGCAGGTCCTGTGCCAAATCGGGTGGCACCCGATTTTCATTCTACAGCAAGGGCTTGCTGCTTCGTGTCAGGTTCAGCCGGGTGTCTGCCTAAGATTTACTGCCTCGCAATTAAGCATCGTGATTACAAAATGGCCATAGGTAAGAAAGACCATTGCAGTGCAGCAGCTTGGCGATGACGGGAGGCGATGCGTCGCCGCCGAATTGTCGGTCATATTCACGACGGATAGTGTCGAGGGCATGAACGAACTGCTCACACCCGACGAGATGGCGCAGGCCGACCGGCTCACAATTGCTGGCGGCACGCCGGGGCTGACCTTGATGGAGAATGCCGGCGCGGCGGCCGCCGATGCAACGGCGGCGCTGATGCCGCAAGGACGCGTCACGGTTGTTGCCGGGCCAGGCAACAATGGCGGTGATGGCTTCGTCGCGGCGCGATTGCTGGCCGAGCGCGGCCATAACGCGAAGGTCGTTCTGGTCGGCGATCCGGATCGTCTCAAGGGCGACGCGCGCGCCGCGTTCGAGCGCTGGCGCGGACCGGTGGAGGCTGCGTCACCGGATGCACTCAACGACTGCGACATCATCATCGACGCCCTGTTCGGTGCCGGGCTCGATCGTCCGGTGGAAGGCGCCGCGCGGGCGATGATCGAGGCGATGAACGCCAGCGGCAAGCCCATCATCGCCGTCGACCTGCCGAGCGGCATCAATGGTGCGACGGGCGCGGTGATGGGTCTGGCCGTCAAGGCGACGCAGACCGTGACCTTCTTCCGGCGCAAGCCGGGACATCTGCTGTTCCCTGGCCGTCTGCATTGCGGGCCGGTCACAGTCGCCGATATCGGCATTGCGCCGAGCGTGCTCGACGCAGTCCAGCCCAGGACCTTCGCCAACGGGCCGGGGCTCTGGGGTGCGGCATTTCCGCGCCCGCGCATCGATGGTCACAAATACAGCCGCGGCCACGCCGTCGTGGTCTCCGGCGGCCTGTCGACCACCGGCGCCGCGCGGCTGGCGGCGCGCGGGGCGCTACGGGCTGGGGCAGGGCTCGTGACCATCGCCAGCCCCCGCGAGGCGCTCGCAGTCAACGCGGCGAGCAATCTCGCCATCATGGTGCGGCCGGTCGACGGCGTGGCGGAACTGGCCGAATTCCTGGGCGATCCGCGGCGGAACGCCGTGGTGCTGGGACCGGGAGGCGGCGTCGGCGAAACGATGCGGCAACAAGTTACCGCTACACTGCGAAGTAAGGCGGGCGTGGTGTTGGACGCCGACGCGCTGACCAGTTTTGCCGGCGATCCGGAACCTTTGTTTGCAGCCATCAAGGCGGGCGTGGCGAACACTGTGCTCACCCCTCACAGCGGTGAGTTTGCTAGAATATTCAATAAAATAATTGATAATTCTAAAGTTAATTCAAAACTTGAAATGGCGCGGGCCGCCGCGCGCGCCAGTGGTGCCGTCCTGCTTTTTAAGGGGCCGGATACCGTGGTGGCGGCGCCGGACGGCCGGGCATCGATTGCCAACAACGCGCCGCCTTACCTCGCTACCGCCGGCGCCGGCGATGTTCTCGCCGGCATGATTGCCGGTTTGCTGGCCCAAGGCATGGCCGGCTTCGAGGCGGCCAGCGCGGCCGCCTGGCTCCATGGCGAAGCGGCCGCGGCCTTTGGTCCCGGTTTGATCGCCGAGGACCTGCCGGAGGCGCTCCCGGCGGTCTACCGGCGGCTGGTCGAGGGCCTGCGGTAGATCGCTCAGGTCACCTCGAACCAGGCGGCCATGCCGGTCGCCATATGTTCGATCATGTGACAGTGCAGCATCCACTTGCCGGGGTTGTCGGCGACGAAAGCGACACGCTCGCTGCGCTCGGGGTCGACGATGACCGTGTCCAGCCAATAGGGCGTCATGCCGCCATTCGATATTTGCCGGAAATGATGACCGTGGACGTGCATGGCGTGCGGCATCAGGCTTCGGTTCACGAAATCGAGCATGACGGTGCGGCCGCGCGCGACGCGGAACAGCGGCGGGCCGTCATGTCCACTCGATGAGATACTGGCGAGCGCCCAGAGACGTTCCTGCGATGGCAGGCCAAAGCCATTAAAGCGGCCGGGTCCCATGGCGCCGCGCATGCCGCCGCCCATTCCACCTCCCATGCCTCCCATCATGCCGCCCCCCATCATCATGCCCATGCCGCCGTCGAGCGGAATGTCGATCGTGAGCGCGGACTTCAGATCGATTTGGGTCGGCAGCGGATTGGCCGGCAGTGCGTCCGGCGCCGGCAGCGGCGCCTCGCGCAGCGGCGCGCTATTGTCGTAGGCAAGCGTACCGAGGGCGAATTCGCCGCCGCGGCCATTGTCGATAACGATGCGCGCGGTCGCGCCGGATTTGAGTGTGGCGTCCAGGAACAGATCGGTGCGCGCGCCCGGACCAAGGCGCAGCCAGCCATCCGCGATCACTTCCGGCGGGCATGGCTGGCCATCCACCGCCATCACGCGCGTTTCGTGATCCGTGATGCGAAGGCGGAAAATGCGGGCATTGGCGGCGTTGATGAGGCGCAGGCGCATACGTTCGTTGGTGCGTAGCTTGATCTCGAATTCGTCCTGGCTGTTGATCGTGGCGTATTGCCCCAGCCGCCCTTCCATCATGGCGTCGTGCATGTTGCCGAAGCTCGGGTCGATGTCGCCGTTGGCGGTCAGCCGCCAGTCGTCGAGCACCAGCGTCATGTCGCGGTCGACATTGACGGGCGTTGTTTCGTCGACGATCAGCGCGCCGTACAGGCCGCGCTCGAGCTGCTCGGATGACAAGAAGTGAGTGTGGTACCAGAAGGTGCCCGCATCGGGCGGCGTAAAGCGATAATCGAAACTCTCGCCCGGCGCGACTGGACGCTGTGTCAGGTGCGGCACGCCGTCCATCGCATTGTCGATACGAAGGCCATGCCAGTGAATCGCGGTCGTCTGGTCGAGCTCATTGACGAGACGGACCTTCAGTTCCTCGCCTTGCTTCACTCGCAGGATTGGCCCGGGTGACAACCCGTCATAGCCCCAAATCCGGGTCGGCCGCGCAGCCGGGCCGCGCAAGTGCGCCGTCCCGGCTTTGGCGCGCAGCACGCGGAAGCCGTCGTCTCCGGCCGGCTGCGCAACAGCCACAGAGGGCGGCAGGACAATCAGCGTTGCGCTGGCTCCCAGTCCGGCGATTACACGCCGGCGGGATAGGGTCGTCGGGCGGAAGGTCATGGACGCCTCCTATGTGCGCTTTGTTACAATGATAGGCCCTCGATACCGGGCCGAACTTGAGCCACCGCAAACCGGACATAAATAACAGAAATAAGTTGGTATTTAGATGGCTTTGGCTCGTTCCGAGCGGAGGCGGCGCTTTATCGCCTTGCCCTTGCCCGGATGAGGCGTTATGTCCGCCCGTCGCGGGCAGACAAGATTTGAAGGCCCTTTGCGGGCGTGGCGGAATTGGTAGACGCGCTGGATTTAGGTTCCAGTGGCGAAAGTCGTGGGGGTTCGAGTCCCTCCGCCCGCACCAGACAAAGGTTTATGGGTTTGCGTACGAAATGCGGGAACGGTCCCGCAATTCAGGACACCACGGTGCGAAACGGTCCTTGTGGGCGGTGGCGCGCGTAACGAGAAGCAAGTGAGATCATGCAGGTTACTGAGACACTTTCCGAAGGCCTCAAGCGCGAATACAGCGTCAGCATTCCGGTCGCCGAGCTCGCCAGCAAGGTCGATGCCCGCATCGCCGAACTCAAGGACAAGATCAAGCTCAACGGCTTCCGTCCGGGCAAGGTACCGGTCTCGCATATCAAGAAGATGTATGGCCGCTCGGCGATGGCCGAGGTCATCGAGGCTTCGGTGCGCGACGCCAACCAGAAGATCGTGACCGACAACAATTTCAAGCTGGCCGCTGATCCGAAGGTCACGCTGCCGACCGAGGAAGCCGATGTCGAGAAGCTGATCAGCGGTTCGGCCGATCTCAACTATACGGTCGGCATCGAAATCGTGCCCGAGATCAAGCTCGGCGACTTCAAGACCATCAAGCTCGAGAAGCCGGTGGCCGAAGTTGCGGAAGCGGAGATCGATGAGGCGCTCGGCCGCATCGCCAAGCAGAACACCCCGTTCGCCGACAAAGGTGAGGGCGCCAAGGCCGCGAGCGGCGACCGCGTCACCATTGACTTCGTCGGCACCATCGACGGCGTCGCCTTCCAGGGCGGCACCGGTCAGGACATTGCTGTTGATATCGGCTCCGGCACCTTCATTCCGGGCTTTGAGGAGCAACTCATCGGCATCGCCGCCGGCGAGAACCGCACCGTGAAGGCGACGTTCCCGGCCGCTTACGCCAATGCCGAACTCGCCGGCAAGGCCGCCGAGTTCGCTGTCACGGCCAAGAAGATCGAAGCCCCCGGCACCGTCACCGTCGATGACGAATTCGCCAAGCAGCTCGGCCTTGAATCGCTCGCCAAGCTGCGCGACGCGGTGAAGGAACAGATTGGCCGCGACTACCAGCGCATGTCGCGTCAGAAAGTGAAGCGCGCGCTGCTCGACGCGCTCGACAAGATGCACAAGTTCGACCTGCCGCCGACGCTCGCCGAAGAAGAATTCAATCGCGTCTGGGCCTCGGTGACGGAGGAGCTGAAGGCGGAGAACAAGACCTTCGAGGACGAGAACACGACGGAAGAGAAGGCCAGGGAAGAGTATCGCGGCATTGCTGATCGCCGCGTGCGCCTCGGCCTCGTGCTCGCCGAGATCGGCGACAAGAACAAGATCACAGTCGGCGACGAGGAGCTGTCGCGCGCGGTTGCCGAGCGCGCCCGCCAGTTCGCCGGCCAGGAACAGCGCGTGTGGGATTACTACCGCCAGAACCCGGAAGCTCTCGCCTCACTGCGCGCACCGATCTACGAGGAGAAGGTGGTCGACTTCCTGCTCGAGCTCGCCGACGTGACCGAGAAGAAGGTCTCCAAGGAAGAGCTGATGAAGGAAGACGAAGAGGCGGCTTAACGATTTCCGCCGCAGTCTCTCCACGATTGCTTAATCGGCTTCTGTTACACACGCCGCCCGGTGGGGAATAGCCTCGCCGGGCGGTCTGTCTTTGAGGCGCCGCGCCAACCCAGTTTGCAACTCTTCTTAAGAGACCTGTCACCATCCTCGGAGCGGCCCTTGCGCTCCGGGGCAACCGAAAATAGATCGTCGAAGCAGGGCGACCCGCTAAGCTAGCCCTTGCGATTCGCGTCAAAGCGCCTCAATGCGCGTCCTGGAGCCGTTATGAAAGATCCGGTCGAAACCTACATGAACCTCGTGCCGATGGTGGTCGAACAGACCAACCGCGGCGAACGGGCCTACGACATTTTCTCCCGGCTCCTGAAGGAACGGATCATTTTCATTACGGGACCGATCGAGGACGGCATGTCGACCCTGATCGTCGCCCAGCTTCTGTTCCTTGAGGCCGAGAACCCGAAGAAAGAGATTTCGATGTACATCAACTCGCCGGGCGGGGTGGTGACGTCGGGCATGGCGATCTACGACACCATGCAGTTCATCCGACCGGCGGTGTCGACCCTGTGCATCGGCCAGGCCGCGTCGATGGGGTCGCTGCTGCTCGCCGCCGGCGAGAAGGACATGCGTTTTGCCCTTCCGAACGCCCGCATCATGGTGCATCAGCCGTCCGGCGGCTTCCAGGGCCAGGCGACCGATATCATGCTGCACGCTCAGGAGATTTTGAACCTGAAGAAGCGGCTCAACGAGATTTACGTGCACCATACCGGCCAGTCGCTGAAGAAGATCGAGGACGCGCTGGAGCGCGACTACTTCCTCACCGCGGAAGCGGCGCGCGACTTCGGTATCGTGGACAAGGTCATCGAAAAGCGGCCGCAGGACGTGGCCGTGAAGCCCGCTTGACCCGGGCCTGGATTGTTTCGGGTGGCGAAAGTTCCCCGCGACAAGATGCGCGACCGGGCCTTCGGCGGCCCGCAGACAGCGGTAATTTCGGCCCGTTTTGTGGACAAAAACGGCCATTGTTATCGTTAATACATTCTTGATCATCCTGCCCGTAGCATGCTTCGCTCGGGGTGTGGGAGTGTAGTCGGGAGCGGCCTCCCGAAATGAGCGGGTTGCCGGGCCTTAATTTCCGGCGCGGAATTTGCTTCGGTAGTAGGGCAGACGATTGATCTGCCTCACGGCGGGGGCGGCGCCAGTGAACGATACGAGACCAGGCTGCTTTTAAAGATCGGGCTGTCTTAGGTCGCGTATACGGAAGAGTGATACGGAGAACGGAATGAGCAAAGTCGGCGGCACCGATTCGAAGAACACCCTGTATTGCTCGTTCTGCGGCAAGAGCCAGCACGAAGTCAGGAAACTGATTGCCGGCCCAACCGTGTTCATCTGCGATGAATGCGTCGAACTTTGCATGGACATCATCCGTGAGGAGAACAAGTCCTCGCTGGTGAAGTCGCGCGACGGCATCCCGACGCCGAAGGAAATCTGCAAGGTCCTCGACGATTACGTGATCGGCCAGTTCCACGCCAAACGCGTGCTGTCGGTCGCCGTGCACAATCACTACAAGCGCCTCAATCACCAGACCAAGCACCAGGACGTCGAACTCGCGAAGTCGAACATCCTGCTGATCGGTCCGACCGGCTCGGGCAAGACGCTGCTGGCTCAGACTTTGGCGCGCATCCTCGACGTGCCGTTCACAATGGCGGACGCGACGACGTTGACCGAAGCCGGCTATGTCGGCGAGGACGTCGAAAACATCATCCTCAAGCTGTTGCAGGCCGCCGATTACAACGTTGAGCGCGCCCAGCGCGGCATCGTCTATATCGACGAAATCGACAAGATCAGCCGCAAGTCCGACAACCCCTCGATCACGCGCGATGTGTCGGGTGAGGGCGTCCAGCAGGCTCTGCTCAAGATCATGGAAGGCACCGTTGCGTCGGTGCCACCGCAGGGCGGCCGCAAGCATCCGCAGCAGGAGTTCCTGCAGGTAGATACGACCAACATTCTCTTCATTTGCGGCGGCGCTTTCTCCGGCCTCGACAAGATCATCTCCGGCCGCGGCAAGTCGACCTCGATCGGCTTCGGTGCCAAGGTCACTGCGCCGGAAGACCGCCGCCAGGGCGAGATCTTCCGCGAGGTCGAGCCGGAAGATCTGCTCAAGTATGGTCTCATTCCCGAGTTCGTCGGCCGTCTGCCGGTCGTCGCAACCCTGGAGGACCTCGACGAGGCTTCGCTCAAAAAGATCCTGGTCGAGCCGAAGAACGCGCTGGTCAAGCAGTACCAGCGGCTGTTCGAAATGGAGCAGATTGATCTAACGCTCGCCGAGGAGGCGCTCGGCGCCATCGCCCGCAAGGCGATCGAGCGCAAGACCGGCGCGCGCGGCCTGCGCTCGATCATGGAGGGCATCCTGCTCGACACCATGTTCGACCTGCCGTCGCTGGAAGGCGTCGAGGAGGTCGTGATCTCCAAGGAGGTGGTCGACGGTACCGCCCGGCCGCTTTACATCTACGCCGACCGCAGCGACCGCACCGCCGACCAGGGATCGGCCAGCGCCTGACGTCAGGACCGGCACGGAAGTTCCACCGGCGCCCGCTTTGGGCGCCGGCCGCGACCGGTTGGCCCCGACCGGCTAGCCCTTTGTCGGATACCGGACCAGCCTTCCGAGCGTGGCTGGATAACGGCTTTTCCGGCGCGATTTCGTCGCCGAATCGACGCTGTTTGTGGTGTCCTGATCCCGCGTAGTGTCATCTTAACTGGAGTTTCGGGCGTTACTTGCGGCGGGGTGGCCGTCATCCTACGTATAGTGCTGTCCGAGAACCGGCGTACCAATCTTCGTCGTTATTCGACCGAACTTGCGACTTGATCTGCGACTTGGATGATTACCCGAAAGCCTTCGGGTGGACCGCGAAACAGGAAGCGCGCATCCAACGTTCCCCATCCTGACCGGCACTGATCTTGCGATGCCGCTTGAAGCGGGTCCTCGGATCAGGGGCACAACAAAAAGGACTGGAAGACCATGACCAACAAGCCACGACCCACGCTGCAGCCTGGCGAAAGCCGCTCCTATCCGGTGCTGCCGTTGCGCGACATCGTGGTGTTTCCGCACATGATCGTTCCGCTCTTCGTCGGCCGCGAAAAGTCGATCAAGGCGCTGGAAGAGGTGATGCGCTCCGACACCTTCATTCTGCTGGCGACGCAGAAGAACGCGTCCGACGACGATCCGGCAACCGACTCGATTTTCGAGGTCGGTACGCTGGCGAGCGTGCTGCAGCTCCTGAAGCTGCCCGACGGCACCGTGAAGGTGCTGGTCGAGGGCGCGACGCGCGCCAAGGTTTCCAAGTACACCGACCGTGCCGACTACTACGAAGCCGACGCGACCGCGATTGCCGACGACCTCGGCGAGCGCGTCGAGGCGGAAGCCATGGCGCGTTCGGTCGTCACCGAGTTCGAGAACTATGTGAAGCTCAACAAGAAGGTGTCGCCGGAAGTCGTCGGCGTGATCCAGCAGATCGAGGATTACGCCAAGCTCGCCGACACTGTGGCTTCGCATCTCGCCGTCAAGATTCCGGACAAGCAGGACATCCTGGAGACGCCGTCCGTCACCGCGCGCCTGGAGAAGGTGCTCGGCCTGATGGAGAGCGAAATCTCGGTGCTGCAGGTGGAAAAGCGCATCCGTACCCGCGTCAAGCGGCAGATGGAGAAGACGCAGCGCGAGTACTACCTCAACGAACAGATGAAGGCGATCCAGAAGGAGCTTGGCGACGAGGAAGGTCGCGACGAGCTCGCCGAACTGGAAGACAAGATCAAGAAGACCAAGCTCTCGAAGGAAGCTCGCGAGAAGGCGACGCACGAACTCAAGAAGCTGCGGCAGATGTCTCCGATGTCCGCCGAGGCGACGGTCGTGCGCAACTATCTCGACTGGCTGCTCTCGATCCCGTGGGGCAAGAAGAGCAAGGTCAAGAAGGATCTCACCGCCGCCGAGACCATCCTCGATGCCGATCACTACGGCCTCGAGAAGGTCAAGGAACGCATCGTCGAGTATCTGGCCGTGCAGCAGCGCGCCAACAAGCTGACCGGTCCGATCCTGTGTCTCGTCGGGCCTCCAGGCGTCGGCAAGACCTCGCTCGGCAAGTCGATCGCCAAGGCGACCGGCCGCGAGTTCGTGCGCGTGTCGCTCGGCGGCGTGCGTGACGAGGCCGAAATCCGCGGTCACCGCCGCACCTATATCGGCTCGATGCCCGGCAAGGTCATCCAGTCGATGCGGAAGGCGAAGACGTCGAACCCGCTGTTCCTGCTCGACGAGATCGACAAGATGGGTTCCGATTTCCGCGGCGATCCGTCCTCGGCACTGCTCGAGGTGCTCGATCCGGAGCAGAACTCGACGTTCAACGACCACTATCTCGAGGTCGATTACGATCTGTCGAACGTGATGTTCATCACCACGGCCAACACGCTGAACATTCCCGGCCCGCTGATGGACCGCATGGAGATCATCCGCATCGCCGGTTACACGGAGGATGAGAAGGTCGAGATCGCGCGCAAGCATCTGATCCCGCACGCGGTCGCCAAGCACGGCCTGTCGCCTGCGGAATGGACGATCGACGACGAAGGTCTGCTCTTGATGATCCGGCGCTACACCCGCGAAGCGGGCGTGCGCAGCCTTGAGCGAGAGCTGTCGACGCTCGTGCGTAAGGCGGTCAAGGAGATCATGACCTCGAAGAAGAAGTCGATCGCCGTCACCGCGAAGAACCTGTCGGACTATCTTGGCGTGCCGAAGTATCGCTTCGGTGAGGTCGAGGCGGACGATCTGGTCGGCGTGGTCACCGGTCTGGCGTGGACGGATGTGGGCGGCGAGCTGCTCACCATCGAAGGCACGTCGATGTCGGGCAAGGGTCGTATGACCGTCACCGGCAACTTGCGTGACGTGATGAAGGAGTCGATCTCGGCGGCGGCGTCCTACGTCCGCTCCCGTGCGGTCGCCTTCGGCATCGAGCCGCCGCTGTTCGACCGCAAGGACATCCACGTGCACGTGCCGGAAGGCGCGACGCCGAAGGATGGTCCGTCGGCCGGCGTGGCGATGGTCACGGCCATCGTCTCGGTGATGACCGGCATTCCGGTGCGCAAGGATGTCGCCATGACCGGCGAGATCACGCTGCGCGGCCGCGTGCTGCCGATCGGCGGTCTCAAGGAGAAGTTGCTGGCCGCCGCGCGCGGCGGCATCAAGACGGTGCTGATCCCGGAGGAGAACGCCAAGGACTTGGTGGAGATCTCCGAGACCATCAAGAAGCACCTCGAGATCATTCCGGTCTCCCGGATGGACGAGGTGCTTGCCAAGGCTCTGGTGCGCAAGCCCGAGCCGATCGAATGGGACGAGGCTGCGGCCAAGATTGCGGCTACCGATGGCAAGGCCGATGAAGAAGGTTCGGGCCTGACTGCGCACTAAGCGGCGAGTCCAGCAGAAAATGCGAAAACGGCGCCTCCGGGCGCCGTTTTTGATTTAAGGGGCCGCGGGGCGGCTTGCGCGATGCGCCGCAATAGCGATAAACGGACGCCAGATGGGGCCGGGCAGTTAGCTCAGCGGTAGAGCATCCCGTTTACACCGGGACGGTCGGGAGTTCGATCCTCTCACTGCCCACCATTCCCTTCGCAAGTGCAGCAGAGTTTCGCAGAACTGTCACACGCTTGCGCTAGGTCAATGTCGGTACGGCAGAGTCGCCTCAGCGTTTCTTTGCTAAATTGACCCCTTTAAAGCCGGGGCGAGCTTTCGCGGGCTAGCATTTGTCCCGTGCGAGATCGACAGCAGGAATGGCGCTCGCGACCTATCTTTATCTCGTCTACCTGTTCACGCCGATCGCGCTGCTCCTGATAGGTTCGGTGGGGCAGGTGTGGTTCAACACGCTGTTGCCATCGGGCTTCACCACCGAATGGTACATTCAGGTCGCCAATGACGGCAGCTTCCAGCGCGCCTTCTGGACCAGCCTGAAAGTCTGCGCACTGACCTGCGTGATCGGCGCCGCGGTCGGCGTGCCGCTGGCTTACGCCATCTACCGAGCCGCCTCGCGCAAGGCGCGCGCCGCCGCCCGCATCATCTATCTGCTGCCGATCGCGGTGCCGCCGCTGGTGCTCGCTTTCGGCTTCGTCCTCGTGTTCTCAAGCGACACGTTGCCGTTTCTCGGTAGCCTGTGGGTGCTGGTCGGTGGCCATCTGGTGCTGACGCTGCCTTATCTCTTGCAGACTTTGATCGGCGACATGCGCCACCTCAAGCTGGCCGAGGTCGAACTCGCCGCCGAGTCGCTTGGTGCCGGCGCGACACGGCGCTTCCTGGACATCGTGCTGCCGAGCCTGCGGCACAGCCTGGCGTCCGGGCTGATCACGGTCGCGGCTTTGTCGATCGGCGAATTTCAACTGTCCAATCTCGTCGCCGGCTTTCTGACGCGGCCTTATCCGGTCGTGCTGTTGCAGGCCTTCTATGGTGCGACCGGCTTCGCCTGCGCCGCGACCGTGGTGCTGCTGGCGCTGGCGTTGCTGGCTTCGGTTGGCGGCGCACTCACTGCACGCGGCGCGCAGGGCGCCTATGGAGCCGGCGCATGACTGCTTCCGATTTCACCGTCCTGCTCGAAGGCGTAACCTTCACCTATCCGGGCACGAATATCGGCGTGCATGACGTCAATCTGGGCATCCGGCCTGGCGAACTCCTGGCGGTGATCGGGCCGAGCGGCTGCGGCAAATCGACCTTGTTGAAGATCATTGCCGGTTTCGTTCAGCCGTCACGCGGCCGCGTCATTATCGCCGGAAAGGATGCCGCCGGCATTCCGCCGCGCGAGCGTAATATCGGCATCGTGTTCCAGTCCTACACGCTGTTCCCGCACATGACGGCTCTCGAGAACGTCGCCTATCCACTGAAACTGCGCGGCCAGCCGGCCGCGACGCGGCGGAGCATGGCGCTCGATATTCTCGGGCGCGTCGGCCTCAAGGATCATGTCGACAAGCTGCCGGCGCAGTTGTCGGGCGGGCAACAGCAGCGCGTGGCGCTGGCGCGCGCTTTGGTGTTCGATCCGCAGGCTCTGCTGCTCGACGAGCCTTTGTCGGCGCTAGACGCCGCACTGCGCGTCGAAATGCGCGACGAAATCCGCCGGCTGCAGCGCGCGCACCATATCGCGACCATGCACATCACCCACGACCAGGAAGAAGCCCTCTCGATGGCCGATCGCGTTGCCGTCATGCGCGACGGCCGCCTCGTACAGGTCGATGCGCCCAAGGCGCTTTACGCGCGCCCGGCCAACCACGCCGTCGCGTCCTTCATCGGCCACGCCAATCTGTGGCGCGGGCGCATCGCCAACGGCACGAGCGTTGAGACGCCGTTCGGTGTCCTGACGACTGCGCCGCATGGTTTCGCCGTCGGTGAGCCGATCGTCGTCCTGGTGCGGCCGGAAAAACTCGCTATTGGCCCCGCCGCCAATGGCGTCAACACGTTTGCCGGCAAGGTCACGCGCGACCGCTTTCTTGGCAGCTTTCGCCGCTTCGACTTCGAAGTCGGTGGCGTCACGTTGCTCGGCGAGACCGGAGACATGGCCGAAATCACGTCCATTCACATTGCGCCAGAAGCCATCCAGCTGCTGGCGGATCACGACGGCAAGGCGCCGTAAACCACTGGAGGCATCGATGAGAGCACTGCAGAGATCGTTGACGATCGCCGCGCTGACGCTGGCGCCGGTTCTGGCGCAGGCGCAGACCGTGATGAACTCCCCGGAGCTCTATCCGGGCGAGAAGGCGCTCTACGAGGCGGCGGCCAAGGAAGGCATGGTCGTGTCGTTTGACACCGGCCCGACCTGGGCCAACTGGGCGGCGCAGTTCAAGGCCTTCAAAACGCGCTATCCGGCGGTCGAGATGGCCTATAACGATCTCGGCTCGGCCGCGACCGTGATCGCGCTCGACAAGGCGCGTAACCGCCCGCAGGCCGACACCGCTTATTATTTCGCCGCCTCGGCGGTTGACGCGGTGGCCAAGGACGTCGTCGCGCCGTTCAAGCCGGTGAACTTCGACAAGCTGCCGGACGTGTTCCGCGAGCCGAGCGGCAAGTGGTTCACCATCCACCAGCTCACCATCGCCTTTATCGTCAACAAGAAGCTGGTCAAGCAGGTGCCGCAGACCTGGGCCGATCTGCTCAAGCCGGAATACAAGAACACGGTGGTCTATCTCGATCCGCGCTCGACCGGTGTCGGCCAAGTGATGACCTTCGGCGCCGCGTACGCCAACGGCGGCAGCGTCGACAATGTCACGCCGGGCATCGACTATCTCGGCAAGCTGCACAAGGCCGGTTCGGTGCTGCGCGTGGTCGGCACGACGCCGTATTCGCAGTTCGTCAAGGGCGAGATCCCGGTCTGGATCTCCTATGAGAATGACGGCATGAAGGCCAAGTACATCGACGGTCTCGGCGACCAGGTTGAGGTCGTTGTGCCGAAGGACGGTTCGGTCGCGGCGCCTTACGGCATCAGCCTCGTCAAGAACGGGCCGAACCCGAATGCCGGCAAGCTCTGGCTCAACTTCATCATGACCGACTTCGGACAGGGCATCTTCGCCGAAGGCTTCGTGCGTCCGTCGGTGCCGGGCGTCAAGCTGCCGGCGAGCGTTGCCGACAAGCTGCCGCCGGCGCCGCAGGTCAAGCCGCTCGACGTGCAGAAAGCCGCGGCCAAGAAGCAGGAAATCGACACCGGCTGGGCCAAGGCCGCGGTGGCGAACTAGAGACGAACGGCAATGCGCCGGGATTATCAGCTCATGCTCGCGCTGCCCGGCGCAGCCGTGTTCGTTTTCTTTTTCCTGATCCCGCTGATTGCCGTGTCCGCCGACGGTTTTACCGGCGGCGGCGCGGCGTTCCTGCGTGTCGTTCACAACGAGCTGTTCTGGGGCGGCCTGCGCGGTTCGCTGATCCTGGGCACGACGGCATCGGTGTTTTCGCTTATCGTCGGCTTCATCGTGGCGCTGCATTTGTCGCGGCTGTCGGAACGGGCGCGCACCGTGTTGATGTTTTTCATCGCACTGCCGCTGACCTTCTCCGGCCTGATCGTGGCCTATGGCTTCATCCTGTCTTACGGCCGTGCCGGCTTCATCACGCAAATCCTGTCCTATGTTGGCGCCGATCCGGTTGCCTTTTCGCGGCTTCTGTTTTCGCCACAAGGTCTGGCCTTCGCCGCGTCGTATTATCTGATCCCGCGCGTCGTCATGCTGATGCTGCCGGTGCTCGTCAATTTCGATAGCGCTCAGTTCGCCGCCGCGGAATCGCTCGGCGCCACGCGGGGCCAGGTGATCCGTCAGATATTGATTCCGCAGATCTTGCCGACAGCGGTGTCGGCCTTCTGCCTGATCGCGGCGGTGGCGGTCGGGGCCTATGGCACGGCGCTGGCTTTGGTCGGCACGCAGGTCAACATCCTGCCGCTCCAGCTTTACAGCATGATCTCGGAGAGTGGCTCGGATTTTCCGGCCGCTGCGGCATTGTCGCTGATCCTGATGGCGATATGCTCCTGCATCATCGCCGTCGGCGAAATCGCGGCGGCCCGGCACGAGAGGCAGGATATTGTCCGCTGATTTGAGCAATGAGGCGATGTCCCTTCGGGAACAGGCGATTTGGCGGCAGCGGCGCTCTGGAACGCCCGTGCGCCAGCCGGTGGCCGTCATCGGCCCGCGCGAGGCGAGCGAGGGGCAACTGGCCGCTGCCGAGCAGGTGGGTGCCGCACTGGCGCGTATCGGCTTCACCGTGGTCTGTGGTGGCCGTCAGGGCATCATGGAAGCGGTGTGCCGGGGCGTGGCGGCCGAGAAAGGCATCAGCATCGGCCTTTTGCCGGACACCGAAGCCACGGCCGCCAATCCCTATGTGACCGTACCGATCGCTACCGGCCTCGGCGAAGCGCGCAACGCGATCGTCGCCCGCGCCGGGTTCTGCATCGTCGTCATCGGCGACAGTTACGGCACGCTCTCCGAAGTAGCATTGGGCCTGCAATTCGGCCGGCCGGTGTTCGGGCTTCTGGGCGCGGCGAGTGTCAAAGGCGTGGTGTCATGCGACAGCGTCGATGCCGCGATTGACGGCGTCTGCAAGCTGTCGCTGGGGCTACCTTAAGCCCTTTCCTCCCAAATCGCCGCCAGATGCACGATGGTGCGCACCGCGGCCTGCATGTCCTGAACGCTGACCCATTCCAGCGGCGAGTGGAAGCCGTGGCCGCCGGCGAAGATGTTGGGGCAGGGCAGGCCCATGAAGGACAGCCGCGAACCGTCGGTGCCGCCGCGAATACTGTCCTTCTCCGGCTTGAGGCCGGCGCGGCGCACCGCTTCCATGGCGTTGTCGACGATCTGCGGGTGGCGGTCGAGCACGACCTTCATGTTGCGGTACTGCTCCTTGACCTCGAACGTGTAAGACGAGCGCGGGAAGTCGCGCATCACGTCCTTGATCGTGCTCTCCAGCAGTGCTGCCTTTTCCCGCAGCCCGTCTTCGGTGAAGTCGCGGATGATGTATTGCAGTTTGGCCTCGCCAAGCTGCGACGTCACCGCGACCGGGTGCAGAAAGCCGTCGCGGCCTTGCGTCGTCTCCGGCGTGCAAGTGTCCTTGGGCAGAGCATCGACGATGCGCGCGGCAATCCTGATGGCGTTTTCCATCCGGCCCTTGGCGAAACCGGGATGGGCGGCGAGCCCCGTGATGATGATGGTCGCGGCATCGGCCGAGAAGGTCTCGTCCTCGATGGTGCCGGCCGTGGACCCGTCCATTGTGTAGGCGAAATCGGCGCCCAGGCGCTTGAGGTCCGCTTTGTCGACGCCGCGGCCGATCTCTTCATCGGGCGTGAACAGCACTTTGATGGTGCCATGCTTGATCTCGGGGTGCGCCGCGAGGAAGCGCAGGGCATCGACAATCTCGGCGAGGCCGGCCTTGTCGTCGGCACCGAGCAGGGTGGTGCCGTCCGAGGTGACGATGTCGTTGCCAATCTGGCTGGCGAGGGCCGGATGGTCGGCGGGCCTGATCACGCGCGCGTTGTCGCCGGGCAGGACGATGTCGCCGCCCTGATAGTTGCGCACGATCTGCGGCTTCACGTTGGCACCAGAGAAATCCGGAGAGGTGTCCATGTGCGAGCAGAAGCAGATCACCGGCACCGTCTTGTCGGTGTTGGCCGGCAGCGTCGCATAGACATAGCCGTTATCGTCCATATCGGCGTCGCTGAGGCCGATATCGCGCAATTCGCTTACCAGCAGGCGGCCCAGCGTCTTCTGCTTCTCCGTCGAGGGCGTAGACGGCGACTCCGGATCGGACTGCGTGTCGATGACGACGTAACGCAGGAAACGCGCAAGGACGGTGTAGTCGAAAGCGGGGAACGCTGGCATTCCGGGACTCTCAGTCGCGTGTCATGAAAAACAAAAACGGCAGGTCGGGCATTCAAGCCGCGAGCCTGCCGTCGATGATGCCGGAGAGTCCAGCGAGACTGAAGAAAGCCTCAGACCGCTTCCTTGAGCTCCTTGGCGGCGCGGAAGGCGACCTTCTTCGACGCCTTGATCTGGATCTGCTCGCCGGTAGCGGGATTGCGGCCGATACGCGCGGCGCGCTTGCGCACCTGAAGGATGCCGAGTCCGCCGATGCGAATACGCTCGCCCTTCTTCAGATGCTTGACAATGTTGCCGACAAAATCACCCAGGACGGTTTCGGCCTGCTTCTTCGACATCTCGTGGGATTCGGCGAGCGCCGCAGCGAGATGCTTCAGGGTAACCGTTGCCGGAGCCTTCGTTGCCGTAGCCATCAGGGGACCCTCCTCTTGATCCTCAAGGTGTGGCGGAGCGCCAAACCATCGTGCCCGCATAGACGATTCGATGCCGGTCTGGCCATGATTCTTCCGATAAATAGGGCTTTTTCGCAACTTGGGGCATGCGGCGGTGCGGTGGTCCTCGACTTGTCCCTGTCTTGTCCGAGACTTGTCCTTGACTTGGGGCAGGCCCCCCTATAACTCACGCCCCACGCCCGCGGGGGCGTAGCTCAGTTGGTTAGAGCGCTGCCCTGTCACGGCAGAGGCCGCGGGTTCGAGTCCCGTCGCTCCCGCCATTTCTCCGATGAAAATCAGAGACTTAAGAAGGCTCGCCATTTGGCGAGCTTTTTTCATTGTGCGATAGTTGGTGGCAAGCTGCCGAAGCGCAGGACAAGTTAGGTCGCTGCCGTGACAGGGCAGCGCTCTAACTGACCGGAGGACCGCCCCATGCCCAGCCCCAAACTCGGCGTCAAAGCCCTGTTTTTCGACGTCTTCGGAACTCTGGTCGACTGGCGCACCTCGGTCGCCCGCGAGTCCGAACGGATTCTGGGCGCTCTCGGCTTCAACCTCGACTGGCTGGCCTTTGCCGACGCCTGGCGCGACGAGTACCAGCCGGGCATGGAGGAGGTCCGCTCCGGCCGGCTGCCGTTCAGCAAACTCGACGTCCTGCACCGGGCCAATCTGGTGCGTATGGCGCCGCGGTTCGGCCTGGAGAACTTTTCCGACGAGGTGCTCGACGATCTGACCCTGGTCTGGCACCGGCTCGACGCTTGGCCCGAGGTTCCGGCGGCGCTGGCGCGGCTCAGGGCAAAATTCCGCATCGCGCCGGTGTCAAATGGCAATATTTCGCTGATGGTCGACCTCGCACGCCGCAACGGCCTGCCATGGGACGCCATTCTCGGCGCCGAGATCGCCGGCGACTACAAGCCGAAGCCGCAAGTCTACCTGGCTGCCTGCGCTGCCTTCGATCTTGAACCCTGGCAGTGCATGATGGTGGCGGCGCATTCGAGCGACCTTGCCGCGGCGGCCGCGTGCGGCCTGCGGACCGGACATATCGCCCGGCCGAACGAGCACGGTCCGGGCAAGGGAGAGAAATCGCCGAGCGTCCCGGTGGATGTGGCGGGTAGCGATCTTGCCGACCTGGCGGACAGACTGGGCGCTTAAGCGGGCGGATTCGCCGCGCCGGTGCCGCACTCGGCATAGGTCTACCGCGATCCACAGATTGCATTGCGCGCGCCCGTTTTTGACGGCCGACGGGGGGTAAAGTCGGCTTGCCAAGCAGTTGTGCGCTGCGCTAAGCCTCAGCCGCTTCGTCCTTGCAACGTTTCCAAACAAAGCCTTGGCTTTTTGTGGGTTTTGCTCGGGAACAAGGGTGCCGACCGCGGCGACTCGCGGGACGAAAAAGGCCGCCTCGAGGGGGCAGGGGCGGAAAGATTATAGGGGTCGCCAATGAGCGGTTTGCTGCAGGACTATCTGCCCCTCGTGATCTTCATCGGCGTGTCGCTCGTGATCGGGCTGGCGCTTCTCGTCGCCCCGTTCCTCGTCGCCTTCCAGCAGCCCGATCCGGAAAAGCTGTCGGCCTACGAATGCGGTTTCAACGCCTTCGACGACGCGCGCATGAAATTCGACGTGCGCTTCTACCTGGTCGCCATCCTCTTCATTATTTTCGATCTTGAAGTGAGCTTCCTGTTCCCGTGGGCGGTGGCCTTCAAGGAGGTTGGGGTGTTCGGCTTCTGGTCGATGATGCTGTTCCTCGGCGTGCTCACCATCGGCTTCATTTACGAATGGAAGAAGGGCGCGCTCGAATGGGATTGAGCCAGCCATGACGCTCGTCGCACCAGCTCCCAGAGGCATTCTCGACCCGGCCACCGGCAAGCCGATCGGGTCCGACGATGCTTTTTTCACAGGCATCAATAACGAATTGTCCGATAAGGGCTTCATCGTTACCGCGGCCGACGACCTCATTACGTGGGCGCGCACCGGCTCGCTGATGTGGATGACCTTCGGTCTCGCCTGCTGCGCGGTCGAGATGATGCAGGTGTCGATGCCGCGCTACGACGTCGAACGCTTCGGCTTTGCGCCGCGCGCCTCACCGCGGCAGTCCGACGTGATGATCGTCGCCGGCACGCTGACCAACAAGATGGCGCCGGCTTTGCGCAAGGTTTACGACCAGATGCCGGAACCGCGCTACGTCATCTCGATGGGCTCCTGCGCCAACGGGGGCGGCTACTATCACTACTCCTACAGCGTGGTGCGCGGCTGCGATCGCATCGTGCCGGTCGATATCTACGTGCCGGGCTGCCCGCCGACGGCGGAGGCGCTGCTCTACGGGGTGCTGCTGCTGCAAAAGAAAATTCGCCGCGTCGGCACGATCGAGCGGTGACGGTGGGTCATGGACATTCTCACGACGCTCGACAATCTCGGCGCCTCGATTAAGGCCGCGCTGCCCGATGCGGTGACCGGTCATGAGGTCGCGTTCGGCGAACTCAACATCACCGCCAACGCCGCCGACATCGTCAAGGTCGTCAAGTTCCTGCGCGACGATCCGGCCTGCCAGTTCGTCTGCATCATCGACATCACCGCCGTCGATTATCCGGGCCGCGAGCAGCGCTTCGACGTCGTCTATCATTTGCTGTCGCCGCGCCTGAACCAGCGCATCCGCGTCAAGGTCATGACGGATGAGGTTACACCGGTGCCGTCGGTCATCGAGGTGTTCCGCGGCGCCGACTGGTTCGAACGCGAGACCTACGATCTCTACGGCGTCTTGTTCACCGGCCACCCCGACATGCGCCGCATTCTCACCGATTACGGTTTCGAGGGGCATCCGCTGCGCAAGGACTTCCCGATGACCGGGTTCGTCGAGGTGCGCTATGACGACGAGCAGAAGCGCGTCGTCTACGACAAGGTGAAGCTCAATCAGGAGTTTCGTTCGTTCGATTTCCTCTCGCCCTGGGAAGGCACCGATTACGTGCTGCCGGGCGATGAGAAGGCCAAAGAGCCGGGGCAGGGCAACAAGCTCGCCGGCGAGCCCGAGAAGAAGGCGACGCCATAATGGCTGAGACAGCCATCCGTAATTTCACGATCAACTTCGGTCCGCAGCATCCGGCGGCGCACGGCGTGCTGCGCCTGGTGCTTGAGCTCGACGGTGAGGTCGTTGATCGCGTCGATCCGCATATCGGCCTCCTGCATCGCGGCACCGAGAAGCTGATCGAAGCGAAGACCTATCTGCAGGCGATCCCGTATTTTGATCGGCTCGATTACGTCGCGCCGATGAACCAGGAACACGCCTTCTGCCTCGCGGTGGAGAAGCTGCTCGGATTGCAGGTGCCGAAGCGCGCGCAGCTCATTCGCGTGCTCTATTCGGAAATCGGCCGCATCCTGTCGCATCTCTTGAATGTCACGACGCAGGCGATGGACGTCGGCGCGCTCACCCCGCCGCTGTGGGGCTTTGAAGAGCGCGAAAAGCTGATGGTGTTCTACGAGCGGGCCTCCGGCTCGCGCATGCATGCGGCTTACTTCCGCGTCGGCGGTGTGCATCAGGACCTGCCGCGCCAGCTCATCGACGACATCTACGACTGGTGCGATCCGTTCCTGAAGGTCGTCGACGACCTCGATACGCTGCTCACCGGCAACCGTATCTTCAAGCAGCGCAATGTCGACATCGCGATCGTGAAGCTCGAGGACGCCTGGAACTGGGGCTACTCCGGCGTGATGGTGCGTGGTTCGGGCGCGGCCTGGGACCTGCGCAAGTCGCAGCCTTACGAGTGCTACAGCGAACTCGATTTCGATATTCCGATCGGCAAGAACGGCGACTGCTACGACCGTTATCTCATCCGCATGGAAGAGATGCGCCAGTCGGCCAGGATCATGAAGCAGTGCTGCGACAAGCTGCGCGCGCCCGAAGGTCTGGGCCCGGTCTCGGCCGTCGATCAGAAGATCGTGCCGCCCAAGCGCGGCGAAATGAAGAAGTCGATGGAAGCGCTGATCCATCACTTCAAGCTTTACACCGAAGGCTTCCACGTGCCGGCTGGCGAAGTCTATGCCGCGGTCGAAGCGCCCAAGGGCGAATTCGGCGTCTATCTGGTCGCTGACGGCACCAACAAGCCGTACAAGTGCAAGATCCGCGCGCCGGGCTTTGCGCACCTGCAGTCGATGGACTGGCTGTGCAAGGGGCACTTGCTCGCTGACGTGTCGGCCATTCTCGGCTCCATCGATATCGTGTTCGGGGAAGTTGATCGATGAGCGTTCGCCGCACCGCGCCCGCAGCCGTTCAGCCGAAGGAGTTCGCCTTCACGCCGGAAAACCTGGCTTGGGCGAAGACGATCATCGCGCGGTTTCCGGAAGGCCGGCAGGCTTCCGCCGTCATCCAGTTGATGTGGCGCGCGCAGGAGCAGCATCACGGCTGGCTGCCCGAAGCCGCGATCCGCTACATCGCCGACATGCTCGGCATGGAGCATATCCGCGCCATGGAAGTGGCGACCTTTTACACGATGTTCCTGCTGCAACCGGTCGGCAAGAAGGCGCATATTCAGGTCTGCGGCACGACGCCATGCCGTTTGCGCGGCGCCGACGATCTGTTCCATGTGTGCAAGAACAAGATCGCGCATGAGCCGTTCGAAGTGTCTGCCGACGGCAACTTCTCGTGGGAAGAGGTCGAGTGTCTGGGCGCCTGCGTGAACGCGCCGATGGCCCTGATCTGGAAGGATACCTACGAGGATCTCACGCCCGAGAGTCTCGAGAAGATCATTGACGGTTTCGCCGCCGGCAAGCCGCCGAAGCCGGGCCCGCAGAACGGCCGCCAGTTCTCGGCGCCGGAAGGCGGGCCGACCACGCTGACCGATGCGGCGATTTATGCGTCGAAGCCGCAGAATGCCGGTGCGGCGCTGACTGACAGCGACGCCAAGAAGCCGAGCGCCGCGGCGAGCCATCGCGAAGCGCCGGAGCCGAAGCCGCCGCTGTCCAAAGCCAGCGCCGACAAGAAGCCGAAACCGAACTGAAGATCGCGCAGAGAAAGCACATGCTCGCTGATAAGGACCGCATCTTCACCAACCTCTACGGCCTCCATGACTGGGGCCTGAAGGGCGCGCGCGCGCGCGGCTCCTGGGACGGCACCAAGGCGATCATCGAGAAGGGCCGCGACGGCATCATCAACGAGATGAAGGCCTCGGGTCTGCGCGGCCGCGGCGGCGCCGGCTTCCCGACCGGTCTCAAGTGGTCGTTCATGCCGAAGGAGATCGGCGAGCGTCCGCATTACCTCGTCGTCAATGCCGACGAGTCCGAGCCCGGCACCTGCAAGGACCGCGAGATCATGCGGCACGACCCGCATCATCTGGTCGAAGGCTGCCTGATCGCCGGCTTCGCCATGGGCGCGCATGCCGGCTATATCTATGTGCGCGGCGAGTTCATTCGCGAGCGCGAGCATCTGCAAGCCGCCATCGATCAGGCCTATGAGGCCAAGCTGATCGGCAAGAACAATATCCACGGCTGGGACTTTGACCTTTACGTCGCCCACGGCGCCGGCGCCTATATCTGCGGCGAGGAAACCGCGCTGCTCGAAAGCCTCGAAGGCAAGAAGGGCCAGCCGCGCCTGAAGCCACCGTTCCCGGCCAATGTCGGTCTCTATGGCTGCCCGACCACGGTGAACAATGTGGAGTCGATCGCGGTCGCGCCGACCATTCTGCGTCGCGGCGCCTCATGGTTCTCATCGATCGGCAATCCGAACAATGTCGGCACCAAGCTGTTTTGCATTTCCGGCCATGTGAACAAGCCCTGCAACGTCGAAGAGGCGATGGGCATTCCGTTCCGCGAGCTGATCGACAAGCACTGCGGCGGCATTCGCGGCGGCTGGGACAATCTCAAGGCCGTGATCCCCGGCGGCTCGTCGGTGCGCATGGTGCCGGCGGCGCAGATCATCGACACGCCGATGGAATTCGACTCGCTGTCGAAGCTGCGCTCCGGCCTCGGCACCGCCGCCGTGATCGTGATGGACAAGTCGACGGACCTCATCAAGGCGATCGCGCGCATCTCCTATTTCTACAAGCACGAGAGCTGCGGCCAATGCACGCCGTGCCGCGAAGGCACCGGCTGGATGTGGCGCGTGATGACGCGCATGGCCGAAGGCCGCGCCCAGAAGCGTGAGATCGACATGCTGCTGGAAGTGTCCAGGCAGATCGAAGGTCACACCATTTGCGCGCTCGGCGATGCCGCTGCCTGGCCGATCCAGGGCCTGATCGCGCATTTCCGTCACGAGATCGAAGAGCGGATCGACCAGTATTCGGCCAATCCGCATCCTGAACCTGTCATGGTCGCGGCGGAGTAGGGAATGACCGACGCCGGCCATCTCGCCCAGTTCAACATCGCGCGGATCAAGTATCCGCTCGACGATCCGCGCATGCGCGAGTTCGTCGACAATGTCGCGCGCGTGAACGGGCTGGCGGATCAGATCGAGGGTTTCGTCTGGCGGCTCAAGGACGACAGCGGCAACGCCATGGATATGGGCGTGCATGGCGACAAGCGCGTGCTGCCGAATTTGACGGTCTGGGAGAACGTCGCGGCGCTCGAGCGCTTCGTCTGGAAGACACTGCATTACCGCTTCTACCAGAAGCGCGAAGAGTGGTTCGAGCACATCGAGGTCACCAACGCGATGTGGTGGATCGAAGCCGGTACGCGGCCGACTTTGGACGACGGCATCGCGCGGCTTGATCATCTGACGCAGAACGGTCCGACTGACTACGCCTTCGGCTGGCAACAGATCGCGGGCGCCCAACACTGGAAAACGGCGCGCTGCCCGGCGCCGAGCGAGCACGCGGCATGACGAAAGTTGTTATCGACGGCCAGGAAATCGACGTGCCGCCGGAGTACACGCTGCTCCAGGCGTGCGAGGCGGCGGGCGCGGAAATCCCGCGGTTCTGCTTCCATGAGCGGCTGTCGATCGCCGGCAACTGCCGCATGTGCCTGATCGAAGTGAAGGGCGGCCCGCCGAAGCCGGTCGCTTCCTGCGCCCAGAACGTTCGCGACCTGCGGCCCGGCCCCAATGGCGAGCCGCCGGTGATGTTCACCAAGTCGCCGATGGTGAAGAAGGCGCGCGAAGGCGTGATGGAGTTCCTGCTGATCAATCATCCGCTCGATTGCCCGATCTGCGATCAGGGCGGCGAGTGCGATCTGCAGGACCAGGCCATGGCCTATGGCGTCGATCACACGCGCTATCACGAGAACAAGCGCGCGGTCGAAGACAAGTATATCGGTGCGCTGGTCAAGACCTCGATGAACCGCTGCATCCAGTGCACGCGCTGCATCCGCTTCTCGGCGGAAGTGGCCGGCGTGTCGGAACTCGGCGCCATCGGCCGCGGCGAGGATATGGAGATCACGACCTATCTCGAAGCAGCGATGACCTCCGAGCTGCAGTCGAACGTCGTCGATCTGTGCCCGGTCGGCGCGCTGACCTCGAAGCCTTACGCCTTCACGGCGCGGCCGTGGGAATTGTCGAAGACACCGTCGATCGACGTCATGGACGCTCTCGGCTCGGCCATCCGTGTCGATGCACGCGGCCGCGAAGTGATGCGCATCCTGCCGCGCACCAATGACGACATCAACGAAGAGTGGATTTCCGACAAGACGCGCCACGTCGTCGACGGTCTGCGCACGCAGCGCCTCGATCAGCCTTATGTGCGTGAGAACGGCCGCCTGCGCCCGGCGTCGTGGAAGGAAGCCTTTGCCGCCATAGCGACAAAGATGCGGGGCGTCTCGCCGTCGCGCATCGGCGCGCTGGCCGGTCAGTTGGCGGGCGTCGAGGAGATGTTCGCACTCAAGGATCTGATGGCGAAGCTCGGTGTCAAGAACATCGACGCGCGTTACCCGGGCTCGCCGCTGCATCCCAAACACGGCCGCGCCAGCTACATCTTCAACTCGACCATCGCCGGCATCGAACAGGCCGACGCGATCATGTTGATCGGTACCAATCCGCGCAAGGAAGCGCCGGTGCTGAACGCCCGCATCCGCAAGCGCTGGCGCCAAGGCAATTTGCTGGTCGGCGTCGTCGGCGAGCAGGCCGATCTGACTTACACCTACAACTATCTGGGCGCCGGCCCCGACAGCCTGGCGCAGTTCGTCGACCACGCGCCAGCGAAGGCGCAGAAGCCGATGTTCATCGTCGGTCAGGGCGCGCTCAATCGTGACGACGGCGCTGCGATCCTCGCGCAGCTTGCAAAGGCGGCCAAGTCGCTCGGCGTCATCAAGGACGGCTGGAACGGCTTCAACATCCTGCATAGCGAGGCCAGCCTCGTCGGCGCGCTCGATATCGGCTTCGTGCCGGGCGAGGGCGGTCTCGATACCGGGGCGATGCTGAAGGCGAACGCACTTGATGTGATGTTTCTGCTCGGCGTCGATGAAGTCGACGTGCCGGCCGGAGCCTTCGTCGTTTATATCGGCACCCATGGCGATCGCGGTGCCCACCGCGCCGACGTCATCCTGCCGGGCGCTGCTTACACCGAGAAATCTGCGACCTACGTCAATACCGAAGGCCGCGTGCAACTGACGACCCGCGCCGCGTTTCCGCCGGGCGATGCCCGCGAGGACTGGGCGATCCTGCGCGCCCTGTCAGAGGCGCTCGGCGCCAAGCTGCCTTATGACTCGCTGCTTGGATTGCGCCAGGCATTGTATGCGGCCTATCCGCATCTTGCCCGCATCGACCAGATCGCGCCGGGCGAGGCGGCCAGCATCGAGAAGCTGGTATCGCTCGGCGGCACGGCGGAAAAGTCGGCGATGGTGTCGCCGGTTTCGGACTTCTATTTCACTAATCCGATCGCGCGCGCGTCGGCCGTGATGGCGGAATGCTCGGCGCTGGCCAAGGCTGCGGCCGGCAAGCCGGCGCTGACGGCGGCGGAGTAGGGGGCGGATCATGGATTTCTTCTGGACCACGCTCTGGCCGCTGATCATCATCCTGGCGCAGTCGCTGTTGCTGCTGGTCGTGCTGCTGGTCGGCATCGCCTACATTCTGCTCGCCGACCGCAAGATCTGGGCGGCGGTGCAGATGCGCCGCGGCCCGAACGTCGTCGGCCCGTGGGGCCTGCTGCAATCCTTCGCCGACCTGCTGAAGTTCGTGTTCAAGGAACCGGTGATCCCGGCGGGCTCGAACAAAGGCGTCTTCCTGCTGGCGCCGCTGGTCACCTGCGTGCTGGCGCTTGCCGCCTGGGCGGTGATCCCGGTCAATGTCGGTTGGGCCATCGCCGACATCAATGTCGGCGTGCTCTATATTTTTGCGATCTCGTCGCTCGGCGTATACGGCATCATCATGGCCGGCTGGGCGTCGAACTCGAAGTATCCGTTTCTCGCGGCGCTGCGCTCGGCGGCGCAGATGGTGTCCTATGAAGTCTCGATCGGCTTCGTCATCATCACGGTGCTGCTGTGCGCCGGTTCTCTGAACCTCACGAAGATCGTCGAGGCGCAGAATGGTCCCTACGGCTTGTTGTCGTGGTACTGGCTGCCGCTGTTCCCGATGTTCGTCGTCTTCTTCATTTCGGCTCTGGCGGAAACCAACCGCCCGCCGTTCGACCTCGTCGAAGCGGAATCCGAACTGGTCGCCGGCTTCATGGTCGAATACGGCTCGTCGCCTTATATGATGTTCATGCTCGGCGAATACGTGGCGATCGCCACGATGTGCGCCATGGGCACCATCCTGTTCCTTGGCGGCTGGCTGCCGCCGGTGCCTTACGCGCCCTTCACTTGGGTGCCGGGCGTCATCTGGTTCGTGCTCAAGGCACTGTTCCTGTTCTTCGGCTTCGCCATGGCGAAGGCGATTGTGCCACGTTACCGCTACGACCAGCTGATGCGTCTCGGCTGGAAAGTGTTTCTGCCGTTGTCGCTGGCGATGGTCGCCATCGTCGCCGGCTTCCTGCAATACGGCCATTTGGCCAAAGCGGCGATCAAGTGAGGGCGCGATGAGGTTAGTCGGCGCAGCCAAAGCACTGTTTCTCTGGGAGTTTGTCGTCGGCACCGCGCTGGCGATGCGCTATTTCTTTGCTCCCAAGGCAACGCTGAACTACCCCTTCGAAAAGGGCCCGATCTCGCCGCGCTTCCGCGGAGAGCATGCGCTGCGCCGCTATCCGAACGGCGAGGAGCGCTGCATTGCCTGTAAGCTGTGCGAGGCGATCTGCCCGGCGCAGGCCATCACCATCGAGGCCGGTCCGCGCCGCAACGACGGCACCCGTCGCACCACGCGCTATGACATCGATATGGTGAAGTGCATCTATTGCGGCCTGTGCCAGGAAGCCTGCCCGGTGGATGCTATCGTCGAGGGGCCGAACTTCGAATTCGCCACCGAGACCCGCGAAGAACTCTATTACGACAAGGCGCGCCTGCTCGCGAATGGCGACCGCTGGGAGCGCGAGATCGCCAAGAACATCGCGCTCGACGCGCCGTATAGGTAACGCCGATGACCGCCGCCGCCGTATTCTTCTATCTCTTTGCCTGCGTTCTGGTCGCGAGCGCCTTCATGGTGATCGCGTCGAAGAACCCTGTCCATTCCGTGCTCTATCTGATCCTCGCCTTCGTCAACGCCGCCGGCCTTTTCGTGATGATGGGCGCCGAATTTCTGGCGATGATCCTGGTCGTCGTCTATGTCGGCGCGGTCGCCGTGCTGTTCCTGTTCGTCGTCATGATGCTTGACGTCGATTTCGCCGAGCTCAAGCAGGGCGTGCTGCAATATCTGCCGGTCGGCATGGTGATCGGCGGCATCTTCCTCGCCGAGATCCTGCTGGTCGTGGGTACCTGGGCGATTGCGCCGGCGACCAAGGGCGCAATCACCGCGCCAATCCCTGCCAATGTCACCAACACCGAGGCCATCGGCCTCGTGCTCTATACGAAATATGTCTACTTCTTCCAGATTTCAGGGTTGATCCTGCTGGTTGCGATGATCGGCGCCATTGTCCTGACCCTCCGTCATAAAGAGCGGGTCAAGCGCCAGTCGATCGCCGACCAGGTGGCGCGCACGCCCGCCATGGCGATGAAGGTCGTCAAGGTGAAGACCGGGCAGGGGCTCGGCTCCAACGAAATCTCCAGCAAGGACGCGGGGAGCGCGGCATGACCATCGGGCTCGGTCACTATCTGTCGGTTGCCGCGATCCTGTTCACCCTCGGCATTTTCGGCATTTTCCTGAACCGCAAGAACGTCATCATCATCCTGATGTCGATCGAACTGATCCTGTTGTCGGTCAACATCAACCTGGTGGCCTTCTCGACCCATCTCGGCGACATCACCGGGCAGGTCTTCGCGCTGCTGGTGCTCACCGTCGCCGCCGCCGAAGCCGCCATCGGCCTTGCCATTCTCGTCGTCTTCTTCCGCAACCGCGGCACCATCGCGGTTGAGGACATCAATATGATGAAGGGTTAAGCCCCCGATGTATCAGGCTATCGTATTCCTGCCGCTGCTCGGGGCCATTCTGGCCGGCCTGATCGCGCTGCTTGGCGCGCGCGCCCGTTTCCCTGGCGAAGCGCCGCCGCCGGGCGTCGAGGACGAGGGCGCCGCGTCGCACGCCCATCATGCCCACGCGCACGATCATTCGCATGACGACGCGCACGGCGCCCACGACCACGACGACCACGGACACGGTCCGGTCGAGCCGGCCGCGGCCGGCTCGCGCACGGCCGAACTGATCACCACGACCTTGCTGGTGGTGTCGGCGATCCTGTCCTGGATCGCGTTGGTGCAGGTCGGCTTCAACGGCCCGGACGTCCGCATCCCGATCATGGACTGGGTCGTGTCCGGAAATCTGCGCATCGAATGGGCGCTGCGCATCGATACGCTGACAGCCGTGATGCTGGTGGTCGTCAACACCGTGTCGGCGCTCGTGCACCTCTACTCGATCGGCTACATGCACGAGGAGCCGTACCGGCCGCGCTTCTTCGGCTACCTGTCGCTGTTCACCTTCGCCATGCTGATGCTGGTGACCGCCGACAATCTGGTGCAGATGTTCTTCGGCTGGGAAGGCGTCGGTCTCGCCAGCTATCTGCTGATCGGCTTCTGGTACTACAAGCCGGAGGCGAACGCGGCCGCCATCAAGGCCTTCGTCGTCAACCGCGTCGGCGATTTCGGTTTCGCGCTTGGCATCTTCGCGCTGTTCGCCATGACCGGCGCCGTCGATTTCGACACCATCTTTGCCCAGGCGCCGACGCTGACTGGCAAGATGATCAACTTCTTCGGCTGGCACGCCGATGCGCTGACGCTGATCTGCCTGTTCCTGTTCATGGGCGCGATGGGCAAGTCGGCGCAGTTCCTGCTGCACACCTGGCTGCCCGACGCGATGGAAGGCCCGACGCCGGTCTCCGCGCTCATCCACGCCGCGACCATGGTCACGGCCGGAGTCTTCATGGTCGCGCGGCTGTCGCCATTGTTTGAACTTGCCCCGAATGCGCAGACCGTCGTCACCTTCATCGGCGCGACCACGGCGATCTTCGCCGCCACCATCGGCCTCGTGCAAAACGACATCAAGCGCATTGTTGCCTATTCGACCTGTTCGCAGCTCGGCTACATGTTCGTCGCCATGGGCTCGGGCGCATACTCGATCGGCATGTTCCACCTGTTCACGCACGCCTTCTTCAAGGCGCTGCTGTTCCTTGGCGCCGGCTCGGTCATCCACGCGATGCACCATGAGCAGGACATCCGCCACATGGGCGGCCTGAAGGACCGCATCCCGTTCACTTATATCGTGATGCTGATCGGTACTTTGGCGCTGACCGGATTCCCGCTGACCGCCGGCTATTTCTCCAAGGACGCCATCATCGAGGCCGCCTTCGTCGCCAAGAATCCGATGGCGCTCTACGCCTTCGTCTGTACCGTCGCCGCCGCGCTGCTGACCTCGTTCTATTCCTGGCGCCTGGTGTTCAAGACCTTCCACGGCAAGCCGCATGATGTGAAGCACTGGAAGGAAGCGCACGAGAGCCCGATGGTGATGCTGATCCCGCTTGCCGTTCTCGCGGCTGGCTCGATCCTCGCCGGCCTGCCGTTCAAGGAAATCTTCGCCGGCCACGGCGTCGAGCATTTCTTCCGCGAGTCGCTCAAGTTCGGGCCGAACAACCACATCCTCGATGCCATTCATCACGTTCCGACGCACATCGCGCTCTTGCCGACCGTGATGATGGTCGTCGGCTTCGCGATTGCCTGGCAGTTCTATATCCGCCGTCCGGATATTCCGGTCGAACTCGCGAGGCAGCACGAGGCGCTATACAAGTTCCTGCTCAATAAATGGTACTTCGACGAGCTGTACGACTTCATTTTCGTGCGCCCGGCGAAGTGGATTGGCTATTCGCTGTGGAAGAAGGGCGACGGCTGGCTCATCGACGGCTTCGGCCCGGATGGGGTCTCGGCCCGCGTCCTCGACGTCACCCGCAATGTGGTGCGGCTGCAGAGCGGTTATCTCTACCACTATGCCTTCGCCATGCTGATCGGCGCGGCTTTGTTCATCACCTGGTTCATGTTCTCGGCGGGGGTTCACTGAGATGTCGTGGCCCGTCCTCTCCGTCGTCACCTTCCTGCCGATCCTCGGCGCGCTGCTCGTGCTGATCATGGCGCGCGGCAACGGCCCGATCGCCAAAGGTACCGCGCGCTGGATCGCGCTGTGGACCACGTCGATCACTTTTGCCGTGTCACTGGTGCTGGTGCGCGGCTTCGATCCGTCCTCGTCGGAATTCCAGTTCACCGAGAAGCACGACTGGCTCGGTGTTGCGTCCTATCACATGGGCGTCGACGGCATTTCGCTGCCCTTCGTGATCCTCACCACGGCGCTGATGCCGATCTGCATTCTGGCGAGCTGGACCTCGGTGCAGCGCCGCGTGAAGGAATACATGATCGCCTTCCTGGTGCTGGAAGCGCTGATGATCGGCACCTTCGCCGCGCTCGATCTGGTGCTGTTCTATCTGTTCTTCGAAGGCGGCCTGATCCCGATGTTCCTGATCATCGGCATCTGGGGCGGTCCGCGCCGCGTTTATGCGAGCTTCAAGTTCTTCCTCTACACCTTCGCCGGCTCGGTGCTGATGCTGCTCGCCATCATGGCGATGTACTGGCAGGCGGGCACGACCGATATCCCGGCGTTGTTGCGCCACGGCTTCCCGGCGGGGCTGCAATACTGGGCCTGGCTGGCCTTCTTTGCCTCTTTCGCGGTGAAGATGCCGATGTGGCCGGTCCATACGTGGTTGCCGGATGCGCACGTCGAGGCGCCGACCGCGGGCTCGGTCGTCCTGGCCGCGATCATGCTGAAGATGGGCGGCTACGGCTTCCTGCGCTTCTCGCTGCCGATGTTTCCGATCGCGTCCGAGTACTTCGCACCGCTGGTCTGGACCATGTCGGTGATCGCCATCGTCTACACCTCGCTGGTGGCGCTGATGCAGGAGGATATCAAGAAGCTGATCGCTTACTCCTCCGTCGCGCACATGGGCTACGTCACCATGGGCATCTTCGCCGCCAACCAGCAGGGCGTCGCCGGCGCGGTGTTCCAGATGATCTCGCACGGCATCGTCTCCGGCGCGCTGTTCCTCTGCGTCGGCGTCATCTACGACCGCATGCACACCCGCGAGATCGCCTTCTACGGCGGCTTGGCGCATCGTATGCCGGTGTTTGCCTTCGTCTTCATGGTCTTCACCATGGCCAATGTCGGTCTGCCGGGCACGTCGGGCTTCATCGGCGAATTCCTGACCCTGATCGGCACCTTCAAGGCCAACATCCCGGTCGCGACCTTCGCCACCATCGGCGTCATCTTGTCGGCGGCCTATGCGCTGTGGCTGTATCGCAAGGTGACTTTCGGCACGCTCAAGCCGGCGGTCGAAGGCATCAAGGATATGGGGCTCCGCGAAGCCTTTATCTTCGCGCCGCTGGTCATTCTGACCATCCTGTTCGGCGTCGCGCCAAAGCCCGTGATCGACATGTCGTCGGCTTCGATTGCGCATCTGCTCGACGGCTATGGCAAGGCGGTGAAGACGGCCAAAGAAGAGGGCACCAAGAACACCAAGGCGGCGGCCACGTCCGATCCGCGTCTTGAGGCCAGCGTTACCCCGGTGAGCGCCACGCGATGAATACCTTGACCTCGATAAACGCGCTGCAGCCGATTTTCCCGGAGATCGTGCTCGCGATCGGCGCCATGGCGCTGCTGATGCTCGCGGTGTTTGCCGGCGAGCGTTCGGCGCGCTTCGTCAACACCTTGTGCATCCTGCTGCTGATCGGCATCGGCGCTTTGATCGTCTGGCTGCCGGCCGGCCGTGTGACGATGTTCGGCGGCAGCTTCGTCATCGACGACTTCGCGCGCTTCCTAAAGCTGCTCACACTTGCCGGTTCCGCCGGCACGCTGATCCTGTCGCTGGATTATCTGACCAAAGAGAACCTGCAGAAGGCCGAATACGGCGTGCTGGTGCTGCTGGCCACGCTCGGCATGATGGTGCTGATCTCGGCCAACGACCTGATCGCGCTCTATCTCGGCCTCGAGCTGATGAGCCTGCCGCTCTACGTCATCGCCTCATCGAACCGCGACAGCGCCAAGTCGACCGAGGCTGGCCTGAAGTATTTCGTGCTCGGCGCGTTGTCGTCCGGCATGTTGCTCTATGGCGCCTCGCTGATCTACGGCTTCACCGGCACCGTGAACTTCGCCGGCATTGCCAAAGCCGCGCAGGGCGGAGCGGGCACGGGGCTGATCTTCGGCATCGTGTTTCTGTTCGCCGGCTTCTGCTTCAAGATTTCTGCCGTGCCGTTCCACATGTGGACGCCGGACGTCTATGAAGGCGCGCCGACCCCGGTCACGGCGTTTTTCGCTGCCGCGCCGAAGGTGGCCGGCATCGCCATCTTCGTGCGTGCCACCATCGTCGCGTTTCCGGGCGTCACGCATTCCTGGCAGCAGATCGTGGTCTTCGTCGCCATCGCCTCGATGGCACTCGGCGCTTTTGCCGCCATCGGCCAGAAGAACATCAAGCGCCTGATGGCCTATTCATCGATCGGCCATATGGGGTTCGCGCTGGTCGGTCTCGCCGCCGGCACCGCCGAAGGCGTGCAAGGTGTGCTCATCTACATGGCGATCTATGTTGGTATGACGCTCGGCACCTTCGCCTGCATCCTGGCGATGCGCCGCGACGGCGTCGCGGTCGAGAACATCAGCGATCTCGCCGGCCTGTCGCGCACCAAGCCGACCATGGCCTTCATGTTCGCGATGCTGCTGTTCTCGCTGGCCGGCGTGCCGCCGCTCGCCGGCTTCTTCGGCAAATTCTACGTTTTCCTAGCCGCCGTGAATGCCGGGCTGTTCACGCTCGCCGTGCTCGGCGTGCTGTCGAGCGTCGTGGGCGCGTTTTACTATCTCGCCATCGTCAAGGTGATGTATTTCGACCAGCCCGCGCCGGCGTTTCAGCGCATGCCGGCTCTGCTCGGCCTGGTGCTCGCCGTGTTCGGCACGCTCAACATCGTCTTCTTCCTGTATCCGGGCCCGCTGGTCGGCGCGGCCACGGCGGCGGCGAAGTCGCTCTTTTAGGAGACGTCTGAGGCGCGCGCGATCGCGCGCCGGCGTGTCCTTTCGAAATGAACCGCGAAGCCACGGACCTGGCGGGGGTCCGGCACATAGCTTTTGACAGTCTCGGCTCCACCAATGCCGAAGCGCTGGCGCGTGCGCGTGCCGGCGAACGCGGCCCGTTATGGATCACCGCGGCGGTGCAGGAGACTGGCCGCGGCCGCCGCGGCCGGGAATGGGCTTCGCCCGCCGGCAATCTCTATGCCTCGCTGCTTCTGACCGATCCTGCGCCGCAGGCGGTCGCTTCCCAGCTTTCCTTCGTCGCGGCGCTGGCGCTGCATGACGCGGTGGCCGAAGGTGCGTCGCAGCTCGGGCCGCTGCTCAAGGTCAAATGGCCGAACGACCTGTTGCTCGGCGGCGCCAAGATCGCTGGCATCCTGATCGAGGCCGAGAGCGGGCCGCCTTTCGCGACCGTCATCGGCATGGGCGTCAATTGCGCCAGCCATCCGGCGGACACGGCCTATCCGGCGACCGATCTGGCGACCGCCGGAGCCAATGTGACGTCGGAAGCGCTGCTGCGCGGGCTGGCGCGTGCGATACAGACGCGCCTTGCGCAATGGGATCGCGGGCAGGGCTTTGCCGCCATCCGCTCAGCCTGGCTCAGGCGCGCCGCCGGGCTCGGGCAGGATATCCGCGTGCGCCTGCCGGAACGCGAGTTCTCGGGAATTTTCGACGGCCTCGATGAGACAGGCCGCCTTCTGGTGCGCGGCGAGGATGGCGTCACCGCCGTCACCGCCGGCGAAGTATTTGGATTTGGAGCAGCATGAATACTCAACGACAAGACAATTCAAAAACCGATTTGGTCTACGCGCCGCTCGGCGGCGTCGGCGAAATCGGCATGAACCTGTCGGTCTACGGCCTCGGCAACGATCACAAACGGTCGTGGCTGGCGGTCGATCTCGGCGTGTCCTTTGCGCAGGAAGAACACCTGCCCGGCGTCGACCTGATCCTGCCGGATATCGGGTACCTGGTGTCCGAGCGAAAAAATCTCGCCGGCATTGTCATCACGCATGCGCATGAGGATCACTTCGGCGCGCTGCTCGATCTGTGGCCGAAGCTGAAGGTGCCGGTCTACGCCACGCCGTTCACCGCGGCGCTGCTGGAGAGCAAACGCGCCGGCGAGGCGGGTGTGCCCGAGATTCCGGTAACCATCGTCCGTCCCGGCAGCCGCTTCAATGTCGGCGCCTTCGACGTCGAGATGGTGGCGATGGCGCACTCCATTCCAGAGGCGACCGCGCTCATCATTCGCACGCCGGCCGGCACCGTGCTGCACACCGGCGATTGGAAGATCGACAAGACGCCGATGCTGGGGTCCGGCACCGACGAGGCCAAACTGCGCGCCCTTGGCGAGGAGGGATGCCTCGCCGTGGTCGGCGATTCCACCAATGCGGTGCGCGACGGCATTTCGCCGTCGGAGGCCGACGTCGAGAAGACCATTGCGGGCCTGATCCGGAATGCCAAGGGCCGCGTCGCCGTGACCACTTTTGCCTCGAACGTCGAGCGGCTGCGTAGCGTGGCGCTGGCGGCGCAGGAATGCGGCCGCGACGTCGTGGTGGTCGGCCGCGCCATGGACCGTGTCGTCGCCATATCGCGCGAGCTCGGCCTACTCGATGGCGTCAAGCCGTTCCGCTCGGTGGATGCCTATGGCTACCTGCCGCCGGACAAGGTGGTGGCGCTGTGCACCGGCAGCCAGGGCGAGTCGCGCGCGGCGTTGGCGCGTATCGCCGAAGACCAGCATCCCGACGTGACCTTGTCGCGCGGCGACACTGTGATCTTCTCGGCGCGCACCATTCCAGGCAACGAGAAGGAAGTTGGCCGCATCGTCAACGGCCTGATCGACCAGGGCATAGAAGTCATCACCGACCGCACCCACATGGTCCACGTGTCGGGCCATCCGCGCCGCGGCGAGGTCGAGCAGCTCCTGTCCTGGGTCAAGCCGAAGATCCTGATCCCGGTGCATGGCGAGGCGTTGCATCTGTCCGAGCACGCCAAGCTCGGCCGCGCCATGGGGATTCCCGAAGTGGTCCAATGCCGTAACGGCGATCTGGTCCGGCTGGTCGAGGGCAAGGCCGCCATCATCGACGAAGTGCCGGCCGGCCGCACCTACAAGGATGGCTATTTATTGGTCCAGGCCGATGCGCGCACGGTCGCCGACCGCAAGCGGCTCGCTTTCGGCGGCGCCGTTTCGGTGGCGCTGGCGGTCACCGAGCGCGGCGAACTCGCCGCTGATCCGGAATTCGACATGATCGGCATTCCGGAACGCGACGCCGGTGGCGAACTGATCCAGGACGCCGTGCTGGAGGCGATCGAGTCGACCTGCGAGACCTTGCCGCGCAAGCGCCGCGGTGACCCGGATGCCCTGGCGGAGGCCGTGCGCCGCGCCGTGCGCGCGGCGGTGTCGCAGCGCTGGGGCAAGAAGCCCATGTGCCACGTGCATGTGCTCGTCGTATGATGAGAACGGAAATGAAAGGTAGGGGAGTTCAATGATCGGTCGTCTCAATCACGTCGCCATCGCCGTGCGCGATATCGCCAAGGCTTCAGCGGTCTATCGCGACACGCTCGGCGCCGATGTCACCGACAAGGTGGCGCAGCCGGACCATGGCGTCTTCACCGTGTTCATCAGTCTGCCGAACACCAAGATCGAACTGCTCGAGCCGATGAGCGAGACGTCGCCGATCGCCAAGTTCCTCGACAAGAATCCGGACGGCGGCATCCATCATGTTTGCTACGAGGTCGACGACATCATCGCCGCGCGCGACAAGCTCAAGAGCCAGGGCGCGCGCGTACTCGGCGACGGCGAGCCGAAGATTGGTGCTCATGGCAAGCCGGTGCTGTTCCTGCATCCGAAGGATTTCTGCGGCACCCTGGTCGAACTCGAGCAGGCTTGAGAACCGTCATCAGTTCAAGGACCGGTCATGACCGTCACCACCATCATCGCGATCTACGTCCTCGTCTGGTGGGTGACGTTCTTCGCCGTGCTGCCGTTCGGCGTGCGCAGCCAACATGAGAGCGGCGATTTCGCCCCCGGCACCGATCCCGGTGCGCCGGCGATCCATCGCGTCTGGATCAAGGCGTTCTATACGACCATCATCTCGGCGGCGATCTTCGCGGCGATGTATTTTGCGTATATCTACGACCTGCTGCCGCTCGAATTCCTCAAGCGCATTTCGCAGCCGCCGGTGTCCTGACGCACGGCGTTTCGCTCCGGCGCCGGGCAAAAAAAAGAGCAGGGCGCTTTGCCCTGCTCGTCGTTGTATCTGTCTCTCAGCCCCGAGCCTTTTGCGGCTTTTTGATCGGGACGGCTGCGATTTCCGCGCCGGAGACTTTCCTCCCAAGACTTGGACCGTCTGACTTGCACCGCTTGTCGGAACGCCGATCTTTGCGCCGGTTATCCTCTTCGCGGTGTTTGAATGCTAGTCGAAGGAATCAGGTGTGTCACCAGCAATCGTTGCTGCACTGCGCCAATACGACCGAACCCTCGAGGGTGAATGCCTTACCGGATTGTTCGATTGCTATACGTGCGGTCCACGCGCCGCCGGATTGTATACGCAAGGTGTCGATAACCCAGGTTCCCTCGGCCGTGGATACGGCATCGAGAGTTAAGGCAGCAACGCCTTTCGCTGCCGGTTCGAGGGTGAGAACGACGCGATCTGCCGCAAACAGCCTGTAATCTTCGTGCCATAGCTGGATCGTCGCCCTCGTGGTGCCGGCACGGCCAGGATCGATGATGAGGTCCGCCATGGCTTGGGATGTGTGGATATGGACATAGGCTGCCTCGCGATTGATCGCCGCCGAAGATGTGTGCACGTGCGCGGCGGGCGGCTGGGTACCGAGCAGCCCGACGAGCAGGAGGATGCCGAGGCCGAGGGCTGCCTCCGCCAGCGTCGTTCCGGCCAGCGCGGCGAGGGCGCCGGGCCTGGGCAAGGCCGGCGTCAGCCGGAACCGGTTGACCGCCGCCAGCCCCAGCATGGCGGCGAACAGCCCGATTTTCACGGCTAGCGCCCGGCCATAGGTCGTGGTGAGAGCCTCGGCGGGCCATCCGACCAGGATCGCCGTATTGACGATGCCGCTGGCGAGCAGGGCCGCCACGGCGATCAGGGCAAATGTTCCGAAGCGCCGCGTAACCGCCGCCGCGAGGTCGGCCTGTGCGGGTTCCGTCCGGCTCCGCCATAGCAGCCGCGCCAGCGCGGGAAGGGCGCCGAGCCAGACTCCGGCGGCGACGAGATGAACTACATCGGAAGCTAAGTGAAAAAGGCCGGTTGCCCCGGTCCCGGCCCCGGCATGGCCGGTCAGCGCGATGGACGCCACAAGCGCTGCGGTCGCGCCCAAGGCGGGCCAGCCAGGCCCCCGCCACAGCAGTAGGGCGCCTGCCGCCAGAAAGAGGGCCAGCCGCAAGCAGGCGATGCGGCCGAAGCGCGTGTCCAGCGCGACCGTGGCGAGGCCGCCATCGTCGAACACCTCGGCGGTGGGGACGTCGAGGATGTTGCTCGCGACGAGGGCCAGCCAGGCCGCGCCGGACACGACGGCCACTGCGAGCGAGGCCAGGGCGAGCCCGCGGCAGTGGCCATTGAAACCCGCGCCGCCGGTCGGCCCGCCGCGCCCGGCCGCGCGCACCAGCAGCGCGACGACGAGCGTGCCCATGGCCACCGTGCAGGCGGCAAAGTGCACGGCGCGAACGATGACCAGCGGGTCGAGCAGCACGCGCGGCGCCTCGTTACGGCGCGACGGTGAAGCTGAAGCTGCCCTGCGTTCGATGCGTATCGACCGACAGGATCTTCCACGTCACTTTGTAGACGCCGGGCAGCAGCGGCTTCACCTTGATCTTGAGGTTGGCCTTGTTGTCCGCCGCGACCTCGGCCTTGCCGATCTGCATAGCCGTGCCTTTGGCGTCTTGCACAACGATCGAAGAGAACTTCGCCTCGATCGCTTCAGTGAACCACAGCGACACTTCCTTCGGCGCTGCGACAGTCGAACCAACCGCCGGCTGTGCGTGATCGAGATGGCCATGCGCCAGCGCCGCCATCGGCGCCAGCGCGAGGGCCATCAGAAGCCCTGTTATGAAGAACCGTTTCATGTTCAATGCGCCTTCGTTGCCGCCGGCAACAACTTCAGGGCCGGCGCCGGCTCGCCATGTCCGCTGCCCGTCTTGGGCGTCGAGGGCGTCTCGATCCAGCGATGCTCGCCCTTCTCGCAGGTCTGCACGACCGGGAAGTAGAGAGTCGTGTTCGGCGCCAGTTCGCCGGCGACGAAGGCCTGCATCGCAAACTCGTCGTAATAGGCATCGGGAATATTGCCGCCTGACCAGGTCACCTCTTTGGGCCCCTGGGTCAGCTTGGCGCCGTGCAGGTAGCTGTAGGGCTTCGCGTAGTCGCCGCGCCTCACCTCGAGCGTCCAGCCCGGCTTCATCATCGGTTTCACCGCGATGATGCCCTCGGGAATCTGCACGGAGACCTTCACGGTCGCCGAACCGTCGCAGCCATGCGGCACGCCGAGTACCGCCTTGTAGAATGAGCCGACCGGTACTTCTTTCCGTTCCAGCGTGATGTGAGCGAGCGCTTGGCTGGCGCCGATGGCCGCGAGCAGCGCGGAGGCGAGCATGATCGATGCGGTCCTGTTCATGGTCGTTGTCCTTTTCAGTGTTTCGGGTGCGGTTGAGGGTGGGAATGATCTTCCATGGAGACGAGCCCTTCGAAGCGCGAGAACATCGCGACGCGCGCAGGCGGCGTCTGACGTTCCGCGTCTCGGGTCGCGGCGGCGAGTTGTTTGGCGGAGGTCTCGGTGAGGCCGGCGTGGCGCAGGGCGTTCGGGTCGAGCAGTTGATCGCCGGCACAGAGAACGATCGCCCAGGCGCCATTCTTGAGCCGCAGCAGCGCGCGTCCGCCCATGTCGCCTTGCGTCCAGCCGGCGACCGCATGGTCGCCGACGACGGCGACCGGATCGACGACAAGGCGCTGCTCGGGCTTGTCGAATGCCGCCACTAATGCGTGACGGATGGCACCCGCCTGAGGTGGCTCATACCATTCCGCCCATGCCGTCGCCGCTGTCGGGACGACAGCGGCGACGATCATCGTCGTGCGCAGGAGGTTCATGGCGCCTCCTACAGTTTCAGCCGCAGGCCAGCATAGACAGCACGGCCATTGCCGGGGCTGTAGAGGCGCGACGCCGCGGTCGCTCGATCAATGATGCTGACCGCCGAGATGTAGTTCTCGTCGGTCAGATTGCGGCCTTCGACATAGGCGCTGTAGGTCTTGGTGTCATAGGCGGCCCGCAGACCCCACAAGAGGTAGGAGGCCGTCGTCGTCGTATTGGCGCTGTCGACATAGTACTCGTTCGGCGCCCATTCGATGTTGGGCCCGAAGGAGAAGCCCGACGGATGCTTGTAGAGCACTTCGGCGCGGACATATTGCGGCGGCGCCCCCGGCAGCTTGTTGTTGCCGAACGTCGCGTCGCCATCGTAACGGAAATCGTTGAGCGTATAGGCGACATTCAGCCAGATGCGGTCGGGATCGGGCCCGGGCGACCACAATGACTTCAGCAGGCTCACGCCGAAGCCGATTTCCAGACCCTGGTGAACGGTGCGATCGGCATTGGTGATGTTGCAGGTGCCGAACGAGTTCGAATAGCAGAGCAACTCGTTCTTGATCGCGGAGCGATAGGCGGTGAGATCCCAGGTGTAGTCGGGCCGCCGGCCGCGGGTGCCGATCTCATAGGTCGTCGCCGTCTGAGCACTGATGCTGTAGAACGGCACGGTCGATCCGGTGCCTTCACCGAAACTCGGCGCTTCGCCGCTGCGCGAGACGTTGCCGTAGACCTGCCAGGTCGGATCGACGTCCCACAGCACACCGGCCTTCGGGCTCAGGATCGAATAGGTGGCACGGCCGTTGACGTCGCCCGACGTCGTGTAGATCACTTCCTGCTCGCGGACCGCATAGAGATATTGCAGGCCGCCGACCAGCGCGACCGTCGGCAGGACGTAGAACGAGTTCTCAAGGTAAGCCGAGTAGTTCTCCGGCTTCTGCACCACCGAGCGGGTCAGCGCGCCCTTGTTGCCGCCGGAATTGACGTACTGCAGGGCGTCGATCTTGCCGTTGAGCATGTTGACGCCGGCGACGAGTCGATTGCGGTACCCGCCGATTTCGCCGTCATTGACGATGCGTCCGAAGGCGCCGTAGTCCTTGTAGCGGTAGTCGAGCCACTGGTAGATCGGATGCATCAGATGGCGGTCGACGCCGAACAGGCCGACATCGACGGTCGCGTTGCCGATACGGAAGGTCGTCTTGCTGGCGATACGTCCGGTATCGATATTGCGCTGCTGGTCGTTGGTGACGTTGTCGCTCCAGGCCGTTTTGGGACTGGTCAGGGCCACGCTCTTGGTCAGGTCGCCCGGGATGCGCTGCCGGATGTGATTGAAGTTGAGATACAGCCGCGTCTCGATGTTTTCGTTGAAACGGTAGCCGAAGTTGGTGCTGAGACGCTGGCCCTTGCCGTCGCTATGGTCGCGATAGCCCTGGTTGGTGAAGTTCGACCCGGTGATGAAATAGTCGAACGGCCCGAACGCCTTGCCGGAGCTGACCGCCTGACGGAAATAGCCGAAGCCGCCGCCGTCGAGCCGGCCTTCGAAGGTCGGGGCGTCACGGCCGGTCGGCGTCACGAAATTGATGGCGCCGCCGAGCGAATTGGCGCCGTAACGCAGCGCGTTCGAGCCCTTGAATACCTCGGTGTAGCGATAGGCGGAGGGGTCGATCTCCTGGAAATCGCCGTAACCGTCCGAGGTATTGATCGGGATGCCGTCGAGATAAAGCTGCGTGCTGCGCAGATGGAAGTTGCGCGACAGGCCGGAGCCGCGGATCGACAAACGGGTATCGTCGCCCCATTTCGGTTGCGCCCAGACGCCGGGCGTCCAGTCGACGACGTCCTTGATGGTCTGTGCCGGCGCGTTCTTGAATTGAGTGTCGGGAATGACCTCGACCGCGCCCGGCGTTTGCCGGAGTTCGCGTTCCGCGCCGGCAGTGCCGGGAGACACCAGCGACGTGTTGCCGTCGCCCTGGACGACGACTTGAGGCAGTTGAACGGTAGATTGAGCATAAGCGGGAGAAGCCAGCGCGATCGCACATAGCGATACGCAGCCGAGCAGGCGGCTGGTGGGCATAATTCAGGTCCTTTTTCACAAACGACGAGCGTGCGACGAAACCGTCGCGTGACGTTCAGACGTTGCGAGACGGAGGACCGCGGGCGAGGCTGGGGGAGGAATCGACGCTCGTCGTATGCGCGGCGTCGGATGGGTGCAGAACGCGCAGCAGGCGGCCGGGCGCGAGAATGCCGGCCAGCACGCTGTCGACGTCGTGTGAGGATGCCGTCGTCGCGCTGCACAGGCTGCAGTGATCGCAGGCCTTGCTCGGCTTGGCCGGCTGTCCGTCCTGCACCTGTGCGGCCGTCTGGTCGGCGGTTTGCGCGATGCTGTGGCAGATGGCGGAGAGGGGATCGAACGATCCGACAGCTGGCACGGGAGCCAATGCGGCCACGAGAATCGTGTTCAGCGCGATGACGTACATCGCGAGAACCGATATCCACTGACGCCAGCCCAGACGCATCCCGATACTCCCGGGCATTCACGTACCATTAACTTTTGGCCGGTGCCAGCCCTTCGAGCGCCGCATGGCCGCGGAAGATGTGCGATTGCACCGGCAAAATCGCATGGGTCTGGTGTTTAATCAGCGGTTAACCGCAGGGTCGCTATCGTAAACACATCCTAAACGGCGCCCCGACTCAGGACCTTCCGAGTCAACGAGGCGCCCAGGGCGATAACGGGGACGTGGCGGATGTGCGGATTTGCGGTCGCGATCGGTTGGGCCGATGCCGAACTCACCGTCGCGCGCCTGATCGACGGCATCCTGCACCGCGGCGACATCACCGATCCGTTGTTCACGCCGTTCCCGAACGTCGCGATGTGCACACGGCGCCTGCGCATCGTCGATGCCGAGCACGGCACCCAGCCGCAGATTTCGTTCTTCGGAAGGCTGGCCGTTTCTTACAACGGCGAGATCTACAATCACGTCGAACTGCGTCGGGAGATGGAAGAACTCGGCGTGACGTTCCGCACCCATTCCGACACCGAAGTGCTGGCCAATGCGCTGCAGGTCTGGGGCCATCGCGCGCTCGAACGTCTCAACGGCATGTATGCCTTCGTCGCCGTTGATCTTTCGAGCGGCGAATTCCTGGCCGCGCGCGATCCGTTCGGCGTCAAGCCGCTCTATGTGATGCAGCAGGGCGCGAGCTTTCTGTTCTGCTCGGAGATGAAGCCGCTGCTCGATGTCGTTCCGGTCGGTGATGTGATGCTGTTGCCGCCGGGCTATGCGATGTCGAAGAAGGCGGTGGCGCGCTATCGCTCGCCGATCTGGCCGCGCGTCGATGTGCCGATCGAAAGCTCGGCGCGGATGCTCGACGATATCCTGCGCGGCGCGGTCGAACGACGTCTGCCGCCGAACCTGCCGGTTGCGACCTGGTTCTCGGGCGGCATCGATTCAACTTTGGTCGCGCATTATGCGCGGCAATTCCGTCCCGAAGCGCCCGGCTATTTCGTTGGCGGGCCGAATGCGCCGGATTATCGTTTCGCGCAGGCCTATGCCGAGAAGACCGGCTACGACCTGCGGCTCGTGGCCTTCGATACGCAGAGCGCGGAAGCTTTCGCCGCGATCGACGATGTCGTCACCGCCACCGAATCCTTCGAGCCGAACCTGGTGCGCAGCGCGCTGGCGTCGCTGGAAGCCAGCAAGGCCATGCACCGCGACGGATTCCGCGTCGGTCTGTGCGGCGAGGGCGCCGACGAACTGTTCTGCGGCTATGCCCCGCTCGAGATCGCGTTCCACGAGGCGCCGGCCGAAGGCGCCTTCTGCCGGGACGAATGTCTGTCGCTGATGCATCGCGTCAGCCTGCAGCGCGTCGATCGCTGCTCGATGCGGTACTCGCTGGAGATGCGCGAGCCGTTCCTTGACCCTAATGTGGTCAACTACGCGCTTGGCCTTTCGCCGGAGGCGCTGGTCCGTTCCGTCGATGGGCTACCGACCGGCAAGATGCCGCTGCGCGAACTTTATGATCTTTATCCGGACCAGTTGCCGACGGTCATCCGCGACCGCGCCAAGGTTGCCTTCGGTGAGGGCGCCGGCCTCGACCCCGGACGGGACGGGTGGATGAGCCGCTTCGAGGACGTCTATTCGGACCGGGACCTGCACGAAGGCCAGCAGGAATTCGCGGCCTTCAAGGTGCAGTCCAAGGAGGAGCTCTATTACCTGCGGCGGCTCGCCGCGGTGATCGATGTCGCCCGCGTGCCGCACCTGACCGACCGGGCCTGGATTTCCTTCCCGGTGGTCCAGCACCTCGAAAAGCTCAAGGCCTACGCGCATTTCAGCCTCTAGGCCCAAGCGGGGCCTTGTCTTTTCAGCGCCGATCCGCTTTCACTTTCCTCCCTGAATTCCCTCGAAAAGCCGGCTCCGACACCCATGCGCCTGTCCCGCTATTTCCTGCCTACGCTCCGCGAACCGCCCCGCGAGGCCGAGATCGTCTCGCACCGCCTGATGCTGCGCGCCGGCATGATGCGCCAGGAAGCGGCCGGCATTTATGCCTTCCTGCCGCTGGGCCTCAAAGTGCTGCGCAAGATCGAGCAGATCGTGCGCGAGGAGCAGAACCGTTCCGGCGCCATTGAGCTTCTGATGCCGACCGTTCAGTCGGCCGATTTGTGGCGCGAGAGCGGCCGCTACGACGCCTACGGCAAGGAGATGCTGCGGATCCAAGACCGGCACGAGCGCGAGATGCTCTACGGTCCGACCAACGAGGAAATGATCACGGAGATTTTCCGCGCCTCGGTGCGTTCCTACAAAGACTTGCCGCTCAACCTCTACCACATCCAGTGGAAGTTTCGTGACGAGGTGCGCCCGCGCTTCGGCCTGATGCGAGGCCGTGAATTCCTGATGAAGGACGCCTACTCGTTCGACGTCGACGAGGCCGGCGCGCGGCACTCCTATAACAAGATGTTTGTCGCCTATTTGCGCACCTTCAAGCGCCTCGGTCTGACTTCGATCCCGATGCGCGCCGACACCGGCCCGATCGGCGGCAACCTGTCCCACGAATTCATCGTGCTGGCCGACACGGGCGAGTCCCAGGTGTTCTGTCACAAGGACTACCTCGATATGGCGGTGCCGGACGAGAAGGTGAATTTCGACGACATTCCCGGCCTGCAAAAGACCGTCGATCGGTGGACCTCGCTCTATGCGGCGACCGAAGACATGCATGAGGCCGACAAGTTCGCCGCGGTGCCGGCCGATGCCCAGGTGTCGGCGCGGGGCATCGAGGTCGGCCACATCTTCTATTTCGGCACCAAATATTCAGCTCCGATGAAGGCCGTGGTCGCCACTGCGGACGGCAAGGAAGTGCCCGTCCACATGGGCTCCTACGGCATCGGCCCATCGCGTTTGGTCGCGGCGATCATCGAGGCCTCGCATGACGAAGCCGGCATCGTCTGGCCGGAGCCGGTGGCGCCGTTCAAGGTCGCGCTCCTCAACCTCAAGCAGGGCGATGCCGCGACCGACGGCGCCTGCGACCAGCTTTACGCCGAACTCACCGCCAAGGGCGTCGATGTCCTTTACAACGACCTCGACGAGCGCGCCGGGGCCAAGTTCGCCAATGCCGATCTCATCGGCCTGCCGTGGCAGGTGATGGTCGGACCTCGTGGCCTGGCAGAGGGCAAGGTCGAGGTAAAAAACCGCAAGACCGGCGAGAAAGAGCAGATGTCGCCGGCCGCCGCGGTGGATTTGCTGGGGCGCTAACTGTTCCCTGCCGTCATGGCCGGGCATAGCCGTCCGGAGGATGGCGGCGCTTTCGCTCGCCTGTGTCCCGGCATGACGAGATTGAGAATAAACCTGTGGCCGCGCTTGGCTTTTTCACCCACGAAACCGCCCGAATCGTGTGAAAACCCAGACCCTATGGGGTTCCTCACCAATGCCTGAGCCGAGCGGCACGCGGCCTTTCTCCCAGTACGAATGGATGCTGTCGCTGCGCTATCTGCGCGCGCGCCGCAAAGAAGGATTCATCTCGGTCATTGCCGGGTTTTCCTTCCTCGGCATCATGCTGGGCGTCGCCACCCTCATCATCGTCATGGCGGTGATGAACGGCTTTCGCGCCGAACTGCTCGACAAGATCCTCGGCCTCAACGGCCACCTTCTGGTGCAGCCGCTGGAAAAGCCGCTGACCGACTGGGACGAGGTCGCCGCCCGCATTTCCAAGGCGCAGGGCGTCAGGCTCGCCGCGCCGATCGTCGAGGGCCAGGCTTTGGCGTCCTCGCCGTTCAATGCCGGCGGCGTGCTGGTGCGCGGCATCCGTCTCAAGGACATGGAAGGCCTGCCGTCCATCGTCAACAACATCAAGCAGGGTTCGCTCGGCGGCTTCGACGAAGGGCAGGGCGTTGCCATCGGCCGGCGCCTCGCCGATCAGCTCTCGCTGCGAGCCGGCGACAACATCACTTTGGTGGCGCCGCGCGGGGCGGTGACACCGATGGGCACGACGCCGCGCATCAAGGTCTACAAGATCGCTGCTGTGTTCGAGATCGGCATGTCGGAATATGACAGCGCCATGGTCTTCATGCCGCTCAAGGAAGCGCAGGCCTATTTCAACCGCGCCGGCGACGTCACCGCTATCGAGGTCTATACCGACAATCCCGACCGTGTGGACGTCTACCGCAAGGCGGTGCAGGAGGCGGCGCAGCGGCCGATCTTCATCATCGACTGGCGCCAGCGCAATGCCACGTTCTTCAACGCGCTGCAGGTCGAGCGCAACGTCATGTTCCTGATCCTGACGCTGATCGTGCTGGTGGCGGCGCTCAATATCGTCTCCGGCCTGATCATGCTGGTGAAGGACAAGGGCCAGGACATCGCCATTCTGCGCACCATGGGCGCGACGCAGGGTGCCATCATGCGCGTGTTCCTGATCACCGGCGCGGCGATCGGCGTGGTCGGCACCATTGTCGGCTTCCTGCTCGGTGTCGTGGTCTGCCTCAATATCGAGAGCATCCGTCGCTTCCTGTCGTGGCTGACCAACACCGAACTGTTCTCGCCCGAGCTCTATTTCCTGTCGCATCTGCCGGCGCGCATGGATACCGGCGAGACCGTGGCCGTTGTCCTCATGGCGCTGATCCTGTCGCTTCTCGCCACCCTGTATCCGTCCTGGCGCGCCGCGCGCCTCGATCCGGTGGAGGCGCTGCGTTATGAGTGAGGTCATCGTCGAAACGCAGGTCGAGATCGAACAGCAGGAGACGCAGGATTATCCGATCCTGTTCCTGCATCAGGTTGAGCGTCACTACAGCCAGGGCGAGACGACCCTGGACATCCTGCGTGGCGCGGAACTGGCGGTGTGGCCGGGACAGTCGGTAGCGCTGGTGGCGCCGTCGGGGGCCGGCAAATCGACGCTGTTGCATCTGGCCGGATTGCTCGAGCATCCCGACCATGGCGACGTCTATATCGGCGGCAAGGCGACCGCGAACCTGCCGGATGCCGAGCGCACGCGCATTCGCCGGACCGAGATCGGTTTCGTCTACCAGTCGCACCATCTGCTGCCGGAATTCACGGCGCTGGAAAACGTGGTTCTGCCGCAGCTCATTCGCGGCTTGGGGCGCAGCGAGGCGAAGACGCGGGCGGTCGAATTGCTGAGCTATCTCGGCCTGAAGGCGCGCCTGAACCACCGCCCGGCTGAACTGTCCGGCGGCGAACAGCAGCGCGTCGCCATCGCCCGCGCCGTTGCGAATGCGCCGCGCATCCTGCTTGCCGACGAGCCGACCGGCAATCTCGACACCAAGACTGCCGAGCACGTCTTCGCCGCGTTCACGCAGCTCGTGCGCGCTTCGGGGCTGGCCACCATCATCGCCACCCACAACATGGACATCGCCGCCCGCATGGACCGGCGCGTGACTATCCGTGACGGGCTCGTGGTGGAGATGGACTGAAACGAAGAAACCACCCCGGGCGGGGTGGTTTCGATTGTCGTGCTCGCGCTCGACCGCGGTTTATTTCAGCTGAGTCGAGATCGAGGTGAAGGCCGTATTCAGCTGCGTGCCAATGGTGTTGATCATCGCGATGATCGCAACCGCGATGCCGGCGGCGATGAGGCCGTATTCGATGGCCGTGGCGCCACTCTCGTCTCTGGCGAAGGCCATGAGCTTGTTGAACATACGCATTTACTCCAGACAGTGCCAAACCCGCCCTGTTCAACGGGTGAGGACAACCTAGAGCTGCGGGTTAAAGGGAGCGTTAATTCGCGCGAATAAAATTGTGACACAATCTGCGCGGGTTCCATCACCGCTTGGTCAGAGATCGGGAAGGCGGCAAATTTCCCGCTTGGGTAGTGGGTCAGTTTGAATAAGGCATTTTGCCGGGCTGGCCTGAGGCCGAATTCGAGGCCATATTGGCGTTGGAGGTCGTCATGAAGGTGTACGTATTTAATTCTACAATTAGTTCAAAGGTTTACGGTTTTACGGGCGATGCTTCGGGCGCAAATCTGCCTACTGAGCAGGGTCCGTGGAAACCGTTCAAATCCTTGGAAATGAATCCCGGCGAAACTGCCCGAGTGGGCGTCAATACGGATGCAGTACTAATGGGCATCCACGACAAAGGGTATTACTTGACCGCCGCTGAAATCAAATTCGAGGGGGGCTAATGACCAAGCGCCCCCGCGACCCTAACCAGCTAGCCAAAGCCATCGTCGGCATTGCCACGGGGGAGGTCGAGGACCGGCCGCCGGTCGCCGCCAAGGTGAAGGCGGGAAAAAAAGGCGGCAAAGCACGGTCGCGCGTCCTCACGCCTCAGCAGCGCTCAGAAATCGCACAGGCGGGCGCGGACGCGCGGTGGAAGAAACGCTAGGCCGCTTCGTCGTCGTCTTTTTCCGACGACGTTGCTTCCGCAATGCGGCGCTCCGCTACGTCATCGACAAAGTCGAGGTGGAAGCTTAGCTGATCCTCTGGGAAGACCTTGTTCATGTGCTCCACGTCGCACACGGCACGATAGACATCGTTGGCAATTCCATCGCGGCGCTGCCTGATTGCCTTTTGTCGCAGGTTGCTGGTTCCGCCGCTGTCCGTGTCAAACCAAAGCGGGATCTGAACCCCGTTTTCAATAATCTTCACGCACTGTTTCGCACGATAGCTAAACCCGCCGTCATCACGACGGATCGCAGTTCGAAGTGCGCTGGTTACCTGCTTTCGCAAAAGCTTGCGGAGGTCTTGGGGGCGAGGGGCAAGCTTATTGTTTTCGAGTGCCCAAGCCAAAAAATCGTCGGGATTAATAGCGTCTGCACCTGTCGCCTGTTCAAACTCATCCCAAGCGCGGAGAACCTGTTCATCGAAGTTTGCCATTGGTCTGTTCCCTATAATCCGGTGGGGCATACGCGGCCCCATCCATCAACAAATTTCCAATCGAATAGATACTCACGGATGCTGGTCTGATATTTCCGGAGCCAGCCATAGTTCTTTCTACGGTGCTGAATTTGACCGATGACTATAGTCGGGTGAATGCCAAGGCGTCCTGAAAAGGCAATGACGTCTTGCTCAGAGATGAATTTGCCCTTTCTAATAAGGAAGGACTCAAGCTGGTGCTGAGGAATGCAAAATTCCGTTGCAGCCTTGTCAGCTATAATTTCCTCTTCGGGTCTGTTTTCTAAATCGACATCCGGCCCAATTTCATCTACCGGAGAAAATGTTTCTTCGCGCCCGTCGCCGCGCAAAACATGTTCAATCTCGTGGCGCAGAACGAATGCAAAATTATCAAGACGATCCAGCCTTGTGGTCATGCCGATTGCAGGTTGTCCATCAATCCAGACGCACACGCCGTCTATTTTGGACCCCGGCAATGACTCCACAAGTGCAAAGCGAACGCCGCAACGGCGCAACAATTCAGGAATCTGCGAAAGGTCATCTTTATCCAAAAGATGCGAACGGATGATGGGCAGATGGTCCCGCAGCTTCTCTTCGGAGAAAAGCGGAGCATCTATCATCTCGGCTATCTTCATTACGCGGTGCAGCCACGTATACTGTAGTTCTGTTGTCTGCGAATAGTCGCTGCCTTTTCTGGCAGCGTGCGCGCCAACCTTTCCATGTCCAATGAACGGGATGTCCTCCACTCGGTTCTTTCCAAAGAACCGCAGCATTTGAGCATCAAGCAAACTTGGTTCGGTTTCTTCGATCCACCCGCGCTTTATCATTTCGCGAACGGGAAAGTGAGCAAGCCATGACGCACGCGTCCGAACGCCCGGGTCAACAGGCTTCACCTGATTGAGGTCGTACATCTTCTGCAAGTTCGCGAAAAAGTCAGCGGGCATGTCAAAAGCCGCGCCCAGTCGCGCAGCAAGGTCAGGGGTAATGCTGGTCTTGCCGGTCAGCAGGGGGTTCAACTGTTGCGGAGACATTCCAAGGATGTAAGCGAGGTCTGCCTGCTGCCATCCACGGGCAGTCAACTCCTCGACGATGAACGTCCCGGGATGCTCCACAGGGGCAGGTTTCGGATTGCTCATCAGTGGTAGTCCTCAATCGCTATAATCGTGGCCGTCTGGGGATTCGTTGTTTCGTCCAACGTAAAAACCATACGGAACTGGTCGTTCAGCCGGATTGACCTCTGTCCGTCCCGCGCGCCCTTGAGGCGCTCGTAATGGAGGCTTTTCCAGGTACGCAACGCGCGGTCGTCCGGCGCGGCTCGTAAAACAGTCAATTTCCGACGCGCGGACCTTATTACCGCCACCGGGAAACGGGTTTTTCCCGCTTCATCGGTCTCGATAAGGCTCAAATCAGGGGTCGAAAACAGCACATCCATCCCGCCTTATTGCATTGATTCACATAGCATTCAACACCGATAAAGGCAATGGCTTAAACTGACCCATATGCTTGACAGAAGGCGATTTGTGCAGTAGGTTCCCCAGCATGAACAAGCTGGACCCGAAGACCCGCGCTCAAATCCTGACCCTGCTCTGCGAGGGAATGGCCATCCGCGCCATTACGCGGGTCACCGGGGCGAGCAAAAACACCGTGGCGAAGCTACTGGCGGACGTGGGGCAGGCCTGCGCCGCCTACCATGACCAACACGTCCGGGGCTTGACCTCGCAACGTATCCAGATGGATGAAATCTGGTCGTTTGTTTACGCCAAGAATGACAACGTGAAGCGCGCCAAGTCCGCCCCGGCGGATGCCGGTGACGTCTGGACGTGGACCGCGATCGACGCGGACAGCAAGCTTCTGGTTTCATGGCTTGTGGGCGACCGTACAACGTACAGCGCGCTGCGTTTCGTGGATGACCTAAAGTCGCGCCTCGCGAACCGCGTCCAGCTTACCAGCGACGGCCACAGGCCTTATTTGCAGGCCGTGGATACCGTGTTCGGCGCTGACGTTGATTACGCGATGCTCAACAAGATTTACGGCGCTGCCCCGAGCGGCGAGCGTCGCTACAGCCCGGCGGTTTGCATCGGCGCTCAGAAAAAGCGCGTCACCGGCAACCCGGACGTGAGGCACGTCAGCACGTCATATGCGGAACGCCAGAATCTGACGATGCGGATGCATATGCGTCGCTTCACGCGGCTGACCAATGCATTTTCAAAGAAGATCGAAAACCACACTGCGGCGGTCGCACTGCACACGATGTATTACAACTTCGTCCGCATTCATCAGACATTGAAGATAAGCCCGGCCATGGCCGCTGGCGTCACGGATCGCCTTTGGGATGTTTCGGACATCGTAGCGGTTCTGGAAGCTTGGGAAGCCGAGCGCGTAACTGAACCGACGTTCGACGTTGAAGCCAACAAGATCGGCGAGGGGCATTTCGTCCGCGTCACATTTCGGAGCGGCGAAACCGAAGCGGTCTATGGGTTTGCAGACAAGGCGGCAGCAATCAAATGGATCAGGTGCGAGGCGGTCGTTTGGCTTTGGCAGCAACGTCAGGAGTCTTTTAAGAAGTTCGGCGTGTAGTTGTGAATGGATGCAAACTCTTTCAAGTGTGATCGCGTGACCACAGTATCGAGATTCGGATTCTTCTTAAGCATGTCATATTGGATATGTTTCGACATTGGACCTGAATAGTGAGGTTCAAATTTCAACTCTCCTTTTTGAATTGCCGAAGAGAGAGCGTAGTACCAAGCAGTCACATTTTTTGACATGGAAATTCCCGGTTCTTCATCAGACCATAGGAATGCGGCTTGTTTCAATGAAAGTCGATCGACGTGGCTCCATGCGCCGTAATTCGGCGTTCTGGCAGATGCCAATCGAGATTCAGTTTTCAGGGTGTGAATTTCAAATGCGGTCGCCGCACTGAGGTCCGCATACATCTGGGCTTGCGTTTCGATTATGCTCCAAATGAACAGAACTAAAGCCGCAAGAAACGGAGCAAGCGCTAACCAGAAATATCCAGATGCGCTTGATGTCATCGTTGACAAGTCTCCTCGCAGTCCCGCCACAATGACCGTTCCCAAGGCGGTGAGCACCGCTGCGAGCGTCTTCTTGTTCCAGCCGAAGGAACTAATGGTCTCGCGACCTGCAGTTTTGAGGACTTTCTGCCAGTAATAGGACATACGGAACTGTCCCATCGCCTCCGGCGGCTGCCAAGGGGCGGAGGGCCGAATCCCGATAACTGTCTGTTAATCTTCGCCCGCTCCGGGCTGCCTTTTTTCAAACTGACCCACTACCCCCGCTTGACGTTAGAACAGAAAGTGAACTATGTTCTCTCTACGTTCTTGTGGAGGGTCACATGTTCAAGATCGTCGTTCAGGAAGCCGCCACGCTTGCCGCCCTGTCGCTGTTCGTCGGCATGGTCGCGATCTGGTCCCAGGTCATCGGGAATCTCTGAAAGATCGGTTGCCTGTACCGGTCTCGGGTTAGTGTCTCGCCGTGCGTTCCAGTTGAGAGTTTCACGTTTAGCCAACGTGTCTGTTGCGTACCACTGCTGTCTGTAGCGTAGCCCGCGTCTAGTCATGTCCGGCCGGCGTTCCCCGACGCCTTCGCCGGCATGACGGGTCGGTTCGCGCGATAAAGGTCGAGGGTTCCGGCTGTCCATGCCGCCTGGGGATCGGGCGGGAGGACGGGCCGGCCCTGTATGCCTCGTGCCCTGTGTAAAATCGGCAGAACCGGCAGCGATGCGCCGGCGAGGGTGGACGAGGCGGCCGCGTGTCCCCACTGTGGGGACCCAAGGGAATCGCTTCAAAGCCGCCGAACGCACATCATGGCCGATCTCGATTTCGTGCATCTGCACGTTCATTCCGCATACTCGCTGCTCGAGGGCGCGCTGCCGATCGGCAAGCTTGCGGATCTGGCCAAGGCCGACAAGCAGGCGGCGCTGGCGCTGACCGACACCGACAACATGTTCGGTGTGCTGGAATTCTCCGAGAAGATGGCCGGCTCCGGCATCCAGCCGATCGTCGGCGTCGCGCTCGCCGTCGACTTTGGCGATACCGAGAACGGGCCGCGCGCCGCGCTTGCCGCCCATGAACGCCAGCGCCTTGTGCTGTTGGCGGCGAGCGAGGAGGGCTACCGCACCCTGATGCGGCTCAATTCGCGCGCCTTCATGGAGTCGCCGCCGAACGAGCCGCCGCGCGCCCGCATCGAATGGCTGGAGGAGGAGCGCGCCGGCATCGAGAAGGGCATCATCGCGCTGACCGGCGGGCCGTCGGGGCCACTCGATCGTGCGATTGCCGCCGGGCAGAGCCAGGTCGCCGCGACGCGCCTCGACCGGCTCGCCGCGCTGTTCGGCGACCGTCTCTATATCGAGCTGCAGCGCCATGGCACCGCGGTCGAGCGCGGCGTCGAGAAGGTCTTGATCGATTTCGCCTATGAGCGTGGCATTCCGCTGGTCGCGACCAACGAGCCGTTCTTCGCCTCGAGCGCCGATTACGAATCCCACGATGCCCTGATCTGCATCGCCGAGGGCCGCTACGTCGCCGATGGCGAGCGCCGTCAGCTCACGCCCGAGCACCGCTTCAAGTCCCGCGCCGAAATGGTGGCGCAGTTTGCCGACCTGCCGGAGGCGATCGCCTCGACGGTCGAGATCGCACAGCGCTGCGCCTTCCGGCCGAAGACGCGCAAGCCGATCCTGCCGCGCTTTGCCATGGGCACGGACGAGGCGACCGAACTGCGCCAGCAGGCCGAGGCCGGTCTCGCCCGCCGCATCGAAACCGCCGGCATCGCCGAAGGCTTCACCGAAAAGGACTACCGGGACCGGCTCGACTTCGAGCTCAACGTCATCGAGAAGATGAAGTATCCCGGCTACTTCCTTATCGTGTCTGACTTTATCAAGTGGGCAAAGGATCACGGCATCCCGGTCGGCCCGGGCCGCGGTTCGGGCGCAGGCTCGTTGGTGGCCTATTCGCTGACCATCACTGACCTCGATCCCTTGCGCTTCGGCCTGCTGTTCGAACGCTTCCTCAATCCCGAGCGCGTGTCGATGCCCGACTTCGACATCGACTTCTGCCAGGACCGCCGCGAAGAAGTGATCCGCTACGTGCAGGAGCGCTACGGCCGCGATCAGGTCGCACAGATCATCACCTTCGGCACTTTGCAGGCGCGGGGCGTGCTGCGCGACGTCGGCCGTGTCCTGCAGATGCCCTACGGTCATGTCGACCGGCTCTGCAAGATGGTGCCGCAGAACCCGGCGGCGCCGATCAGCCTCGCCAAGGCGATCGAAGACGAGCCCAAGCTGCAGGCCGAGGCCGAGAGCGATCCGACCGTGGCGCGCGCCTTCGCCATCGCCAGGAAGCTCGAGGGCCTGACGCGCCACGCCTCGACCCATGCCGCCGGCATCGTCATCGGCGACCGGCCGCTCAACGAGCTGGTGCCGCTTTATCGCGATCCCAAGTCCGACATGCCGGTCACCCAGTTCAACATGAAGTGGGTGGAGCAGGCGGGGCTGGTGAAGTTCGACTTCCTCGGCCTCAAGACCCTGACCACGCTCAAGACGGCGGTTGAGCTTCTGAAATTGCGCGGGGTCGAGGTCGATCTCGGCGCCATCCCGCTCGACGACAAGAAGACCTACGACCTTCTGACCCGCGCCGAAGCGGTCGGCGTGTTCCAACTGGAAAGTCAGGGCATGCGCCGGGCGCTGCTCGACATGAAGCCCGACCGTTTCGAGGACATCATCGCGCTGGTCGCGCTCTATCGCCCGGGCCCGATGGCGAACATCCCGACCTACTGCGCGCGCAAGCATGGCGACGAAGTGCCGGAATACATCCACCCGAAACTGGAGCCGGTGCTGAAGGAAACCTTCGGCGTTATCGTCTACCAGGAGCAGGTGATGCAGGCCGCGCAGTTGCTCGCCGGCTATTCGCTCGGCGACGCCGACTTGCTCCGCCGCGCCATGGGCAAGAAGATCCGCTCCGAGATGCAGAAGCAGGGCTCGATCTTCGTCGAGGGCTGCGCCAAGAACGATATTCCGAAGGCGCAGGCCGAAGCGATCTTCGAACTGCTCGAGCGCTTCGCCGACTACGGCTTCAACAAGTCGCACGCCGCAGCCTACGCGCTGGTCGCCTACCAGACCGCCTATATGAAGGCGAATTACCCGGTCGAATTTCTTGCTGCTTCGATGACCCTCGACATGGGCAACACCGACAAGCTGTCGGAATTCCGCGCCGAGGCCGAGCGTCTCGGCATCAAGGTCGAGCCGCCATCGGTCAACCGTTCCGGCGTCGAATTCGGCGTCGAAGGCAACACCATCATTTACGCGCTCGCGGCGCTCAAAGGTGTCGGCCGCCAGGCGGTGGAATCGATCGTCGAAGCGCGGGGACAGAAGCCGTTCGCCGATCTCGCCGACTTCGCCGCGCGCATCAATCCGCGCGCCGTCAACAAGCGCGTGCTGGAAAGTCTCGCCGCCGCCGGCGCCTTCGACGAGTTCGACAAGCACCGCGCCCGCGTCTTCGCGGCGATGGACAAGGTGATGGGCATCGCCCAGCGCACCCACGAGACGCAGGCCGTGGGCCAGAACGATTTCTTCGGCGGCTCCGGCAAGGCTGAGCCGATCGCGATGCCGAATGTCGAGCCGTGGTTGCCGGCCGAGCGCCTCAAGCGCGAATACGAAGCGATCGGTTTCTTCCTCTCCGGCCATCCGCTCGACGATTACGCCGCCGTGCTCAAGAAGATGCGCGTGCAGAGCTGGGCCGAGTTTTCGCGCGCCGTGAAAAGCGGTGCCACCGCCGGCAAGGTCGCCGGCACCGTGGTGTCGCGGCAGGAGCGGCGCACCAAGACCGGCAACAAGATGGGGATTTTCGGCTTGTCGGATGCTTCCGGCGCCTACGAGGCGGTGATCTTCTCCGAAGGCCTCGCCGAATATCGCGATCTGCTCGAACCCGGCAAAGCCGTGCTGATGGTGTTGTCGGCGGAAGTGCAGGGCGATGAGGTGCGCGCCCGCATCCAGTCGGCCGAACCGCTCGACCAGGCCGCCGCCAACCTGCAGAAGGGCTTGCGCGTGTTCCTGCGCGAAGCCGCGCCGCTCGAGGGCGTCGCCAAGCGGCTCGAGCCGGCGCCGCCGCGCGCCAGCGGCGCCGGCGAGGTCAGCATGATCCTCCTGCTGGCGCAGGGCCGCGAGGTCGAGATCAAGCTCGATGGGCGCTATAAGGTATCGCCGCAGATCGCCGGCGCCATCAAGGCGGTGCCCGGCGTCGTGCAGGTCGAGGCGCTCTGAGGGCGGGCGTCCGTCGCTCAATCGGTGAAGAGGTCGGCCTTGACGACGATCCGTGCTTATCTCGACCGTCAGGTCGATCCCGAAACCGATCATGTGCTCGGCTCGGAAAAAGCGCAGATCTCGCTCGTCGAGTACGGCAGCTATGCCTGTCCCTATTGCCGCGCCGCCAATGAGCGCATCATCGAGGTGCGCGAGGAACTGAGCGACCGGCTCTGTTACATCTTCCGCCACAAGCCGCTGACCGGCAGCGAACTGGCGCTGCGCGCCGCCGAGCTGATCGAACGCGGCGACCCGGCCAAATTCTGGGAAGCCCATGTCCTCCTGATGACGCGGTCGGGCGAACTGACCGAAGACGACTTAGGCGCCGCGGCCGAACTGCTCGGCATCCCGCTCGAGGACGTCAACAGCGATGCCGCGCAGAAAGCGGCCGCTCATGTTCAGCGCGATATCGACAGCGCCAAGGAGAGCGGCGTGTTCGTGACGCCGACTTTCTTCATCAACAACCGCCGCTACGACGGGCCGTGGGACGAAAGCTCGTTCCTCGATGCGCTGCTCAACCGGCTCGGCCATCGCTTCCGCATCGCGGCGCTCGATTTCGCCGGTTGGGCGCCGTCGGCCGGCATCCTGTTGCTGCTCACGACCGTGCTGGCCGTGGTGCTCACCAATTCGATGGCCGGCGAAGCCTTCGCGCAGTTCTGGAACATTCCGTTCGGTTTCTCGCTCGGCGGCGCGTCCTTCAATCTGTCGCTGCTGCACTGGATCAACGACGGTCTCTTGACGATCTTCTTTCTTGTCGTCGGCCTTGAGATCAAGCGCGAGTTCACCGTCGGCCATCTGTCGAGCCCGCGGCTGGCGGCCTTGCCGATTGCCGCCGCCATCGGCGGCATGGTGGTGCCGGCTCTGCTTTATCTCGCTATCATTCCGGCCGGGCCGTGGCTGCACGGCTGGGGCACGTCGATGGCGACCGATACGGCCTTCGCCATCGCACTCATCGCCATGATGGGCAGCCGCGTGCCGGTCGAACTGCGCATCTTTCTCACCGCGGCCGCCATCGTCGACGATATTGGTTCGATCGTTGTGGTCGCGATTTTTTATACCGGCTCGCTTCACATGAGCTGGCTCGGCGGCGCCGTCATCGTGCTCATCGGGCTGGCGATGCTCAACCGTTGGCGCTTCTATAGCGTTACGCCCTATGCGGTGCTTGGCATCGTGCTGTGGGCCTGCGTCCATGCCGGCGGTTTGCATGCGACGCTCGCCGGCGTGCTGCTGGCGCTGTTCATTCCGACGCGGCCGCCGGCGAACATGCAGGCGCTGATCACGCAGGCCAACACCATCATGGGCACCGAATCCAAGCGCGCGGGCGAGGCGCTGCGCCATGGGCCATCGGCGGCCGCGTTGCGCGCGCTCGATGCGATCTTCGACCGGTTTGAATCGCCGGCCGATCGCCTGCTGCGCCACGCCGGCGACCGCTCGAGCTACATCGTGCTGCCGCTGTTCGCCTTGGCCAATGCCGGCGTCGCGTTCTCGCTCGACGTGTTCCAGGGCCACCAGTCGCTGATGCTGGCGATCGGGGTGGGGCTTCTGATCGGCAAGCCGCTCGGTATCGTCGGCGCCTCGGCGCTGGCGGTGGCGCTGCGCCTGGCGGTCAAGCCCGAGGAATATTCATGGCGGCAACTCACGGGCGCCGGCGCGCTCGCGGGCATCGGCTTCACCATGTCGCTCTTTATCGCCGGGCAGGCCTTTCCGGTGGCGACGGATTACGCCGCCGCCAAGATCGCCGTATTCGCCGCCTCGGTGCTGTCGGCCATCGTCGGCGTCGCCATTCTGTGGAACGCCAAGGCGCCGGAGGAGAGCTAAAGCGTTTTCGAGCGAAGTGGACACCGGCTCGCGTGAAGAAAACGCGTCAAAAGAAAAGCGCCTAACCCGCCTGCCGCTGCCAGACCGGGAACGGGTCGGTCAGCTTGCGCCAGGCGGCGATGTCCATGCCGGGCTTGCCGCGCACGAGGCAGGCATCGAGCCGGGCGCGGATCGCTTCCTCGTCCATGTTGGTGCCGATGAACACGATCTCCTGACGGCGGTCGCCGTAGAGCGTGCTCCAGTTGCGTTTGAGCATTTGCTGCCAGTTCGGATCGCGCGGCCAGCGCGCTTCCGGCACCGCCGCCCACCAGAAACCGAGCGCGCCGGTGCGCACGATGGAGCCGGCCTGGCTGAGTTCGCCGAGCCATTCCGGCCGCGTCGCCAGCCAGAAGTGACCTTTCGCGCGGATCACGCCGGGCCAGGGCTCATTGAGAAACTGCTGGAATTTCTCCGGATCGAACGGACGCCGCGCGCGATAGACAAAGTTCTTCACGCCGTATTCTTCCGTTTCCGGCATGTGATCGGCGAAGCCGTACAATTCTTTGGCCCATACCGGATGCTGTTCGGCCTTTTCGAAATCGAAGCGGCCGGTATCGAGTACGCGGTCGAACGGCACCTGCGCGAAATCGGTTTCGATGAGATCGGCGTCGGGATTGAGCGAGCGGATGATCTGCCGTGCCGCCTGCACCTGCGCCTCGGTTGCGTCGGCGATCTTGTTGAGCACGACCACATCGGCGAATTCGATCTGATCGACCAGCAGATCGACCAGGGTGCGCTTGTCGTCCTCGCCGAGCGACTCGCCGCGGTCGCGCAGGAAGTCGCGCGAAGCATAGTCCTTCAGCAGATTGGCGGCATCGACCACCGTTACCATGGTGTCGAGGCGTGCGACGTCGGACAGGCTGTCGCCGTTCTCGTCGCGGAACGAGAAGGTGGCGGCGACGGGCAGGGGCTCGGCAATGCCGGTCGATTCGATCAGCAGATAATCGAAGCGGCCTTCCTCCGACAGCTTGCGCACTTCCTTGAGTAGGTCCTCGCGCAAGGTGCAGCAGATGCAGCCATTGGTCATTTCGACCAGCGTTTCATTCGTCCGCGACAGGTTCGCACCGCCATCCCTGATCAGGTCGGCGTCGATGTTCACTTCGCTCATGTCGTTCACAATCACAGCGACCTTCAGGCCCTGCCGGTTGTTGAGAACGTGATTCATCAGCGTCGTTTTGCCGGCGCCGAGAAAGCCCGAAAGGACGGTGACGGGGAGTTTGCTCATGGGAGTCTTCTTGGGAGTCCATTGTCGGTAAGACGAGCGCGTCGGCTCATTGCAGATGGTCGTTGGACGGCGCGCCGGCGGTGAGGCAGGCGGCGAACATCGCGATGATGCGCGCGGCATGGGCCGGGCCGTAGGCAGCGACGAGGCGCGGCATGGCTTCGCTGATGAGCGTGGCGGCCAGCGTGTCGTCGGTGATGCCGGTGCATTCGGCCTTGGCGATGGCTTTGCGCAGCAGGTCCTGGGCCTCGCTAAAACGGGCCGGCAGCCGCTCGGGGTCGAAGAATTCCGGGGCGGCGAGCATCTGGTCGCGGAGCTTGTGCATGGGAGCTATCCTATGAGTGCAATGTTATAACATAACGTAATTGAGTCAAGAACGAGGCGCGAGGACTCTTGACTTTAATTCCTACGGCGATTATTCCTATAACCGTCCTGCTCGGCCGAGGGCGTCATCTAGAGGCGTCTTTTTGACGGAGCAGGGCGCGGTGCCTGCGGGCCTGGCGAAACGCACGCCGGGCGCTCGGGCGGCGACGGGGCTCCGCCCGCCGGCAATATGACCGGCTGCAAGGAGCTTGCTGATGGTGAGCGCTACCCGCGAGAGCGGATCAGCCGCCAGAAGCGCGGCCCGCCGCCGTAATGACACCGCGATGGAGCGCCGCGGGGCGCAGGTTCTCCGCGTTATGGAGAACCGCGCACCGCAAGGTGCGAAATCGAAGAGCGCCTCGCGGCGCTCCATCCCCTCGGCGTATGCCGAGGGGGGAAGGGGAAGGCAGGCCGCCCCGGGCCTTCAAAGAACAGGGGCGATGACGTGCGTCTTTTCAGGGCCTTAAGGGCCATCCGGCGCCTTGCCACCCGCGATTCATGCCTATATAAGCCCGGCTCATCACTCACGCGGAGAGTTGGCCTCTCGCCCCGACAATGGGCGAAGAAGCCGTCCGGTGGCCCAATTTCCCTTTGAAAATCAAAGGCTAATTTAAGGGCTCACACACCCTCCGCGGCGGATCAACCGGAGAATATCTATGGCTCTTCCTGACTTCTCGATGCGTCAGCTTCTCGAGGCTGGCGTCCATTTCGGCCATCAGGCCCACCGCTGGAACCCGAAGATGGGTCAATACATCTTCGGCACCCGCAACAACATTCACATCGTCGACCTCGCCCAGACCGTGCCGCTGCTGCACACGGCGCTCAAGGCCGTGTCGGATACCGTCGCCAAGGGCGGCCGCATCCTGTTCGTCGGCACCAAGCGCCAGGCGCAGGACCCGATCGCCGACGCTGCCAAGCGCTGCGCCCAGTACTACGTCAATTCGCGCTGGCTCGGCGGCACGCTGACCAACTGGAAGACGATCTCGGGCTCGATCCAGCGCCTGCGCAAGCTGGAAGAGATCCTCAACTCGGCGGATGCCGGCGGCTACACCAAGAAAGAGCGCCTGACGATGCAGCGCGAGCGCGACAAGCTCGATCGCTCGCTCGGCGGCATCAAGGACATGGGCGGCGTGCCCGACCTGATTTTCGTGATCGACACCAACAAGGAAGACATCGCGATCAAGGAAGCGCGCCGGCTCAACATCCCGGTCGCCGCCGTCGTCGACACCAACTGCGATCCGAACGGCATCACCTACGTCGTGCCGGGCAACGATGACGCCAGCCGCGCTTTGTCGCTGTATTGCGACCTGATCGCGAAGGCCGCCATCGACGGCATCGCGCGAGCGCAGGGCGAGCGCGGCGTCGATCTCGGCGCCTCGGAAAAGCCGATTGCGGAGCCGATCCCGACGGCCCCGGCCACCGCCGACCTCGGCTTCGAACAGCTTCCGGGACCGCGCGGCGTCGCCGACGACCTCAAGAAGCTGCCCGGTGTCTCGGGCGCGATCGAAAAGCAGCTCAACGATCTCGGCATCTTCCACTATTCGCAGATCGCCGAACTGTCACCGACCGCTGCGCATAATGTCGGCGAAGAAGTCGGCCTGCCGGGTCGCGTCGATGGCTGGATCGCCAAGGCGAAGACCATGCTCGCGGACGCCGAGTAACAAAATGATCGGCCGGCCCCCATATAGGGTGCCGGCAACTCGCTCTGAACGAAAGACGCCAGCGGCCAAAGTCCCGGACTTTGGCCGCCTTGGCGGATAAAGGATTTTACCGATGGCAAATATCACCGCACAGATGGTCAAGGAGCTGCGCGAGTCGACCGGCGCCGGCATGATGGATTGCAAGGCCGCGCTGAACGAGACTGCCGGCGACATGGCCCAGGCCCAGGACTGGCTGCGCAAGAAGGGCTTGTCGAAGGCTGCCAAGAAGGCCGGCCGCGTCGCCGCCGAAGGTCTGATCGGCGTGAAGGTCAAGGGCACCAAGGCCGTGGTCGTCGAGGTGAATTCGGAAACCGACTTTGTCGCGCGCAACGATCTGTTCCAGGGTCTTGTGTTGATGAGCGCGGATGTTGCGTTTGACGTCGGCACCGATGTCGAGAAGATCAAGGCGACCAAGGTCGGTTCGATCACCGTCGCCGATGCCTTCAACGACACCATTGCCAAGATCGGCGAGAACATGACCTTGCGCCGCGCCGCCTCGCTCGAAGTGAGCAAGGGCGTGATCGGCCAGTACGTGCACACCGCGGTGTCCGAGGGCCTCGGCAAGATCGGCGTCATCGTCGGCCTTGAATCGCCAGGCAACGTGGACGAACTCACCGCGCTCGGCCGCCAGCTCGCGATGCATGTCGCGTCGTCGAACCCGATCGCGCTCGACGCGTCGGGCGTGCCGGCCGACGTCATCAAGCGCGAAAAGGACGTGCTCGCCGACAAGTTCCGTCAGCAGGGCAAGCCTGAGAACATGATCGAGAAGATCGTCGAGAACGGCCTGAAGACCTTCTACAAGGAGCAGACCTTCCTCGAGCAGCCCTTCATCTTCGACGACTCCGGCAAGAAGAGCGTCGCGCAGGCGGTGAAGGAAGCCGAAGGCAAGGTCGGCGGTCCGATCAAGATCACCGGCTTTGTGCGCTATGCGCTCGGCGAGGGCATCGAGAAACAGGAATCGGACTTCGCCGCCGAGGTGGCGGCGGCGGTCAAGCCGAACTGAACGAAGGAAGCGGCGGTGCATAAGGCGCCGCCGCTCTCGCAATGAGGGGACCGCGGGCCGATGGCTGATCCCAAGTACAAACGCGTCATCGTCAAATTGTCGGGCGAAGCGCTGTCCGCCGACAAGGGCTTCGGCATCGATCAGGCCATTGTCGAGCGCATCGCCGCGGATCTCGCCGCGACGGCGAAGCTGGGCGTCGAACTCGGCGTCGTCGTCGGTGGCGGCAACATCTTCCGCGGTGTCGAAGTGTCGAACCGCGGCGTGCCGCGCCCGGTCGGCGACACGATGGGCATGCTGGCCACGGTGATGAACTGCCTGGTGCTGGAAGCTGCTATCGAGCGCGCCGGGGTCGAGGCGCGCACTTTGTCGGCGCTGGCCATGACCGCTGTCTGCGAGACCTACAACCGCAAGCGCGCGATGAAGAATCTGGCCAAAGGCCGGGTCGTCTTGCTGGCCGCCGGGACCGGCAATCCATTCTTCACCACCGATACCACTGCGGTGCTGCGCGCCGCGGAACTTGATTGCCAGGCGGTGCTGAAAGCGACCAATGTCGATGGCGTCTATACCGCCGACCCCAAGAAAGACCCGTCCGCGACGCGCTACGACCGCGTGAGCCACCAGGAAGCCCTCGAAAAGGACCTCAAGGTGATGGATGGCACGGCCTTCGCGCTTGCCCGCGAGAACCGCTTGCCTATCATCGTTTTCTCGATGGCGGCCAAGGGGGCGGTCGAGGCTGTGTTGCGCGGCGAGGGGCGTTCGACGCTGGTCGGCTAGTCGAATCCGCCTGGACGAACTAAATCCGGCTTACCGCTGCGATGTGCGCACGGTGAAGGCCACACGCGATACGATCGAACGGCGGCCGCCTAAACAAGCAGGGGAAGCGTCATGGCCAATGCCACTCATGACATGAACGAAATCAAGCGTCGTATGGCCGGAGCCGCCGCGTCGCTGAAGACCGAACTCTCGGGCCTGCGCACGGGCCGGGCCTCGACCCATCTGCTCGATCCGGTGATGGTCGACGCGTACGGCCAGAGCATGCCGCTCAATCAGTGCGCCAGCGTCACGGTGCCGGAGCCGCGTCTGATCGCGGTCAGCGTCTGGGACAAGTCGCTGGTCAAGGCAGTTGAGAAGGCGATCGTCGATTCCAACCTCGGCCTGTCGCCGGCGACCGAAGGTCAGACCATCCGCCTGCGCATTCCCGAACTGAACCAGGATCGCCGCAAGGAATTGGTGAAGCTCGCGCACAAATATGCCGAGACCGCGCGCGTCGCCGTGCGCCATGTGCGCCGCGACGCACTCGACACGCTCAAGAAGCTCGAGAAGGATCACGGCAAAGACGAGATCGAGCGTTTCACCGCCGAGATCCAGAAGGCGACCGACGCCGGCATCGCCGAAGTCGATCAGTTGCTCGCTGCGAAGGAAAAGGAAATCCTCACGGTCTGAGGTCGAGCCAGAGAATGTCCGACGCCGAGCACCAGCAGACCGCGGCTTCCACGGAAGTGCCGCATCACGTCGCCATCATCATGGATGGCAACGGGCGCTGGGCGTCGGCGCGGGGCATGCCGCGGGTGGAGGGCCACCGCCGCGGCGTCGAAGCGGTGCGACGCACGATCCGCGCCGCCGGCGAACTCGGCATCAAGGTCGTCACAATCTTCTCGTTTAGCGCCGAGAACTGGTCGCGCCCGGCGAGCGAAGTCGGCGAATTGATGGGGCTGCTGCGCCGCTTCATCCGCAACGATCTCGCGCAACTGCATGAGAGCGGCGTGCGCGTGCGCATCATCGGCGAGCGCGAAGGGCTCGAACCCGACATTGCGCGGCTGCTTACCGAAGCCGAGGAACTGACCCGCAACAACACGAACCTCACGCTGGTGGTCGCCTTCAATTACGGCGCCCGGCAGGAGATCGTGCGCGCGGCGAAACGCGCCGCGCAACTCGTCGCCGATGGCAAGCTCAAGCCGGACGATATTACGCCGGACAGCTTCGCGGGCTTCCTCGATGCGCCGGATATTCCCGATCCCGATCTGATCATCCGCACCAGCGGCGAGCAGCGCCTGTCGAATTTCCTGCTGTGGCAGTCGGCCTACAGCGAACTCGTCTTCGTGCCGACCTACTGGCCCGATTTCGACCGCGCGGCGCTGGAGGCGGCGATCGACAGCTTCCGTCAGCGCGAGCGACGCTTCGGCGGTCTCGCTGCCAGGACCGCATCGTGATGACGGCGCCGGCCGACACGTCAGAGCGCAAGCCCAGCAATCTTTTGCTTCGCGTTATCTCCGCCGCCGTGATGGCGCCGGTCGCCATCGGTGTGGCGTATCTGGGCGGCTGGGTGTTCGCGGTTTTCTGGGTGCTCGCGGCGCTCGCGGTGCTTTGGGAGTGGATCGGCCTGGTTGCCGGTCGCGATCACCGGCTGATGCTCGTGTCGTGCGGCGGTGCGATCGTGGCGGCCGCGGTGCTGGCCTGGACCGACCATCCCGTCGCGGCGGTGCTGCTGATCGTGCTGGGCGCGCTCGCCGCATCGATTTTTGTGCCACGCACGCAACGTCTGTGGATCGTCGCGGGTATTGGCTATGCCGGCAGCATGATGCTGGCACCGATCGTCCTGCGCGGCGAGGACTGGACCGGTTTCGCCGCCATCGTTCTGTTGTTCGCCGTCGTATGGACTACCGACGTGCTGGCTTATTTCACCGGCCGCGCCATTGGCGGACCGAAGCTGATGCCCTCGGTCAGCCCGAAGAAGACCTGGTCGGGCGCTGTCGGTGGCACCATTGGCGCAATCGTCGCGTCATGGGCGGTCGCTACGATGTTCGGCGGGCTCAACATCGCGGCCATTGCCGCTGTCGCGTTTGTGCTGTCGATTGTGTCGCAGGCAGGCGATCTTCTTGAATCGCAGGTCAAACGCCATTTCAACGCCAAGGATGCCAGTCAGCTCATTCCCGGCCATGGCGGTGTCATGGACCGGCTCGACGGCTTCTGGGCGGCGGTGATCGTCGCGGTTGCCATCGGTCTGTGGCGCGGCGGTTTCGACGAGCCGGCGCGCGGCCTGTTGATATGGTGAGCGGCATGAGTGTCGGCGGGCTCGCAGCGACCAGGCTATCATCGTCGAAGCCGCAAACGAAAGCGCGCAGCGTCAGCATTCTCGGCGCTACAGGATCGATCGGCTCGAGTACGGTCGATCTTATCAAACGCTCGCCGGAACGCTTCCGCGTCGAAGCGGTGACCGCGAACAGCAATGCAGCGGCGCTGGCTGCGATTGCGCGCGATCTCGGCGCCCGTGTCGCCGTGCTCGCTGATGACGCCGGTTACGCCGATCTCAAATCGGCGCTTGCCGGTACCGGTATCGAAACCGCGGCGGGCGCGGCGGGCCTGATCGAAGCCGCGCAACGCCCGGCCGATTGGGTGATGGCGGCGATTGCAGGTGCCGTCGGCCTGAAGCCGACTTTGGCCGCGATCGAGCGGGGCGCGACCGTCGCGCTTGCCAACAAGGAATGCCTCGTCTGTGCCGGCTCTTTGTTCATGCGCCGTGCGAAGATGTCCGGCGCGGCGGTGCTGCCGGTGGATAGCGAGCACAACGCCGTGTTCCAGGCGCTCGGTGCGGGTCGGCGGGAGGACGTGTCGCGGGTGATCCTCACCGCGTCGGGTGGACCGTTCCGGACCTGGACGCTGGACCAGATCAGGGCAGCGACGCCGGATCAGGCACTCAAGCATCCGAACTGGTCGATGGGCCCGAAGGTCACGATCGACTCCGCGACGCTGATGAACAAGGGCCTCGAGGTGATCGAGGCGCATCACCTGTTCGGTCTTGCGCCCGACGAGATCGAGGTGCTGGTGCACCCGCAGTCCGTGGTGCATGGGCTGGTCGAGTTCCGCGACGGCTCGGTGGTCGCCCAGCTCGGACCGGCGGATATGCGGGTGCCGATCGCCCACTGCCTCGCCTATCCGGAGCGGCTCGACGGCCCGGTGCCACGGCTCGATCTGGCAGCCTTGCGCGAACTGACTTTCGAGAACCCGGACCTCACCCGGTTTCCGGCCCTCGCTCTGGCCCGGCAGGCGATGATGACGGGCGGCGCGGCGCCGACGGTGCTCAATGCCGCCGACGAGGTGGCGGTCGCCCAATTCATGGCCGGGGGCCTGAGCTTCCCCGGGATCGCGGCGCTGGTCGAGGCGACCCTCGAAGCCGCCGCCAGGCGTGGGCTTCTGGCCGAGCCGGTATCCGTCGAGGCGGCTCTCGCCGTTGACCATACCGCGAGAGGACTGGCCCGTGAGCTCTTGCTCAATAATGCCGTAAAGGCATTCTAGTGCCCTGTTTCCGAAGTTCGTGATACGTTGAGGCAACCTCAGACACGAACTTCGGAAACGAAAGGGCACTGGCAAGTATATTCGTACTAGTGCCGCTTATCGATTTGAAGTTCCTGAAAGAATTTGCGGTAGACTGCACAGGAACTTCAAATCGGCGGCACTAGTCACCTTTCGGACATAGTGTGGCCCGTCTGGGCCGGGACGAGGATTTCAGATGAGCGTTTTCGAGCAATTGGGCGCCTTCGGTGGCGGGGCGGCCGGCTACATCGTTCCGTTCCTGTTCGTCCTGACCATCGTCGTGTTCTTCCATGAGCTGGGCCACTTCCTGGTCGCGCGCTGGTGCGGCGTGAAGGTCATGGCTTTCTCGATCGGTTTCGGGCCCGAGATTGTTGGCTTCAACGACCGTTACGGCACCCGCTGGAAGCTGTCGGCCATTCCGCTTGGCGGCTACGTAAAATTCCTCGGCGACGACAACGCTGCGAGCGTGCCCGACCACGAGGCCGCCAAGGCCATGAGCGAAGAGGAGCGCAAGGTTTCCTTCGTCCACAAGCCGGTTGGCCCGCGCGCGGCCGTAGTCGCAGCCGGCCCCATCGCCAACTTCATCCTCGCGATCCTGATTTTCGCCGGCGTCTTCATGGTCGCCGGCAAACAGACCACCACCGCGCGCGTCGATACGATCCAGGACAGCAGCGCCGCCCAGGCTGCCGGGTTCAAGCCAGGCGACCTGGTGCTGTCGATCAACGGCAACAAGATCAGCAGCTTTGCCGATATGCAGCGTATCGTCAGCATCAGCGCGGGCGAGAAGCTCGCGGTTGAGGTCGATCGTGGTGGCGAGCGCGTCCAACTCACCGCCGTACCGCAGATGCGGGAAGTGAAAGACAACTTCGGCAACGTCCACCGTCTCGGCGTGCTCGGCATCAGCCGGTCGATGGCTCCCGGAGACATTCGGACCGAGACGATGGGACCTGTCGCTGCCTTGGTGGCCGGCGCCCAGGAAACCTGGTTCGTGGTCGATCGAACCCTCTCTTACATCGGCGGGATTTTCGCGGGCCGAGAGAGCGCCGACCAGCTCGGCGGTCCGATCCGTATTGCCCAGGTGTCGGGCCAGGTGGCCACCGCCGGTTTCGTGGCGCTTTTGCACCTGACGGCGGTTCTGTCGGTGTCCATTGGCCTACTCAACCTGTTCCCGATCCCTCTGCTGGATGGCGGCCACCTTTTGTTCTACGCGGTCGAGGCCGTCCGGGGCCGCCCGCTGTCGGAACGCGCCCAGGAGGTAGGGTTCAGAATCGGGCTGGCGATCGTGTTGATGTTGATGATTTTTGCAACCTTTAATGACATCCTCCATCTGGCGACGTCATAATCGTTGCCGAGCTGCAACTTGATGAGGGGAAAGGGAAAGTCCGGCTGGCAGTTTCGTTTGCAGCGCGCCCAAAACGCTGTACAACGCTACCCGACGACGGGCCAAAAAGAGTCGGTCGGGGCCAGGTGCGGTATCGGCCGCAGGGACTAAAAAAAGGGCGCGTTGCGCATGGGACTTAGTGTGCGGGTTGTTCGGGGACTGACCCTCTCTCTGGTCTTCCTCGGTGGTATCCTTGTTGGGACCGCCGGTGTGACCATTTCCGCCTCCACGCCCGCTATGGCCCAGTCGGCGAGTTCGATCGCCGTGCAAGGCAACCGGCGCGTTGAAGCCGACACCATCCGTTCCTATTTCCGCGCCGGCCCGGGCGGCCGTCTCGGCGCCGCCGAGATCGACGAGGGCCTGAAGGCGCTTTACGCGACCGGTCTGTTCGAAGACGTCCGCACCAGCAATGCCGGCGGTCGTCTGGTCGTGACCGTGGTCGAGAACCCTGTGATCAATCAGGTCGCCTTCGAGGGCAACAAGAAGGCCAAGGACGACCAGCTCAAGCTCGAAGTGCAGTCGAAAGCGCGCGGCACCTTGTCGAAGCCGACGGTGCAGTCGGACGTGCAGCGCATCATCGAGATCTATCAGCGCAGCGGCCGCTTCGACGTTACCGTCACGCCGAAGATCATCGAACTGCCGAACAATCGCGTGAACCTTGTCTTCGAGATCAAGGAAGGCGAGAAGACCGGCGTCAAGGACATCCGTTTTGTCGGCAACAATGCGTTTTCGCGCAGCCGCCTGAAGGACGTCATCAAGACCGCGGAAAGCAACTTCCTGAGCTTCCTGCAGACCACGGACATTTACGATCCGGATCGCGTTGAGGCCGACCGCGACCTGCTGCGCCGCTTTTATCTCAAGCACGGCTATGCCGACGTGCGTATCGTTTCGGCGGTCGGCGAATACGATCCGTCGAAGAAGGGTTTCGTCATCACCTTCACGATCGACGAGGGCCCGCAGTATCGCGTTGGCACCGTCGAGGTGATCTCCAACGTTCGGGCCATCGATACCAGCGACCTGCGCAGCAGGGTCAAGCTGTCTCCCGGCAGCATCTACAACGCCGACATGGTCGAGAAGAGCGTCGAAGCGATGTCGATCGAGGCCGCCAAGCGCGGCTACGCCTTCGCCAACGTGCGCCCGCGCGGCGAGCGCAAGCCCGAGACGCGCACCATCAATCTTGCCTTTGTCGTCGAAGAGGGTGCGCGCGCCTATATCGAGCGCATCAACATCCGCGGCAATATCCGCACCCGTGACTATGTGATCCGTCGCGAGTTCGATATTTCGGAAGGCGACGCTTATAACCGCGCGTTGATCGACCGCGCGGAGCGCCGCCTCAAGAACCTCAACTTCTTCAAGACGGTGAAGATCACCAACGAGCCGGGCTCGGCGCCCGACCGCGTCGTGGTCAACGTCAATGTCGAGGAAACCTCGACCGGCGAATTCTCCATCGCTGGCGGCTACTCGACCGCCGACGGCTTCATCGCCGAAGCCAGCGTTGCCGACCGTAACCTGATGGGCCGCGGCCAGTTCGCGAAGGCGGCCGTGACCTGGGGTCAGCGCACCCGCGGCATCGACCTGAACTTTGTCGAGCCCTATTTGCTTGGCTACCGCATGGCGGGCGGCATCGATCTGTTCGCGCGCAAGAACGACGCGTCGAACTCGGTTTCGTACGACATCACGACCTACGGCACCAACCTACGTCTCGGTTTTGCGCTGACGGAGGAGCTGTCGTTCGCGCCGCGTTATTCGATCTACCGGCAGGAAATCACGCTGCCGGATCAGTACAATAACTGTAAGTATCCAGGCACGACGCCGGGTTCGATATTCTCGTCCGGCACGCCGTCGGGCTATCACGCGCATGCTCTGCCGGTGACGCCTGGCGATGAGTGTTATGCCGACGGCGAAGCTTCGCTGGCCGTCCGCAAGGAACTCGCCAATGGCCCGGTTACGGTGTCGATGGTCGGCTACACCACCGCCTATAACACGCTCGACAACAACAAGAGCCCGACGTCTGGTCTCTATGCCGAACTCAAGCAGGACTTCGCTGGCGTCGGCGGCGACGTGAACTTCATCCGTACCACTGCCGAAGCGCGCACTTATTACGAAGTGGTGCCGGATGTGGTCGGCGTGCTCAAGGTGCAAGGCGGCAATATCTCGGGTTGGGGCAGCAAGGACCTGCGCATGCTGGATCACTTCCAGATGGGTCCGAACATCGTGCGCGGCTTCGCCACCAATGGTCTCGGCCCGCGCGATCTGACCTCCGGCACCAACAACGACGCGTTGGGCGGCACCAAGTTCTGGGGTGCAAGTGTCGAGTTCCAGACGCCGCTTTACTTCCTGCCGAAGGAGATCGGTATCAAGGTCGCGGCCTTTGCCGATGCGGGTAACGTCTGGGGCTATGAAGGTCCGACATCGTGGAGCGTCACCGGTGAAACCCTCGCGGTTGGTCTCGACAGCGCCAGCAACATCCGTTCGTCGGTCGGTGTCGGCCTGATCTGGGATTCGCCACTCGGACCGCTGCGCTTCGACTTCGCTTATCCGCTCAAGAAGTACTGCGCGCAGGCGACGTTGGGCGGCGAAGTCTGCGACAAAACGCAGATGTTCCGGTTCGGCGGCGGCACCAAGTTCTGATCGCCGCCCGCCCGGGCGGCGGCCATCCGGCGTCGGGGCTGGCGTCAGGCAAGTGCAGCAAGGTCGGGATGAGCGAGCCGCTATTTCTCCGCGAGTCAGGCGGGCTGACGCTTGATGAAGTCGTCACGCTGACCGGCGCCACCATGGCGGCGGGCAGCGCCGGCGGACGTCGCGTAGTCAACGTGGCGCCGCTTGATCGTGCGTCGCCGTACGACATCACGTTTTTCGACAACAAGAACTTCGCCAAGGACGCGGCTGCGACCCATGCGGCCGTGTGTCTGACGCGTGCCGACCTGACCGCTCTGTTGCCGTCGCGGACCACGGCGCTGATCGTGCGCGAACCGTTCAGGGCTTTCGTGCAGGTCTCGCGGGCGCTGTTCCCGGACTCTCTGCGACCGATATCGATCGTGTCCGCCGGTGCGACCGCAGGTGCGCATATCGAAGAGACAGCGCGCTTGGAAAGCGGCGCGACGGTAGAGCCGGGCGCGGTCATCGGCGCCGGCGCCGAGATCGGCAGCGGCACCGTGATTGGCGCGACCGCGGTGATCGGATCCGGCGTGCGTATCGGCCGCGATTGCTCGATCGGTGCCAGCGCCGTCATCAGCAATTCTCTGATCGGCGACCGCGTCATTATCCATCCCGGCTGCAAGATCGGCCAGGACGGCTTTGGCTATGTCATGGGCGGTACCGGACATCTCAAGGTGCCGCAGATCGGGCGCGTCATCATTCAGGACGACGTCGAAATCGGCGCGGGTACCACGGTCGACCGTGGCGCCATCCGCGATACCGTCATTGGCGAGGGCACCAAAATCGACAACCTGGTGCAGATCGGCCACAATGTCTCAATCGGCCGGCATTGCGTTCTGGTTGCTTTTACGGGTATTTCGGGCAGCGCCACGCTGGAGGACTTTGTTGCGATGGGCGCCCGGGCTGGCGCGATTCCCAACGTCACGATTGGCGAGGGTTCGCAGATCGCGGCATCGTCGAATGTCGCCAATGACGTGCCGCCCGGATCGCGGTGGGGTGGTTCCCCGGCCAAGCCGATGAGGCAGTGGCTGCGGGAAATCAAGATGGTCGAGCGGGCAGCGCGTCAAAAAGACAGCGTCGCGGCCGATGAGTGAGAGAGCCGTTATGGATGAAATGGTCACGACGCTGGAAGCGGCCGACATCGCGACGGTGATGCAGAGGCTGCCGCATCGCTATCCGTTCCTGCTTGTCGATCGTGTCGTCGATATCCGCGGCGATGAGTATGGCTGCGGCATCAAGAACGTCACCATCAACGAACCGCAGTTTCAGGGCCACTTTCCCGGCAACCCGATCTTTCCCGGCGTGCTGATGATCGAGGGCATGGCGCAGACCGCGGGCGTGCTCTGCATCGGCGCGACGACGTCGGAACAACCGAAATCGGTGTTCTTCTTGACCATCGACAACGCAAAATTCCGTAAGCCGGTGAGGCCGGGCGACACGCTCGAATATCACATGACGCGCACGGCGCGGCGCAAGAACATGTGGTGGTACCGCGGCGTCGCCAAGGTCGCCGGCAACGTGGTCGCCGAAGCCGATCTCGGCGCCATGATTTCCGACCGTTAGCGCATGATCCCGAAAAGTGGGAACCGGTTTTCGGACAAGATCATGCGCAAAAAGAAGTGATTTATGGCTGATAGTCAGATTGACCCGAGCGCGCGCGTTGCATCCGGCGCGGTCATCGGCGCGGGCGTTCAAATCGGCCCGTTCTGCACCGTCGGCCCGAATGTGAAGCTCGCCGATGGCGTGCGCCTCGTTTCGCATGTCAACGTCACCGGCCACACCACGATCGGCGCGCGCACGATCGTTTATCCGTTCGCTTCGCTGGGCACGCCGCCTCAGTCGCTCGGCTACAAGGGCGAGCCGACGCGGCTCGAAGTCGGCGAAGACAACGACATTCGCGAACACGTCACCATGAACACCGGCACCGCGGCCGATCGCGGCGTCACCACCGTCGGCAACAACTGCTTCTTCATGGTCGGCAGCCATGTCGCCCATGATTGCGTCGTCGGCAACAAGGTAATTTTCGCCAACAACGTGCTGCTCGGTGGCCATTCGCAGATCGGCGACAATGTTGTGTTCGGTGGCGGCGTCGCGGTGCGCCAGTTCGTTCGCATCGGGGAAGGTGCGATGATCGTCGGCCTGTCCGGCGTGCGCGCCGATGTGATCCCGTTCGGCATGGCGCACGGACCCTTGGCCGATCTTGTCGGACTTAACGTTGTCGGTATGCGCCGGCGCGGTTTGAGCAAGAGCGAAGTGCATCGCGTGCGCGCCGCCTATCAAGACCTGTTCTTCGGCGATGGTGAGTTCAAGCCGCGTATCGACAAGGTGGCCGCGGACTACGCCGGTGACGCGCTGGTGATGCGCATCATCGAGTTCATTCGCGCCGGCAAAAGGCCTCTGACCATGGCCTCGATGCGCAACGGGGCGGAAGACCTCCAATGAACGCCGATCTGGCCGCGCCGTCTGAAGGACCGCTGGCCATGATCTGCGGCGGCGGCGCTCTACCGATGGCCGTGGCCGACTATGTCGCGGCGCGCGGTCGCAAGGTCGTGTTGTTTCCGCTGACCGGCGCCGCCGATGGATTGCCGGTCGAACGCTATCCGCATCATCGGATCAGGATCGGACAGCTCGGCAAGTTCATGCGCCTTGCCCGCGCCGAAGGCGCGAAAGACGTCGTGTTCATCGGCTCGCTGGTGCGCCCGCGCATTCTGCAGACGATCCCCGATTTCAAGGCGTGGACCATGATGCCGCGCATCATCGCGGCGTTCCGGGGCGGCGACGATCATCTGCTCACCGGCATGGCGCGGCTTCTCGAAGAAGAAGGCTTTCGCTTGCGCGGCGCGCATGAGGTGGCGCCGGAAATTCTCGCGCCGCAAGGCGTCCTCGGCCGCGTGCAGCCGAGCGAGGCCGACCGCGCCGATATCGAATTCGGCCTCGACTATCTCGACGCCGCGAGCTCGTTCGATATCGGGCAGGCGGTCGTCGTTGCGAACCGTCATGTGCTCGCGGTCGAAGCCGTGGAAGGTACAGATTTAATGTTGGCGCGGGTCGCCGAGCTGCGTGCGAATGGCCGCATCCGCGCGGCGAGTGGCCGCGGTGTCATGGTGAAGGCGCCGAAACGCGATCAGGATCGCCGCTTCGATCTGCCGTCGATCGGACCGCGTACGGTGGAGAGTGTGGCGCAGGCCGGGCTTGCCGGCATTGCCGTTGTCGCCGGCGCCACCGTCATTGCCGAGGCTGACAAGCTCGCCACTGCCGCGGACCGCGCTGGCATCTTCATCGTCAGCGTGCCGGAACGGCTGCCATGACGGCGGCCGCGCCCGGGCCGCATGTCTATCTGGTCGCCGGCGAAGAGTCGGGCGATCGCCTCGGCGCGGCGCTGATCCGGGCGTTGCGCCGAGAGCGCCCCGATATCCGTTTCTCGGCCGTCGGCGGCAGTCACATGGCGGACGAGGGCGTGGCGAGCCTGTTTCCCCTCGGCGAGTTAGCAATCATCGGCTTCGCTGCCATCGTCAAAAACCTGCCGTCCATCCTCAAGCGCATCAACGAAACGGCCGATACCGTGGTGGCGGCGAAACCGGACCTGCTGGTTATCATCGACAGCCCGGAGTTTACTCATCGCGTCGCGCGCAAGGTGCGGGCGAGGGCGCCGCAGATTCCGATCGTCGATTATGTCTGCCCGTCGGTCTGGGCCTGGCGGTCCGGACGGGCCAAGGCGATGCGCGGCTATGTCGATCGCGTATTGGCGCTGCTGCCCTTCGAGCCCGCGGCCATGGCCCGGCTCGGCGGACCACCGACTGTCTTCGTCGGCCATCCGCTCGCCGAGCAGGTCGACAAGCTTCGGCCCGAAGGCGGACCGGCGAGCCGGCTGGAAGGTCCGCCGCTGGTGCTCGCCATGCCCGGCAGCCGTTCGGGCGAAGTCCGGCGCATGGCAGAGGTATTCGGCGCGGCTCTAGGCCAACTGGCTGCCCAAATGGGCCCGTTTGAGGTGGTGGTGCCGACCGTAGAGCGGCTGGAGACGGCCGTCCGGGAGGCCGTGGCGCGTTGGCCGCTCCCGGCGCGGGTTGTGACGCAACCCCACGAGAAATACGCCGCTTTCCGCCGCGCCCGCGCCGCGCTGGCCAAATCCGGTACGTCGACTCTCGAACTGGCCCTGTCCGGGGTGCCCATGGTCACGGGCTATAAGGTGGCCGGACTTGAGGCCGTCGTGGCCCGCCTGCTGATCAAGGTACCCTCCGTGATACTGGCTAACCTGGTCCTCGGCCGGAATGTGGTCCCTGAGTTCCTGCAGCAGGACTGCACGCCCAAAAACCTGGCTCAGGCGCTGGCGCCGCTGCTTGCGGATACGCCGGAGCGGCGGCAACAGGTGCAGGCTTTCGCCGAACTCGACGAAATCATGGCGCTCGGGCAAGGCTCGCCCAGTGAGAAAGCGGCGGCTGTCGTTTTGGCCACATTGCAGCGAATTTAACCGTCGGCACTGCGAAAAGGTGGCGCCTGGTTCCCGGAACGCTTATTTTGCCTGTCCCGGCCCGAGATTTCGATTCCTGAGGCCCGAGCGGAAAACAACCCAGTGCCTGTGCCCTCCCGAGCATCGATTACCGCTGTCCACGGCTATGTGCCGCCGGACCTTTTGACCAACGCCGACCTCGCGCGCATGGTCGATACCACCGACGCCTGGATTACCGAGCGCACCGGTATCAAGGAGCGCCACATCCTCAAGGGCGAGGGTCTCGGCACGTCGCACATGGGCGCCGAGGCCGTGCGCGGCCTGCTCGCGAAGACGAACACGAGGCCGGAAGAGATCGACCTGCTGATCTGCGCGACGACGACGCCGGACATGCAGTTTCCGTCGACCGCGAACCTGATCTGCGACATGGTCGGCATCAACAATATCGGCTCGTTCGATGTGCAGGCGGCCTGCTCCGGCTTTCTCTATTCGCTGACCATCGCGTCGCAGTTCATCGCCACCGGCACCGCAAAGAAAGTTATCGTCGTCGGCGCCGACAAGATGTCGTCAATCATGGATTATCAGGATCGCGCCACCTGCGTGATCTTCGGCGACGGCGCCGGCGCCGTGCTGCTCGAGCCGAACAATCAGGGCTACGGCATCATGGACGCGTTGATCCGTTCGGACGGATCCGGCTCCATTCATCTGCATCAGAAGGCCGGCGGCTCACGCATGCCGGCCTCGGCCGACACGGTCGCCAAGCGCCTGCACTACGTGCACCAGGAAGGCGCCGCGGTTTACAAGTTCGCCATCGCCAAAATGGCGGAAGTGTCCGGCGAGATCATGACCCGCAACAATCTGCGTGGCGATCAGATCGACTGGCTGGTGCCGCACCAGGCCAACAAGCGCATCATCGAGTCGACCGCAGAGCGCATGGGCCTGTCGATGGACAAGGTGATGGTGACCATCCACAAATACGGCAACACCACCAATGCCACCATCCCGCTGTGCCTGTGGGATTACGAGCCGCAGTTGAAGGCCGGCAACAAGATGGTGTTCGCCGCGTTCGGCGGCGGCTTTACCTGGGCCGGCGTGTATGTGCAGTGGGCCTATGACGGTGCCAAGGCCGCACAACTGGCGCCGAAGCTCAGCGGCAATGCCGGCCACGCCTAGGCGTTAAGCCGATAATTTGATCGAAAGGCCAGCGGCGATTAACGCCGCGGCAAGGGACGAACGTCTGCGGAGGAGAGCTCGTGGCGAAGCATCGCGTCGGCGTCATCGGGCTGGGCATGGCGCTCAAGCCGCATCTCAAGAGCCTCGAAGAGTTGTCCGACCGCGTCGAAATCGCCGCGTGCTTTACGCCGTCGGCCGAGCGCCGCAAGGCCTTTGCCGCCGCCAACAAACATCCCGTCGTCGACAGCCTCGGCGCGATCCTCGGCGACAAGTCGATCGATGTCGTTTTCGTGCTGACGCCGCCGATGTCACATCTTGAACTGGTCGAGCAATGCGCCGTCGCCGGCAAGCATGTGCTGCTGGAAAAGCCGATCGACTTCACCAGCGCGCGCGGCGAGCAACAGGTCGCCGCCATGGACAAGGCCGACCGCAAGTTCGCGGTGATGCTGCAGCACCGCTTCCGTGACGCCTCGCGGAAACTGCGCGCCGCCGTACAAAGCGGCGAACTCGGCGAACTCGTGTCGGCCTCGGCCTCTATTCGCTGGTGGCGTACGCCGGAATATTTTGCCCAGCCTGGCCGCGGCATGAAGGCACGCGACGGCGGCGGCGTTCTCATCACGCAGGCGATCCACACGCTTGACCTGTTCCAGAGCCTGACCGGGCCGATCGCGAAAGTCACCGCCTTTGCGAAAACTTCGCCGCTGCGCAAGATCGATACCGAGGACATCGTCGCCGGCGCCATTGAGTTCAAGAACGGCGCCATTGGCACTATCGACGCGACCACCGTGTCCTATCCGGGCTTCCCGGAAAAGCTTGAACTCGCCTGCACCAACGCGACCGCGGTACTGAACGCCGAGACGCTCGACATCTATTTCAAGGATGGCCGCCATGCGCATCACGAAGGTGCGGCGTCGAAGAGCGGCGGCACCGACCCGATGGCGTTCCCGAACGACGCGCACAAGGGTCTGATCGTCGATTTCCTCTACGCCATCGACAATAACCGCGAGCCGGAATCGAGTGGCCGTGAGTCGCTCAAGGTGATGCGGCTGATCGAAGCGATGCTGGCGTCGGCCGAGCAGGGACGGCCTGTCGCTATTGGCTGAGTTGGCTGGCTTGAACCGTCAAGGAGCGCGGTCGCGCCTCAGCAGGTAGCCGGTCGCAATGAGAGGGGCGATGCCAAGGCTCGACCAACCAACGATGTCCCACCAGCCGTCGTCCAGCAGCGCCGCGACCAGCCCGATCCCGCTCAGGACGCCGATCAGGGCTGGGACGGCGAAGATCTGTTTGAGTGACTGCGGTTTTCGACGGGTCTTGCCGGTCATTCAGCAGGAACCGCGACGGCTTGGCTGAGGCGCCGCCGGCCAAAACGCCGCGCAACCCACAGATAGAGCCCGCTCCCCAGCACGACGATCGTCAGGATGTCGAGCACGGCCCAGACGATCTTCAAAGGCATGCCGCCGTAATCGCCGAAATGGAGCGGCTGCGACAGCAGCAAGGTCTGAACGTACCAGGGCATGACCCGCGTATCGGCAAAGCTGCCGTTTGTCGCATCGATCAGGACCGGTTGGAACAACCGCGATGTCAGCGGCGTGTCGCCACGCATGAACACGGCATAGTGCGCGGTGCTCGTGAACGCCGTGCCCGGATAGGCGATGAAAAAAGGAACCATGCCCGGCAGCTTTTCCTGCGCCGTGTCGACGGCCTTCTGGATGCTGTAGAAATTCTGCGGTAGCGGCGCGCTCTTGTAGGGCCCGACCATCCCGGTCAATTGATCGACTTGCCACAGCTTGAGGACGAGATCGGCCCAGGTGTTGATGACACCGGTAAATCCGACCACCACGGCCCATACGATGGTGACTGCACCGAGCAGGTTGTGGATGTCGAGCCATTTGAGAAGGCGCGATTTCGTCTTTCGCACGGTGCCAAAATCGAGTTTTCGCATGGCCGGGGCGTAGACAACCACGCCGGAAATAATGGCGACAACGAGAAGCAAGCCCATGAAGCCGAGAAACAGCTTGCCTGGCAGGCCGGCGAACAGATCGACATGCAGTTTGAACAGATAATAGGTGAGGTGCCCGTCCGCCGGCGGCGCGTCGAGATACTGGGCGGTGTGCGCATCCATGCGCAGGGAACGGTTGTTTTCCGAGGGCGCGTCCTGCGCCTTGGCGACGCTGAGCCAGATGACATTCGGATCGTCGCGGTCCCAGATGAGGAATTGCAGGAACTCGCCCGGTGCTTTGGCCATACCGTTGGCGATGACCTTGTCGAGATCGGCCGCCGGCGTGCCGGGCGCGACCTTCGCCGCCGGCACGGTCTCATGCAGGAAATCGTCAATCTCCTCATGGAAGATCAGAGGCAGACCGGTCACGCACAGTAACAACATGAACAGCGTCGATATGAGGCTGGTCCAGGTATGGACGAATGACCAGGCGCGGATTGTTCTTGTCTGCATGGCAGCTACCAGCGGTAGGCGAGGCTGGCGGTCGTGCGCATGCGTTCGCCGTAGTAGCAGGCCGAGGGCGACGAACAGGACGCGACATAAGTCTTGTCGAACAGGTTCACGACATTGATCGCGGCGCGCCAACCCTTGATCTCGTAGTGCACGGTGGCATCGACCAGCGTGTAGGACGGCACTGGCATCGTATTGTCCGTATCCGCCCAACTCGATCCGACATAGCGAACGCCGCCGCCGAAACCGAAACCGGCGAGTACGCCTGACTGTAGCGTGTAGTCCGCCCAAATCGAACCGAACTGCTCGGGAACGCCGGTGGGCATTTTGCCGATATTGGCTGGATTGAGATCCTCCGTCGTCTCCATGTCGTACATGGTGTAGGCGGCTTTGAGCTTCAGCCCCGGCAAAGGCGTGGCGACGGCTTCGAATTCCCAGCCGCGCGATTTGACCGCGCCGGTCTGCGTGGAAAGCAACGGGTTGCCCGGATCGGTCGTCAGCACATTGCGGCGGGCGAGATCGAAATAGGCGGCGCTGAAATGGCCGTTGAACCAGGACGGCTCGATCTTGACGCCGACTTCGGTCTGCCGACCCGTCTCGGGCTCGAGCAGCTGGTTCGTGACCGAATTGGTGCCGATCACAGGATTGTAACTCGTGGAGTATACGACATACGGGGCGACACCGCCTGGCAGCAGATAGCTGAGGCCGGCCCGGCCGCTGAAGCGGCCGTCGTTCCGGGATTGGTCGGCGCCGATGTGGTTGTCGTTCTCGGTGCGAACAGAATCGTAGCGACCGCTGAGCGTCACGATCATTCGGCCGAGTTTGATCTGATCCTGGCCGTAGACCCCGCCGGTGCGCTGCGTGAGGTAATAGTCCTGGAACGGCGCGCCGCTCGCCCTGGCGGTGGGCGTATAAACGGGATTGATGAGATCGAGCGGCGTCGCACCAGCAAAAACGCCGTAGTCGTCGATGGTGTAGTACTTCAAGTCGGCACCCACCAATGCCGTGTGTGACAGCGGTCCGGTGCGAAACTTGTATTCGAGCTGATTGTCGAGATTGAACTGGTTGGCCGTCGGGTTGTCCCAGAAGTTGAAGCGGGCGAGGTTCGCGGCGGCGGCCGTGGTCGCGTAGCCGACTCCATAAACCTGGGTCAGATGCACATCGTCATGAGCGTAGCGGGCATTCTGCCGGAACGTGACACTGTCGGACAATGCCGTTTCGAACTGGTAGCCGACCATCTGCTGGTCTCGGCGATGTTCGTCATTGCTCGGCTCACCGGTGAAGCGTGACGTCGAAATGCGGCCATAGGGCGCGGCCGTAACGGTGCCTTCATAGGGCAAGAAGTTGAGCCCGTTGGTTTTGGTCCGCGAGATCGACGCCAGCAGCGTCAACGTGGTGTTCATGTTTGGCTTCCACGTCAACGCCGGATTGATGAAATAGACGTCGTTCTTGGTGTAGTCGGTCTGGGTGTCGCCCGCCTGGGCCCATCCGGTCAGCCGGTAATAAAACTTGCCGTAATCGGACGCGACCGCCAGCGGCCCGCCAATATCGAAACCGACATGGCGGTTGCCATAGTTGTCGACGCCAATCTCGATTTCGTGCTGGGCCGTCATCGGCGGCCGCTTGCTGGTCGCATTGATAACGCCGCCCGGACTGCCACCGCTGTAAAGCGCCGCGGACGGGCCGAGCAGAACATCGACGCGGTCGAGCGCATAAGGATGCAGCTTCCAGCTCGCATAAGAGGTGTAAAAGAGCTGCATGCCGTCGAGGAAGATTGCCTCGTTCTGCGAGGTGAAGCCGCGCAGCAGGAACCAATCATTGCGATAGTCGGAGCCGAAGGTCTCGCCTTTGACTCCGGCCGAGTAGCGCACGGTTTCTGCGAAGGTCGCCGGCTTCTGGTCGCGCATCTGATCGCTGGTGACGCTGCTGATTGACTGCGGCGTTTCGATCCACGGTGTGTTCGTCTTCGTCGCGGTCGTCGAGCGTTTGACGACATAGTCCTCGGTATCGGACGACGAGTCCGCTCGCCGCGTGGCGTTGACTTCGATGGTGTCCAGGCTGACGGTCGGCGCGGATTGCGCATGCGCGGCAGACCCAAACACCACGGGCCCAAGCACCATTAGCAATGCCGCCATGCTGACGGTTCGGCTCAGCATCGACGTTATGCTCTTTGTCGAAAGACCTGATCCGAACGCCCGCCACCGCGTCTGCATTGCCTGCCCCATTCGAACGAATGACTATTGGCGACAGGTAACCCGGTCCGGAAACGCCGACAAGACATTTATTGCCGTGATATCAATAGCTTAGAACTAGAATAATTTCAGTTTTGGTGGACGAAATGGACCTTGGCGCCGGTGCGTTAGCCGACTTTCCAATTCACATACGCGACGACGTCTCATCGCTTCGCTATTACTCCAACGCACGGCGACCGTCGCATTAACGCTGACGGACCGAGCGTTGCGGTAGGTCAACATTTCTGTTCGGTGACCAGGCTAAGCAATAACATAAGGCCGGGTCGCAAGCGAAACGTGCTTCCGGTGGCGAGCGGCAAGACAGGGCTTGGCAACGTGAATAAGACAAGAACATTGATCGCCGTAATTGCCGTCGCGATCGTCGGCGGTGGTTATGGGCTGTGGCACTGGCTCAATGCCTCGCCGCTGCCTCCAGGGATCGCGAGCGCCAACGGCCGGATCGAAGCGACCGAGATCGACATCGCGGCGAAAACGCCGGGGCGTCTCAGGGAGGTCATGGTCGACGAAGGCGACTTCGTCACCACGGGCCAGATCCTTGCTCGGATGGATACGGACGTCCTCGAAGCGCAGCTCCGCGAGGCGCAGGCGCAAGTGCGGCGCGCCACCATCGCGATCGACACGGCGCGCAGCCAGGTGGTGCAGCGCCGGGCGGAGAAGCAGGCCGCCACCGCGGTGATCGCTCAGCGCAACGCCGAGCTCGACGCCGCGCAGAGGCGCTTCGATCGCTCCGAACAACTCGCCAAGTCCGGCAGCGGCTCCATTGAAAGTCTCGACAACGACCGGGCCCGCTACGAAGGAGCAAAGGCTGCGGTCAGTGCGGCGGAAGCGCAGGCGGCGGCCCTCGATTCTGCGATAAGTGCGGCGCAGGCGCAGGTGATCGACGCCGAGGCCGCAGTCGATGCCGCCAAGGCGACCGTTGATCGCATCAAGGCCGATATAGCGGATGGCACGCTGGTCGCGCCGCGTGACGGAAGGGTTCAGTATCGCGTCGCGCAGCCGGGAGAAGTGCTGGGGGCGGGCGGCAAAGTTCTCAACATGGTCGATCTCAGCGACGTCTACATGACGTTCTTTCTGTCCACGGAAACCGCCGGCCGCGTCGCGATCGGCAGCGAGGTTCATCTGATCCTCGACGCCATCCCGCAATATGTCGTGCCTGCGCGCGCAACCTTTGTCGCCGATGTCGCCCAGTTCACGCCGAAGACCGTCGAGACGGCGGAAGAACGGCAGAAGCTGATGTTCCGTATCAAGGCTAAAATCGCGCCGGAACTGCTGCGGAAATACATCCGTCAGGTCAAGACGGGCCTGCCGGGAACCGCCTATGTGCGGCTGAATGCCGATACGAAATGGCCACCCCAGCTCGAGGCCAGGCTGCCGCAATGAACCGGGAAAGCGCCGTGCCGGTCGCCCGGCTGCGGGACGTAGTGCTGCGATACGGCACGGTGCGGGCGCTCGATGGCATTACTCTCGATCTTCCGTCCGGCGGCATGGTTGGTCTGATCGGCCCCGACGGCGTAGGCAAATCCAGTCTCTTGGCGCTCATTGCCGGGGCACGCCGCGTGCAAAACGGTGACGTGGAGGTGTTCGGCGGCGACATGGCGAAAGCTCGCCACCGCGGCGAGGTTTGCCCACGCATTGCCTACATGCCGCAAGGGCTCGGCAAGAACCTCTATGCGATGCTCTCGGTTCGAGAGAACATCGACTTCTTCGCCAGATTGTTCGGGCAGAGCGCGGCCGAGCGCGAGCGCCGGATTGCCGCGCTGACCGAGAGCACTGGCCTTGCGCCGTTTCTCGACCGTCCCGCCGGCAAGCTGTCGGGCGGCATGAAACAGAAGCTCGGCCTTTGCTGCGCGCTGGTTCATGATCCCGACCTGCTCATTCTTGACGAACCGACGACCGGCATCGACCCATTGTCGCGGCGCCAGTTCTGGGAGCTGATTGATCGCATCCGGGTCAGCCGTCCCGGCATGAGTGTCATCGTCGCCACGGCCTATATGGAAGAGGCCGCCGGTTTCGATTGGTTGATCGCGATGAACGCCGGCCGCGTCATGGCCGAGGGCACGGTCGATGATCTGTTGCAGCGAACGCAGGCCGCCAACCTGGAAGCCGCATTTGTCAGCCTGCTGCCGGACGAGCAACGGCGCGGCCATCGCGCGGTCGAACTTAAACCGTTGCCACCGGATCATGGCGAAGTAGCCATCGAGGCGCGCGACCTGACCATGCGCTTTGGCGATTTCGTCGCCGTCGATCATGTCAGCTTTCGGATTCCTCGCGGGGAAATCTTCGGGTTCCTCGGCTCCAATGGGTGCGGCAAGACCACGACCATGAAGATGATGACGGGGCTTCTCGAGCCGAGTGAGGGTGAAGCGCGGCTCTTCGGGCAGCCCCTCAATCCGAACGACCTGGAGACACGCCGCCGGGTCGGTTACATGTCGCAAGGTTTCTCGCTCTACGGCGAACTGACGGTGCGGCAGAATCTCGAACTGCATGCGCGACTGTTCCAGCTGCCGCCCGACGAGATACCGGCCCGCGTCGAGAATGTGGCCCAGCGCTTTGAGCTGACCGGCATCATGGACGTCCTGCCGGGCAACTTGCCGCTTGGACAGCGCCAGCGATTGTCGCTCGCCGTGGCCATGATCCACGCGCCGCCACTCCTCATCCTCGACGAGCCGACCTCAGGCGTTGATCCGGTGGCGCGTGATGCTTTCTGGCAGACCCTGATCGACCTTTCGCGCAACGACGGCGTCACCATCTTCATCTCCACTCATTTCATGAACGAAGCGGAACGCTGCGATCGCATTTCGCTGATGCATGCGGGCAAGGTTCTGGCCAGCGATACTCCCGCAGCTTTGGTCCAGACGCGGAAGGCGAGAAGTCTGGAAGCAGCGTTTATCGGTTACCTCGAAGACGTCGTCGAAGAGCCTCCCGTTACGCCTCTGACGACAGAGGCGGTTACGCCGGCCGAGCGGCGAAAGAGCCGCCGGTTCGATCCGCAACGGATGTTCACTTATGCACGGCGGGAGGCGCTGGAATTGCGCCGCGACCCGGTGCGGGCAACGTTGGCGCTGGTCGGCACCGTGATTCTGATGTTCATCATGGCCTTCGGCATCTCCATGGATGTCGAAAACCTGACGTTTGCCGTGCTCGACCGCGATCAGACGACGACGAGCCAGAATTATACGATCAACATTGCCGGGTCGCGCTATTTCCTGGAGCGGCCGCCGATCACGGACTACGCCGATCTGGACCGGCGCATGCGTGCCGGGCAGCTGACGCTGGCCATCGAAATTCCGCCTGGCTTCGGCCGCGACGTCGCGCGCGGGCGGCCGGTTGCCATCGGCGCCTGGGCGGACGGCGCCATGCCGATGCGCGCCGAAACCGTGCAGGGTTATGTGAAGGCCCTCCATACGCAATGGCTGACCCAGCAAGGCGCCGACGCAAGTCCCGTGAACATCGAGCTTCGCTACCGGTACAATCCCGACGTCAAGAGCCTGGTTGCCATGGTGCCGGCGGTCATTCCGATGCTGTTGCTGCTCATTCCGTCGATGCTCACCGCGCTCAGTGTGGTGCGCGAGAAGGAGCTTGGATCGGTCATCAATTTCTATGTGACGCCAACGACGCGGCTGGAGTTCTTGCTAGGCAAGCAGATCCCTTATGTGGTGCTCGGGATGTTCAATTTCCTCCTGCTGACGCTCATGGCGGTGACCGTGTTCGGCGTGCCGCTGAAGGGCAGCTTTCCTGCATTGGCCGTCGGCGCGTTTCTCTATGTAATCGCGGCAACCGCCATGGGTCTCGTCATGTCATCGTTCATGCGCAGCCAGGTGGCTGCCATTTTCGGCACGGCGGTTGCGACTCTCGTTCCGGCCGCACAATTCTCGGGATTTATCGATCCGGTTTCGTCGCTGCAGGGCATTGGCGCCTTCATCGGCTCGGTCTATCCGACGACCTACTTCCTGATCATCTCCCGCGGTACCTTCGCCAAGGCGCTTCACTTCACCGACCTGCAGGCGATGTTCGTGCCGCTGCTGCTGGCGATCCCGGTCCTGCTCGGCGTCTGTGCGCTGCTGCTGAAGAAGCAGGAGAGCTGAGCGATGAGGCTGTCCAACATCGTCACGCTCGGCATTAAGGAGATGCGCAGCCTGATGCGCGACCCGTTCATGGTCGGCCTCATCGTCTATGCCTTCACGCTTGCCATCTACACGGCGGCGACAGCGATGCCGGAGACGCTCAATAAGGCGCCGATCGATGTCGTCGACGAAGACGGTTCGGCGCTGTCGACGCGGCTGATGTCCGCATTCTATCCGCCGTACTTTACGGCGCCGACACGGATCACGACGGCGCAGATGGACACTCGGATGGATCATGGTACGACCACTTTCGCCGTCGATATCCCGCCGAACTTTCAACGCGACGCACTGGCGGGACGGCATCCGGCCATCCAGCTCAATGTCGACGCGACCCGCATCAGCCAGGCTTTCACCGGCGCTGGCTATATCCAGACCATCATTGCCACGGAGACGGCGGCATTCCTGCGCCGCTACCGCGCGGAAACGGTGTTGCCGATCGATCTTGAACTACGCATGCGCTTCAATCCGTCACTGAACAAATCCTGGTTCGGCGCCATCATCGAGGTGATCAACCAGGTAACGCTGTTGTCGATCATCCTGACCGGAGCTGCGCTCATCCGCGAACGAGAGCACGGCACCATTGAGCATCTGCTGGCAATGCCGGTGACGCCATTCGAAATCATGGCGAGCAAGATTTGGTCGATGGGCCTCGTCGTGCTGGTTAGCTGCGCGGTGGCATTGGCGCTGGTGGTGCAGGGGATACTCTCGATCCCGGTCCAGGGATCGGTGGCGCTGTTTCTGGCCGCAGCGGCGGTCAACCTGTTCGCGACGTGTTCGCTCGGGATATTCCTCGCCACCATGGCGCGCTCGATGCCGCAATTCGCGCTGATCGTCATTCTGGTCATTGTGCCGTTGGAGATGCTGTCGGGCGGCGTTACGCCGCGCGAAAACATGCCGGTGCTGGTGCGTGACATCATGCTCGTGGCGCCGACGACACATTTCGTCCTGCTGTCGCAAGCCGTTCTGTTTCGCGGCAGCGGCCTGTCCGTCGTGTGGCCGCAGTTGCTGGCGCTGACTGCCATTGGTGGCGTGCTGTTCGGCGTGGCGCTGACGCGCTTCCGCAAGGCTATCGGCGAGATGGTTTGAAGGTGACGGCGGCCAGCCATAAAAAAGGCCGGGCGCTCGGCCCGGCCTTTGATTGTCGTCGATAACGAAGCGGCCTACTTGCGCCGCGAGATCGGCACGTAGTCCCGGTTGGTCGCGCCGGTGTAGAGCTGGCGCGGACGGCCGATTTTCTGCTTCGGGTCCTCGATCATTTCCTTCCACTGCGCGATCCAGCCGACGGTGCGGGCGACCGCGAACAGCACGGTGAACATCGTGGTCGGGAAGCCCATCGCCTTCAGCGTGATGCCCGAATAGAAGTCGATGTTCGGGTACAGCTTCTTCTCGATGAAATACTCGTCGTGCAGCGCGATGCGCTCGAGCTCCATGGCGACGTCGAGCAGCGGATCGTCCTTGATGCCGAGCTCGGCGAGGACCTCGTGGCAGGTCTTCTGCATGATCTTGGCGCGCGGATCGTAGTTCTTGTACACGCGGTGGCCGAAGCCCATCAGGCGGTACGAGTCGTTCTTGTCCTTGGCACGCCGCACGAATTCCGGAATGCGGTCGACGCTGCCGATCTCGGAAAGCATGTTGAGCGCCGCCTCGTTGGCGCCGCCATGTGCCGGGCCCCACAGACAGGCGCAGCCGGCCGCGATGCAGGCGAATGGATTGGCGCCCGACGAGCCGGCCAGACGCACCGTCGAGGTCGAGGCGTTCTGTTCGTGGTCGGCGTGCAGGATGAAGATGCGATCCATGGCGCGCGCCAGCACCGGGTTCGGCTTGTATTCTTCAGCCGGCACCGCGAAGCACATGCGCAGGAAGTTGGTGGCGTAGTCGAGATCGTTCTGCGGATAGACGAAGGGTTGGCCGACCGAATATTTGTAGGCCATCGCGGCGAGCGTCGGCACCTTGGCGATCATGCGGATCGACGCGATCATGCGCTGCGTCGGGTCCGAGATGTCGGTGGAGTCGTGATAGAACGCCGACAGCGCGCCGATCGAGCCGGTCATCACCGCCATCGGATGCGCGTCGCGGCGGAAGCCCTGGAAGAAGCGCGTCATCTGTTCGTGCACCATGGTGTGGCGCGTGACGCGATAGTCGAAATCGGCCTTCTGTGCCGCCGTCGGCAGTTCGCCGTAGAGCAGGAGGTAGCAGGTCTCGAGGAAGTCGCCGTGCTCGGCGAGCTGGTCGATCGGATAGCCGCGGTAGAGCAGCACGCCCTCGTCGCCGTCGATATAGGTGATCTTCGACTCGCAGCTCGCCGTCGAGGTGAAGCCGGGATCGTAGGTGAAGATGCCGCTCTGGCCATAGAGCTTGGAGATGTCCAGCACATCCGGCCCGATGGTGCCCTTGTAGACGGGCATGTCGAAATTCTTGTTACCGACGGTGATCGAGCCGGTTGCTTTGTTGGCGTCCGTTTTGGCGTCCATGGTCGAGCCCTCGGATTGGCAGCGGCGAAGCGCTTTGTTCTTGAACCTCGGAGCCGGATGGAACGGTGCCTGGGGAAGGACGGCATCCGGCTTTTCATTTCGGTAGCCCATCCGTGTGTGCGCTGCAAGATCGGGCAGGCGCATGGGCTGCCCGGCATATGGGCATGAAAGGCGTGAGCAAAAGATTGACGCGGCGTAAAAAAGCCGTCCGGCCCGTATGGCGGTTCAAGCCGCCGCTTGTTCGCGCAGCCGCGCCAGGCTCTCGATGCGGCCGAGTACGGCGAGCACGTCGAAAATCGGCGGCGAGGTAGTCTTGCCCGTCAGCGCCGCGCGCAGGGGCTGTGCCACGGCGCCGAGCTTGACCGAGGCGGTTTCGGCAAAGCCGCGTATGACGGCCTCGATCGCCGGACCATTCCAGTCGGTGACCTTTTCGAGCGCCGGCACCAGCCGGGCGAGCAGGGACCGCGCCTCGGGGGTCAGCAAGGCCTTGGCCTGATCGGTGATCTCCAGCGGCCGGTCGGCCCACAGGAAACGAGATGCCTCAAAGAGTTCGATCAGGGTCTTGGCGCGCTCCTTCAGACCCGGCATGGCGCGCTGCAGCTTCTCCCGGAGGTCGGCCGTCAGTTTGCCGGCTAAGACATCTCCCCCGGCAATATGCGGCAGCAGGTCCTCCAGCGCCTTGATGAGATCGGCGTCGGGCGTCGAGCGGATGTAGTGGCCGTTGAGGTTTTCCAGCTTGGCGAAGTCAAACCGCGCGGGCGAGCGTCCGATGGCCGGCAGGTCGAAGGCGGCGACCATTTCCTCGGGCGTGAAGATTTCCTGATCGCCATGCGACCAGCCGAGCCGGACGAGGTAGTTGCGCATGGCCGCCGGCAGGTAGCCCATGGCCCGGTAGGCATCGACTCCCAGCGCGCCATGTCGCTTCGACAGCTTGGAGCCGTCCGGCCCGTGGATCAGTGGAATATGCGACATGACTGGGACCGACCAGCCGAGCGCCTCGTAGATCTGCTTCTGGCGAGCGGCATTGGTCAGATGGTCGTCACCGCGGATGATGTGGGTAACCCCCATGTCGTGGTCGTCGACCACGACGGCGAGCATGTAGGTCGGCGTGCCGTCCGAACGCAGCAGCACCAGGTCGTCGAGATCGGAATTCTGCCAGACGACGCGGCCCTGCACCTGGTCCTCGACCACGGTCTCGCCGGAAAGCGGCGCCTTGAGCCGGATGACCGGCTTGATGCCGGCCGGGGCTTCCGAGGCGTCGCGGTCGCGCCACAGGCCGTTGTAGAGCTTGGAGCGGCCTTCCTTGCGCGCGGCTTCGCGCATGGCCGTCAGTTCCTCGGGCGAGGCGTAGCAGCGATAGGCGCGGCCCTGCGCCAGCAACTGCTCGACGACCTCGCGGTGGCGGGCGGCGCGGGAGAACTGGAAGACAGGCTCGCCGTCCCAGGTCAGGCCGAGCCAGCTCAGACCGTCGATGATGGCGGCGATCGCCGCATCGGTCGAGCGTTCGCGATCGGTGTCCTCGATTCGCAGCAGCATCTTGCCGCCGCAATGCCGCGCATAAAGCCAGTTGAACAGAGCCGTGCGGGCGCCGCCGATATGGAGGAAGCCGGTCGGAGAGGGCGCAAAACGGGTGACTACGGGGGCGTTCATCGCGCGCCCTCTACCACAGGTTTGGCCAACGGTGCCAAGGCATTTGACATAACGGTTACGGCCACGTCATTGGGAGCGCTGGGCCGTCCCGGACGGGGTGCCGCGCGGCGGATTTTTCAGGTTCAGAGAGCAGCATGGCGAGCGACGACAAGGTGCCGGGAGAATTGGTGGCGGCAGGCGAAGAAGGCGCGGGACGCGACTTCATTCGCGACATCGTGGCGGGCGACCTTGGCGCCGGCAAGATCGCGGAGGTGGTGACCCGCTTCCCGCCGGAGCCGAACGGCTACCTGCACATCGGTCATGCCAAGTCGATTTGTCTGAATTTCGGCATCGCCGAGGAATTCGGCGGCCGCTGCCACCTGCGTTTCGACGACACCAACCCGGCCAAGGAGGAGCAGGAATACATCGACGCCATCGAGCGCGATGTGCGCTGGCTCGGTTTCGACTGGGGCAAGCACCTCTATTTCGCCTCGGATTATTTCGACCGCCTTTATGGCTGGGCCGTCGACCTCATCAAGGCCGGCAAGGCCTATGTCGACGACCAGTCCCAGGAGGAGATGCGTCTGGCCCGCGGTACCCTGACCGAACCCGGCAAGAACTCACCGTTCCGCGACCGTTCCGTCGAAGAGAACCTCGACCTGTTCTCGCGCATGAAAGCGGGTGAGTTCCCCAATGGCGCACGCGTGCTGCGCGCCAAGATCGACATGGCCTCCGGCAACATCAACCTGCGCGACCCGGTGCTCTATCGCATCATCCACGCGCATCACCCGCGCACCGGCGACACCTGGAAAATCTATCCGTCCTACGATTTCGCCCACGGCCAGTCCGACGCCATCGAAGGCATCACCCATTCGGTCTGCACGCTCGAATTCGAGGATCACCGGCCGCTCTATGACTGGTTCATCCAGAACCTGCCGGTGCCGTCGCAGCCGCATCAGTACGAGTTCGCGCGGCTCAATATCACTTATACGCTGCTGTCGAAGCGTATCCTCAACGGTCTCGTCAAAGGCGGGCACGTCTCGGGCTGGGACGATCCGCGCATGCCGACCATTGCCGGCCTGCGCCGCCGCGGCGTGCCGCCGGAAGCCATCCGCGATTTCATCAAGCGCGTCGGCGTCGCCAAGGCCAACTCGACCGTCGACCTCACCATGTTCGACTTCTCGATCCGCGAGGTGCTCAACCGCACGGCGCCGCGCCGCATGGCGGTGCTGCGGCCTTTGAAGGTCGTGATCGAGAACTATCCGGAAGGCGAGGGCGAGGAGATCGAGGCCGTCAATCACCCTGACGACGCGGCGCAGGGCTCGCGCAAACTCAAGTTCACGCGCGAACTCTACATCGAGCGTGACGACTTCATGGAAGTGCCCGAGAAGAAGTTCTTTCGCATGGCGCCGGGCCGCGAGGTGCGCCTGCGCTATGCCTATTTCGTCACCTGCAAGGAAGTGGTGAAGGACGCGGCCGGCAACGTCACTGAGCTGCGATGCACCTACGATCCGGCATCGAAGGGCGGCAATTCGCCGGACGGCCGCAAGGTCAAGGCGACCATCCACTGGGTGTCGGCCGAGCATGCCGTGCCGGCGGAGCTGCGGCTTTACAATCAGCTCTTCACCGATCCCGCGCCCAGCGCCGATCCCGAGACCTTTGCCAAGGGCATCAATCCGCAGTCGCTGGAAGTCTTGAGCGATGCGCGTCTCGAGCCGGCACTGGCGGAAGCCAAACCCGGCGAAGCGATCCAGTTTGAGCGGCAGGGCTATTTCGTGCTCGACCGCGACAGCGCGCCCGGCAAGCTCGTGTTCAACCGCACCATCGGTCTGCGCGACACCTACGCCAAGGATGTGGCGAAGGGGTAGGTGTGGCCCGATAGGCGGCTAAGTACGCTTTCCCCGAGAACGTTCACAACCGTTCCCCTAATCTGCAACCCATGGCTGCGATAGCCTGATCCCGGTTGTGCCGGGGGGCGTTGCGTGGCCAGTCCGCCAAAAAGCCGTTCGAAAGCGATTGCAGCAGGTCTCGCCGCCGCCGCCGGCCGCCGTGCCGGCGTCTGGCCGGGCTGGCTCGATGCCTTCAGCGAAAAAGCCGGCAAAGTTCTGGCGTCCTGGACCGCCGCCGAAGTGGCACCGGGCCGTCTGCTGCCTTGGTTGCCGGTTGCGTTCGGCACCGGCATCGCTGCGTACTTTGCCGCCGATCGCGAACCGGCCTGGTGGGCTGCGTCGGGACTTTGTATGGCGACGCTTGCGATCGCCTATGCGGCGCGCAAGCATCCCTTTGGTTTTCCGCTGACGCTGGGGCTTGCCGCTTTCGCAGCCGGCTTCGGTATCGCGACACTCAACACCGCACGCATCGACCATCCGATCCTGCGCAGCGCGACCTGGAGCGCGCAGGTGTCGGGCTTCGTCGAGATTCGCGAGGAGCGGGCCAAGAGCGACCGCATCGTCGTGCGGGTTCACAAATTTGAGGCACCGCGCATCACGGAAATACCGGAGCGGGTACGCGTCTCGGTAAGAAAGAGCACGGCGCCGGCGGTGGGTACGTTCGTGGCGTTCAAGACATATCTGGCGCCGCCCCTCGAGCCCCTGCGACCCGGCGGCTACGACTTCGCGCGCGATCTCTATTTTCAAAAGATCGGCGCCTCCGGCTATGTGCTTGGCCGTGTTCGCCAAGAAGCTGCGCCCGTGAAGCCTGGTTTGTGGCTGTCCTATGCAACTTTCTTCGACGGCCTGCGTGACAGCATGGACAACCGAATTCGTGCGATTCTGCCGGGCGATCGCGGCTCGATCGCCTCGGCGCTGATCACCGGCACGCGCGATGCGATATCGCCCGCTGTCAACGACGCCATGTACGTCTCAAGCCTGGCGCATGTGTTGTCGATCTCCGGCTATCACATGGCGGTGGTCGCCGGCATGGTGTTCTTTGTCATCCGCGCCGTGCTGGCGCTGGTTTCGTCGCTGGCGCTGACGCGACCTATCAAGAAATGGGCGGCGCTTGGCGCGCTCGGGGCGGCAACGTTCTATCTGATGTTGTCCGGTGCCGAAGTGGCCACCCAGCGCTCCTACATCATGGTCGCCATCGTGCTCGTTGGCATTATGGCCGATCGTCCGGCGATCACATTCCGCACCCTGACGGTGGCGGCGCTGATTGTCATGGCGCTGACGCCGCAAGCTCTGGTGCATCCGAGCTTCCAGATGTCGTTTGCCGCAACGCTCGCCTTGGTCGCGCTCTATCAGACCTCGCTGCGCTGGCAGGCGGGCGCCGACAGCCCGCTCGCGGCACGCATTGCGCTGTGGGGCGGGCGAGAAATCGCCGCACTGATCCTTGCCTCGCTGGTGGCCGGTTTAGCGACCACGCCGTTCGCTGCCTTCCACTTTCACCGCATCGCGCCTTACGGCGTCATCGCCAACCTTCTGGCCATGCCGGTCGTGTCGGTGGTGGTGATGCCCATGGGCATTGCCGGCGCGCTGACCATGCCGTTCGGCTTCGATGCCGTGTTCTGGAAGCTCATGGGCCTCGGCCTCGACTGGATGATCGCGGTCGCGCTCTGGGTGACGCAATTGCCCGGCGCGGTGGGGCCGATGCCGGCCTTCGGCGTCGGGCCGCTGCTTCTGGTGACGCTGGGCTTGCTGCTGCTCTGTCTGCTGCGCTCGCCACTGCGCTGGAGCGGTGCGGCCTGTGTCGTCGTCTCCGCGGTCTGGGCGCTGGCGACGCCGCAGCCGGATGTCTTGATTGCCGGCGACGGCCAGACCGCGGCCGTGCGTGGCGCGTCCGGACATCTGGTTTTCCTGCAGCGTGGCCGCGACAGCTTCGCGGTCAAGGAATGGCTCTCGGCCGATGGCGACATGCGCGGCACCGATGGTACGAAACCGGATGATGGCGTTCGCTGCGACGCCATTGGCTGCACGGCGACATTGCGCGATGGGCGCACCGTGGCCTTCGCGTCGTCTGTCGAGGCTTTTGCCGAAGACTGTGCGCGCGCCACTGTGGTCCTGTCTTCGCGGACGGCGCCCCGCGCTTGCGAGGCCATGCTCATCGACCGGCCGGCCTGGCAGCGCCATGGCGCTGCGGCGCTCTACGTCAAAGGCGACAGTTTCGATATGGAAGTGGCGCGGCCAGTAACGCAGGACCGGCCATGGGCGAGAGCGCGCAAGGTCCCGGCGGCCGATGCCTCAACGCAAAACATCCGACGCAATGCGCCGGATGCCACGCCGCGAACGGAAGATCTGGAAGCGGGGGATTGAGGCTGTCATTCCGGGGCGCGGCCTTTTGGCCGCGAACCCGGAATCCATAATCCCGGTCAGTGTGTATGGATTCCGGGCTCGCGCTTTCAGCGCGCCCCGGAATGACCGAGCTAATACCTTCTGAACATCGCCACCAACTTGCCCTGGATGCGCACACGATTGGGCGGCAGGATACGCACCTCATAGGAGGCGTTGGCGGGCTCCAAGGCGATCGAGGCGCCGCGGCGGCGGAAACGCTTCAGGGTGGCTTCCTCGTCGTCAATCAGCGCCACCACGATGTCACCAGTATCGGCGGCCTCGGAGCGGCGGATGAGGGCAATGTCGCCGTCGAGAATGCCGGCGTCGATCATCGAGTCGCCGCGCACTTCCAGCGCGAAATGTTCGCCGGTCGAGAGCAACTCCGGCGGCATGTTGATGACATGGCTGCGCTGCTGGATCGCCTCGATCGGCGTACCGGCGGCGATGCGGCCCATGACCGGTACCGAGATCGGCCGCGCCGCGTCGTCTTCCGTGACCACGGGGCGCGCCTTGCCGAGATTGCCCTCGATGACGCTCGGGTTGAACCCACGCACGCGGCCGTTGCCGCCGCCGAGACCGTGCTGGACCGAGTCCGGCAGCTTGATCACCTCGATGGCGCGGGCGCGGTTGGCGAGGCGCCGGATGAAGCCGCGCTCTTCCAGCGCGGTGATCAGGCGGTGGATGCCGGACTTGGAGCGCAAATCCAGCGCATCCTTCATTTCGTCGAAGGAGGGCGGCACGCCGGTTTCGGTCAGCCGCTCGTGGATGAACCGCAGGAGTTCGAATTGTTTGCGCGTCAGCATCGTGGGTCTCCCGGTCGCGGCCGATCCCGCAAAGCCTGATTGGCGCGGAATCATCCGAAACAAAGCATGAACGGACACTATCTGTTCGATATGTGTTCCGCAACCACTTAATTTGGCGTGAACAAGTCGAGAGGCCGCTAAAACCCGAACTTAAGGATGCGGCAGCGGCTGCCGGCCTTAGCCGCAGGGGCTTGCGGCTCCCGAATCAACAGGCAACCGGCCTGCGAGAGTGGTGCCATCAGGGAACTATCCTGATTCTGGACCGGCGTCGCGATCGGACCATCGGGGCCGGACTCCAGCGTGGCGCGCAGATAGTCGGCGCGGTCGTCATTGGCTGGAAGATCGCGGCCAAGGATGGCGGATTCCGGCGGCGTCTCGATGTCGCTGCGGCCGGAAAGCTTGCGCAGCAGCGGCAGCAGAAACAGGAAGGCGCAGACGTAGGACGACACCGGATTGCCCGGCACACCGAGCACATGCATGGCGCCGAGCCGGCCGTGCATCATCGGCCGGCCGGGGCGCAGCGCGACCCGCCAGAATGACAGATCGAGGCCTTCGGCCTTCAGCGCCTTCTGCACCAAGTCATGGTCGCCGACCGAAGCGCCGCCACTGGTGAGCAGCACATCGACCTTGGCTTCGCGCGCCTTTCGAATGCGGCCGCCGATGTCATCGAGCGTATCGCGGGCGACGCCGAGATCGATCACCTCGGCGCCGGCGGCGCGTGCCAGCGCTGTGAGTGCGAAGCCGTTGGAATAGACGATCTGGCCGGGGCCGAGCTCACTGCCGGGCATGACCAGTTCATCGCCAGTGCCGAGCACCGCGACGACGGGCCGGCGATGAACGCGCAGCCGCGGGTGGTTCATGGCGGCCGCGAGCATCAGGTCGCGATCGGTCAGCGCCCGGCCTTTCTCAAGCAGGACCTCGCTTTGTTTGAAATCGATGCCGGCGTAGCGGACATTGCGGCCTTTGATGGCGGTCTTCTCGACCGTGACCTTGTCGCCGTCGCGGCGGGTAAGCTCCTGGATGACGACGGTGTCGGCGCCATCGGGGAGTACGCCGCCAGTGAAGATGCGCGCAGCTTGGCCCGTCTCGACGAGGCCGGCGAAAGGATGGCCGGCGGCGACTTCACCGATCACCGTCAGCGTCGCCGGCGGTGTGGCGATGTCCTCGGCGCGCACCGCGTAGCCGTCCATCGCCGACACGTCGGCCGGAGGCTGGGTGCGCAGCGCGGTGACATCCTCTGCCAGCACGCGGCCCTGGGCGTCGCTCAGGGCGACCTCTTCGATGCCCAGCGGCTGGGTATCGGCCAACACCCGCGCCAAGGCCTCGGAGACCGGCATGAGGGGCATTGTTACGCTTCCGCCTTGTAGGGGCCTGACTTGCCGCCGGTCTTTTCCAAGAGGCGGATGCCCTCGATGCGCATCGATTTTTCGATGGCTTTGGCCATGTCGTAGATGGTCAGGCAAGCGATCGACACCGCCGTCAGCGCCTCCATCTCGACGCCGGTCTTGCCGGTGACCTTGACGGTCGCCTGCACCAGGAAACCTGGGAAGCTGTGCTCGGGGAAGATATCGACCGTCACTTTGGTGATCGGCAGCGGGTGACAGAGCGGGATCAGGCCATGGGTATGTTTGGCCGCCATAATGCCGGCGAGACGGGCGGCGCCGAGGACATCGCCCTTCATCGCATTGCCGGCGATGACGGTGTCGAGCGTCTCCTTGCGCATGATGACGCGGCCCTCGGCCACAGCAACGCGCTCAGTCGGCGCCTTGGCCGAGACGTCGACCATGTTGGCCTGGCCGGTCCGATCGATATGGCTGAGCTTTGGCTTCGCGGTGACCTTGGCAGGTTTCCTGGCGGCCTTCGCTTTCGCCATCGTTCTACTCCGCGGCGGCGTGGCTGGGGCGGGCGAGCAAGGCGCGGGTGGCGGCGGCGACGTCGGCCTGCCGCATCAGGCTTTCGCCGATCAGGAAGGTCGAGATGCCGACGGTTTCCAGCCGGGCGAGGTCGGCGGGCGTGAAGATCCCGCTCTCGCCGACGATGACGCGGTCCTTGGGCACGAGAGGCGCGAGGCGCTCGCTGACCGTGAGGGAGGTTTCGAAGGTGCGCAGGTCGCGGTTGTTGATGCCGATCAGGCGTGATTTCAGCTTGAGGGCGCGCTCCAGCTCATCTTCTGCATGAACTTCAACAAGAATGTCCATGCCATATGAAAAAGCTGCGCTTTCCAGTTCTGCGGCGGCGCCGTCATCGAGGCATGCCATGATGATCAGAATGCAGTCCGCGCCCCAGGCCCGCGCCTCGGCGCACTGGTAGGGCTCGAACATGAAGTCCTTGCGCAGCGCCGGCAGCGTGGTCGCCTCGCGGGCGGCGGTGAGGAACTCAGGCTTGCCCTGGAAGCTCGGCGCGTCCGTCAAAACCGAAAGGCAGGTCGCGCCGCCGGCCTCATAGGCCTTGGCGAGTGCGGGCGGGTCGAAATCCGGCCGGATCAGCCCCTTGGACGGGCTCGCCTTCTTGATCTCGGCGATCAGCGCGTAGTCGCCGGCGGCGATCCGCATCTCGATGGCGCGCTGGAAGCCGCGCGGCGCGGGCAGGGCTTTGGCCTGCGCCTCGAGGTCGGCCAGTGAGCGCACGCGCTTGGCCGCCGCGATTTCCTCGCGCTTGTAGGCTTCGATCTTCTTCAGGATATCGGCCAAGTGGAATTACTCCTCCGTGGCGCAGGATACCGCAATCAGGCGGTCAAGCCGACCCTCGGCTTCGCCGGAATCGATCGACTGCGCCGCCATCGCCGCGCCTTCCTTGAGGTCCTTGGCCTTGCCGGCGACGATGAGTCCCGCCGCGGCATTGAGAATGGCGACGTCGCGGAACGGCCCCGGCTTGCCCTTGAGTACATCGAGCAACGCCTTGGCATTGGTGTCGGCATCGCCGCCCTTGAGCGCGTCCGGCTTGGAGCGCGACAGGCCGGCGTCCTCCGGCGTGATCTCGAAGGTGCGGATCTTGCCGCCCTTGAGTTCCGCAACCGTGGTCGGGCCCGCGGTGGTGATCTCATCGAGGCCGTCGGAGCCATGCACCACCCAGATGCTCTCGGAGCCGAGATTGTTCAGCACCTGCGCCATCGGCTCGACCCAGTGCTTGGAGAAGGTGCCGATCATCTGCCGCTTCACCGAGGCCGGGTTCGACAGCGGTCCGAGCAGGTTGAAAATGGTGCGGGTACCGAGCTCGACGCGGGTCGGGCCGACATTCTTCATCGCCGGGTGATGCGACGGCGCAAACATGAAGCCGATGCCGGCTTTGGCGACGCATTTGCCAACCTGCTCGGGCGTCAGGTCGATCTTGACGCCGAGCGCCATCAGCACATCGGCCGAGCCGGATTTCGATGACAGCGCGCGGTTGCCGTGCTTGGCGACCGGCACACCGGCGCCGGCCAGCACGAAAGCGGCGCAGGTCGAAATGTTGTAGGAGCCGGAAGCATCACCGCCCGTGCCGACGATATCGACCGCATCGGCGGGCGCTTTCACGCCGAGCATCTTGGCGCGCATCGTCGTCACCGCGCCGGTGATCTCATCAACCGTTTCACCGCGCACGCGCAGCGCCATCAAAAGACCGCCCATCTGCGAGGGCGTCGCTTCCCCCGACATCATGCGGTCGAAGGCACTGGCCGCTTCGTCGCGGGAGAGGCTGGCGCCGGTTGCGACCTTGGCAATCAGCGATTTGAATTCGTCGGCCACGGTCGTCTCCTCAACTCGCCAGATGCGCCGGCTCGCGCGTGGCGCCGGGCGAGGCCGTCGTGCGGCCCTGTTTCTTGTTCCAGGCGGCAGCCAGCTCCAGGAAATTGCGGAGCATCAGATGGCCGTGCTCGGACGCGATGCTTTCGGGATGAAACTGCACGCCATGCAGCGGCAGCGACGTATGCGCCATGCCCATGACGAGGCCGTCGGCGGTCTGCGCATTGACGCGCAATTCGGCCGGCATCGAGCCGCGCTCGACAATGAGCGAGTGATAGCGCGTCGCCTTGAACGGGCCGTTGATGCCGCGGAAGACGCCCGTGGCGTCGTGGCTGATCTCGGAGACCTTGCCATGCACCATCTGCGGCGCGCGGATAACTTTGCCGCCGAACACCTGGCCCATGGCCTGGTGGCCGAGACAGACGCCGAACATCGGGATGGTCGGCGCGGCGGTCTTGATGAGGTCAAGACAGATGCCGGCCTCGTTCGGCGTGCAGGGGCCGGGGGAGAGCACGATGCCTTCCGGCGCCATCGCCATCACCTGATCGACCGTGATCTTGTCGTTCCGATGGACGACGACGTCCGCCCCCAGCCCACCCAGGTAATGGACGAGGTTGAAGGTGAAGCTGTCGTAATTGTCGATCAGGACGATCATCGGGGTCGGACTTCGTGGCGGTCCAAGGTCTTAAGACCCGCTCGGAGGGGGGTCAAGGATGGCGCCCGTTCGGCCTCATCCCTTATGGATCGGGTCGATCCAGGCGACGTTTTCCGGCTTTTCGGCCGGCTCGATGTCGAGATTGACCACCACGGCCTCGTTATCGGAGCGGACGAGCACGCATTCCAGCACCTCGTCGGGGCTGGCATTGATCTCCTGATGCGGCACGAAAGGCGGCACGTAGATGAAATCGCCCGGACCGGCTTCGGCGGTGAATTCCAGGTGCTCGCCCCAGCGCATGCGCGCCTTGCCGCGAATGACGTAGATCACGCTCTCGAGTTCGCCGTGATGGTGCGCGCCAGTCTTGGCGTTGGGATGAATGGAGACGGTACCGGCCCAGAGCTTCTGCGCGCCGACACGGGCGGCGTTGATCGCCGCCTTGCGGTCCATGCCTGGCGTCGAGGCGGTGTTAGGATCGAGCGAATTGCCGGGGATGACACGGACGCCGTCGTGCTTCCACTTCGGCTCATGGGAATGATCGTGCGAGTGATCGTGGCTCATGCCGCGTCTCCTGTACTTCCAACTACTGCCCGCGCTTCGCCGTGCTGGCAAAGCGCCGCGCTTCTTCCGCCGCGCGGAACAGGGCTTTCGCCTTGTTGACGCATTCCTGCTGCTCGGAGGCCGGATTGGAATCGGCGACAATGCCGGCGCCGGCCTGCACATACATCTTGCCGTCCTTCACCAGCGCGGTGCGCAGCACGATGCAGGTGTCCATCTCGCCGGCGGCGGAAAAGTAACCGACACAGCCGGCATAGAGGCCGCGTTTGTCCTTTTCGAGTTCGTCGATGATCTGCATCGCGCGCACCTTGGGCGCGCCAGAGACCGTGCCGGCCGGAAAGCCGGCCGCCAGCGCATCGAGCACATCGTATTTCGGATCGAGCCTGCCCTCGACATTCGACACGATATGCATGACGTGGCTGTAGCGCTCGACGAAGAACTTGTCGGTCACCTTCACGCTGCCGATCGACGACACGCGGCCGACATCGTTGCGGCCGAGGTCGAGCAGCATCAGATGCTCGGCGCATTCCTTCGGGTCGGCGAGGAGTTCTGTCTCGAAAGCCTTGTCCTCGTGGGGTGTCGCCCCACGCGGCCGGGTGCCGGCGATCGGGCGGATGGTGACGACGTCGTTCGACACCTTCACCAGAATTTCCGGGCTCGAGCCCGACACGGCGAAGCTGCCGAAATCGAGGAAGTAGAGATAGGGCGAGGGGTTGGTGCGGCGGAGCGCGCGATAAAGCGAGAATGCCGGCAGCGCGAACGGCGCCTCGAAACGCTGCGCCAGCACGACCTGAAAGATGTCGCCGGCGGCAATGTATTCCTTAGCCTTGCGCACCATGGCGTCGTATTCGGTCGGCGTGGTGTTGGACACCGGCGGCACATCGAGCGGGCCGTCGTCGAATTCGGCGAGCGCTTTGTCGAGCGGACGGTCGAGCGCATCGACCACCGACGACAAGCGCTCGGTCGCGCGCGTCAGCGCCACCTTGGCATCGACGCCTTTTTCGGGCCGCACAGGCGTGACGACGGTAATCGAATCCTTCACCGCATCGAACACCACGACGATGGTCGGCCGCATCATGATGGCGTCGGGAATGCCGACCGGATCCGGTTTGTCCGCTGGCAGTTCCTCGATCAACCGCACCGTGTCGTAGCCGAGATAGCCGAAGACTCCAGCCGCCGGCGGCGGCAGGCCTTCGGGAAGGTCGATGCGGCTTTCGGCAATCAGCGCGCGCAGCGCCGTCAACGGCACCTCGGGACAGGGCGTGAAGGCGTGGGGCTTGCTGCGCGCCGAACGGTTGATTTCGGCTTTGGTGCCGTTGGCGCGCCAGATGAGATCGGGCTCAATGCCAATGATCGAGTGGCGGCCGCGCACGGCGCCGCCTTCGACCGACTCGAGCAGGAAGCTCATCGGCTTGCCGCCACCGAGCTTGAGAAACGCCGACACCGGCGTCTCCAGATCGGCAACGAGGGTGGTCCACACCACCTGCGGCTCGCCCCGATTGTAACGCTCCGCGAAGACGCTTTCGGACGGTTCGATCTGCATTGCGGGCCTGACGGCGTCTTAGTTGCTGGTTGAGCCGCCGACGACCTGGTTGACCGCCTGCTGATTGATCTTCACGCCGAGATCGTTCTCGAGCCGGGCGAGATACTGACCGATGATGTCATCGGCGTAGGAGGCCTGCAGGTTCGCTTTAAGCTGATCGGGGCTGGCACCCTGCGGATTGATCGGCGGCACGTTGATTTCAGTGACGCGGAAGATGTAGCGGCGATCGCCATTATCGCTATCGGCGATGCCGAACTCGTCCTTGCCGACCTTGAATGCGGCATCCGACACTGAGGCGGGGAGGCCGGCCGCGGCTTGGCCGCGCTGCAGACCGAATGCGGTTTCGACCTTCAGGCCGTTCTCGGACGCGAGCTGCGCGAGTGGTATGCCCTCATTGGGTTTGGCGCCCTTGAGTTTGCCGAGCATGTCGGCGGCGGTGGCCTTCAGCCGCTTGGCAAGCTCGTCGGCGCGCCAGCGCGCGATCACCTGATCCTTGACTTCGTCCAGCGTGCGCTCGCGCGAACGCGTGATGCCGGTGACGTCGTAATAAAGGAAGCCGCCGTCCGGCAGTTGCAGCGCCTCGCTGTCCACGCCGACATCGCTGCCGAACACCGCGCCGATCGCATCGGGCGAGCGCGGAATGGCGGCGACCGGGGTGCCGTCGGGCGCGCGGCCGGAGCGGTCGACCGCCTCGATCTCGGTCGCCTTGAGGTTGAGCTTTTTGGCGGTCTCGGCGAGCGTCGCGCCGCCGGCGCGTTCGTCCTCGATCTTGTCGCGCAGATTGTTGATCTCGTTGCGCGCGCGCTGTTCGGCGAGCTGCTGCTTGATCTGCTGCGCAACCTCTTCATAGCTCTTTTGCGAGCCGGGCTCGACCTTGCCGACGCTCACCAACACGGTGCCGAATGTGCCCTTGATCGGGGCGCTGACCTGACCGGTCTGCAGCGTGAACGCCGCATCGGCGACAGCCGGATCGATGATGTCGCGCTTCGTTACCAGACCGAGATTGGTATCGGCGGCATTGAGGCCGCGCTCCTTGACGATGTCGTCGAAGGTCGCACCCTTCTTGATCTTCTCTTCGGCGGCGGCCGCGTCTTCGGCCTTCGGGAAGACGATCTGACGCACTTCACGCTTCTCGGCGACGCCGAAGCTGTCCTTGCGCTGGTCGTAGAAAGCCTTGGCGTCCGCATCCGAAATAGCGTCCGGCTTGGCGAGTTCGGCAGGCGTCAGCGCCAGAAGCGTCACCTTGCGATATTCCGGCGCGCGGAACGTGACCTTGCGCTCGTCGAAGTATTTCGTGAGTTCCTCGGCGCTCGGGTCCGGAATGTTGCCGGCTTGCGCCGCGCCGAGCAGGACGTATTCGATCGATCGGCGTTCGTTCTGATAGCGATTGACCGCATCGATCATGGTCTTTGGCACCGGCAGTTCGCCGCTGATGCTTTGCGCGATCTGCCGCCGCAACAGCACATTGCGCTGCTCGGCGACGTAGCGCTGCTCGCTGAAACCGGCGTTGCGGATGATCTGCTCGAAGCGACCGCGGTCGAACTGGCCGTTGAGGCCCTTGAAGTTCGGATCGTCCATAATGCGGGCGGCGATGGTCTTGTCTGACAGGCCGAGGCGGAGGTTGCGGGCCTCTTCGTCGAACGCGGCTTCCGCCAGCATCTGGCCGAGGAAGCGCTGATCGAGGCCGAGGCCCCGCGCCTGATCCGGCGTGATCGGGCGGCGCAACTGCTGGCCGAGCTGCTGGACCTTGTCGGTATAGAACTGACGGAACTGCTCGATCGAAATGTCGGTGCCGCCGATCTTGGCGACCGAATTGGCGCCGAAGCCGCGGAAGATGTCGCCAATGCCCCAGATGGCAAAGGACAGGATCAGGAAGCCCATGACGACGGCCATCACGGCTTTGCCGAGCCAGGTGGACGTGGCCTTGTGAATACCGCGCAGCATGAGCGTTCCGTCTCGTTCGCAATTCAGGGGAAATCAGAGGCCGGGCCCTTATAGGGATGGGCCCAACTCCTTGCAACGCCAAGGAGAACCTCGAAAAGCGGGGTGTGCGTCGCAAGGACACTATGGCGCAGGCGGGCGGCCTTTGCTAACCGCAGACGGAAATTCGGGCGGAAACAGGGTGATAGACAATGGCGTCGGGACAAATTCGACCGCTGGTCGCGGGCAACTGGAAGATGAACGGGCTCGCGGCCTCGATGAGCGAACTCGACAGCATGAAAAAAGGCGCGGCCGAACTGGCCGGCAAGGCCGACCTCATGATCTGTCCGCCGGCGACGCTGATCGCGCAGTTCAACTGGGCGACCAAGGATTCGAGCCTGATGATCGGGGGCCAAGACTGCCACGCCAAGGTGTCCGGCGCGCATACGGGTGATATCGCCGCGGAAATGCTGGCCGATGCCGGCGCCAAGGCGGTGATTGTCGGTCACTCCGAGCGCCGTACCGATCACAAGGAGAGCAATGCCGAGGTGAAGGCCAAGGCCGAAGCGGCCTGGCGTGCCGGGCTCACGGCCATCGTCTGCGTCGGCGAACAGCGCGCCGAACGCGAGGCGGGCAAAACGCTTGCGGTCGTTGGCGACCAGCTTGCCGGTTCGCTCCCCGATGGCGCGACCGCCGCCAATCTGGTCGTGGCCTATGAGCCGGTCTGGGCCATCGGCACCGGCCTGACCCCAACCCCGGCCGATGTCGCCGAGGTCCATGCCTTCATCCGCAAGACGCTGACCGGCCGCTTCGGCGCGGCGGGGGAGGGCGTGCGCATTCTCTACGGCGGGTCCGTGAAACCGTCGAATGCCGGCGAGTTGCTGACCATTGCCGATGTCAACGGCGCCCTGGTCGGCGGAGCGAGCTTGAAGGCCGCCGATTTCCTAGGAATTGCAGGCGTTTACCGGTAGCGTAAAGAGCTAACGGCCTTCGAACAGCGCCCGGTCACGGCGGAAAAGATCGACCAGATAGTCGGTCACGACGCTCGCCGGAGGCGTGCGACGAACGTCGCCGCGGGTGAGCAGCCAAAGCTCCCGGTCGGGCGGCTTCTGTGGCAGTGCGAGACGCACCAGCGTCGGTTCGGTCGCGGCAAGAAAGTGCGGCAGGACCGCGATACCAAGGCCGGCGCAGGCTGCTGCAAACTGGCCGGTTTGATAATTGCTCCGGAATCCAATCCGAACGCCGCGAAACCGCTGGGCCAGCCAGCGCGCTTCGGGAAATTGCGCGCCGGCTTCATCGAAGCCAATGAGGACAGGCGTCGCACCGTCAAGCAACCGGTCGCGCCATTCCGGGCTGCCGTAATATCCGTACTCGACCTTGGCGACGCGACGTCCAAGAATGCCGCCACGCTCCGGCCGGCCGAGCCGTAGCGCGATGTCCGACTGGTGGCGCGGCAGGCTGACGCGGGAGCGCTCAGTGGTCACTTCGAAGTCGAGCGCGGGATGCATCTCCTGCAACGGCTTGAGCCTCGCGATCACGTAGCCGGCGACGCTCGGCGTTGCCGTCATGCGCACCATGCCGGCCAGGGCAGGCGCTCCCTGCACCTGCTGCAGCATCGCGGCGGAATGCTCCATGGCGCTGGCGACTTCGAGAGCTTGCCGCCCGGCGGCCGTCAGCTTGTAGCCGGTCGGACGCCGCTCCAGCAGCTTGGTGCCCAGTGTTTGTTCGAGATTGGCGAAGCGCCGCGCGACCGTTGCGTGATTGACGGCCAGCGCGCGAGCCGTCGCCGAAAGGCTGCCGTGGCGCGCCAGCGCCGCAAAGACGCGAACGTCGCTCCAGTCCAGCCCTGTGCGAAAACGATCAGCCATTGATCGAAGTTAGCGAATTCCTGCGCAGCCGGCGAGCCCTTATCGCTTTGACTCGGGTGGCAAGATCGCGCCCGTAAACATTGGGTAAAACGATGACAAATATCAGTGCGCAAGATCCGCATCCCCGCCGCCGTGTGCGGGTCGCGGGGACGGAGATCAGCTACGCCGAGGTCGGCGAGGGCGACCCGATCGTCTTTCTTCACGGCAATCCCACATCGTCCTACCTCTGGCGCAACATCATCCCGCATGTCAGCGACCTCGGACGCTGTCTTGCACCGGATTTGGTCGGCATGGGGCGGTCGGGGCCTTCGCCGACCGGGACCTATCGCTTCGCCGATCACGCGGCTTGTCTCGATGCGTGGTTTGAAGCGCTCGGGCTCACACACAACGTGACGCTGGTGCTTCACGACTGGGGCTCCGCCCTCGGCTTCAATCGCGCCGCGCGGTTTCCCGAACAGGTCCGCGCCATCGCCTACATGGAGGCCATCGTGCAGCCGCGGCGCTGGAGTGACTTCCCGGACGGTCGCGACCAGATTTTCCGTGCGCTGCGATCGGACAAGGGCGAGCAGATGGCGCTCGACGACAATTTCTTCGTCGAGACGGTGTTACCGAAAAGCGTCCTGCGCAGCCTGAGCGAAGAGGAGATGGCGGCATATCGTCAGCCATTTCTGCTGCGTGAAAATCGTCGACCGACGCTCGAATGGCCGCGTCAGCTTCCGATCGACGGCGAGCCGGGCGATGTCGTGGCGGTCGTCGAGCAGTACAGTTCCTGGCTGGCGACGGCGCCGGTTCCCAAGCTCTTCATCAACGCGGAGCCTGGGGCGCTTATTACGGGACGGGCGCGGCAATACTGCCGGACCTGGCCCAACCAGCGTGAGGTGACGGTCAAGGGTAGCCATTACGTCCAGGAGGACTCGCCGGCGGAAATTGGCGAGGCCCTGCGGGCGTTTCTGCTGGAGTTCCGGACCGAACACTGAGCCGCCGGCAGGGCGGCGCCGGCTGGGACCCCACGGTTCCGGCCGGATAACCGGTGGGTGGCCGGAAAAAGGGGATTCTTGAGCCATTGCCGCGATTTACTGCGGGCAGGGTGGAAATCGCCGGCGCGATCGTGTAGAGACCGCCGCGAATTCCTATATGACGGGCGATAAGCGCCGGAATGGCAGCTTGGCCGGCCGGCTATGAACCGATTTTGCGAACGGACGTCTTGAGATGCAGCACGTAATCATTGTCATCCACCTGATGCTGGTGCTCGCCCTGATTGGCGTGGTGCTGCTGCAGCGCTCCGAAGGCGGCGGCCTCGGTATCGGCGGCGGGGGCGGCAACTTCATGTCCAGCCGCGGCACCACCAACGTCCTGACCCGCACGACGGCGATTCTGGCCGGCCTGTTTTTCGCGACCAGCCTGATCCTGTCGATCGTCGCCGGCATGAACCGGGCGCCGACCTCGATCCTGCAGGGCAATACGTCCGCTCCAGCCAGTGCGCCGGGCTCGGCCCCGCCGCTCGGCGGCGGCAGCGGTGGCCTGCTCAACCAGCTTGGCGGCGGCCAGCCGGCCACGCCTTCGGGACCCCAGGTCCCGCAATCGAAATAGCCGCTGCAGAAGGGCCGGAAAATCCGGCCCTTCTCAGTTTGGCGGCCATGAATGCGGACATCAAACGTTCAAACGGCGCGGCCATGGTCCGCGCCAATATTCGGCATGAAAGAACCGATGCAAGAGCTTCCGATTTCACGAGTTTTTCACGCTACGCACAGGCGCAAGGCAGCTAGCCGCATTTCGCTCTCCCCGAATCGATTCGCGGCGTCTAGAGGTTAGGCCCCATGGCGCGGTACATCTTCATCACCGGCGGCGTGGTGTCCTCCCTCGGCAAAGGTCTCGCATCGGCGGCGCTCGGCGCGACGCTGCAGGCTCGAGGCTACAAGGTCCGCCTCCGCAAACTCGACCCCTATCTCAACGTCGATCCGGGCACGATGTCGCCGTATCAGCACGGCGAGGTTTTCGTCACCGACGACGGCGCCGAGACCGATCTCGATCTCGGGCACTATGAGCGTTTCACTGGGGTTCCGGCGACGCGGCAGGACAACATCACCACGGGCCGCATCTACCAGGACATCCTGACCAAGGAGCGGCGCGGCGACTATCTCGGCGCCACCATCCAGGTCATCCCGCACGTCACCAACGCCATCAAGGACTTCGTCCGCGACGGCAATGACGGCTACGATTTCGTGCTGGTGGAGGTCGGCGGCACCGTCGGCGACATCGAGGGCCTGCCGTTCTTCGAGGCGATCCGCCAGTTCGGCAACGACATGCCGCGTGGACATTGCATCTACATCCACCTGACGCTGCTCCCCTTCATCCCAAGCGCCGGCGAACTCAAGACCAAGCCGACGCAGCATTCGGTCAAGGAGCTGCGCTCGATCGGCATCCAGCCCGATATTCTGTTGTGCCGCACCGACCGGCCGATTCCGGAAGGCGAGCGGCGCAAGCTCGCCCTGTTCTGCAACGTGCGCGAAAGCGCCGTGATCGAAGCGCGCGATGTCGACAATATTTACGCCGTGCCGGAAGCCTATTCGGCCGAGGGCCTCGACCATGAGGTGCTGGCCGCCTTAGGGATCGAGGACAAGGCAGCGCCGAACCTCGCACGGTGGCACGAGATCAACGAGCGCGTTCGCAATCCGGAAGGCGAGGTGACCATCGCCATCGTCGGCAAGTACACCGGCATGAAGGACGCCTACAAGTCGCTCAACGAGGCGCTCACTCATGGCGGCATCGCCAACAAGGTGAAGGTCAATCTCGAGTGGATCGAGTCCGACGTGTTCGAGCACGAGGACCCGGCGCCGTTCCTCGAGCAGGTCAACGGCATCCTGGTGCCTGGTGGCTTCGGCCAGCGCGGCGCCGAAGGCAAGATCCGCGCGGCGCAGTTCGCGCGCGAGCGTAGTGTGCCGTATTTTGGCATCTGCTTCGGCATGCAGATGGCTTGCATCGAAGCGGCGCGAAACCTGTGCGGCATTACGGACGCCAACTCGACCGAATTCGGCCCGACGAAAGAGCCTGTGGTCGGCCTGATGACCGAATGGCTCAAGGGCAACGAACTGCAGAAGCGCGCCGCCAGCGGCGACCTTGGCGGCACAATGCGGCTCGGCGCTTATCATGCCACTTTAACGCGGGGTAGCCGCGTGGCGCAGATTTATGGCGCGACGGAAATTTCCGAACGCCACCGCCACCGCTACGAAGTCAACACCGCTTACAAAGGCCGGCTTGAGCAGCACGGCCTGCGCTTCTCCGGCATGTCACCTGACGGTGTGCTGCCCGAGATCGTCGAATACGAGGACCATCCCTGGTTCATCGGCGTGCAGTTCCACCCCGAACTGAAATCGCGTCCGTTTGAGCCGCACCCGCTGTTCTCGTCCTTCATCGGTGCGGCGGTGGATCAGAGTCGGTTGGTGTAATTCAGGCGCGAAAGCCGCCGCATATAACAATCAGGAGGGGCGCACTTGATTTACGAACTGCGCATCTACCGCTGCATTCCGGGCCGCCTGCCGGCGCTGCTCAAGCGTTTCGAGACCGCTACGCTGAAGCTCTGGGACAAGCACGGCATCAAGCAGGCCGGTTTCTGGACAACGCTGATCGGCGAATCCAACATGGAACTGACCTACATGCTCAAGTGGGAATCGCTGGCCGACCGCGAGAAGCGCTGGGACGCGTTCATGTCTGACCCGGAGTGGATCAAGGCACGCGCCGAATCCGAAAAGGATGGGCTGATCGTCGCCAATATCGCCAGCAGCTTCCTCACGCCGACGGCCTTCTCGGCGGCGAAGTAGCGGCGCGATGCCGCGCGGCCTCGATCACATTGTCCATGCCGTCCGCGACCTCGAAGCCGCGGCGGCGTGCTATCGGGAACTAGGCTTCACCATCGGCGCGCGCAACCGGCATCCGTGGGGCACGCATAACCACATCGTCCAGTTTCCGGGCTTCTTCATCGAGCTGCTGACGCTTGCCGAGCCGGACAAGCTTTCCGGCGACGTATTTTCGGAGAACTTCGGCATCTACAATCGCGATTTCGCTGCGCGTCACGAAGGTCTGTCGATGCTGGTGCTGGAATCCAAGGATTCCGCCGGCGACGTCGCTGCCTTCGAAGCCGCGGGCATTGCCGCATCGGGCTCGGTTCGTTTCGACCGCGAGGGCATACGTCCGGACGGTTCGCCGGTGCATGTCGCGTTCTCGCTCGCTTTCGCCAGGGACACGGCAGCGCCGCAGGTTGGCTTCTTCACCTGCCAGCAGCATTATCCCGAGAATTTCTGGAATCCAGCATTCCAGACGCACGGCAATGGTGCGACCGGCATTGCAGCTGTTGTCGTAGTGGCGGACGAGCCGGAACGGCATCGCGACTTTCTGCTCGCTTATACCGGCGCGGACGATGTCACCCCGGACGGCAACGGCTTTTCGATTACCTTGCCGCGCGGCGCTATCGAGGTGATGACGCCCGACGTCTACACCGCGCAAACCGGCCTCGCGGCGCCGGATACGGGAAGCGGCCCGAGGCTCGCCGCAATGCGTTTCACCGCGGCCGGCCTATCTCCGCGGAACGTGTCGACGCTCGGCGCAGGGCTTATATTCGCGCCCTAGTCATTGACCCCGACCGGCCCTGGCCTCATGGTCCGCACGCATCAGGACGAGATCCTTTGAACCAGACGCTCAAGCCCAATCCCGTTGTAACCGTGGGCGCCGTACGCTTTGGTAATGAGCTGCCGCTGGCGCTGATCGCTGGGCCGTGCCAGCTCGAAAGCCGCGCGCACGCGCTGGAGATGGCGTCGGCGCTGAAGGAGATCGCCGCGCGGGTCGGCATCGGTCTCGTTTTCAAGACCTCCTTCGACAAGGCCAACCGCACCTCGGCTTCCGCTGCGCGGGGCGTCGGGCTCGAGGCCGCGCTGCCGGTCTTTGCGGAAATCCGCGAGACGCTCGGCCTGCCGGTGCTCACCGACGTCCATGACGCCGAGCAGTGCGCCGCCGCGGCGCAGGCCGTGGACGTGCTGCAAATTCCGGCCTTCCTGTGCCGCCAGACCGATCTCCTCATTGCCGCGGCCAGGACCGGCCGCGTCGTGAACGTGAAGAAGGGTCAGTTCCTCGCGCCCTGGGATATGAAGAACGTCGTCGCCAAACTGACCGGCGCTGGCAACGCTAATGTGCTGCTCACCGAGCGCGGCGCATCGTTTGGCTACAACACGCTAGTCTCCGACATGCGTTCGCTGCCGATCATGCAGCGCACCGGCGCGCCGGTGATCTTCGATGCCACGCATTCGGTGCAGCAGCCGGGCGGGCAGGGCACCTCATCCGGCGGCGAGCGCGAATTCGTGCCGGTGCTGGCGCGCGCCGCGGTCGCCGTCGGCGTTGCCGGCGTGTTCATCGAGACCCATCAGGACCCGGACCACGCGCCGTCGGACGGCCCCAACATGGTGCCGCTCAAGGACATGGAGGCGCTGCTGACGCGACTCGTCGCCTTCGATCGTCTGGCAAAAGCGGGCGGGCCGGTCTGACGCGCCGAGCGCTCCTGGAAGTACGATGAACCCCGTCCTCACCGTCCTTGCCTTCGTCGTCTTCGCAAGCTCAATGTTCTCGCGCGCGATCGATCCGATCGTGCCGCAGATCGCCGACGGTCTTGGCACCGACGCCGCGACCGCAGCACTGTTGTCGACGGCCTACGCGCTGCCACTCGCGATCGTTCAGCCGGTGCTCGGCGCGCTCGCGGACATGTTCAACAAGACCAGGCTCATCCTGATCTGCCTCGCTATCGTCGCGGCGGCGACGATAGCAGGCGCGCTGGTTACCAGCTTTCCTCTGATGGTGGCGAGCCGCGTGCTGACCGGCATCGGTGCCGGCGGTTTGGTGCCAATTGCGTTTGCTGTTCTCGGCGATCTGGTGCCGGTGAAGGATCGTCAGGTGGCGATGGGGCGTCTCCTGTTCGCGATCATGTCCGGCAACCTGCTTGGCGCCACCGCCTCCGGCGCTATCGGCGACCTGTTCGGCTGGCGCGCGGTGTTCATCGTTATGGCCGTCGTCGGCTGCGGTGTGCTCGTATTGGGCGTTATTTCGCTGCGCGGCGTCGGCCAGCGCGGCGGCGGTTTCAGCCTGTCGGCCATGCAGTCCGGCTACCGGTCGATCTTCGCCAATCGTTTGGCCAAATTCTGTTTCGGCGCGGTCTTTGTCGAAGGCGCGCTGATGTACGGCGTCTTCCCGCATCTGGCGGCGCTGTTTCACGACATGGGCGAAACCCGCGCCTCGATCCCCGGCATCGTCATTGGCGGTTTCGCCATCGGCGGTGTGATCTACAGCCTGCGGGTCGGCTTCCTGCTGCGCATCTTCGGCGAGAACTGGATGATGCGGATCGGCGGGCTGCTGATGGGCTTGACCATCGCCTTCATCGCGCTGCGCGCGCCGTGGCAGGCCGACGTCGTGGATTTCGCGGTGCTGGGGTTGGCCTTCTATATGCTGCATGGCGTGATCCAGATCTACGCCAGCGAACTGGCGCCGGCCGCGCGCGGCTCGGCGATGGCGCTGCATTCATTCTTCTATTTTCTCGGACAGGCGGCCGGACCGGCGATCTATGCGGTCGGTTTCGGAAGCATCGGTGTGACGCCGACGCTGATGGTCAGCGGCGTGATGCTCGTCATCAATGGGGCCGTTGCCGGACACTTTCTGCGCCGGTCTGCACAGAGCGCGACTTGATTTCTTTTGTCGCGTTTCCGGACGGCGAACCGGTTTCCACTTCGCCTGGAAACGCTCTAGCCGCGTCCGCGATAGGGCGCGACACCCTGATCCGGCACCCAGACACCGGACGGCAGCTTGCCGGTTTGCCAGAACACGTCGATCGGCATGCCGCCGCGCGGATAGAAATAACCGCCGATGCGGAGCCAGCGTGGCGCCAGAAGGTCTTTAAGACGCTTGCCGATGCTCACCGTGCAGTCTTCGTGAAAGGAGCCGACATTGCGGAAGCTGTTGAGGTACAGCTTGAGCGATTTCGACTCCACCAGCCACTTGTTCGGCACATAGTCGATAACCAGGATGGCGAAGTCCGGCTGGCCGGTGACCGGACAGATCGAGGTGAATTCCGGCATCGTGAAGCGGGCGATATAGTTCGTGTCGGCGTGCGGATTGGGCACGCGGTCGAGCTTGGCCGCCTCCGGGGAGGTCGGCTGCCCGACGGATTGCCCCAGTTGAAGGGGCTTGGTCGATGATTTCTTTTTCGCCATATCCAATCTCGCTTTGGGCTGTCATTGCCGGGCCATGATCGGGTGGTCAAGGGGAAGGCCTGCCGGCGCGGCGCGAGGCCCCTTTGCCGACCGGGGACCTATCCTGTAGAAGCCCGCCAAATCGTCCCTCCAGCTGACCGGAAGCTCTCCATGACCGCCATTATCGACATCGTTGGCCGCCAGATTCTCGACAGCCGCGGCAATCCGACCGTGGAAGTCGACGTGATGCTGGAGGACGGCTCGCTCGGCCGTGCCGCGGTCCCGTCCGGCGCCTCGACCGGCGCCCATGAGGCGGTGGAGCTGCGCGACGGTGACAAGAGCCGCTATCTCGGCAAGGGCGTCACCAAGGCCATCGCCGCCGTAAATGGCGAGATATTTGACGCCATCGGCGGCATGGACGCCGAGGACCAGGCGCAAGTCGACGAGACCCTCATCGCTCTCGACGGCACCGCCAACAAGAGCCGTCTCGGCGCCAATGCGCTGCTCGGCGTCTCGCTGGCCACCGCCAAGGCGGCGGCGCTCGCCTGCGATCTGCCGCTCTACCGCTATGTCGGCGGCACCGCCGCGCGGCTGCTGCCAGTGCCGATGATGAACATCGTCAATGGCGGCGCCCACGCCGACAACCCGATCGACTTTCAGGAATTCATGATCATGCCGGTCGGCGCACCGGATTTCGCCGAAGGTCTGCGCATGGGCGTCGAAGTGTTCCAGACGCTGAAAAAGGCGCTGCACGACGAAGGCCACAACACCAATGTCGGCGATGAAGGCGGCTTTGCGCCGAACCTGAAATCGGCCGAGCAGGCGCTCGATTACGTGATGAAGGCCATCGAGAAGGCCGGCTACAAGCCCGGCACCGACATCGCGCTGGCGCTGGATTGCGCCTCGACGGAGTTCTTCAAGAACGGCGCCTATGTCTACGAAGGCGAGGGCAAGACCCGTTCGATCGCCGAGCAGGCCAAGTATCTCGCCAAGCTGGTTGGCGACTATCCGATCGTATCGATCGAGGACGGCATGTCGGAAGACGATTTCGACGGCTGGAAGCAGGTCACGGATCTCATCGGCAGCAAGTGCCAGCTTGTTGGCGACGACCTGTTCGTGACCAACGTGACGCGTCTGTCCGACGGCATCAAAAAGGGCCTCGGCAACTCGATCCTGGTCAAGGTCAACCAGATCGGCACGCTCACGGAGACGCTGGCCGCGGTCGAGATGGCCCACAAGGCCGGCTATACCGCGGTGATGTCGCACCGCTCCGGCGAGACCGAGGATTCGACCATCGCCGACCTCGCGGTCGCGACCAATTGCGGTCAGATCAAGACCGGCTCGCTCGCACGCTCCGATCGTACCGCCAAGTACAACCAGCTCCTGCGCATCGAGGAACAGCTCGGACCCCAGGCGCAGTATGCCGGAAAGGCCGCGCTCAAGGCGGCCCGATAGGCTTTCGGATGGCGAAGGCGGAAGGCGGGTCTTAAACGTAGCCTTAACGCCATTGCGGCATTTTGCCCGCCATGGTTTCGCACCGTCGCCGCCACGCCATCCTGACCGTGATCGGTCTCTACCTGTTTGCCGCCGCCTTTATCGGCTACTTCGCCGTGAACGCCTTTACCGGCAGTCGCGGCCTGCGCGCGCAGCAGGAGATCGAGCAGCAACTCGCCCTGATGCAAAAGGAACTGGCCGAGATCAGGGGCGAGAAGGCCCTGTGGGAACGGCGGGTGGCGCTGCTGCGCGCCGACAAGATCGATCCCGACATGCTGGACGAACGCGCCCGCGCCCTGATCGGGTTTACCGATCCGCGCGATGTGACCCTCCTGCTCACGCCGCGCTGACGGCGAATTTCGACAAGCGAAAAACCTCCGGCGCTATTGTGCGCTGCATTGCAGCGGCGGGCCCCAGCCGCTTCCGCGTCCCCCTAATTTGGGCTATTTGAACAGACAGGGATTAGGCGGGGCCACCAAGAACAGCCGGGGTTTTTCGGCACCGCGCACGAATCCGGCGCGGCGTTGCCTTTTTTTGAAAAGATCGTGCGTCGGCAAAATGTTAGGACCAGTTCTGCCAAGGCCGTAAAGGCCAGTCGTCTAGGGAGTCTCCATGCCGGCTGTTTCCGCAGCATCCTCCAGCAGCAAGGCTGCCAGCACCAAATCCGATGGTGCAAAATCCGACTCGCCGGGCCCGGTAACGCCCATCGTCGAGTTCTCCAAGGCTCAGGATCTCTCGGCCTACAAGACCATGCTGACGATCCGCCGCTTCGAGGAGAAGGCGGGCCAGCTTTACGGCATGGGTCTCATCGGCGGTTTCTGCCATCTCTATATCGGCCAGGAAGCCGTCGTCGTCGGCATGCAGATGGCGCTGAAGGACGGCGACCAGGTCATCACCGGCTATCGCGATCACGGCCACATGCTCGCCACCGGCATGGAAGCCAAGGGTGTCATGGCCGAACTCACCGGCCGTACCCATGGCTACTCCAAGGGCAAGGGCGGCTCGATGCACATGTTCTCGAAGGAGAAGGGGTTCTTCGGGGGACACGGTATTGTCGGCGCACAGGTGCCGCTGGGTACGGGTCTGGCTTTCGCCAACCGCTATCGCGGCAACGACAACGTCTCGATCACCTATTTCGGCGACGGCGCTGCCAACCAGGGGCAGGTGTACGAGAGCTTCAATATGGCCGAGCTCTGGAAGTTGCCGGTCGTTTACGTCATCGAGAACAACCGCTACGCCATGGGCACCGCGGTCAACCGTGCCTCGGCGCAGGCGGACTTCTCCAAGCGCGGCGTCTCGTTCAACATTCCGGGCGAACAGGTCGATGGCATGGATGTGCGTGCCGTGAAGGCCGCCGGCGACAAAGCTGTGGCCTGGTGCCGCGCCGGCAAGGGTCCCTACATTCTCGAGATGCTCACGTATCGCTATCGCGGTCACTCGATGTCCGACCCGGCGAAGTACCGCACGCGCGAGGAAGTCGACAAGGTGCGCACGACGCACGATCCGATCGACATGGTGCGCAACCGCATCATCGAGAAGAAGTTCGCGACCGAGGACGAGTTGAAGAAGATCGACGCCGAGGTGCGCGATTACGTCAACGACTCGGCCGAGTTTGCCACGCACGATCCCGAGCCGGATGTCTCCGAGCTCTACACCGATATTTACCGATAAGCGCGCATGATCCCGAAAAGTGGAAGCCGGTTTTCGGATAAGATCATGCGCATAGAAAAAAGCGCGGCCTAGTTAGAGCTTCGATCAGGACACCAGTCGCCCATGCCGACCGACATTCTCATGCCTGCGCTTTCACCCACGATGGAGAAGGGTAACCTTGCCAAGTGGCTGAAGAAGGAGGGCGACCAGATCAAATCCGGCGACATCATCGCCGAGATCGAGACCGACAAGGCGACCATGGAAGTGGAAGCTGCCGACGAAGGCACGCTCGGTAAAATTCTGGTGCCGGAGGGCACCCAGGACGTCGCCGTGAATACCCCGATCGCCGTCATCCTCAGCGATGGCGAGAAGGCCGGCGACATCAAGGCTTCTGCGCCGAAGGCGGAAAAGCCGGCCGCGCAGCAGAAGGCTGCCGAGAGCGCGCCGCCTGCCGCCGCGGAGAAAGCCGTGCCGCAGTCGAAGCCTGAAACCGCGCTGGCGCCGCCGCCCGTGCAGCCCGCCAACGATCCTTCCATCCCCGAAGGCACCGAGATGGTGCAGATGACGATGCGCGAAGCCCTGCGCGACGCCATGGCCGAGGAAATGCGCGCCGACAAGGACGTCTTCGTGATGGGCGAAGAAGTCGCGGAATATCAGGGCGCCTACAAGGTCACGCAGGGCCTGCTGCAGGAGTTCGGCGACAAGCGCGTCATCGATACGCCGATTACCGAACACGGCTTTGCTGGTCTCGGCGTCGGCGCGGCGCTCGCCGGCCTCAAGCCCATCGTCGAATTCATGACCTGGAATTTCGCCATGCAGGCGATCGACCAGATCATCAACTCCGCCGCCAAGACGCTCTACATGTCGGGCGGCCAGATGGGCGCGCAGATCGTGTTCCGCGGGCCGAACGGCGCCGCCGCGCGCGTGGCCGCGCAACACAGCCAGGACTATTCGGCCTGGTACTCGCACATTCCGGGCCTGCGCGTGATTTCGCCGTCGAACCCGGCGGACGCCAAGGGCCTGCTGAAGGCCGCGATCCGCGATCCGAACCCGGTCGTCTTCCTCGAGAACGAAATTCTCTACGGCCAGTCCGGCCCGGTGCCGAAGCTCGACGATTTCGTGCTGCCGATCGGCAAGGCGCGCATCGCGCGCGCCGGCAAGGACGTGACCATCGTGTCGTGGTCGATGGGCATGCGTTACGCGCTCGAAGCCGCCGAGACTTTGGCGAAGGAGGGCATCGACGCCGAAGTCATCGACCTGCGCACCCTCAAGCCGATGGACACCGAGACCATCATCGAGTCGGTCAAGAAGACCGGCCGCGTCGTCACGGTGGAAGAGGGCTGGGCGCAGTCCGGCGTCGGCGCCGAGATCGCGGCGCGCGTCATGGAGCAGGCCTTCGACTATCTCGATGCGCCGGTCGCGCGCGTCACCGGCAAGGAAGTGCCGATGCCTTACGCCGCCAACCTCGAGAAGCTTGCGCTGCCGTCGGCGGCGGAAGTCGTCGAGGCCGCCAAATCCGTTAGCTACAAATAAGTCCCGGTAGGCTTTCCCATGGCGACCAACATCCTCATGCCTGCGCTGTCGCCCACGATGGAGAAGGGCAACCTCGCCAAGTGGCTCAAGAAGGAAGGCGACAAGGTCAAGGCCGGCGACATCATCGCCGAGATCGAGACCGACAAGGCGACAATGGAATACGAGGCGGTCGACGAGGGCACGATCGCCAAGATCATCGTCCCCGAAGGCACGCAAGACGTGGCGGTGAATTCGCCGATCGCCGTGCTCGCCGCCGAAGGCGAAGATGTGAATGCGGCGGCTTCGGGCGCTGCCAGCACGCCGAAGGCGGAAGCGCCGAAAGCCTCTGCGCCGAAGGAAGAACCGAAGAAGGCCGAACCAGCGCCTGTGGCGAAGCCGACGGCTTCCGCTGCTCCGCCTGCGCCCGTTGCGGCTCCCACGCCCGCGGCCTCCGGCGCGCGTATCTTCTCGTCGCCGCTGGCGCGCCGTCTCGCCAAGGATGCCGGCATCGACATCGCGCGCATTTCGGGCTCAGGCCCGCATGGCCGCGTTATTGCCAGTGACGTCGAAGCCGCCAAGTCCGGCAAGGGATTGAAGGCCGCGCCGGCCGGTGCGCCAATGGCGGCGGCTGCGCCGGGCGCGGCGCCAGCCATGACCGATGCGCAAATCCTCGGTCTCTACGAACCCGGCAACTACGAGAGCATTCCGCATGACGGCATGCGCCGCACCATTGCGCAGCGGCTCACCCTCGCCACCAACTCGATGCCGACCTTCTATCTCACGGTCGATTGCGACCTTGGCAAGCTCATGGCGGCGCGCGAGGACATCAACAGCGCGGCGCCCAAGGGCGCGGACGGCAAGCCGGCCTATAAGCTGTCGGTCAACGATTTCGTCATCAAGGCAATGGCGATCGCGCTCCAGAAAATTCCGGAAGCCAATGTGTCGTGGACGGAGGCGGCGATGCTGCGCCACAAGCATTCCGACATCGGCGTTGCCGTCGCGCTGCCCTTCGGCCTGATCACGCCGATCATCCGTCAGGCCGAGATCAAGACTTTGTCCGCCATCTCCAACGAGATGAAGGATCTGGCCGCGCGCGCCAAGGCCAAGAAGCTCAAGCCCAACGAGTACCAGGGCGGCTCGTCCTCCGTGTCGAACCTCGGCATGTATGGCATCAAGGACTTCACCGCCATCATCAACCCGCCGCAGTCGTCGATCCTCGCGGTCGGCACCGGCGAGGAGCGCGCGGTCGTGCGCAATGGCCAGATCGTCGCCGCAACGATGATGAGCGTGACCTTGTCGTGCGATCACCGCGCCATGGACGGCGCGCTGGGCGCCGAACTCATCACCGCGTTCAAGAAGCTGATCGAAAACCCGGTGATGATGGTCGTTTAGAATTCCACCGTCATGCCCGGCCTTGTGCCGGGCATCCACGTCTTAGGTCCGGAAGAAAGGCGTGGATGGCCGGGACAAGCCCGGCCATGACAAAAGGATAGCCGGCGCAATTTTGAGCGAGGCTTCATGGCCGACACATCTTTCGACATCATCATCATCGGCGCCGGGCCGGGCGGCTATGTTACCGCCATTCGCGCGGCGCAGCTTGGCTACAAGGTCGCGGTGGTGGAGCGCCAGTTCCTCGGCGGCATCTGTAACAACTGGGGCTGCATTCCGACCAAGGCGCTGCTGCGCTCGGCGGAAATCTATCACTACATGACCCACGCCAAGGACTACGGCCTGGCGGCGGAAAACGTGAAGGCCGATCCCGTCGCCGTGATTCAGCGCTCGCGCAATGTCGTCAACCGGCTCAATACCGGCGTCGGCTTCCTGTTCAAGAGGAACAAAATCACGACGATCAAGGGCGAGGCGACGATCGACGCGCCCGGCAAGATCACGGTGAAGAACTACGACTCGCCGCTCGTGAACATGCCGAAGGACGCGCTCGGCGCCGGCACCTATCAGGCCAAGCACATCATCGTTGCCACCGGCGCGCGGCCGCGCACGCTGCCGGGCCTCGAGCCGGACGGCAAGCTAGTCTGGACCTATTTCGACGCGCTCGCCGCCACCAAATTTCCGAAGTCGCTGCTGGTGGTCGGCTCCGGCGCCATCGGCATCGAGTTCGCCTCGTTCTACCGCACCATGGGCGCCGAGGTGACCGTGGTCGAGGTGCTGCCGCAGATTCTCCCCGTGGAGGATACCGAGATCGCCGGCATCGCCCGCAAGCAGTTCGAGAAGCAGGGCATCAAGATCATGGCGAACGCCAAGGTGACGAAGCTCGACAAGAAGGCCGACAGCGTCACCGCCACCATCGAGGCGAACGGCAAGACTGAGCAGATCACCGTCGATCGCGTCATCGCCGCCGTCGGCGTCGTTGGCAATATCGAGAATATCGGGCTTGAGAAGGTCGGCGTGAAGATCGAGCGCGGCGTCATCAAGATCGACGACTACGGCAAGACCAATGTGCCGGGCATCTATGCCATCGGTGATGTGGCCGGGCCGCCGATGCTGGCGCACAAGGCCGAGCATGAAGGCGTCGTCTGCGTCGAGGCCATCAAGGGCTTGCATCCGCACCCGATGAACAAGCAGATGATCCCGGGCTGCACCTATTGCCACCCGCAGATCGCCTCGGTCGGCCTCACCGAGGCTGCCGCCAAGGCCAAGGGCCTCGATATCCGCGTCGGCCGCTTTCCGTTCATGGGCAACGGCAAGGCCATTGCGCAGGGCGAGGACCAGGGCCTCGTCAAGGTCATCTTCGACAAGAAGACCGGCCAGTTGCTCGGCGCGCACATGGTCGGCTCGGAAGTCACCGAACTCATTCAGGGCTTCGTCGTGGCGATGAATCTGGAGACCACCGAAGAAGAGTTGATGCACACCATCTTCCCGCATCCGACGATTTCGGAGACGATGAAGGAAGCGGTGCTCGATGCTTACGGGCGCGTCTTGAATATGTAGGTCGCGCAGGCGACCGGCGGAGGGATCAATGGCGAAGTACAACTCCATCCTCGACACCGTCGGCCGCACGCCGTGCGTCAAGATCAACAAGCTCGGGCCGAAGGGCATCAATCTCTACGTCAAGATCGAAGCCTTCAATCCGCTGGGCTCGGTCAAGGATCGCTTGGCGCTCGGCGTCATCGAGGCGGCCGAGAAGTCCGGCGAGCTCAAGCCCGGCATGACCGTGGTTGAAGCGACCTCCGGCAACACCGGCATTGGTTTGGCGATGGTTTGCGCCGCCAAAGGTTATCCGCTGGTGGTCACTATGGCGGAAACATTCAGCGTCGAACGCCGCAAGCTGATGCGCTTCTTAGGGGCCAAGGTGGTGCTCACGCCCGCTGCCGGCCGCGGCTTCGGCATGGTCGCCAAGGCGCAGGAACTGGCGAAAGCGCATGGCTGGTTCCTGACGCGGCAGTTCGAGAACGAAGCCAATCCCGACATGCACGAGCGCACTACCGGCCCCGAGATCGTCGCCGACTTCAAGGACAGTGGCCTCGATTACTGGGTCACCGGCTTTGGTACCGGCGGCACGTTCAACGGCGTGTCGCGCGTGCTGCGCAAGGAAATGCCGAACACCAAGATCGTGCTGTGCGAGCCGGCCGATGCGCCGATGGTGTCGTCGCATACGCCGCAGGAGCGCAACGCCGACGGCACGCCCGCCAAACCTAACGCCGCCTTCAAGCCGCATCCAATGCAGGGCTGGTCGCCGGACTTCGTGCCGAAGATCACCGCCGAAGCCGTCGATCGCGGCGCGGCCAATGAGATCGTCACCATCGCTGGTCCAGAGGCGATGAAATGCGCCAAGGACCTGGCGCAGAAGGAAGGCATCTTCGTCGGCATCACGGCCGGCGCGACGCTGGCCGGCGCGCTCAAGGTGGCCGAGAAGGCCGCGCCGGGCTCGACGATTTTGGCTATGCTGCCGGATACCGGCGAGCGCTATCTGTCGACGCCGCTGTTCGCCGATGTCGGCGCCGACATGAACGACGACGAGGTCAAGATTTCGCTGTCCACGCCGGGCCATCAGATGCCGGCGAAGACGGCTTAGAGCGATCAACGAAGAGGGGGGCATCATGGGTATCATCGCGTGGATCGTGGTCGGCCTGGTCGCCGGCTGGCTGGCGAATGTCATTCTCGGCGGCCGCGGCGGCCTGCTGGTCAACCTGGCGGTCGGCCTCGTCGGCGCCATCGTCGCCGGCGCCATCCTGCCGCGGCTTGGTATTTTCATCGCCGGCGATTTCATCGGCAGCATCATCAGCGCCACCATCGGCGCCGTGATCTTCCTGTTCATCTGGCGGGCGATCCGGGGAGCCTGATACCCCGGTTCCGCATGGCTTGCCTTGCGGCGAAGCCGTAGCAGCCGTAAGTAATGTCATGGCCGTCGTCCTCGACCTGATCAACAATCCGCGCCCCCGGCACCCGGAAAAGGCGCACCGCCCGGATTCGGTCCAGCCGCCGAAGCCGGACTGGATTCGCGTCAAGGCGCCGATCTCCAAGGGCTACAACGAGACCCACGCGCTGATGCGCGCCAATGGCCTGTTCACCGTCTGCGAGGAGGCCGGCTGCCCCAATATCGGCGAGTGCTGGGAGAAGAAGCACGCCACCTTCATGATCATGGGCGACACCTGCACGCGGGCCTGCGCCTTCTGCAACGTCAAGACCGGCCTGCCGGGCGCGCTCGACGCCGCCGAACCCGAGCATGTCGGGCAGGCGACCGCCAAGCTGGGGCTGGCGCATATCGTCGTCACCTCGGTCGATCGCGACGATCTCGCCGATGGCGGTGCGCAGCATTTTGCGCAAACCATCGGCGCGATCCGCACCCATGCGCCCGGCACCACCATCGAAATCCTCACGCCCGATTTCCTGCGCAAGGATGGCGCGGTCGAGGTCGTGGTCGCGGCCAAGCCCGACGTGTTCAACCACAATCTCGAAACCGTGCCGTCACTTTATCTGACGGTGCGACCCGGCGCGCGCTACTTCCATTCACTGCGCCTGTTGCAGCGCGTGAAGGAACTCGATCCGTTCATGTTCACCAAGTCCGGCATCATGGTCGGGCTGGGCGAAGAGCGGAACGAGATTCTTCAGGTGATGGACGACCTGCGTTCGGCCGGCGTCGATTTCCTCACCATCGGCCAGTATCTGCAGCCGACGAAGAAACACCACGAGGTGAAGCGCTTCGTGCCGCCGGACGAGTTCAAGTCGCTCGAGACCGTGGCCTATTCGAAGGGCTTCCTGATGGTGTCGGCCTCGCCGCTGACGCGCTCGTCGCACCATGCCGGCGAGGACTTCGCGCGATTGAAGGCGGCGCGCGAAGCGATGCTTAAACGATGAAGCGTCTGCTTTTTTATCCCTCCCCCGAAGGGGGAGGGTGGCGAGCCATAAGCGCAGCGCAATGGCGAGCCGGGTGGGGCCTTCATGCCCCAACCCCACCCGTCCGCTCGCTTGCGCTCGCGTCCACCCTCCCCGAAGACGGGGAGGGATAAGAATGCCCCAATTCACGAACAAGCGCCGCGTGCGCCATGCCGCGGCCGACATGTTCGATCTCGTCGCCGACGTCGAGAAATATCCGCAGTTCGTGCCGCTGTGCCAGAGCCTGCGCGTGCGCAGCCGCGCCGATAAAGGCGAGGGCATCGAGGTGCTGACCGCGTCGATGACGGTCGCCTATAAGCTGATCCAGCAGACCTTCTTGAGCCGCGTCACGCTCGACCGGCCGAACCTGAAAATCCTGGTCGAATATCTCGACGGCCCGTTCAGCCGCCTGCAGAACCGCTGGTCGTTCAAGCCGACCGGCGAGGATACCTGCGAAGTAGAGTTCTACATCGACTACGAGTTCAGGAGCCGCACCTTCGGCATGCTGATGGGCGCGGTGTTCGACACCGTGTTCCGCAAGATGGCGGCGGCATTCGAACAGCGGGCCGACAAGGTCTACGGGCGCAAGGCTGCCACGTGACGAAGGCCTAAGATTATTTCCGTGGCAGACGCGCAAGCGAGGCCAGCATCGCGTCACTCTCGGCCGAGCGCCGATAGGACCGGATCAGCTCTTCCGCGTCCTTGATCGTGGGGCCAACGTCGCAGCCATGCTCGCCCAGCCAAATCAGCGCCGCGAAGTGCTTTCCGCGCCCGCCGAGGCGGCCGAGCAGTTCATCGTAGGAACGGGGATCGTCGGCCTTCGGCCGGTACGTTTTCGCGAACGCCTCTTTGATCTGCGTGAGCGCGGCGCGGCATAGTTCCGGCGTCGCTTCGAGATCGAGCTGCGGCAGATAGGTCATGGCCGTCCAGGCCATATGTTCGTCCGAGCGATTATTCAGCATCGTCACAATGTCGGCATTACGGTGCGGCAGTGTCCGCGCACCGGCCAAAGCCCGTGTCCGATACTCCTCCTCTTCGGTGAAACTCAACCAGGCCTTGAGCGAGGCCTTCGGCGTCAGCATCGAGAACCGTTCGGGATAATCGCGCAGGACCCGCCCCAGTTCCTGCGGATCGCGCAACCGCTTCAGCTCATAGAATTCGAACGCCGGATCACGATAGGCGCTCGCCATCTGCTCCCAGGCCAGAGACTCCGCGTCGCACGAGCAGTCATAGCCGACCAGCCACTTCATCGCCGTAACGGCATCGGTGACGTGCTGCGCGATGACGGTGTAGGGCTTCGTTTCCCCGGACTTGAGCATCAACGGCCCAACGTTCTGTCGCAGCTGCGCGCGGGCCTTCTCGCAAAGGGACTGCGTCGGATCGAGGTGGAGCCAGCCGAGATAACGCAGCGGAAATTCGCCGCGGGCCAACATGGCTTCAGCCTCGCTCTGGCGTGTCGGTAGTCTGCGGAGGCGCCTGTTCAGCTCGGCTTCCTTCTCGCCATAGAACGCGCCCATGAACGGCAGCAACTGCGCCAGACCCGCATCGGCCGGAAGCTTGTCGTAATCGGCTTCTGTCTTGGCGCGCGCCGCGGCAATCGTCTCCTTGGCGCTGTCGCGCATCAGGTTGAACGGCACGACCGCCAGACACAGCACGAACACGGCCCCCCAAATTGCCGGCACCACGACGTGCGCTGGCAATATGGAACGCATGCCGGGCAAGAGCGTCCAGAACGCGAAGCCGAGCACCAGCAGCGGCAGACTGGCGGGAATCACGATCGGCCATAGATAGGGTGGCTCGTTCGGGTTCGTCAGCAGCCCCATGGCGAACAGCGAGGCGATGGCCGATGCAGGGATCAGGATGACCGCAGCCGTGACGACCGGCCAGCCGGCCCCACCCTTGGCGAGGGCGATGGTGAGTATGATCACCAGCAACACCCACAACGCGACAAGCGTAATCACCGCGTAAGCCTGGGAATAAGCATTGCCCGCAGGGTCGCTGCCGGCCATGTCGGATAATAGCGACACCGCGCCGACGTACAGGATCAACGCGAGAAAGCCCAAGGCCACGCACAGGCCGAGCGTGACCGGCGAAACCTTTCCGACGATTGCCATCGAGTGCCCCATGCTGCCGTCTGCAGGGCAGCAGTATGGCGCACTTTACGGCCGCCGCGAAATACCTAGCCGTTCAGCCACCAGATCGACGCGTTGAGCAGCGTCGCGAAGCCGACCCAGAGCGCGAGCGGTGCCATCGTGATGCCGGCAAGTCGATCGGCGCGGTAGAAGGCGGTCACCGTGGCGATCACCAGCGCGAGCTGCGGCACGATGTTGATAAGCCCGAGCAGCGGATTCTCGGCGGCAAAGAACATCCACGACCACGCCACATTGAACGCAAGCTGCAAGGCGAACAGCACGAGCGCTCGCTTGCGTACCGCCGTCTCCGGCTGCCACATCACGCGAATGGTGGCGAAGGCCATCAGCACATAGAGCGTCGTCCACGCCGGGCCAAACACCCAATTCGGCGGATTGAGCGGCGGCTTGGCGAGGCCGGCGTACCACGGCGCCAGATGCGGAAAGGTTGCGATCTGGCCGAGCACCGAGGCCGCGACGATCGCGGCGATCGGTACGAGCGCGTGATACCAGGGGCGCTTGGTTTGGGTGTCGGTCATATCGCCCGATGGGGCGGGTAAGCCTCTTCGCCCTCAGCCATCTCGTGCAGCATCCTGAACGCCTGAAGCACGGAATGTTTCCGCACCTCGGCGCGACCTATATCGCCGAAGCGCTTTTCGGCATGGGTGAGCTTGCCAGAGCGCGATGCGACGGCGAAATGCACGAGCCCCACCGGCTTGGTCGGCGTGCCGCCATCCGGGCCGGCGATGCCCGTCACCGATACGGCGAGATGCACGCGGGAATGACCGAGCACGCCGGAGGCCATCGCTTCGGCCACTTCGCGGCTTACCGCGCCGTGCCTGGCCAGAAGGTCGCGCGAGACGCCGAGCATCTCGTTCTTGGCCTCGTTGGAATAGGTGATGAAGCCGCGGTCGAGAATACTCGAGGTGCCCGGCACTTCGGTCAGCGTGCCGGCGACCAGACCAGCAGTGCATGACTCGGCGGTGGCGACAAGCAGGTTCTTGCGCTTGCAGATGTCGAGCAGATCACGCGCCGCCTTGACGATGTCCTCATCGAGCATTGTGTTCCTCACGCTTTTTCCGACCACGGCAGGCGCACGGTCGCCGTGGCATAGGCCGCGATGCCCTCGCGGCGACCGGTAAAGCCGAGCTGCTCGCTGGTCGTCGCCTTCACGGCGACGCGGTCCATCGATAATCCAGCGATGCGGGCTACGGTTTCACGAATGGCGTCGCGATGCGGCCCGATCTTCGGCGCCTCGCAGACGATAGTGAGATCAAGATGGGCGATGCGGCCGCCGCGCGACGCGACGCGCTCGCAGGCGAATTTGAGAAAGCGGTCGGAGGCGGCGCCTTTCCACTGTGGATCGCTGGGTGGAAAGTGCGAGCCGATATCGCCATCGGCCAGCGCGCCGAGAATGGCGTCGGTCAGCGCGTGCAGGCCGACATCGGCATCGGAATGGCCGGTGAGTGCCTGGCCGTGCGCGATGCGCACACCGCCGATCATCACATGGTCGCCGGGACCGAAGGCATGGACATCGATGCCGGTACCGGTGCGCACGTCGCTCAATTGGGAAAGCTGCATCGCTTCGGCGCGCACGAAATCCTCCGGGTGCGTGATTTTAATGTTGGCGCTTTCGCCATCGAATACGCGGACCTGCATGCCGGCCCATTCGGCAATGGCCGCGTCGTCGGTGAAGTCGGTGCGGCCTTCGTGTGCCGCGCGGCGGTGCGCTTCCAGGATTGGCGCGAAGGTGAAAGCCTGCGGCGTTTGCACGGCGCGCAGGCGCGTGCGGTCGAGTGTCTCACCGACGTAGCCATGGCCGTCAATGCTCTTGATCGTGTCGGTGACCGCGAGGCCGGGAATGGCCGCGCCGGTCTCGGTCGTCGCCTCGATTGCGCGGGCGATTAGGGCAGGACTCGCGAAGGGCCGGGCGGCGTCATGGATGAGCACAATATCGGGCGCCTCGCCGGCGAGCGCCTCCAGGCCGGCGCGGACGGACGCCTGGCGGGTATCGCCGCCATGGACCGGCGGGGCCACGGCAAGGCCCGAGGCGGCCTCCGCATAGTGGGGTTCATCTCCCGGACGTATGACCGTCTGTATGGTGTGGATAAGCTCGCAACCGGCAAAGGCCGTCAGACACCGCCGCAGCACCGCCTCACCGCCGACCTGCCGGAACTGCTTGGGAACGTCCGACCCGGCGGCCCGGGTACCGCGCCCGGCAGCGACAATAACGGCTGCGATTTTCGCCATAGTTGCGGAGTTCCTGCCCGTTTTCCCGTCGTTTGCTTTACCGCGTTCGCCACAACCTGCAAACGCAGGATAGCCGTCTGCCATACCGGCTCATTTGCAAGGCAGGACCACGGTAACCCTGCCAAGGATAGGCCAAGGATAGGCCAAGGATATTGCAGTGCAGCACTTGCACGAGCCGTCAAAATGGCTAAACTCTATGCAACGTGAGGTTCAGCCTAAATGCTGGGCAATACCCCTGTACCGAACTTGATCCAGATCAATTACGCCACTGCGTTTAACGTCGGCGGTATCAACGCGCCCAACCGCGTGATCCTGGCACCGATGTCCGGGATCACCGATGCGCCGTTTCGTCGGTTGGCCGAACGCCTGGGCGCGGGCCTCGTCGTGTCCGAGATGACGGCCTGCGCCGGCTTGGCCAAAGGCGAGCGCGAGGCGCAGGTGCGCAGCCATGGCGCCGGCGTCGCCATCAACGTCGTGCAGCTTGCCGGTTGCGAGGCCCGCTGGATGGCGGAAGGCGCGAGCATCGCCGAAGCCAATGGCGCGCAGATCATCGACATCAACATGGGGTGCCCGTCGAAGCAGGTGACCAACGGCGCCTCGGGCTCGGCGCTGATGCGCGATCTCGATCATGCGCTCACTTTGATCGACGCGACCGTCAACGCCGTCAAAGTGCCCGTGACGCTGAAGATGCGGCTCGGCTGGGATGTAGGCTCGATCAACGCGCCGGAACTGGCGCGCCGCGCCGAGAATGCCGGCGTCAGGATGATCACCGTCCATGGCCGCACGCGGTGTCAGTTTTATACCGGCTCGGCCGACTGGATCGCCGTTCGCGCGGTCAAGGAGGCGGTGACCGTGCCTGTCGTCGTCAATGGCGATATCCGTTCGGGCAACGATGCGGTCGCCGCACTGCAGGCCTCCGGCGCCGATGCGGTGATGGTCGGCCGCGCCGCCCAGGGAAAACCGTGGCTGCCGGGGCAGGTGGCGCAATTTATCGCCACCGGACAGCACAGCGAGACACCGTCGCTCAAGGTGCAGCTTGAGTTGATCGACACGCTCTACGCCGAACACATCGAACACCATGGCGTCTCCATCGGCCGCCGCCATGCGCGCAAGCACCTCGGCTGGGCGCTCGATGCCGCCGCCGAAACCGCCGGTGTCTCCGACGAACTGCTCAAGACCCATCGCACGCGCGTGCTCACCACCGAGCACCCGGACGAGGCACGCCGCCGCCTTGCCGATGCTTATGACGACTTCGCATGGAGGGCCGCCGCATGAGCCGCGCCCAGGCTAAACCGGCATCCGCCGGCATGACGACCGTGACAGCGGATGCCATGCTGAATGCCTTGCCGCATCCCGTGATCATGGTGGGGCCGGACGGCCGCATCGCCGACGCCAATGTCGCCGCCGAGCAGTTCTTCGAAGCTTCGATCCCGATGCTGCGGCGGAATATGCTGCGCGATCTGGTGCCGTTCGGCTCGCCGCTGTTGACCTTGATCGAGCAGGTTCGTCGCAGCGGTGCCGCGGTGAACGAATATAAGGTCGATCTCGCCACGCCGCGCAATCCCGGCGAGCGGCTGGTCGATCTGCATGTCGCGCCGCTGGCCGAGTACCCGGAGCATGTCATCGTCATGCTTCAGGAGCGCACCATCGCCGACAAGATGGACCGCCAGCTCACCCATCGCGGCGCGGCGCGTTCTGTGATCGCGCTGGCCGCCATGTTGGCGCATGAGATCAAGAATCCGCTGTCCGGCATCCGCGGCGCGGCGCAACTCCTCGAGCAATCGGCTGCCGACGAAGACCGTCAACTCACAACATTGATTTGCGATGAGACCGACCGCATCGTGAAGCTGGTCGACCGCATGGAGATCTTCGGCGACGAACGCCCGGTCGAGCGCGAGCCGGTCAACATCCATGTCGTGCTCGATCATGTGAAGCGGCTGGCGCAATCGGGCTTTGCGCGCCACATCAAGTTCGTCGAGGATTACGACCCGTCGCTGCCGCCGGTGCTCGCCAATCGCGACCAGCTCGTCCAGGTCTTCCTCAATCTCGTCAAGAACGCAGCCGAGGCGATCGGCGAGGATGCGACCGACGGCGAAATCCATCTCACCACCGCCTTCCGGCCGGGCGTGCGCCTGGCCGTGCCGGGCACCAATGCCCGCGTGTCGTTGCCGCTCGAATTCTGCGTGCGCGACAACGGACCCGGCGTATCCGACGACCTGATGCCGCATTTGTTCGACCCCTTCGTCACCACCAAACCATCCGGCAGCGGATTGGGCCTGGCGCTGGTGGCGAAGATCGTGGGCGATCACGGCGGCATCATCGAGTGTGAATCCCAGCCGCGGCGGACGACCTTCCGCGTGCTGATGCCCATTTACAGCGGCGAAGGCGGCGCAAGCGAAGACGCGCCGTCGGCCCAGACTTCGTGAGGTAGATACATGCCGACGGGGAGCATCCTTGTCGCCGATGACGATGCGGCTATCCGTACCGTTCTCAATCAGGCTCTGTCGCGCGCCGGTTATGAAGTGCGCTCGACCGGCAATGCCGCGACCTTGTGGCGCTGGGTCAATCAGGGCGACGGCGATCTCGTGATCACCGACGTCGTGATGCCAGACGAGAACGCGTTCGATCTCATTCCGCGCATCCGCAAGGCTCGGCCCGATCTGCCGATCATCGTCATGAGCGCGCAGAACACTTTTATGACCGCGATCCGCGCTTCGGAGCGCGGGGCTTACGAGTATTTGCCGAAACCTTTCGATCTGAAGGAACTGATCGGTATTGTCGGCCGCGCACTGTCCGAGCCAAAGGAGCCGCGCACCCAGCCGACCAAGCCCGAAGAGTTCGACGCCATTCCGCTGGTCGGTCGTTCGCCGGCGATGCAAGAAATCTACCGCGTGCTGGCGCGCCTGATGCAGACCGACCTCACGGTGATGATCACCGGCGAGAGCGGCACCGGCAAGGAACTGGTCGCCAAGGCGCTGCACGACTACGGCAAGCGGCGCGCCGGCACCTTCGTCGCCATCAACATGGCGGCGATCCCGCGCGACCTCATTGAATCCGAGCTATTCGGCCACGAGAAGGGCGCCTTCACCGGCGCCAACACCCGCTCTGCCGGCCGCTTCGAGCAGGCCGAAGGCGGCACCTTGTTTCTCGACGAAATCGGCGACATGCCGATGGAAGCACAGACGCGTCTCTTGCGCGTGTTGCAGCAGGGCGAATACACCACGGTCGGCGGCCGTACCCCGATCAAGAGCGACGTGCGCATCATCGCCGCCACCAACAAGGACCTGCGCCTGCAGATACAGCAGGGCCTGTTCCGTGAGGACCTGTTCTTCCGCCTCAACGTCGTGCCGCTGCGGCTGCCTCCCTTGCGCGAACGCACCGAGGACATTCCCGATCTCATCCGTCACTTCTTCGCCCAGGCGCAGCGTGAAGGCCTGCCGCCCAAGCAGATCGACCAAGCGGCACTCGATCGTCTGAAGCGGCACCGCTGGCCGGGCAACGTGCGCGAACTCGAAAATCTCGCGCGCCGTCTCGCCGCGCTCTATCCGCAGGAGACCATCACCGCCGCCGTGATCGAAAGCGAACTGGCGCAGCCGGCGCTGCCGGCCGCGGGAGATGAACCGCGCGGTGAGGAATCCCTGAGCGGCGCGGTCGAGCGGCACCTGTCGACTTATTTTGCCGGCTTTGATGATGGGCTGCCGCCGGCCGGGCTCTATCATCGCATCCTGCGCGAGATCGAATATCCGCTGCTCACGGCAGCGCTGGCGGCGACGCGCGGCAACCAGATCCGCGCCGCCGATCTGCTTGGCGTCAACCGCAACACCTTGCGCAAGAAGATCCGCGACCTGGATATTCAGGTCTACCGCGGCGGGAACTAGTTTGTAGCCCGGATGAGCGTAGCGAAATCCGGGATGAAAGAGGCACTGTCCCGGGTTTCGCTACGCTCACCCGGCCTAAGGCCGGTACAGGCTAATGTTTGTGCCTACTTGCCCTCGATGCTCGCACCGCTAGATAGGCGGTGACACCGTCGGGGCAGGCTTCCATGGCGCAAACGATTGAACTCGGACTCGACACCTTCGGCGACATCACCGACGGGCCGGACGGCCAGCCACTGCACGCGGCGCAGGTGATCCGCAACCTCGTCGACGAGGCCGTAATGGCCGACGAGGCTGGTGTCGATTTCATCGGCGTCGGCGAACATCATCGCGCCGACTTCGCCGTGTCGTCGCCGGAAATGGTGCTCGCGACAATCGCCGGACGGACGAAACGCATCCGGCTCGGCTCGGCGGTGACGGTGCTGTCTTCGGACGATCCCATCCGCGTCTATCAGCGTTTTGCCACGCTCAACGCCGCCTCGAACGGCCGCGCCGAAGTCATGCTCGGTCGTGGCTCCTTCATCGAGTCCTTTCCGCTGTTCGGCTTCGACCTCAACAAATACGAGGAACTGTTCAACGAGAAGCTCGACCTCTATGCGGCCGTACTGAAGCAGGAGCCGGTGACCTGGGAAGGCACGACACGGCCGCCGCTGAAGAACCAGAGTGTCTATCCCAAACTCGACGCGTCGCTGACGACCTGGATCGGCGTTGGCGGCACGCCTGAGTCCGTGATGCGCGCGGTGAATTACGGCTTCCCGATGATGCTGGCGATCATCGGCGGCGATCCCAGGCGCTTCGCGCCCTATGCCGATCTCTACCGACGTTCGCTCGCCGAGATGAACAAGCCGGAGCTTCCCGTCGGCGTGCATTCGCACGGCTACATCGCCGCGAGCGACGCACAGGCGAGGGAAGAACTGTTCTCCGACTATAAGCGCATGCGCGACAAGATCGGCGCTGAGCGCGGCTGGGCGCCGTTCGGCAAGGCCGAGTTCGAGCGCGAGATCGAGCATGGCTCGCTCTATGTCGGCTCACCAGAGACGGTGGCGAGAAAGATTGCCGCCGCCGTGAAGGCGCTGGGCGCGCAACGTTTCGACATGAAGTATTCGGCCGGCCCGCTGTCCCACGCCAAGATGATGCGTTGTATCGAGCTTTACGGCACCAAGGTCGCGCCGCTGGTGCGGGAGCTGGTCGGTTAGCTTGTTGCGCTCCCACAGGCCTTAAATCTGTGAGTCAGCCTGCCGCAGTCTTGTCGCAATTCGGCAACATTGTTGTATAAAAGCATCAGTGCCGTGGAAGATTCCCGGCGGCACGGGGCGCTCCCAGCGCCTGTCTGACTGCGAAACCGATCCACAGGGCCTGACGATCGTATGAGCCTCGACCAGGCCACAACGGCTGAGATTACAGGTACGGCTTCGCCGTCCAGACGGGAAGGCTCAAGCCGCGTTCTCGGCCCCATCGCCGTCGTTCTGGCGCTCTTGTCGGCTTTCGCCACGTTCATCGTGCTCGCCGACCTGACGCCGATCGCGCCGACCCACTACGTCGTCGTCTCGCTGCTGCTGGCCAACGCGGCCACCGTCATCCTGCTGCTCGCCATCATCGTGCGCGAGGTGTGGCAGGTGGTGCAGGCGCGGCGCTCGGGCAGGGCAGCCGCGCGGCTGCATGTCCGCATCGTCGGGCTGTTCTCGATCATCGCCGCCGCGCCGGCGATCCTCGTCGCCATCGTCGCCAGCGTCACTCTGGACCGTGGCCTCGATCGATTGTTCTCAAACCGGACCCGTGCCGCGATCGAGAACTCGCTCGTCGTCGCCGAGGCTTACCTGCGCGACCACGCTCAGATCGTCCGTTCCGACATTCTGGTGATGGCCTTCGATCTGTCTCGCGCCAGGCAAGTGATCGAGGAAAGCCCCGAACAGCTCAAGCAATTCCTGAATTATCAGGCCGCGGTGCGCGGCCTTGCCTCCGCGATCCTGTTCGATGGCGATCTCAAGGAGATCGCGCGGGCCGACGTTCGCACGAACCAGACCTTTGCGCTGCCGCCGCGTGAAGCGCTGGCGACCATCAGCGACAAGGAGCCGCAACTCGTGCTGCTGCCCGACACCAACTATGTCGCGGCGGTCATCAAATTGCAGAACTACGACAACCGCTTTCTCTACGTAACGCGCCTGCTCGATCCGCGCGTCGTACCGCAACTGCGCGAGACGCGCGCCAGCGTGTCCGAATACATTGCCATCGAGCAACGGCGCTTCGGCGTCCAGGTCGCCTTCGGCCTCATGTACACGGTGATCGCGCTGATCGTGCTGCTCTCGGCGGTATGGATCGGCTTCAACTTCGCCAACAAGCTGGTGGCGCCGATCCGCCGCCTGATCGGTGCGGCCAATGCCGTGTCCGAAGGCAATCTTTATGTCCGCGTGCCGGTGCGGCAGTCCGAAGGCGATCTCGCGCATCTCGGCGAGACCTTCAACCGCATGACGCAGGAACTGCGCACGCAGCGCGACGATCTGGTGCGCGCCCGCGACGTCATCGACACCCGCCGTATCTTCACCGAGGCGGTTCTGGCGGGCGCCAGCGCCGGCGTCATCGGCGTCGACACCTTCGACAATGTCGCCATTCTCAACCGCTCGGCCGAAAAGCTGATCGGCTATACCGAGGCCCAGGCCGTCGGCAAGCCGCTCAACGAAGTGTTTCCCGAACTCGCCGGCATTATGCTGGCGGCCAAGCATGGCGGCCGCACCCAGGACCAGGTCACGATCAACCGAGCAGGGCGCGAGCGCAATCTGTCGGTGCGCGTCACCAGTGAGCGCTCCGGCGCTACCAACCACGGCTATGTCGTTACGCTGGACGACATCACTGAACTCGTCACCGCGCAGCGCTCGTCGGCCTGGGCCGACATCGCGCGGCGCATCGCGCACGAAATCAAGAACCCGCTGACGCCGATCCAGTTGTCGGCCGAACGTCTGCGTCGCAAGTACGGCAAGGTGATCGGCGAAGATGCAGGCGGCGTTTTCCAGCAATGCACCGACACCATCATCCGGCAGGTCGACGACATACGGCAGATGGTCGACGAGTTCTCCAAGTTCGCGCGCATGCCCAAGCCTGTCATCGTTGGCGAGGACGTCGCCGACGCCGTACGTCAGGCGGTGTTCCTGCAGCGCGTCGGCAATGCCGATCTCGATATCTCGGCCGAGATCACCGAAGAGCCGCTGCACGCCCAGTTCGACCGTCGCCTGATTTCGCAGGCGCTCACCAACATCATCAAGAATGCGACCGAGGCCATCGCCGCCGTACCGGATGCCGAGCGCGTCGAAGGCTGGAAAGGCACGATCCGTGTCTTTGCCGGCCGCGACGGCGAGAACATCGTCATCGACGTGGTCGACAACGGTATCGGCTTGCCCAAGGAAAACCGAAACCGGTTGATGGAGCCCTATGTGACGACGCGCGAGAAGGGCACCGGCCTTGGTCTCGCCATCGTCGGGCGCATTCTGGAGGAACACGGCGGCGCGCTCGAATTGCGCGACGCCGCCGACAAGATTCCGGGTCAGCGCGGCGCCTGGATGCGGATGCGGTTTTCCGCCGCCGCAAAGCCTGGCGCGACGCACTCAGAGTCCCCCGAGGTCGCGCCTGCGGCCGATCCGGAAAAGACGACAAACGAGTAACAGCGCATGGCAGCAGAGATCCTCATCGTCGACGACGAAGCCGATATCCGCGATCTGGTCGCGGGCATCCTGGAGGACGAGGGCTTCGTCGCGCGCACCGCACGCAACAGCGACGACGCGCTGGCGTCCATCGTGACGCGGCGGCCGAACCTGATCTTCCTCGACATCTGGTTGCAGGGCTCCAAGCTCGACGGCCTGCAGTTGCTGACTATCCTCAAGGCCGAGCATCCCGAGATCCCGATCGTGATGATCTCGGGCCACGGCAACATCGAGACCGCGGTCGCGGCCATCAAGCAGGGCGCCTACGACTTCATCGAAAAGCCGTTCAAGGCCGACCGGCTGGTGCTGGTGGCTGAACGCGCGCTGGAGACGTCACGGCTCAAGCGCGAGGTGCGGCAGCTGAAACAACTCGCGCCGTCGCCCTCGACCCTGGTCGGGCGCTCGGCGGCGATGTCGAGCCTGCGGCAGGCCATCGACCGCGTTGCGCCGACCAACAGCCGTGTGCTCATTGTCGGCCCCTCCGGCGCCGGCAAGGAACTCGCCGCGCGAACCATGCACGAATTGTCGCAGCGCACGGGCGGACCTTTCATCGTCATCAACGCCGCGGCGATCACGCCCGAACGCATGGAGACCGAGCTGTTCGGGGTCGAGGCGAACGGCACTGAAGCGCGCAAGACCGGCGCGCTGGAAGAGGCGCATGGCGGCACGCTGTTTATCGACGACGTCGCCGACCTGCCGCGCGAAACTCAAAACAAGATACTGCGTGTGCTGGTCGATCAGACCTTCAGCCGCGTTGGCGGTTCGAGCAAGGTCGCCGTCGATGTGCGCATTGTCGCCTCGACCGCCCGCAATCTCGAGGCCGCGATTGCGCAGGGGCAATTCCGCGAGGACCTCTATCACCGTCTCTCCGTGGTGCCGGTGCGTGTGCCGCCTTTGTCGGAGCGCCGCGAGGATATCCCCGAGCTCATCGATTACTTCATGGATCAGATCTCGCAATCGACCGGCCTGCCGAAACGCCGGATCGGCGAGGACGCCATGGCGGTACTCCAGTCGCACAATTGGCCGGGCAATGTACGCCAGCTGCGCAACAATATCGAACGCCTGATGATCCTCGCCGGCGGCGATCCAGACGCCGTGATCAATGCCAGCATGCTGCCGCAGGATGTCGGCTCGATGGTGCCGGCCATGCCGAATGGCAATGGCGGCGAGCAGTTGATGGGATTGCCGCTGCGCGATGCCCGCGAAGTGTTCGAGCGCGAATATCTGGTGGCGCAAATCTCCCGCTTTGGCGGCAACATCTCGCGCACCGCCGAATTCGTCGGCATGGAGCGCTCGGCGCTGCATCGCAAGCTCAAGGCGCTGGGAATAGGCTAGCGCACCATGTCCCGCATCGCTTACGTCAACGGCCGGTATCTGCCGCACGCCGAAGCCGGCGTGTCCATCGACGATCGCGGTTTCCAGTTCGCCGACAGCGTCTACGAAGTCTGCGAAGTCATCGGCGGCAAACTGGTCGACGAGCGCCGCCACATGGCGCGCCTGCAGCGCTCGCTCGATCGTCTGCATATGGCGCGACCGGTGTCGGTGAAAGCGCTCGCTGTCATCATGCGCGAGACCATCCGCCGCAACCGTGTCACCGACGGCATCGTCTATGTGCAGGTTTCCCGCGGTCAGATGCGCCGCGACTTTACGTTCCCGCCTGAGGGCACGCAGCCGACCCTGGTTGTCACAGCGCGTAGCAACGATTTGGCGAAGATCGAGGCGCGCGCCGCCAAAGGCATTGTGGTCGTCACCGTGCCGGACGAGCGTTGGCGCCATGTCGATATCAAATCGGTGTCGCTGCTGCCGAACGTGCTGGCCAAGCAGACCGCGCGCGACAAGGGCGCGCATGAGGCCTGGCTGGTCGATGCCAAGGGCTATGTCACCGAGGGCGCGTCATCGACCGCCTGGATTGTCACCCGTGACGGCATCCTGGTGACGCGGCCACTGGCCGGCGACATCCTGCCGGGCGTCACCCGTTCGGTCTTGCTAGATCTGATCGCCGAACAGGGGCTGCGCTTCGAGGAGCGGGCCTTCACGGTCGAGGAGGCCCATGCGGCGCGGGAGGCCTTCGTCACCTCCGCCAGCCAGTCGGTCATGCCGGTGACCGAAATCGACGGGCGTCCGGTCGGCAACGGTGCGCCGGGATTGACGGCCGGCGCCCTGCGCCGCGACTACCACAGCAGGGCGGAATTCAGCTGAGCCCCGACAGCGTCCATAATGCACCAAAATGGTCCATATTTCAGTGGCTTGAGGCCAAAACATCGACGTTTCGCTTGCGCGAACGGGCAGGGTGCCATCTAATAGGATTTCCCGGGCCTCGGATTCCACCGCTCGACAGGGGATACCAGCGGTGTCGCCGAGGACTAAAGGGCAACGATTGTCTCGCGCGTTAAGATGCGAGCTAAAAAATGGACCACGGCCATGGCTGCCGATCGAGCGCAGAACTTACAAGACACGTTTCTCAACCACGTCCGCAAAGCGAAGATTCCGCTGACCATCTTCCTGGTCAACGGCGTGAAACTGCAAGGCGTCGTCACCTGGTTCGATAACTTCTGCGTCCTGTTGCGTCGGGACGGGCATTCGCAGCTCGTCTATAAACACGCCATCTCGACCATCATGCCCGGACACCCGATCCAGTTGTTCGAAGGCGGCGAAGAACCACTGACGCCGGAAAAGGCGTAAGCGCATGATCCCGAAAAGTGGTCCTCCGGTTTTCGGGTAAGATCATGCGCCGGAAAAGATAGCTCATTGGAACTGCGTGATCGCGACAAGAGTGCGGACCTGCTGACTCCCTCAGGGTCAGGCAGCGGGCGTGCGCTCGTCATCGAACCCTATCTGCGCAGCCAGGGTGGCGCGAGCGCCGACACGCGCACGCCGCAGGCGCGCCTCGACGAGGCGATGGGGCTGGCGCGCGCCATCGATCTCGACGTCGTCGAAGGCGGCCTCGTGCCGCTGCAGGTCGTCAAGCCCGCGACCTATATCGGCTCCGGCAAGGTCGATGAGATCGCCGGACTGGTGAAAGGCCATGAGGCCTCCGTCGTCATCATGGATTGCCCCATCTCGCCGGTGCAGCAGAAGAACCTCGAGAAAGCCTGGAACGCCAAGGTCATCGATCGCACCGGCTTGATCCTTGAAATCTTCGGCCGCCGCGCCCGGACCAAGGAGGGCGTGCTGCAGGTCGAGCACGCCCATCTGACCTATCAGAAGGGCCGGCTGGTTCGCTCCTGGACGCATCTTGAGCGCCAGCGCGGCGGCTTCGGCTTCCTCGGCGGTCCCGGCGAGACCCAGATCGAGGCCGACCGGCGCATGCTTTCGGAGCGCATCGGCAAGATCGAAAGCGATCTGGAGAAGGTCAAGCGCACCCGCAAGCTGCATCGCGAGAGCCGCAAGCGCGTGCCGTATCCGATCGTCGCGCTGGTCGGCTACACCAACGCCGGCAAATCGACCTTGTTTAATCGCATGACCGCGGCGAGCGTCCTCTCGGCCGACATGCTGTTTGCCACGCTCGATCCGACCTTGCGCTCCATCGACCTGCCGCACGGCACCCGCATTATCCTGTCGGACACCGTGGGCTTCATCTCCGATCTGCCGACCATGCTGGTCGCGGCCTTCCGCGCCACGCTCGAAGAAGTGATCGAAGCCGACATCATCCTGCATGTCCGTGACATGTCGCACGAGGACACCGGCGCCCAGTCGGCCGATGTCGCCAAGGTGCTCGGCGAGCTCGGCATCGAGCCGACCGACCGGCGCATCATCGAGGTCTGGAACAAGATCGACGCGCTCGACGCCGACGGCCGCGAGCGCATTCACAACCTCGCCGCCCGGCAGGCCCCGGAGCGTGCGCCGATCATCGTGTCGGCGCTGACCGGGGAGGGCATCGACAACCTCACCGGCGCGATCGAAAACCGTCTCGGCGAAAGCCGGCAAACCTTGTCGGTAACGCTTGATGCATCGGATGGCGCCGGCCTGAGTTGGCTCTACCGCCACACCGAAGTACTCGACAAGACAACGGACGACGAGGGCCATGTCTCGGTCACCGTCCGCGCCACACCCGACAAGGCTGCGCAGGTGAGGGCTAAATTCGCGCTGTAGCTGACGTTCAAGCCATCTCACGCATCCATCATCAAATCATCATGAAACCCGGCGCAAAAGCAGCGCCTATGCGGCGTGTGAAGTGCGCCGCCCGTTCCGGAATTCGCTCTCCATGATCCGCCTCGACAACATCAGCAAGCAAAACGGCCACCAGATCCTGTTCATCGAGGCTTCGGCCGCGCTCAACCGCGCCGAAAAGGTCGGCCTTGTCGGCCCCAACGGCGCCGGCAAGTCGACCTTGTTTCGCATGATCACCGGGCAGGAGGCGCCAGACGAAGGGCAGGTGGTCGTCGATCGCGGCATCACCATTGGCTATTTCAGCCAGGATGTCGGCGAGATGTCGGGCCGCAGCGCCGTTGCCGAAGTCATGGACGGCGTCGGGCCGGTCAGCGAAGTCGCTGCCGAGCTGAAAGAACTCGAAGCCGCCATGTCTGATCCCGATCTGGCCGATCCGGACCGCGCCGACGAGATGAACGCCATCATCGAGCGCTACGGCGAAGTGCAGCAACGCTTCTCCGAACTCGATGGTTATGCCCTGGATGCCCGCGCCCGCGAGGTGCTGGCAGGCCTGAGCTTCACCCAGGATATGATGGACGGCGACGTCGGAAAGCTATCCGGCGGCTGGAAGATGCGCGTCGCGCTGGCGCGCATACTCTTGATGAAGCCCGACGCCATGCTGCTCGACGAGCCGTCGAACCATCTCGATATCGAGAGCCTGATCTGGCTCGAGCAGTTCCTCAAGGGCTATGACGGCATGCTGATGATGACCTCGCACGACCGCGAGTTCATGAACCGCATCGTCAACAAGATCGTCGAGATCGACGGTGGTTCGCTCACCGCTTACTCGGGCAATTACGAATTCTACGAGCAGCAGCGCGCGCTCAACGAGAAGCAGCAGCAGGCGCAGTTCGAGCGCCAGCAGGCGATGCTGGCCAAGGAAATCCGTTTCATCGAGCGTTTCAAGGCGAGGGCGTCGCACGCCGCGCAGGTGCAGAGCCGGGTGAAGAAGCTCGACAAGATCGAACGCGTCGAGCCGCCGCGGCGGCGCCAGAGCGTCAGCTTCGACTTTCCGCCGGCGCCGCGTTCGGGCGAAGACGTTGCCATCCTCAAGGACGTCGCCAAGGCCTATGGCAGCCGCACGATCTATGACGGCCTCGATTTCTCGATCCGGCGCCTCGACCGGTGGTGTGTCATGGGCGTCAACGGCGCCGGCAAATCGACGTTGCTCAAGCTGATCGCCGGCACCACCGAACCCGATGGCGGTACGGTCACGGTCGGCGGCAGCGTCAAGATGGGTTATTTCGCGCAGCACGCCATGGACCTGCTCGATGGCGAGCGCACCGTGTTCGAGCAGCTCGAATACACCTTCCCGCAGGCCAGCATCGGCTCACTGCGCTCGCTCGCCGGCTGCTTCGGCTTCTCCGGCGACGATGTCGAAAAGAAATGCCGCGTCCTGTCCGGCGGCGAGAAGGCGCGGCTCGTCATGGCGATCATGCTATACGACCCGCCGAACTTCCTGGTGCTCGACGAGCCGACCAACCATCTCGACATGGCGACCAAGGAAATGCTGATCGAGGCCTTGTCGAAATACGAAGGCACCATGCTGTTCGTATCGCACGACCGGCATTTCCTGGCCGCGCTGTCGAACCGCGTGCTCGAACTCACGCCCGACGGCGTCCACGCCTATGGCGGCGGCTACACCGAATATGTCGCCCGCACCGGCTACGAAGCGCCGGGCCTGCATAGCTGAACCAGACCCCCGCGGGCTCAGGCTATTGCCTTGCCTTGTCGCTTCTGGTGACTTGCGCGCAATCGACGCTCTGCATCGAACAAAATGGGGGGCTGACGTGGCCTACGCGAACTATCCGAGCCTCAAGGACAAGGTCGTATTCATTTCCGGCGGCGCCAGCGGCATCGGCGAATCCATCGTGCGGCACTTCGCCGAGCAGGGCGCGAAAGTGGGTTTTGTCGATATCGCCGACGATGCGGCCAAAGCGCTGATCGCGGACATCGGCGCCAAGGCCAAGGTCCACTACGAGCATTGTGACGTCACCGATATCGCCGCGTTGAAAACGGCTATCGGCAACATCCGCAAAGCGCTCGGGCCTATCACCATTCTGGTCAACAATGCCGCACACGATCAACGTCACAAGATCGACGAGGTCACGCCGGAGTTCTGGGACAACCGGATCGCCGTCAATGTGCGGCACCAGTTCTTTGCCGCGCAGGCGATCTATCCCGACATGCAGGCCGCCGGCGGCGGCGCGATCATCAATTATTCGTCGAGCGCCTGGCTCACGGGCGCAATGAATCTCGCGGCCTATTCGACTTCGAAAGCAGGCGTTCTCGGCCTGACCAAATCGTTGGCGCGCGATCTCGGCGTCCACAATATCCGCGTCAACGCCATTATTCCGGGCTGGATCATGACGCAGCGCCAGCTTGATCTGTGGCTGACGCCCGAAGCCGAAAAAAAACTGATGGAACGGCAGTGCCTGAAGCACAAACTGCATCCGGCGGACTGCGCGCGGATGACGCTGTTTCTGGCCTCTGACGACGCCTCCGGCATCACCAGCCAGAGCTTCATCGTCGATGGCGGTAGGCTCTAGGCGGACGTACTACGTCTCCGCCGCCTTGGCCTGATCCCACAGCGCGTCCATTTCGGCGAGTGTGGCATCCTGTGGCTTCCGGCCTTGTGACGCCAGCGCGGCCTCGATGGCGGTGAAGCGGCGTTCGAATTTGGCGTTGGTGGCGCGCAGGATCGCTTCCGGGTCGGCGTCGAGATGCCGCGCCAGATTGACCACGGCGAACAGGAGATCGCCGACTTCGGCAGCGGCTTTCTCGTTCTCGGCGCGATCGAGCTCGGCCTCGATCTCGTCGGCCTCTTCGCGAATCTTGGCGAGCACCGCGCGCGGATCGTTCCAGTCGAAGCCGACGCGGCCGGCCTTCTGCTGCAGCTTCAGGGCGCGGGTCAATGCGGGCAGGGCGACCGGCACGCCATCAAGGGCACTCGCCGGCTTGTCGCTGACCGCGACGCCTTTGGCAGCCGCTTTGGCGGCTTTCTCCCGTTGCTTGATGTCTTCCCAGAGGTCTTTGACATGGGCCGCGGTTTTGCCGTCGGCATCGGCAAAAACATGCGGATGGCGCCGGATCATCTTCGACGTCACGGCATCGACCACGCCGCCGAAATCGAACGCACCTTGCTCCTGCGCCATCCGGGCGTGAAACACGACCTGGAGCAGCAGGTCACCGAGTTCATCGCGCAGATCGACCAGATCATTGCGCGAGATCGCGTCGGCGACCTCGTAGGCTTCCTCGATCGTGTATGGCGCAATGGTCGCGAAGTTCTGCTCGAGGTCCCACGGGCAGCCGGTCACCGGCGTGCGCAGCGCGGCCATGATCTCGATCAGGCGGGAGATGTCACGGGATGGCTTCACGGGCGGCTCATGAGCGTTCGGAACGATGCCGGGCACCGTAGCGGCGGAAGTCCGCCAAGGCGCGGCGGGCGGCGGGCTTATCCAGAGACTTCGCCAGCCCCGCCGATCTCAACCCGATTCGCATAAGACATATTATGGAATATTTCTGTGTGGCCGGATTGACCAGAAGCCGACGCGACACATCAGGATTTCCGCGCATTTTATTGAAATCGCGCAGTTTTCCATGCGCCATCAGGCCTCGATCTGCATGCCGTCATAGGCCGGCTCAATGCCGTCCGGCAGCGTCCGGCGCAGCGTCTGATAGTCTAGATCGGTGTGCATGTCGGTCAGGATGGCGCGCTTCGGCTTGATGCGCGCGATCAGCGCTAGCGATTCCTCGAGGTTCATGTGGCTCGGATGCGGTGCCTTGCGCAGCGCGTCCACGATCCAGATGTCGAGTCCTTCCAGCGCCGCGATGCTGTCCGGCGGCAAGCCCTTCATGTCGGTCGAGTAGGCCACATCGCCGAAGCGGAAGCCGAGCGAGACGATATCGCCGTGGTCCTGCAGAAACGGCAAAAGCTCAATAGGGCCTCCCTGCCCCTCGATCGTCACCGGCTTGCCCGGCTTGAGCCGGTGCTCGGCAAGGATCGGCGGATAATTGCTGCCTGCGGGCGTCCTGAAACAGTAGCCGAAGCGGGCATGCATCGCGATCGAGGTCGGCTCGTCCATGTAGACATCGACGAGGCGCCGGTGCTTGACAAACATCGGGCGCAGGTCGTCGATGCCGTGGGTGTGGTCGGCGTGCTCGTGGGTGATCAGGACGCCGTCGACCCAGTCGACATTGGCGTCGATGAGTTGCTCGCGGATATCCGGCCCGGCATCGATCAGGACGCGCGTCACCTTGTCAGGCGCGGCAATGCGTTCCACCAAAAGCGCGCAGCGGCGGCGGCGGTTCTTCGGCTCGGCCGGGTCGCAATCGCCCCAGCCCAGCGCGACGCGCGGCACGCCCATGGACGAGCCGCAGCCGAGAATCGTAAAACGCAGCGTCATCCGGCCTTCCTAGCATCGCCGGCAAGCGAACGCGGTACTTTCGAGAACAGGCGAAAGAAGTTCTCCGTGGTCTGCCGCGCAATTTCGGTCTCCGATACGCCGCGCGTCTCGGCCAGCACCTTGGCCGTGTTGACGACGAAAGACGGCTCGTTGCGCTTGCCGCGATACGGGATCGGCGCAAGGAACGGCGCGTCGGTCTCGACCAGAATGCGGTCGGCGGGCAGGTCGCGGGCGATGTCGCGCAGCGCTTCGCCGTTCTTGAAGGTGATGATGCCGGTGAAGCCGATATAGAGGCCGAGCTCGACGGCCTTGAAGGCGAGATCGCGGCCGCCGGTGTAGCAATGCAGCACGGCCGGGAAGGCGCCCTTCCCGATTTCTTCTTCAAGGATCGCGGCGCAGTCCGCATCGGCCTCGCGCGTGTGGATCACCAGCGGCAGCCCGGTTTCGCGCGCCGCCGCGATGTGGCGGCGGAAGCCCTGGGCTTGCAGGTCGCGCGGCGACTTGTCGTAATGATAATCGAGGCCGGCCTCGCCAATGGCGACGATCTTGGGGTGCCGGGACAGCGTCACAAGCTCGCCCGTGGCGATATCCGGTTCTTCCTGGGCGTTATGCGGATGGGTCCCGACTGAGGCAAAGACTTCCGGATATTTCTCCGCGACCGCAAGGACTTGCGCCAGCTTTTTCACCCGGGTTGAGATCGTCACCATGCGCCCGACCCCGGCCGCGCGCGCCCGCTCCACGATCTGGTCGAGTTCGGGCGCGAATTCCGGGAAATCGAGGTGGCAGTGGCTGTCGACGAGCATCAAGGCTTTTTCGGCTGATTTTTTGGCTTTTTGGGCTCTTTGGGAGCGTTGGCGGCATCGTCCGCCGTCTCCGGCTCGACATAGCGCGGGAAGACGCCCTGCGGCGCCGGCAGAGCCGAGCCTGGCGCAATGCGCTTGCCGCCCTCGAGCGCCGCGAAGCTGCGTTCTTCGGCCGGAATGGCGAGGAGGTCGAGCAGTTTGCCGGCCGACACCGGCATCACGGGCTGGGCGAGGATGGCGACCTGCCGGATGATCTCCGCGGTGACGTAGAGGATCGTCCCCTGCCGCGCCGGATCCGTCTTGGCCTTGGCCCAGGGCGCCTCGGAGGCGAAATACCGGTTGGCATCGGCCACCACCGACCACACCACGTGCAGCATCTGGTGGAGCTGCTGCGTCTTCATGTGCTCACGTGCCGCCAGCAGCATGGCGTCGGCCGCCGCGAGGATGGTCTGATCCTCCGGCGTGAATTCGCCCGGCACTGGCAGCTTGCCATCGAAGGCCTTGCCGACCATGGACAGCGAGCGCTGCGCCAGATTGCCGAGATCGTTGGCGAGATCGGCGTTGATGCGATTGACGATGGCCTCATGGCTGTAGCTGCCGTCCTGGCCGAACGGCACCTCGCGCAGGAAGAAGAAGCGCATCTGATCGACGCCGTAGGTCTCCGCCATGGTGAAGGGATCAACGACGTTGCCGACCGACTTCGACATCTTCTCACCGCGGTTGAACAGGAAGCCGTGGCTGAAAATGCGCTTCGGCACCGCGACGCCTGCCGACATCAGGAAAGCCGGCCAGTACACAGCGTGGAAACGCACAATATCCTTGCCGATCACGTGCAGCGCGGCGGGCCAATAACGCTTGAATTTCGGGTCGTTTTCGTTGGGGAAGCCGACGCCGGTGATGTAGTTGGTCAGCGCGTCCACCCACACATACATGATGTGCTTCGGGTTACCCGGCACCGGAATGCCCCAGTCGAAGGTGGTGCGCGACAGCGACAGGTCCTTGAGACCGCCCTTCACGAAGCTTGCCACCTCGTTCAGGCGCTCCTTCGGCAGCACGAAGTCCGGCACCTTGGCGTACAGCTCGAGCAGCTTGTCCTGGTAGGCGGACAGCTTGAAGAAATAGCTCTCCTCCTCGACCCACTCGACCGGCGTGCCGGTCTTGGTGGCGAGGCGCGTGCCCTGCTCGTTCACATGGGTCTCGTCCTCGGCGTAATAGGCCTCGTCGCGCACCGAGTACCAGCCGGCATATTTGTCGAGATAGATGTCGCCCTTGGCCTCCATCCGCCGCCAGATCTCTTCGGATGAGCGGTAATGGCGCTCCTCCGTGGTGTGGATGAAGTCGTCGTTCGACAAATTGAGCATCTTCACCATGGCTTCGAAGCGCGGCACGTTCTGGTCGCGCAACTGCCGCGCCGTCAGGCCGAGTTTGGCCGCGGTCTGCTGCATCTTCTGGCCGTGCTCGTCGGTGCCGGTGAGGAAATAGACGTCGTAGCCGTCCAGCCTCATGAAGCGGGCGATGGCGTCGGTCGCGATCGCCTCATAGGCGTGACCGATATGCGGATGACCGTTCGGGTAGGAAATGGCCGTGGTGATGTAAAAGGGCTGCTTCGCGGACATTGAGGCCTTCACCGGGGCCGTGGCGGCCCCAAAAACCGGGCGCGAGAGGGTTCCGCAGCCCTTGGATTCTGCGGGGTTAGGTAACAACCCCCTGCCGCTTCGGCAAGCAAGGCGGTTCTAGAGCCATTTCAGGGTGTTAGAGCGCAGGCCGCTCACCAGGTCCCGGCGCCGCGTTCCGCAGCAAAGCCCAGAGCGGCCGTATAACGCGGTTCGGCGTCGTCGCCGCCGCGCGGCATGACGGTCGGCCGGCTGTAACCGCCGGCAAAGCGGCGCGCCGAGGCCGGGATACCATCAGCCTGCAGCGCCGCCGCCTTCCACGACGTACCCTTGAGGTCGGGAACGACCACCAGCTTATCGACCTTGCCGTCGAGGAAGGCCGTCAGGAATTTCTTGTAGTCCTTGAACGACACACAACCGTTCGACTGGCCGTTCGGGCCGAGCATATAGGTGTGCGCCAGCATGCCATCGCGGCCGAACATCCTGTCTTCGTAAACCGGATTGAGACGGATGGCGCGCACGCCGTGGAAGAGCCGTTCGCGTTCGGTGAGCACATAGACATTTGGCGGCGTCGGGCCGCGCATGCGCACCTTGATGTGGCGCGGATCGTCCATGCGCTCGCCCAGGCCGGAATGAGCTTCGAGCTTGCTGCCGTCGGGCATATGCACGACGCTGCCGGTAATGTCGTACACGGCGGTGCGCGCCACCGAGTCCGGCACCGCGGAGGGCAATGAAGCGGGAATAGACGCGACCGGCGCCAGCTTCGGCGGCGCCTTTGCCTCGTCCTTCACCAGGTCATTGGGCAGATCCTTGGCCGCCGTCCGAGAGTCGATCGCTGCCATTGCATCATGTTTGGAAAGGCCTTCCGGCTTCGGTGCCGGGAGAGCAACGGCCGGTACCGCGACAGGCGCTTCGACAGTCACAACGGGTTTCGGCGTTTCGATTTCGGCGCGGGTTTGAGCCAGCCGCGGCGGCAAGGGCCGTGGCAAAGGCACAGCGGAGTTGAATGACGGCGCCGATTTCGGCTGCACCACGGTCGGCCGCGTTTTCTCTGCCGGCAGGATCGGCTTGGTGCGGTCGATATAAGCATCCGCCCACTGCGAGCCGCCCTGCCCGCGCGCCGCCGTCCTGGCCATCTGCTCATGTGGCGCCAGCACCAACGATCCAGGGCCGCTCGGCAGACGGACATGCGGCTGCATCGTACCGCCTGCCATCCACGCAGCGGTGAAGGTGACCGCCAAAGCCGATACGGCGACAAAGCCGACGGCAGCAGTGCCGAGAATGATGCAATTGCGCACCGTGCGCAGCCCCCGTCCGACAACAGCGGACGACGAGCGCCGATCTTCACGCCAGAATGCGTCGACAGTGGCGGCGGCCGTATACGTCATGCGTTACGCAACTCGAACTCGACACACGGCCTTTACGCCGGCATTCCCAAGACGATCTTTCGATTTCTACGCTCCGCCATTAGGGTTAAATGACCCTTAAGCCACAGAATGGATTCACGAATTTTCTGCGGGCCTGCCGATCTAGGTTGCCGCGGGTAGGCCATGGGGGGCGACTCAGCGTAAGCCTTCCGCATGCTCACACTGCGCCTCACCCTCATCGCCCTTTCCACCGCGCTCCTGTTTTCCAGCGCGGCCAACGCTCAACCCATGAAATGCAGCGGTCTAGAAAAGACCTGTCAGCAGGCTTGCCCCAAGAGTCCTGCCTCAACGAAGTCGGCATGCTTGACCGAATGCGGCGTGCGCAAAAACGTCTGCATGCGCAGCGGATGTTGGGATGACGGCCGCCTCCGCTATTGCGGCATCTCTAAGCAATAGGTCTTTGCCGGGCAGTGACAGGTTCCGCCGGTTTTCCGCGGCGCGATATTTTTAAGAAAGCGTCATCCGAATCGCCTACGCTTCCTCACATGGCGGTTCGTCGATTACGGATCGATAAGGTGCTCAGGTCAGTCGGGACCAACACGACCCCGAACGATCAAAGCCAGCCGCCGTCCCTCGCAAAGCCCGCTCTGCCCGTCCAGGTCGCCACAATGGACCGGGATTGGCACGTTCGATGCATGGCTCATCCTGCGTCCGTGACGGACCGCGGGCGCTTGCGACCCTCAAGCAGTCCACGAGAAGGAGTCGGCCTTGGGTAAGAACCTGAACAAGAAGAGACGCCGCCATGAACGCTTGTCTGGAACCGCCGAGATCATCAACTTCCAGAACAAGTTCGAAGCTGAACGGGTCTTACCGCCGATAAAACCTCTCAATCCGACACAAGCTGACTACCTCGACGCGCTCCGCAGATTTCCCCAGGTCATCGTCCTCGGACCAGCCGGCACCGGCAAGACCTGGATCGCGGCAACCCACGCCGCCGACCTCCTCCGCAACCGACAAATCGACAAGATCATCCTGACCCGGCCCAATGTACCGTGCGGCCGGTCGCTCGGCTTTTTTCCCGGCTCGCTCGAGGACAAGTTCGCGCCCTGGGCTGCGCCGGTGATCGAGGCAATCAAGGAGCGCATCGGCAAGGCCGCCTACGACATCGCGCTCAAGAACGGCGCCATCGAACTCGTGCCGTTCGAGGTGATGCGCGGCCGCTCGTGGAAGAACGCGTTCGTCCTGCTTGACGAGGCGCAGAACACCACGGCCGCCGAGATCAAGACCTTCCTGACGCGCATCGGCGAGGACTGCACCGTCGTCATCAACGGCGACATCAGTCAGTGCGATCTGCCGAAGGAATCCGGGCTGCGCACGGTCATCGAGATCATCGACGGGCAGAACCTGCCGGTCCCGGTCGTTGAATTTACCCGCGCGGAGATTGTCCGCTCCGGCATCTGCGCGATGTGGGTGAATGCTTTCGAGACAGCCCGGCTGTAAGGCCCGCGAATCGCGCCGCGAGACCTAAAAGTGGCCGGGGCGAAGCCTCGTTCCGGCCACTTTTTTTCGCATAGTCGCGCCGGTAAAATGGCGCATCCCAGTTGATTGAGACGCGCCGGCGCGCCATATAGCGCGTGTCATCCTCATTCGTTGAAGACCCGCCCAGCGATCCTCCAGGAGAAAAATTTGAGTCAATTCAGAAGTCCGGACGCGTTCGAGCGCCGGAACAATGCCGCTGCCGTCAAAAAGGCGATGCTCGAGAAATTCCGCGCCGCCACCCAGGCCCCGGAACTTGAATCCAAGCGTCAGGAGCGTCTGGCGATCGCCCAGGCACGCGCCGAGCGCCAGGCCCAGCGCGACGCCGAGCGCGAAGCCGCCCGCAAGGTTCGTGAGGCCGAGGAAGCCCGGCTCGCCGCCATCGAGGCCGAGCGCCAGGCCAAGTTGCAGAAGGAAGCCGAGGAACTCGCCGCCCTGGAGGCCGCCGACAAGGCCGCCGCCAATGAGGCTCTTCTCGCCGAGCAAAAGGCCAAGCGCGACGCCCGTTACGCCGCCCGCAAGGCGGCAAAGAAGAACAAGAAGCGCGGCTACTGAGCCCTCGGGCTTTGCTGCCAAGTCAATTCATCGTCAATTCATCGCCGGCCCATGTGGCCGGCGATTTCGTTTGACGTGCCGTGCGACGGTCAGCGGGCGCGAATCGTATCCGAGGTCAAGTCGGCATTCGCGGCGGTTTGACCCTTCTGACATTGTGCCGACACTTCCAATGCCCTGGCCCGAGCCCGCTCCAGCACGAAGAGCCGAATGGCCGACGACAGGTTGCCGCCTTCCCGCTTCGTGTCGATATCATTGACGACGGACGACAGCGTCATCCGCTGCTTTTCGGCAAACATCTTCAGCTCGTCCCAGAAGGCATCCTCGAGACTGACGCTGGTCTTGTGGCCCGCGATGACGATCGAGCGTTTGGTCACAAGCGATTTCATCGGCGTGTCTCCCCTGAACTGCCGTCCCACTTCGCTCGGCGAATGCAATCGAGCGGATAATGGCGTTCATAAGCGGCCGTTTCGGGGCTGGCTGTGATCGCCAACACAACTGCGATCAGGGGCGCCGTGCCGCCTCGGCCAGTTCCTTGAAAACGGCGAAGACCAGCGGCTTGCGTTCGAGGTTATAGGCTTCGACGTCCCGCGCAGCCCGGTTGATCCGGTCCCAGGCGACCGCGGCCTTGTTCATCTGGCCGGCACCGATCTCCGCGTTCAGGCGGTCTGACAGCCAGCCATTGACCAGATCGACGAAGGTCTCCAGCGATTCCGGGTCCGTGCCGGACAGGGCGTCGCCGAGCGCATGCAGCGCACGCGGATCGGGGTTCGGCAGTTGCCGCATCACCTCCAGTACACGGCCGCGCAAGGCCAGCGCCGGGCCGTCGATCAGGCGGAGCGCGCGGCCCGGACTGCCGCCGGATGCTTCGGCAGCCTGCCGCAGTTCCTCGTCGGCGGCGCCGGTGGCCGCTGCCAGAGCGCGCGTGACGTCCTCCGTCGCCAGCGGTCGCAGCAGCAGCCGGCGGCAGCGTGAGCGGATGGTCGGCAACTCACGGCCCGGCGACTGGCTGATCAGCAGCAGCATCGTGCGCGGCGGTGGTTCTTCGAGGATCTTCAGCAGCGCGTTGGCGCCGTCGCGCTGCAGGTCGTCGATCGGATCGACAATGGCGATGCGCCAGCCGCCCTCGCCCGCGGTCGAGCCGAAGAAGCCCACGGTCCGTTTTACGTCGTCGATACGGATATTCTGAAACAGCTTGCCGGTCTGTGGATTAACGACGCGCTCGAGCACCAGAAGATCGCCCTGAGCCTTCACGGCCATGCGCCGGGCCGCCGGGTGATCGGGATCGACGGCGAGCGAGGCGGCGTTCTGGACCTCGGCCGAGGCCGGATCGGGATGCGCCAGCACGAAGCGCGCCAGCCGATAGGCAAGCGTCGCCTTGCCGATGCCGGGCTGGCCGCCGATCAGCCAGGCATGCGGCATGCGGCCGCCGCGATAGGCGTCGAGCAGCGTCCGCTCGGCGTCGGCATGGCCGAACAGCACGGTGGTCTGGTGCGGCGCAATCGCCTCGCCATCGTCCGCCTTGTCGGACTTGTCGCTCATGGCACGGTAGCCTCGGCCGGTGCGGCAACCTCGCCCAGAAGGCGCTGCGCGACAGCATCCCAGATGCGCTCGGCGACGACATCGCGCGGCGGACGGCCGTCGATCACGGCAAAGCGCTTCGGCTCCTTCTTCGCCACGTCGAGAAACGCCAGACGCAGATTCTCGTGAAACTCAACCGACTCCGCCTCGAAGCGGTCGGCGGCGCCTTCGCCGCGCCGGGTCTTGGCGCGGGCGAGCCCGATATTGGCCGGTACATCGATGAGGATGGTCAGATCTGGCATGGCCTCGCCGACCGTCACGCGCTCGAGGCCGCGGATCAGCTTCATATCGACCTTGCCAAGAGCGCCCTGATAGACGCGAGTCGAATCGATGAAACGGTCGCACACGACCCATTTGCCCGCCTGCAGCGCCGGCAGGATGGTGGCGTTGACGTGATCGTCGCGCGCGGCGGCGAACAGGATCGTCTCCGTCTCGGTGCCGAGCGGCTTGGCGATCCCGGACAGGATGATGTGGCGGATGATCTCGGCGCCAGGCGAGCCGCCCGGCTCCCGTGTCAGCACGACGTCGAGCCCGCGTGCGCGCAGCCGTTCGGCCAGCAACGCCGTGTGCGTCGACTTGCCGGAACCCTCGCCGCCCTCGAAGGTGATGAACTTGCCGCGCGTGCTCATGGTTTCTGCGCTCACAACTTTTGAGCGCCGGCGCGGAAAACTCCGATCACAAGCTCGGCGGCCGCATCGACCGCACGCTGCGACAGCGAACCTTGCGCCACCGCCTCGGCCGCCTTGAGCGGCACATTGAGAATGACCTTGTCGTTGCGCCAGACGCGCAGCACGCCGATCGGCTGATCCTTCGCAACCGGCGCCGGCACCGGCCCGTTATAAACGATGCGGGCGATGAGGCGGTCGCCGCCGGCCTTCGGCATCATGACCTGCACCTGCCCCGGCGCCAGCAGCGGCACGCTGCCTTCGGCGCCGCCATAGACCTTGGCGGTGCCGATGATCTGGCCCTCGGCGAACAGGATGCGGTGGTCGAAATTCTTGAAGCCCCATTCCAGCAGCTTGCGGCCGTCCTCGGCCCGCTCCTTGGGCGAACTCAACCCATTGACGACGGCAATGAGGCGCGTGCCGTTCTGCACGGCCGAGCCGACCAGGCCGTAGCCGGCTTCCTTGGTAAAGCCGGTCTTCATACCGTCGGCGCCGATCTCCAGCGCGAGCAGCGGATTGCGGTTCGGCTGCTTGATCTTGTTCCAGGTGAAATCGCGCTGGCCGTAAATCTTATAGAGTTCGGGATAGGTCACGATGATGTGGCGCGCCAGCAGACCCAGTTCACGCGTCGTCACTTGCGTGCCCGGATCGGGCAATCCGTTGGAATTGGCAAAGGTCGATTTCGTCAGCCCGATGGCGCGCGCCCGCTCCGTCAGCTTGCGGGCGAATTCGGCTTCGGTGCCGGAAATGCCCTCCGCCAGCACGATACAGGCATCGTTCGCGGACTGGATGATCATGCCGTGAATCAGCGCATCGACCGGGATCCGGCTGTGCAGCGCCGCGAACATGGTCGACGTGCGGGACGGCGCGCCGCCCTTTCGCCAGGCATTTTCGCTGACCGGAAACTCATCGGTGAGATTGAGCCGGCCCTGCTTGATTTCGTTAAAGACGTACTCCGCCGTCATCAGCTTGGCGAGCGAGGCCGGATAGATCATCACATCGGGGTCGCGCTCGAACAGCACGCTGCCGTTCTCGGCATCGATGAGGATAGCGTGCTTGGCGTTGATCGGCGGATCGTCTTTCTTCGCCGGGTCCTTCTTGGCGGCAAGCCCGGAGGCCGGCTTGTGGCCGGAGCCGGGCCGATGCGCCTTGGTCGCGGCAAAAGCCGGCGCGCAGACGGCAACCGCAAACAGCGCCGCTGTCGTCGCCCTGACGATCCTGGCACAAAACGCTGTCATGCAGCGACCCGACATTCCCGATCTACCGGTCAGACGATTAAAGACATGCCGAATAAAGACATGCCGAACGGCCCACAACGGCCGTTCAAGCCGGTTCCACCGGGCAAAAATGGCAGCGCTGTGACGGGTGTATCGGGCGCGCCTCAGTAGAGGCCACGACCGTTCATGAATCCCGCGCGGCCATCATACCGGGTCGGGGCATAGGCCGAAACCGGCGAAACCGCTGCGGCGGCCGGGGCCTGTGCGGTTTGCACAGCCGCGGAGCGCATCGGGGCCGGCAAACTGGCCGCCGCGATGCGGGCCGGTACTTCAGTCTCGGCCTCGTCGTCATCCGCGACCGCGGCAACCTGCTGGGCCGCCGGCGTCTTGGTGGCCGGCGTCTTGGCCTGACGCGGCGCCTCCGCCATCGGCTTGGGGTCGAAATAAGGCGCGAAATCCTTGGACGAGGCCACCTGCACCTTCGGCGGCGGCGCATTGCCGTCACGCAAGGTGGCCACCAGCTTGCGATCATCGGAGCCGGCCAGCGGCGCCCGGCCGACATACTCGACCCTCACCTTGGTGACACCATGACCGTGGAACTCCAGCAGGCGCGCCACGCGCGCCGACAGGTCGATGACGCGGTTGCCGACATAGGGCCCGCGATCGTTGACGCGCACGATCATCGACTTCTTGTTGCGCAGGTTGGTGACCCGCGCATAAGACGGCAACGCCATGGTCGGATGCGCGGCCGAAATCGATTCCTTATCGAAGATTTCGCCATTGGCGGTGTAACGGCCGTGGAAGTCGGAGCCGTACCACGACGCATAACCTTCGGCCTTGTAGTTCACGTCCTCTTCGGGGACGTAGGTGCGGCCGGCGACGGTATAGGGCTTGCCGACGCGGTATTTGCCGCCACCCTTCGGGACCGGCTCGCCGTCCTCGATGACTCGGGGGCTCGCCGCCACGCCCCATTTGGGGTCGAGACGGGAATTGGCAGAACAGTTGGCGAGCAGCAGCCCGCCCGCGACAACCGCAGCGACGCGCGCGCACAGACCGATCCGGCCGCTCTCTTGCAAAACAGGCATGCTTGACGAAATCGTCCCCGGTGGCAGCGCAACAATATTAACCTCAACCGGCCCCGGCGGAAACCCGCCAGCGCCGTTGTGGTAAACGATTGGTTCGACACGGGCTTTGGCCCCGTATCGACACAAATCGTCGATATCCCGGATACTTAAGGCGGTGCCTCCTGGCAAGCGCGCCCGGCATCGACCAATGACTGGCGCACAGGTGGCATTGCGTCACACGAGGCCATACCGCGCTGGAGGCACGTCTTGGACCTTCAGAGGCTGCGTTCCAGCTGAACGCGCGCGAGTGTGCGTTGGATATTGTCCGTCAGCGTTTGCGCCACGATACGCCCGATCCGGCTGATCGGTTTGCGCCCATCGATGGCGATACTGACGGTCTGCGGCTCGGCGCCCTTGTCTCGCACCGGAATGAATGTGAGCGAGCCGTCAATCAGTTCCGGTGCGGCGTCGAGTTCCGACGTGAAGGCGATATAGTCGCCGCTGCGCGCAAGCGACTTCACCAATTGCAGCGAGTTGGTTTCGACCACCTTCTGGCCTTCGGTGAATAGCCAGCCATGCCGAGTCTCCAAATAACGGCGGATCATCAGCGCCCGGCTCTGCAGGGCGATGGGATACGCAACTGCCTCCTGCATGCTGATCGAGCGCTCGCGCGCCAGCGGATGATGAGGCGCAACGACACAACCAAAAGGCAACTCCGCCGACCACAGCACATGCAGTTCGCGGCGCGGTGACAGATTGAACACGGCGGCAATATCGGCCGTGCCGCCGATCAGTGCGCTGCCTGCCGCGTCGGTGCTGCCGATTTCGATTTCGAGCGCTATGCGCGGATGTTCCCGGGCTAGCTGCTGCACCACATCGGGCAGGAAGCCGTTGACGTGGCTGTCCATCGCGACGATGCGGACATGGCCCTGATGGATGCCTTGCAGCTGTTGGAGGTCGGCCGCGGCGCGCCGCTCGTCGGCGTGCCAGCGCCGCGCCAAGGTCACAACGGCGTCCCCGGCCGGGGTGAGCCGCATGCCCCTGGCCACCCGTTCGAACAGCGGAACGCCTAAAATCCCCTCCAATTGAATGATTTGGCGGTTGATCGCTGAGGCGGCGACGTTCAGTTCCTTGGCCGCGCGCTGGATCGAGCCTGAGCGGGCGACCTGATCGGCGTAACGCAAGGCAGCGGGCACGAGGGACGGCATTCGGCAGACCATTCTAATTTTGCGCATGCATGATTGCCGAAACGGCGCTAGACGGCAATGGTGCCGCGCGCCACCATAGCCTTGCCGGAGACCATCGCAGGCTGTGGAACCCTGAGCGTATCGTGACTGACGCCACCGGACATGCGCTGACGCTCGCGCACCTCACGCACCGCTTCGGCGACTTCGTTGCCGCCCGCGACATCAATCTCGACATCAGGCCCGGTGAACTGATCTCGCTGCTCGGCCCGAGCGGCTGCGGCAAGACCACCCTGCTCAAGATCATCGCCGGCTTCCTGCGTCAGAGCGAAGGCGACGTGCTGGTCGACGGCCAATCGATTTCGCATCTACCGCCGAACCGGCGGCAGGTCGGCATCGTGTTCCAGAACTACGCCCTCTTCCCGCATATGACGGTGGCGGAAAACGTTGGCTACGGCCTCGCCGCTGCTGGCCGGCCGAAAGACGAGATCGCCGCGGTGGTCAAGGAGATGCTCGGCATCGTGCAGATGGGCGCCTTCGGCCACCGTCTGCCGCGCGAACTGTCCGGCGGTCAGCAGCAACGCGTGGCGCTGGCGCGCTGCCTTGCCATTCGCCCCAAGATTCTGTTGCTGGACGAGCCCTTCAGCGCGCTCGACAAGAATCTGCGTCTCGACATGCAGATCGAGGTCAAACGGCTGCAGCAGCAATCGGGCATCACGACGGTCCTCGTGACGCACGATCAGGAAGAGGCCCTGAGCATCTCCGACCGCATCGCGGTGCTGTCGCGCGGCTATCTCGAGCAGTTCGATACACCGACCGAAATTTACGACCGGCCGCGCTCGCTATTCGTCAACACCTTCGTCGGCACTGCCAATCTCATTGAGGGCGTTCTCGAAGCCAAATCGGCCGACCGCTCGTCCGTCCGCATCGGCGGCATTATCATCGACGTGCCGCTGCCCGGTCCGGTCGCCGTCGGCGCGCCGGTCCTCGTATCGGTACGACCGGAAAGTGTCCGGCTGTCCGCCACGCCCGGCGGCTTGCCGGTGCGCATCGCCGCCGTGCTGCCGATCGGCCCATCGCTGATCTACGAGGTGCTGCTCGAGAGCGGCACGCCAGTGAAGATCGTACAGGACCGCGCCGAGAGCAGCGGCAACCTCGGCGACAACGCTTTCCTTTCGATCAGGACCGATCGCATCAGCGGCCTTTTCGCCAAAACCCAGCAATCGTAACGACAGGAGATATTCATGTTCGACATCACACGGCGCCATCTTTTAGCCGGGACCGCGGCTGCAGCCGGCCTGTCCCTTCTGCCTCGCACGGCTTTCGCCGCCGAGGAACTGGTCGCCGCCACTTTCGGCGGCACCTGGGCCAATGTGCACAAGCAAATCCTGGCGCCCTATTTCAGCAAGAAGTCGGGCGCGACGGTCGTGCAGTCGCCGATGCTGGCGACCGAACAGATTGCCAAGCTGACCGCCGCCAAGGGAGCGCAACCGCCGTTCGATGTCGCGATGCTCGACGACGGTCCGAACATCGCCGCCATTGACGCGGGCTTGGTCGAGAAATTCGATCCGTCGAAGGCGCCGAACTTCGCCTCCCTCGCGCCCGGTTTCAAAACCGAATACGGCCCAGCCATCACCATGCAGGCGATCGGCATCGCCTATAATCCGAAGACCGTGAAGACGCCGCCGACCTCATGGGCCGATCTGTGGAAGCCGGAATACAAGGGCCGTGTCGGCATCACCTCGCTCGCCTCGACTCTGGGGCTCGCATTTCTGCTCGATATCAATCGCCTCGAAGGCGGCACGGAAGCGAGCATGGAGCCCGCCTTCAAGAAACTGAAAACGCTTCTGCCGAACCTCGCCGCCGTTTCGGCGAACTTCGGTGCGCACGGCGCACTGTTCCAGCAGAACGAGATCGATATCGGCGTGCAAAATTTCAACTTCGCCGAGGAACTGAAAGCCAAAGGTGTTCCGATCGAATTCGTGCGCGTTTCGACCGGCACTCCCGCCTGGAAAACGACCATGCATGTCGTCAAGGGTGCGCTGAAACCCGACCTCGCCTATTCCTATATCGACAGCCAGTTGTCGGCCGAGGTGCAGGGTGAAATGCAGAAGTCGCCGTGGAACGTGATCCCGACCAATTCCAAGGTGCCATTCGACGGTTTGGTCGCCAGCAAGATCGCCAAGACTCCGGCGGATCTCGAAAAGATGGTGTTCTTCGACTGGAAGAAGGTCAACCAGGGCCGTGCCGAGTGGACGGCGCAGTTCAACCGCGACATCCGCGCCTAAAGGACGAACGATGGCCGACGGTGCGGCAAAGGAAGGACAGGAATGGCGGCTAACGCTACCGCTGACTCTGTTCTTTGTTGCCTTCTTCGTCGGCCCTCTCCTCCTGCTGATCGGCATCAGCTTCCAGGCCGAGCGCCAGATGACCGGCGTACTCGGCCTCAACCAATACGCCGTCTTCCTCGGCGACAGCCTCAATCTCGATGTCTTGAGCAATACGCTCATTCTTGGCGTCAAGGCGACCGCTTTGTGCCTGATCTTCGGCTATCCGCTGGCGTGGCTTATCACCCGCGTATCCGCCCGGATGCAGGCTCTGCTGATCTTCCTCGTCATACTTCCGATCGTGACCAGCGTCGTGGTGCGCACCTTCGCCTGGATCGTCATCCTCGGCCGGCGCGGCATCGTCAATGACGCCATCATCGCTATGGGCCTGTCGGCGACACCGCTGCGGCTGCTGTTCAACGAAGCCGGCGTGGTCATCGTTCTGACGCAGGTTCAACTACCGCTGATGGTCCTGCCGCTGGTCACCGTCCTGCAGCGCATCGACCCGAACCTTGCCAGCGCCTCACAGGCGTTGGGTGCGGGGGCGTGGCGCACATTCTTCAAAATCACGCTGCCGCTGTCGATGCCCGGTATCATCGCCGGCACGATCCTCACCTACACAGCTTGCGTCAGCGCCTTCGTCACGCAGTCGCTGATCGGCGGCTCGCGGCTGCTCTATATGCCGATGATGATCTTCCAGCAGGCGATGGATCTGCAGAACTGGCCCTTCGCCGCCGCGATTTCCGTTCTTTTCATGATTTCCGTGCTGCTCATTGTCGGCCTGCTGGTGGCGCTGTCGCGCAGCCGCGCCGCTCGGCTTTACGGCTAGGGGGCGGCATGAGACGCGCCATTGACTGGAACGAAGTCTCCTTCCGAGCCGTGTTTTGGCTGTTGTCACTCATCGCCATCGCCGCGCTGGCGGCACCGGTGATCGTCATCCTCATGCTATCGTTCACCGGCGAAGAGGCCCTGCACTTCCCGCCGTCAAGCTATTCGCTGCGATGGTACGAGGCGCTTTTGTCAGCCAACGAACTGCGAGACTCCTTCATCATCTCGCTGAAGGTGGCGCTCATCACGGTCATCGCCTCGGTTGTTCTCGGCGTCGCGGCGGCGCTCGCCATCGCACGCAGCAGGAAGACCTGGGTCCGCAGCCTCGAAACCTTGTTTATGTCGCCGCTGATCCTGCCGGCGCTCGCTTTCGGCTTCGCCTCGCTGATGATGTTCTCGATACTCGGCTTCCGGCCGTCGATCCTCACTTTGTCGATCGGCCATATCGTGGTCTGCGTGCCCTTCGTGCTGCGCACGACGTTGTCGAGCCTCGCCCAGCTCGATCCGGCACTGCTGGATTGCTCGGTCAGCCTCGGCGCCTCCGATTTCTACACGTTCCGCCGGATTACGCTGCCGCTGATCGGCCGCGGCGTCGCCTCCGGCGCCTTCATCGCCTTCATGTCCTCCTTCGACAACATCCCGGTTTCGCTGTTCCTGCAGGACGCACGAACGCAGATGCTGCCGATCTATCTGTGGGACATCATCCAGAACCAGCTCGACAATCGCGCGGCGTCGGCCTGCGGCGTCATCATCATCGGCACCATCCTGCTCATGCTGCTGATGGAACGGCTCGCCGGCTTCTCGCGCTTCATGAAATGACAATGAGGGAACACACGTGCCGGCCGCGATGACGACACTTGCCGAGCTCAATGCCATGCCGGCCGGCGATTTCATGGCCGCGCTTGCGCCGGTGTTCGAGAACGCTCCCTGGATTGCCGAAGGGGTGGCGGCGAAGCGGCCCTTCGCCAGCCTCACGGCGTTGCATAAGGCGATGTTGAGCGTCATCGCCGAACAGCCGGACGACGTGCAGGTGGCCTTCCTGCGCGGTCATCCCCGTCTCTCTCCGGAGACCTTGCGGAAGGGCACGACGGCAGAATCGACGGCCGAGCAAACCGCAGCGGGCATCGGCGCGCTCGACGAGGCAACGATCGCGAAACTCACCGCGCTGAACGCCGCCTATGACTCGAAGTTCGGCTTCCCATTCATTCTCGCGGTGCGGCGCGCTTCATTGCCCACCATGCTCGCGACTTTCGAGCGCCGGCTGGCGGCAACGCCCGAAGCCGAGCGCGCCGAGGCTCTTGCCGAAGTTCAGGCCATCAGCTGGATGCGCCTACTGGATCGCGTGCAACCGGCGCCGACCGGGAGCCTATCGACCCATGTACTCGACACTGTGCGCGCCATGCCGGCCGCAGGGCTCGGGGTCGAATTGTGGGGGCGCGATGCCTCGGGTCAGCCGATCTGTCTCGAGAGCTTCACGACCGACGCCAACGGCGCCTCCGGTCACGATCTGCTCGGGCAAGGCCGTCTGCGCGCGGGGACCTATGAATGGCGTTACGACACGCCGACCTATTTCGCCGCGAGAGGCTATCCGACGCCGGCGCGCTCGTTCCTCGGTAAGGTCACCGTCGCCTTCTCGGTGTGGAATCCGGAAGAGCACTTCCACGTCCCGCTGCTGCTGACGCCCGGTTCATACATGACCTATCGCGGCAGCTAGCGGTCATACTTTGCCGGTGCGTCATTCGCGTCCGCCGAGATAAGCATGTTCGAGTTGCACCGTAATGTTAGGCTCGCTGGTCTGCGCTTCGAACACGATGCGGCCCTGCGCCAGAGCATAGACGCGGTTGGCTGCCGCCAGCGCCTTCTCGACCAACTGCTCGACCAGCAGCACCGCCGTGCCCGCCTGCGCCAGCCGGCCAAGCACGTTCAACACGCGATCGACCAGGACCGGCGACAGGCCGGCCGAAGGCTCATCGAGCATCAGCAGCCGCGGCCGTTGCACGAGGCCCTGCGCCACCGCCAGCATCTGTTGCTGGCCGCCGCTCAGCGCCGCTCCCTTTTCGTGGCGCTTCTCGGCGATCTCGGGAAAGTATGCGAGCGCTTCCTCGATGCGGGCGGCGCGTTCGCCTCGCGGTACGTAATATCCTGCCAGCAACAGATTGTCGGTGACGCTCAGCTGGGTGAAGACGCGATGGCCTTCGATGACATGGGCGACACCCGCCCGCACCATCGCGCGGGCATCCGAGCCCCGCACGTCGCGGCCGTCGAGCCGGATCGTGCCGTCGCTCGCCGGCAGCAACCCGGAAATGGTGCGCAGCAAGGTCGTCTTGCCGGCGCCGTTGGGACCGAGCAGCGCCACCACCTCGCCTTTGCCGATGGCCAGGTTGACGCCATGCAGCACGCCGATCTTGCCGTAGCCGCTGGCGAGGTCCTTCACTTCGATCAGTGATTCAGCCGCCGAGATAGGCACTGACCACCTCCTTGTGCTGGCGGATTTCGGTCGGCGTGCCGGCCGCGAGGACCCGGCCGAGGTTGAGCACCGTGACCTGATCGCAAATGTCGAAAATGAGATCGGCGTGATGCTCGACCAGCAGGACGCCGACACCCTGCCGACTGATTTCCCTGATCAAGTCCCCGAGCCGCGCGATCTCGTCGACGGAAAGGCCGGCGGCCGGTTCATCCAGCATGAGAAATTGCGGACGCAACATCAGCGCGCGCGCAATTTCCAGAAAGCGCAGTTCGCTGTGCTGCAAACGGTCCGCGCGCACCGCGGCAAGACTTTCCAAGCCTACGATCCGCAAGGCGAGCCGGGCGGCCTCGGCGAGCTTGCGCTCGTCGTCGTGGTGACGCGGCAGCGCCAGCAGTGACTCGACAAGCGTGCCCTGCCCCGCAATCGTGCCGCCGATCATGACGTTCTGCAGCACTGACGCCTCACCGACGATCCGCGGCGTCTGGAAGGTGCGCGCGATGCCAAGCGCCGCACGGGTCTCTGGCCTGCCCGGTTCGAGTTCGGTGCCGCCGAGCATGACGGTACCGCTTTGCGGACGATAGTAGCCGGAGATGACGTTGAGCGTCGTGGTCTTGCCGCTACCGTTCGGACCAATCAGGCCATGAATGCGTCCCGGCCCGACGTCGAGGTCGACGCCATCGATGGCGCGGACGGCCCCGAAACTCAGGGCAATGCCACGCAACGCAATGGCTGTCTGGACGCGCTCGCCCGCCAGAATCTCCGGCAGCAGCGCCGACCGCGGTACGATGGCGCGATTGGATTGCAGCGGCCGCCGGTTTTTGAAATCCAGAAGCGCCGCGATACCGCCGGGCGCGACAAGGACGACCGCCAGCAGCAGGACGGCATATAGGAATGTCGACCAGGCTGCGAGCGGCGCGGCGAACTCCGGCAGCAAGGTGAGGATGATGGTTCCCAGCAGCGGCCCGAGGATCGAGCCACGGCCGCCAATGAGAATGGCGATGAAGAACAGAACTGATAGATCGAAGCTGAAGGCTTCCGGTGTGATGTAGGTTTGCAGGGTTGCGAACAGCCCGCCGGCAAACGCCGCGAAGGCGCCAGCCAGCAGGAAGATCGAGATCAGCATTTTAGGCTTGGAAATGCCAAGCGACTCCGTCGCCACCTCGGCATCACGGATGGCGATCAGAGCGCGGCCGAAGCGACTATGCGCCACATTGGCGGTCATCCAGGTGCCGAGTACGGCGCAACCGAGGCAGAAGTAGAAGAAGCCCTTGGTCGTGTTGAAGGGCGCCGGAAATTCGGGGCCCGGCAAGCCGATCCCGCCGCCGGTGACGCTCTGCCACGCGAGCGCGATCTGCGTGACGATCGTCGCGAAGCCGAGCGTGGACATGGCGAAGTAGAAGGTTCGCAGACGAAGGGCCGGAAGCCCGACGATGACACCGAAAATCGCTCCGAAGAGCGCCGCGACGCCGAAGGCGACAAAGAGCGGCATCGGCGGCAGCACATTGCTGCTCACCAGCACGCTCGTCGTATAGGCTCCGAGCGTCAACAGCGCGACATAGCCGATGGCGAGTTGACCGGCGAAGCCGAGGATCAGATTGAGGCCCGACACCAGCATCCAGTAGATCGCCGCCCGCGTGGCGATCAGCGCCCAGTAATCGTTGGTGGCCATCGGGACGATCGCGGCGAAGCCGAAGATCGCGAGGAACGGCAAAACATGGATTGCCGTGTCGCGCCAGGCCGGTTGCGCCCGGGAGGCCGGAATCCCGGCAGCCTGCGTGTCGGCCTTCATCAAACCCTCCGGGCCGAGGACGAGCCGAACAGGCCTTGCGGGGCCGCCAGCAGTACAACGATGAACATCACGAAAACCGCGACCGACGAGAAGATGCCGCCGACGAGGAAATTGGCGGTCTGCTGGAACAGCCCGAGCGCGAAGCCGCCGACCACCGCGCCGCGGTTGTTGCCGAGCCCACCCAGCGCGACAGGGACGAAGCCGTAGAAATTCAGCAGCGGCCCGTTGGCGACGAAGGCCAGCAGTAATTGGCCGCCGGCGAAGCCGGCAAATCCACCGATCGCAGCGGCCAGAGCGTAGCTGGCCATCCGCAGATTGCGCTCCGGCAGGCCGAGCGCGCGCGCGGCGAAATTGTCCTCGGCAATCGCCACGAAGGCGTGGCCGACCAGTGTTCGTCGATACAGAAATTCGAGGCCAAGGAGCGTGATGACGCAGGCGACGATGGGCAGCCAGAATTTCTCGTCGAAGATGCCCGATCCGATCGCGAATATCTTCGGGAAAGGTTGCGGCTCGGTGCTCCACTCGATCGCAGTGACCTGCTGGATCATCAGCGCCAGCGCCAATGTCGACAGAACGTAAAGGTGCTGATCCAGGCTCTTGAGCACCGGACGGACGGCGACGATCTCGGTGATGACCCCGAGCACGGCACAACATAACAACGTCGCGATCAGCCCCGGGATGAACGGGAAACCGAGCCGCACCATGAACAGCGAGCCGAAGACGCCGCCGAGCATGCCAAGCTGCCCGGCGGTGAAACTCATGACGCGCGATGTCGAGAACATCGTGTTGTATGTCACGCCGATGAGCGCGTAAACCGCGCCCACCGCGAGACCTGACGCCAGGATCGAGGCCAGCATTTGTGTGCCGATATCCTTATGCGTAGCCGGGCGCGAGGCGGAACGTGCCATCCTTCGCGCTGCTGGCATCGGACATCACCACGTCCTGGCCCGGATAACCATTGTGCTCCGTAGGCGTGAATGTGTATTCGCCGAAATAGCCGGGATACTTCTTTACGCTGTTCCAGTACTTGATGATGTCCTCGTGGGACGCGGCACCTTCCTGGAACGCCTTGGCGATCAAGTTGATGGCGTCATAGCCACCCGCGACCCACCACAGCAGCGTGTCCTTGAGGTCAACCTTGCCCTTGAGTTTTCCGACGAATTCCTCGCTCCGCGGCGGCAGCTTGCCTCCGGCGTCATAGCTGCAGCTCCGGTAACCGACCGCGTAGACCTTCTCCCAGTTGGCCGGCTTTTCGATCAGCGCCTTGATTTCGCCAGATGACATGGAGGGATGGCCGACGAAGGCGACGTCCCAGCCCATGTTGGCGCGCGTATTAAAAAGGCGCGCGTCCATGCCAGTGGACGTGCTCCAGACGACGATGGCTTGGGCGCCGGCGTTCTTGGCGCGCAACAGGTCCGGCGTCATATCCGGCTGCGTGGCGTCGATATTGGCCTGATAGACCACGTCGGCACCGTCCTTCTTGAGCCCGGCCACCGATGCATTCAGTGCGGCGACTCCGTAACCCGTAGTGTCGCCGATGACGGCGACCTTTTTGGCCTTGAGGATCTGCAACGCATAGCGCCGTACCGCGTCATCCCACTGCGTATTGGACGGCGACAGGCGGAAAGCATTGGGGAACTTCTTTTCGTCGATCAGGCTGTCAATCACGCAAGGATGAATATTCGGCATCTTGGCGCGCGACATGATCGGCGTAATCGCCAGCGACTCGCCCGAATTCGTCGGCCCCCAGACCGCATCGACCTTCAACTGGCTGATCATCTCCTGCGTGGCGTTGACAGCCTTGGTCGGGTCGCCTTGCGTATCGCGGGTGATGATCTCGATCTTGCGGCCCTTGACGCCGCCGGCGGCATTGATCGTTTCGGTGGCGAACTTGACGCCACGGTCGAAACCGATGGCCGGTGCGGAGCTTGGTCCGGTCAGGGCCGCGAGCCAGCCGATGCGGATCGGACCGGACTGCGCAATGGCCGGGCTGGCAAGCCCGAAAGCAGCGGCGCCGGCGGCGGCGGCCGTACCCTTCGTGAAATCGCGGCGAGTAATCTTCATGGCTTCCTCCCTTTGTTTTTTTGTGGTCGTCGTTTTTATCGCAGCGGCTGAGACTTCAAGTTTTCAGCCGCTCAACATAGTCCATATTGAACGTGAAACCCCATCCCGGCCTTTCAGGCACAATGGCATCGCCGCTCTCGAATTCGAGTTGTTCGCGATACAATTCGGAGAACCAGGGCATGTATTCGAGGTAGATGGCATTCGAGAGAGCGCCCAGCACCTGAATGCTGGTTTCGGGAAAGAGATGGCTCGACACCGGCACGTCATAGCTTTCGGCCATATGCCCCACCCGCATGAATTCGCTGACGCCGCCGGCCCGCTGCAGGTCAGGCATTAAAATGTCCGCCGAACGCAATTCGAGCATGCGCCGGAAACCGTAACGCGTATATTCCGTTTCGCCGCTGGCAATCGGCGTATCGAGGGCGGCCGAGACCCGCGCTAGACCGTCAAGGTCCCAGGCCGGCAGCGGCTCCTCGAACCATGTCAGATCGAACTCCTCCAGCATCCGGCCGAGCCGGATCGCCTGGTTTTCGTTCAGTTGCTGATTGGCGTCCGCCATCAGGCGAATTTTGGGCCCAATCGCCTGACGCACGGCACGCACGCGCGCAGCATCCGTCACCGGGTCGGCAGCGCCGATCCGCATCTTCATAGCTTTGAAGCCGGCCGCGACAAAACTCTCGGCCTCGGCCTTGAGTTCGTCGATGGTGCTGGTGAGCCACAGGCCGCCGCTGTGATAGGCCGGCACCCTGCTCTGCGCGCCGCCCAGCAAGCGGTAGAGCGGCAGATTCACGCTCTTGCCGAGCGCGTCCCAGAGCGCACCGTCGAGCGCGGAGATACCGACCACCGGTACGCCCTTGTGGCCGAGAAAATTGATATCCTTCCAGGCGCGTGCCCAGAACTCAGCGATATGACCGGCGTCGCGGCCGATGAGGAGATCCGCCAGTTCGTCGATCATCTGGCGAAGGACTTTGGTGCGCCGGTTGTTCAACGTGAAGACGAGGTTCTCGCCGACCACCCCGGTGTCGCCGTGGACGAAAACCAGGACGCAGCCGAAGGTGTTGATCTGCCCGAACGCCGTGCCGATCGGCTTCTTCAGCGTCACCACGACCGGACGGGTTTCGACGCGGGCGATCTTCATCGGCTCACCTGACCGGATGTTGCGGCGGCGGGCGCATAGCGCGCCACCAAATCAAGATCGGGATCGCAGCCGAGCCCCGGCCCTTGCGGCACCTGTACTTTACCGTTCGTTGCCGTCACCCAGGAGCCGAATGGGTTGCCCTCCATTTCGAGCCAGAGCACCTCGACCAGCGGTCTTTCAATGAGTGCCGCCGTGATGTGCAGCGTCGCGATAAAGCCCGGACCGAAATACGGGCTGTGCGGTGCGACCTCGACGCCCTGCGACTGGCAATAGTTGATTACGCGCACCATCTCGCCGACGCCGCCGATCTTGGTCACGCTTGGTTGCGCAACGTCGATCGCACCGGCCTCGACCAGCGATTTGAAGCCGAACAGTCCGGCCACGTTCTCGCCCGCGGAAATCGGGATGCCGCGTTCACGGACCCTCGCCAGCCCATGACAGTCCTCCGGCGGCCAGACCGGTTCTTCGAGCCACATCAGGTCGTCATCGGCCAGGGCGTCGGCCATGTCACGCGCCATCGGCACCGACCAGGCGCAATTCACGTCGAGCATGATGCGCGCGTTGCTGGCGCGCGCGGCCTCTTTCGAAGCCAGCACGGCTTCGCGCGTCGTCTCGTGGAGCTTGATGTGGCGATAGCCGCTGGCGCAGGCCGCGGCCGTGTTCCGGGCCACCAGGTCCTCCCGGTTACTGTAGGCTAGCAGGCTCGCATAGGCGTCGAGTTCGGTCCGCTGCCCACCGCCGAGAAGCTGATAGAGCGGCTTGCCACAACGCTTGCCGAGCAGATCCCACAGCGCAATTTCGATGCCGGAAAAGGCAAAGACGAAGGGACCGTTGCGGCCGAGCAGATGTGTGGCGTGCTGGATGCTTCGAGTCAGGGCATTGATGTCACTGGCGTCGCGTCCAATCACCAGCGGACCGACGATGGTGTCCAGCGCCGCCTTGGTGGCGGGGATGGCGGCATGTCCGAACGCCTCGCCCCAGCCGACGAGCCCGTCTTCGGTCGTCACCTTGACCAGCAGGATTTCGAGATGCGTCCAGGGCTTACCGGCGAACAGCGGCGGCGGGCCGCCCATATCGCACGGCAGCGCGACGACGAAGCTCTCGACAGACGTGATCTTCACGGAACTGGCCATGATGTGTCGTTCGATCCCGCCCTGCTTGGCTTTTCTATCCTTACGGTTCGAACGCTACCGGCGTGTGAGATAAGGTCAATTGACCTCAACTTACATCTATATCAGTATTCCTTATGTCATTGAGTTTTCGCCAGTTGGAGGTGGTGCGGGCCGTGTCCCGGCATGGCTCGGTCATCGGGGCCGCGAGCGCGCTCGGAATTTCCCAGCCGGCCGTGAGCATGATGCTGCGCGACTGTACTCGCGCCGCCGGTTTCCCTCTCTTTCTGCGCAAGCAGGGGCGCCTGCAGCCGACCATGGAAACGTCGGCGCTCATGACCGACCTCGATCGCATCTTCGACGGCGTCGAGCGCGTCGGCCGCATGCTCGAAGACATGAGGGATACCAAGGTCGGCTCGATCCAGATTGCGGCGACGCCGACGCTCGCGGAGAACCTGCTGCCGACGGCGGTGGCCGCGTTCAAGCAGAGCCGGCCGCACGTTCAGATCACGATACACACGATGGACAATATCAGTGTCGTCAACAGCGTGATTGACGAGCACGTTGACTTCGGGCTGGTACTGTCCCCCCTGTCACATTTCGATGCGCAATTATTCGAGCTGTGCTCCGCCGAACTCATCTGCGTCGTGCACCCCGACAATCCCCTGGCCACGCGGTCGCAGGTCACGCCGAAGGATCTGGAATCCTACCCGCTCATCTCGTTCAGCCGCAGCCTTCCGCTCGGCGTCTTGGTCGAGAAGACGTTCCGTGATGCGGGTGTACCGCGCCGCATCACGCTCGAGGTCAACCAGTCGTCTGTCGCTTGCGCGCTCGCGCGAGCGGGCGCTGGCGTCGCCATTGTCGATCCGTTCTGGCTGATGGACAACCGCGATCACGGTCTCGTACGTCTCAAGGTACGGCCTCGGACGGAAGTGGTCGCTCAAGTTTTGGTGCCGAAGAATACCACCTTGTCACGCCCGACACGCATCATGATCTCTGCGCTCCGTAAAGCCGCCAAAAGCGCCAAGGTGTAGTTCTCCGCAGTTAGCCACCCGAACCGCGCGTAACCTCGCGAATCACGGTGCGGAGGATAATCTTGATATCGAGCCAGAGTGACCAGGTCGCGATATAGCGTAAGTCGTAATCAAGCCGTTCGATCGCGGGCAATGCGACGGTCGTTTCACCACGAAAGCCGCTGACTTGCGCAAGCCCGGTAATGCCGGGGCGCATCATGTGACGCTGGAAATAGTATGGCGTGAGTTGTTCGTAGAGCATGCCGCCCGCCAGCATGCCAGGAACATGCGGGCGCGGCCCGACCAGCGACATATCGCCCTTGAGAACGTTTATCAGCTGCGGCAGTTCGTCGAGGCTCGACTTGCGCAGGATACGCCCGATCGGTGTCACGCGTGGATCGTTGCCGACAGTCTGCTGGACGCCGCGCGCATCGCCGCGATCGGCGTACATCGTGCGGAACTTGAAAATCCAGAACCGGCGATTGTGATAACCGTAGCGCTTCTGCCGGAAGAACACCGGTCCCTTTGAGGTCACTTTGATAGCGATCGCGATTCCGATGAACAACGGAGCAAATACAACAAGACCGAACAGAGCCCCACTGACATCGATCGCGCGCTTGGTCGCAAGCATCGCCTGCGATGGCTCAGGAATCGAGCGAACTCCGACATTTGCCGAGCGACGTTTGAACGCGAGCGTGTCTCGCGATCTTGCTCGCCGCAGAAGCGATTCGGAACGTTCCAGCGTGGCCGCATTTCCTGCGTGGCGCAGGCGATCAGTCGCAAATGAAAAATTCATCGCGCCCTCTTCGGTATGTGCAGTGCAACCAAACTGACGGTGCAATGTGAAAACAGTTAGGCAGGCACACGACAGCGACTGACATAATGTGTGTCATTTTGTGTGCAGAATGGCTTTGTTGATGCCTCGATATCAGGCGGGGTTGCGCCATGGAGGCCGCAAAACGGACCAAGTTTCGATCTTTGCTCAACAAGTGCATTGCTGGGCCTAACGAGTGCAGCGCTTCGCAAATGCGCGGCGGCTTCGTGCTGCTCAATTTCTTGGCGTGGGTGATCATCCTCGCGAGCATCAAGTTCCTGACCTAAATTTTTTTGCCAACCTGGAACGAAAGCGCCATTTTTGCGTTTGCATCGTCAGCCGGGGGAATGTGCGTAACAACTTGTATTGCGTGGGGGCAAATATGGCTCAGCTGCGTCTCATTCTATTGTGCGTGTGGCCGACATTCGTTCTGGCGGGGTGCACCGGCGGGCCGGCGACGTATCAGGACACGCAGGCTTCTAGCTACGGCCCGCCTCCGACGCGTGGGACCGCGGGCCCTTATGTCCTCGGACCGGGCGATAAGGTGCGACTGAAGATCTATGGCGACGCCGACGTGAACGGCGATTATGAGGTGAACAGCGCCGGCTTCGTTTCGATCCCGCTGGTCGGACAGGTGAAGGCCGCCGGACTGACCACGCCACAACTCGAGAATGCGCTCATGGCCCGCATGCGGGGCAAGGTCGCGAACGATCCCAAGGTCAATGTCGAGATCACGACTTATGCGCCCTTCTATGTCCATGGCGAGGTCAAAAAGGCGGGCATATACCCATTCCAGCCAGGTCTTACCGTGGCGGACGCGATAGCGACGGCCGGCGGCCTCACCTATCGAGCCAACGAGGACAAGGTGCTGCTGCGCCGAGCCGGCTCGAACGAGACAGTAATTGTCCCGGTCGAAGGCTCAGTCCGCGTCTATCCGGGCGACAATCTACGGGTTGCAGAGCGCTATTTCTAATAGCGCCCACGCGCACCGCTCGATGGCAGCCAAACACAAATTATCTCGACCTCTTGCCTGCCTGCTCGGGGGAACGGCTCTTGTCGCGCTTGCCGCGGGAGATGCACAGGCTCAGTTCATTATCGATCCGCCCCGCGAGATCGCCCCGCCCTGGAATGCGCTGCGACCACTCGAATCAACGCCGCTTCCGATCCTGTCCGAGCCCGAAACGCGCGATCCCGTGGCGCCTGAGGACACGCCGGTGCGAACGCGCCTGCGTCCGGAATACGCGCCGCATGGCATTCGCTTTGGTCCTTGGATGTTTCACCCGACGGTGACTGCCGGCGGCTTCTATGACAGCAACGTCTTTTCCTCCTCGACCGATAAGCAAGCCGATTTTGCCTCGCGCTTCGTCGGCGGCCTGCGCGCGCAGAGCCTGTGGGAGCGGCATTCGCTCGACCTGCGGCTCATCGCCGACACCACCACCTATCGAAGAAACACGAGCCTGAACGAGAGCAACGTCGATTTCAGCGCCAATGGCCGCATCGATATCGACCACAGCACCCAACTGCTCAGCCGCTTTCAGGCGGCCTATCAGCACGATCAGGTCGGCTCTCTCACCTCGCCGACCGGCGCCATCGAGCCGACGCCGTACGGCTTCTTTTCGGGCGACGTGAGCCTGCGCAAGCAATTCGGCCGCTTCACGGCCTCGGGCGGCGCGCGCGTCGATCGTTACGACTACGGCTCCGTCCTCGCGGCCAACGGCGCCACGATCAACCAGGATTCACGCGACGGCGAAGTCTACATCGCGCATGGGCGGGTGGATTATGCATCTTCGGAAAAGTCCGCGGTGTTCGCCGCCTTTGAGCACAACTGGCGGGACTTGCGCGGGACCCCAACCGCCTCTCTGGATTCGAATGGCTATCGGGCCCTCGCCGGCATCAACCTGGAACTAACCCATCTGATAAGAGGTGAAATTGCCGCCGGCTATCTGAACCAGAGTTTCGTCTCGGCGACTATTGGCGACATATCCGGACCGACCTACCGCGCGGCCCTCACGTGGAGCCCGACGCGGCAACTGGATGTACACTTCAAGTCCGAACAGGTGGTCACGACCACGTCCGACACCAGTACGACGGCGGCGCTCGCCACCTCGTTCCAGCTCGGCGCCGATTACGAAATCCGCCCGAACCTGATCTTCTCGCCGTTGCTGATCTACGAGAAGGACAAGTTCAAGGGCACCCCACGCGACGACAATGTTTACGCCGCCGAGCTGCGCCTCAAACGCTTGCTCAACAATTGGGCATCGGCCTCAGCCTATTACCGGTACCTGCAGCGCGACAGTAACATCCTGACCAACAGCTACGAAAAGCATGTGATCGGGATCAACGCTTCCTTTCAATTCTGACCGCCTCGGGTGCGGGTGCCGATGGCGACAACCGCTCATAGGCGGCCACATATTTGCCCGCCTCTCGCGTCCAGCTGAATGCGTGCTGAGCGAGCCGCGCCGCCTCGTCGGCACAGCGGATGCGCAACACATCGTCCTGCATCAGTGTCGCGCAGGCGTGCGCCAACTCGGCCGGCGTTTCTCCTTGCGCGTAGACGCCGGCGCCGCCGAGCAGGCGCCGCGTCTCCGTGAGCGGATAGGCAACGCTCGGGATGCCAAGCGCGCTGTATTCGAACACCTTGTTCATGCTGATCTTGTCGTTATAGGCATTCACCGGGTCGGGGATGATGCCGATATCGAACGTATTGAGCTGACGCAGTAACTCCTTGCCATTCAGATAGCCCGTGAACGTGACGTAATCACTCAGGCCGCGGTTCTCGGCCAGTTTCCGCGCCGAGGCCAGCGCCGGTCCGTCACCGACCACGACCGCATGAAAATCGTGCAGGTCGTGATCGCGGATGAGGTGGTCAAGCGCCAACACAAGGTGATCGACGCCATCCTGGTCGCCGATCACACCGACATAGCCGAGAATGAACTTTTTGCCCCGGTGCAGGCTCGGCTCGGGTGGCAAGCGGTAGATGCGCGACTTGTCCGGAATACTGTAGACGGTGACGACGTCCTTGGGATCCTGACCGCCTCGCGTGATCGCCAGATCGCGGTAGGTGTCGTTCGCCGAAATCACCATATCCGCCGACATGAAGGTGAGCCTCTCGGCCCACAGCAGGACCCGATGGACAATGCCCTTGCGACCGAACTTGGCCTCGAACAATTCGGGGCAAACATCGTGATGGTCGAACACGAAGCGCTTGCCCATGAGCTTGAACGGCAGCACCACGAGAAAAATGAGATCCGGCGGATTGCAGGCCTGGATCACAGTAAAGCCGCGCTCGCGCCAGACACGCCACAGCAGCCGGAACTCATGAAACAGCGCCGCAGCGTATTCGAACAGGAAAGCGAAGCGGCCGCGTGCCTCGACCGGCAGCAGATGGCGGTAAATCGCGATGCCATCGAGTTCCTCGTAAGTCTCCGGATGACGTTCATTCGTCGGGCAAATGACCGAGACCGTCCAGCCGGCCTGGCGCAGTGCCAGCGCTTCCTGCCAGACCCGGCGGTCCATCGGCACAGGCAGATTCTCGACGACGATCACACACGACCTATCGATCATCGGACTTCTCCTGTTTTTGGGTTCAAGCAGCGGCGGACTGGCGGGACTTAAGCGCGGCACTAACCGCCGTGCGGAACGCGGCCACGGGCAGCTGGCGGGTGCCCACCAGCCAGACGCCGACGGCAAGCTTGCGTGCAAACTCGACGCCGATACGCGGCTGCTGCTTGGCGTGGCGCGCCAACGCGATCAAACCGCCACGATAATATTTGGGCCGCAATTGCGGAGATTTGTCACGATGGCCTATGACGGCTGCCGGGACATAAAGCGACTGTGCGCTCGACAAATAGGCACGAAGCCCGAATTCGGTGTCCTCCCCGCCTCCATTCACCGTGCCAACGCCAAGACTTTCGTCGAATACCGGGGCGGAACGCAGCACGCGTCCGCGCACGAACATCGTATTGGACGATATTTCCCGAATAACATCCCGTGCTGACGCCCGTGTGGCGGCGCCGACATGGACGATCGGAACCGGCGTCGACGAATACTTGCTGAACCACAGGCCGAGCTCCGGCGTGGTTGCGAAAGCATGGGCGACGGACTCAAGAACCCCAGCGGGATACCAGCAATCGTCGTCCGGGAACCCCACGACAGTTGCGGAATCGATCATGCCATTCGAGATGGCGTAAGACAGCAACAGATTACGCGCCGCCGACAGCGACAGCGCGTCGGTGGATGGAATCGCCTGCACGAAGGGCGGCAGGCTTTTGCTGAGCGCCCAGTAACGATACTCGGGGCACTTCTGCAGCAACAGCAGGATTCTGATTGAAACGCGCTTGTCGAGCACAGTGGCCGCCCTCTCCACACTGCTCACCATCCGCTCGAGCACATCGACACGACCGGACTCGATATTCGATGTTGAAATCAGAACAAGTTTCATTTGACGCCCCTCTGATGATCCGCGGCCGCGACAGCATCGGTGCTCTATGTGAAAACATTACGGCGTAGATTGCAGAGCGATCCAACGAGCACGATGACTCGATGAATCAGTTTGTTCCAATCACGCCATCTGCACATTGGTTCGCCATTTATGGCGAGCAACGCGATGAAAACTGATGCACTAACAGCAATGCCGATTTCGACACTCAATCGCCGCGCCTTTGACGCAATCGGTTTTCATGCTGCAGCGCAGGAACCAATCTATGGCCCTGCTGTTGGCCAGCAGATCGGGGTGAGTGAGTTTCGCGGTCGCCATGCGATGGCGTCGATTGTAGGAGGGCGCGCCGTTACGTGGCGTGACAGGGGCGGGACGAGTTCCCGGGTGGATTCGATGCTTCAACACGTGTCGGTGTCTCATGCACGTAGCGGCTCGCACGAGCCTACGCCGCCCTCACCTGATATGATAGCGAACTATACCCAGAATTTTCGCGATGGCCTTCGCGTGCTCAAGCGCCGCCGTGGCATCATTGCATTGACGACATTTTCATTCGTCGCTGCGGCGATGTTGTTCATCACGTTGGTATCGCCCCGTTATACGGCGACGGCGACCGTGCTCATCGATCCCCGTCGGTCGAGTGTTGCCGAGAACGACGCCAGCCAGCAGAAGTCTTCCAACCCCACCAGCGACGAAGCGACCGTGAACAGTCAGACGGTTCTTCTGCAATCGCCTGCCGTACTACGGCGCGTGGTCGGTCAGTTGAACCTCGCCGACGATCCGGAGTTCGGCAGGCGCACAAGCCTGTTAGCGCCCATCATGCGTCTGTTCACTCCGACGCGCCCGACGGCCGCCCAACAGGACGCCCAAGATGTCGCAGAAGCAAAGGCTGTTTCGCAATTGGGGACAAATCAGCTGAAAGTGGCGCGTGACGGAGCCACCTTCGTAATCAATATCAATGCAACCTCGGAAAGCCCGGAAAAGGCCGCCAAGATCGCCAATGCCGTGACCGAAGCCTATTTCGCAGAGCAGGTTCAGAGCAAGTTCGACACCCGCAAGATTGCCGCAAAGTGGTTCGACCAGCAGCTTCAGGCGCTTAAGACCAAGGTCCAGGAGTCCGACCGCGCCGTCGAGGAGTACCGCGCAAAGAATAACCTCACTATTACTCAAGGCGTCACGGTCAACGACCAGCAGCTAACCGACCTTAACAACAAGCTGATCGACGCGCATGTGCAAACCGCCGAAGCACGTGCCAAATTCGAGCAAGTCGAGTCCATTGTCGAGGCCAAGACCGACCCCGGCACGATGGAACAGGCCCTCGCATCCGATCTGATCACCCGGCTTCGCACCCAGTATGCCGACGTGGCGAAGACCCTCGCCGACGTGTCGAGCAAGTATGGGCCACAGCATCCTCTGGTCGTGAATGCCAGAGCGCAATTGAGAGAAACGAAAAAGTTGATTGACGAGGAGGTGCAGCGCATCCTCGAAAGCACTCGTCAAGCGTACAAGGTCGCCCAATCTCGCGAAGACGCGCTGACAAAGAGCCTTTCGCACCTGAAGAATGCTTCGAATGAGTCGAGCCTCGAACAAGTGCGGCTGCGCGAACTGCAGCGAGAGGCCGACGCCAACCGCACGCTCTACGAAAGTTTCCTCGCCCGCTACAAGGAAACCAGCGCGCAGGAAACTCTCGAATTGCCGGACGCGCGTCTGGTTTCAAGGGCCGATGTTCCGATCCAGCCTTCCTTCCCGAAAAGCACACTGATTCTTGCTGCGGCCGCGATGTTCGGCATCGGTTTCGGCAGCGTGCTCGCATTCCTGCTCGATAGCGCGGACCATCGCGTCAAGTCGTTACGGCACGCGGAAGAATTGACGGGCGTCCCGACATTGGCCGCAATCCCCGTCATCGGCACGCGGGAACTCTCGAACCGTGCCAACAGAGGGCGGGCGGCCCTCGAAAATTACGATCCGAATGCCGCGCAACTCCTGCCCACGGCGATGCAGCCACCGCTGATGCGCTACGTGCTTGACGAGCCAACCTCGCTATTCGCGGAGTCTGTACGCGCGGTACGGCTGGCAGTTCAGCGCGCGGGGCGGCACGGACCGGCCAAGTCTATCGTGGTAACATCCTCGATCGACGGCGAAGGCAAAACGACGCTCGCCACCAATCTCGCCCTGTCGATCGCCGCGCTCGGCCAGCGCACGATTCTGGTCGAAGGTGACCTGCGCAACCCGGAGATGAGCCGCTCGCTTTGTCCGCAGGCGAAAGTGGGAGTCGTCGAGGTCTCGCTCGGCGAGGCGCCCATCGAAAAGGCCTTGTTCATTGATCGCCCGACCGGGCTCGCGGTGCTCCCCTCGCCGCCTCGGCCGCGTGGCGCGGCCAACGACTTCGTCTTCTCCGATGCAATGCGCAATATGCTCGAGCGTCTGCGCACGCATTTCGACTACGTCGTCATCGATTCGCCGCCGCTGGTGCCGCTGGTTGACGCGCGGGCACTGGGCGAAATCGCCGACCGGGTGCTGCTGACCATCCGCTGGGATGCCACTCCGCGCGATGTCGTGGCGCAGGCGCTCGAAACATTGGCTCTCATGGAGGGGCATCTGCTCGGCACCGTGCTGACCCGCGTCGACATGGAAAGGCTCCGCGACTACGACTACTACCGCAGCAGCTCGTACATTACGCCGTATTCCTACCTCGGACAGCCGCGTGCCGGCGCCACGGAGTCGGCAACGTGATGCGGCCGGCCGCAGCATCGCTCGCGACCCTGCTGCTGGCGCTCTGCACGGGCGGCGCCGAGGCGGCTAATGGATGCGCCCAAAGCCGTGATTACATTCTACAGGGCATGGCCGGCGCTCTCACCAAGCCGGCGCGGCTCTACCAAGACCTCTTCAGGGTCTGTCAGCGGACGCTTGAACTGCCCAACGTGAAAGACGCCTATGTGCTCAAAGCCGGTCTGATCGCCATCGAACCGCGGCAGAACACAATGATGGCGGCGGCCGCCACGTTGACCCAGTTTTGCCGGCGCTTCCCGCGCGGCACCGCGCGGGTCTTCACGTCCGGCGAACAGCGCCAAGCCAGAACCATCGGGCTGACGGTGATGATGCCTGCACTTTCGGCGAAATCGTGCCAAACCATGCGAGGTGGAGCATGAGCACCCACTCGGATCACGCCGCGTCCTTGCCCCGCTCGAAATCACTCTTTGGACGCATCGTCAATCAGCTGGCCCCGCTGCGGCTAAGCAGGCTGGCTCGAACGGTGAAGAAACAGAAGCTGACCTATCTGTCCGACGCCAAATTGCTGCGGCTTGATCAAGCTCTGCGACAAGCCGCGGCCGAAGACGGCGTCTTTGTTGAGTTCGGCGTAGCGCTCGGCGGCTCAGCCATCATGATCGCCAGTGCGGCCGCGACGGCACGGCGTCGCTTTTTCGGCTTCGACGTCTTCGGCCTCATTCCACCTCCGGTCTCCGGCAAGGACGACGCGAAGTCGAAGCAGCGCTACGAGGTGATCGCCAGCGGACGGGCCACGGGGATCGGCGGCGACCGCTATTACGGGTACCGCGACAATCTCTACGATGACGTCGTCAAGGCTTTCCATCGCAATGGCCTCTCCGTCGACGGACAAACGATCTCTCTGGTGAAGGGACTGTTCGAGGACACATTGCCCCGCACCGATCTCGGCCGCGTTGCCTTCTGTCATATCGATTGCGACTGGTATGACCCGGTGAAATTCTGCCTCGAGCGGATCGCACCACGCCTGACCGCTGGCGGACTTATTCTGCTCGACGACTATCACGACTATGGCGGTTGCGCGCAGGCGACCCGGGAATTCCTCAGCGCCAATCCTGCATTCGTCCTTTCGGACGGCCCGAACGTGATCCTGAAGAAGCGGCACGATGCTCACTAACAACGCCGACACCTTGCAAACTGCACCGGCGCGGTCTCCACGCCGGCAAAGGCAACGCAGTCTCAATGCATTTGGCTGGCTGCGCCGCGCGCTGGTTCGCGCCAAGACATTTTACTATACGCGGGTGTGGGGCATGGACATCGACCCCACCGCCTCTTTCTCCTTGAGCGCCCGCTTCGACAAGACCTATCCGGCGGGCGTGCATATCGGCGCCTGGAGCTATATCGCGTTCGACGCCGCGATTCTGGCTCACGATATGACGCGCGGTCTCTATCTGCATACGCATATCGGCCGGAACTGCTTCATCGGCGCCCGCAGTATAATCCTGCCGGGCATCAAGATAGGCGACGGCAGTGTCATCGGCAGCGGCAGCGTCGTGACCAGAGACGTGCCGCCGCGGTGCGTCGTCGTCGGCAATCCCGCAAAAATCATCCGCAAGGACATCGAGGTCGGCCCCTACGGCCGCTTCAGCGACGCGGAGGCGACCAAAGCCAAGCTTGCTGCCGCCGGCGCCTTCGACTGACACGAGGACCGATGCGACCTCTGTTCCTGATCCAGAGCCACAAGGAGCCGGCGCAACTCGCGCGACTCGCTCGCGTGCTGCGCATGGGCTGCCCGAACTGTCAGGTTCTTGTCAGCCACGACTTCCGCGCCGCGCCGCTGCCGGCCTCGACATTTGGCGACGATCCACATGTCCATATTATCGAAGGCAAAGGGGGGCGCGGCGACTTTGAAATTGTCGACGGCTACCTCGCCGCGCTGCGTTGGGCGCGCGAGAACATCGACTACGACTGGGTGACCAATCTCAGCGGGCAGGATTATCCTGTGTCTTCGCTCGCCGGCTTCGCCGCCGAACTGGCTGCCTCGGAACATGATGGTTTTCTCCATCATTTTGACGCCGTGCAGCAGAACGCGGACCGAATGTCGCCGATGCGCTGGCCGCCGGGACACGGCTATGGGCGCTATTACTTCCAGTATAGGAAGATCAAGGACAGGCCGAGCGTGATCGAACGCGTTGCGCTGAAATGGCCACGCGTGGCATTCGATCGGCTTGACGCTCCGTACCGGATCAATACGGCCTACGGCCTGCTACTTGGACGTCGCGCCGCGGCAATCCCGTTCACCGACCGGTTCCGCTGCTACGCCGGCAGCTACTGGCACACGATTCGGCGGCGCTGTGCCGACTATCTGCTCGACTTCACCGACAGAAATCCGGGCGTTGTCGCTTACATGCGCCGCGTGCTCATCCCTGACGAAAGTTTCGTTCAGACCGTGCTGGTGAACGAACCGGAATTTCGTTTCGTCAATGACAACCGGCGCTATTACAACATGCGCGGTTCGCGGCGCGGCCATCCGCAGACACTGACCGCTGACGACGCCCCGGCGTTTCTGGGCAAGCGATTCGTCTTCGCCCGCAAGTTCGAGGCGACGAACGGAGCGGCATTCTTTGACTGGCTCGACGACATCGCCTTGTCGCCGCACGATCGCTCTGGAGAGCAGATCACTCGGCCGGCTGCTGCCGCGCCGGCGCTCTGAGCCCGCGAAGATCGCTGGCGAGGTCGCGCAGCAACCGCAACGTGGCGCGGTCGATTACAACGAGCGCGGCAATATAGGTGACGGCCCCGGCCGCGACTTCGGCAATCAGCCGTGGCAGCGCCGCCTGCCCCTGCATCAGTATTTCGACGCCAATCACTACAGCGGCCATCAGGGCCGCTGCCGTCAGCGAACGGATCACCGCGCCGACCTGCCGCGCCACCGGGATACCGAGATAGCGCCGGATGGCGAAGACACTCCACGGTGCGCCGACGAGGTGACGCATGACCCAGGCGACCGCAATGGCCGGCAGACCGTAGCCCGCAGTCAGCAGGGCGGCGATGATCGAGACGGCGCAGGCAAGCGCCGCGTAGAAGACGAGACCGGCCTGCCGGCCACGCGCCCGCAGCGCCGGACCCACGAGGACGCGATTGAAGCCCACCACCCAGCCAAGCGCCGCAACCTGCGCGACGATCACCGCCGGCTGCCATTTCGCCGAAAAGATCGTGCCGACCAGATCCGGCATGACCAGAGCGAGTCCCGTGAAGATCGGCGCGGCAACCGCGGTGATGAGGCGCGTCGCCTTGAGGAATGCATCAGCCGGGTCGCGTCCGGCCCGCTCCAGCGCCGCGAAAAACGACAGGCCGAAGCGGATCGCAAAGGTCTGCACCAGATTTGCGGTTTCGTCGATGAGCCGTTGTGCAAACTGGAAATATCCGAGAATCGTCGCGCCGTGGACGTAACCGATCACGAGCCAGAACAGCCGCGTCATCACACCCCATAACAGGCGTTCGACGCTCAATGCCGCCCCAAACGAGATCAGCCTGCGGAACTCTTCCCAACTGAAGCGAAAGCGGGGCCAGCGCGACATCACCGGCGCGACCGCGAACAACGTCGCGACCGAGCCAGCGAGCGTACCCAGCACCAACGACCATGCGCCGAAATGCAAGTAGGCGAGAAGCGCCGTAGCAAAGATGGTAACGATACGCATCACTGACATGCGTAGCGTAACGACCGCGGCTCGCATTTTGCGCAGAAACAGGCCTGTCGGTACCGCAAGCAGCGCATTCACGGGCAATATCAGCGCCGCGACCTTCAGAAGCTGTGCGATCTCCGGCTCGTTGTAAAAACGTCCAACCGCGTCTGCCGCCAGATAGCAGAGCAACGCGGCGGCAACGGACAAAGTAATGACCACGGTGAAGGCCGTATCGGACGCGCGCGTATCGGCTGACTTCGCGCCGACCACGGCCTCGGTCATCCCGGCCTGTGCGAGAATCTCGATCGTACCCACGATAGCAAGCGCAACCGTGGCTTGACCGATTTCGGCCGGCGTGAGCAGCCAGGCCAGCGTGAAGACGAGTGCAAGACCGGCAAGCCCGTTGAGAACGCTCTCGGCGACGCTCCATGGCACCGCGCGAACCACTTGTGTTCTCAGGCGTTTCGACACGTCTGGGCCTGCCCTATTCTGCCGCCGAAAGCGTGCGCTCCGTGCCGATCCGGTCGGACCCGTCGAGCCATAGGCCCGCATAACGCTGCAGCTTGCCGTAACTGCCCTCGCGATAGCGAACCTGCTTGTTCATCAACGCGGCGAGGATCATGCCGTGCAGCCGGTCCGTATCGATGACGGCATAGGGCCGAAAGCGCGCCACAGCGCGCGCCACCAGGCCGTCGCGATAGAGGCGCCACAGGGCGTAGTTCGGCACCCAATGGCGCAGTGGATTGTCGATGGTCTGCCATTTTCGCAGCGCTCGCAGCGTGACCCGCGAGATGCCACCGTTGAGTTCGTCCCAGTCGAACTGCGTGGCATCGGCGGCGTTGCGGCTTTCGCGGTCGCGCCGGCGAACGACGAGCGTCCCGGATTCGGGGCCGGCCACCGCAAGTTCCGGCCGCCCCCAGAGCTGATGCGCCATATCTGGCATCAGTTCGCCGCCGACACCCGCCTCACGAAGGAACGTGAGCGATTCACGATCGCGGACGAAAATGTGGAGCTGCCGGTGGGCGGACAGAATTCGCGCCGAGCGTTCCGGCTGCACGGCATTGTCGAAATGAATAGTCTGCGGCAGGACGACAATCGGCGTGCCGGGGTAGCGCGAGATGATCAATTCGCGAAACATCTGGAATTGCGGCCAGATATCGCCGAAATTGCCGCCGCCATGGAGAACGATCGCGCAGCCGCCCCTCACCAGCGCGTCGAGATCGCGCACCGATGGTTTCAGCACAAGCGATGCCTCATCGTCGCGACCACGCCTTGTGAAATCGTGCATGCTGAAGCGGCCGAGGACGGCGTATTTGTAGTCCTCAAGGAACACATCGGCGCCCTGATGGATCAGGAGATCGCCGACATTGTTGTGAACCGGGTAATCGAGATAGACGATCGGTCGCGAAGGCGGCAAGACCGCCGTTATGCCGCCAAGCCGCTGCTTGAGGCTGTGCATCAGCGACATATGAGGTCTCGGTTCCATGGCCTATGTCGACATCGATCAATGTTCATCGCGAAAGATGTCCCGCAATCTGGTCACAGTGATGGCGTAGCGTGACTATACGGGTGGAACTTTGCCGTGCTCATTAATTCAGCAGACCTCTGACACCGAGACCCAGGTGCCGCTCCGATGACGTCGACCAGACCTGGCATTGTCTACTTCGTCCTGCCTTTCGGTCTGCTTTGCGCCGCGGCGGCGGTTGCGGCGATGCCGCTTGTGGAAGACGACATGACCGCGCTCGGCCTGCTGGCGTTGACCCCGGCTGCGCTGATCGGATTTTACGCCGTCGCGCAGGGCGCGCTCGGCGAGCGCCACTTTGGCGCAGTCATGGCGGTGGTCTATATTTTTGTTGCCGCGGCAATCTTCCGCATTCGCGACTACGACGACAAGAGCATCGATTTTCAGGTGGCAGGAAAACTCGGCTCGTTCGCGATGATCCTCGCCACCACCGCGCTGTTCTACAGTTTCGCAATCGGCCGCCTGCGCTTTCCGCGCCTGTTCTTTGTTTGGTTGGCCTTCTTTGCCGCGCTGATGGGCTGCGCGCTCTATGCGGTCAAGGTCCCGTTCGCGCTGACCTGCGCACTACTGTTTCTGACCTGCTATCTCTATGCGATCTACCTGTCGGTGTGGCTGTCCCGGCGCGTAGCGGTGCAGGTGATGATGTGCGCGGCGCTCCTGCTCTGTGCCGGCTCGATCTTCGTCTACTTCGCCATTCCGTCGATCGGCGTCATGCAGGCTTGGACGGCGGAAGGCGGCTTCGGTGAGATCGGTCGCATGAAGGGCCTGACCGGCTCCGCCAATGGCATCGGATTCATAGCCGCGTTCGGCGCAGCCATGGCGATTCTCTATTATCGCTCGCTGGACGTTTTCGGCCGCTCGGTCGCGCTGGCGCTCATTCCGAGCGCGCTGATCTGTCTCGTGCTCAGCAACAACAGAAGTTCAATGATGGCGCTCGCCGCAGCTTTGTGGGTCGGATACGTATTCCGCAGAAATGCGGCTCCAAAGATACTGCTGACCGTCACGATCGGCATGGTCGTCGCGGCGGCGCTGGTTTTCTTCTCCGATGAAATTTTCGCGCTGCTGTCGCGTTCGGGCCGCGCCGAGGAAATCACCAGCGCCACCGGTCGTTCCGCGATCTGGTCGGTGGTGCTTGATATGTGGGCGGAAAGGCCATTCACCGGTTACGGGTACACGTCGGCACTGGCGATCCTGCCGCTCGACCCGCGGCTGTTCCACGTCGCGGCGCACGCACACAATATGTATCTCGAGCTGCTGTTCGCTGGCGGCATCGCCCTGCTCGCGCTTTTCCTCTATGCGCTCTGGCAGACGTTCCGGCAGGCGCACCGGCTGGGTGCGGTTAACGAAGCAGCGCTGCTGGTCTTTTTCATGCTGCGAGGGATGACCGAAGCGACGCCTTTCAGTGGCATGGTTGGCTACGCCAGCATCGCCTTCGCGCTGACGCTCGCGCTTGTCATCGCGCCGCTGGTGCAGCCCCGTGTTGCCGCCGCGCGCCTCAACGTACCGGGGCCCGCTCCAATGCCGCGAGAATTGTATCCCTGAACGGCTTGGGCGCGAGCGACTCGTCAAACGGCAGGCCGCGATTACGCCGACCCGTGGCGATGAGTTCAGGCGGCGAGCGCCAGGAATAGCGATCCGAAAGGCCCCAAGCCGTGATGCCGGTGACCGCCGGCTCGTCGAGCACGACATCGAGGTATCGCTTGACCTCGGCGGCGACGAGCCGGTCGCGCTCGTCGTTCGGGACGTCGAGATTCTGCTCGCGCACGTCGAGTTCGGTGATCGCAATCCTGACATTGCGGCTGGAGAGTTCCGCAAGAAACTTGCGCAGCGCTTCGGCCGAGAACGGCGACTTGTCGATCCGAAGATGGCCCTGAATGCCGACGCCATCGAGCGGAACGTTCGCCTTTCTCAACGAGTCAACGAGGCGCAACAGCTTGTCGCGACGCGCTCGCTCGATGGAACCGTTGTAATCGAGACTGTATTCATTGATGTAGAGCTTGACAGTTGGCGCCGTGGCGCGCGCCAGCGTCAGCGTTCGCGCAATGTAGTCCGGGCCCAGCGCCTTGAGAAACGGGCTGTTGCGCAGGCCGTCATCGCGACCGTCCTTCGGCTCGATCACCTCGTTGAGCACGTCCCATTCGGCGAACGGTGCTTCACGATAGCGACGCAGTATGGCTTCCACATGCGCCGCAACGGCTTCCCATGTGAGACCGTCACGCGCCCACTCGGGCACACTGCGATGCCAAACCAGTGTATGACCACGCACGCCGAGGCCGTTATCCTTTGCAAACTTTGCAATGGCGTCTGCACGGGCAAAGTTCCTTTTGCCCTCCCGGGACTCGATGGCCGCCCATTTCATCTCCCACTCAGGAGTGATCGAAGAACACTGCTGCGATACCAGCGCGGCGAACCCGGTGTCCTCCCTAAGCTGTGCGTGCTGGACAGCCGCGCCCCAAATCAGGCCGCGGCTATCGGCGGCGGCCTTCAACGTCGTAGGCGCCGCCATGCCGGAGCCTGCAAATGCGGCAACGCCAAACGACGAAAGACCCGCGAGAAACGTGCGCCGTGGAACGTTCATGTCTTGAGACTGGCAAAGGATCGCGACGCAATTGTGGACCAGGCGCCGCAAAACCGGCCCTTTTGCGCGATATGTTTCGATGATGCGAAGCAGAATCGCAGCGCTTTTGGTTATCGGATCGATCGCGAGCGCAGTCCCGGCGTACGCCTGCGACGGAGGCGCGCTCGGCACGTCGCGCACACTTACGATATCGACGAAACAAACCATCGGCATTGGCCATGGCTATCCGGCACTTGGCCTCGCGCATGGCGAAATCATCCTGACCTTCGATGACGGTCCGATGCCAGGCACGACGCCCGCTATCCTTGATGTCCTGGCCAAGGAATGTGTACGAGCGACTTTCTTCATGATCGGCAAGCGCGCCGAAGCCCAGCCTCAACTCGCCACACTCGTCCGCGAGCGCGGGCATACTGTCGGCAGCCACTCGTTCACGCATCGCGAGTTGAACCAGCTGCCGGCCGACGAGGCCAATGACGACATCCGGCGCGGCTACGAGTCCGTTGAGAAAGCTGCCTACGGCACGGCGGTGGACCGCCCTCGCCTCGTGCGTTTTCCGGGATTCAAATCAACGCCCGCGCTCGTGTCGTTCGTCCATGAGCATCACGGCACGGTGGTCAATACCAACATCAGTCCGGCCGATTGGCGCGGCCAGCCGGCGAACGTAACCTTCGAACGCCTGCGCGGCCTTCTCGACCGCCAGGACCGCGGCATCCTCATCCTGCACGACAGCCAGCCGGAGACCGTGAAGCTCTTGCCTATGCTGATCGCGGAATTGAAAGCGCGCCGGATGAAGGTCGTCCATCTCGTTGCTGAATGACGGCTTGGCTCCCCACGGCAGGACCTGAACGATCGTGACCGGGATGCGGAGCATCCCGGTCATCAGAACTTCGTTTGCCGCTCGGCCTTCTTTGTCGCCGCGATGCCCCCTCAGCCAGCGAAGTTGGCGGCGATGCGCTGCTGCAGGTAGTCGTGCGCCGTGATCGGTTCGTAGATCTTGGCCGGCCCCTGGATGATCGCGTCCTTGTTGGCTTGGCAGAAGAACGGCAGCGAATAGCGTGGCCCGAGATACTCATCCGCGCGCGGCATGCGCACGCGGTGCAACGTCGATTGCAGCTTGTCGTCGCTCCAGCGCATCAGCATATCGCCAATATTGCAGGTGATGACGCCCGGTAGCGGCTCGACATCGGTCCACAGCAACTCGCCGTCGGACTCCTTGCCCGGGCAGAGTTGCAGGCCACCCTGCCCCGTGCGCTGGTGCAGCAGCGTCAGGCAATCGAAATCGGTATGGGCGCCGGCGCGCCAGCCGGTGAAATCATCAGGCTTGGCATTGGTCATCGGAAGATAGTGCAGCAGGCGAAGCGTGCTCTGATATTCCGGCGACATCGGGTCGTGGGCTTCAGTGAAGAAGTCGGGCGCAAAGCCGAGCTTGAGCGCAAAGCACGACAGCACCTTCATGCCGAGCGCCCAGTTCATGCGTTCGAACAGCAGCATGGTCGCCTTGAAGCCCGGCAGTTCGTCACCCGACGGCCAAAGCTTCGCCATGCGCGGCAGCGTGATCTGGTAAGATTCCTTGTTGTCGGCGGTGCCGGTCGAGGGGCGGACCTGGCTCTTGAACTCCCAACCCGCGTTGGTGCCCTTCAGCAGCGGATACTTCGCCTTGGTCTCGCTCGACAGGTCGAAGAACCGCGCCGTCATGTCAAAGGCTTCGTCGGTCAGCGACTGCGGAATGCCGTGATTGACGAGCTGGAAGAAGCCGATCTCGGTCGATGCTCTCCAGAGCTGGTCGGCGATCTCGGCCTTGCGCGCCTCGTAGTGGCTCATGTCGATGCGCGGCACCTCGCGCTGCTTGAGGCCGCCGATGCCGCCGATGCCTTTTTCCTTGTTCAGCTCGGCAAGGCCGTAGCTGCCATTGGTCTGGGTCGTCATGTTCTATCTCCTTCTTCGCTTGCGGCCCGAAGGCCGCGGGTTAAAGGAGCAATGACCGGCGCCGGTGGCGCTGACTGCTTCTACTCCCATCAGCCGCCGGCGCGGTCGCCGGCGGAATCACTTTAAAGAATGGACTCCTTGCCTCTGGCGAGATCGGCTTCGGCGTCGCGCTTCCAGAATATCTGATGCGCGACGGCGGCCTCGTCCTCCAGTACAGGGCCGATAATCGTGGTCTCATGCGCGCCGGTCGCCAGAACCTCGGAGCAGGTCATGCGTAACGCGGCGTTCTTCAGCGAGGTATTGCGCAGGTCGCGCAGGCGACCTTCGCTGATGCCGAACACCAGCCGCCCGAGATTGGACCAGTAGATCGCCCCGGCGCACATGGCGCAGGGTTCCGCGCTCGAATAGATCGTCGCGGCAGCGAATTCGTCGCGGCTCATGTCGTTGCAGGAGTTGCGGATGGCGGTCACCTCGGCGTGGGCCGTGATGTCCGCCATTTTCCGCTGCACGCTGGTTGCCTCGGCTCGGATATTGCCGTCCGCATCGACGATGATGGCGGCGAAAGGCCGATCGCCCGCCTCCACCGCCGCTTCGGCAAGCTGGAACGCGCGTCGCATGAACGCGCGATCCTTGTCGGTGATGTCACTGGCCGTCGTCATGTTCTTACTGCGTGATCTTCATATCGACGACGGACATCGGATCGATCTTGTCGACCGGAACCTTCTCCTGCTTCGCCACCCATTCCCACGTCGTCTTGACGAGATCGGGTGAGAACACGCCGAGGCCGTCCTTCTTGGTCTGGTCGTTGAACATCAGCGGCAGCGTCGCCTTCACCAGCGCGGCCGTGATGGCAAGATCGATTTCCGGAACCGAAGCCTTGACGGCGGCGGCCGCCTTTTCGGGATCGGCCTGCATCATCAATTCGGCCTTCTTGAGGGCGCGAGTGAAGCGCACGACCATGTCGCGCTTGTTCGCCAGGGTGGCATTCGACACGAAGACCGAGCTCGAATAGCCGGCGAGGCCATATTCGGCCCAAGGCAGCATCACCATGTCCTTCTTCGCTTCTTTGAGGATCGCGGTGGTGGCCGGCGCATTGGTGACGTACTGGATGATCGCATCGACCTGACCCGTCGCGAGCATCGGCGCGAGCGCATTCGGATCCGCCTTAATCAGTTGCACCTTGTCGGGATCGACGCCAATGGACTGCAGCAGGAAAGGCCACGGACCGTTCGACGAGGTGAAAGGCGACGTCGCGACCTTCTTGCCGGTTACGTCCTTCAGCGACTTGATGCCGGAAGCGGGCGTCGTCACCAGCGCGTCAGGCGCCTTGGTATAGACCGGCATCACGGCCGTCACCGGCACATTGTTTTGTAGTTTGGCGCGCAGCAGCGCATCGAGGCCGCCTTCGGCGAAATCGGCGACACCGGTCGCGACCTTGGTGATGGCGTCGTTCGAGCCCTTGCCGGCTAGGAGTTGCACGTCGAGGCCCTCAGCCGCGAACAGGCCCGCTTCCTTGGCAATGTAATAGGCCGCGCGATCGCCGCCCGGCACCCAGCCGAACTGCATGGTCACCTTGTCGGCCGCGAGACCGGCGGTGCCGGACACGAGAGCCATGCCAATGGCCAGACCAACGCTCATCAAACGCATTTCAACCTCCAGTGCTACGAAGTCGTGTGTCCCGGCAGGGATTTAAGGTGACGGTATCGAACGATACAAAAGACTGGCGCATGCAAGAACCAGCACCATTAAAAGAGCGGAGCGCTGCCTTTGCGGCAGCGGTCAAGAAGTCCGCGCGGTACGTCATTTCCCGACTTCCTCCCGCGCCCACGGAACGATGATGCGTTGCATAAGCGCGATGAACTGGAAGAAGCAGAGACTGATGACCACAAGCAGCGTCAGTGCCGCGAAGGCCTGGTTGATCTTGAAGAATGATGTCGTGAACTGGATCATGTAGCCGAGGCCCTTCTCGGCCGAAACGAATTCCGCAACCACGGCGCCGATGACGGCGAGCGTCGTCGAAATTTTCAGCGCGCTGAAAATGTAAGGCAACGCGAAAGGCAGACGGATGTGATAGGTCTCGCGCGCCCATTCGGCGCGCAGCGACCGGGACAGTTCGATCAGTTCTGGTGGCGTCGCCAGGAGGCCCGCCGTCGTCGTCACCACGATCGGGAAGAAGGTGATCAGAAAGGTGATGGCAACGCGCGGCAGGTCGGACGTTCCCATTGTGACGACGATGATCGGCGCAACCGCGACGATCGGCATCGAATGAATGACCACGATCAGCGGATAGACGGCGCGGGACATCAGTTTCGACGTCGCCAGACCGATCGCGAGCGGGATCGAGACAGCGACCGCGACAATGAAGCCCATGATGGCGACACGCAATGTCGCCCAGGTGTGAGCGGCCCAGGTGCTGAGTTCCTGCTCCTGAAATCCCTTCACGATCATGCTCGGCGCCGGCAAAAGAAATGACGGCACTTCGAGCAGGCGGCAGCCGGCTTCCCAAACGGCAATGACGCCGACGAAGACGAGCAGCGGCGCAAAGCGGTAGGCCAGCGCGGCCAGCCACCGCGACACGGTCGGGCCCGCGACTTCTGCTTCAGGCCGCACGGCGCGTGAAGAGCTGAGAGCGGATGTGATTGGCGAGTTCATTAAAGCGCGGATCCGACAAGGTTTCGAGCGAGCGCGGACGGGGCAGCGGAACGGTGAGAATTTCGCGAACGGTGCCCGGACGAGGTGTCATCACAACAATCCGGTCCGCCAACAGCACCGCCTCGGGAATCGAATGAGTGATGAAGACGACGGTTTTCGGCCGTTCGGTCCAGATGCGTAGAAGTTCAAAGCTCATCTCGTCGCGCGCCAGCGCGTCGAGCGCAGAGAACGGCTCGTCCATCAGCAGAATGTCCGGATCGAGCAGCAGCGCGCGGGCGATCGCCACGCGCTGCTGCATGCCGCCGGACAATTGGTCGATGCGGGCGCCGGCGAAGCTGTCGAGATCGACCAGCTTCAGCAGTTCGTGCGCGCGTTCCTTGTCTTCGGCGGTGACACGGCCGTATTTGTGACGGGCAACGAAAGTGACGTTGCCGAGCACATCGAACCATGGCAACAAGGTCGGCCGCTGGAACACGATGCCGGTGTCGTCGCGCGGTTGTGTCACCGGCATGCCGTAAATGGAGACGGTGCCGCGCGTCGGCTTGATCAGACCGGCAAGCTGCCGCAGCAAAGTGGACTTTCCGCAGCCCGACGGCCCCAAAATGGCGATGAATTCGTGCCGACCGACGGACAGCGAGAGATTTTTCAACGCGACAACCGAAGCGCCTTTGTCGTCAACAAAGACCTGCTCGACATTGTCGAAACTGATAACGGGCGGCTCGCTCATGACGTTCGTTCGTTCAAATAACCTACCGGTAAACCAGCAAATTTCATGCCATCACCGTCTTATGCCTTCGCCGCCCACGGCGGATTGCTAACCTCCTCGGCCGGCAGGCGCGGCCCCTTGCGGTGATTGATGCGAAACACGTTGCCCTCCGGATCCTCGAGCACCGCCTGTCGCGCGTTGTAATACGTGTCGTAGGGCGGCTTCACGATGCTCCCGCCCAGCGTGACGGCGCTCTCCGCGATATTGTCGACGTCCGCGACCGATGCGACTTCGAAGGTCAGGTAGACATTGACGCGGCCCTCATGGTCCGGCTTTCGTCCGGCGACGCCGAGCAACTCGTAAGCCAGCGGCGCGTTGAAGCCGAGTTCGAGACCACCACCGGCATCGAGACAGCGATAGATCGGCGATGAGCGCTCCGGCATCAACGGGAAGCCGAGAAGCTTGCTATAGAATTGCGATAGCGCGTTGATATCGGCGGCAAAGACGTTGGCGTAAGCGAGGCGCGCTGAAACTTTACTCGTACTCATGCTGCGGTCTGCGGCGTGTAGCCGTAGGAACGGCGGAACATCTCCTGCATGTGCTCGGCCGCCGTGCATGTGGCAAAGCGCGGCGCCTGCCCCTCGCCGACGCAGCTCGGAATCGCCTCGATCGTGCTGGTCGGATAAGGCCCGTAGAAGAACGGGATCGAATAGCGGTCCCTGTTGCTGTTGTTGTTCTTCACGCGATGGACATTCGACGAGTAGATGCCATTGGTCCAGCGCGCCATCAGGTCGCCGAGATTGATGACGAAAGCGCCGGGAATCGGCCGGCCTTCGATCCAGGTGCCATCGACAGTCTGCACTTCCAGGCCGCCGACATCATCCTGCGCCAGAATGGTGATGCCACCCCAGTCGGTGTGCGCGCCGGCGCCGATCTGGTTGAACTTCGCGTCCGCAGCCTGCGGCGGATACTTGATCATGCGCAAGGTCGCCGAGGCCGGCGCGTGGAATTTGGCGAACCAGTCTTCCGGCATTTCCAGCGAGCGCGCCAGCAGCGTCAAGAGATGCGCGCCGAGCGAACTCACCGCTGCGTAGTAAGTGATCATCTGCTCGCGGAATCCCGGCAGGTTGGGCCATTGATTGTGGCCGTAGCCGCGGACCGGCTTGGGAAAGCGCGGATCGTTGGGCTCGGTTTCAAGACCGCAATAGAAGCTTTCCTTCAGATCGGGCGGCGCTTTCTCCGATTTGTCATCCTGGCTGTCGAGCGTCTGGCCGCCGATCGGCTCGTAACCGGCCGTGGTCGGCGATTTCTTCATGTGAATGGCCATCTTTTCCGACAGTGGCAGGTCGAAGAACTGCTTGGCGGCAGCGAACTGGGTTTCGATCAGCTTTGCCGGGACGCGGTGATTGGCGACATAGAAAAAGCCGGTCTGGCGGCATGCGGTCTGGATCGCGTCGGCGGCCTTTTGCCGGGCAATGCTTCCGCCCTCGAACGTCTGTTCGAGGTCGATCACCGGAATGGAGGTCGCGGGCTTCGGCGGCGAGTAGATCAGCATGTCTCAATGCACCTTTTTTGTCGAGGCAATCAGCGCAAATAGGTTTTGCTGTACATCGCCTGGAAATGATGGGCGATCGTGGTGGGCGGAAATTTCGGTGTCTCCCCCGGCGCGAGGCACGAGGGAATGCATGACACTTCGAAATCCGGATCGCCATTGACGAAGAACGGCACCGAATAGCGCTCGCGGCCCGACGTGTTGATGACGCGGTGCATCGTCGAGCGATAGGTGTTGTTGGTCCACAGCGATATGAAATCGCCGAGATTGACGACGTAGGTGTTCGGCACCGGCCACGCATCGATCCATGCGCCGGCGCTTTCGTCCCAGACCTGAAGGCCGCCAGCGGAATCCTGAAGCAGCAACGTCAGGCCGCCGAAATCAGTGTGCGCGCCGCAGCCTTTCAGATCAGGGTGCGGGTTGGCCGGCTGCGGCGGGTAGTGAATCATGCGCAGCGTGTTCAGCGGCTCCTGATAGAAAGTCGCAAAATAGTTCTCAGGCAAGCCGAGCGACAAAGCGACGGCGCCGTTGATGCGACCGCCAAGTTCCGTCATCGCGGTGTAATAGGCCTGCAGCGTTTCGCGAAAGCCTGGCAGTTCGGCGGGCCATTGGTTGGCACCACGCCCGAACTGGCCGCGCAGCAACCGCGGATCGTCAGGCGGCAATTCGCCGCCGACAAAGTAGCTCTCTTTCAGGTCCGGCGGCGCGCCGGCCTCGAGACGCTGGCCGGACATCGGCTCGTAACCGCGATTGGCTTTGGAGGTTGCCTTGTCGAGCGCCATCTTGGCGTCGAGCGGCAGGTCGAAGAACCGCTTGGCCTGCGCGATCGTGTCGTCGATCAGCGTTTCCGGAACACCGTGCCCGGAAATATAGAAGAAGCCCTTGTCGAGGCAGGCCAGCCGAATTTGCTGCGCTACCGCCTGGCGGGCTGGGAAGTCGCCATCAAGAAAAGCGGAAATATCGATGATCGGCAGGCTTTTCTGCGCAATCTGCGAATTCCGGACCTCGACGTTCATCGGCTCCTCCAGTCCCACACGGTCCTCCTTGAGGCCCGCGCATCGGATACCACTGACTCAAGCTCGGCGGAGGGCTCTCTAAAAGCATTGATTTTCGAGCATCGCGATGCGAAAAAGAGAGCAGTAGTTTTGCGAGAGGCGCTGCCCGATGTTGCATTCCCGGTTGCTGCGTTATCTCGACGAGGTGGTGAATTCCGGCTCAATCCGGCAAGCTGCCGAAAAGCTTAACGTCGCCTCCTCCTCGATCAACCGCCAGATCCTCGAACTCGAAGAAAGTCTGCAGGCGCAGATTTTCGAGCGTCTGCCGCGCGGCCTGCGGCTGACTTCCGCCGGCGAAGTGCTGATCACGCATGTTCGGCAGACACTGCGCGACCACGACCAGGTACAGACGCGCATTCTTGAACTGCAAGGGCTGTCGCGGGGCACCATAAAGGTTGCGACAATGAACGGCCTTGCCAGCGGCGTCGTCTCGCAACTCGCCGTGGAATTCAAGAAGAAGCACCCCGGCATGAAGATCATCGTGAAAAGTCTTCTGGGTGAGGCCATCCTCAAGGCTGTGGAGCAAGGCGACGCCGATATCGGACTGGGCTACAGCATGCGCACCGACCCGAGCCTTCACATCATGGATGTGTTCGACGCGCGGCTTGGGGCCATTGTCGCCAGCGACCATCCGCTGGCGGGTTTGCCCGGTGTACGCCTGTCACAGTGCTGCGACTATCCGATCGTGATGGCCGACCAGACCTTATCGATCTATCGCCTGATGCAGAATGCCTGCATCGGCTCGAAGGTGACGATGCAGGCGGCCTTTGAGACCAATTCAATCGAACTGATGAAGTATCTTGCCATCCACGACCGGGCCGTGACGTTTCTCAGTGCCACCGACGTGTCGGAAGAGGTGCGCGAGAACAGGCTGACTTATGTCCGTATTCTGGACCGTTCGCTGAAATCGCATCCGCTGACCTTGATCCACCGGGCCAACTCATCCCTGGCCCTGGCGCCGGCTTTATTCGCGGAATCCATCCGTCAGGCGGTGTCGAAGCTGTTTCAGCGGAGCTCAAGATCGCGAGCCGACAGTTAGGCACGGCGTCGGGACGATGTCGGGCAAAGTGTCTTCCCTTTTTGGCTTCCTCGGTGCACATAGCGCCGCGGCCCAAAGCGATCGGGCACCAAAATGGTAGCAAACTGGTCTTTTGGAGACATCGCACCGCGATTTCTCCAATGATTTCAATGCTGGAAGGGTGGCCGAGTGGTTTAAGGCACCGGTCTTGAAAACCGGCGTGGGTGCAAGCCCACCGTGAGTTCGAATCTCACCCCTTCCGCCATTTGCTTGTGTGCGGCCGCCGACATCAGACGTGAGCGCATCACATCAGCGTCAGGTCGTTGGCCGCTGGCCTCAAATCCAGACGGCGTCTTGAATGAAGTGCCCGCCCGATTTGGAAGCCCCCACAATCGATCCACCCCAATGAATAGATACTAAGCCGATCGCAGACGGCCTTCGGAGTCTGCCGCGGTGGGCGCGAGCCCCAGCCAACGTGCGAGTTTGCTCGGCCGCGGTGGCCTCACGCTTTCTTCGGGAAAAACCGCATGGCAGTGGCTGACCCCGTCAAACCAACTGCAACCGACGACGGGTTTACCGTTTTCATTGACGCCATTGCCGAGGACGGTCATGCGCGGCCCCCCGGAGTTCAATTGAACAACATCGCCGACTTTGAATTTCATCCTTGCCCCCGTTTAGCCACTGGTTGCACCAAAGCGGTAACTCACCCAAGGGTACAAATACAGTTGCAGAATTACAATCGATTCGGGAGGGACCAATTCAGAAAGAAGCAATTGGTAATACTTAGGAACACTTCTAGACACCGTATTGAGTATTATCCAAATACCGGCGGCTCGATGTGGTTTATCCATGGAGTTGCAGGATGTTAGCCTTTTCCTGCCTCAAGCTAACGCCCCTCTGTGCGCTGCTGAACAACGAAACAATGTTATGCGGACTGCAGTCCTGCTACGCAAAAATACGTCGCTTCAGCTCTTTTGCACCCAGAACACGTACATGTTGGCAAAGGTGTCGGGGTTGTCGCGCTCGTAAGCGTCCCAGCGCGCCAGATCGGTAAGCGACCAGCCGTTCCTCGCGAACACGGTGCGATGGTGCTGATGAACGGCCTGATTACTGAATTCGAAGCCGATGAAGTTGAGCCCGTCGGCGCTGATGAAATCGGCGATCTCGGGAATCGTGAACTGCCGTTCGTGGACGTGGAAAATGAGATCGCGCACTTCACTGGTGGTGAAGAAATCGCGCAAGGTCATGAAATTGTAGTGCTTCGGCGCGGCGAACAGATCCTGCCGCGCCTGGCGGATGCCATCCGCCGTTGATGGATAGCCACGTTCGGCAATGAGTTTACGCGCCGCATTGATCTCCCGGCGCGCATGCGCGCTGTAGAGCCCGACCTGCATCAGCGCGTCCGGCCGCATCAGCTTGATGAGTTCGCGCCAGCCGCCGAGAGGATCGGCCATGTGATGCAGCACCCCGCCGACGCCGATGAAATCGAAATCGCGGCCGATCGATCCGATCGACATGATGTCGGCTTGCGCGAACTCGATCTTGCCTTTCAGCGCGGCCGGCGTCTTGCGCTTGGCGGCGGCGAGGCTGGCGAGACTGAGATCGACCGCCAGCACCTGCGCGCCGGCAAAACTCTGCGCCACTTCGAGCGCGATGCGTCCGGTGCCGCAGCCAGCGATCAGGATGTCGAGTTGGTCGGTTTTATTGAGCGGCCGGAACGGCACTGTCGGAAACTGATGGCGGATGAGTTCGTCGAGCACCATTGGCGGCGGCGGCGAAGGCAGTCGCACCCAGCGCGGATAAGGATTTTCCTCATATTGCAGACGCACCGCCGCGGTGATGCCGTCGGCGATCGGCGTGAGCACTGGCATGGTCGCGCGCAAGGCCGCCTCCTCGCGCGGCTCGCGTATCTGCTGCGTCACCACAGCGTCGACGGCGGAAGGCCACTTGCGGGCGAGCAGCTTGTCGGCGCCGGGCAGGATGTGAAGCGGCTCATATGATGCGAGCACTGCAAGCGCCAGCGGCGCGACGGGCGTGCCGGTGTCGAGGCTCTCGACAACGCGGCGCTTTAGGGGGGCGATATTCGTGGCCTCGCCTTCCCCGAGCGCGAACACATATTCATTGATGTAGCACTGCCGCGCCAAGGCCGCGGCGAAGGCGACGAGTTCGCCGCTCGGCTTTGCGGTGTCATCCAGCGCCTGCGCCAGCAGCGACGCGCGCACCCTCGTCAGCCATCGCTCGAAGCTCCAGTCGCGCACCGCGGTGTTCTCGAGCACGCAGCGCAGATAGACGTCACCGGCAATCGCGTCGGTCAGAGGCGGCGCTCCAGCGCCGCGCACGACGGCATCGAGCGCTGCGGCAAAATCCGGCTGTAGCGCCTTCAGGGTCGCCAGCACGGTGTCGAACTGGTTGAGCGTCTGCGGCGCGATGCGCGCCAGCTCGGCATATTGGACCGACGCCTTGTCTCGCTTGCCCTGCGCCAGATAGACCGCCGCCAGCCGGTCGCAGGCTGGCGCGTGGGCGGCGTCCGCCGCGAGAACTTTCTTGTAGAGCATCCCCGCGCCCGGCAGATCGCCCTGCTGATGATGCATCAGCGCGCGCTGGAACAGCTCCGCTGCAGCAGACGATGCCTGCTTCTGCGCGACGCGGCGTTGGGTGCGAGTCATGGCGCGGCCTTCACGGAATGCGCCCGGCTTATAGGTGGGCACTCAAAGCCCAGCAAGCGAACGGGGCTACGGCGCGGCCCGCCCCCGCAATTGGCCCAGCGCCAGGGTGGCCTCCCGGTGCAGTGCGTTCATGGCCGCATCATCGTCCCCGGCCGAGATTGTGCTGGCGGCGAAAAGCGGCGGCGCGGCGCTCGTGAGCGGGCCGAGCGCCACCGCCGGAGGCGTCCTGCCACCGACCGGACATAGCAGCAGAGCCGCGCAAAACGCGGTGGTCATAAGCAGGATCAAGCGATGCCTGAAGAACATGGCACGAGACATGGCAGGAAACTCCTCGGCGGGAATTCCACGGGGCCGCACATTGCCGCCATGTTTCGCACACAAAAAGTTCCATTCCGTTCCGGCGCGTGCTGCAAATGGCGCGATCGCCGTAACGGGCCGTTAGCCATGGTGCCCGGAGGCGGGCCTAGAAGTCGAGCGGCAGCCACGGACCGCCCGACGTTCTGCAGGACCGCTGGCAGTAGCGGTCGCAGTCGTCGGTCAGCTTGAGGCATTGGCCCTGGGAATCGCGGGTCAGGCATTGCGTCTGCCCCCAGGCGCAATAAGCGCCGCAGTCGCGCAGACAGGCGCTCGAGGCCCAGACCGCCTGGGCGCGTTCGCTGCGCGGAAACGGCAGCATCGTCGCCGGTGCGCTGGCGCGCGGCAGGGCCGCTTCGGCCGCCTGGGCCTGCTCCGTCCCGACGACCGCCGCGATGACAAAATAAGCCATCGACGCCGCGACAACGAATGCCCGCCATACTGATCGCTTCATCTGTGCCTCCTGGCCGCCCGGTTTTTCTTTTCTAGACCATTTCCGAATGGCCGTCGCCCCAGATTGGCCCTGAACAACTGAGTACCATGCGGAACTCTACCTTTTGCGGCGCGCCTCCGATGACTAGATTGGCGCTGCCTTGGCCCCTTTGCGGCCGCCGATCCAATGGAGACGACCGACTGTGACCCTCGCCAATCAGACCAATGAGCCGGCCCAGCAGTTCGGCACCGAGGGCATCAAGCCCATGGGGCGTCCCAGCGCTGTCACCCGGTTCTTCATGAGCGTGGTCGCCTTCGCAGAGCGGCTGAACCTCAAGTTCTCCAAGGTCGGCAACCCGCCGATCTACGACAAGGCGGTATTTCCCTGGGCCAAGGAGATCGAGAAAGAATGGCCGGCGATCCGCGCCGAACTCGACAAGGTGCTCACCCGCAAGGATGAACTGCCCGGCTTCCACGAGCTGGCGACCGATGTCTCGACCATCAGCCAGGACCGTGGCTGGAAGACCTTCCTCTTGTCCGGTTACGGCTTCAAGTCAGAGAACAACATTAGGCAGTGTCCGGAAACGTGGCGCATCTGCCAGAAGATCCCGGGCCTGATCACCGTGATGTTCTCGATCTTCGAGCCGAACAAGCACCTGCCGCCGCACCGTGGCCCCTATAACGGCGTGCTGCGCCTGCACCTCGGCCTCATCGTCCCCGAGCCGCGCGAAAAGCTCGGCATCCGCGTCGAGACGGAAACCTATCGCTGGAAGGAAGGCGAAGCCGTTATCTTCGATGACGCCTTCGAGCACGAGGCCTGGAATAACACCGACAAGGTGCGCGTGGTGCTGTTCGTCGATTTCCGCAAGCCGCTGCGCTTCCCGGCCAATCTCCTGAACTGGCTGCTGCTCAACGTCGCCGTGTTCACCCCCTTCATCCGCGAGGGCATGGACAACCAGAAGGCCTGGGAAAAGAAGTTCTACGAGGAAGCCGAGGCGCTGCGGAACAGGTGACGCCGCGAGCGTCTTCACCCGCGAAAGCGGGTGATCCAGTACACTCCGCGTTGAGATTTTGACCGCAAATCCTGCGTTTACTGGATGCCCGCTTTCGCGGGCATGACAGCGTTTACCCTTGCCATCCCCCGCTTTGCCCTCTACCTCCTGCCCATGCTCGACGCCCCTGCACATCCCGCCCCGGATACTGACGGCCAGCCTGCGCCCAAGGTCAGCTTCGTGTCGCTCGGCTGCCCCAAGGCGCTGGTCGATTCCGAGCGCATCATCACGCGCCTGCGCGCCGAGGGCTATGAGCTGACCCGCGAGCACAAGGGCTCCGACCTCGTCATCGTCAACACCTGCGGCTTCCTCGACTCGGCCAAGGCGGAGTCGCTCGACGCCATCGGCCAGGCGCTGAACGAGAACGGCAAAGTCATCGTCACCGGCTGTATGGGCGCCGAGCCCGAGAACATCACCAAGGCGCATCCCGGCGTGCTCGCCATCACCGGCCCGCAGCAATACGAGAGCGTGCTCGATGCCGTGCATCGTGCCGCGCCGCCCAAGCACAATCCGTTCATCGACCTGGTGCCGCCGGAAGGCATCAAGCTGACGCCGCGGCACTACGCCTATCTGAAGATTTCCGAAGGCTGCAACAACCGCTGCACCTTCTGCATCATCCCGAAGCTGCGCGGCGATCTGGTCTCGCGCCCGGCCGCCGATGTGATGCGCGAAGCCGAGCGGCTGGTAAAGGCCGGCGTCAAGGAACTGCTGGTCATCTCGCAGGACACTTCGGCCTACGGTCTCGACATCAAATACGCCGCAAGTTCATGGAAGAACGCGAACGGCGAGACGCGCGAAGTACGCGCCAAATTTCTCGATCTCTCCCGCGCGCTCGGCGAGCTCGGCGTCTGGGTGCGCATGCACTATGTCTATCCCTACAAGCATGTCGACGACGTCATCCCGCTGATGGCCGATCGCAAGATCCTGCCTTATCTCGACATGCCGCTGCAGCATGCCAATCACGACGTGCTGCGCCGCATGAAACGCCCGGCCTCGCAGGAAAAGACGCTCGACAGCATCCGACGCTGGCGCGAGATGTGTCCTGACCTGACCTTGCGCTCGACCTTCATCGTCGGCTTTCCCGGCGAAACCGATGCCGAGTTCGAGAGCCTGCTCGAATGGCTCGATGAAGCTTCGCTCGACCGCGTCGGCTGCTTCAAATACGAGGCGGTTGCCGGCGCGTCGGCCAACGCGCTGGGCAATCCGGTGCCCGAAGAGGTCAAGGAAGAGCGCTGGCACCGTTTCATGGCCGCGCAGCAGAAGATTTCGGCGCGGCGGCTAAAACGGAAAGTCGGCACCCGCCAGCAGGTCATCATCGACGAAGCGGGGCCAACCGTCGCCAAGGGCCGCTCGATGGCCGACGCGCCGGAGATCGACGGCGCCGTCTATGTCGCCAGCCGCCGCCCCTTGCGCGTCGGCGAGATCGCCACGGTCAAGATCGAGCGCGCCGACGAATACGACCTGCACGGCACCGCCGTTGGTTTCTGAGCGGCGACGGTCTCATCCGAATAAGTGATGACCGCGGCCTTGCCGCCGCGGTCATCGGCTCTACCGTTTCTTGGGGGACTAAAACAGCAGAGCTTTCACAGAGCCTGCGGCGGCCTAAGGGGTGGGAAGAACGGCATCGGCATCATGGGAGGCGCCGGCGGCATCGCAAACAAGAGCGTGTCGCGCTGATCGCTGGCCAGCGTCGCATAGAGCGCTTGGAACGGTTCGTTAACGGCCGCGAGGAATGCCGCCCGCGCGGCCATGCGTTCCGCGGCCGCCGAAATCAACTCGGGAAAATTTGGTGATGCGCCGGGTTTTTCCGGCAGCAGAGAGCACGCCTTGCGCCACCGATCGAGATGCGGCTCGGCGGCATCTTCGATTTTGCGCCACAACTCTCTCTGAGTCGGCTGCAGATTGAGTTTGCTTTTCATGTAACCGGCAAGCGCCACGTTGACGCTTATCTCTTCGAGGCAAGCCGCGCGCATCGGCGGCGGCGGAAGTTGCCCTCCGAACGGCGGGCGTTTCATGTCCGCACCGCCTTCGCTACCTCTCGGGTCCTGCGGCCACGTCCCGCGCAGATCGGGATCGGGGCGGTCGCTCGTTTTGAGTGGCTGCGGACGTACCGCCTGCGCCAACTCAGTGAGTGTCGCGCCATAATCGGGCCTCGCCACCAAAGCTCCTTCGGTCGTATGGCGGTCCTGAATTTTTGCGGGACGAACGGTACCGTCGACGGATTGCGCATGTACTGCAATCACGATGCCGGTCAGACTTCCGGCAACCGCCAAACCGACTATTAAACGCCGCATCACTTGAGCTCCTTGTCTAGCCCCGGCAGCGGTATGGTGCATGGTCGGTACGGCAATTTGACCGTTTCGTTGCTGATTGTTTCTGCAACGCTGTCAAATATTTCTGGTATCGGTTGGACCGGGTTTGAAACGTCGTTTGGTGGCGCAACGTCAGTGCTGATCGCTCTCTTCGCCGATATCCATGCCAACCGGCAGGCCTTCGAAGCCTGCCTTGCCGACGCGCACGGGCGCGGCGCGCAGCGCATCGTGCTTCTTGGCGACTTCGTCGGCTATGGCGGCGATCCCGATTGGGTGATGGACCGGGTCATGGCACTCGCCGAGGACGGCGCCATGCTGGTACTCGGCAATCACGACGCCGCCATTGGCGGCTCGGCCGACAGCATGAACCTCGAAGCCCGCGTCGCCATCGAATGGACCCGCACCGAACTCGGCAAGCCGGCCCGCGATTTCCTCGCCGGCCTGCCCTTGACGCAATCCGATCACGACCGGCTCTACGTTCATGCCGAGGCCAGCCATCCGGAGCGCTGGACCTACGTCATCGGCACGCTCGAAGCCGCGGACAGCCTCACCGCCACGCAGGCGCATGCTACATTCTGCGGCCACGTCCACCGGCCGGCGCTTTACAGCCTGTCATCGACCGCCAAGATGACCGCGTTCACACCAACCGCCGACGCGCCGGTGCCGCTGCTGCCTGGCCGGCGATGGCTCGCGGTGTTAGGCGCCGTCGGCCAGCCGCGCGACGGCAATCCGGCCGCAGCCTATTGCCTGTTCGACACCGAGAGCGGCGAACTCACCTATCGCCGCGTGCCCTACGACATCGAGGCGGCGGCGCGGCGCATACTCCAGCAAGGGCTGCCGCCGTTCCTCGCCGAACGCCTCTACGCCGGGAGATAGCCCGTGGCGCGACCGCTGCACGATCCCGGCTTTGTCATTGATGGCTTCCGCCTCAACGAACTGGTGCACGAAGGCGGCATGGCCATGCTGTGGCGCGTCAGCAAGGACGGCCTGGACGCGCCGATGCTGATGAAAGTGCCGCGCATCGGCGAAGGCACCGATCCGGCCGCTATCGTCAGCTTCGAGATGGAGCAGATGATCCTGCCGAAGCTGAACGGCCCGCATGTGCCGAAATTCATCGCCGCGGGTGATTTCTCACAGCAACCTTATGTGGTGATGGAAGCGATCGGCGGCGTCAGCCTGCTCACGCGTCTCCCCGAATTGCCACTGCCTTATGACGAGGTTGCGCGTATCGGCGTCAAGATCGCCGAGGCGCTCGACGACCTGCATCGCCAGCATGTCGTGCATCTCGACGTCAAACCGAGCAACATCATGTTCCGTCCCGACGGCGCGGCGGTGCTGATCGACTTCGGCCTGTCTCACCACGATCAGTTGCCTGACCTGATGCAAGAGGAATTCCGCGTACCCTTCGGCACCGCGCCTTATATGTCGCCGGAGCAGTTGCGCGGCATCCGCAACGATCCGCGCAGCGACTTGTTTGCGCTCGGCGTGCTTCTGTATTTCTTCTCGACCGGCGAGCGTCCGTTCGGCGAAAGCGAAACATTGCGCGGTATGCGCCGCCGCCTGTGGCGCGACCCGAAGCCGCCGCGCGAACTGCGTTCGGATTATCCGCCGTGGCTACAGGAAGTCGCGCTGCGCTGCTTGGAGGTCGAACCCGGCCGGCGCCATCCGACTGCGGCGCAGCTTGCTTTCGATCTCAGCCACCCGGACAAAGTAAAGCTCACCACGCGCTCGGAGAAGATCAAGCGCGATCCGTGGACCACGGCGATGCGCCGACGTTTCAACACCGACCTGACGGCGCCGCGCAAGGTACCGGTCGCGACGCAGATCGCCTCGGCGCCCATCGTCGCCGTCGCGGTGGACGTCGGCGAACAAGGCGCACCGATCAACGCCGCTTTGTTCGAAGTGACGCAGCGTATTCTCGCGACATTGCCGCAGGCCCGGCTCGCCTGTCTCAACGTCCTGAAGACGAACGCGATCGCCCTCGACTCGACGCTCGATGACCGGGGCCACAACAAGAAGATCGATCGGCTGGTTCGTCTCAAAGCCTGGGCCGCGCCGCTCAAGCTCGACGAGCGCCGCCTTACCGCGCATGTACTGGAGGGCACTGATCCAGCCGCCGCCATTCTGGAGTTCGCAACTGCCAATCGCGTGGATCATATCCTGATCGGCGCGCGCCAGGACTCGTTCAGGCGCCGCGTTCTGGGCAGCGTGTCCGCCAAGGTCGCAACCGACGCGCCTTGTAGCGTCACCGTGGTGCGCGCGCCGCGTCTGGCGTGAGCGGCGGGTTCCAGCGGGAACGCAAGCACAGGACCGGGCGTTATAAACACTCCTTCAACCCATGGAGTGTGAACATGCAGCGCAAAACCGCGACCCTGTTGGCCGCCATCACGGTACTGGCGGCTGTGTCGCTGCCTGCTTCGGCCGCGACGCTGGCGACGGCCACGACATCGCTCAACATCCGCACCGGCCCGGGCCCCGAATACCCGGTGATCGGCGCCATCCCCGACCGAGGTCAGGCTACTGTCACCGGCTGCATCGCCGGCAGCCTGTGGTGTCAGGTGACCTATAACGGCAAACAAGGCTGGGCCTATTCGCAATACATGACGGCTTCGGCGGGCGGCCAGGCCGTTGTCGTCAGTCAGACCGTCCCCGCGTTAACGTTCGACGCGCCGGCCACCACGGTCGGGGCGACCACGACGGTGGTGACGCCGAGCATCCAAGGTGAATTCGTCGCGCCGGCGCCAAACGCGCCCCTCGCCATCGCGCCGCCGCCGGCAACGGTGCAGACTTACGTCACCCAAAACCCGGTGACGCCGGTCTACATCAACGGCGAAGTCGTGCAGGGCGTCGGCCTGCCCGAGGATGTCGTGCTCACGCCCGTGCCCAACTACGAATACAGCTACGCCTATGTGAACGGCGTTCCGGTGCTGGTCGAACCCGGCACGCGGCGTGTGACGTATATTTATCGGTAAAGGGACCACGTCGAGACGGCGAACTAGAAATTCGTCGTCTCGATGAACTTGATCAGCGCCGCGGCGGCGAGACCCATGTCGGCCGGGCTCGCATATTCTGCCGGGTTGTGGCTGATGCCGCCGCGGCAGCGCACGAACATCATTGCAATAGGGCATAGCTTTGCCATCGCCATGCCGTCATGACCGGCGCCGGAGACCAGCGACACCGGCTCGCCGCCGACCGCGGCAATCGCTTTGGCGATTCCGTCCTGAAGCGCCGGATCGCACGGCGTCACCGATACGTTGCGCGTATCCGTCATGGTGACGCCGAGATGGCGGCGTTCGGCCAGCGCCCGGACCTCGCGTTTGAAAGCCTCGACAAATTTGTGCCGGGCCGTGTCGGAACCCGAGCGGATATCGACGATCAGGGCGACATTGCCGGGAATGACATTACCCGCGGCATTGGGGATGCGCAGCACGCCGACGGTCGCCACCACTTCGCCCTTGGTCTCGCGCGCCAGCCGTTCGGCAAGCGACACCGTCTCCGCCGCGCCGGCGAGCGCGTCGCGTCGCAACAGCATCGGCACGGTGCCGGCGTGTCCGGCCTCGCCGAGGAATTCGACGTTCACATAAGTCTGCCCGGCGATCGCCGTTACGACACCGAGAGGCTGGCCCCGATATTCCAGCACTGGCCCCTGCTCGATATGGACCTCGATATAGGCGGCGGCTTCGTCGCGCGAATAGGCGGCAAGTGGAATATCGGCGACCGACTTCCCGAACTGCCCGATGACCTCACTGAAGGTCGTGCCGTCCGCGTCCATGGCCTGCAAGCGCGAGGTATCGAAGTGCCCGGCAACCGCCAGGGACGACGACAAGGTGACCGGAAAGCGCGAGCCCTCCTCGTCACCAAACGCGAGCACATCAAGGCCGAACGGCAGCTTGCGTCCAGCTTTCGCGAAATGGCCGGCGGCGAGAATGCCGACGATGACGCCGAGCGGGCCGTCAAACATGCCGGCATCGATCACGGTGTCGATATGGGAGCCGATGAGCAGCCGCTTCCGGCCCTCGCCCGGCAAATGTCCGCGCACGGTGCCGAGCGCGTCCTCCGAGACCTCGAGCCCGGCCTCGCGCATCCATTTGGCCACCAGATCGGCGGCGGCCCGGTGTTCGGGCGTGAGGAAGCCCCGTATGAGGCGGTTCGGCTCGGCCGAAATCGAGGCCAGCGTCCGGATCATCAAATCGGCGCGTTGGCCGAGAACTACAGGATCAAGCGCGGCGGGATCGGGGGTGGTCATGGAGGCGCATTCTCGAAAACTGTCACGCCATCCGTAACGCAATTCCCTCCCCCTGCAAGGGGGGAGGGTCATTTTTGCGGCCCCGCGACTTACGGCATCAGGACGATCGAACCGGTGGTCTTGCGGCCCTCGAGATCGATATGGGACTGCCTGGCGTCCTTGAGCGCGTATTTGTGGCTCGCCGGGATCTTCACCGCGCCTGAGCCGACCACCTTGAACAGGTTGTCGGCAATCGAGACGAGGTCCTCGCGCTTGGCCGCGTAGGTGTTGAGCGTCGGCCGGGTCGCGAACAGCGATCCCTTCGCCTGAAGCAAATTAATATCGAACGCCTTGACCGGACCCGAGGCCGAGCCGAACGACACGAACATGCCGAGCGGCCGGATGCAGTCCAGCGACTTCGGGAAGGTGTCGTTGCCGACGCCGTCATAAACCACATCGCACAGCTTGCCGCCGGTGATCTCCTTGACCTTCTCGGCGAAGTCTTCCTCGCGATAAAGGATGGTGTGATGCGCGCCGTGGGCCTTGGCGAGTTCGGCCTTCTCCTTGGACCCCGCGGTGCCGATCACGGTGGCGCCGATATGGTTGGCCCACTGGCAAAGGATGGCCCCCATGCCGCCCGCGGCGGCATGCACCAGAATGGTCGAGCCCTTCTGGACCTTGAAGGTGCGATGAAGCAGATACTCGGCGGTCATGCCCTTGAGCATCATCGCCGCCGCCTGTTCATAGCTGATGTTATCGGGCATCTTCACGGCGCGCGCCGCCGGCAAAAGGCGCTCCTGCGCGTAGCCGCCAAGCGCCACGACATAGGCAACACGGTCGCCAACCTTGAAGTCGGACACGCCGGGGCCGACCTCGATCACCTCACCGGCGCCTTCATTGCCGGCAACGAATGGCAGGCCGGTCGGCGATGGATAGAGGCCGCTGCGGAAATAGGTGTCGATGAAATTCACGCCGCAGGCGTGCTGCTTGATCTTGAGCTGCCCCTCGCCCGGTGCCGGAACCTGGATGTCCTCGAATGTCAGGACTTCCGGACCGCCGACCTTATGGACACGTACTGCGGCAACCATGTTTCACCCCTTGAATTTCTGTTTGGGAAAGCTGTTCGGGCCGCGATCATAGGCACCGCGGGCGGGGGCGCAAGTTATGGCCGCCAAATTGGCCGCCCTGCTCGCGCAAACGTGTCAGCGCCCGCCGGAGACGCGCAGGTTCGCGCCTGTGACGTAGGAGGCCTTGTCGGACAGAAGGTACAGCACGGCGTCGGCGACCTCGTCCGGCGAGCCGACGCGGCCATTCGGAATCATGGGCGTGATGCGCTCGACGCGGCCCGGCGGCTGGATGTCGGTGTCGATCATGCCGGGGCTGACGCCGTTGACGCGGATGCCTTCGCGCGCCACCTCGCGAGCAATGCCGACGACCATGGAATCGACCGCACCCTTGGCGGCGGCGTACCAGACGCATTCATTGGCCCCGCCGATGATCGCCGCCATCGACGAAATCATCACGATCGAGCCGCCCTGGCCGCCGTGTTTGGTCGACATGCGGCGGATCGAGGCGCGCAGCGACAGCAGCGCTCCGAAGGTGTCGACGTCGAGCGCGGCGCGGATGGTCTCCGTGTTCGCCTCATCGAGCCGCGACATCGGACCGATGATGCCGGACGAGTGTACGAAATGGGTCAGCGTGCCGAACTTGTCGGTCTCGGCGAAGACGCGCTCGATATCGGCCTCCTGCCCCATGTCGCCCTGAATGGCGACGGCGCGGGCGCCGAAGGCCTCGATGTCTTTCACCACCCCGGCCGCCGCATTGGAATTGCTGTGATAGTTCACGGCCACGTCGTAACCCGACTTGCCGGCGAGTCTCGCAATCGCCGCGCCGATGCCGCGGCTGCCGCCGGCAACAAGAAGGACGGGTCTCGACATGAGCATCTCTCCCAAACGATTTTATGTGGTTCAGTCCGCCCGGCGTAACAAACCGGCGCCCAGGAAGTAAAGCGCGATCACTGAGAGGCCGGCGACGACATAAGGCCCCGGCTCGAGATTGGCGAGAATTGCAATCAACGCCAGCGCGGCCCAGAGCGCCATCAGCGCGATATTGAGCCAGCGCAGGTGCCGCACCCGCAGCGGATGCACGAAACGGATGGGCACGAAGGTCAGCGCCGCGAGCGCGACAATGGCTGCCGCCGCGATCCACGGCGGCGGCATCAGCACGTAGAGATAGAACGCGATGACATTCCACACCGCGGGAAAACCGCGAAAATAGTTGTCGTCGGTCTTCATGTTGCGGTCGGCGAAATAGAGCGCACCGGTGACGACGATCAGCGCCGCCGCCGGCACGCCGAAGCCGTCAGGCATGAGGCCGCTCGCCGCCACGGCATAAGCCGGCACGAACACATAGGTCGTGAAATCGACAACGAAATCGAGCCCGGCGCCGTCCCAGCGCGGCAGCACGTCCTTGACGTGCAAGGCCCGCGCCAGCGGTCCATCGATGCCATCGACCACCAGCGCGAGGCCGAGGCAGGCGAACATCATTGTCCAGTGGCCACCGGTCGCCAGGATCAGGGCAACGAGCGCCAGTGCCGCGCCACTGGCCGTGAGCACATGGATCGCGAAGGCGCCGATGTGCTCGGGGCGCATTACTTCTGGTTACCCCAGTCGAGCTTGACGATCTCGGCCGAGCGGCCGGCGAGGTTCCAGTTGCGGCCGAAGCCGCGGAAGCGCGACTTGTCGGACTTGGCGACGATCACCTCCGGGCCGATCCAGTATTCGCTGTTCTGGATGGCGACGAGGCCGTCCTTGTCCTTGCCGCGCACCGGCGTCACCGCGCCGCCGCCATATTTGTCGAGGCTGACGATGCGGGTGTTGCCCTGCGTCTCGTAGCGGATCGGCACCTGATGCACGCCAAGGAACTGGCCGACCAGAATCGACAGCAGATGCGTGGTGCCGCCGACCCGGCCGGTGAAGATGCGCGTCAGCCCTTTCACCGCCTGGATCGGCGCCTTGTCATCGATGAACAAGGCCGCGGTCCAGTTGCCGCGCGCCATGATGCCCGGCAGGTCCATCATCAGGCCGAGATTAATGCCGGACAGATCGACATTGTCGAACTGGCCCTCGTCGATGCGCACGCCGGCCCAGGTCTGACAGCGCCCTTCCGTCGGCGGATGTTCGCCAAGCGACAGCACGCAGGGGCAGAACACCGTGCAATTGCACGACAGGGTCATTTCACCCTTGAGGGTCCAGGCTTCCGTCACGATATCACTCCCCAGCTTTTCTCGATTGTTAGCTCAATTCGCGGCCACCGGCCAATGCGCCATGAACGCGCTGGCGATAAAGGCCAGCCCGGCGGCGATGGCGAAAACGCCGATGGCGTGCGTGAGACGGTTGGTGATGGTCATCTTCTCGATAGTCATCAAAACACCGAGCGCCGCCATCCACACCACGTTCATGATGCCGACGGCGAACATCACCAGCATCATCGCCCAGCAGCAGCCGAAGCAGAACAGCCCCTGCTTGAGACCGAGACGGAATACGCCGCTCGGCGTCGTCTGCCAGTTGGTGAAGAAGAACGGAAACGGCGAGCGGCACTGGATGAGACAGGCGTTCTTCAGCGCCGAGAACTGATAGACGCCGGCGACAATGAACACCGCGCCGGAGAACAAGCCGCTGGCTGAGGCCATGCTTGGATTGAGCAGTGCGACTTCGGTCAGAGCGAACTGCGCCAGCGTCGCGGTGGCGGCAAAGGCGAACCACACCGCCGCATAACCCGCGGTCAGGATGAAGGGCGACACGACCTTCTCGTGCTTCTTCGCCGCTGTGTCCGCGATCTCGGCATAGGTGTAGATCATCGGCGCCGCGCTCGGCAGCATCATCGCCAAGGTCATCGCCATCCACATCAAGCCGACCAGCAGGAAGCCGGTCACGCCCCACTCGCCTTCCGGCATCAGCGAGATGCCGAAGGTTGGGCTGCACAGAACGTTCCAGGCGCGCGGCAAGAGATCAAGCAGCGACATGCCGGGCCCGAGCCAGGCCGCCGGGCCACCCATCTCGCCAATCAGCAGCCCGAGATAGAGCCAGCCCAGCCCGGTCAGCGCCACGATGCAGAGCACCGCCAGCACCTTCGGCCGGGCAAATACCGCAGCCAGGCGGGCGGCGGCGGGAGACAGATGGTCGAGGGGGTGGCGGGACAGTTCGGTCATGGGCGACTCTCAATAGCGCATTGGCGGCCCACGCGAAATCCGGGCGATACCTGATGGTCTCGGCAGGCGGGTCGTGCTACCCCGCTCCCGATCCCTGAAGGGTGCATTGATGCCGGACAAAATCGGGACAGAAAAAGCCGCGCTGCGGAACCCGGAGGCCATCGTGGTCGGCCGCGGCCCGGCGGCACTGACGGCGGCGATCGCTTTGGCCGAAGCCGGCGTGTCCACGGTCCTCGCGGGAAAACGACCACCTCGCACCGATAACCGCACCACGGCCTTGCTCGCCAGTTCCATCACCGCGCTGGAGAAGCTCGGCGTCTGGGACCTGTGCGCCGACAAGGCCGCGCCGCTCATCACCATGCGGCTGGTCGATGCCACCGGCCGGCTGTGGCGCGCGCCGGAGGTGAAGTTCGACGCCTACGAAATCGATCTCGACGCCTTCGGCTACAACATCGAGAACCCGGTCCTGATAGACGCGCTGGAACAGCGTGCCGGATCACTGTCGAACGTGCGGCTAATCGACGACGAGGTGATTGCGGTCGAACCGGCCGACGATGACGTGATCGTCGAACTCAAGAGCGGCGAGCGGCTCAGCGCGCCGCTCGTCGTCGGCGCCGACGGCCGCAACTCGATGAGCCGCACCGCGGCCGGCATCGAACTGAGCAATCGCCCCTACAAGCAGGTCGCGCTCACCGTATGCCTCACGCACACGCGGCCGCATCACGACACCTCGACCGAATTCCACACCGCCAGCGGCCCGTTCACGCTGGTGCCGCTGCCGGGCAACCGCTCCAGCCTCGTCTGGGTGCTGCGCCCGGCGGATGCCGACGCCATCGCCGAACTGAGCGACGAGGAGCTGGCGCTGGAAATCGAGGCCATGGCGCATTCGATCCTCGGCAAGATGACGGTCGAGCCCGGCCGCGCCCTGTTTCCGCTGAGTGTGCAGACGGCGCGACGCTTCGGCGCCCGGCGCATCGCGCTGGTGGGCGAAGCCGCGCATGTGGTGCCGCCGATCGGGGCGCAAGGTTTGAACCTCGGCCTGCGCGATGCCGTCACCATCGCCGAGCTGGCCGCGACCGCGAAAGATGATGGGCGCGATATCGGCGGCGCCGATGTGCTGGCCGCTTACGAGAAGGCGCGGCGCGGCGACGTCACGAGCCGCGGCATGGTCATCGACATCGCCAACCGCACCTTGCTCAGCGATTTCCTGCCGCTGCAGGGCCTGCGCGGCCTCGGCCTGTTCGCGCTCGACAAGATCGGCCCCTTGCGCCGCGCCGTGATGCGCGAAGGCATCGCCCCGCGTTTCGGAAGGCCGAGACTGATGCGGGATGAGACGGTCTAAGGATTCCGCCGAAACTGCGGATCAACGGGCACCGGCAGCGCCGGCATGTCCTTGCCGCCCAGATCGATCTTATGCGCAAACAGGCCGCGTTCGACGAAATGCGGATCGCGCAAGGCTTCTTCCAGCGGGGCGACGATGGTGACGCAGCAATCGGCCTTGGCGAAGACCGGCCGCCATTCCTCGCTGGTGCGCGCGGCGATCAGTTGGCCGACCGCTTCGGCCGTGGCCTTCGGATCGCGCCGGTCATCGACGAGCGTCGGCGCCAGTTCAATCGCCGCGCAGAATGCCTCCCAGAATTTCTGCTCCAGCGCGCCGCAGGCGACGAGCTGGCCGTCTTTCGCCGGATAAAGCCGGTAGCGCGGCGACGAGCCCACCAGCGGCAATTCGCCCGGCTTGGGAAAGCGACCGCCAGCAATACCCAAAGCCAGCGCGGTCCAGCCGAAGGTGAACATCGCATCGGTCATGGCGATGTCGATGAAGGCGCCCTCGCCGCTCTGATCGCGGGCACGTAGCGCCAGCAGAATGTTGATCACCGCCGGAAAGCTGCCGCCGGCAATGTCGGCGATCAACGCCGGCGGCGGCACCGGATTGTCCGCCGGTCCCGGCTGCAGATCGAGCAAGCCGGTCGCGCCAATGTAATTGATGTCGTGGCCCGCTTCGCTGGCGCGCGGCCCGCTCTGGCCGTAGCCGGAGATGGCGCAGTAGATGATCTTGCGATTGATGGCACGCATGTCGTCATAGCCGAGCCCGAGTCGCGCCATCACCCCAGGGCGGAATTGCTCGATGACGACGTCGGCGCGCGCAATCAGCGGCTTGAGTCTCTCACGGTCGGATTCGCTCTTGAGGTCGAGGCTCAGAACCTGCTTGCCGCGATTGAGCATGGCGTAGACCGCGCTCTCGCCATTCACCAATGGCGGAAACCGCCGCATATCCTCGCCGCCCGGCCGCTCGATCTTGATCACCTCGGCACCGGCTTCGGCCAGCATCAAAGCCGCCAGCGGCCCCGGCAGCAGCGTGGTGAAATCGAGAACCAGCAGTCCCTTTAATGGCTGCATGAGACGGTCCGCTATCTGAACAACAGCGGCGGCAGCGTACCCGATTTCACCATCCACATCACGGTCGTCAGCGTCAGCACCGACACGACGGTACCGACCAAAACAGCGGTCGAGGCCTGCTCGACCCAGGTGTCGTACTGCCGCGCGAACACGAACACATTGAGCGCCGGCGGCAGCGCCGCCATCAGCACCGCGGTATCGACCCACATCTGCTCGAATGGCCCGAACGCCGACAACAACACGAAGACGATGATCGGATGCATCACCAGCTTCACCGTGGTGAGCATCGGCATTTCCCACGGCACTTTCTTCAGCGGGCGCAGCGCCACCGTCACGCCCAATGTGAACAGCGCGCAGGGCGCCGAGGCGTTCGACAGGAACAGCATCAGCTTCTCGGCCGCGACCGGCGGCTGGAAATGAACCGCGGCCGACAGGATGCCAAGCACGCTGGCGATCACCAGCGGGTTGGTGCCGATGCGCTTGACGACTTCCAGCGCGACCGAGGCGACACTTTTCTTCTGCGGGCTGGCGATCGCCATCATGAACGGCACCAGCGAAAACAGCAGAAGCGTGTCAAAGCAGAAGATCAGCGCCACCGGCACCGCGGCGGTCGGCCCCAAAGTCGACAGTGCGAGGCCCGGCCCCATGTAGCCGATATTGCCGTAGGCGCCGGCAAGCCCCGCGATCGTTGACTGGTCGATGCGCCCCTTGGTGACGGCGATACCGATGGCGAAGGCGACCGCGAACACCCAGAACGTCGACAACGTCGTTGCCACGATGAAATCGACCTGCGCCAGTTGTTCGAGCGGCGTCTGTGCCAGGATGCGATAGAACAGCGCCGGCAGCGACACATAGACGATAAAGAAATTCATCCAGCCGAGCGCGGTATCGGGGATCTGCTTGATCTTGCCGCAGGCAAAACCGATGATGATCAGGCCGAAGAAAGGCAGCGCGAGATTGAGGACTTCGATCATGGGCTCCGGCGGCGCCCGGCTCTCGGTCCGGACATCCTCCCTGGATTCCCGACTTGGCGCGGCCTTTGCATTGCTCTAAACGGCAGCCGCCCCTTTTGAAAGGCCCGATTTGAAAGGTTCATGCCCGTGAAGCTCCCTCGTCAGTTTTTCCAGCCTTTGGCCATTGGCGCGCCAAGCCCGATGCGCGAACTGCCCGTGCGACTGGAGCGCATGATCCACTTCGTCCCGCCGCATATGGAAAAAATGCGGGCCAAGGTGCCGGATTTGGCCAAACAGGTGGACGTGGTGCTGGGCAATCTCGAAGACGCCATTCCAGTCGAGGCCAAGGAAGCCGCCCGCAAAGGCTTTATCGAGATGGGCCAATCGGTCGACTTCGGCCCGACGGGCCTGTGGACCCGCATCAACGCGCTGAATTCGCCCTGGGCGCTCGATGACGTCATCGAGATCGTCGGCGCCATCGGCAACAAGCTCGACGTCATCATGCTGCCGAAGGTCGATGGCCCATGGGACATCCATTATCTCGACCAGCTGCTGGCGCAGCTTGAAGCGCGGCACAAGATTTCAAAGCCGATCCTGATCCACGCCATTCTGGAAACCGCGCAGGGCGTCAACAATGTCGAGGCCATCGCCACCGCCTCACCGCGCATGCACGGCATGAGCCTCGGCCCGGCCGATCTGGCCGCCTCGCGCGCGATGAAGACGACCCGCGTCGGCGGCGGCCATCCCGAATACAAGGTGCTCGCGGACGCTGCCGGTGATGGCCCCCGCGCCGCCTATCAGCAGGACCTGTGGCACTACACGACCGCCAAAATGGTCGACGCCTGCGCCGCCGCCGGCATCAAACCCTTCTACGGCCCGTTCGGCGATTTCTCGGATGCGGCCGCCTGTGAGGTCCAGTTCCGCAACTCGTTCCTGCTCGGCTGCGTCGGCGCCTGGACCCTGCACCCGTCGCAGATCGCCATCGCCAAAAAAGTCTATGCGCCCGACCCGGCCGAGGTCGCCTTCGCCCGGAAGATCGTCGACGCCATGCCGGATGGCGCCGGCGCTGTCATGATCGACGGCAAGATGCAGGACGACGCCACCTGGAAGCAGGCCAAGGTCTTGATCGATCTGGCGAAACTCGTGGCCGCCAAGGACCCTGATATGGCGGCGGCCTACGGCTTTTGAAGCGCGGCCGCGCCCTCGGAACCCCAGCGTGAACGCTGCGCACGGGCGCGTCGTTTGTGCCACCAGATCACCACGCCCAGCACGGCCAGCACGGCGACAACGATGCCACTGGCCGCCACCAGAATCTGTCCGGGCAGTCCGATGACGCGGCCGCTGTGCAACGGCAGCTGCCACTGCAGGAAAACGTCACCGGCACCGCCCTCGCCCGGAATGTCGGCGCGAATTGCTTCGCCCGAGACGCTGTCTAGATAGATATGCGGGTGGCCGAGGCCCGTTTCAGGATCGCGGCCAGGCTCGGCCAGGCTGACGATATAAACTTTGTAATAGGCCAGATAAGCGACTTCGAAGGCTTTCACCGCCGCGCTGCGCGCCGCCATCGCCGCCTCAGCCTTTGCCGCGGCTTGCGTGAAATCGAAGGTGGGTGCCGGCGGCTTGAAGGTGAAACGCGAACGCCCTTGCTCGCGCGGGCTCGGCGTGACGGTTGAGACCTTGGCCAGCACCGGCCGTACCAGCTCGTCGGCAAGATTGAGCGAAACTCCGGTCACCGCCAGCATCAGCAGCAGGCACCACAGCCACAGCCCGCCGGAACGGTGCATGTCGAGCGCCATGCGCTGGCTTTTGGTACCACGGCGGATCAGGAAGGCTTGTCGCCAGCGCTCGAAGAACGGCCGGTTGCGCGGAAATGTGAGTGAAATGGCGACGAAACAGTCGATCGCCCATAGTAGCGCGATGCCGCCCATCAGCCAGTTGCCGTACCGGCCGGGCAGCATGAGGTTGTTGTGCACGATGTAGAGAAACGGCATGAGGTGCTTGCGTTCGAAGCAGCAGGCGCCGGTCTTGCGCTGTCCCAAGAAGTCACCACTCGCCGGATCGACGAAGACCTGGTTGTAATTGAGCACGAACGGCCGGCCCGTCGAGGGATCGACGCGCGGCAGCACGCCGATCGCATAAGTCGCGCCCGGCTCCGGGTGCAGCGGCAACAGGCTGACCATAATGCGCGGGTCGCTTTGCTCCACCCGCGCGACGATCTCGCCGACCGGCAACAGCGCACCGGTGCTGTGCGCCTCGAACAGTTCCGGATTGAGCCAGGCGTCGAGTTCGTCACGGAAGGCGATGGCGCTGCCGGTCAGCCCCGCCACCACCATGAACAAAGCGATGATAAGACCGACATAGCGGTGAATGGTGACGAGTAGCTTACGTCCGGGCATAACACGCACCACGCCCGCGCTACCACTTGTAACTGGCGGAAGCGGTCACGATGCGCGGACTGATGTACTGACAGCCGCCCGTCGAGGTGCAGAGTGCCTGCTCCTTGTCGAAGACGTTGCTCACATTGATGGCGAAACGCGCGCCCTTCCAGTCCAGGTGAACGGCCGCATCGAACACGGTATAGGGATCGTTGACCAGCGTATTGGCGAGATCCATGTAGCTCTTGCCGTTGTAGCGGACGCCGCCTCCAAAACCGAGACCGTCGAGCGGCCCGCTCTTGAACGTGTAGTCGGCCCACAGCGACGCCAGTCGCTCCGGCGTCACCACCGGCACCTTGCCGAGATCGGCCTTTGTGCTCTGCGTCACCTCGATCTTCATCTGCGTATAGGAGGCGATCACTTGCAGGCCTTCGACCGGCGACGTAGCGGCTTCAAACTCGATGCCCCGGGAACGGATTTCGCCAGTCTGCACGCTGTAGCTCGTGTGCGCCGGGTCGGTCGTCAGCACGTTCTGTTGGGTGATGTCGAATACGGCGAGGGTCAGGAGCGTGCGGGAACCCGGCGGCTGATACTTGATGCCGCCTTCCCATTGCTTGCCTTCGGTCGGCTTGAACGGCTCGCCTGAGAAGGACGTGCCGGTCTGCGGCATGAACGATTCCGAATAGCTGACGTACGGCGCCAGCCCGCTGGGGGCCAGATAAGTCAGGCCGAGGCGCTTGGTGAACGCCTTGTCTTCGGCGGTCGTCGTCGTGTTGGCGACGCGGTTGTTGCTTTCGAGATCCGCCCAGTCCTGACGGCCGCCAAGTGTCAGCAAAAGGTTCTGAAACTTGATCTGGTCCTGCGCATAGAGGCCAAGCTGCGACACATCCTGCTTCGTGCTCGTCCGCAGGGTCGTCGGCGCGGCGATCGACCGGAAGTACACCGGATTGGTGGAACTGAGCGAGATGCTGTTGTCGTACTTGTAAATCTCGTCGAAATTCGTCTTTTGATAATCGAGCCCGACCAGCACGTTATGATCGAGCGGACCGGTGTGCAGCTTGCCGTGAAGCTGATTATCGATCGTGACGCCATTGGTCTTGGCCACGACCCAGTTGGCGGTGCGCGCGGCCGTCGTGCCGTTGTTGACGAGATATCCGGTCATATACCGATAGTCGAGATCGATATCGCTGTAGCGGAGCTTTTGCTTCACCGTGAAGGCTTCGTTGAAGCGATGCTCGAACTCGTAACCGACGCGAAACTGTTCCTGGTCGTATTTGTTCCAGTTCGGATCGCCAAGGAATAGCGGCACGGCTTCGACGACGGTCACCGTCGCTCCGCTGGTGCGCAGACGCGACAACGGGAAGGCGTTGCCGGTCATGTCCTTCTGATATTCACTGAGAAACGTGAATTTGGTGTCGCTGGTTGGCTGCCAGGTGAAAGCCGGCGCGATATATTTGCGATCGTCCTTCACGTAGTCAGAAATATTTGCAACCTGCGCTTCGGATTCACGAAGGACGCCGGTCAGGCGGTAGAGCAGCGTCCTGTCCTTGTCGAGCGGTCCGCCGAGATCGAAGGCACCCTGATAACGGTTGTAATTGCCGGCAAGGCCGACGACTTCATAGAACGGCTTGTCGGTCGGGCGTTTGCTGATCTTGTCGATGACGCCGCCCGGCCCGGTCTGGCCATAAAGCACCGAGCTTGGACCGCGGACCACATCGATCCGTTCGAGACCGTAGGTCTCGGTGCGGGCCGACGAGAAAAGATTGGCGTCGCCGATTTCGCGCAGACCGTCGCGATAATTGCCGTTGCCCTGGGCGCTGAAGCCGCGGATCGTGAACGTGTCATAGCGCGGATCCTTGCCGCTGACATGCGTGTTGAGGCCCGGCACGTATTGCAGCGCCTCGACGACAGTCGAAACGCCACGGTCACGCATCTGGTCGGAGGTGACGACGGAAACGGACTGCGGCGTCTCGAGGATAGACGCATCGGTCTTGGTGCCGACGCCGCTGCGGCTCGCGACATAACCATCCACCGGCCCCCAGGCGGTTTCGCCGGTCACGCTGATTGTATCCAGCGTTACGCCGTCGCTGCCGGTGCTCTGGGCGTTGACCGGCCGCAGCGCCACGGTATTAGGCCCGGTGACGCTGAACGCAATGCCGGTGCCCTCGAGCAGCTTTTGCAGCGCCTGATGCGGAGTCAGCCGGCCCCGCGCACCCTTACTCTGCAGGCCGGCGACGTCGGCGGTCGTGTAGCCCAGATGCAGCCCGGACTGGCTCGCCAGCGCGCGCAACGCGGACGACAGGCTCTGCGGATCAATCTTGAAATCGAGCGTGTTGGCCTCGAGCTGTTGCGCCTGCGCCGGAACGGATACGGCCGCCGTCACGACAAGCGCGAAAGCCATGCCAAGGGCGCCCGCCGTCGCGTTCGCCAAATAATGTTCACGCCGTGTCGTGCGTTTTGTCGAGTACGTCATTGCAGCCCCTGAATCGCGGGCGGACCGTTTGTTGACGATCCACCATTGCCTACCCGCTACAGTGACGTGCGAGAGGCGTTACCGCCCAAGGGGCCGAATCAAAAAAACCTTGTTTTGAATTAGTCCAGATCGAGAGCCGCTATTGTCAGTTGATGAAAATCGCGACGTACGGCACGCGATAAACATCGAGGCCTTGAGTGGCGGCCAAAGCTTCAAGCGCACGATAAGGCGCATGAATGGAGAAGATGCCGCTCACCGGCCGCGCCCGATGCGATCCGGCATTGAGCACGATGCGTTCGGGAATGTAGCGGCCGACCTCGGCGATCGCTTGTCCGAAAGGCCGGCCGTCGAACACCAGCGAACCATTCCGCCATGCCAGCGTATCGACAGCATTGACCGGGCGGATCGTCAGCGCCCGCCGCTGGCTCGAATAGGCGGTCTGTTGATTGGCGGCGACACTCAGTCCTTCGCCTGCCGCACGGGGTGCGTCCGGCGGCGCTGGGCCAAATACGCGGACACTGCCTTCGGCGACCGTGACAGTGACGTGACCATCCCGCTCTTCGGTCGCGAAGATCGTTCCGGTCGCGTCGGTGTTGCTACCCAACGCCGCCACGCGGAAAGTGCGCGCGGCATCCGGCTTCACCTCGAACAAGGCTTCGCCGCGTCGGAGCACGATAAGCCGCAACTGATCACGGTAACGCACATCGATGGCACTGCCGGAATTCAAATGCGCCACCGAACCGTCCGGAAGATTGACGACCGCCTGTTCGCCGACCGCGGTGACATGGTCAGCCACCAGGCGTGACGGGACGATGCCGGCTAGCCAAAGCCCCGCGACGAGCGCAAGAGCGGCAAGGCCGCCGGCCGCCGTTATGGTGCGGACGGCCCAGAGCTGTGACACCGAACGTCCCCAGCGGGCCGAGGGCGCAAAATCGTCCTTGAGGACATTCAGGTCCTGCCAAAACGCCTGCTCGTGGGCGAAGGCGTCGCGATGGACGTGACTGGCGTCGAGCCACGCCTGAAGGCGGGCACGCTCCGGCGGCATCATTTCACCCGACGCTAGGCGAATAACCCAGTCGCGGGCTTCGTGACGCGCGCTCGCCTCGCCGGCGGAAATTGGGGGCTCCGTCATAAGGTCTGGACTCGCAGGCCTATGGGCTGCGGCGTCGGCAGCAGTCCTAGCTCATTGACGGTTGAAAGCGACAATCGCCTAACCTGCCGAGAGCGCATCCACGAAATGATGAGCGTATTTAAGGGGATTCGCCGGGCCTGTCGCGCAGTTCGCAGAGCCGTTCCAGCACCCGCCGGATATGGAAATTGACGGTCGTCTCGGAAACGCCGAGTTCTTCGGCAATCCGACGATGCGACTTTCCCTCAAAACGGTTCATGAAAAAGATTTGCCGGCTGCGCGCCGGGAGTTCGGAAACCGCTCGCTGCAACAAGGCGATCTGTTCGCGCCCCGCCAGCACACGTTCCGGCGTGCGTTCCTCCGCGCCATGATCGAGCAGGCTGCGGGCGCCATGGTCGAAATTCCGGCGCCGCTTTTCGCCGCGGACATGGTCAAGGGCGAGATTGATCGCCACCCGATGCACATAAGCTCCGGCGTTGCCGATCGGGCGGTCGGGCTCGATATCTGACAGGTGAAGCCATGTTTCCTGGAGGAGATCGGCCGCCGTACTGCGACACCGGACAAGACGAAAAATGGCCGCTTCAAGCTTCGGCCTGGCACTTAAGAATAGTTCTAAGATATTGATATTACTAACTCTTTCCATCCAGAAAGAGATACCATCGGTGCCTGCTTCGAACAATCACAAAGTTCGGTTCGCGGCAGTCCCCTGGCCGAAGGCGCCACGCAACTGTCACAAAGCCCGGCTTCCTCTTCGGCCGGATATGAATTATGTGGTCGGGCATGGGCAAGACCGCTACTGCCAAATTCAAGATCGGACAGGTGGTCAAACACCGCGTATTTCCATTTCGCGGCGTGATCTTCGATATCGACCCGGAGTTCAACAACACCGAGGAATGGTGGGAGGCGATCCCGACCGACGTTCGGCCGCGCAAGGATCAGCCGTTCTATCACCTGTTCGCCGAAAACGCCGAGACCGAGTACATCGCTTACGTCTCGGAACAGAACCTACTTCCAGACACGTCGGGCACGCCGATCCGGCACCCTCAGGTCGAGGAAGTGTTCGAGTACGACGACAACGGCGAATACAAACCGCTCGACAATTTGCTGAACTGACGAGCACCTTCATACCCCGCATCAAGCGAAGCGGAATGCGGGGTAAAGCTCCCGGATTTCGCTGCGCTCATCCGGGCTACAAGGTTCGCCACAACAAAAAAGGCGCGAGGTCGAAACCTCGCGCCTTTCGCGTTTGGATGTAGGCCCGAAGTCTTACGGCTTCTTGGCCGGCGCCGCGGCGGCCGGCTGCTGCGCCTCGAGCTTCTTGCGCGCTTCTTCGGCCTTCTTCTGCATCTCTTCCTGCAGCTTGCGCTGCTGCTCTTCGACCACCTTCGGATCGGTCGCCGGGCCGTCATAGGCCTTGCCGAAATCGGTGAGCGACACCGGGATGCTGAGCACCTGGCCGTTCATCAGGTAGGTCTGGACGACGAGCTGCTTGCCGGCCTTGAGCTTCTTCACCAGGTCGGGGCTGGCGGCATAGTCCGACAGACAGCCGACCTGGGTGCAGACCATATAGGGCGCGGTGCCCATGTCCTGGTTGTCCAGCACCAGATGGGTACCTTCGGCCAGACGCACGATGATCGTCATCGGAATGGTGACGCGCAGGCGCTCCTGGGCACCTTCCACCTGCAGCAGTTCGGTCATCACGACCGGCATGCCGTTCTCCATGCGGCCGTCGCGATGGACGACGCAGACCTTCTTGTTGTCGGTCTCGGCACCCTGCTGGCACAGCTTGACCCACGAGGAGTACATCAGCGGCGGCAGTTGCGGCGCGGCGGCCTGCGGTGCGGCGGGTGCCGCAGGCGCGGCCGGAGCCGGAGCGGCCGGTTTGGGCTGCTGGGCAAAACCGGGTTGCGCCAGGATGGCAGCGCCAATGAGCCCCGCACCCACGGCCACCGCCATCAGGCGAGACCGGCGCGTGGCAGAAGCGATCCGATGATCCATTGAAAAATCCGTCCTTTGTTTCCGCCCGGCTACGCATGCGGCCGGGGCGTCCCGAATTGAACCGCGCATCCGTTGTGCGGCTCTGTCGTTTCGAAATGCGGCGGGAGCGTGACCCTCGACCGCTGCCTGATAGCCGAATTCACCGCGTCAATAAAGGCGTCGGCACGGCGAAAAATACCGGGCCAAACCCGCGCCCACCCTGTGATAAAAAGCCGGCCGACACAGGAGTCGCAAGACAATTCCATCCGCGCCCGACACACGTTTCCGTAACTCCGCCGCGACCGGCCTTAACCTCTCGCGCCGTGCCGTCGTGATCGGCGGGCTGACCGCCGTGGCCGGGTTGCCATGGCGTACGGCCCATGCCGCCAGCGCAACCCATGCCATTGCCATGCACGGGGAACCTGCGTGGCCGGCCGGTTTCAAGGCGCCGACCTACGTCCATCCAGACGCGCCCAAGGGCGGCCAATTGACGCAAGGCGTGCTCGGCACCTTCGACAGCCTCAACCCTTTCATCGTCAAAGGTCTGCCCGCGGCCAACATCCGCGGCTATGTCGTCGAGAGCCTGCTCGCGCGTGGCTATGACGAGCCCTTCACGCTTTACGGACTGCTCGCCGACGGTGTCGTCACCGATGCCGGCCGCAGCTTTGTGACGTTCACCATTAATGAGAAAGCGCGCTTCGCCGACGGCCGCAAGGTCACGGCCGACGACGTCGTGTTCTCGTTTAACCTGCTGCGCGACCATGGCCGGCCGCTCTTCGGCATCTACTACGGCAAGGTTGCCAAGGTCGAAGCGCGCGACGAACGCACGGTGCATTTCGATCTGACCGGCGCCGGCGACCGAGAACTGCCGCTGATCCTCGGCCTGATGCCGGTGCTCGCCAAGCACGCCATCGATCCCGCGAAGTTCGAGGACACAACCTTCGAGCCTCCGCTCGGCAGCGGGCCGTATCGCGTGACCGCGGTGCGTCCCGGTGACAGCGTCACCTTTACCCGCAACAAAGACTATTGGGGCCGCGATCTCGGCATCAACCGCGGTTTATGGAATTTCGACACCATCAAGTTCGATTACTACCGCGACGGCAATACGCATTTCGAAGCCTTCAAACGCGGCGACTGCGACGTGCGGCTCGAGACCGATCCAGGGCGCTGGCAGACGGCGTACGATTTCCCGGCCATCCGAAACGGCACCGCGGTGCAGGAAGGACTGCAATACGGTCTGCCGAAAGGCATGGACGGGCTGGTGTTCAATACGCGACGAGCGATATTCGCGGACATCCGCGTGCGCGAAGCGCTGTTGCATTTGTTCGACTTCGAATGGATCAACCACACTTACTTCTTTGATCTCTACAAGCGCACGGCCTCCTATTTCGACGGCTGCGATCTGTCGGCGCATGGCGTACCGGCCAATGCCCGCGAGAAGGAGTTGCTGGCCCCCTTCCCCGATACTGTGCGCGCCGACATCATGGCCGGGCAATGGGCGCCGCCGGTCACCGACGGCTCGGGCCGCGACCGCCGAGCGCTTCGGCGCGCCCTCGATTTATTCGCCGATGCCGGTTACACGCTCAACGGCCAGAAGCTCGTCAACACCAGGACAGGCGCGCCTTTCGCCTTCGAGATCGTTTGCACCACACGCGATCAGGAGCGGCTTGGGTTGGCTTACAGCGCCAGCCTCAAGCGCGCCGGCATCGAGGCTCAGGTGCGCACCATCGACGCCACGCAGTTCGAGCGCCGGCGCATCGCCTTCGATTTCGACATGATGCAATACCGCTGGGATCAGTCGCTGTCGCCCGGCAACGAACAACTGTTCTACTGGGGCTCGGATGCCGCCGACCAGAACGGCAGCCGTAACTACATGGGCGTCAAGTCGAAGGCTGTCGATGCGATGATCGCCGCCATGCTGGCGGCAACCGAGCGCGACGACTTCGTCGCCGCAACCCGGGCGCTCGATCGCGTGTTGCTGTCAGGCTTCTACGTGGTGCCTTTGTATTTTCCCCCGGTTCAATGGGTGGCGCGCTGGACGCGAATCGCTCATCCATCGCAGACTTCATTGTTCGGCTATTTGCCGGAGACATGGTGGCGAACGGGCGCCTGAGGCTTCGATCCCGACACGTTGTGCCTTGAGTCTTGGTGCTGCGTTTGTGTGGCGCCTGCGGTCCCTGGCGCCTGACGGTCTGGAATTCCGATGATCTTGCGCAGCGAGACAAGCGCAAACGAAAACGATACCGGCACTGCGGGGGCAGGACGCCCCACCCTCGACGATCTGTTCCGCCGCGCGGCGGTCCACGATCCGGATGCGCTGGCGCTCGTCGATCCGCCAAACCGCTCATCCTTTACTGACGGCGTCCTGCGTCGGCTGACCTACGCGCAGACCGACCGCGCCATTTCCGCGCTCGCCGCCAAGTTATGCCGCGCCGGCCTGCAAGCCGACACCCTGGTGGCCATCCAGTTACCCAACACGGTCGAAGCCGTCATCACGCTCCTGGCGGTGTTACGCGCCGGCATGATCGCCGTGCCGCTCCCGGTGCTGTGGCGGCAGAAGGAAATCCTCGCCGCGCTGCGCCCGCTCGGCGCCAAGGCCATCGTTACGACGTCCCGCATCGGCGCCGTCAAACATGCTGAGCTTGCGGGCGAAGTCGGCGCCGAACTTTTTCCGATCCGCTTCATCTGCGGCTTCGGTGACGATCTGCCGGACGGCGTGCTGACGTTGGACGATGTCTTCGACACGCAGACCGCCTCGACCGTGCCGCGCACCTTGCGCGGCGGACAGGCTTCCGAGCACGTCGCCGTCGTGACGCTCGATGTGACGCCCTCGGGCCTCGTGCCGGTCGCCCGCAGCCACAGCGAGTTGATTGCCGGCGGCCTGTCGCTGGCGCAGGAGATCGGCGTCGGCCCGCATATGTCGCTCCTGGCGGCGATCCCGCCTTCGTCCTTTGCCGGGCTTGCCGTGACCATCGTGCCGTGGCTGTTCGGCGGCGGCTGCCTGTCGCTGCATCACGGCTTCGATGCCAAAGCCTTCGCCGAACAGATTGGCACGGGCATCAACACAGCGATTGTCCCCGGACCGGCGCTGGCCCCGCTCGCCAAGACTGGACGCTTTCAATCGCTCAAAGGTCTCGTCGCGCTGTGGCGCTCGCCCGAGCAGCTCAATATCTCGGCGGCATGGACCGGCCCGGCGCGGCTCGTCGATGTGTCATGCTTCGGCGAACTCGGCGTCATCGCGCTGCCGCGCGATGGCGACGGACTGCCGGCGGCGATGCCGCTCGGCCCGGTCGGCGCGCCGCACGACATCGAAACCGCGCGCAGCAAGAGCGGCACGCTCCTCCTGCGCGGGGCCATGGTACCGAAGGCCGCCTTCCCGCCCGGCGTCGAGCACGGTCCCGAGCCCTATCTCGCCGCCGACAAAGACGGCTTTGTCGAGACCGGCTTTACCTGCCGCGTCGACGAGGAAGCGAAAACGCTGACAGTGAGCGGACCGCCGGGCGGCATCGCCGCCATTGGCGGCTACCGCTTCACCACCCGCGACCTCGAAACCCAGGTGTCGATGGCCGACCCGGCGGCGACCATCGTTGCCCTGCCCGGCGGCCTGATGGCGCAGAAGCTCGCCGGCAGCGCGATCGACAATGCCGACGTGGCCGCAGCCATCCTCGCCCAGGGCGGCAATCCTCTGATCGCCGGCGCATTCCGCCCGCGCGGTCTCGCGGCTTAACTTATTTGTTTCCCAGTGTTTGTTTGTCGTTGACGCGGCGTTAAGGGCCGCATGGCTATGGTTTGCAATCCGTTAGGCGCGGTTCGATGTATGAGCCGCGTTTGTCGCGTAACATTTGTACGGCGTTGCGTATCATGTCGCTGCAAGGTCCTGTTCTGGTCGTCTCGGACGAACCGGCCGTTATTGTCGTCGAGGCGCTGAGCGCCGCCGGCGCTTTCCCCATCATCGAAACAAAATGGGCCGACGCGCCGACCGCTTTTGTGTCGGTCAAGCCATCGGCCATCGTCTTAGCCGAGCCGGGTGCACCCGCGAGCGAAGCCTCCGGCCGTATGCTGGCGCTCCAGGTCGCGACCGCCCATGGCGCCATCGTCCCGATCGTGGCCATGGCCGACGCCGAGCGCGACGCCGCCATCCCCACCGCGCTGACCGCCGACCTCGACGCGCCGCTCGAAACCATGATCGGGCGCCTGCAATCAGCCCTGCGCGTGCGCGCCCTGCATTCAACGGTCCTGCGCCGCATCGAGACCTTCGCCGCGCAAGGCGGCACCATGCCGGACCTGCCGGTCGGCGACCCGCTCGATGACGCGACGGTCCTGATTGCCGGTCGCGGCCCGCTCTATCCGGCGCTCAGCGTTGCCATGGGCGAGCAGGCCAAGATGGTGGGGGCGCTTAGCGTCGAGGCTGCCGCGCGCCACCTCGAAGAGCGCGACATCGACGGCATCATCATCGGCGATGGCTTCTCGCCGCGCATGATCGAGGCCTTCCTCACCATGCTCGCGCATGAAGCCCGCTTCCACGAAATCCCGGTCGCCGTGATGGGCGACATTCCGCAGGGCTACGAAGGCGGCCTGCCTAACCTCGACAGCATCATGCAGGCGCCGGAGCGTCTCGTGTCGCGCATGGTGCCGCTGATCCGGCTCCACGCACTGCAGTCCCGCCTTAAGCGCATGCTACATTCGCTCGACACCGACGGCATGTTCGACCCGCGCACCGGCCTGATGACGCCGGAGGCGTTCTGGCGCGAACTGAACAAGGCGGTCGCCGAAGCCGCGGACCGCAGCCACGCGCTGACGCTCGCCCGTTTTACCTTCGACGGCGCTCACGACCGCCGTTGTCATTTCGATGGCGCCCGGCTTGCCAGCAAGCTGATGCGCAACATCGACTTCGCCTGCAACGATGACGACGGCGCGCTGCTGGCGGCCTTCACGCAGACCGATTTGCGCAGCGGCCATGTTGTTGCCCGCCGCGTCGCCGCCGCCGTCAAGAACGTGATGCGCGCGCCGACCAATCCGAACGACCGCATTACCGCCAATGTTACGCTCGCGTCGTTCAAGAACGGCGACACGCTGCAAAGCCTGATGCAGCGCGTGATGGACAGCCCCATGGTTGCGGCCGAGTAGCGGGATCACTAGGTTAGTTCCCAACAGGGAGTGACCCATGACCCAGCCCGTCCGCATCGACGTCGTGTCCGACGTTGTCTGCCCGTGGTGCTTCATCGGCAAGAAGCGGCTCGAGCAGGCGATCGCCATGCAACCGGGCATTCCGGTCGAGGTGCACTACCGCCCCTATTTCCTGAACGACTGGATCCCGCGCGAAGGCATCTCGCGCGTCGATTATCTGACGACGAAATTCGGCGGCGTAGATCGCTACAAGGAGATCGCAGGACGCGTACAAGCCGCGGCTGCCGCCGAAGGCCTCGTCTATGACGCCGACAACATCAAAAGCCAGCCCAATACCACCGACGCCCATCGCCTGATCCGTTGGGCGGGCGGCATCGGCAAGGCAGCCGCGATGAAACAACGCTTGATGGACCTTTATTTCACCGAAGGCGCCGACCTCACCAACAAGGCGGTGCTGGTGCAGGCCGCGGCCGATGTCGGCCTCGATCCGGAGGATATCCGCGCCGCGCTCGACAGCGATCAGGATGTCGAAGCGGTGACGCAGGAAGCCGAAAGCGCCAAGGAGGCCGGCATCCATGGCGTGCCGATGTTTATTTTCGGCGGCCGCTTTGCGGTATCGGGCGCGCAATCGCCAGAGTATCTCGCCGAAGCGATCGCCCGCACCGCGCAGGCCGAAAACGGGCCAACAGATTAGTTTTTCAGAGTTCCAGTATCGGAACTCGCGCATTTGAAGGCGTTTATTGATTGGTATCCTGGCCTGATCTCGATCAACCGCATCCATTTATAGGACGGAATTAACCCGGTTATTACAGGCATCATGCTGGAGTGATGATCGGCGGCGCCTCGGTCGGTGTCGATTGAGCGGACCGGAAATGCCGAAATCAGGCATCACCATTGCTGACATCGATGAGGTACTGGCGGGCGGATTCCGCCGGTTGCGATTTCCCGCGCCGATCGAAGCCAGGTTCGAGGCCGACACCGGCGAAAGGCGCTCGCGCTTCCTGATGGTCACCGGAGCGATCACCCTCGTTTTCTTCCAGCTGTTTCTTGTGCGCGACCGCCTTCTGCTCGGCGACCTGTTCAGACAAGCGGTGATCTTCCGCGTTGGCATCATCACACCGCTGGCGCTCGGTATGCTCGCCGTATTGTGGCACAACCCGCGGCCGTGGATTCGAGAATCCATGGAAGCCGTCATGACGGTCCTTATCTGCGCCGGATTGCTGTACCTGATCATGATCAGCGACAGCCCACTGGCGGCCCATGCGCACTACTCGATTATTCTGATCCTGGTGTTTCCCAACATCGTTCAGCGCATCCGCTTCTGGTATGCGATGCCCGCCTCGGTCATCACCGTCGCGCTTTATGCCGCAGTCATTCCGCATGTCAAATATATGCCCGACGACGTCATCTTCGGTGCGGTGCTGACGCTGGCGATGACCACCATGCTCTGCCTGATCACGAACTGGAAGGCGGAGCATGACGACCGCCGCACCTATCTGATGAGCCTGCGCGAGGAGTTGCTGTCGCTGCAGCTGATGAACGTCAACCAGGAACTCAGCGCCATTTCCATGCTGGACCCGTTGACCGGTCTCGCCAACCGGCGCCGTCTCGAGCAGTTCGTCGACGCTCTCTGGTCGGCGCCGCACCTGGCGCACAGACCGGCCGTGTTCATGATGCTCGATATCGACCACTTCAAGCGCTTCAACGATCGCTATGGCCATCAGGCCGGCGACGCCTGTTTGAAGATGGTCGCTGAAGTGCTGCAGGGCGCCCTGCGCAGCGGCACTGATCTTGCTGTGCGGCTCGGCGGCGAGGAGTTTCTCGCCGTGCTCCCGGACAGCGAGATGTCCGAAGGCATCCAGGTGGCGGAACGCGTGCGCAAGGGCCTCGAGCAACGCAGCATCGCCCACATCGCGTCGCCGACTGCGGCCGTGGTGACGGTCAGCATCGGCGTCGCCATCGTGCGGCCCGACGCCAAGATAACGTTCACCGAGGCGATCGCGACCGCGGACCGCGCACTCTATTCAGCCAAGCAGCGTGGCCGGAACTGTATCTGGCCGCCAGCGGACTCGGCGCCCGGCGCGGCCGAACTTCAGATGCAAACACGCGCTTCCTAAGACACGGTGCCCGTCACGCTGCCGATTTCACGCTGCTTTGGCCTTGATCGCGATCGACGACAGCCGCCGCACGATGGCCATCGCGCCCTTGAGGCGTTCTTCTGGTCTGTCCCATTCGTCGAGGAACACCAGCCGCTGACCGTTCTTGTCGTTGCGCACCTTCACGCTCGCCGCATGGTCGCGGATGAAGATCATCAGGCCTTCCGGATTGGCGAATTCGTTGTCGCGGAACGACAGCACCGCGCCCTTCGGGCCGGCATCGAGCTTGTCGATGTTGGCCCTTCGGCAAAGGGCCTTGATCTGCACGATCTGCAGCAGATGCTCGACATCCTTCGGCAGCGAACCGAAGCGGTCCACCATCTCGGCGGCGAAACTGTCGATGTCGCGTTCCTCCTCCATGTCGGCGAGGCGGCGATAGAGTGCGAGGCGGACCGACAGGTCGGCGACATAGTCCTCCGGAATGAGGATCGGCATGCCGATGGTAATCTGCGGCGACCAGCGGTCGGCGACGATCTCGGTGATGCCGGCCTTGGCGCTGGTGACCGCCTCCTCCAACATCTGTTGGTAGAGTTCGAAACCGACTTCCTTGATGTGGCCGGATTGCTCCTCGCCGAGCAGGTTGCCGGCGCCGCGGATATCGAGGTCGTGCGAGGCCAGTTGAAAGCCCGCACCCAGAGTATCGAGCGACTGCAGCACCTTCAGGCGCCGCTCCGCCTGCGGCGTAATGGTCCGGTTCACCGGCAACGTCAGCAACGCATAGGCGCGCAGCTTGGAGCGGCCGACACGGCCGCGCAGCTGGTAAAGTTGCGCCAGCCCGAACATGTCGGCGCGATGGACGATCAGCGTATTGGCGGTGGGAATATCGAGGCCGGATTCAACGATGGTGGTCGACAGCAGCACGTCGTATTGGCCGTCGTAAAAGGCCGACATGATGTCCTCGAGCACGGTCGGCGCCATCTGGCCATGGGCGACGACGACGCGCACTTCCGGCACATGCTTGTCGAGGAAATCCTTGGCCTCGGCCAGATCCTCGATGCGCGGGCAGACATAGAAGGCCTGACCGCCGCGATATTTCTCGCGCAGCAGCGCCTCGCGCACCACCAGCGGATCGAACGGCGTCACAAAGGTACGCACCGCCAGCCGGTCGACCGGCGGCGAGGCAATGATCGACAGGTCGCGCACGCCGGTCAGCGCCAGTTGCAGGGTGCGCGGGATCGGGGTCGCCGTGAGCGTCAGCACATGAACCTCGGCGCGCAAGGACTTCAGCCGTTCCTTGTGCGACACGCCGAAATGCTGCTCCTCGTCCACCACGACAAGGCCAAGGTCCTTGAACTTGATGGCCTTGCCGAGCACGGCATGGGTGCCGATGACGATATCGACCGAGCCGTCGGCCAGCCCCTTCTTGTTGGCGGTGAGCTGCGCCGCCGGTACCAGCCGCGACAATTGCGCGACGTTTACCGGGAAGCCGCGGAAGCGCTCGGAGAAATTCTTGAAATGCTGACGCGCGAGCAAAGTTGTCGGCACCACCACCGCGACCTGCTTGCCGTTCATCACGGCGTCGAAGGCCGCACGCAGCGCGATCTCAGTCTTGCCGAACCCGACATCGCCGCAGACGAGGCGGTCCATCGGACGGCCGGAGGCAAGGTCGTTCAGCGTCGCGTCAATGGCGGTGAGTTGGTCGTCGGTTTCCTCATACGGGAAGCCGGCGGCAAATTCATCATAGGCGCCAGGCGTGACCGTGAGTTTCGGCGCTTCGCGCAATTGGCGCGCGGCGGCGATCCTGATCAGCTCGCCCGCCATCTCGAGGATGCGCTTTTTCATCCTCGCCTTGCGGGCCTGCCAGTTGCTGCTGCCGAGCCGGTCAAGCTCGACATTGGTCTGCTCTGAGCCGTAGCGCGACAACAGTTCGACGTTCACCACCGGAAGGAACAGCTTGGCGCCTTCGGCGTAGTGGATCTCGAGACAGTCCTGCGTCGCGCCGTTGACGGTGATCGGCTGCAGGCCGATGAAGCGGCCAATGCCGTGATCGACATGAACGACCAGATCACCCGTCGACAGCGAGGTCGCTTCCTGGATGAAATTGTCGGCGCGGCGCGCGGCCTTGCGGGTGCGCACCAGGCGGTCGCCGAGAATGTCCTGCTCGCTGATGACCGCGGCATCGTCGGTGACAAAGCCGGCGTCGATGCCGAGCACGGCGAGCGAAATCTCGTGCTTCGGCGCGGCGACCACCTGCTGCCAGGAACCCACGCTCTTGAGGTTGACCAGCTTATGGTCGGCAAGCACATGGGCCATGCGCTCGCGCGCGCCCTCGCTCCACAGAGCGATGACGACGCGCTTGCCATCAGCCTGCAGCGTATTGACGTGCCTGGCGACCGCCTCGAACACGTTGGCGCCGGGCTCGGTACGCTCAGTGACGAAGTTGTGGCCGGGCGTGGCGCCGATATCGATCACGTCGGCGGTGGGCGGCAGGTCGAACGGATTGAGCTTGGCCACCGCAAGCTGGCCGAGCCGTTCTTTCCACTCGACGTCAGTGAGGTAGAGTTTGTCAGCCGGCATCGGCTTGTAGGCCGGTGTCACGCCGTCCTTGAGCGCCTCGGCGCGAGCCTCGTAGTAGTCCTTGATCTGCGCAAGCCGCTGGTCGACGGCGTCGTCGGCCAGCGCCTCGAGCGCGACCGGCGTTTCGGGCAGATAATCGAACAAGGTGTCCATGCCGTCATGGAACAACGGCAGCCAGTGCTCCATGCCGGGATAACGGCGGCCTTCGGTCACTGCCTCGTACAGCAGATCGTCCGGGCCGGCGGCACCGAATTGCGACACATAGCCGGTGCGGAAACGACGGATGGTCTCGGTGATGAGCTGGAATTCGGCAACCGGCACCAGGTCGAGCTTTGACATGGGCAGTTCGCTGCGCTGGGTCTGCGGGTCGAAGGTCTTGATGCTCTCGACCGAGTCGCCGAAGTAATCGAACCGCACCGGCAGATCGAGGCCCGGCGGAAACAGATCGAGAATGCCGCCGCGCACCGCATATTCGCCCGGCTCGCGCACGGTCGAGGCGCGCTGGTAGCCGTTGAGCTCCAGCCACTCGACCACGCTTTGCATGCCGAGCACATTGCCCGGCGCGACTGACAAAGCATGGGTCGCGGTGAATTCGCGTGCCGGCACGCGCTGGGTGATGGCATTGGCGGTCGTGACCAGGATCGATGGCTTGTCGCGGCCCTTCACGCGTGCAAGGCGCGACAGGGTCGTCATGCGCTGGGCGACGATGGCCGCATTGGGCGACACGCGGTCGTACGGCAGCACGTCCCAGGCGGGAAACTCCATCACCTCGATCTCGGGGCCGAAGAACGACAGCGCGCGCGAAAGCTGCGCCATGCGCTGGCCGTCGCGGCACACGACCGCCAGCGAGATCGCCGGCGCGCCGGGCCGCGCGGCAATGGCGCGGGCAAGGTCCGCGAGCACCAGGCCTTCGGCGCCATCGGCGACCTGCGCCAGAGTCAGCGTGCGGCCTGCCTTGAGCGATTGAGCGGGAGAATGGGCCATCGAATTCCAGTCGTCTTGTCGTCAGGGTCTTAAGGGCGCTGGCCGTGAAAGGTGCGCAGCTTACGGAACAACGGCGTGTCGAGATCGGCCGGAGGCGTTTCCGAGCCATTGACCCAGGCGAACATCTGCTGGTCCGGGATGTCGAGCCAGCCTTCGACCTCAGTGAGTTCGGTCTCGCTAAGGTTCATCAGCTCGGCATCGGCGAAGCCGCCCATGACCAGGTCCATCTCCCGGATGCCGCGGTGCCAGAGCCGGAACTTCAGCTTGCGAAGCCTGAGGTCCAACCCTTCGCTCGAGATTTCGGTGCCACTCAAGGGAGTTCTCCAACGCCAAAAACCCGGACGGTGCCGGGCGCGGGGTTATATAGGACGCATGACGGCCAAAGTCACCGTCATGCCCGCACTTGTTGCGGGCATCCACGTCTTTGATGCCGTGAAGAAGACGTGGATGCCCGGGGCATAGGCGTCGCGCAAGCGACGCCGTCCTTTCGGACGGCTATGCCCGGCCATGATGGCGTGTGAAGCGGGCGACTGGCATAAAGTGTCCTCATGCGCCCGCCTCGCCTCAATCCCCTGTTCGCCTCGATCACCAGCCTGCCCGGCGTCGGGCCGAAGCTGGCGGTGCTCTATGGCCGCCTGCTGGGCCGCGAGGAGCCGCGCGTCATCGATCTCCTGCTGCACATGCCGTCCGGCACGATCGACCGGCGCGCCCGGCCGAAGCTCAACGAGGTTCAGCCGGGCCAGGTCGTCACCGTCTCGGTTACCGTGGAGGAACACCGACCGCCGCCGCCGAACCGGCCGCGCGCGCCGTATCGCGTCGTTACTTCTGACGAGACCAACACGCTGACGCTGACCTTCTTCCACGCCAAGCGGGACTATCTGGAGAAGCTGCTACCGGTCGGCGAGAAACGCTACGTCTCCGGCACCGCCGAGTTCTACGACGGCAGCTTGCAGATGGTTCATCCCGACCGCGTCGTGGACGAGAAAGGGTTTGCCGACTTGCCTTTGGTCGAGCCGGTCTATCCGCTGACCGAAGGCCTCAACCTCGGCAATGTCCGCCGCGCCATGGACGGCGCGCTGACACGCATTCCCGAATTGCCGGAGTGGCAGGACGAAGCCTGGGTGTCGCGCGAACGCTTGCCCGGCTTTGCCGAGGCGCTGCGCAGCCTGCACAAGCCGCAGGACCCGCACGATGTCACGCCCGAGAGCCTCGCCTTCACGCGGCTGGCCTTCGACGAACTGCTCGCCGGCCAACTGGCGCTCGCTCTGATGCGCGCACATATGCGCCGGCAGGCCGGTCGCGGCACGTCGAGCGAGGGCCTGCTGCGGGCCAAAATCATGAAAGCCCTGCCCTACACGCTGACGCATTCGCAGCAGCAGGCGGTGAACGACATCGTCAACGATCTCGCTCTGCCGCAGCGCATGTTGCGGCTGGTGCAGGGCGATGTCGGCTCCGGCAAGACGGTGGTGGCGCTGATCGCGGCCGCGACCGTCATCGAGGCCGGGCGGCAGGCGGCACTGATGGCGCCGACCGAAATTCTGGCGCGGCAGCACTTCGCCACTATCGAACCTTTGGCCAAGGCCGCCGGCATTCATGTCGCCATCCTCACCGGCCGCGAACGCGGCGGCGAGCGCACGGCCATCCTCGATCGGCTCGCGCTCGGCGAGATCGACCTCGTCGTCGGTACGCACGCGCTGTTCCAGGACGAGGTGCTGTTTCACGACCTGGCGCTTGCCATCGTCGATGAGCAGCACCGCTTCGGCGTGCATCAGCGTCTCGCGCTGACGCAGAAGGGCGAATCCGTCGATGTGCTGGTTCTGACCGCGACGCCGATCCCACGCACCCTTGTGCTCACTTATTTCGGCGACATGGACATTTCCGAATTGCGCGAAAAGCCGCCCGGCCGCCAGCCGATCGACACCCGCACCATCGCGCTCGACCGCGTCGGCGACGTCGAGGATGCCATCGGCCGCGCCATCGCCGAGGGCAAACGCGCCTACTGGGTCTGCCCGCTGGTCGAGGAATCCGAGAAGATCGATCTTGCCGCCGCCGAAGCGCGTTACGAGGACCTGCGGCAGAGGTTCGGGGCCAAGGTCGATCTCGTGCACGGCAAGATGAAAGCCGCCGAGAAGGACGCCGCCATGGCGCGCTTTGCCGCGGGGCAGAGCCAGTTGCTCATCGCCACCACGGTGATCGAGGTCGGCGTCGATGTGCCGGAAGCAACCATCATGGTGATCGAGCACGCTGAACGCTTCGGACTGGCGCAGCTCCACCAGTTGCGCGGGCGAGTCGGCCGCGGTTCGGGCAAGTCGACCTGCCTCCTGCTCTACAAGGGTCCGCTCGGCGAAACCGCCAAGGCGCGCCTAGCCATCCTGCGCGAGAGCGAAGACGGCTTCCGCATCGCCGAGGAAGACTTGCGCCTGCGCGGTGAAGGCGATCTGCTCGGCACGCGGCAGTCCGGCCTTCCCGGCTTTTCCGTCGCGCGGCTGGAAGTGCACGGCAAATATCTCGGCGCCGCGCGGGACGACGCCAAGCTGATCCTGGAGCGCGACCCGCAGTTGCAGGGCGAACGCGGGCAGGCCTTGCGCCACCTGCTCTATCTGTTCGGCAAAGACGAGGCGATCAAGCTGGTAAGGGCGGGGTAAAACGCGCTTGCCTTAGCCCGCCTTCCGCCACTACTCCACCGTTTCCCTCGCCTTCGCCAGTTGCGCCATCCGTGCGGTGGCAGCGAGATCGGCGAGCTTCTTCTGCGCATCCTTGTCGGCGCCCGGCTGCACCATGCCGGCGGACATGATCAGGGTCATTGCGCTTTCAACGCCGACATCGATCTCGATCAGCTTGTTGCGCGGCACGAAGAAGAAAAAGCCGGTGGTCGGGTTCGGTGTACACGGCAGGAACACCGAGACATTGTCCGGCTCCGGCAGACTCGCGGCGATGGAGCCCGCCGGCGGCTGCGAGATGAAGACCAGAGACCACATGCCCGGCGCCGGAAACTCCACCAGCGCCACCTTGCGGAAGCTCGATCCCGATTTCGAGAACAGGGTCTCGAAGATCTGCTTCATGGTCTTGTAGACCGGACGCACGATCGGCATGCGGTTGAGGATACCCTCGCCTAGTTCGACCAGCGTCCGGCCGACGAGATTGGCGGCGAGGAAGCCGAGCAGTGTCAGCGCCACGATAGCGATGACCAGACCGGTACCGGGGATCGGCCACGGCAGATAAGTTTCGGGCCGGTATGGTTCCGGAATAAACGGTCGCACCCAGTTATCGACCCAGGTGATAAACGACCAGGTCAGATAAACCGTGATGAACAGCGGCCCGGCGACGACAAGGCCGGTGAGGAAATAGTTGCGCAGGCGTCCGGCCAGGCTGGTGTGCGAAGACGCCATCTCCCTGACGTCTTCGGACATCGCCTCGCCCGGCTTCTGTTCCGTCTCGCTCATGCGCAACCCGCCTACGAACTCAAAAAGACCGAAACGGCCCATTCGCCGCCGGTCGGGCCGCAGTCTACTCCACCGTGACGGATTTCGCGAGGTTGCGCGGCTGGTCGACGTCGGTGCCGATGGCCGCAGCCGTGTGATAGGCCATGAGCTGCACCGGGATCGAATAGACCAGCGGCGTCACGGTCGAGGCCATTTCCGGCAGGATCAGTGTCTCCAGCGACTCGATGGTCGCCTCCTCGGCGCCCTTGGGATCGGTGATGAGGATGATCTTGCCGCCGCGCGCGGCCACTTCCTGCATGTTCGACACCGTCTTCTCGAACACCCGGTCATGCGGCGCGATCACGATCACCGGCATGGTCTCGTCGATCAGCGCGATCGGTCCATGCTTGAGTTCACCGGCGGCATAGCCTTCCGCGTGGATATAGGAGATTTCCTTGAGCTTGAGTGCCCCTTCGAGCGCAATCGGGAACGAGGTGCCGCGGCCGAGATAGAGCACGTCGTGCACCTTGGCGAGATCGTGCGACAGCTTCTCGATCTGCGGCTCCAGCATCAGTGCCTGCGCCATCAGGCGCGGCACCGCAATCAGCGCCTGAACCAGCTTCCTCTCGTCATCCTCCGACAGGTGGCCGCGCGCGCGGCCGGCGGCCAGCGCCAGACAGGCCAGCACGGCGAGCTGGCAGGTGAAGGCCTTGGTCGAAGCGACGCCGATTTCGGGGCCGGCCAAGGTCGGCATCACCACGTCGCTTTCGCGGGCGATGGTCGACGAGGTGACATTCACCACCGATAGGACGTGCTGCTTCATCTCCTTGGCGTAACGCAAGGTCGCCAAAGTATCGGCGGTCTCGCCCGACTGCGAGATGAAGAGCGCGAGATCACCCTCCTCCAGCGGAGCGCCGCGATAACGGAATTCGGAGGCGATATCGATTTCGACCGGCAATTTGGCGAAGCGCTCGAACCAGTATTTGGCGACCAACCCGGCATAGAACGCGGTGCCGCAGGCCGAGATCGACAGCCGCTTGAGCTTCGTCCAGTCGAACGGTAGCTTGCCCGGCAAGGCCACGCGCTCGCCGACCATGTCGATGTAATGCGCCAATGTATGGCCGACCACTTCCGGCTGCTCGTGGATTTCCTTGGCCATGAAGTGCTTGTGATTGCCCTTGTCGACGAGTTGGGCTGTGACCGAGGATTTGACGATCGGCCGCTTGACCACGTTGTCCTGGGCGTCGCGCACGGACGCGCTGGTGTGCGTGAGCACCACCCAGTCGCCGTCGTCGAGATAGCTGATCGTATCGGTGAATGGCGACAGCGCGATGGCGTCGGAGCCGAGATACATCTCGCCCTTGCCGTAACCCACCGCGAGCGGCGAACCCTTGCGCGCGCCGATCAGCAAATCGTCCTCACCGGTGAACAAGAAGGCGAGCGCGAAGGCGCCGCGGAGTTCCTTGAGTGTCGCCGCAACGGCATCGGCCGGCGACTTGCCCTTCTGCATGTAATCGGTGACGAGATGCGCGACGACTTCGGTATCGGTTTCGCTGGCGAACTTGTGGCCGGCGGCGATGAGCTTCTCGCGCAGTTCGCGGAAATTCTCGATGATGCCGTTGTGGACGACCGCGACCTTGTCGGTCGCGTGCGGATGAGCATTGCTTTCAGTCGGCTTGCCATGCGTCGCCCAGCGCGTATGGCCGATGCCGGTGTTGCCTGACAGCGGCTCCTCTTTGAGCCTCGCCTCCAGCGCCTGCAACTTGCCTTCGGCGCGGCGGCGTCCCATGACGCCATGATCGAGCGTGGCGACGCCGGCCGAGTCATAGCCGCGATATTCGAGCCGCTTGAGCGCATCGACCAGTTGGCCGGCAACCGGCCTGGTCCCGAGAATTCCGACAATCCCGCACATGCGCTAGGGCCCGCCCCTTTTGAAAATTTGAATAATGCTGTAGCGGCCGCGGCAACGGCGCTGAAATCAAAACCTGTTTCGCCGTATGTCAGCGGACGTTAACCGCGAAGAGCCTCAAAAACCTTAACGGCCCACGTACAGTTAGCTCTTGGCCTTTTTCATTTTGTTGTAAAGCTCGCGCAAGCGCGACGCGCCGCCTTCCTTGTTGACCTGATGGCCGCGCGCGATCGCCAACGCATCGGCCGGCACGTCCTTGGTCACCACCGAGCCGGAACCCACATAGGCGCCATCGCCGATTTTCACCGGCGCCACCAGCGACGAATTGGTGCCGATGAAGGCGCCGGCGCCGATATCGGTAAGGTGTTTGTTCACACCGTCATAATTGCAGGTAATCGTGCCAGCGCCGATATTGGCCTTGGCGCCGACCCGCGCATCGCCGATGTAAGCCAGATGATTGGCCTTGGCGCCGTCTTCAATCGTCGCCGCCTTCACCTCGACGAAATTGCCAATGTGCACGTCCTGCCCAAGCTTCGCGCCGGGGCGCAGCCGCGCGAAGGGGCCGACGCGCGCGCCTCTACCGACCACCGCGCCTTCCAGATGCGAGAACGAGCGAATGGTAGCACCATCTTCGACCGCGACTCCGGGACCGAACACCACATTCGGCTCGACGGTCACGTCCTTGCCGAACGTCGTGTCGGACGAAAGAAATACCGTCTCCGGCGCGATCAGCGTGACGCCCGCTTCCATCGCCGCCGCACGCAGGCGCTGCTGCAGCACTGCTTCGGCCTCGGCCAGTTGCGCCTTGGTGTTGATGCCGCGCACGTCGTCCTCGTCGGTTTCGATTACAGTGGCCTTCAGGCCCATGTCGCGGGCGATCGCCACCGCATCGGTGAGATAGTACTCGCCCTTGGCATTGTCATTGCCGATGCGACCCAGAATTTTGAGCGCCGACGCGCCGGCCAACGCCATCAGGCCACCGTTGCAGAGCGTAATCTTGCGCTGGTCGGGCGTCGCATCCTTGTCCTCGACGATGGCGACCAGGTCATCGCCCTTCATGACCATCCGACCATAGCCGCTCGGATCCTTCGGCCGGAAGCCGAGCGCCGTCACCGCCGCGCCGCCTGCAATCGCAGCACGCAGGCGGCTCAATGTTTCCGGGCGCACCAGCGGTGTGTCGGCGAACATGACGAGAATGTCATCGGCGCCCTTGGTGATGGCGTCGCGCGCCGCCAGCACGGCATGAGCCGTGCCGAGGCGATCGCGCTGTTCGAAAACGCTCGCGCCCGAGGCGATGGCCTTAGCTTCGTTCGCGACATCGTCGCGGCCGGGGCCGACCACCACCGCGATGTCCGCGCCACCCGCTTTCATCGCTGCGGTCAGGACATGAGCAACCAGACTCTTGTGGCCGACGGCGTGCAGCACCTTGGGCAGGCTGGAGCGCATGCGCGTGCCCTCGCCGGCCGCGAGCACGATGGCTAGGCAGGATCGGTTCGAGCCTTTCGGTTGGTGCATGCGAGTGAACTCAAGGTGTTAGCGGGGCGGGCGACGCCACGGCCCAAGTTTCAAAGGCCAGCAATGCCGGATTCTGCTAATGTTTTCAATGACCTGATTCGTCGCTTTCGAGGGCAGCTATGGCCGACGCGTTTGACCCGCCGGAACACGGGCCGTTGCGTGATAACACGCTTATGTGGCGCTTGAGCCTCTGGGGCGGCGCCGCGACCGTGGCCGTCGCCGCGACGCTGTTGATATTGAACGCCGACCTCGGTCTCGACCGCGTTGTGCTGGCCCTGTCGCAGCCGGCGCCAGCGCAGCAGGCCGCGGTCGAAGACACGCTTCTCAAGCGCGTCGAGGCGCAGCGTGCCGAGGAAAATCGCCGCCTTGAGACGCGGCTGCGCGAACTCGCGGCCGACCGCGACAAGCTCAGCGCCCGCCTGGCGGCGCTGGAGCAGAACTTCAGCGACCTCACCGGTTCGATCAAACGCGATATTTCCGCGGTTGCTGCCACCGCGCTCGCGGCCAAGCAGGAGACGCCACAGGCTGCCGCGCCCGCGCCGGTGCTGACGGCCCCTCCGGTCACCACGGCAGCCCCCATCGTTCGGCCCGAGCCGGCACCGCAGCCATCGCCTGCCGAAGTCCCAGCCCGCGCCGACGTCGCGGCTGAGAAGCCACCGCAAATGGTGAACGTCCCGATGCCGCCCACCCGTGTTGCGACAGCGACGCAAGCAGCGCCCGAAGAGCCGCGCAAGCCCGAGCTTGGCGTTGATCTCGGCGGCGCGCGCTCCATGGAAATCCTGCAGGCCCGCTGGGTGGCCGTGAAGGCCAATTTCGGCCCGGTGATCGAGGGGCTGCGTCCGCTGGCCGGTTACGACGATCGGCCGGGCATCATTCCCTACCGGCTCATCGTCGGCCCGCTGCCGAATGGCGCTGCGGCGGCGCAGATCTGCTCGCGCCTGCATGCGTCGAAAGTGCCGTGCCGTCCCGTCGATTACGCCGGCGAGAAACTCGTCCCGTAGCGCGCGCGGTTTGCTCTCGATCCTGCGCGGCGGCATACTCCGCCGCGCCTGACGACGAGAGAATTCATGGAACCGCACAAACTGTTTTTGCCCAGCGCCCGCGCCACCAATGTCTTGATGATCATCGGCTTTTCCGCGCTCGGTTATGCACTCTATGTGCGCTACATGGGCATCGAACAGTCCGGCGTGGGGCTTGCCTGCAATGCCGGCCTCGATACCTGGATGTGCACGCAGCGGCGGGTCTTTGCCGCGCTGTTCGACCGTTCGCTGATCGGCGCCACCGCCGTCGTACTGGCGGCGATCCATCTCTTGCGGCCAACGCTCATCATTTTTGCACTGGCGCTCGCCACCGCGCTGATGGGCGTGGTGCTCTACAATGTCATGCTGTCGGCGCTGGCGATCGGGCTTCTGGTGCTCAGCTTTGCGCGTCGCGTACCCGAACCAGACTGATCGCGAACAACACCAGTGCCGCGCACAGCCACAGCGATTGCCAGTTGTGGAGGCTTTCGTTCGGCACGATGTAGATCGCGGACGCGAGTAGCATCACCCCACCGCCAGTCTCGGCCATCTGCCGCGCGCCGCCCGCCGGGCGCTGCGTCACCAGGCTCGCCACGAAGAACGGCACCGCCGCCGCGGTCAGCGGTGCGAACGGGAAGTCGCGGTAGCGCGGGTCGAACACCAGCCCCAGCGCGGTGATGACGGCGACCAGCAAAGTCAGCATGGCCACAAGACCGACCACGATCGCCACCTTGTCCCCGGTACGGCCGACCTCGGGACCAATGATGCGGGCGAAGGCCGGCTGCGGGATGCCGCGCATGATGGCCACGCTTAAGACAAGCGGCGAAGCAATGGCCGCCGCCGCCAGCGCGATACAGCGAATCCAGCCGCCGATGCCGATGCTTTCGATGGGCACGTTATGCAGCGTCCAGCCGATGGTCAGCCCGCCGGCGAGTGCGTTGGCCGTCACCGCGAGCCAGACCCGCGCCGGCGTTTCGCCTCGCCGCATCCACAACGCGACGCCGAACACTGCCAGCGCATATAGAATACCGACGGCGGCCTGCGCCTTCCAGAACGGATGGTTGGAGACCGGCTGGCCCCAGCCGAACTTCATCGCCCGGTCGGCGTCGCCGAACAGACCCCAGTGGCCGCCGACCACGCCTTCCTGCGCGCGCTTCCACGGCGCGTCATAGGCTTCGATGACATTGACCCGGTAATCCTCCCGGGCGGCATAAGCGAGCACCTCCTGGATCACGCGGGCCTGGTTGGCCGGCGACGGCAGCGCGCCCTCGCGCATGCGGCCCTGGCTCGGCCAGCCCATTTCGCCGATGTAGACACTCTTCGGCGCATAGAGGCCCGCCATCTTCTTGTGAATGTCGTTGACGTGGGCCGCCGCCTTGTCCGCGGCGATCGGGAAATCCTCCCAATAAGGCAGGATATGGATCATGACGAAATCGACCGCCGCAGCCACCTCCGGCGCCCGCAGCCAGAATTCCCACACGTCTGCGTAGGTCACCGGAACCTTGGCCCGGGCCTTGACGCTCCGGATCAGCGCGGCGAGGTCGGGCGCCGAAATGTCGCCGCGCAGCAGCGCCTCGTTGCCGACGACAAGCGCCATCACCGTGTCCGGATAGCGTTCGGCGAGCGACAGCGCCGCCTCGACCTGGAGCTGCGTCTTGATCGGGTTGTTGGAGACCCAGATGCCCTGGAGAACCTTCATGCCGTGGCGGGCAGCGATCGGCACCACGTTTTCGATACCCTGATCGGTGGCATAGACCCGGACGCAGTTCGATATCTTCGCCAGTTGAACGATGTCCTGTTCGATCTGCGGTGCCCCGATCTGGATGCCCTCCTGGTGCGGCGACTGGCTGCCCCGAAACGGCGCGTAAGACAGGCACCACAGCTTGTCGTCCGCCTTGAGCGGCGCACTAGGCATCGGGATCGGTTGGCCGAGCCAAGTCCACACGGCGGCAATCGCCGCCACAGTGACGGCGAGGCAGGCAAAGGCAAGGCGCATGGCTGACCTTCAGGGCGCGGCGCGACAGCCGGCGCTACCGTCCGGCCGGACCGGCTTATCGCCTCGCCCGGAGTCTGCCAAGATCGGCTTTGAGATACGCGGCAATTGAGCGCGCGACAGCCCATAGTCCGTCGCGGTGATGCTATGTCGTCATGCCTCTGGACAAAAACCGGGACTGAGGCCAAGTTTCGCGCGCACAGGCGGGCGGTTCCCGGACCATCGGGCTTAACCCGGCCTTTGGGGTATGAGGGACTTTGGGCCGGGGGGCCCTGGGCTTTCAGTCATTCAGCGCCGGTTCAGCCAGGACGCCGCATAAGCGTCTCAATCCGCCTGCACTAAAGGCCAAGGCTGAGCCGCGTCAGTGGCTTTAACAATATCGTCGGGAATTTTCCGTCCATGACTTCGCTGCGTATGTTGGTTGCCGCCCTGTGTGCGGTCTCGTTCGCTCTGTCCGCGCCGGGCGCCCTGGCGCAGTCGGGCGGCGCCCAGACCGAGCAGCAGAAGCCGGCTGCCGCCGACGCCGCGGCCAAGGACGCCGCCGCCAAGGAAGGTCAGAAGAAGATCGACGAAATCGCCGAGGCCACCAAGGTCCTGGTGGGCCCGGCCGGTAATCCCGAATGCGTTTGGCTGGGTCGCCGTGTCGTCAGCCTGCTCTGGCGGGACGACCTCGATACCGCCTTCCGCCATCTCGACCTTTACGACCGCTTCGGCTGCCCGAGCGCCCACATCCAGGCGACCTTCCGCTGCATCGTCCGCCAAGGCAATATCGATCCGAAAGCCCCGGAAACGCTGACCGGCCGAGTGCATGCCTGTTGGCTCAATCCCGGCCTGGCGCCGGCCCCGGCCGCGGCGGCTAACACGCAATCTCCTGGTTCGGAGGGAACGACGGCACGCCAGTGACGTTGTCCGGCGGCGTGCAAAATTTTCGTGCCCCCGTCACCCGTCAGTCTTGGTTTCGCCATGTCCGGTATCTACTTGAAAGAACGGTCTAACCTGAGCTATGCTGCAGTACAGCATGAAATGCTCCGGCCGAGCCCAGGGGACGGGTTCGGGGGCCTGCCACCCAGCCCCATTTGGTATTGAAGTCTATGCGCACCGTCGCTGCTGTCGTCGCCCTCGTGGCGTGCGTGCATGCCGGCTTGTGGCTGCTTGGCCAGGAGAAAGTCGACGCTCCCAACTTTACAGGCCAGCTGTCGAGCGTTTCCTACGCGCCGTTCCAGGGCAATGTGAACCCGGAAGACGGCGGCAAGGCTGAAGCCAAAAAGATTCGCGAGGATCTCAAAATCCTCGCGCCGATGACGAAGGCGGTCCGCACCTATTCGTCGACCGCCGGCGTTGAACTCGTGCCTGGCATCGCTTCGGAGTTCGGCCTGCGAGCGACGATCGGCGCCTGGATCGACAACAACAAGGATCGCAACGAGCGCGAGATGCGCGCTGTCGTCGACTTGTCGAAGCGCCATAGCAACGTCAACGGCATCTTCGTCGGCAACGAAACGATCTATCGCGGTGAACTGGCACCGAAGCCGGGCGACAAGCTGTCGGCAGAGGAAGCCGCCAAGCTGCAGGGCGCCAAGACCGCCGCCGAAGAAAAGAAGCTGCGCGAGGACATCGGCGTCGCGCGCCTCATCAAGATGATCCAGAAGGTCAAGCGGCAGGTGAACGTGCCGGTGACCACCGGCGAAATCTACAGCGTCTGGCTCGATCACCCTGAACTCGTCGCCTCGGTCGACTATATCGCCGCGCACATCCTGCCCTACTGGGAAGGCTTCTCCGACAAGCAGACCGTCGATCAGGCCATCATCATCTACGACAAGCTGCGCCGCGCCTATCCGGGCAAGCGCGTCGTCGTCGCCGAATTCGGCTGGCCGAGCTCCGGCTACAACTATCACAACGCCTATCCGGGCCGCATCGAGCAGGCCGTGATCCTGCGCGACTTCGTTGCGCGCGCGGAAGCCTACGGCGTCGACTACAACATCGTCGAAGCCATCGACCAGCCCTGGAAGATCTTCGAAGGCGGCGTCGGCCCGTACTGGGGCATGCTCAATGCCTCGCGTGAGGCGAAATTCGCCTGGACCGGCCCCGTCACCGACCCCGATCACTGGAAGCTCGCGGCCATCGCGCTGCTGGTCAGCGTACTGCTGTCGCTGCCGATCCTGACTTTGGCCGGCGCCTCGTTCTGGCAGGCAACGACGCTTGCCGCCGCCGCCAACATGGTCGGCGCGTGGTCGTCCGCGTTGTTCGGCTACTGGTACGGCCACTACTTCGTGCCCGGCGCCGCTTTCGCGCTCGGCCTCGGTACGCTGCTGCTGATCCCGCTGATCCTGATCGCCCTCGCCCGCATCGAGGAGATCGCGGCCATCGCTTTCGGCCGCAAGCCGGCGCGCCTTGTACCCGTCGCGCCGCCGCTGGCTCCCGATATGCCGGCGCCGAAAGTGTCGATCCATGTTCCGGCCTATCGCGAGCCGCCGGAAATGCTCAAGCAGACGCTCGATGCGCTGGCCGCGCTCGATTACCCGAATTTCGAGTGCGTCATCGTCGTCAACAATACGCCCGATCCGGCGATGTGGATGCCGATCGAGGAGCACTGCAAGCTGCTTGGCGAGCGTTTCAAGTTCGTGCTGGCCAACAACCTGCAAGGTTTCAAGGCCGGCGCTCTGCGCCTTGCCGCCATCCACACCGCCGACGACGCCGAGATCATCGGCATCATCGACGCCGATTATGTCGTGACGCCGGACTGGCTGCGCGATCTGACGCCTCTGTTCAACGACCCGACGGTCGGCATGGTGCAAGCGCCGCAGGATCACCGCGACGGCGCGCGCAGCCCGTTGCACACCGCGATGAATGCCGAATATGCTGGCTTCTTCGACATCGGCATGGTGCAGCGGAACGAGCACAACGCCATCGTCACGCACGGCACCATGGTGCTGATGCGCCGCAAGGCCATCGAGGCGTCGGGCGGCTGGTCGAGCGACACCATCTGCGAGGACACCGATCTTGGTCTGTGCCTGCTCGAGCACGGCTGGCAAGCGCACTACACCAACAAGCGCTATGGCTACGGCCTGCTGCCTGACACCTATGACGCCTTCAGGAAGCAGCGCGACCGCTGGGCCTATGGCGGCTTCCAGATCGTCAAGAAGCACTGGCGCAACATGCTGTCGCGCGACACGCGGCTCACCCGCGACCAGAAGCGCGAATTCGCTCTCGGCTGGCTCAACTGGCTGGGCGCCGAAAGCGTCGGCGTTGTGGTCGCCATCCTCAACATCCTCTGGGTGCCGGTGATCGCCATCCTCGACATCGCCGTGCCGGATCGCATCCTGACCGTCCCGATCGTGGCGAGCTTCGCCGTGACGCTGCTGCACTTTGCCGCGCTCTATCGCCTGCGCGTGCGCATCACCAAGACCGAGATGGTGGCGGCCGCGATCGCCGCAATGTCGGTGCAGTGGACAGTGGCGCGCGCCGTGGCTATGGGCCTGATCAAGGACCACCTGCCCTTCGTACGCACCGACAAGGGTGGCGGAAAGCGCAAGACCGATTTCCACGCGTTCTGGGAGTCGATCATCGCGGCGCTGCTCGTGGCCGGCGCCATCCTGCTGGTGCAGACCAACAACAAGGAAGTGCGCGAAATCTACATCTTCGCTGGCGTGCTGGTGATCCAGGCGCTGCCGTTCGCCGCAGCGGTGCTGATCGCGCTGTGGGAGCGCTCGCGCTTCAATGACTATGCCGTGCTCGAGAGCTACCGCGGCGGCATCGCCGCGCTCGCGCGCCGCGTCCGCCTGGTCAAGGTCAAGGCGCAGGCAGTGACCCCCGCTCAGGTGGTGGCGCAGGAGTCTCGGGAACTGGTGCAGTAATCTCTCCGGGCAACGACACAAAAAAGGGCGCCTGCGGGCGCCCTTTCTCGTTCGGCGTTACCGTCAGACGACCGACAGCGCCCGCCGCCAAATCCGTTGCCAAAGCCGCGCCGCGCGAGGTTGCCGACCATCTCTGCTTCGCGATCTACTCGGCCGGCCATGCCTTTAACCGCGTCTACAAGCCGCTGCTCGATGAGCTGAAACTCACCTACCCGCAATATCTGGTGATGGTCGCGCTGTGGGCGCAGGACGACCAGACCGTCGGCGAGATCGGCGCCAAGCTGTTCCTGGAATCGAGCACACTGACGCCGCTGCTCAAGAGGCTTGAGGCGCTGGGTTATCTCGCGCGCAAGCGCGACCGCGAGGACGAGCGCCAGGTGCGGCTCACCCTCACCGACAAAGGCTCTGCCCTCCGCAAGAAGGCGCGCGACGTCAGTGCCTGCGTCGGCGCCGCCACCGGCCTGCCGCTCGAGGCCGCCGTCAGGCTGCGCGGCGAGATCGTCGCCTTGCGCGACAGCCTGATGAAGGCGGCGGGCTGATCTTGCTTCACCTCTCCCTTTGGGAGAGGTCGACGCACGAAGTGCGTCGGGTGAGGGGTTACAAACTATCGATAGGCACTTGCCCCCTCACCCCAACCCTCTCCCCCAAGGGGAGAGGGAGCATGCCGAGGCAGCCGCAAGGTCTTACGTACTCTCGCTAAGCCGGCAGCGCGGTCTCCACCAGCCGCACCCAATACGAGGTGCCGACCGGGATGGCGTCATCGTTGAAGTTGTAGCGCGGGTGATGCAAGCCGGCGGTGTCGCCATTGCCGACCCAGATGAAGGCGCCGGGCCGCTTGCGCAGCAGGAAGGAGAAATCCTCCGCGCCCATCATCGGCGGCAGCTTGGTGTTGACGCGCTCCTTGCCGGCGATCTCCTGCGCCACGGAAGCCGCAAATCCGGTCTCGGCCTCGTGGTTGACCAGCACCGGGTAATTGCGACGGTAGGTGAACTTGGCTTTGGCGCCGAAGGCCGCCGCGGTGTTCTCGACGAGGCGGGCAAGGTTCGCCTCCACCATGTCCTGCACTTTGTCGTCGAGCGTGCGCGCGGTGCCGCGAAGCCGCACCGACTGCGGGATGATGTTGTCGGCTGAGCCCGCCTCGACGACGCAGATCGACACCACCGCGGACTTCAGCGGGTCGGTGTTGCGCGACACCACCGACTGGATGCCGGTGATGATATGGGCCCCGACCAGCACCGGGTCGATGGTGAGATGCGGGCGCGCCGCGTGGCCGCCATAGCCCTCGATGTCGATGGTGACATAATCGGCTGCCGCCATGATCGGCCCGCTGTTAATGCCGAACTCGCCGACCGGCATGCCGGGGTAATTGTGCATGCCGTAGAACTCGTCGATGCCGAAGCGCTCGGCCATGCCGTCCTCGAGCATGGCGCGCGCGCCGGCACCGCCCTCCTCCGCCGGCTGGAACACGACGACCACGGTGCCGTCGAAATTGCGGGTCTCGGCGAGATAGCGCGCCGCCCCGAGCAGCATGGCGGTGTGGCCGTCATGGCCGCAGGCATGCATGGCGCCGGGCGTTGTGGATTTGTACGGCAGGTCGTTCAATTCGGTGATCGGCAGCGCGTCCATGTCGGCGCGCAGCGCCACGGTCTTGCCGGAGCCCTGCTTGCGGCCGCGAATGACGCCGACCACGCCGGTCTTGCCGATGCCCGGCACCACCTCATCGCAGCCGAAGGCCTTCAGCTTCTCGGCCACGGAGGCCGCGGTGCGGTGCACCTCGTAGAGGATCTCGGGATGGGCGTGCAGGTCGCGCCGCCAGGCGGTGATGTCGGAATGCAGGTCGGCGACGCGGTTGACGATCGGCATGACGGGTCCTTATGGCAAGTCCTTTGAGGGTATCCGCTGCCGGCACTTTGCCGGCGCGCGCTTCGACAGGAAGTGTAGCAGGCCGCGGCGCCGGGGCGAGTTCAAGATGCAGGCATAAATCGCGGCAAATTCACCAGAATCCGCCATCAACAGGGGCCGGGACAGGGCCGCCCGGCTATTGACCCACGGCCCCCACCCCCCTAAACAGCCGGTCGCGCATGATCCGACTGGCTTGGTCCCCTCGGGGCCGACCCGCTTCGTGACCCCGCTTCCGGCGGGCCACTCGGATGAGATCATCGCGTTTGGTGACGGGCGCGTAGCTCAGCTGGTAGAGCACACGACTTTTAATCGCGAGGTCATGGGTTCGAGTCCCATCGCGCTCACCACTTTTAGTGTCTGCTGGTGTTGCGTGCATTCGGGGGCCGTTGAACAGTTCCGTGCTGTCTCGACCGCAGCGTAGGCCCTTTTAATGCCTCGGCTTAGCGCGCCGTTTACTTGTGGAAAGCCACCTGCACTGCAGCCATTGGTTGCACTATGCAGTTTACTTTTCGCCTCAGCGACAAGGCAGGGTGCAGCACACGGATTGCCCGATGCATATTTTTATCGACGAAACAGGGTCGTTTAGCGGCATTGGCGAATTCCCGAGCGTGTCACTAGTGGGCGCTCTAGTGGTACCCGATGAACGGCTGGCGAGCTTGGAGAAGCAATACAATCGACTCAGCCGGAATTTTCCGCGGGACGACCGCGGCGAAGTGAAAGGTCGCGCGCTTACGGAGAAGCAGGTCGCATCTCTTATTCCGATGTTGTTTGAACACAGCACCCTATTTGATGCAACTGGGGTCGACGTCGGTGCGCACACAGAAGACGGCCTGAAACAATTCCAAGCTGAACAAGCTGAGAGAATGACGAACAATCTAACCGACAAACACAGTGCAACGCTGACAAAACAGGTTTGGGCCTACAGAGATAAGTTTGAGAAATTCAAACTTCCTTTAATGATTCAGACAATGGCAACGTTCGAACTGATCCCAAAACTGATTGAACTCAGCACGAACTATTATGCCACCCGCCGCCCAACAGAACTTGCAGAATTCCATTGGACAATTGATGCCAAAGGAAACCTCGACACACCCAATCAATGGGAGGAATGGTGGTCAACGGTCATCATGCCATTTCTTCAGTCGCGATCCTTCAAGCAACCTTTCAAGATGCTGCCCGTCGGCGACTATTCGAAAATGAAACGCTTTGACGTCGAACCCGACGATTTCATCAAAGAGATGTCCGCTTGGACCGAGGGGGACCCACCTCCTCTCGATATCAAGGCCATAATAAGCGATAATTTACAGTTTCGGTCGGACACGTGCCCCGGCCTAGAATTGGTCGACATATTAACGAACGCGACGCGACGCGCTATGAACGGAAACCTCCAAAAGGAAGGATGGCGCCGCATCCCCGAACTGATGATCCACCGCAACCCTCAATACATCAACTTGATCGCACTAGAGGACCTGCCTAAGCGAGTTTACCCATACTCCCGCATAGTGAACGCTTATTCGCGCGGAGGCCGCGCACTCCTTCCTGCGAAGCTGCATCGGCAAGCGCTCAAACGTGCGAAATAAAGACCTCGGCCCATCCTTAGGCTTTGCTAAGCCCCCTACCTCACCTGCAGCCCCTTCAAATACTCCACGATCGCGTTGATCGTCTGCGTGGCGCCGCCACCGGTGGCGGAGAGGTCACGGCCCCACACCGGCATTGCGTAGCTGCCGTGCGCGCGTAAGGTCCGGCGTCCGTCGATCACGGTACGCAGCACCGCTTCGGGAAAGACACCGCCGTTGTTTCTTTCAAGCAGGCGCAAGTCCGGCGCGCCGCCGACGAGCGATGAGGCGACCGGGCCGTCGCCGGCGCCGCTTTCGCCGTGGCAGCTCGCGCAATAGAGCCGGTACATGGTACCTCCCGTTGTCGCGTCGTCGGCGAAGGCCGTCGATGCGGCCGGCGCGGTAGCTAGCGTCACGGCAATTGCAAATCCGAGGACCGGAGCCTTGAACGTCATGGCGCTCTCCTCCTTCGTCGCAGTCGACAAAGGATAAGGCGCGGCGGTCCTTGCTATTTGAGGTGCATCAAACCGGCGGTGCCAATAACGAGCAGGCTACCAACGCATGCAAAAGCCGCGACCGCCGGCCGCGCCGTTTCCGGCGCTTAGGCAGATCGCGGCTCACTGATAAATCGGAGACGCCTCAGGCGCTGGCGGTTTTCTTCGCCTTGGCCGGTTTGGTCGCCTTCACCGCTTTCTCTCGCTTCTCTTGTTGTCTTTCCTGCGCCTCGCGTTCGAGACGCAACGCGCGCAGCCGCGGAATGCGATCGATCGCCTCCTGCTGCGCCGTCCAGTATTCCCTGGACGCTTTCTGGCCTTCGATTTCGCGAACGCGCATTCGAAAGTTGGTTTCTGCGCGCTTCTTGGCGCGCTCGGCATCAGATAATGTTGTGGTCATGGATCAATAACGTCGCAATCGGGCAATGGTTCCATGCCCCCGTTTATTCCGCAGTTCACAGGAGAAATACCGGGTCATCACCCGGTAATCCCGGATTCAGGCCTTTGTTGACTTTGCGGCACAAACAGCGTACGGGTGGCGTGTTGAAACAAGATCTTTTAGTTGTGCTTTCGCCTCCGCACGGAGCGGACCATCCCTGAAAATCAACCCTGTTTCGATCGCCCGGGCATCGAATGCCCAGGGCGCACAATGACGTGTATCAAACATCTAAAGGAAATTGCCTGATGGCAACCGGAACTGTGAAATTCTTCAACTCCCAAAAGGGCTTTGGCTTCATCACCCCGACCGACGGCTCGAAGGATGTGTTCGTGCACATCTCCGCCGTCGAGCGCGCCGGCATGAGCACCCTGATGGAAGGTCAGAAGGTGTCGTACGAAGTCGTCACCGAGCGTGGCAAGCAGGCCGCAGGCAATCTGCAGAACGCCTAAGCTGTTCGCATGAACGTCCGGTCCCGGCATGGGGCCGGGCGTTCTTTTTTCTATGGCGTTTCGACGCTGCCTTGAGGGACGCCATGATGCACAAATATCCCGTCGGAGCGTCTGTCTATTTCGAAGCCGGTATCCACGCCGGCGGCGCGCGCGGCCTGTGCAAGGTCGTCCGCCACATGCCGGTCGAGCGCGACAACCGCATTCTCTACCGCATCAAGAGTCCGACCGAGAATTTCGAGCGCACGGTCGAGGAAGACAATCTGCAGAAGGACTGAGCTAAAGGCTCTCCTGACATTGTGCGCCGCGGTCGCCATCGTGTCGCCGCATCCCCCGCCCTACACTTCCTCGCCGGGAGTGACATCTATGAATACCAACCTCACGTCCGCGGAGCTGCGGCAATGGGCGGCGCGATGCGATGCCCGCCGCAAGGACCCGATGATCAGCGGTGACGAGCACGAGCGTCTAACGAAAATGCGCGACGGCCTGCTCGCGGTTGCGCAAGCGCAGGACTGGCTCGATGGCGTCGCCATGAAGAAAGCCGGCTAGCGGCAGCATTTGCGTACAAACAACTCGCAGGCCCTGACGTCGTTGTTCATGCCGCAGCATCGATCGGCGCGCATAAACTGCGCTTGCGATGGAACCCGAATCGGCCGCAAGGTTCTATTGCCTTTTTAAGCCTGCAACGCTTGCGTCGAGCATCCAGGCCGGGCCGTTTTTCCAAGACGACGCCATCCCAAAACCAGCATCGCGAGTCGGGCGCATTACGCGCCACGGCCGCCAATGAAGAAGGCCCGTCATGGATTTCATGATGCGCGCATTAGCGCAGAATATCGATCAATCGCTTTATACAGCGCGCGAACTCAAGCTCGAGACGGTCGAGCAATTGCTCTTGATGGCGAGCCTGGAACTGTCGATGCGGCAGCAGATCATCGACAGCGCGCCCCAACCCCGGCCGCAGCGCAACACCTGACCGGCAGCGATCTTTCCTTCTTGTTAACCAAATCAAGGCACATCGGAATCCCCGGGGTTGGAGGATCCTGTAATGCTTCTCAACGAAGAGACGTGTCCCGTTCCTGAGTCGCTGCTGGGTCAGCTCTATCGCGTCACGCCGCAGGGCCTGCCGGCGCTGATCGATGCGGTGCCGGCCAATACGCGCGCCATGCTCGCGGTATATTGCTATCGCCGCTCGCACCTTGCGTCGCTCGGTGTCGCCATCGCCGCCTCCTGCGACGAGGACGATCTCGCCGAGCATGGCGGCAATCTTGGCTCCGACCTGTTCGCCAAATCCCGCAAGGGTCCGAAGGCGGCGGAAGCCCTGCCCTCCCAGCGCAAGAAGATCACGCTCTCGACCGGGCCGATTCGGCAATTGCCGCCGCTCGACGATATCGAGGACTGAATGTCGGCGTGACAAGGCGATGACAGGCCGGCGCCACGCGCCGGCCTTTTTGTTTGACGCATAAATGCCGGTGCCGCCTGGACTTGCCGCGATGCGACATACAGTGGAGCCATTCCAGGCGTCACAAAACCTTGCTTGAGCGGACACGACAGTTCCATCGCGTCGCCTTTCGGCCGCCATGGTTGATCGACAGTGTCGCGCACAACGATGAATGAGCGAACAGGAGGCTCACATGCAGCTCAACTGCTATCCGGCGACGCTCTCCTCCATTCGTGTGTTCGGCGCGCCCTTCGTCTGCGCCAGCTGCGGCGACCAATTGATCGCACCAACGGCTTCCGCTTTCGTCGAGGGCGGTGAGATTCGTCACTACTGGGAATGCGAATCCTGCGGCGCCACCTCAAGCTCGTCGATCGCCCTGGACGAACGGATGCCCGCGGACAGCGCGCAGGACTAGCCACTACCCCCTCGCAGCCCGGCCGAAGTTCCTGGATTAACGGGTCGTTAACCGGCGGCGGTCCACGGTTAACTGGTCGTTAAACGACGAGTCGCGAACGCGTCAGGTTGCGCTCGGGGGGCGCATGCGCACGACAGACCATCACGCCGAACACGCGGACAACCCGCCCGACATCGACGAGTTGTCAGCGCGGCTCACCGCGCTGGCGAGCCGCATCGACACGCTCAATGGCGGGCGGCGGCCCCAAGGGGCTCGCGGCGGCAGCGCGCCGCCCCCACGCCGCGAGCCGGTGGCAGTCCCGGCGGCCGGCGCGCGCCATTGGCCGCGCCTGCCGGTGCCGGGCGAAGAACCCCCGGCTCCAGACATTGCCGAACCGATCGCGGCCGCGCGTGCCATCACGATGGGCGACCACGAACAGCGCATCGCCGAACTCACCGCCACCCGTGACCGCCAGGCGAACGAGTTGCGCGAAGCCCGCGAGCACCTCGAGCGCCAGGCCCTCGCCATCAAGAGCCTGCGCGAACTGACCGGAGAACGCGACGGCGAGATCGCCGAACTCACGCGCCGGCTCATGGAATCCGAGGCCGACAAGGTGGCGCTGGAATCCCAGCTCGCTTCCGCCCTGCGCGACGCCAACAATGCCTCGGTGCGACTCGAGGCCCGCGAGGGAGCGCTGAGCCATAGAGATAGCGACCTCGCCGAGGCCGAGCAGTTGATCGAGCATCTGCGCGCGGAACTCGCCGCGGCGCAGGTGGCGCTGGCGACCCAGGTCGTCTCCGCCGAAGAGCGTGTCGCACGCCGCTATGAAAACGAACGCGGCTCGCTGATCACCAACAGCGAGCGCCGCATCGCCGACCTGCAGGCCCTCATCGCCGAGCGCGATGGCCGCCTCGGCGCTCTCGAACAGGACAAGATGACCTTGGGCGAGGAGATCGCCGCGCTGCGCGCTTTGCTTGACGACAGCCACGCCGCAATCGCGGCGGCTATCGAGACCGCCGCCGGCAAGGACAGCCACATTGCCTTCCTCGACACCGTGATCAACGTCACCCGCGACAACGCCGAGGCGACCGTCAAGGAATTGATCGCCGAGTTCGACCGCGAGCGCGCCGCCTTCAAGCGCGAACGCGAGGAATTGCTTGCCAAGGCGCAAACGGCAAGCGCTTTCCAGCAGGACATCGCCAAGCTGCTGCCGCGGCTGCTCGAGCGCCGCGCCGCCGCCTAACCCCCAGATTTGCCGGGCGCGATCAGCGCCGCCCGCAGCAGCAGATACAGCACCAGGCCGTTGAGGCTGTGCCAGAGGAAATGCGTGCCGAGCGGCAGGGCGTCACATACAGCCTGATCGATGCTGCGGAAAAAGATCGAGACGGCGAACACGGCCGCCGCCGAGAACAGAAGTCTGCGGGGCGCTGCCTCCCGTGTCAGCCAGCCAACGACGAGCAACGCCGTCAGAGCCGGCAGATAGGCGTGGGAACCGTTTAGCGCGCCGCGCGGCACCACCAGCGCCTCGGCGTAGCTCAACAAGCCAAATGCCACGACGAGCGCCGGCGCCGCCCAAGCCGACAGCCCAAGAAAGCGCCGCAACGCCAGCCACAGATAGCTGTAGATGAAGACCGCGATCGGCACGGTGTCGAACAGCGCGGCACCGCGGGTCGCAACGGTATGGAAGATGAAGGAGCCGATGCCGATCAGGAAGGTGACGCCGATCAGCGCCAACGCCGGCCAGTCGCGCTCGCCGCGCCGCCACATGAGAAAGGCGGCAATGGCGGCGATGAGGAATGAAGCGTTGGTGATGGCATTGACCGGCTCGGCCCAGAACGACGGGCCGAGCCTTTCGCAATAGAGATCGATGGGGCGCGACCAGTCCATCGATCTTCCTCGCGTTGCCGCGTTACTTGCGGACGATGCCCGCCTTGTCGACCACCATGTTCAGGTTGGCGGCGTCGTCCTTGAGACGCTGCATCAGTTCTTCCGGGGTCGACGGCACGCCTTCGATCGACAGCTTGGCCAACTGCTCCTGCACATCCTTCATGGCCAGCACTTCACGGATCGCCCCATTGAGCTTGTCGACGATCTCCTTCGGCGTGCCCTTCGGCGCGAAGATGCCGTTCCACGAATAGACGCGGAAGCCCTTCATGCCCTGCTCGGCCGCCGTCGGCACGTTCGGGAAAATCTGCGAGCGCTTTTCCGCAGCCGTTGCCAGCAGCCGAATGTCGCCCGAGTCCACCTGGCCCTTCACCGCCGGCGGGAAGTCGAGCATCATCTGCACGTCGTTGCGCAGAAGGCCGACGACGATATCGGGCGAGTTCTTGTAGGGAACGATCACGACGTCGATATCGGCCGCCGACTTGAAATACTCGCCGCCGAGATTCTGGGTCGAACCGGCGGTGATGGTGCCGACATTGATCTTGCCCGGATTGGCCTTGGCGGCCTTGATGAGATCGCCGAGCGTCTTGTACTCGGACTTCGCGGACACCGCGAGCACGGCGTCGAACTGGCCCATGGTCGAGACCATCTGGAATTCGGTCAACGGATCGAACGGCAGCTTCTTGAAGGTCGCCATCGCCGCGGCCGTGCCGTTGCTCAGGAGGCCGAGCGTGTAACCGTCCGGCTGCGCGGTCGTCACCGCGCGCGCGGCGCTAATGCCGCCCGGTCCCGGCATATTCTCGATCTGGAAGCGCTGGCCCAGCTTGTCGCTCAGCTTGTCGGCAACGATGCGGGCCGTCGCGTCGCCGACGCCGCCGGCGCCGAACGGCAGAATGATGCGAACCGGTTTCTCCGGCCATGCGGCCTGCGCCTGCGGCATCGCCGCCAGCACGACGGCTGCCGCGCCGGCCAGAACGAAGCCGCGCCGCGCACCGTCAAAAAAACGCTTAGCCATTGAATATTCCTCCACTGTCGTCTGTTAAATCGGTCCGGTATTCAGAAACCATACAGCCGTGCCGGGTTGTCGACCAGCAGGCGATGCTGTGTCCGCTCGTTCACCGCGTAGTGCGGGATCAGATCAACCAGATCGGCCTCGTCGCATTCGTGGGTCGGGTTGGGATGCGGGAAATCGGTGCCCCACAGCACACGCTCCGGATTGACCTCCACGAGAATGCGCGCGATCGGCGCCGCCCGGTTGTATGGCGGCATGTCGATGCGTTCGGCGCCGCAGACCTTGATCCAGCAATTATCCAGGCGGGCGAGCTTGACCAGGGCCCGGAGCGGCTCCTGGTCGACGCCGGCGACCGCCGGCACGCGGCCCATATGGTCGATGACGAAAGGCAGCGGCAGACGCGCGATCATGCTGGAGAGCGGCACGATGTCCGGCGCGTCAAGATGCAGCACGACGTGCCAACCGAGGCCCTTCACCCGATCGAGAATACGCATGAAAACGCCCATATCGGGCGATCCGCCAAGATGCTTGACGAAATTGAAGCGCACACCGCGCACACCGCCTTGATGCAGCCTCTCGAAGTCCTTGTCGGTGAAGCTGTCGTCGGCAATGCAGACGCCGCGGTAACGCTTGGGGTCTGACGCGATGCAGTCGAGCATGGCCGCATTGTCGGTGCCGTGGCAGCTCGCCTGCACGATCACCGCGCGGGACACGCCGAGATGGTCGTGAAGCGCCCGCAACGCCTCCTTGGGTGCGTCCTTGGGCGTGTAGCGCCGGTTCGGCGCGTAAGGGAAACGGTCTCCCGGCCCGAACACATGGCAGTGCGCGTCGGTCGCTCCCAGCGGCAGCTTCACCAGCGGTTTGCGCCGGTGCTCAAGAAAGGACAGATCGACGGTCATGGGGGTGCGGCTCCGGAAATGGTCTGGAGCGAGGGGATAGCGAAGGCCAGCGGGTTTCTCAACCTACCGCGGCGGCAAATCGCCCTTGCGCCAGCCGTCCAGCACCGCCATCCGAAACTCGGCAAAGCGGCCAGCCTCGATGGCGGAACGCATGCCGGCGGTGAGCGCCTGATAATAGGCGATGTTGATGGTCGATAGCATGACCTGGCCGAGGATTTCGTTGGCTTTGGTCAGGTGGTGCAGGTAGGCCCGCGAATAGGTCCGTGCCAGCGGGTGCGGGCTTTCCTCATCCAGCGGCCGTGGATCGTCGGCGTGCCGGGCGTTGGACAGATTGATCTGGCCGAAGCGGGTGAAAGCCATGCCGTGGCGGCCGTTCCGGGTCGGCATCACGCAGTCGAACATATCGACGCCGCGGGCGACCGCCTCGAGAATGTCATGCGGCGTACCCACCCCCATCAGGTAGCGCGGCGCGCCCGCCGGTAGCACGGGCGTCGTCTCCTCGACCACCTTGAGCATCACCTCCTGCGGCTCGCCCACCGCCAGCCCTCCAATGGCGTAGCCGTGGAAGCCGATACCGGTGAGCGCTCTGGCGCTCTGCTGGCGCAGCGGGACGTCGTCGCCGCCCTGGACGATGCCGAACAGGCCGTAGCCGCCGCGGGCGTGGCCCTCGAAGGCGCGCTTGCTACGCTCGGCCCAGCGCAGCGACAACTGCATGGCGCGCTCGATCTCGTCACGCGGGGCCGGCAGCTTCAGGCACTCGTCAAGCTGCATGGTGATGTCGGTGCCGAGCAGCGCCTGAATCTCGATCGAGCGTTCCGGCGTCAGTTCGTATTTGGTGCCGTCGATATGAGAGCGGAAGGTGACGCCCTGCTCGGTCAGCTTGCGCAACGTGGCGAGCGACATGACCTGGAAGCCACCGGAGTCGGTCAGGATGGCGTGCGGCCAGTTCATGAATTTGTGCAGGCCGCCCAGCGCGGCGACGCGCTCCGCGCCCGGCCGCAACATCAGGTGGTAGGTGTTGCCGAGCAGAATCTGCGCGCCGGTGCCTTCAACCGCTTCCGGATAGAGGCCCTTCACGGTGGCCTGGGTGCCGACCGGCATGAAGGCCGGCGTCTCGACCGGGCCATGCGGCGTCGTGACGGTGCCACGGCGCGCCATACCGTCGGTCTTATGCAGAGTGAAGGAGAAGGCTTGGGGCATGGGCGTCGTTTACCCCGCGCGCCGCGGATACAGCAAACACGCATCGCCGTAGGAGTAGAACCGGTAGCCGGTCTCGATGGCATGCCGATAAGCCCGCTGCATAGTGTCGAGGCCGGAGAAGGCCGACACCAGCATGAACAAAGTCGAGCGCGGCAGGTGGAAATTGGTCATCATCAGGTCCACCGCCTTGAAACGATAACCCGGCGTAATGAAGATCGCCGTGTCGCCGGCGAATTCATGGACAAGTCCGTCCGCGCTAGCGGCGCTTTCCAGCAGCCGCAGCGCCGTCGAGCCAACCGCCACGATCCGCCCGCCTTTGGCGCGGGCCGCGTTCAGCGCCGCCGCCGTTGCGCCGCTCACCACGCCGAACTCGGCATGCATTTTGTGGCCTTCGGTGTCATCGGCCTTCACCGGGAGAAAAGTACCGGCGCCGACATGCAGGGTGACCTTGTGGAGCGCAACGCCGCGCCGCTCAAGGCGCGTTAAGAGGTCGGCGGTAAAATGTAACCCGGCGGTCGGCGCGGCGACGGAGCCGTCCTCATGGGCGAAGACGGTCTGGTAGTCGGTCTTGTCCTGCGCGTCGGTCGGCCGTTTCGAGGCGATATAGGGCGGCAGCGGCATGTCGCCCCGCTCCTCGATGGCCTGGTCCAGATGCGGGCCCGTCAAGGAAAATGAAAGGGTTACGTCACCACCCTCATCTTTATGTAAAACTTGAGCATCGAGCTGATCGAGAAAGCAGACCCGCCCCTCGGAGCCGAAGCGCAGCACGTCGCCGACCTGGACCTTCTTGGCCCCGAGGATGAAGGCGCGCCAGGTCGAACCGTCGAGCCGCTTGTGCAGCGTCGCCTCGATCGCCGGTTCCGCCTCCCCGCGTCCGATGCGCCGGCCCTTGAGCCGGGCCGCGATGACCTTGCTGTCGTTGACCACCAGGCAGTCGCCGGGCGCCAGCAGGTCCGGCAGGTCGGCGATGTGCCGGTCGTCCAGTGCCTCCCCGGCCGCATCCGGCCGCACCACCATCAACCGCGCGCTTTCGCGCGGGCTGGCGGGCCGCAGCGCAACGCGCTCGGCGGGCAGGTCGAAATCGAAGAGATCGGTGCGCATCCCCTCTCATTGCCGGTTGGCTCGCATGCATTCAAGGCCCGAGACGAGGCTAAATGTCCGGTGCAATTTACGCGTTTGTTAACGCCGCTGCTGTGACTTCAGCGCGTCGGACGCGGACGGGAACAAGACATTGGGCGAACCCACAGCTCGGATAACGATGGCGCTGATCGGCCCGGGCATCTTGTGCGTGTTCGGGCTCTGTTTCTTGTGGGCCTGGGTCATCGAGAAAAAACGTCATTACCTCCTCCTGCTCGCTGCAGCGCCGTGCCTGTTCGCCCTCGGCGTTCTTTCCCAGGTATTCGGCTGGCCGCCGGGGACGGGACCAAACGCTGTCTTCTCGAGCCTGCTGTACACCTCGGCGGTACTGCTCGCGGCCGAAGGCATCCTTCGCCGTAGCGGTCGGCGTCTCGGACTTTTGCTCGATCTTGCGATTCTGGCCGCGATCACCGGCGGTCTCTGGTACTTCGCGTTTGTGGCGCCGAACCTGCTCGCGCGCGTTTACCTTCAAAACTTCGGATATGGAATCATACTGCTGATCGCGGCGCTTCATCTGACCTCCCTGATGAACCGCCGTCTCATCGATCGCATCCTTTTCTGGACGCTTTTCGTCTTTGCCCTGCACTTCTTCCCGCGAACGATCCTGACCATTGGCTTAGAGGCACCGACGACCGCTCCGGCCTTCGCGGCTTCGCTGTTCTGGCACACCCTGCACCTCTCACTGGCCGTGCTGGGCACCGCGCTGGCGGCCGCGCTGCTGGCCGCCGCGCTCTCCGACGTCATCGACGATCTACGTCACGAACGCGACATCGATGGGCTCACCGGTGTCCTTAACCGGCGCGCTTTCGAGGCGCGCGCCGAGGCGATCCTGGCCCAGGCCTGGCGCTCGCCATGCGCGCTCATCGCCTGCGATCTGGATCGCTTCAAACAGATCAACGACCGTCACGGCCATGCGGCCGGAGACCATGTCTTGACCACGTTCGGCGAACTGCTGCGAAGGACGGCCCGCACCGCCGATGTGGTGGCTCGTCTCGGCGGTGAGGAGTTCGTGGTGCTGTTGCCTGGAGCGAGCGACAACGGCGCACATCTTGTTGCCGAACGCTTGCGGGACAGCCTTGCGGCCGCCCCGTTCCCGTTCCTGCCGGGTTCAGAGCGCGTCACAGCCAGCTTCGGCGTCGCCCAGCACCGGCCCGGCGAAACGTTTGAAGCGCTCCTTGCCCGCGCCGACAGCGCCTTGTATCAGGCCAAAGCGGGAGGCCGGAATCGAACGGTCAATGCGGACGTCGACAGCACTGCGCCACCGCAGACCCAGTCGCCGGCCTGAGCCACATTTCGACAAGCGCGGCGTGCATGACGATATGCCATCATACCCCGCTTTCGCGGGGCATGACACGTTGAATGCAGTGCCGACCCCGCAGGGCCTCACGCCCCCATCGTCGCCTTGACGATCTTGTCCGGATCGCGGACCGGCTCGCCGCGCTTGATCTTGTCGACGTTGTCCATGCCTTCGATCACCTTGCCCCAGACCGTATACTGGCCGTCGAGGAAGGTGGCGTCATCGAACACGATGAAGAACTGGCTGTCGCCCGAATCCGGGTTCGAGGCGCGCGCCATCGACACCGTGCCGCGCACATGCGGCTCGCGGTTGAATTCGGCCTTCAGCTTCTGACCCGAGCCGCCCATGCCGGTGCCCTGCGGACAGCCGGTCTGCGCCATGAAGCCGTCGATGACGCGGTGGAAGACGATGCCGTCATAGAAGCCCTGCTTCACCAGTTCCTTGATGCGCGCGACATGGCCGGGCGCGAGGTCCGGGCGCATCTCAATGACGACATTGCCCTTGGTGGTTTCGAGCGTCAGCGTATCTTCCGGCTTGGCCATTGTTTGTCTCCTTTGAAATCTTGCCTCTGACTGTCATGGCCGGGCTTGACCCGGCCATCTCGCTTAGGTGGGCACTGCGCCCCTTAGCGGGATCACCGGGACAAGCCCGGTGATGACAAGGATGGGTTAAGGGACGATCGTCGCCTTGGTGACGTGATCGAGCCGCGGAAAGCTCTGCGTCAGATACGCATTGCCCTCGGTCTGGATGCGGTTCTGGTTGGGGCCCTGGCCGTTCGGCGCGCCTTCGCCATAGCCCGCGTAAAGTTTGTCGACGACATCCATGCCCGAGATGACCTTGCCGAACGGCGCAAAGCCCATGCCGTCGAGCCGGCTGTTGTCGTCGAAATTGATGAAGACCTGCGTGGTGCGCGCATTCGGGCCCGAGGTCGCGAAGGTCACCATGCCGCGCGTGTTGCTCTGGGAGACCCGGTCATCCTGGATGCGCGCGACGCGCCACTTGGCGTTCAGCGCCGGATCGCCGTTGAGGCCGAACTGCACCATGAAACCGGAGATGACGCGGAAGAAACGGCCGTCGTCGAAGAAGCCGTTCTTGACGAGGTTATAGAAGCGGTCCGCGCCCAGCGGCGCCCAGGCCCGTGTCACCTGGATGACGAAGGAGCCCTTCGAGGTGTCGAACTTCGCCTTGTAAGTTGCCGGCGCCTGCTCCGTGAGTGCGGCGGGATCGCCGAGCCTGGCCTTTTGCGCCAAAGCCGGCTGCACCAGTACCGGAGCCAGACCGGCGGCGAGCACGGTCAGCGACAAAACCAGTCGGCGAGAGATCATGGATCGGTCTCCGGAAGATTCAGGATTTGGCGAAGCGCTTCTTCAGCCGCTCGGCGACGCTGGCCGGCACGAATTTCGACACGTCGCCGCCCATGCCGGCGATCTGGCGCACCAATGTGGCGGTGATCGGGCGCACCATCGGCGAAGCCGGCAGGAAAACAGTGAGCAATTCCGGAGCCATGGCCGCATTCATGCCGACCATCTGCATCTCGTAGTCGAAGTCGGTGCCGTCGCGCAGGCCGCGGATCAGCAGGCTCGCACCCGCCTTCTCGGCCGTAGCCACGACAAGGCCATCAAAGGTGATGCAGGCGAGTTCGCATTTCGCCTCGCGGGCAATCGGCCCGCAGGTCTCCTGCAGCATGGCCAGGCGGTCGTCGGCCGGGAACAGCGGCGCCTTGCCGGGATGGATGCCGATCGCGAGGACGAGCTTGTCGGCCAGCCGGACGGCCTGGCGCACCACATCGATATGGCCGTTGGTGACCGGGTCGAACGAGCCGGCGTAAAGGGCGATCCGCGACATGAAATCCGTCTACCCCGCCCCCGGCTTTGCGGCAAGGCGGTTCGGGAGGCTTAACCGCCAGTCACCCAGCGGCGGCAAGCTGGCACAAGACACCGAGCGCCTCGCCATCATACCGCAGCCGTTCGACCAGTCCGGCCGCGTGACAGCAGCGATTGCGACCCAGGCGCTTTGCCTCGTAACAGGCGGCATCGGCCGCCTGCATCAGCGCATCCGGGGTTTCTTCATCGCGCCGAAGGGCGAGACCGACACTCACAGTCACCGGGATGGTATGTTCGCCGGCCACCACCGGCACGGCCCGCACCTGCTCCACAATCTCCTGAGCCAACCGTGCCGCATCATTCGGCCCGATATTCTCGATCAAGGCGCCGAACTCTTCGCCGCCCAGACGCGCCGCGATGCGCGGTCCACCATATGGCGAGGCTTCAACCACACGCTTGATCACCTGCCCGACCGCGCGCAAAACCGCGTCGCCGACGGCATGGCCATAGGTGTCGTTGACCTTCTTGAAGTAATCGACATCGATCATCATGGCACCGGCAGGGCTATCGCCCGAGAACACGGCGCGCGCCCGCTCGAAGAAGGCGCGCCGGTTGGGAATTCCGGTCAGACCGTCGACCCGCAGAAGCCCTTCGAGCTCCGCCTTCAGCTTTTGCAACCGCTGCGCCATGATGACGAGCGGAAATACGAGAATGGGGGTGATGATGAGGGGAAAGACGACGGCCAGCGTATAATGCAAGCGGATCTGCTCGAATCCGATCAAGGGCATTCCGATGGTCAGGACGACCACACCGCAGACTATCGACACGACCACAATGATCATGACGGGCGGCAAGGCTTGCCGGATCTCTGTGGCCGTCACGCGAAACACCCTTGCCTCCCAGACCATTGCGCACGGATTTTCTGTTGTTTACGCTCGGGATCGCGAAGGTTTGCTTAACGCGGTCGGTAAACCGGCTTTAATTTATCGAATAAAATGCCGGCAGAAGTGCCGCTCCTCGGCGAGACGTCACCGCCAGCGGCCTGGACTTCAGAAGAAACCAAATCCGGGGAGAAACCGCGTGCTCGTCCGCTCCATCATTGCCGCGCTCGTTCTGTCGACATCGTTCGCGACCGCGCAGATCGCCCCGGGCGCCAGCGACATCGCCGCCTATCAGGGCCTGCATGCTGCAGCCGCCAGAGGCGATACCGCCGAGATCGAGAGGCTCGCCAAGGCAGGCGCAGCGCTCGAAGCGCGCGACGGCGGCGGCCGCACGCCGCTCCATGTCGCCGTGCATTTGAAAAAGGCGGATGCCGCGCGCGCCCTCATCCGCTTGGGCGCCGACGCCAATGCGCTCGACGCGCAGGCCTATGACATCGTCACCATCGCTTCGGTTGCCGACGACGTCGCCATGCTCAAATTGTCGCTCGACGGCGGCTGCAAGGCCACCAACATCACCAGCCCCTATCACGGCACGGCTTTGATCGCCGCCGCGCATCTCGGCCATGACGAGGTGGTGCGCATGCTGATTGCGGCCAAGGCGCCACTCGATCACGTCAACAATCTCGGCTGGACGGCGGTGATCGAGTCCATCGTGCTCGGCCAGGGCGGCGAACGTCATGTCGCGACCTTGAAGGCCCTGGTCGAGGCCGGCGCCAACGTCAACATCGCCGACCGCGCGGGCGCGACGCCACTGACGCTGGCGAAGAACCGCGGCTATGCGGAGATGGTGGCGATCCTGGAGAAAGCGGGAGCGCGCTAGTTCCTCCCGCCATTCCCAAAAACACTCAGCCCGGCTTTCGCGCCAGGCTCAGCCACACGCCGCCGCCCATCAGCACGACGCCCGAGATCCGACCGAGGATTTTGTTGTGGTGGGGCTTCAGAAACCACGCGCGGCCGAGTCCGGCAGCAACAGCCCAGCCAGAGTCCAGCACCGCCGCGATCAGCAGCGATGTCACCGACATCACAAAGATCTGGAAACCGACAGGCAAAGTCGGATCGATGAACTGCGGCAGAAACGCCGTGAAGAAGGCGATGGTCTTCGGGTTGGTTACCGCGACGAGGAAACCGCGGGTCGCGAACACATGACCGCGCGGTTCGAGCTTCGGCACCGGGTCGCCGGCGTGGCGCCAGGCCTGGATGCCGAGCCAGAGCAGATAGGCCGCGCCGGCCCAGCGCATCACCTCGAACAGCTCGGACGACATCTTGAGAATCCAGCCGAGGCCGAAGCCGATGCCGGCCAGCAGCACAGCGGTGCCGACCATGGTGCCGAGCACAGTCGCCAGCGCCGGGCGGATGCCGCGCTGCGCGCCGGTGGCGATCACCAAAGTCACGACCGGACCCGGAACAGCGATGAGGATGGTGGTGATGACGAGGAAGGCCGAAAACAGCTGCCAGTTCATGGGAAAAGGTCTCGCTTTCATCGCCCGCGAATTTGCGGACGATGCCAGTAATCCCTGCCCAACGCGGTTGTCTAGCGGGAAATTTCTACTCCCCCTCGTCCTCGCTCAGGCGTTCGACAGACACCACGCGCTCGTCATCGGCCGTATCCAGCACGATGACGCCCTGCGTCGAGCGGCCGGCGATGCGGATGCCCGACACCGGCGTGCGGATCAGCTTGCCGGCATTGGTCACCAGCATCACCTGGTCGTCTTCCTCGATCGGGAACGACGCCGTCAGGCGGCCGATCTTCGGCTTGAGCTCGAAGCCGCCGCCCTTGGCCTTCTGCCAGATATCCATGGCGACGATGCCTTTGCCGCCGCGGCCGGTGATGCGGTACTCGTACGACGAAGTCCGCTTGCCGTAGCCGCGCTCCGACAAAGTGAGCACGAACTGCTCGGCTGCCGACATTTCGACATAGCGCTCTTCGCTGAGTTCGATCGCCGCGACGTTCTCCTCGGCTTCGACCTGCATGGCCGCCACCGCCTCGTCGTCGCCGCCGGAACTGCGGCGCACCGCGCTCGCTTTCTTGAGATAAGCCGCACGCTCTTCCGACGTCGCTTCGCTGTGGCGCAGGATCGACATCGAAATCAGGCGGTCGTCATCCTCGAGCGCAATGCCGCGCACACCCATCGAGGTGCGGCCGGTGAACACGCGCACCTCCGGCACCGCGAAGCGGATGCACTGGCCGCCCGACGAGGTCAGCAGCACGTCGTCCTTCTCGGTGCAGATCTGCACGCCGACGATACCCTCGCCGTCAGCCAGCTTCATGGCGATGATGCCGGAACGGCGCACCTCGACGAAGTCCGACAGCTTGTTGCGGCGGACCGTGCCCTTGGTGGTGGCGAACATGACGTCGAGCTCGGCCCAGGTCTTCTCGTCCTCAGGCAGCGGCATGATCGAGGTGATGGTCTCGCCATTGTCGAGCGGCAGGATATTGATGAAGGCCTTGCCGCGCGCCTGCGGCGCCGCCAGCGGCAGCCGCCACACCTTCTCCTTGTAGACCTTGCCGGCCGACGAGAAGAACAGCACCGGCGTATGCGTCGAGGCGACGAACAGCCGGGCGACGAAATCCTCATCGCGCACCTGCATGCCGCCGCGACCCTTGCCGCCGCGCCGCTGCGCCCTATAGGTCGAGAGCGGCACGCGCTTGACGTAACCCAGATGCGACACGGTCACGACCATGTCCTCGCGCTGGATCAGGTCCTCGTCGTCCATGTCGCCGGCCGCTTCCGAAATCTCGGTGCGGCGGGGCGTGGCGAACTGCTTCTTCAGCTCGGCGAGGTCGTCCTTGATGATGGTCTGGATGCGCGCGCGCGAACGCAGAATGTCGAGATAATCGGCGATCTCGGCGGCGAGCTTGTCCAGTTCTTCCTTGATCTCGTCGCGGCCGAGCGCGGTGAGGCGTTGCAGGCGCAGATCGAGGATAGCCTGCGCCTGTTCGGCCGACAGCCGGGTCTCGCCGGCATCGGAGACGCGATGCCGCGGATCGTCGATCAGCAGCACCATGTTGATCATGTCCTTGGCCGGCCAGTCGCGCGCCATCAAGGCCTCGCGCGCTTCCTTGGCGTCCTTGGAGGCGCGGATCAGCTTGATCACCTCGTCGATATTGGCGACCGCGATGGCGAGGCCGACAAGGATATGGGCGCGGTCACGCGCCTTGCCGAGCAGGAACTTGGTACGCCGAGACACCACCTCTTCGCGGAAGGCGACGAAGGCGGACAGCATGTCCTTCAGCGTCATCAACAACGGACGGCCGCCGTCGAGCGCCACCATGTTGACGCCGAACGAGGTCTGCAGCGGCGTGAAGCGATAAAGCTGGTTGAGCACAACTTCGCGCTCGGCATCGCGCTTCAACTCGATGACGACGCGATAGCCGTCGCGGTCGGACTCATCGCGCAGGTCGGAAATGCCCTCGATCTTCTTGTCGCGCACCAGCTCCGCGATGCGCTCGACCATGGTGGCCTTGTTCACCTGGTACGGGATTTCCGAAATGATGATGGCTTCGCGGTCCTTGCCGAACTGCTCGAAGGCGACCTTGCCGCGCATCACCACTGAGCCGCGCCCGGTCGTGAACGCCGAATAGATGCCGGAGCGGCCGAGGATGATGCCGCCGGTCGGGAAATCCGGTCCCGGCACGATGTTGATTAGGTCGTCAGTCGTGATCGCCGGGTTGTCGATCATCGCCACGCAAGCGTCGATGACCTCACCGAGATTGTGCGGCGGGATATTGGTCGCCATGCCGACGGCGATGCCGCCGGCGCCGTTGACCAGCAGATTGGGATAGCGCGCCGGCAGGACCGCCGGCTCCTTTTCGTTGCCGTCGTAATTGTCCTGGAAATCGACGGTGTTCTTGTCGATGTCGTCGAGCAGCGCCATCGCCGGCTTAGCGAGACGGCACTCGGTGTAACGCATCGCCGCCGCCGGATCGCCGTCGACCGAGCCGAAATTGCCCTGCCCGTCGATCAGCATCAGGCGCATGGAGAAATCCTGCGCCATGCGCACCAGCGCGTCGTAGATCGCGCTGTCGCCATGCGGGTGATACTTACCCATCACGTCGCCGACGACGCGGGCCGATTTCACGTATTTCTTGTCAGGCGTATGGCCCTGCTCATGCATCGAATAGAGGATGCGCCGGTGCACGGGCTTGAGGCCGTCGCGCACATCGGGCAGCGCGCGCGACACGATCACGCTCATGGCGTAATCGAGATAGCTGCGCTTCATCTCTTCGGTGATGGAAACGGGGCGCACGTCGGAGGGGTTTTCACCCCCCGTTTTGGGAGTCTCGGTATCGGACAAAATTCAGGCTTCCTGGAAGCGTTCTGAGCGCAAAGAATCTGCGGGGAATTTGTAGCTGATTTGGCCTTTGGACGCCAATTTTAAAGGTCCGGCAAGACAGTCTTTTTCTGATGTATTTTCAATTACTTGCAGGCCATTTTCTAGGCCACCGGACGGGTCCGCCGCGCCTCGCGAAGAAAGCCGCGCAAAAGCGGTTTTAGGCCGCGTCATTGGGCTGCCAACCGGCTACCATCGCCGCCATGATGCTCGGCTCCATCCCCTTCGATTTCCTCGTCTCGGCGCTGGTGACGCTGCTGGTCGTCATCGATCCGATCGGCCTGGTGCCGGCCTTTCTCGCCGTCACCCACGGCCTGCCGGAGAAGAACCGCCTTCAGGTGGCGCTGCGCGCCTGCCTGATCGCAACGACGATCCTGACCGGCGCGGCGCTGATCGGAAACTGGCTGCTGAACGCGCTGTCGATCACCCTGCCCGCCTTCCGCATCGCCGGTGGGCTGCTGCTGTTCTCCATCGCCTCTGAAATGGTGTTCGGCGTGCGCGTCACGCGTCAGACCGAGGCCGCCGAACAGGCCATCGAAGAGCGCGTGCGCAACATCGCCGCCTTCCCGCTCGGCATTCCCTTGATGGCCGGCCCCGGGGCGATCACTGCCTCGGTGCTGCTGTCGGGACGCGCCGACGGCGATCCGGTCAGGCTCGGCATCCTGTTCGCCGTGATCGTCGCCATCATGCTGCTGTGCCTTGTCGTGTTCCTGATGGCGACGCGGCTCGGCAACCTCTTGGGCGCGACCGCCAACATGGTGCTGTCGCGGCTGCTCGGCGTGCTACTCGCGGCGCTCGCCGTCCAGTTCGTGATCGACGGCGTGCGCGCCACGATCGCCGCCTAGCACCGTTCCGCGGCCGCCTCAGTCGGTCCTGTAGGCGACCTGTCCCTTGCCCATGGCAAACTCCTCCTCGGGCGACAGCACGAGCTTGTGGCGCCCGATCAGCGCGAAATAGATCATGCCGACCGCGAACCAGACGGCGACGCCGATCACGCCCTGGCGATACACCGGGTCGACAAGCTGGAAGGCGATGGTGACCAGCGCGATGACGATGGTCAGTACCGCGCCCGGAATGCCGAACGGGCTCCTGTAGGGCCGTTCGATGCCCGGCAGCTTCACCCGCAGCATGATGAAAGATAAAGCCTGCATCACATAGGAGATCATGGCGCCGAACACTGCCATATTGAGCAGCGTGCCGCCGATCACCGCCGTGCCCTGCTCGGCCCCTAACGCGAACCAGATCGCCAGCATGATCGCCAAGGCCACCAGCGCGCCGCCGATCATGGCGAAATGCGGCGTGCGATAGGTCGCGTGCGTGATTGAGAGCGCACGCGGGAAATAGCCGGCGCGCGACAGCGAATAGATTTGCCGGCCCTTGGCGTAGATGATGGTGTGGAAGCTCGCAATCAGCCCCACCACGGCGACCAGCGCCAGCACCTTGGCGATGCCCTCGCCGTAAATCGCCTTGAAGCCGTCGAGCAGCGGCTCGCCCGATTTGCCGAGTGCGAAGGTGCCGTTGGCGACCGATGCATTGAGCCACAGGATCATGAAGGCCGACACGATCAGCGTCAGCATGCCGGCGATGATGCCGCGCGGCATGTCGGTCTTGGGATCGACCGACTCCTCCGCCGCCAGCGGCAGTTGCTCGATGGCGAGAAACAGCCACACCGCAAAGGGCATGGCGGCGAGCCCGCCCCAGATGCCCATCGGCAGCAAGGGGCCGCCGCCATTCGGCAGTTCGCTGCCGTCGGCCGCGACATTGAGAGCCCAGCGCGAGAAGTTCATGTTCGGAATCGCGCTCACCCAGAACGCGACCAGACAGGCCAGCGCCGCCACGGTCACCACCAGCGTGACGCGGAACGACAGTTCGACGCCGGCGATATTGAGGCCGACGAAGATGGCGTAGCAGAAGATCCAATAGACCGGCTGAAACGACGCCGGCGTGCCGAAGATCGAGCCGAGATAAGAGCCGATGAAGAATACGACCACCGCCGGCGTGATGACGTATTCGACATTCTCGCACAGCCCGGTGATGAAACCGCCCCACGGCCCCATGGCGGTGCGCGCGAAGGAATAGGCGGCGCCCGTGTGCGGCAATGCCGGCGACATCTCGGCGATGCAGAAGACGAGGCCCAGATACATGATCGCGATCAGGATGGCGGCGATCAACATGCCGCCCCAGCCGCCCGAGGCGAGGCCGAGATTCCACCCGGAGAAGTGGCCCGAGATCACGGCGCCGACGCCGAGGGCCCACAGCGACCATACGCGCGCATGCCGCTTCAGGCGGCGCTTGTCGAAATACTCGACGGTGACGACTTCATAGGAAACACCGGAAGCGCGCTGGTCCGTCATGGACTGCCCCTCACGACCTCGCGCCCGCCCAAGGCGCGTCACGAAATACCGGCACCATGATCGTGCACAGGGATACCCGGCCCTGTCAAACGCATTCATGGGCGGGCAAACGGCAATCTTTCCAGGCGGACGCTTCGCGGCCATGACTCAGCGTCATAGTGACGCCCGGCCGGCACCGTGGAGGCCGGAGTGCTAGAGAGAAGCGGCCATGCTTTACCTCGAGATCGCCATCGTCATCGCCCTCACCCTCGTCAATGGCGCGCTTGCCATGTCGGAACTGGCGATCGTGTCCTCCCGCCACAGCCGCCTGAAGACCATGATCGCCCGTGACGTCTACGGCTCGCGCCGGGCACTGGCTCTCGCCTCCGATCCCGGCCGTTTTCTATCGACGGTGCAGATCGGGATCACCCTGGTCGGCATCCTGTCCGGCGCGTTTTCGGGCGCGACGCTCGGTTTGCGCCTGACCGGCACGTTGCAGAGTCTCGGCGTCCCCAACGTCGTTGCCGACTCTCTCGGCGTCGGCCTCGTCGTGCTGGTCATCACTTATCTTTCGCTCATCCTCGGCGAACTGGTGCCGAAGCAAGTCGCACTGCGCGATCCCGAACGTGTCGCCTGCCGCGTCGCGCCGGCGATGACCGTGCTGTCGAAAATCGCCGCGCCACTCGTGACGCTGCTCGATGTCTCCGGCCGCACTGTGCTCAAGCTGATCGGCCAAAGCGAGCGCGGTCAATCGCGCGTCAGCGACGAGGAAATCCAGAGCCTGATGGCGGAAGCGGAAACCGCCGGCGTCATCGAAGCCGGCGAGCGCCAGCTCATCTCCGGCGTGATGCGGCTTGCCGACCGCTCGGTTCGCGGCGCCATGACGCCGCGTCACGAGGTCGAATGGATCGACGTCAATGCCGACGACGCGACCGTCCGCCGCATTCTCGACGACACCCACCACGCTCTGCTGCCGGCCGGCGAAAACATCGACGACATTCACGGCGTGGTGCGGCTGCGCGAATTGCTGCGCGCCGCGCTCGCCGGCGAGGACCTGTCGGTGCGCCGCTTCGTCAGGACCGCGCCGGTCGTCATCGACACCATGGATTCGCTCGACGTGCTGCCGGTGCTGCGTGACGCCGCCATCCCGCTGGCACTGGTGCATGACGAATACGGTCACTTCGAAGGCATCGTAACGCCCGCCAACCTGATGGAAGTCATTGTCGGCGCCGGCAAGGCCTTCCATGACACGGCCTCGCAGGAAGAGCCCGCCGCCGTGCGCCTGGGGCCCGACCGCTGGTCGCTCGCCGGCTCGCTCGCCGCCGACGAGATGGCCGACCTGCTCTCCATCGCCCTGCCGCGCGACCGCGGCTATCAGACCGCGGCCGGCTTCCTGCTTGCGCAATTCCAGGCCATTCCGGAAATCGGCGACACCATCGCGGTCCATGGCTGGCGCTTCGAGGTCGCCGACCGCGACGGCCGCCGCATCGACCGCATCATCGCGACGCGTGTCGGCTCAGTGAACCGGCGTCAGAACCGCTGAACACGCACAAAGCGTGAGGGCGGCGACACGCCATTGCCGCAGTTCCGCGCCAGCCTGCGGCGATGCTTCTTTTGCAATTCATCGCGCTCTTCCTCACGGCCTTCGCCCTGGTGCCGGGCGCCTCGCATGCCGCCTCGCTCCTCACCAAGCTGGCCATGACACAGGACGCCTACTTCACGGCGCAGGCGGTCTATAACGGCTGGGCGCTGTTCGGTATTGCCTCCGTCGGCGCGCTCGTCGCCAATGCCGTGCTCGCCTTCGCGCTCAGAAAGCAGACGGTGCCGTTCCGGCTGATGCTGCTCGCTGTGTTCTGCCTTGCCGGCGGGCTCGCGATCTTCTTTGCCTTCACCTATCCGGCCAACATCGCCACCGCGAACTGGACCGTGGCGCCCACCGGCTGGCAGGCGCTACGCTGGCAATGGGAGATGTCGCACGCCGCCAATGCGGCGCTGACACTCGCCGCGTTCTGTGCGCTGTGCCTGGCGACGCTGATGGCGGAGCGGGAGTGATCCCCGCCCGCGCCGTTGATCACTTGCCGAGTCATTTGCCGAGAAACGCCTTGATCTTGTCGGCCTGCTGCGCCACGGCCAGCACGCCGTTGAGATGTCCATTCGGTCCCGGCAGTTGCGCGGTCTCTACCGCCGTTCCGCCGGCCGCAATTTTCCGCGCCGCTTCCTCGACGAGTGGCGCGTAGAAAACGAGATCCGTCGGCGCATAAAGGATCAGCGCCGGTGCCTTGATCCTGGCCGGATCGGCATTGGCAAGCTGATTGGCCTTGGCGAGATAGATCAGCGAATTGGCATCCGACGTGGCCGCGCGGGCCGCGGCCGCCGCGTCGATCGCAGCCTCAATCTTGAACTGGTTCTCCATCGCAGCCGCCGGGTCTTTCGCCGGATCGGCCGGCGCGTTGCCGAAAGTCTTGATCGCCCAATCCGAGTGATTGGCCTGCAGCGTGATGATCTTCAGCGCGAGCTTGAGCCCGTCGCTCGGCGGCTTGCCACCGTAATAATTGCCGCCGTTCCAGTTCGGATCGAGCTTGATCGGCGCGGCCCAGATGTTCAGCCATTCGATCAGAAACGCATCGCCTCCGGGCGTACCGATCACCGGCACGATCCGGTCGACCGCTTCGGGATAGGTCGCGGCCCATTCGTAAGTCTGCAAGGCGCCCATCGAAGCGCCCATCACCGCGTGCAGCTTCTTGATGCCGAGACTGTCGATCAGCGCCTTCTGGACGCGCACGAAATCCTTGATGCTCACCACCGGGAAGCTCATGCCGTAGGGCTTGCCGGTATCCGGATTGATGCTGGCCGGACCGGTGGTGACGACATTCGGCGCGTTGACATTGAGATTGACCAGCGTGTCGGAAGACAGGACGAAATATTTATTCGTGTCGATCGTCTTTCCGGGCCCGATCAGATAGTCCCAGTAACCCGCGGCCTTGTCGTCCTTCGAATATTTGCCGAAGGCGTGGCTGGTGCCGGAAAAGAAATGTGTGATGAGGATCGCATTCGACTTGTCGGCATTGAGCGTACCGGCGGATTGCCACCCGATCTTGACGTCCTTGATGGTCGCGCCGCCCACCGTGGTGTAGCTCGGTATCGAGAAGGTCTTCTTCTCGACGATGAGATCGCTCTGCGCCAGCGCCGGCAGCGGCGACAAGAGAACCAGCGCACAAACGAACTTCGCGACAGCAAGCTGCAGCGCGCGCAACATCGGACGCCTCCCTTTATGTTCTATGACGCAAAGACTAGCGCATCTTTGCGACATTCGCAGGATGGCAGATGCAAAAGAAGCAGGTGCAAAAGAAAAAGAGCGCGGGACGGTCCCGCGCTCTTTGCCAAATCCGCAATGCCAAATCGGCAATTTTCCGCCGTTATCGATCAGAACGGAATCTCGTCGTCCATATCGTTACCGCGGCCGCCACCGCCGGCCATGGCCGGCTGCCGGCGCTGACCGCCGCCGCTGAAGCCTCCGCTGGCACCGCTGGAGCCGAAGTCGTCATTGCTGCCGACGTCGCCGCCGCCCGAGCTGCCGCCCCCACCGCCGCGGCCGTCGAGCATGGTCAGCACCGAGTTGAAGCCCTGCAGCACGACCTCGGTCGAGTAGCGATCCTGACCGTCCTTGTCCTGCCACTTGCGGGTCTGCAGCGCGCCTTCGAGGTAAACCTTGGCGCCCTTCTTGAGATACTGCTCGATGACCTTGCACAAGCCTTCGTTGAACACGACGACGCGGTGCCACTCGGTCTTTTCCTTGCGCTCGCCGGTGTTCTTGTCGCGCCACGTCTCCGATGTCGCGATGCGCAGGTTGGCGACCGGACGGCCGTCCTGCGTGCGGCGAATTTCCGGGTCGGCGCCCAGATTGCCGACCAAAATCACTTTGTTGACGCTACCCGCCATGATGCTCTCCGCCTGGCTGACCGATCTGCCGACAAAAGCCGAACCGAACGTTCTTGAACTTAATCTTGCGCCACAGCCGATCCTAAACGGCTTGAGCGCAACGCAACCGGTCGCCGCTTTCCATATAAAGGGGCCGCTCGCCGCGCGGCGTCCCCTGCTCATTTACCCTTGCCAACTCACCCTACGGCGCGACACGGGAGGCGTCTCTCCTTGCCGCCCTTAATCCACAGCGGATCATGGCATCGGGAGAAGCCCTATCCGGCCCACCGCAGGGCTCGCCCACGTTTGTTCCGTTTTTGTTCTATTCATTCGCGCCACTTTTGTCAAATGGGAGCCATCGAGAATCGCCGTCGTTTCTACATTTTTGCGATGAATGCAACTTATAGATGCGAATCATCCACAAATACGTTATGTTGAATTATTCCCGTCAGCGTTGCGTCGAGTCCTTCGTCTTGGGTTTTTCATCGAAAAACAGGAGGATCGCGATGACGCATGTCATCCGCATCGTTTCGTTATGGATTATCGCGCTGGCGATGACGGCACCGTCATTCGCAGCCGATCTGCGTAGACCCATCTACAAGGCGCCGCCCCTGCCCGCTTACGTGCCGTACAACTGGAGCGGCATCTATGTCGGCGCCAATGGCGGCTACGGCTGGGGCAAGGCTCACGTCACCAACTCGCTCGCCGATTTCACCACCAATTCGCAATACGGTTGGCTCGCCGGCGTGACGGTCGGCTACAACATCCAAACCGGTGTCTGGGTCTGGGGCCTCGAAGGCGACATCGACTACGCCTTCATCAAGGGCAACGGCTCGAATGTCGCGACCTGCGGCGCCGCGAGCTGCGAAGTAAAGAACACGTGGGTCGGTACGGCCCGCGGTCGCGTCGGCTACGCGATGGACCGCTGGCTGCCTTACATCACCGGCGGCGCGGCCTTCTCCGGGGCCAAGATATCGACCAGCACCGGCAGCAACACCAGGACCACCACCGGCTGGACCGCCGGCGGCGGCATCGAATACGGCATCAGCCGGGACTGGTCGGTGAAAGCGGAATATCTCTATGCCGATCTCGGCAAAGCGACCTGCGACGCCGGCGTCTGCGGTGTCGAAACCACCTTCAGGCCGCGGATCAATATGGTGCGTGCTGGCGTGAACGTTCGCTTCTGATCTCGAACCTCCGTTCCAACTGAGGCCGGCCTTTGGCCGGCCTCTTTTTGATTCATGGGTCGGTCGCTCCAATAGCCAGATTGCCGTCGTTAATAACTCATCAACGCGACTCAACGCAGGGTCGCGGCAGCATTTTTCGTTGCTGCGCGTATTGCGTTTCGCCACCACAACAAACCTATGAGGATCGCGATGAAGCGCTTTCACGCGTTATTGCTTGGCTGTGTCTGTTTGCCGGCGCTCGCCGTTTCGGCGTCGGCGGCCGACATCCCGCTCAAGGCCCCCGCTCCGGCCTATTACGCACCGTATTTTTCGTGGACCGGATTCTACGCCGGCATCAATGGCGGCTACGGCTGGTCCGACTCCTTCGCCGACAACGCCAAGGGCGGCGTCTATGGCGGCCAGGTTGGCTACAACTGGCAGATCGGCAGCTTCGTGCTCGGCGTGGAAGGCGACTTCCAGGGCACGACCATCAAGGCAACCGAAACGGCCGGTGCCGTCACGGCGGAAGGCAAGATCGACGCCTACGCCACCGTGCGGGGCCGCATCGGCTATGCCTTCAACCGTGCACTGATCTACGGCACCGGCGGCTGGGCCTACACCAAGACCAAGCTGAAGCTGAGCGTCGGCACTGCGTCGATCGAGGATTCGGCCTGGGGTTCGGGCTACGCGGTCGGCGGCGGTCTCGAATGGGCGGTGTGGGATCGCTGGAGCGTGAAGGGCGAATATCTCTACATCGACTCCGGCGACACGACCCTGACACTGGCCGGCGCCACCGCGACCGGCGACTTCAAGTACAACGTCGTCCGCGCCGGTTTGAACTATCGGTTCTGATCGACGCCACTCGACAGTATCAAATGCAAAGGGCCGGCCTCGCGCCGGCCCTTTTTTGTTGTTCCGGCCCCCTGGAACAGCGGTTATCCCCAATGCGCACCGCTCCGTATGAAAGTAACTGCTGCCCCTAGCGAAGCGGCTCCGTTCTCACTACGTTCCTCCTGTCGTGTGCTCCAGCGGACCCAGTCGGTCGCCGGAACGCCGGCCTTTTTGCCGCGCCAACAGGTTCCGTTCGCCCTCATGACCGACAAGACCGCCAATTCCCTGTCGACCAAGCGCCTCCTCGACAGCCGCCAGATCACCATCCGCGGCGCCCGCGAGCACAATCTCAAGAATGTCGATGTGGTCATCCCCCGTGACCAGCTCGTCGTGTTCACCGGCCTGTCGGGCTCGGGCAAATCCTCGCTCGCCTTCGACACCATCTATGCCGAGGGCCAGCGCCGCTACGTCGAGTCACTCTCGGCTTACGCCCGCCAGTTCCTGGAGATGATGCAGAAGCCGGACGTCGACCAGATCGACGGCCTGTCGCCCGCCATCTCCATCGAGCAGAAGACGACCTCGAAGAATCCGCGTTCGACCGTCGGCACCGTCACCGAGATCTACGACTACATGCGCCTCCTCTGGGCGCGCGTCGGCATTCCCTATTCGCCGGCAACAGGATTACCAATTGAATCGCAGACCGTGTCGCAGATGGTCGATCGCGTGCTGGCGCTGCCGGAAGGCACGCGCATCTATGTGCTGGCCCCCGTCGTGCGCGGCCGCAAGGGCGAGTACAAGAAGGAACTCGCCGAGTACATGCGCAAGGGCTATCAGCGCGTGAAGATCGACGGCGAATTCCACGAGATTGCCGAGGTCAAGCCGCTCGACAAGAAGTTCACCCACGACATCGACGTCGTCGTCGATCGCCTCGTCGTAAAGCCCGACATCGCCGCGCGCCTCGCCGACTCGCTGGAGCAATGCCTCAAGCTCGCCGAGGGGCTTGCCGTGGTCGAACTCGCCGACACCAAGGCGACCGGCGCCGCCGCCAATCGCGGCCGCAACGCCACGCACGAACGGCTGATCTTCTCCGAGAAGTTCGCCTGCCCGGTCTCCGGCTTCACCATTCCCGAGATCGAGCCGCGCCTCTTTTCATTCAACAATCCGTTCGGCGCCTGCCCGGCCTGCGGCGGCCTCGGCGTCGAGCAGCATATCGATGCCGAACTGATCATCCCCGACCGCGACGCCAAGGTCGGCAAGGGCGCCATCGCGCCCTGGGCGAAATCATCCTCGCCTTATTACACCCAGACGCTCGAAGCGCTTGGCAAGCACTACAAGTTCACCCTCGACACCAAATGGAAGGACCTGCCGAAGAAGACGCAGGAGGCCATCCTCTACGGCTCCGGCGAGGACGACATTAAGTTCGTCTATGACGACGGCATGCGCGGCTACACCACCAAGAAGCCGTTCGAAGGCGTCATCACCAATCTCGAGCGCCGCTTCAAGGAAACCGACTCGGAATGGGCGCGCGAGGAGCTGGGCAAGTATTTTTCCGACACGCCCTGCGAAGCCTGCCACGGCGCGCGCCTCAAGCCCGAGGCCTTGTGCGTCAAGATCGCCGGCAAGACCATCAGCGAGATCGCCGAGCTGTCGATCCGCGCCGCCGGTGACTGGGTGACCGAACTGCCGAAGCATCTCAACGCCAAGCAGAACGAGATCGCGCCGCGCATCCTCAAGGAGATCCGCGATCGCTTGCGCTTCCTCAACGATGTCGGCCTCGATTATCTCACCCTCTCCCGCGCCTCCGGCACGTTGTCCGGCGGCGAGAGCCAGCGCATTCGTCTCGCCTCGCAGATCGGCTCGGGCCTCACCGGCGTGCTCTATGTGCTCGACGAACCGTCGATCGGCCTGCACCAGCGCGACAATGCGCGGCTGCTCGAGACCCTCAAGCGCCTGCGCGATCTCGGCAACACCGTGATCGTGGTCGAGCATGACGAGGACGCCATCCGCCTCGCCGACCATGTGCTGGACATCGGCCCCGGCGCCGGCATCCATGGCGGCAACATCATTGCCGAGGGCAAGGTCGAGGACCTGATCGCCGCGCCGCAGTCATGGACCGGCAAGTACCTGTCCGGCGAAATGAACGTGCCGGTGCCGCAGCGCCGCGCGCCCGAGAAGCGCCGCCAGCTCAAAATCGTCAACGCCCGCGGCAACAACCTCAAGAACGTCACGGCCGAGATTCCGCTCGGGCTGTTCACCGCCATCACCGGCGTGTCCGGCGGCGGCAAGTCGACGCTGCTGATCGACACGCTCTATGCCTCGGTGGCGCGCAAGCTCAACGGCGCGAGCCTCGCCCCCGCGCCGCACGACCGTATCGAGGGCCTGGAGCACATCGACAAGATCATCGACATCGACCAGTCGCCGATCGGCCGCACGCCGCGCAGCAACCCCGCGACCTATACCGGCGCCTTCACGCCGATCCGCGAATGGTTCGCCGGCCTGCCCGAGGCCAAGGCGCGCGGCTACGAGCCCGGGCGCTTCTCCTTCAACGTCAAGGGCGGCCGCTGCGAGGCCTGCCAGGGCGACGGCGTCATCAAGATCGAGATGCACTTCCTGCCCGACGTCTACGTCACCTGCGACGTCTGCAAGGGCAAGCGCTACAACCGCGAGACGCTGGAGGTGCTGTTCAAGGGCAAGTCGATCGCCGACGTGCTCGACATGACGGTCGAGGAAGCGCTGGAGTTCTTCAAGGCGGTGCCGCGCGTGCGCGACGTGCTGGCGCTCTTGCACCGCGTCGGCCTGGATTACATCCATGTCGGCCAGCAGGCCACGACCTTGTCCGGCGGCGAGGCGCAGCGCATCAAGCTCGCCAAGGAATTGTCGAAGCGCTCGACCGGCCGCACGCTCTATATCCTCGACGAGCCGACCACGGGCCTGCACTTCCACGACGTCGCCAAGCTGCTCGAAGTGCTGCACGAGCTGGTCGAGGGCGGCAACACCGTGGTGGTCATCGAGCACAATCTCGAGGTCATCAAGACCGCGGACTGGGTGATCGATCTCGGCCCCGAAGGCGGCGACGGCGGCGGCGAGATCGTCGCGGCCGGAACGCCGGAGGATATCGTCAAGGAAAAGCGTAGCTATACGGGGCAGTATCTCAAGCCCGTGCTGGCGAAGAAGGATGCGGGGCCGAAGAAGAAGGGCCAGAGGGCGGCGGAGTAGTTTCTTCTTCACCCTCCCCCATAGGCGAGCGGACGCTCGCCGTCCGGCGAGCTATGTGGGGAGGGTCGGCGCGAAGCGCCGGGGTGGGGGTGATCGTCAATGAGCGAAACGCTTCGACGCATCCAAACGCTGGTGCTTGCCGGTGATTATCTCATCTCCGACCACGGCTATGACGAACTCGCGAAAGATGGTATTTTGCCTGTCGATGCTCTGGCAGGACTCTCCGTCGCGGTCGCCATTGAGGATTATCCGGATCGCGTGCGCGGCCCCAGCGTTCTCGCCTTGCAGCACGATGGGAGCGGGCAGCCGATACATGTCCTTTGGGGCATTCCAGCGGGCCAGCGGCACCCGGCGGTGTTGGTGACTGCTTATCGGCCCGACCCGGAACTGTGGGATAGCGATTTCAGAAAGCGACTGGTGCCATGACCCGAAAAAGCATCAAGCTCATTCACGAAGGCAAATACGCTGCCGAGGTCCCGGTCGAACTGATCGAGGACGACACCGCGTGGTCGCCGTACCTCACCCCTGCCGATGCGAAGAAGCTCGACACCGTCCGCCTCGCCTTGCGTGCCGGCAACATCGCCGAAGCCGCCAAGCACGGCCGCGTGTTTGAACTGACGCCGGTGGCGGCGAAGTAGCGCGAGCGCGGAACGCGCGAACCTCGAAGGATGAGCGGCGGAACGCCGGAGGACATCGTCAAAGAAAAGCGCAGCTATACGGGGCAGTATCTCAAGCCGGTGCTGGCGAAGAAGGATGCGGGTCCGAAGAAGAAGGGCCAGAAGGCGGCGGAGTAAATGACAAAGGCTTAATAAAGAGATTGAGCGTGTCGCGCGCCTGCGGCAGTCTTGCCGCAATTTTTTTGGGGGGCGCACATGAACACTGTTATAGGTTGCGCTGAGCAGGCTTGGGCGCTGATTGACGGAGTCACACTCGACTATCCGCTGAGCCTCTCTATTCTGATGCTCATAACATTAGGAATGGCACATTTCCAACCGAAACGGCGACGGAATTATACGTGGCTCCTCTTCGTATTCGTCCTGGGTATGTTTGTCTGGCAGGTTATCGGCCAGATTCAGAGCGCTCCTCGCATCCATCTAATCGAGATGATAGCTGCAACATTCGTCTACGCAGGAATGTTGTTCCTTACGCTTTGTGAGATACTGATAGCTGGTCTCGCGGCGCGGCTCACGCAATGGCGCAGCGAGAAGTGGGTCAAAGAGCTGGACTACCTATACTTGGGACTTGCCGCAGTTGGCTTAGCCAGTTCGATAGACCGACTACAGATCGTGAGCAACAAAATCACGATCTCCGAGGTCACCGGCCCGTTTCTACTCGCCACAGCGCTGGTGATCAGAACAATTAAAACGCGCGCTGATATAGGCGGCTGGGCGAAAAATATTACGTCTCCGAAAGCGGCTGCGTGAAAACTTGCAACGCGGATTAGCGCAGCGCAGTCCGCCACTCATTGCAAAGAGTCAGGTTACGTCTTTGGCTATATCCTCTAGCTTCCTCACTCTATGTATATTGGCGTGCCAGCCCGGCGAATTTTGTTTAATCGCACCCAATTCTTGCGGCCGCGCTCGATCTGCCAAAACCACCATCCGTTTGTGGGGCGCTTAATCGCAGCGTGAGCTGCAACGGAAAGCGAATTATATAACTTGCCGCCAAAACGTACTTTTCCGTTTCGCTGCACGCGGGCTCGGAAAACCTTACCTTTGAGCGTCCCTCTGATTTTCGCGCCCTGCGGAAAGAACCGTAAAAGGTCGCTATCGACTCCAGAAACTGACTTAGACGTCTTAACGGGAGTCGTCTCTCTACCAAAAAGCGACGAGGCCTCACTATTCTGTTTGACTCTTATCGCCTTCGCGATGCCTCGGCGCATATCTTTAGATTGCGCGAGTTTGCCACGCTGCTTTGCTCCTTCCGGATTTGCGATGCGGAGAAGCAGCGCCTCAATTTCTCGGAGATGCTGATCCTTGATTGTGAGGTAGATGGAAAATCTATCCCAAGAACTTCCATGCCTGTTTTTTATGTGAGCTTTTAGCCGGCCTCGCAGTCCCGTCGCGAGCCCGACGTAGTACAGCTTGTCCTTCTTATAGAGCGCGTAGATGCCGGCATTTCGTCCGATAAACTGCTTCACGATATCGGGGTGCCTCTCAAGCAAATCGCGAGAGACATTCTCTAAATGTTGGTGGACGAGCGGCTCGCGCTTTCTACGCCGCTGTCGCTTGGTCTTTTTTGCCATCCTGAATCCCCCACAGGGTCACGATGGTACTGCCAATTTTCCAAGTGAAACAACCCAGAATTGCGTCAATAAAGCCCGTAGGGCGGATTAGCGAAGCGTAATCCGCCATTCATCAGCAATACGGCGGGTTACGCCTTCGGCTAACCCGCCCTACACCTCACACCGCGCCGCAGCACGCCCGCGCGCCGAAGACGATGGCCTCTTCCTTGGGTGTCCTCGCTCCAGTGGCGGCTGATGCCGCCGCCATGCTAGCGTCGGCGCATGCGCACCGTCCTCACGATCCTCCGCATGCTCTGCTATGTCGCCTTCGCCGTCGTCGGCGCGGCGACGCTCGTGATCGCCGTCACCGAGACGTTCAACCTGTGCCCGGGCTTTTCGGCCAACACCGGCCTGTCTTGCGGCGGCGCCTGGTACGAAGGCCTGGCCAACGCCGCGATGGGCCTGGTGATGTTGAGCCTGCTGTCGCTGGTGCCGGCCGTGCTGGCGATCGCCGGATTGATCTTCGCGATCGTCGATCTGGTGCGCTGGCGCAGGCGCCGAGCGGCCGCGGGGTGAGCCCGCGTCGCCCGGATGAGCGCGGCGAAATCCGGGACAGTGCCTGCGGCAAGTCCCGGCCCGCCGTCCCCTACTCCGCCTTCTCTTTCTCCTTCACGCGCCAAAGCTGGAATCCCACCAGCTTGAGCGCCGCCTCGATCTTGAAGCGGGAGAAGTTGTGCGGCGGCTGCGCGCCGTTCTCGACAAAGCCGGCGGGCGTCCACGGCGCGAATTGCGCCGGCAGCTTGCTGCCTTTCGCATCGCCACAGAAGGCGGACAGGTCGTTGTCCTCGGAGGTGAACATATAAAGACGCATGGTGATCACTCCTTACAATCCGGCGCGCCGAGGGCCGCGCGGCGCGATCGGCTTGCCCTGAGCGTCGAGTTTCGGTTTCGGCTTCGGCGCGGGCAGCAGGCCTTCGCGGATCGCCTTCTTGCGCGCCATCTTGCGGATGCGGCGAACCGCCTCGCCCTTCTCACGCACCGTCTGCTCGGACGGCTTCTCGTAAAAGCGGCGGCGCTTGAGCTCGCGAAACACGCCCTCGCGCTGCATCTTCTTCTTGAGAACGCGCAGCGCCTGATCGACGTTATTGTCGCGAACGAAAACCTGCATCCAGCTGTGCTCCTGTTGAGGCGGGAGCCCGGACACCTGGCGCAGCGTCTCTTTGTCTCTCAGTCACCGGCGCCCGTTGTATCGGCCGATGATGGAATCGAACTTAGGCCCTTTGGCGCGCAATAGCGAGGCTTAATGCGCGAGCGATGAGCGCACGGCGCGACGCCATGGCCGGCAGGACGGTTCGCCTCGCGCACGGGCCACGGCATTTAGGTCAGCCCTCCTGTCCTACCTTTTTATTCCTACCTTCTCTTGACTTTCATCCTATGACTTAATACCCTCATTCCCGCTCGCCCCGTCGAGGGGTGCGAACCGGTTGCTCCGGCTCGTTGGGGTGGGCGCGGCGCCCGCGGCTCGTGCCCTCGCAAGGCATGGGGCTCGGGCGGCGCCGGGGCTCCGCCCGCCGGCACTATGACCGGCCGCGAGGAGCTCGCTGATGGTGAGCGCTACCCGCGAAAGCGGATCAGCCGCCAGAAGCGCGGCCCGGTGCCGTAACGACGCCGCCGACGGCGCGCCGGGAGGCGCCACGCGGCTCGAAAGAGCTGCGTGCACATAAGGCACGTCGCGCCTTCCGGCGCGCCGTCCCCCTCGCCTTCTTCGGCGAGGGCTCCAAGGCCAAGACCCGGGCGCCTTCGCGCCGCGGGAACGCGGAAACTTGTCCGCAAGCCTTGCATCCAAGCCTTGCACTCAACCCTCACCGCAAACCCACCCACGACACTCGACACCAGGAGCCCCACACCATGCCCACCGACCCCTACGAGCCGAGCCCGCATCGCCGCGATTACTACAGCGAGCAGGAGCGGCTGCGCGAACAGCGCGCGGAGGAAGCGCGCCGGGCCGCCGAACTCAAGCGGCAGCATCGCGCACGCTTCGAGCAGCTCGCCGCCAAAGTGATGGACCGCGCCGAGGCATTGCTCGATCGCCTGCCCTCAACGCAGCAACAGACGGCGGCGACCGGCGATCTGGGCCTCGACGCGGCGCGGCGTCAGCTCGCCCACATCGTGCGCGCGCCGGCGATCTGCTCGCGCAAACTCTGCCGCCGCACCAAGGCCTGCTGCGGCGAGCCCAAGCAGTGCCTCGCCATTTATCTGCCGCTGCTGCCGCCGGCCAAGCTCGCCGAATTGGTACTCGATGGCCGCAAGACGCGCCGCGGCCGCGCGCGTTAGCGCCGCGAACCGATCTGAACGTGATAAGTTGATTCACGACGACGCCCAGGAGGATGCCCGCGTGAGCAGAGCCAAAGCGAAATCGGCCGCCAGGACGAAGCCCGGCCGCCTCGCCGCATTCCGCGAGACCTTGAGCCGCCTCTACGAAGGCTCTGCGCCGGCCGGCTATCACTTCCGTTACACGCTGCTGGTCTTCGATATCGTCACCATCGTCTTCATCATCGGCACGTCGTTCATCCAGCGCGAGCCGTGGATCGAGGCGCTCGATATCCTGTTCGGCCTTGTCATCCTGTGCGATTTCTGCGCACGGCTGTTCATCAGCGACCGTCGCTGGCGCGACCTGATGCATCCGGCGGCCTGGGCCGACATTGTGGCCATCGTCTCCTTTCTCGCGCCCATCGTCGGCGAAGGCGCGGGCTTCCTGCGCATCCTGCGCACCTTGCGCCTCCTGCGCAGCTATCGCCTGCTGGCGCAATTGCGTGCCGACAGCCGTTATTTCCGCCGCTACGAGGAAGTCATTTTCGCGGTCACCAATCTCACCGTCTTCATCTTCGTGATGACAGCGGTGGTCTACGAGACTCAGCAGGCCACCAACAAGGAGGTCGCCAATTATGCCGACGCGCTGTATTTCACCGTCACGGCGCTGACCACCACCGGCTTCGGTGACATCACCCTGCCCGGCACCGCCGGCCGGCTCATCACCGTGGTGATCATGATCTTCGGCGTCACCTTGTTCTTCTACCTGGCGCGCGCGCTGATCAGCCCGACCAAGGTGCGCTTCACCTGTCCTGATTGCGGCCTGATGCGCCACGATGCCGACGCCGTGCACTGCAAAGCCTGCGGCAAGCTGCTCAATATTCCGGACGAAGGAGTGGCTTGAGCTGCGACGTTGTCACGCCGCGTTGACGCGGCGGAAGCCGTTCCACAGCGCGGTGCCGGCAATTCGGCGCTAGGGAGCAAAACTAAACTGCGCCTCCAGGCGACGAGCCAGCCTCAAGGTCAAATCCACAGTTTGGACAAGTCGACGGAACGAACGGGGCAAGGAAGTTCTGCTGCTTAAAGGAAATGTTCCAATTGCAACGTGGGCATTCAACTTTGAGTAGCTTGCTGCCGCTCCAAATGGCCACTCCCATGAAGACCAATGCAAAGATTACCGCAAAAATTATCACACCACCTTCTGTCGCGAATACTCCCGCCCACGCCGCAATCAGTCCAAAAGAAACAAGCACTAGCGACAAGACGAGACACAGCAGAATTCTGCGTCTCCTAATCAGCCGCAGCCGCGGCGCGGGCGCCAACCGCTCGTCGGGGTCGAGCCATCCCATCACGCCGCGTTGACGCGGCGGAAGCCGTTCCACAGCGCGGTGCCGGCGCCGGACATCAGCACTTTCAAATAGCGCTGCTGCTGATATTCGCCGTTCACCGAAATGCGCGGCAGCGCCATCAGGTGGTCGCCATGCGCCTTGAACAGCACGCCCGGCCGCGTCGTCACCGCGGTCTTGAAGCCCAGTTCGGCCGCGATGTTGAATTCGCGCGGCCCCGCCGAGGTCGGGTCGCCCACCGGATAGGCCAGATGCTCGGGACGCTTGCCGAGCGCGGCCTCGATCACCGCCCTGCTCTGTTCCATCTCCGCCCGCACCGCCTCGTCGGACGGTACCTTCTTGAGCATCGGATGGGTCACGGTATGCGCGCCGATGGTGACCAGCCGGTCGTCGGCCATCTGCGCGATCTCCTGCCAGTCCATGCATTCGTCTTCGCAGATCGCCGGAATATCGACGTGATAGGTCGCGCACAAATCGCGGATCGTGCGGCGCACCTCCTGCTCGGTCTTCATGCTGCGCAGATAGCCGTAGATTGCGTCATAGAGTTCGCGCTTCTCCCCGATGCTCCGGGCGTCGAAGAACTTCTCCTCGCCGTTCACCGTGAGGCCGATGCGCGTGTTGCGCGCCACCACCTGCTCCAGCGCCACCCACCACAATTCGCCGAGCCGGTCGGGGAAGCTGGTCGGGATAAAAAGCGTGTACGGCATCTCGTATTGCTGCAGCAGAGGGTGCGCCCAGCGCAGGTTGTCCTTGTAGCCGTCGTCGAAGGTGATGCAGACGAAGCGCCGGCCGAAGTCGCGCTCGACAAAGCGGCGGTGCATCTCGTCGAGCGAGATCACGTCGACGCGGCTGCGCTTGAGGCGGCGCAGCAGCCCTTCGAAGAACACCGGCGAGACTTCCAGCAGCCGGTTCGGCTGGAAGGGGTCACTGCGCGGCGGGCGCACGTGATGCAGCATCAGGATGCAGCCGACGCCGCCGACCACCGGCCGCATCCAGTGATGCATGCCGGTAAAATACAGCCCTTCCAGCGCCGTTCTGATAATCGTCTTCTTCATATTAACCATGCCGCGCGGACGGGAACCCGGAATCCCCTGTGGCCCGCGCGTGTCGGGCAATATTCCAACTCTTTATTGAGAAATCCCTGCGACGGTCCCCGGCGTACTCCTGACCCCGGATTTTACCGCATGACTGTCGCCACCCTCGTCCGCCCCACGATCGCCAATCGCGCCGACGCTGCGGCGGCCGGCCCCCGCATCGCCCGGGTGGAGATCGTCCGCGACATGGCGGCGGCGCGGCCGCACTGGCTGGCGCTCGAGCAGCACGGCTGTTTCATGACGCCCTACCAGGCCTTCGATTTCCTCGATTTGTGGCAGCGTCACATCGGCGCCGGCGAAGGCGTCGAGCCATGCATTCTCGTGGTCTTCGATGAAGCGGATGCGCCGCTGTTCGTGCTGCCGCTCGGCCGCCGCCGCATGGCGGGCGGCCTCAAGGCAGTCGAATTCCTCGGCGGCAAGCACTCGAACTTCAACATGGGCCTGTGGCGCGCCGATTATCTCGCCGCCGTTACGGCGGAGGACCTGCGCGGCGTGTTCGCGCATTTGTCCGGCGAGGCCGATGTCGTCTCGCTCGGCAACCAGCCGCTGATGTGGGCGGGCCGCGACAATCCGCTGGCGCTGCTGCCCCACCAGGCCTCCCCCAGCTTCGGCTTCTCAGGTCCGCTGCAGCGCGATTTCGAGGCTTTGTTCGATGCGCGCACCAGCGCCGTCGGCCGCCGCAAGATGCGCAAGAAGGAGCGCACGCTCGCCGGTTTCGGCGAGGTCACCTTCGCCCGCGCCTCGACCGAGACCGACATCCGCCGCGTTGCGGAGGATTTCTTCACTCAGAAAAGCGCGCGCATGCGGGCCATCGGCCTGCCCGACGTGTTCGCCGCGCAAGATGTGCGCGACTTCGTCATGGCCGGCGCGCTCACCCCCACCCCCGCCGGCTCCCGCCTCATCGAGCTTTATACGTTGTCGGTCGGCGATACGATCGTCGCCACCATGGGCGGCGTCTGCGCCGACGGACGCTTCAGCGCCATGTTCTCGTCGATCATCCACGATCGCTTCAAGACCGAAAGTCCGGGCGAACAGTTGCTCGTGCGCGTCGTGCGCGATTGCTGCGAGCGCGGCCTGCATACGTTCGATCTCGGCGTCGGCGAAGCGAGCTACAAGACCATGTTCTGCGATCCCGATCCGATGTTCGACAGCGATTGGCCACTCACCGCCAAGGGCCGCGCCTTTGCGCTCATGCATCGCGGCTTTGCCGCCGCCAAGCGCGCTGTGAAACAGAATCCTGCATTGTGGAACGTCGTCGTTGCCGCCCGCCGCATCAAGGCGCGGCTGACCAACAAGAAGAGCGAGGCGGTTTAGGCGGCGCTGCTTTCGGTCGCGCCGGCGAGCAGCATCACGTCGCCGTAGCCGGACATCGCCATGCGCTCGCGCGCGCTGCGCGTCTGGGGCGCCACCGGGTCTGCCGCCACCAGCACCGAACGCTGCGCCAGACGCGCGAAATATTCGACCGGCGCATCCGCCACCGACCCCACATCGACGACCACGAAATTGTAGCTCTGCGCCAGTGCGTCGATAATGGTCGCGATATAAGGCGAGGCCGTCAGCGCCGCGGCGTCGTTGCCGACATTGCCGGTGGCGACAATGTGAACCTGCGAATATTGATCGCGGGTGATGATGTCGCCGAAGCCCGCCTGCCCGCGCACCAGTTCGGCAATGCCGGGCGCATTCGGATCAGTCGAGATCACCGACAGGTTCGGCGCTCCGAATGCGCAATCGACCAGCACGACATTGGCGCCTTCAGCCAGTGCCCGCGCCAGCGTGATCGCGGCATAGGTGGTGCCGGCATTGCGCGCCGTGCCGGCAACGGTGACGCGGCGGCCCGCTTCGCCCGAGGCCCGCAGCGATTGCGCAATTTGCTCGATCGTGCTCACCGGCAGCGGAGGCACCGCCACAAAAGCAGCCGGTTGCTGCGCCGGGAAAGGCGACGGCGCCATCGCCGGGCTCAGCGGCGGCGACGCGACAAAAGGCGTCGATGCGGGCATGCGCGAGATCGGCATTGGCGCGTGCGGATCAGGGAACATCGGCGGTGCCATGCCATAACGGGGCGCTGCTGCACCGGGCGAAGCCAGCAGCGCGCTCGTCACGACAAAGCCCGTCGACAGCACGAAGCCGGCAAAGGCCGCAATCAGAATGGTCGGCAGCTTCTTCGGATAAGTCGGCTTGATGGCCGGCGTCGCGCGCGAGATGATACGCGCTTCCGGCGGCGCCGCATTGATGTTGTCGCGCGCGGAGGCTTCACTGTATTTCACGAGATAAGACTCGAGCAGATCGCGCTGCGTTTTGGCGTCGCGCTCCAGCGCACGCAACTGCACATCCTGCTCGTTCGTCGTTGAGGCCACCTGCTTGACCTGATCGAGGCTGGCGGTGAGCGCCGTCAACCGGTCCGACGCGACCCTGGCATCGTTGTCGAGCTGACGCGCCAGACGCTCGGCCTCGGCGCGCTTGGCCCGCTCGATTTCCGCGATCTGAGCCCGCAACTCCTTGATACGCGGATGCTGATCGAGCAGCGTCGTCGATTGCTCGGCGAGTTGCGCCCGCAGTGCCGAGCCCTGGTCCGTCAGGCGACGCATCGATTCCGAATTGGCGATGTCGGACGAGTCGATCGGCTGCCCCGAGCGCACCAGTTCGCGCAGTTGCTTGGCGCGCGCCTCGAGATCGGCCTTCTGACCACGCGCGGCCGCGATCTGCGAATTGATCTCGGTAAGCTGCTGGTTCGGCAGCGAGGTGTTGTTGGTGCCGACGAACAGGTTGGATTTGGTGCGGTAGTCCTCGACCTTGGCTTCGGCATCGGCAACCTTGGCCCGCAACCTCTCGATTTCGCTCGCCAGCCATGTGCTGGCGGCCTTGGTCTGATCTGTCCTGGCCGAGCGCTGCGAAGCGAGATAGGCGTCCGCGATCGCATTGGCGACGCGTGCGGCGAGCTCGGGATTGGCCGACGAGAAGTCGACGGCGATGACGCGCGACTTCTCGATGGCATAGGCGTTGACACGATCGTAATAGGCGGCGAGCGTGCGCTCGTCCTGAGTCATCACCGAATAGTCGCGGCCGAGGCCGATCAGCCCGAGCAAGGCCTGGCTCAGCGAATGACCGCCGACGGCCGGATCGAATTCGGAGCTCTGGCCTAGATTTTCCTTCTTGATGACTTCGCGGGCCACGTCGCGCGACAGCACGAGTTGGATTTGGCTGGTCACCGCCTGCTCGTCGATCGCGCCGCGGTCGGTCTGATTTTTGTCGGCGTCGGCGCGCATGAAGACGTTTTCGCGGCTCTCGAGCAGGAGCTTTGTCTCGGACTGGTAACGCGGCGTCACGGAGTTGACGACGAAAAACGCGCCCGCCGTCGCGAGCAGCGTCACGCCGAAAATCATCGTCTTCTTCGCCCACAAGGCATGACCGATGCTGCGCAGGTCCGGCTCGCCGCCGAAGTCGGTCATCGCCGGCGCAGGCATCTGCGCCGGAATCGGACGCGCCATCGGAATTGGCGCGGCGGCGGGCGCAGCAGCCTTCGACTTCTTGCGGAAAAACATGGCGACTCCAACACACGACTCTTTCGAGCGGCACCTATGATCTGACCCGATTATGGTTGCCGCCGCGTTAACTGGTCGCGCGGTAAGGTTCCGCGCCGGAAGGTTTTGTTAACCGTGCGGCCCACTTAATCCGGCCTGCGCATTTGTTGACTCGGAAGACCGGACGATGGCTCCCCTGAACATTCTCCATGTCTTCCGCACCCCGGTCGGCGGCCTGTTCCGCCACGTCATGGATCTGGCACGGGCCCAGGCCGAGCGCGGCCACCGGGTCGGGCTGATCGCCGACAGCACGACCGGCGGCGAGCGTGCCGACGCGGCTTTCGCGACCCTGGAACCGCTGCTGGCCCATGGTATCACCCGCATTCCGATGAGCCGGCAGGTCGGCCCGGCCGACTGGAAGCCGATCCTGCACACGATGCGGCGCGCGTCAGCGGCTAACGCCGACGTGCTGCACGGCCACGGCGCCAAGGGCGGCGCCTATGCCCGGCTCGCGCTCGGCAACCGCCGCGCCATCCGGGTGTATACGCCCCATGGCGGCAGCCTCTGGTTCTCCAAAGATACGTTGAAGGGCAAATTCTACCTCGCCGCCGAAAGGCTGTTCATGAAGCGCAGCGATCTGCTGCTCTACGAGAGCCAGTTCAGCGCCGACGCGTCGCGCGTGAATATCGGCGTACCGGATTGCCTCGTCCGCGTCGTCCACAACGGCGTTTCGCGCGCCGAATTCGAGCCGGTCGTCCCGGCGCCGGATGCCACCGACATCGTTTTCATCGGCGAATTGCGCCAGCTTAAGGGCGTTGATCTGCTGATCGAGGCCATCGCGACGCTGCGCCGCAACGGCCGCCCGCTGACCGCGACCTTGGTCGGCGCCGGACCGGATCGCGAGGCGTTCGTGGCGCAGACGGCAGCCGCCGGGCTGTCCGACGCCATCAAGTTCCCCGGCGCCATGAATGCGCGGCAGGCGTTCCGCCTCGGCCGCCTGATGGTGGTGCCGTCGCGCGCGGAATCCCTGCCCTACATCGTCCTCGAAACCATCGCCGCGCAGGTGCCTCTCATCACGACCCGCGTCGGCGGCATTCCCGAAATTTATGGCCCGCTGGCCGATACGCTGATTGCGCCGGACAGCGCCGACGCTCTTATCGCCGCCATTGCCGAGGCACTCGACCATCCCGAACGTCTTGCCCAGCGCATGAAGGCGTTGAACGAGCGCGTCGCGAAGCTGTTCTCGGTCGACGCCATGGTAGACGGCGTCCTCGCCGGTTACCGAGCCGCCCTTGGCATGGCCGCGGCAGAAGGGCGGCGTTAACGACTTTTCCGCCACCGCGCTAAACCTTTCTTGAGAGTCTTTCCCTAGATATTTACGCAGATTTACGACGTTCGGCGGCCGTCGTTCAGTCCGGCCGTCTCAGTATGGCGTACCGAAATGATCGACTCTGAATCCCGCCCTGCCCTCAACGCGGCCGGCGCCGGCGCTGCTGCCGTGCTCGACCGGTTGCGCGAAGGTCCGCGGACCGAAGCTGCACCGCGCACTCTCTCGCCAAAAGCCCGCGCCATCATCGATAAGCCGATGGCTGCGCCGATCTCGCCGATCGTGCTCGCGGGCGCCGTACGGGTCATCGAATTCATCCTGATGGTCGCGGTCGGACTGGCGATCTTCGCCGCTTATGTTTCGCCGGTCAGCGCACACCTTTGGCTTTACCTGCCTGCCGTCCTGGCCATCGCCACGCTGGCCACGCTCGCTTTCCAGATCGCCGACATCTATCAGGTCCACGCCTTCCGCGGCCACGAGAAGCAGTACATGCGGATGGCCTCGGCGTGGTCCGTAGTCTTCCTGATCGCCATTGGCGGCTCATTCTTCCTGAAGGCCGGCGACCTTTATTCACGCGTCTGGCTCGGTACCTATTACGTCGGGGGGCTTCTGGCGCTCATCGTCTCCCGCAAGGTTCTTTATTACATTGTCCGGCGCTGGACCCGCGAAGGCCGCCTCACCCGCCGCACCGTGATCGTTGGCGCCGGTGAAGCCGGCGAACGCATCATCGAGGAACTGCGTCGCCAGAAGGACACCGGCATCGAACTTATTGGCGTGTTCGACGACCGCGGCGACCGTGGCGGCGACGAATGCGCGGGGTTGCCGAAGCTCGGCACCGTGGATGATCTCGTCGAGTTCGGCCGAAACACTCGCGTCGATCTCGTGATCTTCTCGCTGCCAATCACGGCGGAAAACCGAATCCTCCACATGCTGCGCAAGCTGTGGGTGCTGCCGCTCGACATCCGTCTGGCGGCCCATACCAACAAGCTGCAGTTCCGGCCGCGCTCCTACTCCTACATCGGCAAGATTCCGGTGATCGACGTGTTCGATCGCCCGATCGCCGACTGGGACGTCGTGATGAAGTGGCTGTTCGACAAAATCATCGGCACGCTGGCGCTGATCGCGCTGTCGCCGGTGCTGATCGCCACCGCCATCGCCATCAAGCTCGACAGCAAGGGCCCGGTGATTTTCCGGCAGAAGCGCTATGGCTTCAACAACGACCTGATCGAGGTCTACAAGTTCCGTTCGATGTATACCGACATGAGTGACGCCACCGCGGCCAAGCTCGTCACGAAAGACGATCCGCGCGTCACCCGCGTTGGCCGCTTCATTCGCAAGACATCGATCGACGAACTGCCGCAGCTCTTCAACGTCGTCTTCAAGGGCAACCTGTCGCTGGTCGGCCCGCGCCCTCATGCGGTGAATGCCAAGGCCGAAGCGAAGCTCTATGCCGACGCGGTCGACGGCTATTTCGCCCGACATCGCGTCAAGCCTGGCATTACCGGCTGGGCGCAGATCAATGGCTGGCGCGGTGAAACCGATACGCACGAGAAGATCCAGGCGCGCGTCGAACACGACCTGTACTACATCGAGAACTGGTCGCTGCTGCTCGACCTCTCCATCCTGGTGCGCACGCCGATCTCGCTGCTCAAGACCGAGAACGCCTATTGATCACCGCCGGTGACATGGCGCCGCGTGGCTTCGCGCCGGGAGTCATTCCCGCGTCCGGTTGGGCATCGGCCACCTATACGGCGCCCCATGTGAAATCGCCGTTTCGCGAGCGCCTGCTGACGACCGTCTTGTTCGCGGCCGTGCTGGCAAGCTGCGTCGCCTTCATCGAGCCGTCGCCGCATGACGCCCTGATGGGCGTGCTGGCCATTGTTGCGCTGGCGGCCGGTGCGCGTTTCCACCGCATTCTCATCGTTCCGTTCGCGCTGCTGGTTATCTGGAACTTCTTCGGCCTGCTGACCCTCCTCAACGTGCCCGACCAGAAGGAAACGGTGCAGTACGCCGCGACCTCGGTTTATCTGGCCATCGCAGCGCTGATCTTTGCACTGGTCGTTGCCGACAAAACCATGCCGCGCATGGCCACACTCGAGGTCGCCTATGTGATGGCCGCTGTCATCTCGGCCATTTGCGGAATCGCCGGCTATTTCCATTTGTTCCCCGGCGCCGGAATGTTCACGCTGTATGACCGCGCCATGGGCATGTTCAAGGATCCGAACGTCTACGGCCCATTCCTGATTCTGCCGCTGCTTTTCCTGCTGCAACGAATGCTGGTGAAACGGATTGACATCGTTGGTCTCGGTCTCGCCGGCGTCATCATGTTCGGGTTACTGCTTGGCTTCTCGCGCGGATCATGGTTCGTCTTCGCCGTCGGCCTTACCGTCACCATCATCCTCGACTTCTTCACGGCACCGACGGCACGAATTCGCCTCCGGATTCTCGGGTTGAGCATTGCCGGAATGGCGGCCCTCGCGGTGCTGCTCGTGCTGTTGCTGACCATGACGTCGCTGGGCAACATGTTCACGCAGCGGGCCCAGCTCATTCAAAGCTATGATGTTGGCACCGGCGGCCGCTTTGTGCTGCAGCAACTCGCTATCGGCTCTGTCCTCGAGTACCCGAACGGGATGGGCCCATTCGAGTTCTCGCGGGTGTTCGGCCTGCAACAGCACAATGTCTATCTGCAGTCTTTCCTGGTCTATGGCTGGGGCGGCGGCTTTGCCTATGTGCTGCTGGTGCTGTCGACCACGTGGATCGCCTTCGCCAACGCCATCAAGCGCACGCCGTGGCAGGGCTATGCCATCGCCACTGCGGGAACCTGGCTCGGCCTGGTGCTGGAAGGCTTCATCATCGACACCGACCACTGGCGCACCTTCTTCCTGGTGCTGGGCCTGATCTGGGGCCTGGCGGCGGCGACGCGCGCCGGGGCCGCGGCCCAAGTGGGCCGCCGTACAATTACTTGAAATTATTGATTAAATTGGTCGGGGCGGCGGGATTTGAACCCACGACCCCTAGTCTCCCAGACTAGTGCGCTAACCGGGCTGCGCCACGCCCCGACCGGAACGGCGCGGACTATAGGGAGGCGCCAGAGCCCGCGCAACCGCTGTCCGGGAATTTATCGTGGTCCTGCAATGGCATTGGCCGAGGGCCATTCCCCGCTAAAAGTCGAGCGGGCGGTTATCGACCACTTCTTTCATGACGAAGAAGGTCCGCGTCTGCCGCACGCCCGGAAGCCCGATCAACTGCTCGCCGTGCAGCTTGTTGAAGTCGTCGATGTCGCGCACGCGGATCTTGAGGAAGAAGTCGAAGTCGCCTGCGACGAGGTGACAATCGAGCACGACCGGCATTTTTGTAATGGCTGCCTCGAAAGCGGCGAAGCTGTCGGGTGTCGAACGGTCCAGCACCACGCCAACGATCACCAGCGTGCCCCGATCGACATGGCGCGACGCTACTTCGGCACGAACGGAGCGAATGACCCCCTCGTCGAACAGTCGCTGGGTGCGCCGGTGGCAGGTGGCCGGACTGATATTGACGGCCTTTGCCAGGTCCGCGTTGCTCATCCGGCCGTCGCGTTGGAGGCGCTGGAGAATCCGGCGGTCGGTCCGATCCAACTCTGGCGATATGGAAGATTCTTTCATCTGGTGACCATTCATTGATATCCACTACGACATAATGGTAATTATTGGCACAAAACGTAATATAATGCGCCGCATTTAGAAAGCACCTTTCCGAGCCATTCGGCTAGGATTTCCGCCGAAATCCCCCTTTCCGTCCCGGAGACATCGATGCTCAGGCTCGACAAGTTCGAACGCTATCCGCTCACCTTCGGCCCGACGCCAATCGAGCACCTGCCCCGCATGACGGAAGCGCTCGGCGGCAAGGTCGAGATCTACGCCAAGCGCGACGACTGCAATTCGGGCCTCGCCTTCGGCGGCAACAAGCTCCGCAAGCTCGAATACATCGTGCCGGACGCCATCGCCTCGAACGCCGATACCTTGGTGTCGATCGGCGGCGTGCAATCGAACCATACCCGCATGGTCGCCGCGACCGCGGCCAAGATCGGCATGAAGTGCGTGGTGGTGCAGGAAAGCTGGGTGCCGCATGAAGACGCCGTCTATGACCGCGTCGGCAACATCCTGCTCACCCGCCTGATGGGCGCCGACAGCCGTATCGTTCCTGACGGCTTTGACATCGGCATCCGCAAGAGCTGGGAAGACGCCATCCAGTCGGTGAAGGATGCCGGTGGCAAGCCCTACGGCATTCCGGCCGGCGCTTCGGTGCACAAGTACGGCGGTCTCGGCTATGTCGGCTTCGCCGAAGAAGTCCGCGCCCAGGAAGCGCAGATGGGCATCAAGTTCGACTACATCATCGTCTGCGTCGTCACCGGCTCGACGCAAGGCGGCATGATCGTCGGCTTCGCCGCCGACGGCCGCGCCAACCGCGTCATCGGCATCGATGCATCCGGCACTCCGCAGCAGACCCGCACGCAGGTCCGCGAGATCGTCGACAACACCGCCGAGCTGGTCGAGCTCGGCCGCAAGGTCAGCGACGACGAGATCGTCATTCTCAATGACTACGCCTATCCGGCTTACGGCGTGCCGAGCCACGAGACCAACGAAGCCATCCGTTTCGCCGCGCGCACCGAAGCGATGATCACCGACCCGGTCTACGAGGGCAAATCCATGCAGGGCATGATCGACCTGGTGAAGAAGGGATACTTCCCGGCCGGTTCGAAGGTGCTCTACGCCCATCTCGGCGGCGCGCCGGCGATCAACGGCTACAGCTACACCTATCGCAACGGCTGATTGGCCGTGCGCACCCGGCTCAAATCAGCAGGCTCCGGGTGGATAAACGACGAAAGGTGCGCGTCAGCGCATCTTCATCGGATTGAACGAGTTTGCCACTTCGATGAGGCGCGGCGCGATGTCTCGCCGCACCTTGTCGGCGCTCCATTTCAGGCTCGACACCGAACACTGAACGGCCGCGATCGGCCGTCCGTCGTGATCGAGGATTGGCGCTGCGATCGCGATCTCGTTCAGCATGTTTTCGCTGTGGGTCAGGCAATAGCCGGCCGACGCGGCTTCCTCGACCGACGCGGCGATCTTCGCACGGTCCATCGTCGTTTTTGGGGTCATGGCGATCAGCGGCCAGGTCTTGACGGCTTTCTTGCGCTCGGCCGTGGACAGGCGCGCGATCATGGTGCGGCCGCTCGACGTCGTCAGTGCCGGTAGGCGCCGGCCGGCGATCATGGCTTCGAACCGGGTCAGTTGCGTAGGGATGCGAACGACATAGACGATCTCGGAGCCATCGAGACGCGCAAGATTGACGCGTTCCTGAAATCGTTGCCCCAGTTCGATGAGCTTGGGCAGAGCCAGTTGAACCAGCGGGTCCGCCCACCAGTAGGCATTGGCGAGTTCGAGGAATTTGAGCGAGGGGGTGAAGCGTCGCGTTTCCGGATCCTTGTCCAGATAGCCGATCTTGTAGAGCGTATTGCTCAGGCGCTGCGCCGCGCTCTTCTCCAGACCGGCGCGCTCGGCGATTTCGCTCAGGCCCATGGACGTGTGATTGTGATCGAACGCGTTCAGAACGCGCATGCCCTTTTCGAGCGAGCCGACGAACAACGTATCCTGCGCGCGTTTGCTCAAGTTCGAGCCTTCCTCCGCAGCAATTTGCCTGCAATTGATGCGCGCGCTGGCGCGACGATTTCTTGACACCGCTCGGGCGCGTTCGTACCCTGATTATCATATAATTCTAAGTATTACAATATAATACCAACCGAGGTGCGGGGAGCGCCTCAAACGAGAGGCACATGAAGAGAGGGCACATGAAGGCACATCTTGTTCTGATGAGCGCGGTCGCGATTACGCTCGGCGCTGCCAGCACCGGCGCATTCGCCAACAAGGCCAACGACACTCTGGTCTATGCGTCCGATTCCGAGCCGGAGAACGTCAGCCCCTACCACAACAACTTGCGCGAGGGCGTCATCATCGCCCGGCATGTCTTCGACAATCTGATCTATCGCGATCCCAAGACCGGCAAGTACGAGCCGCAACTGGCGACGAAGTGGGCCTGGGCCAATCCAACCACGCTCGACCTGACGATCCGCAAGGGCGTCACCTTCCACAACGGCGATCCGCTCACCGCGGACGACGTCGTGTTCACGCTGAACTATGTCGTGAGCCCGGAAGCCAAGGTCGTTACCAAGCAGAACACCGATTGGATCAAGAGCGCCGAGAAGACCGGCGAGGATCAGGTCCGCATCCATCTCGTCGGCCCGTTCCCGGCCGCGATCGAATATCTCGCCGGCCCGGTGCCGATCTATCCGGAGAAGTACTTCAAGTCGGTGGGCCTCACCGGTTTCTCCAAAGCGCCGATCGGATCGGGCCCCTATCGCGTGACCAAGGTCGATCCCGGCAAGGGCGTCACCATGGAGAAGTACGCCAATTACTGGAAGGGCAGCCCGCTGGGGCAGCCGGCGATCGGCAAGGTTGTGTTCCGCGTCATCCCGGACGCCGAAACGCGCATGGCCGAACTGATGACCGGCGGCGTCGACTGGATCTGGCGCGTGCCGGTGGATCAGGCCAAGCAGCTCAAGACCGCACCGAACGTCGCGGTGCTGTCGGCCGAAACCATGCGCGTCGGCTTCCTGCAGTTCGATACGCTCGGCCGTTCGGAAAAATCGACCCCGTTCAAGGACCAGCGCGTCCGCCAGGCGGTCGCCTATGCTATCGACCGCAAGGCCATGCTCGACAATCTGGTCGGCGGCGGCGCCCGCATCATGAACTCGGCCTGCTTCATCGATCAGTTCGGCTGCACCGACAAGGGCGTGCCGACCTATTCCTACGACCCGGCCAAAGCCAAGAAACTGCTGGCCGAAGCCGGCTACCCGAATGGCTTCACCACCGAACTAGTGGCCTATCGTGAACGTGAGTATGCCGAAGCGGTGATCGGCTATCTCGCCGCCGTCGGCATCAAGGTGAACCTGAACTACCTGAAATATGCCGCGATGCGCACCCTGATCCGCGAGGGCAAAGCTCCGATGGCTTTCCAGACCTGGGGCTCGTTCTCGGTCGCCGATGCCTCGGCCTTCACCGGCAACTACTTCAAGGGTTCGGCCGACGACATGACCGGCGACAAGGAAGTCGGCAAGCTGCTCACCGAAGCCGACACATCGGTCGACGTCGACAAGCGCCTCAAGCTGTACCAGGAAGCGCTCAAGACCATCGCCGAGAAGTCTTACCTGTTCCCGCTGTACTCCTACCCGGCGAACTATGCCTTCTCCAGCGAGCTGTCCTTCACCGCTCAGCCGGATGAACTGCCGCGCTTCTACGCGGCACGCTGGAAGTAACCGAAGCTCGCGCGCGGCGTTCCCTCCCGGAGCGCCGCGCGCAAATCCCTCTGGCCGGCGGCTCTTATGCTTAGCTACACCCTGCAACGTCTGGTCGTTGCGATCTCCGTGGCCATCACGGTGTCGATCGTCGCGTTCTTTCTGCTACACTTGTCGGGCGACATCGCGATGTCGATCGCCGGGCCAGAGTCGACGCCGGCGCAGGTCGAAGCGATCCGAAAGGAGTTCGGGCTCGACCGGCCCCTCGTCCTCCAGTATCTCGAATGGCTGTGGCGGGCGCTCCAGTTCGACTTCGGCGACTCTTTCTTCTTTCGCACCAGCGTGGTCTCGCTGATCGCCGCGCGTATTCCGGTGACGCTGACGCTCGGCGCGATTTCGCTGTGCCTGTCGCTTCTCGTCGCGGTGCCGCTCGGCGTGCTCGCCGCAGTCTATAACGGCACCATCATCGACCGGCTGGCGCTGTCATTTTCTGTCATCGGTCAGGCCATTCCGACCTTCTGCCTCGGCCTCGGCCTCATCATCCTGTTTTCGATAACACTGCGCTGGCTGCCGGTGTCCGGCGCCTCGACCTGGAAGCATTTCATCCTGCCGTCGATCGCGCTCGGTTGGTACGCGGTGCCCGCGGTGATGCGGCTGTCGCGCAACGGCATGCTCGAAGTGCTGTCGGCCGATTACATCCGCACCGCGCGTGCCAAAGGATTGTCGCCCAGGGTCGTCATCTTCAAGCATGCGCTGCGCAACGCCATCATTCCGGTCGTTGCCCTTGCGGCGGTGCAGTTCGGTTTCATGCTCGGCGGCTCGATCGTCATCGAGGCGGTATTCTCGATGCACGGCCTCGGCTACCTCGCCTGGGAATCGATCGCGCGCAACGATTTCCCCGTTGTGCAGGCGGTGGTGCTTATTCTGGCGACCATCTATGTCGGCCTCACCTTCCTGGCCGACGTCGCCAATGCATTCCTTGATCCACGGATCCGGCTGGCATGAGCAACATCGCCCCCAGCATCGATCCCGCTACCGGTTCCGCGCAGTTCGACGTGGCGCCGGTCCGCCGCTCGCCGTTCTCCGCGTTCGTGCGCCGGGCGCGCCGCCATGGCGGCCTCCTCATCGGTGGGAGCGTTCTACTCATCATTATCGTTGCCGCACTGGCCGCGCCGTTGCTCGCGCCGCACGATCCTTATGCCCAGAACCTGGCGCAGCGCCTCATTCCGCCGATCTGGCATCCCAAAGGGACCTGGGAGCATGTGCTCGGCACCGACAAACTCGGCCGCGATTACCTGAGCCGCCTTCTCTACGGCGCCCGGATTTCGTTGCTCATTGGCATGCTCACGGTCGCGATCTCCGGAGTCATCGGTACGGTTGTCGGCATTTGCGCCGGCTATTTCGGCGGCCGCGTCGACGCCATCCTGAGCTATGTCATCACCACGCGGCTGGCACTGCCGGTTGTGCTGGTCGCCCTCGCCTCCGCGGCGCTGGTCGGCGGCTCGCTGGAGGGGGTCATCATCGTTCTTGGCCTCCTGCTGTGGGACCGCTTCGCCGTCGTCACGCGTTCGGCCACACAACAGATCGCGCGCACCGACTATGTCGCAGCGGCTCAGGCCATCGGCTGTTCGACGCCACGCATCCTGTTCATGGAAATTTTGCCGAACATCCTCAATGCGCTGATCGTGGTCGCCACGCTGGAAATGGCGCACGCCATTCTGCTCGAGGCCGCCCTGTCCTTCCTCGGCCTCGGCGTCCAACCGCCACTGCCGTCCTGGGGCCTGATGATCGCCGAAGGCAAGCAGTACATGTTCTTCAGCGCCTGGGTGATCGGCGTGCCGGCCACAGCGCTGATCTTCCTCGTTCTGGCGATCAACCTCGTCGGCGACGGCCTGCGCGACGTGACCGCGCCGGAAAATCGGACCTGACCGCCATGGCACTGCTCGACGTTCAGGACCTCGTCATCGATATCCCAACCGCGAACGGCATGCTGCATGCCGTCAGCGAAGTGTCGTTTTCCGTCGAGCGCGGCGAGACGCTGGCGATCGTCGGCGAAAGCGGCTCGGGGAAGTCGCTCACTTCGCTCGCCATCATGGACCTGTTGCCGCGCGTCGCGAAGCGCCACGCCGCACGGCTGACCTTCGATGGCACCGACCTCCTGTCCATGCCGGAACCGCAGATGCGGAAATTGCGCGGCAACCGCATGGCGATGATATTTCAGGAGCCGATGACCTCGCTCAATCCGGCTTACACCATCGGCAACCAGTTGATGGAAGCGCTGCGCTGCCACGAGAATGTCAGCGCCCAGAAAGCGCGCGCCCGCGCCATCGAGCTTCTCGAGCGTGTCGGCATCGCCGGCGCCGAGCGGCGGCTGCTGCAGTATCCGCATCAACTGTCAGGCGGCCTGCGCCAGCGGGTGATGATCGCCATGGCGCTGATGTGCAAACCCGATTTGATCATCGCCGACGAACCGACCACCGCGCTCGACGTCACCATCCAGGCTCAGATCCTGCGTCTCCTGCACGATCTCAAGAAGGAGTTCGGCATGGCGATGATCCTCATCACCCACGATCTCGGGGTCGTCGCCCGCGTCGCCGACAAGGTCGCGGTCATGTATGCCGGTGCCATCGTCGAACGTGGACCGGCGCGCTCGGTGTTCAAGGCGCCCTCGCACCCCTACACGCGCGGCCTCCTGAACTGCATTCCGGTACCCGGCCGCACAGCGCCGGGCACACCGCTCGGCGCCATTCGCGGCCAGTTGCCGAACCTGATCGGCCGGCTCGAAGGCTGCGCCTTCCGCAATCGCTGCGACTTTGCCGCGCCGGAATGTGCCGGCGACATGCGCTTCGTGCCGATCGACGCCGGCCACGACGTTCGTTGCGTTCGCCTCGAAGCGCAAAAGGCGGTGGCATGACCGACATCGCGCTCGAACTGAAGAATGTCTGGCGCCGTTTCGAGGTGTCGCAGGGCGCTTTCAAGGGCTCGGCGACGCTGACCGCGGTCGCCGATGTGTCGCTGCAGGTCAAACGCGGCGAGGTCTTCGCGCTGGTCGGCGAGAGCGGCTCCGGCAAATCGACTTTGGCCAAGATGCTACTCGGCCTGTTGCCGCCGTCCTCGGGCGAGATCCTCATCGACGGCGCGCCGATCGACGCCGACAACCGTATCGCGGTGGCGCGGCGCATCCAGCCGATTTTCCAGGACCCCTATTCCTCGCTCAACCCGCGCAAGTCGATCGAGCAACTGATCGCATTGCCGCTGGTCGTGCATCGCATCGGCGATGCCGCTTCGCGCCGCGCCAAAGTGCGCGAGATGCTCGATCTGGTTGGCTTGCCGACACGCCTGCTCGACGCTTATCCCGGTCAGTTGTCCGGCGGGCAACGCCAGCGCGTCGCCATTGCCCGGGCGCTGGTCATGCGGCCGGAGGTCGTGATCTGCGACGAACCCACCTCGGCGCTCGACGTGTCGGTGCAGGCGCAGATTCTCAACCTGCTGCTGGAGCTCAAGCGTGACCTCGGCCTCACCTACTTCTTCATCAGCCACAATCTCGCGGTCGTCGAGCATCTCGCCGATCGCGTCGCGGTGATGTATCTCGGCCGCATCGTGGAAGAGCGCACGCGCGCCGGCCTGTTCGCCGGCCCGCGTCATCCTTATACGCGCGGCCTGCTGGAGTCGGTGCTGACGCCGGACCCCGATCTCGGCGTGCCCGACACCCATCTGGGCGTCATGAATGCCAATCCGATGGCCGCTCAGAACGGCTGTCCGTTCCAGCCGCGCTGCCCGAGCGCGATCGGAGTCTGCAGCACCCAGCCGCCGGCCGTGACGGTTCTGCGCGACGGCTGGGCCACCTGTCATCTCGTTCAAGAAGAGGCCTTAGCTTCGTAATGACCCGCCTGGACGCCATTGCCCGCGCTGCCGCTTACTACGACAGCGGTACCTTCAAGGATGTTCTGTCCCGCCGCGTCGCCATTCCGACCGAAAGCCAGGGCGGTGACAAACTGGACGTGCTGCGCGCCTATCTGACCGACGACATCATTCCCGCGGTCGAGAAGCTCGGCTTCCGCTGTCGGATCGTCGAAAACCCCGCGCCCGGCTACGGCCCGTTCCTGATCGCCGAGCGCCATGAGGGCGACACGCTGCCGACCGTTCTCACTTATGGCCATGGCGATGTCGTGTTCGGCCATGCCGCGAATTGGCGCACCGGCCTCGATCCCTGGAAGATCACGGTCGAGGGCGACCGTTGGTACGGCCGCGGCACCGCCGACAACAAGGGCCAGCACAGCATCAACATCGCCGCGCTCGAGCAGGTGATGGCGACGCGCGGCGGCAAGCTCGGCTTCAACTGCAAGCTTCTGATCGAGATGGGCGAGGAAGCCGGCTCCCCCGGCCTGCGCACGCTGGCGGCGGCCGAACGCAACGCGCTTGCCGCCGACGTGCTGATCGGCTCGGATGGGCCGCGCCTGTCGGCGCAGCGCCCGACCATCTTCCTCGGCTCGCGTGGCGCCATGAATTTCGAATTGTCGGTCGACTTGCGCGAAGGCGGCCATCACTCCGGCAACTGGGGCGGCGGCCTCGCCAATGCCGGCACCCTGCTCGCCCACGCCATTGCAGCGCTGGTCGACTCCAAAGGCCGCATCATGGTCGACGCGCTCAAGCCATCGAGCCTGCCGCAGGCGGTGCGCGACGCGCTTGCCGACGTCAAGATCGGCCAGGAGCCGAACGATCCGCAGGTCGATCCCGATTGGGGCGAGCCGGGTCTGACCACGGAAGAGCGTATCTTCGGCTGGAATACGCTCGAGGTGCTGGCGTTCAAGACCGGCACGCCCGAGGCACCTGTGAACGCGATCCCGCCTTCGGCCAAGGCGACGATGCAGCTGCGTTTCGTCGTCGGCACCAATGTTGACGCCATCCTGCCGGCAGTGCGCGCGCATCTCGATGCGCATGGCCTGCAACGTGTCGCGGTCCGGCCCGCGCGCATAGAGACCTTCACTGCGACCCGCCTCGATCCGACCGACCCCTGGGTGACCTGGGCGCTCGCCTCGATGGCCAAGACCACCAACAAGAAGCCAGCGCTGTTGCCCAATCTCGGCGGCTCGCTGCCCAATGACGTATTCGCCGACATTCTCGGCATGCCGACGGTCTGGGTGCCGCATTCCTATCCGTCCTGCTCGCAGCACGCGCCGGATGAGCACCTGCTCGGCTCGGTGGCGCGCGAAGCGCTGCAGATCATGGCTGGGCTGTTCTACGATCTCGGCGAGGACGGCGGGCGTATTCTCAAGGAGCGGCGCAAGTGACGACCGCCCCCGCGCTGGAAGGCGACGTGACCGACAAGGTGCTGGCCTGGCTAGCGCCACGCGCCGACGAGATGGAAGCGCTGCTGCGCCGGCTCGTCGACATCGACTCCAACAGCTTCGACAAAGCGGGCACCGACGCCGTTGGCGAGGCCATTGCCGAAGTACTGCGGAACGACGGCATTGCCGTCACCCGCATCGCCAAGGAGGGCTTCGGCGACGTCTTCAAGGCCGAAGTCCCGGGCCATGGGCTGAACCAGCACGCCCTGATGCTCGGCCATCGCGATACGGTGTTCGCCAAGGGCACGGTCGCCACGCGCGGCTATTCGCGTGATGGCGATCTCGCTTTCGGACCCGGCGTCGCCGACATGAAAGGCGGCCTCGTCGCCAACATTTTCACATTGCGCGCGATCCAGGCCGCCGGCGGCTTGCCCTTCCCGGTCGTCGCCCTGTTCACCTCGGACGAGGAGATCGGCTCCCCGACCGGCCGCGCCGAGATCGAGGCTGCTGCCAAAGGTGCGCGCGCCGTTTTCAACACCGAGCCGGGCCGCGTCAGCGGCAATGTCGTCACCGGCCGCAAGGGCGGAACGAGCTTCCATATCCGCATCAAGGGCCGCGCCGCGCATTCCGGCGTCAATCATGAGGCCGGCGCCAGCGCCATCGAGGCTTTGGCGCGCAAGATCGTGCGCCTGCATGCCCTCACCGACTATGCAAGCGGCGTCACCACCAATGTCGGTGTCATCAAGGGCGGCAACACCCACAACACCGTCGCGCCCTGGGCGGAAGCCGAGCTCGATCTGCGCTTCACCACGCTGGAGCAGCGCGCGCGGCTGATGAGCGAGATCGAACGCATCGTCAAAGCCGAGGACGTGCCCGGCACCAGCGGCGAAATCACCACGAAGGCACTGTTCATGCCGCTCGAGGAGAAGCACTCGCTCACATTGTTCGAGCGATATCGGCAGGCCGCGGCCGGCATCGGCTTTGAGGTCGGCGGCGAGTTCACCGGCGGCTGCGCCGATTCAGGCTTCACCGCCGCGCTCGGCGTACCGACCTTGTGCGGCCTCGGCCCGGTCGGCGGCAAGGCGCATACCGACGACGAATTCCTCCGTCTCGACACGCTGCTGCCGCGCACGCAGGCGCTCGCGGCGACGATCTGCGGATTGGCGTGACAGGATTTACGCGAGCGACGTTGCCTGCGCCGCTTCAAACACCGCGAGTTGCGCCGCGAAAGCGCGCTGGTAGGCGGGGCGCGCTTCGCCGCGCGCGACATAGGCGGCAAGGTTCGGAAATTCGTCCATGAATGGGGACTGTGTCAGCCGGCGCAGCACCGTTATCATCAGCAAATCGCCGGTGCTGAAGGCGCCATCGAGCCACTCGGCCTCGCCCAAATGGCGCGACAGGTCTTCAAGCCGCATCCGAATGGATGCTTTCGAGCGCTGCCAGACGTTCCCCATACCACGGCTTGTCGCGATCGAGGATCATCAGCAACATGCGCTCGAAGATCGGCGGCTCCACCGTATTGAGTGCCGCGAACATCCAGGCAATCGCGCGCGCCCGTGCATTCGCATCCTTCGGCAAGAGTTGGCCATGCCGCTCGGCGATATGCAGCACGATGGCACCCGACTCGAACAGGACGAGGTCGCCCTCCTCATAGCTCGGTATCTGACCGAAAGGCTGCAACGCGCGATGCGCCGGCTGTTTCATGGCCTTGAAGGAAACCAGCCGCACCTCGTAAGGCTGGCCGACTTCCTCCAGCGCCCAGCGCACGCGCATGTCGCGTGCCAGGCCCTTGCCGCGATCGGGCGACCGTTCAAATGCGGTGATTATTGGCACCATAGGACACCCGCTCGGCTTTGTAAGATCGCGCTATTGGTTGATCTCGGGCTCCACCAAATCGACGAGCTTGCGCAGCGACTGCTGCCAGCCGAGATAGCAGGCCTCCGCCGGGATCACGTCCGGCACGCCTTCCTGAACGACGTTGAGCTCGGTGCCGACCGAGACCGCCGTCAGCGTCACGGTGCAACGCATCTCGCCCGGCAAATTCGGGTCGTCGAAGCGGTCCGTGTAGACCAGCTTCGAACCCGGCACGAGTTCGAGATAAGTGCCGCCGAATGAATGGCCGTGGCTGGTCGTGAAATTGCGGAATGACATCTTGTGCTTGCCGCCGACTTTCGCGTCCAGTTCATGGACCGTGCAAAGATAGCCGTAAGGTGGCAGCCAGCTCGCGACCGCGTCGCTCTCGATGAAGGCGCGGTAGACCTTCTCTGGCTTGGCGGCGATGACGCGATGAAGCTTGATGGTGCTGGGCATTTCGCTTTCCTTCCCTGCTGCTTATGATTGACGTTGAGTATTGTCCGGGCTGAAGAGCAGCCGCAGATAGCGAATGAGATGATCAATGCTGTCGGCAGCAATCTCGGCGCCACCTTTCGCTTTCGCCAGAATGAACGCGCCCTGCAGAACGGCCTGAGTGTGCAGCGCCAGCGATTTCGCGGTCCATCCCGGCGTCATCTTGCGCTCGCGCATGACCGCTTCGATATCGGCTTCCAGTGTGGCGGCATGGGCGCTGATGCTGCGGTCGCAGGCATCGCGAATAGCGGGCGTCGTCTCGTAGGCTTCCTGCACCATGGTGCCGACGAGGCAGGTGAATTCCGGTACACGGCCTTGCAGCAGCGCCTTGCGGAAGGCGAGATAACCGATCACGCGATCGAACGGCTTGTACAGTTCGTGATACGCGGCCGTGGCAAACAGCGCACCGGTCTGCTCCGACCAGTAGTCGGCAACGGCGACGCCGAGCGCCTCCTTGCTCTTGAAGTGATGGAAAAAGGCGCCCTTGGTGACACCGGCCGCGGCGCAGAGTTCATCGACCGTCGTTGCCGAATAACCTTTAGTGCGGATCACGTCCAAGGCGGCATCGAGCAACTTCGTCCTGGCGTCTGGCGTTGCGGCTTTGATCATAGCGGCACCCTTCGTCGGTGTTCAAAGCATACCAACTGGTCGGTATGTGTCAAGTGATATCGCAATCGCAAGCAAGGGATCGCCTCTGGCGATCCCTTTTTCTTATATATCAGAGACTTAGATCAGGACGCAGCGCTACTCAGTCCAGCGTTTTGAGCGACGCGCCGAGCGCAGCACGGCGGCGCAGCCAGGTGGTGGCGCGGTACTTCGGATCGTGCGTGGCCGCGAACATACCGTCGAGCACCGCGAGCACGCGCGCCGGCCCAATTATATCGCCGAGTGCCAGCGGACCTTTCGGATAATTGAGGCCAAGTTCGACCGCAGTGTCGATATCGCCCGGCGCCGCGACGCGCAGTTCGGCGATCCGCGTGCCGATATTGACGATCATGGCGAGCAGGCGCTGCGTAACGAAGCCCGTTGAGTCATTGATCGCCGTCACCGCGGCACCTGTAGCACCGAGCACGGCGATGGCGCTGCCAAGCGCATCTGCGCTGGTGAGCGGGTTCTTCATTGCCGTATAGCGCTTGCCGAAACGGCCGAGCATATCGACCGCTACCGTGCGCGCCGGATCGAGTGCTAGACGCAAAGCGGCGCCGGTGCAGTCCTCGCCAAGCGGCGTGACAAGGCAAAGGCTGTCCTTCGGCGGTGTTCCGCCGACATGTGTCTTGACGCCGGCCGCGTCCAGCGCCGTGGCCAACTCGCGACCGCCATCTTCGTCGGCAACCCACACCGCGGTCGGTATCGGCTGCTTCGCCACGTTGACGGTCGGCCCGCTTACCGTATCGGCGTTTTTGTAATCATAGAAGCCGATGCCGCTCTTACGGCCATACAACCCAGCCGCAACGCGCGTCGCCATCTGTGCCGACGGCTGATACATCGGCTCTTCGTAATAGCGACCGTACATGCTCTCCATCACCGCATGGGTGACGTCGCCGCCAATGAGATCGAGCAGTTCAAACGGGCCCATGCGGAAGCCGGCCGCCTCTTTCATCAGTTCATCGACTTCGCGCGGCGAGGCAATGCCCTGAGCGACGATACGTAGCGCCTCCGGGCCATAAGCGCGGCCAGCGTGATTGACGACAAAGCCTGGCGTGTCAGTGGCGACGATCGGCGTCTTGGCAATGCGTTTTGTCAGAGCGACCATAGCATCCGTCAATGATGGATCGCTGCGCAGGCCGGCAATCACCTCGACAAGCTTCATCACCGGCGGCGGATTGAAGAAATGCAGCCCGCCGACGCGCTCCGGCCGCGAGCAGCCGGCAGCAATCTCCGTCACCGACAGCGACGAGGTGTTGGTCGCCAGCACCGCGTCCGGCGCAACGATGGCTTCGAGTTTTGAGAACAGGTCGCGCTTGACGGCGAGGTCCTCAACGATCGCTTCGATAATGAGCCCTGCCCGTTTGGCGTCTTCAAGCACTGCCATTGGTTTGAGCTTGGCCAGTAGCGCCGCCTTGGCGTCCGCCGTCATACGGCCCTTGGCAACCTGACCGTCCAGCCCTTTGCCGACAGCGGCGATGGCCTCTTCGACCGCACCGGCGCGCGCGTCATAGAGCAGCGTTTCAATGCCGGCCTGCGCGCAGACCTGCGCAATGCCGCGGCCCATGGTGCCGGCGCCGAACACGGCGACGACGAGATCAGATTTCGTCAGATCGAATGCCATGAAGTTTTACTTGCCTTCATAAGTCGGCTTGCGCTTCTCCAGGAAGGCGGCCATGCCTTCCTTCTGATCCTGCGTTGCGAACTGCAACTGGAACGCCTTGCGCTCCAGCATCAAGGCCGTCTCGAGCGGCGCATTCACGCCGGCATTGACGATCTCCTTGATCTGCTGGACCGAGATCGGCGGCATCGCCGCGATTTCACGGGCAATGTCGAGCGCGCGAGCCAGCGCCTGCCCGGCCGGCGCGACATCGGCCACCGCGCCCATTGCGAGGGCTTCCGCGGCCGACAGGAAGCGCCCGGTCATCAGCAGCATCAATGCGCGTTGCTTGCCGACGAGACGCACCAGCTTCTGCGTACCGCCGCCGCCGGCCAGAATGCCAAGCTTCACTTCGGGCAGGCCTAGCTTCGCCGTCTCGCCGGCAACGATGAAGTCCGCGCACAGCGCCAGTTCGAAGCCGCCGCCGAGCGCGAAGCCTTCGACCGCGGCGATCACCGGCTTGGGGCATTCCGCGATCGGTCGATAGTATTGCTGCACGTTGCGAGCCATCACCTCGACCGGGCCGGCTTTGGCCATCTCGGCAATGTCGGCGCCGGCGGCGAAGGCCTTGTCGTCACCGGTGATGACGATGACGCGCGTCTTTGCATCGGCGCCGTGACGCAAGGTCTCTTCGGCCAAACGCTGGCGCAGCAGCAGGCTGAGCGCATTGCGGACCTGGGGTCGGTTGAGCCGCAGCACGACGATGTCGTCCGTCGGATGTTCGACGAGCAGCGGATCGGGTTCGGTCATGAGTCGCGTCCTGGCCTCGGCCTTCGGTCAAAAACGGCCTTGCCTAACACGGGCTCTCGCCGCCGCCAATCGCGGCCGGGCACGGCAGCGATGCAGGATATTTCGCAGACCTATTGAGATTCGGCAGGCGACAGAGCGGCGTCAAGACGCTGGCGGCACTCCTTGAGCTCGTCGAGCACCTGCCGCAGACGGTCCTTCTGCTCCGCGCTCAGCCCTGCCGGCAAAGCTGCAGCCATCGGTGTCGGTTTGGCTGATGGTGTCGGAGCTTCGGGCACCGCACGGGTCACGCCGCCAAGCCGATCGCCGGGATCGATGCGCGGCATCGGCGCGTCATGCAGCGGCGGCTCGGTACGGTCGGCGCGCGTATCGCGCTCGTTGAGGTCGCGGCCAATCAGCGAACCGATGCGACCGCGAAGACCGCCGGTCTCTTCAGTCTCGTCGGCATCTTCTTCGCTCTCTTCGTCTTCGGCTTCATCCTCGGCGTCGAGCGCCTCGTCAACGAGGTCCTCTTCGTCCTCGCTCGCGATTGCCTGCGCACCTTCCTGCCAAATCGTCTGCACGAAATCGACGCCCTGCTCACGCAGGATGCGTTGCACACCGCGGATGGTGTAGCCCTCGCCGTAAAGCAGATGACGAATACCGCGCAGCAGGTCGATGTCGTCAGGTCGATAGTAGCGGCGTCCGCCGCCGCGCTTCATCGGCTTGATTTCGTTGAACCGGCTTTCCCAAAAGCGCAGAACGTGTTGCGGCAGATCGAGCTCGTCGGCCACTTCACTGATGGTACGGAATGCGCCCGGCGCCTTGTCGTCCAAAGCGGTCTGACCTGCCTGATTGCGATGGAAGGGAATTTACAACAGACGAACGACGATTGTTATGCGTGTTCGGCTTCGTCGGCGACGTTATGCCCGTTAATCCGCTGCTTGAGGATGGCGGACGGCTTGAACACCATGACGCGGCGCGGCGAAATTGGAACTTCCTTGCCGGTCTTCGGATTGCGGCCGATGCGCTGACCCTTCTTGCGCACCACGAAACTACCGAAAGACGACAGTTTCACGGTCTCGCCGCGCTCGAGGCAATCGGTGATTTCCTTCAGGACAAGCTCGACCAGTGACGCGGACTCGGTCCGCGACAGGCCCACCTTCTGGTAGACGGCCTCGCACAGGTCCGCTCTCGTTACTGTTTTACCAGTCATCGCCCCAGCCCAACCCAAAACAACCTTTGGCGAAGATATCTCGCTGAATAATCAAAGATATTAGCTACAGCGCAGGCGGTCAACGGCCGATTTGGACCTGGTGGGCACCATGAAAGGCCTTGCTTTCGCACTACCAGCGTAGCAGCGCCGACCCCCAGGTGAAGCCGCCACCCATCGCTTCAAGCAGAATCAGGTTGCCACGCTTGATGCGTCGGTCGGTCACCGCGTCAGCCAGCGCCAGCGGAATCGAAGCCGCCGAGGTATTGCCGTGACGGTCGACAGTGATCACCACTTTATCGGGAGAAATGCCGAGTTTATGGGCCGAACCGTCGATAATCCGCTTGTTGGCCTGATGCGGCACGAACCAGTCGATGTCGGCGGCGGTGGTGCCGGTGGCGGCGAAGGCGTCCTCGATCACGTCGGTGATCATGACCACCGCATGTTTGAAAACCTCCCGGCCTTCCATGCGCAGATGGCCGACGGTCTGGGTTGAGGACGGGCCGCCATCGACGTAGAGCTTGGAGCGGTGCTTGCCGTCCGAGCGCAGATGGGTGGTCAGCAGGCCCCGGTCGGCGGAGGTGCCGGGCTGATCCTGGAGCTCCATGACGACGGCGCCGGCGCCGTCGCCGAACAGCACGCAGGTGGTGCGATCGTTCCAGTCCAGAATGCGGGAGAAGGTCTCGGCGCCGATCACCAGCGCCCTTTTGTGCGTGCCGGCCTTGAGCATGCTGTCGGCGACCGACAGAGCAAACACGAAGCCCGAACAGACGGCCTGCAGGTCGAAGGCGACGCCTTGCGAGATGCCGAGATTGTTCTGCACCGTCACCGCGGTGGCCGGGAAGGTCTGGTCCGGGGTGGCGGTCGCCAAAATGATGAGGTCGATGGTGTCGGCCTCGACATGGGCATGCGCCAAGGCCGAGCGCGCCGCGTGGGTGGCGAGGTCGGACGTCAGCTCGCCGGGCGCCGCGATATGGCGCTCGCGAATGCCGGTGCGCTGGACGATCCACTCGTCGGTCGTGTCGACCGACTTCGCCAACTCGTCGTTGGAGAGAATACGGGCCGGCAGATAGCTGCCGCAGCCAAGAACTACAGAACGCTTCATTGTCACGACGAGGCCGCCCCATTTGCCGCCGGCTCCGTCACAGCCTCCTTGGCGGCCTGCGCCGCCGCACGGCTCTCAAGATCGCGGGCCAGGTCCTGGCCGATCTTGGCGAGAAGCTCGTAACGGATCATATCGTATCCCATGTCGATAGCGGCGGCATAACCTTCGGCGTCGGCGCCGCCGTGGCTCTTGATGACAACGCCGTTGAGGCCCAAAAAGACGCCGCCATTGGCCTTCCGCGGGTCCATTTTTTCCCGCAGCAGCGAGAAGGCCGGCTTGGCCAGCAGATAGCCGAGGCGCGCGCGCCAGGTCCGGCTCATGGCCGAGCGCAGATATTGCGCGAACTGCTTCGCGGTGCCTTCGGCGGCCTTGAGCGCGATATTGCCGGCAAAGCCTTCGGTCACGACGACGTCGACCGTACCCTTGCCGATGTCGTCGCCCTCGACGAAGCCCTGATAATCGAAATGCGGGAAGTCGCCTTCGCGTAGCAGGCGGCCGGCTTCACGCACCTGCTCAAGACCTTTGACCTCCTCGACGCCGATATTGAGCAGACCCACGGTCGGCCGCTCGATGTCGAACAGGACGCGCGCCATGGCGCTGCCCATGACGGCGAGATTGATGAGGTGATGCTCGTCGGCGCCGATCGAGGCACCGACGTCCAGGACGACGGACTCCCCCTTCAGCGTCGGCCACAGCCCGGCGATGGCCGGGCGCTCGATGCCCTCCATCATTTTCAGGTTGAACCACGACATGGCCATCAGCGCGCCGGTGTTGCCGGCGGACACGGCAACGTCGGCCGCGCCCTTTTTCACCGCATCGATGGCCAGCCACATCGACGACTTGCCACGGCCATAGCGCAAGGCCTGGCTTGGTTTGTCGTCCATACGGATCGACACCTCGGTGTGTGTGAAGGTCGACTTCTCCTTGAGCTTCGGCAGGCTGTCGAGCAGCGGCGCTACGACCGCCTGGTCGCCGAACAGCAGGAACTCGATGTCCGGATGCCGCTCCAGCGCAAGCGCTGCGCCCGGCAGAACCACGGACGGGCCGTGGTCGCCGCCCATGGCGTCAATCGCAATGCGGATCTTATCGGGCATGTATCGGCTCGAAGGGTGGCCCGGGCGGCCTGGACTGGACGGCGGTCGGGGGCATGATCATGTCTTTCAAGACGGCTCCCCAGCAGTCGGGATCATGCGCCCGCCAGAATGGCGTTGAGCGCGCCCGTCCGGCCAAAGGTCCGGAGCCGAGGCGCCCGCCGGCAACATAGCGGGTGCGCCGACCGTGACAAGCCGTTTTAGTTGTTGCGCTTTCCCGGATTCTTCTGCAGCGCCGCCAGGGCGGCGAAGGGTTTGTTGCCGGTTTCCTCAACGGCCGGCGGCGCAAATTCGGCCCCTTCCTTGCGCGGATAGGGATCGATGGCAAGGATCAGGAACTCGGCGGCGATGGCGCCGAGGTCGATCGAATGGCCCAAAAGCGGCTCGGGGGCGTCCTCAGCGGCCTTACGCGGCGGCTCCGATGCGCTGTGCTCGTCCACAACGGCACCGGCGGCCGGCGGCGCGAAGGTCAGGTCGATGGCCTCGTCGATGTCGGTTTCCATCGGCTCCAGCGACACCACGCAGGTCTGGCCGACCCGGGCCCGGACGCGGCCGGTGACGTGAACCTTGGCGCCGCGCTTGGCCAAATCGAAGGTGGCGCTGAGAGCAGACACGTCCCGCAGATCGGCCAGCCGGGCAATGGCGTCACGGGCCGATTCCGGCGCCTCGATGGCGCGATGCAGCCCACTCTCCGGAATTTGGTCGAGCGTAACCGGTGCGCTCCAAGGTACCACCTCGGCGATGCCGGCAACCGCCTGTTGAGGCCCGCGCTGCGGGGCACTTTTCCTGCTCATGATCGAACTCTTACCAGATTTTCGGCCGGCGGCCTCAGGCGCCGGATACCGGAACACGCGCCGGATCGGGGAAGTGCACATCGCCCGCGGCAATGGCCGCGACGTCCTGCCCCTTGAGCGCGGCGGCGGCGGCGGCAACATAATCAGCGAGCCGGGGTGCGGCCTCGTAGGCCGACGGCGCCCCGCCATAGATATTCCGGGCCAGTGCCGACACCAGAGCCCGGCGGTCGCTTAAAGCATCCAGATAGGCCTTGGACCGGCCGTAAAAGGCCTGGCCCATGCGCTTCATTTCCTTGGGCACCTTGAGGTCGCTGATGCCCATTTCCCGCAGGTTGTCGTCCATGTCCTGGCAAAAGCGGTCGAAAACCGCCTGCCCGGCCGGATCGAGCTGCCCGTCGACGGTCAACCGCTCGAGGACCAGGGCCAGATGGAGGACGATCAGGTCGAAACGGCCGTTAACCGTATCGGCGACGGCATAGTCGCGGTAAAACACCGGCAATCGCGCCTGCGCCACGATCATGCCATACAGGGCCGAAATGGTGTCGCGCTGAGGCTTGCGGCGGAACAGAGAAAAGATCATGAGCCCGGTGCCTGACGGCGGCTTTTTTCAAGCCGCAGGATTGGCGCCGGTTTAGTGCACGCACCGCCGGATGCAAGAGCTAGATAACAAGGGCCAGATCGTATGGCCTTTGGTGACGCGCCGGCCGCGCGACCTTAGGATTGGCCGATTTCGAGGATCCCGATTTGATGACGAACGCCCGCTCGACCCGCCTGCCCGCTCGCCGTTTCGCGCGCGTGCTCGCCCTTGGCCTGACCCTGACCGCGCCGGTTTTGCTGGCCGGCTGTGGCAGCTTCGGCGAAACCCTGCAGCGCGGCTATGTGCTGCCCGAAGGCGCGCTGGAGCAGATCCCGATCGGCGCGACGCAGGAGCAAGTGCTGATCGTTCTCGGCACACCGTCGACAGTCGCGACCGTCAGCGGCGACGTGTTCTACTACATCTCACAGAAGGCCGAGCGTAGCGCCGCCTTCCAGCCGCATCAGGTCACCGACCAGCGCGTCGTCGCCGTCTATTTCGACAAGGACCGCAAGGTCACGCGCCTGGCGAACTACGGCATCAAGGACGGCAAGATTTTCGACTTCGTGTCGCAGACCACCGAAACCGGCGGCAACCAGCTCAATTACCTGCGCGGCATCTTCAACACGTTCAAGATGTTCTGAGGCGATCCTCGCCTTCAAGCGAAACATCCAAAACAAAAAGGCCCGCGGCGAACCGCGGGCCTTTTCTTTTTCGTCTTGAGGAGACGGCCGGGGATACCCCCGGCCCTCGCCTTTAGTGAGCCAAAATCGCCAGCAGCAAGAGCGCCACGATGTTGGTGATCTTGATCGCCGGGTTCACGGCCGGGCCCGCCGTGTCCTTGTAGGGATCGCCGACGGTGTCGCCGGTCACGGACGCCTTGTGAGCCTCCGAACCCTTCAGGTGCTTGACGCCGTCCTTGTCGACGAAGCCGTCTTCGAACGACTTCTTGGCGTTATCCCAGGCGCCGCCGCCCGAGGTCATCGAGATGGCGACGAACAGGCCGTTGACGATCACGCCGAGCAGCGAGGCGCCGAGGGCCGCGAAGGCATTAGCCTTCGAGCCCGAGATCGCCAGCACGCCGAAGTAGACGACGATCGGCGCCAACACCGGCAGGAGCGACGGGATGATCATCTCCTTGATGGCGGCGCGGGTGAGCATGTCCACCGCGCGGCCGTAGTCCGGACGCTGGGTGCCCTGCATGATGCCCGGCATTTCCTTGAACTGACGGCGCACTTCCTGCACCACCGAGCCGGCCGCCCGGCCGACCGCGGTCATGGCGATGCCGCCGAACAGGTACGGGATCAGGCCGCCGAAGATCAGGCCGGCAACCACGTAGGGATTCGACAGGTCGAACGAGACCGTGCCGATGCCCTGGAAGTACGCCGCGCCCGATTTGGTGAAGGCGGCGATGTCGTTGGTGTAGGCGGCGAACAGCACCAGCGCGCCGAGGCCGGCCGAACCGATGGCGTAGCCCTTGGTGACGGCCTTGGTGGTGTTGCCGACCGCGTCGAGCGCGTCGGTGTTGTGACGCACTTCCTTCGGCAGACCCGCCATTTCGGCGATGCCGCCGGCGTTGTCGGTGACCGGGCCGAAGGCGTCGAGCGCGACGATGATGCCGGCAAGGCCGAGCATCGTTGTGACCGCGATCGCCGTGCCGAACAGGCCGGCGAGCTGGTAGGTCACGATGATGCCGCCGACGATCACGAGAGCCGGCAGCGCCGTCGATTCAAGCGAGACCGCGAGGCCCTGAATGACGTTGGTGCCGTGACCGGTGACCGAAGCCTGCGCGATCGAGACGACCGGACGCTTGCCGGTGCCGGTGTAGTACTCGGTGATCCAGACGATGAGACCCGTCACCACGAGGCCGAGAACGCCGCAGATGAACAGGTTCTTGCCGGTGATCGCCATGCCGGCGACGGTGCCGATCTGGCCCCAGCCGATGAGGTAGTGCGTCGCGATGGCGAGACCACCGATCGAGAGCACGCCACCGGCGATGAGACCCTTGTACAGGGCGCCCATGATCGAGCCGTTCGGGCCGAGCTTGACGAAGAACGTACCGATGATCGAGGTCACGATGCAGGCGCCGCAGATGGCGAGCGGATACAGCATCGCCGAGCCGAGGATCGGCTGGCCGGCAAAGAAGATCGCCGCCAGAACCATGGTGGCGACCACGGTCACCGCATAGGTTTCGAACAGGTCGGCCGCCATGCCGGCGCAGTCGCCGACATTGTCACCGACGTTGTCGGCGATGGTGGCCGGGTTGCGCGGATCATCTTCCGGGATACCGGCCTCGACCTTGCCGACGAGGTCGGCGCCGACGTCGGCGCCCTTGGTGAAGATGCCGCCGCCGAGACGGGCGAAGATCGAGATCAGCGAGGCGCCGAAGGACAGCGCGACCAGCGCGTCGATGACGACGCGGTTATCGGGGGCGAGGCCCTTGGGTCCGATCAGGAACCAGTAGTAGACGGCGACGCCGAGCAGAGCGAGACCGGCCACCAGCATGCCGGTGACGGCGCCCGCCTTAAACGAGATGTCGAGACCGTCGGACAGCGACTTGGTCGCGGCCTGCGCGGTGCGGACATTGGCGCGCACCGACACGTTCATGCCGATGAAGCCCGCGGCACCCGACAGCACGGCGCCGATCAGGAAGCCGATGGCGACCCAGCTGCCTAGCAGCAGCCAAAGGCCGACGAAAACGACGACACCGACGATGGCGATCGCGGTGTATTGACGCTTGAGATAAGCCTGCGCGCCCTCAGCGATCGCAGCTGCAATCTCCTGCATCCGCGCATTGCCGGCGTCGGCGGACATCACGGACTTGATCGCCCAGATGCCGTAGACGATGGAGAGCGCACCGCAGGCGATAATGGCCCAAAGAGCAGTCATGAATCATCCTCGAATTGATTGATGGCGGGCGGGAACATAACGCTCCCGCCGGTGCCAGGAGCGTCGAGGATGGCCGCTTGTGAGGGCGCTTCACCCCGACCGATGAGCGCGCGGACCATGCCAAAAACATAATCGCAAAGCAACGGCCCGACGGGGCTGATTTTACAGGAATTTCAATGCGGGGCCGGGGCGGAAGGGGCTGCGGGAGACTCACGGCGTGCGTCATCGCCCCTGTTCTTGAAGGCCCGGGGCGGCCTGCCTCTCTCTTTCACCCTCGGCAAACGCCGAGGGGATGGAGCGCCGCGAGGCGCCCTAACGTTTGCACCTTGCGGTGCACGGCCCCTCCTTGCGATCGGAGAAACCTGCGCCCCGCGGCGCTCCATCGCGGTGTCGTTACGACGACGGGCCGCGCTTCTGGCGGCTGATCCATCTTGCGATGGGTAGCGCTCACCATCAGCAAGCTCCTTGCAGGAGGTCATAGTGCCTCCGGGCGGAGCCCCCTCGCCGCCCGAGCACCTGGGATGCGTTTTCCCAAGCCCGCGGGCACCGCGCCCTGCCCCCACTGAAACGACGCCTCATGACAGCGCCCCCGGCCGGAACAGGACGAAATGAGCCTATAATGTCCTAGGAATAAGAGTCAAGGACTATTTTCTAGGCGGCATGGTCGTGCTTGTAGCCCGGGTGAAGCGAAGCGAAACCCGGGACAACAATTACCGTCGTCCTCCGCGAAAGCGGAGGCCCCAGTGTTTTCTAATTCGCCAAAAGCGCTGGATCGCCCGCCTTCGCGGGCGATGACGCCGAGCAACGCGGAAGCCTCACAACACCTTCCGCATAAACAACGTGCCCTCAATGGGCGTATCGTAATACGCCTCCATCGGCGCAAAGCCGAAGCGGCGGTAGAGCGCGATGGCTTCCGTCATCGTCGGCAAGGTATCGAGCCGCATTTCGCGATAGCCGATCCGGCGGGCGTCATCGAACAGGGTTTCGACCAGGCGCTTGCCGAGGCCGAGACCGCGGCCTTCGGCCGTCACATAGAGCCGTTTCATCTCGCAGGTGCCGGCGGGCTCGATCGGCCGCAGCGCGGCGCAGGCAATCGCCCTGCCCTCGCCGTTGCGCGCGATCAGCAGCACGCCCTTGGGGGCTGAGTATTTGCCCGGCATCGCCGCCATCTCGGCCTCGAAGCCCTGATAGGCAAGGTCAATGGGCAGCGATTCCGCATAGGCGCGGAACAAGCGGATGACGTCGGCCAGATCGGCCGCGTTCTGGACGTGCTGGATGGCAAAGGATGGCGTTTGCGTCATGACGCCATGATAGCAGATTGTTGATGTTGTCAAGTTTCTGGCCGGCGAACCGAAATCCACTTCGCCTGGAAAGCTCCTAAACTGCCGCCACCGCCTCGGCGCGCTTGCGCATCACCAGCCACACGAGGAGCGCGCCGGCAACCGCGACCAGCGGGAATACCAGCTCATTCAGCGTCGCCCAGCCGAACAAAGCCAGGAACTGGCCCGACGAGAACGATGTCACGGCCATCGCGCCGAAGATGATGAAGTCGTTGAAGGCCTGCACCTTGGTGCGTTCTTCCGGCCGGTGGCATTGCGTCACCATCGTGGTGGCGCCGATGAAGGCGAAATTCCAGCCGATGCCCTGCAGAATCAGCGTCCACCAGAAATGCGCGACGCTGAGACCGGCGACCGCGACCACAGCCGACCCGGCGAGGATCAGGAGACCGAGGCCGGCAATACGCTCGACGCCGAAGCGCGCGATCAGCGAGCCGGTGAAGAAGCTCGGCGCATACATGGCGATGACATGCCACTGAATGCCGAGGGCGGCGTCTGTCACCGAGTGGCCGCAGCCGACCATGGCGAGCGGCGCCGAGGTCATGACCAGATTCATGACGCCGTAGCTGACAACGCCGCAGGCCACGGCCACGACGAAGCGCGGCATGCGCAGGATCTCGGCGAGCGGCCGCATACCGTCGACGTGATGCGCCGCGCGCCGCGGCGGCACCTTGACGAAGCCGAGCACGATGGCGGCGAGCACGGCGCAGGCCGACTGGCCGAGATAGCTCGCGGCAAAAACGTAGGGCGACAGGATATCCTTGGTGAAGATGACGAGTTGCGGCCCGATCACCGCGGCGAACACGCCGCCGGCCAGGACCCAAGACACCACCTTGGGCCGCAGACGCTCGCTCGCCGTGTCGGCGGCGGCGAAGCGGTAAGACAAATGCGCGGCGGCATAGAGCCCGCCGAAGAAGGTGCCCAGGATCAGCAGCCAGAACGAGCCCTGCATCACCGCCGTGTAGGAGACCAGCCCGGACAGCACGCCGAACAGCGAGCCCGATTGCAGCGCATTGCGCCGGCCATAGCGGCGCGCCAGCCAGCCGAGCGGCAGCGTGCCGACCCACATGCCGACCACCATGCCGGTAACCGGCAGGGTGGCCAGCCCTTTGTCTGGTGCAAGCATGGAACCGACGATCGAGGCCGTGGACACGATGACGGTGTTGTTGCCGCCGGCGAGCGCCTGCGCCACGGCGAGCACCCGGGCGTTGCGTTTGGCCAGATTGTCATCGAAGGCATGCGGAAGGGGTTCGGCGGCCGCCGACATGGGCGAGTTTCCCGGGCAAAATTTTTCCCCTCTTAGCGGGCGACGCAGAATGCCGCTACTCCGAAAGTCGCAAGGCTGGGTTGTTTTCCTCCTCTACCGGAGTAAGGGGCCCTCGGCCTGTGGCCGCCCGTTACCGCATTTGGAACAACTCCTGATGAAATCGCTGCGTCACCGGCAATCCGTGCGCCGCAAAATCCCGGCGCAGCGCCGCGCCGAAGCCTGGCGGACCGCAAAACCAGATACTCGCGTCACGCCACTCCGGCACTTCGGCGCGGATACGATCGGCAGTGAGCAAGCCGTGGCGGAGGTCGTGGAGGACATGCAAGCGAACATTCGCCGCTCTGGCATCGGCCTCCAGCTTGGCGATAGCCTCCTCGCTGTAATCGGTGGTGGTGTGAAATAGATCGATCGCTTGCGGCTGCGATCGACCGGGCTCTTCATTGCTCCGCAACGCAATCTGCTTCATGCGGGCGATGAAAGGCGTGATGCCGATTCCGCCGCCGACCCATATCTGGCGCGGGCAATCATCGTCGAACGTAAAGCAGCCGTAAGGTCCTTCGATGGTCGCCTTCTGACCGATCCGCAGCCTCTCCTTTAGAGTCCGGGTGTGATCACCCAGCTCCTTGGCAATAAAGGTGAGCCGGCGCTCGGCGTCGTGCCATGCCGAGGCGATGGTGTACGGGTGCGCCCCTTCCGCTTCGGACGAGGTGACGAAAGCAAACTGCCCGGCTCTGTGCCCCGGCCAGCCGTGGGGAATCTCGATCTCGCCTTCCAGCACACGCAGCGTCGGATAATAGATGAGTTTGGAGATCGTGCCTTCGACCTGACGACCGGCGCCGACCCGCCGCAGCAGCACGATGACGGCGGCGGCCGTGCCGCAAGCCAGCAGCAATAACAGCGCGACGCCCAAGGGCGTAAGCCAGTAGCTGAACTTCGTCAGCACCACCGTGTGGAACACCAACACCAGATACGACACGGCCAGCCAGCGGTGCGTCTTGTAAAACAGCCGGTAGGGAAAGCGCTGGATCAACGCCAAAGCGATGAGCACCACGGCGGCGTAGAAGGCCCATTCCCCAAGCCCCTCTGCGGCGCCGCGCAATGTCATGAAGAATTGTTCGATCGGATTTTCCAGAACCGGTCTTGCTCCGCGGGCCGGGCGCTCGAGCCAGCCGAGGCCGACTGCCCATTTGGGGCCTTGCGTCCATAACCAGTGGACCACCGCGAACACCAGCCCGCCAATGCCGAGCCATTTGTGCAGGCGATACATTTTGTCGAGACCGCCGAGCCACCGCTCCGGCCGGCGCGGCCGCACTGCCAGGATCATCGCGACGCTCATGCAACCGATGGCGATGACACCTGTGTACTGCGTCATCGCATCGCGAAGCGCGAAGAATCCGGCCAGCGAAAATGCGCTGGGATCCGCCGCCGCCCAGAGCACACTCAGGAGCACAAGCGTGCCCCAGAAGACGAGCTTGATGTTCCGCATTGAAGTCCAGTGACTCGGTGAGCGGGCCGTGCCCGCTTTTGATCATGATGGCGCAAACGGAAATCAAGCGGTTGACTCAGATCAACGGGACTGTCGCGATCCCCTTCTGGCCGTGCCCCGGGTGCCGTCAGAACGCGATGCGGGTCGGGTGCAGAACCTTGGCGGCGCGGGCCTCGGCCGGCGACTGGGCGCCGATCTGCCCGAGCGAGGCGCGCAACTCGTTGATGTAGAGATCGATGAGCTGGCCAGGCCCCTCCTCGCCGAGCGCGGCGATCGCCCACAGGAACGACTTGCCGGCGAAGGCGGCATTGGCGCCGAGGGCCAGCGCGCGCATCACGTCCTGGCCGGAGCGGATGCCGCTGTCGAACAGGATCGTTGCCTTGTTCCCGACCACGGACGCAATAGACGGCAGCACATCGATGGTCGGCGCCAGCGCTTCGATCTGGCGGCCGCCATGGTTCGACACCCAGATGCCGTCGATGCCGAGCGCCAGCGCCTTCTCGGCGTCTTCAGGGTGCATGATGCCCTTGAGCGCGATCGGTCCCTTCCAGGCGTCGCGGTAGCGCGCGATCTCGTCCCATAGAAAGGCGCCGCCCATTGCGCTGCGGGCGAAGCGGATGATGTCGTTGGTGCGCGTCTTGCCGCCGGCATATTGCTGCATGCTGGCGAAACGCGGATAGCCGTTGCGCAGCAGGGCCATCAGCCAGCGCGGCCGCACCAGCATCTCGGCGATCATGCGCGCATTGGGGCGGAACTCGTTGCCGAGCCCGGCATAGGTTTCGCGCGAGCGCACGGTCCGCACCGGCGTATCGACGGTGAGCGTCAGCACCTTGATGCCGGCCGCTTGCGCGCGGCGGACGAGATCGAAGCCCATGCGGTGATCGTCGCGGGCGAAGCGATAGATCTGGAACCAGATGACGTCGGGCGCGGCCTCCGCGGCCTCTTCGACGGTGGCGCCGCCGACCACGCTGAGCACATAAGGCACGCGCGCCGCCTGCGCCGCCTTGGCCATGATGAGATCGGCGCCGGGCCAGACGATCGACGGCCCGCCCATCGGCGCGATGCCGACCGGCGCTGAATACTTCGTGCCGAAAAGTTCGACGCCAACCGGCGGCGACACCGCGGTGACGCCGTAGCGCGGCACAATCTTGACGCCATCAAGCGAGGCCCAGTTGTGCGCAATACCGACATCGTCGCCGGCGCCGGTGTCACCATATTCGAAAGCGAAGCGCGGTACGCGGCGCGGCGCCTTTTTGCGGAAGAAGAGCGAAGTCGGAAATTCGCGCAGATGCTTCTGGAAGTTCGCGGTCTGGCCCGCCGGCATGAAAGACTGCCGGAGTTTGTCTTCGTCCATCGTTTCCTCTTGATTTTTTGTCTTGTGTTGTTTGCGGACGGTCAGAAATGACTGAACGAGGTACGGCTGAAGTGCAGCGGCTGGCCGTTGGGGCTGCGGAATATCGCGCCCTCGCCGTCGGCGATGGTGCCGATATCGGCGATGGCGGTGCGCGCCATCATGGCGGCAACGCGGAAGCGGTCGATATTGGCGGGCGATACCGTGCAGAGAATTTCATAATCGTCGCCGCCGGTGAGCACGGGCTCGAGCAGTGACGCGTCATGCCTGACCGCGGCTTGCGCGGCGTCGGACAAAGGCACGCGCGCGGCGTCGATTTCGGCGGCAACCTTGGAAACACGACACAGCTTGGCGAGATCGCCGGCCAGGCCGTCGGAGACGTCCATCGAGGCCGAGGCGTAATCGAGCACGGCCTGCGCCAGCGCGTTGCGCGGCCGCGGCAACAGATAGCGCGACAGCAAGTGTTCGCGCTGCTTCTCATCAAGCGGCCACTCGGCGCCCTGGCGTAGCCTGAGCCCGAGGGCGGCATCCCCGATGCTGCCGGTGACGAACACATGGTCGCCGGCCTTCGCACCCGACCGCCGCACCATGCGGCCTTCGGGCACGCTGCCAAAGGTCGCGACCGACACCATGACTGGACCCGGCGAGCGCACGGTGTCGCCGCCGAACAGCGGGCATTTGTAGGTTGCAGCGTCCTCGCGCAGGCCGGATGCGAAAGCAGAGAGCCAGTCGTCGCCAATGTCCTTTGGCAGCGCCAGCGACACGAGGAAGCCGAGCGGCTTTGCGCCTTTGGCGGCCAAGTCGGAAAGGTTCACGCGCAGCGCCTTCTGCGCCACGGCATCGGCGGGGTCCTCGGCAAAGAAATGAATGCCGCTGACGATAGCGTCGGTCTTCAGCACCATCTCGGTGCCCGGCGGCGGCTTGATGAAAGCGGCGTCGTCCGTCAGCCCGAGCGCACCGGGATCGGTGGCGATGGGACCGAAGAAGCGGGCGATGAGTTTGTCTTCGCCGGAGGGGGAGTCTGAGGACATAGGGCGCACCCTACTCCATGACGTGTCAGGCCGTGAACTCCTCGCCGCGCAGCTTGCGGGCCAGCTGATCGAGCACGGCGTTGACCATGCCGGTTTCGTCGCGCTCGACGAAGGCGGCGGCGACGTCGGCATATTCCTTGATAACGACGCGCGCCGGCACGTCGCGGCGGTGCGACAGTTCGTAGGCGCCGGCGCGCAAGGCGGCGCGGATCACCGCCTCGATGCGCTTGAGCGGCCAGCCCTGCTGCAGGGCGTCGTCGATCATCGGATCGAGAATGCGCTGCTCGCGCACCACGCCGGTGACGATATCGCGGAAGAACGCGGCCTCGGCCGGCAGATATTGCGCGCCCTCGACCTCGCGGCCGAGCCAGTGGCTCTCGAACTGCGCAAGGATGTCGTTGAGGCCCGCACCGGCGAGATCCATCTGGTAGAGCGCCTGCACGGCGGCAAGCCTTGCCGCGCCGCGCTTGTTCGCCTTCGGCGGCTCCTTGCGCGCGTCCTTGTCGCTGGTGGGCGCCATTATTTTCCGCCGAGGCTCCGTTTGAGCGCGATCATGGCCAGCGCGGCCTTGGCGGCGCCCTCGCCTTTATGGCCATGCAGACCGCCGAGACGCGCGCGCGCCTGGCCTTCGTTGTCGACGGTGAGAATGCCGTTGCCGATCGGCAGCGCGCGCGCGATCGACAGATCAGTCAGGCCGCGCGCCGATTCATTCGACACGATGTCGAAATGATAGGTCTCGCCCTGGATGACGCAGCCGAGTGCGACGACACCGTCAAACTTGCCCTTGGTCCTCGGCGCATCGAGGGCCATGGCGATGGCCGGCGAAACTTCCAGCGCGCCGGGAACCGTGACGACTTCATGGGTCGCGCCGACCTCATCGAGCACGGCCTTGGCGCCGCGCAGCAGTTCGTCGGCGATCGCATCATAGTAACGCGCTTCGACGATGAGCACGTGCGGCGGTTTCGCCTTCGCCGCCGTTTTGCCCGTGGCGGCTTTGCCACCCGTTTTGGCAGCAACTGTCTTTTTGGCCATTATCTCTCTGTCCCTGTTCGGGCGGCGTCGTAGCAAGGGCGCGAACGGCGAACAAGGGCTCTGCGCCAGTGCGCGGCGGCAAAGCGGAATCGGATCGAAAATGGCCGCGAAACGCCGCCGTTATGCGGCGCGCCGCACCGGCTCCCGGCGCTCCCGTCGGGCGGCCGCCTCAGCCTTCACGCTCCCGAGCTTGAAGATCGCGAGCGCCTCCATCAGCGTCGTCGCGCTGCCATCGAGACCGGCAGTGGCGCGCGCCGACAATTCGACCAGTTCGGCATTCTTCTGCGTCACCTCGTCCATCTGGGTGATCGCCAGATTGACCTCGCCGATGCCGGCGCTCTGTTCCATCGACGCAGCCGCGACTTCGCTCATGATCGCCGTGACGCCGTTCACCGCCTGGATGATTTCCTTCATGGTGTCGCCGGCCTGGTGCGCCAGCGTCGTGCCGGCATTGACCTTGGCGGAGGAGACCTCGATCAGTTGCTTGATCTCGCTTGCCGCCGCGGCGCTGCGCTGGGCGAGATTGCGCACCTCGGTCGCCACCACGGCAAAACCGCGGCCCGCTTCGCCCGCGCGCGCGGCCTCGACCGCGGCGTTGAGCGCCAGGAGATTGGTCTGTGACGCAATGCCGTTGATGATATCAACGATATCGTGAATCTTGGACGAGGACTCGCTGATCTCGCCGATGGTAGAGACGACCTGCTGCACCACCGTGCCGCCCTTTTCGGCGATGGCGAGCGCAGCGGCGGCGACCTCGTTGCCCTTCGTCGAGCGCTGCGCGTTCGACTGCACGGTCGAGGCAAGCTGCTCCATGCTGGCGGCGGTTTCCTCGAGCGCGGCGGCCTGCGAATCCGAGCGGCCGGACAGATCGACGTTACCTTCGACGATCTCGTGGGTTGCCTTCTGCATCGTCTCGAAATTGCGGCGCACGTCGGCGATGATGCTCCGCAGATTGATATTCATCTGGCGCAGCGCGCGCAGCAACTGGCCGGCGTCGTTGGTCAGGGTCGTTTCGATGGTGCTGGTCATGTCGCCGCCGGCCATGCACAGCGCGGCTTTCAGGGCCTGCTGCATCGGTTGGGCGACATTACGCTCGAGGTAGAGCCAGAACGACGCCGTCGCGAGCGCCACCGCGCCGGCAAATCCGGCGCCCCAGCCGCTGAGACCGGCGCGCGCCAGGTCGTCGGAGGACCAGGCCGTCCAGCCGAACGCTGCGAGCGCAACCAGAATGAGCGACAGCGTCACGGCGATACGGCCGCGCAGCGACAGATGCATGGCCCGGGCGACAGCACCAATGAAGCCGCCGCCGAGTACCTGGCCCTGACGCAGTTTCAACGGCATGCCCGCCGCCACCTGCCGATAGAGCGCATCGGCGGCCGCCACCTGCTCGCGGCTCGGCTTGGTGCGCACGGAGACATAACCGACCGGCTTGCCGTTCTCGACCACCGGCGTGACATTGGCGAAGACCCAGTAGTAGTCGCCGTTCTTGCAGCGATTCTTGACGATACCGGTCCACGGCTTGCCAGTTTTGATGGTCGCCCACAGATCGGCGAAGGCGCCCGCCGGCATGTCGGGATGGCGCAGGATGTTGTGCGGTGCGCCGATCAGTTCTTCCTTGGTGTAACCGCTGACCTCGACGAAATACGGGTTGGCGTAGGTGATCCGGCCCTGAAGATCGGTCGTCGACACGATGGTCCGGCCGTCACGCAACGCATGCTCGGTCGCGGTCACAGGTGTATTGAGGCGCATAAGGACTTTTCCCGACAGAATCGCGATGGTCGACTTCGAAAGTACGCCGAACCGCGCTTGATTCCGAACAAGCTACGTATAGTCCGTTATGAATGGGTTACTGGTTACCGTTCTCGATTACAGCGCGCGCCGTCTACAATCGAGGCCGGCGCGGTAAAAACCCGCAGCCGATGCGTCAGCGCGTCTCGATCAGCCGCGCCGCATAGCGCGCCATGGTGTCGACCTCGAGATTGACGTCATCGCCCTGGCGGAGACCGCCGAAGGTCGTCACCGTCAGTGTGTGCGGGATGATCAGAACGGTAAAATCGTCTCCGCTGACCTGGTTCACGGTCAGCGACACACCGTCGAGCGCGACCGAGCCTTTCGGCGCGATGAAGCGCGCCAATACCGGCGGCGCGCGCAGCGTGAAGCGTGCCATGTCGGTCATGTCGTCGCGGGCGATGACCTTGGCGAGGCCATCGACATGGCCGGCGACCAGATGGCCGCCAAGTTCGTCGCCGATCTTCAGCGGCCGTTCGAGGTTGATGCGGCTGCCGTGACGCCAGCGGCCGACCGAGGTGATGGCGAGCGTCTCTGCCGCGGCATCGGCAGCGAACCAGGTACGGCCATCCTCCTCGCCGGTATCGACCACGGTGAGGCAAACGCCATTGCAGGCGACCGAGGCGCCCTCGACAAGTTCTTCGCGCGGGTAGCGCGTGTAAATTGTCAGCCGCGACAGGTTGTTGGCCTTCGCATCGACGGAGCGGATTTCGCCAAGGTCAGTGACGATACCGGTGAACATCAGGCTGCCTCTTGTCCCGCCCGCACATAATGCTCGAGCGTATCGGCGCCAAGCGGCTCGGTGCCGTCGAGCTTGAGTTTGCCGGTCAATCTGTCGAGCGGCATGCCTTCGAGCGGGCCGATACCGTCACCGATCTCCTTCGGCCCTTTCAGCAGCACGAATTCATCGACCAGATCGGCGGCGACGAACGAGGCCGCTACCGTCGGGCCGCCCTCCACCATCAGCCGCGTGATACCCTCACCGCCCAGCACCTTCATGACCTCATCGAGATCGAGCCGGCCTTGCGTATCGTCGACGCGGAATACCTTGACGCCTTTCGACACCAGAATCTCCTCGGCGACCGGCGACGCCTTGTGCGCGCAGAATACCCATGTCGGCACGTCGCGCACCGTCGAGATCACCGACACCGACAGCGGCACGCGCAATTGCGCATCGAGCACGACGCGCACCGGCGAGCGCTCATAGAGGCCCGGCAGGCGTGACGTGAGTTGCGGATTGTCGGCGAGCACCGTGCCGAGGCCCACCAGAATGGCGTCATGCTGGGCGCGGATGTTGAAGACACGATCGCGCGCCTCGTCGCCGGTGATGAAGACCTGCTTGCGGCCGGCCAGACCAGCTTTGCCGTCGGCCGAGACCGCGAGCTTGAGCGTCACATGAGGCTTACCGGACGTGATGCGCGCGATGTGGCCGGCATGGGCGCGGCGCGCTTCATCGGCGCACAGGCCGACATCGACGGCAATGCCATTCTCGCGCAGGCGGGCATGGCCCTGCCCGGCGACTTCCGGGTTCGGATCCTCGAGCGCGGAGACGACACGCGCGACGCCAGCCTTGATAATGGCGTCGGCGCAAGGGGGCGACTTGCCTTCGTGCGAGCACGGCTCGAGCGTGACATAGGCCGTCGCGCCCTTGGCGGCGCGCTTGGCGCGGCGCAAGGCTTCGACCTCGGCATGCGGGCGGCCGCCGGCCTGCGTCCAGCCGCGGCCGACAATGACGCCATCCTTGACGATGACGCAGCCGACCGCCGGGTTCGGCCAGGCATTGCCGAGGCCGCGCCGGCCAAGCGAGAGCGCCAGGCGCATGAAACGTTCGTCATCGGCGGCCGCGGACGGCGCCGCCTGGGTGGCTTCGGCTTCGCTCATTTACGGACCGGAACCTCGTCGTCTTCGCCGCGCAATTCATCGAGCGCGGCGCGGAAATCCTTGGCCTCGCGGAAATTGCGATAGACCGAGGCAAAGCGCACATAGGCGACGTCGTCGATCTCGCGAAGATGCTGCATCACCGCTTCGCCGATCGTCTCCGACGTCACTTCGTTCTCGCCCATGCTTTCAAGTTCGCGCACGATCTTCGAGACCATCTGTTCGATGCGCTCCGGCTCGACCGCCCGCTTGCGCAAGGCAACCTGCACCGAGCGCATCAGCTTGTCGCGATCGAAGGGCACGCGGCGCCCGTTGCGCTTGATCACGGTGAGTTCGCGCAGTTGCACGCGCTCGAAGGTGGTGAAGCGGAAATTGCAGGACAGACAAACGCGGCGGCGGCGGATCACGGCCGAGTCTTCGGTCGGACGAGAATCCTTCACCTGCGTATCGAGGCTACCGCAGCTTGGGCAACGCATGGTTTAGCCACTCCTCCCTGTCTGTTATGGCCGGGCATAGCCCGTCGAAGACGGGCGTAAACGCCCTTTTGCCCCGGCCATCCCGCTTAGATGGGCACTGCGCCCCTAAGCGGGATCACCGGGTCACGCGCCTTCGGCGCGGCCCGGTGATGACGGTCTTCACTGATAGATCGGAAACTTGTCGAGCAGCGTCTTCACCTTGCCGCGTACCTTTTCCTCGACCAGCGAGTCTTCGGTCACGCCCTTCTGCGCCAGCACGTCCAGCACCTCGACGATCATCTCGCCGACCTGTTTGAACTCGGCGGTACCGAAGCCGCGCGTGGTGCCGGCCGGGGTGCCAAGACGAATGCCCGAGGTCACCATCGGCTTTTCGGGATCGAACGGGATGCCGTTCTTGTTGCAGGTAATGTGGGCGCGGCCGAGCGCGGTCTCCGCGACCTTGCCGGTCTGGCGCTTGGGGCGCAGATCGACCAGCATCAGATGGTTATCGGTGCCGCCCGAGACAATATCGAGGCCGCTGGCTTTCAGCGTCTCGGCGAGCGCCCGCGCATTGGCGACGATGTTCTTGGCGTAGGTCTTGAACTCTGGCTGCAGCGCCTCGCCGAAGGCGACCGCCTTCGCCGCGATGACATGCATCAGCGGTCCGCCCTGCAGGCCGGGGAACACCGCCGAGTTCATCTTCTTGGCGATGGCTTCGTCGTTGCACAGGATCATGCCGCCGCGCGGACCACGCAGCGACTTGTGCGTCGTCGTGGTGACGACATGAGCATGTGGGATTGGCGAGGGATGTTCGCCGCCGGCAACGAGACCAGCAAAATGCGCCATGTCGACCATGAGATAGGCGCCGACTTCATCGGCGATCTCGCGGAAGCGCTTGAAGTCCCAGACGCGGCTATAGGCGGTGGCGCCAGCGAGGATGAGCTTCGGCTTCGTTTCACGCGCGATCTTGGCCACCTCGTCCATATCGATGAGCTGGTCCTCGCGGCGCACGCCATAAGGCACCGGCTTGAACCACTTGCCCGACATGTTGACGGGCGAGCCATGGGTGAGATGGCCGCCGGCATTGAGATCGAGGCCCATGAAGGTATCGCCCGGCTGCAGCAGCGCGAGAAACACGGCCTGGTTCATCTGCGAGCCGGAGTTCGGCTGGACGTTGGCGAAGTTGCAGCCGAACAGCTTCTTGGCGCGCTCGATGGCGAGCGTCTCGGCAACGTCGACGAACTGGCAGCCGCCGTAGTAGCGGCGACCCGGATAACCTTCGGCATATTTGTTGGTCAGCACCGAACCCTGCGCTTCCAGCACGGCGCGGGAAACGATGTTCTCCGAGGCGATCAGCTCGATCTCGTCGCGCTGGCGACCGAGCTCCTTGCCGATCACGTCGAAGATTTCCGGGTCGACATCCTTGAGGGGGCGGAAAAGAACTGCTGTGTCGTTGCCGACATACCTTTAGGTCTCCGGGCGCCCGATGAGAGAATCGGCGCCGTTTTCGTGGGGATTTCCGGGGGTTCCGGTTCGCATCTGCGAATAGCATATCGGCCCCGACCCGCCAAGCGATGGCACGGGCGCCGGATCACAGGCGCAAGATGTAGGGAAATCTCAGGGAATTCCGCCCTCGCGACGCTCGCGGGCGATGCGCGCCTTCAGCTTGGCCAGCGCCAGCTTTTTGAGGTCCGTCAGGGACGCGCTGGCCGGTCCGACCACCGCCACCTCGATCGCGGTCGCGGCGTCGACGGCCGCCACCTTAGCGCTACCGCCGATGACGGTGATCTCGAAATAGACTTCGGATTCGCGCCGGGATTCGTTTGCCATCGCCGCTGCACTATAGCCGACTCGCCTCGGCCGCCGATGTGAAGTATGGGGACGCCAAATATAGGGACACGATGACCAACGCCGAACTGCTCGCCATGGCGCGGGAGAACCTCAACCGCATCGCCGCTGCGCCCGTGCCCGCCGATGCGCTGCGCCAGGTGATCGAGGCGCACGACCTCGTCTTCGCGCTTTATCCCGAACAATCGGCGCAGGGTTCGAAACAAGGTTTCGACACCTATCTGATCAAGGGCAAGCCGCTGGTCGTCGGCGCCTCCGACGAAGACCTGGCGAAACGTTCGACCACCGCCGTTCCCTGCTCCGGCCTCGAAGAAGCGATGGCGCTGGAACGCGCTTTTGGCGACAACCGGCCGGGCAAGCACTAGACCATGATCCATCTGGATAGAATCTGATCATGGTCTAGTTTTTTGTTTGAGCATGATCTTTTCCGAAAACCGGTTTCCACCCCCGATCAAGTCGGGGGCAGGCTTTTTCGGGATCATGCTCTAAGGCGACGGCGGGAACGGCGTCTGCACCGAGCTGAAGGGCTTGAGCTGCGCCGAAACCTCGCCGCTAAGGCCGGCATCATAGGCCGGCACCGCCAGGATCTCCTTGGAGGTGGGGCTGAGCTTGCTGAAGTCCACCCAGAATACGTTCGGGCTGTTCACCGGCATGATATAATAAATTTTGTCCGTAAGGTTCGCGACCGTGCCCCAACGCGTCGGCCACGAGTCGACCGATCCGCCGCCTGAGGTGTCGACGGCCCCGAACGGTACGGCAACACTGCGGAGAATCCCGGCGAGACGGCCAACCCCCTCGGAGGCGTCCGACGGTTGTGGCAAGGTCTTCAGATAGGATGCGGCGCGGACAAAGCGGCTCATCGGGTCAATGTCGCCGGGCATCGACAGATCGCCGCCGAACATCTTGTAGCGCTTGAGATTGGCGAGCTGCTCATCGAGCGTCGGCTCATTGGTCATCACGGTAACGTCCTTGCCGTGATGTATCACGGCCCGTCCCTTGACGAACTCGATGACGGCGCCATCGCCCGACGCATCCGCGAGCGCGAGATGCAGCGGCCATTCGCGCCCGAACGCCTGTTCCGACACGATGCGGACCTGCTTCAGCGCCTCGACGGCGTCTGCGACCGTGGCGAAATTATCGAGCACGAACTGCACCCACTGACGATTGGAGACGCCTGGCCGATGGTCAGCCGGCTCGTATTCGGTGCCGTGCAAATAAAGCAGATGCGCGCTGAGCCCGGCCTCGTTCATGCCGTCGCTGGCGGCGGTGTCAAACGCAGTCAGTACGGCGCTTGCATATTTCGAAGTCCACGTCGCTGCGTTGGGGCCCGCGACCCCACGACGGGCAATGCCGCGCGGCAGATACACCAGGCGCGGCTTTTCATCGACGTAGAGGTCCATGGTACGCGCCGCCAGCGCCGCGCGACCATTGGTGTTCCACAGGATGAAGCTGCACGCCTGCGCCATATGCCCGCTATCGAGCAATGTGGCGGCGGCAATGATGACGCCGAATACGATGAGGGTGACCGTCTTTACCACCAGCGCCTCCGCGGATCATTCCACCGTGAATGACCCGCATGTCGCGCTGCCAAAACGGAAGGCGCATTGATCCACGTCAAGCGCTTACGGATCGGGCATGGCGGCTACACGGCGGTATTGTTTATCGCGACCGGCGCGGCTGCATCAACCAGCGGCGGATGGGTGACGATGGACTTCAGCGATGGCTGCGGTTTGGCGGCCAGCGCCGCGATATCAGGTTCAGGACGTGCCAGTTTCGTATCGTCGGCGAAGGCACGCTCAATAGCGGCGGCCGCCGACAACAATTCAGCGTCGCCGCGCAAGCGGCCGATCATCTGCAGGCCGAACGGCATGTCGTGCTCGTCGCGGCCGCAGGGCAGCGACAAAGCCGGATGCGTGGACAAGGTCACGCCGTAACACAGGCTCAGCCAGCGATAGTAGTTGGCCATCGCCTGGCCATCCACCTCCTTGGCGTACAACTCCGTCCATGGGAACGGCGACACCGGCGTCACCGGCGCGACGATGAGATCGTATTGCTCGAAGGCGTCGGCAAATTGCGCTGCGATCCGTGTCTGCGCCAGATGCGCTTCGGCGCGATCCATCAGCGTGAACGCGGCAGCGAGCTCGACATTGGCCCGCACATTCGGGCCGAGCGTCTCCGGCGCGGTGCGGAAGGTCTCGGCAAAGGCGGCGACGAAGCTTTCGGCGCGAATGACGTCAAAGGCCCGATCGGCTTGCGACATGTCCAGCGCGATCGGTTCGCACAGCTTCACATGCCGCGCCAGCGCCTCGACCCGCGTGCGAAACACGCGGCGCACTTCGGCGCTCACCGCGCAGAAACCAAAATCCTCGGTGTAGCCGACACGCAATTGCGCCGGATCGGATGGCGTCAGCGGCCAGAACTCATTGGCTGCCGCCGGATAGGACAAGGCGTCGTGCCGGTTGAGCCCGACGCAGCTTGCCATGAGGAAGACCGTGTCCTCCACGGTCCGGCCCATCGGCCCGAGCACCGAAATCGCCGACCAGCCGAGCGGCCGGCTGGCATTGGCGACAAGGCCCGGCGACGGCCGCAAACCGACGACGCCGCACAGCGCCGCCGGGATCCGCAGCGAGCCGCCGGTGTCAGAACCCGTACAGATCGGCAGCATGCCGGTGGCGAGCGCCGCGGCCGAACCGCCCGACGAGCCGCCGGCATTGAGCGCCGGGTTGAACGGATTGCCGGTCGCGCCCCAGACCGGGTTTCGCGTGTTCGCGCCCGCGCCCATGTCCGGCACGTTGGTCTTGGCGGTGACGATGGCGCCGGCCGCCCGCAGCGCCGCGACCAGACTGTTGTCCGTGCGCGGAACGTTGCCGCGCAGCGCGATGTTGCCGCAGGTCGTCAGCAAGCCGGCGGTGTCCTGCAAGTCCTTCACGCCGAGCGGCAGACCATGCAGCGGCGGCAGCGCTTCGCCGCGCATGACGCGCGCCTCGGCTTCCACCGCCGCATCGCGGGCGCGCTCGAAATCGGTGGCGGCGATGGCGTTGACGGCGAGATTGACCGCCTCGATGCGGGCGATACACGCATCCATCAGTTCCACCGGCGAAAGCTGCCGCGCGCCGATGAGCGCGCGCATCCGCACCGCACTGAGGTCGAGGATATCCCGGTGTGTGACGTTGCCCGGCACGCGCGTCACTCTATTGGGCCGTCATATTGGCGCGCTGCATGATCGCCCGGATCGTCTGCAACTCGCTTTTGACCCGCGTCTCGTAGGCGCTCGGCGGCTGGAAGCGAACGACGAGCCCGGCCCGCTCCAGATCGGCCTTCATCGCCGGCTTGGCGATGGCATCGGCCATCGCCTTCACCAGCACCGCACGCACCGGCTCCGGCAGGCCGCGCGGCGCGACGACGCTGATCCAGGCCGTCAGGTCGAAGCCAGGAAAGCCGGATTCGGCGAGGGTCGGCACGCCCGGCAAGGTGTCGATGCGATAGGTCGAAGTCAGGGCCAGCGCCTTGATGGTCCCGGACTCCACCTGCGGCACGCTGGCAACATTCGTGTCGAACGAAAGCTGCACCTGCCCGCCGATCAGATCCTTCATCGCCGGCGCGCTGCCGCTATAGGGCACATGCACCATGTCGAGCCCGGCCGCCGCCTTGAACATCTCGCCGGCGAAATGGGACGTGGTGCCGAAGCCGAACGACGCCAGGTTCAGCTTGCCCGGCTCACGCTTGGCCATCGCGATCAGTTCTCTCACCGAGCTGACCGGAAACTTCGCATTGGCCACCAGCACCAGCGGGCTTTCGCCCAGGATGCCCAGCGATTCAAAACTGGCCAGCGGATCGTACGGCAGATTCAACTTGAGCGCCGGATTGAGCGTGTAGGTCGTATTGCCCGAGACCAGCAAAGTGTAGCCATCCGGCTTGGCGCGGGCGACGAGCCCGGCGCCGATCGCCGTGCCCCCGCCACCCTTGTTCTCCACCACCCATGTGCTGCCAGGCACTTGCTCGGTGAGATGACGCGCAATAATTCGCCCGAGCGTGTCGGCTGCGCCACCTGCCGGGTATGGCACTACGAGCACGATCGGTCGATCGGGGTAGTCGGCTGCGGCCGGCCCGCATAGCGCCACCGCGAACAGACAGGCCGCAAGCCAGCGGCACAGCGCCGCCGGCGAAAGCTGAAACGTCTTCATGCTGTTCTCCTTCGACCAGGCCGTTTCGCCGTGGCCGGTTTGTTGGTCTTCTTGATCGGTTGGCGGCAGCGCCACGCGATGACCGCCGCCAGTTCCGCGAGTTGAGCCGCGCAGGATTGCGGCGCCGGTCCGAACAGGCGGACAACGCCGATGCCGCGCAGGCTCGACAACACGAGATCGATGAAGGCTTCGAGACGAGGCGCGCCAGCGAGTTCGGGGAAGGTCCGGATGAAATGGTTATGCAACGTCACGCGCAGCCGCGCCCTCATGGCGACGACGCGCTTGAGCGTCTCGGGATCGCCGGCGCTGCCGAAATAAATGCCCCAGGCGACGAGGAAACGCGGCGGCTCGTAGGAGTAGGCCCACAAGGCCTGCACGAAGCCGGACGCACGCCGCGACAGGCTGTCGGTCGGTTTGGGCCAGGCGCTGCGTCCGTCGCGCTCGGGGATCGACCCGATCGCGCGCTCCAGGAGATGCATCATGAGCTCGGCCTTGGAGCCGAAGTGATGCTGCAAGGCGCCCGGGGTCACACCCGCGGCTTTGGCAACCTCGAACATCGAGGCGGCGCGGAAGCTGTTGGCGCGCATGACCTTTATGCCTGCGTCGAGAATCTGCGCCCGCGTGGCGGCGCTGCGTTCGGCATGGCTGAGGGGCTGGCTGCGGCGCGCCCCGACGGAGGTCATTTGCATGACAGCCACAATACACATTACATGCGTATTGCAATATAGGGTATTATTCTTATCGCGTAGAAGACTCCCGCGGCGGCTCGCGCGCTTATTGATGGCGGCAGCGCAAACGCCGTCCTCTCCAGGCAGGCGGAACGACTCTCACCCACGGACAACGGAACGACCGGCACGCACGACAAAAGCCCCAGCCAGGGGAGGTTTTCCCGGCCGGGGCAAGTCGTCACGCCAGAAGAGGCAAAGACTGAAGACTTCAGAGACTTCGAAGGCTTACAAACTTGAAGGCTTGAACTTGAAGGCTTGCAGAGTCAGAAGGCTTACAGGCGATAGAGGATCTGGTCGGTCCAGAAACGCTCGAGCCGGTGCAGCGACTTGTTCAGCGTCGCGAACTCCTCGGAGTTGATGCCGCCCACCTGCTCCACGGTGCGAATGTGCTTCTGATAAAGCGCATCGACGATGTCGCGCACTTCCTGGCCCTTCGCGGTCAGCTTGATGCGGACCGAACGGCGATCGACGCGCGAGCGCTGGTGATCGAGGAACTCCATCTCCACAAGCTTCTTCAGATTGTAGGAGACGTTGGAGCCGAGATAATAACCGCGCGTGCGCAGCTCACCGGCGGTCAATTCCTTGTCGCCGATATTGTAGAGCAGCAGCGCCTGCACCGAGTTGATGTCGGAGCGACCGCGGCGGTCGAATTCGTCCTTGATGACGTCGAGCAAACGGCGATGCAGCCGCTCGACCAAGGTAAGCGCCTCCTGATACAGAGGACGGATGGTGTCGAACCGCGCTTCGCGTTCGGCGGGTTCGACCGTCTTCACTACGGCTTTCATGTCTAACGCCCCTTCGTTTTTATAACGCCGGCCGTTTTTTGTGGCCGAGGTGACGAGGCCCTGTTTTCCTCGTCCCTTACATGCGTCAACCTATTCGGGGCCTTCTAAAATCGGCTTAAATAACAGCATAAACGTTAGGTTTATTTGCGAGGGTGAATCCTTGGTTCATGGATTCAAGTCGAACGATCGCAGCAAGGAGTTGTTCACCCTCTCCTCTGCTCCGTCATCCGGCACGACGAGAAGCGCCTGTGCCGGAATTCGGGCGCGATAACGCCGAAATCCACGCTAACCGCGGATGAAACGCACGATAGCCGAGAAGTCGCGGCCCGCCTCGCCGCTGTCGGCATAGGCTGAATAAAGCCTTTCCGCCTCGGCGCCCATTTCGGCATTGGCGCCAACCGCGCGCGCCGCTTCCTGCGCCAGCCGCAAATCCTTCAGCATCATCGCTACGGTAAATCCCGGTTCATAATTGCGGTTGGCCGGTGACGTCGGAACCGGTCCCGGAACGGGACAGTAGGTGGTCAGTGCCCAGCACTGTCCCGACGACTTCGAGGAGATGTCGAACAGCTTCTGGTGATCGAGGCCAAGTTTCTCGGCCATGACGAAAGCCTCCGACACCGCGATCATAGAAATGCCGAGGATCATGTTGTTGCAGATCTTCGCCGCCTGGCCGTTCCCTGCCCCGCCGGCATGGACGATGGTCTTGCCCATCTTCTGCAGGATCGGCTCGGCGCGCTGGAAGGCCTGCGCGCTGCCGCCGACCATGAAGGTGAGCGTGCCGGCGGTGGCGCCGCCGACGCCGCCGGAGACCGGCGCATCGACCATGAACAGGCCCTTGGCCTCGGCAGCGGAAGCGACGGCGCGCGCCGTATCGACGTCGATGGTCGAGCAGTCGATCAGCAGCGTGCCGGGATTGGCAGTGGCGACGATACCGTTCGCGCCCAGATAGACATCGCGCACGTGCTGGCCGGCGGGCAGCATGGTGATGACGGCATCGGCGCGCGCCGCGGCGACATGCGCGAATTCGACCGGCGTGCCGCCGGCCTCTTTCAGTTTGGCAACCGAGGCCGGATTGACATCGACGCCTTCGACCTGATGGCCGGCCTTGATGAGATTGACCGCCATCGGCAGGCCCATATTGCCGAGCCCGATGAATGCAATGCGCGCCATGTCTAACTCTCCCCTCTTCTCTTGTTTTCTCGTTATATCGCGATGCCGTCGCCTGTCTCGTCACACCGGCTGCTCGCGCGCCGACTTCAGCGCCAGATAAAGATAGATGCCGAGCATGCCGCCTTCAAACAGGATGGTGAAGAAACCGCGGCCGAAGACCTGCGGAAAGAACAGCTGCACCGCGATCATCGAGGCGACCGCGGTCAGCCAGATCACCGCGCCCCAGGCGGCCGCCAGCCACAGCCCGACCGCGGCGACGAGATCGATGACGGCGAAGAAGACTGTGGCGGTCTGCCAGGCAATCGAATGGTTGGCGTAGAGATCGTCATCGCCAACGCCGACGCCGCAGATATTGGCCCAGTGATAGAGGCCCTTGAGCATCGATATCCCTGCCATGATGCGCAAGAACAGCACAAGCCGGCGCGTCCAGCGCCCGACGCCGGGTTCGCCCTCCTGCTCGTGGACCGGCTCGAGATCGCGCAAGTCCGCGTAAGGGTCGGCGTAAGGATCGGCGACCGCCCCATCTAGGGCAGGATCAGCTCGCCGCCATCCGAGGAGGCGAAGTAAGCCTCGATAGCCTCGGTCGTCACTTCGCTCAAAGTCTGAGGATTCCATGTCGGCTTGTTGTCCTTGTCGACGATGACGGCGCGGACGCCTTCGTAGAAATCGTGGGCCTTCACGACGCGCGAGACGATGCGCATCTCGGCCCGCATGCAAGTCTCGAAATCGTGGATGGCGCCGAAGCGCACCTGCGCCAGCGCCAGCTTGAGACTGGTCGGCGATTTGGCGCGGATGGTCGCCGCGGTCTTGCCGGCCCATTCGGCATCGGCGCTGTTTGTGGCCGCTTCATGATCGAGCCGCTCCAGGATAACTTCGACATCGTGGCCGTGGAAAATATGATCGATCAGATGGCGCCGCGCGCCAATCGGCCCCTCCCCGGCCGGCTCGGCGAATGCGGCGAGCACGGCATCGACCGATACCGTGCCGGTCAGACCGTCGAGCAGGTCGGGAAAGCGCGCCGAGGAAATGCGATGCGTCGCGAGCCCGGCATAGAGCGCGTCGGCGATACCGAACCGATCGCCGGTCAGCGCGCAATAAGCGCCGAGTTCGCCCGGCATGCGCGGCAGAAACCAGGTGGCGCCCACATCGGGAAAGAAGCCGATGCCCACTTCCGGCATGGCGAAGGAATATCTGTCGCCGGCGACGCGGTGCGAGCCGTGCACCGACACGCCGACGCCGCCGCCCATGACGATGCCGTCGATCAGCGCCACATAGGGTTTGCGGTAGTTCTTGATGACGACGTTAAGCGGATACTCGTCGCGCCAGAATTGCAGCTGCTCGTCGAAGCGCTTTTCCTTGCCGAGATCGTAGAGATGGCGGATGTCGCCGCCGGCAGAGAAGGCCTTGTCGCCCGCGGCCATGATGACGACGCGCGTCACCGCCGGATCGTCCGCCCAGTCGTCGAGCTGCGCGCGCATGGCATTGACCATGCCATGCGTGACGGCATTGAGCGCCTTCGGCCGGTTGAGCGTGATCAGCCCGGCGGCACCACGGCGTTCGAACAGGATTTCGGCTGCTTCGTCTATCGACACCGCTTAATTTCCCAACATATTCCGCGACACGATCACGCGCATGACTTCGTTGGTGCCTTCGAGAATCTGGTGGACGCGCACGTCGCGCAGCACGCGTTCGATCGGATGGTCGTTGAGATAGCCGTAACCGCCGTGCAATTGCAGACAGCCATTGACCACCTCGAAGCCGGTATCGGTGGCGAAGCGTTTGGCCTTGGCGGCGAGTTGCGTCGCCGCCGGCTCCTTCTCGCCGACGGCGACGGCGGCACGATGTAGTAATAAACGTGCGGCTTCGATCTCGGTGGCATAGTCGGCAATGCGGAATTGCAGTGCCTGGAAGTCGGCAAGCCGGGTGCCGAATTGCTTGCGCTCCTTCATGTACTCCACGGTGCGGTCGAGGCAGAACTGCGCGCCGCCGATCGAACAGGCGCCGATATTGAGGCGGCCGCCGTCGAGCCCGGCCATGGCGATGCGGAAGCCCTCGCCTTCCTTGCCGATCAGGTTCGATACCGGCACGCGGCAGTTCTCGAACATGACCATGGAGGTCGGCTGCGATTTCCAGCCGAGCTTCTTCTCCTGTGCGCCGAAGGTGAGCCCCGGCGTGCCCTTCTCTACGGCGATGCAGGAGATACCGCGCGGCCCGCCCTCGCCGGTGCGCGCCATCACGAGATAGAGATCCGAGATCCCGCCGCCGGAGATGAAGGCCTTGGCGCCGTCGAGCACGTAATGGTCGCCGTCGCGCCGTGCCTTGGTGGTGAGGCTGGCGGCGTCGGACCCCGAGCCGGGCTCGGTCAGGCAGTAGCTGCCGAAGTGCTCCATCGAACACAGCTTCGGCAGGAAGCGCTGGCGCGCCGCATCCGAGCCATAAGTGTCGATCATCCACGCCACCATGTTGTGAATGGAGATGTAAGCCGCAGTGGAAGTACAGCCTTGCGCCAGTTCCTCGAAGATCAGCGCCGCGTCGAGCCGGGTCAGGCCGGAACCGCCGACGTCGTCGCGGACATAGATGCCGGCAAAGCCCAGCGCCGCCGCCTCGCGCAATGTCTCGACCGGGAAAATCGAGCCAGCGTCCCAATCGCGCGCATGGGGCATCATCGCGTCGCGGGCGAACTGCCGCGCGGTGGCCTGAAAAGCCTGTTGTTCTTCGGTGAGGGAAAAATCCATCGGCCCGGTCGCCTCCCTGCCGGATTGCTAGCAGGCAGAACGCCGGCCACCAAGGCCCCCTGTTGAGGCCGTCAGGAGGGCGACACCACGCTGGCGATTGCCCGCCCGTCCGGGTCAAGGCGGCTGCCCTGCATGGCTGAGAGCTCTCTCCGGGTGGCGGTCGCGGCGCGAAGCGGCTATGAGAGAGCCGTCTGGAGTTTCAGCCATGGCCATCAAGTACGGACGCCCCCTGCAACACACCGTGCGCTTCGCCCCCGGCGAGGCGAGCGCCGAGCCGCTCGATCTCACGGTGCGCATGCGCCGCAACCGGCGCGCCGAGTGGGCGCGCCGCATGGTGCGCGAGAACGTCGTCACCACCGACGACCTGATCTGGCCGATCTTCGTCATGGATGGCGACAATGCCCGCCAGCCGGTGGCGTCGATGCCCGGCGTCGAGCGCCTGTCGGTCGATCAGGCGGTGCGCGCGGCCGTGCGCGCGGCCGAACTGACCATCCCCTGCATCGCGCTGTTCCCCTATACCGACCCATCATTGCGCGACGAGAACGGCACCGAGGCGCTCAACGCCGACAATCTCGTCTGCCGCGCCGTGCGCGCCATCAAGAAGGAGGTGCCGCAGATCGGCATTCTCTGCGACGTTGCGCTCGACCCTTATACCAGCCATGGCCATGACGGCCTGTTGCGCGATGATGGCGTCATCCTCAATGACGAGACTGTCGCGGTGCTGGTGAAGCAGGCGCTGGTGCAGGCCGAAGCCGGCTGCGACATCATCGCGCCGTCCGACATGATGGACGGCCGCGTCGGCGCCATTCGCGAGGCGCTTGATGCGGTAAAGCTCACCGACGTGTCGATCATGGCCTATGCGGCGAAATACGCGTCGGCCTTCTACGGCCCGTTCCGCGACGCCGTTGGCTCGTCGAAGACATTGAATGGCGACAAGCGCACATATCAGATGGACCCGGCCAACACCGACGAGGCGCTGCGCGAAGTCGCGCTCGACATCGAGGAAGGCGCCGACATGATCATGGTCAAACCGGGCATGCCCTATCTCGACATTTGCGCGCGCGTGAAGGATGCCTTCGGCATGCCGACCTTCGCCTATCAGGTGTCCGGCGAATACGCGATGATCATGGCGGCCGCCAATAATGGCTGGCTCGATGGCGAACGCGCGATGCTGGAAAGCCTTGTCGCCTTCAAGCGCGCCGGCTGCGACGGCATCCTCACCTACTTCGCGCCGCGCGTGGCTGAGAAGCTGCGCGCCGGCATCTAGCGCCGATCCATCGAGAATCGTCCCGGGCCGCTGCCGGCCAGCATCAGGAAAGCGCCGCAGATCGACAGGTTCTTCATGGCGTGGATCATGTTGTTCATCTGCTCGGGACCCGGCGGCTGATTCCAGAAGTCGTGGAAGAAATACGTCGCGATCAGCGTGAAGATCAGGAGGCCGATCGCCACCAGCCGCGTCCGCAGGCCGACCGCGATCAGCAAGGCGCCAGCGACTTCGGTGATCGCCGCGAGCGTGGCGAGGATCATCGGCTGCGGCAGGCCCTTGGCGCCGATCATGGCGGCGATGGATGCGAGGTCGGTGAACTTCTGGACGCCGGACATCAAATAGATCACCACCAGGACGATACGTCCGATGAGCAGTGCCGTATCCGCAAGCGGCGACGTCGCATAGACCGGCCTGATCGCAGTGGTCGACATCCGTCATCTCCAATTGTTGGGCGCATCCCCACGAAACGCGGATGACGCGAGACAGGTTCCACCCGGTGTCCTAGCACCGGGTTCGAACCCGGTGCGACACTCCTTTAGGCGGGATAACCGAGGTAACCGTTAGACTGGCGCCCCCGAACCGAGCCGCTTCGGCTTGTAGCCGTCGGCGGCGAGCGCTTCCATGACGTCGCGGGCATGGGCCGCGTCGCGGGTCTCGATGGTGACGTCGAGGCTGGCACCCTTGGCCGGGACATCGAGCAACAGGCGGCGATGCTCGACCTCGAGGATGTTGGCCCCGAGCTGGCCGAGACGCGTGGCGATAATGCCGAGCACGCCCGGCTGATCCGGGATGATGAGGCGGAAGGCGACGATGCGCGTCTCGCGCTCGAGTTCGCGCACCATGATGGAGGCGAGAATGCGCGGGTCGATATTGCCGCCGCACAGAATGAGGCCGACGCGCTTGCCCTTGAAGCGCACCGGCTCGGCGAACAATGCGGCCAGCCCTGCGGCGCCGGCGCCTTCGGCCATGGTCTTCTGCAAGGTGAGATAGGCGTTCACCGCGCGTTCGAGATGGGCCTCGTCGACCAGGATCACGTCGGAGACGAGTTCCCGGATGATCGGCAGCGTCAGTCTGCCGACATTCTTGACGGCAATGCCTTCGGCCAGCGTTGGGCCACCGATCGGCCGATTGCCATGCTCCAGCGCATTCCACACCGCCGGATAGAGCAGCGCCTCGGCGCCGATGACTTCGATCTTCGGATTGCGCGCCTTGGCGGCAATGGCGTTGCCGGAGATCAGCCCGCCACCGCCGATTGGGATCACCATCATGTCGAGGTCGGGCACGTCCTCGAACATCTCGAGTGCGATGGTGCCCTGCCCGGCAATGACCTTCTCGTCGTCGTAAGGATGCACGAGCGTCATGCCCCGCTCGGCCATGATCGCCTCGCAGCGCGACTGCGCGTCGGCGACCGTCTCGCCGTGCAGCACCACCTCGGCGCCGTGCGAGCGCGTCGCCGCGACCTTCACATGCGGTGTCGTCACCGGCATGACGATGGTCGCCGGGATGCCCAGGCGCGCGGCATGGTAGGCGACCGACTGGGCGTGGTTGCCGGCCGACATGGCGACAACGCCGCGCTGGCGCTCGGCCTCGCTCAGCGACGACAGCTTGTTGAGCGCGCCGCGGTCCTTGAACGAGTTGGTGACCTGGAGGTTCTCGTATTTCACGAACACCTCCGCTCCGGTGAGCGCCGAGAGGCGCGGCGCCGGCAGCATCGGCGTGCGCAGCACCGCCCCGGCGATAACCTTTCGGGCGGCCTCGATATCGGCGATGGTGACGGTCACGAAAGGCTCCGATTCCTGCGGCTCTGGCACACCATGCCGCAGGTTGCCGTGCTCTGCCAACCGGCCGCCGCCTCTTGCGAAGGCTTCGCCCACGATCCATCTCGGGCTATGATGGTCAAGACCAGACTTCGGGGACCCGATTATGTCAATTTCGATGGATGTCCGGCCGCATGCTTATGACCCGGACCTGAACCCGGAATTGTTCGAAGGCGTGCTGGCACGCCGGATCATCGCCTTCCTGATCGATTTCGTCTGTGTGGGCGCGCCGGTCATCTTGGCGGCAATGGTCATTTTCGTGTTCGGCATTGTGACACTCGGCTTCGGCTGGGCGCTGTACTGGCTGCTGCCGCCGGCCTCGGTGATCTGGGCGATCGTCTATTTCGGCCTCGGCGTCGCCGGCGAGCGCTCGGCCACCATCGGCATGCGGGTGATGGATCTGGAGATGCGCACCTGGTACGGCGCCCCGGCCTATTTCGTGCTCGGCGCCGTCCACGTCATCCTGTTCTGGGTGTCGGTGTCGGCGCTGACGCCGTTCATTCTGCTGGTCGCATTCTTCAACCGCCGCCGCCGGCTGCTGCACGACATCCTGCTCGGTACCGTGATCATCAATAATCCGCAGCGGGCCGCCATTCTGCGCGGCTTCGCCACCAGCCCGGTGTGACCGCTTTGACGCCGGGCCCGGACCGCGCAATGCTGGAGGCGAAACGAGTCCCTTGCGGAGCCAGACTGACAGGCCAATAACCGACCGGAAGCCGTGACCCAGCATTCCCGCGACACGCCGCAATTCTATCTGACCGCGCCGTCGCCCTGCCCGTATCTCAAGGGCCAGGAAGAGCGGAAGGTGTTCACACATCTGGTCGGCGCGCGAGCGGGCGAACTCAATGACCTGCTCACGCATGGCGGCTTCCGCCGCAGCCAGTCGATCGCCTATCGTCCCGCCTGCGAGACCTGCCGCGCCTGTGTCTCGGTGCGCGTCGTGGTCAACGACTTTGCGCCGTCGCGCAACATGCGGCGCAATCTCGAACTCAACGACGACATCATCGGCGACATGCGCGAGCCGGCGCCGACCTCGGAGCAGTATTCGGTGTTCCGGGCCTATCTCGATGCGCGCCACCGCGACGGTGGCATGGCCGACATGACCGTGCTCGACTACGCGATGATGGTCGAGGACAGCCATGTCGAGACCCGCGTCGTCAATTACCGCAAGCGCGACGCGGATTCAGGCTTCACCCATCGCGGCGCCGGCGAACTGATGGCGGTGGCGCTGACCGACGTCCTGTCGGACGGGCTGTCGATGGTCTATTCTTTCTTCAATCCGGAAGAGGCGCACCGCTCGCTTGGCACCTTCATGATCCTCGACCACATCGCGCGCGCCAAAGCGATGGGGCTGCCTTATGTCTATCTCGGCTACTGGGTGCAAGGCTCGAAGAAGATGGATTACAAGGGCCGCTTCCTGCCGCAGGAACGCCTGATGCCGGCGGGATGGGCGCGGGTGGATAAATGAGTCTTCCCATCATGGCCGGGCACGACGCCTAGCCCGCAAACGTATCCATCAGCAGCTTCACGTTCAGCACCACGATGATAGCGGCGACGAGCCACGCCAGGAGCGCCACCGGCTTGCCGATGGTGAACACCCCCATCTTGCGTTTGTCCGAGACGAACTGCACCAGAGGGATCACGGCGAAGGGCAGTTGCATCGACAGCACCACCTGGCTGGCGATCAGCAGCTTGGCCGTACCGCTCTCGCCGTAGAGCGCGGTGACGAACACCACCGGCACGATGGCGATGGCGCGGGTGATGAGCCGCCGCATCCAGTGCGGCAGGCGGATATGGAGGAAGCCCTCCATCACGATCTGGCCGGCGAGCGTCGCGGTGACCGTCGAATTGAGGCCGGAGGCCAGCAGCGCGACGGCGAACAAGGTCGAGGCGATGCCGACGCCGAGCAGTGGCGACAAAAGCGCATAGGCTTCCTCGATTTCGGCGACATCCTTGCCAGCGCTGTGGAACACCGCCGCGGCAACGATGAGAATGCTGGCGTTGACGAACAGCGCCAGCATCAGCGCGATGGTCGAGTCCGTGGTCGCCCAGCGGATGGCGCTGCGCTTGCCATCTTCGCTCCGCTCATAGGCGCGCGTCTGCACGACCGCGGAATGCAGATAGAGATTATGCGGCATCACCGTGGCGCCGAGGATACCGATGGCGATGTAGAGCATCTCCGGATTGGTGACGATCTCTGGCGACGGAATGAAACCGCTGAAGACAGCGGCGACCGGCGGGGCCGCCAGCGCGATCTGGACGGCGAAGCAGACCGCGATGACGATCAGAAGCGCAATGATAAAGGCTTCGAGGTAGCGAAAGCCGCGGCTCATCAGCATCAGCACCAGGAAGGCATCAAGCGCGGTGATGAGCGCGCCGCCGATCAGCGGGATGCCGAACAGAAGCTTGAGAGCAATGGCTGTGCCGATCACTTCGGCCAGATCGCAGGCGATGATGGCAAGTTCGCAGACGAACCACAGTACATAGCCGACGGGCCGCGGATAGGCGTCGCGGCAGGCCTGCGCCAGATCGCGTCCGCTGGCGATGCCGAGCCGCGCCGACAAGGCCTGCAGCAGGATCGCCATCAGGTTCGAGATCATGATGACGGCGAGCAGCGTGTAACCGAACTTGGAGCCGCCCGCGAGATCGGTCGCCCAGTTGCCCGGGTCCATGTAGCCAACCGAGACCATGTAACCGGGGCCTGAGAAGGCCAGCAGCCGGCGCAACCACCAGCCGCCCAAGGGCACCTGCACGCTGGCATGGACCTCGGCGAGGCTCTTCTGGTCCGCGGCAACGCGGGCGAAACGGAAGCCATCGCGCCCTGGGTGTGGCTCAGTCCGGGAATTCGACATCGCATCCATGGATAGGCAGCCTTAGGGTCAAGCGACGGCGAAGGCCGGCTCGCCGGGGTAGCAATCCCGTTCAAATAGTCTAATTGCGAATAAGTTGCAATTGCAAAAATTGGAACTCCGGCAGGAAACGGCCGTTGTAGCGGCGGGCCGGCACCAGGCCGCAGGGGGCGACACTGACAACAAGACCAATCACCGTGTCCGGCCGGTGGGCCATCGTCGGAGCCATCGCCCTCCTCTTCACGGCGGGCATGCCGGCCTGGGCCGCCGGCGGCGCCAAAGGACCGTCCGAGGTCATCTTCATTGCCCAGCTCGTGGCACTGATGCTTGTCGGCCGCCTCCTCGGCGAGGCCATGCTCCGCATGGGCCAGCCGGCGGTGATGGGGCAGCTCATCGCCGGCCTGCTGCTCGGCCCGTCCTTCCTCGGCTTCCTCTGGCCCGACTTCCAACACGCTTTGTTCCCCCAGGCACCGGAGCAGAAGGCCATGCTCCAGGGCATCTCCGAAGCCGGCATTCTCTTACTGCTGCTGCTGACCGGGATGGAGACCGATCTGCGGCTGGTGCGCGCCACCGGCAAGGCCTCGGTCTATGCGTCATTGATGGGCATCGTCGTGCCGTTCGGCTTCGGCGTGGCGCTCGGTTATTTCATTCCGGATCACATGCTGCCGCATCCCGACCGGCGCCTGATCACCGCCCTCTTCCTCGGCACCGCACTGTCGATCGCCTCGGTGAAGATCGTGGCCATGGTGGTGCGCGAAATGAACTTCATGCGCCGCAATGTCGGCCAGGTGATCCTCGCCTCCGCCATCATCGATGACAGCGTCGGCTGGATCATCGTCTCGATCATTTTCTCACTGGCGCTGCATGGCGAAGTCGATGCCTGGTCGCTGGCGCAGAGTGTGGTCGGCACCTTCATTTTCATGGTGCTGAGTCTGACCGTCGGCCGGCGCCTGGTGTTCTTCGCTATCCGCTGGGCCAACGACGTACTCAAGAGCGACTTCGCGGTGATTACCGCGATCCTCATCATCATGAGCGTGATGGCGCTGACAACGCATGCCATTGGCGTGCATTCGGTGCTGGGCGCATTCGTGGCCGGCATTCTGGTCGGTGAATCGCCAATCCTGACCAAGCATATCGACGAGCAATTGCGCGGGCTGATCACGGCGTTCTTCGCGCCGGTGTTCTTCGGCCTCGCTGGACTGTCGGCCGACCTGACCATTCTCGCCGACCCGCAAATCGCGCTCGCCACTGCCGGCCTCATCCTGATCGCCAGTATCGGCAAGTTCGGCGGCGCTTTCATCGGCGCCGAGCTTGGCGGCCTGACCAAGCGCGAAGGCTTTGCGCTGGCCTGCGGCATGAATGCGCGCGGCTCAACCGAAGTCATCATCGCGACAGTCGGCCTGTCGATGGGCGCGCTGACCCAGAACCTTTTCACCATGATCGTCACCATGGCGGTGGTCACGACACTTGCCATGCCGCCGACCTTGCGCTGGGCGCTATCGCGCATTCCTTTGAGCAAGGAAGAGAAGCAACGACTGGAGCGTGAGGAAATCGAAAGCCAGGGCTTTCTCGCCAATATCGAGCGGCTGCTGCTGGCAGTCGATGAATCCACCAACGGCACCTTCGCGACAAGGCTTGCCGGTATCGTCGCCGCCACCCACGAAATGCCGACGACGGTGATGCACATCACCGAAGGGGACATCGACGACAAAAAGCGCGTCAAGCAGGAAGCTGCCAAGGCCAAGGACGCCGCGTCCATCGTTCAGGAAGTGGCCGAACGCGCCGAGGCCACCAAAACCCTTGAAGAGCAAAGCCTATTGTCGCTCGAGGTCAGCACTTTGGTCGGCAAGCCGACCGCCGAGATCGTCGCCGAGGAAGCGGCGAAAGGCTACGGCGCCATGATCCTCGGCATCGACAAGATGGTGGCGCGCACCAACCACTTCTCCGATGCAGTGACCAAACTGGCCACTGGATTCGAAGGCCCCCTGCTCATCGCCGATGCCCGCGAGGAACATCGCAAGCACCCGCTGCACGGCACCGTCAGCATCCTGTTGCCGGTCAACGGCACCGAGGTGTCGCGCCGCGCCGCCGAGGTCGCGGTTGCGATCGCGCGCGCCACCAAAGCTCCGCTCACGGCGATCTATGTCGCGCCGCAGGGCAAGGCGCGGTCGCGCCGCGCCGAGGAGGCCATCCTCAAGGACATCTCAGCCTTGGCCGAGAGCTTTTCGGTGGACGTCCGCACGGCGGTGCGCACCGAGAAAGCGGCCGGCGATGCGATCCTGCGCGAAGCCGCGCGGCGCAAGCACAATGTCATCATCATGGGCGCCGGCCGCCGGCCCGGCGAGAAACTGTTCTTCGGCGATACCGCCACGGCGCTGCTGGAAAAGGCTCAGCAGTCGCTGGTGTTCGTGGTGAGCTGAGGCATGCGCGCGCGGCGGGGCCCACGTGCCGTCGCGACCGCACACGGTGTGTGGAAGATATTGCGGGCGAACACGAACGCCAGGCGAAGCACCACCACCGTTCGTCCGCGCGAAAGCGGGGGCCCAGATTGTCGCAGGCGGACTTTGCGGTTTAACTGGGTTCCCGCTTTCGCGGGAACGAACGGAGTTTGAGGTTCAGCCCTCGTCGCTCTTCTTCGCCGCCGGTGCGCCGCGGAACTTGTTGTTCTTCGGCAGGCCCTGCGCGATGCGGCCGGCATCGGCGCGGTTGCCGCGCCAGTCCTTGAGGTCCTTCATCGTCATGGTCTGCGTGCGCCCTGCCCCGTCGACCCAGGACAGGCCGTCGGCGGCCTTGAACGTGGTGATGTCGGACAGGCCCTTCTGCAGATAGCGCTGCAAACGCACACCGCGGCCCTTGGTCATCTCCGGCACCTGATCGAGACCGAACACGACCATCTTGCGGTTTTCGCCGATCACCGCGACGGTGTCGCCATCGACCACATTGAGTGCCGCCGCCTTGTCCGGCGCCTTCAGGTTCAGCACCTGCTTGCCCTTGCGCGTCGTGCCGAGGCATTCGTCCTCGGGCACGATGAAGCCGTTGCCGTCATAGCTGACGACGATGAACTTGCGGCCACCCTGATAAGCGAGGCCCGCGACGATGTCGTAATCCGCCTCGATATCGAAGAACATACGGATCGGCTCGCCGTGGCCGCGGCCGCCCGGCAGCTTCGACGCATCGAGGGTGTAGAACTTGCCGTTGCCGGCGAAGATCAGGATCTTCGCCGTGGTCTCGGTCTGGAACGCGAATTTCAGCGCGTCGTCGGTCTTGAACGAGACACCGGACAGATCGAACTGATGGCCGCGCAGCGCGCGGATCCAGCCCTTTTCCGACACCACGACCGTGATCGGCTCGCGCACGGCGAGCGCCTCCTCGATCGCGGCCTCGTCGTGCTCGGGGGCGGTCGAGAATTCGGTGCGGCGCCTGCCAAGCTCGGTCTTGGGCCCGAATTGGGTCTTGAGTTCCTTGACCTGCGCGGCGATCGCTTTCCACTGCAGATCGGTCGAGCCAATCAGCTTCTTGAGACCGGCGCGCTCCTCGTTGAGGCGCTTCTCCTCGCCGCGGATTTCCATTTCCTCCAGCTTGCGCAAGTTGCGCAGCCGCATGTTGAGGATGGCGTCGGCCTGCACCTCGGTGATCTTGAAGGTCTTCATCAGGACGGGCTTGGGCTCGTCCTCGGTGCGGATGATCTTGATGACCTTGTCGAGGTTGAGATAGGCGACCAGATAGCCGCCCAGCACTTCGAGGCGATGCTCGATCTCGGCCAGCCGATGCTTGGACCGGCGCAGCAAAACATCGCGGCGGTGCTCCAGCCACTCCGTCAGCGCTTCGGCGAGCCCCAGCACCTTGGGGATGCGGCCCTTCACCAACACGTTCATGTTGAGCGGAATGCGCGTTTCAAGCTCGGTGAGCTTGAACAGCGACTCCATCAGGATGGTGGCGTCGACGGTGCGGGCGCGCGGCTCGATAACGAGACGGACGTCCTCGGCCGATTCATCGCGGATGTCGGCGACCAGCGGCAGCTTGCGCTCGTTGAGCAGCTCGGCGAGCTTCTCGACCAGACGCGATTTCTGCACCAGCCACGGCATCTCGGTGATGACGATCACGTAGGTGCCGCGCGAGCCCTCCTCCACCGACCACTTGGCACGGACGCGGAACGAGCCGCGGCCCGTATTGTAGGCTTCGGCAATCGCTTCCGGCGGATCGACAATGATGCCGCCAGTCGGGAAATCCGGACCCTTGACGTATTTAAGCAGCGTCTTCGAGCGCGCATTCGGCGTCTCGATCAGATGCAGCGCAGCGTCGGCGAGTTCCGCGATGTTGTGCGGCGGGATCGACGTCGCCATGCCGACCGCGATGCCCTGCGAGCCGTTGGCCAAGAGATTGGGAATCGCCGCCGGCAGCACCACCGGCTCTTCGTTGGAGCCATCATAGCTGGGCCGGAAATCGACGGCGTCCTCGTCGAGACCGTCGAGCAGAAGCTTGGCGACATCGGTGAGACGCGATTCCGTATAGCGCATCGCCGCGGCGTTATCGCCGTCGATATTGCCGAAGTTGCCCTGACCGTCGACCAGCGGGTAACGCTGTGCGAAGTCCTGCGCCAGACGCACCATCGCGTCGTAAATCGCCTGGTCGCCGTGCGGATGGAAGTTACCCATCACGTCGCCGACCACCTTGGCCGACTTCTTGAACGCCGCGCCGGGATCGAGTCGCAGGCTGCGCATCACGTGCAGGATGCGGCGGTGCACCGGCTTGAGGCCGTCGCGCGCATCGGGCAGCGCGCGGTTCATGATCGTGGACAGCGCGTAAGCGAGGTAGCGCTCTTCCAGCGCCGACTGCAACGCAACCGGTTCGACGATGCCGCCCGGCGGGCCGCCGTTATTGGGGGGAATCACTTTTTTTGCCATGCGGCACGGGATACTGCGGGGCCGCGGGCCGAACAAGACCCCCGGCGTGGCCCGCTTTTGGACCCGGGGATTCGGGCGATGAATGGCTGATGAACGCCCCGGCCAGCAAATTTTCGAGTTTTGCCGTTTAGTTTTTGAACCGGCAGCAACATCAGGCGTTCATTGCTGCGGCGACCGCGCCGGAACCATGATCCGGTACCGGGGTCGCCGAGGAACTGTGCCATGATGTTGTGATCTATGTCACAGCCGGGAACCTTGGGGACCGGCATTATTGAAATAATACCAGCCGCAGGTCGCGGCACGGTCTAGCAGGAGGAAAATGCAATGCGCGCCTTGATCCTTTCGTCCCTGTTTGCCATCGGCCTTGGACTGGCCGCAGCTCCGGCCAGCGCCGCCCCGATCGCGGACATCAACGCGGCCATCACCGGGCAGAACCTGGTTGAGCAGACGCAGTACTATCGTTATCACCGCCGTCCGCGGGTGCGTTGCCATAACGTCCGCGTCTGCCGCTGGACTCCCTATGGTCGCCGCTGCCACTACGAGCGCGTCTGTCGGCGCGTCTGGTAAACGCGACGTTCATCTCACATGCAAAGGCCCGGCGGCGACGCCGGGCCTTTTCATTTCGCAACCGCTTTCAGGCGACCTTGGGCACCGCCCGCGCCAGCGCGGCGAGGAAATGCATACGCTCGTCGGCGAGCTGCATGCCGCGCGGCTCCAGCACGTGACGCGCGAGGAAAAAGCCGGTCAGCTTGAACCCATCGTCGAGATCGCTGCCATTGGGACTGACTCCCGCATCGATCAGGAACGGCGGCAGCTTGAACATCCGGTCGGCGTAAGGCGCGCCCGCCTCGCGCGACACCGCCCGCCCGGACTTCGGCGACACATAGATCAGGTCCTCGGTGGCACCGGTCGCCGCGCATTCTTCAAGGTCGAGGCCGAAGCCCAGCTCCGACAGCAACTGCATCTCGAAGCGCGCGACCTGCGGCGCGGCCCAGGCGGCATCCTCGAGGCGGTCGAGGATCGTCTGGAATTCGTTGAACAGGCCCTCATGCGGATCGCGTTCGGGCAAGAGGCGCATCAGCGCGGCGAGATGCGAGACGCCGTAAATCGCATGGGGCGCGGCGAAATAATTGGACGCTCGCTGGCGCAGCGGCTCGATCGTATAGTTACCCATGTGGTCTTCGAGCCGTGCGCGCCAGGTGGCAGAGACGCTATTGCCAGGCTGCAGCACCGGTTTCATGCGCGAACCGAAACCACCGCGCACCATGCCGACATGGCGGCCGTGCTCGCGCGTCATCAGTTCGAGGATGGCGGATGCCTCCCCGTGCCGCCGCACGCCGATCACGATGCCTTCATCGGTCCATTGCATTTCTTTGTCGTCCCCGCGAAAGCGGGGACCCATAACCCCTGAGCTAACGACGGCGCACAATCTCGAATAAAAACCGTTTCATTTCGTGCCACAAGGTAACGCTGCGACGTATGGGTCCCCGCCCATAGGCGTTCGGAAAGAACGCCGTCCTTCGGGCGGCTATGCGCGGGGACGACACATCACTCCCTCGGAAACTCCAGCCCCATCGCCCGATAGCGCTCCGGGTCGTCGCCCCAGCCCTCACGCACTTTCACGAACAGGAACAGGTGCACCTTGGCGTCGGCGATCTCGGCGATGTCCTTGCGCGCCGCTTCGCCAATGGCGCGCAGCGTCTGCCCGCCCTTGCCGATGACGATCTTGCGCTGGCTTTCGCGCTCGACATAGATCGTCTGCTCGATGCGCACGTCGCCGCCGCGCAGTTCCTTCCACTGCTCGGTCTCGACCGTGGAGTGATATGGCAGTTCCTGGTGCAGGCGCTCGAACAGCTTTTCGCGCGTGATCTCGGCGGCAAGCTGGCGCATCGGCGCGTCGGCGATCTGGTCTTCGGGATAGAGCCACGGGCCTGCCGGCATGCGCTCGGCCAGCCACTTTTTCAAATCGACCACGCCGTCGCTCTTGAGCGCCGAGATCATGAAGGTGGTCTCGAACTTGGCCTTCTCGTTCGCCGCCTTGGCGAGGCCAAGCAGGCTGTCGCGCGGCACGACATCGATCTTGTTGAGGATCAGGATCTTCGGCCCCTTCACCTCCTTGAGACGATCGAGGATCGGCTCGATGTCTTCGTCCAGCCCCTTGCGCGCGTCGACCAGCACCGCGGTGAGATCGGCTTCGTGCGCCCCGCTCCACGCCGTCGTCACCATGGCGCGGTCGAGCCGCCGCTTCGGCGCGAAGATGCCAGGCGTATCCACGAAGATAATCTGCGATGAACCTTCGACGCTAATGCCGCGGATCAGCGCCCGCGTCGTCTGCACCTTGTGCGAGACGATGGTGACCTTGGAACCAACCAGCGCATTGAGCAAAGTCGACTTGCCGGCATTGGGTGCGCCGATCAGCGCAACGAAGCCGCAGCGCGTGCCTGCGCCCGGTTCCGCGCCGGCCGTGATTTGTTCTGCCATCAGGCCTTGTCCAGCTTTACGCCGACGCTTGTCAACATGGCCGCCGCTGCCGCCTGCTCGGCCGCGCGTTTGGAGGCCCCAACGCCTTCGGCCGGCGGCTTGTCCGGCAGCAGCACCGCGACCCTGAACTGCGGATCGTGATGCGGCCCGGTGCGCGCCACTTCCTTGTAGGCCGGGGTCGGCAGGCCGCGCGCCTGCGCCCATTCCTGCAGCATGGTCTTGGCGTCGCGCGTCGGCTTGACCGACTGCACCATGCGATCCTGCCAGAACTTGGCAATCAGCGCCTCGGCGGCCGGATAGCCGCCATCGACGAAGACGGCGCCGACCAGCCCCTCGCAGGCATCGGCGAGGATCGTGGTGCGCAGGCGGCCGCCGGCATGCGACTCCGAATTACCCAGCCGCAGTTCAGGGCCGAGGTCCATGTCTTTCGCAACCGCGGCGCAGGTTTCCTTGCGCACCAAATCGGCGAGCCGCTTCGACAGTTCGCCCTCGTTCGCCTTCGGAAAGTTGCGGTAGAGCATGTCGGAGATGACGAGGCCGAGCACGTGATCGCCGAGAAACTCGAGCCGCTGATAGCTCGACACGCGGTTCTGCGGGCCGCCCGACAAAGCCGAGATGTGCGTCAACGCGCGCTCGAGCAGCGACTTGTCGGAAAAGCTGTAGCCGATCCTCGCCTCGAGACCCGAACGGTCTTTAACCTTGCGGCTCATCGGACGATCGTGAACAGCCTGTTCCAGCGCACCGAGACCGGCCACCGCCAGAACTGCCAGGCCTGTTCGCCTTCATTGACCGAGAAGAAGATGATCTGCGCCTTGCCGACGAAGTTCTCGAACGGCACGAAGCCGACCGATGAGAAACGACTGTCGGTCGAATTGTCGCGGTTGTCGCCCATCATGAAATAATAGCCGGGCGGCACGACGTATTCTTCGGTGGTCTGCGGAAAGCGCGAGTGATCGGTCGAGCAATCGAGCACGTTATGCGTCACGCCGTTCGGCAGCGTCTCGCGCCATTGTTTGACGCGGTCGATGAACGGGTTGGGACAGGCCGCCTCGCCGACGAAGTCGGCAATGCGATCCATCTTCACCGGCGCACCATTGATCGACACGACGCCGTCGGTGACGCGGATCTTGTCGCCCGGCAGTCCGATGACGCGCTTGATGTAGTCGGTCGAGGTGTCCGACGGCAGACGGAAGACGACCACGTCGCCGCGCTCCGGCATCATGCCGCCGGGAATGCGCCCCGAGAACAATGGCAGCGACAGCGGCAGCGAGTACTGGCTGTAGCCGTAGGAGTATTTCGAGACGAACAGATAGTCCCCGACCAGCAAGGTCGCCTTCATCGAGCCGGATGGGATGTTGAAAGGCTGGAACAGAAACGTGCGGATCACGAGTGCAATGATCAACGCGTGAAAGATGACGCGGATCGTTTCGCCGACGCCGCCTTCGTGCCGCTTGCTGGATGTCACGCTCATTGCGCCTTTCGGTCCTGGCTGATGCGAACGCGATAAAGGTCCGCAAAGCGCCCCGGCGGTCTTGTAGCCGCTGGCCTTATGCAGTGCAATGAAGTTCCCTCAAAATAGGGCGTAACCCACTGGACAATATCGGTTTATCCGCCTTAGCGGGAGTCCGCCAGGTTAGCGACGGGAATCGCCTGGATGATGACGATGGCCTGCGCCAGCGGCCCCTCGTCCGTCATGGAAAGGTCGATGCGGGCCTCGTGACCCGGCGGTACGAGTTCCTGGAGCCGGCGCAGCGCCCCCCCGGTCAGCCGCAGCGTCGGCCGGCCGCCCGGCAGATTGACCACCCCCATGTCGCGCCAGAACACACCATGGCTCATCCCGGTGCCCAACGCCTTGGCGCAGGCCTCCTTGGCGGCAAAACGCTTGGCATAGGTCTCGATCCGGTTCTTGCGGCGGTCGGCCTTTTCGCGCTCGATCGGCGTGAAGATGCGCGACAGGAAGCGCTCGCCGTGGCGTTCGATGGTCTTGGCGATGCGGCGCGCGTCGCAGAGGTCGGAGCCGAGACCAACGATCATCGGGATATGCGGGCCCGGCCGCGACCCATAGCGGCGCGCATGAACTTGATGGTCTCGGTCAAACCCTCGAACACCGCCTCGCCGATCAGGAAATGGCCGATATTGAGCTCGACGATCTGCGGCAGCGCCGCGATCTCCTCGGCTGTGGCGTAGTCGAGGCCGTGGCCGGCATGGACCTCGAGACCAAGACCGGCGGCAAGTTCGGCGCCCTTCACGATCGCCTGCCACTCGGCCTGCGCCTTTTCCCTGTGGCCGTCGGCCAAAGCCTCGCACCAGGCGCCGGTGTGAATCTCGATGACCGGCGCGCCGAGCGCCGCGGCGGTCTCGATCTGCTCCGGCTGCGCGCCGATGAACAGCGATACGCGAATGCCGGCGTGCTTGAGCTTGTGAATCACGGGCTTGAGATGGGCCTGCTGGCCGGCGGCATCGAGGCCACCTTCGGTGGTGCGCTCCTCGCGCTTTTCCGGCACCAGGCAGCAGGCATGCGGCTGCGTCTTGAGCGCCAGCGCCACCATCTCGTCGGTCGCCGCCATTTCGAAATTCAAGGGCTTGTCGATCTCGGCTTTCAGCCTCGCCATGTCGTCGTCGCGGATATGGCGGCGGTCCTCACGCAGATGCGCGGTGATGCCGTCACAGCCGGCGGCAATCGCCAGCTTGGCGGCGCGCACCGGATCGGGATGCCGGCCGCCGCGCGCATTGCGGATGGTGGCGACGTGGTCGACGTTCACGCCCAACCGTAACGGCTTACCCATTCACGCGCTCCGCCTTGGCGACCATCGGTTTCACCCTCAATTGCGACAGGATGTCGTTAAGGTGCTTCAGGTCATACACCTCCAGATCGATCAGCACATCGGTGAAGTCCGGCGCGCGGCGCGTCATGGCGATGTTGTCGATATTGCCGTCATGCTCGGCGATGACCTGCGCGATCTGCGCCAGCGAACCGGGCTCGTTGGCCGATTGCACCGTGATGCGCGCCGGAAAACGCCGCACCGACTCTTCGGCGTCCCAACGCACGTCGAGCCAGCGCTCCGGCTTGTCCTCGAACTCGGCGAGCGCCGGCGACTGGATCGGATAGATGGTGATGCCCTCGCCCGGCGAGATGATACCGACAATGCGGTCGCCCGGCACGGCCCCGCCCTCGGGCGCGAAGCGCACCGGCAGGTCGCCGTTGATGCCGCGGATCGGAATCGCAGGCCCGGTCGCGTCCGGCACCTTGAATTTCACCGAAGTCAGCTTGCGCAGACCGAACCAGCCGCTGCCGGTCTCCGGCTTCGGCCGCGCCGCATTGGCTGCTGCGCGCTCTTCCTTGTAGTCGGGATACATGGCGCGGGCGACATCGGAAGCTTTGAGTTCGCTGCGCCCAACCGCCGCCATCACGTCCTCAAGTGACGAGCGCGCCAGTCGCGGCAGCGCACCGGTCAACTTCTCGTCCGAATAGGCGATCTTGGCACGCTGGAACAGACGCTCGACGATGCGGCGCCCCAGGCCCGCATATTGCTCGCGGACCGCGGTGCGCGTTGCGCGCCGGATCGCCGCGCGCGCCTTGCCAGTGACGACTAGCGCCTCCCAAGCCGACGGCGGCGACAACTGCGCCTTGGAGGTGAGGATTTCGACCTCGTCGCCATTCATCAATTCCGACGTGAGCGGCGCGATCTTGCCGTTGATCTTCGAGCCCACGGCGGTGTTGCCGACATCGGTATGCACGGCATAGGCAAAGTCGATCGGCGTTGCCTTGCGCGGCAGCGCGATCAGCTTGCCCTTCGGCGTGAAGCAGAACACCTGGTCGTGGAACAGCTCGAGCTTGGTGTGCTCGAGGAATTCTTCCGGGTTAGACGCTTCCGCCAGCGCCTCGATGGTGCGCCGCAGCCAGGCATAAGCGCTCGATTCCCGCGACAGCATTTCGGTCGGCGTGCCGACCCCGTCCTTGTAGAGCGCGTGCGCGGCGATGCCGTATTCGGCGATCTGGTGCATTTCCTTGGAGCGGATCTGCAGCTCGACGCGCTGCTTGCCCGGCCCGATCACCGTGGTGTGGAGCGAGCGATAGTCGTTGGCCTTCGGCGTCGAGATGTAGTCCTTGAACCGCGTCGGCACCATCGGCCAGGTCGTATGCACGATGCCGAGCGCCTGGTAGCATTCGGTCACGTTGCCGACGATGACGCGGAAGCCGTAGATGTCGGACAATTGCTCGAAGCCGACGCCCTTGCGCTCCATCTTGCGCCACACCGAATAAGCGCGTTTGCGCCGCCCGGAAACGGCGGCGGTGATGCCGCGCTCGGCGAGCTTGCGCGTGAGCTGCTGTTCGATCTCGGAGATCAATTGCGCGTTGAGCGCGGCGATGGAATCGAGCCGAGCCGTAACGACCTGATAGGCGTCGGGATAAAGTTCCCGGAACGCCAGGTCGTCGAGCTCCTCGCGCATCTCGTGCATGCCCATGCGGCCGGCGAGCGGCGCATAGATTTCCAGCGTCTCCTCCGCCGTGCGCCGGCGCGAGGCGGGCGGCATGTATTCCAGCGTCCGCATATTGTGCAGGCGGTCGGCCAGCTTGATCAGCAGCACGCGCACGTCGTCGACGATGGCGAGCAGAAGCTTGCGCAGGTTTTCCGCCTGCTTGGCCTCCTTGGTGACGAGATCGAGCTTCTTGAGCTTGGTCAGGCCCTCGACCAGCGCGCCGATGTCCTTGCCGAACAACTGGTCGATGTCGGCGCGGGTCGCATCGGTGTCCTCGATCGTGTCGTGCAGCAGTGCGGCGGCGATGGTCGCATCGTCGAGCTTGAGGTCGGTCAGGATCGCCGCGACTTCGATCGGGTGCGAGAAATACGGATCGCCCGAGGCGCGGCGCTGATCGCCATGCGCCTTCATGGCATAGACATAGGCGCGATTGAGCAGCGCTTCGTCGCTGTTCGGGTTATAGGCGCGGACCCGTTCGATCAGATCGTACTGCCGCATCATCTGCGGCTTGCGCGGGGCGGCCTTTTCCGGCGACGGCGGGGGAACCGGCGGCGCGTGCAGCGGCGCCCGGGTCAATGCCTGGCTCTGCATGCGCGGAAGGTCGGAGCGCGTGCGCATTCGGTCGGTTCCAGCCTTAAAATACCGCCGAAGACGCGTCTCAAAGGCCCCGGCGGCCCATCATGACATAGATATCACGTCAATTTCGCGGAGCCGCAAGCGGTGTTGCACTCTGCTTAATCATTTACCCGCAGGCGCGCCGGACGGGACGACAGCCCGCCCCTCGCCGGCGAACGTCCCAAACGACAAAGGCCCGGCACAGCGGCCGGGCCTTTACCCCAAATTTACGCTGACGGACGGCGCTTACTCGGCGTCGTCTTCCGGGACCTCTTCCGGCGGGGCCAGGCCCTCGAGGCCCTTGAGCAGCTCTTCCTCGGTCATGCGGTCTGGGACGACCATATCGGTGTCGTCCGAATCGACGCCGGCGCCGATGAGCGGCGCTTCGGGCTCGGGCTCGTCCACTTCGACGTATTTCTGCAGCGAATGGATCAGGTCTTCCTTCAGATCGCCCGGGGAAACGGTGGTTTCCGCGATTTCGCGCAGCGACACGACCGGGTTCTTGTCGTTGTCGCGATCGACGGTGATCTGCGAGCCCGACGAAATCATGCGGGCGCGGTGGCTCGCCAAAAGCACGAGATCGAAACGGTTCTCAACCTTGTCGATGCAGTCTTCTACGGTGACACGGGCCATCGGCTCGTCACTCCTCAAAATGGTATAATTTCGAGATTAGGGGCTACCTATCCTCTGCGACCGTGTTTTTCAACCCTTTTTTGTCTTGGTTTGGCCCCATCTTCCTGTTAGCGAACGGCTAGCGACCGCAAGGAAGGCCGGCCGAAGGTATTATCGGTGGCGGCTTCGATTGCGCGGGTGCCAACAGAATTGTTCATCACGTGCCGTTGATACCCAGATCAGCCCTCTCCACAGGCTTTTCGGCCCGCGCTCGGCGCGTGCGCCCGGCTGACGCCGCATTCGGCATGAAACTGTCCGCGACGCACAGCGGCGACTTTAAGGACCACAGGACCTGACCATGACCGGCGAAAAATTCGCTTTGTTTATTGACGGCGCCAATCTCTACGCCACTGCCAAATCCCTCGGTTTCGACATCGACTACAAGAAACTGCTGAAGGAATTCCAGTCGCGCGGATATCTGCTGCGGGCCTTCTATTACACCGCGATCATCGAGGATCAGGAATACTCATCGATTCGCCCGCTGATCGACTGGCTCGATTACAACGGCTACGCCGTCGTCACCAAGGCGACCAAAGAATTCGTCGACCAGACCGGCCGCCGCAAGGTCAAGGGCAACATGGATATCGAACTCGCCGTCGATGCCATGGAGACCGCCAGCAATGTCGACCACATCGTGCTGTTCTCTGGCGATGGCGACTTCACCCGTCTGGTCGAAGCCGTGCAGCGCAAGGGCGTGCGCGTCACCGTCGTTTCGACGGTTACTACGCAGCCGCCGATGGTCGCCGACGAGTTGCGCCGCCAGGCCGACGTCTTCGTCGACCTGATGAGCCTGCAGAGCAAGATCGGCCGTGATCCGTCCGAACGGCCCATGCGCACGCGTGACCCGGCTGACGCCGGACATGGTCCGGGCCATGGCAGCCACACACCGCAGTTCCTGCAGCGCGGACCGGCGCCGCAGCGGGCTGGCGCCGCCGACGAAGATTTCGAGGATTGAGCAACGCGTTTTACGGCACCGTGGGAACCGTTCGCGTGACGAAAACGCGCCGAAGCCGCCAAAGCTAGTGGGAGCGTGCCGTGGCGCGCTCCACCGCAACAAAACCTGATGGATACGATTGGCCGGACAGCGGCAAGCCGGGCCGCGACTGCCCGCGCTGCCCGCGCCTTGTCGCCTATCGGAATGACTGCCGCGTCAAGCAACCCGACTGGTTCAACGCTCCGGTGCCCTCCTTCGGGCCGGCCGATGCACGCCTGATGATCGTCGGCCTGGCGCCGGGCGTGCAAGGCGCCAACCGCACCGGCCGCCCCTTCACCGGCGACTACGCCGGTGACCTGCTCTACGACACCCTGTCGCGCTTTGGCTTTGCCAATGGAAAGTTCGATGCCCGCATCGACGACGGCCTCGCGCTGATCGACTGCCGCATCACCAATGCGGTGCGGTGCGTGCCGCCGGAGAACAAGCCGACGCCTGCCGAAATCAATACCTGCCGCGACTTCTTCAAGGACACCATCGCGGAAATGACCAACCTGCGCGCCATTGTTGCGCTCGGCGCGGTCGCGCATGGCACCGTGTTGTCGGCCTTCGCGGCGAAGAAATCGGGGCATCCGTTCAAGCACGGCGGCCATTACCGGCTCGGGCAGATCGAGCTTTTTTCGAGCTATCACTGCTCGCGCTACAATACAAACACCGGCGTTCTGACGCCGGAGATGTTCCGCGCCGTATTCAAACAAGTGCGCGGGTATCTGGACAGCGGAACCCTCTAACGGACTGAGCCGATGGACACGCAGATGACGCAAAGCCGCGGTTCCATGGCCTTGCGGTGGGAAACGTTCCGGCGCACGGATCGTTACCACAAGACCGAACGCCAATCCGTCCTGCCGGCACCAGCCGCAACAACCAATTCCAGGGAGCGACACATGGACAAGCGTAATCGACTTCTGACGGCGAGCTTCGCCGCAGCCGTAACTCTCGCGATCGCCCTGCCCGCAACTGCGCAGACCGCCAGCGCGCCGCTAAAAGACGCCCAGGGCAAGGAAGTCGGCTCGGCCAATCTGATGCAAACGCCGCGCGGCGTACTCATCAATCTTTCAGTGAAAGGCCTGCCGCCGGGCGAACACGCGTTCCACGTCCACGCCGTCGGCAAATGCGAGCCGCCCTTTACCTCAGCCGGCGGCCATTTCAATCCGGACAACAAGAAGCACGGTCTAATGGCGAATGAAGGCGCGCATGCCGGCGACATGCCGAATTTGCATATTCCGCAAAGCGGCGACCTGACGATCGAGGTGCTGAACGCTGCGGTCACGCTGGACAAGGGCAAGCCGAATTCGCTGCTCGACGCCGATGGCTCGGCCCTCGTCATCCACGCCGGCACCGACGACTACAAAACCGATCCGACCGGCGATGCCGGCGGCCGCATCGCCTGTGGCGTGGTGCAGTAGCACCACGCTCTCGCGCTCACTTAAACAGCGGTGCCGAGTTTGCGGCCGACCCGGGCCGCGACCTCGCGCCGGTCTTCGTTCAGTTTGGTCAGCTTGGCCTTGAGTGCGGCCAGCGTTGCCGGCTGTGCGGTTTTCGGCGAGCCGCTGTCGAAAGGCGGCGCCGGGTCGTATTCGATCTGCAACTGGATCTCGCGCGCCAGCGCCTCGCCTTCGAGAATCGCCGCCAGCGACAGCGCAAAATCGATCCCCGAGGTAACACCGGCGCCGGTCACGACATTGCCGTCAACCACGACCTTCTCGGCAACTGGAATGGCACCGAGCGGCTTGAGATGCTCGAGCGCCGCCCAGTGGCAGGTCGCGCGCTTGCCTTTCAGCAGCCCGGCGGCGCCCAGCACCAGCGAGCCGGTGCAGACCGACGTGACGTATTTCGCGGAGGCCGCCTGCTTGCGCAGGAAATCGAGCACCACCTCGTCTTCCATCAGATCCTGCTGGCCGGGTCCGCCGGGCACCATGATGATATCGAGCGGCGGACAGGCGTCATAGGTCGTGGTCGGCACGATCTTCATGCCGCGATCGGTGGTGACGGGCTCGAGCGTTCGCGCGATGAGCTCGACCGTGGTGTCCGGCAGCCGCGCCAGCACTTCATATGGCCCGGTCATGTCGAGCTGTGTCAGGCGCGGGAAGATCAGCATGCCGATGCGGCGGGTCATTGAAATCTCCTCGTTGGCGCGCGCCTACTTACCAGATACGCCGCTTCCCGTCGTCGGCGGCATTGATGACAAGTTTTTATGGACCTAACATTTAGAGATGAAGTCACCGCCGCCTCCTTCCGCCGATAATATCGCCAAAGCTGCGCGTCTCATCGATCCGGTCTTCACCGGCTCGCCCCTGATGACGCACCATACCGCTGACGACGCACTCGGCCTTCGTCTCTTCGCCAAGGTCGAGACGCTCAACCCGATCCGCTCGTTCAAGGGACGTGGCACCGACTACTTCATGGCGGCGCAACCGGCTTCCGTCGGCACGGTCGTCGCCGCGTCGGCCGGTAATTTCGGTCAGGGCCTCGCTTATGCGGCCGCCAAACGGGGGCGCGAAGCCGTCATCTTCGCGGCCACAAACGCCAACCGGCGCAAGATCGACGCCATGAGCCGCCTCGGCGCCAAGGTGATCCTGGAGGGCAACGACTTCGACGGCGCCAAAGGCGCCGCGCGCGCCTACGCGGCGACGAACAGCCTGACCTTTGTCGAAGACGGCGCCGGCCCGGAAATCGCCGAAGGCGCCGGCACCATCGCCCTGGAAATGACCGAGGCCTTCCGCCAGCGCGGCGTTGCTCTGGAGGCCGCCCTCATCCCGCTGGGTAATGGCGCCCTGCTCACCGGCATGGGCGCGTGGCTGAAGACAGCCTCACCCGCCTGCCGCGTCATCGGCGTTGTCGCGGCGGCGGCGCCCGCGATGAAGCTGTCATTCGACAATGCGAGGCTGGAAACGACGGCGACGGCGGCGACCATCGCCGACGGGATCGCGGTGCGCGAGCCGGTTCCTTACGCGCTCGACTGCATGCGGGACGTCGTCGACGAGGTTCTGGCGGTCGACGAGCAAAGTCTCCGTGCCGCGATGGCGTTCTGCCGCGACCACTACGGCCTCATTGTCGAGCCGGCTGGCGTGGCCGGCATTGCCGCGCTGCTCGAGCATGGAAAGGCATTTGCGGGCCGAACGGTCGGCACCGTGCTGTGCGGCAGCAACATTGCGGGCGGGTGAAGCGCCCTTTAGAGCGTTTTCGAGCGAAGTGGAAACCGGTTCGCGTGAAGAAAACGCGTCAAAACAAAAAGCTAGAGCCCCGGCTTTGATTCCATCAAAGCCGGAAAGGCTCTAGCCCCTGTCCCGCAACAGCCGGCTCTTCTCGCGGTTCCAGGTGCGCTTCTTGTCGGCCTCACGCTTGTCGTGGAGCTTCTTGCCCTTGGCGAGCGCGATCTCGATCTTGGCGCGGCCCTTCTCGTTGAAATAGAGCTTGAGCGGCACGATGGTCATGCCCTCGCGCTCGACCGCATTGGCCAGCTTGTGAATCTGCCGGTCGTGCAGAAGCAGCTTGCGCAAACGCTTGGGAGCGTGGTTCTCGCGGTGCGCCTGGACGTATTCCGGGATATTGGCGTTGACGAGCCAGATCTCACCGCCCTTGGCGTCGGCATATGACTCGGCGATCGTCGCCTTGCCGGTGCGCAGCGATTTGACCTCGCTGCCGGTCAGCACGATCCCGGCCTCGAAAGTATCCTCGATCTGATAGTTGAACCGCGCCTTGCGGTTTTCCGCGACCGTCTTGAAACGGCGCTCGTCTTTGGCAGCCATGGAACTCATATAGAGCGTTTCCAGGCGAAGTGGAGGCCGGTTCGCCGTCCGGAAACGCGACAAGGAAGGTCATTGAACGATTGGCTCGCCAAGCCCGCTCACGGGACAAAACGCGCCAACTTAAAGTTAAACTTCAGATCAAAAGAATGCCACAGTATGTTGATATTGCGTCATTTTTTGGCGTTCAATTGATCACGCCGGCATGGACCATGGCATCGCGGATCACCTTCCCGGTCGCCGCCGTCACCGGCATCAGCGGCAGGCGCACCTCCTCTTCGAGGCGGCCGAGCAGCTTGAGGCCATGCTTGGCGCCGGCGAGGCCCGGCTCCTTGAAGATGGCGTCATGCAGCGGCACCAGCCGGTCCTGGATCTTCAGTGCTCCGGCATAGTCGCCCTTGAAAACAGCGGCCATCAGGTCGGCGCAGGGCTTCGGCGCCACGTTCGCCACCACCGAAATACAACCGTGACCGCCGGCCGCCATATAGGCGAGCGCCGTCATGTCCTCGCCCGAGAGCTGGATGAAGTCCGCCCCCAAAGCGTGACGCTGCTGCGAGACGCGCGCGAGGTTCGCGGTGGCGTCCTTGACGCCGACGATGTTCTTCAGTTCGTACAGCCGCTTCATGGTGTCGACCGACATGTCCACCACCGAGCGCGGCGGAATGTTGTAGATGATGATCGGAATGCCGATCGCATCGTTCACCGCCTTGAAGTGCTGGTACATCCCCTCCTGGGTCGGCTTGTTGTAGTACGGCGTCACCACCAACACGGCGTCGGCGCCCGCCTTCTCGGCATGACGCGCCAGATCGACGGCTTCATCGGTCGAGTTCGAGCCGGCCCCGGCGATGACCGGCACGCGGCCCTTGGCCTGGTCGATGCAGATATCGACCACCTTGTGATGCTCGTCATGACTGAGGGTCGGGCTTTCGCCCGTGGTTCCAACCGGAACCAGCCCGCTCGTCCCTTGCGCGATCTGCCAGTCGATCAGGTCGCGAAACGCCTGCTCGTCGACCGCCCCGTTTTTGAACGGCGTCACGAGCGCGGTCATGGAACCTCGGAAGCTCGTTGTCGCGGCGGTCATTGCGTTTCTCCCTACCCGGCTACGCGGTGTGCAAGGGCACCATCAATATCGGCTTGCGCCAGGCGATGAAAGCCCCTTCGCGAGGCAATTTACCATGATTTGCCAAGCTTTTGCCGCGCTTATGGAATAACCGTGATTCCAGTTTGGCGGCTTCGGGGTATCCTCTCGTTGACCATTTTGCCCTAAGGGGGACAGTTGCGCCCGTCGTGCTGAGTCGGGCGTCGTCAAACAACTACACAACGATCACGCCCGAACGAACAGAGGCAACGGTTTGCAGGACGTATCGAAACAACGCCTTCGGATATCGTCGCTCGCGCTGATCGCCGCCGGCGCGCTGCTTGCCGTGCAGGCCGTCGCCGCGCCGGCTGTGCAGAGCAAAGACAAGCCGGCCAAGAGCAAGCAAGGTCACCAGACCAAATCGGTCGCCCGCCCTCCGGCGCGCCCGAACCTCGTTTCGGTACCGATGCCGCAGGCCCGGCCCGATGCCGGCACGGTCGCCACCCACGCTGCGACCCGTCCGCTGCAACTCGTCGACCTGACGCCGGCGACCCCGCCTGTATCGCGTGGAACTGAAGCCTATGCCCAGGTCGGCGCCGGCGCCCGCAGCGCCGTGTTCGCCAGCCGCCTCGTTATCAAGCCACTGGCGCGCCCAACCGCCGGTCCCTTCGCGGTCGCGCCGACAACCGCCACCTCCGATGCCGATCTTGCCACGCTCAAGCGCGTCAGAGAGGCCGCCGCCAAGGGCAACGATGCCGAAGCCGAAGCAGCCGCACGCGGCATCGCGGATCCGGTAGCGCGCAAGCTCGCCGAGTACATGATCCTGCGCAGCTACAACACCAAGCCGAACTTCGAGCGCTACGCCAATTTCATCGAGCGTAACCCGGACTGGCCGCATGTCCCGATGTTCCGCCGCCGCGCCGAAAACACGCTGTGGAACGACAACGTCAGCGACTCCGGGGTGCTGTCGTTCTTCTCTCACCAGCAACCGACGACGGCGAAGGGCCGGTACGTCCTGGCACGCGCCCTGCTGGCGCGCGGCGACCGCGCCGCCGCGCAACAACTCGTGCGCACCGCCTGGCGCACGCAGGACGCCAGCGCCGACGTCGAGCGCAAGGTGCTCGACATGTTCGGTGCGATGCTGACCGGCGAGGACCACAAAGTCCGCATGGACGACCGCTTTTACAACGACGACACCGAAGGCGGCCTGCGCGCCGCCGAACGCGTCGGCGGCGGTCATCTCCAGATCGCCAAAGCCTGGACCGCGGTCATCAAGCGCGCCAAGAACGCCAAGGCCCTGCTCGACGCCGTGCCCGCGGCGATGCACCGTGATGCAGGTTACATCTTCGCTCGCGCCCAATGGCTGCGGAAGAATGGCAAGCCCGAAGACGCCGGCAGGCTCATCCTGACAGCACCGAAGGACCCGGACGCTCTTGTCGATGTCAATGAGTGGTGGCAGGAGCGCCGCATCCTCGTGCGCGACCTTCTGGACAACAAGGACGCCCAGACCGCCTACCGCGTCGCCCGCGACGCGGCGACGCCGACGAAGGGCAACTACCGCGTCGACAAACACTTTACCGCCGGCTGGATTGCGCTGCGTTTCCTGCACGATCCGAAGACGGCGGCCAGTCATTTCGCGGAAATCAACCGGGGCGCCGGCACCAATCCGCACGCGCTGTCGCGCGGCGGCTATTGGCAGGGCCGCGCCGCCGAGGCCATGGGCCAGAGTACCCAGGCTCGCACCTTCTACACTGAGGCAGCGCAACACAGCACAACCTATTACGGCCAGCTCGCCCGCGCCCGGCTCGGTCTGCGCGATCTCGGTCTGGTCGGCCCGCCCGATTTCACCACGCAGCAGCGCAATCTTCTCGCCAATACAGAAGTGGTGCGCGCGGTGGAGTTGCTCTACGCGCTCGACGACCGTGACATGATCGCCTCGATCTATGCCGAGCTCGGCGACAGCGCCACCGACGTCGCTGGCATGGCGATGCTGGGTGAAGTTGCGGCCAAGTACAAGGATCCGCGCGCCATGGTGCTGCTGGGCAAGAACGCGCTCGGCCGCGGCCTGCCTCTCGACTATTATGCCTTCCCCTCCGTCGGCCTACCGAACTATCAGCCGATCGCACCGCCAGTCGAAGACGCGCTGGTCTATTCGATCGCCCGGCAGGAAAGCCACTTCAATCAGAAGGTCGTGTCGCCGGCCAAGGCCATGGGCTTCATGCAGGTGACGCCGGTCGCCGCGCAGGACACGTCCAAGCGTTTCAAGTACGTCTACAATAGCGGCCGCCTGCTCACCGATCCGGTTTACAATATGCAGATGGGGGCGGCCGAGTTGTCGATGCTGCTGTCGACCTATGACGGCTCGTACATCATGACCTTCGCCGGCTATAACGCCGGACGCGGCCGGGTGCGGCAGTGGGTTGCCGCTTATGGAGATCCGCGTGACCCCAGCGTCGATCCGGTCGACTGGTGCGAGCGCATTCCGATCGCCGAGACGCGCAATTACGTCCAGCGCATCATGGAAAACCTGCAGGTTTATCGCGCTCGCTTCGGCGGCGGCAACAAGCTGGTGATCGAGGCCGACATCCGCCGCGGCGCACCGCGTTAGGACACGCTGTTGTGCCCAACGTCGCCGGGCTAGGCTCAACGTTACCATGAGCGATATGCCGACTTCCCGTTTCGTCACCGCTGCCGACGGCATCAATATCCATGTGCGCGAGTACGCCGGGCGCGATGCCAACGCCCGGCCCGTCGTTTGCCTGCCCGGTCTGACGCGCACGACGGCGGATTTCGAAACGCTGGCCGAAGCATTGGCGGCCGCTTGCCGCCGCGTCGTCACCCTCGATTATCGCGGCCGCGGCCGCTCCGATTACGATCCCGACCCGGCCAAGTATTCGCTGCCCGTCGAGCTGGGCGACGTCATCACCGTGCTCACGGCGCTGGCCTGCGAGCCCGCCGTGTTCGTCGGTACCTCGCGCGGCGGCATTCTCACCATGCTGATGGCTGCGGTGCGTCCGGCCGCGATTGCCGGGGCCGTTCTCAACGACATCGGTCCGGTTCTGGAGGCCGAAGGGCTCGTGCGCATCAAAGGCTATGTCGGCAAGTTGCCGACCCCGGCGAGCTACGACGATGCCGCGCGCATTCTGGCTCGATTGTTCGGCGCGCAGTTTCCCAAACTCAGTCACGACGACTGGCTCAAGAGCGCCTACCGGACCTACAAGGACAAGGATGGCGTCCTGATCGCCGACTACGACGTCGCGCTCGCTCGGGCGCTCCAAGACTTCGATCCGACAAAGCCGCTGCCGGATCTGTGGCCGCAGTTCGAAGCACTCAAGCCGGTGCCAGTCATGGCCATCCGCGGCGCCAATTCCGATCTCTTGTCGGCCGCCACCCTAGACGAGATGAGCCTGCGCCATCCCGACCTTGAGACATTGATCGTGCCCGACCAGGGTCATGCTCCTCTGTTGGCCGAGGCCGACGTCATCGCCCGTATTGCCGCGTTCGTCGATCGCTGCGACGCGCGACGTGTCGGTATGTCGGCCTGACGGTCGGCAGCGACTGCTATCCCGACAATAAGAAACCCCCGGCTTTCGCCGGGGGCTCTTTAACATCGTTCCTAGATCGCGAGATCAGGGATAGAAGTTGCGCTGGGCGCGGAACATGCCCGACCACCAGCTGTTGTCGCCGATATTGGCGCCGGTGAACGCGGTGTTCTGCACCTGGTACATCACTTCGACGCTCAGGTCGAGGTTGGTGACCGGGGTCCAGACGGTGCGCGAACCGACCTGCCAGTACGACCAGTTGGCCGACGAGCCAGCGGTGGTGCCGGCCGCAGCGAGCTGCAGCGAGGCGCTGGCGGCAGTCGAGTACTCGAGCTTGCCGTAGGAGCCGTACAGCGAGGTCTTCCAGCCGGGGACCCAGTTGTGCTCGAAGCCGCCGGTGATCGACCAGCCGGTCGTCAGGTCGGCCGTGCCGGCACCGGTAATCACCGAATCCCAAGCCGGGCCGTAGGAGATCGTGCCGCCGCGCTGGGTGGTCTGCGCCTGAGCGAGGCCCGAACCGACATAGTCGATCGCGCCGACGCCGTAGGTGAACTGACCCATGATGTAGTCGCCCTTGCCGAGCATCGGCAGGTTGACCTTCAGACCGGCGCCGAACGCCCAGCCGGCTTCATCGTCCGGGTTGCCGACAACGCCGTAGTTGACCTGGTGGTAGGCGCCCATGATCTGGGCCGAACCCCAGGCCTGGTCGATACGCAGGTTGCCGACGATGTCGGGCATCGACTGGCCGCCCGCGGTGTTCGACGTACCGGTGGCGGTCGCAACGCCCATACGATGGGCATTGTTGTTTTCAGCCGAGATCGAGGCCGACAGACCGTTACCGAGCTGGGCGGTGTAGGCCCAAAGTTCAACACCGTTGCCGCCGTTGAACGACGACCAGACGTTCGACTGGTTCGAATAGGGCTGACTGTCGAAGTCGAAGAACGAACCGGTGCGGCCCATGGTGAAGCCAGCGAACTGGATGAACGCCGCCGGCGAGTACATGCGGTCATAGGCGGACGCGCCGGTGCCGTTGGTCGGGGTACCGCTGGTACCCGAGTTATCCGACGTCGCCGCCAGATAAGCATAGCCGCGCAGCGTGCCGTAGGCGGTCTGCGAGCGGGCATCGGCCGTGATGCCGGCGCGGGTGCGCCAGTTCTGGGTGTTGGTCGAACGCGCATCCCAGTTCTGGAACAACGGAGTGAACGAGCCGCCGGCGCCGAAGTTCACCTCGGCGCGGACAAAGCCGCCGATCTTGATGCAGGTATCCGTGCCCGGCATGTAGTAGAAGCCAGCTCCGTAGAGCGAGCAAATCTTCACGTACTGGACCGGTTTGAAGGCAGCGGCGGCAAGAATCGCAATCGCGTCAATGGCAGCATGTCAGGCGAACGGCGGTGTTCAGCTTTTGTCGCTATGACGTCATCTCGGCCCGCCGTGGGTCGCACCAAAAGCCAAGCGATTGAATCGAACTCTCAATTGAAGATCGACATGCGATAAGGCGGCCACTGCTCGATAGGTATAGCCTCGGATGACCAAACCCGGATCGAAATGCATACAAAAAAACCGCGCGCCGATCTTGGCGCGCGGTGCGTTAGCAAGAGGTAAACAGACTTATTCAGAGCAGCGCGCGCAAAGGCACACGGCCTCGCCTTCGCGATACCGGTTGCTCAGACGCAAACGTTGACGGTCAGTTGCTGTGTTGCGGCGGTGGCTCGGCCTGGAACGTCACGACCTGCTGAATGAGATCGGCAGCGTCGCTCAGCGTCTCCTGCGACAAATGCGCGTAGCGCTGCGTCGTCCGCGCATGCATATGTCCGAGCAGGCCCTGCACGACATAAAGCGATACACCGCGGTTTACCAGGAAGCTGGCGAATGAATGCCGCAGATCGTGCAGCCGCACGTCACCGAGCCCCGCTCGTTTGCGGATTCGATCCCAAGGAAAGAACAGCGATGCCGACGGTCGGCCCGTGACTTCCGACGGAAAGATATAAGGATTGTCGTCGACGCGCGGGGTCGCAGTCAGGAGTGCGATCGCCGACTGGTTGAGTGCGATGACACGCGCCCTGCCCGATTTCGATTTCGGCACGAGCAACGTCTTGTTTTTCCAGTCGACATAGTCCCATTTGGCAAAGGTGATTTCGTTTCGTCGTGCACCGGTGAGCAGCAGAAGCAGGACGGACCGCGCCGCAGTACTATTCTCGTCGGCGTGGATGGCGCGCACCAGGTTCTCGGCTTCCTCTTCGGAGAGGAACCGGTTGCGCTGGACGTCAGGACCCGCACTCAGGCCGGCCGCCGGATTGTTTTCGCCGCCCGGCGTCTTCCATTTGCGCGCCAGATTGTAAATGTAGCGGAGAATGACGATGACCCGGTTCATTGTGCCGGGCGCGTAGCCATCCGCGCGCATGGTGTTGATCAGGTTCGAGATGGCTTCGGTCTTCACCTCGTCGAGCGCAAGCGCCCCGAGACTCGGCAGAACATGAATGCGCAGGACCGTCTCATCGGTCTGCCAACTGCTCTTGTAGGTTTGGACGTAGGGCAGATAGCGCTCGGCCACGAAGTCGCGCAGCAATGGAATGGCGCGCATCTCACGACGCTTCTGCTGCGGATCAGCGCCGAGCAACGCTTCCGCGACAACCTGCTTGGCCTTGCGGCGCGCCTGATCGAGCGTGACGACGTCAGCGGGACCGATCTTGTATTGCCGCTCGCGGCCGCGCTCGTCGGTGTAGCGCTGGTAGTAGGTCTTTCCTCCAGATTGGCGCACCTCGAGCAAAAAGCCGCGCTGACCGAGGTCGAAATAATCGGTCTTCTTGCGGTCAGGGGCGCATTGCACCTGCCGCACGAAACTCGCGGTCAACGCAACTGTTGGCATAACTCAACGAACTGTTTGACGCCCCGCCGTTTATTTAGGTCGGCAGTGGCGCAATACCCCTCTCAGGCGCGTAACTTTTAAAGTTACGCGCATAAACGAATTATTAATTGTTATGTAGGTGACGCAATTTGGCAAGGAAAAATTATATTTTATGATCTTCTATACTTCGATAATTACCTAAACTCGATTTCTCTATATCTTCCATGGCTATACATCGCTACTTTGCACTGCGGCCTCTTTTCAGCGGCGTGCGACGCAAAAATCGCAATGGCGGCCTTTGCAAGCCTGGGTAGGCAGACAAGGCGATTATCTTGCCAAAGCAAGAAATAGAACTCGGTTACCGGTCCGAAGACTTTCCGAATACATGGCGCGACAGATTGGCGCCCAACGATGACTATGAAGAATAATGAAGACCAAGAAAAATGGTCGGAGCGGCAGGATTTGAACCTGCGACCCTCTGGTCCCAAACCAGATGCGCTACCAGACTGCGCTACGCTCCGATATCCGGCCGACATTTGCCACCAAGTGGCACCATTCGGAATGGCGACATTCCCTGCGGCCGGGGATGCCGGCTAGGTACACGCTTCGCCGACGGGCGGCAAGCAAGCCGCTCAGGGCCCGAAAATCGGGTGCGTGACCTTGTCGCCCGGCGCGATGCCGAGCTTGCGCGAGGTCCCGGCGACCACCTCCAGCACCCCCCGCACCGGCCCGCGCGAGGGCACATTGCGCGTCGACAGGGGCGTGGTGTTCTCCTCGATGCGCCAGATGGTGCCGTCGCCGCGGATGAAGATCATGTCGAGCGCGACATAGGTATTGTCCATCCAGAATGCGACTTCCTGCTCCTTCTGGAAGTCGAACAGCATGCCGTGATCCGGCGCCAGCTCCTTGCGGTACATCAGGCCCTTGGCGCGCTCGGCCTCGGTCCGCGCCAGTTCGACGGTGAAGGAATGCACGCCGGTCTTGCTGGCGATGGTCACCACATCGTCGCCGGCGGCGCGCGCAGGCAGGACGGCCACCCACAATCCAAACAGGATCGCGGCGATCAGACGAAAGCAGTGCATGAAGAGATCCTCGGAAGTCGTTCGACCCGTCGTTCCCGCGAAGGCGGGAATCCAGCCCTTCGCTGAGCAGACGAGCGCTGGATCGTCCGCCTTCGCGGACGATGACGGCGAACTGTCGCAAGCAATCGCGGCTACGGCAAGACGACGGAGCAGACGATCAGGCAGGACACCGGCGCGCCGGACAAAAAAGCAAAGGCCCGAACGAACCGTTCGGGCCTCAAACCGCGATCGACCTTCGGTCGCTCAGTGCGACGACAGCGCCAGCGGCCCGCCATCCGGCCGAACCTCGGCCGCCATCATCCCCTTCGGCCCGGGCCCGAAGCGGACCAGCACCGTCTGGCCGGGACGCAGTTCGGCGAAACCGAAGCGGCGCAGCGTTTCCATATGGACGAAGATGTCCGGCGTACCCTCGCCGCGCGTCAGGAAGCCGAAGCCGCGCAGCCGGTTGAACCACTTGACCTGGGCCCGCTCGAGGCCGCTGGTCGGCGTCACCGTCACGTGGGTCCGCGGCGCGATCTCGGCCGGATGGATTGCCGTCGATTCATCCATCGAGACGACGCGGAAGGCCTGCAGGCCCTTGGGCCGCGGCTGCACTTCCACCACGATCCGGGCGCCCTCGTAGGCGGTCTGGAAACCGTCGCGGCGCAGGCAGGTGACGTGCAGGAGAACGTCCGGCATGCCGTTGTCGGGAACGATGAAGCCGAAACCCTTCGACACATCGAACCACTTGATCACGCCGGCGACTTCGATGAGATCAGTTGCCCGCTCGTCGCCAAGGTCTCGGACCAAGCCGGGTCGGAGAGTTGTATCTGGCATATTCGATCAATCCCGTTCGACGTCTCTGAGCCGGCCCGGCGATCATTACCGTTTCGGCGTTGCCCCGTTTGACGCTTCCGGACGCCCTTTGAAGTGGCGTTTGTGTGGAATCGCTTCGGCGAATCTGTGGATTCAAGATAACACCCGGTCTAAAGCCGCAAAGGCCAAAATGCTCTTGCACACAGCTTCTCAGGCGCCGCAGTCGCAAAGCGAATCAGCGGCGCTCTTGTGTTGTGCGGGATGTCAGTGGCGAATGAATGGTGCGAGCACGTCGCCGATGTCGTTGCGCACAACAAGATCGGCGAACTCGTCGAGTTCGGTCGGCTCGCGATTGACGATGACGAGTTTCGCGCCGTTGCGTTTCGCCATCAACGGTATGCCGGCGGCCGGCCAGACCACCAGCGAGGAACCGACCGACAGGAACAGGTCGCAATCGGCCGCAAGTTCCTGCGCGCGCCGCATCGGTTCTTCCGGCATGGCCTGGCCGAAGGACACGGTCGCGGTCTTGATGATGCCGCCGCAATCGCAAGCCGGCGGCTCCTCTCCGCTCGCCTCGAAGGTTTCCCGGATCGGCCCCAGTTCGTAGCGCTGCGCGCAGTCGAGGCAGGTGGCGTAGGTGGTGTTACCGTGCAGCTCGATGACGTCTTGCGGTGCAACACCGGAGACCTGATGAAGGTTGTCGATGTTCTGCGTGATCACGGCCGACGCCTTGCCCACTTTGTAGAGGCTCGCCAGCGCCAGATGGCCGCGGGTGGGCCGGGCCGCCGCGAAGGTCGCCTCGATATTGAAGCGCCGCCGCCAGGCTTCGCGCCGCGCTTCGACACTGGCGACATATTCATCGAACGGGATGGGACGATTTTTGGTCCAGATCCCGCCGGGCGACCGAAAGTCCGGAATGCCGGACTCGGTGGAGATGCCCGCCCCGGTGAACGGCACGATCCGCTCCGCGTCCTCGATGAGGTCGCGCAAGGCGGCAATTGCGGCGTCGAGGTTGGGAGCGATCATTGCGCTGTCGGCGTCGAGGTTCTATTGCGGTACGGCGTTACGTGCCGATCCCGGAGGTTTGTCCCATGCGATTTCTGCACACCATGCTGCGCGTCCGCAATCTCGACGACGCGCTCGATTTCTACGTCAACAAGCTCGGCCTGAAAGAGACGCGCCGCCGCGTCGACGAGAAGAACCGTTACACCCTCGTGTTCCTCGCCGGCCCGGACGACGCCGACGCGCTCGATGTCGCCAAGAAGAAGGGCCGCCCCGGGCCGGAGGTCGAACTGACCTATAACTGGGACACCGAGGACTATGGCGAGGCACGCTATTTCGGCCACCTCGCCTATGAGGTCGACAATATCTACGAGACCTGCGAGCGGCTGATGAAGGCCGGCGTCACCATCAACCGGCCGCCGCGCGACGGCGTGATGGCCTTCGTACGCTCGCCCGACAAGCACTCGATCGAGCTGCTGCAGAAGGGCGCCGCGTTGCCGCCGCAGGAACCCTGGGCCTCGATGAAGAACACCGGGCACTGGTAATCGCCGCCATCGACCCGATATGGAGGGCTGAGGCAACAAAGGCTGCCGGGTGGGTCCAGTTGGCCTGTCCGGTGGCCGGTTGGCCCCGGCCCCTACTTTCCCGCCCTTCCCGACCGCAATTCTCGTGACTTGTCGAAGACTTGGCCAACTTGCCCCGGAGGCCGGCCCAAGACTTGCCCGACGCGGCGAACCCCTTTATAGGTCGCCGCCTTGGCGCCATTCGGCGCCACTTGCGCCCTTCGTCTAGAGGCCTAGGACACCGCCCTTTCACGGCGGTAACAGGGGTTCGAATCCCCTAGGGCGCGCCATTGCTGGCGCAATGGCTTCCTTCCAGAGCCCGGACTCGATCAGCCGGCGGCTCGGACGGCAATCGATCGCGACGCACACGCGCTGTCCAATTGTCGGCCTAAGCGCAGGGTAACGCGTCGCCATGACGAGCGAAATAGTGACCCTCACAGACGTCCATCCAAGGGATATCGCGACCTTCAAGAAGGAACTGCAAGATGCGTTTGCGGTGGCCGTGGTCGACGAGTTTGGAGCTCTGCCGGACGGGCCAATTCCATCCGACCACGACTTGAACGCAGCCATCACAGCACCCGGTGCCGTGGTTCTGCGCATCCTATCCGACGGTCGAAAGATTGGCGGTGCGGTCGTAACCCTCGACATGGACACAAATCACAACTCGCTCGATCTGTTCTTCATCAAGGTCGGAGAGCATGGTCGCGGTCTGGGCCTGAAAGCCTGGTTGGCAATTGAGCGACGTTATCCGGAGACGGTCCGATGGCAGACGCATACCCCATACTTCGAGAAGCGAAACATCCACTTCTACGTAAACAAGTGCGGATTTAAGATCATAGAGTTCTTCAATCGGCACCATTCCGACCCGCACCACCCGGGAGGTCCGGACGACCTACCCGGAGATGGTGAAGCCTTTCAGTTCGAGAAGGTCATGAGGTCGCCTAATGGACGCTTCGACCCCGCCTAGAGCGACCGCTTGCCACCCGAACACCTTCAGGCCTTCTCCCCCCGAGCAGCCGCCATCACGAAAGCCAGCGTGAACAGCACATGGATCACCAGAAACAGCCTGGCGATGTCCCTCGCCTCGCCACTTGCGACGCCCCAGATGTCGTTCGCCGCGACGGCGCCGAAGCCGACAATGTTCGCAAGCAAGACGACGCGGAGCGTCGGAGGTCCGGCGTTTCTCGACAGCCAGTTCAGTACGGCAATGCCGAGAAACGGCCCGCCCAGAAGCCGCAACAGCGCGAGCAGCTCAGGCGCCGCATCCCCCGGAACGGCACCACGGCCGAACTGCAGCGGAAAGAACATCAGCGCTAAGCCGACAAGGGCCAGGTAAAGCGCCGATATGATCAGCGTCAGTTTCGTCATGGCTCATCCTGCAATCAACTCTGCCGGCAAACTCTCCCGCACGCGGGTCCTTTGAAATCTCCGTTCCCTGGTTTTTAGGGTTGTGCCGCACCACAGCTTCCTACGGCCGCAAGGTAACAACGGCACATAAGTACGAGATGGTGCCGGAGGTTCCTCACCATCGCGGGCGACGCGCCCGCCTCCAAAACGGCCCTGGTGCTTCCGGCTATCGCACCAATCATCATCTGAGCCGCGAAATTTCCGGGCGACAATGCGAAGTCCGGCGCCGTCCGTAGGGATTGCTCAAGAGATTTGACGGATTTCTGAAGGCTGCGCCGCGCCACCGCCGCCCCGTCGATCTCGGCGGCAATCCGATATAGCGCCATCGAAATATCGCGGCGCGCCATCTTCGCATCCAGATAGGCCTCAACGACCCGCTCCACGATATCGCTCATCGCCTTTCCGCGAGCGCTTTCGCACGCGGCCGTCACCGCATCGGCCACCTTGCCGAGATGGATTTCCAGGACCGCGCAGAGCAAGGCCTGCTTGTTGGGGTAGTACTGATAGAGCGTGCCGACGGACACTCCCGCCCTCTCAGCGACACGCGTCGTTGTCAGACGTTCGGCTCCATCGCGGAGCAAAACCTGAATCGCCGCCTCATGAACGGCATCCACCGTCGCCACCGACCGCGCCTGGGAGGGCGTTTTTCTTGACCGGAGCGAGGCGGAAGCGGATCGCGGCAAATGCGAATTCCAAATCTGAAGGTTCCTTCAGATAATGACCGTAGCGAAGTCATGGCCGCCCGACAACGGCAGGGCTCGCCCGATCTTTGGGAGACTGCCCCTTGTCCAACGCTGCAAACGCTTCCGCTTTCAAACTCGGCACCCGCACCGTCAACCGCATCGGCTATGGCGCGATGCAACTGGCGGGCCGTGGGGCCTTCGGTCCGCCAAGAGATCACGGCGAAGCGATTGCCGTGTTGCGCGAAGCGATCGCAAGCGGCGTCAATCATATCGACACCAGCGACTTTTACGGGCCTCACATTACGAACGCCATTATTCGGGAAGCGCTGCACCCGTACTCCGATGGCCTCACGATCGTCACGAAAATCGGCGCAAAACGCGATTCAAAGGGCGCGTGGATGCCGGCGCTTTCACGAGAGGACATTATCGAGGCAGTCCATGACAACCTGCGCAATCTGCGTATCGACGCGATCGACGTCGTGAATTTGCGAGCCATGTTCCACCCACACCACCCTGCTGAGGGTTCGCTTGATGCCCACCTCGAAGCTCTGATCGATCTTCAGCAGCAAGGTCTCGTCCGGCACATTGGGCTCAGCCATGTCACGCCGAAGCAAATCTCGGACACGCGGAAGATGTGCAAGATCGTCTGCGTCCAGAACCACTACAATCTGGCACAACGCGACGACGATACACTCATCGATGAACTGGCCCGCGACGGCATCGCTTACGTTCCCTATTTTCCGGCGGGCGGCTTCACGCCATTGCAGTCGCGGGAGCTATCGCTCATCGCAACCAATCTCGAGGCGACGCCGCGTCAGATCGCTCTCGCCTGGCTGCTGGCGCGCGCACCCAACATATTGCTCATACCGGGGACCTCCAAGGTTGCTCATCTGCGAGAGAACCTGGCCGCGTCGGCGATCAAGCTTCCAGACGACGCGGTGACCCGGCTAAGCGCGATTGCCGCGAGCGGTTCGAAACCTTGAACGCAGCCCACTCAAGGAGGATGTCTCTCGATCGGACTAGCAGCCCGCAGTTCGACCGCCTGCGACAGGCGGGCTTGCCGCCAAACCGCCGATCCCCCTTGATCGGCTGCGCCGACGATGGTCTATCCTACCCGCGCTGGGAAGCATCGGGGCGCGGGGGCAAACGTGCATCACGAAGTCACACTGATCGCGACGGTGGCGCTCGCCTTCGTCTTCGCGGCCGTCATGGGCTATGCCGCGGACCGGCTGCGCCTGCCGCCGCTGGTCGGCTATCTCGCCGCCGGCATGCTGATCGGGCCGGCGACGCCCGGCTTCGTCGCCGATGCCGGCCTCTCCGCGCAGCTCGCCGAGATGGGCGTGATCCTGCTGATGTTCGGCGTCGGCCTGCATTTCTCGGCGGCCGACTTGCTGGCCGTGCGTGGTGTCGCGGTGCCCGGCGCCATCGGCCAGATCATCCTCGCCACCCTCGTCGGCATGGGCCTGTGCGCGCTGTGGGGCTGGGGCGTGGGCGCCGGCCTGGTCTTCGGGCTGAGCCTGTCGGTCGCCAGTACGGTGGTGGTGCTCAAGGCGCTGGAAGAGCGCAACATGGTCTCTTCGATCAACGGCCGCGTCGCGGTCGGCTGGCTGATCGTCGAGGACCTCGCCATGGTGCTGGCGCTGGTGCTGCTGCCGGCCTTCGCCGGCGTGCTCGGCGGCAACGCCGGCGGCGGCCATGGTGGCGGCGGCGGGGATAGCCTCGCGATCGCGCTGAACATCGGCAAAACGCTGCTCAAGGTCGGTGCGTTCACTGCGCTGGCCATGTATTTCGGACCGAAGATCGTGCCGCGCCTCTTGAAGATGGCGGCGCGCACCGGCTCGCGCGAATTGTTCACCCTCACCGTGCTCGCGATCGCACTCGGCATCGCCTTCGGCGCCGCCGTGGTGTTCGACGTGTCTTTCGCGCTCGGCGCGTTCTTCGCCGGCGTCGTCATGAGCGAGTCGCGGCTCAGCCACCGGGCTGCGGCGGACTCGCTGCCGCTGCAGGATGCCTTCACCGTGCTGTTCTTCGTCTCGGTCGGCATGTTGTTCGACCCCTGGGTGCTGCTGCGCGAGCCCGGCAAGGTGCTCGGCGCGCTGGCACTGATCATGATCGGCAAGGCGGCGATCGCCTTCGTGATCGTGGCCGCGCTGCGCTATCCGATCGGGCTCGGCCTCACCGTGGCGGCAAGTCTGGCGCAGATCGGCGAGTTCTCGTTTATCCTGGCCGGCCTCGGCATCTCGCTTGGCCTCCTCACCCGCGAAGGCCAGGACCTCATTCTCGCCGCGGCAATCCTGTCCATCCTCCTCAATCCCCTCGCCTTCACAGCGAGCGATGCGCTGCAGAAGATCGTTCGCGTCAAATGGCCGGCGCTGTGGGCCGGCTACGGCCGCCAACGCATCGATGAGCTCGGCGGCGAACTACAGCGCATCCGGGAGCTCAGCGAGGAGCGCGAGGCGCAGCATCAGATCGAGAAGCACAAGCTCATCCAGACCTTCCCGCTGTTCGCCGGGGTCGACGAGCATTCCCTCGAAGAGCTTCTGCTGCTGTTCAAGCCGAGCTCGGCCTCGCCCGGCGACCGCGTCGTGCGCAAGGGCGAGCGCGGCGACGCCATGTATTTCATCGCCGCTGGCGCCGTGGAGGTGAAGCTGGACGACCGGTCCATCCGCCTCGAAGCCGGAAGTTTCTTCGGCGAAATGGCGCTGCTCAGCGGCGAACGCCGCATCGCCGACGTCGTCGCCATCGACTTCTGCGAGTTCCTGGTGCTCAAGAGCCGCGACTTCAACCGCTTCGTGTCGAAGCACCCGGAACTGAAGGAAGCCGTCAGCACCATGGCCAGCCAGCGGCGCAAGACGAACGCCGCGCCTGTGACGACGGAATAGCCGCGCCACGCTGGCGACGCAGCCTGACAATCGCCCGGAACCGAGTTCTTCGGAATCGGCCTGAACATTTCGCCGCATCCGTGAGTTGTCGACGAAATGACAGGAGGCTCTCATGGCTGACATCAAGGAACATATGAAGATCATCGGCAAAGACGGCGCCCATGTCGGCACCGTCGACGGTGTCGAAGGCGACCGTATCAAGCTGACCCGCAACGACAACCCGGCCGGCCACAAGGACCACCATCACTATATCGACCGCAAGCTGGTCGGCTCGGTGGAAGGCGATGTGGTCAAGCTGTCGGTCAACGCTTCGTCGGTGCCGGAAATGGAAGCCTCGGGCGCCAAGATCTGACGTCAGGTTTTCGCCGCGTTGGACCGGCCTCCTTCGGGGCCCGTTTCTTTATCGGCATGCGCACGACGCCGACACCGACCAGAATGCCGGCCAGCACCAGGCCGAAGCCCGCCAGCATTTCCGGCGTCAAACGCTCTCCGAGCAGCAGGATGCCCAGCACCATCGCCGCGACCGGATTGAGCGTCAGATACAGAACCGTGGTCGTCGGCGGCAGCCAGCGCAGCGCCCACATGAACAATGAGAATTGCACGGCCCCGGCAACGGTGCCGAGAAACAGGACCGCAAGCCAACCTCTGGCGCTGAAGACCGGAAGCTCCGCGCCATGCCTGATGACGACAATAGGCAGCAGGGCCAGCACCGCAAAAGCCATGGCGAGCGCGGTGACGAAGAGCGGGCCGTAACGCATCAGCGTGGCGCGGCTGAAGACCGAATAGATCGCGGCGCAAAACACGCCGAGTAGCATCAGCCCATCGCCCAACAAGTAACCCGAATGCCCCGGCTCAAAAGCCGCCGTTCCGAAGGCCAGCACGATACCGGCAAAGGCCATGCAGACTCCGATCACCTTGGCCGGCGTGAAATGCTCCCGGCCGAAGATGAAGGCAACGATCATGGTCTGGATCGGAATGGTGGCAAGGCCGATGGCGCCGCGCGCCGCCGGCACATATTGCAATGATGCATTGAAGGCCCAGGGAAACAACACGAAGAACAAAACACCGAAGCCGGCAATCTTTGCATAGTCGGCAAAGCCCAGGCGCTCGCGTGCCCAAATCGTCCATAGGAACGGCACAAGGCAAGCCACCGATACAACGTAGCGATAAAAGACCAGCGAAAGCGGGTCGGTCTCGCCGATCACAAAACGAGTGGCGACAACCGCAGTACCGGCGCTGACCGCGGCGGTGAAGGCCGCGATGTGAGCCAGCAAGGTTCTGTTCATGCGGCGCCCCCTGCTCCCCGGCCGCGCGCCGGCTTCCGAGTCACTTTCATTATGCAAGTTACGTTACGCGACACCCTTTCGTTTTGCAAGTGACTTTGCTAGAAAGTTGGGAACCGCACGACGAAACGGCCGCGGCGAAAACGGAGGCGCCCTTAGCGATGGCCAAGCACGATTTCCGGTCGACCTGCTCGATCGCCCGCACGCTCGAATTGGCCGGCGACAAATGGACCCTGCTGATCGTGCGCGACCTGCTGTGGCACGGCAAACAGACTTTCCAAGCGCTGCAGGACAGCGCCGAGCATATTCCCTCCAATATCCTGTCGGAGCGGCTGAAGCGCCTCGTCGAATGGGGCCTCGTCCGGCGCGCGCCCTATCAACAAAACCCGGTGCGCTACGCCTATCACCTCACCGACAAGGGCAAATCACTCGAGCCCGTCCTGCTTCAGATCATGGCCTGGGGCCACCGGCATCTCGGCGGCGGCCGCTACGACCCGGCGACAGGAAAGAGCTACAAGCCATCTGCCGGGTCGTGATGCGACCATCCGCCCTGATCCGAGCGAGGTGCGTCATTTCGCCTGCCGCGACATGTCCGCCATGCGCTGATCTGGCACATTTCGACCGCAATTTAACGCAGACATTATGGGTGTCGTCGGCGCAGGCGATTACATTTCCGGCGCAGAGTTTCGCGCACGGCTCAACGAGGAGCGACAGCCATGATCAACGGCAAGAGCTTCGTTGGCAGAAGCTTCCCCGGCCAAAGCTTTCGTAACCGGACCGAGATATCGTCGAGCGGCTTTATCGATGCGCTGCGCCGCGATGCCGCCTTCATCTGGAATGTGCTGATCAGCGCGGTGTTCGTCGTCTTCGTCGCGCTGGCGGTGGCGTCCGCCGTGCTCGACCTGATCGCGATTCGTCATTGATGACACTAGACCACGATCCATCTCGATCAAATCCGATCGTGGTCTAGCTTTTTGTTAGAGCATGATCTTTTCCGAAAACCGGTTTCCACTTTTCGGGATCATGCTCTAGCGGTAAGCGTGCCGCTTGCCGTTGAAGTCTTCCACCTCATAGCCGGCTTCGGTCTCACCGATGTAATTCGGTCCGATCGGCGATTTGCCGTGGCCGCCGGGAATGTCGAGCACGTAAGACGGCTGACACAGCCCTGACGTCCGGCCGCGCAAGTCGCGCATGAGCCCCTGCCCCGTCGCGATGTCGGTGCGCAGATGCGCGGTGCCGGGCGCGAGATCGCCGTGGTGCAGGTAATAAGGCTTGATGCGGTTCTCGACGCAGGCGCGCATCAGGTCGCTCATGGCCTCCGCCGTATCGTTGACTCCCTTGAGCAACACCGACTGGCCCAACAAGGGAATGCCGGCATCGGCGAGCCGTGCGCAGGCTTCGCGCGCTTCACCGCTCAGTTCACGGGCGTGATTGACGTGAATGGCAACGTAGACCGCTTTGCCCGAGGCCTTGAGCGCGCGAACGAGATCGGGCGTGATGCGCAGCGGCTCGGCGACCGGCATGCGGGTGTGAATGCGCACCACCTTCACATGATCGATCGCGGCGAGCTCCTTCATCACCGCGCGCAGCCGGCGCGGCGACAGGATCAGCGGATCGCCGCCGGTGAAAATGACCTCCCAGATCTCGTTGTGAGCGCGGATGTAATCGAGCGCGGTCTTGAGCGCCTGCGGCGACAGCGCGTTCGGCTTGTCGGGCCCGACCATTTCGCGGCGGAAGCAGAAACGGCAATAAACCGCGCAGACGTGAGTGAGCTTCAGCAGCACGCGGTCCGGATAACGATGGACGATGCCCTCGACCGGCGAATGCGTGTCATCGCCAATGGGATCGGCCAGTTCTTCGGGGCGTGTCTCGAGTTCGGCAGCATCGGGAACGAACTGGCGCGCGATCGGGTCATTCGGATCGTCGCGGTCGATCAGCGCGGCCAGTGCCGGCGGCAGCGCCACGGCGTAACGCGCGGCGACCTTCTCCAGCACGGCGCGTTCTTCCGGTGTGACGAAGCCGGTTTCACCGAGTTGCGAAATGTTCCGCAGCGTTTGAATTCGTGCATCCATGGCTCGGCCTCTAATCCTGAACCGGGGTCCAGATCACCTGTTCGATATGCTCGGCGCCGGCAGCCAGCATCGCCAGCCGCTCGAAGCCGAGCGCGATGCCGGAGGCGGGCGGCATGATTGCGAGCGCATCCAGAAAATCCTCGTCGATCGGATAACGCTCGCCATGGATGCGCTGCTTCTCGTCCATCGCCGCATTGAAGCGCCGGCGCTGCTCGGCGGCGTCGGTCAGTTCGGCGAAGGCATTGCCGAGTTCGATGCCGCAGGCGTAAATCTCGAAGCGCTCGGCCACTTTATCACTTCCGGGCTTCGCCCGCGCCAGCGCCGCCTGCGGCAGCGGATATTCATACAAGATCGTGGCGCGTTCGTTGCCGAGATGAGGCTCGATCTTCTCGACCAGAATGCGGCTGAAAATGTCGCCCCAGTCGTCGCCGCTGCCATAGGCGATGCCGGCTTGCGCCGCTTCGCGGGCGAGACATTCTCGGTCGCCCTCACCTTCGCCGATCGTGCCAAGGAGATCGATGCCGGCATAGCGCGCAAAGGCCTCGGCCACCGTGAGGCGCTGCGGCACGGCGAAGGGATCGATCTCGCGGCCGCGAAACGCAAACCGCGTTGCGCCTGTGGCGCGGGCCGCCTCGGCGATGATCGCCGCGCAATCGTCCATCAGTGCCTCATAGGGCTCGTTCGCGCGGTACCATTCGATCATCGTGAACTCAGGGTGATGCAGCGCGCCACGCTCGCGGTTGCGGAACACCCGGGCGAAATCGACAATGCGGGTCTCGCCCGCTGCCAGCAGTTTCTTGCAGGCAAACTCCGGTGAGGTCCTCAAGTACCGCCGCCGTTCAGCGGTGTCGGGCCCGATGAGGGCCGTCGAAAAGGCATGAAGGTGGGTTTCGTTGCCGGGCGAGACCTGCAGGGTTGCGGTCTCCACCTCGAGGAAGCCAGCCCCGGCGAACCAGGCCCGGAGCGCAGCCATCACCCGGCCGCGGGCCAATAAATATGGCCGGCGAGCGGCGTGCCTACCCGGGAGCCAGAAAGTGGTCGGATTTCCGGCCATTTACCGCGTCCGCCGCCCGGTCCGGAAAGGCTGGAAATGGACGCGAAGATCGCTATGGTGCCCCCGAATCCGGCCCCGTTCGCCGGGACCGTCTCATTTTCAAGGATCGTCATCGTGAAGGTCATCGCCAGCCAAGTTCGTAAGGGCAACATCCTGGATATCGAGGGCAAGCTTTATGTCGTCCTCAATGCCGAGAGCTTCCACCCCGGCAAGGGTACGCCCACCACCCAGATCGATATGCGCCGGATTTCCGACGGCGTGAAGACCCAGCAGCGCTACAAGACCACCGACCAGGTCGAGCGCGCCCATGTCGAGGAAGTGGAATATTCCTATCTCTATAACGACGCCGAAGGCTTCCACTTCATGAACGATGAGACCTACGACCAGGTCCAGGTTCCGGCCGACGTCGTTGGCGATGCCGCCGCCTATCTGCAGGAAGGCATGAAGGTGAACCTGTCGATGCACGAAGGCGTCGCGATCTCGATCGAAATCCCGCAGAAGGTCACGCTCGAAATCACCGAGACCGAACCGGTCGTGAAGGGCCAGACCGCGTCGGGCTCGTTCAAGCCGGCGATCCTGTCGAACGGCGTGCGCACCATGGTGCCGACCCACATCGTCGCGGGCACCCGCGTCGTGGTCATGACCGCCGACGGCGCCTACGTCGAACGCGCCAAGGACTGACCTGAACAGGTCCGGCGGGGCGTTCAGCCCCGCTCGGCCACTCTTCAATCAAGGGCGTTGCATCAAGGGGCGTGGCTTGAAGTCTCCGGTTCTTGTCGGCGCTGCGCTCTTGACACTCGTCTCGTTTGGCGCCGCCTCCGCGCAGGAAGGCGCCAAGGAAATGTTGGCGCCAAAGGTCACCATCAGCCCGGTGGACTGGACGGCCGCGGCCGCCGCGCTGAAGGATGCCGGCGACGGCACGCCGGCCGAGCAATTCGCGCGGCTCAATGCCATTAGCGAAAAGCGTTTGCCCGGCATCGCCAAGAGCAGCGTGCCGGTGCTGCTGCCGATCGATCTCGATGCGCTGAAGGCCGACGTTGAAAAGCCGGACGCCAAGACCTCTGACAAGTATTTCGGTCCGTTCCATCCGACGCAGTATTTCCTGCCCGGCCCGGCCGGCTACAGCGGCACCTATCTGCTCGATATCGGCGGCGGTCCGTTCAAGGTCAGCTACAAGAAAAAGCCGATCGAGATCGAGTTCACCGGCGCGGCCTTCACCTACGATCTCGACGGGCCGAGCCACGCGGAAGTCTTCACACCGAAGGACAAGGACCTCGTCGCGCAGTTTCCGGGCATCAGGCGCATCCTGCACGAAGCCCATGTGCGCTACGCCTTCGAACGTTTCGGTGTGCCCTACATCCTGTCGATCCAGTGCTACGACCGGCGGCCGTCGTCGAAATTCCTGTCGTGCCGGGAGGCCGATCCGATCGCGGAATCGTTCCTCAAGCGCCTGCAACTCGCCGGCGGCACGCCGCAGACGATCGCCGAGCCGAAACTCGATCTGACGCGTCCGGAGGCGAAGTCCGACTTCACCTATTACGCGCCCGGCGATCTCATTCCCGGCTCCGGCTATAAGAAGCAGCCCGGCACCGCGGATTATCATGTCTATGCGATGATGCGTTTCCCCATCGCCAACGCACCGGCTTATGTGAAGTCGCAGAGTTTCATGCCGTGGGGCGACTGCTATCGCACCGGACACAACGGCCGCATCGGCCGCAAGGACTCGCCCTATAGCTGCAAGGTCAACGGCCTGCCGCTGACCTTCAACGAGTCCGCGCCGGTGAATTTCAATTATCCGTGGCGCGACAATTTCTGCGAATACCGCGACTTCCTGGTCGGGCAATGCGCCAGTGGCCGCGGCCATCAGGGCCAGGACATACGGCCCGCCAATTGCGTCATGACCAACGAAGGCTCGGATCGTTGCGAGCCTTATCACCACACCATCGCAGCGGCGCGCGACGGCCTGATCTGGCGCCTCAAGGGCAACCTCGCCGCCTATCTGGTGCTCAACAACGCCAATGAGTTCGTGCGCCTGCGTTACCTGCACATGAACCCGGACTTCATGGACGCCGAAGGCCTGCTCACCGGACGTCAGGTCAGCGAAGGCGAGATCATCGGCAAGGTCGCCACCTGGGGCGATTACGAGAGCGGCACCTCGTACCATCTGCACTTCAACATGCAGGTCGTCACCAAACTGGGCTGGGTCTGGGTCAACCCCTACATGTCGCTGGTGCTGGCCTACGAGAAGATGATCAAGGGCCGCGGCACCGAGCTGAAGGAAGGCGACCCGCTGCCGCCGGTTCCAGACAAGCCGCCAGTGATCCTTAATCCGTCGATTGCCGGCGCAGCCGCGGCGGCCAATGGCACGGCGGCGCAAACTGAGAAACCCAAGGCCAAGACGATCATCGAAAAAGTGCGCAAGAAGATTCGCCGCTACCGCCGCAAGCCACGCACCGAAACGGACGAATAGTTCCGTCTTTGACAGCGGAACGGCCTCCTCCTTCGAACGTTGACACTGTGACGCTTTAGCGTCCGTCAATTCATCCGAGGAGGAACCATGAAGAAACTGAGCACCGCACTGCTGGCCGGCGCCTTCGCGCTGACGACCGCGACGGCTTTCGCCCAGGTAGGCGTCAACGCCGGAACCTCGACATCGGGCGGCGCGGCCGTGAGCGGCACGAAGGGTTCGGGCTCGCTCGGCACTTCGACCGACGCCGGCGCCAATGTCGGCGGCACCAAGGCCAATGTCGGCGTCGATGCCTCGGGCAACGCGGCCGCCAAGAAGCGCGGTACGACGACGACCGGCAGCGGCGCCGCCGGCGTCGGTGCCAGCGGAACCGTCAAGTAGCGTTGCGTTCAGTTGAGTAGAGCCTCCACGGCCCCGCGCGCCGTGGAGGCTTTTTCGTGGGCGGGCTACGATGCGCCGACTTGCCATTTGTTCGCGTGCGCGAACTTGCCGCGCCATCGATGGGTGCCCCCGATTGTGCCGGCGGCCTTGCTCGATAGACTGCCGGCATGGCGCGATTCGACGACATCCCCACGATCCAGTTCAACCGCCGTACCTTGATGAGCGGCGCCATGGCGCTCGCCGGTACCCTCGCAACCCACGGCACCGCTTTCGCCCAATCGGCGGCGTTTCAGAAATGGGTGGCGCGCTTCCGCGATCAGGCCGTCAAGCGCGGCGTATCGGAGGCGACCTATGACCGCGTCATGGGCAACATCAAGCCCGACACCGCGGTTTACGAGCTGCAACGCCGCCAGCCCGAATTCACCGAGGAAATGTGGCAGTACATCAACCGCCGCTGCTCGGACTGGCGCGTTACCACCGGCAAGCAGCGCGCGAAGGAGCATGCCGCGCTGCTGGCGCGGCTTGAGCGCGAGTATGGCGTCGACCGCTATGTGCTGCTTGGCCTGTGGGGTATGGAGTCCTCGTTCGGCGATGTCATCGATAACCCGAAATATATGCGTCCGGTCATTCCGGCGCTGGCCGCCCTCGCCTTCGGCGAGCCGCGCCGACGCAAATACTGGGAGGCCGAACTCATCAACGCGCTCAAGATCGTCGATCGCGGTTGGGCGCAACCCAATGCCATGATCGGCTCATGGGCCGGCGCCATGGGCCATACGCAATGGATGCCCGAGGTGTGGCTGCGGATCGGCGTCGATTTCGATGGCGACGGGCGCATCAACCCCTTCGGCAAGCCGGACGACGCGCTGGCCGGCACCGCGCGCTATCTCGTCGAGCGCGGCAAGTGGCAGCGCGGGCAAGCATGGGGCTGCGAGGTCAAAGTGCCGTCAGGTGGACAGCGGATGGCCGACAACCGCACCATGCGCTCTTACGCGACGTGGCACGGCCACGGTTTCCGCCGCGCCGATGGCGAGGCTTTCAAGCGTCCCGACGATCAGGTGAAACTCTGGATCCCGGTCGCCGGCGGGCCGGCGTTCCTGGTCGGGCAGAATTTCCGCGCGGTCTATTCCTACAACCCGTCGCTCAGCTATTCGCTGGCGCTGGTGCATCTTGGCGATCTCATTCGCGGCGACGGCGATTTCCGTCAGCAATTCCCTGGCGGCGAGCGCATCCCGACGATCGACGAGATCAAGGAAATCCAGACCCGCCTCAACGCGCGCGGCTTCAAGACCGACGGCATCGACGGCCGCACCGGTTCGGACACGGTGCGCGCCATCGGTGCCTTCCAGAGAAGCGTCGGCATGAATCCGGATGGCTATGCGGGACTGAAGGTGCTAGAGCGGCTGCGGCAGCCTTAAGGCTGCCGCGCACCGTGAGCATCACCCGAAAATATCCGCCGTGATGCCGTTATACCAGTCGACCGACTCCTTGTAGTTCTGCTTGCGGATGTCGGCGGCCTCGTTCTTCTGACTGACGAAAGTGTTGGTCGCCTTGATGGCGCCGTCCTTCGGCTCGTAGCTGGCGCCCACCTTGATATCGTCGTCCGGCGCAATCAGGCTCCAGCAAGTATTGGAGTAGCGCGCCGGGAACGCCCGCGACTGCGTCAGCTCGGAGCGGATGATCATCGCCGCCACCTTGGCCTGGCTGTTGGCCGAGAAAGCCGACTTCGGCATGTCGCCGGCGATCGATGCGTCGCCGACCACGAAGATGTTCGGATCGACCGTGGATTTCATCGAGGCCGCGTCGATCGGGCAGAAGCCCGAGGCATTGGTGAGATTAGCGTCGCGCGCGATCTTGCCGGCCATCTGTGCCGGAATGACATTGACCAGCGCGGCCTTATAGTCCGACAGATCGGTCTTCACCGTGCCTGCCTTGACGTCAACGCCTTTGATGCCGCCGTGAATCTTCGGGTCCTGCCATTCGATCATGCCCGGATAGTGCTTCTCCCAGCCTTCCATGAACACGGCCTGCTTGGAGAAGTTCGGCTTGGGGTCAAGAATGACGATGCGCGACTTCTTGTGTCCCTTCTTCTTGAGCACATTGGCGAACATCGATGCCCGCTCATAGGGCCCAGGCGGGCAGCGATAGGGATTGGGCGGCGCGATCATGACGATCTGGTCGCCATCCTTCAGCGCATTGAGCTTCTTGACCAGAAGCTGCGTTTGCGCGCCTGGCTTCCAGGCATGCGGCATGATATCGGCGGCCGCTTCCGAATACCCTGGCACGGAATCGAATTTGAGGTCGATGCCAGGCGCCACCAGCAGCCGGTCGTAAGGAATGCGCTGGCCGCCGGCGATAATGACCTGCTTCTTGTCGCGATCGATCGCGGTCGCCGCCGCGTGCACGACCTTGACGCCGCTCTTCTTAACCTTGTCGTAGTTGTGAGTGAGCGACTTGTAATCGCGGAAGCCGCCAACATAGAGGTTGGAGAAGAAGCAGGTGGTAAAGGTCTTCTGCGGCTCGATCAGCGTCACGTCAATGGCGCCGTTCGATTCCTTGACGATGTAACGTGCGGCGGTGCCGCCGCCCGGACCGCCGCCGATGACGACGACCTTGGGCTTGCCCTGCGCGAGCACCAGGCTCGGCATGGCCAGCGCCGACAGCGAGGCTCCGGCCAATAGCCCGAAATTGCGGCGTGTGAGTTCAGTCATGGTCACCCCCGGGTTAGCGCGGCTTGGCCGCGGCGAAGTAAGCAGCAAGCGCTGCGATGTCGTCGTCATGCAAACGGCCGGCGATGTTCTGCATCGCCGGGTTGGGAAGCGTCTTCGCCCGATAGGCCTTGAGGACTTCGACGAAATGCCGCTGGTCGAGACCGTGAATGGGAGGAATGGTGCTGTCGGACTTGGCGGCGCCGTGACAGGTCGTGCATTCGGACGACAGATAACGTCCGAGTTCGACGTCACCGGCCATGGCCGCCTGCGACGCGCCGCCGGACATCGCCATGCCGATTGTCAGGATGGCGACAGCGCCGCCCTCCCGTGCCATTCGATTATTCGTGCGCAACCGCGCATGCGCCAGACGACGCATTGCTTTCGCCTCCCCGGTCGCAATGAGCTTGGCATGACGCCTCATGCCGCCCAATTTCTTATTTCTTTCAACGCTTTGACAAAATGTCGCAGCGAATAAACGTCCTATTCGACGCCACCTTTGCGGATGGATTTGTCGTCAGGCGTCACGTCGATAACAGAAGCATGCCCCGTGATTTTCACCGGCGGCCGACAGTCCTTCATGCAGGGGTTTGGATTCCAGAACGCCTTCTCGGCAGTCTTGCGATCGTCGTCATAGAAGCCACCCTCGTTCGGCATCTTCACCTGGGACCAGGTCTCCTTCGACAGCACGAACTTGTCGTCGACGATGTCGTTGAGGTTGAGGATGAAAGCGGTGACCGCATAGAGTTCGTCATTGCTCAGCGATTGCGCGTCGCCGAACGGCATGGCGCGTCGGATGTAGTCGAAGAAGCTCGCCACGTAGGGAAAGTACGAGCCGACGGTCTTGACCGGATCGTGGGTGGCCAGCGAACCCTTGCCCTGCGCCAGTTGCGGCCAGCGTCCGGCGCTTTCGCCGAATTCACCGTGACAGGCGGCGCAGCGTTCGAGATAGACCTTTTCGCCGTCGCGCACCGAGCCCTTGCCCGGCGGCAGGCCCTGTCCGTCGGGGCGGACGTCGATGTCCCAACCGGCAATCTGTTCGGGCGTCGCCTGCGTGCCGATGTTGTAACTATGCGGTTTCGGCGATTGCGCAAACGCCGGCGCGGCGACAGCAAATGCAGCCGCCGCAATAATACTAACCCACCTCGACATTCTCGACCTCCCCGTTCGGCTTGACCGCCCAGGTCTGGATGCCGTTGTTGTGATAGATCGAATTAACGCCGCGGATTTTGCGGAGGTCGTCCTTGGTCGGCTGCACATAGCCGGTCTCATCCATCGCGCGCGACTGCAGCAACAGCTCCTGCCCGTTCCATTCGGTCTCGGCGTAGAAGCGGACGCAGGATTTGTCGAACACCGGTCCGTCAATCGTCGCCGTTCGCCAGTTGCGGCCGCCGTCGAGCGAGACGTCGACGCGCGTGACCTTGCCACGCCCCGACCAGGCCAGACCGGAGATAACGAGAAAGCCCTTCTTTTTCACCGGCGCCTGCGGCGACGGCGAGGTGATCACAGACTTCGCATCCATCTCGAAGGTGAATTTGCGCGCTTTGCCGTTCTCGAGCAGGTCCGTGTATTTCGAGGTCTCCTCGCGCGTGTACCAAGGCTGATCGCCGACTTCGATGCGGCGAAGCCATTTGATCCAGATATTGCCTTCCCACCCCGGCACCACCAGCCGCACCGGATAGCCCTGTTCGGGGCGCAGCATTTCGCCGTTCTGGCGGTAGGCAATGAGGCAATCGTCGAGCGCCTTGGAGAGCGGCAACGAGCGGTTCATGCCGGACGAGTCGCCGCCTTCGACATGCAGCCACTTTGCGTTCGGCTTCAGACCGGCCTGCTCGAGCAGAAGCTTGAGCGGCACACCGGTGTACATCACGCAATGGATCATGCCGTGGGTGTACTGGCAGCCATTGAGCTGCGCGCCACGCCACTCCATGCCGGAGTTGGCGGCGCATTCGAGGAAATAGACGCGGCTGACGCGCGGCAGGCGCTTCAAGTCCTCCAGCGTGAAAATCAGCGGCTTGTCCACCAGGCCGTGGAGCATCAGGCGATAATCGTGCGGATTGATCTCAGTGATGCCGCCGTGGTGACGCTCGAAGCACAGCCCGTTCGGCGTGATGATGCCGTCGAGATCGTGCAGCGGCGTGAAGCTCACGGACGACTCGCGGCTCGCGGTCAGCCACTGCACATCGCGGCGGATGACGTCCTTCTCGAACGATGATGGATGGCCGTAAGGCCGCACGCCAACGCCGTCGCCGAGCGTCTTGCTCCACGTCGCGACATTGGGCGGCAGATTGGCATTGTCCGCGCGCGCTGCGCCGGCAGCACCGGCCGCGGCAAGACCGGCCGCCCCGGCGAGGAAGCTCCGGCGTGACGGTCGCGTCGGAGTATCGGATGGATTCATCGGCGCCCTCCACTACACGGCTCATGATCAGAGCCTTGGGGTGCTCATATCATATTCGTCTGAACGAATATATAGAAAGCTTGCCGCACAACCGGGCTGGGGAGAATTATTTTATCGCCGCAGTGCAAATACAAGCACAGCCGTTTTAAGTGCCGGTGATTTTCACGCGCGTATTCGGCGCAACGCGCACCGTTTTTTGCGCTGCGATATAGCGCTCGACAAGTTCCCACACCGGCGGGCCCTGCGTGCCTTCATTCACACTGGCCCAGCCGGCGACAGTGTATTCTCGTTTCGGATCGATCGGCTGGCCGGTTTTCAACATGGTCATGTCCGAGATACGGCTGCCGATCGGTTTCGACACGTCGATGGCATAACCGAGCCCGCCGCAGCGCACCATGTCGCCGCCCTGCTGATAGTAGGGATCGGGGTTGAACAGGTTGTCGGCGACGTCCTCGAGCACTTCCTTGAGACGCTCGCCGGTCATCGGCATCCGATAGACCTGCGGATAGGTGATGGCCGTCGCGTTGTGGATATCCTCGACGGTGATCGGCGAACCCGGCAGCACGCTGGTACCCCAGCGGAACCCAGGCGACAGCGCGATCTCGGCGTCGCGTTCTTTCAGGAGCGCGTCACAGATCAGGTCGTCGAAGCTGCCGTTGAAATTGCCGCGGCGATAAAGCAGCGACTCGGTCTGACCGACGACGCGCGCCAGGTCCTTGGCATAAGGCGCCCGCGCCTTCTCGATCGCGGCGCTCATGGCCGCATCCGGCTTGATGACATCGGCGAACAGCGGGATCAGCTTGTAGCGGAAGCCCTTGAGGACGCCGCCCTGCACGTCGAGATCGAGCCGCGAGACGAATTTGCCGTGGCTGCCCGACGCGATCAGCAGCGTGTTGCCGACCTTGATCGCCTCCGGCAACGCGTCGTGGGTATGGCCGGTGAGGATGACGTCGATGCCTTCGACGCGCGAGGCGAGCTTGCGGTCGACATCGAAGCCGTTGTGCGACAGCAGCACGACGAGCTGCGCGCCGGCCTTGCGCGCCTTCTCCACCTGGGCGCGGACTTCCTCCTCGCGGATACCGAACGACCATTTCGGGATCATCCAGCGCGGATTGGCGACCGGCGTATAGGGGAATGCCTGGCCGAGCACGGCGACCTTGACGCCGCCTCTGTCGAACATCTTGTAGGCCTCGAACACCGGCTCGTTCCATTCCGTATCGCGCACATTGAGCGCGAGGAAGGCAAAGCCGAGCTTGTCGATCAATTGCTTCACCCGGTCTTCGCCGTAGGTGAACTCCCAATGCCCCGTCATGGCATCCGGCTTGAGGAGCGCCATGCAGTCGGCCATGTCCTGGCCTTTCGTGGCATTGGCGCCGAGCGAGCCTTGCCAGGTATCGCCGCCGTCGAGCAGCAGCACCTTGTCGCCGCGTTCGGCCCGCACCTGCGCGATGACGGTCGCGGCGCGATCGAGCCCGCCAATGCGGCCATAGCTCTGCGCCAGTGCGGTGAAGTCCTGATCGGTCAGCGCATAAGCCGCGGCCGATTTCGGCGCGATGCCGAAGCGCGTGAGGAAGTCGGCGCCGGTGACGTGCGGCGGCTGACCTTTGGCCTCGCCGACGCCGATGTTCACCGTCGGCTCGCGGAAATAGACCGGCACGAGTTGGCCGTGAATGTCGGTGACATGCAGCAGCGTCACGTTGCCGTATGAGTCGAACTTGAGCAGTTCCTCCTGGCTGAGCTTCTGTTGGGCGAAAGCGCGCGTCAGCGAGCCTGCGCCCCCCATCAGCGCCGCAGTCGCGGCCCCCACCTGCAGCATCTCGCGGCGCGTGATCATCGTTGGCCAATCCTCTCCCGTGATCCGGGAGCGCGCGTCACCAGCGCGCGGCCCCGGACTTCAGGTCGCGTTGAATTTTCCTGTTCGCCACCATGCCGGACGGGCGCCGGCACAGCGAAATCGTCAGTGCCGGATACCCGGTACACTCAGCTTGAGGCCGGCGTTCTGCGAAGCCAGGTACAGTTCGAGATCGCCATATTCCTTGGCGTCCGGCGGCAGTTCGTCGCCGCGGATATTGACCGAGCACCACTGGAAGCGCTGACGGATATCCCAGATCGCCTGCAGGCTGGTGCGCCAGGTCGGGAAGTGATCGTACTGGCCCTTCGGCTCGCCGAGCCACTGGCCGCGGATCCAGCGATTGACCACCAGGCCGTGGCAATCGGTGCAGGCCATGTTGAGCTGGCCGATCTTGCGCTTCGACAGTTCGACGCCGCGCGCGATCGCAGCCTTGGCCTCCGGGCTCGTCGTGTCGACCTTGATCTCCTGGCCGTTGGCGAGGAATCGCAGATAGACGCCCATGGCCCGGTTGTTGTCGGTCTCCATCAGCCAGTCGGCACCGGTCGTCGCCTTGGCATGACGGGTCACGAATTCCTCGACGCCGAGCACCTTTTTCAGGCGCGGCTCCCATTTCGGCATTGACGCCGCCCAGGCCTTGAACTGGCTTTCCGGGCTGGCATGGCAGGTCGCGCAGGACGTCCCCTTGGCACCGGCTTGCTTCCAGAGCTCCTGCGCCTTGTCCACCGCCCACATGCCGGGATTTTCCAGCGGATCGAGGTTGTCGCGCTTCTCGACCGGCGCCGCCCGCTTTTCTGGATTATCGATTGCCACCCTGAACACTGCCGGCTTCTTCAGCGTCTTGAGGAAGGCGACGATGTCGTTGATCTCCTCGTCGGTGAACAGGCCATGGCCGCCCCAGGGCGGCATCACGGTCTCGGGATTGTAGACCCGCGCGTCGTAGACGTAGTTGAACAGCCACTCGTCCTCGCGGCCGGCATTGCCGATCTCCGACAGGTCGGGACCGACATTGCCCGGCTGGTCGGCATTGCCGGCCGGCCCCATGACGTGACAGGCGAGGCACGAACCGCCGCGCGCGCGATCGGCGACCAGCTTGGCGCCCTTGGCCGCATCGCCGGCGATCGGAGCCGTGATCTTGCGCGGCTCCTTCGGCGCTGGCGCCGACGCGAGCTTGGCCAGCGTGTTGTACTTGGAATAATCGCGCGACGGCCAGTTGCCATAACGCTTCCACGGCCGGGTCGAGGCGTCGCCGTCAGTCGCAAGGGGCGCTTCTTTTTTGGTCTGAGCGGCGGCCGGAACCGGCGTCATCACGCCGACCGCCATAGCCGCTAAAGCGGCCGCACCGGCCGCCAACATCCCTGCCCGCATCAATTCGTCCTCCAAATTGGCGTTATAGTCCGCCGCTCGGTGTTGCCATCCGGCGGCGGTTATCAGGCGACTTCGATCTTTTGCTCGGCAGTCGTCACGCTGCCATCGTCATCGGTCCAGGAAAACTTGAACGTGCCGCTCTCGTTCACTTTCGCATTGAATTGCAGATAAGGATTGGCGGCGATGGCCGGATCCAAATCGGCAGAGAACACAGGCTTGCCGTTAAACTCGGCGACGAACTTATTGATGATCTTGCGCGGGATGGGCTTGCCATCCTTGTCCTTGCGCTGACCCGACTCCATGATGTGCGGCATCAGGGTCTTGATCTCGACGATCTCGCCCTTCTTGGCCGTCTTCGGCACCCTGATCTTCGGTACGTCCGCCATGAAAACCTCCTCGAACCTGTTTGTTTGCTTAGCCGCCGCAGCCGCCGATGGTGACCTTGACCAGCTTCGAGGCGGTGTAGACTGCGCCCTTGCTGGTCTTTGCGGTCACGACGATGTTCTGCGTGGTGGCGAGGCGGATACGCGTGGACGCGTCGGCTTTGCCCGATAACGGCGTGAAGTGGAAAGTGGCGACGCCCGGATTCGGGTTGCCGTCGGCGAGCACGAGAACGTCGGTCACGTAATCGTCTTCGGTCATCGGCGCGTCGACGGAAATGGCGAGCGGCACCGTGTTGCCGTTCTCGGCGATTTCGGGAAGCTCGATGGAGATCTTGCCGGCCACCGGCGCCTTGCCGCCCGTGAACTTGGCGACGTCGGCCGCCGCCGTTTCAGGCGTCGCCTGCGCCGTCTTCGCAAAGCCGACCAAGGAAAGCGCCGCACCGGCGGCGCCAAACGCCAACGCCGTGCGGCGAGAGATATTCTGCATCGAGACTCCTCCCGGGAATTTCTGCGAAGCAACTAGCCCGCTCCGCATCAAACGACCATAGAGGCGACTATACCAAGGTCAACACACATTCAAACCGAAGAATGTAATTTCGCAATGCAGCATTGGGGAGAATAGACAAGCTCCCGCCCTTGCGGCCGGCAGTATAAATTTTTCCGCAGCGCAATATGAACATCAACTGCGCTGCGATTTCACATAATCCCGGAACGACTTGTCGCGATAAGCCTTCTCACGCACGAAACGAAACATCGCCAGGAAGTCGTCGGGTCGCAGATAGCCCGGCGCGCGCGCCACTTCCCGCTTTTGCGGCTCACGGTCCTTGAGCGCCAAGGCGTTCTCATCGAAGAACTGGAAGGTCGGCGTAAAGCGTATCCCATATTTCGCGGCCAGTTCCTTCTCCGACAGTTCCTGACCGTCGAAATCCTTCACCTTGCGCGAGCCGATGATGTTGAGCTGCAAGACGACAAAGTTGCCTTTGATGTAGCTGGAAATGTCCTCGCGGGCGAAATTGACGAAGTGCGTTTCCTTGCAATACGGGCAACCCTTGAGCTCCCACATCACGACGAAGCGCTTGCCGGTTTTCTGGGCCTCGTCGAGGTCGTCGGCAAGCTCGAGGAAGCTCTCCAGGAACCAGGGCTGCTTGTAGAGGCCGTCGTCGGTCAGAATCGGCTCGGCCGCGCGTGCCGGGACCACCGCCAGCGCCGAGATAGCCGCGGTGGCGAGCAACAAATGGCGCCGGGATATTGTCATGGCCTTTACCTTCATCGTGCCGGTGAGGCGGAATGCCCGCGCCTTGATATTCAAAATGTTATATATCTGCGCCGCACCCTTGAGTGAACAAGCATGATCTTCACATTTTCGCGCACAGCCCTGCTCGCTTTGCTGCTGATCGCCAGCAGCGCCGCTTATGGCGACGATCTTGCCGACTTCAATGACGCGGTCGAGCGCGCGGCGTCGCACAATCGCGTCGCCGACGGTTATTTGCGCACGGGCAATGTCGACCTTGCCTCGCTCGAGCTCGATCGCCTGCGCGATGAATGGGCGGCGTTGACGCAGCGCTTCGGCGGCAAGCGGCCGGGGGCTTTCAAGGACGGCACGCTGTACACGACGACGCTGCTCAAGATTTCCACCGGGCTTGTCGGCGCCGACATGATGCTGCAGTCGGGCCGCATGGACGCGGCCCGCGCCGCGCTCGACGGCATGCGGCGCGATCTTTACGATTTGCGCAAATCCGCCGGTGTCGTCGTGCTGGCCGACTGCGTCCGTGATGCCAACAAGATCGCTGACGCGATCATGGCCTATAACGACCGCAATCTCGACTGGACCAATCCGAACACCTCGCGAGGCCTGTCGGCGCGAACCGCAGACTATCTCTCGACGCTCGATCGCTGCGACGGCATCGCCGCCCCGGATGTGCGCAGCAACCCGGAATTCCGCCGCCTGGTCGATGGCGCGCGTGCCGGCCTTGCCCTGATCCCGAAAGCCATCGAAACCAAAGACACCAATCTGGTGCACCGCGTGCTGATCGAACTGCGTTCGTTCGATAACCTCTTGGCCTTCCGCTTCGGCTGACGGTCAGGCGCCGCGGCCGACACCCCGCCCGGTGCGGGTCATCAAGGTCGCCGTCACAATCAGGATCGAGACCAGCACGACAATCACGGTCGCCAGCGCGTTGATCTGCGGCGATACGCCGAGGCGCACGCTCGAGAACACGACGATCGGCAAGGTCGAGGCGCCCGGTCCGGTGACGAAACTCGCCACCACCACGTCGTCCAGCGATAAGGTGAAGGACAACAACCAGCCGGCGGCGATGGCCGGCGCCAAGAGCGGCAGCGTCACGCGGCGGAAAGTCCGCCACGGCGTGGCCCCGAGAATGGCGGCGGCTTCATCGAGCGCCGGATCGAGCTGCGTCAGCCGCGCGCGGATAATCACCGTCGCATAGGCCATGCCGAAGCTCGCATGCGCCAGCATGATCGTGGTCGCACCGCGTTCAGGCCAGCCGATGGTATCGCCCAGCACCACGAATAGCAGCAGCATCGACAGGCCGATCAGTACTTCCGGCACAATCAGCGGCATCAGCGCCAGCGCCTCATAGCCGCGCTCGGCGAAAAACGGCTTGAGTCTTTGCAGCGCGAAGGCCGCCGCCGTGCCAAGCGCCGCCGACACGGTGGCGCTGACCGTGGCGACGCGCAGCGACAGCCAGGCCGCCTCCAGCATCTGGTCGTTTTCCAGAAGCGCTGCATACCACCGCAGCGAGGCGTGGCTCCAAACCGTCACCAGCCGGCTGTCATTGAACGAATAGACGATCAGAATGACGATCGGCAGATAAAGAAACGCATAGCCGAAAGCGAGCGCGGTCAGCAGCGTTATAGAACGACGGCCGCTCACGATACGGCCTCCCGGCGCTGCAGCGCCTTCACCAGCAGCAGCGCCGACAACAGCACGATCAGCATCAGGAGGACCGCCAGCGCCGAGGCCAGCGGCCAGTCGCGGTTGTTGAAAAATTCCGTCCAAAGCACCCGGCCGAGCATCAGCGTGTCCGAGCCGCCGAGCAGATCAGGAATGATGAACTCGCCGAGCGCCGGGATGAAGACGAGCAGCCAGCCGGCGAACACGCCCGGCAGCGACAAAGGCAGGGTCACGCGGAAGAACGCCTTCAGGGGGCGCGCGCCCAGGTCCTGCGCCGCCTCGATGAGGGTCCAGTCCATCCGCTCCAGCACCGCATAGATCGGCAGCACCATGAACGGCAGGTAGGAATAGACAATGCCGAGATGCACGGCGAACTCGGTGTGCAGTAACGTCAACGGTTGCGAAATAATACCGAGATCAAGGAGCGTGGTGTTGATCAGGCCGTTGGTGTTGAGCAGCCCTGTCCAGGCATAAGTTCGGATCAGGAACGAGGTCCAGAACGGCAGGATCACCAGCATCAACAGGGCAAAGCGGGTGCGGTCACTTGAGCGCGCAATGGCATAAGCCATCGGATAGGCGATCACGAGCGTGATCATGGCCGACGAAGCAGCGATCCGCAGCGACGACACCAAGGCGGCGATATAGAGCGAGTCCGAGGTGACGGTGAGATAGCTGGCGATCGTGCCGTTGAACGTCGGCCAGACGCCCTCGCCCCATTCGAACAGCGGCGTGAACGGTGGCGCCCCTAACCGAGGCTCCGACAGACTGACCGCGACGACGATCAGAACCGGCAGCAACGTGAAAGCCACCAGCCAGGCCGTCGTCGTGCCGAGAATGACACGCCGCAGCCCCCGGCCCGCTCCCGCCGTCATGCTCATGACGGCAACACTCGGCCAGCGGACGGCTCCCACGAGACGAAGACCCGGTCGCCCGCGTCCAGCTTGCCGAGCCGCGCCATGTCGGGCGGCGGCAGCCGCGCCTGCACCGTCTTGCCCGTCTCCAGCGCGACGTAACAGACATAGGCGTTACCGAGGAAAACGACGTTGGCCAAGGTCCCGGCCAGCACGTTGGGTCCCGCGGGCCTCTCTTTCGCGAGCGCGACCTGCTCCGGCCGCACCATGACAGTAACGTCGGCGCCTTGTGTACAGTCGCCGGTCACCGCCAGGGTTGACCACACTTCGGTGCAGTCGACCGCGGCGCCGGCTTTGGTGACGCGGCCGCCGAACAGATTGGCGACGCCGAAGAAGTCCGCGGCAAAGCGTGATTGCGGCGCGTCGTAAAGCTCGCGCGGCGTCCCGATCTGGCATAGTGCGCCGTCGCGCATCAGCGCGATGCGGCTCGCCATGCTCATCGCCTCCTCCTGATCGTGCGTCACCATGACGAAGGTGATGCCGACGCGCTCGCGCAAGGCGACCAGTTCGAGCTGGGCGCGCTCGCGCAGTTTCTTGTCGAGCGCAGCCAGCGGCTCGTCGAGCAGGAGTATCTTCGGGTTCTTCACCAACGCGCGAGCAAGCGCGACGCGCTGGCGCTGGCCGCCCGACAATTGGTGCGGCTTGCGCGCACCGAAGGCACCCATGTCGAACAGATCGAGCGCAGCGGCGACGCGCTCGCGAATTTCCGCGCGCGGCCGCCGTTCTTCCTCCAAACCGAAGGCGACATTGTCGGCCACCGTCAGATGCGGGAACAGCGCATAAGACTGGAACATCATGTTGACAGGCCGCGCATAAGGCGGCCGGTCACTCATGTCCTCGCCATCGATGAGGACACGGCCATGGTCCGGCGTCTCGAAGCCGGCGATCAGGCGCAGCAAGGTGGTCTTGCCGGAGCCGGAAGCGCCGACCAGACAGAAGAATTCGCCGCGTGCGATGTCGATGCTGAGATTCGCAACCGCCGGAACGCCGCCGAATGACTTGGCGACGCCTTCCATCCTGATGACGGGCGCCTCACCGGCCGGGTCGCTGGCCGCCATCATTTCCCGGCTTTGATGCGGGTCCACAGCCGGTTGCGCGCCCGTTCATAAGCGGGCGTCGCCAGCACCGGCGTGTAGAGCTTGACCTCTTCCGGCGGGAACACGACGGGGTCGTTCTTGATCTCGGCGGGCACAAATTCAAGGGATGCCGGCACCGCATTGGCGTAGCCGACGGCGGCGGTGATGTCGGCAACCACCTTCGGCGTGAGAAGATAGTTGATGAACTTGTGCGCGTTGTCGGGATGCGGAGCGTCCTTCGGGATGGCCATGACGTCGATGTTGAAGGCAGCGCCCTCCTTCGGCAGGAAGATGCCGATCTCGACGCCGTTCTTGGCCTCCTGCGCGCGCTTGCGGGCCTGGAACAGGTCGCCGGCATAGCCTTGCGCGACGCAGATCGCGCCATTCGCCAGATCGTTGATGTAGCTCGACGAGTGGACGTAGCGGTAGAACGGCCGCGCGGCCATCACGGTCTTGCCAGCCGCTTCAAGGTCGTCTGTCGAGACGCTGACCGGACTCTTGCCGGTATAAGACATCGCCGCCGGCAGCACCTCTTCCGGAGCGTCGAGCACGGTGACGCCGCAAGGCTTCAGGGCCTTCACCACCTTGGGATCGAAGAGCATGGCGAAGCTGCCGATCGGCGCGTCCGGCAACAGCTTGTCGATCTTGCTCTTGATATAGCCAACGCCGGTGCCGGCCATCATGTACGGCAAACCGTGCGCATTGCCGGGATCGGCGCCGGCGAGCTGTTGCAGCACCTTCGGATTGACGCCCTTGGCATTGGGGATCTTCGACAAGTCGAGCTTTTGATAAAGCCCCGCCTTCACCTGGCGCGCAAAGAATGGCGACGCCGACGGAAATACCACGTCATAACCCGACTTGCCGACCGAGATCTTGGTCTCGAGGATGTCGTTAGAATCGTAGACGTCGTAATTGACCTTGATGCCGGTCTCTTTTTCGAAATTGGCGATCGTGTCCGGCGCGACATAGTCGCTCCAGTTGAACACGTTCAGCACCTTTTCTTCCTGCGCCGCGGCGGGCGCGGAACCAGGCAGGATAAGCAACACGGGCGACAGCGTGGCGACAAGAATGGCGGGCGCAACAAGGCGCGTCACGGCAGTCGTCAGCATCATTCAGGGCCCTCGACCTTCAAACGCAACGACCTTAGCGGAGGCGATCCGGCGATGCCAGAAGCCGGGACGCCTCAGCCGATTTTCCCCAGGGCCGGGAATGTCTCGATGAGCCAGTAGGCAATAACCGGCATCTGCCCGGTGAAGACCAGCACGCCGGCGAACACCAGGAACACGCCCATGGCGCGCTCGATCAGCGCCAGCCGCGCCCGGTTCCGGGCGCTCCAGCGCATGAAGGCGCCGGCGAAGGTGGCCGCCACCAGAAACGGCACGCCGATGCCGAGCGAGTAAATAAAGAGGAGCCGCGCCCCCTCGCCCGCGCTCTCCGAAGCGCCGGCGATCAGCAGGATCGCCGCCAGCACCGGACCGACGCAGGGGCTCCAGCCGAAGCCGAAGGCTAGGCCGATCACGAAGGCACCGGCGAGCCCCGCCGGCTTCTTCGACACGCCGACACGGGCGGTGCGGTCGAGCAGGCCGATGCGGAAGACACCGAGGAAATGCAGCCCCATCGCGATGATGAGAATGCCGGCGATATAGCCCAGCACGCCGAGATAGGCGCCGACCGCCTTGCCGATCACCGAGGCCGTCGCCCCCAGCGCGACGAAAACGACGGAAAAGCCGGCTACGAAAGCCAAGGCCGCGGCGATGACCTGCCAGCGCGCACGGCCGCCCTCGCCGTCACGCAACTCCGCAATGGAAACGCCCCCCATGTAAGCGAGGTAAGGCGGCACCAACGGCAGGACGCAGGGTGAGGCAAAGGACAACAGCCCCGCGATGAAGGCGCCGCCTGCCGTGACGTCGAGACTCATGGAGGTCACCCCCGTTTCGACACATTCGGCTTTTGTGATATAGGATTGTGGCGCGGCCCGCGCGCGCTTATCCACCGTTTCCGCGGCTCAAACGTCGAAGGGCTCGTCGTGCCCCACCTGTTCCGAATGGCGAAATCCGTCGTCCTGGTCGCGCTGATTGGCGTGGCGCTGGCGGCCATCCCGGCGCGCGCCGCCGAGCTCATCATGTTCGAGGACGCCGGCTGCATGTGGTGCGCGCGTTTTAATGCCGAAATCGCACCCGCTTATCCGAAGACGGAGGAAGGCCGGCGCGCGCCTCTTCGTCGCGTCGACGCCGGCAAGGCACTTCCGGCCGACCTGAATTTCATCGAGACCGAGCGGTTCACGCCGCTGTTCGTGCTGGTCGATGGCGGCCGGGAAATCGGCCGGATTCGCGGATACCCCGGCGAGGACCACTTCTGGGGCTTGCTTGGAATGCTTGTTAAGAAGCTCGATCAGGCCGGAACGGGCAGTGAACAACGTCAATTGAACTGAGTTTTAAAGCGGACAGTGGTAACAAGGATGGCCACTACCGCCGCTGTTCTAAACATGGCGCGCATCGGCGCCGTCACCGCCACTGGATATTTCGATGGACCTGCAACAGCTCGACACCACCGGACGCCTGCCCGACGTCGACCGCATGGCCGGCAACGCCAAGCGCGCGGCCGAATTCCTCAAGGCGCTGGCGCACGAAAGCCGATTGATGATCCTGTGCATTCTTGCCGAGGGCGAGAAATCGGTCAGCGAACTCGAGGAAATTCTGGCGCTCCGTCAGCCGACCGTGTCACAGCAACTCGCCCGGCTGCGCGGCGACGGGCTGGTGACGACGCGGCGCGACGGCAAGACCATCTATTACAGCCTGGCGAGCGAGGAAGCCCGCGTGGTCATCGGCGCCGTCTACGACGTCTTCTGCCGCAAGCAGCGCAAGCGCTGAGCCTTCCCCTCCTATCCTGCCCCGCCCTGTTGACGGCGACCCGCCATTGCCAATAGTGGCGGATCACGCAACGCAGCGGAGTCGATGGCGATGGCGGCGATCGAGCAAGACGGCAAGATTTTCGTCGGCAAGGGCGAGAGCCCCCAATACCTGACACTGAAGCTCGCCAACCGGCACGGCCTCGTCACCGGCGCCACCGGCACCGGCAAAACAGTGACGTTGCAGGTGCTGGCCGAGGGCTTCTCGGCCGCGGGCGTTCCTGTCTTTGCCGCCGACATCAAGGGCGACCTCGCCGGCATCGCCGAAGTGGGCGAAGCCAAGGAAGCCTTCGTCTCGCGCGCGAAAGGCATGGGCTTCGATTATCAGCCCGACCAATATCCCGCGATATTCTGGGACCTGTTCGGCGAACAGGGCCATCCGGTGCGCGCCACCATTTCCGAGATGGGCCCTCTCCTGTTGGCGCGCCTGCTCGACCTCAACGACACGCAGGAAGGCGTGCTCAACATCGCCTTCCGCGTCGCCGACGAACAGGGTCTGCTGCTGCTCGATCTCAAGGACCTGCGCGCCATCCTGTCCCACATCGCCGAGCGCGCTGCGGAATTGACGACGGTCTACGGCAACGTCTCCAAGGCCACGATCGGCACCATCCAGCGCCAGCTTCTCGTGCTCGAGAACCAGGGCGGCACCCAGTTCTTCAGCGAGCCGGCGCTGCGGCTCACAGACTTCATGAAGACCGACCGCGACGGCCGCGGCTACGTCAACATCCTTGCCGCCGACAAACTGATGGAGAGCCCGCGGCTCTATGCCACCTTTCTGCTGTGGCTTCTGTCCGAACTGTTCGAGGAACTGCCCGAGGTCGGCGATCCCGACAAGCCGAAGCTGGTGTTCTTCTTCGACGAGGCGCATCTGTTGTTCAACGACGCGCCCAAGGCCCTGCTCGACAAGATCGAGCAGGTCGTGCGCCTGATCCGTTCCAAAGGCGTCGGCGTCTACTTCGTCACGCAGAACCCGCTCGACGTGCCGGACAAGGTGCTGGCCCAAATGGGCAACCGCGTGCAGCACGCCTTGCGCGCCTTCACGCCGCGCGACCAGAAGGCAGTCAAGGCGGCCGCCGAAACTTTCCGCCCCAATCCCAAGCTCGACACCGCGCAGGTCATTACCGAACTCGGCAAGGGCGAAGCTCTGGTGTCGTTCCTTGAAGGCAATGGCGTGCCGGCTTTGGTCGATCGCGCGCTGATCCGCCCGCCGTCAGCGAGGCTCGGCGTCATCACGCCGGAAGAACGCAAGAAGATCATCCAGGCGAGCCCGCTCAAAGGCAAATACGACAACGCGGTCGATTCTGAATCCGCCTATGAAATGCTGCAGGCGCGCGCCAAAGCGGAAGCGGCGACCAATGGCCAAGCAGGAACGGCCGACGCACCGGCGGGCGGCGGCGGCATTCTCGGCGGCATCGGCGGCTTCCTCGGCGGCCTGTTCGGCACCAACCGCGCCCGCGGCCAGCGGCTGACCACGACGCAAACCATCGCCCGCGAAGTCACGCGCACGGTGACCAATCGCATCGCCGGACAGATCGCCGCCGATCTCGGCAAGTCGATTGGCGGCCGCACCGGTTCGACCATCGGCCGCTCCATCGTGCGCGGCGCGCTCGGCGGGATGTTGCGGCGGTAGTCAAACGCCGCGTGCGTTATGCTCCGTTCGCCCCCGCGAAAGCGGGGGCCCAGCCTTTGTCTTTCGCAAACGACGCACAAGACTGGGTCCCCGCTTTCGCAGGGACGAATGGAGTATGGGGCGACCTTACGACTCCGCCAGACACTTCTTCATGAAGGCATCCTTGGCGGCGCCGGCCAGCGGCTTGCCGTCTTTGCTGACGGCTTTCGGCGTGCAGGTGTCTTCCTTGCACTTGGTGACGAAGCTGGTCTTCGCGGCGCCGGCGAGCGGCTTGCCGTCCTTGCTGACGGCTTTGGTTTCGCAGGTCTGCGCCATCGCGCTGCCCGCGGCAAAGGCCGTGATCAGCGCAGCCAACATCAGACGCTTCATTTGTTCTCTCCCTTGTGATCCGGCACATCCGGATAACGTCAGCCTGGCTCTCCGAAGCTGAACCGGCCGTGAATTTATTTTGACTTTATTGCGTCACGAATTTCCGCGAGCAGCTTGACCTCTTCGCTCGGCGCCGGCGGCGGTGCCGGCGGCTCCGCACGCTTGAGCTTGTTGATGAACCGGATGGCGATGAACAGGACCCAGGCGACGATAAGAAAGTTGATCGTGGCGGTCACGAACGCGCCCCAGCCGAGCACCGCGCCCTGCTTCTTGGCATCGGCGTAGGACAGACCGGTCTCAACCTTCGACGACAACGCAATGTAGTAGTTGGAAAAATCCAGCCCGCCGGTAATCGCGCCGATGATCGGGTTGATGATGTCGGCGACCAGCGACGTGACGATCGAACCGAAGGCCGCGCCGATGATGACACCGACCGCGAGGTCGACGACATTGCCGCGCAACGCGAATTTTTTGAATTCCTCAAACATCGTGGTCGCCCCTGTCGTGAATGACGGCTTCGGCCGCGATTGTTGGCGCGCTCGGACGGACAAGCAATCGCCGTGGACGACGTTTCACCAGCTTGGTACTTGCGTACCAGCGGTGAAGAGGGATCAAATTTTTCCGCCGCCCAGTGGAACGTTTTCCCCACGCTCCCCATTTCTGGAGGGGCAGGGTTGATTTGCTGCATCGCACAAGATGCGCCATAGTGCCGCCGATTCAGAGCGCCCGGGGCGAAATCATGAGCAAAAACAACAAAGAGACTTGGAACACCAAGTACGGCAAGCGCCGCGTGCGCGAGGAAAAGCCGACCCTCGCCGAGGCCATCGAAGCCGCCAAGGGGTTTATCGAGGATCTCGACCAGCAGGCCGAGTTCGCCGCCTCCCTGATGGGGCTGCCTGTCGACCACGTGCGCGCCGAGATTCAGAAGATGGCGCCGGCCCGCAAGGAGCCGAACAAATCGGTCGTGTTCACAGGCTCGTCCACGGCACCGCGCACCATCGTCGTCGAACGCAAGCCGGCGCGCCGCGTCATTCCGGCCGCCAACCGGGCTGCGCTTCTCAACCAGTAAATTCTGCCGCCACCTGACCTAAAGGCGTTGTGCCTGCGTATAACAGGCGCATGACAACGCTTCTCTGGTTTCGGCAGGACCTGCGGCTGCGCGACAACCCTGCCCTTGCGGCCGCGGTGGCGCGCGGGCGCGTCGTGCCCGTTTTCATTCTCGACGACACCGACACGAACTGGGCGCCCGGCGCGGCCAGCTTGTGGTGGCTGCATCACAGTCTTGAAGCGCTACGCAAGGACCTTGGCGGCGCGCTGTCGCTTTATCGCGGCGATCCCAAGACGATCCTGTCGAAGCTCGTCGCGGAAGCGAAAGCAACCGCCGTAGTCTGGAATCGCTGCTATGAGCCACATGCGATCAAGCGCGATACCGCGATCAAGGAGCGCTTGAAGAAAGACGGCGTCGTGGTGGAGAGCTTCAACGCCGCGCTGCTCAACGAGCCCTGGGGCATCCAGACCGGCAGCGGCGGACCCTACAAGGTGTTCACGCCCTACTGGCGCGCGGCGCTGGCGCGGGGCTTCGCAGCACCGGTAGCGAAGCCAACAAAGATCGACGCGCATCGTCTGGCTTCGAGCGAAGAGCTCAACGACTGGAATTTGCTGCCGACGAAGCCGGATTGGGCCATGGGCTTCGCCGAAGCATGGACGCCCGGCGAACAAGGCGCACTCAACCGCTTAGAGCAGTTCGTCGCGCAAGCCCTTATCGGCTACGGCGAATTGCGCGACCGCCCCGACAAGCCCGCGACGTCGCGCCTGTCGCCGCATCTGCACTTGGGCGAAATCTCGCCGCGGCAGATTTACGCGCGGCTCGCCGCTTATCAGGACGACAAGAACAAGAGCGCCGGCATCGCCAAGTTCATGAGCGAGATCGGCTGGCGCGAATTCGCTTATCACCTACTCTATCATTTTCCCACGCTGCCGGACGCCAACTGGCGCGAGGCCTTCGACGCCTATCCTTGGCGGAGCAGCAAGAACGACCTGAAAGCCTGGCAGCGCGGGCTCACCGGCTATCCGCTGGTCGATGCCGGCATGCGCGAACTCTGGGCGACCGGCTTTATGCACAACCGCGTGCGCATGATCGCAGCGAGCTTCCTCATCAAGCATCTGCGGCTCGACTGGCGGCTCGGCGAAGCCTGGTTCTGGAACACACTTGTTGACGCGGACCTCGCCAACAACGCCGCCGGCTGGCAATGGGTCGCCGGCTCCGGCGCCGATGCGTCGCCTTACTTTCGTATCTTCAATCCAATGGCGCAGGGCGAGAAATTCGATCCGAACGGCGACTATGTGCGCCGCTGGTGCCCGGAGCTTGCAAAGCTGCCGGACAAGTTGATCCACGCGCCGTGGAAGGCGGATGACGCGACGCTGAAAGCCGCTGGTGTCGTGCTCGGCAAGGACTATCCGAAACCCATCGTCGATCATGACGAAGCCCGCAAGGCGGCGATGGAGGGGTATCAGAAGGTGCGATCTTCGTAGCCCGGATGGAGCGCAGCGCAATCCGGGGATTCAACCGCGACGCAGTTCCCGGCTTTCGCTCCGCTCAGCCGGGCTACAAGGCCCTACCCCACCGCCACATCGACGATCCGCATCTGGACACGTTCGACGCCCTGCCAGCGATCGACGGTGAGATAACCCGCGACATGCATCGAGCGGCCGCGATTATCCAATAGCGCTTGGCCGAGCGGCGTGCCGACACAGCGGAAGCAGATGGCGTTGACGAACTGCCCGTCGCCCGATTTGAAACGCGCGCGAATGTGGTTGTCGCCGACCTTGTCGACATAAGCCAGTTGATGCGACGGCAGCACCAGCACCGGCTCGGGATTGCCGGCGCCGTAGGGTCCGGCTTTCGCCAGCAGCGCGCACAGATCGGGATTGACCGCGCCGGCGCTCACCGCGCCGTCGATCTTCAGCGCCGTCTCGCGCCGCGCCGCCTCAACCGCGGCCGACAAAGTCTCTTCCATGAAGGCGCGGAACGGACCCAAGCCGTCCTTGCGCACCGTAATGCCCGCCGCCATCGCGTGCCCGCCGCCCTTGACCAGCAGGCCGTGATGCACGGCCTCGCGCACGGCGCGGCCGAGATCAACGCCGGCAATCGAGCGGCCCGATCCGGTGCCGGTGCCGCCGGGCTCCAGCGAGATGGCGAAAGCCGGCCGGCCGAAACGCTCCTTCAGCCGCGCCGCGACAAGGCCCACGACGCCGGGATGCCAGCCAGCCTGCGCGGTGACGACCACCGCGCCCTTCTCCTCGAGGCCGAGCGCGGCCAAGGCCTCGGCTTCGGCCTGCTCCACAGCGGCGACCTCGATGACGCGGCGCTCGTGATTGAGCCGGTCGAGCTCGACGGCAATGCGCGCGGCTTCGGTCGCGTCGTCCTCGAGCATCAGGCGCGCGCCGAGATCGGCGCGGCCGATGCGGCCGCCGGCATTGATGCGCGGCCCCAGCAGAAAGCCGAGATGAAACGCTTCCGGCGGGCCGTTCAGCCGCGCCGCATCCATCAGCGCGGTCAGGCCCACCTGCTCGCGCCGCCGCATCGCGATCAGCCCCTTGGCAACGAAAGCGCGGTTCAGCCCCTTGAGCGGCACCACGTCGGCCACGGTGCCGAGCGCGACCAGATCGAGCATCGACAGCAGGTCCGGCGCGGGGCGCGCATCGAAATAGCCGCGGCGGCGCAGTTCACGCGTCAGCGCGACCAGCGTCATGAACACGATGCCGCAGGCGGCGAGATAACCTAAGCCCGAAATATCGTCGGCGCGATTGGCATTCACCACCGCGACTGCGGGCGGCAGCACTTCGTCGGCCAGATGATGGTCGAGCACGATGCTCTGCAGGCCGAGCGCCGCGGCTTCCGTGAGCACCACATGGCTGGTGGTGCCGCAATCGACCGTGACCAGAAGCGTCGCGCCGCGCTCGGCGAAAGAGCGGATGGCGTCGGCATTCGGGCCATAGCCTTCGAAGATGCGATCGGGAATGTGGACGATCGGATCGAGGCCACATTGACGCAGATAACGCGCCAAGAGCGCCGACGAGGTCGCGCCGTCGACATCGTAGTCGCCGAAGATCGCCACCTTCTCATTGCGCTGAATGGCATCGGCAAGCCGCGCCGCCGCCGCGTCCATGGCGGTGAGCACCGACGGGTCGGGCATCAGGTTCTTCACGGTCGGATCGAGATAGGCCTCGACCTCATCGACCTCGACGCCACGCCCGGCCAGCACGCGCGCCAGCAGCTCCGGCGTGCCGAGCCGCTGCGTGATCGTGGTGGCACGCGCCAGCCCCCGGTCGTCCAGCCGGTCGCGCCACGCCCGCCCGGTCGCGGATTTCTCCACACCGAGGAAATAGCGGTCGCGTTCGTCGAAGGCGGCGGCGGGCAGGGCCATGCCGGGAATATAAGAGGTTTGCCCGGGTATCACACGGGTGCCCTCGACGGGCTGTGTACAGCCTCAAAACTCGGTCATTCCCGCGAAAGCGGGAATCCAGCTCTTTCTCGAAGAAAGTGCTGGGTCCCCGCCTTCGCGAGGACGACAGCAAGCTCAATCCAGATGAAACTTCTCAAGCTGGCGATGCTCGGCGATGACGCGGCGGACGGTGCCGGTGGTCGAGCGCATGACCACGGTCTCGGTCTCGATCACGTCCTTGCCGAAGGCGACGCCCCTGAGCATCGCGCCGGTGGTGACGCCGGTGGCGGCGAACAGGCAGTCGCCCTTCACCATGTCCTCGATCTCGTATTTCTTCTTGGCGTCATTGATGCCCATCTTGCGGATGCGCTCCTGCAGGGCCTCGGTATCGATCACGAGGCGTGTCTGCATCTGACCACCGATGCAGCGTAGCGCCGCCGCCGACAACACGCCCTCCGGCGCGCCGCCGATGCCGAGATAGATATCGATGCCGGTCTTCGGCTCGGCGCAATGGATGACGCCAGCGACGTCGCCGTCCGAGATCAGCGACACCGCAGCACCCAGCTTGCGGATCGCGGCGATGGCGTCGGCATGGCGCGGGCGGTCGAGCAGGATCGCGGTGATCTCGGAGGGCTTCACGCCCTTGGCCTTGGCGAGACTGATGATGTTCTCTTCAACCGGCGCATCGAGATCGACCGTTCCCTTGGGATAGCCGGGACCGATGGCGATCTTGTCCATGTAGCAGTCGGGCGCGTGCAGCAGCGTGCCGCCGTCCGCCATGGCGATGGTGGCGATGGAGCCCGGCATGTTCTTGGCGCACAGTACGGTGCCTTCCAGCGGATCGACCGCGATGTCGACCTTGGGCCCGTTCTTGTTGCCGACCTTCTCGCCGATGAACAGCATCGGCGCCTCGTCGATCTCGCCCTCGCCGATGACCACGGTGCCGTCGATCGGCAGCTTGTTGAGTTCGCGCCGCATGGCGTCCACCGCCGCCTGGTCGGAAGCCTTGTCCAGCCCGCGTCCGCGCAGGCGCGCCGCCGACACCGCCGCGCGTTCGGTCACACGCACGATCTCCAGCGTCAGAATGCGCTCCAGCAGCAATTCGGGCTGAACCGTAATCGAAGCAGCCATGGGACGTCCCCTCTCGTCTCTACAAAACTACAATTCGCTCGCGCGCATGATCTTGTCCGAAAACCGGTTCTCGCTTTTCGGGATCATGCGCTAGTTCTTTTCGATGCGGATGACCTGCGGCCGTCCGGATATCACCTTGTCGCGCCCCACCGCGGCCAGCGCCTTGCGCACCGCATCTTCGCTGGTCGCGTAGGTAATGAGAATAACCGGCACCGAACCATTTTTCGACTTGGCCATTTCGCCCTTCGGATGCCGCTGCACGATGGACTCCAGCGAGATGTCCTGCTCGGCGAGGCGCTTGGCGATGGTCGCCGCGGTGCCGGGCTTGTCGCGCGCCTCGAGGCGGATGTAGTAGCCGCCCTCATGGCGCTGCATCGGCGCTTTTTTCACCGGTGCGAGCTTACCCGTCGGCCGGCCGAATGGCGCGGATTTGGCGCCGCGCGCGATGTCGGCGATGTCGGACAGCACGGCCGACGCGGTCGCCGCACCGCCGGCGCCTGGGCCAACCAAAGTAATCGGGTTGATGCCGTCGGCGTCGATGGTGACGGCGTTGGTGACGCCCATCACCTGGGCGATCGAGGAGTCCTTGCGCACCATGGTCGGGTGCACGCGCTGCTCGATGCCTTTGCCCGTACGCACGGCGACGCCGAGCAGCTTGATGCGATAGCCAAGCTCATCGGCGGCGGCGAGATCGGCCGGCGCGATCGAGGAGATGCCTTCGACATAGATCGCGCTCTCGTCAACCTTGGTGCCGAAAGCCAGGCTCGCCAGCAGCGCCAGCTTCTGCGCCGTGTCAAAGCCTTCAACATCGAAAGTCGGATCGGCCTCGGCATAGCCGAGGCGCTGCGCATCGGCCAGGCAGTCGGCGTAGGACAGGCCCTCCTGCTCCATCCGCGTCAGGATGTAGTTACAGGTGCCGTTGAGGATGCCGTAAATGCGATTGATGGCGTTGCCGGCGAGCCCCTCGCGCAACGTCTTGATCACCGGAATGGCGGCGCCGACGGCGGCTTCGTAATTGAGTGCGACGCCCGCCTTCTCGGCGAGTTGCGCCATCTTGAAACCGTGCTTGGCGAGCAGCGCCTTGTTGGCGGTCACCACCGACTTGCCCGAAGCGAGCGCGTATTCGACCGCGGTCTTGGCCGGATCGCCCGAGCCGCCCATGAGCTCGACAAAGACGTCGATGCCGTCGTATCCGGCCAACTCGACCGGGTCGGAGAACCACTTCATCTTCTTGAGATCGACGCCGCGGTTCTTGTTGCGCGAGCGCGCCGAGACGGCAACCACCTCGATGCGGCGGCCGCAGCGCGCGGCGATGGCTTCGCGTTCCTTGCCGATCTGGGCAATCAATGCGGCACCCACCGTGCCGAGGCCGGCGACCCCTACTCTCAACGGTTCGACCATGGACTTAGCGCCGGTTGGCCAGCGGAACGACGTTGTGAAGCTGCGTCGGCGCCGTCTCAAGGAATTTCTTGATGTTGCGAGCGGCCTGGCGGATGCGCTGCTCGTTCTCCACGAGCGCGATACGCACAAAGCCTTCGCCGCGCTCGCCAAAGCCGGTGCCGGGCGACACGGCGACCTCAGCCTTCTCGACCAGCAGCTTGGCGAATTCGACCGAACCCATATCGCGGAACGGCTCCGGAATCGGCGACCATGCGAACATCGAGGCGGTTGGCGGCGGCACGTCCCAGCCGGCGCGCGAGAAGCTTTCGACCATCACGTCGCGGCGCTTGGTGTAGATCGAGCGCATTTCGCGCACGCAATCGTCCGGCCCATTGAGCGCTGCCGCGGCCGCAACCTGGATCGGGGTGAAGGCGCCATAGTCGAGATAGGACTTCACGCGGCCAAGCGCCGCGATCAGCCGGTCGTTGCCGACGGCAAAGCCCATGCGCCAGCCGGCCATCGAGAACGTCTTGGACATCGAGGTGAACTCGACGGCAACATCGATCGCGCCGGGCACCTGCAGCACGGACGGCGGCGGGTTGTTGTCGAAGAAGACCTCGGCGTAAGCCAGATCGGACAGGATGAAGATCTCGTGCTTCTTCGCGAAGGCGACGAGGTCTTTGTAGAAATCGAGGCTGGCGACGAAGGCAGTCGGGTTCGACGGATAGCAGACGACAATGGCGATCGGCTTCGGGATCGAATGCCGAATGGCGCGCTCGACCTGATTGAAGAAATCCGGCGTCGGATCGGATGAGACCGAGCGGATGACGCCGCCGGCCATCAGGAAGCCGAAAGCGTGAATCGGATAGCTCGGATCGGGCACGATGATGACATCGCCGGGCGCGGTGATGGCCTGCGCCATGTTGGCGAAGCCTTCCTTGGAGCCAAGCGTGGCGACGACCTGGGCGTCGGGATTGAGCTTCACCCCGAAGCGGCGCTCGTAATAGGCGGCCTGGGCGCGGCGCAGGCCCGGAATACCGCGCGAGGCCGAATAGCGGTCGGTGCGCGGCTTGCCGAGCGTTTCCTTGAGCTTGTCGAGAACGTGCTGCGGCGCCGGCAGGTCCGGATTGCCCATGCCGAGGTCGATGATGTCGGCGCCGGCGTTCCTGGCCTTGGCCTTGGCGCGGTTCACCTCTTCGAACACGTAGGGCGGCAGGCGGCGGATGCGGTAAAATTCTTCCATCGTTCTCGGACCTTGGCTGGAGCCTTAAGCCGCCCTCTCCGGCTGGCCTTGGAAACCCCGGCTGGCTTTTATCACGGGTTCGTTTTTGCGCCAGTGGCCTGCCCCGATTTCGGGGCCTTCGCGTCCTTTTTTGCCGGCTTTTGCGTCTGCGGCGGCGTGGCGGGAGCGTCAGGGTCCGCCGCGGTCTTTTCCTGCTGGTCGCGCAAATTCTGGAGGTCCTGCTGGAGCCTCAGTTGTTCGGCATCGTCGAGCGGCTTGGTACTCCGGGCGGCCGGGGTGTCATAAACGCCGGGATAGGAATAGGGCTTGTCCGGCCGGGCCGGCGCCGCCTGCGGCAGCCCGCCCATGGAGTGCGGCAACTGATCGCCCATGCCGCCCGCGGCGCAGCCTGACAACGCCAGTTGGGTCATCAGCGGTACCGCAATGGCCAGCAGCAACGATGATGGCCGCCATCCTCTCTCAATAGACCTCATCCAGACCTCGGCCCGTCGCTGCATTGCAGAAAGGCGATTGCCAAAAAAGCGACGCAGACTCAATGAATTATAGCATAAGGCTGTTAACCGGCTAATATGGCGGCAGCAAGGTGTGAAACGTGCCGCGCCGAATTCCGGAACGGCACGAACTGCCTAATAACGCGCCTTGCGATGCCTCGTGCACCTGGTCCAAGTGACGTCATCAACGTGACTCGGCCAAACGCGGCTCGAACAAAGAATGACGATGGAAACGTCCAGTTCCGGCACTCAGGCGCCCTCCGAAAACGAGGCCGGCAATGTTGTTGCGCTCAAGCCGGGCGCGACCGCCAAGCCGGGCGGCGCCGGCAAGCCGAAGGCAGGCAAGTCCGCGGGTGACGGCAAGATCACTGCCGATCAGGTCGTTTTCGGCTCGGTCGATGTCGAGGCATTCTCGCGTAACCTCGCCCGCGCCATCGAGCAAGGCGGCAAGGCGCTCGCCGCCTATATGAAACCGCGCGAGGAAGGCAAAATCGAAGACGCCTTCGCCGCCGACATCGCCGATATCGTCAAGACGGTCGCCAAGATATTCGAATACTGGCTGGCCGAGCCCGAGCGCACGCTCCAGCTTCAGCAGAATATCGGGCGCTCCTATCTCGACCTGTGGGCGAGCGCGATGCACCGTCTCTCCGGCGACGAGTTCAAGCCGGTGGTCGCCCCCGATCCGAAGGATAAGCGCTTCGCCGATCCGGAATGGTCGCAGAACCAGTTCTACGATTTCCTCAAGCAGCTCTATTTGCTCACGGTGCAATGGAGCGAGAGGCTGGTGAGCGACGCCGAGGGCATCGACGAACATACGCGGCGCAAGGCTGAGTTCTACATCAAGCAATTCGCCAACGCGATCGCGCCGTCGAATTTCCTCCTGACCAATCCGGAGCTCATGCGCGAGACGCTGACCTCCAACGCCGAGAACCTCGCCAACGGCCTCGAGATGCTGAGCGAGGACATCGCTGCCGGCCGCGGCAACCTCCGCATCCGCCAGACCGACCCGAGCAATTTCGCGGTCGGGCGCAATCTCGCGCTCACGCCGGGCAAGGTGATCTATCAGAACGAGCTGATGCAGCTCATCCAGTACGAAGCGACGACGGATGAGGTGTTCAAGGTCCCGCTGCTGATCGTGCCGCCATGGATCAACAAGTTTTACATCCTCGACCTGACGCCGGAAAAATCCTTCATCAAGTGGTGCGTCGAACGCGGCTTCACCGTGTTCGTGATCTCCTGGGTCAATCCGGATGCCCATCTCGCACAGAAGGGTTTCGAGCAGTACATGAAGGAAGGCCCGCTCGAGGCCATGGACGTGATCGAGAAGATCACCGGCGAGAGCAAGGTCCACACCATCGGCTACTGCGTCGGCGGCACGCTGCTCGCCGTGACCCTGGCCTGGCTTGCCGCCCAGAAGCAGGAACGCGTCGTCTCGGCCACCATGTTCGCAGCACAGGTCGATTTCACCTTCGCCGGCGACCTCAAGATCTTCGCCGACGAGGACCGCATCCAGCAGCTCGAACTGCAGATGAAGGAAATGGGCTATCTCGAAGCCTCGCGCATGGCGAACACGTTCAACATGCTGCGCTCGAACGACCTCGTCTGGCCTTACGTCGTCAACAACTACCTCAAGGGCAAGAAGCCCTACCCGTTCGACCTCCTGTATTGGAATTCGGACGCAACGCGCATGCCGGCGGCCAACCATTCCTTCTATCTACGCAACTGCTACCAGAACAACCGCCTCACCAAGGGCGAGATGGAAATCGCCGGCACACATCTGAAGCTGAGCGACGTGACGGTGCCGATCTACAATCTCGCCACGCGCGAGGATCACATCGCGCCGGCGAAATCCGTGCTGTACGGCTCGCAGTTCTTCGGCGGCCCGGTGCGTTATGTGCTGGCAGGCTCCGGCCACATCGCCGGCGTCATCAATCCGCCCGGCCCGAAAATCAAATACCAGTACTGGCTGGGCGACGCGCCCAAGGGCGACGATGTCGACAAGTGGATGGAAACGGCGACCGAGCATCCGGGCTCATGGTGGCCGGACTGGCTCGACTGGATCGCGCGGCTCAGCGACGAAAAGGTGCCAGCGCGCGCCATCGGCGGCGGCCAGTTCGAGCCGATCGAGGACGCGCCTGGTTCCTATGTAAAGGTGCGGGATTGAGGGCATCCGGGCTCCTCCGCGACGCTTCACGCCGCCCTCGATCCCTTGCCAGCCGGCCGACGAAAGCCTAAATATGACCATGGTCATGACCATGGTCATATCGATCGGAGGCGGCCGTGACGAAAATCATGAAGGCATCGGAATTTAAGGCGAAATGCCTGGCGGTGATGGACGAAGTTGCCAAGACCGGCGAAACCGTCGTGATCACCAAGAACGGCAAACCGGTGGCCGAAGTCGTACCGGCCAAGGCGACAGAACGCCCCAGCCCGTTCGGCATCTGGAAAGGCCTTGTCGAGGTCAAAGGCGACATCATGTCTCCCATCGACGTCGAATGGGATGCGATGAAGTGATCCTGCTCGATACTCACGCGGCATTCTGGATGGCGAACAATGACCCGTCTCTCGGCCGCGCGAGCCAACAGCTAATCGTGCAATCGCTCCTGTCGAGCGGCGTTGCGATAAGTTCGATCAGTTTCTGGGAACTGGCTTTGCTTGTCTCCAAGAAACGTCTGATATTCCATCAGTCAGTCGCCAACCTCCGATCCAGAATGATCGGCAGCGGAATCACGGAACTTCCCATAACGGGCGATATCGCCATCGAAGCGGTGAAGCTCGAAAATCTGCACGGCGATCCGGCCGACCGCTTCATCGTCGCAACGGCCATGGCGCACGGTGCCACGCTCGTCACCGCCGACAAGGCGATGCTGAAATGGCGCGGCAAGCTCGCACGTCAGGACGCCACCAGGTAGCCCCGCCTCACGATGCCAGCTTGATCGGCACCTTCAGGTAATGCACGCCGTCGACCTCAGCCGGCGGAAACTTGCCGGCGCGGATGTTCACCTGAATTGACGGCAACAGCAGCAACGGTGCGGCGAGCGTGGCGTCGCGCGCCTCGCGCATTCTGACAAACTCGTCCTCGCTGACGCCATCGTGGACATGAACGTTGCGCGCCTTCTCCTCGCCGACGGTCGTCTCCCAAGCATAACTATCACGGCCGGGCGCCTTGTAGTCGTGGCACATGAACAGCCGCGTCTCGTCCGGCAGTGACAGGACGCGCTTGATCGAGCGGTAGAGAGCGCGCGCGTCGCCGCCGGGGAAATCGGCGCGCGCGGTGCCGTAATCCGGCATGAACATGGTGTCGCCGACGAACACGGCATCGCCGATCCGGTACGACACGCAGGCCGGGGTGTGTCCGGGCGTATGCATCACCTCGCCCTCGAGGCCGCCGATCCGGAAGGTATCGCCGTCCTTGAACAGGCGATCGAACTCCGAACCGTCGCCGGACACATCGACCGCATTGAACACCGGCCGGAAGATGCGCTGCACGTCGCGGATATGCTCGCCGATCGCCACCGTGGCGCCGGTCTTGAGCTTGATGTAGGGCGCGCCCGACAGATGATCGGCATGGGCATGCGTTTCCAGCACCTGCCCGATCTTGACGCCGAGCTTCTGCGCTTCGGCGAGGATTTCATCGGCCGACGACGTCGAGCACTCGCCAGTGCGGAAATCGTAGTCGAGCACGGGATCGATGACCGCGCCGTCTTTGGTTTCGCCGTCCCACACCAGATAGCTCACCGTATTGGTCGGCTCATCGAAGAAGGCCCTGATTTGCGGCTTCTTCCCGGAATTGGCGGTTGCGGACATCGGCAGCTCCTGAACGATTTCGCGCACGAAAACATCGCGGCGCGGCTTGACGTATATATTAGCCATACCTAATTTAGCAACATCACACGCTCACGGAGCCCGAAATGTCCACCCGCACGGCGGCCGGCAAGGCCCTCGCCACCGATAAAAGCATGGCCCAGCTCGAACGCAAGGCAGCCGATGCCGCTTCGCTGCTCAAGCTGCTCGCCAACGAAAACCGCCTGCTCATCCTGTGCCGGCTCGCGGTCGCGGGCGAAGCATCGGTGGGAACTCTCTGCGACGCCATCGATCTGAGCCAATCGGCGCTGTCGCAACATCTCGCCAAGATGCGGCAGGACGGCCTTCTCGCCACCCGGCGCGACGCCCAGACGATCTACTACCGCATCGCCGATGAGGATGCCGGCCGACTTTTGAAGGTGCTCAAGGACATCTACTGCTCCTGACGCGCCGGAACCAACCGAGGAACCCAATGAAGACCATAACGCCCGAACGCGCCGCCGAACTCGTCAAGAATGGCGCGACCTTGATCGACATCCGCGAAAGCGGCGAATATGCCGCCGAGAACATCCCCGGCGCGCGTCACCACGCGCTGTCGCTGATCGGTCCGGAAACTGTGCTGCGCGCCGGCGACACCGTGCTGATCTTTCACTGCAAATCCGGAGGCCGCACCGCCATGAACGCCGGGATGCTCGCCGCCTCTGCCAAGGACTGCGAAGCCTATGTGATGGGCGGCGGCATAGAAGCCTGGAAGCGCGCCGGCTTTGCGACGTCCGCCCGTCCGGCGCGCGCGCCCGGCGACAACACCGCCCAGGGTGGTTTCCTGCAACGCCTGTCCAGCCTGTTCCGAGGCTAGCGCGGGAAACCGCGAACGAAAGAGAGCCGCCGTGCTGCACGACCTGCTCGCCATCGCATCGGGAAGCCTGGTCGGCTTCACGCTCGGCCTGATCGGCGGCGGTGGTTCGGTGCTAGCCGTGCCGCTGCTCGTCTATGTCGTCGGCGTGCCGTCGCCGCACGTTGCCATCGGCACCAGTGCCATCGCGGTGGCGGCGAGCGCGGCGATCAATCTCGCCGGTCACGCCCGGGCGCAGACCGTGAAGTGGCCCTGCGCACTGGTGTTCGCAGTGTCGGGCGTCGTCGGCGCCGCGCTCGGCGCTCAACTCGGCAAGATGGTCGACGGCGCGCGGCTGCTGGCGCTGTTCGGCGGACTGATGGTGGTCATCGGCGTCCTGATGCTGCGGCCCCGCCGCGGCGGCGGCAATCCCGATGTGAAGCTCGACGCCGAAAGCCTCACGACGCTGCTGCCCTGGCTGATCGGCGGCGGCCTCGTCGTCGGCGCTCTGTCCGGCTTCTTCGGCATCGGCGGCGGCTTCGTCATCGTGCCGGGTTTGATCGCCGCCACGGCGATGCCGCTGATCAATGCCATTGGTTCCTCGCTGGTCTCGGTCACCGCCTTCGGACTCACCACCGCGGCGAGCTATGCGTGGTCGGGCCTCGTCGATTGGCCGCTGGCGCTCATGTTCATTGCCGGCGGCGCTGTCGGCGGCCTCGCCGGCACGCGCCTCGCGCGACATCTGTCGAGCCACAAGAATGCGCTGACCCGCGTCTTCTCCGGCATCGTAATCGCCGTCGGGCTGTATGTGATCGCCCGTTCCATTGTCGGATGATTATCCACCGTGCGTGAATGGCCGCCGTCAGGCGGATCGGCTAGTCTCCGCGCCGCCGGCCGGTGCCGGCGTCGGACACGGAGGCAACGATGTCGCGCGAACTGATGTGGCTTACCTTCACGGTCATCCTGACCGGCGTTCTCTGGATTCCCTACATTATCGATCGCGCGATCGTGCGTGGCCTTTGGGGTTGCATGGCCAACCCCTCACGCGACGACAAGCCGCAAACCCCGTGGGCGCAGCGACTGTACTTCGCCCACACCAACGCAGTCGACAATCTCGTCGTGTTCGCACCGCTGGTGCTCATCCTGGACAATATCGGCTATTCGACGCGCGGCACCGTGATCGCCTGCGCCGTCTATTTCTGGGCGCGCCTCGCCCATGCGATTGTCTATGCGCTTGGCGTGCCGGTCTTGCGCACGCTCGCCTTCGCCGTCGGCTTCGGCGCGCAGGTGGTGCTGGTGCTGGCGATTTTCGGGAAGATGTAGTCGCTTAATGCACCGGCCCCGCGCGCTCGACGATCGCCCGCGTATTGACACCGCGCGGCAGCGTACCGAAAGCGCCGCCGTTCTCAGCGCCAAGGCGCGACGCGCAGAACGCATCGGCGACAAAAGCCGGCGCGTGCTTGATCAGGAGTGCGGCCTGCAAGGCCAGCACCAGATCGCGCACCAGCGCACGGGCCTGGCTTTCGTCATTGCGCTCGGCACCGGTTAGCTGCTTTTCGAGCGACGCAGCAAAGGCCTTCAACCGCGGTTCACCCGAGACATCGAGTTCAGCGCGCAGAATCTCGCCCGCATGCGCGGTGCGGCCAAGCGCGCGCAGCACGTCGAGGCACATCACATTACCCGAGCCTTCCCAGATCGAATTGACCGGCGCCTCGCGATAGAGCCGCGGCAGCACGCTCTCCTCGATGTAGCCCGACCCGCCCAGCACCTCCATGGCTTCGAGCGTAACGAACGGCGTGCGCTTGCAGATCCAGAACTTCGCCGCCGGCGTGATAACGCGGCGGAACACGGTGGCGACCTCGCCCTCCTCGTCATAGGCGCGCGCCAGCCGGAAGGTCAGAACCGTCGCGGCTTCGCATTCCAGCGCCAGATCGGCCAGCACATTGGTCATCAGCGGCTGATCGACAAGCTTCTTCTGGAACACGGTGCGGTGCCGGGCGTGATGGATCGCCTGCACCACGGCGGCCCGCATCAGCGACGACGAGCCGATCGAACATTCCAACCGCGTATGGTTGCCCATCTCGATGATGGTCGGAATGCCGCGGCCTTTTTCGCCGATAAGCTGCGCATAAGCGCCCTCGAACTCGACCTCGCTCGATGCATTCGATTTGTTGCCGAGCTTGTCCTTGAGGCGGAGGATACGAATGGCATTGCGCTCGCCATCGGGCGTAAAGCGCGGCATCAGAAAACAGCTCAGGCCCTTGTCGGATTGCGCCAGCACCAGAAAGCCGTCGCACATCGGCGCCGACATGAACCACTTGTGGCCGAAGAGCCGGAACGAACCGTCGCCCGTCGCTTCGGCGCGCGTCGTGTTGGTGCGCAGGTCCGAGCCGCCCTGGTTCTCGGTCATGCCCATGCCGAGCAGCGCCGCGCTCTTTTCTTTCACGGGAATGAAGCGTTTGTCGTAATCGCGGCCATACACTTTCGGCAGCCATGCCGCGGCGATATCGGGCGCGTGCTGCAATGTCGGTACCGAGCCGTAAGTCATGGCAATCGGGCAATAGACGCCGCTCTCGATCTGGTTGAGCATGTAGGTGCCGGCGGCGCGCGCCACGTGTGCACCGGCCTGCGACCTGGCCCACGGGCTCGAATGCAGCCCAGCCCGCAGCGCGATGGCCATCAACTCATGCCAGGCCGGATGGAACTCGACCTCATCAAGCCGGTGGCCGTAGCGGTCGAGCGTTTTGAGTTGCGGCGGGAACTTGTTGGCATCGAAGCCGAGCTTGATCGTCTCCGGCTTGCCCAAAGTGGCGCCGAGCGCCTGCAGGCCTGCTTCGGCCCAGTCGGCCTTCTCGCGCATCACGCATTCGCGCAGCACGGTGTCGCTGGCGAAGAGATTATACGGCTCCAGCGGCGGCGGCTGGTTCGCGACCTCGAACATGGTCGGGCCTCCCGGCAAGGACGCCCGACCCTATTCCATGCGCCGCTTCAGGGAAACAGCGCGACCTGATCGATGCCCATGGTCTCGGGGAAGCCCATGATCAGGTTCATGTTCTGGATCGCCTGACCGGAGGCACCCTTCACCAGATTGTCGAGCGCCGAGATGATGATCGCCCGGCCCTCGATACGGTCGGCGGCGACGCCGATCATGGTCATGTTGGACCCGCGCACATGCCGGGTGTGCGGCGTTTCGCCAAACGGCAGAACATGCACGAAGGGTTCCTTCGCGTAGAACTTTGAAAGTATCTCATGAAGATCCTGCGCGGTGCGGCCGCGCCGCCCCCGCACATAGATGGTCGAGAGGATACCCCGGTTCTGCGGCAAGAGATGCGGCGTGAAAGTCACCGTCACCGGCCGGCCGGCCGCCAGCGAGAACTCCTGGTCGAGTTCGGCCATATGCCGGTGCTTGCCGACGCCATAGGCGTTGAAGCCCTCGGACACTTCCGAGAACAGCATCGCCTCCTTGGCTGAACGGCCGGCGCCGGTCATGCCGGACTTTGCGTCGATGACGATCTCGTCGAGGTCGATCGCCTTGTTGCGGATCAGCGGCGTCAGCGGCAGTTGCGCACCGGAGGTGTAGCAGCCCGGATTGGCGATGAGCCGCGCCTTCCTGATGTCACGCCGGTGAATTTCGACCAGCCCGTAAACCGCTTCCTTCTGCAGTTCCGGCGCATGATGCTCGTGGCCATACCACTTGGCGTACGAGCCTACATCCGACAGCCGGAAGTCAGCCGACAGATCGACCACCTTGGTCTCCGGCGCGGCGGCGAGCAGATCCTTGAGCACCTTCTGCGTCGTGGCGTGCGGCAGCGCGCAGAACACGACGTCGAGCGCCAAGGCCTTCCAGTCGAGGCCTTCGATGGCGACGAGGGTCGGCAGCTCATAGGGCGAGAACTGCGGAAAAACCTCGCGCATCGGCTTGCCGGCGCTGCGTTCAGCCGTGAGCAAAACGAGTTCAGCACGCGGGTGGCGCAACAGCATCCGCACCAGTTCGGAGCCCGTATAGCCGGAGGCGCCGAGAACGCCGATCTTTGCCTTTGTCGCCATAACGTTAGGTCCTTGAATTCAAGCGCCGCTTGAGCGGCAAGCACAGTAGTCCTCCCCTTGACGGGAGCGTGATGGATGCTGGGGTGACGGCGGTCGGGAGACTGAAAAGGCCGCGGTCAAAATCCAGCGGCACAGGGACGTCTTACGCGCGCAAAAGTCCCCGCGCCGTGCCGATACGGCGGCGTGGACGTATATTCCGGGTGCAAATCGTCGTCATGGGCGCCATATAGGGCGCGGGCGAGAACCGGTCAATCCCGGCCCGAATGGAGCCGGAATGCAAAAAGGCCGCCCTTCCGGACGGCCTTTCGCACCGAAATCGCAAAATCCGTCAGCTCAGGACGTGCGCCTGCACCAGGCGATAGCCGCTGCCCGATTTCTCGACATAACCCGCCGACGGGAACGGGAAGTGATAGCCGATGATCGGCAGTTTGTCCGCGGAGGCCATGTCGTAGAACTTCTTGCGCGTTGCCTCGGCGACCTGGGCTTCATTGTCGAACATCAGATGCCAGCCGGGATTCTGCATGAACACGCCCGGATGATTGGTGACGTCGCCCTGCACCACCACGGACTTGTTGCCCGAGGCGATGACAAACGACACATGCCCCGGTGTGTGCCCCGGCGTCGCCATCGCGGTGATGCCCGGCGCGACTTCCTTGCCGGCCTCGAATGGCGTCATCTTGAGGCCTTCAAACACCTTCTTCACATTGGCGAAGTTGCCCTTGTTCGGGCCGTTGGCCTTGCTGGCATTGGACTCGTCGGTCCAGAACGCCTGCTCGACCGACGGCACCATGATCTGCGCATTCGGGAAAGCCGGCGTGCCGTCGGCATTCTTGAGGCCGTTGATGTGGTCGCCGTGGAAATGGGATATAAGCACGATGTCCACGGACTTCGGATCGATGCCGGCGGCGGCCATGCTGTGCCGGGCATTGCCGACCGCGCCCTTGGTCGCTCCGTTGGCGGCCAGACCGTTGCCGGTGTCGATGGCGATGGTCTTGCCACCGGCCTTCACGATCAGCGGCGAGAAGGTGATGGTCACCTGCCCGGCCGGCATGAACTGCCCGGCATAGGCCTTGGCCGTATCTTCCTTCGACACGTTGACGATGAAGTTCTCCGGGATCGGGAAGGTGCGCGCGCCGTCGAACACCTGGATGATCTCGGCGTCACCCAGCTTGTAGGCGAAAACGCCGGTCAGCGGCGACACGGCGCCGCCGGCGGTCTGAGCCTTCGCCGCAATGGGGATGAGCGGGGCTGTGGTGAGCGCGGCGGCGGCGGCGGCCGTGCCGGTCATGAGATTGCGGCGCGAAAGCTCGAACATCCTGATCTCCCGTTGGAAAGCTCTTGTGGGGCGCCGTCAGGGGCGCCTGGCGCGCACAAGCTAACACCACCGCGTAACGGCTATTCCAGCGCGATAAGCCGCACCCCGTTCACGGCCTCGTTACCACGGCCATAGCGACAGCACGCGGGAAATGCCGTCGCCGAGCGTCAGCAGCACCGCGGCCCACACGAAAGCCGAAGCGAAATTCGCGAGCTGAAACGTCCAGAACGGCATTTCGAAAATCCCGGCGATCAACGGGACGGAGGCGCGCAGCGGCCCAAAGAAGCGTCCAATGAAAATGCCGGGCACGCCCCACTTTCGCATGAAGGCTTCGCCGCGCGGGATGAGGTCCGGATGGCGCGACAGCGGCCAGATGTGCTGCACCCGATATTCGAGCTTCTGCCCGATCCAGTAGGACAGCCAGTCGCCGAAGCCCGCGCCGAGCGCCGCGGCGATCCACACCGGCCAGAAGCTGATGCCACTGGTGCCGATTAGCGCGCCGAGCGCCACCAGCGCCCCCCACGCCGGCAGCAGCAGCGAGACGAAGGCCAGCGACTCGCCGAAAGCGAGCACGAACATGAGCACCGGCGCCCATGCCGCGTTTTCGCGCGCGAAGGCGACGATCCCATCAATGATGCTTTGGAAGTCCATTCAAACGTTCATCTAGCGCGAGCCCCGGGAACCCGCCAGTGCGGCACAAGGTTCCCGCCTCCGGGCGCCGCCTTGGTTTCGGCCTCAAGAGAGGTCATGGAAGCCCCGCCGTGGCATAGTCGCTGGCAAATGATTCGCCGAACACCCATCTGTCCGGCCTGTCTTTCCTCATCCGACCTGCGAAGTCCGACAACGAACGTCTTGTAATTATGGCCAAATCCGCAACGAACAAGAAGACCGGCAAGCAGAACGACCTGTTCGCCGCCCCCGCCCGCCAGGCCGCCGCCCGTCCCGCGCCGAAGGAAGCCGCGCGCAAGGCGTCGAAAGCGAGCGGCGGCGATGGCGGCTACAGCGCCAAGGACATCGAGGTTCTCGAGGGTCTGGAACCCGTCCGCCGCCGTCCCGGCATGTATATCGGCGGCACCGACGAGAAGGCGCTGCACCACCTGTTCGCCGAAGTCATCGACAACGCAATGGACGAGGCGCTGGCCGGCCACGCCGACTGGATCGAGGTCGAACTCGATGCCGACGGCTTCTTGTCCGTGACTGATAACGGCCGCGGCATGCCGATCGACAACCACCCCAAGTTCAAGAACAAGTCGGCGCTCGAAGTCATCATGTGCACGTTGCACGCCGGCGGCAAATTCGATTCCAAGGTCTATGAGACCTCCGGCGGCCTGCACGGCGTCGGCGTGTCGGTGACCAACGCGCTGTCGGAGCGGCTGGAAGTCGATGTCTGGCGCGAGCAGACCCAGTACCGCATGGCGTTCGAGCGCGGCAAGCCGAAGGGCAAGCTCGAGAAAGTCGGCCGCGCACCTAACAAACGCGGCACCCGCGTGCGCTTCAAGCCCGACCCGGAAATCTTCGGCAAGAAGGCGGCGTTCGATCCGGCGCGCGTCTTCAAGATGGCGCGCTCGAAAGCCTATCTCTATGGCGGCGTCGAAATCCGCTGGTCCTGCGATCCTTCGCTGGTCGAAGGCACCGACATTCCGGAGAAGGCCACGTTCCACTTCGAGAACGGCCTCGCCGATTATCTGCGCACCAATCTCGAAGGCGCGACCTTCGTGCACCCCGACATCTTCTCCGGCTCGTCGGGCAAGGCCGGCAAACATGGCGCGGTCGAGTGGGCGGTCGCCTGGACTGCGGACGCCGACGGCTTCACCAATTCCTACTGCAACACGATCCCGACGCCGGATGGCGGCACGCATGAATCCGGCCTGCGCTCTGCCCTGCTCCGCGGCCTGAAGGATCACGCCGCGCGCATCGGCCAGGAAAAGCGCGTCGCGCCCGTGACCAGCGAAGACATCATGGTTGGCTCGGGCTCGATGCTGTCGGTCTATGTCCGCGAGCCGGAATTCCAGGGCCAGACCAAGGACCGCCTCGCCACCGCCGCCGCGCAGAAGATCGTCGAAAGCGCGATCAAGGATCCGTTCGATCACTGGCTGTCGGGCAATCCGCTGCAGGCCAACAAGCTGCTCGATTTCGTCATCGAGCGCGCCGAGGACCGCCTGCGCCGCCGCGCCGAAAAGGACATCGCGCGCAAGACCGCGGTGCGCAAATTGCGCCTGCCCGGCAAGCTCGCCGACTGCTCCAACACCGCCGAGCAAGGCTCCGAACTGTTCATCGTCGAAGGCGACTCGGCCGGCGGCTCGGCCAAGCAGGCGCGCGATCGCAGGACGCAGGCGGTGCTGCCGCTACGCGGCAAAATCCTCAACGTCGCCTCCGCCGGCAAGGACAAGCTGGCGCAGAACCAGCAGCTCGCTGATCTCATTCAGGCGCTCGGCTGCGGCACCGGCTCGCATTTCAGCGAGAACGATCTTCGCTACGAGAAGATCATCATCATGACCGACGCCGACGTCGACGGCGCGCATATTGCTTCGCTCTTGATCACGTTCTTCTACCGGCAGATGCCGAAGCTGATCGATCTCGGGCGGCTTTATCTCGCCGTGCCGCCCCTCTTCCGCCTGCAACACGGCGGCAAGATCGCCTATGCGCGCAACGATGCGCACAAGGATCACCTGCTCAAGACCGAGTTCAACGCCAATGCCAAGGTCGAGGTCTCGCGCTTCAAGGGCCTTGGCGAGATGATGGCGGCGCAGCTCAAAGAGACGACCATGGACCCGAACAAGCGCACCCTGCTCAAGGTGACGCTGGCGCATGAGGACGAGAAGGCCACTGAGAAATCCGTCGAGCGCCTGATGGGCAACAAGGCCGAAGCGCGCTTCGAGTTCATTCAGGAGAAGGCGGAGTTTGCGAGCGAGGAGTTGTTGGACGTTTAGTCTGGCGGCGCTGGCAAAATGGCAAACGATCTTAGGGAGCCAAGAGCCAGCGCAGCAAAAGTTGCATATCACCAAAATCAACTCTTGAAATTATTTTCCCGGGCCAACGACGCCGCATTCCTTCAGATGATTTGGGCCACCGACGCCCTCCAATCGGGTCGGGAGCGTCACGCCAAGCGATATCTTTTGGCATACCCTCCTGAAGCCGTAGCGGAGTCATCTCTTAGATCTAATTTCGGAATCCATCGATGGGAACTGGAAACGCTGCTCGTGCAGTTGTTTTTAGTACCGAAAGAACTTCCTCGGGAAACAGGCAATTTAACTCTCGACTGTTCGAAATTTGAAGCCATCCGTCAAACGATAAACCGCCTGCGTTCTCTCGAGAATGTCGAGGCGGCCCGTTACCTGAGTGGTGAATTCACCATTTGGGCCGAAATGAACAGGATTGCGCAGCGGCAATTTCATTGGCAGCGCGGGTATTTCAACACACCACAATTCTATAGGTACGCCTATCTTTATGCACAAGGAAAGTGCGCGGAATACTTCAGACAAACGTATGGACTTGAAGTTTCCGATCTTATGTTCACCGGATTTAGCTTATTCACTGCATACCTCAACAATCCGTGGATCCAGCGACAAACATCTGTTCCGGAGATGGGCCTCACCGAAGAAATCGTACAACGCGCATTTCCAATGTTGTCGTGCTCTCGAAACCAAGCCAGAGCCGAAACGGCGAAGCTCGTTGCCCATGCGCAGAATGATCACGGCTCTCCGATACCAACAGCGCTCTTGCCAAGCATACTTCGAAAATCACCTCTTATATATGTCGATGACGCTAACAAATTAGTGGCGCCGATTCCAGAAGCGATACTTCTTCGTGTCACTGCAGGATTATACTTCGACCTTCTCGCCGGAGGACAAGCTGTTATCAATGACGCTAACTCCCGTTTCGAACAATACTGCGCCGAACTTTTTGAAAAATTGATGAGGCAGTTCGGCGTCAAACGCGCTTACCGATACGGTGCCAAAGGAGCGCAATTTGACACGCCTGACATTCTAATCAAGGACGGCGATAAACTTGCAATCGTCGCGGAATGCAAAGCGACAAGATTGACGTATTTAGCACAGTTCGCAGAAGACCCATTTGAGGCTGCGAGGAAACAGTATTCTCAGATCGCCAAAGGCGTTTTTCAGCTATGGCGTTTCTTTGCACACATTCGTTGTGGTGTCGTGGAGGAGAAGCTTTCAAACGATTGCGCCGCGATGATTTTTACATTGGACGCGTATATGCAGATCGCAGAGGAATTGCAGAACAAAGTTCTTACCGAAGCCAATGCACTAGCCGATGCCGACGGAAATATCGAACAACAGGACCGCAAGCACATAATAATTTGCCCGATTTCCGACCTTGAATCTATCCTGACTACCTCGGACGAGATTTCATTACGAGAGTCATTGAAGGCTTCAAGTGAGCCTAAATATAAAGGCTGGATGTTAAATGAAGTACACCGGAATACAGGCGCGACTGATCGTTTCGGCGCCCCGAAGCCGTTTCCATTCGACTTAGCCGACGTGCTTCCTTGGTGGAAAAAGATTGGCGAACTTCTGGATCAGCACCGCGGGAAGTAGAGTTTCTACCTCAGCGTGTTGAGATTGCGTTACCTACCCACACCTCCTCAACACCGCCGTCCTCGCCCCGCTGCGCACCGCCACGCCGCTCTTCACCCGCACGCCGTCCTCACCGCGGTTGAACATGGTGCGCCGCGTATCGACGCCCTTCTTGTCCTTCGCAATACGCAGCACCAAGGTCTGCGTCTCCTCGCCCTCGGTGCCGGGGCGGAACAGCGCCCGCGCCTCAATCAAGTCCTTGCCGGCGCGCGCCGCGGCAACGACGTGATAGAGATTGGGCGCGAAGTCCGGCCCGACATCGTGGCTCTCGACGATCAGCCCGCCGCCCGGCGCGGTGACGCCGACATGCGGGTTCATCGGCGACGCCGGTCTGTCGCAGGCCACCGCCCAGGTCCCCAGCAGATTGAAGTCGCGGAACACGGGCTCGGCGGTGAATTGCGGCGTCGCGAGTGTCCCCGGCTCGGGCGCCGGATCGGTCGCGGCACGCGCTGTCAGGACGGCGGCGGACATGAGAGACAGCGCCGCGATCAGCGACAACACCGCGAACCGTTTCATGAAAGGCTTCGACTCCGCTCAGGCCCCAACCGAGTTGAGCAGAATAGCAATGCGCTATGCCGCTACAATCTGCGCCAGATCAAAGTCGCAGCTTTTTTGTGCGGCGTGCTCCGCGCGTCACAACGGCAGGCCATAGCGCGGCACCGTTCGCAGGTACCGCACATAGGGCTCGCCGAACTTGGCGGTGAGATAGCGCTCCTCGCGCAGGACGACGCCAAAATGCAGGACCAGCGCCAGAACGACCGTCATCACCACCATCCAGTCCGATGCCAGCAGGATGGCGAGACCGAGCACAAAGGCGGTGCCGCCGACATACATCGGATTGCGCACATAGCCGAAGATGCCGGTGCTCACCACCGCCGTGGAGGGCTTCCACGGCTTGACCTCGGTGCTGGCGCGGCGGAACTGGCGTTCGGCGACCATCACCAGCGCGATGCCCGCCGCCATCAACTCGAGGCCGAGCAGGAAGCGCGTGCCCCACGACAGCAGCACGCTGAGCAGATAGGCCGGCAGCAGCCAGTCGAGAGCCAAGCCCAGTACGATGGCGATGAGGGCCAGTAAGGGCGGTGGCGCGATGACGCCGGCCGTATCGCCGGACTGCCCCGCTTCAGGCGCGGAGAAATTCAACAAGCGCGCCATTGACGGCCTCCGGCTTCTCGATGGTGGAGAGATGTCCGCATTCCGGCACGATCACCAGCTTCGAACCTGAAATGCCGGCGGCCATTTCGCGCGCGAGATCCGGCGTCGTCAGTTCATCGCCATCGCCGACCAGCACGAGCGTCGGGCATTGGATCGAGGCCAGCAGCGGGCGCGAATCCGGCCGTCCCATGATCGCACGCTCCTGATTGACGAAAGCCTCGACGCCGGTGTCGCGCGCCATCGCCTTGACGATGCCTTTCAACCGCTCGTCGCCGGCATGGTTCCGGTGCAGGAACTTGGGCGTCAGCGTCTCGACGATGTCCATCAGCTTGCCGTCCTGAGCCATCTTGATAAATTTTTCGCGGCCGGCCTTGCCCTCCTCGGTGTCGGGCCGCGCCGACGTGTCGAGCAGCGCCAGCTTCGCGATGCGCTCAGGCGCCAGCCGCATCATGGCGAAGGCGATGTAGCCGCCCATCGACAGGCCGGCGAGCGCGAAGCGCGGCGGCGCGTTGTCGAGAATGCGCCGCGCGATCGCTTCCATCGTGTCGTCGCGGCGGTGATCGGCGACGGTCACCGGGCCGTTCGGCCACAGGGCCTCGATCTGCGGGGCATACAGCCGGGCGCTGCAGAGAAGGCCGGGAACCAGCACGAGCGGCAGCGAAATCGCCATTTGAGAGCCTCCAGAGGGCAAAAAGCCCGAAAAATCAGCCAAAATTAGCCATACTGCACTGCGAAAGGATTGACTTTACGCCCGTCCTCCCTATGTTCCTGCCAGCCGGTCCGAGCAAAATCAGATTCGACCGTGCTCCCGCGCATTGTACTCGTTTCAGTAAATGGGTACCCGGTTTCGACAACCGGTTTTACGTCCGGCGCGGCGCTTGGCGAATTTTCGCCCTTTGAGGTTTCATGAGCTCTTCTGAACTCGGCGCGGCAGTCAGCACGACACCGGCCACGACCTTCTCCGAACTTGGTTTGTCCGACAAGGTCCTCGGCGCTATCGAAGCGACCGGCTACAAAACACCCACCCCCATCCAGGCCCAGGCCATCCCCCACGTTCTCGCGCGCCGCGACGTTCTCGGCATCGCGCAGACGGGCACCGGGAAAACCGCGGCCTTCGTCCTGCCGATGATCACCATGCTCGAGAAAGGCCGCGCGCGGGCCCGCATGCCGCGCACGCTGATCCTCGAGCCGACCCGCGAACTCGCCGCGCAGGTTTACGAGAGCTTCGAGAAATACGGCAAGAACCACAAGCTGAACGTCGCCCTCCTCATCGGCGGCGTTTCTTTTGGCGACCAAGACACCAAGCTCGTTCGCGGCGTCGATGTGCTGATCGCGACCCCGGGCCGCCTGCTCGATCATTCCGAGCGCGGCCGTCTCCTGCTCTCGGGCTGCGAACTGCTGATCATCGACGAAGCCGACCGCATGCTCGACATGGGTTTCATCCCGGACATCGAGCGCATCGGCAAGCTGGTGCCCTTCACGCGCCAGACCTTGTTCTTCACGGCGACCATGCCGCCGGAAATCCAGCGCATCGCCGACAACTTCCTGCACAATCCGGTGCGCGTCGAAGTATCGAAGCCCGCCACCGCCGCCTCCACGATCACGCAGTTGCAGATCGCCGTCGGTCGCGAAGATTACGAGAAGCGCGCCACCTTGCGCCATCTCATTAACACCGCGGAGAACTTCAAGAACGCCATCATCTTCTGCAACCGCAAGCTCGAAGTCGCGGCGCTGCATAAGTCGCTGGTGAAGCACGGCTTCAATGCGGTGGCGCTGCATGGCGATCTCGACCAGTCGACGCGCACAGCCGCGCTCGATGCCTTCCGCAAGGGCGACGCCAAGCTGCTGATCGCCTCCGACGTCGCGGCGCGCGGTCTCGACATCCCGGCGGTGAGCCATGTGTTCAATTTCGACGTCCCCCACCACCCCGACGACTACGTCCACCGCATTGGCCGGACGGGCCGTGCTGGCCTGACCGGCACCGCGATTTCATTGGTCGCGCCATTCGACGCCAAGTCGGTGGCCGCTATCGAGAAGCTGATGGGCACGACCATCCCGTGGATGGGTGAACCGGTCGTGGTCAGCGAGGAAGATGCCAAGGGCCGTCCGCGCCGTGGTGGCGGTCAGGATCGCGGCGCCGGCCGGGGCGGACGCGGCCGCAGTGGAGGTCGTGGCCGCCAAGGTGGCCGCCAGGAAGGCCGTGGCGAACGCCCGGAGCAACCGCGTCCTGAGCGTGCACCGCAGCAGCGTGCCGAAGTCGTGCCCAAGGCGGCTGAGCCACAACCTTATCGTGAGCGCGCAAATCGCGAAGCCAACGATACGGATGGCAGCCATTTGCCGGCGTTTTTGCTCAGGCCCGTGACCATCAAGGCTTAGGCATCCCTCGCCCGCCGCGTCCCGGAGTGGTATGTATCGCCACCACAACCGGTTCCGTATTTACCGCTCATTCATATCCCTCGCATACCGTTCTTGTCGGGGACGCGACGCGGCCACGAATTGGCGCGCCATAAGGCCCACGGGCAACGACGCCTCCAGAGGGTTTTTTGAGGATGAGCGGGCACAGCGACGAACATGAACGCACTATGGCGTTCTGCGAAATCGCGCTGAGCCAGATCAAGGCGCTGCGCCAGCCTGCGACGCCCCGGAATTACGAAATCTGGTACTCATATGCGACCGGGTATCAGCCGTCGCTCAATCAGAAAATCAACGAAACACTGAGCCAGAACGGCAGCCTGTCGGATGCCGATCTCGACAGCGTCTATGAGACCTATCTGGCGCCGTCCCGCCTGACCGATCGCATCGACAGCGTCGGATCCAAGGTGATGGGCGAGATTGAGCAGGTCATGGCGATGATCGACGCCGCGGCCGGCAGTGCCTCGACCTATACCGAAAGCCTCGCCGGCATGTCTGAAGCGATAGGCGCGTCGTCGGATCGCGAAGGGCTGCGCGCCATCGTCGAAGGCCTGGTGGCGACTGCCAAGGAAATGGAAGAATCGAACCAGAAGCTCGAAGAGCGCCTCAACGCCTCGAAGGCGGAGATCAACGAGCTTCAGGTCAACCTCGAAGCCGTGCGCACCGAGAGTCTCACCGACCCGCTGACCCAGCTCGCCAACCGCAAGTTCTTCGACACGACGCTGCAGGATGCGATCAACTTCGCGCGCGAGAATGACGAGCCGCTGTCGCTGATGCTCACCGACATCGACCATTTCAAGAAATTCAACGACACCTTCGGCCATCTGACGGGCGACCAGGTGCTACGCCTCGTCGCCATGTCGGTGAAGCAGAACGTCAAGGGCCAGGACACGGCAGCACGATACGGCGGCGAGGAGTTCGCTGTGATCTTGCCGAATACCGTGTTGCGATCCGCCCTCACCGTCGCGGATCACATCCGCCGCGCCGTGATGACCAAGGAACTGATGAAGCGCTCCACCGGCGAGCATCTCGGCCGCGTGACCATCTCCATCGGCGTTGCCTCCCTACAGGCGGATGACACCGCTGCAACCCTGATCGAACGAGCCGACGCCTGCCTCTATGCCGCCAAGCGCAACGGCCGCAACTGCGTGCTGTGCGAGGCCGATCCGGAAGTCTCCGCCGATCAGGCGATGCAGGTGGCTTAAAGGCTTTCCTCGCCGCCCCTGCCCTCCTAAAGCTCGGCCGACACCGACAGCGTACCGATATAGGAGCGGCCGCTATTGCCGCTGAAATAGCCGGCAAAGCCGTTCGGCTCGATGGCGATATCGACATAGCCGAGTTCGACCCCGAACTTCAGCCGCTCGACCGGCTTCCAGAACAGATTGACCGCCGTACGAAATGTTTCGCTCCGCGGTTTTGCGGCGAGAAGCTCGGCCTTGACCGAGACGAAGCTCGCAAACACGTTTGATTCGAACTGCTCCGACCATTCGTGGTGATAGGATGCCACCGCGCTCCAGCCTTTGGTTGGACCAACGGACCGCACGATGCTCTGATAGACCACGAGATCGTTGGTCGTGCCGAGATAAGACGAAGCGTCGACCGCGTAAGTGGCCTGGAAGCTGAACGCATCACCGTCGGCAATGAACGGCGTCGGGATCGTCATGCCGGCACTCACGGCCCAGCCGGTGCGGGTCGTGGCCGTGCTCGGCAGGAACGGCAACAGCGGCGACCGCGAAAAATCGGCGCGACGCACGACGCCGGAAAGATGCGTGGTGAACGCTTCGGTCTCGCGCCGCCAGCGCAGCGCGTAGACCGGGCTCGAAAAGTCGAAGCTCCAGATATCGGTGTCGGCATTCGGCGATGTCGGCAGGCTGGATTCGATACCGACAGCGAGGCTGTTGGCATCATCAAGCCGGTGCTCGTAGACGATCGACGTCGCGGAGCGGCCGGGCGAACTGGCGCTGGTGAGGAAGCTGCCCTCCCAGAAGCTCATCAGCGTGCCGTTATATCCGACCGTTAGGCCTTCGAAGCCGACGCTCCAACCAGTGAAGTAGGCGCTGCCGCTCGCCGTGCCATCGCCGGTCGACTTCGACCACTCCCCGGCGATGGTGGACTTGAACAAGCCGAGCGAGGTCTGACGCGTCAATTCAAGCCCGGTGTTCGCCGTGATCGTCTGCGAGTCTGTGCTTTGCGACACCGTGCCGTTGCGGTTGACGATCCGCGGCACACCCGCGCTTTGGCTGGCCCGCTGGTAGCTGTAGGAAACGCCGGCGGTGACCTTGGCGCAGGCCTCGCCGACGGCGAAAAAGGCGCCGCTGTCGGCGTCGTCGGCTGCGTCCTGACAGAAGTCCGGCGCGCCGGGGGAGACGATGGGTTCCGCGCGGGCAACCACCGCGCCCAGCGACACTATCGACAGCGAAACAACGATCCGGGCAATCGTTCCGGCCTCACGCCACGCCATGACCTCAACCGCCCCCAGAGACCCTTCGCCATTCGCAGTCAAAGGCCGGATCGAGTCAAGCGTGGCGGCCCGACTTATGCTCGTTTTGGCTTCTTCGCCCTGGATATTGGTTTCCGCTTCGGCTTGGTGCTGCGCTTGGGGCGCTGCTTTGGCTTACGCACCCGAAGTGCGTGGGCGACCCGCACGGCGGCCCGCGTCCAATCGGCCAGTTCGTCGGCATCGTCATAAAGCCGCTCCGGCAAACGCCAGAACGAATTGACAATAACGACCTTGCCGCTCTTGGGCTGGGTGTAGCTGAAAGGTCGAGCGCCTTCCGCCTCGAAACGCGGAATGGTCGAGGCATCGGCCTTGAAGTACAGCTCGCCGCGCAGGAACATGGCGAAACAGACATCTTCGGCGTAAAGACCGAAGCCCGAAAACATCCGTTTGACGCTGACAGGACCGTAGGACGAAAACAGTTCGGCGATGTCCTCACGGTCCATCGTCCGGTGCTACCTATTTTGACGCGTTTTCTTCACACGAACCGGCTTCCACTTCGCTTGAAAACGCTTTGTTCAGTGCGCGGCAGCTTCGTCGCCCGCTTTCGCTGGCGTGAGCTGGACGCTCTCGCCGCAGCCGCAGGCCGAGGTCTGGTTCGGGTTGTTGAATACGAATTGCGACGACAGCTTCTCGGTCTTGAAATCCATCTCGGTGCCGAGCAGGAACAGCACTGCTTTGGGATCGATCAGTATCTTGACGCCCTTGTCCTCGATCACCTCGTCGGTCGGCTTCACGGCGTCGGCATATTCCATGGTGTACTCCATGCCGGCGCAGCCGCCGTTCTTGACGCCGACGCGAAGGCCCGCAACCGGCTTGTCGGCATTCGCCATGACCGCCTTGATGCGCTCGGCGGCGGCTTCGGTCAGCCGCATCACCTGGGGCCGGGGTCTTGGCGTAGAAGGTCTCGGAGTGGCAGTCGCCATGATCGTCCTCGTCAGTTGACCCTTATCTAAGCACCGATTCCTGAAATTTAAACTCACCACATGTTGAGGACGAGACGCGCCTCGTCCGACATGCGGCTCGGGTCCCATGGCGGGTCCCAAACTACGGAAACCTTGGTTTCTTTGACGCCAGGAACGGCGGATACGGCGTTCTCGACCATAATCGGCAGTTCCTGCGCCGACGGGCAGTTCGGCGAGGTCAGCGACATATCGACCTTCACCGTGCGGTCGTCGCCAATGTCGATTCGGTAAATCAGGCCGAGTTCATAGACGTCGGCCGGGATTTCCGGGTCATAGACCGTCTTGATGCCGGCGATGATCTCGTCGGTCATCCGGTTCAGTTCCTCCTGCGGCAATGCCGAAGAGCCGGTCACGGCCGCATTCGGGTCGCTGATCTCCGGCGCCGTCGTTGCGACCGGCGCTTCCTGCTTCACGGTGTCGTCGCTGGTGTTTTCAGTCACGCGAAGAACTCCTGCGCCTTGATCAGCGCGCTGGCCAGAGTGTCCACCTCGGCCTTGGTATTGTACATGCCGAACGAGGCCCGGCACGTCGCCGTGACGCCGAAGCGCGCCAGGAGCGGCATCGTGCAATGGGTGCCGGCGCGGACGGCGACGCCCGAGCGGTCGATCACCGTTGCAATATCATGAGCGTGCGCGCCCTTCATCTCGAAAGAGACAATGGGCCCCTTATCTTTCGCCGTGCCTATGATGCGCAGCGAATTGATCTGACCCAGTTTCTCATGGGCATATTTGACCAATTCCAATTCGTGAGAGCGGATGCGCGCCTTGCCGACCGACTGGATGTAGTCGAGCGCGGCGCCCAAGCCGATCGCCTGCACGATCGGTGGCGTGCCGGCTTCGAATTTGTGCGGCGGATCGCCATAGGTGACGCGATCCTCGAACACCTCGCGAATCATCTCGCCGCCACCATTGAACGGCCGCATCGCCTCGAGATGTTCCATCTTGCCCCAGAGCGCGCCGATGCCTGTCGGACCGTAAAGCTTGTGGCCGGTCATGACGAAGAAATCGCAGCCGATGTCCTGGACGTCGACGTCCATGTGCACGGCGCTCTGCGAGCCGTCGACCAGCACCGGAATGCCGCGGGCATGGGCGATGCGCGCCACTTCCTTCACCGGCACCACGGTGCCAAGCGCGTTCGACATCTGCGTGATGGCGACAATCTTCGTGCGCGGCGTCAGCAGCTTCTCGAATTCGTCGAGAAGGAAGTTGCCCTCTTCGTCCACCGGCGCCCACTTGATCACGGCGCCGCTGCGCTCGCGGTGGAAGTGCCACGGCACGATGTTGGAGTGATGCTCCATGATCGAGAGCACGATCTCATCGCCCTCATTCAGGCGGCCGGCGCCGAAGCTCGAGGCTACCAGATTAAGGGCCTCGGTGGCATTGCGCGTGAAGATGATCTCTTCCTTGCGCGGCGCATTGATGAACTTCTGAACCTTCTCGCGCGCGCCCTCGTAGGCCTCTGTCGCTTCGTTGGCGAGATAATGCAGGCCGCGATGCACATTGGCGTATTCGCGGGTGTAGGCCTTCATCAGCCGGTCGAGCACGGCTTGCGGCTTTTGCGCCGAGGCAGCGTTATCGAGATAGACCAGCGGCTTGCCATACACCTGCATCGCCAGCGCCGGAAAATCGGCGCGGAGCTTGTCGACGTCGTAGGCGCCGTTGGCGATGGCGGCGTGCATGTTCATGGCTTGACCTCGCGGGCCTCCAGCCAGGCCAGCGCCGCGTTCATGATGGCGTCGCGGAATCCTTCGTTCGCGATTTCCTCGACGGTCTCGCCGATGAAGGCCTGGATCAGCAGCGCCTCGGCCTGCGCCTCATCGATGCCGCGCGACATCAGGTAGAATTTCAGCGTCGGGTCGAGCGCGCCGGCGGTGGCACCATGGCCGCAGACCACGTCGTCGGCGAAGATTTCCAGCTCCGGCTTGTTGTCGGCCTCGGCCTTGTCGGAGAGCAGCAAAGCCCGCGTCATCATCTTGGAGTCGGTCTTCTGCGCGCCGGGCTTGACCACGATCTTGCCCTGGAACACCGAATGGCTTTCGCCGTCGAGCACCGCCTTGAACTGCTCGCGGCCGGCGCAATGCGCCGCCACATGCTCGATCAGCAGTGTATTATCGACATGCTCCTCGCCGCGCAGCAGATTGACGCCGCGCACCGCGCCTTTGGAATGCTCGCCGGCGAAGCGGATGAAGCTCTGGTTGCGGACGATGCCGACATCGTGATTGAGCACGAAGGTATCGAAACGCGCGTTCCGGCCGGCGCTCATCAAGAGGCTACCGAGATGGACGCCGCGATTGGCAACCACCTTGTAGTAATCGACCTCGGCCTCGTCACCGACGATCAGCTCCAGCGCGGTATTGACCTGCGCGGCAACGCCTTCATGGCTTTCGGCAATCGCCACCTTGGCGCCCTTCTCCACCACGATCAGCGAGCGGGTGAAGGATGACGCCTCGCTCTGCGTCACGAACACCAGATGCAGCGGCCGCTTGAGCGCCGTGCCGGCGGCGATGCGGATCACCACGCCGTCGCCCATCAGCGCCGTGTTGAGCGCGACGGCGATGTCGTCGGTCTCGAAGGTCTTGCCGAGTTTCGCCGTGACCTCGGCATCGCCCTTGGTCAGCGCCTCCGCCATCGAGCCGATGGAAAGCCCGGCTTCCGACGACAGGTCCGACAGTTCCGGCACGAAAGCGCCGTCGACAAAGGTCAGCTTGCGCGGCTTGAGCGCGGCGAATACGGCGCCGGCATCCCTGGCGTTGGCCTTCGCGGCGGCATCCGGCACCGCGGCGAGCGGCAGCGCCTCGCGCAGGCCCGTGCGCAGATCGGTGTATTTCCACTCCTCGACGCGGCGCGTCGGCAGCCCCTTGGCGTCGAAGCGCTTGAAAGCATCCTCGCGCAGCGAAGCGACCGCGCCCTTCCCCGGCAGCTTGCCGCGCGCGCCATCATAAGCGGCGATGAGCCCCTGCTCGGCGGGAGTCCTGATCGGAGTTACGTCAGCCATCGCTAAACCTTACGCCGCCTCGTCCGTATCGGTGTATTGCGCGTAGCCCTTCGCCTCGAGCTCCAGCGCCAGTTCCTTGCCGCCCGAGCGCACGACGCGGCCCTTGGCCATGACATGCACGACGTCCGGCACGATGTAATCGAGCAGACGCTGATAATGCGTGATCACGATCATGGAGCGCTCCGGCGAGCGCAGGCGGTTGACGCCTTCCGACACGGTTTTCAGCGCGTCGATATCGAGACCGGAGTCGGTTTCGTCGAGCACGGCGATACGCGGCTCCAGGATCGCCATCTGCAAAATCTCGTTGCGCTTCTTCTCGCCGCCGGAGAACCCGACATTGACGCTGCGGCGGAGCATCTCCTGGCTGATGCCAAGCTTGCCCGAGGTGTCGCGCACCAGCTTGATGAATTCCGGCGTCGAAACCTCGGCCTCGCCGCGCAGCTTGCGCTGAGCGTTGAGCGCGGTGCGCAGGAAGGTCATGGTGGCGACGCCCGGCACTTCGACCGGATACTGGAAGGCGAGGAACACGCCCTTGGCGGCGCGCTCGTTCGGGTCCATCTCAAGAATGCTCTCGCCGTCGAGCAGGATGTCGCCTTCGGTGACGGCATAGCCGGGCCGGCCGGCGAGCACATAAGCCAGTGTCGATTTGCCGGAGCCGTTCGGCCCCATGATGGCAGCGACCTGGCCCTTCTCGATGGTCAGATTGAGACCGTTGAGGATCTTCTTGCCGTCATCCTCGATCTCGACATGCAGGTTCTTGATCTCAAGCAGTGACATAATCGGTCCACTTATCCTCTGTCTCCGTTCGCCCCCGCGAAAGCGGGGGCCCAGTTCTTGGCTTCTGGGTTCCCGCTTCCGCGGGAACGAACGGGTCGTTAACCCACCGATCCCTCAAGCGAGATCGAAATCAGCTTCTGCGCTTCCACCGCGAATTCCATCGGCAACTGCTGCAGCACGTCTTTGACGAAGCCGTTGACGACGAGCGCGGTCGCCTCCTCCGCCGACATGCCCCGGCTCTGGCAGTAGAACAGCATGTCCTCGGAAATCTTCGAGGTGGAGGCCTCGTGCTCGAACACGGCGGATGAATTCTTAGCTTCCATATACGGCACGGTATGCGCGCCGCATTTGTCGCCGATCAGCAGCGAGTCGCAGTTGGTGAAGTTGCGCGCGCCGGTCGCGCGGCGATGCGCGGTGACGAGACCGCGATAGGTGTTCTGCGACTTGCCGGCCGAGATGCCCTTGGAGATGATCCGGCTCACGGTGTTCTTGCCGAGATGGATCATCTTGGTGCCTGAATCGACCTGCTGGTGGCCGTTCGAAATCGCGATCGAATAGAACTCGCCGCGCGAACCATCGCCGCGCAGGATGCAGCTTGGATATTTCCAGGTAATCGCCGAGCCGGTCTCGACCTGGGTCCAGGAGATCTTCGAGTTCTTGCCGCGGCAGTCGCCACGCTTGGTGACGAAGTTGAAGATGCCACCCTTGCCTTCGGCGTCGCCCGGATACCAGTTCTGCACGGTCGAGTATTTGATCTCGGCGTCGTCGAGCGCCACGAGCTCGACCACGGCGGCGTGCAACTGGTTCTCGTCGCGCATCGGCGCGGTGCAGCCTTCGAGATAGCTGACATAGGCGCCCTCGTCCGCAATGATCAGCGTGCGCTCGAATTGTCCGGTGTTCTGCTCGTTGATGCGGAAATAGGTCGACAACTCCATCGGGCAGCGCACGCCCTTCGGCACGTAGACGAAGGAGCCATCGGAGAACACCGCCGAATTCAGCGTGGCGAAGAAGTTGTCCGAGGTCGGCACCACCGAGCCCAGATACTTCTTGATGAGATCCGGGTGCTCCTGGATCGCCTCCGAGATCGGCATGAAGATCACGCCGGCGCGCTTGAGTTCTTCCTTGAAGGTGGTCGCCACTGACACCGAGTCGAACACGGCATCGACCGCGACGCGGCCGGACGAGCGCATGCCCTCCATCATGTCGCCGTCGAGCTGGCTCGGCTCGCTTTGCTTGCGCACGCCGGCGAGGATCTCCTGCTCCTTCAGCGGAATGCCGAGCTTCTCGTAGGTGCGCAGCAGTTCGGGATCAACGTCAGCCAGCGACTTCGGCGCCTTGAACGCCTTCGGCGCCGAATAATAATAGGCGTCCTGATAATCAATCTTGGGATAGGAGACGCGCGCCCAGGTCGGCTCCTTCATGGTCAGCCAGCGACGGAACGCCTCGAGGCGCCAGTCGAGCATCCACTGCGGCTCGTTCTTCTTGGCCGAGATGAAACGGACGGTGTCTTCGTTCAGACCCTTCGGGGCCTTCTCGGATTCGATCTCGGTGACGAATCCATACTTGTATTGGTCAACGTCGATCTGGCGGACCCGATCGACGGTCTCTTGTACGGCCGGCATTCTTCCCTCCGCTCACGGTTTCAAGGACCGCGGGTTGGATCAGTCGGTTATGGTCGGTTCGCGTTTTTCGTCGCGATCGTTCCTGTTTGAATTCGGTTCAGGCCGCTTGCGCGTGCCTCTTAAGTAGTGACGCAGCCACCTTTTTCCAAGCATTTAGAAGGCTTTCGACCTCGGCTTCGGTCGTGCTCCAGCCGAGCGACACGCGGATCGCGCCGGCCGCCAGCGCCGGTGCCACGCCCATCGCGGCGAGCACGTGGGAAGCACCCACCTTGCCCGACGAGCAGGCGGAACCGGACGAGACCGCTATCCCGTTGAGATCGAAGGCGATCAGCGCCGTTTCAGCCTTCAGGCCGGGAACCGCGACAAGAGACGTGTTCGGCAAGCGCGGCACTCCAGCGCCGAAAATCACAGTCCCTAGGACCTCGTCCTTGAGCCGCGCCTCGAACATGTCGCGCAGGCCGGCCATGCGCGTGGCGGCCGTCTCCCGGCTGCGCGCGGCCGCTTCCGCCGCCGCGCCAAACCCGGCAATCGCGGCCACGTTCTCGGTGCCGGCGCGGAAACCGCGCTCCTGCCCGCCACCCTTGATCAACGCCGCCGCCGGCTGCACGCCGCGCATGATCAGCGTGCCGGCACCCTGCGGGCCGCCGATTTTGTGCGACGACACCGTCAGCATGTCGGCCGCGAGCGCAGCCATATCGCAGGCAATGCGCCCCGCCGTCTGCGCTGCATCGACATGCAGAACACCGCCAGCCTCGTGAACGATCCCGCTAATCTCCGCGATCGGCTGGATCACACCGGTTTCGTTGTTGGCATGCATGACCGACACCAGCGGACGCTCGGCATGGACCAATGCTGCACGCAGGGCCGCAAGATCGACGATGCCGTCGGCGGTCACCGGGAGGCGCTGGACCTGATCGGCCGCAAACCGGCCGCCGCTGAGCACGGAGGCATGCTCAACGGCCGATACGAACAGACGGCCGCAAGTGAAGGGCTTGCCCAGAACAACCAGGTCCGGCGTCAAAGCCAGCATGTTGGCTTCCGTGGCGCCGCTAGTGAAAATGACGTTCTTGGCTTCCGCACCGACCAGCGCCGCGACTTGGCTGCGAGCCTTCTCCACCAGCGCGCGGGCGCCACGCCCCTCGGAATGCACAGAAGCCGCTGCGCCGGGCACGTCCAGCGCAGCCACCATGGCCGTGCGGGCCTCATCCCGCAGCGGCGCGGTCGCATTCCAGTCAAAATAAGCGCGCGCGCTCATGGAACCTTCGAGTATCGTGTTACCGGTCCGGCCAACGGCCCGGCCGCTAGGCCTCGCAAAAAGCTTGCTTTTTGCCCCGGCGCCTGTGGTAGAAGCCGGCGGCAACCAAGGCCACTTATAGCCATTGTTGCGGCGCTGACCAGCGGAATTCATATAATTAGAACAATTCCAAACTGGCCTTGTTCGATCACCAGCGACGCAGAAAATCACGACGCCGCAAGGCCTTGTACCGCGGCTTTGAATTAGAGGTTGACCATCATGCCCGAGGTCATTTTCACCGGCCCGGCCGGCCGTATCGAAGGCCGGTATCACCCGGCAAGGCAGAAGAACGCGCCGATCGCCATCATCCTGCACCCGCACCCGCAGTTCGGGGGCACGATGAACCACCAGATCATCTATCAGCTCTATTATGCCTTCGTGCACCGCGGCTTTTCGGCGCTGCGCTTCAACTTCCGTGGCGTCGGGCGCTCGCAGGGCTCGTTTGACCACGGCACCGGCGAACTGTCCGACGCGGCCGCCGCGCTCGACTGGGCGCAAACCATCAACCCGGAAGCCAAGAGCTGCTGGATCGCCGGCTTCTCGTTCGGCGCCTGGATCGGCATGCAGCTTCTGATGCGCCGCCCGGAAATCGAGGGCTTCATCTCGATCTGCCCGCCGGCCAACCTCTATGACTTCTCGTTCCTGGCACCCTGCCCGTCCTCGGGACTGATCATCCATGGCGACAAGGACGCGGTGGTGCCGGCCAAGGACGTCAACACCTTGGTCGAGAAGCTCAAGACCCAGAAGGGCATCGTCATCGAGCAGAAGGTCGTGCCCGGCGCCAACCACTTCTTCGACGGCAAGGTCGACACCCTGCTCGGCTCGGTCGAGCAGTATCTCGACAAGCGCCTCAAGGCCCCCGAGCGCAAGCCGGCGGCTTAAGACGTATACCAGCGCAACAGTTCAAAGGCCCGGCCGCCATGCGACCGGGCCTTTTTCGTTCGCCTCACTCGTCTTCGCGCGCCGACTGCTCAGCGATGTAGTCGAGTTGGCAGCGCGACAGCGCCAGATCGCGCAAGGTTTCGTCCGACATCATGCCGAGTTCATCGCGCGCCGCGGCGACGCGCAGCCGATGCCGCAGCCAGCGCAACAGCCGTATGGCGACGTTGCCGGCTTTCGTCTCTACGTCCGGGGCAAATACACCAACTTTGTAGTTCCACAGGGACAGGCTCATGATCGTCCCCCGCTCAGCGCTTGAAGCCGATGATCGCACCGTTGGCGCCCGGTCCGTCGAAACGCACCGTTTCGATGTCGACAAATCCGGCGTCGCGCAGCCATGCGGCGTATTCCGCCGGCGTGTAGTTGCGGCCTTCGGTTTCGATCAGCATGTTGAGACTCATCAAGGCGGCGGGCGCCGGCCCACTCTTGTCGTCATCGACCAGCAACTCGCTGATCACCACCGCGCCACCGGCCGGAAGCGCGTGATACGACTTGCTCAGCAGGGCCCGGTTCTTGGCCTCATCCCAGTCATGCATGATCATCGAGAACAGGTGCACGTCATGACCGGCCGGAAATTCGCAGAAGAAGCTGCCGCCGATCGTATCGATACGATCCGACAGACCAGCCTCGGCGATCTTGCCGGCCGCAATGTCGGCGACGTGCGGCAGGTCGAACACGGAGGCTCGAAGCCCCGGATAGTCGCGGCAAAGTTCGATGTCGAAAGCGCCTGAGCCGCCGCCGATGTCGAGCAAACGCTTGTACGGGGAAAAGTCGAACGCCTGCCCCAACGCGCGCGCCGTCATGGTCGACAGCGAATGCATCGCCTCCCAGAACAGAGCCAGCATCTTCGGATCCTCGCCGTCGAACAGCGAGGCCTGCACATCCGGATTCCACGTGGTGGGGCGATTGCTGCGCAGGGCTTCGGTCAGCTTGCCCCACCCGGCATAGAGCCGCTTGTCGGCCATCTCGATCCAGCCGCCGAAATAATGCGGCTTGCCGGGGACCAGATAGGCTTCGCTGGCCGGCGTATTACGAAAGCGACCGCCGGCCGTCTCGAGCAGGCCGAGCGAGGCGCAGCCGGTCAGCAGCATCTCGGCCGGCCGTCGGTCTATGCCGAGCGCAACGGCCAGTTCATCGGCCGTTGTCGTTCCGGTGCGCGACAGATGCGCGAACAGGCCGAGTTCGTGCCCGGCGGCGAGCGTCTTGAAGGCCCAGAAACCGGTCGACAATTGCATCAGCGGCAATGGCGACGGCATGGCGTCGCCTTGCGGCGCGGCGGAATTGACCAGTTGCAGCTTGGCGGCAGCGGCGTGGTTCTTGATCACGGTGTCCTCTCCTTTTGTGTTCGTTGTCGCGACGTGCGCGTTTCAGCGCGCAGGCCGTCGTTCCGGCCGGCAGAAGCCGGCTCGGCAAGGTCGCGATGTTTCGTCTGATGCGGCCGCCTGTTTCGACACGGCGGCCGGATGCGCGGGTTAATAGGCGCGCAAATAAACAGCTTCAATCGGCACTATTGCCAGACCGTTCTGCATTTTTGCAGAATGACGCATGTTCGATTGGGGTGATCTTCGCTTCGTGCTCGCGGTGGCCCGCGCCGGTTCGGCCCTGGGGGCAGCGCGTGCGCTCAAGGTCAACCAGACCACCGTCACCCGCCGCATCGCGCAACTGGAAGAAGACCTCGGCGCCGAATTGTTCGAAACGCGGCAAAGCGGCCAGACGTTGACCCCACTCGGCGAACTCGTCGTCGCCGGCGCCGAAAAAGTCGAAGCCGAAGTGCGTGCGTTGCAGAGCGCGGTCGACGCACGGCTGCGCGCGGTGTCAGGCGCCGTTCGCTTTACATCGCCGGATGTCTACGCCGACCTCATCGTCGCGCCGTTCCTGCGCAGCTTTAACCGGCAATACCCCGAAGTCACCGTCGAAGTCCTTGCCGATGATCGTCAACTCGACATTGCCAAGGGCGAAGCCGATGTCGCTGTGCGCGCCAATGCCCGGCCTGAAGGCGGCGGCATCGTCGGACAGCGCCTGCCGGATGTCGCCTGGGCGCCCTATTGCAGCCGCGCCTATGCCGACGACCATGGCTTACCGGCGAGCGTTGCCGATCTCAACCGCCACGCCGTGATCCTGGTCGACAACAGGGTCTCCCGCGCCGTGCAATTCCGCTGGCTTCCGGAGGTCGCCCGCGACGCCAAGATCAGCGCGCGCAGCAACAGCTTGACCAATTCGCTGTCGGCGGTGAGAGCCGGCCTCGGCATCGGCATGTTGCCCTGCTTCGTCGGCGATAGTGAAGCGGACCTCGTGCGCTGCCTGCCGCCAAGCCGCGAACTCGATAACGAAGTTTGGATGATCGTCCGCGAGAACGTCCGAAGCGCGCCGCATGTGCGCGCTTTCGTCGATGCGCTGTCGGCACATCTGGCCACGCTACGGCCGGTATTGATGGGCCGCGAAGCTTCGCCCTCGGCGCCTAAGGCCGCGCGATGATACCCCCCGCCATCGCATGCGGCGCGCCGGTGGTCCGCGGGAACGTGATCGGCAAGCCGCCCAGCGTTCGCATGGCAAGGTAAGCGAAAGCCTGGGCCTCGATCGACTGCGACGACCAGCCGGCGGCATCGGCGGTTTCGACCGTGGCGGGCGCGAGGCGCTCGCTGAGCATCCTCATCAAAGTCGGATTGCGCGCGCCGCCACCAGCGACGATCCACGCTTTCGGCGTGGCCGGCAGACGCGGCACGACGCGCGCGACCGAGGCCGCCGTGAGTGCCGACAAGGTCGCCGCGCCATCGGCCACCGACATCTCCGGCAGTCCGATATTGGCGAGCGCGAAGTCGTTGCGGTCGAGAGATTTCGGGCACGGCAAATCGAAGAACGGATGCGCGAGCACGCGGGCAATGAAAGCCTCATCGACCTTGCCGCGCGCGGCCTGATCGCCATCGCGGTCGAGCGGCGCACCGGTTCTGGCGCGCATGAAATCGTCGATCAGCGCATTGCCCGGCCCGGTGTCGCAGGCCACGGGATCGCCGCCGTCGACCCAGGTGACGTTGGCGACGCCGCCGATGTTCAGCACCGCGATGGGATGCGGTCGCTCGATGCTGCGCGCCAGCGCCTGATGGAAGATCGGCACCAGAGGCGCGCCCTGCCCGCCAGCAGCGACGTCGGCGGCGCGGAAATCGTAGGCGACCGTCAGGCGGAGGTGTTTGGCCAGCGCTACGCCGTCGCCGATCTGGACGGTGAGCCGGTCGCCCGGCCGGTGCAGCACGGTCTGGCCGTGGAAGCCGACGATGGTGACCTTGTCGCGGACGATACCTTCGGCCTGGAGCAAGGCTTCCACGGCCTCCGCATGGGCACGCGTGATGAAGGCTTCCGCATCGGCCAGCACGCCCGGCCGCGACGTCCGTTCGGTCAGCGCCTTGGCGTCCGAAAGGGCCTGGCGCAGCAAAGCTCTTTCGTCATCCGAGTACGGGCGGTAGCCGGTCGGGCCGAAGCTCAAAATGCGCTCGCCGTCGCTCTCGATGGCGGCAACATCGACGCCGTCGAGCGACGTCCCGCTCATCAGGCCGATCGCAAGCCCGTCTTTTCCGCTTTTCGACAACCCCAACCCCGTCAGTTGAATCCAGCGCCGGACCTGTTACACCACGCCCCGCAGAGCGCAAGCAGGCCCCCAATGAGCACCTATAAGTCTGATTTCCTTAATATTCTCAGCGAACGTGGCTTCATCCACCAGGTCTCCGACACCGCCGGCCTCGACGCGTTGGCGGCGAAGTCCGGGGTCGTCGCCTATGTCGGGTATGACTGCACGGCCGCCTCGCTCCACGTCGGGCACCTTCTGTCGATCATGATGCTGCATTGGCTCCAGGCGACCGGCAACAAGCCGATCGCGCTGATGGGCGGCGGCACCACCCGGGTCGGCGATCCGTCGGGCCGCGACGAGACGCGCAAACTGTTGAGCTACGAGCAGATCGACGCCAACAAGGCCTCGATCCGCACCACCTTCGACAAGTTCATCACGTTCGGTTCCGGCAAGTCCGACGCCATCATGGCGGACAATGCCGAATGGCTGACGAAGCTCAATTACATCGAGATGCTGCGCGAGGTTGGACGGCATTTCTCGATCAACCGCATGCTGACGATGGATTCGGTCAAGCTGCGGCTCGATCGTGACCAGGAACTGTCCTTCATCGAATTCAACTACATGATCCTCCAGTCCTACGACTTCGTCGAACTGGCGCGGCGCTACGGCTGCAATCTGCAGATGGGCGGCTCGGATCAGTGGGGCAATATCGTCAACGGCATCGATCTCGGCCGGCGCATGGGCACGCATCAGCTCTATGCCCTGACCTGTCCGCTGCTCACCACCGCCTCCGGCGCCAAGATGGGCAAGACCGCGGCCGGTGCGGTGTGGCTCAATGCCGATCTGCTCGCGCCCTACGGCTACTGGCAATTCTGGCGCAACACCGAAGACGGCGACGTCACGCGCTTCCTCAAGCTGTTTACCACCATGCCGATGAGCGAGATCGCGCGCCTTGGTAAATTGCAGGGCAACGAGATCAACGAAGCCAAGAAGATCCTCGCCACCGAAGCGACCGCACTGATGCACGGCCGCGCGGCCGCGGAGGAAGCCGCCGAGACCGCACGCAAGACTTTCGAGGAAGGCGCCTTTGCCGAGAGTCTGCCGACCGTACGAATGCGGGAAGATATCCAGAAGATGTTCTACGAACAGGATGGTATTCCCACGCTTATCGCCGCGCAATTTGTGGGATTCGCACGCTCCACGAGCGAGGCGCGTCGTCTTATCGAAGGACGAGGGCTAAGAATCAACGATGAGACAGTCGAAAGCATACTCATGTTGATCAAGCCGTCAGACTTGACGTCCGACGGCGTCATCAAGCTCTCGTTCGGCAAGAAGAAGCATGTGCTGCTGAAGCCGGTGTGAGCTGGCCCCAAACTCCGCTCATGCCCGCGCAGGCCGGCATCCAGATCGAAGCGTTGTTTTGGGACGAAAGACTGGACCCCGCCTTCGCGGGGGTGAGCGGGTTGTTTGCCTACTGCGGCGCCGGCATGAATTTCGGATCGAACGTCCCTGGCGAGGGGATGAACTTCCGCAGCAGCCCCGGCGCGATGGCGCTCACCGGGTTGACGCTGATGCGCGGCGCACCGGGCGCGCCGGTTGCCTCGTAAGTAATACCGAGCAGGCCCTCGTTGCTGCCGCCCAGGAACAGGCCGACAATCGGAATCTGCCCCAATCCGAAGATGTTGTTGAGGCCGTAGAGCGGCACGAAAGTGCCGCGCAGATGCATCTCGCTGCGGGCAAAGTCCACCTGTCCTTCCACCGTGGCGCCGACCAGCGGCCCGCGGACGACGCCGTCGCGCACGGACATGCGTCCCGGCGTCTTGGTAAAGCCGGCGCTCCCTTCGGCAAAGCCCACGCCCTGCGGACCGCTGGCGCCGCTGGTGGCCACGATGCGGTCGAGCGCAGGCTCGCCGCGCACGACGAAGTCCCGTACGACAATGGTGCCGACCTGCGGCGTCTGCTCCTGCGTCGGCGGGTCCATGGCGATCCACATGCGACCGCCGAAGATGCGCGGATAGGTGTCGGTGAAGCGGAACAGCGCGCCGGCGTCGTCGGTCTCGAGATAGACGACACGATGATTGTCGCGCGCACGCAGCCGTAGGTCTCCGATCAGCGGCGTGTCGCGTCCGATCTTGGCATTGAGATTAAAGGTCCGGATCTGCCCGCCTCGTCGCGACAGTTTCAAATCGAGGCCGCGCAAAGTCTCGCCATTGTGTCCCGCCACCGCGCCGATGCGGATATCGAGATCGAGGTCCATCTGCTTGCCCTTGGGGCCTTCGTCGGCGCCGGCCAGCGATGATTTGACGAAGTTGCGGCCGTCATAAACGTCGCCGCGCATCAGCACCTTGAGTGCACCATTCTCGCCGCGGTCGGCCTTGACCGAAAGTTTGTCGCCATCCGACAGCGCGAAGGTCGGGAAATTAGCCAACTGAAGATTGCCGTTGTTGTCGAGCTCGACCGTTCCTTTGACGCTGGCCCCGGCGCCTTCGATGCTCAGGTCCTCGAAGCGTGTCCGATTGGCGCTTTTGATCATCGTATAGGTCGCGCGCGCCGTCTTGCCGGCCGGCTTCATCCAGCCGGGCAAGAGATTTTCGATCTTCACCGGCGTGAGATCGGCCTCGATGTTCAGGCGCTCGTCCTTGACGTTATCGCCAACCGCGCCTGTGGCCTTGACAGGGATCGTGCCGGCGACCGAAGCGCCGAAATCGAAGCCGAGACGCCGGCGCGCCGCCTCGTCGATCGAGGCCGTCATGACGAGCTGCGCCGCATCGTCGCCCTTGCCGCGACGCAGGTCGATCTTCGCGGCGGTTCCGTTGATCTTGACGTCGCCCTTGATCGAATAGCCGTTGCTCGAGGCGTTCACCTTGAGCGTCTGGGCTTCGATCTTTTGGCCGAGCAGCAATTTGTCGGCGGCGAAGTTCTGCAGATCGGCATCGACCGTGTAGCTGGTTGCACCCGGCGGAATCTCCTTGGCGAGCGGCAGCTTGATCGTCACCTGCGCCGACATGGTGCCACGGCTGGTCGCCGGATCGATGGTCAGCCCCATCTTGTCGCGCAGGCCTTCGGACGCCAGCAGCGCCGCAGCCGCCGGCACCGTGCCGTCGACGCGGAAGGTTGTGATCGACGGTGCCGGCTTGAGATGCGTGTTCGGGATCGAGAACACGCCGCTCGCGACATTGAGCTTGCGGCCGCCGACCTCGACCGTGCCACGGCCGAGATTGATGGTGGCGGTACCCCCCGTAACCCTTACGCTGAGATCGGCGTCGCGAATTTCCGGAAGATCGTCCACAGGGCGCAGCGTGGTGGCGCTGGTTTCGATATCGACAGACAGCCCGTCCTCGGGCGTCGGCGGGCCGCCATCCTTGAAATTGCTCATCGGCGCATTGCCGGCGACGACGACGCGCTCGACGATGCCGTTGCTGATATGGCCGGCGACCCATTCGCGCACCTCGCGCGCGGCAAAAACGGGCCACAACTTCATCATGATCGGCATCGGCATGCGCGTGCCAGCGACACCGAAAGCGATATGTGGCTCGCCGGAAAAATCGAGGCTGCCGGTCACCGCCACCGCGACATTGAAAAGCGGCCGGTTGTCGACACGACTGATATCGCCCTGGTCGAGATCGATGCGCTTCTTCGCCGTATCGATGCGAGCCCGGATGTTCACGCGATTGAGTGCGAGGCCGTCATTGGCCTTCGGACTTGAAGCACCGAGAATGACCGGATCGATCACCGCATCGCCGCGTGTCACCTCGAGCCGCCAGACCGGGTCGCCGGACGCTGGCGGCTCCAGAGTCGCGCGCAGCGTGAACTGGTTGGCCCCGGCATTGACCTGGAACGGCACGATGAGATTGCCGCGCCGCGCATCCCAGTTGAAACGCGCATCAATGCGGTCGATGTCGTAGCGGATGGTCTCCTTGCCGTGATCGATCAGCGTGCCGGGGTCCGTGAATATCTCGCCTTGCACCACGTTGGGCATGCCGTCGGCGCCGACCTCGGCGCGCACCGAAGCGGAGATCGGCAGGTCGACCTCCAACCCGCTGGTGTCGAGACGGGCGGCGAGCAGAAGGTCCCGTGTCGACACCTTGCGTGCTTCAAGGCCAAGCGCGCGAATGCCATCGGCTAGCGGACGCATGGCGGCGCTGATGATCCAGGGCCGCTCGGGGTTCACCGATTCAAGACGGAAGACGACGCCACCCTGCTCCGGCCGCGTCAGGCTGGCATTGATGCGGTCGAAGGTCAGGCGTTTGCCGGTGCGACGGTCGTCGACCAGCAGGCTGCCGTTCTTGAGACCGACCTCGCGCAATTCGTGGCCGTCGAGACCGCGGGCACCGACATTGTCGATCCAGGTCATGATGCCGGCGAGATCGGCAAATGCCGTGCGCGGCGCTTCGATGGCCGTGCCGGGATCGGCGGGTGCAGCGTCCGACTTGAGTTGTTCGACCGGCTTCACAGTCGGCGGCGCCGTCGCGATCGGCCGGTTCTCGCCACCGGCGAACACGGTAATCCGGCCGTCGGTCTCGATACGGATCGACATCGCCGCTTCGACGAGATTGAGACTCTGCGCGCGCACACGGCCATAGAGCAGCCCGAGGCCCGACAGGCCGACCTCGGCTTTCGGCGCACTGGCCACGACGACGCCCTCGGCGTTCCGCACCTCGATATCGCGCAATCGCAGCGACGTCCGTCCCTTCTCGTCGCGTTCGATCTGCGTGCCACCGACCGATACTTGGTCGCCCGCGCCAAAATTCTCTTCGATCGCCTGCTTCAGCCACGGCGTGGCGATGTCGAGTTCGATCGGCCCGGAATTGAGCCGCCACCAGAGGCCGGCCGCAGCGACCATGATCACCGCGGTCGCCAGCGTCAGGCTCCAAAACAGGCGGCGGAACGTGCGATGGCGCAGCACGCGGACGACGCCGCGGCGCAGACGGCTCCAGCGCCGGCGGGCGCTTCGCTTGGTCCTGTGCGTGCTCGCCGTCGCGTCGTCCTTGGCCGGCTTCACGTGGCCGAGATCGCGACCGTAGCGGTGTCTTTGCGCATGATCCTTGTGACCATGGTGCGCATGATCCTGACGCGCACGAGCGTCCGCATCATGCGGTTCGGCCTCGTGCGCGGCCCGCGGGCCGGGATGATGCGGCTTGGTGCTCATGCCCTCATGAAATATCTTTGCCAACGCGTCCGCAGGTCGACTCAGGCCGCGCGCCCCTGCCACGGCGGTACCATCCTAAGGAACCGGCGGCCACAGGGCACGCACCGTCCTTTCCCCAAGCGCGGCGGCCGTTGCGGCTGCCTCACGCAAATGGCATGGCGAGAATGACCGCGCGAAAGCGACGAAAGGAAGGCACATGCCTGCGAAAAAGCCCGGTAAATCGACCACTAAAAAAGCCGTCAAAGCCACTGTGAAAAAGTCCGCAAGCAAAAGCGTTCCAAAGTCTCAACGGCTATCCCCGGGCGACAAGGCCCCCGCCTTCAAGCTCCTCCGCGACGACGGTAGTGCGGTGGCACTGTCCGACTTCAAAGGCCGCAACCTGGTCCTATATTTCTATCCCAGGGCCGACACGCCGGGCTGCACCCAGGAGGCCATGGACTTCTCCCGGCTGCGAAGCGCTTTCGCCAAGGCCGATACCGAGATTCTCGGCGTCTCTGCCGACCCGGTCGCGGCGCAGGCCAAGTTCAAGGGCAAGCACAAGCTCACCGTCGCGCTCGGCTCGGATGAATCGAAGGCGATGCTGTCGGCCTACGGGGCCTGGGGCGAGAAGTCGCTGTACGGGCGCAAATTCCTCGGCGTCATCCGCAGCACGTTCCTGATCGACGGCAAAGGGCGCATCGCCCAGGTCTGGCCGTCTGTTAAGGTCGCGGGCCATGCCGAGGAGGTGCTGGCCGCGGCGCGCGCTTTGGTCGCGCCATAAGGGTATGAGGTCACGGCAGAAATCGCTCCGTAACTCACGGTTTTTACGGAATTCTTAACCATGACAGGCTGATATCGGGACACGGTCCCGGCCCACGCGGCGGCGGCCTCGCGTGGAGCGTTTATGTCGCAAGTCGCCTATTCCCAGTACGACCACCCCGGCCACGCCCGGCCCCCGTCGGCGGAATCCGTCTCGAGGCATTTGCACCGCGCGCACGCGACCAACAAGCCACATGCTCACGACTACACGCTGCAGCATCATGGCCGGCAGGTCCGCATCGGTCCGGTGGCGTTCTGGATCGTGGTCGGCACCCTGGTCATCATGGGCGTGTGGTCGATCGCGACCGGCACCTATTTCGCTTTCCGCGACGACGTCCTCACCGGCCTGATCGGGCGACAGGCCTCGATGCAGTTCGCCTACGAGGACCGCATCGCCGAACTGCGCAGCCAGATCGACCGCATCACCAGCCGGCAGTTGCTCGACCAGGAGCAATTCGATCAGAAGATTCAGGCCCTGCTCCGCCGCCAGCAGCTGCTCGAGCAGCGCACCGCCGCTATCGCCGGCGACGTCGTCACCACCGGCTCCATCAAGCCGGCGCGCGTGCCTGAACTGCGGAGCGCGCCAAGGCCCGTGAAGCCATCGCCCATCAGCGACACGGTGATCTTCACCGCCCCGCCCGACCGCGAGGCCCGCCTGCAATCGCGCGAAGGCAACGACGGCAATACCCGCCTTGCCGATGCCGCCGGCTCCGCCGGTGTGGACGGCATGCTCGCCCGCGTGTCGTTGTCGCTCGACCGCATCGACCGCAAGCAGACCGCCACCCTCACCGACATGGAAGAGAAGGCCGACAGCAAGGCGCGGCAGATCGGCGGCGTGCTCGCCGATCTCGGCATCAGCGTGCCGAAGGTTTCGCCGGCGCCGCCGAGCGCGACCGGCGGCCCCTACATTCCCCTGAAAGCGCCTAAGGGCGACACCAGCGCCTTTGCCCGCCAGCTTTACCGTATCAACGTCGCCAATGCCCAGATCGACCGCTACATGCGCACCCTCACCAATGTGCCGGTGCGCAAGCCGGTGGTCGGATCGATGGATATGAGCTCGCCATTCGGCTCGCGCATGGACCCCTTCCTGAGAGGCCCGGCAATCCACAGCGGCATCGACTTGCGCGGCGACACCGGCGATCCGGTGCGCGCGACGGCGAGCGGCACGGTCGTTACGGCGAGCTGGCAAGGCGGCTACGGCAACATGGTCGAGATCGACCACGGCAATGGCCTCTCCACCCGATACGGCCATATGTCGAAGATCGACGTGAAGGTCGGCCAGCATGTCGCCATTGGTCAGCAGGTCGGCCGTATCGGCTCGACCGGCCGCTCGACTGGCCCGCACCTGCACTATGAGACGCGCATCAACGACAAGGCGGTCGACCCGCAGAAGTTCCTGCGTGCGGGCCTGCGCCTTGGTTCAAGCGTGCTCGGCGCGAATATCTGACGCTTAGTTGATCCTGATCACGCGGACCTGTTCGCCCGATTGCGCGCCGGTGCAGTTGAGATAGGGCCACGTGCCGTCGCAGGCTTTCGTCGAAGCCTCGATCGGGGTGGCGACAGCGCTGAGGACCAGGCGGTCGCCCGGGGTCGTTACGGCGGTGAAGATGCCGGCAATGACGGCGGCGGTGATTACGGCATGCGTGACTTTGAAGGCAGTCCCGCTGGAGGATTGGGTCACGTTGAACACGACACTCTCCTGTTATCTGACGGCCGCCGCTTGTTTATATTGGCGACCTTGATTTATTGTCAGAATAAGCAGGCGATCGCGCTTAAGCTGTGTTAGCCATCACGCTTTCACCGTTGGCGTACAAACGCCCAACGGCTTGAAAAAGTTTCATATTTTTAAACAAGGAGGTAACGGGCGGCGTCCCCCGCCCCCTATTCCCCGCGACCGCGCCAGCGCGACAGCGGCACCGCGAGAAAGTTCAGGAAATAGGCGTACATCGCATGCCGCGGCTCGATGAAGGAAAGTGCCACCGATAGCAGTGCCGAGGCGATGAACACCGCGGTGCCGATATTGTCGGCCCGCGCGCGGGCACGATGCTCGGGCACGACTTCGAGCGCGCGCAACCGCAACGACACCGCTGCGGCCGCGATCATGTTGGCGGCATAGAGCCAGACGGCGGGCGGCAGGTCGCCATGCCGGCCGACAACGCCGCTCGAGAACGGCACCGAGGTAATGAAAAACAGGTAGACGATCGACCAGCTTACGGCCTCCTGCGACACCTCCTCGACGCGCCGCAGCCCGATCTCGACACGCCACTGCGCGGCAAGCACGAAGAAGCTGATGATGTAGACCAGATATTCGGGAACGAGAGCCTGCAGCCGCGCCAGCAGTTCCGCGCTGTCTTTGACCACGGCATCCGGCGGCAGCCGAATTTCGAGCACGAGCAGCGTCATCGCGAAGGCGAAAATGCCGTCGGTCAAGGCATCAATGCGGGCCTTGGGAAACGTCTTCATCAACGTTCTCGCGGCGGCGGCCCGTCAGTCGGCGCGGCAGGCGCCAACTGCGAATCGTCCAGTCCGCGTCGAGTTTACTCCACGTCCTCGACGTTGAGCGGCCCGCCGCCGAAGGCTTTCTGCGCCAGCGCAGCCTGCATGAAGGGGTCAAGGTCGCCGTCGAGCACGCCCGAAGAGTCGGAGGTCGACACACCGGTGCGCAGGTCCTTCACCATCTGATAGGGCTGCAACACGTAGGAGCGTATCTGGTGGCCCCAGCCGATATCGGTCTTGGCGTCCTGCTCGGCTTCGGCGACCGCCTCGCGCTTCTTCACCTCGCGCTCGAACAGCTTGGCGCGCAGCATGTCCCAGGCCATGGCGCGGTTGCGGTGCTGCGAGCGGTCCTGCTGGCACTTCACCACGATGCCTGATGGCTCGTGCGTCAGGCGCACCGCCGACTCCGTCTTGTTGACGTGCTGGCCGCCCGCGCCACCCGAACGCATCACGTCGGTGCGCACATCCTTCTCGTTGATCTCGATCTTGATGTTGTCATCAACCACCGGATAGACGACGACGCTGGCGAACGAGGTGTGCCGCCGCGCATTGGCGTCGAAGGGCGAGATGCGCACCAGACGGTGCACGCCGTTCTCGCTCTTGAGCCAGCCATAGGCGTTGTGGCCCTTGATCTGCACGGTCGCCGACTTGATGCCGGCGCCCTCGCCTTCGCTCTCTTCCAGCCAGTCGACCTTGTAGCCCTTCTTCTCGGCCCAGCGCACATACATGCGCAGCAGCATGCCGGCCCAGTCGTTGCTCTCGGTGCCGCCGGCGCCGGCATGGACTTCGAGATAGCAATCATTGGCGTCGGCCTCGCCGGACAGCAAGGCTTCAAGCTCGCGCCGCGCCACCTCACCCTTGAGGCCCTTGAGAGCCACCTCGGCGTCGGCCACGGTCGCACTATCGCCCTCGGCGTCGCCGAGTTCGATGAGCATCAGATTGTCCTCGAGGTCCTGCTCGATGCGGGCCAGCGCCTTGAGCCGGTCTTCCAGCGCATCGCGCTCGCGCATGGCCTTCTGGGCCTTGATCGGGTCGTTCCAGAGATTGGGGTCTTCGGCCGCCTTGTTCAGTTCGGCCAGACGTCGTGTCGCGGCATCGACGTCAAAGATGCCTCCTCAGCAGCCCGACCGACTGCTTGATCTCATCGACGAGATTCTGTGTTTCCGCGCGCATTTCCGCCGTCTCTTCAAGGGATTGGCCGCCCCGCCAAGGCGCGAAGCGGCTCGTTCCGTATGTAGGACGGGGGTTTAGCGGCGCAATGGCCCCGGCGCAACCCACCCGGCGCACGAAGCGCCCAGTGCCCGGTGGGCGGCGTCGGCCAGCTACTTCAGGCCCATGCAGTTGGCGTAGAAGGTCACGGTCGCCGGCCAGTCGGAGAAAATGCCGACAACGCCGACGTCGCGGGCGAGCACGTCGAGCAATTCGTAGATCACGCCGTCGTTGTTCACGATGGAGTTGATCGACTTGTAATAGTAGCCGCCGCCCTTCTGCAGCGGCCCGGAGCGCTCCAGCGACCAGGTGATGATCTTCAACCCCGCCGCCTTCGCTTCCTTCGCGTAAACCGACGGCGCGATCTTTCCGTTCTCAACGGTGACCAGAAGCGGCATCGACGGCGCGATATAATTCACGCCCATCGCCTTCAATTCCTTCATCGAGGGCTTAAAGGTGGCCGCGTTCATGGGATCGAACGCCTTGTCGGTCTCGTCGCGGTCGTCGAGGAACACCGCCTGCTTGCCGAACTCCGGCTCGGCTTTGATCCAGTACAGCACGTCGGCGAGCCGGAATGACTGCGGGAAAACGTCGGAGGCCGACACGCCGGCCGCCTTGTATTCGTCGATCATCGCCTGCGCGTATTGCTCCTGCGTCCAGCCTTCGTAAGGCATGGCAACGGAGGGCGTCTTCAGTTCGGGGGTGAACTTCACACCCATCTTCTTGCCCATGGCGATGTATTCGGCATGAGTCATCAGCGTGCCGCCCGCCGCCGCATACAAATCCGTGCGCCAGCGCGGCGTGCCGTTCATATATCCGGCGACCGTGGTCGCCTTGGCATCGGCGGCGTCCATTTTGCCGGTCAGCGTCTTGAACTCGGCGAGCGTGATGTCGCTGGTGCGGCATTCCGCCGAGGCCGGCTTGTCGCCTTCGGCCGGCGTGAACGGTTTGGTGCATTTCGCGGCGAGAGGGGTCGCGAGAATATTGGTCGTGGTGTGCAGGTCGTTCTGCGCGTGACGGCAGACGAGCTTCTTGTCCTTGGTGAAGGCGACGTCGCATTCCTGGATGCCCGCGCCCATACGGTGCGCCGCGGCGTAGGACTCCGCCGTATGCTCGGCGAACTGCAACGGCGCACCGCGATGCGCGATCGAGAACAGCTTGCGCTCCTGCGGCCTGTCGAGACAGGCCTCAAGCTTCGCCTTCAGCTCCGGATCGCGGATTTGACCAATGAGGAACTGCGGCCGCACGCCAACCTCGACCGGCGCGGCGGCGGCAAAGCCTGAAAGCACACCGGCCAGGATGAGAACCGACAGAAACCGCATAGCCAATCCTCCTGATCGTTGGCCCGCAGGATGACGGGCCAAAGGACTTGCCGAAACTAGCGACGGCGGAATACTCCTTTATGACATTCGCCGGACGCGTCCGATTGACGCTACTCGCCAGACAGGTCGCGCCCTTGCCGCTCAACATGCTGTTCAGGAAGGTGTTGATTGCCGGCTTCATGGCGATCGGCCTCGTCCTTCTCTTGCAACCCTTGTTCGTGGGCATCCTGGTCGCCGCCCGCAGCCAGGCCGACCTGCCGGCGATCCGCGCCCACATCGTCAAGGCCTTCGCTGATGGCTATGTGTCAGTCGACGAGAAGCCGACGCGCTTCATGCATGGCGGCGGCCACCAGTTCACCGAATGCGCCGGGCTCCTCGTCGCGATCGACCCCGAGCCCGATCCGCTAGTGGCCGCGCTGCATCCGGTCATGCATTCGCGCTATGTCGGCCCCTGCGGCGAAGTCGAAAGCCTGGCCAAGGGCGTCGAGACCGCCGCGCGCACCGACTATGCGCGCTACTGGCACGGCTATCGTGTCTATCTGTGGCCGATGCTGAGCCTGTTCAGCCTCGAAACCGTGCGCGTGATCAACCTCGTCCTGCTCTATGCCGCGACGGCGTTCTATTTCTTCGGCATGCGCCGCGCGCTGGGGGCGACGCCCGCGCTTGTCTTTTTCATCGTGCAGATGAGCCTCACCGACATCTGGCGTATGTGGAACATCACCACGCATACGCTGAGTACCATCGTCATCCTCGCCGGCACCGCCCTGTTCGCTTCCATCTATCCGCGGACGCGCAACCTCACGCTCGCCATCGTCATGGCGGCGGCATTCGGTGCCGTGTTCAACTTTATCGACTTCCTGATCAACCCGCCGCTGATGCCGATGCTGCTCGCGTTCATTGTCATGGCGGCTGAATTGCGGCGCCCGGTGCCGGTGGAGAAGCGCAATGTCGTTCCGGCGCTCCTGATGGCCGGCTTTGTCGCACTCGCCTGGTTCGGCGGCTATGGGCTGACCTGGGCGAGCGAATGGCTCCTCGCCGTGTGGATGTCGCCGGACGGCCAGAAGGCCGGACTGTCGATCATCAAGCAGATTACGCTGCGCCTCTACGGCGTCGAAGCGGACTCGGTGGTGCCGATGTATCCGCTGGTCCCGACGCTGACCATGATCTTGCAGTCATTCATCTCGGTCGGCAGCGTCATTGTCGCAGTGCTGGCCGCCGCGATGGCGATCTTCCTGCGCACGCACTGGCAAGCTTTCGACTGGCGGCGCTTCCTGCTGTTGAGTTCACCGACTTTGATCGCCATGGCGTGGTTCGAGGCGCTCAACAATCACACCCAGACGCACTCGCACTTCACCTATCGCAGCGAAAGCGCCGCCATCGCCATTGTCTTTGCCGCCGCGCTCCTGGCGACCGACGCGCAAGCAACGCTGCGCTCGCTGCTCGGTGACTTGTGGCACACCATAAGCAAACGGCCGGCGCAAGCGCCGGTCGCGTGACGCTCGCAAAGCGTCATCGCCCGCGAAAGCGGGCGATCCAGTAGCCATCATGTTTTCAGATAGTGCTGGATGCCCCGCTTTCGCGGAGCATGACAGAGAGACAAGCGCTGCTAATACAACCCGCCGGTGCCCGAGCGCACGGCGCGGCCGGATTCCGGCGAGATGCGCTGGCCGAAGAACGGTGCGCCGCCGCTTTGCTGTCCGTCATAGCCGACCGTCGAATAGCCGTCCGGCGGCGCGGTGCCAGGCTTGAAGGCTTCGAGGATCGCCTTCGTCGTTTCGGGGCCGGCGCGCACGCCGGTCTTGGCATCGACGCGGATCAGCTTGATGCCCGGCGGCACGCGGAACGGCGCGCCCGGCTTATCGGCGAGCGCGTATTTCATGAAGTCCTTGACCACCGGCGCGGCGAGCTTGCCGCCGGTCTCGCCGCGGCCAAGCGAGCGCGGCTTGTCGAAGCCGAAATAGACGCCAACCGTGACATCGGTGGTGAAGCCGACGAACCAGGCATCCTTGTAGTCATTGGTGGTGCCGGTCTTGCCGGCCACCGGCTTGCCGACTTCCTTCTGGAAACCGACGCCGCCGGCCGTGCCGCGCAGCACGACGCCTTCCATGATCGAGGTGATCTGATAGGCGGTCATCGGGTCGATGACCTGCTGGCGCCGATCGATCAGCGACGGCTCCGGCTGGTTCTCCCACTTCGCCGCCGAGCAACCGATGCACTCGCGCTCGTCGTGACGATAGACGGTGTGCCCATAGCGATCCTGAATGCGGTCGATCAAAGTCGGCTTCACCTTGCGGCCACCATTGTCGATCATCGAATAGGCCGTGACCATCCGCAGCAGCGTGGTTTCGCCGGCACCGAGCGAGAACGACAGATAAGGCGGCAGGCTGTCATAGACGCCGAAGCGCCGCGCATATTCGGCGATCAACGGCATGCCCACGTCCTGCGACAGACGAACCGTCATGACGTTGCGCGAATGCTCGATGCCGAAGCGCAAGGTCGAGGGACCGAAGAAGTTGTTCTCGTAGTTCTCCGGCTTCCACACGCCGAGGCCCGGGCCCTGGTCGAGTTCGATCGGCGCGTCGAGTATCACCGACGACGGCGTATAGCCGTTGTCCAGCGCGGCGGCGTAAACGAGCGGCTTGAATGACGACCCTGGCTGGCGCAACGCTTGCGTCGCGCGGTTGAACTGACTCTGGTCGTAGGAGAAGCCGCCGACCATGGCGAGCACGCGGCCGGTCTGCGGGTCCTGCACCACGATGCCGCCCGAGACTTCCGGCACCTGACGCAGACGGAACTGGCCGTCTTTCTTGGCGTCGGTCTCGACATAGATCACGTCGCCGGGGTTGAGCACCTGGCTGACTTTGGTCGGCGCCTTGCCGGACACCCTCGCCCATTTCATGTTCTCGAGCGGCAGAATGCCGATGTCACGCGCGCGATCGATGCGGCCGGCTGGATCGCGGCCTGGCTGCAGGCCGACGCGCGCCGACTGGTCGCTGACCTCAAGCACCACGGCGGCGCGCCACGGCGCGACGTCGTTCAGCGTCTTCACATCGGCGAGCTTGGTGCCCCAGTCGCCCGAGATATCGATCGTGGCGAAGGCACCGCGATAGCCGTGGGCTTCGTCGTATTTAACGAGACCGTCGGTCAGCGCCTTGCGCGCAATCACCTGCATCTTGGGATCGAGCGTGGTGCGCACCGAAAGGCCGCCTTCGTACAGCTTCTTTTCGCCGTAGCGCTCGTAGAGTTCGCGGCGCACCTCTTCGGCGAAGTATTCGGCCGAGAACGTGTGCGCGACGCTGCTCTTGGTCGTGACGCCGAGCGAGGTTTTCTTCGCCGTTTCGGCGTCGGCGCTCTTGATGAAGCCCGCCTCCGCCATGCGGTCGATCACCCAGTTGCGCCGCTCGAGCGCGCGCTCGCGCTGGCGGAACGGGTGATAGTTGTTCGGTGCCTTCGGCAGCGCGGCGAGATAGGCGGCCTCCTGGACGTTGAGTTCGCTCACGCTCTTGTCGAAATAGACGAGCGAGGCAGCGGCGATGCCATAGGCACCCAGGCCGAGATAGATCTCGTTGAGATAGAGTTCGAGGATCTTGTCCTTCGAGTAGGTGCGCTCGATCTTGAGCGCGAGCAGCGCTTCCTTGATCTTGCGTGTCATCGACACTTCGTTGGTCAGCAGGAAGTTCTTGGCGACCTGCTGCGTGATGGTCGAAGCGCCCTGCGGGCGGCGGTTCGAGCCCAGATTCTGGACGTAGTTGACGCCGGCACGCGCGATGCCGGTGAAGTCGAGGCCACCGTGCTCGTAGAAGTTCTTGTCTTCGGCGGCGAGGAAAGCGCTGATGACGAGCTTCGGCACCGCCTGGATCGGGAGATAGAGCCGGCGCTCGCGCGCATATTCGCCCACCAGCGAACCGTCGGCGGCATGAACGCGCGTCATCACCGGCGGCTCGTAGTCGCGCAACTGCGAATAGTCCGGCAGATCCTTGGAATAGTGCCACAGCAGGCCCGAAACCGCGGCCACGCCGACGACGAACACAATGGTGCCCGCTGCGAACAGGAAGCCGAGGAAGCGCAGAAGGAATCTCATGTGCGAGTGACGCAACGGCCGCCCTTGGCGGCGCTGTCCCTAAAGGTCGTGGACATTGAGGTCGCAGACAAGGCGGTCGAGGCGGTCAAGTCCATGGCAGGACTGCAACTTTGCCCGGTTTTATGTTGAAACTGAGGCCGATTTCGAGCGCAAACACTCCGATTTGGCGTCATCAGTTGGCTCCTGCCTGCCCGCGCGCCAGGCGCGGCCCGAAGAAGGAGTCGACCGCCTGGGCCACTGCACCGGCAGTCTTGGTCTGCCAGACATCCGACGTCATCATCTTGAGATCGCCCTTGGTCGACATGTAACCGAGCTCGATCAGCACCGAAGGTACATCCGGTGCCGTCAGTACCTTGAACCCCGCCGACTTCAACGGATGCTTGTGCAGCCGCGCCGAGGTCTTGAGTTCACCGACCACGCCCCTCGCAAACTTCGTTGAGTAGGTTTTGGTTTCGCGCTGCGCGAGGTCGAACAGGATATTGGCGACGTCGTCCGGCTCGATCGTCAGGTCGACGCCGGCAATGGCGTCGGCCTTGTTCTCGGCTTCGGCCAGCCGCGCCGCTTCGGCATCAGACGCGGTCTCGGACAAGGTGTAGACGGTCGCGCCCTCGGCCTGTCCTTCGCCCTTCGGCAGGCTGTCGGCGTGAATCGAGATGAACAGCGCCGCGCCATTCGAACGGCTGAACTTCACCCGATCGCTCAGTGCGATGAATGTATCGTCCGTGCGCGTCATAGCGACCCGGTATTTGCCGGTCTTCTCCAGCTTGCCACGCAGGATCTGGGCGAACTGCAGCACGACGTCCTTTTCCAGTTCGCCGCTTTGGGCCCGCGCCCCGTTATCGATGCCGCCATGGCCGGGATCGAGCACGATCAGCGGCCGGGCGTCGTTATCGGCTTTGGCCGGCGGTTCCGGCGGTTTGGCGGTCGTCCGCCGCTCCGGACCGTTGTCGAGCGTGAGCGCGCGCATGAAACTGGCGCGGTCCGTGGCGGCAAGGTCGATGACCAAACGCGCCGGCTCGCCGGCATCGGCATCCAGGACGAAGGCCTTCTCCACCTTCACCGGCCCGGCGGTATCGAGCACCACGCGGGAGCCGCCCTGCATGATGAGGCCGTAACGGAACGCCTTGACCAGCCCCCGGCTCTGCTCGCCGATCTTGTCCGGCAGACGGAAGGCGACCTGGGGCATGTCGACGACCACCCGGTACGGGTTGGCGAGCGCAAAGGCCGCCACGTCGATCTTTTGGCTCAGGTCCATGATGAAGCGGGTCTTCTGACCATCGCCCCCGACCCGGACGGCGGTCACGGCCGGAAGCTGGCCGGATTGGGCCAAAACAGGCGCAGAACCGACCCAGCCGCCCGCCAGGGCGGCAATAAACGCCAAAATTGCGGTTTTGCGACGTGCCACCGAATCCAGTCCCTCTGGAGGCGCGTTTTACCCCATTAGCCGCTGCGCCGGTTAATGGAAGTTGACGATCCGGCTGTTTTTGGCGGCATTCACCGCCAAAGTGTGACGTTTGCGCCGCGGCGGGCCAACCCCTTGCTTGCCAACGGCAGATTCCAGCCGTACATAGCTAGTGCTGACGGTTTAGTTCCGGTTGTGCCGCGTTCGGGCATCCCGGCCCGCCAGTCCAGATCGGTCCCCCCAAGGAGGCAGGCCGAACGGACGGCGAAGCGAGCCGAAACCCTTGGTACCAGGATCCTCCGAGATTCTTGGTGCAAGGACACCCGGAACAGCGATTGGCCCGTATTGGCCACCCGCGCTCCAGCCGGTCAGCGATGAGAAATCTCGGCAGCGCCCGTTTTTGGCGTCGCCGCAAGCGCTACGGGTCGCAATTTTATGCTGCCAAGGTCGCAGCAAAAGCCATTCGAGGTCCCCCGCTTTCGCGAATCCATCGTGACAGCATGCTTCTGCACGGGCCTCAGCCAGCTTCGGGACCTTGGCTTGTTCCGGCGTGAAAACGCGCCCCACCCTTCAAACCCCCATCAGGCACCCTCCCCGTTTCGTCGATCCGTTCATCGGGTCGCGTCCCGGCTCGCGCCATCGTTGCGCGAACCGGCGGGCCGGACGGCCTCAGTGAGATATTCCAATGCCCGACAAAATGTTGATCGACGCGACCCACCCGGAAGAAACGCGGGTGGTCGTGCTGCGTGGCAATCGCGTCGAGGAATTCGACTTCGAGTCCGCTAACCGCAAGCAGCTCCGCGGTAACATCTACCTCGCCAAGGTCACACGGGTCGAACCGTCGCTGCAGGCGGCGTTCGTCGATTACGGCGGCAACCGGCACGGCTTCCTCGCCTTCGCCGAAATCCATCCCGACTACTATCAGATCCCGGTGGCCGACCGGCAGGCCCTGCTCGCCCAGGAAGAGCAGGATGCCCGCCAGGCCGAAGCCGAACATGAAAGCCGTAGCAGCCGTGGCGGCCGTCGCAACCGACACCGCCGCTCGGATCGCTCCCGCGACGCCAGCCGCACCGAGGCGGTTGCCGACACGACCGAGACGCCGAACGAGGCCGCGGCAGAAACGGCGGGCGAGGTTCTAGGCGAAGCAGCGCTGGGCGGCGTCACGCCACCTGAAGCCGGGCACACCGAATTTCCGCTGTCCGATGCCACTGCCCCGGCCGAGGTTGAAGCATCGGCCGAGACGCCGGCCGAAGCCGAGCATCCGCTGACGACATCGGAGGAAATCGACCTGCCGCCGCTGCCGCAGGCCCATATCGAAACCGCACCGGCTGAAGCCGAGGCGGCCGACACGGCCGGCGTCATGGAGCCGGAAGGCGGCGAGGACCATGCCGAGACCGGCGATGAAACCCTCATGCCGGATGCCCAGTCGATCGTTGCCGACGAGAACAATGGCGATGAGAACGACGTCGACAACGGCATTGGCGACGATAACGGCAATGGCGAGGATCACCACGACGACGAGGTCGAGCCGGTCGAATCCGTCGGCGGCGCCGACGCACTCGAAGAGGTCGAGGATCGCAAGCCGCGCTTCCGCCGCAACTACAAGATTCAGGAAGTCATCAAGCGCCGCCAGGTGATGCTGGTGCAGGTGGTCAAGGAAGAGCGCGGCAGCAAGGGCGCGGCGCTGACTACCTATCTGTCGCTCGCCGGCCGCTACTCAGTGCTGATGCCGAACACCGCGCGCGGCGGCGGCATTTCGCGAAAGATCACCTCCGGCGAAGATCGCAGCCGGCTCAAGGAAATCGCGCAGGAGCTCGACGTGCCGGAAGGCATGGGCGTGATCCTGCGCACCGCCGGCGCCTCCCGCACCAAGATGGAGGTCAAGCGCGACTTCGAATATCTGCTGCGGCTGTGGGAGACGGTGCGCGACCTGACGCTCAAATCGATGGCCCCCACCCTCGTCTACGAGGAAGGCTCACTGATCAAGCGCTCCATCCGCGACCTCTATTCCAAGGACATCGACGAGGTCATCGTCGCGGGCGAAGCCGGCTACAAGGAAGCGCGCGACTTCATGCGCATGCTGATGCCGACGCATGCCAAGAACGTGAAGCTCTACAACGAGGCCCAGCCGCTGTTCACGCGCTATGGCATCGAGAGCCAGCTCGATGCCATGTTCCAGCCGACCGTGCAGTTGCGCTCCGGCGGCTACATCGTCATCAACCAGACTGAAGCTTTGGTCGCGATCGACGTCAACTCCGGTAGAGCCACGCGCGAGCACCACATCGAAGACACCGCGCTCAAGACCAATTGCGAAGCCGCCGACGAAGTGGCGCGCCAGCTGCGCCTTCGCGATCTTGCCGGCCTCATCGTCATCGACTTCATCGATATGGATGAAGGCCGCAACAACCGCACGGTCGAGCGGCGCATGAAGGAAGCGCTCAAGCACGACCGCGCGCGCATTCAGGTCGGCCGCATCTCGCATTTCGGCCTCCTGGAAATGTCGCGCCAGCGCATCCGCACGTCGGTGCTGGAGTCTTCGACCGAGAAATGCCCCGTCTGCGGCGGCCTCGGTCATGTGCGTTCGGTATCGTCGGTCGCGCTGCAATTGCTGCGTGCCATCGAGGACACGCTGAACAAGGGCGGCACCCATAACCTCACCGTGCGCACACGGTCGGATGTCGCGCTCTATGTACTCAATCACAAGCGCGCCCATTTGCGCGCTCTTGAAGAGCGCTTCCGCATCACCATCACCATCGCGGCCGACGCGACCGTGTCGCCGCAGGTCTCGTACATGGTCGAGCGTGGCGAACAGATGCATAGCGCCGAGCAGGCCAAGGCGATCGCCGCCGCGGCGCCGCCCATGACAATCACGATCGAGGAAGACGATTTCGTCCCGCCGGAGGAACCGGAATACGAGGACGAGACGGTCGCCGGCGCGGCCGACGAAGATGAAGACGAAGGCGCCGAGGACGAAAGCGAAGCCCAGGCCACGGACGACGAGGAAAGCGAACGCGACGGAGGCCGCCGCCGTCGGCGGCGGCGTGGCCGCGGACGCGGTCGCGGCCGTCAGCGCGATGAGTCCCAGCCGCAGCCGCAAAACCTCGGCGAACATGCCGTCGCGCATGAGGATCATGACGCTGGCTCGCCGGAGGAAGAAGGCATCGCCGCCGAACAGGACGGTGAGGAAGCCGCCGCCGAAGGTACCGACCAGAACGGCGAACAGCGCCGCCGTCGCCGTCGCGGCCGCCGCGGCGGCCGCCGTAACCGCCAACGCGGTGACGAAGGCTACCAGGGCAATGGCCGGGAAGCCGGCGAGCAGCCGACAGCGTCCTTCGAACAGGGCGTGCACGAGACCTCGGAAGGCGCGCCGCATCCGGTGCTCAGCGATGAGGATGCCGGTCTGATGGCGCCGCCCTTCCCGCAACCGGCCCAGGTTCACGAAGCAGCTCCGGCACCTGCTCCAAGCGCACTGGGCACACCTGCTGCATCCGAACCGCTGCCGGAAGCGCCGCCGCGCCGCCGCTCGACCATCCGCGAGCCGGCGCCTGTCGGCACGAGCGAGCCGATGACAACCGTTGCACCGAGCGCGCCGGCACCGGCTCCGGTTATTTCGTCGACCGCACCCGACACCTCATCGGAACCGCCGAAGCGCGGCTGGTGGGCCAAGCGACTGCTCGGCGACAAGAGTTAGCCGCAATCGGCAGCCACATCGGGCGCGGCGGAATCGCCGCAGCCCGGCGACGCCGAAGCCGCCGAAAGCGTGCTATACTGATATTGGTCCACGCGCAGCGTGGAGCCTGAGCCGAAGGACGACGCCCATGTCGAAGAGCTTGTCGAAGAGCTTGCCGCAGACGAAGATTGCTATGCTCGCACTGATGAGCGTCCTGCCGCTGGCTCTGGCTGCCCAGCCGGCGGCCGCCGCGACGAAGCAGGAAAAGATGGAAACCTGCAAGGTCGGCGCCGACCACGACAATCTCACGGGCGCCAAGCGCGATGCCTTCATGAAGAAGTGCATGGGCGCCGGCAATTACGAGCCGAAGGCGCGCCAGGATGCACTCAAGCAGGCGAAGTCGAAGAAGCCGGCGGCAACGCCGGCCGCTGCCCCTGCTCCAGCCGCTGACGACCAGCCGGAAGAGAAGGCGCAGTAATTGCACCTGTAGCCCGGATGTAGCGTAGCGAAATCCGGGACTGGTTGGCCCCGCATTCCGCTTCGCTTCATGCGGGCTACTAAGCTAAGCCGCCTTCACCGCCGGCCGTTCGGTCGGCGTGACGTCGAAGCTCCGCAATTGTCCGCGCCGCAGCGCGTCGAACGTTACCGGCCGCCCGATGCGCTCGCCATTCAAGATGCGGATCAGATCGTCGACGCCAGTCACCGCTTCGCCATCGACCCGCACAATAGTATCGAACGACATCAGCCCTGCCTGCGCAGCCGGCCCGCCTTGCTCGAGGCCCGAGATCATCGCGCCCGTGCGGTTTTCGATCTCCGCATTGCGCGCATGCCGCCGCGGCACTTCCACAGTCTGCCCAGAGACTCCGATATAACCGCGCCGCACGCGGCCGTGCTGAATCAGTTCCGACAACACGAACTGCGCGGTGTTGGCGGCAACGGCAAAACAGATGCCCTGCGCGCCTCGGATCACCGCGGTGTTGATGCCGATCACCTCGCCGCGCGACGACACCAGCGGTCCGCCGGAATTGCCGGGATTGAGCGCGGCGTCGGTCTGGATGACGTCCTCGATCAGCCGCCCATTGCGCGCGCGTAAGGAGCGGCCGAGGGCCGAGATGACACCGGCGGTCACCGTCGATTCAAAGCCAAGCGGATTGCCGATGGCGACGACGAGCTGGCCGCGCCGCAGCGATTTGGAATCGCCGAGCATGGCATGCGGCAGGTCGCGCACTGCGCCGGCGCGGAGCAGCGCAAGATCGGTGTCGGGATCGACGCCGATGGCGCGTGCTTCCATGACGCGGCCTTCGGTATCGAGCAGGCGAATCTCCCTGGCGCCTTCGACGACGTGGCAGTTGGTGAGCACCAGTCCATCGGGGGCGATGGTGACGCCGGAGCCGGTGCCACCAGGGCGATTGCCGGCCGCGCGTGTTTCGACGCGCAGTACGGCTGGCCCGACGGTGTCAGCGACGGACATCACCGCCTGCGAATAGGCGTCGAGAATTTCGGTGTCTGTATGCAGCGCGAGGGCGGCCGCAGCCGCACCCGCGCCGTCGTCTTCCTCTGAGGAAGGAGGCGTGAAGTCGAGCATGTTCGGTTTCTTGTGGTGACGATTGAAAGCGAATGTAGGTATCCGCTTCGCCATTGGAAGGGAGCCACCAGAGAGCCGCGAGGTTATGCGGCCGGGTGACTCAACAAGCGTCAAAACGCCGCGAAACTAGGCTGCAAAGGACGAATTAAGCCGAAATTAACCATCCTGCCTAATCCTGTACCACCATGCTAGGGATGAGGCTCAAGGCGCCATCGCAGACGCGAGACGGTCAGATTTTGTCTGACGTCTCCGTGCCGGCCGCCGAGTCCCTCACTCGCATTTCCGAAAATGACGCAGCGACAGCCGCCCTCGCCGCTTCGGTGCGCGAGACCATCGACCTGATCGAACTCGACCTTGGCGCCATGATCCGCGAGGTCGCGCAGGCCGCCGAAGCCGTCCATTCCGGCACCAGCTCATCGGCCAAAGCCCTCGCCGCCATCCGCGCCCGCAGCGAAGACCTCGCCACCCAGTCTCAAGACGCCAGGCGCGATGCTGGTCAGGTGGCCGAGGCCACCGTCGAACTGGCTCAATCGGCCGGCGAGATCGATCAGCGGGTCAAGGCCGCCGGCGCGCTCACCGATGATGCCGAGACCGCAGCCAGCGCCGCCAACAAAAGCGTCGACGAACTCAAGTCGTCGATCGGCGACATCGGCAAGGTCGTCAATCTCATCGCCAATGTCGCGCGCCAGACCAATCTGCTGGCGCTCAACGCCACCATCGAGGCGGCGCGCGCCGGCGCCGCGGGCCGCGGCTTCGCCGTCGTCGCCGCCGAGGTGAAGGAACTTTCGGTGCGCACGCAGGCCGCCACCGAGGACATCACCCGCAAGATCGATACGCTGCAGAAAGCTGCCGCCACCTCGATCGCGGCTGTGCATCGCATTTCGGATGCGACCAAAGCCGTGCGGCCGGTGTTCTCCTCGATTGCCGAGGCGGTACAGGCCCAGGTCACGACCACCGACGGCCTGTCGCGCAACGCCAGCGAGACATCGTCCTTCATCGGCGCGGTCGCGGACGGCGCGGGCGAAATTCGTCAGGCTGCTGCCGATGCCACCGCCCATGGCGACGCCGTCGATCGCTCCGGCCGCGAAGCCGGCCATCTCGCCGAGAAACTGAAGACTCGCTGCGTCATCTTCCTCCGCCTCACGGATATCGGCGACCGCCGCCAGCACGAGCGCCTGCCCTGCGAGCTCGACGTCTCGCTCGACGTTAACGGCACGATCTTGCGCGGACAGACCGCCGACATCTCCGAAGGCGGGCTTCTGGTGCGGCTGCGTGAGCCGAGCCAACTGCGCACCGGCGCCACGCTGAATGCGGAGATCGCCGGCATCGGCCCATGCGAACTCCATCTGGTCAATCAGTCCAATCTCGGCCTGCACCTGCAGTTCGGTCCGTTGGCGCCCGACACCAAAGCCAATCTCGACGGCCGCCTCGCCGCCATTCGTGAAGCCAACAAGGAATTCATCGCCCGCGCCATCGGCGCCGCTGACCGCATCTCAGCGCTGTTCGAGGACGCGGTGAACGCCGGCCAGATCGCGCTCGACGATCTGTTCGACAATCATTATGTGCCGATCCCCGGCACCAATCCGCAGCAATACCGCACGCGATTCCTGTCGCTTTGCGAAGCGCTGTTGCCGGCCGTCCAGGAGCCCCTGTTGGCCAGCGATCCACGCCTGGTGTTTTGCGCGGCGGTCGATCGCAACGGCTATCTGCCGGTCCACAACGCTGCCTATGCCCAGCCGCAACGGCCGGACGATCCGCTCTGGAACGCCGCGCACAGCCGCAACCGCCGCATCTTCGACGACCGCGCCGGGCTGTCCGCCGGCCGCGTGGTGCGGCCCTACATTATCCAGAACTACCCGCGCGACATGGGCGACAGGGTCGTGATGATGTGGGAAATCGGCGCGCCGATCCGCGTTTTCGGCAAGAAATGGGGCGGTTTCCGCACCGCCTATACACTTTGACCGGCTCGGCTCCGGCCGCCGGAATTCCATAAAATTTGACGCAAGTTCTTCAAGCGATTGCAAGTCCGCAGGCCTAACGTCCAAGGCTAACGCCGGTTTACCCGGCTGCCTGGAATGGCCATGTACAAAAGCCGCCTGCTGCGAGCCCAAGAACGCAAGCAACTCCGCGCGACCGACGTCATTCGTCTCGCCGCCGGCGCCGCGCTGCTCACGGGCGTGCTGGCGGTACTGGTCTTCGTCGCGCCGCGTCTCAAGCCGGCGCAAATCGAACTGTCACCGGAACAGATCGCCGAGAACGCCCGCCAGGCAACGCTGAAGGCGGCGCTGGCACACCGGGAGGGCACGATCCTCTTTGTCGATCCGGAGATGTGTTACGAGCACAGCTTCGACAACTGGACCGGCGCCATCGCGTACAAGGAACAAATCGACTGCGACGCCCGGCTCGCCAAGTTGCGCAAGTCGGAAACCGAACGGTCCGCCGAACGCGTGCGCAGCGTCGTCGAAGGTTTCCGCCGCTAGTGAATGCGTCAGATGACCTAACGGCATCTACTAAGACATAACCGCCCTGCGCCCCGGCGTTCGATCCGCGCCGTTCCCTGGGCCGATGCTGCTCGGCAACACCAAAACACCTTGAGACGCATACGCGCCCGCCGGATACAGGTTCGGCAGGCCTTTTGGTTTTTGAATTCCGGCCAGCACGCGGCAGCTATCTAATATATTGAACGAAATCGTCGTCTCCTTGGTCCCCCGATTGCATCAACCGAATGGCGTTTGATGCGGCGCGCGCACCCGGCCACCGCTCAAAACGAAAATTGCAATCTGAACTAAGGAGTCGCTCCATGAACCTATCGTCGCCTACCCGTCGCGATGCCGTTGCCGGTATCGCCGCCCTCGCTGTCGCTTCCGCAGCGTCATCGGCCGACAAAGCATCAGCCGCTCCGATTGGCGGCATTCACGCCATTCCGGAGCTTGCACCGCAGTGGAAGAAACTCGATCTGGCTGAAATTCTATCTCGTCCGGCCGCATTCATGTCGGTCAGTCAAGTCAATTCGCTCTACGAGCCGTGGGGCGCCCAGGCGGCGGAAAAACACCGCGATCGCGGCAGCCTTCCTGCCACCGTGAAAGTCGCCAAAGCCGCCCGTGCTGCGAAGAACTTCGTTTCCTTCAACTGGATCGGCTACGAGGTTTTCCGCGAATCCTATCCGCAGTCCGATTTCGACCGTGTGCAATTTGCAAGCTGGGTCGAGGGGCTGAATTTCACGCCGGAGATGAAGAAGAAGGACAACGAGCTGGTCGCCGAGCTGCGCGCACTCGTTCAGTCCGGCGACAATGAATTCAACGAACTCGCGCTTCAAACCGCTTTCACTGGCACGCAGCTTCCTCTCGTCCTTTCTCGCAAGCGGATCGAAGTGATCGTGCTCACCGGCATTCACCTCGACTGGTGCATCGAAGGCAATGCGCGAGCGGCGCGTGACGCCGGCTATCTGCCCATCGTTATCGGCGATGCTTGCGCCTGCCAGACGCCCGAGCAGGAAGCGGCGGCCATGCAGAGAATAAACGACTTCTTCGCGCCGGTGATATCGGCCGACACGTTCGTTCAATTACTCAAAAAGCGGGCGTAAACTGGCCTCGGGCCGCGGGCGGTCCCGCGGCCCAATCCTTGCGTCACCCCCTGACCCCCCACGAAAACAGGCAGGCTCCCGTGCCCCGACAACTGAACAGGAGTAGCGTTACAAGGATATCCCAAGCGCGCGAGGCGCCGCGTTTTGACAGACCGGCCGCGCAGGATGCAGCCTCGCTCGACAAAGCCATCGGTGCACGGCTTAAAACGCTGCGCATCTCGGCGGGATTGAGCCTTGACGAACTCTCGAAACGCGCGAACGTCAGCAAAGCCATGCTTTCGCGCATCGAACGCGCCGAAAGCAGTGCGACCGCCAACCTCCTGGGCCGGATATGTTCGGCCCTTGGCGTAACGCTCAGCTCGATCATAGCGCTCGGAGAATCCGGCCCCGGCCGTATCGTATGCCGCGCCGATCAACCGGTCTGGCGGGATCCTGAGACCGGCTACAAGCGTCGCCACGCATCGCCGCCGGGCGCACCCAGTGGCATCGAAATCATCGTCGTCGATTTGCCGGCGGAAACTCGCGTTCCCTACAGCCCCTGGGGCGAGACCGCCTACTCGCAGCAACTGCTGATGTTGAGCGGGAAAATCCGCCTCTGGATCGACGATACCCCGCACATCCTATCGGAAGGCGACAGCGCCGATTTCGACGTCCAACGTCCGCTTGTTTTCGAAAACTCGTTTGAAGCTCCGGCGCAATACGTCCTCTTCATCCGGCAACGATAATAGGAACTGAGATCATGATCATCCGCGATGCGGCTCCCGGCGATCTGCCGGCCATTCTGGCCATCTATAACGACGTCGTCGCGACTTCGACTGCGATCTACGAGTTCGATCCGGTGACGCTGGAAAGCCGCGTTGCCTGGCTCGAAGCACGGCGCGCCGACGGCTATCCGGTCATGGTGGCCGCCGATGGGGACGAGGTTCTGGGCTACGCGTCATTCGGTGCCTTCCGCGCCTGGCCGGGCTATCAGCACACCGTCGAGCATTCCGTTCACATCCGCGCCGACCAGCACCGCCGAGGCCTTGGTCGTGCGCTGGTCGAAAGCCTGCTGCCGATCGCGAAAGGGCTCGGCAAGCATGTCATCGTCGCCGGTATCGACGCCGACAACGAGCCCTCACGGCGCTTGCACGCCGCGCTCGGATTCGAGGAAGTTGGCCATTTCCGCCAGATCGGCCATAAATTCGGCCGCTGGCTCGATCTCGTCTTCATGCAGCGTCTTCTGGATGAACGGAAAACGCCAGGGTAAATGCGGCACCGTCGTCGTTACGGCGCCGACCAGGCGACGTAACGGTCGCGTCGGTGGTTCATCCAGATAACCATGTTGAGCGCGGAGACGCCGATCACCGAAGCGACCAGCGCCAGCGGCGTGACGATGAAAAACGACGCGGCGAGAATGACGAGATCGATGGCTAGCTGCAGCTTGCCGGCGCGGAGGCCGTAATGGTCCTGCACGTAGAGCGCCAGAATATTGACACCGCCAAGACTCGCCTGATGGCGGAACAGCACGATGAATCCGACGCCCATCAAGAGTCCGCCGAACACCGCCACATAAAACGGATTGGTGTCCGCCATGCGGATGAAGTGTGCATGCATCTCGGTGAAGCCCGATGTCAGCGCCACCGCGATAAAGGTCTTCACCGTGAAACGCCAGCCCATGCGCAGGAACGCGAGAACATAGAACGGCAGATTGATGACGAAGAATGCAGCGCCGAACGGCAGCCCCGTCGTATAGAACACCAGAAACGCAAGCCCGGCCGTGCTGCCGGTCAGCAGCCCGGCGAGCTTGAATAGCGCCAGCGCGAACGAGACGAACAGGCTGCCGATGACGATCGCCAGCGCGTCCTCGTAGACGCTGTGGCGCGGCGCTTCGCTTTGGATGGCGGCTGTCATGGGAGGGAAGTTCGCATCGGGCTATAAAGAGGTATCGGTACGTTATTGCTTCTAACGAAGCGATTGATCTAGCGCAAAGCTGCGCCACTGCACTGTTGCATCCTGCGGGGCACGTCCGTGATGCGGAGGGACCGATGCGTGCCCGTATCATCCTTGCCTTGCTCGGCGCCCTGCTTTGGGCTGGCTCGGCTATGGCCGAACCGGCCATGCCGAGCGAGGCCGTACAGGAAAAGCTGATCAAGACCTGCCTGCTGACCCTCAACGACGCCAATATCACCGGCAACTACACCGTTCTCCATGCCAAGCTGGCCAAGCCGTTCCGCACGCAGTTCAGCCCCGACAAGTTGAAACAGGGCTTCAGCACCTTCGCCGAGAAACAGATCGACCTGTCGATCATCGCCATCAAGACACCCGTCGCCGCCACGCCGACGAAGATCGACAACCGCGGCGTCCTGCAACTGCGCGGCTATTTCGAAACGCAACCGAGCCGCGTCCATTATGAACTCGACTTTCTCGTCTCCGAAGAAGAGTGGAAACCGCTTTCCATCAACGTCCGGGTGAGGCCGGCATCCGAGAACTAGCCGCGCCGCACTCATTTCACGCACAGGCCCATTGCCATGACACAGCCCGAAGTCGCACCGATCAAGCAGGCTTCGACCGCCCGCAAGGTCTTCGCAGCGATCCTCGATTTCTTCTTCATCTTCATCGTCGGCGGCTACGTGGTTGCCCGCTTCACCGGCGGCACCACCGACGGAGGCTTCGAACTTCAGGGGATGCCGGCCTTCGCGCTGTTCGGCATCGTCATCCTGTATTTCATCGTGTTCTCGCGCTTCCTCGGCGGCACGCTGTTCCAGCGCCTGCTCGGGGTGCGTTAGAGAAGACGTCAATCGCTCTGCAGAATGACGTTCTTGACCTGCGGATAGATCTGGTTCTGCCAGCTCTTGCCAGAGAAGACGCCATAGTGGCCGACGCCCGCCTGCATGTGGTGTCGCTTGCGATAGGGGCGCAGCGACGTGCACAGATCGTGCGCCGCGAGCGTCTGGCCGACCGCGCAGATATCGTCGCGTTCGCCCTCGACCGTGAACAGCGTGGTGCGCTTGATCGCGGCCGGCTCGACCTTCTGGCCCTGATAGGTCAACTGGCCGAGCGGCAGCGTGTGCTCCTGGAACACCAGTTGCACGGTCTCCAGATAGAACTCGGCGGCCAGATCGAGCACGGCGAAATATTCGTCGTAGAACGCCTTGGTCTGCTCGGCCTTCTCGATATTGCCTTTGGCGATGTTCTCGTAAAGCTCGCGATGCGCTTTCACGTGCCGGTCCATGTTCATCGACATGAAGGCCATGAGCTGCACGAAGCCCGGATAGACCCGCCTGCCCGCGCCGGCATAACGCGACGGCACGGTGGCGATCATGTTCTTCTCGAACCAGTCGATCGGCTTGCCCTTGGCCAGTTCGTTGACCTTGGTCGGCTGGACGCGGGTATCGATCGGCCCGGCCATCAATGTCATCGAGCGCGGCTGCGCGGGGTGATTGCCCTGTGCCATCACGCTCGCAGCGACCAGCGCCGACACACAGGGCTGGCACACCGCGACCATATGCGCGCCCGGCCCGATCTTCTCGAGAAAGCGGATCAGATGCGTCGTGTAGTCCTCAAAGCCGAAACGGCCGGCAGAGAGAGGCACGTCACGTGCGTTGTGCCAGTCGGTGATGTAAACGTCATGCTCGGACAGCATGGTGCGCACGGTGGCGCGCAGCAGCGTCGCGAAATGCCCGGACAACGGCGCGATGATCAGGACGCGAGGCTGGGCCTGATCGATGTTCTTCTTGAAATGCAGCAGCGTGCCGAACGGCGTGACGTCGGCTGCTTCTTCGGTGATCGCGACTTCCTGATTGCCGACCGTGACGCTGTCGATGCCGTAGCTCGGCCGCGAGTGTGTCAATGTGGCGCGCGCAATCAGCTCGTAACCGGCGCCGAGATTGCCCCAGAACGACGGCCTCGGCGCGCCGTTGAGTTGCGTCCCAACGGTGTCTGCGGCCATGGCTGCGAACTTGCGCAGCGGATCGAAGAAATCCGATTGCGTTTGGTAGGTCTGATAGAGCATCCAATCCCCGGAGGACCCCGGCGAGCCCTCGATTATCAACGCTAGTTGATTTGATGCTGCGCTGCGAGATATTTCTTGGCAAGGGCGGATTGAGCCCGGTACCAGCCGCCATGGGGACAATTCTCGTTTGCGGCCCGCAGTTTGGCGCGGAAACGATTGATTAGTCTGAACTTTCGTCTAAGCTGACGGGGCCGGGCTGCCTATCGATGAGGACACCGTATTCCCATGGATTCGTTCGCCCCCGCGAAAGCCACCCTCACCATCGCCAGCAAGAACTACGGTTCGTGGTCGATGCGCGGCTGGTTGTTGTGCAAATTCGCCGGGCTCGATTTCGATGAGCAGCCGGTCGCCAGCGACGATCCTTCGACGCGCGCCGAACTCCTGCTGCTGTCGCCCTCTTTCCTCGTTCCGGCGCTGACTCATGACGGCGTCAAGATCTGGGATACGCTGGCGATCGCCGAATATCTCAGCGAGAACGTGCCGAACTGCACCCTGCTCCCGGCCGATCGCGCCGCGCGTGCGCATTGCCGCTCGGTCAGCGGCGAGATGCATTCCGGCTTCACAAATTTGCGCTCGGCGCTGCCAATGAATCTGAAGGCGCGCCACCCCGGCTTCAAGGTCTGGGTCGGTGCGCAGGCCGACATCGAGCGCGTCATCTCGATCTGGCGTGAGTGCCTTGCCAAGAGCAAGGGCCCGTATCTTTTTGGCGGCACGCCGACCATGGCGGACGCCATGTTCGCGCCGGTGGTGACGCGCTTCATTACTTACGACGTCAAGCTCGATTCCGATTGCGCGGCCTATTGCCAGGCGATCATGGACCTGCCGGCGGTGAAGGAATGGGTCGACGGCGCGCTGGCCGAACCGGACGAAGTGGTCGAGCTTGACGTCGAGTTCTGAGCCTCGCCTCGTTCTCCGCTGTCACGTCGCGCTGCCGCCACAATAGCGATACGTGATCGTGGCCTGCGTCATCGGAACGAGGAAGCGCCTTGAAATTCGCCGCGACAATGACGGCCGTCTTGGCCGTCATGACAATCGCCTCGTCATCCGCCGCCCTTCGCGCCGCCGAGGCGCCCGAGAAACTCACCGCGACAGTCGAGCGCACTGTCTCTCCGCTGCTCGCCCAGCATGACGTGCCGGGCATCGCCGTTGGCGTAACAGCCGGTGGCCAACAGTATTTCTTCAGCTACGGAGTAGCTTCAAGGGAAGCGCAGACGCCGGTGACGAAGAACACGCTGTTCGAGATCGGCTCGATCAGCAAGACCTTCGCCGCGACGCTCGTCACTTACGGTGCGGCGACCGGCAGGCTGTCGCCCGGCGACCATCCCGGCAAATACATGCCCGCGCTCAAAGGGACGGCGATCGACAAAGCGACCCTGCTTCATCTCGGCACCTACACTGCCGGGGGCCTGCCGCTGCTGTTTTCCGCCAAGATCAAGTCCGAGGCTGAGGCGATTGCGTTCCTGCGAAAGTGGAAGCCATCGGCCGCGCCGGGCGCGCAGCGGCGCTACTCAAATCCCAGCATCGGGCTGTTCGGCCACGTCGCGGCGCTGGCGATGAAGGGCGACTATGCCGAGCTCCTCGAAGCAGAGATTTTGCCGAAGCTCGGCCTCGCGCACACCTTCATCCGCGTGCCGCAATCGGCGATGGCCGACCATGCGCAAGGTTACGACCGCGCCAACCAGCCTGTGCGTGCCGGCTCGGCGCCGTTCGCGGACCCAGCCTACGGCATCAAAAGTTCGGCCGCCGACATGATCCGCTATCTTGAGATCAACATGCGGCCCGAGGCGCTCGAACCGTCGATGCGCCGCGCCATCGACGACACACATGTCGGCTACTTCAAGGTCGACCCCATCGTGCAGGGCCTTGGCTGGGAGCAATACCCCTACCCGGTGCCGCTGGAACGTTTGCTCGCCGGCAACAGCGACAACATGGTGTTCGGCCCGAACGCAGCCACGGCACTCAAGCCACCGCGCGCGCCCACCGGCGCAACCCTGTTCAACAAGACCGGCTCGACGCGCGGCTTCGGCGCCTATGCCGCCTTCGTGCCGGCCATGAAGATCGGCGTCGTCATTCTCTCGAACCGGAACATGCCGACACCGGCGCGTATCACGGCGGCCCATGCCATCCTCGCCGCTATCGCCCCCGCGCAATAACGGCGCTCAGCCCTTGAGCCAGTTGCCAATCCGCTTCACCGCCTCGTGCATCTCGGGCGTCGAACCGGCGTAACAGAACCGCAGATAATTGTGGCCGTTGACCGGATCGAAATCGATGCCCGGCGTCGCCGCCACATTGGCCTCGTTCAGCATGCGCTTGGCGAAGTCGAGGCTGTCGTTGGAGAAGCGTGACACGTCGGCATAGAGATAGAAGCCGCCATCGACAGGCAGGAATTTGTCGAGACCCGCTTTCGGTAAGCCGTCGACCAGGACCCGCCGGTTCGCCTCGTAGACGTGCTTGACCGCTTCCATCTCCTCAGCGCCGTCGAACGCAGCCTCCGCCGCGATTTGCGACAGAGCCGGCACCGAGATGGCGAAGTTCTGCTGCAGCCGCTCGACCGAGCGCGTCAATGGCTCCGGCATCACCAGCCAGCCGATGCGCCAGCCGGTCATGCAAAAGTATTTCGAGAACGAATTGATGATCACGGCGTGGTCCGACAGCTTGGCGGCGGTTTCCGCTGCGAAGGCGTAATCGAGGCCGTGATAGATCTCGTCGGAGATCACCTTGATGCCTTCGGCTTCCGCCGCGGCGATGAGCTGCGCCAGATGTTCGCGGTCCATCATCGTGCCGGTCGGATTGGCCGGGCTGGCGATCAGGAGGCCGGCGAGCGGCGTCTTGCGGTGCGCGGCGATCAGCGCCTCCGGCGACATGACCCAGCGCGTCGCCGCCGAGGTTTCGATCAGCACCGGCTCGCAGCCGAGCGCGGACAGGATGTGGCGGTACGGTGGGTATCCGGGGTTGGCCAGCGCCACTCGGTCCCCCGCTTCGAATAGCGACAGGAAGGCCAGTATGAAGCCGCCGGACGAGCCCGTCGTTACCACCACCCGCGCCGGATCGAGGTCCAGGCCGTAGGTGTCGGCGTAGTGCCGCGCGATGCGGGCGCGCAGCGACGGCATGCCGAGCGCCTCGGTATAGGCAATGCGGCCGGACAGCGCCGCGCGCGCTGCGTCCAACGCTGTCTTCGGCGCCGGCTGGAATGGCTGGCCTACTTCCATATGGACGACGTGCCGCCCCTCCGCCTCGGCCTGCGCCGCCGCCGCCATCACGTCCATCACGATGAAGGGCGGCACCTCGCTGCGCCGAGACGGGAGAATGAGATTTTTCGCCTTGTCGAGCATCGCCTTAAGTCCTGTGGGTGTATTGATCCGCCCCGCTGCTGCCGTATTCGGCGGCTTGCTTGGGATGGAAAGATTTCGCGATGACTCGCGGGTTCAACATCGCCATTTCGTGATGACCGAACGCCGCAAAAGCGCGGTGGCGCCGCGCCAAATCGGCTTACATTGACCCGGTTCGCCCGTGTCTCCTAAGTTCCGCGCCAATCGCCTTAAAGCAGCAATAACGCCAGCGTTTAGAAGACCATGGAATTGACGGGCTTACCTAACAGGACCGCTTCGCTCGCGCCAGCCGCCGGCCGCCGCATCCGGCAGGGCATCGGCCTTCTCACCGCTGCCGCGGTGGCGCTGGCCGGTATCGGATCGGCTGGGTCGCCGGCGACCGCTCAACAACGCGGCGGGGGCGGCCCGACCGTCATTCGCGACGCCGAAATCGAGAACCTGCTGCGAGACTATGCCGCGCCGATCCTGCGCGCCGCCGGTCTCACACAACAGAATGTCCGCGTCGTCGTCCTCAACGATCGCACCTTCAACGCCTTCGTGATGGACGGCCGCCACATCTTCATCAATGCCGGCGCGCTGTTCGACGCCAAGACGCCGAACGAGATCATCGGCGTCTTCGCCCACGAGACCGGCCATCTCGCCGGCGGTCACCTGCTCAAATTGCGCGAGCAACTGGCGCGCGCCCAGACGGCGTCGATCATTGCGCTGCTGCTTGGTGCAGGCGCGGCGGTCGCCGGTGGCGGCAATGCCGGCGCGGCGGCGATCATGGCGCCCCAATCGGCCATCCAGCGCTCGTTCCTTGCTTATGTACGCACGCAGGAAGACCAGGCCGATCATGCCGGCGTCAAGTTTCTCAATGCCTCGCATCAGTCGGCGCGGGGCATGATCGAATTGTTCAAGCGGCTGTCGAACGACGCGCTGTTCAACTCGCGCTATGTCGATCCCTATCTGCAGAGCCACCCGATGCCGCAGGAACGCGTCGCGGCGCTGGAGGCGGTCGCCAGACAGAGCCCCTATTTCGACGTCAAGGACCCACCGGCGCTGCAGGCCCGTCACGACATGATGCGCGCCAAGCTATCGGGCTTCCTCGATCGGCCGGATACGGTGGCGCGGCGCTATCCCATGAGCGACCAGAGCATGCCCGCGCGTTACGCGCGCGCCATCGCCGCCTATCGCCATGCCGATTTGCGCAACGCGCTCGTCCAGATCGACGGCCTCATCCAGGCCCAGCCCGGCAATGCCTATTTCCAGGAGCTCAAAGGCCAGGCCCTGCTCGAAGCCGGCCGCGGCACCGAGGCCGTGGCGCCGCTGCGCCGCGCGGTACAACTGTCGAACAATGCCCCCCTCATCCAGGTGATGCTGGCGCAAGCGCTTATCGGCTCGAACAACCCCGCCAGCGCCGAGGAAGCGGTCGGCCTTCTGAATTCCGCACTGGCGCGCGAGCCAACCATCCCCGAGGCCTACGACCAGCTTGCCATGGCCTATGGCCGCAAGGGCGACCTCGGCCGCGCCGATCTTGCCGCGGCGCAAGCTGCCCTTAACCGGGGCGATTTAAAAACGGCCCGGCAGATCGCCGCCCGCGCCAAGGGGCGTCTGCCGGTCGGCTCGCCCCCATGGGTGCGCGCCAACGACATCACGAACGACAAGCCGCAATCCCGCGATGCCCGCAATTGAACCTCGACAAGGACCGACCCGATGAAAACCGCAAGCCGCATCCTCGCTGTATGTGCGGGCCTGTTCGCGCTGGCGCTGGCCCAGCCGGCGAGCGCCGCTGAATTCTCGGGCGCGCAGCGCGACGAGATCGGCAAGATCGTGCGCGAATATCTGCTCGCCAATCCTGAAGTTCTTCAGGAGGCCATGGCCGAACTCGAGAAGCGCTCGCAGGCGGCTGAGGCCGAGAAGCACAAGGCCGCGGTAAAGCAAAATGCCGAGGCCATTTTCTCGTCCAAGCGGCAAGTCACGCTCGGCAATCCCAAGGGCGACGTCACGCTCGTCGAGTTCTTCGATTACAACTGCGGCTACTGCAAACGCGCCATGGAAGACATGATGGCGCTGCTTAAGGATCCGAACCTGAAGATCGTACTCAAGGAATTCCCGGTGCTCGGGCCTGGCTCGGTCGAGGCGGCGCAGGTCGCGGTCGCGGTGCGCATGCAGGACCCAACCGGCAAAAAGTATCTCGCCTTCCATCAGAAGCTGCTCGGCGGCCGCGGTCAGGCCGACAAGGCACACGCCATGACGGCGGCCAAAGAAGTCGGCCTCGACATGGCGCGGCTGGAAAAAGACATGGCGAGCACCGAGGTCCGGGAGACGTTGCAGGAGAGCTTCAAACTCGCCGAAGCGCTCGGCATGAACGGCACGCCGAGCTACGTCATCGGCAACGATGTCGTCATCGGCGCCGTCGGCCTCGAAGCGCTGAAGGAAAAGGTCAATAACGCGCGTTGCGGCAAGGCTACTTGCTGATTGATGACCTGATTGCTGCGCCGCGCTGCGGCATTCTGCTTATCCACAAAGCCGCCGGGCCGCTGGTCCGGCGGCTTTTTACGTTTAGAATGCGCGGGAACCCGAAACGCCGGAACGGGTTGTCGCGCGCATGTATACGATCGGACTGGAAGAGGAATTCTTCGTCTTCGATGCGTCGACGCGCCGCGCGGTGCGCCGCCTCGACAAGCGCTTTCTCGTGCGTGTGAGGCAGACGCTCGGCAATTCCGTCGCCACCGAGATGCTGCAGTCGCAGATCGAAACCGTGACGCCGGTGTGCGAGACCATGGGCGAGGCCCGTGCGCATCTGGCGCGGATGCGGGAGGCGCTGGGAGAAGCCGCGCGCGAACGCGGCCTTGGCATCGCCGCCATGGGCACGTTTCCGCTCGCCTTTTGGCCGGAGATGACGCCGACGCGCAAGGAGCGCTACGGCGCCATCATGGACGACCTGCAGATGATCGGCCTGCGCAACATGATGTGCGGCCTCCATGTCCATGTCGCGGTGCCGGACCTAGACACGCGCATCAATCTCATGATGCGGGTGACACCTTATCTGCCCCTGTTGCTCGCGCTGTCGACCTCCTCGCCGTTCTGGCAGGGCCACCTCACCGGCCTCACCGGTTATCGGCTCGCGGCCTACGACGAATTGCCGCGCACCGGCTTGCCCGAGCTGTTCCGTACCAATCAGGACTACGACGAATATGTCGCGGCGCTGGTCGGCGCCGGCATTATCCCGGATGCGAGCTACATCTGGTGGGCGATCCGGCCGTCGGTCGCGAACCCGACGCTCGAACTGCGCATCGCCGACAGCTGCACGCGGCTCGACGATGCCATCGCCATCGCCGCGCTGTTCCGCTGCCTGGTGCGCGCGCTCGATCGCGACCGTAACGTGAATGCCGGCTTCGACCGCGTCGGCCGCGCCATCACCGCCGAGAACAAATGGCATGCGCAACGTCACGGCATCGCGGCGACTTTCGTCGAGCCATTCTCGCGCCAGCCCATCACCGCCGGCCAGTGGCTGGAGCAGATCCGTGCCTTCATCGCACCGGATATCGAGACCTTCGGCTGCGCCGCTGAGATCGCCCATCTCGGTCACATCATCGCCCAAGGCTCGAGCGGCGACCGACAGATCGCTTTGTTCAAGGCAGCCACCGCGGCCGGCCGGCCGCGCGTTGCCGCCCTTCGCGAGGTCGTCGACTGGGCCGCCGCGGAGACGCTGGCAACGGGACAACTCGCCTCGGCCGCCTGATTTCTCTTTATTTTTCTGATATTTACATCATCCCCGGCGAGATGGGCGGCGCTCTTCCCCTCGCCGCTTCGGCCACCTATAAAGCGTGCCAGCCGGTCCGCGCCCGCAATGCGAGGCAGCGCCGCAGCCGAACTGCCGGAAATCCGTAAATGGCCCAGACGATCTACGTCCTCAACGGACCCAACCTGAACATGCTCGGCGTCCGCGAGCCGGCCAAATACGGCTCGGCCACGCTCAAGGATGTGGAGAGCCTGTGCGCCGACACCTGCAAGCGCTTCGGGCTCGACATGGTGTTCAGGCAATCGAACATCGAAGGCGAACTGGTGACCATCATCCAGGAAGCCCGCATCAACAAGGCGTCCGGCATCGTCATCAATCCGGCGGCCTATACGCACACCTCGGTCGCCATCCTTGACGCCCTGACCCTCACCGAGCTGCCGGTGATTGAAATCCACATCACCAACGTCCATCAGCGCGAAAGCTTCCGGCACCACTCCTATGTGTCGAAAGTAGCGCGCGGCGTGCTTGCCGGCTTCGGCGTCCAGGGCTACGCGCTGGGGATCGAAGGCCTTGCCGGCATGATCGGCGCTAAAGAACGTTAAGAACTCTTACGCTATGCGCATCTGCCGGCCCCGGGCCGGACAGAAGCCACAACCCGGAACCGCTTGAATGGCAAAACCGCCGAAATCGCCTCTGGTCGACCGCGAGCTCATTCAGGAGCTGTCGAAGCTGCTCGACGAGACGGGCCTTACCGAAATCGAGATCGAGCAGGACGGCCAGCGCATCCGCGTCGCCCGCGGCGGCGTTGCTGTGTCGGCCGCCCCGGCGCCGCGCGCCGCGCCGGCCGCCGTGCCGCAGCCGATCACCGAATCCGTCTCCAAGCCGATCGATCCGGCCAAGCATCCGGGCGTGGTCAATTCCCCGATGGTCGGCACCGCTTACTCGGCGCCGGAGCCAGGCGCGCGCCCCTATATCGAGGTTGGCGCCAAGGTGAAGTCCGGCGAAACGCTGCTCATCATCGAAGCGATGAAGACTATGAACCAGATCCCCGCGCCGCGCGCCGGCACGGTGACGCAGATCCTGTTCGAGGACGGTCAGCCTGTCGAGTTCGGCGAGCCGCTGGTGATTATCGAGTGACGCCTCTCACGCCGCCGGGCAATCCCCATGTTCGATAAAATCCTTATTGCCAATCGCGGCGAGATCGCGCTGCGCGTGCTGCGCGCCTGCAAGGAGCTCGGCATCAAGACAGTCGCGGTGCATTCCACCGCCGACGCCGATGCCATGCATGTACGTTTCGCCGACGAAAGCGTCTGCATCGGCCCGCCTGCGGCCAAAGACTCCTACCTCAACATCCCGGCCATCCTCGCCGCTTGTGAGATCACCGGCGCCGATGCCGTGCATCCCGGTTACGGCTTCCTGTCGGAGAATGCGCGCTTTGCGGAAATCCTCGCCGAACACGGCCTGCATTTCATCGGCCCGAAGGCCGAGCACATCCGCACCATGGGCGACAAGATCGAGGCCAAGCGCACCGCCAAGCGCCTCGGCATTCCGGTCGTGCCCGGCTCGGATGGCGGCGTCACCGACGATAACGAAGCCGCCCGCGTCGCCAACGAAATCGGCTTTCCGGTCCTGATCAAGGCGGCGGCTGGCGGCGGCGGCAAGGGCATGCGCGTTGCCCGCTCGGCCGAGGAACTGTCGAGCGCCCTGTCCACCGCGCGCTCGGAAGCCAAGGCCAATTTCGGCAGCGACGCCGTCTATATCGAGAAATATCTCGGCAAGCCGCGCCACATCGAAATCCAGGTGCTCGGTGACGGCAAGGGCAACGCCATCCACCTCGGCGAACGCGACTGCTCGCTGCAGCGCCGCCACCAGAAGGTGCTCGAGGAAAGCCCCTCGCCCGCGCTCAATGTCGCGGCGCGCGACAAGATCGGCGAGATCGTCGCGAAAGCGATGCGCGAAATCCAGTATCTCGGCGTCGGCACCGTCGAATTCCTGTACGAGAACGGCGAGTTCTATTTCATCGAAATGAACACGCGCATCCAGGTCGAGCACCCGGTGACCGAAATGATCACCGGCATCGACCTGATCTTCGAACAGATCCGGGTCGCCGCGGGCGCCGAACTGACGCTCAAGCAGAAAGACGTCAACTTCTTCGGTCACGCTATCGAGTGCCGCATCAATGCGGAAAACCCGGTGTCATTCCGGCCCTCGCCCGGCAAGATCCTGCATTACCATCCGCCCGGCGGCCTCGGCGTGCGTATCGACAGCGCCGTGTACCAGGGCTACACGATCCCGCCCTATTACGACTCGCTGGTCGGCAAGCTCATCGTCCATGGCAAGACCCGCACCGAGGCTTTGATGCGGCTCAAGCGAGCGCTCGACGAAGTCGTTGTCGACGGCATTGAGACGACGCTGCCGCTGTTCCGGGCGCTGGTGCGCGAAACCGACATTATCAACGGCGACTATCACATCCACTGGCTGGAGCAGTTCCTGGCCCAGGGTGGCATGGAGGAAAGCCAGCCGCTGTCCTCGTGACAGCGGACCAGCGTATTCCCGCGATCGTCCTGGCACGGCGCGCGAAGGCACGTCTGCCCGGCCCGGCGTCACCACGGCGCCAAATGGAACCAATGCCGGTCCCGCGAGTTCCCAACTGGCGCCCGAAACCCGGGCCACTTCGACAGCTTTATTTGACGGGGCTATTCTGTGATTTATTGCAGAAACGGCGACAGGACGGTCCTCAGATAAGGATTGCTCCACCTTGGGCCCATGGAGATTTGACTAATTGAAGTTGGCCCTGCCCCGCTGGCGGTTTCTCAACCTGCAAACGCTCCTGCTTGGCGCCGGCTTTCTGCTACTGGTCGGCATCGGCGCAGCCACGATCTATCTGGTCGAGCGGGCTGCCAGCGACAGCCGAGAACTCGCCGTTACGTTGAGCATCGAGGACAAGCTTTCCGACATTCTGCTCACCGTGCGCCGCGCCGAGAGCAGTCAGCGCGGCTACCTCTTGACCAACGACAGCACCTATCTCGAGGACTTCCGTGGCGCCGAGCCGGAGGCGCAGGAGACCATCGCCGAATTGCGCGGGCTTTCGGAAGCCAGCGCCACCCGCGCGTCGACCCTTGACCGCGTGGCCACTCTGGTCGACGGCAAATTCCGCGAAATGCGCCGCATCGTCGAGCTCAATGAGGCCGGCCAGCGCGACGAGGCCCTGGCGCAGGTGCGGGAGGGCGAAGGCCGCCGCATCATGGTCAAGTTGCGCGATGTCATCGAGGAGGCCGTGGAGGCCGAGGGCGAACTCGCCACCGTCCGCGCCGAGACCTCACGCCGCACCAATACCCGGCTGCTGATCGTGACGCTCGTAGGAACGGCGTTGATCATCGGCATCGGCGCCATCTCGATCATGCTGGTCCAGCGCAATTATCGTCGCGCCGAGATCGCCCGCCAGGAACTCGCCGGCACCAACGCCAATCTGGAGCGCATCGTCGAATATCGTACCGCCGACCTGACCGAGGCCAACGAGGAGATCCAGCGCTTCGCCTATATTGTCAGCCACGATCTGCGCTCGCCGCTGGTCAACGTCATGGGTTTTACCTCCGAGCTGGAGGCCCTGCGGCAGGACATCTTCGCAGAATTGGAAAGACTCCGGGCCGAGGTGGCTGCCCTCAAAAACGAAGCTGACACTGCAATAGAAGAAGACCGCTCCGCGCAGCTCGGCCGCGACTTCGACGAGGCCGTCGGCTTCATCAAAACCTCGATCGCCAATATGGACCGGTTGATCAACGCGGTGCTCCGGCTGTCCCGGGAGGGCCGCCGCCAGTTCAATCCGGAAACGGTCGACATGAATGCTCTGATCGGCGGGATTATCGAAACCGTTAGTCACCGGGCTTCGGAACTTCAGGCCACCTTACGCGTTGATGCGTTGCCGCCAGTTGAAACCGACTTGCTCGCGGCGCAACAGATTTTTGGGAATCTCATTGATAATGCTCTCAAATATGGCCGCCATGACGAAAAGCTGCAAATCGACATTCGTGGCCGCCTGACCGCCACACATGCGATATACGACGTTCAGGACAATGGCCGGGGTATCGACCCGGCCGATTTTCAGCGAGTATTTGAATTGTTTCGGCGCGCCGGCAAGCAGGACAGGCCGGGCGAAGGCATCGGCCTTGCGCACGTCCGCGCCCTGGTCAGGCGGATGGGGGGAACGATGGGTTTGAACTCGGAACCCGGCAAGGGAAGCACTTTTACCGTAACGCTGCCGCGGCGCTGGACCGGGGACAAGAGGAGCGCTGTATGAACAGCCGGACTTCGGAACGCCCGGTTGAGATCGTGATGATCGAGGACGATGACGGCCATGCGCGCCTGATCGAGAAGAACATCCGCCGCGCCGGCGTCAACAATCCGATCACGCCGTTCAAGAACGGCACCGATGGCATCAACTACCTGTTCGGCGCCGATGGCTCCGGGCTGACCAGCAAGGGCAAGCCCCTGCTCGTCCTGCTCGACCTCAACCTGCCCGACATGACCGGCGTCGAAATCCTCGGCCGCATCAAGTCGAACGAGCACATGAAGCGCGTGCCAGTCGTGGTGCTGACGACAACCGACGACGCCCTCGAGATTCAGCGCTGCTACGATCTCGGCTGCAACGTCTACATTACCAAGCCGGTCAACTACGAGAATTTCGCCAACGCCATTCGGCAGCTTGGGCTGTTCTTCTCGGTCATCCAGGTGCCCTCGCCCGAGTAAGCGCCCATGCCCCGCAAAGTTCTCTATATCGACGACGATCAAGGCCTGTGTACGCTGGTCAAGCGCAGCCTGGGCCGCGACGGCATTGAGGTCGTGACCGCCGGCGACGGCGAAGCCGGCCTCGCGCTGCTCGCCGAACATCCCGATTTCGACGTGATCGCGGTCGATCTGTACATGCCTGGCCTGTCCGGCGTCGAGTTGACCGAGCGCATCAACGCCGTGCCCAATCATCCGCCGGTCATCGTGGTGACGGGCGCACAGGACTCGCGCATGGCGGTCGCGGTGCTCAAGGCCGGCGCCTTCGACTACGTCGTCAAGGACGTCCAGGGCGAGTTCATCTTCCTGCTCAAGGCCGCCTTCCATGCCGCTGTCGACGCCATGCGCATGCGCCGCGCCAAGGAAGCTGCCGAGGCCGAAGTCCGCGCCGCGCGCGACCGCTTCGAGGCGCTGGCGGCCGAACGCGCGCTCATGATGCGAGAGGTCAACCACCGCGTCGGCAACAGTCTGCAACTCATCGCATCGCTGCTGACCATCCAGTCCAACGCGGCCAGCAATGACGAAGTCAAGGAAGCCCTGAGTGACGCCACCGGCCGCGTCATGGCGGTGGCGCAAGTTCACCGCCGCCTTTACACCTCGGACGACGTGCAGACGGTTGCCATCGACCTTTACCTCGAAGCCCTGGTCGAGGATCTGCGCCGTTCCGCCGAAGGCGGCGCGCTGGCGCAGTTGTCGCTCCACGCCGACCCGATCGCAGTAACGCCCGATCACGCCGTGGCCATCGGCATGATCGTCAACGAGCTCGTCACCAACGCGTTGAAGTACGCCTATCCCGGCGGCAAGGGTGCAATCCGCGTCGCGCTAACCAGCGACGACGCCAACCATGGCATCCTCATCGTCGAGGACGACGGCGTCGGCATCGCGCCGAAAGGCGGACCTAAGTCAACCGGGTTAGGGCAGCGCATTGTGCGGGCGATGGCGGAGAAAATCCGCGCCCAGATCGAACAGGACCGCAGCCATCGCGGCACCCGCCTCATCGTCACCTTCGAACTCTGCGCCCCTGTTCCTGGCGCAGCGCCAAAGGCTGCACCGGCGGCCGCGCCAAAGCCCGCGGCCTGATCCGGGACGCTCAGTGCGACGGCTCGGTCAGTCGCGCCAGCAAGGCGCAGACTTCGGCGGGACTGTAGGGCTTTGGCAGGAACAGCGAGCGCGTGACCATGCCGTCAAGTCCGAAGGCCGCATAGCGCCCCGACGCATAGACAATTGGCAGGTCGGGCCGCATGGCGCGGGCGCGGATCGCCAGTTCCCGGCCATCGACATCGCCGGGAAGATTGATGTCCGTGAGCAGGACCGCGATCTCGGGCTCGCTCTCGAGCCAGCCGAGCGCCTGTTCGCCTGTGCTCGCCTCGTGAACGACGAAGCCGTAGTCACGCAATTCGTCGGCGACAATGGCACTGATCAGGACGTCGTCCTCCACCAGCAGCACTTTGATCGGTTGCGGTCCGCGGCCCATGACGTCCTCGGCTTGCCATCGGTTTCAGGTTGCACGGCAACGCCGAGCCACAACCAAGTGTTCAAGGCTGACTAAAATTTGAGGCAATGATGGTAAGTAATCTCCTAATATCGCAAAACCTCATGTTCCGGTTTAAGATGAAGTGATGGCCAGCCGCGACAATCCCCCATTCGAAATCACGCCGGATGTGCTGCTCAAAGCCTATGCCTGCGGCATCTTTCCGATGGCGGAGACGGCCGACGATCCGGCGTTGTACTGGATCGAGCCGGAACAGCGCGGCATTATTCCGCTGTCCGGGTTCCATGTTCCGGCGCGATTGGCCCGCACCGTTCGCTCGACCGCGCTCACCGTCCATGTCGACCGCGATTTCGACGCCGTGATCGACGGCTGCGCCGCGCCGGCACCCGACCGCGATCGGACCTGGATCAACGGCCGCATCCGCAAGCTCTACCGCGGCCTCTTCGACCGCGGCCATTGCCACACGGTGGAAGTCTATGACGACGACCATCTCGTGGGCGGGCTGTATGGTGTGTCGCTCGGCCGCGCATATTTCGGCGAGAGCATGTTTCACACCGTGCGCGACGCGTCCAAGATCGCGCTCGTGCATCTGATCGCGCGGCTGAAAGCCGGCGGGTTTACGCTCTGCGATACGCAGTACGTGACCGACCACCTGCGCACCTTTGGCGCCGTCGAGGTCCCGAAGAAGCGCTATCACAAGCTGCTCGAAGACGCGCTCACCGGCGCGGCGGATTTCGCCGCGCTGCCGGTCGATCGGCCGGTCAGCGGCGCCGAGGCACTCGCTATTCTCGAAGAATGATCAGCGCTGCGGTGGACGCAACGCCGGGCGCGACTGCGGCTGCGGCGTCCGCTGTGCCGGAGCAGCGGCTGGTTTGCGCCCCGGCTGACCTTCGCCTGCGTCCGCGACATTCGGATTGGTGCCGCCTTTGCACTCGGTCAGCCACACGTCGTAGGTCGGATGCTCCACCGCATTGAGACCCGGACTGGCGGCGAACATCCAGCCGGAGAAGATGCGCTTGATCTCGCCGTTCAGCGTCACTTCGTCGACCTGGATGAAGGCGTCGGTGTTCGGCGTTTCGGTCGGCGGCCGCGAATAGCACACGCGCGGCGTCACGCGGAGCGCGCCGAATTGCACGGTCTCATCGATCGCGACGTCGAACGAGATGATGCGGCCGGTGATCTTGTCGAGACCGTTGAACACCGCCGTCGGATTGGCGATCCGCTGCGGCGGCGGCTCGACCACGACCTCGTCGCCGGGCTGCGGCGAGGTATCGGCCGGTTGCTGCGGCGTGCCCGGCGGCTGGCGCTGTCCCGGCGGCAGACCGGGAAGCGTTTGCGTCGGATTGGTGTTGGCGTTGTTCTGCGGCTGCTGACCCGGCGGCGGCGCCGGCGCGACCGGCGTCATGGGGGTCAAATCGCCAGGACCCGAATTCGTCCCCGGCAGCGGCGCCAGCTCGTCCGACTGGATGCCGCCGCGGCCCGGCCGGCTCGACGGCGGCAGGTTCATCGGCGCCGGCAGAGGCTGCGCCGGCGGCAGATCGGGATTGACCCAGTTGCCCGATTGCGTGGCGGTCGCACCGCTCTGCACGTCGCGACCGCGGCCGAGATCGGCCGGCGCTACATATGGCCCCTGCTGCGGTTGTCCACGCGGCACGGAGCCCGGCGGGCGCGGCGGCGGATCGCTGAAGATGTCGGTGAACTGGGCGAGCGCAGGACCCGCACCGAGCAGCACCATCATCGCTATCGCTGGAAGCCGGACCCGGGCCATAAATGTCGCTTGATCAGGGGTTCTCGTGGCCAGCGCCGCGCATGGATTCGCCCGCGCGCGCTGACGGTCCGGTTAACACGGTGAATGCGGCGGCGGAAGGGCGGCCCGAAATGCTGCGATCTGCTGCTCAGCCTTCCGGCGACCAGGCCTTGTAGTCGCCGGTCGCCTGCGGGCGGCGGCCTGCGGCCAGCGTCGAGCCCTGCGGGCGGTAGGCACCCGGAGTACCGGTGAGGTTTGGTCGATGCGGCTTCTGCCATTCACGCGGCTGGTAGTTCTCGTCGGTCGGCGGAACATCGACCGTGTGATGGATCCAGCCATGCCACGACGGCGGGATGGTGCTCGCCTCGGCATAGCCGTTGTAGATGACCCAGCGGCGCTCGAACTTCAGCGTCGGGTCGATCTTACCGCCTTTGGTCCGGTAATAGGTATTGCCGAACTCGTCGGTGCCGACCTTTTCGCCATAGAGACGGGTCCACAAATCGGTGCCGAATGTGGATGAGTTCCACCAGGTAAACAATTTCAGCAGGAAACTTTTCATCGCCGACGCGCATTTCCGTTGCGAGACGCGCGCGTTGTGACACCTCGGAACGCCCCTGTCCAGCGCGCCACCGGCGCCATTCATCACATTTTTAACGCAGAAACTTGGGAGTTTCCGCGCAATGGATTCGTTCAGATCGGCTCTCTCTATCCTCGCCGCCTGGCTCGCGTGGGTCCCGGATCAAGTGGTCGCGGTCGTCATCGTCGCGCTGGCCGTCGCCATCGCCTATTCGCTGCACAAAACGGTGCGGCGGCTGCTCCGCAAAGTGCTGGCTCCGCGCTTCCCCTACGTTATCACCGTCATTCAGCAGATGCGCGGCGTCACCCGTCTCGCCATCATCCTGTTGGCGTTGTCGATCGCGGTGCCGGCGGCGCCGTTCGATTCGCAAACGGCGGAATGGATCGGCCGGCTCATGCTGATCGCTCTGATCGCCATGATCGGCTGGGCGGCGATGACGGCGCTGAAGATCGCGGCGGACCTCTATCTCCTGCAATTCCGCATCGATACCGAGGACAACCTGCTGGCGCGCAAGCACTACACCCAGGTGCGGGTGCTGCTGCGCACGCTGGACGTCCTGATCATCATCCTGACAATCAGCGCCGCGCTGATGACGTTCGAGCCGGTTCGGCAATATGGCGTCAGCCTGTTCGCCTCGGCCGGCGTCGCCGGTCTGGTTGCAGGCCTTGCCGCGCGCCCGGTGCTGTCGAACCTGTTCGCCGGCGTGCAGCTTGCCATGACGCAGCCGATCCGCATCGACGACGCCGTCATCGTCGAGGGCGAATGGGGCACCGTCGAGGAAATTACCTCCACTTATGTGGTCGTGAAAATCTGGGACTGGCGGCGACTGATCGTGCCGCTGACCTATTTCATCGAGAAGCCGTTCCAGAACTGGACCCGCGAGACCTCGGCACTGATCGGCGCCGCCATGCTCTATGTCGATTACCGCGCCCCGGTCGGCATCATCCGCGACAAGCTTAAGGAGATTGCGGAGGCCTCGCCGGCCTGGGACGGCCAGGTCGTCGGCCTTCAGGTCACCGACTGCAAGGAAGAGACGATGGAATTGCGCTGCCTTGTCAGCGCGCCATCGGCCGGCAAGGCCTTCGAGCTGCGCTGCGAGGTACGCGAGAAGCTTGTCGACTTCCTGCAGCGCGAGCACCCCGAAGCCCTGCCCCGCAAGCGCGCGGATCTGGCGCTCGAGGCCGACGGCGCGCTGCTCGTGGCGCGCGACGGCAGCGGTGCGCAAGGCCGCGGCAGCGATGATGGCAAACAACGCAAAACCGCGACCGGGCGCAAGACGACCGAAAGGCACTGACGGCGCCTTGCCTGCCCCACCATTGCATTTGCCCGGATTCTGGAGTTATGGTGCCCGCGAATTCAGCAATGCCGCTGTTGTTTGGGCATTTCGCTGGAAAAGAATGACAGTGCCGGGAAACGAGAAGGCGGGCTCTTAAGGCCCGCCTTCTTTATTGGTCCTCCCGGCGGGCCTTTGAGTCCCTTGCCAAGCACTTAAGGTCGGCCCCCGGCGCATCATCAACAGCGGTGGGTGCGCTTCTCCCGCTGGTCAGTCTGCCGCACCCACAGGCTAAGGCTCTGACCTCAAAACGAGAATCATCGACTCGTCGGCGGCTTCTCCGGTGTTTATCCCGCGCTTGTCCCCGCTCCGGGCGATACCAAAAAGAAGCTGTGGGTTGTCCGCAGGGCCCCATTTTTCGTCATTTTTGCTTCACCGGGCTAGGCATCAAAACCCACCGTACCAGCCGAAAAAATCGGGCTTCACGGTCGGGGCTGGAGGGTCATACTGCCCCGGGACATGACCCTCGGTCATGAATCCCGTCACCGCACTGACACAAGATTTAGGGATTTAGTTACTCCTACCCACTATCTGTTGTTGACGACGACGACGAGTCCCATATAGTTTTGTGACAGTACGGTGTGGGTGATGCGTACCAAAGAGTTCCCGCCGGAACCTCCAAACCGACGCGATGTCAGGTTTTTGAGCCCCGACAGCCCCTCACAGGCGTTGTCAGGGAACGGGTGAAGTTTGCGTGCCGGCCCCTTCGGGGACCGGGTGGTACCGGGTGACGCTTCAAGAACCCCGGACCACGACCAGGGTTGGTGTCAGACAGGGTTTTGAGTTGTCGGAAGGCGGACAAGGACGGGTCCGTCTGGAATAATCGTCGGCGGTCGCTGAGCCGCCCGGAATTTGGGGACGAAGAAGATGCGGATCGAACGGCGCTACACCAAGGATGCGGGTCAGGCTTACGCGGGCATCCAGTTTCGGCTGACCACGTCCGAGATCAAGAATCCCGACGGCTCCATTGTCTTCAAGCTGGACAATGTCGAAGTGCCGGAATTCTGGTCGCAGGTCGCCTCCGACGTGCTCGCCCAGAAGTATTTCCGCAAGGCCGGCGTGCCCGCGCGCCTCAAGAAGGTCGAAGAGAACTCCGTCCCCTCTTTCCTGTGGCGCTCCGTGGCCGACGAGGCCGCGCTCGAAGCCCTGCCCGAGAAGGAACGCTATATCGGCGAGACCTCGTCCAAGCAGGTGTTCGATCGCCTGGCCGGCACCTGGACCTACTGGGGCTGGAAAGGCGGCTACTTCGACAATGAAGATGACGCCCAGGCCTTCTATGACGAACTGCGCTTCATGCTCGCCAACCAGATGTGCGCGCCGAACTCGCCGCAGTGGTTCAACACCGGCCTGCACTGGGCTTACGGCATCGACGGCCCCGGCCAGGGCCACTATTACGTCGATTACCAGACCGGCAAGCTCACCAAGTCGAAGTCGTCCTACGAACACCCGCAGCCGCACGCCTGCTTTATCCAAAGCATCAGCGACGACCTGGTGAACGAAGGCGGCATCATGGACCTGTGGGTGCGTGAAGCCCGCCTGTTCAAATACGGCTCCGGCACCGGCACCAACTTCTCCAACCTGCGCGGCGAAGGCGAAAAGCTGTCCGGCGGCGGCAAGTCGTCGGGCCTGATGAGCTTCCTCAAGATCGGCGACCGCGCCGCCGGCGCCATCAAGTCGGGCGGCACCACGCGCCGCGCGGCGAAGATGGTGATCGTTGACGCCGACCATCCGGATATCGAGAAGTACATCGACTGGAAGGTGCAGGAAGAGCAGAAGGTGGCGGCGCTCGTCACCGGCTCCAAGATCAACCAGAAGCACCTCAAGGCGGTGCTGAAGGCCTGCGTGAACTGCGAAGGCTCGGACGATGACTGCTTCAACCCGGAAAAGAACCCGGCGCTGAAGCGCGAGATCAAGCTCGCCCGCAAGGCCTATGTGCCGGACAACTTCATCAAGCGCGTCATCCAGTTCGCCAAGCAGGGCTACACCGATATCGACTTCCCGACTTACGACACCGACTGGGATTCGGATGCCTATCTCACCGTGTCGGGTCAGAACTCGAACAACTCGGTGCGCGTCGACGACCAGTTCCTCAAGGCGGTCGAAGCCGATGGCAAATGGGATCTGACGTTCCGCAAGAACGGCAAGGTCGCCAAGACCGTGCAGGCGCGCGAACTGTGGGAAAAGATCGGCTACGCCGCCTGGGCCTGCGCCGATCCGGGCTTGCAGTTCCACACCACCGTGAACGACTGGCACACCTGCCCGGCCTCCGGTGAAATCCGCGGCTCCAATCCGTGCTCCGAGTACATGTTCCTCGACGACACGGCCTGCAATCTCGCCTCGCTGAATCTCCTCACGTTCCGCGACGGCAAGACCGGCGCCTTCGATGTCGAGTCCTACGAGCACGCCGTGCGCCTGTGGACCGTGGTGCTGGAAATCTCGGTGCTGATGGCCCAGTTCCCCTCCAAGGAAATCGCCCAGCTCTCTTATGAATTCCGCACGCTCGGCCTCGGCTACGCCAATATCGGCGGCCTCTTGATGACCTCGGGTCTGTCTTACGACTCCGATGAAGGCCGCGCCTATGCCGGCGCCCTCACCGCGATCATGACCGGCGTCTCCTACGCGACCTCGGCCGAGATGGCGGAGAAGCAGGGTCCGTTCCCGGGCTACAAGAAGAACCGCGAGCACATGCTGCGCGTGATGCGCAACCACCGCCGCGCGGCTTACGGCGAACGCCAGGGCTACGAGAAGCTCTCGCAGGCCCCGGTCCCGCTCGACCACGCCTCCTGCCCCGATCAAACCTTGATCGCGCACGCCAAGGCGGCGTGGGACCGCGCCATCGAACTCGGCGAGAAGCACGGCTATCGCAACGCGCAGTCCACCGTGATCGCGCCGACCGGCACGATCGGCCTCGTCATGGATTGCGACACCACCGGCATCGAGCCCGACTTCGCGCTGGTGAAGTTCAAGAAGCTGGCCGGCGGCGGCTACTTCAAGATCATCAACCGCGCCGTGCCCGAGGCATTGCGCACGCTCGGCTACTCCGAAGCGCAGATCGCCGAGATCGAGGTCTATGCCGTGGGCCACGGCTCGCTGGCGCAGGCCCCGGGCATCAACCACACGACCTTGAAGGCCAAGGGCTTCACCGACGAGGTGATCGCCAAGGTCGAGAAGGCGCTGCCGACGGCCTTCGACATCAAGTTCGTCTTCAACAAGTGGACGATCGGCGAAGCCTTCTGCCGCGACACGCTCGGCATTTCGGCCGAGCAGCTCGCCAACCCGACCTTCGATCTCCTCGCCGCGCTCGGCTTCTCCAAGCGCGAGATCGAGGCCGCCAACATCCATGTCTGCGGCGCCATGACCGTGGAAGGCGCGCCGCACCTCAAACTCGAGCACTATCCGGTGTTCGACTGCGCCAATCCCTGCGGCAAGATCGGCAAGCGCTATCTGTCGGTGGACAGCCACATCAAGATGATGGCGGCGGCGCAGCCCTTCATTTCGGGCGCCATCTCCAAGACCATCAACATGCCGAACGAGGCCACCGTCGAGGACTGCAAGAGCGCCTATCTGCTCTCGTGGAAACTGGCGCTGAAGGCCAATGCGCTGTACCGCGACGGCTCGAAACTCTCGCAGCCGCTGAACTCGCAGCTCATCGCCGACGAAGAGGACGAGGACGACGCGATCGAGGCCTTCCTCGACAAGCCGGCCGCGGCGCGCGCCGCCATCGCCGCCGAGAAGGTGGTGGAGAAGATCGTCGAGCGCGTCACCGTGCTGCGCGAGCGCGAGAAGCTGCCGGCCCGCCGCAAGGGCTATACGCAGAAGGCCGTGGTCGGCGGCCACAAGGTCTATCTGCGCACCGGCGAATATGACGACGGCCGTCTCGGCGAAATCTTCGTCGACATGCACAAGGAAGGCGCGGCGCTCCGCTCCTTGCTCAACAACTTCGCCATCGCCATTTCGCTCGGCCTGCAATACGGCGTGCCGCTCGAGGAATATGTCGATGCCTTCACCTTCACCCGCTTCGAACCGCAAGGCCCGGTGCAGGGCAACGACTCGATCAAATACGCCACTTCAATCCTGGACTATGTGTTCCGGGAACTCGCGGTGTCGTATCTGGAGCGTTACGACCTCGCCCATGTCGATCCGAGCCAGGGCTCGTTCGACGCGCTGGGCGCCGGCGAGCACGAAGGCAAGGCCGCGCCGAACTTCGTCTCCAAGGGCCTGACGCGCTCGCTGTCGGTGGTGGCGCCGACGACCGCCTCGGCGGTGTCGACCGCTAACGTGACGGCCTTCTCCGGCGGGCACGCCGCGACCGCACTCAAGGCCGAGCCGGAGGCGAAACTGTCGCCGGCCCAGCAGCTCGAAGTCGGACACGCCTCCCCGGCCGCCGCCGTGGCGCAGCCTTCCGCCAAAGCGCTCGCCTCCGAACGCCGCGCCGAAGCCAAGGCCAAGGGCTACGAAGGCGAGATGTGCGGCGAATGCGGCAACTTCACCCTCGTGAGGAACGGCACCTGCATGAAGTGCGATACGTGCGGCGCGACGAGCGGGTGTTCGTGAGGGACTACTAAGGCGGCGCTTAGCGCGCCGCCTTAGCCTGAGACTTTAGAGCCCGTCATCCTGAGGTGTGCGCCGCAAGGCGCGGCTCGAAGGGTGACGGGCTTCTGGTACGGCAGGCGCATCCATATGGATAAAGTCTACCAGGTCTTCGTAAGTTCGACTTACTCCGATCTTCACGAAGAGCGCAAAGAGGTCAGTGACACGCTTGCCAAGGCGGGCTTTATCCCGGCGGGGATGGAACTATTTCCTGCAACAGATCAACAACAACTCGAGTTTATCAAAAGAGTAATCGACCGCTGTGACTACTACGTAGTCATTGTGGGCGGTCGATATGGCTCATTGGATGGCGACAAGAGTTTTACTGAAAAAGAATTCGAATACGCCCTCGCACGACACATTCCTATATTAGCGTTTTTGCCTTTAGACCCGGGCAAAATTGCAACTGACAAAACCGATAATGACCCAATTCACGTTAAGCATCTTAATGAGTTCAAGACCCGTCTAAAAACAAGTCGGATCGTTTCATTTTGGTCTGACATTAATGATCTAAAAACCAAGGTCCTGACCGCCGTAACGAACGCAGTAAATTTGCGTCCGGGAACGGGCTGGATTCGCGGCGATCAAGCCATCGATCCTAAGCTGTTGCAGGATCTCGAGCGGTTGCGCATCGAGAACGAAGAGCTCAAAGCGAGGCTCTCCGAAGTAAACGGAGCAGATATCAGTTTTCCGGATCACTTGGCCGGACCGGACCACGAAATCACGTTCGCCGTAACATTACACCGTCACAAGCAAACGCCTAGTGGCGGTGACGCCATCGTCAAAACCGAGACTGTCAACGTTGTAGCTTCCATAGGACAAATCCTTTTGGCCATAGTCGATGAAATAATTAAAGAGCCATCAGAATATTCCCTTCGAAGAACAATTGGCGAAGCCTTGCTCGCCATAGCCGGACGCAATGAAAGGGAAACCTCCGGCGAGGTTTCTCCAAACGATGTCACAAACCTGAGATTCCATATTGAAGCACTTGGACTCATACAAGCAATCGGCAAAGAATCTACGTCAGACATGTTTGGACGCCTAACTACTAATCACTACATAGCTTGGGTCATTACGGACAAAGGCAGAAAATTTGTTAGTCTTCACCGCGCAATCTTGAAGGAAAGAAAGCTATAGCCGGCCCTAACCGCAGCCCGTAGCCGTAGGGCGGATTAGCGCAGCGTAATCCGCCCTCTTTACTCCTCGGCGAACGCCGCCTGGCGGGTTAAGGCTTCGCCTCGCCCGCCGTACAGGCAAGGCGTAGATGGCCGGGACATAAGGGCGCTGACGCCCGTCTTCGACGGGCTTTGCCCGGCCATGACAGCCAACATTGAAAGCACTATATTCTTTTGATGATAACAAAGCGCCTCACCGAAATTCTTGAGCGCGTCGAGAACTGGCCGCCCGAGTGGCAAGATCAGTTGGCAGAGATCGCGCTTGATATCGAGGCCGATATCAAGAACGGCGTTTATCAGCTCAGCCCCGAAGAAGTTGAGGCCATCGAGCGTGCCCGGCAATCGCCATTCCTGACCGAAGAAGAAGCCGCGAGCATCTTCGCCAAATTACGAGGCGCCTAGCACCGTAGCCTGGATGGAGCGCAGCGAATCCGGGGCGCCAGCCGAAAGGGCTACGCCAGCCCGGCAGATGTAGGGGGGATGCATGGGGCGCGTCTTTGGGATTGTCGTGGGGCTTGCAGGCGTCATCGGGGCGGTTTTTACGGTGATGCAATACTTCTCGGCTCAGCAGCAGCCGGATGCGAGGGCACCGTCGACCTCAACCCCACCGCCGACTATCGCAATTCCGGCGTTCCCGGAAATCGGACCCGATCGCGCAGTCGGAACGCGCGTGCAAATGCGGTCCCCATCGACCGCAGCTCACACTGTTATGACACTGATGAATTTTGACGTCTCGAATATCCGAGCGTCACTTTGGGCGCTATCGAATGGCCGGCTGGTGCAAATCAACAGCCGAACGATTCCCTTTATCGAGAGCGGCGGTTATTCGGCTGCCGATCATATACCAACGCCGTTTACAATCGGAAAAATGGTTTCGTGCGTGCAATATCGCCTAAATGGCCACAACGTCGAGATGATCGACTTTTACACGAACGAAGGACACACGCAGCAGCAGCTACTTTTTGGTACGATGACCAAATTTCGAGCGTCTGTTGTCGACGTCGATGGCGCGAAACATTTATGCAGTTCTATGCCCAGTTCTGCCGCGAGCCTTTTATGAAATCGACCCTGCGGGACAAGCCGAAAGCACCCGCCCCTCCCCACTTTCACCACGAACGACTCCGACTATAGTCATCCACCCATGACGGATCGTTCCATGCCCCGCCCTGTTGTTCGCGCGTTTCTCACGGCGATCGTTGCGCTGCTGATCGCCGCGCCGCCTGTGGCGTCGCGGGCGCACGCAACGCCGACCTCCGAGGCCCGGCCGGCGGCGGCGGCAAAGACGGTCAAGAGCACCAAAACGGCAAAGACCAGGAAGAAGCACGTCGCCAAGCGCGTGCCGAAGGGCGTCGGCTTCCTGCCCGGCTATCGCACGCCGGAGCAGATCGAGCGCGACCGCACGAAGGAAATCCAGCGCGAGCGCCGGGCGTACTACCGCGCCGGCGGCGGGCGCATCGCCTATTGGCGCTACCCGCAGCCGCAATTCTATCGCGGCCGCTGGAACGGCGGCGATTTCGGCCCGTGCTGGACGCATACGCCGATCGGCTATCAGTGGAATTGCGGCAAATAAGTGCGACTCGACCGGCGCCGGACATCGCGGCACCGTGCGCTTTCCTGCCCCGGACGCATCGCGGCTCTGCGAAATACATCGCGAAAATAGCCGTTTTCGCGCGCCTTTCACCCCCCATGCGGGTAACGACTCCGCCCGAAATATGTTACATACGACCAGTGGTTGTTGCCGGGCGCCAAGCCCCCACAACAGGAGGTCTTGCTGAACAAATCCATCAACGCATCGTCGCCCAACGACGCCGGCGCCAAGCTGAAAAGGCGTCAGGAACAGGCGCGGGACGGTCTGAAAGCCGCCGCGGAATATGAGGCGGCCGCGATCTCCATGCGCGCCAAGACCGCCAAGCTGCGGGCATTGCGACTCGCCAAGGAAGCCGAGGACGCAGCCAATAAGCCGGCCGAGCCGGCTGCGAAGCCGAAGACCAGGAAGAGTAAAAAAGCCGCGCCGTAGCACGCCGCGTCATCGTCCTCGCCTTGGGTCATCGTCATCGCCTTGGACTGACGGCGCCTGACGGTCACTGCCCTGCCGCATTCGCGTGGCACGCTTCGCGCCATGAAGCCGCCTGTCACTTGGAATTATGACCGCGCCGAGATCGTTGCCGATGCGGTCGTGCACGGCTTAAGCATTGCGCTGGCCGTCGGCGGCGGCGCGGTGCTCATTGTCATCGCCGCCTTTCACGCCAATGTCTCGCAGTTCGCCGCGGTGACGGTCTATATCGCCGGCCTTGCCGCCATGATCGGCTTTTCCGCGGCCTACAATCTGTGGCCGCTGACGCCGGTCAAATGGTGGCTGCGGCGGCTCGACCATTCGGCCATCTATCTCCTGATCGCCGCGACCTACACCGCCTTCGTGCTGCCGGTGAAGGGCACGGCATCGGACTTGATCCTCGCCGTGCAGTGGCTCTCGGCCGCGGCCGGCATCGCGCTCAAAATATTCTTCCCCGGCCGCTTCGACCGGGCCTCGATCGCGCTCTATCTGGTGATGGGCTGGAGCGGCTTGTTCGTGATCGGGCCGATGGCCGCGGCGCTGGCGCCGGTGACCTTGGTGCTGATCGCGGCCGGCGGCGTTCTCTATTCCGTCGGCGTCATCTTCCATGTCTGGGAGAGCCTGCGGTTCCAGAACGCGATCTGGCACGGCTTCGTGCTGTCGGCCGCGTCGTGCCATTACGGCGCGGTGCTGACCTCGGTGGTGTGAGACACCGATACCGCCTCGCCGCCCCGCGCCCATAATAATATTCCTAGGACTATTGACTCTTCGTTCGGCCTAGCCCTATATTCCCATCCATCCCGCCCCATCTAGCGAGGGGTGTCTGATCAGCGTCTCCAGATGCTGGGGCGGGGAGCGGTGGCCGGGTTGGGGCGTCGGAGATGCGGCGCAGTTTTCCCTCCCGGCAGGTCCAAGCCGCTCGGTCCCGATGCGCCCGCCGCGCATCACGGGCTGACGATTGTGCGTCGTAGGGCAGGAAAATTCCGGTCGCCGCCGGAGAGAACTCCACTCCAGGGTTCTCAAAGCGCGGTCCCGGAACGGAGCGCCCGAAGAAGCCTGTATCTCAGCCCTTAAGCGGTGGATAGGCCGTCCTTCGAAGAAGGGCCGCCTGAAAGGTTGGTCCACCGGGGGCCGTGCGGAGCAAACCTATAAACACCGCGCGCGGAACGCCAAAGGCTCGGCAATTCCGTGGTGACGACGTCTGTGCACTTTCTACAAACACCGTGCACAGAGCTGCGGGGCTGTTCGAGCCTCGGCGTTCCGCGCGCCCTCGTTAGGGGGCGTTGGATGGGAATGCGAACTGGGACTGCGGCCTGCCCGGGGCCGACCAAACAATGCGGGCGATGACGCATGTCCGGATTTCTTCATTCCCTCATGTCGGCGTGACACAGCGATACCGCCTCCCCGCGCGCCGCCGCGCTATAATTTCTACAACAAGAATCTCCAGGGCAGGAAACCATGAGTTCCATGTCGGGCGAGCCTTCCACCTCCGGCAAATCCATCTCCGGCAAGACCGATCCGGTGGTGCGCACGATTACGGCGCGCGACGTTGCCGAGTCGCTGGCCGCCGGCTTGCGCGACTTCCAGGCGGCGCCGTGGATCGGCCTTGCATCCGGCGCGCTCTACGCCTTCGGCGGCATCGCCATCGTGCTCAGTGTCACGGCGCTCGGCCTGAGCTACCTCGCCTATCCGCTGGCCGCCGGCTTCGCGCTGATCGGGCCGTTTGTCGCGATCGGGCTCTACGAGGTCAGCCGGCGGCGCGAGACCGGCGAAGCGATCACGTTCGGCGCGGTGTGGCGCAAGGTGATGAGCCGCAGCGAGATCGGCTGGATGGCCTTCGTCACCGTGTTCGTGATGCTGATGTGGATGTATCAGGTGCGCCTGCTGATGGCGCTGCTGCTCGGCGTCAATGCCTCCTTCGCCTCGTTCGAGCAGTTCATCGCCGTGGTGCTGACCACCAATTCGGGCCTCCTGTTCCTCGCCATCGGCAATCTCGACGGCGCGGTGCTGTCGCTGATCCTGTTCTCGCTCACCGTGGTGTCGTTCCCGCTGCTGCTCGATCGCGACGTCGATTTCATCACCGCCATGATCACCAGCGTGCGTGCGGTGGTGACGAGCCCGCTGCCGATGATCGGATGGGCCGCGGCGATCGTCCTGCTGCTGATCGTGTCGGCGCTGCCGGCCTTCCTCGGCCTGATCGTGACCCTGCCGGTGCTCGGCCACGCCACCTGGCACCTCTACCGCCGCATCGTCGCGCCGGTCGCGGAGACGCAGCCGGCCTGAGGCGCGCCGCCAACCATTCGGTAACCGGCGCACGGCTAGCGTCGGCGCATGAGCACGGTCATCCAATTCGGCCGCCGGCGCCGCCGCGCCCCGCGTTTTGCGGGGCTGGCGCTGTTCGCGCTGATGCTCGGCGGCCTTGCCCTGTTCCAGGCGTGGCAGAGCCGTGCGGTCGTCGCCCCGCCGACGCCCGCCCTGCTCGCGGTCGAGGCCATCGACGGCGACACTTTAAGAGCGGAGGGCCAGCGCATCCGCCTCGCCGGCATCGACGCGCCGGAGCTGGCGCAGACCTGCCGCGATGCGCAGGGGCAGGCCTGGTCCTGCGGGACGGCGGCGCGCGCGCATCTGGCGGCGCTGGTCGCACAGGGCAGCGTCATCTGCACCAAACGCGGCGAGGATCGCTACGGCCGCATGCTCGTCACCTGCTCGGCCACCGGTGTGGCCGATGTCGCCGAAGCCATGGTGCGCGACGGCCATGCGCTCAACTATGGCCGGTATACCTCCGACTATGCCGGCGCCGAGCGCGAAGCCCGTGCCGCGCGACGCGGCCTGTGGCGAGGCACGTTCGACAATCCGGAAGACTGGCGGCGCGCGCGCCCGCGCTAGCGAGGCGTCATGCACAGCCCTGCCCGCACCTTTGGCACGAATCGCCGGCGGCGATAGCTTGGCGCTCGCGAACGGTTCATCACGGGGAAAGCGCCATGGCCAAGCGGACGACTTTGTATTCTTCGAAGGGCAAGAAGCTCTACGCGGTGCGCGACAAGGACGGCAAGTTCAAGGACATCCAGACCTACCAGCGCGCCCACGCCGCCGACATGCGGTCGAAGTCGAAGGCTGAACTCGCCACGGCGAAGAAGAAAAAGAAGAAGACCGCCAAAAAGGCGAAGAAGGCCGTGAAGAAGAAAAAGCGGCTCTAGCTTTTTAGGCGCGCTCGCGGACGTCGTAGACCTTCACCTCAAGGCCGGCGTCCTGCCCCTTCAGGGTCAGCCCGGCCGACAGCGCCTGGGTCAGCGAGCCGAACTGCGACACGCGACGCCCGCCGACCTCGACGATGTAGCTCGGCTCCCCGACCGGGGCCGATGGCGGCGAAGCCATCGTGGGCAAGTCGGAAGTACGGGCAGCGGCATTGTCCGGCATGGCAGCCTCGTTGCAGGCGGCCCGGGATTGTCGCCCCGGGGACCGCCGGCATCATTCCGCTGCCCCGTTAAGATTAGCTGAAAGGCTAAAAAGCCGAACAAAATCAAGCATGTTGGCGGTCGGAGTCGATCGGGATCACCTGCCCCGAAATGGTCTTACCGGCCGGAGAGGCAAGGAATACCGCCAGGGCGGCGATGTCCTTCGGATCGACGAATTTCTTGATCGATGTATAGGCGAAGGATTCGTCCTGCACTTCCTTCAATGATTTTCCCGAAAGCTGCGCCCGGCCCTGAAAGACGCGCTGGATGCGGTCGCCCTCGACCTGCCCCGGCGCGATGGCGTTGGCGCGGATGCCCCATGCGCCGAGCTCGACGGCCAGCGTCTTGGTGAAGCCGATGACGCCCCATTTGGTCGCCGCGTAAGGCGAGCGGTTGGCGAAACCGAAGCGTCCGGCGATCGACGACATGTTGATGATGACGCCAGCCTCCGACTCCTTAAGATACGGAATGGCAAGCCGCGTCACATCGAACATGCCAGTGAGGTTGATCGCCATCACCTTGTCCCAGTCATCGGGCGGATACTGATCGACCGGCAGGGTCATGCCGGCGACGCCGGCATTGTTGATGAGCACATCGATGCCGCCCAGCGCCTCGGCTGCCGACGGAACCATCTTCTCGATCTCGGCGCGCACCGCCATGTCGCAGCGCTTCGCCACCAGGCCGGGGATTTCCTTGGCGATCGCGGTCAACGCTTCGTTGTCGATATCGCAGACGAATATCTTGGCGCCCGTGGCGGCGAAAGCGCGCGCAAATTCGCGGCCGATGCCGGCGGCACCGGCGGTGATCAGGACTTTCTGTGGCATGCGTTTCCTTCCCGAATACTTATGTTGTGCGCGCACCATATACTATTTGCGGTCATTCCGGGACGCGACGCAGTCTCGGGCCCGGAATCCATATCCCCGGTCTGTGATTATGGATTCCGGGGCTCGCGCGTTGCATGCGCGCCCCGGAATGACGCGAAGCCTTACTCCTCCTTCTCCGTCGCAAAATACAGCGGATAGCCGTTCATCTTGCCGAGTTCGGTCGCTTCCTTGGCCTTAGTCTCGGCGACGTCGCGGGTATAGACCGCGATGACGCAAGCGCCTTTCTGATGCGCGGTCATCATCACGCGATAGGCTTGGCTTTCGTTGAGCCGGAACACGGCCTTGAGCACCTGCACCACGAACTCACGCGGCGTGTAGTCATCGTTGAGCAGGATCACCTTCCACAAAGGCGGCCGGGCGACCTTCGTTTTAGGTTTGGTGCGCGGCCTGGTCGTGGTGCCGGGATTGTCGGCCGGGCTCATGAGGACGCTCCATCAGTCACCACGCGACGCCGCGGTTTCCTGTTCCCGGCGCCATTCCCCCAATTGCCTATCTTTGCAAGTCCGGCCTAGATGCAAAAGCCCCGCCATCGCCATGCCAGGAAAAGTGGGAACCGGTTTTCCGTCCGGCATGGCGACAAAGGATGCGGGCCAAGAAACTCCGGGGGAAATCGCATGCCGACCGTCCTGCTCACCCATACGCCCGACATGCTCGCCAACTACTATGGCGACCGCGCACTCGCTGCGCTGCGCGGGCTCTGCAACGTCCGGCTTAACGACACCGGCAAGGTGCTCGACGCCGCGGCGCTGGCAAAACTGGCGCAAGGTTGCGAGATTATCGTCTCCGACCGGCAAACCGCCGGGCCCGCAGAGTTCTTCGCCCAGGCGCCCGCCTCACTCGCCGCCTTTCTCCGTGTCGCCGTCGATATCCGCAACATCGACGTCGCCGCCGCCTCGAAAATCGGCGTCCTCGTCACCCACGCCACGCCCGGTTTCATCCCGTCTGTCGCCGAGCAGACCATCGGTTTCATGGTCGATCTCGGCCGCCACGTCTCCCGCTACACTGCCGAGTATCGCGCCGGCCACGATCCGGAACCGGTGATGGGCCGACAACTGGCCGGCGCCACGCTCGGCATTCTCGGCTATGGCGCCATCGGCCAATATCTCGCCCGCCTCGGCGTCGCCTTTGGCATGAAGGTGATGGTGTCCGATCCCTTCAAGACCGTCAGCGAACCCGGCGTCGCGCAAGCATCGTTCGAGGATGTCGTGGCCGCATCCGACTTTCTGGTTTGCCTCGTCATCGCCAATGAAGAGACCGAGAACCTGATGAATGCCGCCGCCTTTGCCCGCATGAAGAAGTCGGCTTTCTTCATCAACATGTCGCGCGGCAATCTGGTCGACGAGAAGGCGCTTGAGGATGCCCTCGATCGCAAGTTGATCGCCGGCGCCGCCATGGATGTCGGCCGGGCCCCGGACCAGAAGCCATCGTTATTCCTCGCCAAACGGCCTGACGTGATTGCCACGCCACACACCGCCGGGCTGACGCCGGACGCTGCCGAGCATCAGGCATTCGACACGGTCAATCAGGTCAAGGACATCCTCGCCGGCCGGATGCCGCCCGGCGCCGCCAATGCCGGCGCTGCGTATCGGCTGAGTATTTTCAGCAAATAGTCGGCTGATTTCCGACGACGGCACGAGCGACGGAACTTTGTTCCACGACCGGCGTTGTAGGCATGCAATCTCCACAGGGGTGACCTGCTTATGAATCGAAACGTACTCGTCCTGGCCGTCGCTGTGCTTTGCCTCGCGGTCGGCGCGCTTGGCTATAAGCTTTACGAAGAGCAGCGCGAACCGAAAGGCGTGCAGCTCAATATCGGTGCGAACGGCATTTCGGTCGAAAAGAAATAGACCGCGCAACATCCGGCGCGAATTTTCGGCGCATTGGATTCTCTTTCAACGAACATTCGAACAGCAATTTACAACCGCTCGCGCCACCCCGGCGCGAGCGCGACTTTTTCGCGCAGCGGCACGGTATACGTCAGCCTTGCTGCTTCAATTGTCTTTCACCATCGATACGGTTAGCGGCGACGGTGTGGGGAAAGTGACGGACATTGGCTGGCGTGAATTGCGGCATTGATCGCAAGCGCGGCCGCAACGAAAGGAGGAGTTCATGAGCCCGCACGCCCGAAGCGACATCAATATCCTTCGGCGATCTCCGCGGTACCGCCCGGCCAATACATGCGCGCAATGTGGTGAAGCGCTTTATATGCCGGAGTACTCCGAGTGGCTGGACGCTGGCTATGCACGGCACCTGTGGCAGTGCGATGCTTGCGGCTACACATTCGAGACCACCGTTCATTTCGCAGCGGCGTAGTGCGCTGGAACCGGCAGGAGTGGCCCCGGGCCCGGCCCGGCGAGGCAAGATTGGGCCCTGCTCGTCGCGCACACGCCAGAAAGGAACCGGCTTAGACGCACGCGCCCTCGCCCCCAGAGCAACCCAGCGGCGTAGAAGCGGTAAGTCGGTTCCTTTCGCTTTCTTTTTCCGCTTTTCTTTTCAATGACAAAAAACGGACGCCTGTTCACAGGAAATTGTGGCGCGCCTCGCCGATTCCTGCCGCTAGACTTCACCCCATGATGATGCGCCGTACCCTGCTCTATGCCGTCGCCGGACTCGTCGCCGCGCCCCGCACCCTTCTCGCGCAGGCGCCGCCCCTATCCCAAGCCCAAATGTCGCAGGTGTCGGCCTACGCCTTCCGCTTCAAGGCCTTGAGCGGCAACGATATCGCGCTCGCCGACTTCGCCGGCAAGCCGATCCTCGTCGTCAACACCGCTTCGCAGTGCGGCTACACCCCGCAATATGCCGGCCTGCAGAAGCTATGGGCCCGCTATCGCGACCGGGGCCTCGTCATCATCGGCGTGCCGTCCAACGATTTCGGCGGTCAGGAGCCCGGCGGCGCTTCCGAGATCGCCAAGACCGCCCATGACGAGTACCACGTCACCTTCCCGCTCGCGGCCAAGGCCGGCGTCAAGGGCGCGGGCGCGCATCCGTTCTATCGCTGGGCCGCCGCTGAGCGACCGCGCGACACGCCACGCTGGAATTTCCACAAATACCTGATCGGCCGCGACGGCCGGCTCAAGGCCGCTTTCACGTCGGCGGTCGATCCGTCGGATCCGGGCCTGATCGTCGCGATCGAGACCGAGCTTGGCGCCTAGAGCATGATCCCGAAAAGTGGGAGCCGGTTTTCGGAAAAGATCATGCTCAAACAAAGAAGCTAGACCGTGCTCTGATTCAACCTGGATGGATCATGGTCTAGGATTACGTGAAGCAAAAACTAGGCGGCCGCCACGACCGGTGCCATGGCCGCATTGTCACCCAGCCCATCCATGGCATCCACCAGCTTGAGGAAGGCACTGCCCGGCAGAGGCGGTGCGAACACGTAGCCCTGCGCCGAGCGAATGCCGATTTCGCGCAGATGCATCACCTGCTCGAAGTTCTCAACGCCTTCGGCCACCACATCCATGCGCATATTGTTGGCGAGATCCACCAAGGTCTCGACGATGGTCGACGAATTGCGGTCGGTACCGATCGAGTCGATGAACATCTTGTCGATTTTGATGATGTCGACGCCGAGCTTGAGCATGTAGGACAACCCGCTGTGGCCGGTGCCGACATCGTCGATGGCAATGCGGATACCAAAGCCCTGAAGCGCGGCGATGATCTGGCGCGTCGCGGCGAAGTTCTCGATCGGGTCGCGCTCTGTCAGTTCGAGCACGACCTGCGCGAGTTTGATCGGCGACTTGGCAAAGATGCCGTAGACGTCCTTGACCACGGACTCGTCGGCGAACAGCCGGCTGGCGAAGTTGAACGAAATCTTCAGCCCCGGCCGTTCGCCGATCGCCTTGCCGGCCTCGTCACCGACCCGCCGCATCAGGTCGAGCGTCATGGCGCGGATCAACCCGCTCGATTCCGCGAGCGGAATGAAGGCCGCGGGCGGCACCAGAGTGCCGTCGGGCTTCTTCCAACGCACCAGCACCTCGGCACCGCGCAACTGCCCGGTCGTGATGTCGACGATCGGCTGGTAGTACGGCACGAATTCGCCGGCTGCCAGCGCGCGCTCCATCTCCAGAATCGGATTGTTCGGGTCGCGGCGAGCGATTAGCGCGGCAAACAGACCGAGGATCGCCAGTGCGAGGCCGCTGAGAAACAGGCCCAGCCATTTCAGCTCGGCGCCGCTGGCACCGATTAGCTTGTTCGGCACCATGACGAGTACCTTGAAGCCGTATTTGCGCGAGCGGTGCTCGGCCTTATAGCTGTCGCCGGCCGCAGTGGCAGCCGGGCGCCTGCCGAGCTCACCGAGAATGACCTGGCCGCGGGTTTCGACCGCGGCATAGAGGCCGCGCGGCGTGCCGTTGATGTCCGGACCGCTACTGAATTCATCATGAAGGTTCGGGTCGAAGGCATGAACCGCCACATGCGGCAGGAACATCCCCGCCGGGACCAGCGCGGCGATCGCATTGGAACCGGAGCCGAGCGGCCGGCGAATCCGGACCATCGGCTGCGAACCGGGCAGATTCAATACATCGAGCGAGTAGCCGACCTGCCCCTCCAGCGGTTCGGTCGACAATATCCGGCGCACCGTCTCGCGTTCGGCAGGCCCGACCCTCTGCTGCGACGAGCACATCATGCGGCCGCCGACGTCGAGGATGGAAATTTCCTTGATCAGGGTGGTCTCGAATGTGGCACGCTGCATCGCCTCGAGCGCGGTGGGGCCGCAATCGGCAACGCCGGCCGCGCTCAAGCCATCAAGTGTTCTGACAACAGCATCGGTGCGCTGCTCGACCAGCATGATCGCGTGGCGCGCGGAAATGTCGGCCTCTTCCCGGCCGTTCCGGTCAAGGACGCCGCTGAGCCAGAAATTGAACGCGACCAGAGGTGCACCGGCTACCAATACGCCAACTGCAATCGCAACAACGTTCTGGCGCGTAAAACCGCGCGCGAAAAGAAACATTACCGGCTCGTCCGACCATTCTGGTGCGGCCCCCAGTGAGCCACGGCGCCGTAAAAAGCCGCTTAAGCCTAAAGCCCGGCATTATTGGAAAACTCGCTGAAACGGCACTGCACGCATGCATGGTTAATGGCCGCCTAAGGTGGAAGCTCTCTTGGATACACGATTGCCGCACTGCAGGGGTGGAGCAGCCAAATGCCGCCATGACACGGGCTCTCTGCGGTATTAACGTATTTTGGACGATCACACAGCGACAGGAGCGGCGCATGAGCTTCTTTCCCGGCAAGGACCCCGAGGCCGGCAATGCCTATAGCTGCGACGCCCTCGCCCATGTCGTGGTGCCGCGCACGGTCGACCTCGGCGACGGCTTTTCGGTGCGGCGGGCCCTGCCCTCGGCGCGCTCGCGCATGGTCGGGCCATTCATCTTTTTCGACCATTTCGGGCCGGCGGAATTCCGCGCCGGTACTGGGCTGGACGTCCGCCCACACCCGCATATCGGGCTGTCGACCGTGACTTATTTGTTCGACGGCGAAATCATGCACCGCGATAGTCTCGGCACCGCGCTGGCGATCCGTCCCGGCGAGATCAACTGGATGACCGCCGGTCGCGGCATCGTGCATTCGGAGCGCACGGAAGCCGGCTTGCGCGAAACCGGCAGCCCGATCCACGGCCTGCAGATGTGGGTGGCGCTGCCCAAAGCGCATGAAGAAACCGCGCCGGGCTTTGCGCATCACGACACGGGCGAATTCCCGGTCGTCGAAGACAACGGCAAGATCGTTCGTGTCGTCACCGGCTCGCTCTACGGCGCGACCTCGCCGGTGCCGGTGCTGCACGAGACCATCTTCGCCGACGTCACGCTCAAGGCTGGCCAAACGCTGCCGGTCGACGCCGATCACGAAGAGCGCGCAGTCTATGTCGTCAATGGCGTCATTGACATTGCCGGCGACAGGTTCGAGGCCGGCCGGCTTCTGGTGTTCAAGCCGGGCGACAGCATCACGGTGACGGCGGCGAGCGACGCGCATTTCGTCGTGCTCGGCGGCGCGCCAATGGACGGGCCGCGGCACATCTGGTGGAATTTCGTCTCGTCCAGCAAGGACCGCATCGAGCAGGCCAAGGCCGACTGGAAGGCCGGCCACTTCGACAAGGTGCCCGGCGACGAGATCGAGTTTATTCCGCTGCCTGAGCGATGACGCGCGCGTTCGGCCCTGCCATTTCGACGGTGCCGATCTTGGCAACGTCGAACGGCGTCGTCTGGTAGATCTGGTTGATCCAGTTGCCAAACAACAGATGGGCGTGGCTGCGCCAGTGGTTGAGCGGCGGAACGTCCGGATTGTCGCCGGGGAAATAGTTCTTCGGCACTTCCACGGCGACATTGGCGGCGCGGTCGCGGAAATATTCGTCCGCCAGCGAGCCGCTGTCGTATTCGATGTGGTTGAACATGTGCAGCGCGCGATGCGCCGGATCGTCGATCAGACACACCCCGGCCTCGTCCGACTCCATCAGCACCTTCATGCCGCTCTGCGGCGGGATATCGGCGCGGCGCACCTCGGTCCAGCGCGACACCGGGATCGCGAAGTCGTCGGAGAAGCCGCGCAGATAGGGCGAAGTCCGGTCGAGCACGCGGTGACGGTAGACGCCGAACATCTTCTTGCCGAGCGCATATTTCGGCATGCCGTGGAAGCGATGGACCGCGGCCTGCGCGCCCCAGCAGATCGTCATCAGGCCGTGTACATGGGTTTGCGTCCAGTCGAAGATGCGTTCCAGCTCGCCCCAATACGTCACCTCCTCGAACGGCAGCGTTTCGACCGGCGCGCCGGTGACGATGAAGCCGTCGAACTTCTCCTCCCGCACGTCTTCCCAGTTGCGATAGAAGGACAGGATGTGATCGGCCGAGGTGTTGCGCGGCACGTGCTCCGACATCTTGACGAGCGTCATCTCGATCTGCAGCGGCGAGGCGCCGAGCAGGCGCGCGAACTGCGTCTCGGTCTTGGACTTGTTCGGCATCAGGTTGAGCAGACCGATCCGCATCGGGCGAATATCCTGCCGGACCGCATCCTTCTCGAGCATGACGCTGACGCCTTCCGCTTCCAGAATGGAGCGCGCGGGCAGATTGTTCGGAATCTTGATCGGCATGGATACAGTCGGTCCTCAATCTCGTGAGCGCGACCGACTGTGACTGAGCCCGTTTCGTTGCCGGTTCGGCCACATCCTCCCTTTCGGGGAGCGCCACCTTGCTCGGGAAGCAGGTTGGCGTCGGGCGATGCCCAACTCTTGATGCTGGCTAATGAATATACGTTCGGGAGCCGGTCCGCAAGCAGCCGGTCCTGGCGGCCCCGGCGCGAGGTTGACGGGATACCAGGGCCCAGCCCTCCGACGGAACGATACCGGCCCACCGGGGTTCCACATCCGCCCCTTCCATCGTCCCCGAATAGGAGCCCACTTGATTCCACGACTGCTGACGATCTGGGACAATGTCCGCACCAGCCTGTGGGCCATGCCGCTGGTCATGGCGATGACCGCCGCATTGCTGGCCTTTGTGATGCGCAGCATCAACATCGATATCGGCGACGATCCGGTCTGGTTTCTGTATAGCGGCAGCGCCGAGCAGGCCCCGCAATTCCTTGGCAATCTTGTCGGTGCCATGATCACGATGGCGACGCTCGCGATCTCGATCACCATGGTGGTGCTGACGCTGGCGGCGCAACAATTGGGGCCGCGGTTGATCCGCAATTTTATGAGCGACTGGCAAACCCAGGCATCGCTCGGCCTGTTCATGGCGACCGTGGTCTATCTGCTGCTCGTTTTGCGCAGCACGTATGGTGATGGCTCGGTTGCCAATCTTGCGGTGACGGTCGGCACGATACTTGTGCTTGCGAGCCTTGCCAGTCTGCTGGTCTTCGTTCATCACCTCGCCCGCGCCATCATCGCCGACAATGTGATCGATCGCGTCGGCGCGGCGCTCGACCGTGACATCCGGCGCCTGCTGCCGGAGAAACATGCCGAGCAGCCCCCGTCGCTGTCGTCGGAAAAACCGCGACCGGTATCATTCCCGTCGCGACCGGCGGCTATGTCCAGGCGGTCGACATCGGGGCTCTCGTGCGCCAGGCCGCCGAAGCCAAGGCGCTGATCGAACTGCAGGTTAGGCCCGGCCAGCACGCCGTTCCCGGCACCACGCTGGCCCGTGTTTCCCCGCGCATGGCGGCCGAGGATCTCGCCCGCCCGGTGCAGTCGGCCTTTGTCGCCGGCCGTACCCGTACCGCCGTGCAGGACCTCGAATTCTCCGTGCATCAATTGGTCGAGGTCGCCCTGCGCGCCCTGTCACCGGGGATCAACGATCCATTCACGGCGATCGCCGTCATCGACCGGCTGACATTGTCACTGCGGCTGGTAATGGATCGCGGCGCCGCGCAATCGCGTTTCGCCGATGACGAAGGCATCGTCCGTCTGGTACTTCCGGTGTCCACCTTCGAGGGGCTGACCGATGCGGCCTTCAACCAGATCAGGCAGACGGCCGAAGGACACGCCGCCGTTCTGATCCGTCTGGCCAAGAATATCGGGGAATTGCTGGAGCTGGCCAACGAGCGACAACGCCCGGCGCTGGAGAAGCATTTGCGTCTTGTGGTCAACGCCGGCGGCCGCAGCATAAAGGAAGACGACGATCGCAACGACCTCAAGGCAACCATCGACGCTGCGCGATCGAACGGTCGCAACGGCGAGGCATCGGGAGCCGGCGGTTAATCGACCTTCGCCGCGCCGAACAGACGCGCCGCGTTGCCCCAGGCGATGCGCTGCGCCTGCTCGCGCGGTAACTGCTTGAGCCATGAGCGATACTCGCCCATGATGTCGTCGTAGCTCGCCCAGCGCTCGTTGATCCATGTGTCCGAGCCAAGCAGGAAGCGATCGGAGTAACGTGCGAACAGGTCGCGCCACTCGGGCGTGAGTGCGCTTCCTCGCGTGATGCCGCCGCGATAGGAAAGCTCGCCCCACAGCATCGGATATTTGTCGAGCAGTTCGGCGACGCGCGCGGGTGGCGTTGAGAATCCAGTGTGGGCCCAAATGATCTTGGCCTTCGGGTTATGCTCGAACAGGATCAGCAGCGCTTCCTCATCGGCATGGGCATGCAGATAAAGATCGTTGGCGACGGCGAAATCAACGATCTTCTTGACGATCGGATTCCAGGCCGACTTGCCGTAGAGATGGAATTCGCCAATGCCGCGATAGTAGCCGCGCTTGAACTCGCTCTCGATCAGTTCGATGCTGAGCGGATCGCCGAACCAGGTCTGAATGTCGGCGCGCACGCGGTAAGGCCTTATGAACGGCACCACCCACAGGCCCGGCGCCTTCTGATCTTTCTGGGCTTGCATCAACTGATGCGTGCCCTTGTTCGGCCGGCTGGTGGCGAGGATGCCCTTGACGTTGTTGCGGTCGAAGACCTCGATCACCTTGTCGAGCGAGAAGAACGGATTAGGCTCTTGGTTGTAGTGCATGTGGGCGTCGAAGATCGGCATCGCCGCCGCGTCTTGCGCGCCGCCTTGCACAACGCCTTGCGCCTGCGCGCGTCCGGGCCAGCTCATCAGAACCAGCGCGGCGAGCCCCAGAGCCGCCAGAAATATCAGCCGTTCGAAACGCATGGACCTCCTCTCCACGGGGCGATCCTAGCGCGGGGCGTGCCGCCTCGCGATCACATCTTCGATAGATCAATTGTGGCGTTCAACCGGGCATCTTGGGGTGTGCGGCCGGAATGGCGGCATGCTGCGGCACGTCGCCGAAGGCGCGGCCCCACAGGCGGTCGATGATGCGGCCGAACTTCAGCGCCTCGATGTCCTGAGAATAGCCGCCCGTATAAAGCTTCACGATCAGCTGATCGCGGATGTCGGGCGCAAGGGGCTGATGCACGAGTATCAGTTCACGACCGTTGTCCCGCCGATCCCGCATCTCAATCTTCGCCGCAAAGGGCGCCACATCGGAAACCGTCAAGGTCGCCAGCTGCCCGACCGAGGAGGATAGATCCGCCGTCGTCTGCGCTGTCGATTCATCCATCGCGATGGCAACAAGGCGAACAGGGATCGCCCGGTCACCGAGGACGAGTTGCGCCTGTTCGTCGGCGGCGAACCGTTGGTGCTCGCTCCGCGGCGCCTCGAAGCACATCAGCGCCGCCACCAGCAGGATGAGAATACTCAAGGCCGCCCAGTACTTCGCGATGCTCGAAAACTCAAAATTCTTGGCTGGCGCCCATTCCGGCACAACGTTCAAAAAAAGGCCCGCCGCCGTCACAATCAGGATCGTCATGATGCAGGAGAAGGTGTACGTGTCGAAACGCGCCTGCCCCTCGACCCCTTTCGGCGTAACGCGAAACGGCACCCCGAATGGCCTGATCAAACTGCTGATGACGACTGGAAGCAGCCGGAACGTAGCAAAGACACCGACAGCGGTCGATATGACCGGCAAGTACCTGTTCGGTGCGAGCCAACGGATGAACAGAAAATACGCCACTAGCACGGGAACCTGATAGTAGAGGATATCGTCCACGCCCGTGAAATAGAGCGGCGATAATCCGGTCCACAAGAACACGGCCGGAACGATGATGCCGACAAAGCGGACGAAATATTGCAGCAGCCAACTCACGGGCAGGAACATGATGCGCTGGAACAGCGTCAACCCGGGACCGCGGATCGGCCCGCTCTTGACATAAAGCGACTGGATGGCGCCACGGCACCAGCGGCTACGCTGGATGAAGAATCCCTCAAGGTCTTCCGCCGCAAGGCCCATTGACAACCGTTCATTCAGGTATCGCGTGATGTAGCCCTTGTTGAGGCACGCGAGGGTAGTCAGCAAGTCCTCAGTGATCGACTCGGTAGGTATGCCGCCCGCAGCCTCGATCGCCTCGCGCCGCAGGACCGCGCATGAGCCGCAACAGAAGCTCACATTCCAGGCGTCACGGCTTGCCGCCATTTCGTCGAAAAACAGGCGCTGCTCGTCGGGCCAGTATTCCTCCAGCGACAGGTTGGACTGGATCGGGTCCTTGTTGAAGAAGTGCTGCGGCGTTTGCACGATCCCGATCCGCGGATCAGCAAAGAACCCAAGAGTGCGACGCAGGAAGATACGGAAGGGGACAAAATCGGCATCGAATACGGCGACGAATTCGCCCCTGCTGAGGCTGAGTCCATGGTTGAGGTTTCCGGCTTTGGCGTCGGCATTGTCGGGCCGCGTCACATGGATGACGCCCTCCTCTTCGCAAAATTTGCGCAACCACTCCCGCCGCCCATCGTCAAGCACATAGATGTTGAGCTTCTCTTTCGGGTAGTCCAGCGCGCACGCACCGACAATGGTGCGTTCGAGGACGCTCAGAGGCTCATTATAGGTTGGGATAAAGATATCGACCGTCGGCAGCCAATCCCGGCCACGGGAGAAGAGATTTGACTCCAGCCGGTCGGCCTCCGTACTCCGGTCGACATAGCGACTCATCGTCACCATGAAAAATGCGGCTTCGATGAACGCGAAGCACTCAATCAGAAAGATGAAGTATATCCACATGGAGGCCGCGCTGCCGTCGAACGGTTGCTGTAAAACCGTCGCGGTAAAACGCCAGATCATGTAACGCAGGGCGAGAGCCAACACAGCCGTACAGGCAATGGTGCGCGCCCAGGTCCGTTGGCGGGGCCAATTCAGAACGCCGACCAGATAGAAGGCGAGAACCAGGAAAGCCGGCCCCAGGGCTAGGAGATGCTGAACCATAGGCTCCGCAACCAGCGCAAGAGGGGGACGCTTCGCCTCCGGAATCGCACATGAACCGTGCGGCCGACCTGGCAGAAATTCCGATAATCGGTGTTGAGGTCGGACGGCACCAATTCGATACGAATTTTTGCGTATTTCCCCTCGGTCCGCGGAAGAGAGGCTGCGAGTATCCTGTCTTCGAAATCCGCGCGACTGCCCCTGACGAAGGCCACACGGCCGGGAATGGAATCGCTGCGCCCGAGCAAGCGAACCTCGGCGTCCCGCCCCGGATAAATGTCGTCGTAATCAACCTCGTGGACCAAAATCTCCACGAACAGGTCGCGGCAATCGAGGATGTTGACGAGTTCTTGTCCGACGGTCACGTTCGATCCGGTGGCGACGAAATTACGCCAGACCACGCCGGTCAGCTCGCTCAGCACCGATGCAAATCTGAGCCTCTCGGTACGGGCTTCCTCGTCCGCAATCTGTTGCTGAAACTTGACGATCCGTGCCTCCTGTTCGACGCGCATGGCCAAAAGGCTTTTGAGCGCCAGATCGATTTCGTCGACGCGCTGCAACGAATACGGCACGTCGTTACGCCCTTCTTCGATATACACATCGTTCTCGATTGCCGCACGTTTGCGCCGCAGTCGATCCAGTTCGTTCCTCGCACCCTCCAGTTCATGTTTGGCGACATCCTCGCCGGCAACGGATTTTTCCAGCTCCATCGCGGACAGATGCCCGGAGGATCGCAGAGACTGCTTGCGTTCGAGATCGCTCTTGCGTTCCGTCCCGCGCGCTTCGCTGGAGCCGATACGCTCCTCCTGGCTGGCAATTTCCCGATCCGTATTCTCCAGCATCGCCTTACGATAGACGGCGAGACGCCGCAGCATGTCATCGCGCAGCGACTGCAGTCCGGTTTGGCGCAACAGCGATGCCTTCAGTGCCGCCTGCGTTGCGCGCAACTCTGCCTGATGTTCGCTCAGCATAGAACGGTTGACGCGCTCATTCTGTATGATCAGCAATTGCTCACCCTCGGATACGGTTGTGCCGGCTTTGGGCGGACTATTGACGACGGCCCCTTCGATCGGCGCGGCGACGACCACAAAGCGGGCGTTCACCGTCCCATCCAGACTCGTGTATCCCGTAAGGCCCGGCAGAATGGCTATCAGGCCAAGGACAAGCAGGGCCAGTCCGACACCGATGCGTACGCTGCGGCGATTTCAGAACATCCGTGCATATCCAAAAGTGCGATGCCGAATATTCTGTAAAATACCGCAAGAGCGGGTGTTGCCCTATGTCAAATTAAAAACTTCAAATCAGAATGATCAGGCGCAGCGACGGCATGACGCCTGCCTTTTCATGGTGCGGCGTATGATATCAATATAATTGTACTACCGACGAAGCCAGCATCAGTTTCGGCGATACCACCTGCGACACTGGCCTTCAATTGAAGAGGCGTCGCGTGCCGCCGCTGGGTTTATTTCTTCGGCAGATCGATCCTGATGCTCAGTTCCTTGAGCTGCTTCGGCGTCACTTCGGCTGGCGAGCGCGCGGCTTTGCTCTATCGAGCCACACCATCACAGGAACGCGCTCCGCGATGCTAGCGATAGACAGTGAATTAACTCAAGAACAGCCACAATCCTGCGGCCGGGCCAGTCACCTTCCCGACCCCCCGATCGTTTCACCCATTTTCGTCAGCTGGCGGTCGACCCGGCGTGATCCGACAACAGTTTTCGCGCAATCGCCATGGCCTCGTCGTGTGACGAGGCGAGCATCATTGGGTAACCCCAGAATTTCGCGAAGGTGATGCCGAACGCCTTGAACGCGAGGCGCTTGGCGGCGCTCGGCTCGACGATGATCATCGCCAGCACGAGCTTGCGCATTTCGGCCTTATGTTTCTTCATCCACAGCGAGGTGCGCTTCTTTTCTTCCTGGCTGTGCTCATGGTCCTCGCTCGGGGCGGAATCCGTCAGCACCACGAACGGCTCGCCGCGCTTCAGATTCTCTTCAAACGATGCGAAGTCCTCATCGTGGTCATGATCGGGTGCGTCTGCATAATCCAACCAGACGAAGGGGAAATTTGAATTGTCCATTGGCATGGATTGGTCCTTTATCGGGGATTGATGCTGATCATGCGGCCCGAAGGCGCCGCCCCGACATCGCAATTGCGAAGATGCCGCCACGACATCGCGATCGCGAATGAGCCGGGAAGCGTGATGGCTAACAACGCCAAGAAAACGAGATGGCCGCCATCGCGGATGCCGTCGAACACGCCCGAGAGCGTGGTCAATGCCACGAGAACCCCGCCGAAGATGAGCGACACCCAATTGGCGGTCGGCCGATCGATCAGCGCCAGCAGAGCCGGGATCACCCAGGCCCCATAGAAGGCCGAGATCACCCAAACTTGGGCGGCGGTGAAATTGAGCGCAGGCGTCGCCCCGTGCGATCCGGCGGAGGCATTCAAATAGGAGAAGATCTGGATCGTGGCGTAGATTATCGCGCCAACCGCCGTGATAAGCCAAACGAGCGAAAGGCGGCTTTGTCTCTTTTCGTCCATCTTGATCCATCCAAAATCTGGTCAGGGGCCGGCGACCGATGTCGGCCGGAGCCTTGCCGCCGACGATAGGCAGACCCGCTAATGGCGTCATTGCGCAACTCGGACATTGTATGTTTTGATCCGGCCAATGCGGCAGCGCAGCGGGGCCCCCGTGTATTTGGATGTCCGTGGAGATTGGTCTTCGTATGTCGATGAGGTCCCTCGCGATCTCGTCGCGGCCAACGGGGTCGGCAGCCTGGAGAGCATGGAGCAATCAAAGCGTCACCATCACGAAAAGGCGCAGTTGCTCTATTCCACCCGGGGCATCATCAACATCGAGGTCGATGACGGCGTCTGGATCGTACCGCCGCAATGCGCCGTCTGGATTCCCGGCAGTTTGCCGCATGCCGCATTCGGCTCGGGCGAAGTCGAGTGCATCTGCCTTTGCGTTGCGCCGGATGCGGCTGCAAATCTGCCGGTCAGATGTTGCACGATCGCGGTCTCGGGTTTGCTGCGGCATCTGCTGATCAGGGCCAGCGAGATTCCGGAGCGCTATGAGGTCGACGGCCCGGACGGTCGCATCGTTTCTGTACTTCTCGATGAGCTGGCCAAGGCCCCAGTCGAGGAACTCCGCCTCCCGATCCCCTCCGATCCGCGCCTGAAGCATCTCGCCGAGCTTTTGGTCACATCCCCGGCGGATCACGCGACCGTTGCGGAGTGGGCCCGCCGGGTCGCGCTCAGCGAGCGCAGTCTCAGCCGCATGTTGATGGAAGAGATCGGCATGAGTTTCGGCCGCTGGCGTCGCCAGTTACACGTCATCCTCGCCCTTCGGCGGCTGAGCGCCGGCCAGACGGTCCAGACCGTCGCGCTCGACCTAGGCTACGAGAGCGCCAGCAGTTTCGTGACCATGTTTCGCAAGATGATCGGCAAGCCGCCGAGCCGCTATCTCCAGGAGCAGCGGAAAGCCGTCTGAGCCGCGGTGAACAGCGCCGGAAACCACACTACTTCTTCGGCAGATCGATCCTGATGCTCAGTTCCTTGAGCTGCTTTGGCGTCACTTCGGCCGGCGCGCCCATCATCAAATCTTCGGCCTTCTGGTTCATCGGGAACAGCACGACTTCGCGCAGGTTCTCTTCGCCGGCGAGCAGCATGACAATGCGGTCGATGCCGGGCGCGATGCCGCCATGCGGCGGAGCGCCGAGGCGGAAGGCGCTCAGCATGCCGCCGAACTTGGCCTCCAGCACTTCCTTCGGATAGCCGGCAATCGCAAAGGCCTTCTCCATCACCTCGGGGCGATGGTTTCGGATGGCGCCCGACGACAATTCGGTGCCGTTGCAGACGATGTCGTACTGATAGGCCTTGATGCCGAGGATTTTGTCGGCGTCGTTCGCATCGAGCGCGAGGAATTCCTCGACGCCCATCTGCGGCATCGAAAACGGGTTGTGCGAGAAGTCGATCTTCTTGTCTTCCTCGTTCCATTCGAACATGGGGAAGTCGACAATCCAGCAGAATTCGAAACGGTCCTGCGCGATCAGGTTGAGTTCCTGCCCGACCTTGGTGCGCGCCGCTCCAGCGAACTTGTAGAAGTTCTTCGGCAGGCCGGCGACGAAGAAACACGCATCGCCAACCTTGAGGCCGAGCTGGTCGGCAATCTGTTTGGTGCGCTCGGGACCGATGTTCTTGGCCAAGGGACCTGCGCCGCCCTCCTCGCCTTCGCGCCAGAAGATATAGCCGAGGCCCGGCTGGCCTTCGCCCTGCGCCCAGGAATTCATGCGATCGGCGAAAGCGCGGTTGCCGCCACCGGGCGCCGGAATGGCCCAGACCTGCGCCTTGGAGTCGCCGGCGAGAATGCTGGCGAAAATCTTGAAGCCCGAGCCGCGGAAGGCTTCGCTGACATCCTGCATCACGATCGGGTTGCGCAGGTCCGGTTTGTCCGAGCCGTATTTGGTGATCGCCTCGGCATAGGGGATCATCGGAAACTTCGGCGTCACCGACTTGCCGTCCGCGAACTCCTCGAACACGCCGCGCATCACCGGCTCGACGGCATTGAACACATCGTCCTGCGTGACGAAGCTCATCTCGAGATCGAGCTGATAGAACTCGCCTGGCGAACGGTCGGCGCGGGCATCCTCGTCGCGGAAGCACGGCGCGATCTGGAAATAGCGGTCGAAGCCCGCCACCATGATGAGCTGCTTGAACTGCTGCGGCGCCTGCGGCAGCGCGTAGAACTTTCCGGGATGAATGCGCGAGGGCACGAGATAATCGCGCGCGCCTTCCGGCGACGATGCGGTCAGGATCGGCGTCTGGAATTCGAAGAAGCCGGAATCCTTCATGCGCTTGCGGATCGAGTCGATGACGCGGCCGCGCAGCATGATGTTGTTGTGCAGCTTCTCACGGCGCAAATCGAGGAAGCGGTACTTGAGGCGGATGTCTTCCGGATAATCGGCATCGCCGAACACCGGCATCGGCAGTTCGGCGGCGGCGCCGAGCACCTCGATCTCGGAGACATAGACCTCGACCTGGCCGGTCGGGAGGTCGGGGTTTTCGGTGCCTTCGGGGCGTTGGCGGGCTTTGCCGTCGACGCGGATCACCCACTCCGAGCGCAGGGTCTCGGCGAGCTTGAACGCCTTGGAATCCGGGTCGCACACCACCTGCGTGATGCCGTAGTGGTCGCGCAGGTCGATGAACAGCACACCGCCATGGTCGCGGATGCGGTGGCACCAGCCCGACAGGCGGACTTCCTTGCCGATGTCGCTCTCGCGCAGCGCGCCGCAGGTGTGGGAACGATAGCGATGCAGTGACATTCGGGGCTATTCCGGCAAACGATTCACGGATTGGGGTGGAGGCGGGCGAAAAACGCATGGGGGGTGGGCTTTGTCAAGCCGAGCCCGGACCTGCCCGAAGCCGCTGGAAAGCCCTGCAAATCCGCGCCTCGACAGACTCGAAGGGAGCCTGCACACTTACCCTCCAGGGGGAGTGTCCGGGTAAGCAATGCCAAAATCAGCTGCCAGAAAGCCTGCCACCAAGGCCCCAAAGAAGGCCAAAACGGCCCTAACCGACATGTCCACGGCCGAGGCCACGGTCGAGACCTTGCTCGCCCACGGACTGAAGACGATTTACGCCCTGCCCGGGGTCCATAACGACCATCTCTTCGACGCCTTGGCTCGCGCCGCCGACCGGCTCGCGGTCGTTCATACCCGCCACGAACAGGGCGCGGCCTATATGGCGCTGGGCGCGGCCCTGGCAACCGGCAAGCCGCAGGCTTATTCGGTGGTGCCCGGCCCAGGGCTTCTGAATTCGGGCGCGGCGCTGCTGACCGCCTATGGCATGAACGCCCCGGTGCTGGCGCTGATCGGCCAGATTCCGGCCGAAGCGATCGGCCGCGGCCAGGACCACCTGCACGAGATCAAGGACCAGGCCGGCATCCTGTCGCGGCTGGTCGACCACACCGTGATGTTGCATGGCGCCGCTGAGGCGCCAGCCAAGGTCGCCAAGGCGATCCGGTCCATGGCCGAAGGCCGGCCGGGCCCGGCGGCGCTCGAATGCGCCATCAATGTCTGGGGGGCGCGCGGCAAGGTGGAGCCGATCCCGGCACCTTCCCCGCCCCGCCAGCCGCGTATCGACGACGACGCGATCAAGCGCGCGGCCAAAATGCTCGGCAAGGCCAAACGTATTCTCATCGTCGTCGGCGCCGGCGCGCTTGACGCATCCCCCGAAGTGACCTGCCTGTCGGACATGCTGCAAGCGCCCGTTCTGGCCTATCGCCGTGGCAAGGGCATTCTCGATGGACGAAGCCCCTTCGCCGTCAACCTGCCCCTCGGTCATGAACTGTGGGGCGAGGCGGACGCCGTGCTCGCCATCGGCACAAGACTGTTCGCGCCGATGACACAATGGGGCATCGACCGTGATCTCAAGATCGTCAACGTCAACGCCACCGCCGAAGGCGCCGCCAAATTCCACAAGCCGGACGTGGCGCTGATCGGCAATGCCGCGCCCGTGCTGCGCCGGCTCATCGACACGCTCAGCAAGACCAATGACAAGCGCGCACCCCGCGCTGACGAGATGCACGAGCGGCAGGCCAGGATGCGCGCGCGGCTGGCCAAACTCGGGCCGCAACTGGAATTCCTCGACGCCATTCGCACTGAACTGCCCGAGGACGGCATCTATGTCGACGAGGTCACGCAGATCGGCTTTGCCGCCCGCCTCGCCCTCCCGGTCTACAAGCCGCGCACCTTCCTGTCGCCCGGCTATCAGGACAATCTCGGCTGGGGTTATGCCACCGCGCTCGGCGCGCAGCATGCGAGGAGCGACGTGCCGGTGGTCTCGATCAACGGCGACGGCGGCTTCATGTTCACGGCCAATGAACTGGCCACCGCCATGCGGCACCGCATCCCGCTCACCGCCATCGTCTTTACCGACGGCGCCTTCGGCAATGTGCGGCGTATCCAGCAGGAGCAGTTCGGCAACCGGGTGATCGCCTCCGATCTCGCCAACCCGGACTTCGTCAAGTTTGCCGAGAGTTTCGGCGCCCGCGGCATCCGCGCCCGGAATCCGGAAGAATTGCGCGGCGCGTTGCGCGATGCCTTCAAGGCGGGCGAGCCCTCTGTTATCGAGGTGCCGGTCGGCGCCATGCCCAGCCCCTGGGAGTTCATCCACATGCCGCCGGTGCGCGGCAAGGTCAAACGCTGATATCCGGTTTCCGAAACCGTGCGTGATGAACGCACAACGCTGAGAAGGCTTCTCGTTGATGTCCCCCCTTGTTACGACCTCCGCCGAGCTCGCCGCTGTTTGCGAGCGCATGGCGAGCCACGAATTCGTCACCGTCGACACCGAATTCCTCCGCGAGACCACCTATTATCCCCTGCTCTGCGTCGCGCAGATGGCGACCGACGACGAAGCCGTCGTCATCGACGCGCTGGCCCCGGGCATCGACCTTGCACCGTTCTTTCAACTGATGGCCAATGAGAAGGTCATCAAGGTGTTTCATGCCGCGCGGCAGGACATCGAAATCATGTGGAACATGGCCAAGACCATTCCGCATCCGATCGTCGATACGCAGGTCGCCGCCATGGTGCTCGGCTATGGCGATTCCATTTCCTACGACCAGCTCGTGCAGCGCATCACCGGCGACGTGCTCGACAAGTCGAACCGCTTCACCGACTGGACTCGCCGGCCGCTCACCGACGCGCAAGTATCCTACGCACTGTCCGACGTCACGCATTTGCGCGCCGTCTACGTCAAGCTAGCCGCCGATCTGGCCAAGCGCGGCCGCGCCAGCTGGGTCGAGTCCGAGATGGGCGTGCTCACCTCGCCCGAGACTTATCGCATGGACCCGGAGCGAGCGTGGGAGCGGCTCAAGACGCGCGTGCGCAAGCCGAAGGAACTTGCGGTGCTGATGGAAGTGGCGGCCTGGCGCGAGCGCGAGGCGCAGACCCGCGACGTGCCGCGCTCGCGCGTGCTCAAGGACGACGTCGTCGGCGATGTCGCGACGCAGATGCCGACCACGATCGAACGGCTCGGCCAGTTGCGCTCGCTGCCCAAGGGCTTCGAACGTTCGCGCTGGGGCGAGCAAATCGTGGAGGCCGTGACGCGGGGCCTCGAACGCGACCCGAAGACGCTGCCGCGCTTCGAGCGCTCGCGCCCGGCGCAAAATGGCGCGGCCATTGTCGAACTGCTCAAGGTACTGCTGCGCATGACATCGGAGAGCCACGCTGTGGCTGCCAAGGTCATCGCTACCGTGGACGACCTCGACCGCATCGCCGCCGACGACAACGCCGACGTGCCGGCGCTCAAGGGCTGGCGGCGCGAACTGTTCGGCGACAAGGCGCTGGCGCTCAAGCACGGCAAGCTGGCGCTGGCCATCGAGAAAGGCCGCGTGGTCGCCAGCGAGAAGGGTTGACTGATGCCGGCATCCATCGACATCAACGGCGATGCCGGCGAAAGCTACGGCCGCTGGACGCTCGGCGACGACGCCTCGTTCCTGCCGCATGTGTCGTCCGTGAACATCGCCTGCGGCTTTCATGGCGGCGATCCGGCGACCATGCGCGCCACCGTCCGCATCGCCAAGCAGGCCGGCATCGCCATCGGCGCGCATCCGTCCTTTCCCGATCTCATGGGTTTTGGTCGCCGCATGATGACCATCGCGCCCGACGAGATGGTCGATTACACGCTCTATCAGCTCGGCGCCCTCACCGCGATCGCACGCAGCGAAGGCATGAAGGTCGCCCATGTGAAACCGCATGGCGCGTTCTACAAGGCGTGCTCGATCGACATGGTGCTGTCGAAGGCGCTCGGCGCGGCCATCGCCGCCTACGATCCGGAGATGTTCCTCGTGCTGCTCGCCGGTCCCGGCGCCGATGCGGCGGAAGCGGCCGGCGCGCGGGTCGCCCGCGAGGCCTTCATCGACCTCGATTACGACGATGGCGGGCTGATCATCGAAAGAGTCGCCAAACTGCGCGATTCCAAGGTCGTGGCGCAGCGTGCCCTCCGCGTCGTCCGCGAAGGCAAGCTGACCAAAGTCGACGGCCGCGACATCGACGTCTCCGTCTCGACTCTGTGCCTGCATGGCGACCGCGCCAACTCAGCCGAGGTGGCGCGCGTGGTCAAGGAAACCTTGCAGTCGAACGGCATCATGGTGAGGCCGCTGGGGACATGAACTTCGCCAGCGACAACACGGCCGGCGTCGCGCCCGAAATCATGGCGGCGCTGGCGCGCGCCAATGAAGGCTTCGCCCTCGGCTATGGCAATGATGACTGGACGCGCCGCGTCGAGAAAAAGTTTTCCGAGCTGTTTGAGCGTGACGTCGCCGTGTTTCTCGTTCCGACCGGCACGGGCGCCAATGCGCTGGCGCTGGCGCATGTCACGCCGCCCTGGGGCGCAGTGCTGTGCCATGAAGACGCGCATATCGCGGTCGACGAATGCGGCGCGCCGGAATTTTTCGGCGGTGGCATCAAGCTCGTCGAACTGCCCGGTGACAACGGCAAAATATCCGCCGACACGCTGAAAGCCCGCCTCGACAACAAGGCGTCCTGGGGCCCGCCGCATCATGTCACGCCGGCGGCGGTGTCGATCTCGCAGGCCTCGGAAGCCGGCACCATCTATCGCGTCGCGGAGATCCGCGCGCTGGCCGATATCGCGCATGAACACGGGGCCGCGCTGCACATGGACGGCGCCCGCTTTGGCAACGCGCTGGTACGGCTGAATGCTTCGCCCGCAGAAGCGACATGGCAGGCCGGCGTCGATGTGCTCTCCTTCGGCGCCACCAAAGGCGGTGCCATGGGTGCGGAATCCGTGATCTTCTTCGACCCCAAGCGCGCCGAGGGCATGTCGGCCCGGCGCAAGCGCGGCGGCGCGCTGCTCTCCAAGCACCGCTTCATCGCCGCGCAGATGGAAGCCTTCCTCGACGGCGATCTGTGGCTGCGCCTTGCGCGCCATGCCAACGGCATGGCCGACCGCCTGAGCGACGGCCTCACCAAAGCGGGCTTTGCGCCGAAATGGCCGGTCGAGGCCAACGAAGTGTTCGCCGCCCTGCCCGCCGCGCTGTGCGACAGGCTGCAGGCCGCCGGGGCGGTGTTCTATCGCTGGGATGCCGACGGCGCGGGCAATGTCGTCGTGCGGCTGGTGACGTCGTTCCAGACGACGGCGGAGGAAGTGGAGCGGTTTGCAGATTTGATCCGGACGAGCTGAATTTAATTCCGTTTGTTCCCGCGCAAGCGGGAACCCAGAAAGCCAAGACAACAAGCAAGAGCTGGATCCCCGCTTTCGCGGGGATGACCGGAGAAACTATCCGTCAGCAGTGAAAAACCTCAGGTCTCCACCACCGCTTCCCGGCCGATGAGCCGCGCCAGTTGGCGCAGGCGGCCGGACACACGTTCGGTGAACAGCTTGGCGTAAGGCCCGGTCAGCTTCAGCACCAGCCTGCCGCGCACCACCCGCATCGGCACTTGCGGCAATACGCCGTCCTGCCCCGCGGTGAGGATGTAGGCGACGCGCATGGCCGCCCCGAGCACGCGGGCGCGGTCGAGAATATAGGGCGTCGCCAGTTCGCGAATGCGCGACGGCAGCTCTTCCTCGTTCAATCCGGTGTGCCGCAGGAACACCGACAGCGCGATATAGGTGCGGGAGGGATGATCGATGGCGACGAAGGGGCCATGCGCGATGATGTTCATCGCCTGCTCGCCGCGATAATCCGGATGGGCGCGCCAGCCGATGTCGGCCAACAGGCACGCGGCATGGCGCAGCCGCGCCTCCTCCGCCGTTTCATCAAGCCCCGACGAGGCAATGAAACGGTCGGTCCAGTCGACCAGTTCCTCGCCGTGGCGCGGCGCGCGCGAGCGCAGCACGTTGAGATCGGCCGCCGCCGAGATTAGCGGATCGCGGGCGCGCTCGGGGCTGTCGAGCAATGAATAGAGCAGCCCCTCACGCACGCCCATCGCCGAGATGATCACTTCCTTCGGCTTGAGGCTGCGTACCAGATTTTCCAGCACCAGCGCCGCGTAAGGCAGCAGCGGACGACGCGCCGAGTTGACGACTTCGATCTTCGATAGCGTCTCGGTATCGACGCGGTGCACCAGCCGCGAGAACTCCAGCGCTTCGCGCGCCGAGATGCGGTAGTTATGCATGACGTGGAACGGATAGCCGGTCTGCCACATATGCAGCCGCGCCAGCGCGCGCCAGGTGCCGCCGACGGCGTAGAAGGTGCGCCCCACCCCTGCATTCATGATATCGAGATTGGAGAAAGCCTGCTCGACCAGCTTCTCGGCCTTCTTGATCGAACGGCCGGTCAGGTCCTGCAGCGCCAGTCCTCCGAGCGGCAAGGTCAGGCCGCGCTTGACGGTCTGGCCACGCACATCGACGAGTTCGAGCGAGCCGCCGCCGAGATCGCCGACGATACCGTCCGGCTTGTGAATGCCGGACACGACGCCGTAGGCGGTGAGCTGCGCCTCGCGCTTGCCGGACAGAATTTCGATTCTGCTGCCGAGAATGCGCTCGGCCGCCGAGATGAAGGCCCGGCCGTTGCGGGCGTCGCGGCAAGCCGCCGTTGCGATCGGATAAATGGTGCGGACGTGCTGGATGTCGCACAGCGCCTTGAAGCGCACCAGCGCCCGCAGCGCGGTATCGATGGCGTCCTGCGCCAGCAGCCCGGTGGTCTGCACCTGCCGGCCGAGACCGGCGAGCACCTTCTCGTTGAAGATCGGCGTCGGCGACCGCGTCAGCCCTTCGTAGATGACGAGACGTACCGAATTCGAGCCGATGTCGATGACGGCGATCGCCGGCCCGTGGTCGAGCCGGCCCTTCACCGATTCGGTTTTCCCCGGGCTTTTGATCGCCTTACGCGCCTTCGATGAGACGGCGGATGAGGCTGCGCGGCGAGGAGTCCTTGAGCGATTTACCACGGCCCGACAAGCTCGGATTCGTCATGAAGTACTTGTGGGCGTTGAACGGTTCCTCGCCCGGCGCGGCCTTTATGCGCGTCGATGCGCCGTCCGGCAAGACCTTCCAGCTCTGCTCATTGTCCCGCAGATTGGCGACCATGATCTGGCCGAGGACCTGCTCGTGCACCGTCGGATTGACGATCGGGCACAGCACTTCAACGCGGCGGTCGAGATTGCGCGGCATCATGTCGGCGGAGGAGAAATAAACCGCGGCCTTGGGATGCGGTAGCGCGTGACCGTCGCCGAAGCAGTAAATGCGCGCATGCTCCAGGAAGCGGCCGACAATCGACTTGGCGCGGATATTGTCCGACAGGCCGGGTACGCCCGGCCGCAGGCAACATATGCCGCGCACCACGATGTCGACCTGCACACCGGCGGCCGACGCATCGTACAGCGCGTCGATGATGTCGGGATCGACCAGCGAATTCATCTTCATCCAGATCGCCGCCGGCTTACCCGCTTTGGCGTTGGCGGTCTCGCGCCTGATGTGATCGATAATGCGGGCGCGCAAGGTCACCGGCGACATCGCCATGCGCTCGAGCTCGGCCGGCTCGGCATAACCAGTGATGTAGTTGAAGATGCGCGCCACATCGCGCGCGATGACCGGATCGGCGGTGAAGAACGACAGGTCGGTATAGATGCGGGCCGTTACCGGGTGATAGTTGCCGGTGCCGACATGGCAATAGGTCGCGAGCGCCCCGCCCTCGCGGCGCACCACCAGCGACAGCTTGGCGTGGGTCTTGAGTTCGATGAAGCCGTAGACCACCTGGACACCGGCGCGTTCGAGGTCGCGGGCCCAGCGAATGTTGGCTTCTTCGTCGAAACGCGCTTTCAGTTCGACCAGCGCGGTCACCGATTTGCCGGCCTCCGCCGCCTCGACCAAGGTTTTGACGATCGGGCTTTCCGCCGAGGTGCGGTACAAAGTCTGCTTGATCGCGACCACGTTCGGATCGCGCGCCGCCTGCTGCAGGAACTGCACCACAACGTCGAACGATTCATACGGGTGATGGACGATCAAGTCCTTCTTCCGGATAGCGGCAAAGGCATCGCCGCCATGATCGCGGATACGCTCCGGATAGCGCGGATTATAAGGCGTGAATTCGAGATCGGGCCGATCGATGCGCGTCAGTTGCGACAGATCGTTGATGGCCAGCACGCCATCGACATTGAACACCTCGTCGTCGGCCACCGCCAGGGCACGCTGCACGAAGTCGCGCAGTTCGACCGGCATCGTGGCATCGATTTCGAGCCGGATCACCGAACCGCGGCGGCGCTGCTTCAGCGCCGTCTCGAACAGACGCACCAGGTCTTCGGCTTCTTCTTCGATTTCCAGATCGGAATCGCGAATGACCCGAAACGAGCCCGCGCCCTTCACCGTATAGCCGGGGAACAACTTGCCGACATGCAGCGCTGTCGCCTCCTCCAGCGTAATAAGGCGGATGCTCTGGTCGCCCGTCGCCGGTAGCCGGATGAAGCGATCGATCTTCTGCGGCATACGGATCAGCGCGTTCATCAGCTTGCCGTCGCGGCCGCGCGTGAGTTGCAGCGCCATCGAGAAGCCGAGATTGGGGATGAACGGAAACGGATGCGCCGGGTCGATCGCCAGCGGCGTCAGCAGCGGAAAAATGTGAGTGAGGAAATGGTCTTCGAGCCAGGTCTTCTCAGCTTTAGTGAGCTTGACGCCATCGACCAGGCTGATGCCGGCCTCCGCCAGATCGTCGCGCAGCTCGAGCCAGCGATGCTGCTGGTCATAGGCGAGTTGCGACACCGCCGCGCGAATTTGGGCAAGCTGCTCGGCCGGCGTCAGCCCCTCGGGGCTGCGGGTAGTGATACCTTGCCGCACCTGGCCCTTGAGGCCGGCGACTCGGACCATGAAGAATTCATCAAGGTTGTTGGCCGAAATCGACAGGAAGCGCACCCGCTCCAGCAGCGGGTGGTTCTCGTTGGCGGCCTCCTCGAGGACCCGCCGGTTGAACTGCAGCCAGGAGATTTCCCGGTTGATGAAGCGTTCGGGTCGCTCGCGGACCGCCGGTTCGGCCGGCTCCGGCGCAGCCGATGCGGCCCGCGCCGAACCGGCGCTTTCCCGTTTTGAAACAGCAGCTTGCGTGTCTTCAGTCATGTTAAGGCTGAACCTGAGGCTGCCACGGACATAGGCCACGATCATGGTCCCGGCATGACGTAGCGGCCAGGCACATGCGTGAGGTCGAGACCTTAGGGTAAGGGCGTTAAGTCGCCCTGAACAGCTCGGCGGCGAGCGCCCGGGTCACCGGCCGCTGCCGGCGCAGCGCTTCCTCGTCGAGTTCCGCCACCGCCCGGTGCGCACCGGCGAACGAGCGCTCGATGCGGTTGGCGAGGAAGTTCACCAGCGCGGCGTCGACCGCCAGTTGCCGGTCGGCGGCGAGCTTCACCAGCAGCGCCCGCAGCAGCGCGTCGTCCGGCGCTTCCAGTTCCACCACCGGCAGCATGCGCAGGCGCGATTGCAGGTCGCGGATTTTAACCGGGAGCGACGGCGGCGAAACCCGCGAGGTGAACAGGATGTCGGCCCCCTCCTCGCGCGCCAGATTGATCAGGTGAAACAGCGCCCGCTCGTCCAGCTCCGGCGTATCGAGGTCCTCGACCACCAATGCCCCGGTCGCCAGCGATTGCGGCAGATCGGTCTCGCCGAGGCGCTTGGCCGAGATGACGCGCGCGCCACTGGTCGCTGCCCAGATCGCGGCGAGATGACTCTTGCCCGATCCTTCCGGACCGACCAGCGCCATCAACCGGCTCGGCCAGTCCGGCCAGCGCTCGATCAGCGCCAAAGCCTTGGCATTCGACGGTCCTTCGAGGAAATCCTCGCGCGCATAGGAGATTGCATGATCGAGCGCGAGCACGAGCTGACGCGGCGCACTCGCGCGCTGCAGATTGTCGCTGTTGTGACGCACTGACATGACGTTTACTTGCCGCCTACTTTGTGGTCTCGCCCGTATAATACGGACTTGCGAGGTAGCGTCGGAGCGCGAAGCGCGCCAGAACGCCAATGGTCGCCGACACCGGCACGGCGACCAGCAGGCCGACGAAGCCGAACAGGTAGCCGAAGGCGAGCAGCGCAAAGATCACCCAGACCGGATGCAGCCCGGCGCTTTCGCCGACCAGCTTCGGCGACAGGATATTCCCCTCGATGAACTGCCCGACGAAGAAGATGACGATGACGACAATGATCCAGGTGTAGTCCGGCCAGAACTGCGCCACCGCGACGCCGACCGACAGGACGAGTCCGGTCATCGAGCCGACATAGGGGATGAAGGTGATGAGGCCGGCAATCATGCCGATCAGCAGGCCGAAATTCAGGCCCGTCAGGGTCAGCGCCACCGCGTAGAAGGTGCCGAGGATGACGCAGACCGCGGCCTGGCCGCGCACGAAGCCGGCGATGGCGTCATCGGTTTCGTGCACGAGCTGATGCACCGTGTCGCGCTGACGGACCGGGATCCAGCTGTCGACGGTGGTCACCATGCGGTGCCAGTCATACAGCAGGTAGAAGGCGACGACCGGCGTCACCACGATCAGCGAAAACAGCGACACGATCGCCCGTCCGCCGGACCATAGTCCGGTCAGGAAGGTGGTGATCCAGCCGGCGCCCTGCGTGAGCAGATCGCTGATGCCCTTGTCGCTGCCGATACCGCTGCCGACCAGCTTGTTCAGCCACGGAATGCCCGGGTCGCTGATCAGCGTGCGCAGCTTGGTCACGTAAGTCGGGATGTTCTGGATCAGCGCGCCGAGCTGACCGCCGAGCAGCGGCAACACCAGCAACAACACCAACACGATCAACAACACCACCAACGTGATGATGCCCAGCGCCGCGATCATGCGGTTCACGCCCATGCGTTCGAACCGGTCGACAAGCGGCGCCAGGAAATAGGCGATGGCAAGGCCGGCGATGAACGGCAGCAGGATGTCGGCCAGCAACCACAGCAGCAGCACGAAGATGGCGAGCGCCACCAGCCAGAACGTCATCTGGCGCTGCAGTGTCACCCCGCCATTCGGCGGGCTCGCTTCCGGGCCGGTCACGAGTGCGCTTTCGGAGCGTTCATGTGGCGGACCCATTCGTTGAGATAAGCGCCGATCGATAGCAGCGTCAGCACCGCGACCGCGCCCATCAGGACCAGCCGCAGCGTCGGCACCTGGAGATTGAAGCCGAGCGAGCCCAGCACCACGCAGGCAAAGGCGATCTGCGCCACGGTGTTGAGCTTGGACACCCACAGCGGCTTGATCTTCAGCGGATTATCCATGAGCCAGGACAAGATGATGCCTCCGACGATCAGGATATCCCGCGACACCACCAGGATCACCAGCCATGGCGGGATGTCCCCGTTGATCCCAAGCGTCAGATAGATCGAGACGATCAGCGCCTTGTCGGCCAGCGGGTCGAGGTAAGCCCCGAGTTCCGTCGTCATGCCGAAGCGCTTGGCAAGAAAACCGTCGACGGCGTCGCTCACGCCTGCCACCAGAAATAGAACGAAGGCGAGCCACATCGTATGCGAGGCGATCGCCCAGACCACGACGGGCACCATGAGGATGCGCGCCAGCGTAATAAGGTTCGGAATGCTCAACGCCAGACCCGGCTCACGTAACGCCCCCGGCACGGGGCCACATCGGAAGGTATTCAAGTGGAGTATAACGGGGCGCGCGGCATTGCGCGAACGGCCTTTTCCACGTAAGCGACGGCCAAATGAAGGCGGGCGGGCACGGTTTGCCGCCCCGGAGAGCCAGGATGGCGGATAAGGCCCCAAAAGATACCGGCCTGACCTATGCGCAGGCGGGCGTCGACATCGACGCCGGCAACCGGATGGTGGACCTGATCAAGCCCATGGTCCGCGCCACGGCGCGCCCCGGCGCCGACGCCGAGATCGGCGGTTTTGGCGGCCTGTTCGACCTGAAACGGGCCGGCTTCAAGGACCCGATCCTGGTCGCCGCCAATGATGGGGTCGGCACCAAGGTCAAGATCGCTATCGAGACCGGCCGCCACGAGACCATCGGCATCGACCTCGTCGCAATGAGCGTCAACGACCTCGTGGTCCAGGGCGCCGAACCCCTCTTTTTCCTCGACTACTACGCCACCGGGAAGCTGGAGCCGGAGATCGGCGCCGCAGTGGTCGCCGGTATCGCCGTCGGCTGCCGAGATGCCGGCTGCGCCTTGATCGGCGGCGAGACAGCCGAGATGCCGGGCCTGTACCAGGGCGACGACTACGACCTCGCCGGCTTTGCCGTCGGCGCGGTCGAGCGCGGCGAGGTACTACCGCGGCCGGACATTACCGAAGGCGACGTTATCCTCGGCCTCGCCTCTTCCGGCGTGCACTCCAACGGCTATTCGTTGGTGCGCAAGGTGGTGGCCAAGAGCGGGCTCCTGTGGAGCACGCCGGCGCCTTTCGCGCCGCATCAGCAGCTTGGCGAAGCGATCCTGACGCCGACGCGCATCTATGTGAAATCCTGTCTCGCCGCGATCCGTGCGACCAAGGCAGTGAAAGGCCTCGCCCATATCACGGGCGGCGGCTTCCCCGACAACATCCCGCGCGTGCTACCCAAGGCGCTCGGCGCCCGCATCGATCTGACAAAGGTCAACGCACCGCCGGTATTCCGCTGGCTGGCAGAGGTCGGCAACATCGCGCCTCACGAGATGCTGCGGACCTTCAATTGCGGCGTCGGCATGATCGTCGTCGTCGCGCCGAAGGACGCCGCCGCGGTGGCCGACGCCTTCGCCAAGGCCGGCGAGAAGGTCACCACCATCGGCAGCGTCATCCGCGCCGACGGTGAGGAGCGCGTCGTCTATGACGGCACGCTCGATCTCAAGCTGTAGCGCGATGCCGAGGAAGCGCGTCGCCGTTCTGATCTCCGGCCGCGGCTCCAACATGGCGGCGCTGATCGAGGCTGCGAAGGCGTCCGACTATCCCGCCGAGATTGCGCTCGTCCTCTCCAACATCGCGGACGCCGGCGGCCTCGACACCGCGCGCAAGGCCGGCATCCAAACGGCGATCATCGACCACAAGCCGTTCGGCAAGGATCGCGCCGCCTTCGATCGGGCGATGCACGAGGTGCTCATCGCTCATCGCATCGAACTCGTCTGCCTCGCCGGCTTCATGCGACTCCTGACGCCCGAATTCGTGGCGCTGTGGAAGGAGCGCATGCTCAACATCCATCCGGCCCTGCTGCCGGCCTTCAAGGGTCTCGATACGCACAAGCGCGCGCTCGAGGCCGGCGCCAAGGTGCATGGCGCCACCGTTCACTTTGTCGTGCCGGAAATGGATGCCGGTCCGATCATCATGCAGGGGGCGGTCGTGGTGCGTCCCGACGATACAGAAGCGACACTCGGCGCGCGGGTGCTCAAGGTCGAGCACACCATCTATCCGGCGTCGCTGAAGCTCGTCGCCGAAGGCCGCGTTCAGGTCGTCGATGGCCGCTGCCTGATCGATGGCAAGCCGGTGCCGGACGCCGGCGCGCTCATCCCCGTGGCGTAAGACCGCGCACTAACATCCGTGTAACTGGTCACACGTCATTGTGAGTTGGAAGACGCATCACGCTCATCTAGCTCGATGCTCCCGCATAACCTCAAATGAGGCACTGTCTTGAACAATAACAAACTGCTTATTCCCGGCCTCGCCGGCTTCTATGCCGGGATGGGCGACATCGCCTATGCCCTGCTGCGCGTCGTCGTTGGCGTCATGTTCCTGATGCACGTCGCGTTCAAGTACAAGATCGGCGCGGCCGCGGTCGCCGCCAACATCATGGCCAAGAACGGCCTCGAACCGGCGCTTCCGCTGGCCTATGTGACCATGGCCTTCGAAACCGTCGGGGGCATCGCGCTGGTCCTCGGCCTGTTCACCCGCTTCTTCGCCGCGGCCAACGGCATCCTGATCGCCGTGGCGCTGTTCGCTGTGCATTTCGCCAATGGCTACGGCGCCAGCGGTGGCGGCTACGAATACGTGCTGCTGATCGGCGTCGCGCTGCTCTTGATCGCCATGCAGGGCGGCGGTCGTTATTCGGCTGACCGCTTTATCGGCAAGGAACTGTAAGCTTCCGCTGTCATTCCGGACGCGCGCAGAAGCGCGCGATCCGGAATCCAGACCGATGCTCAAAGTGCGCGGCAGGATTCCGGGCTTGCGCCTAACGGCGCGCCCCGGAATGACGCTTAGACGCGGCGGACCCACACCTTGTTGTCGTGAAACGCCGCGCCGCCGAACGGCGCGACGGACTCCGACGAGGTGAGCGTGTTGATGCCCTTGCCATCGGGATAGGCCGAATTCGGCCAGATCGATTCCGCGATCAGCACCCCGCGCCGCACGCCGTCGAACAGTTTGGCATGCAGACGCACCTCGCCGCGCGTGTTGCCGAGCACCACCGCGTCGCCATCGGTAATGCCCTGCGCGCTTGCGTCGTCCGGATGGATCATCACCGTCGGGCGCTTCTCGCTCGCCAGCGAGGTCGGCGTCTCATTGAAGGTCGAGTTCAGAAAGCCCCGCGCCGGCGACGTCGTGAGGCGAAACGGATGTTCGGCGTCCGCCGCTTCAATCACGGCCCAATGATCCGGCAATGCCGGCATGTCATCGACCGGCCCTGAATTATAGGGACTGCGGAACGGCACGCGCGGCCAGTCCGGCTTGAAGCGGAACTTGCCATCCGGCCAGTTGAAGCCGTCGAGATAATGCGCCTTCTCGAAAGGCGGTTGGCAATCGAGCCACTTGTTCGCCTCGAGCTCCGCCAGCGTGCCGCGCTTCGAGCGGCGCAGCATGTCGTCGATGAGTTCGCGCGAGCTCATGGCAAAGCCCTTGTGCTCGGCGCCGAGGCGCTGCGCCAGAGCGGCGATTACCTCATGATTGCTGCGGCACTCGCCCGGCGGCTCGACCAGCTTCGGTCCGAGCAAAATGTACTGATGGCCGCCGCCGCGGTAGATGTCGTCATGCTCGAGGAAGGTCGTCGCCGGCAGCACGATATCGGCGACTTCCGCCGTCTCGGTCATGAACTGCTCATGGACGCAGACGAACAGATCGTCGCGCGCAAAGCCGCGCTTCACCAGAGTCTGGTCCGGCGCCACCGACATGGGATTGGTGTTCTGAATGAACAGCGCATCGACCGGCGGGCCGCCCTGCAGCGCATCGCGATCGCCGGTGAGGATCGGGCCGATCTTCGACTGGTCGAGCATGCGCACCGACGGATCGAGGGCATCGACGCCTTCGATCAGCGATTTGTCGAGGCCGAAGATGTCGTTGTTGTTGTGGAAGGCGCCGCCGCCTTCGTACTGCCAGGCGCCGGTGACCGCCGCGATCGACAGCGCCGCGTGCATATTGGCCGCGCCGTTGCGCGAGCGGGCAAAACCGTAACCGAGCCGGAAATATGTGCGCTTGGTCTCGCCGATCAGCCGGGCGAACGCCTCGATGGTCTCGACCGGCGTGCCGGTGATCGCCGAGGCCCATTGCGGATCGCGCGATTTGAGATGCGCTTCGAGATCACGCGGGGCATCGGTGTATTTGTCGAGATAGGCCCAGTCCGCCTTGCCGTCACGGAACAGGCAATGCATCACCGCGCAGGCCAGCGCGCCATCGGTGCCCGGCTTCACGAGCACCGGCAGATCGGCCTGCTCCATGGTGCCGTTCATGTAGACATCGACGGCCGCGATTTTCGCGCCACGCTCCTTCCGCGCCCGCGTCGCATGGGTCATGACATTGACCTGAGTGCTCACCGGATTGGTGCCCCAGATCACGACCAGATCGGACTTGGCCATCTCGCGCGGATCGCTGCCGGCGATCTTGCCGGTGCCGGCGGCAAAGCCCGCCCAGGCCGGATTGACGCAGATGGTCGAATGGAAGCCGGAGTATTTCTTGACGTGACGCAGCCGGTGGATGCCGTCGCGCTGCACGAGACCCATGGTGCCAGCGTAATAGTAAGGCCAGACGCTCTCCGCTCCGTGGCGCGCCTCGGCCCTCAAGAGCTGCTCGGCGACAATATCGAGCGCATCGTCCCAGCCAATGCGACGGAATTCGCGCGACCCCTTGTCGCCGACGCGCTGCAGCGGATGCATCAGGCGGTCGGCATGATGCTCGCGCTCGGCGTAGCGCGCCACTTTCGCGCAGACGACGCCGGCCGTGTAGTCGTTGTCGCGCGCGCCTCGCACGCGACCGATGGTCCGTTCGTCGATCAGCTCGACATCGAGCGCGCAGGTCGATGGACAGTCGTGCGGACAGGCCGAATGGCCGATCCGGACGGCCTGCTTCGGGGGGCGAACAGTCTGGTTCATGGCCGCGACTATACCGGCGGAGTCGCGGCAAGTCGCGCGTCAGTCGCGGCGACGGGCGGCGAGATCGGCCTTGCCGCCCGCGTCCCTGCTTTCGCCTTAGACTTCGCTTTCCTCCGGCATCCGCGACCGGCGCCACAGGCCGCCGACCGTCAGCACCAGCACAGCGCCGACCGTCGCCGCGGCATATTCGACCATATGCGCGGTGCTGGAACCGTATTGCGCGAGATATCCCGTCACGACCGGATCGGTGGCGATCACCTCGCCTGAGATCCAGCCGAGCAGCGCCGCGCCGGCCCAGATCAGGATCGGGAACCGGTCGAGCAGTGCCATGATCAGCGCCGCGCCGGCGACGATCAGCGGGATCGAAATGGCAAGGCCGATGACCAGAAGTGCCATGTTGCCGCCCGCCGCAGCGGCGATGGCGATGACGTTGTCGAGGCTCATAATCAGGTCGGCCACCGCGACGATGCGGACGGCGCGCCACAGATTCTGCACCGCCTCGCCGTGGTCGTCCTCGGCCTCGTCCGGCACCAGAAGCTTGGCGGCGATATAGAGCAGCGCCAGACCGCCCGCGATCTTCAGCCACGGCAGCAGCATCAATGTGGCGACCACGCCGGTGAAAACGATGCGCATGCCGACGGCGACGCCGGCGCCAAGGATCATCCCCCATCGGCGCTGATGCGGCGGCAGACCGCGGCACGCCATGGCGATGACCAGCGCGTTGTCGCCAGAGAGAAGGATGTTGATCCAGATGATCTTGACCAGCGCGACCCAGAATTCGGTGCCGCCCATCTGGCCCCATCCGGAACTGATCATCTCAAGAAAATTCGCCAAGGCCACTTCTCCCCAATGTGTCGCCGCGCTGCCTGCGGAGACTTATTTTGCGAGAAGGCCGCCCATCAGGGCGGCCTTCTCTGGATCACGCCGGCTCCTAGCCGACGATTTCATTGCCCGAGAAGAACTGGGCGATTTCGATCGCCGCGTTCTCCGGTGAGTCCGAGCCATGCACCGAGTTCTCGCCGATCGACTTGGCGTGCGTTTTGCGGATGGTGCCATCGGCCGCCTTCGACGGATCGGTGGCGCCCATCACGTCACGGTACTTCGCAATGGCGCCTTCGCCTTCCAGCACCTGCACGACCACCGGAGCCGAGATCATGAAGTCGACGAGCTCGCCGAAGAACGGCCGCGCCTTGTGCACGGAGTAAAACTGCTCGGCCTGCTCCTTGGTGATGCGCACGCGCTTCTGCGCGACGATGCGCAAACCGGCCTTTTCGATCATGGCATTGATCGCGCCTGTCAGGTTCCGCTCGGTGGCATCGGGCTTGAGGATCGAAAAAGTACGCTCAACCGCCATCGGGTTTAAATCCTTCAGTGGAATTGATCGGACTGATGTCCGACTTTGATTGGAGGGGAGATTGCGGGCGGCTTATACCGGGGCCGCAGGGGGCCCGGCAAGGCCGGTTTTCCTCTCCTTTCAAGGACTTTTCCGCGAGGGCCGGAGGCATTCATGAAATCCCGCTACCAGATGTTCGCCGCCTACAATGCCTGGTGCAACGAGCGCCTGTATGACGCTGCCGCCAAGGTGCCCGACGCCGAATACCGGGCCGACCGCGGCGTCTTTTTCAAATCGTTGCACGGCACGCTGAACCATCTCCTGGTTGCCGACCGTATCTGGATGCGGCGTTTTACCGGCGTCGGCGAGATACCACCGGGACTCGATGCCATCCTGTTCGACAGTTTTGAGGATTTACGCAAGGCGCGCCGCTCGCAAGACGTTCTTATCAATCGCTACATAGACGGGCTCGATCAGGAGAAGTTGTCGGGGCTGCTGCGCTACAAGACGGTCACCACCCCGCAGAAGACCATCGAGCAACCGCTGGCGCCGGCTCTCGATCATTTCTTCAACCACCAGACGCATCACCGGGGACAGGCTCATGCTTTGCTCACCGCCATCCTCGGCAATGACAAGACGCCGAGCTTCGACCTGCTGATCCTGCAGCGCCAGACCGGGATTGGGCTGAGCTCTATGAGCTGAACCGAAGGGGGATTGCGCGGCGCAAGCGCGTCGGCCACAAGGCGCGCGTCATGCTGATTATCGACAACCTTACCGTCCGCATCGCCGGCCGTTCCCTGCTGGAAGACGCCAGTGCCCGGGTCACGCCCGGCGCGCGCGTCGGCCTCATCGGCCGCAACGGCACCGGCAAGTCAACTTTGTTCAACGTCATCACCGGCCAAATCGGCGCTGAGACCGGCTCCGTGAGTATCCCGCCGCGCTGGCGCATCGGCCGGCTCGCCCAGGAAGCGCCGAACGGCCCCGAGAGCCTGCTCGAGGTGGTGCTGAAAGCGCCGAGCGAGCGCACTGATCTCCTGGCCGAGGCGGAAACCGCCACCGACCCGCACCGCATCGCCGAAATCCAGTCGCGGCTCGCCGATATCGGCGCGCATGCGGCCCCTGCCCGCGCCGCCGCGATCCTGTCGGGTCTCGGCTTCTCGCCGGCGGACCAGCAGCGCCCCTGCACCGAATTCTCCGGCGGCTGGCGCATGCGCGTTGCCCTTGCCGCGACCTTATTCGCCGAGCCGGACCTCCTGCTGCTCGACGAACCGACCAACTATCTCGACCTCGAAGGCACCTTGTGGCTGCAGGACCATCTGGCCAAATATCCCCATACCATGATCGTGGTCAGCCATGACCGCGACCTGCTCGATCATTCGGTCAACCAGATCCTCGCCCTCGAAGCCAAAAAGCTGACGCTCTACAAAGGCGGCTATTCCGATTACGAGCGGCTGCGCAGCGAACGCCTCGCCCTCGACCAGAAGATGATCAAGAAGCAGGAAGCGCAGCGCGCCCACTTGCAGGCCTTCGTCGATCGTTTCCGCGCCAAGGCGACCAAGGCGCGGCAGGCGCAGTCGCGCATAAAGATGTTGGCGAAGATGCAGCCGATCGTCTCGATGACGATCGACGACGTCCGGCCCATCAACATTCCCGCGCCCGACAAGCTCTTGTCGCCGCCGATCATTGCCACCGACGGCGTCGCGGTCGGCTACGAGCCCGGCCACCCGGTGCTCAGCGAGGTGTCGCTGCGCATTGACAATGACGATCGCATCGCGCTGCTGGGCGCCAACGGCAACGGCAAATCGACTTTGGTGAAACTGCTCGCCGGACGGCTCAAGCCCGAGCGCGGCACTGTCACCCGCGCAGCGCCTTTGAAGGTCGGCTATTTCGCGCAGCATCAGGTCGACGAACTCGACCTCAAGGACAGCGCCTACGATCATGTGCGCCGCCTGATGCCCGGCGAGCCGGAAGCCAGGATAAGAGCCAAAGTCGGCGCCATCGGTTTTTCCGGCGACGCCGGTAATACCAAGGTCGAAAAGCTATCGGGCGGCGAGAAGGCGCGCCTGATGCTGGGTCTGTCGACCTTCGAAGCGCCGCACCTCATCATCCTCGACGAGCCGACCAACCATCTCGACATCGACAGCCGCGGTGCGCTGATCGAGGCCATCAACGACTTCCCCGGCGCCGTTATCCTCGTCTCGCACGACCGCTATCTGCTGGAAGCCTGCGTCGATCGGCTCTGGCTGGTAGCGAACGGCCGCGTCAAACCCTTCGACGGCGATCTCGAGGACTATCACCGTTACGTCCTGTCCGATGGCAAGCAGGCGACCGTGTCAAAAGCGGCGCCACGCGTCGATCCGGCGGAAGCGCGGCGCGCCGCCGCCGAAAAGCGCGCCGAGACCGCGCCTTTGCGCAAGAAAATCCAGAAAGCCGAAGCCGACATCGCGCAGCTCAACAAGCAACTCGCCAAGCTCGACAACACGCTGTCGGATGGCGAGTTGTTCACGAAGGACCCCGCGCGCGCCGCGGAACTGTCGAAGACGCGCGCCAATGTCGTCGAAGCGATCGCGAAAGCCGAAGAGGAATGGCTCGAGGCCTCGAGCCAACTGGAGCAGGCGTAAGCCTCTATCGCGCTAATTGACGCGGGCCGGCGTGCGTTTCGGCGCCGGCTTCTTTTTCGCTACCGGCTTGGGCTTCTGCGCTTCCGGTAACGCATCGACCACCTTCAGGCGACCGGACACGAACGTGTAGACTCCCGGCCAGTTGCCGCCGGCATAGGTCAACACCACCTTGCGCTCGTTGTTCTCCGCCGCGCTGATGGCGACGTTGCTCGGCGCGCCCGCGCGGCGCACGACCTGACACTCGGCCATGCCGAGCGCGACGCCACCGAGGACCGGAGCATCACCGCTCGCCGGCATGGCGCCGCCGGCGAGATCGCCCGCCACGGAGCCGACCTGCGGCGCGGCAGCGGGACTTGTCGATGCCGCCGGCTCGGGCGCTGCGGCCGCGCAGCTGCCGTCGGCATTGACCAGGTCTTCCGGCGCAACGGGGCCGCTCGGCCCCAGCGAGAAATTCTTGTTCGTGCCTGCCGAACCCGAACCGTCCTCGCGGGACAGCAGGCTGCTCATAGGCTTCGAAAACCAGCCGGCGTCGGACTTGAAGGTGTCGCTCATGCTACCGCAGCCGCCGACAGCGAGCGCCAGGAGCGCCGTGCCTGCCATAGCCAGTTTCGATCTCACGTCACGCACCAAGACAACCATCCCCGGATCAGACCTTTCGCCGACACGATCGGCGCCCAACTATCGTCTTGTCCCTTAAAACCTATTTTGCGTCATCACAATGGCGGCGGCAACTCGGCCAGTGGCCGAGCACGCTTAACCAGCATAGAGCCGAAGCAGTATAATCAGGCCTTTTTGACCCAGCGGCCCTGTTCGTCCGGCTGCCAATAGGTGGCGGCGAAACCTTTGGCCTTGGCGTCGGTCCAGAAGCCGCGCGCCTGCGCCACGGCCTCGTCGTCATCGCCGTTGAACACCAGTACGATACGCTCATAGGCCTCGGCGTCGGCCGGCAGTCCGGCACCGTCGATCAGAAACCGCACGGTCGCGGCATTCGGATTGGTGTCGTTGACGGTGAGCAGCACGGGCTGTTGCGCGGCTTCCTGTTCGCGCCAGGTGCCGTGCGGCAGAAAGCCATCCTCGCGGTAGGTCCACAGATGGGAGTCGAGCGCTTCGATGCGCTCCTCGCTCGTCCCCTGCACTGCGACGCGCCAGCCGCGCTCGATCGATTTCTCGATCAGCGGCGTCAGCACGCCTTCGAGCTTCTGGCCTTGCAGGTGGTAGAAGAGAACTTCGGTCATGGTTTGTGTGGCGCGGCGCCAGCGCTCAATCCTCGTAATACTCCGCCACCAGCCGGTCGAGCAGGCGCACGCCCCAGCCCGACGCCCAGCTCTTGTTGATCTCGTTCTGGCGCGAATCCATGCCGGTGCCGGCGATATCGAGATGCGCCCAAGGCGTCTTGTCGACGAAGCGCTGCAGGAACTGCGCCGCCGTGATCGAGCCGCCGGCGCGCGAGCCGCCGGTGTTCTTCATGTCGGCGAACTTCGAATCGATCATTTTGTCGAACGCCGCCGACAGCGGCATGCGCCAAACGAGTTCGCCGGTCGCCTCGCCGCTCGCCGTCAGACGCTCGCTGAGTTCGTCGTTGTTTGAGAACAAGCCCGCATATTCGTGGCCCAATGCAACGATTATCGCGCCGGTGAGCGTCGCCAGGTTGACCATGAATTGCGGCTTGTACTTCTCCTTCGTGTACCAAAGCACATCGGCGAGTACGAGACGGCCCTCGGCATCTGTGTTGATGATCTCGATGGTCTGGCCCGACATTGACTTGACGATGTCGCCAGGGCGCTGCGCATTACCATCCGGCATGTTCTCAACCAGACCGATGACGCCGATGGCGTTGACCTTGGCCTTGCGCGAGGCCAGCGCTTGCATCAGGCCGACGACGCAGGCCGCGCCCGCCATGTCGCCCTTCATGTCCTCCATGCCGGCGGCCGGCTTGATCGAAATGCCGCCGGTGTCGAAGCACACACCCTTGCCGATGAACGCGACAGGCGCCTCGCCCTTCTTGCCGCCGTCCCAGCGCATCACAACGACGCGACTCTCGCGGGCCGAGCCCTGGCCGACAGCGAGCAGCGCTCCCATGCCGAGCTTCTTCAGGGCGGCCATGTTGAGCACCTCGACGGTGCAGCCGGCCTTCTTCAGCGCGAGCGTGCGACGGGCGAACTCTTCCGGAAAGAGAACATTCGGCGGCTCGTTGACCAGATCGCGCGCCGTGAGCACGCCTCCTGCGATGGCCTCGCGCGCGCCGAAAGCCTTGCGCGCGGCGGCGACGTCAGTGGTCGCGATGGCGACGGTGCGCTTTCCAGCGGGTTTCTCGTCCGGCTTGCGCTTTGTCTTGTACTGCTCGAAGGCGTAAGCACGCAGCAGCATACCAAGCGCCAGGTCGGCGGCCTGCTCGGCATTCATGCCACTGTCTTTGCCGCCGTCCTTGCCCCTGCCCGCCTCCGGCAGATCGGCGACGACCGTCGCATCCCCTGCCTTGGGCAGTTTGCCCATGGCCGCGCCCCCCAGCTTGACGAAATCCTCGGACTTCAACTCGGCCACCTTGCCGATGCCGAGGACGAACAGCCGGTCGACTTTAAGCCCCTCGGGCATGATCAATTGGAGGACGGAGCCGCTCTTGCCAGTGAACTGCTCCACTTTGGCGGCCCGTGCGACCAGACCAGCTGCCGCTCCTAGCGTTTCAGTCGCATAACGCCCAAACTTCAACCCATCATCGCAGAAGAGCACCAAGCTCCCACCCGGCTTAGACGCGGTCACGGGGCTAAACGAGATCCGGGGAGCTTCGGCCATGGTGGGGTGGTCCTTACGGGTAGAAAAAGGGGCAACCCGCCCCATATGCGCTGCGGCGCGGGCTCTGCAAAGGCCCGACGGCGGTCAAGACCGGCCTTTTCACCAGTCGAGGGCCGGGACGCCCGCGGGAGCCCGGTGGCCGGCCCGTTACCGCTTGCCAGAATCGGCCCCAAAGCGCTTGGTTCCAGCGACGAAAACCGCCCCGCCGTTAACCAATTGTTGGGCATGTTCAATGGCTTTGCCTTGGCGGAGCCATTTTGTGCAGCGAACAAGATTAACCAACAGGATCGGGTTAAGATTGCTGCGTCACGTTGCCGGATGGGGACTCGGCGCGGGGGCGATTTCGGGGACCGGGGATTAAGACGCGCGTATGGGCTCCATCAGCCGCTATATCTTCCGCACCACCTTCGGTGCCTTCGCGCTCGTGCTCATCAGTCTCACGGCGGTGATCTGGCTGACCCAGGCGCTACGAGACATCGACATCATGACCAGCCAGGGTCAGACCATCCTGGTCTTCGTCGGCATCACCGGCCTGATCATCCCCCTCCTCGTCCTGGTGATAGCGCCGATCGCGCTTTTGATCGCTGTCGTCCATGTGCTCAACAAGCTTTCGACAGATTCCGAAATCATCGTGATGAACGCGGCCGGCATGTCGCCGTGGCGACTGTTCCGCGCCTTCATGTCGGCAACGCTCGTCGTCTCCGTCCTGGTGCTGATGATCAGCGCGTATTTCGCGCCGAAAGGTCTGCGAATGCTGCGCGACTGGCTGACCGAAGTGCGCGCCAATGTGGTTTCGACCATCGTGCAGCCGGGCCGCTTCACGCAGATCGAGGCCAACGTCACCATCCATATCCGTGAGCGCCGCCCCAACGGGCAACTCGTCGGCATATTCCTAGATGATCGCCGCAATCCGAATGAACGCATGACGGTGGTCGCCGAGCGCGGCGAAGTGGTTGACAACGACGCCGGCACCTTCCTCGTCCTGCAGGACGGCATCGTGCAACGTCGGGAGACGGGCAAGCCAGACCCGGCGATGGTGGTCTTCGATCGCTATGCCTTCGACCTGTCGCAATTCGCCGGAGGCACGCAGGCCGTTAAATATTCGATCCGCGAACGCTATCTGTGGCAGTTGCTGTTTCCCGACCCGAAGGACCAGTATTACATCGAGCAGCCCGGCCAGTTCCGCGCCGAATTGCATGACAGGCTGGTGGCGCCGCTCTACCCCATCGCTTTCGTCATTATTGCCTTCGCCTATCTCGGTGCACCGCGCACCACGCGTCAAAGCCGCAACGTGTCGATGCTCGGGGCCATTGGCGGCGTCGCATTGCTGCGCCTCATCGGATTCGCCTCGACTGTGCTCGGCGCCAACCTGCCGATCATGCTTGTGCTGCAGTACATCGCGCTCGCCATCGCCATTGGCGGCGGCATTTTTGTCGTCCAGCGCGGCCTGATCATCGAGCCGCCAGCGTTCCTGAACCGCTGGATCGAAACCGCGATGGCGCGCGTCCTGCGTCTGACCCAACGTGCGGCCGCGTCATGAGCGTCGTCGGCGGCACATTGGCCCGCTATTTCGGCGTGCGCTTCCTCAACACCGTTCTCCTGGTGTTCGCGGGCATTTTCCTTCTTGTGGCATTGATCGACTACATCGAACTGATGCGCCGCGCCTCCGACATTCCGAACGTCTCGGGCCTGATGGTGGCAAAAACGTCGCTGTTCCGCGTGCCCCAGGTGACCGAACGTATTCTGCCGTTCTGCGTCCTGATCGGCGCCATGTCCTGCTACCTCAATCTGTCGCGCCGCCTGGAATTGGTGGTGGCCCGCTCAGCCGGCATGTCGGCATGGCAATTCGTGGCTCCGGCGCTGATCGTGGCCTTCCTGCTCGGCGTTTTTGCGACCGCCGTTTACAATCCGATTTCCGCCATTCTGCAGGAGCGCTCGAAACGCTTCGAGGCCGAACTGTTCGGCCAGAACGCGGTCGGCGCCCAAAGCGGCGGCCCATTCTGGCTGAGCCAGAAGACCAATGACGGCACAGCCATTATCAACGCCGCGTCGAGCCGCGACCAAGGCGTGTCGCTGTTCGGCGTCACCGCCTACACTTTCGACAACGAGGGCCATTTCCGCCAGCGCATCGAGGCGCGCTCCGCCGTGCTCGAGCCCGGGGTGTGGCATCTGTTCAACGCCCGCATCCACGAGGTGCAGAAGCTGCCGCTCGACCTCTCCGAGTTCCGACTCAAGACGAGTCTCACTCCCGAGCAGGTTCGTGAAAGTTTTGCAACACCCGAGACCGTGCCGTTCTGGGAATTGCCTCTGTATATCCGCATTGCCGAGCACGCTGGACTTGGCGCCGCAGGCTATAGGCTGCAGTTTCAGAAGCTTCTCGCCCGGCCCTTCTTTCTGGTGGCCATGGTATTCCTTGCCGCAGCCGTCAGTTTACGGTTCTTCCGGTTCGGCGGGGTGCAGAAGATGGTTTTGGGTGGCGTCACCGCGGGCTTTCTGCTTTATATCCTCCAGAAGGTAACCGAGGACCTGAGCAAGGCCGACCTGATGCACCCAGTGGCAGCGGCCTGGCTGCCTGTGCTCATTGGCGGCCTGACGGGGTTTATGGCGTTGTTGTATCAGGAGGACGGTTGATGGCGGTGCGGTTGAGCACGCGTCCGTCAGTGTCAGACCGCCGCTCCAGCGGCGTATGTCGCGTTTGGACAGCCATATTCTTGGTGGGTTGCGGCCTTGGTGTCATCGGCGCCGGCGTGCCGGCGCCTGCCCGTGCGCAGACGACCCTCGACTTCCCGCCGCCGCCCGCCCCGCGGCCGAAGTCGGCCGCCGCCATCGAGCGCGATAAATCCGGCCAGAAGCAGATGCTCGTTCAGGCCGACGAGATCAATTACGACAACACGAACAACCTGATCGCCGCCGTCGGCAACGTGCACCTTTACTATGGCGGCGCGACGATCGAGGCCGACAAGGTCGTCTACAACCAGAAGACCAAGCGTCTGCGCGCCGAGGGCAATGTCCGCCTCACCGAAGAGGACGGCAAGGTCACGCACGGCCAGGTGATGGATCTGGCCGACGACTACCGTGACGGCTTCGTCGACTCGCTCCACGTCGAGACGCCGGATCGCACCCGCATGGCCGCCGCCCAGGCTGAGCGGACCGGCGGCAACTACACCGTGTTTCACAACGGCGTCTACACCGCTTGCGAGCCCTGCAAAGACAATCCGAAAAAGCCGCCGCTCTGGCAGGTAAAGGCCGCCCGGATCCTCCACGATCAGGGCGAGAAGATGATCTATTTCGAAGACGCCAGGCTAGAGTTCTTCGGCCAGCCGCTGATGTATCTGCCCTACTTCTCGGCGCCCGATCCGACGGTGAAGCGTAAAACCGGCTTCCTGATGCCGACGGTGTCGACGAGCTCGAAATACGGCACCGCTTTCGAGATTCCCTATTATTGGGCGCTGGCCCCGAATTACGACGCGACCTTCGCGCCGATGATCACGACCCAACAGGGCTTGCTGCTGCAGGGCGAATTCCGCCAGCGGCTCATCAATGGCGCCTATTCGATCCGTGCGGCCGGCATTCACCAGGCCGACCCGAATTATTTCAAGCGCTCCGATGGCACGACGACGCCGGGCTTCCGCGACAATCGCGGCAGCCTTGAATCGAGCGGCCGCTTCGCCATCAACGACAAGTGGGCTTGGGGCTGGGATGCCTTGCTGGTGTCCGATCGCACGTTCCTGCAGGACTACAACCCGCGCCTGTCGCAGTACCGCGTCACCGATCCGCTCCAGACCGGTCTCGCCGAAGGCAAGTCGCAGCTCTATCTGACCGGCCGCGGCAGCCGCAGCTATTTCGATGCCCGGAGCATGTACTATCTCGGATTCTCGGAATCCGACGTGCAGGCGCAGATCCCCGTCGTTCACCCGGTCCTCGATTACGACTACACGGTTGACCGTCCGGTCGTTGGCGGCGAACTCGGTTTCAAAGTCAACTTCACCAGCCTGTCGCGTACCCAGGCCAATTTCGACGCCGTCACCAAAGCCGCCCAGCTCAGCGGCGAATGCAACACCGCTGACGTTCGCGTGAAGAATTCGTCGAACTGTCTGTTGCGCGGCGCCCCCGGTACTTTCAGCCGCTTCACCGCGGAAGCTCACTGGAAGCGCAGCATCACAGACGGCCTGGGGCAGGTGTTCACGCCGTTCGCGTCGGTCCGCGTCGACGCCGGCTCCATGGACGTGACGAACGACGCCAATGTCGGCAACTACGTCAACACCGGCCGCAGCGACCTCGTCCGCGCCATGCCGACCGTCGGCCTGGAGTACCGCTTCCCCTTCATCAATGTCAGTTCCTGGGGCACGCAGACTATCGAACCAATCGCGCAGGTGATCGTGCGGCCGAACGAAACCCAGGTCGGCAAGTGGATCAACGAAGACGGCCAGAGCCTGATCTTCGACGACAGCAACCTCTTCAAGGTCGACAAGTTCTCGGGCTATGACCGCGTCGAAGGCGGCGGACGCGCCAATTACGGCATCCAATACACCGCCCAGTTCAACAATGGCGGCTTCGTCAACGCCCTTTTCGGCCAGTCCTACAGCCTGTTCGGGCAGAACTCCTTCGCCGTCACCGACAGCACCAATACCGGACTCGACAGCGGCCTCGATACCCGCCAGTCGGACTATGTCGCCCGCCTCTCTTATCAGCCGACCAGCATCTTCACCTTCACCTCGCGCTTCCGCTTCGACAACAGCAGCTTTGCCATGCAGCGTATGGAGCTCGAAGCGAGTGCCAGCTTCGACCGGTGGAGCGGCTCGGTGATGTACGGCGACTATGCGGCGCAGCCGCTGATCGGCTTCCTCGACCGCCGCCAGGGCATCCAGGGGTCCGGCCAGTACAAACTCGACGCCAACTGGGTGCTGCTCGGTCAGGCGCTCTACGACATCAACGACAAGAAGTTCGCCCAGACCCGCCTCGGCCTCGGTTACATCGACGATTGCCTCATCTTGGCCGTGAATTACATTACAAATTACACGTACAGCGGCAACGTCTCGAACAACCACACCGTGATGCTGCAGCTGAGCCTGCGCACGCTGGGCGGTACGTCGGTCAGCCAGGGCTTTGGCGGCACCACCAATTAGTGATGCTCGCCGCCGCGCCGGCCGTGAGAGCCACGCGGTGTCCGATTACCCCCGATACGTTGCCTGGATAGATTGTCTAGATAGGATGCCGAGCTGGATATGATGGATTTGACGATGCCGGTGAACCCACGGAAACCTCAACGGAACCGGACCTGGCTCGCCGGCGCGCTGGCCGTCGCGTTCGCCGTTCTGCTCGCACCTAGCCCAACCCGCGCGCAGGTCGTGGTGGTCGCCAACGGCTCGCCTATTACCGAACTTGATATCGCCCAGCGGAGCAAACTGATCGCCGTCTCGACGCGCAAGACGCCATCGCGCCAGGAGGTCATCAACGAGCTGATCGACGATCGGCTCAAGCTCGCCAAGGCGAAATATTATGGACTCGACGCCGGCGACAAGGAAGTCGACGCCGCCTTCGAGAACATGGCCCAGCGCCAGCGTCTGTCGCCGGCCCAGTTCGGTCAGATGCTCGAGCGCAGCGGCATATCGCCGGCAGCGCTCAAAGCGCGCCTGAAGGCCCAGATCGTGTGGAGCCAACTGGTGCGCGGCCGCTTCGGCTCGAGCCTGCAGGTCGGCGAAGCCGATGTCGCCAATGCCCTGCGCACATCGAACCAGCAGGAAAGCGTCACGGGCTACGTCTACACGCTCTATCCCATCACCGTGATCATTCCTTCCGGAGCGAGCCCGGGCGTTGCCGACGCCAAGCGACGCGAGGCCGAGAACTTGCGCGGCCGTTTCACGAGCTGCGACTCCGGCATCCGCCTGGCGCGCGCCCTGCGCGACGTCGCCGTGCGCGAGCCCGTGACCCGCAATTCCTCCGATCTTCCCGAGCAGCTTCGCGAGATGCTGGCGCGGATCGAAATCGGACGCCTGAGCTCGCCGGAGCCGACGCCGCAGGGCTGGCAGATGTTCGCGCTCTGCGGCAAGCGTGAAAGTGCCGCCGACTCGCCCGCCAAGAAGGAAATGCGCGAAAAAATCTACAACGAGCGCTACGAAGCGGAATCCAAGAAGTTCCTCGAAGACATCCGCAAGTCGGCGATGATTGAGTACAAATGACACCCGGCTCCGGCCTTCCCCTCGCATTGACCCTGGGCGAGCCGGCCGGGATAGGCCCCGAACTCACCCTCGCCGTCTGGCGCCGCCGTGCCGAATTTCGTGTCCCGCCGTTCTACGTCGTCGGCGATCCCGATCTCTATCGCGACCGCGCGCGCACCCTCGGCCTCGACGTGCCGGTCAAGGCGATCGTGGCGGCCGACGCCGTCGCGACCTTCGACCATGCGCTGCCGGTAGCGCCGCTCGACGTCAAGGTCAGCGCCGGGCCGGGCAAGCCGGATGAGAGCAGCGCGCCCGCGGCGATCACATCGATCCGCCGCGCCGTGGCGGATGTCATGGCCGGCCGCGCCGCCGCCTTGGTCACCAATCCCATCGCCAAGAACGTGCTCTATCGCTCCGGCTTCGCCGAGCCGGGCCACACCGAATTCCTCGCGAGACTCGCGGAGGAGGCTACCGGCCGCGCCGCGCATCCGGTGATGCTGCTGTGGTCGCCTGAACTTGCCGTCGTGCCGGTGACCATCCATCTGCCGCTCAAGGATGTTGTCGCTCACCTGAGCAAGGATCTGATCGTCGATACCGGCCGCATCGTCGCCCACGATCTGCACGACCGTTTCGGCATCGCCAAACCGCGTCTCGTCGTCGCGGGCCTGAACCCGCATGCCGGCGAGAACGGTTCGCTCGGCGAAGAAGACCGCGACATTGTCGCACCCGCGGTCGCAGCGCTGCGGGCGGAAGGCATCGATGCCATTGGACCGCTGCCAGCGGACACCATGTTCCACGCGCGGGCCCGCGCCGGCTATGACGTCGCGCTGTGCATGTATCACGACCAGGCGCTGATCCCGATCAAGACACTCGCTTTCGATCACGGCGTCAACGTCACCTTGGGTTTGCCATTCGTGCGAACCTCGCCCGACCACGGCACCGCTTTCGACATCGCCGGCACCGGCAAGGCTGATCCGTCGAGCCTCGTTGCGGCGCTGATCCTCGCGGCGCAGCTATCGGCGCATACACGGCAACTCGTGCCCGCCCAGTAGGACGCTCCCATGGGCTCGATCGACGATCTGCCCCCGTTGCGCGATGTGATCCGCAGGCACGAATTGCGGCCGAAGAAATCGCTCGGCCAAAACTTCCTGCACGACCTCAATCTCACCGCACGCATCGCGCGCGCCGCCGAGCCGCTCGAATCCGTCACCGTTATCGAAGTCGGACCCGGACCGGGCGGCCTCACCCGCGCCTTGTTGTCGCTCGGCGCCCGCCGCGTCGTCGCCATCGAGCGCGACGAGCGCGCCATCGGCGCACTCCAGGAGATATCGGAGCACTATCCGGGCCGGCTCGAGATCGTGTCGGGCGACGCACTGGAGGCCGACTACAACGCGCTGGTCGGTCCCGAGCGCAGCCGCATCGTCGCCAACCTGCCCTACAATGTCGGCACGGCGCTGCTCATCCAGTGGCTCACCGCCGAACCGTGGCCGCCGTTCTACGATCGCATGGTGCTGATGTTTCAGCGCGAGGTCGCCGAACGCATCGTCGCCCGCGTCGGCGACGATGCGTATGGCCGCCTCGCCGTGCTCGCCGGTTGGCGTTGCGAAGCGAAGATACTATTCGACGTCGCACCGTCGGCCTTCGTGCCACCGCCCAATGTCACCTCGTCGGTGGTACGGCTCGATCCGCGGCCGGAGCCGCTGCCTTGCGACGCACTCGCCTTGCAGAAAGTAACGGAGGCGGCCTTCGGCCAACGCCGCAAGATGCTGCGCCAGAGCCTCAAGTCGCTGGGTGTCGATGCCAATGCTCTTCTGGAGGCCGCCGGTATCGAGCCGACACGGCGTGCCGAGGAGATCGACGTGCCGGGCTTCGTCGCATTGGCGCAGGAATATGTGAAGTTGAAAGGCGCCTAGTTTTGTCATCGTCCGCGAAGGCGGACAATCCAGCGCTTGTTCAACTTGCTGGATCACCCGCTTTCGCGGGTGATGACGTCAGGCCTCGTTAGCTACGGCGTCAGGCTCTTCAACTCCGCCAGCAGCTTGCCGACAAAGTCACTGAGATTCGGCATCTTGACGCGCTTGAGCCGCTCCGCGGTCAGGATGGCGCGAAGCCGCGCGAAGCTCTTGTCGAGGTCGCGGTTGACCAGGATGTAGTCGTATTCGTTCCAGTGCTGGAATTCTTCCGCCGCATTGCGCAGCCGCTGCGCGATCACCGCCTCGCTGTCCTCGGCGCGGCGCACCAGGCGCGACTTGAGTTCCTGCGCTGTTGGCGGCAGCACGAATACGGTGACGACGTCGTCGCGCATCTTGTCGAGCAACTGCCGCGTGCCCTGCCAGTCGATGTCGAACAAGACGTCACGGCCTTCGGCCAGCGCCCGCTCCACCGGCTCGCGCGGCGTGCCGTAGAAATTGCCGTGCACCTCGGCCCATTCAAGCAGCTCGCCCGCGTCGCGCATCACTTCGAACTGGCGCTTGGTCTTGAAGAAATAATGCACGCCCTCGATTTCGCTCGGCCGCTTCGCGCGCGTCGTCGCCGACACCGACAAAGCGAGCTTGCCGGGATAGTCGATGTTTTCCTGCTCCAGCAGGTTGCGGGTCAGCGTCGTCTTGCCGGCGCCGGATGGCGACGACAGCACCAGCATGATGCCACGGCGTGTGATGTCGGCTTCGTCGTTCATTCAAATTCTATTCTAAGTTCTGCACCTGCTCGCGAAATTGTTCGACGACCGTCTTGAGCTCGAGCCCGATATTGGCGAGTTCGACGTCGTTCGCCTTGGCGGTCAGCGTATTCGATTCGCGGTTGAGTTCCTGTGCCAGAAAATCGAGGCGGCGGCCGATCGGACCACCCTCCGCGATCAACTTGCGCACCTGCGTGCCATGCGAAGCCAGCCGGTCGAGCTCCTCGCGAATGTCGGCCTTGCTGGCGAGTAGGATCGCCTCCTGATAAAGCCGGTCGTTGTCGAAACGCTGCGAAGCCTCGATCAGGTTCGCCACCTGCTCGGCGAGCCGGGCCTTGATCGCTTCCGGCTTGCGCCCCGGCGCAGCCTCGGCGCGGGCGGAAAGCGCGGCAATCTCGTCGAGCCGTGCGGTCAGAACTTTGCCCAGCGTGGCGCCTTCCGCGCGGCGCATCGCCACCAGCTCGGCGAGCGTCTTGGTGAAGCCAGCAATGACCACCTGCTCCGCTGCCTGCCTTGCCTCGGGCGTATCATCGTCCTCGGTGATTTCGATGACGCCCTTGAGCGCGAGGATGCCGTCCAGCGTCGGCCGTCCGGCGCCGACGACGCGATTGTCGATCTGGTCGAGGGTGGCGATGATCGCCGCCAGGACCGGCTCGTTGATCTTAACCTTCGGCGCTGTGCCTTTGCGCTCGACGGTGAGATTGCCGTACACGGTGCCGCGCGCCAGCGCATCGGTGGCCGCCTTGCGCGCCACGACCTCGACGGCGTCCCAGCCCGGCGGCACGCGCAGACGCACGTCGAGCCCCTTCGCGTTGACCGACTTGATCTCCCAATTCCAGACATAGGCGCCGGCGGCGCCTTGGCCGCGGGCAAATCCGGTCATGCTCGACAAGGTCATTGAAGGTAACTCACGTGCTGTTCAGAGGAAAAACCGGCGCGACCATATAGCGTTTTCCACCGGCGTGGAAACGCCGTCGGGCCATAAACACAGAACAAGGAAACCGCCCCGTTACCGCCGCAGGTTCGCTTTCGGCTTCGGCTCCGGGGCCGGAGCGGCTACCGGTGCTTCCGGCGCAGCGGCGGGCGCCGCCGGTGCCGCACCATTGCCGCGCTCGATGGCACGTAGCTTGGCGACGGCCTTCTGATGCTCGGCGTAACTGTCCGAGAAGGTGTGACCGCCGGTGCCATCGGCGACGAAGAACAATTCCTTGGTGCGCGCCGGATTGGCGGTGGCTTCCAGCGAAGCACGGCCCGGATTGGCGATCGGCCCTGGCGGCAGGCCTTCGATCGTATAGGTGTTGTAGGGCGTGTGCTGCTCGATCTCGCTCTTCATGATCGGCCGGCCGAGCACGCCCTTGCCGCCGATCAAACCGTAGATGATAGTCGGATCGGATTGCAGCTTCATCTTCGCCTTGAGGCGGTTGACGAAGACGGCAGCGACGCGCGTACGCTCGTCGTCGCGACCGGTTTCCTTTTCGACGATCGACGCGAGAGTCACGAGCTGTTCCGGTGTCTGGATCTGCGCTGGCAGATCGGGCGAACGCCGTGCCCAGACTTCCTGGAGCACGCGCTTCTGCGATTGTTGCATGCGCTGCAGAATCTGCTCGCGCGACATGCCGCGCGTGAACTTGTAGGTCTCGGGAAGCAGCGTGCCTTCGCGCGGAATTTCCTTGATCTGCCCGGACAGCGCCTCGGTTTCGAGCAAGCGCTGCACGATCTGTTCGGAGGTCAGCCCCTCGGCCACGGTGAAGCTGTGCTGCACCACCTTGCCTTCGCTCAAGGTCTCGACCACGTCCGACAGGCTTGCCTGCTTGGCGAACTTGTATTCGCCGTGCTTCAGCGTCAGGCCGCGCGCCTTCAGGACGGCAACGCCACCGATGAAGACGTAAGGCTGATCAATCACGCCCTCACGCTTGAGGAGATCGGAAATGTCGCTGACGCCATAACCCTGCGGGATGTTGACGATCTTGTCCTCGGCGAGCGGACCGGGCGCATCGAACCGCTGCTTGCCGACATAGAGCGCGGCGCCAGCGGCGAGCGAGATGAGCACGAGCAGCGTGAAGATGGCATTGCCGAACACCACCATCGGATGACGGACACGGGCCGAATGACGCCGCGGCGCGGGCACCATTTCCGGCTCGAGCGCGACGCGCGGCGAGCGCGGCAGCTTGTTAGCAGACGGCGGCGGCACCGCGCTGGCGGTGCTGCGCGCGGCCGAACCAGGGCGCATGCCCGGCTGACGGTCCTGGTCTGGTGGAAGATTGGCCAAACGTCCGCTCTCGCTTTCCTAGAGCCTTTCCGGCTTTGATAGAATCAAAGCCGGGGCTCTAGCTTTTTGTTTTGACGCGTTTTCTTCACGCGAACCGGTTTCCACTTCGCTCGAAAACGCTCTAGCTCTTCAGGCTTCGCGACTGGCTTAACCCGACTTTCGATTCGCGCCTCTGACAGATCTGCTGGGCATCGGCGCGGCGCGGTCGCGTTCCGAGGCCGCGGCACGAAAACAAAAGCAGATTGCGCAGGTTAGAAAGAAATGTGGCGAAAGCGCGAGGCCGCGCTGCCCGATCTCCAATGCCGCAGCGCATGGCCCCTTCCGCCATCGCGTCCGGCAGAGTTCCCCTCTCCTCCGTCCCCCAAGGCCAACGTCCGCGGCAAGGTTAGCGCAGCGGCTGCACGGTACGCTAGCCGTTATAGCGGCTGAAGATCAGCGAGGCGTTGGTGCCGCCGAAACCGAACGAGTTCGACAAAGCCACATCCACATCACGCTCGCGGGCTTTGTGCGGCACCAGGTCGATCGGCGTCTCCACCGACGGATTGTCGAGATTGATGGTCGGCGGCACGACCTTGTCGCGGATGGCGAGAATCGAGAAGATCGCCTCGACCGCACCGGCGGCCCCTAACAGATGGCCGATGCACGACTTGGTCGACGACATCGAAATATGCCCGGCATCGTTGCCGACCAGGCGCTGCACAGCGCCAAGTTCGATCTCGTCGCCGAGCGGCGTCGAGGTTCCGTGGGCGTTGATGTAGTCGATGTCACCCGGCGACAGCCCGGCGCGCTTGAGCGCCATCTTCATGCAGCGATAGGCGCCGTCGCCGTCCGGTGTCGGCGCAGTGATATGATACGCGTCGCCCGACATACCGTAGCCGACGAGCTCGCCGTAAATCTTGGCGCCGCGCGCCTTGGCGTGTTCGAGTTCTTCCAGCACCACGGTGCCGGCGCCCTCGCCCATGACGAAGCCGTCACGCGCCTTGTCGTAGGGACGTGAGGCGCGGGTCGGCTCCTCGTTGAAGGCGGTCGACAGCGCACGCAGCGCGGCAAAGCCGGCCAGCGACATTCTGTTCACCGGCGATTCAGCGCCGCCCGCCACCATCACGTCGGCGTCGCCAAGCGCGATCATGCGCCCCGCATCGCCGATGGCATGCGCGCCGGTCGAACAGGCGGTGACCACCGCGTGGTTCGGCCCCTTGAGGCCGTGTTCGATCGAGACGAAGCCGGAGGCGAGATTGATGATGCGACCGGGAATGAAAAATGGCGAGACGCGGCGCGGCCCCTTCTCGTGCAGGATGACGGCGGTCTCGGCGATGCCTTCGACGCCGCCGATACCGGAGCCGATCAATACGCCGGTGGCGCACTTCTCGTCCTCGGTCTTGGGATGCCAGCCGGCGTCGTTGAGCGCCTGGGTCGCCGCGCACATCGCATAGACGATGAACGGATCGACCTTGCGCTGCTCCTTCGGCTCCATCCACTGGTCTGGATTGTAGGTGCCGTTCGAGCCGTCGCCGCGCGGAATCATGCAGGCGACCCTGGCGGCGATATCGGAAACCTCGAAGGTGTCGACCTTCTTCGCCCCGCTCTCGCCCTTCAACAGACGCGACCAAGTCGGCTCAACGCCGCACCCCAGCGGCGTCAGCATTCCCATTCCGGTGACGACAACTCGTCTCATACCCGGCTCCGTGCAATATCGCTGACGCACGCAACCGCAACGGCCATCGCCATGCGCCGGTGCGCGGCGCTGCGGATACAGCCTGCCCGCTCACGGCCCGGATGGCGACCGCCTGGACGATCCGGACATCCGATGCCGTTATGCAGCAAGACAGCGCCCGGCCAGCCGATGCTCGGAAAGCCGATGCGCGTCAGCTCGCTCCGCAGCGTTCAGCTCTTGGCGTTCTTTTCGAGGAATTTGACGGCGTCGCCGACGGTGAGAATCGTCTCGGCGGCATCGTCAGGAATCTCGCAGCCGAACTCTTCCTCGAAGGCCATCACGAGCTCGACAGTGTCGAGACTGTCGGCGCCAAGATCATCGATAAAGCTTGCCCCTTCGGTCACCTTGTCGGGCTCGACGCCCAGGTGCTCAACGACGATCTTCTTCACCCGCTCGGCAACGTCACTCATCGGTCCAACCTCGTGCTTCATTAGAATTGGCTGTGCCCCGGTCGGTTCACAGCCATCGCGCTTCGGCCTCGTCGTGGTGACACTCGTCGTTGCTGACACTGACGTCTACGGCGCCGGATCGCGGGATCATCTGGCACCGATTTTCGGTGCATCAAGACTTCCGCCATCGGCCGCCCCAGCCGGGCCGAAATTCGGTTACCACACTTCAAATGCGTTGACCAGCAGCCCCAGTCTATTCGTTAGAGGGCTGAAAAGCCACGCAAATTCACCTCTTGTCGCTATGCTATCGGTATTGCTCTGCACACACCGCCGCCCCCGGCGAACGGCGCGCTGCCGCCTAGAACATGGCCATGCCGCCATTCACATGAATGGTCTGGCCGGTCACATAGGCCGCTTCGTCGGAGGCCAGATAGACTGCCGCCGCGGCCACGTCCAGCGGCGTGCCGAGTTTCCCCGCAGGAACCTTGGACAAGATCGTTTCGCGCTGCTTGTCGTTGAGCTTGTCGGTCATCGCCGAGGTGATAATGCCCGGCGCGATGCAGTTCGCCGTGACGTTGCGCTTGGCATATTCGGCGGCGACCGACTTCATCATGCCGACCATGCCGGCCTTGGAGGCGGTGTAATTGCCCTGCCCCGGATTGCCGGTGAAGCCGACCACCGACGAGATACCGACGATACGACCGTAACGCCGGCGCATCATGCGCGACACCGCGGCACGGGTCAGACGGAACGTCGCCGTGAGGTTGACGGCGATGACCTTGTCCCAGTCTTCGTCTTTAAGCTGAACGAACAGGTTGTCCTTGTTGACGCCAGCGTTCGCCACAAGGATGTCGAGCTTCTCCATCCTCTCTTCGGCGGCCGGCACCAGCGCCTCGACCTGCTCCATGTTGGACAGATCGCAGGGCAGCACATGAACGCGGCTGCCGAGATCGCCGGCCAGCTTGTCGAGAACTTCCTGACGCGTGCCGGAGATGGCGACAGTGGCGCCCTGCGCATGCATCGCACGCGCAATGGCTTCGCCGATGGCGCCGGTCGCGCCGGTGACCAGCGCGGTTTTTCCGTTGAGACTAAACATCAGCCATTTCTCCCGGCTTTAAAGACGGCAACATCGTCGGGCGTGCCGATCGACGTCGTGGTCGCACCGTCGGCGATGCGCTTGTTGAGACCGGCCAGCACTTTGCCGGCACCGACTTCATAAAACTGCGTCACGCCCTGCGACGCCATGTAGGCCACGCATTCGCGCCAACGCACCGTGCCCGTCACCTGCGCCACCAGCGACTTGACGATCTCGGCGGGTTCGCTGAGCGGGCCGGCGGTGACATTGGCAACGACCGGCACGGCGGGCTTGTTGACCTGAACTTTGGACAGAGCATCGGCCATCACATCGGCGGCCGGCTGCATCAGCGCGCAATGGAAGGGCGCGGACACCTGCAGCAGCATCGCGCGCTTGGCGCCTTTGGTCTTGGCGATCTCGACGGCGCGTTCGACCGCCGCCTTATCGCCGGATACAACGACCTGACCGCCGCCATTGTCATTGGCGGCCTGACACACCTGCCCTTGCGCCGCCTCAGTGGCGACAGCCGCTGCGGCATCGAAGTCTAGACCGATCAATGCCGCCATGGCGCCGGCGCCCGCCGGCACCGCCTTCTGCATCGCCAGCCCGCGCGTGCGCAGAAGCCGCGCCGCGTCGGTCACCGAGAAAGTACCGGCCGCCGCCAGCGCCGAATATTCGCCGAGCGAATGGCCGGCGACGAATTTGGCGTCGCGCGCGAGGTCGAGCCCAGCCTCGGTTTGCAGGACGCGGAAGGCGGCGAGCGAAACAGCCATCAGCGCCGGCTGGGCATTTTCGGTTAGGGTCAGCGTCTCGATCGGCCCTTCGACGATCAGCGTGGACAGTTTCTCCGACAGCGCCGCGTCCACTTCGTCGAAAACCGCCTTGGCCACCGGAAAATTATCGGCCAGAGCCTTGCCCATGCCGACCGTCTGGCTGCCCTGGCCGGGAAATACGAATGCGACCGTCATCGCCCTTTGGAACCTTTGTGCTGTATCGGAATACCGCGCCTGAGCCCGGAACCCAAGCCCCAGGGACGAAACCCGCGCCGAAAGACACGGGTCCTCGCGCGATGTCAACCGGGCATGTCCACGGCCTCTGCCGGGCATCCTCCAAGGCCGGTAAGGAGTCTAAAAGACTCTGCCGCTAGGCTTTTTCGGTCAAACAGACCCCGTATCCTTCAGCGCGGCCGGTACCGGCCCCGCGCGGCGGAATCGCATATGGCCGAGCTGATCTCTGAGGACGACATCGCGCGCGCCCGCACCGACGCCGGATTCCGTCAGGAATTGCTGGCCAAGAACCTTGAGCGTCTGCTGGCGGCGCTCAACAAGGCCCGCAGGGACGGCGACGAGCGGGACCCCACCTGCGCCCGCCAGATCCGTGAGGGCGTCGACCTCGCGGTAAAGCTCGCCGGACGGCTGCAACGGGGCTGAGCCGAGCCGCGAGTTGGGCCCCCCCGCCAATCCTTGCCTTTTGCGCCAGAATCCCTATAACCCCGCCATCTTCCGTCGCTCCCGGTTGGGGACTGAACGGACGGCCGAAAATCCTTAGCAACATCAGATAGATGCAAAGGTTTGCGGTAGGGCCCTGAAAAGCCCGGCGTCCCGTGTTTCCGCCTTCAGAGCAAATCGAGCCTTTCCCGAAGGGCTCGAAGGGCTAGGCGCCGAGACGACGGAACTGGGCAAACCAAGGGAAAGGCATTCCATGCCATTGTACGAACACGTCTATCTTGCGCGGCCTGATCTCAGCCCGCAGCAGGTGGAAGAGCTCACCGCCAAGCTGACCGGTGTCATCACCGAAGGCGGCGGCAAGGTCACCAAGTCCGAGTACTGGGGCCTCAAGTCTCTCTCCTATCGTATGAACAAGAACCGCAAGGCGCACATGACGTTGTTCAACGTCGAGGCCCCGGCGGCTGCGCTGACCGAAGTCGAGCGCCAGGAGCGCATCAACGAAGACGTCATGCGCTATCTCACCATCCGCGTCGAAGCGCTCGAGGAAGGTCCCTCGGCAATGATGCGCAAGTCGGATCGCGATGATCGCGGCGACCGTGGTGATCGTGGTTTCGGCGGCGACCGTGGCTTCGGTGGAGGCCGTGGTGGCGACCGTGGCGAGCGTCGTCCGCGCCGCGACGAAGAAACGACTGGCGGGGAGGAATAAGTCATGGCTTTCGGTTCGTCTCAGGGTGGCGGCCAGCGCCGTCCGTTCTTCCGCCGTCGCAAGACCTGCCCGTTCTCGGGCGCCAATGCGCCGAAGATCGACTACAAGGACGTGAAGCTGCTGCAGCGTTACGTCTCCGAGCGCGGCAAGATCGTGCCGTCCCGCATCACCGCGGTGTCGGCCAAGAAACAGCGCGAGCTCGCCCAGGCGATCAAGCGCTCGCGCTTCCTGGGTCTGCTGCCTTACGTGATCCGCTAGTTCTGTCATTCCGGGGCACGCGCAATCGCGCGTGAACCCGGAATCCAGAAACGTCCGCGGAATTTGAAACTGGATTCCGGGTTCAGGTCTTCGACCCGCCCCGGAATGACGAAAATAAAATGGTTGGGGCGGACCTTCATCCGAAGTGATCCGCCTCTAACCGCTCCTGGAGCGGGACAGCTGGTGATGATGCAATTTGGCCTCATAGGTTTGGGTTCGGGCGCGGCGGCAGCATTGCTGTTCGCGTCGCTGACCTCGGGCACGCCGCTCTCGGTGCCGCTCGCCTATCTGGCGCCCCTCCCCCTCATGATTGCTGCACTGGGCTGGAGCCACTGGGCGGCACTGATCGGCGCTCTCGCCGGCGGCTTTGCCATTTGGCTGTTGTTCGGCTCGCTGTTCTTTGTCGCATTCTTCGCCGGCATCGGCCTGCCCGGCTGGTGGCTCGGCTATCTCGCGATGCTGGCCCGGCCGGTCGGCCAGAACGGCACGGCTTCGCTCGAGTGGTATCCGCCGGGCCGCCTCATCGTCTGGGCGGCGGTACTCGGCAGCGCGCTGATCGTCCTCACCGTGCTGGTGATGGGCGGCGATGCCACGGCATTCCGCGACGCCATGGGTGCGGCGCTACGTGAAGTCTTCCGCATCGCCGCGACCGAAGCCGGCTCTTCGGGCCCGGCCGCCTTGCGCGATCCCGATCGCTTCATTGATTTGCTGGTTGTGATCATTCCGCCGGCCACGGCGGTGATGGCGACGCTGACCAATGCCCTCAATCTCTGGCTGGCCGGCCGTATCGTGAAGTTCTCCGGCCGTCTGACGCGGCCGTGGCCAGACATCCCTGGTATGACCTTTCCGCCGCTCACCGCGGCAGCGCTGGCGTTCGCCATCGCCCTCACCTTCATCGATGGCATGATCGGCATTCTTGCCGGCATTGCGTCGGCGGCCCTGCTAATCGCCTACGGCCTGCTCGGTTTTGCCGTCATTCATGTGGTGACGCGCGGTCTGACCGCCCGCGGCTTCGTGCTCGCCGGCGTCTACGCGGCGGTGCTGATTTTCGGCTGGCCGGTCCTGATCCTGAGCCTGGTTGGCCTTGCCGAACAGATTTTCAACTTCCGGGCCCGCGCCGCGTTGCGGCGTGGTCCCCCGGCTTCGACCTGAACTTTTGTCTTTCATCGAACGATCAAACGAGGAGTAACGACAATGGAAGTGATCCTGCTCGAGCGCATCGGCAAGCTCGGCCAAATGGGCGACGTCGTCCGCGTCAAGGACGGCTATGCCCGCAACTTTCTTCTGCCCCGCAACAAGGCGCTGCGCGCCAACGCCGACAACAAGGCGCGCTTTGAAAGCATGAGGGCCGAGCTCGAGAAGCAGAGCCTCGAGCGCAAGGGCGAAGCCGGCAAGATCGCCGCCAAGGTCGACGGCAAGACCTTCACGGTCATCCGCCAGTCGTCGGAAACCGGCCAGCTCTACGGCTCGGTCACCACCCGCGACGTCGCCTCGCTGATCTCGACCGATGGCGTCACCATCTCGCGCACGCAGATCGAGATGAACGCGCCGATCAAGACGCTCGGCCAGTTCAAGGTGCCGCTGGCGCTGCATCCGGACATCGACGTGTCGGTGACCGTCATCGTCGCGCGCAGCGAAGCCGAAGCCGAACGTATCGCCCGTGGTGAAGACGTGACCGTCCGCGCCTCGGTCGCCGAAGACGCCGAAGCCGAAGCCCAGGCCGCCCGCGAACGCGCCGAAGCGCTGTTCGACGCCGAGACCGAGGAAACCGAAGCCGAGGCCGCCGAAGCGACCGCCGAGCCGGAAGCCGAAGCCAAGCCGGCCAAGGGCAAAAAGAAGAAGAGCGAAGAGGCCTGATCGCCCGACGCTTGAAATGCAAAACTCCGCCCGGCGAACCCGGGCGGAGTTTTTGTTTGTCGGGACCTGGGTGCCGGTTGTCGCGGCAGCCTGATCGCCGGACTACTCCGACTTCGGCTTGTCGGCCGGCGCCGGCGTGACCGCGATGCCGGATTTGATGTCGGTGTCCGGTTTGCTCTCGGACTTCGGCTCTGCAGCGGCCTTCGGCTCGGGCTTCGCTTCGACCTTGGGCTCCGGCTTCGATTCAGATGCGGGCTTGGCTTCGACGGGCTTGGCGTCCGCCGGCTTCGGGTCCGCAGGCTTGGCATCGGAAGGCTTGGTGTCAGAAGGCTTGGCATCCGAAGGCTTGGCGGTCCGCCGCTGCTGCCGCCTGTCGGCCGGTGCCGGCGCCTCACCCGCCGATTCCAGATAGCGGGCCAGCAAATTGGCGGTTTCCCGGCTCGCGGTGTAGTGCTCGCGCAGGAAGCCCTGAAGGCCGAACAGGCCGCCACCCTTGGCCAGGCCCTGGGGACTCTTGTGGCAGATCGCGCAATCGGACGCGAAAAGCTGCTGCGCCGACTTGCCCCGGTCGAGGTTGTCCTGGGCGCAGGCCGGAGCGGTCATCACCAGCATCGCCAGCCCTGCCAGACGAAAAATGCCACGTCGCTCATACATCATCGCCGCCAATCCCTTTGTCCCTGGATGCAGGGGCGCCCACAGCCCTCTCCGTCCCACCTTTAGCCGACCGCGCCGCCCCATCGCACTGACTTAATAGCGGACTCACAAGGACTTGTGACCACCCTCTTGCGCCGGGAATTGGATGGCGGAAGGCCGACATCTGCCGATCCTGCATGCAGCATCGCAATTTACGGCATTGCTGTGGCTTGCAGTCTTTGGTTGAATACCGCGATTGGAACCGGCCGCCGCCGGGCCGGTTAAGGCATCGCACGGGTAAGCGCGTGCGGTGACGCCGCGTTGTGTATTTCGGGGCGGATGGAGGCGGCCGATGGACCGGTTGCTTCAGTTCTTATTGAAGACCTTTATTACCCGCGGCAATTTCCGTGTGACCACGGCGCGCGGGACGGTCCTCACATTCGGCGACGGCTCCGGGCCGCCGGTATCGGTGCGCTTCACTACACCGGCCGCCGAATGGGGCATCCTGCTCGATCCCGAGCTCAAGCTCGGCGAGTCCTACATGAACGGCACCTTCATCGTTGAAGAAGGTTCGATTGCCGACGTCCTGGCAATCGCGCTTGGCCAGGACAGCGAAGTGCCGCACTGGGCCAAACCCCAGTTCCTGATCCGGTACTTCTGGCGCCGCATCCAGCAGTTCAATCCGCGCAAGCGCTCGCGGCAGAACGTGGCGCATCACTACGATCTCGACGGCCGGCTCTATTCCCTGTTCCTCGACGCCGACCGGCAATATAGCTGCGCCTATTTCGAACGGCAGGACCAGTCGCTCGACGATGCGCAACTGGCCAAGAAGCGGCACCTCGCCGCCAAGCTGCGCCTCGCGCCAGACCGCAACGACCTGCGCATCCTCGATATCGGGTGCGGCTGGGGCGGCCTCGGCCTCTACCTCGCCGAATACGGCAATGCCGACGTCACCGGTATCACCCTGTCGCAGGAGCAGCATGCCGTCGCCAACGAGCGCGCCCAGGAGCGCGGTCTGTCCGGACGTGCGCGCTTCCGGCTCCAGGACTACCGCGACATGGACGACAAGTTCGACCGCATCGTCTCGGTCGGCATGTTCGAGCATGTCGGCGTCAACCACTTCGAGACTTACTTTAACAAAGCCGCCGAACTCCTGAAGGATGACGGCGTCATGGTGCTGCACTCCATCGGCCGCTCCGAAGGGCCGAGCGTCACCAATCCGTGGATTTCCAAATATATCTTCCCGGGCGGGTACATACCGTCATTGTCTGAAGTTCTACCGAAGATCGAGAAAGCCCGCCTGCTCGTCACCGACATCGAGATTTTGCGGCTCCACTACGCCGAAACCCTGAAGCACTGGCGCGAGCGCTTCCTCGCCCATCGCGAGGAAGTCGAGCGCATCTACGACCGGCGCTTCGTTCGAATGTGGGAGTTCTACCTCGCCTCCTCCGAGATGGCGTTCCGCGAGCAGAAGATGTTCGTGTTCCAGATCCAGCTCACCAAGCGCCAGAACGTGGTGCCGATCACGCGCGACTACATCATGCGCGAGGAGCAACGCCTGCGGCTCCTGGAAGACAAGCGCCCGATACCGCTACGTCTCGCCGGCGAGTAACACCGGCGAATTGCCGAACGAATTCAAGGCCGGGAAAAATGAGCCCGGCCTTTTTCGTTGCGACACACATCGGTGCAAATCCAAAGCCGCTTTTTTCGTGCGTCCTGTTGAGTCTGTGGACAGTGGGACTAAAGCAAACGCACCATCGCGCCGCCCCGCTGCCGTGGTTAAGCAATCGTGAACAAAAATCCGCCGCACGAGCGCTGCAATCAATCTCATGGCTCCCGTCGAATCAGTCCTCCGCAAACCGGTCGCTGCCCCGCTCGGCAAAGAACCGGACCCGCTCTATCGCACCGCACCGCACAACATCGAGGCGGAGCAGGCGCTCTTGGGCGCGATCCTGATCAACAACGAAGCCTTCTACCGGGTCTCCGATTTTCTCAAGCCCGAACACTTCTTCGAGCCGATCCATAACCAGATCTACCAGATCGCCGGCGACCTGATCCGCGCCGGCAAGGTGGCGACCCCGGTTACCGCCAAGACCTTCCTCGATTCCGCGATCGTCATCGCCGGCCTGACGCTGAGCCAGTACCTCGCCCGCCTCGCCGCCGAAGCGACCACGATCATCAACGCCGAGGACTACGGCCGCACGATCTACGACCTGTCGATCCGCCGCGACCTGATCAAGGTCGGCGAGGACATGGTCAACGTCGCCTATGACGCGCCGGTCGATTTCGCGCCGCGCGCCCAGATCGAGGACGCCGAGCGCAAGCTGTTCGAACTCGCCGAAGTCGGCCGCTACGACGGCGGCTTCCAGCGCTTCGGCCAGGCGCTCACCACCGCCGTCGACATGGCGGCGCACGCCTATCAGCGCGACGGCAAGCTCTCCGGCATCGCCACCGGGCTCGCCGATCTCGACCGCATGATGGGCGGCCTCCAGCCGTCCGACTTGATCGTCCTCGCCGGCCGTCCCGGCATGGGCAAGTCGTCGCTCGCTACCAATGTCGGCTACAACATTGCCAAGGCCTATGTCGGCGAGGTCAAGCCCGACGGCCACATGAAGGCGGTCAACGGCGGCGTGGTCGGCTTCTTCTCGCTGGAAATGTCGGCCGAACAGCTCGCCACCCGTATCATCGCCGAGCAGACCGGCATCCCGTCGAACCAGATCAGGCGCGGCTCGATCGGCGAATCCGACTTCGAGCGCATCAAGGATGCCTCGATCGAGATGCAGAACATCCCGTTCTTCATCGACGAGACCGGCGGCCTGTCGATCGCGCAATTGTCGGCCCGGGCGCGGCGCCTCAAGCGCCAGCGCGGCCTCGACCTCCTGATCATCGACTATCTTCAGCTGCTCACCGGCTCGTCGAAGCGCTCGAGCGAGAACCGCGTGCAGGAAATCACCGAGATCACCACCAAGCTCAAGGCGCTCGCCAAGGAGCTTCAGGTGCCGGTGATCGCGCTGTCGCAGCTCTCCCGTCAGGTCGAAAGCCGCGAGGACAAGCGCCCGCAGCTCTCGGACTTGCGTGAATCGGGTTCGATCGAGCAGGACGCCGACGTCGTGCTGTTCGTGTACCGCGAAGAATATTACCACGTCATGCGCAAGCCGCTGGAAAGCGACCGCGAGAAGTTCGCGGCGTGGATGGCGGAAGGCGACAAGGTCGGCGGCAAGGCCGAGGTCATCATCGGCAAGCAGCGTCACGGCCCGACCGGCACGGTCGAACTCGGCTTCGACGGCTCGATCACCAAGTTCTTCTCGCTCGCCCCGGCCGATCATCTGCCCGAGCGGATGGAGTAAGACGCGAGGCTCTCTTGCTTCACCTCTCCCATAGGGAGAGGTCGACGCGCCATAAGCGCGTTCACGCGCGTCTTCGACGCGCTATGGCGCGTCGGGTGAGGGGTTACAAACCATCGAGAGTCACTTGCCCCCTCACCCCAACCCTCTCCCCAAAAGGGGAGAGGGAGCAGGCAGAGCACGCGGCAACGGCATCACCCTTCCCCACGCCCCCGCCCGGCGCTAGCATCCCGGCAACAAAAAGCCTGGGACGGAAATGGAAACGTTCGATTACGTGATTGTCGGCGCCGGGTCCGCCGGCTGCGTGCTGGCCAACCGGCTGAGCGAAGACCGCAATGTCAGCATCTGCGTGCTGGAAGCCGGACCCGCCGACTGGCATCCCTACATCCACATCCCGGCGGGCTTCATCAAGACCTTCTACAACACGCGCATCAATTGGTGTTACGCGCAGGAGCCCGGCGACTACACCAACGGCCGCCGCATCTTCTCGCCGCGCGGCAAGACTCTCGGCGGCTCCTCCTCGATCAACGGCCACATCTACAATCGCGGCCAGCGCAATGATTTCGACACCTGGGCCCAATATGGCAACCGCGGCTGGGGCTATGCCGACGTGCTGCCCTACTTCAAGCGCATGGAACGCCGCATCGGCAACGGCGACGACACCTATCATGGCCGCGGCGGCGAACTCACCGTCACCGACATCGACTGGCGCGACCCTTTGTGCGACGCCTTCATCGACGGCGCGGTGAGCCTCGGTATCCCGCGCAATCCCGATTACAACGGCGCCATGCAGGAAGGCGTCTCCTACGCCCAGCGCACCATTCATAACGGCCGCCGCATCAGCGCCGCCACCGCCTTCCTGCATCCGGCGTTGAAGCGCGGCAATGTCACCGTGCGCACCCACGCGCATGCCACCGAAATCATGTTCGACGGCAAGCGTGCCACCGGCATTCGCTATACGGTCGGCGGCCGCGGCGGTGAGACGAAAGAGGTGCGTGCGCGCAAGGAAGTGATCCTGTCCGGCGGCTCGTATAATTCGCCGCAGCTGCTGCAATTGTCCGGCATCGGCCCGGCCGAACTCCTGCAATCGCGCGGCATCGCCGTGAGGCATGCGCTGCCCGGCGTCGGCGAAGGCTTGCAGGATCATTACGCGCCGCGTTCCGTGGCGCGCGTCAAGAACATCAAGACCATCAACCAGCGTGCCCGCGGTCTTAATCTGGCAATAGAAGCGCTGAACTGGGCGGTCAACCGCCGCGGCATTCTCGCGCTGTCGCCGACGCTCGTGTACTGCTTCTGGCATTCCGGCGAGACCGCGGAGACTTCGGACCTTCAGCTCACCTTCACGCCGGCCAGCTACATGGAAGGCGAACAGGGCAAACTCGAGCGCGAACCCGGCGTCTCGGTGGCGTCATGGCAGCAGCGGCCCGAAGCGCGCGGCCATGTCCGCATCCGCTCCAGTGATCCCTTTGAGCCGCCGGCGATCCAGACCAATTATCTCGGCCACGAGCTCGACCGCCGCGTCACCATCGCCGGCATGAGACTGGCGCGCCGCCTGCTCTCCTCGGTGCCGATGCAGCCTTATTACGACTACGAGGACTTCCCCGGCCCGAACGTGCAGAGCGACGACGAATTCCTGCACGCCGCGACCATGCGCGGCCAGACCACCTTTCACCCCGGCTGCACCTGCCGCATGGGGCCGTCCACCGACAAGATGGCGGTTGTCGACGACACGCTCCGCGTCCACGGCCTCGAGGCCCTGCGCGTCGTCGATGCCTCGATCATGCCGCGCATGATCTCGGCCAATCTCAATGCCTCGACCCTGATGATCGCCGACAAGGCTTCCGACATGATCCGCGGCCGGCCCGCCCCGGAAGCAGCCACAATTGCATGATTGAACCGGCTCGCCCGCAATGGACGCGACGCGCCCGGACCATTAAACCATGCGCATGGCCACCATCGATCTGATCGAAACCGCCCCGCCGGTCGACACCGGCATTGTCGAGAAGGACGGCCCGCCCGCCGTGCAGGCCGGCGGCACCCTGACCATCGACCTCGGCGCGCTGACCGCCAACTGGCAGACCCTGCGCCGCCGCGCCACCCCGGCCGAATGCGCCGCCGTGGTCAAGGCCAATGCCTACGGCCTCGGCATCGAGCCGGTCGTGCATGCGCTGGCCAAGGAAGGCTGCAAGACCTTCTTCGTCGCCGAGTTGAGCGAAGCGCGCCGCGTGCGCGCCGCCGCCCCCGATGCTGCGATTTATGTGCTGAACGGCGTCATGCCGGGCGCCGGCCCAGAGTTCTCGGTGCTCAAGGCCAAGCCCGTGATCAGTTCGACAGTCGAACTCGCCGAATGGGATGCCTATTGCGCCGCCTCCGGCTGGCGCGGTGGCGCGGCGCTCCATGTCGACACCGGCATGAACCGGCTCGGCGTCTCGATCAACGAAGCCGCCGCGCTCGCGCACCGCATCCGCGCCGAGAACCACGGCATTCATCTCCTGATGAGTCACTTCGCCTGCGCCGAAGAGACCGACAACGCGCTCAACGAGAAGCAGATCAAGCTGTTCCGCGAAGTGCGCCTCCTGTATCGCGGCATTCCCGCGTCGCTGTCGAATTCATCCGGCATCTTCCTTGGCGACACCGCGCATTGCGACGTGGTGCGGCCGGGCGTGGCGCTCTATGGCGTCAATCCGACGCCGGACAAGCCGAACCCGATGCGGCCGGTGGTCGATCTCAAAGTACGCGTTCTTCAGGTGCGCAGCGTGACGCGCGGCGACACCGTCGGCTACAGCGCCACATGGACCGCACGGCGTGCGACGCGCATCGCCGTGATCGCGGCCGGCTATGCCGATGGATTATCGCGCGCGTCCGGCTCGACCGATGAAACGCCGGGCGGCTCGGCCATCGTCGCCGGCAAGCTCTGCCCGATCGCCGGCCGCGTCTCGATGGACCTCACGACCATCGACGTCTCCGAACTCCCCGAAGGCGCCGTGCGCCGCGGCGACATGGTGACTTTGATCGGCGACGCCCTCACCCTCGACGAAGTCGCCCGTGGCGCGAGCACCATCGGCTACGAGATCCTGACCAGCCTCGGGCGGCGATATCACCGGGTGTATCGGCGGGATTAAGTCCCAAACTTTCACCTCTCGGCAAGAATGTTCTTGTAATGTTCTCATGCAGCCCTTACCCTGCCTGAGACCGTTTCGGGGACGATTCTCGCTATGTCCAAGCGCCACCTCGCTTTTGTCTGCCAGAACTGCGGCGCCGCCGCCTCGCGCTGGCAGGGCCGCTGCGAGGCCTGCGGCGAATGGAACTCGCTGACCGAGGAAGGCGGCGACAAGCCGGTCGGCCCGCGCAAGGCGGCCAAGGGCCGCCTGTTCAAGCTCGAGCCCCTCACCGGCGAAGCCAAGGACGCCCCGCGCCTCGCCTCCGGCGTCAATGAACTCGACCGCGTCACCGGCGGCGGCTTCGTCCGCGGTTCGGTGATCCTGATGGCCGGCGATCCCGGCATCGGCAAATCGACGCTGCTGATCCAGGCCAGCGCCGCGCTCGCCCGCGCCGGCCACCGCGCCGTCTATATCTCGGGCGAAGAAGCCGCCGCCCAGGTGCGGCTGCGCGCCGAGCGGCTTGGCCTCTCCGACGCGCCGGTCGAACTTGCGTCCGAGACCTCGGTCGAGGACATCATCGCCACTCTGTCCGAAGGCAAGGTGCCGCGGCTGATCATCATCGACTCGATCCAGACCATGTGGACCGACGCGGTCGAAAGCGCGCCCGGCACCGTCACGCAGGTGCGCGGCGCGGCGCAGACGCTGATCCGCTTTGCCAAGCGTTCGGGCGCGGCCGTGATCCTGGTCGGCCATGTCACCAAGGACGGCCAGATCGCCGGCCCGCGCGTGGTCGAGCACATGGTCGATGCCGTGCTGTCCTTCGAGGGCGAAGGCTCGCACCAGTTCCGAATCTTGCGCGCCGTGAAGAACCGCTTCGGCCCCACCGACGAGATCGGCGTCTTCGAGATGACCGGTTCGGGCCTGCGCGAAGTGTCGAACCCGTCCGAATTGTTCCTGTCGGAACGCGATCTCGGCTCGCCCGGCACCGCCGTCTTCGCCGGCATGGAAGGCACGCGGCCGCTGCTGGTGGAAATCCAGGCTTTGGTGGCGCCGACGTCACTCGGCACGCCGCGCCGCGCCGTCGTCGGCTGGGATTCCAGCCGGCTTGCGATGGTGCTGGCGGTGCTGGAGGCGCATTGCGGGGTCAAGCTGGGCGGTTACGACGTCTACCTCAACGTCGCCGGCGGCATGCGTATCAACGAGCCGGCGGCCGATCTCGCCGCCGCCGCCGCGCTGATCTCCTCGCTCGCCAATTCGCCGTTGCCGGCCGATGCCGTCTATTTCGGCGAAGTGTCGCTATCCGGCGCGATCCGGCCGGTCAGCCACAGCCCGGCCCGGCTCAAGGAAGCCGCCAAGCTCGGCTTTGCCCGCGCCGTGATGCCGGAGGTCGCCCGCGGCGAGGCCGGCGACCCGGCCCTGAAGATGTCGGGCGTCGGCGCCCTCGCCAGTCTGGTGGCGGATATCGCGGCCTTGGGGAAACCCCGCCCTGTGGCCGAGCCGCGCCGAAAAGACGGATGACGGCTCCGTGACGCCCCGCTATAGAGGGCGCGCGCAAGGCCGGCCGGAGCGCGTCCGGGCCGGGGCCAAAAAGAGCCTGCGTTTAAGCACTTGGAAGCGACAAAGCGCCTGGAACCGATAGCGCTTTGGAACCGATATTGACGCCCTGCCCGTGAGCCGCCAAGACGGGCTGGGACAACGTCGTTTTTGGATTCGTCTTGTCTTTGGATTCGCCGGCCGCCCGTCGCAAGGGGCCGCGCCAACGCCAATTCGCGGAGCGCTTGGAAAAGCCTGGCATGCCGGTCACCCTGCTCGACATCCTGCTTCTGGTCGTAATGCTGATTTCGGGGCTGCTCGCGATGATCCGCGGGTTCATGCGCGAGATCCTCTCGATCGCCGCCTGGGCGATCGCCGCGCTGGTCACGCTCTACAGCTTCTCCCGGGCGCTGCCGATCGCGCAGGGATATTTCTCCAGCAACACGGTCGCTACCGCCGTGACCATCGGCGCCATCTTTGTAGCGACCTTGCTCATCGTCTCGATCATTACCGTCCGGATATCGGACCTAGTTCTCGACAGCCGCGTCGGCGCCCTCGACCGCACGCTCGGTTTCCTGTTCGGCCTCGGCCGCGGCCTGCTGATTGTGGTGGTGGCCTACCTGTTTTTCGACTGGCTGGTCCCCGATCGCAGCCAGCCAGCCTGGATCAGCGGCGCCAAGTCGAAAGTCGTGCTCAAGAGCACAGGGGATTGGCTCAAGAGCATGTTGCCGGATGACCCCGAAAGCACCATCTTACAGAAGCTGAAGCGGCCGAAACCGGCCGACGAAGGGGCTCCCGAGGGCGCGCCGGATCGCCGATCGGAACTAGGCGCAACTCCACGTGTGGCTGCGGTATGGCAGCACGACCCGAAACTGGGAATCCGCTAATGCCAGGACAGACGCACGGCCAAGTCTCCGGGGGCGATGCGGTCGAGCCGCAGAAACCGGAGCAGGACCTCGACCTTTACGCCGACCGGCTACGCGAGGAGTGCGGCGTCTTCGGCATCTTCGGCCACCCCGACTCGGCCGCCATTACCGCGCTCGGCCTGCACGCCCTCCAGCACCGCGGCCAGGAAGCCGCCGGCATCGTCTCCTTCGATGGCAAGCGCTTCCACTCCGAACGCCGCCTCGGCCTCGTCGGCGATACCTTCTCCAAGCGGGACGTCATCGATCGCCTGCCGGGCAATGTCTCCATCGGCCATGTCCGCTACTCCACGACCGGCGAGACCATCCTGCGCAATGTGCAGCCCTTATTCGCCGAACTCGACGGCGGCGGCTTCGCCGTCTGCCACAACGGCAACCTCACCAACGCCCTGACCATGCGCCGCCAGCTCGTCCGCGACGGCGCCATGATGCAGTCGACCAGCGACACCGAAGTGATCCTCCACCTCGTCGCCCGCGCCAAGCGCAACCGTTTCGTCGACCGCTTCATCGAAGGCCTGCGCCAGCTCGAGGGCGCCTATGCCTTCGTTGGCATGACCAACAAGAAGCTGGTCGGCGCCCGCGATCCGCTCGGCATCCGCCCGCTGGTCATCGGCAAGCTCGACGGCTGTCCGATCCTCGCCTCGGAGACCTGCGCCCTCGACATCATTGGCGCCGAGTATGTGCGCGACGTCGAGCCCGGCGAGGTCGTGATCTTCGACGACGAAGGCGCGCAGTCGCACAAGCCGTTCCCACCGCAGCCGGCACGGCCCTGCATCTTCGAATACATCTACTTCGCCCGCCCCGACTCCATCGTCGGCGGCCGCCACGTCTACAATGTGCGCAAGGCGATGGGCGCCGAACTCGCGCGTGAATCGCTGGTCGCCGCCGACGTCGTCGTGCCGGTGCCGGATTCCGGCGTGCCCGCCGCGCTCGGCTTCTCGCAGGAAAGCGGCATCCCTTACGAGCTCGGCATCATCCGCAACCACTATGTCGGCCGCACCTTCATCCAGCCGACGCAGGCCATCCGCGATCAGGGCGTGCGCATGAAGCACTCCGCCAACCGCGCCGTGGTCTCCGGCAAGCGCATCGTGCTGGTCGACGACTCCATCGTGCGCGGCACCACCTCGCGCAAGATCGTGCAGATGATGCGCGATGCCGGCGCCAAAGAGGTGCACTTCCGCATCTCCTCGCCGCCGATCAAACATCCGGACTATTACGGCATCGACACGCCGGACGCCGAGAAGCTCCTGGCCGCGACGCACGATCTGGAAAGCATGCGCCAGTTCATCGGCGCCGACTCACTCGCCTTCCTCTCGGTCGACGGCATCTACCGCGCCATGGGCCTGCCCGGCCGCGACAACGCCAAGCCGCAGTTCACCGACCACTGCTTCACCGGCGACTATCCGACGCCGCTGACCGATCTCGGCCAGCAGGACGCCGGCCCGCGCCAGCTCTCGCTGCTGGCAGAGGCGATTTAGGACTTACGGTCCATGACCGTTATGCCCGGCCTTGTGCCGGGCATCCACGTCTTCTAAAGCCCTGAAAAGAACGAAGACGTGGATGGCCGGGACATTTGGATTCGCATGAGTAAGCCCCTCACCGACAAGATCGCCCTCGTCACCGGCGCCTCGCGCGGCATCGGCGCGGCGGTCGCGCTGCAGCTCGCCGAAGCCGGCGCGCATGTGATCGCTGTAGCGCGCACTGTCGGTGGGCTGGAAGAGCTCGACGACAAGATCAAGGCCGCCGGCGGCAGCGCCACCCTCGTCCCGGTCGACGTGAAGGACATGGACGGCATCGCCCGTCTCGCACTCGCCATCAACGATCGCTACCGCCGCCTCGACGTCATGATCGGCAATGCCGGCATCCTTGGCACGCTGTCGCCGCTGGCGCATGCCGAGCCGAAGGACTTCGACAGCATCTTTGCCGTCAACGTGAAGGCGAACTGGCAACTGATCCGCACCATGGACCCGCTGCTGCGCGCCGCGCCGGCGGGCCGCGCGGTGTTCATCACCTCGGGTCTATCCTGGGCCGGCCGCGCCTATACCGGCGTCTACGGCGCGAGCAAGGCGGCGCTGAACGAACTCGCCCGCAGCTACGCCGCCGAAACGGCGACCACGAATCTGCGCGTCAACCTGTTCAATCCGGGGCCGACGCGCACGCGGATGTATGCCTCGGGCTGGCCGGGCATCGACCCGGACACGCTGCCGCCGCCGGAAGAAGTTGCGCAAGCGATCCTGCCGCTGTGCCTGCCGGACTGCGCCGAGAGCGGCAAGGTGTTCGATTATCGCGCGGGGAAGTTTCTGGGGTTCAAGGCGCCGGAGTAACCACCCCCGTCATGCCCGCGAAAGCGGGCATCCAGTAGACGCAAACGCCTCGGAATCAATCGCTGCGATGGCGATTACTGGATCATCCGCTTTCGCGGATGATGACCAGTCTCCATCGTGTCGCCGTTCGTCAATGCTTTCTTCTCGCCTTCCCCTCATAGGGGTTGGCCTTCTCGCGCAGCATAAGCCTTATCGGCGTGCCGGGCAGTTCGAACGCTTCGCGCAATGAATTGACGAGATAGCGCTTGTAGGCGTCGGGCACCGCATCGGCGCGCGTGCAGAACACGACGAAGGTCGGCGGCCGCGACGTCACCTGCGTGATGTAGTTGAGCCTGAGCCGGCGGCCGGACACCGCCGGCGGCGGATGCGCGGAGGTCGCGTCCTCGAACCAGCGATTGAGCGCACTGGTCGGAATGCGCTTGTTCCATACCGCATGGGCATCGATGATCGCCTGCATCAGGCGGTCAAGGCCCTCGCCGGTCAGCGCCGACACCGCGACCAGCGGTACGTCGGGCAACTGCATCAGCTTCTCGCGCGCCTTTTCGCGCAGCTTCGAAATGTCGCCGGGATTGCGGTCCTTGAGGTCCCACTTGTTGACCCCGATCACCACCGCGCGGCCTTCGCTCTCGATCAGGTCGGCGATCTTCTGGTCCTGCTCTTCGAAGGCATTATCGACGTCGAGCAACACGACCACGACTTCGGCAAAGCGCACGGCATTGAGCGTCTCGCCGACCGACAGCTTCTCGATCTTCTCGTCGATGCGCGAGCGGCGGCGCAGGCCCGCGGTGTCATGCAGACGGAATTGATGGCCGTGCCATTCGAGGTCCACGGCAATGGAGTCGCGGGTCGTGCCCGCCTCCGGCGAGGTCAGCAGCCGCTCCTCGCCGATCAGGCGATTGATGAGCGTCGATTTGCCGGCATTGGGGCGGCCGACAATGGCGACGCGGATCGGATGCTCCCCGTCGTCATCGACCTTCTCGATCGCCTCCGCCGTCTTCTCCGGCAAGGCTTCGCGCAGGGCACTGTAGAGATCGGGCAGACCTTCATTGTGCTCGGCCGACAGCGGCACCGGCTCGCCCAGGCCCAGCGAATAGGCTTCCAGCCGTCCGGACTCCCCGGCCCGGCCCTCCATCTTGTTGACGATCAGCACCGCCGGCTTGCCGGATTTGCGCACCAGCGACGCAAAAGCGCGATCGTCCGGCAGCACGCCCGCCCGCGCATCCATGACGAAGAACACGGCGTCGGCCTGCGCGATCGCGGTTTCGGTCTGCGCCCGCATGCGGCCGGGCAAGGTCTCCGCGCCGGCCTGCTCGAAACCGGCGGTATCGATCACAGTGAAATCGAGATCGCCGAGCCGCGCCTCGCCTTCACGGCGGTCGCGCGTCACGCCCGGCTGATCATCGACCAGCGCAACGCGGCGGCCGACCAGCCGGTTGAACAGGGTCGATTTGCCGACATTGGGCCGGCCGACAATGGCGACGGTGAAAGTCATGATGTGCCGTTTAGAGCGTTTTCAAGCGAAGTGGAAACCGGTTCGCGTAAAGAAAACGCGACCAAACAAGAATCTAGAGCCCGGCTTTGATTCCATCAAAGCCGGGCTCTAGCGCCTTCGCGCGGTCCTCAAAAAGCGGGACCCGCTCTAATCTAGCGCTGGAACGTACCGGACGGCTGCGGCGCTGGCCATCCGGAGGCGCCCGACGACGATGTCGTGCCTTGCGCAGGTGCCGGCCAGCCGGATGACGGCTGCGACGTCTGCTGGGCGGCCGGCGCTTCCTGCGATTGCACCGGCGCAACCGGAGCCGCAGCGGTCGGCTTTGGCGTCGTGCGCTTGACGGTTCGCTTCGGTGCCGGCTTCGGCTTTTGCGGTTCAACCGGCGCGGCGGCCGGTTGCTGCGCAGCCGCGGCATCCGCGCCCGCGGCCGTCTGCGCGCCCATCCGGTATTCCGGCGGAATGCCCTGGCTCACGCCCGGCACACCCTCGGGGAACAGGTCCTTGCGCTCGCCGGGCAGCTTCTTCTTTTCGTTCAGCCCGAAGATGTCGAGATTGTCGGGATCGAAATTGGCGCAGCCCGACAAGACCGGCGCGGCGAGCACCAGCAGAGACAACAACGCGATGCGTGGCAGGCGGCGCATCAAAAACCTCAACCTTTCTTGCCGTCGCCGACCCTCTCGGCGGCAGCCTTGCCTTCGCCGGCAATGAGCGCCGAAAGGACCTCGACGCGCTGACGCGAGCCCGGCGGCGTTTCGACATCGGCGGTGATCATATCGATATAGCGCTTGGCTTCGGCAAGATCGTTGGCGCGGTACGCCGACAGCGCCAGCAGTTCGCGCGCGCTGTGACGATAGGGCCGGCCCGCCGCCGTGATCGGCTCGAGCCTTGCGCGCAGATCGGCAAAGGGCGCGGTGTCGACCACCAGCAGCCCGGCACGCAGCGCCGCGAGATCCTGCCAGAGCTGACCAAGCGAGCCGTCAGCAGCGATCGCGCTGTAGGCATTCACCGCCTGCTCCGGCTTATCCGGGCTGACAGCGGCAAGTTCGGCAGCGGCCCGGAACCGGGCCAAAGCGGCGTAACCCTTCGGCGCCTCGGCGGCGACCTTGGCAAAGGCCTTCTCGGCCTCGGCGTGCTTGCCCTGCTCGCTGAGGGCGACGGCTTCCTCGAAGGTCGCCCCGGCAACCGCCGCCTTCTGGGCGACGTAATATTCGTAGGCGCGCCAGCCGCCGATACCGGCGACGATGAGCACGGCGGCAGCAATGACGAAAATGCTGTAGCGGTCCCAGAACGCCTTCAGCTTCTCGCGCCGGACTTCCTCGTCAACTTCGTTGAAAATATCGGCCACGAATGGCTCCCCGCACCTTCAAAACCCGCCCCAACCCGGTCCGGGCGCAAGCGGCGTAACCTAGCGGTATGGCGGCCGCAAGGCAAAAAGCGCCCCGGACAGTCTTTAAGATTCAGGGGGTTAGCGGGGCACAGCGCGTAGCCCGCATGGAGCGAAGCGCAATGCGGGACAGAGCAACCCGGATTTCGCTCCGCTCATCCGGGCTACGGGCCCCGCCCGCCCCTACTTCTTCTTCATCGGATAAGTGTGCTCGGGCGCCGGGAAGGTCCGGGCCCGGACCTCGGCGGCATAATCGGCCATGGCCTTTTCGATGCCGGGGCCGAGGTCGCCGAAGCGCTTGACGAATTTCGGCACCCGCGGCGTCAGGCCCAGCATGTCTTCCATCACCAGCACCTGCCCGTCGCAGGCGACCGAGGCGCCGATACCGATGGTCGGGATCGGCACTGTCTCGGTGATCTTGCGCCCCAGCGGCTCGGCAATCGCTTCGAGCACCACCGAGAAGGCGCCGGCTTCGCTGACCGCAATGGCGTCCTGCTCGATCGGCGCCCAGTCGGTCTCATCACGCCCCTGCGCGCGGAACGAGCCGATGGTGTTGATCGACTGCGGCGTGAGGCCGACATGCGCCATCACCGGCACGCCGCGCTCGACCAGGAAGCGGATGGTCTCCGCCATGCGCGCGCCGCCTTCCATCTTGATGGCGCCACAGCCGGTTTCCTTCATAACGCGCGCCGCGCTCATGAAGGCCTGCTCCTTCGACGCCTCGTAGGAGCCGAACGGCATATCGACCACGACGAGCGCGCGCGCCGAGCCACGCATCACCGCGTGGCCCTGCAGGATCATCATGTCGAGCGTCACCGGCACAGTGGTCTCGAGACCGTGCATCACCATGCCAAGCGAGTCGCCAACGAGAATGACGTCGCAGTATTTGTCGGCGAGCCGCGCCGTGTGAGCGTGATACGACGTCAGCATCACGATGGGCTCGCCGCCCTTGCGCGCGCGGATATCCGGCGCGGTGAAGCGCTTGATCTGTTCCTGAACCGACACTGTTGGTCTCCCGGGCAGTTATCGCGTCAAAGCTCTATCGCGAAAAGACAGGCACGCCGATGACGTAAGGATGGAAGTAGACGCTGAGCACGCCATAAAGCGCGAGGCCGATGACAATGACGATGACATCATTGCGGTAGCCGGATGGCGCGGTGGCGGGTCCGTTATCGCCGCGCTTCTTGGCGGCGATGCGCGCCATCACGCCCCAAGCCAGGAACGAACCGAACAGCAGGATCGAGCCAAGATCGCCATTGGCAATGAGATGCGCCAGCGCCCAGGTCTTGATGCTCGTGAGCATCGGATGCTTGAGCTTTGTCTTGATGTGGCTGGGGATGTAGGTCGCGACGAAAAAGATCGACGCGAACAGCATCAGCGTCGCGGCGATGTGGCGCGTGAAGGCCGGCGGATACCAGACGTCGATCCAGCCGGTGGCGCGATATTGCGCGAAGCCCCAGACGATCAGTGCGAGGCCGGCGAGCGACACGATTGAGAAGACGACGCGATAGCCGTTTGTGCCGAGCCGCTCGATCGCGGCGGCGCGGGCATCGCGTTTGGTCACGAACAGATGCGAGGCATGAAAGATCGCCAGCCCGGCGATGAGGATAGTGAGGCCCATAATGCACCCGGATTGACGTAACTATTGGCGGCGCAGTAGAGGCGATGACGGCTTGCATTGCAAGCCGTTTACCGCACTGCAACCTCCGGAAATCCGCCAATGCCCGCAAGCCGTTCCACCATCACCGAACCGGCGCGCCAGACGCCGGTGATCGGCGAATACGACGTCGTGGTGCTGGGCGGCGGCCCGGCCGGCATCGCAGCGGCGGCCGCCGCCGGTCAACATGGGCGGCGCGTGCTGCTGATCGAGCGTTACGGTTTTCTCGGCGGCATGGGCACGGCGGCCGGGGTCACCAATTTCTGCGGACTCCATGCGAACGTGCATGGCGAGATCAAACAGGTCGTGCACGGCGTCGCCGACGATCTCTTGGCGCGGATCGACAAGCTCGGCGGTCTCAACGCGCCGCATATGGTGCTCGGCAAGATCATGGCGCAGGCCTATGACACCGCGGCGTTCAAATGCGCAGCGGACGATCTTCTGCTCGCGCACAAGGTCGAACTCCGATTCCACACGCTCGCGGTCGGCGTTGTGATGGAGAGCGATACGCGTATCAAGGCGCTGCTGATCGAGGACAAGTCCGGGCGCGGCGCCGTGCTGGCGCGCGCCTTCATCGACTGCTCGGGCGATGGCGATCTTGCCGTGTTCGCCGGCGCCGCCTTCGAGAAAGGCGACGAGGCCGGCAACACGCTCTACCCGACCATGATGTTCCGCGTGAACAATGTCGATGCGGCCGCGGCCGGCGAAGCCTGGCGCAGCATTCCGGCGCTGATGATTGAGGCCGAAAAGCGCGGCATCAAGTTTCCGCGCAAGGGCGGCATCGTCCGGCCGATGAAACATACGAGCGAATGGCGTGTGAACGTCACGCAGGTCAAGAACTTGGCTGGCCGCGCCGTCGATGCCACCGATGCCGTCGAACTCTCCGGCGGCGAGATCGAAGGCCGCAAGCAGGCCATCGAATTCTTCAAATTCCTGCGCCGCGAGGCGCCGGGCTTCAAGGACGCCTATGTCGTCGATATCCCGCCGCAGCTCGGCGTGCGCGAGACGCGGCGCATCACCGGGCGCTACCAGCTCACCGCCGACGATGTGCTCACCTGCGCCTCTTTCGACGATACCGTCGGCGTCAACGGCTGGCCGATCGAGAACCACGCCGAAGGTGACGTGATCTGGCGCTGGCCGGATATCCCCCAGTCGCGCGGCTTCAACCACCTGCCCTTGCGCATGCTGCTACCGGTCGATGCGCAGGGCCGCGCCTTCGACAATCTCATGGTGGCCGGCCGCTGCGCCTCGATGACCCATGAGGGCCAGTCGGCGGCGCGCGTGTCGGGCGGCTGTTTCGTCATGGGTCAGGCCGCCGGTACCGCCGCGCATCTTTCGCTTGCCGGAAATGCCGCCAGCGCGGATATTTCCGTCAAGGCTTTGCAGGACATGCTGCAACGCGACGGCGTCTATCTCGGCCGCGATACCGCTTGAGGTAATAAGAAACCCGGAGGAGACACCCGATGTTGAAGAAGATCGCGCTCGGCCTGTGGGCGCTTGCCGCGCTGGCCCTGCCCGCTCAGGCGCAGACCGCCTGGCCCCCGAAAAACGTGCGCATCATTGCGCCGTTCGGCCCCGGCTCAACGCCCGACATCGTGGCGCGCCTGATCGCCGAGCAGCTCGGCAAGCAGTATCCGAATGCGACCTTCGTCGTCGAAAACAAGGCCGGCGCCGGCGGCAACACCGGCACCGATGCCGTCGCCAAGGCAACCCCGGATGGCTCGACCATCGGTGTGTCGATTGGTGGCCCGCTCGCGATCAACACGCTGCTGTTCTCGTCGCTGCCTTACGATCCGAAGAAGGATATCGCGGCGGTGACCCAGCTCATCACCCAGCCGAGCGTGCTCGCGGTGTCGAACGACCTCGGCGTCAATTCGGTGAAGGACCTCGTCGCGCTGATGAAGGCCAATCCTGGCAAGTACAACTTCTCCTCGATCGGCAACGGCTCGTTGTCGCACCTCGCTATGGAAGCCGTGGCCATCAAGGCCGGCACCAAGCTCGTGCACATCCCGTACAAGTCGTCGCCCGAAGCCGTGCTCGCCGTCATCCGCAACGACGCGCAGATGGCGTGCCTGCCGGCGATCTCGGTGATGTCGCAAGCCAAAGAGGGCAAGGTGAAGGCGCTCGCGGTCTCGACCGCCGAGCGCTCCCCTTATATCGCCGATTTGCCGACACTGAAGGAAAGCGGAATCGACGTCGATGCCGACGCCTGGATGGGCCTGATCGCGCCGGGCGGCACGCCGAAGCCGATCGTTGACGCCATCAACAAGGACGTTGTCGCCATCATCAAGATGCCGGACGTGAAAGAGAAGCTCGCCAAGACCTTGATGGTGCCGGTCGGCAATACGCCGGAGCAGTTCCGCGCCCGCATCGACAGCGAAATCGACCGCTGGGGCCCGGTGATCAAGGCGTCGGATGTGAAGGTGAACTAGCGCCGGGGCGACCCTGCGCTAGATCAATTTGCCCGCCGCGAGAGAATGCAAACCTCCTTCAACCAGAAGGAGGTATCCCATGCTTTTCTCTCAAATACGAACGACCCTCACCTGGATCACCGCAGGCGCTCTGGCGCTCGCGCCCTTGGGTGCCGACGCCTGCACGCGCGCGGTCTATCTCGGCACGAACGACATCGTCATCACCGCCCGGTCGATGGACTGGAAAAGCGAGATCACATCCAATCTCTGGATCTTCCCCCGCGGCATGACGCGCAGCGGCGAGACCGGAGCCAATACCATCAAGTGGACGTCGAAATACGGCAGCGTCGTCGTCTCGGGCTTTGAGGTCTCGACCACGGACGGTGTCAACGAAGCAGGTCTCGCCGCCAACCTGCTCTGGCTTGTCGAATCCGATTATCCGAAGTTCGACGGCAGCAAGCCCGGCCTGACCATCGCCGCCTGGGCGCAATACGCGCTGGACAATTTCGCCACCGTCGCCGAGGCGGTCGCGGCGCTGAAGGACGAGCCGTTCACCATCGTCACCGACAATGTGCCCGGCCAGCAGCTTCTGACGACGTTGCACATGTCGCTGTCGGACGCGAGCGGTGACAGCGCGATCTTCGAATATATCGGCGGCAAGCTCGTCATCCACCACAGCCGCACCTATCAGGTGATGACCAACTCGCCGCTCTTCGACCAGCAACTGGCACTGAATGCCTACTGGCAAAGCATTGGCGGCACCGTGATGCTGCCCGGCACCAACCGCGCCGCGGATCGCTTCGCGCGCGCCTCATTCTACATTAACGCCGTACCGAAGTTCGACGACCCGAACCTCGCGCTGGCCGCCGTGTTCAGCGTCATTCGCAACGCCTCGGTGCCCTACGGCATCTCGACACCGGACCAGCCGAACATTTCATCGACGCGATGGCGTACCGTCGTCGACCACAAGCGCAGGCTCTATTTCTTCGAATCGGCGCTGACGCCGAATACGTTCTGGGTCGATCTCAACAAGATCGATTTCTCAAAGGACACCGGCAAAGTGAAGGAGCTCGACCTCGGCCCGAACCAGAACCGCACCTTCTCCGGCGACGCGACCAAGGAATTCAAGGACGCCGCGCCGTTCAAGTTTTTGGGAGTACAGTAATCTCGTTGTCATTCCGGGACGCCACGAAGTGGCGGGCCCGGAATCCATACTCCACGGCCGTGGTTATGGATTCCGGGTTTGCGCTTTCAGCGCGCCCCGGAATGACAACCACTACTCCGCCTTCTTCACGTCCTTGATGTCGTTGAAGACGATGCCGGGCGCGCGTTCGCCGGTGTAATCGAGGATGAACTGGTTGCGCGCCATGAACACCTTGTCGCCATCGAGGTCTTCGGCGCAGGACGAGTAATTGGCCTGCACGAAGTCGTTCAGCTTCTTATCGTCATCGCAGGAGATCCAGCGCGCGAGCTGGAATTCCGGCTGATCGAAACCGATCTCGAGACCGTATTCGTCCTTGAGCCGCACCTTCAACACGTCGAGCTGTAGCGAGCCAACGACGCCGACCATGGCCGGCGCGCCGTCGAGCGGGCGAAACACCTGCACGACGCCCTCTTCCGCCATCTGCTGCAAGGCCTCTTTCAGCTTCTTGGCCTTCATCGGATCGCCGAGCTTGACGCGCCTCAGGATTTCCGGCGCGAACATCGGCACGCCCATGAACTTGATGTCCTCGCCTTCGGTCAGCGTGTCACCGATCCGCAGCGTGCCGTGATTGGGAATGCCGACCACGTCGCCAGCGAAAGCCTCATCGGCGATGGAGCGATCCTGCGCGAAGAAGAACTGCGGCGCCGACAAAGTCATCGGTTTGCCGGTGCGTACCAGCTTGGCGCGCATGCCGCGGCGCAGCCGGCCCGAGACCAGCCGCGCGAAGGCGATGCGGTCGCGGTGGTTCGGGTCCATGTTGGCTTGAATCTTGAACACGAAGGCCGACATGTTGTTCTCTTCCGGCTCCACCGTGCGGCCGGACGACGTTTGCGGCCGCGGCGACGGCGCGAATTCGGCGAGCGCGTCGAGCAGATCCTTGACGCCGAAGTTCTTCAGCGCCGAGCCGAAATAAACCGGCGTGAGATGGCCCTCGCGGAAGGCGGCGAAATCGAACGGCTTGCACGCCTCCTTGATCAGCGACAGTTCCTCGGCGATGGCGTCGGCATCGAGCATCGGGTTCTTCGCCGCGAGCATTTTGAGATCGAGCGGCTGAGACTGGGCATCCTTGGAGTCCTCGACCATCAGCCGCATGTCTCCGCGGCGGACATCGTAGGTGCCGGCGAAGTCGCGGCCCATGCCGATCGGCCACGTCATCGGCGTCGTATCGAGCGCGAGCGTCTTCTCGATCTCGTCGAGAATTTCGAACGGGTCGCGGCTCTCGCGATCCATTTTATTGATAAAGGTGATGATCGGGATATCGCGCAGCCGGCACACCTCGAACAGCTTGCGCGTGCGTGCCTCGATGCCCTTGGCAGCGTCGATCACCATGACCGCGCTATCGACCGCGGTCAGCGTGCGGTAGGTGTCTTCGGAGAAGTCCTCATGGCCCGGCGTGTCCAGCAGGTTGAAGACGCGGCCATCGTAATCGAAGGTCATCACCGAGGTGACGACCGAAATGCCGCGCTCCTTTTCAATGCCCATCCAGTCCGACCGGGTCGAGCGTCGGTCGCGCTTGGCCTTGACCTGACCGGCAAGATTGATGGCGCCGCCGAACAGCAGCAGCTTTTCGGTGAGCGTGGTCTTGCCGGCGTCCGGGTGCGAAATGATCGCAAAGGTGCGGCGGCGGTCGACTTCCGCCGCCAGAGGCGAGGAATTCCGCAATTTCGGGCCCGAATCGGCCATTTCGGCAGTCTGATCCATGGCCGGGCATGTGGCAGGGAAAGCGCCTTATTTCAAGGCTTTTCCCTGCTTTTGGCCCGGTCTGGGAGGCTCCGGCCCCGCTCAGGCCGCTTTGGCGGGCGCTTCCACAGGGTGCTTCTTGCGGGTGCCGACCGCGATCCGGTTCCAGGCATTGATGGCGCCGATCACCATGATGATCTTGGCGATGTCGGCTTCGCTGAAATACTTGCGCAGATCTTCGTAGTCGGCATCCGGCGCACGGGTCTGCGCCACCAATGTCAGCGAGTCGGTAAAGGCCAGCACCGCCCGCTCCTCATCAGTGAACACGGTCGACTCGTGCCAGGCCGAGACCAGGTTGATCCATTGCTCGGACAGACCATCGGCGCGCGACTCCTTGACGTGCATGTCGACGCAATAAGCGCAGCCGTTGATGATGGACGCACGTAGCTTGATCAGATGGAACAGCCGCATCGGCAGGCCGCTGTTCTTGCAGTGCATCTCCAGCGCGATCATGGCTTTGGTCGCTTCCGGCGCGACAGCATTGAAATCGAAACGTGCCTTCATGGCTTTACTCCTTTGCTGTAGTTGATCGGTTACGTTCGTGAAGATCGAAGAAGGCGCAGCTGCGCGTCGCGATGGCTTTGCCCAGCTCACTGCCGCCGCGGCTGCCAAGATCGGCGATCGTCACCTGCTTCAGCTCGGCGCGGTACGCCCGTTCGGCCTTGAGCATCGCGGCATTCACCGCGCAGGGCGATTTGAAGAAGTGTTTGGCGACCGGGTTCGGTCCGCGCTGGCGAATTTCGGCACAGCGGAAGGCCGGCTCCGGCCCTTCGACCGCGACCACGATATCGAGCAGCGTGATCTTGTCCGCGGGTTTGGCCAGCCGATAGCCACCTTTCGGCCCCGGCACGGATTCCAGGAGCCCCGCCCCGGCCATCGCCTGCAAGTGCTTGAGCAGATAGCTCGGCGACACACCGTGAAACTCCGCCAGCGCCTGAGCCGACAGCACGCCCGTCTCCGACAGGCCGCTCATCAGCAGCACGCAGTGGATCGCCTGTTCGACGCCGTCGCCGAGTTTCATGCTCTCGCCTCCGTGGAGTCCGAGTCTTTTTTAATCATGGATACGTTATATCCATGATTATCCTGCGTGTCAACTGGCCAAAGAAAAGCGCGGCCCCGAAGGGCCGCGCAGGCAGCATGCGGAAGGAATGTGGGACTCAGGCCGCTTTGACGGCGCCCGGTTCCTGGGCTTCGCCCTCCAGAAGCGGATGTGCCATAGTGTGGTGCAGCGCCTCCTTGTCGAGTTCGCCCTCCGAGCGGCTGATGACGATGCAAGCGACACCATTGCCGACGAGGTTGGTCAGCGCACGGCACTCGCTCATGAACTTGTCGATGCCGAGCAGCAGCGCCAGCGAGCCGATCGGAATATCCGGCACGATGGCAAGCGTCGCCGCCAGTGTGACGAAACCGGCGCCGGTCACGCCCGAGGCACCCTTCGACGTGACCATGGCGATGCCGAGAATGCCGAGTTCCTGCCAGATGGTCAGGTGCGTGTTGGTCGCCTGCGCCAGGAACAAGGTCGCCAGCGTCATGTAGATGTTGGTGCCATCGAGGTTGAACGAATAGCCGGTCGGAATGACGAGGCCGACCACCGGCCGCGAGGCACCGAGATGCTCCATCTTCTGGATCATCTGCGGCAGGACCGTCTCGGAAGACGACGTGCCGAGCACGATCAAAAGCTCGTCCTTGATGTAAGCGAGGAAGCGAATGATCGAAAAGCCCGATAGTTTCGCGATGGCGCCCAGCACCAGCAGCACGAACAGCAGGCTGGTCAGGTAGAAGGTGCCGATCAGCATCGCCAGTCTGGTGAGCGAACCAATCCCATAAGCACCGATGGTGAAGGCCATGGCGCCGAAGGCGCCGATCGGCGCGACGCGCACCACCATGCGGATGACGCCGAAGAACACTTTCGCCGCTTGATCGATCGCATGAGCGATCGGCTGGCCGCGCTCTCCCAGCGCTGCGATGGCGAAGCCAGACAGGATCGATACCAGCAACACCTGCAACAGATCGCCCTTGGCCAGCGCGTCGAAATAACTGCTGGGGATAATAGCCAAAAGATGCGCGACGATGCCGTCTTCCTTGGCGCGCGTGACGTAGGTCGCCACCGATTTCATGTCGAGCGACGCCGGGTCGATGTTGAATCCGGCACCGGGCTGCAACAGCTCACCGACGATGAGGCCGATGGCCAGCGCCAGCGTGGAGACGATTTCGAAATAAAGCAGCGTCTTGACGCCGACGCGGCCGACACGGCGCAAATCGCCCATCGACGAAATGCCGTGAACCACCGTACAGAAGATGACCGGTGCGATCATCATCTTGATGAGCGCGATGAAGCCGTCGCCGAAAGGCTTCATGGCCTTGCCAAGATCGGGCCAGTAGTGACCGAGCAGAATACCAATCGCGATGGCGATCAGGACCTGGATATAGAGGATGCGATACCAGGGCGTGTGCGGGCGCGCCGCCGTGGCCGGCGCCGGAACTGCGATTTGCGACATGTTATTGCTTCTTGCCGTTCGAAGGGACGTTTCGCTGCGCACATAGGCTCGCGCACCGACGTCCAGCAAGGCCAGTCATGCAGAATTGATGCGGCTTGCCATGCCAAAAGAAACGGGTCGCACATGCCGATCGTTGCGACGAAAGACCAAGACAAGCAGGCTAAGCCTTCGATCTGCTGTTACTTCTCCAGCAGCACCGAACCGCCCTACAGCATGCCGGGACGGAAATGGCGACGCAGGTTGAGCGAGCGGCCCGACACCATGAACTGCCCCTCGCCGCGATAATGGATGGTTTTGGGATATTTCGGCGTGCGCGCCGCATGCGCCTTCACCACCTCGAAGATGAAGAAGTTGTAGCGATCGATCAGCCGGCCGTCGTGCAGCTTGCATTCAAGATTGGCGTTGCACTCGCCGATCAGCGGCGCCTTCACCTCATCCGCCTCTTCTGCCGTGAGTTTGAAAGTGGCGAACTTGTCCGTATCGGCGCCGGAACAGTTGCCGATCTGCGCCACCACCGAAGCGAGATCAACCGTCGGCACGTTGATCACGCATTGCCTCGAGCGGCGGATCAGTTCGAACGAATGATTGCCGCTCGAGATGACGCAGCCAACCAAAGCCGGCGTGAATTCCATCACCGTGTGCCAGCCCATCGTCATGATGTTCCGCTCGCCCTTATAGGCTGACGACACCAGCACCACCGGGCCCGGCTCGAGAAACCGGCGGACCTCGGCCACCGGGAAATCGGTCTTCCGGATCGGCTTCATGGCTTGGCCCTCCTCGACCGTTCGGCCCGGACTTTCGTTCGTTCAAATCGAACAGTTCGTGCTATATAATGAATTGGATCGAACATTCAGGCCAACCCATGATCGGCGCATTCCCTCTCGAATTGAACTCCGGAAATGCCCTCATGACCGCCGTTGCCCCCGATTCCGCCCCGTCGGCGGCCGCCCGCCTGCGCGCCAGCGTGACCGTCGTCCTGCCCGGCCTCGCCCTCACCTTCGCGATCGCCGCCGCCGCCTTCGGCCTGCGGCTGATCCCGGGCGTCTCGATCCTGAGCCCGATGATCCTCGCCATCCTCATCGGCATCGCCTTCCACAATCTCGTCGGCACGCCGCTGCGCGCCAAAGCCGGCATCACCTTCTCGCTCCGCCGCATCCTGCGCTTCGCCATCATCCTGCTCGGGCTGCAACTGACAGCCGCGCAGGTGGCCGAAGTGGGCGCCACCGGGGTCGCCATCATCGTCGTCACCCTGGTGGCAACGTTTGTCTTCACCAAGTGGTTCGGCGCGCTGATCGGCGTCGACAGCAAGCTCTCCGAGCTGATCGCCGCCGGCACCTCGATCTGCGGCGCCTCCGCGGTCATCGCGACCAATACGGTGACGCAGGGCCCCGACGAGGACGTCGCTTATGCCGTGGCAAGCGTCACCGTGTTCGGCTCGATCGCCATGTTCGTCTATCCGCTGCTGCCCGGCCTGTTGCATCTCACGCCGCACGAATACGGCCTGTGGAGCGGCGCTTCGATCCATGAGATCGCGCAGGTGGTCGCCGCCGCCTATCAGGATGGCGAGCAAGCCGGTTATTTCGGCACCATCGCCAAGCTGTCGCGCGTCATCCTGCTGGCGCCGCTGGTCATCGCGCTCGGCGTCATCGCCAGCCGCCGTCTCGGCACGGGTAAAGACTTGAGCAAGGCGCCGCCGTTGCCGTGGTTCGTGTTCGGCTTCATCGCGCTCATTATTGTCAACAGCCTCGTCACCATTCCCGCCGCCGCGAAAGAACTCATCGTGCCGACCACCGCGTTCCTCTTGTCGGTCGCGCTGGCGGCGATGGGGCTGGAAACGGACATCGCCAAACTGAAACGCAAAGGCTTGCGCCCGCTTCTGCTCGGGCTTGTCGCCTCGCTGTTCATCTCGGCGTTGAGCCTGATCCTGGTGAAGCTCGTCTACGCATGATCCGCCCATGAGCATGACGCTGGAACAACTGCGCATCTTCGTTGCGGTCGCCGAGCGCGAACATGTCACGCAGGCTGCGCGTGCGCTCAACCTCACCCAGTCGGCAGTCAGCGCTGCGGTGAGCGCGCTGGAGGCTCGTTACGGCGTGCGGCTGTTCGACCGCGTCGGCCGGCGCATCGAACTGACGGAAAGCGGCCGGCTGTTCCTGGCCGAAGCCCGTGCGGTGCTGGCCCGCGCCGCGGCGGCGGAAAACGTGCTCGCCGATCTGGCGGGCCTCAAGCGCGGCTCGCTTAGCCTGGCCGCCAGCCAGACCGTCGCCAGCTACTGGATGCCGCCACTGATGGCACGCTACCGCGAAAAATATCCCGGCATCGCCCTCAATCTCACCGTCGGCAACACCGAAACCGTCGCGGCCATGGTGCGCGACGGCGCGGTCGATCTCGGCTTTGTCGAAGGCGAGATCGATGAGCCGGCCCTGACCGCGATCCCCGTCGCCGACGACCAACTCATCGTCGTCACCCGCGCCGACCGGGCCTTGGAGCACCGGCAGCCCAAACGCCGCCAGCCGTTGCGTGCCACCGATCTGAAGGAAATGCGCTGGGTGTTTCGCGAACGCGGCTCGGCGACGCGCTCGATCTTCGAGGATGCCCTCACTGCTCTTGGCCTCGATCCCGCGACGCTCGACGTCGTGCTCGAACTGCCGAGCAACGAAGCGGTCCGTGCCGCGGTCGAGCACGGCGCCGGCGCGGCGGCCCTGTCGAAACTCGCCGTCAACGACGCGCTGGCATCGGGCGCGCTCACCGCGTTGAACTTCCCCTTGCCGAAGCGGCAATTCTACGCTGTCCGCCACCGCGAGCGCTGGATCAGCCAGGCCGAGCACGAATTGCTGGCCATGGCGTCGGAAAAAGCTAGCCCAACGCCGCTTCGTAAGCGTCCGGCTTGAAGCCGACGAGGATTTTCCCGCCGCCGATCTCCAGCACCGGACGCTTGATCATCGATGGCTGCGCCAGCATCAGCTTGATGGCCTTGGCTTCGGTCAGGCCTTCCTTGTCCTTGTCGGGCAGTTTCTTGAAGGTGGTGCCGGCCTTGTTCAGCAGTGTCTCCCAGCCGGCCTTCTTCACCCAGCCGGCGAGCTTGTCCTTGTCGATACCGGCGGTCTTATAATCGTGAAAAGCGTACTCGACGCCCTTCTTTTCGAGAAAGGCGCGCGCCTTCTTCATCGTGTCGCAGTTCTTGATGCCGTAAATGGTGATGGCCATGTCAGAGTACGCTCTCGATATCCGTTAATGCAAAATCGTCGCCGACGTAGAGCAGCCGGCATGAATGCTCCTTCGCCACGTCGTAAGCGAAGCAGTCGCCGAAATTGAGCGCCGCCGGATGATTGCCTCGGCCCCAGCGAGAATAGATCAGGGAAATTCGCTCCGCAGTCGACTGCGTGATGGCAATGGCTTGAACTTTCATGCTGCGGCTCAATTCAACCATCTCGCTGCCAACGTTCCGGCGCTGCGACACAATAAAGGCTTCGACCAGCGTGCCCGCCGAGATTAGAATGCGGTCTTCCGCCGATAACGCATCGACGCAAGCCTTCCACAATGGTTCGCGGAGAATGACGGCCATCAACGCCGACGTATCGACGGCGATCATTTCGGCAGGCCGTCGTCGTCATAGAGGAAGTCCTGGCTACGCGCGGCATCAGGTCCCGGAAGGGCCTTGGCGCTCGCGCGCTCGCTGATGTCTTCGAGAATCTTTCGTTTCTCTTCGGCCGTCGGCTGGTGCTCGACCGGCACAAGGCGAACCGCCGGCTGGCCGTGACGTGTCAGTACGATCTCCTCGCCGGCTTCGGCGCGGCGGACGAGTTCGGTCAGTTGGCCTTTGGCTTCGGTGACTGGGACTCGCAAGGGACTATGCTCCGATCAGGCTCGCAATTTAGACCATTGAATGGTCCATTTCAACGCGGCTGCGGCAACCTGTCATATAACTTAGGTCTTTACCTAAGTATCGAACAATCATAAGGTCCCTCCATGACGCCGGCGACCACACCACATCATGCAACCGCCACCGCGATCGACGGCGTGTTCCGCGCGCTCTCCGATCCGACGCGCCGCGACGTGCTGGAGCGCCTGAGCGCGAAGCCCGCCTCGATGAGCGATCTCGCCGCGCCCTACCGTATGGCGCTGCCGTCATTCCTCGAACACATGAAGGTGCTCGAAGGTTGCGGCCTCGTGCGCTCGGAGAAGAAAGGCCGCGTGCGCACCTACGCACTGGCACCGGAGAATTTCAAAATTGCCGAAGACTGGCTCGGCAGACAAAGAAAGCTGTGGGAGCGAAGGCTCGATCAGCTCGACGCATACCTACTCGAAATGAAAAGCAAGGGAGATACGAAATGACGTCACTGCCGTTCAAGACCGATCCGAAGCTCGACCTCGTGCTCGAGCGCAATATCGATGTGCCGGTCGATCTGGTCTGGAAGGCGTGGACGACGCCGGAGCATCTCAAGCACTGGTTTTGCCCCAAGCCGTGGATGGTGACGGAATGCGAGATCGACCTGCGGCCGGGCGGAATCTTCCGCTCGATCATGCGCGGCCCCGAAGGCCAGGAGTTCGAAAACATCGGCTGCTATCTCGAGGTCGTGCCCAACAAGAAGCTCGTCTTCACCGACACGCTGCTGCCGGGCTACCGGCCTGCTGCCAATCCATTCTTCACCGCATACCTACTGCTCGACGGTAACGGCGAGCGCACCCGCTACACCGCGGTTGCGATGCACGGCAACGAGGACGCGCGCAAGAAACACGAGGACATGGGCTTCCATGACGGCTGGGGCACCGTGGTGACGCAGATGGTCGCCTTCATCAAGGCCGGCTTCAAGCCGACCTGAGCCGCATGAAGAGACGCCCGCGCAAGGCGGGCGTCTCCATTCATCAACCTTCGATCTCAGGCCTTGAAGAAGGCCAGCAGATCCTTGTTGATGACGTCGGCGTGCGTCGTCGCCATGCCGTGCGGGAAACCCTTGTAGGTCTTGAGCTCACCCTTCTTCAGCAGCTTGACCGCAAGCAGAGCCGAGTCGGCGATCGGCACGATCTGGTCGTCTTCGCCATGCATCACCAAGGTCGGCACCTCGATTTTCTTGAGGTCGTCGGTAAAGTCGGTTTCCGAGAAGGCCTTGATACAGTCGTAATGCGCCTTGGCGCCGCCCATCATGCCCTGCCGCCACCAGTTGTCGATCACGCCCTGCGACACCACCGCGCCCGGACGGTTGAAGCCGTAGAACGGGCCGGCCGGAACGTCGCGGAAAAATTGCGCGCGGTTGCTTGCGGTCGCGGTGCGGAAACCGTCGAACACGTCGAGCGGCAAGCCGCCCGGATTGGCAGCGGTCTTGAGCATGATCGGCGGCACGGCGCCGAGCAGCGCGGCCTTGGCGACGCGGCCATTGCCGCCATACTGCGCGACATAACGCGCGACTTCACCGCCGCCGGTCGAATGGCCGACGTGGATGGCGTTCTTCAGGCCGAGATGCGCGGCCAGTGCGTCGACGTCGGCGGCATAGGTGTCCATTTCATTGCCGGTGTCGGTCTGGCTGGAGCGCCCGTGGCCGCGGCGGTCGTGGGCGATGACGCGGTAGCCCTCGCCGAGGAAAAACAGCATCTGAGCGTCCCAGTCGTCGGCGCTCAGCGGCCAGCCGTGATGAAAAACGATGGGCTGGGCGGTCTTCGAGCCCCAGTCCTTGTAGAAGATTGTGGTGCCGTCCTTGACGGTTATGTAGCCGCCGCCCGCATTGGTCTCGCTCACAACACTCTCCATTTTGTTACTGCGATATTTATTATCGCGATATCTTTTTCTAGCGCGCATCGCCGCATCGGTCAAGATAATATTTATCGCGATATCTATTTGCGCGGAGCCACAGACTGTCATACCTTCGTCGCAAGCGGCCGCTCCGCGCCGCGCAAAGGGAACCGCCGGCCGTGCACCGTCCGCTCGACGAACACTTCTGCTTCACGCTTTACGCCACCAGTATGGCAGTTACGCGAACCTACAAACCGATGCTCGACGAGCTAGGCATCACCTACCCGCAATATCTGATGCTGACGGCGCTGGCCGAGCAAAACGGAATGACCATCGGCGCCATTGCCGCCCGTCTGGGGCTCGAGTCCAGCACGGTGACGCCCCCGGTGAAGCGGCTGGAGCAAGCCGGCTTCGTTCACCGCAAGCGCAGCAGCACCGACGAACGGCAGGTGACCGTGCACCTGACCGCTGCCGGCCGCGCGCTGCTCACAAAGTGCAAATGTCTCGGCGATACGCTGATCGAGAATTCCGGCGTCAGCGAAAGCCAGCTCGCGAGCCTCAATCGTCAGCTCCAGAAGATCCACCGGACGCTGTGCGACAAGCTCGACGCCGGCGCCAGGCCCCGGCCCAGCTGATCAACCACGCTGGATAAGCCGCAGCCACGGCCCGGCGTGGAACAGGCTCATCAACGCATACATCATTGCCATGCCGTCCATGGGCGAACCGCCACCCAGATATGTGCACAGCATATCGGCCGGTCCGCCGAACGCACCGGTCCACAATGCCATTAGCGCGACGACCGGCGCAGCCGCTAAGCTTAGCAGTCGGACGATGTCAGGAGCGGCATCGCCGCTCCCGAGCCGGTCGCGCCCAGGTCCGATCGCCGACCGCGCGGTCCATCGCCTCACCCGCGCGCCTGCGCGCCGCAACACGATGCAGCATTCGCCGTGCCGGACTCGTAACGGTCGTGGTGACGCACCCATGCCATCGTGAACGGCAGGTTCTGCTCGTCGCGACCCTTCGGCGTCAGGTCGAGCATGCGATAGGTACCCATCATCACTTCGACGCCGCGGCCATAGGTCGAATAAGTGTGGAAGAGGTTGCCGTTCTCGTCCTTGATGAACACGCTGACGCCGGGCAATTCGTCGCGGACAAAGGGCGAGGTGCCGTAATTGTACACCGGCGAACCCTTGGCAACCTCGTCCGGCGTGAAGCTGACGCGGAAGTCGTAGTTAAAGCTCGTACCGCCCGACGACAGCCACTTGAACTTCCAGCCCATGCGCCGCTTGAAGCGCACGATCGCGTCGTAAGGCGCGCGCGAGATGGCGACGAACGTGACGTCGCGTTGCGCGAGGTGCGGGATCATGCCGTCGCTATGGTCGGCCATGTAGGAGCAGCTCTTGCAGCCCTCCTCCCAGCCCGGCGCCAGCATGAAATGCTGCACCATGAGCTGGCGACGGCCGGCGAACAGATCGGAGAGTGTCTCATGGCCGTCCGGCCCTTCGAACACATAGTCCTTCTCGACCTTGACCCAAGGCAGTTGGCGGCGCAATTGCGCGACCTGGTCGCTGTGCCGCATCAGTTCCTTCTCTTCATCGAGCAACGCCATGCGCTGCTTCAGCCAGTCTTCGCGCGATACAATATGTTCACTCATGACTCTTCTCCAGTCTCGCTTGCGGTCTCAGGTCACTTCGGTAGACGCTTGGCGTATTCAGCTTTGAGCTTGACCCAGCTATCCCAGAACGGCTCGGCTTTCAGGCCGCGCATCTTCGCCACCAGAATATCGAGATGGGCGTGCCAGCCGGGGCCTACCATGAACATGATGCCGGGATCCGGCATACGGCGATGAACGAGCGTCAGCAGCACTTCGTCCCCTTGCGGCGTGAGGGTAAATGTCACCTCGCCATGCTTGCCGAATGTGTAAGACAGAATGTGCGGCGGATCGTATTCGAGAAGTTCGCAGACCGCGCTGTGCTGGTCGCCGAATCCATCGGGCCGCTTACCCGGCGGATCGGTGAGTTCGTCGTTGCGCCAGGTGAGTTCGAATTCGGTGCCGGCCTTCGTCGCCATGTCGCCTGACGCCAGCCACTGCCGGCGCAGATCGCTTCTTGTCAGGTAATCCCAGACCCGCTCGATCGGCCCAGGCAATACGCGCTCGATTTTCAGCGTCGCCGGCTCGATCACTTCGCCATAGCTGCCAGGAAGCATGATGTCGGTCATGGACGCGGTCCCTTCTTCTTGTCGGTACGTGGTTTGCCAGCGGCGACTGGCTTGCGCGCGTCGTCCGCACGCAACAGGTTTTCGAGAATGTCGAGACGGCTGAGCCAGAAGCGCTCGTAATGGCCGAGCCATTCATGAGCGCTCGCCAACGGGCCGGGTTCGAGACGGCACATGTGCGTTCGTCCCTTCACTTCGCGGCGGATAAGCCCCGCGCCTTCCAGCACCTTGATGTGTTTGGAGGCCGCGGCGAGCGAGATCGAAAACGGTTCGGCCAGTTGGCCGACCGAGCGCTCGCCGGCGGCGAGGTCACGCAACATCTGCCGGCGCGTAGCGTCGCCGAGGGCGTGAAAAACGGTGTCGAGCTGAGGCGCCAATAATTCAACCATACGGTTGAATATAGACCGACCGAAGGATTAGTCAACCGGTTGGTTGAATATTTTCGGCGAATACCCAAACTCTGAACCGACGGCCTGGCGGCGCCGCGGTCGCTCAAGAACGAGAATGCCCGCCCGGAGACCTCCGTGGCCTATTTCGCCGTCGGCACTACCGGCACGTCGTCGTAGCGCGACGTCAGATTGGCGCCGCCAGCTTGGCCCAGACTTCGCCGGCATCGTCCGCGAAATCGAAGGCGTTGAACTCGGCCGGGTCGACCATGCCGGCGCGCGCCAACTCGTCAAAGTTCACGATGGATTTCCAGAACGCGCGATCGACCATGATCGTCGTCACCGGCGGCGCCTTGCGCGTGACGCGCAGGTTCAGGATTTCGAACAGTTCGTCCAGCGTGCCGAAGCCACCGGGAAACACCACCAGCGCATTGGCGCGCATGGCAAGATGCATCTTGCGGATCGAGAAGTAGTGAAACTGGAACGTCAGGTCCGCCGTCGTGTAGGGATTGGGCTTCTGTTCGAATGGCAGCTCGATGTTGAAACCGATCGACGGCGCACCGGCGTCGTGCGCGCCGCGGTTCGCCGCTTCCATGATGCCCGGGCCGCCGCCGGTCGCGATCACATTGTCATGGATCTGGCCGCGCGGCCGCAACGCCCCGCCCTGCTCCGACGCGATCCGGCCGAAGGCACGCGCCTGCTGATACCAGAACGGATGACGTCCCGGCCCGTTCTCGCGGACGCGCGCCGAACCGAACACTACAATGGTCGACCGGATGCGCCAGCGGCACAGTGCCTCCTCCACCGTATTGAACTCGGTTTGCAGCCGCTCGCCGCGACTGCCGTTGCCCGGTCCAAACTCACCGCAGAGCGGCTCCTCCGGGTCGGTTATCGGGGTGCGTTTCCGTTCGTCCGTCACGTCAGAGCCCGTCGAACCACGTTTTCCACTGCGGCACGGCCGTCGCATAAGTCCCACGATGCGAGGTCGCGCCGGTCGAGACCGCTTGCACCTGATTATTACCATTGCCGATGGCATGCTGATACGTCGCCGCGAGCTGGCCGAGGCCGGTCGAAATCGCCTCGTCCGTCTCGCCATAGTAATTGCGCGTCGGCGACTTGACGATCCAGCGATAGGCGGTCGTTTGCGCCACGAGCTTGCCGTAGGCCGACTCAGCGAAGAACTGCGGATTGAAGTAATCCGCCTTCAAAAGTTTACGCAGGTCGGTCGGCACGTCGGCCGGGTTGAACGGCTCGCGCAAATAGGCCTTGCGCGCGACATCGTAATAAGCGTCTGCGATCAACGACCGCGCCAGCCCCGGCACGCCGTAATAATTTTCGAACGAGAACGACGACAGGATGAAGAGTGAATTCACCCAGTCGGCATCGATCTTGCGCGGAAAATTCAGAAAGCCGTTGAGCGCGACGAAGATATCGACCGGCGCGCTGGCGGTGACGGCGGCATCGACCTTGACGCCAGCGGCCTCGAGCTTTTCGAGGAACGTCATGGTGACGAAACCGCCCTGCGACCAGCCGGCGATAAACAGCTTCGGGCTCTCCAGCTTCATATGCGCAAGAACGGCGCGGCTCGCCATCAGCATGTCATAGGTCGCCTGTTGATGGCTGGCCCTGACCATGTAGCCTTCCGGCTCCTTGGAAGAGCCCATGCCGAAATAGTCGGCGCCGATGACGATGTAGCCCTGCCCGGCGAACTGCGCGAGCATCAGCTGCGTTTCCGGCGACTGGTCCGGAAAGGACGGCACCTGCGTCTTCTCGTAGACCGTGCCGTGCTGATAGGACACCAGCGGGAACGACGTGCCGGCAATGTCGGGAATGGCGATGAGGCCCGTCGCGACGATCGGCTTGTTGCCGCGCTCCGGCACCACCGAGTTATAGGTTACGCGGTACAGCTTCACCGCGTTCTTGGCTGCGCTGTATTTGACGGTGACGCCGAAGAACTTTGGCGTGTCGTCGGTCAGCACCTTGTTGAGCTTGTCGGTATCCCAGCGGCCGATCTGTTCATAGGTCACGCCGGACGATATCTGCACGGCACCGCTGCTCTGGGCGGCGGCCGGTGCGGTAAAGGCGACAGTGGTCAGAATGACGGCAGCCAGCGCACGAACGAACATTCGCATTCTCCCAAATAGCTGGATCGAGATTGCCCGGCCCGGCTTAACGTTCGCTGAATAGGGCCGCGCCGCTCGCCCGGGTTACCCGACGCTGAGCGCCAGAATGCGGCTGATCTCGCGCTGCGGCCGCCCGGTTTCGCTGGTCCAGGCGTTGAAAGCCTCCTGCACCGCGCGCATAGAGGCCTTTGAGGTCGGCGTATTGTCGATGACGCCCTCGCGGATCAGGGCCTTGGTCACGTCGCCCGAGAGAATGAAAGCATCCCAACCGTTGAAGCGCAGGAAATACATCACAGAATTGCCGCCCAGCCTCGAAGCGTACTTCTTCAGATAGTCCATCAATCCGACCTGGTCGGACGTCGGCCAGCTTTTGAGAAAGGCCGCGAACGAGCGGTGCTCCTCGGCGATGTCGCGCACGAAGCGGGCATTGGCGATCGTCGCCTTGATCTTCGGTCCGTTGCGGACGATGCCGGTATCTTTCATCAGCCGCGCGATGTCCTTCGCGCCATAGACCGCAACTTTCTTCGGATCGAACTTATCGAAGGCGCGCTCAAAACCCGGCCATTTCTGTTCCACCACGTCCCAGGAAAAGCCGGCCGAAAAGATGGCCTTTGCCATGCCGGCAAGAAAGCGGTCGTCTTTCTGGTCGAGGCTGCGATACTCGCGACGTTGCTCCGCGAGCTTTGCCTTTACGCCGGCGGCGCCGTGATGCTTCTCGGCGAGAGCGACGATGGTGGAGAATTTGCGCAAGGTCACGACAGGCATTCTCCGTCAGGACACCGCGAATTTAACATGACCGTTTTCATCGATCGGCCACGCCGGATTCCAGGCGATTTCCCAGGCATGCGCATCCGGATCGGCGACATAGCCGCGAAAACCGCCATGCGGGGGCTCGTCGGGCGCACGCAGCAGATTGCCGCCGGCCGCCGTCAGGCGCCCGATCAGGGGGACCACCTGATCCCTGTCGCGCACATTGTGCGCCAACGCGAAGGCGCCGGGCCGCATCAGGTCAGTGCGCATCATGTCGCTCGCGAGTGCCGCCGTGCGCCAGGTCGACAGGACGAAACCGTTCATCTGATAAAAGATCACTTCGTCGGTCTCGAAGGCAGGCGTCCAGCCAAAACCTTCCGTGTAAAAACGCCGTGAGCGCGGCAATTCGGCAATTCCCAGGGTAATGACGGCAATTTGCTGCATGAACGCATCTCCTTCTGCTGCTTTGGCTGCAGATGGCGGCGCCAGTCGCGCCGCATTGACTGATTCGTACAACCTTAACTGGCGGCTTGCGAGGAAGTTTCCCCAGGAAGCTTTGCACTTGACCGATTTGGACAGTTGACCTAATTATTTGGACGATCATCCTATCCGGCAACGGCATCGCGCCGCCCTGAAGAAAGAGCCGATGAGCAGCACCACCCGCGAGCAAATCATCACGACCGCCGACCGGCTGTTCTATGAGAACGGCTATGAGCACACCTCGTTCGCCGACATCGCGGCCGCCGTGAACATCTCGCGCGGCAATTTCTACTACCACTTCAGGACCAAGGACGAGATCCTCACCGCCGTCATCGACGCGCGCCTCGCCAACACCCGCGGGATGCTGGAGGACTGGGAGCGTGAAACCGCCGATCCGGCCGAACGGATACGCCGCTTCATGCATATGATGATCGCCAATCGCACCGCCATCAAACGTTACGGCTGCCCCGTCGGCACGCTGGCCGCCGAAATGGCCAAGCTGGACCATGCCGCGCGCGGCGATGCCAACAGGCTGTTCACCCTCTTCCGCACTTGGCTCGCCGCGCAGTTCAAAACGCTGGGGTGTGGCACACAATCCGATGCGCTCGCCATGCACCTCCTCGCGCGCAGCCAGGGCGTTGCCACACTGGCCAGCGCCCTCCGCGATGAGCGCTTCATTCGCCATGAAGTAGCGCTGATGGAGGACTGGCTCGCCGCGGTCGCCGGCGGCAAGGCTCGCAAGCGCGGCAAACGTCAAACCCACTGATTGCGTCATCGAGGAGATTCTAAATGTTCATCGTGTTGCTCAAGTTTTCGGACAACAAGGCGAAGGCCGGCCAGTTCATGGAGGGCCACAAGGCGTGGCTGAAGCGCGGTTTCGACGACGGCATTTTCCTGATGGCCGGCAGCCTCAAGCCGCAGCTCGGCGGCGGCATCATGGCGCACAACATTTCGCGCGACGCCTTGCAGGCCTTCGTCGGCGACGATCCTTTCGTCGCCCATGACATTGTCGCCCCTGAGATCATCGAATTCGAGCCATCGCAACAACGGCCGGAGCTTCAGGGCTTGTTCGGTTGAACCGAGCCCACATATTCACTCGACCGCCGCTATCGGCTTGATGACAGGACATTGGAAATGACCGAGACGACCGCCTACACCCCGCCCAAAGTATGGACCTGGAACAAGCCCTCCGGCGGCCAGTTCGCCAACATCAACCGTCCTGTTTCCGGGCCGACCCACGAAAAAGAACTGCCGGTCGGCAAGCATCCGCTGCAACTTTATTCCCTGGCGACACCCAATGGCCAGAAAGTCACGATCATGCTCGAGGAGTTGCTCGCGCTGGGTCACAAAGGCGCGGAATACGACGCCTGGCTGATCAAGATCGGCGACGGTGAGCAGTTCGGCTCCGGCTTCGTCGCCGTCAATCCGAACTCGAAGATCCCCGCCTTGATGGACCGCAGCGGGGCGAAGCCGATCCGCGTGTTCGAATCCGGCGCCATCCTCACTTATCTTGCCGAGAAGTTCGGCGCCCTCCTGCCCGCCGATCCGGCGGCACGCGCCGAATGCTTCTCATGGCTGTTCTGGCAAATGGGCAGTGCGCCTTATCTCGGCGGCGGCTTCGGCCACTTCTATGCCTATGCGCCGACCAAGATCGAATATGCGATCGATCGATTCTCGATGGAGACGAAACGCCAACTTGATGTGCTCGACAAGCGCCTCGCCGACAACGAATACATCGCCGGCCCCGACTACACCATCGCCGACATCGCGATCTTCCCGTGGTACGGCGGCCTGGTGAAAGGCTGGCTGTACGGCGACTCGGCGACCTTCCTCAGCGCCCACGAGTATAAGCACGTCAACCGCTGGGCCGATCAGTTACTCGCCCGCCCCGCCGTCAAGCGTGGCCGCATCGTCAATCGCGTCTCGGGCGATCCGAAGAGCCAGCTGCACGAGCGCCACGACGCCAGCGACTTCGAGACGAAGACGCAGGATAAGTTGGCACCGGCGGGCTAGCGGCGCCTGAGCTTCGTCATCGAGTTGCGGGTGCCGTGGATTGCCGCTCGCGCCACCGCGCCGGCGGCAATCCAAACTCGCGCTTGAACGCCCGGCTGAATGCCTCTTCGGATTCATAGCCGACCAGATGCGCCAGCTGGGCAACGGTCTTCTGCGTCTCCCGCAGATGAAGCTTCGCGGTTTCGAGCCGCCACAATGTAAGGTACCGGATCGGCGGAACACCGACCAGCGCCGAGAACCGATCCATAAAGGCGCTGCGCGACAGGCCGACCTCGCGTGCGAGCGCTTCGGCCGACCAGTACGCCCCGATGTCCCGATGAATCAGCGCCAGCGCCCGCCCGACATGCGCATCTTTCATCCCTTTCAGCCAGCCAGCATTGCCGTCGGCCTGTGTCGTCGCATATTGGCGGACGGCCTCGACCAGAAGCGTTTCCGAAAGACGCGACATCACGCTTGACGAGGCCAGCCTACCCTCCGCGAGTTCGCTAGCGGCAAAACGGACCGATGCCTCGATCCAGTCGCGCGACATGCCCTTACGTAAATCCAGCGTCAACGCCCGCGGCAGGGCCGCGATCACCGGATTGTAACTGCCCTCGCTGGCGAGAAATCCGCAAACGATCTGGGTCTCCTCGCCGCCTCCGCCATGGCGGAGGTGGGCAAGGCCGCCGTCCGGGGACATCTGAACAAGCTCCCCGGCAGGCACCGGCTTCAACCCGGGTGCGCTGGACATGATGTGCATATCGTTGTGCGGCAGGAGAACGATCTCGCCGGCGCGAACCTCGACGGAAGGCGCGCCTTCGATGGAGAGCAGCAACCGGCCATCGATGACGACGTGATAGCCGATCACCTGACCCGGCTTTGTCAGAAACCGGGTGCAATCGTCGGCGGAAATCCGCGCAGTGACGGACCATGGCGCCGTGAACCGGGCGTCGAGAAAGACGCCTCCGGTCAGGCGAACCGAGCCCAGCACGTCCGAAAGCGGGTCCATCTGCACGCCACTCGATAATTTGGACGGTCGGTCAGGCAACCCGGCCGGACGGTCATTCGCACCTGACAGGGCACAGCATACACGATCCGCGAAATTAAATCCTGGACACACACAAGCGGAGAACTGAAATGCAAACCGACAAGCTGGTCATCCTCGTGACCAAAGGCATCGATTCGGAATTGTCATCCGTCGCCTTCACTATCGCCAATGGCGGACTGACGGCCGGGCTCAAGGTTTCGATTTTTCTGACAAGCACCGCCATCGACCTGGTCCGGCGCGGCGGCCAGAAGCTCACCCATGTGGCGCCGCTGCAGTCGCTTTACGGACTAATCGAGGACTTCCAGAAACGCGGCGGCGTCATCTGGGCCTGCCCGCCCTGCGTACAGTCTCGCGGCTACGAGCAGGCCGACCTGCTCGACGGCGTGATCATCACCGGCGCGGCTGCCATGCATGCCGAAATCAAGGCCGGCGCCGCGACGCTTTCCTTTTGACCGGCGCGCTAGGTTCTAGGCACGTGTGTGCCGAAGCCGCCACCTGACCCGATGTCCGGCGACCCGCGATACGTCGCCGACATCGCGATCGTCCCGTGGTGCGGCGGGCTGCGTCATACCTGTGTCCGGCCTCGGGCCATTCGGATCAGGCCGTCAAGATTGATCGCCGTTGTCGACGCGCGCTCGCGTAACTCGCGAAGGTCGTAAGCGAGATTGGCGATCGTACCGAGGCCGATCCGGCCTTCGGACAAGTCCTGGCGCAGCAGCGCATTGAGGATGCCGGCTTCCACCGCCGTGTGGCTCTGAATGCCGGCGGCCACCGAATTGCCAAACCGCTCGCCTGCATCGGCGGGCCGCAGGTGATAGTTGGCCAGCACGCGCGGAACAAGCTGGATGTCGAATCGCGACAACAGCCGCATATAGAAATCCCAGTCGCCGAGGACCGGCAGTTCCTCACGGTACCATCCCAGCTCCTCGTGCATCCGGGCGCGGTAGAGAAATGAGATCGGCGGAATGAAATTCCGCGCCGCCATGCGGAACAGCGTCACGTTCTGCAACCAGGCATTGAACGGCCGGATACCCTTCTGCGTCACGCTGCCGTCGATCACCACTTCGTCGATGTATTGCGAATGGCAGACGACGCCGCCAACCGATGACGGTTGGCTGTCGAGTGCCGACACCATCGTCGCCAGGAATGCCTCATGCCAGCTGTCGTCGTCGTCGTGAATGACCACAAGATCGCCGCGCGCCGCCCTCACGCCGGCATTGGCGGCCGCCCAACGGCCCTTGGAAGTGGCGTGATGAATGACGCCGGTCCTGTCCCGAACGACATCGGGTACCTGTTCGAGCAGTTGGTCGAGCGCCGCGGCATCGCCACCGTCATTGACGATGATGATCTCCCAATCCAGGAAACTTTGCTGCTGGACGCTGAGCAGGCTGCGCACCAGAAACAGCAGCCGATCCTTGGTGCGGATGACGATGGAAACGCGGGGCATATACGGCCTTCTAGCCTGCCGAAACCGGCATGGCGCGCTCTTCCGCATCGGACGGCGCAAGGGCGGGCGCTCCCACCATCACCTTGTCGAACACCAGCAGGGTTTTCTCAGCGTCGACATGGGGTAAACGATACGTAACCACCTCGCTCAGTGCCAGATCGAGGCCCGCCGCCGCCTGATCATAGAGATCCCTCGAACGCCAGCGCACATGACGTGCCCTGCTTTTCGTCCGCGCGAAGTGCTCCAGCACAATGAGCCGGCCACCGGGCTTGAGATCCAGCGCCAGCTTCTTGAAAGCGCGCGCCCACAAAGCATCATCGATAATATGAAAGAACACGTCGAGGCAGATGACGGCATCGACCGGCGGCAACACGACCTGATCGAAGGCCTTCACGATAAAGGTGCCGGCCGGGACCCGCGTTTGGGCCTGGGCAATGGCGGCTTCCGAAAAATCGGCACCGACGACTTGAAAGCCGAGCTCGGCGCACAGCGCGCTAACCACGCCGGTGCCGCAACCCGCGTCGAACAACACCTTTCCCGCCGGCTCGGGAAACTTTGCCAGCAGCGCCGCCCGCAGGTGCTCGGCGTTGACAGCATAGTCCTCCCGGTTCTGTTCCTCGCTCAAGCCGATGTGAGCGACGCTGCGGATCGACCCTTTTAACGCGGTATGGCGATCTTCCCAGTAGCGATGCGGATCGAAGAGGCTGGCAGGCTCGGCGCCGAGCAGGCCGCGAATGGCCTCCATCTGGCGGGCGATCGAATAACGCTCGGTCACGAACGAACGATATTTATTCGGCGCGGCCTCCCGGATACGTTCGACCGCCTGATCGACGGTCGCAAACAAGGTTTCCGACGGCCAGGTCTTCACCGCACCGGGGAAATCATGAACGACCGGCCAACAACCGCTCGCCATCGCCTCGCCGATGTTCATTCCGAAGCTTTCGTAAAGTGTCGTCGACAGCAGCACGCCTTTGTCGCGATACCAGGTCTCGATATCGGCGATCCGCCCATAGAAACTGATCGACTGCTTGAGACCCATGGTCGCGATGAGGTGAGCGAGGTACCGCGCCGTGCGCGGGCAGTTAACTTCACCGGCGACATGCAGATGATAACCGGGGTCGATATCGACCAGGCGCCGCAATATCTGCAGCGCCAGCATCGGGTTCTTCTTCATCGCGACGTCGCCGACCCAGGCGATGTGGTGAGGATTTCCCGCACTGTCTCCTGGTGCGAACCGGTCGCAGTCGATGCCGTTCGAGATGACCGAATGCCGCACGCGACGGGACAGCTGTGGCATCTGCTTTAAAAGCTCGTCGCGGATGTCCTCGCTGACGAAGACCAGATCATCGACTTCCTCCCAGTTGACCTGATGCGGGAAGCTTCCGTCGATGACCTCGGTGGAATGCAGCCGCACAATGACTTTCTTGCCCTGCGCGCGCATATCGACATTCCTGGTGGCCCAGACGGCCGGCTCCAGACACCATTCCAGCCAGACGATGTCGGCCCACGAAATGAGTTCGACCATCTCGGCGCCTTGGCGCGCATTGGAGAACCTGATGTCGAAATCCGGCTCCAGCGCGGTCATGATATCTCGCAGGAATGACGTATCGCGCGACTTCAGCGCGTCAAAGAATACGAGGCGCAGGCGCCGGCCCGCTGACAAGGTGGGGCGTGAATTGTCCACGGGCCGGCTACCTCTCCAGAACTGAAGCGTTCTGGATTTGATACGGCCAAACTCCGTGGATCAGGCGGGAAATGTGGGATCGGGGACGAATGACCCGCGCCGAAAAAGGCGTGAGCCGGTGCCGTACCTCACGAGCATTCTACATCTCGAACTCGACCTTCACGCTCGGCGCCGAGCGGCGCGCCGGGCCGTGATAGACGGCCTCGATATTGTTGCCGGCGGGATCGAGAACGAAAGCCGCGTAATAGCCGGGATGATATTTGCGCTTGCCCGGCGCGCCGTTGTCCTTACCGCCAGCTGCCAGCGCCGCCTTGTAGAAGGCATCGACCGTCGCCTCGTCCTTGGCCTGGAATGCCAGATGATGCCGCCCTGTTGTCTTGCCGAGCGCCGCCTCGCTGCTGGGTATCGAGATGAACAGTTCGTCGGCCCAGAAATAATCGTCGCCGCTGCCCGCCAGCGGAATGTCCAGCACCTTGAACACCGCTTCGTAAAAGCGCCGCGCCGCGGCAAGGTCGTCGACCACGAGCTGGATGTGATCGATCAGGCGACCGCGATGCAGTTCCATCGTTTCCATGACGGGCTCCTTTTTCAGTTCCAGTAGAACGGCGTCCGTCGTGCCATGTTCCCCTGCACGAGGCAAAGCGAGCGCATTGCCGCAGCTTCCCCTGTCCGCCGCGATGCGCCCGCCCGCCGGGCAGCTATGCACCCGCCTCCTTGGTCGATGCAGGTGAGTGCCGCGTCTTGACGAGACTCCAGACGACGCCGGCCGCGATGATCGCGAAGGTGACACCGAGCGACAGCGCGGCGGGCACCTTCTCGATGCCCAGCAGATCGGCGACGAAGATCTTGCCGCCGATGAAGAGCAGCACGATCGCCAGCGCCGGCTTCAGATAGGTGAAGCGGTGGATCATCGCGGCGAGCGCGAAATACAGCGCACGCAGGCCGAGGATGGCGAAGATGTTGGACGTGTAGACGATGAACGGGTCGGTGGTGATGGCGAAAATCGCCGGCACCGAATCCACCGCGAAGATCACGTCGGCGATCTCGACCATGACCAGCGCCATGAACAGCGGCGTGATGTAACGGACCATCTTGCCGGTCCGCGGATCGAGTTTCCTGACGAAGAAATTCGGCCCGTGATGCTCGTCCGTGACTTTGAAGCGCCGCCGCAGGAAGCCGATGACCGGGTTGTTGCCGATCTCGGGCTCCTTGTCGCCCATCCACAGCATCTTGATACCGGTCAGGATCAGGAAGGCTGCGAAGATGTAGAGCACCCAACCGAACTGCGAGACGAGCGCCGCGCCTAATCCGATCATGATGGCGCGCAGCACGATCACGCCGAGAATGCCCCAGAACAGCACCCTGTGCTGATACTTCCTCGGTACCGCGAAGAACGAGAAGATCAGCGCGATGACGAAGACATTATCGAGCGCCAAAGTCTTCTCGACGACGAAGCCGGTCAGGTAGTTCATGCCGGGTTCGGCGCCGAGTTGCCACCAGACCCAGCCGCCAAAGGCGAGGCCAAGACCGATATAGCCCGCCGACAGGATCAGGCTTTCGCGCACCTCGATCTCGCGATGGTCGCGGTGAAGAACGCCGAGGTCGAACACCAGCAAGGCGATGACGACCGCGATAAAGCCAAGCCACATCCAGACCGGCGTGCCCAGCCAGTCGGCGAACAGAAACGACAAGTCCACGAAGGTCTCCAACCGGCCCGAATTCCGAACCTGGCGTCCGACATCGCGAGAGGACCGGTGTCTCTCGCCAGAGGGGCCCGGACAGTGAGCGGGGCCGCCGCGGCCGGCCTCAGAGGCCTAAACCGCAGCTTCGAAGCCGATATAGGTCGAAACTATTGATAGCTCAAATTGATTATGACAATATAGGTATTAGTTTTTAGCTATTGGTCCGATGCCCTTTCGCCCCACCCTCCGCCAACTGGAATATGTGGTCGCGCTGGCCGAATTCGGCCATTTCGGCAAGGCCGCGCGCCGCTGCCACGCCTCCCAGCCGACCTTGTCGGTCCAGATCGGGCTGGTCGAGGAAGGTCTCGGCGTCCAGTTGTTCGAGCGCACGCCGACCGCCGTACTGATCACGCCGGCCGGGGAAAAGTTCATTCACGGCGCCCGCCTGACGCTCGCAGCCATGAACGACCTCATGGATTCGGTGGCGAGCGATACGCGCGCGCTAGGCGGCACCGTGCGGCTTGGCACGCCGCCGAGCTTCGGCCCCTACTTCCTGCCGACCTTCCTGCCGCCGATCCATCGCACCTATCCCGATCTGAAAATCTACATCGCCGAGGACCGCCCGGCCGCGATCGAGGCATCGGTCGCCGAAGGCCTGCTCGATTGCGGCATCGGACCGGCGTGCGAGCAGCCCGGACTGACGTTCATGCGCATCGGCACCGAACGGTTCTTTCTCGGCGTGCCCGCCGACCACCGGCTCGCATCGCAGGCGACCGCGCACGTTTCCGACCTCAAGGGCGAGCGTCTGCTGGCGCTGGGCAGCGGCAACCGGCTTCTGGAAAATGTCCGCCATCTGGCGCAAGTCAGCGCTGCAATCGTCGTCGACGACTATGAAGGCACCAGCCTCGACGCCATCAGGCAGATGGTCTCGATCGGCATGGGCTGCTCGCTTTTCCCCGAACTTTACGCCCGCGCCGAGTTTCGCAATGCGGAGGATGTGCGGCTGCTCGAGATCGAGGACTGGCAGGAGACGCGCACCGTCGGTCTCTATTTTCGCGATACCAGCGGACGCAAGCGCCATTTCGAAGAGCTTGCCGCCGAGGCACGCCGCGCCGCGGCAAAGCTCGGGATCAGCGCAGCTGCTTAGACGTCAGGCGAAGGCTCGCGCACCAGCCGTTTGATCGCCAGCAGCATCAGCACGCCACCGCTGCCGAGAATCGCCGACATCGCCAGCGCGCCCTCGACGCTGATGCGGTCCATCATCACCGCGAAAGCGAAAGGCGCAACCGAGCCGACGACCAGTCGCACGGACATGACCTGGCCCTGCCGGGCGCCATAGCCGCGCGCGCCGAACAGCGCCAGCGGCAAGGTCCCCCCGACAATGCTGTAAAGCCCACTGCCCATGCCGAAGACGATGGCGAACAGCACCGCTCCGGTAAAGGACGGCGCACTGACCAGCAGCACGACAAGCCCGGCCGGCAGCAGCGCGGCGGAAAACAGCGCCAGCGTCACCTGCGACAACTCCTTGCCGAACACCATGTTGATGAAGCGGATCACCACCTGTGACGGCCCGAAAATCGTGCCGACAACAACGCTGGTCAGTCCGAGCCCCAGCGCCTGGAGCATCGGCAACATGTGAACGAGAGTGGCCGAACTGATGAAGCTCTCGAATGCGAAAGCCGCCGCCATCAGCATGAAGCCTTTGCGGCGTGCATCCGGTGCGAGCAGGCCGTCGTCCGTGCGGACGGCGCCTGATGTGCTGCCCGCTTCGTCCTTCGGACGGATAACGCTGTCCGTGACCGGTCGCGACAACCAGATATGAATGGGCAGACACAGCACCACATGCGCGGCGGCGAAGACCAGATAGACCTGTTGCCAGGTCAGAACGCCGTGCAGCCAGGTGGTCAGCGGCCAGAAAATCGTCGAGGCAAAGCCCGCGACCAGCGTCAGGTAGACGATGCTGCGCTGGGCCCTGTCGTGATGACGCTGCACGAGCAGCGAAAACGCAGCGCCGTATTGAACGAGCGTCGAGACAATCTCGCTCGCCAGCAGCGCCGGCACGAATGAAGCACCGGAGGGTGCTATCGCGCAGGCCACCAGCGCCGCTGCCGCGACCAGCGATCCGATGCTCATCATCCGCCCGGCGCCGACACGATCGATCCATCGCCCCGCCAGCGGCGCGGCAAGCCCGCCGATCAGCAAGGCAACCGAAAACGCACCGAAGAGCCATTCGGTCGACCAGCCGAAGTCTTGCGCCATCGACGGAGCGAGGATGCTGAAGCTGTAATAGAGCGTGCCGTAGCCAATGATCTGGGAAAGCCCCAGCGCGGCGACATCGGTCCCAAGCCGCATTCACATGGTCTCACTTGGCCTCGATTGCAGCGCGTGGCGCGACGGCAACGGCAGCGTCTCTTACAGCCTTCTTCCGGCGCTCTCAAGAGACCGGCCGGCACCGTTCACGCAAAGCGCTTGGCGCCCGCCACGCACAGGACGACGACCGCCGTCGAGGCGATCATGCCCCAGGCCACGGATTCGTGCAGCAGCAGCGCCGCCAGCATCAGCCCGAAGAACGGCTGCAGCAATTGGAGCTGCCCGACCACGGCGATGCCGCCCTGCGCCAGCCCGCGATACCAGAAGATGAAGCCGACCAGCATGCTGAACACCGACACATAGGCGAGCGCGACCCAAGCCGGCACACCGATGCCGCTCCATGAGACGGGCATCGTCATGAGCGCAACCGCCGCCATCAAAGGCAGCGACATCAGCAGCGCCCAGGAAATCACCTGCCAGCCGCCGAACCGGCGGGACAGTGTCGCGCCTTCGGCATAGCCGAGGCCGCACAAGAGGATCGCCGCCACCATCATCAGGTCGCCCGTTACGGAGGCGCTGTCGCTGTTGTAGAGCGCAAAGCCAGCGACGGTAGCGGCGCCGATGACCGAGAAAATCCAGAATGCGGGCTTCGGCCTCTCGCCGCCGCGCAGCACACCGAACATCGCGGTCGAAAGCGGCAACAGGCCGATATAGACGATGGAATGCGCCGAGGTGATGTGCTGCAGCGCCAGCGCCGTGAACAGCGGAAAGCCGACCACAACGCCAACAGCCACGATCGTCAGCGGCACCATGTCGGCGCGCGACGGCCGTGCCTGCCGCAGCGCGAACAGGAAGGCGGCACCGAGCACAGCGGCAATCGCCGCCCGCGCTGATGTCAGAAACATTGGCGAGAAATCGGCGACACCGACCCGCGTCGCCGGCAGCGAGCCGCTGAAGATGATGACGCCGAGCAGCCCATTGCCCCACCCGGCTGGTATCAATGACACAGAAACATCTCCGGCGTCATCGCCATCAATTCATCAATGAAACAGATCGCTTCATTCAATGCATTGATAAGGCGCGACGATTCAAACACGTCGTGCCTTATGGATAGAAGGCGGCTCTCGCGGCGTCAATCGAAAGCGCGCACGGGCACGTCAAGCGTATCGCTCACACCCGCGTGCCGCCGTCCGCCATCAGCACCGAAGCGGTCACGAAGGACGCCTCGTCGCAAGCCAGCCACAGGATCGGATAGGCGACCTCGATGGGATCGGCCCAGCGCTGCTGAATGTTGTGATTGGTCCTCTCTTCGCGCAGGTCCCGCTCGCTCTTGCCCTCCTTGGCAAAGCGACGAACGTGGAACGGCGTCAGCGTGAGGCCCGGGCAAACTGCGTTCACCCTGACGCCGCGGCCGACTTCTTCGAAGGCCAGCGTCTTGGTCAGCGATATGATTCCTGCCTTGGCGACGTCGTATTGCCCCATTCCTGACCGCGGGCAGAAGGCGTGCGCCGACGAAACGTTGACGATCGCGCCCTTCCCCGACTCCCGCAGCGCCGGCAACGCCTCGCGCGCCAAGTAGGCGTAGCTCAGGAGATTGACCGACAAAATCTTCTGCCAGGTCTCGGCTTTGGCCGCGTCGAGCGGCTCGTAGGAACGCACCCCGGCATTATTCACCAGCACATCGATGTGGCCGAACTTCGCGAGCGTCGCCGACACAATCGCCGCCGCCGCGCTTTCCTGTCCGACGTCGCAGACAACCGGCAAGACCTCGGCGCCGGCCACGCTGTCGCGGATATCATCGATGACGGCATCGAGCGCGGCCCGATCGATATCGGCCAGCACCACCTTCGCGCCTTCGGCGGCGAACAACCTGCCCGTTGCCGAACCGATGCCGCCGGCACCGCCGGTGATGATCGCAACTTTGTCCTTCAGGCGCGCCATGTCGTTTCCCTCACTGCTTCGAAGCGACGAAGGCGCGGATCGTAGCCCGGGTAAAGCGAAGCGCAACCCGGGTTTCGCTGCGCTCACCCGGCGCGCTGGTGGCGTCATGACGTGCCATCCGCCGCCCTCGGCAGGGGCATACGTCATTCGCCCGCCGGGCCAATGCCCATGCGCGCGCTTGAAACTCGCGAGGGAACCACCATCTCAGCAGCCCATGATGAAGACACGACATGGTCCGGGAGCGGCGGCTTTGAAGAGCGATAATGCACCGAGCGGCATCACGCTCGAACCAGCCGAGCCGGCGGACCTGCCGGACTTCAAGACAGCCCTGCGCCAATCATTCTCCGTGGCCGTGACCGAAGCCTTCGGTGCGGTCGCTGACGGTTCGATCCCTTCCGACGACGACGTGGAGGAATCTTTCAGCAGCCCGGGCACCTCCGTCTTTCACATCGTCTCGGATGGACGAAAGGTTGGCGGCGTTGTGCTGACGATCGATGACGTCACGCATCGCAACGCGCTTGATCTCCTCTTCATATCGCCAGAGAATCACGGCCGCGGCATCGGCCACAAGGCATGGCTCGCCATCGAAGCTCGCTACCCGGACACGAAAGTCTGGGAAACGCACACGCCATATTTCGAGAAGCGTAATATCCACTTCTACGTCAACAAATGCGGCTTCAAGATCGTCGACTTTTACAACGCGCATCACCCGTTGCCCGACAAGCCTCCCATTGACGCCCTGCCCGGCGGAGGCGAGTTTTTCCGGTTCGAGAAGGTGATGAGCGAATAGTCGCGCACCGCTAATCCTCAGGACCCGTCACGAACGGCATGATGTCGACGCCGTCGCCGGGGAAGATTGAGAAGTGCGGATGGTTCTCGAACAGCTTGGCCGCGGCCTCGATGCTCTCCGCCTCGACGACGACATAGCCGCAGATGTCGTTCTGCGCGTCGGCGATGCCGTCCTTGGTCACGCGCTTGGTCTTGCCGACCATGCCCCTGTCATGAAAAGACGCGGCGTTCGCCTTCTCCCACGCCACCCATTGCGGAAGGCCGGCGGCGTCGACGGCGTCCTGCTCCGCTTTCGGCAGCGCGCGAAAGCGCACAACGTTTTCGGGCTTCATGGTGTAGACGGCGAGGAAACGGGGCATGGCAGAGCCTCCAGACAGGACGGACCTAAGAGCCTAGGCCACGGCGTATTGACGCGGATCAATGTGCCGACCCGAATCAAAAGCATGATCAAGTTTTCGCATGCTCTCTACCAAAAAAATCGGAACGAACATGAAGTCCGCTCTGTCAACTCTAGTCGCGGTCATTGCCCTGATTCTTGCTTCGGACCTGTCACAGGCCGCATCCGGTAAGATCTGGCACGTCAACCACGAAAGAAAGATTTCGGGAGACGGACTCACGTGGCAAACCGCATTCCAGTCCCTGCAGGAGGCACTATCGGCGGCCTCCAAAAATGACGAAATCTGGGTGGCGCGCGGCACATATTACCCGGACGCGACCGACCAGACCAAGTCGTTCGTGCTCAAGGAGGACGTCGCGCTTTACGGCGGCTTCGCGGGCACCGAAACGGCGCGCCAAGAAAGGAACTTTCGAAAAAATCTGACCATCCTCAGCGGCAATATCGGTAAGGGCGACAAGACAAAGAACACGAAAACCATCGTCATGGGCGCCGACCGGGCCATTCTGGATGGCTTCACGGTCTCGGATGCTTACGGGACGGACAAGCCCCGCATGCATCTTGTGCCGGCCGATATTCTCAAGAACGACATGGCCGTTGGCGGCGGCATGCGAAACTTTATGACCAGCCCCGTCGTGCAGAATGTCATCTTCAAGAACAACTATTCGCCCAAAGGCGGCGCAGTATATAACGTGCACAAGCCGGGCGCGGATCAGGCCACCTTCATCAATGTCGATTTTATCGATAACATCGCGGAGCTGCGCGGCGGCGGCGTAAGCAACGATCTTGGCGCCATGCCGCGCTTCATCAATTGCCGTTTCATCGGCAATCGCAGCAACGACAAAGGCGGTGGCCTTTACAATGATTTTGCCGCGTCACCGCTCATCTTCAACGCGCTGTTCACCCGCAACTCGGCCGTGAGCGCCGGCGGCATCGGCAACGACGGCGGCTCCGCGCCACTGCTCGTCAACGTCACAATCGCCGGCAACAAGGCTAGCAGCCAACTTGGCCCCGGCCTTTATCAGGGAACCGGTGCGAACAGCAATCCGATCCTTATCCGTAGCATTGTCGACAACGTCTATAATTGGCACGAGGACGTGGTGTCGGAGGTGAGCTCGCTTACCCCTCCGGGCAGCACATTGCCTCTTGCCGAGTTTCTTCCGATCAGCAACCTCAAGGATGAGTTGCCGCCAGATGCGCTCAAGTCCGCCCCCGCTTTCGCGCGCGGCTATCAACCTTATCTTGACGGGATGCGGCTGCTGAAGAACGGCCTGGTCGAAAAGCTCGTTCATATCTATGTGAAGAACGACGGCGCGGTCGAGTACCACGGCGAATACACACGGCCGACGGTCACCGCCAAGGCCGTATCCGCGCCGGTCATCTATGTTGCCCGCGACAATCCGGCCAAAGCGCAAGACGGGCTTTCCTGGGCAACCGCGCTCTCCGACCTGCAGGCAGCGATTGATCTTGCCTCGGTATCGAAGGCCGCCGTTTGGATCAAATCCGGCACCTATCGACCCGCCAGGAAGGACAACAAGATCGCGGCTTTCATCCTCTACGATGGCGTGAAGCTGTACGGCGGATTTGCCGGAACTGAAACCACCCTCGAACAACGGCCCACCTCCGGCGCGCGGACCATTCTGAGCGCGAAGGTCGCCAAAGGCAGCTATCGGTATCCGCACGTCCTCTACGGCGCCAATGATACGTTGCTCGACGGATTGACGCTGCGCGATGGCCGTGCGGTGGGCCGGACATACAACGGCAAGGGCGGTGGGTTGCTTGCCTATCACGCCGGTAAGAAGTTTTTGCCGCGCGAGGCCGCCATCGGGTTCAAAATGACGCTATCCAATTGCCGGTTCGAACACAACGAAGCGCTCGAGGGCGGCGCAATCTACGCCTACGGCAAAGCCGCCCTCACGATCTCAGATACCACTTTCGAAAACAATCGCGCCGTCTATGGCGGCGCCAACGTCAATCGTGAGGGAGTCGTCGCCTCCTGTCAGAAATGCTCGTTCATCGGAAATCGGGTGACGCAGGACGGCGGCGCAACCTACGAGGATTACGGCTCACATCTGAGCTACACGCAAACCCGCTTTACAGGCAACAGCGCGCGCCATCAGGGCGGCGCCATCTACGAGATCAGCCGCGCCTCGCAGTTGGAAGCAACGATTCTCGATGTCGATCAATCCACTTTCGCCAAGAACAAGGCGCAGGCCGGCGCCAGCATCTATAATCTCGACGCCAGTACTCTGACGATCAAGAATTCCACCTATCCGCCCAATACGGTCTACAGTCCCTCTTCTTCCAAGAGCAAATAGCCGGGCATAAACACAGCGATTTATTCGCCGATTCGACCAGTTGTGCGGTAGCGCGCCCTCACTCCCATTCAATCGTTCCCGGCGGCTTGCTCGTCACGTCATAAACCACGCGGTTGACGCCCTTCACCTCGTTGATGATGCGCGTCGCGACGTGGCCGAGGAAGCGCATGTCGAAGGGATAGAAGTCGGCGGTCATGCCGTCGACCGAGGTCACGGCGCGCAGTCCCACAACAAATTCATAAGTGCGACCGTCGCCCATGACGCCGACGGTCTTCACCGGCAGCAGCACGGCGAAGGCCTGCCAGATGTCGTCGTAGAGACCGGCGCGGCGGATTTCCTCGATATAGATTTCATCGGCGAGCCGCAGGATGTCGAGCTTGTCCTTCGTAATCGCGCCGGGCACGCGGATCGCCAGGCCCGGCCCCGGGAACGGATGACGGCCGACGAAGGAGTCCGGCAGGCCGAGCTCGCGGCCGAGCGCGCGCACTTCGTCCTTGAACAGTTCGCGCAAGGGCTCGACGAGCTTCATGTTCATGCGCTCGGGCAGCCCGCCGACATTGTGATGCGACTTGATGGTCACCGACGGGCCGCCGGTGAACGACACGCTTTCGATCACGTCGGGATAAAGCGTGCCCTGCGCCAGGAAATCGGCGCCGCCCACCTTCTTGGCCTCGGCCTCGAACACGTCGATGAACAGTTTGCCGATGGTCTTGCGCTTGACCTCCGGATCGTCGACGCCTTCGAGCGCCTTCAGGAACGTATCGCTAGCGTCCACATGTACCAGGGGAATGTTGTAGCTGTCGCGGAACATGGCGACGACCTTCTTGGCCTCGGCGAGGCGCATCAGACCGTGATCGACCAGCACGCAAGTGAGCTGATCGCCGATCGCTTCATGCAACAGCACCGCGGCCACCGCCGAGTCGACGCCGCCGGACAGGCCGCAAATGACACGGCCCTTGCCGACCTGGGCGCGGATTTTCTCGATCGCCTCTTCCTTGAAGGCGCGCATGGTCCAGTCGCCGGTGAGGCCGGCGATCCTGCGCACGAAGTTGCGCAGGAGCGCCGCGCCGTGCGGCGTGTGGACCACCTCGGGGTGGAATTGCATGGCGTAGAATTTGCGCGTGTCGTCGCCGATGATCGAGATCGGCGAGCCCGGCGCCTTGCCGAGGACCTTGAAGCCCTCGGGGAGTTCGGTGACGCGGTCGCCGTGGCTCATCCAGACCGGATATTTCTCGCCCTTGACCCACACGCCTTCGAAGAACGGGGAATCCGCGGTGATCTCCACCTCGGCGCGGCCGAATTCGCGGTGGTGGCCGGCCTCGACCTTGCCGCCGAGTTGCTGGGCCATCGCCTGCTCGCCGTAGCAGATGCCGAGCACCGGCACGCCGGCATCGTAGATCGCCTGCGGCGCCAAAGGCGCACTGGAATCGAGCACAGACGCCGGTCCGCCGGACAGGATCACGGCTTTCGGACGCATGGTGCGGAAGGCCTCTTCGGCCTTCTGGAACGGGACGATCTCGCTGTAGACCCCCTCCTCGCGCACGCGGCGGGCGATGAGCTGGGTGACCTGCGAGCCGAAATCGACGATCAGGACCTTGTCGTGATCGGCGGAAGCCCCGGTGGTGGCGGGGCTGGCGGCGGCGGGCTGTTTGGGCTGGTTCATGCTTTGAAATAAGCAAGTCGCGCCCGCGCCGCAATGGCCTAAAGGGCGCCTTCCACGGGCCTTTCCGGTAGCGGGACACGCCGACCCGGCGCGTCTTTAACACAATGATCACTTTGCCTGGATTGGCCGCGGTTTCACGGATCGGGCTAACGCTCCGTTAGCGCCCAGCGTGTCAAATCGGCGCGGGGCTTTTGATGGGAATGGAGGCCGCCTTGGCCTTTTACAACGAACGTATCGAGCTATCCGGCGGCGATCCGGACCGGCGTGCAGCGTTGTTTCGTGAAACCGCGCGAGACCGGCTGGAGCGCTGGGCTTTCGGGCTGGCCTGGAGCCTGATGCCGAACCGGATCGGCGGCCTGCCGGCTCTCACCCGGCTGTGGCTGTCTGACCTCTTCACCCCGGCCGGCGCCCTGCCCGACCCGCAAGCCGCGCTCGACAAACCTTATGGCCTTGCCGGCTTCGCCCATGATTTGTCGGTGCCGACGCTGCTCGCCGCGCACCGGCGCGGCCTTTACCCCTTCGCCCACATCGGTCCGGTCAAGTGGTGGTCGCCGCCAATGCGGTCGCTGCTATTTTTCAGCCAGACCCACATCGCCAAGCGCCTGCGCCGCCAGATGCGGCAGGGCCAATACCGCGTCACCTTCGACCGCGATTTCGACGGCGTCATCAAGGCCTGCGCCGGCCAGCGCGCCGGTCGCTTCCACGTCACCTGGATCACGCCGAAGATCATGCACGCCTATGCGGCACTTCATGACGAAGGCTATGCGCATTCCTTCGAGGTCTGGAACGAGAAGGGCGAGCTCGCGGGCGGCGGCTACGGCGTCGCGGTCGGCAATTCCTTCGTCACGGAATCGCAGTTCTCCCGCGAGGACAACACCTCGAAGATCGGCTTCACGGTGTTGAACTGGCATCTAGCGAAATGGGGCTTCGCCTTCAACGACGGCAAGGTGCTGACGCCGACCACGCGCGACCAAGGCTTTCATGAAATCCCGCGCGCCGAATACCTGACGCGGCTCGCCGCAGCCGCCGACCAGCCCGACCGCCGCGGCCGCTGGCAAGTTGAAGCGGAGCTGGCCGAGATATCCAATTGGCAGCCGCAGGATACGGCTTAGCGATCACTCGCGGCCGTCGATGATGCGGCCGACGAACGGGATCTGGGCCACCCAGGAACCACCATTTGAAGCGCCATTGGCGCCGCTATTGCTATATTGCGCGGCCGGGATCGCGGCCGGCGGCACCGGGCGGTTAGGGTCGGCCGGCACCGCCCGCTGCGGGTCGCTCACCGCGACGGCCGGCGGTAGCGGCGCGGCGACGCCCTGCGCCACCGGCTGAACGGGCGGCGGCGTCACGGTCCAAGCCGGGTTGAGCACCGGCTCGCCCGGTTTGTTCGGCACCACCGGATCCTGGTTCACGACGTGGCGGATGGCGGCGCGCTCGTCGTTTTCCGCTGGCTGATCGGTCTTCAGCGCATGACGCACGGCGTCGAGCCAGCGGCTGTCGGACATCGGCGCGGCCTCTGGTGCTATCTGCGCCGCCACTTCGGGCTGAGCCACGGCGGCGACGGGCTTCTTCTCGACGATGGCCGGACGCAGTTCGGCCTTGACCGCTTCCTTTGCGTTCTCCTTGGCGGGCTCGGCCTTCTTGGCTTCGTCCTTGGGGATATCCTTCGCGACATCCTTTGCCACGACGGCCGCTTTCGGCACCGGCTTGGCAACCGGGGCGGCCTGCGCCACGGCCTTGTCAACGGACAGCAGCGTCTTGAACGCGGCATGCGCGTCGGGATCGACCGCGCCGCAGCTCGCCTCGAAAGCCTCAACGTCGCGCTTGACCAGCATGCGCCGGGTGGCGGCATCGACGTTCTTGTCGAGCATCGACACGATGGAGGCGCGCAGGTTGGCGCAGGTCGTGTCCGGCGCGAAATTGGTACGGTAGAGCGTGTAGCCGGAGGCGAGCGCCAACGGCACACCGATCAGGGTGCTGACAGCCTGGAAGCCCGAGATGAAGCGGGTGAAGTGCGACGCCGCTTTGATCGGCTGCCCCGGATGGATGGCAGGCGCCGGCGAATGGTGATCGTCAGCCCGTCCGACGCCGTGAAAAGTGGGCTCACGCCTTGCCGCCATGGTCACGTCTTTGATCCCCGCCGATCCGCTTGATCAGGTTCCGAAAACACCGAATCTTCGCGAGGTTTTTTGGCCGGGATTGAGGCGCAATCGAGGAATTCAGGACCGTTTCAACACGGAAACGAAGAATCCGTCGGTCCCGGTGGTCCGCGGCGTCAGCAGGGTGCCCTCCACCGACAACCGTGCCGCCTGCGCGAAGCCCTCTGGCACCCCGGCGGCCTGCACGATGTCCGCCCCCGGCACCGCCACGAAGCCCGCGTGACGCGCCAGGAAACCGCGCACCTGCGCCCCGTTCTCGGCGTCGAGCAACGAACAGGTGATGTAGACGATCCGCCCGCCCGGTTTGAGAAAGCTGACAGCACGATCAAGGATATCGGCCTGTTCCTTCGTGCGCTGCTCGAGCGCGCCGGGTCGCATCCGCCACTTGGCGTCGGGGTTGCGCCGCCACGCCCCGGTACCGGTGCAAGGCGCGTCGATCAGCACCAGATCCATGCGGCCCTTGAGGTCGTCGATCTCGGTGTGGACTGACTTCGGTGTCCTGACTTGCACGTTCCGGGCGCCGGAGCGCGTCAGTCGATCATGAATCGGCGCGAGGCGCCTTTTATCGTCGTCGGTGGCGAACAACTGCCCCTTGTTCTCCATCATCGCCGCCAGCGCCAAAGTCTTGCCGCCGGCGCCGGCGCACAGGTCCAGCACCTGCTCGCCCGGCTTGGCGCCCGAGAACAAGGCCGCAAGCTGCGAACCCTCATCCTGCACCTCGACCAGGCCCTTGAGAAAGGCCGGCTCGGCATGGATCGGCGGCGCCTTGGCATCGGCCGCCAGCGCGATGCGCAAACCCCAGGGCGACCATGGCGTGGGCTCGGGCTTCAGATCGGCAAGCATCGAAGCTGCCTTGTCGCGATCGGCCTTCAGCGTGTTGACGCGCAGGTCGAGCGGCGCGCGCGACGCCAGAGCCGCGCCCTCCTCCGCCCGCGCATCGCCGAAGCTCTGCGCGAAGGCGTCGTCGAGCCATTCGGGATAATCACCCGCGACATGCGCCGGCGCGCCATCGAGGCTCGCCGTGTCGAGCCGCGAGCGCTCGTCATCGCTCAGCGCCGCCGGCGCGTATTGCGCTCCGCTCGCGAGCCTGGCGATGGCATCGGCGTCGAGTCCACGCTCGCGCTTCAACATGCCGAGGACAATGGCGCGCGGCGTATCCGCGCCCATGACGTAAGCGCTCGACGCCTTGCGGCGCAGCGCGTCGTAAACGAGACCGCCGATCGCGGCGCGGTCGCCCGAACCGGCGAAGCGGTGCGCCTGGCCCCACGTTTTCAATGCGTCAGGCGCCGGACGGCGCTCGTCAATGATGGCGGTCACAACCTCGATGGCGGCTTGCAGCCGCGCCGCCGGCGTCATGGCAGGCCCAGCAGGATTTCAACGGCGAAGATCACCCACATCGCCAGCAGAATGAAAAACCCGACGGCGAAGGCGTTGAAGCGGTGGCGCACATAGTTCGAGGTGCAGTGGATATAGGCATGCACGATGCGCGAAATGACGAACAGCCAGGCCAGCACCACGAAGATCAGATCGGCATGCCGCGTGACAATGGCGAGGATCGTCAGCACGTAGAACAGAACCGGCAACTGAAACTGATTGTTGTAGCAGTTGCAAATCTGCTGGACGTGAACTGGCCAGCCGGTCGGATTGACCGCCACGTCGGCAACCTTCACCTGCCCGGCCTTGAAGGCCGCGATGCGCGAACGCGCCGTCATGAACAGGAGGACAAAGGTCAGTGCCACCTGAACGAACAGCGGCAGCAGGATCGTGGCGATGGACATGGCGTGTTCCCCAGCGTGTCGACAGACTTGCGTGTTGACAGAGTTGGCGCGGCGACGCCTACCCCTGGCTCATCGGATAGTTCGGGCTTTCGCGCGTGATGGTCACGTCATGGACGTGGCTTTCACGCAGGCCCGAGCCGGTGATGCGCACGAAGCGCGCCTTGTCGTGCAACTCGTCGAGGTTCTTCGCGCCGACATAACCCATCGCGGCGCGCAAACCGCCGGCGAGCTGATGCAGCACGCCCGACACCGGGCCCTTGTAGCCGACCTGGCCTTCGATGCCTTCCGGCACCAGCTTCATGGTGTCGTTGATGTCCTGCTGGAAATAGCGGTCGGCCGAGCCGCGCGCCATCGCCGAGACCGAACCCATGCCGCGATAGCTCTTGTAGGAGCGGCCCTGATAGAGGAACACCTCGCCCGGCGTCTCGTCGGTGCCGGCGAGCAGCGATCCGACCATCGCGACATCGGCGCCGGCGGCCAACGCCTTGGCGAAGTCGCCGGAATATTTGATGCCGCCGTCGGCGATCACCGGAATGTTCTGCTTCTTGGCCGCTTCCACCGCCTCCATGATCGCGGTGAGCTGCGGAACGCCGACGCCGGCGACAATGCGCGTGGTGCAGATCGAGCCCGGCCCGATGCCGACCTTGATGGCATCGGCGCCGGCATCGATCAGCGCCTGCGCGCCTTCGGTGGTGGCGATGTTGCCGGCCACCACCTGAACCTTATTGGATAGCCGTTTGATGCGGCCAACGGCGTCGAGCACGTGTTGCGAATGGCCGTGCGCGGTATCGACGACGACGAGATCGACGCCCGCCGCGATCAGCGCCTCGGTGCGGGCAAAACCCTTCTCGCCGACCGTGGTCGCGGCGGCGACGCGCAACCGGCCCTGCTCGTCCTTGCAGGCATTCGGATTGGCGACCGCCTTTTCGATATCCTTCACGGTAATGAGGCCGATGCAGCGATATTGCTCGTCGACCACCAGCAGTTTCTCGATGCGGTGCTGGTGCAACAGCTTCTTGGCTTCGGCCTGGTTGACGCCGTCCTTCACCGTGACCAGCCCTTCCTTGGTCATCAGTTCCGACACCGCCTGCAGCGGGTCGGTGGCGAAGCGCACGTCGCGGTTGGTCAGAATGCCGACCAGCTTGCCAGCCGAATAACCCGACTTTGCATTGCCGCCGCCTTCGACCACCGGAATGCCGGAGATACGGTTCGCCTTCATCAGGTCGAGTGCCTGCTGCAGCGTGGCATCCGGTCCGATGGTGAGCGGGTTCACCACCATGCCGCTTTCGAATTTCTTGACCTGCCGGACTTCGGCGGCCTGCTGCTCGGGCTCGAGATTGCGGTGAATGACGCCGATGCCGCCGGCCTGCGCCATGGCGATCGCCATGGCCGACTCCGTCACGGTGTCCATGGCCGAAGCGATCAGCGGCAGGTTGAGCGGGATCGAGGCGGTGACGCGGCTTCTGATGTCGACGTCGGAGGGCATGACGGTCGACAGGCCGGGCCTGATCAGCACGTCGTCGAAAGTGAGCGCTTCGATGAGCTTGTTTGCGGCCATTCGCCAACTCCGTCCTGCCCGAAAAGGGCGCGTTATCAAAAGCGGCCGGGCCCGGCACCGAGGAACGAAACCGGAGGACTGGATATAAGTCAGCCCCCGCGGGGAAGCATCCCCACCGTCCTTCACGAGCCCGCTTTTGGGTTGGCGTGGGTCCGTAGCACGGGTGATCCGCGATTCCTAGGCGATTTGCGCAACGCCGCCATGAAAGCCCACAGCCGCCCTTCGGTCACCAGCAACCACCTGGCCGCACTTAAGACAGAATTCCCATAAATGACCCCGACAGCCTCTGGCGTACTTCAACCCTGAGTGGATACACTAGGTTTGGGGGATACGATGACGGTCGAGCACGATTTTGGCGGGCAACACACAGAACTCAAGCTCTCTATTGTTGAGGCGTACCTCAAAGCGTTTACCTTGGCGCTGAGAGATAAGTTCCAAGACCTTTGGTACATTGACGCATTTGCTGGCACAGGCAGCCGCACAACCCGAACGACGTTCGACGCGGGAGAGATTCTAGAGTCGCGGCCAATCGAAATTGTCGAGACGCGCAGGGGCTCGGCCCGAATTGCCATCGACGTTAGGCCCGCTTTCGATCACATCGTGTTTATCGAAAGCAATCCAGCTTACTGCGCCGAACTTCGGAGACTGAAAGAGCAAAATCCCGATCGAGATATTATCGTCGTTGAGGGCGACGCAAACCGCGCGATCCAAGAATCGATAGAATGGGATGGATGGCGCGCCGCTCGCGGCGTCATTTTCCTCGACCCGTATGGCATGGAAGTCGAATGGAAGACCCTTCAAGCAATTGCAAAAACGCGCGCCATCGATGTTTGGTTTCTCTTCCCCTTGGCCGGCCTTTTTCGAAACGCGACTCGAAGGTTGTCCGACATTGATTCCCACAAACGGGCAGCGTTGACCCGCATATTTGGTTCTGACGACTGGGAGAAAGAATTGTATCCGCTAGAGTCGTCTCCCGATCTATTCGGCCAAACCGAGCGGCGGCGCGAGGCGAATGTTCAGGGACTGGAGCGATATGTAAAGGGCCGACTCGAAACGATATTTCCAAAAGTTCTGAAACCGCTTGCATTGCCGATCGATTCAAAGCCTCAACGGTTTTCACTTTTCCTGTGCATTTCGAATCCAGAACCCAAGGCTATCGGGCTGGCCACCAGAATTGGCAATCACATACTCAAGACGGGCATTTCATCGAACGTTGTGCCCCGATAGGAACGCCCAGCTGCTTTCTTGTTCTTGCCACCCCACTGCTTAAAGAAGAACGCGGCGCCGCTCTCGCGACATTGGGCCTCGATCTCATCGACCCAGTGCTCTTGCATTGGCCTTGCACGGGGACCGCTTTCCCCACCAACTATGGCCCAATGAATATCGCGAAGATTGGCGCCGGAGACCGAACCAATGAGCGGCTCAAATGAGACGAAACGCACTACCGCGCGAGTGGCGCGCAGTTGCTCTATTCGATCAAGGTAGTCGGCGCTTTCTACGCTCGTCCCCAGCCAGACGTTCTTCAGAACCGGCAGGTGCTCTGACAGCAACGCCATCCGCTCTGGCCGCTTGGTCAGGATCTGATAGGTATGGCGCGGTGTCTCCTCCATTACACGCCAAACACGCCTTATGAAGTTCTCGTCCACTTTATCGTGGAACAGGTCGGACATTGAGTTGACGAAGATACGCCTTGGCCGAGCCCATTTCCGAGGCGCGTCCAGCGCCTTTTCGTCTAACTTGATCTTGCCGGTCCAAACTGCTCTGCCACCACTCTGCCGAGTCAAGCCGTCGTATTTCTCCAAAGGCATCGCTTCAAGGCGAGCGGCCATTCTCATAGCGTAGCAATTGGTGCAGCCCGGGGAAATCACCGTGCAACCCGCGACAGGGTTCCACGTTGCATCCGTCCACTCGATCGCCGTTTCGGTCATGTTGTCACCACCCGAACCAAAATAGCTCAAAACTGTAAAACGTCCGTGAGCGGAGACATCAAAGTCTAGCGTACATGCGCGATCCGAGCTAGCTGACTGCCAGCCATCGGCATATATAGCGGCTTCAGGGGCCGTATATCCATAGATGCGCCGGCCGCCCGCCGCGCCTTTTCCCGCCGAAAGTCATCCATGCGCCGAGACCGCATCGTCCCGCTGATTATCGCGGTCGCCCTGTTCATGGAGAACATGGACTCAACGGTAATCGCCACCTCGCTGCCGGCAATCGCGGCCGATATCGGCACCAACCCGCTGGCGCTTAAGCTCGCCGTTACGTCCTACCTGCTCTCGCTCGCGGTCTTCATTCCCGCCTCGGGTTGGACCGCCGACCGCTTCGGCGCCTCGACTGTGTTCCGCGCCGCCATCGCCGTGTTCATGCTCGGCTCGATCGGCTGCGCGCTGTCCTCGTCGCTGACCGATTTCGTCATCGCCCGCATATTGCAGGGCATGGGCGGCGCCATGATGATGCCGGTCGGCCGCATTGTGCTGGTGCGCACCATCTCCAAGCGCGAGCTGGTCGGCGCCATGGCCTGGGTCACCACGCCGGCGCTGATCGGCCCGGTGATCGGCCCGCCGGTCGGCGGTTTCATCACCACCTATTTCAGCTGGCACTGGATCTTCCTGATCAACATTCCGATCGGGATTGCCGGCATCATCCTCGCCAGCCGCTACATCGAGAACATCCGCGCCGAGACGCATGAACGCTTCGACGTCGTCGGCATGATCTATGCCGGGCTAGGCATCGCGGGGCTCGCCTTCGGCCTGTCGGTCGCCGGGCTCAACTTTCTGCCGTGGAGCATCGTCATTGGCCTGGTGGTCGGCGGCACCATCTTTATTGCCGCTTATCTCGTCCACGCCAAACGCACGCCGGTGCCGGCGCTCGACCTCACTCTGTTCCGGTTACCGACGTTTTTTGCCAGCGTCGTCGGCGGCTTCGTCTTCCGCATCGGCATCGGCGCCTTGCCGTTCCTGCTACCGCTGATGCTGCAGCTCGGTTTCGGCCTGTCGCCGTTTCATTCCGGCCTGATCACCTTCGCCGCCGCCGCCGGCGCCATGGGCATGAAAGCGGCAACGGCCGGCCTGCTGCGGCGTTTCGGCTTCCGCAACATCCTTCTCGTCAACACCTTCATCGGCGCGGGCTTCCTCGCCGTATGCGCCCTGTTCACCGAGGTGACGCCGCCGGCCATCATGATCGCGCTTCTGTTCGTCGGCGGCTTCTCCCGCTCGCTGCAGTTCACCTCGATCAACACGCTGGCCTATGCCGAGATCGAACCGTCGCGCGTGTCGCGCGCCACCTCGCTGGTGAGCGTCGCCCAGCAACTGGCAATGTCGTCGGGCGTCGCCGTCGGCGCGCTGGCGGTCGACCTCACCGCCGCCTGGCATGGCCACACGCAACTCACCGCCGCCGACTTCCCGGCCGCCTTCGTCATCGTCGCCGGCATTTCGGTTTGGTCGGTGCTGTTCTTCATGCGGCTGCCGCCCGATGCCGGCGCCGAATTGTCGGGCCGCGGTCCCGTTCCGGCACAGACTCCCGCCGACAAAATTTGATTCAAATTTTAGATGTTAACCATGGACGCAAAGTTGGTTAACGATTGCCGACCCGTGGCATGGACAAGGTATTGATGCACTGACACATTCGCGCCGGTAGTATGGTTAATCGCGGCAAGGCCCGTCATGCGTCCAAGGCGATCGACAAGGCTCATTCAAGGCGCGCTCTGCGCCGGCCTTGTCGCGTCCGCGGCGGCGGTGCTCGTTGTTTATTCCGCCGATGACGCCGATGCGCAGGCGCGCATCTTCTATCGCGATCTCAACGGCCAGACTTTCGAGATGCGCGCCGACAGCGAAGGCGCGCAGGCCTTCGCCGCGCGCTACGAGAAAAGGCCTGCCGGCACCAACGCGCTGAGCGGCCTGCCGGACGCCGGTCATGCCGACATCAAGCAGGCGATGCGCAAGGATCTGCCGCCGCGGCCGCGCGGCAGCAACGCGCGCATCTGCGCCACGCAAACCGAGGAGTTGGCGCCCTACCGCATCAGTTCCTGCACCAGCATCATCGGCACCGGCAAATTGAAGGGCGAAGCGCTCGGCGTTGCCTACGCGCTGCGCGGCCTTGCCTATCTCGACCGCCATGACATCGCGCACGCCATCGGCGACTTCAACCGCGCCGTCGATCTCGCGCCCGACTTCGCCCCCGCCTACCAGAACCGCGGCAATGCTTGGTATGCGCGCGGCAATTTCGGCCAGGCCATCGCCGATTACGACAAGGCCATCGCGCTCGATCCGAGCTCCGCCTCGCCTTACATCAATCGCGCGGCGGTCAAGCGCGACCTCGGCTATAATGACGGCGCGCTTTCGGATTACGAGAAAGCCATCGCGCTGCGGCCCAATCACGCCAATGCCTATAGCGGCCGCGGCCAGCTTTATATGCGGCAGAACAATTACGCCCGCGCGCTCGACGACTTCAGCAATGCGGTCCGCCTCGAGCCCGACGCCGACAATCTGATGCTGCGCGCGCAGGCCCGCGAAGCGGCGGCCGACCTCGACGGCGCCATTCGCGACTATGAGGACAGCTTCCGCCGCAACCCGAAGAGCGTGACCGCGCTCACCGCCGAAGCCGCGGTGTGGCGCAAGAAGGGTGATCTTGCCCGCACCATCGCCGTGCTCGACCGCGCGCTGGCGCTCGATGACAACCAGTCGCTGGTCCTGCGCATGCGCGCCGAAGCCTGGCGCGACAAGGGTGACAGGAAGCGCGCCTATGCCGACATCGGCAAGGCCTTGAAAGAGCAATGGACTGTGAACGGTCTGCGCGTGCGCGGCAACCTCAAGCTCGACGACGGCGATGCCGACGGCGCGCTGAAGGATGCCGAGATGATGCTCAAGATCGAGCCGGACAACACCGACGCGGCGGCCATGCGCGGGCTGGCTTACGCGAAGAAGAAGGACTATGCGAAGGCCCTGCCCGATCTCGACAAGGCGGTCGCCGCCGACGCCAATAACGCACTGGCTTTCGCCGAGCGCGGCCGCATCCATGCGTCGAAAGCGAACAACGATCAGGCGCTCTCCGACTTCAACCGCGCCATCGAACTGAAGGTTTCCAATCCGGCGATCTACCGCGCCCGCGCCGAGATTCATCACAGCAAGGGCAATCGTGCCAAGGCGCTGGCCGATCTCGACCAGGCTATCGCGCTCGACGGCAAGCCGGCCGCGCCCTATCTCGAGCGTGCCGGCCTGCGCGCCGAGAACGGCGACGCCGCCGGCGCGCTCGCCGACTACGGCATCGTGATCGCGCGCGAGCCGGGCAACTTCCAGGCCTATTATGAGCGCGGCAATATCCATCTCGCCGCGCGCGACCGCGACCGCGCCATGGCCGATTTCAAGAAGGCGATTTCGCTGAACGGCAAGTTGTCGGGCGCGAAACAGGCGCTGGCCGCGCTCGAAGGCGATATCCGCCGCGAGCAGGAAACCGCCGCGCGCGAAGCCGAAGCCAGGAAGCGTGAGGCGGAGAATGCCAAACGCGCAGCGGAGAACGCAAAGCGCGAAGCGGCTGACGCCGCGCGGCGCGAGGCCGAACTGAAGAAGCCCGGCAAAGTCGCGGCTATCACGCCGCCGCCGAAGGATCCGCACGACGACGATGTCACCGCTTCGACGCCACCTCGCAAGCACAAAAGCGAGCACGCCGCGCCGGCGAAGAAACACCAAGTCAAGCGCGAGACCGCAAAAGAGCGCAAGCAGCGCGAAGCGCAGGAACGGAAAGAAGCGCGCAAGGAAGCTCAGAAGGAAGCTCAGCGCGCGGAGGCCGAGCGCGAACGCCGCCTGCGTTCCGCGCGCGTGGCCCGCGAGTCCGCGCCGCCGCCGCGCGCACTCACCGAACGCGAGCGGCGTGAGATGTATTTCCGGCAACTCGACGCAAGGAAGCGCGGCGCGAAGTTCACGGATATCTGGCGCTAAGACCTCTCCGCCGACAATCTACCTCCCGCCCCTGAATCCCGTCGCCAGCAAATAAAGCTCCGCCGAATCCGCGCGACTCGCCGGCGGCTTGATGTGCTGCACCTTGGCGAAGTCCTTCTTCAGGGTCGCCAGCAGCGCGCCTTCGAGCCCGCCCTGGATCACCTTGGCGAGGAACGTGCCGCCCGGCGCCAGCACCTCGCGGGCAAATTCCGCCGCCGCCTCGACTAGCGCCACGATTTTGATCTGATCGGTCTTGCGATGCCCCGTCGCATTCGCCGCCATGTCGGAGAGCACCACATCGGCCGGCCCGCCCAGCATCTCCTTCAAGAGGTCCGGCGCGCCGGGATCGAGAAAATCGAACACGCGGAAATCAACGCCGGTGATCGGCTCAATGTCGAGAAGATCGATACCGACCACCTTGCCCTGCGGCCCGACACGCTTGACCGCCACTTGCGACCAGCCGCCCGGCGCGGCGCCGAGATCGACCACGCGCGCGCCCTTCTTGAGGAAATGCGCCTTGTCGTCGATCTCCATCAGCTTGAAGGCGGCGCGCGAGCGCATGCCCTCGCGTTTGGCGCGCGCGACATACGGATCGTTGAGCTGGCGCTGCAGCCACATCGTCGATGAGTTGCTGCGCTTGCGGGCGGTCTTCACCCGCACTTTGAGGTCGCGCGCGCCGCTGCTCGATGGTTTCTTGGTCATGGCCCGCGTCTACCACGCTTTGCCGGCGCGATCACTGCGCCGCCTGCCCGCCCCAGACGCCGTCCTCGCGCATCATCTGCACCAGCATGCCCTCGCGCAGGCCGCGATCGGCGACGCGCAGACGCTGGCATGGGAAAGCGCGACGGATCGCTTCGAGAATGGCGCAGCCCGCCAGCACCAGGTCGGCGCGGTCGGCGCCGATGCACGGGCTCGCCACCCGCTCTTCATAGGTCATCGTCAGCAGCCGTTCGAGCACGGCGTCGATCTCGCCCGCCTCGAGCCAGCAGCCATCGACGCGGTGGCGGTCATAGCGCTTGAGGTCGAGATGCACGCCGGCGATCGTCGTCACCGTGCCGGATGTGCCGAGCATGTGCACGCCGCCGAGATCGGCGCCACCATGCTCGCGCGCGAAGGGCTCGATCAGCGCCGCGACCTCGGCGACCATCGCCTCATACGTATCGCGCGTCACATGAAGTCCGCCATGCCGCTCCGCCAAAGTCACCACGCCATGCGGCAGCGACACCCAGCCTTTGATACGCGGCGGCGGCGGCCCGCGCCCGTCGGCCGGCGAGCGGCCAAGCCGCACCAGTTCGGACGAGCCGCCGCCGATATCGAACAGCACCACGCCCTCGGCCTCGGGATCGATCAGCGGCGTGCAACTGGTGGCCGCCAGCTCCGCCTCGGTCTCGCGGTCGATCACTTCCAGTTCCAGCCCGAGCAGCTCAGCGACCCGGCCGCGGAACTCCAGCCCGTTGGCAGCGGCGCGGCAGGCTTCGGTCGCGACCAGCCTGGCGCGGGTGACGCCGCGGTTGCGCATCTTGTTGCGGCAGATTTCCAGAGCTTCGAGCGAGCGGCCGATCGCCGCCTCGCTCAGGCGCCCGGACGCCGAAATGCCCTCGCCGAGCCGGACGATGCGGGAAAAGGCGTCGATCACGCGGAAGCTGTCGCCGTTCGGGCGCGCGACCAGCAGTCGACAGTTATTGGTGCCGAGATCGAGCGCGGCATAAGTCGGGCCGCCACGATCGCTGCCGTTGACAGCCTCGCGTTCCCCTTCTCGGATTCCTGGCGACCGCCGACCCCACCGGGGCTGCCCCATCTCGGGGGACGCCCGGCCGATAGCGGGGTCGAGGCCTGGGTCATCCCCGGCCCCGCCGCTCATATCGTTCAACCTCTCAGCCGGCCTCTTGGCCGACTCTCAGCCGTTTCCCGCCCGCCTGACCCCTGCGGGGAACGGCGCTGTTTTCTACTGTCCATAAAAGTGTAACAGCGCCGGTGGGACACGCAACCCTCGGTCCCGAAAGCCATAGTTGTCGCGGGAGGCCCGGTAGACTATCTGAAAGTCGCAGCCCCGCCCCGGAATTCCAGCCCGAAAAGCGAGCCATGGACGACAGAACGACCGAGACCGCCCTTTCCAAGACCGACCTTGCCTTGACCAAGTTCGGCATCGGCCAGCCGGTCACCCGCAAGGAGGACCCGATCCTTGTCCAGGGCAAGGGCCGCTACAACGACGACATCAACCTGCCCAAGCAGGCCTTTGCCTGGATGGTGCGCTCGTCGGAACCGCACGGCATCATCCGCGGCATCGACATCGAAGCCGCCAAAGGCATGCCCGGCGTGCTCGCCGTGCTCACCGGCGAAGACCTCAAGGACTATAACGGCCTCAAGTGCTATCTGCCGATCAAGAGCCGCGACGGCTCGGGCATCAAGCATGTGCCGCGTCCGGCGCTGGCCACCGACAAGGTCCGCTTCGTCGGCGATCCGGTCGCCTGCGTCATCGCCGAGACCGTCGCGCAAGCGAAAGACGCCGCCGAAGCGGTGGCGCTCGACATCGAGCCCCTCCCCGCCGTCACCTCCGCGCGCGAAGCCGCCAAGCCCGGCGCGCCGCTGCTCTATGACGACATCCCGAACAACATCGCGCTCGACTACCAGCACGGCGATCCGGTGAAGGTCGGCGAAGCCCTGAAGAATTCGGCGCATGTCGTGCGCCTGCCGCTGATCAACCAGCGCCTGATGGTCGCCGCGATGGAGCCGCGCTCGGCGATCGGCGAGTACGACGGCAAGAACGATCACTGGACTCTTCATTCGTCGAGCCAGGGCGTCTTCGGCATGAAGAACCTGCTCAAGGACATCCTCAAGGCCCCGGCGGACAAGGTGCGCGTGCTGACCGGCAATGTCGGCGGCTCCTTCGGCATGAAGGCGACGCCCTATCCGGAACATGTTTGCATCCTGCACGGCTCGAAGATGTTAGGGCGCCCGGTGAAGTGGACCGACGACCGCTCGGGCTCCTTCGTATCCGATCATCAGGGCCGCGACTACGACATGAGCGTCGAGGTCGGCTTCGACAAGGAAGGCCACATCCAGGCGGTGCGGCTCACCGGCTACGGCAATCTCGGCGCCTGGTGCGCGAACTTCGGCCCCATGCTGCCGACGCTGAACGTCACCAAGAACATCATCAGCATGTACAAGACGCCGCTGCTCGAAGTCTCGACGCAGTGCGTCTACTCGAACACCACCATCGTCTCCGCCTATCGCGGCGCCGGCCGCCCCGAAGGCGCGCTGTCGATCGAGCGCTGCATGGATATCGCCGCGGTCGAACTCGGCATCGACCGCTTCGAACTGCGCCGCCGCAACTTCATCAAGCCGAAGGAAATGCCGTTCGCGACGCCGGCCGGCACCACTTATGACTGCGGCGACTTCCCCGGCCTGTTCAAGCAAGCGCTCGATGTCGCCGACGTCAAGGGCTTCAACGCCCGCAAGCGCGCTTCGAAGAAAGCCGGCAAGCTGCGCGGCCTTGGCGTCGCCTGCTATGTCGAAACCACCGCGGCGATGACTCAGGAAATGGGCGGCATCCGCTTCAATGCCGACGGCACCGTGACCATTGTCACCGGCACGCTCGATTATGGCCAGGGCCATGCTTCGGCTTTCGCGCAGGTGCTGAGCGCCAAGCTCGGCATTCCCTTCGACAAGATCAACCTCTTGCAGGGCGACAGCGACCAGCTCGTCACCGGCGGCGGCTCGGGCGGCTCGCGCTCGGCGATGCTGTCGGGCACCGCCGTGTCGGAAGCGTCCGACAAGGTGATCGAGAACGGCAAGCAGATCGCCGCGCATGTGCTGGAAGCGTCCGCCAGCGACATCGAATTCTCAACCGGCACATTCCGTGTCGCCGGCACCGACCATTCGATCGGCATCATGCAGCTCGCCGAGAAACTGCGCAGCGGCAGCGTGAAGCTGCCCGAGGGCGCGCCGACCACGCTCGACATCACCCACGTCACCGGACAAGTACCGGGCACCTATCCGAACGGCGTGCATGTCGTCGAGGTCGAGATCGAAGCCGACACCGGGCTGACCCGCGTGGTGAAGTACAACGCGGTCAACGATTTCGGCACCGTGCTCAACCCGCTGCTGGTCGAAGGCCAGGTGCAGGGCGGCATCGTGCAAGGTCTCGGCCAGGCGCTGCTCGAAGGCGTCGTCTATGACGACTCCGGCCAGCTCGTCACCGGCTCGTTCATGGACTACGCCATGCCGCGCGCGCACGACGCGCCGATGATCGCCGTCGAAAACCGCCCGGTGCCGACGAAGACCAACCCGCTCGGCTCCAAGGGCTGCGGCGAAGCCGGCACCTCGGGCGGCCTGCCCGCGGTGGCCAACGCCGTGATCGACGCGCTGTCCGAATTCGGCATCAAGCATCTCGAGATGCCGATGACCTCGTCGAAGATCTGGGAAGCCATCGAGAAGGCGAAGGCCGCAAAGCCCGCGGCGTAACCCCATTTCCAGCGGGCTCGTGTCAGCCGGCGAGCCCGAAATCCAGCGGCGATCTCGCTTTCCCCTCTCCCATAGGCGAGCGAACGCTCGCCGTTCGGCGAGCTATGGGGGAGAGGGTGGATCGCGCTGAGCGACAGCGAAGCGCGAGCCGGGAGAGGGGTGAATCCCGATCTCAAGCTCGCTGCACCCCTCTCCCGCCTTCGCTTCGCTCAGGCACCCTCTCCCCCAAGGGGAGAGGGTGAAGAGAGAATGCCGCACCGCCGATCAAAATAATATTCCTAGGACTATTGACTCTCCTACTTGCCTAGGCTTACATTCCGGCCATCCCGCCCCAACTGCGAGGGGTGTCTGTACAGCATCTTCAGATGCTGGGGCGGGGAGCGGTGGCCGGGTTGGGGCGTCGGAGATGCGGCGCAGTTTCCCCTCCCGGCGGTCCAAGCCGCATCGGTCCTGGCGCGCTAAACCGCGCGCAACGGGGAGTGTAACTGGGCGTGGGGTGACGGGAGGTTGCCTTACGTCCTGAAGAAATCCCACAGCGGTGGATAGGCTGCCCCGACGTAAGAAGGGCCCGCCTGAAAGGTCGTGAGTCCACCGGGGGCCATGCGGAGCAAACCTATAAACACCGCGCGCGGAACGCCAAAGGCTCGGCAATTCCGTGGTGACTACGCCTGTGTACTTCTTACTCACACGTACACAGGGCTGCGGGGTCGTTCGGGCCCCGGCGTTCCGCGCGCCCTCGTTTTATCGAGAGCGTGTAGCCCGGATGAGCGAAAGCGAAATCCGGGGAGTTGGAAATGCGGCCTGCCCGGGGCCGACCAAAGAATGCGGGCGATGAATCACGTCCCCCTATCTGCACACATAGCCACCCTGCCCGAATTACGCTGGATCGGCCGATGCCGCCGCGATAAGTCAGACTCAAAGCCGGGAAGAAACGCCGCATGACCGCACTGACGCAAGCGCCGCCGACGCTGAGCGCGCCCGCCTTGCCGCTGCCCCTGATCGGCGCGGTGTGCGCTGCGCATTTCGTGTCGCACTACTACATCATCATCCTGGCGCCGCTGTTGCCCTTCGTGCGCGCCGACTATGGCGTGAGCTACACCGAGATCGGCCTGGCGCTGACCGCCTTCAACGTCGTCTCCACGGTGCTGCAGACACCGGCCGGATTCCTCGTCGACCGCCTCGGCGCGCGCCTGCTGCTGGCCGCCGGGCTCATGATCGGCGGCGTTGCCTATCTGCTCGCCGGCCTGGTGCCGTCGTTCTGGTTCATGGTGGCGATGTTCGCGCTGTCCGGCGTCGGCAACACCGTCTATCACCCGGCCGATTACGCGCTGCTGTCGCGCTATGTGCCGGCCCAGCGCATCGGCCAGGCCTTTTCGGTGCACACCTTCGCCGGTATGCTCGGCGCGGCAGTGGCGCCGCCGACTTTGCTGCTGATGCAGAGCCTGTGGGGCTGGCGCGGCGCCTTCATCGGCGCCGGCATCATGGGATTCGTCGCCGCCGCCTTCGTGCTGATGGTGCGCGAACGGACTGCCGCGGCGCCCGCGGCGCCGAAACCGGACGCCGCGAGCGACAGCAAGCCGGCCAACTGGGACCTCTTGCTGTCGCCGCCGATCCTGCTCAATCTCGTGTTCTTCATCCTGCTCGCCGTCATGAACAGCGGCATGAGCAATTATTCGGTGGCGGCGCTCGGCGCGCTGTATGGAACGCCGGTGGCGATCGCCAATACGGCGCTCACCGCGATGCTCGTGCTCTCGGCCATCGGCGTGCTCGCCGGCGGCCTGGTGGTGACCCGCACGTCGCTGCATGCGACGGTCGCCGCGCTCGGCATCGCCGGTGCCGTGGTGTCGGCGGGGCTGATCGCCGCGATCGACCTTGGCACCTTCGCCCTGATCGCGGTGATGGCGGCATCCGGCTTCTCAACCGGCATCATCGCGCCATCGCGCGACATGATCGTGCGCGAAGCCACGCCCGAGGGCTCCTTCGGCAAGGTGTTCGGCTTCGTCACCACGGGCTTCAACCTCGGCGGCATCGTCGCGCCGATCATTTTCGGCGCGCTGATGGATGCCGGTCACCCCCGGCTGGTCTTCGTCGGGGTGGCGGTCGTCGCCCTGATGGCCGTCCTGGCCGTGATCACGCTGCCAAAGCGGCCGCGGCAGGCCGCGTAACCTCCTGACAACGCAGGCTTAAGGATTTTGCGTTTCGGCCCCTGTTTCCGCCTTGGGCGGGCTTGTCAAATCGGCCGAATTGTCCCATGTGAAGGCGCGGCGCGCGGGCTCCCTGCCCGTTGGGCGGCCCTCAAAAGGCCCCCGCCCGACCCTGCTGGGGAATGGTGTAACGGTAGCACAACAGACTCTGACTCTGTTTGTCTAGGTTCGAATCCTAGTTCCCCAGCCAGCTTTCTTCACAGCGCGATCCAAATAAAAAACGCCGGCTCGCGCCGGCGCTCTTTTCATTACTTACGGCAGATCGCTTAACGCGCCGGGCGCAGTTCGAGGCCCGAGACGCCGACCGCCAGGTTGAGGCCGGTCTGGCCTTGCACCGACACGGGCTGCAACGTCACGGTGCGGTTCGAACCGCCGACCAGAACGTTGGCGCCAGCGCCGACACCGACGGTGGCTTCCGCACTGGCGCCGCCGTAATTGCCGGCCAGCGCGCCGAACTTGCGATCGCTTGGTGCGAACACCGACCACACCATCTCGCCGCCGGAGGTGGCGCCGATGTCGAGGCCGAACTTGGTGATCGATCCGGTATAAACTTCACGCGGCGCGTTCGGCGCCGACGGCGTGAACAGGCAGGTCACCTGCTTCTTCGACGCGATGATCATGCCGATACCGCCCGATATATCGCAGGTCAGCGCGCCGACCTTGGTTCGGTCCTGCGCCTGCGAGCCTACCGGTGCAGCAACCGCGGCGGCGATTGCCAGAGCGGCAAGCGCGGTCAATGGCTTTCTCATATCCATCTCCTCAAATCGGGAAATCCTGACCTTTTAACGCGATTCCGGCGGGCTGGTTCCATTACGGTCCAGCGTCTTGATGACCTGGCTCGCCGGGATCTCCACCTGACACCGCAAACCGTCGGGATCGAAAATCATATCGATCTTGGCGTCGAGCGCGCGCGTCAGGTTGGTTTCGATCACCATCGTGCCGAATCCGCGCTTGCGCCGCGGCTTGACGCGCGGCCCCTGCGTCTCGCGCCAGAAGAATTCGACCGGCGCGTTCGGCGCATCGTCACGGCGCCATTCGATCGACACCTGCCCGTCCGGAATCGACAACGCACCGAAGCGCACGGCATTGGCGCTCAGTTCATGCAAAGCAAGGCCGAGATTCTGCGCCGCTTCCGGCTTGAGCGTGATGTCGGGGCCTTCAATCGATATCCGCTGCGCAACGCCATCCAGATACCCGGACAGCTGCGAGCGCACCAGTTCGTTGAGCGATGCGCCATACCAGCTCTCGCGGATCAGGAGATCGTGCGAAGCGGCGAGCGCCTGCAGCCGCGCCGCGAACTGGGTGAGAAAGGAGTCGATCGAGCCGGCATGGCGCGCGGTCTGCCGCGCCATGGCCTGGATCACCGCCAGCAGGTTCTTCGACCGGTGGGTGAGTTCGCGCAGAAGCAGGCGCAGATGCGCCTCGCCCTCCTTGCGCTCGGTGACGTCGACGGAGGCGCAGGTGATGCCGACGATATCGCCAGCATCGTTGCGAAGTGCCTCGATATGCAGGTCATACCAGCGTAGCGCACCACCCTCTTCCAGCGAAAACTCGAGGCGCTGCGACTGGCCCGTGGACACCGCCTCGCGCTTGATGGCGAGGACGGACTCGCGCACGCTTTCGGGCAGCACGTCTTCGTCGGCGCGGCCGAGAAGATCGGCGATCGAATGCCCGAGCATCGGCTGGCTGATCGACGTGTAACGCAGACTGCGATCCTGCGTGTAGACTACGACTTGCGAGCCGCGCAACGCGGTTTCATAGCGGGCAAAACGGGCCCGCAACAAATTGAGTTCAATGGCCTGCGCGTTAACCTGCGCTTCGAGCCGCCGGTTTTCTTCCTGGAGTTGGTTCAGCGGGAGGTTGCCCGGCAGGGCCTCCCCTGACGGCATGTCATTTGCCATCAGCACGTGTCCATTTCTGCGCCCCTGTCGCGCTATCAAAGCCGAAAACGTCGCGCGCGAGCCGCTTCAAGTGACAGCGGCTGGTCCCCCTGGTCCGGCCGCCGGTCAGTAGCTCAACTCGCCTTGCGCTCTTTTCGTTTCGCCTTGCGTGCAAAAAACAACGCCTGGCTGAGCACGGCCGATACGGTGGCGGGCTGGAATGGCTTGGCGATGAGAAATGCGGGTTCGGGACGCTCGCCGGTCAGGAAGCGTTCCGGATAAGCCGTGATGAAGATGACCGGTACTTCGAACGAGCGCAGCATCTCGTTAACCGCGTCGAGGCCGGAGGACCCGTCGGCGAGCTGGATATCGGCCAGGATAACGCCCGGCTGCTTGGCCCGCGCCAGGGTGACCGCTTCGGTGTGGGTGCGAGCAACGCCGAGCACTTTGTGGCCCAGCCCTTCGACCAGCGCCTCGAGATCGAGGGCAATGAAGGTCTCGTCCTCGATGATCAGCACATCGGTGGCAATTTCCGCCGCCATCTCCCGGCCCGACTGGTCGACCAGATCGCGCAGCTCCGGCACTTCAATATCAAGGACCTTGGCCGCCTCGTCTTCCGACAGGCCCTCGAGCGCGACGAGCAGGAAGGCCTGACGCGGCATCGGCGCGATCTGCGACAAATGACGTTCGGCCGGCTGATCGGCGGGCTCCAAAGCCGCCTCGGCGTTCATCCCGACCGAATTCCAGATCTTGGTGAAAAGACGGTACAGGCCGACCCGGGTCGACGACGCGGCGTCCAGAACGGAGGGGTCCTGGACCAAAGCCTCGAGCGTTGCCGCCACATAAGCGTCGCCCGACTGCTGGCTACCGGTCAAGGCGCGAGCATAGCGCCGCAGATACGGCAGGTGTTGCGCAACTATCTGAGATATAGACAAAAATCCCTCCCGAATCGGTCTGGCCCGAGAGCCCGGGCGGACCTTGGTCCGCCTGCGGCTCGAATAACGTACGCCGCGAAAACGTCAGCGCCGCAAAAAAGTTCCACGAAGGATGGAACCAATTTTCTCCAAGCGGGTTTTCCGACCCAGACGACGGGGGAGAGCCTGGGCCGCAGGTCCAGGGAATTCGGGGTTCTACGAGAATGACGAACGACGACCGAGACAAAGCCGCAGGACAACCAAAGCCAATGGAAACCGGGGCTGCCCGCGCCAGAAAAAACGATGCCAAGCCGGCCAAGCTAGGGCGGGAGGTTCAAGCCCGCCTCGGCCAACAGCTGCGCTCCATGTACGACGAAGTGGTCAGTCAGGGTGTGCCCGACCGCTTCGCTGACCTGCTGAGCCAGCTCGACAACAAAGACAACAAGGACAGGCAGTAGTGCCCATGGACGACGCGGTCCGACAACAGATCCTTGATGCCGTTCCCAGCCTTCGCGCCTTCGCGATCTCGCTGTGTGGCAACGTGGATCGTGCCGACGATCTGGTGCAGGAAACGATGGTGCGGGCGATTGCCAACATCGACTCGTTCCAGCCGGGCACCAATATGCCGGCGTGGCTGTTCACGATCCTTCGCAACCATTTCCGGTCGGAGTATCGCAAACGCCGCCGCGAGGTGGAGGATGCCGACGGGCACTATGCGGACACGCTGAAATCGCAGCCCGAGCAGCAGGGCCATATCGAGTTCGGCGAATTCCGAGAGGCTTTGTCGCAGTTGCCGACCGACCAGCGCGAAGCGCTTATCCTGGTTGGCGCGTCGGGTTTCTCCTACGAGGAAGCCGCCCAGATCTGCGGATGCGCGATCGGCACCATCAAGTCGCGCGTCAACCGCGCCCGCAATCGCCTGGCTGAGTTGCTCCATGTGCGCGACGGCGACGATTTCGGTCCGGACGAACAGACCCGCGCCGTGCTGGCGAGCGGCGAGTAGCCATGCCGCCTCATCGTTAATTCGATGTAATAGAAAAAGCCCGCGTGGAGTAACCACGCGGGCTTTTCTCTTCAAGGATACGCCGACGCCTTACGGCACCGTCGGCGAGCGTCCCCGCACCAGGTGCACGACCGCCGAAATGGCGAACAGCACCAGGGCGACGAAGAAGACGATCTTGGCGGCTTCGACCGCGACGCCCGCGATACCGCCGAAACCGAGAATGGCCGCGATCAACGCGACGATCAGAAAGGTCAGCGCCCAACCGAACATGAGCAGTCTCCTCTGTTGACCAGTTAGATGCCGATTCAAACTCGATCTCGGGATGAATGTTCCGGCGGAAGGCGCTAGACTGGAACCCGTCGTCACGTCAGCGAATTCAGCCTACTGTGCAAGGAGTATCGCTATGGCGCCGCGTCCGAACTGGAAGGGCTTTCTCAAACTGTCGCTGGTATCCTGCGCCGTGGCGCTCTACCCCGCGACCTCCACGAGCCAGCGCATCCGCTTCAACATCATCAATCGCGAAACCGGGAACCGCATCCGCAACGAAGTGGTCGATGCCGAGACCGGCGATCCGGTCGCGCCGGAAGATCGCATGAAGGGCTACGAGATCGAGAAAGGGCAATACGTCCTGCTCGACGAGGACGAACTCGACAACGTCGCGCTCGAGAGCACGCACACCATCGAGATCGACGAATTCGTGCCGATGACGGATGTCGATCGCATCTATCTCGACGAATCCTATTATCTGGTGCCACAAGACGACGTCGCCCAGGAAGCTTTCGCAGTGATCCGCGAGGCCATGCGCAAGGAAGACCTCGCCGGCCTCGCCCGCGTCGTCGTCTACCGCCGCGAACGCCTGCTGCTGCTCCGTCCGCGTGGCAAGGGGCTGTTGGCTACGACCTTGCGGTACAAGAATGAGGTGCGAGACGAGGCGGATTATTTCGACGACATCGAGGACACCAAGGTGCCGGCCGACATGCTCAAGCTGGCGACCCACATTCTCGAGACCAAGAAAGGCAAATTCGACCCGTCGAAATTCGAGGATCGCTATGAGACTGCGCTGATGGACCTCATCAAGGCCAAGCGCGCCGGCAAGAAGCCGATCGCCGTTTCGGAGCCCAAGCCGAGCAACGTCATCAACCTGATGGACGCGCTGCGCCGCAGCGCGCAAGCCGAGCGTCGCAAGCCCGCTCCCACCTCATCGTCCCGCCGCAAGACGACGACGCGGGCCAAACGCACGAGCGCCAAGCGCAAGGTGCGCAAGGCGAGCTAGACCGGACGTAACCGATGGCGGGGCTGAAGACCTATCACGGCAAGCGCCGCTTCGGCGTCACCGCCGAGCCGAAGGGCAAGGTGGCACGCAAACGCGGCCACGCTTTCGTCATCCAGAAGCACGCCGCGCGGCGGCTGCATTACGACCTGCGCCTCGAACTCGACGGCGTCATGAAAAGCTGGGCGGTGACGCGGGGTCCCAGCCTGGTGCCGAGCGAGAAGCGGCTCGCGGTCGAAGTCGAGGATCATCCGATCGAGTACAACACCTTCGAGGGCACCATCCCGAAGGGTGAGTATGGCGGCGGCACCGTGATGGTTTGGGACCGCGGCACATGGGCCCCGCATGACGATCCGCATAAGGGCCTCAAGAAGGGCCACCTCGCCTTCGACCTCAACGGCGGCAAACTTCACGGCGCTTGGCATCTTGTGCGCCTGCACAAGCGTCCCGGCGAAAAGCGCAACAACTGGCTGCTGATCAAATCGGACGACGACGCGGCGCGCGGCGTGCGCGACAAGGACATCCTCGAGGAAGCCGATTTCTCCATCAAGACCGGGCGCACGATGGAGGAAATCACCGCCGGCGAGCGGGCGAGTGCCAAAGAAAAAACCAAGATGAAGAAGGTGCTGACCTCGACCAAGAAGAAGATGTCGGCGCTGAAGACCAAAACGACAAAGAAGACGACGCGAAAGAAGGCGGCGTCGGCGCAACTCGTGCAGAAGCACGACACGATCACCGACCGCAGGCCCAGGCTCAAAGGCGCAAAACGCGCCGCCCTGCCCGGCTTCGTCGAGCCGTGCCTCGCCACGCTGGCCGACAAGGCGCCGGACAGCGCCAACTGGATCCATGAAATCAAATTCGACGGCTACCGGTTGCAGGCGCGGCTCGGCCGCGGCAAGGCCAAGCTGCTGACCCGCAAGGGTCTCGACTGGACGCACAAGTTCAAGGGCATCGCCGACGCCGTTGGCGAACTCGATGCCGACAGCGCGCTGATCGATGGTGAACTCGTCGTCGAAGGCGACGACGGCGTCACCAGCTTCTCGCTGCTGCAAGAGGAACTCAAGTCCGGCCGGCAGGACAGGCTCATCTATTACGTCTTCGACCTTCTCTATCTCGACGGCCAGGACCTGCGGCGCCTGCCGCTTTCCGAGCGCAAGGAGGCCCTTGCGCAGTTGATCAAGAGCGCGCCGAAGAACACGCCGCTGCGCTTCAGCGAATCCATCGCCGAGCGCGGCGCCGTCCTGCTCAAGCATGCCTGCCAGCTTGGCCTTGAAGGCATCATCTCCAAGCTTGCCGACGCGCCCTATCGCTCCGGCCGCGGCCGCGACTGGATCAAAACCAAGTGCTCAAGCCGGCAGGAACTGGTGATCGCTGGCTTTGTGCCCTCGACGGCCGACGCTCATGCCGTCGGCGCGCTGGTGCTCGGCTTCCATGACAAGGGCAAGCTCGTCTATGCCGGCCGCACCGGCACCGGCTTCACCCATCAGACCGCGCGCGAGCTCTACAGGAAGCTGAAGGCGCTCAAACGTGAGCGCACGCCTTTCGCCGCCGTGCCGACGGAAGAGCGCGGCGTCCGCGCACCGATCTGGGTGGAACCGAAGCTGGTCGCCGAAGTCGACTTCCACGGTTGGACCCACGGCGACCGCATCCGCCAAGCCTCGTATCAGGGGTTGCGCGAAGACAAGGCCGCGGCCGATGTCGTGCGTGAGGACAAGCCAATGGAGAGCGTGGCGGCGAGAAGCAGAACCACCGCGCGCAAGCGCAGCGCGCCGGTGGCCAGGGCCGCTGCAAAAAAGACCTCACCCAAGAAAGCAACCAATGCCACGATCGGCGCCGTGACTCTGTCGCATCCCGACCGCGTCTATTGGGAAGATGCCGGCGTCACCAAGCAGGACCTCGCCCAGTATTATAAAGATGTGTGGAAGTGGATGGCGCCGCACGTCGCCGGCCGGCCGATCTCGCTGCTGCGATGCCCCGAGGGCGCCAGCGGCCAATGCTTCTTCCAGAAGCACGCCGCCGCCGGCATCACCACCGAACATCTGCATCTCGTCCCGGAAAAAGGCGACAAGATCATCTCCGTCGATAGTCTCGACGGCCTGCTGTCGTTGGTGCAGGCCGGCGTACTTGAGGTGCATACGCGCGGCACCACGATCGATGATCGCGAGAACGCCGACCGCCTCGTCTTCGATCTCGACCCCGGTCCCGGCACCGGCTGGAAAGACGTCGTCGCCGCGGCTCGCGACGTGCATGACCGCCTCGAGGACATCGGCCTCAAGACTTATCTCAAGACCTCCGGCGGCAAGGGCCTGCATGTGGTGCTGCCGATCGCGCCGACGCCGTGGGCCAAGGCCAAGGATTTCACCCAGGCGCTGGCCCAGGCCATGGCCGCTGACAATCCGGACCGTTATGTCGCCACCGCGACCAAGAGCAAACGCAAGAACCGCATTTTCATCGACTATCTGCGCAACAGCCGTGAGGCGACGGCCGTCGCGCCCTATTCCACCCGCGCCCGGCCCGGCGCCGCCGTGTCGGCGCCGATTACCTGGACGGAACTTGGCGGCCTCAAGAGCGCCGACCAATATACGGTGCTCAACATCCGCTCCCGCCTGAAACGGCTGCGCAAGGACCCGTGGGCCGGCATTGGCCGCATCCGACAGAAGTTACCTAACGCCTGACCGATCCGCGTGGCCGGGAACTGCGACACCGGGTCGCGCGTTCATGGAACTCTCATTGCGGACCGGGCAGTCATGGCCGATAGAAAACTTACCAAATGCGAAGCCGCCGCCATCGCGTCGGTCGATAAACATGGCGTCAACCGCCGCAGCCACCCGCTATCACAGGCTTTCGCGGCGTTTGCGCAAAAGACCGCCTCTTATACGGGCCATCCTGCCGCGTTCCTGCTCGCCACCGCCACGATCGTGATCTGGATCGTGAGCGGGCCGTTGTTCGGCTTCAGCGACACCTGGCAGCTCGTCATCAACACAGGCACGACCATCGTTACCTTCCTGATGGTATTCCTGATCCAGAACACCCAGAACCGCGACATGCTATCGATGCAGCTCAAGCTGTCCGAACTGGTGCTGGCCATGAAGGGCGCCGAGAACAGATTCGCCGCCATCGAGGATCTCAGCGATGAGGAATTGCAGCAGCTGCACGAAGACTGCCGCGCCCGCGCCGAGATGACGGCGGAACAACTCGCCAGCCGTGCCCGGCCGGCACCGACGAATGGATTCGGGAACCAGCCGCGGCAGAACGCCACCGCGGAATAACTGCGTCCCACGCCCGAGCGCGCGTTCGTTTTTTCGTCACAACTTTTCTCTATCGGTCGGAAGGATTCGAATTCGGGGACCACACCATGAGAACCTGGCTGGCGATCGCGGCCGTAACGGCGTTGAGCGCAGGCGAGCCCGGCGCTGCCTTCGCTCAAGGGCCCAAAGCGCAAGGCGCTACCAAGGAATTCTCCGGGATGGCTTCGCATTACGGCAAGGGCTATTCCGGTAAGACCGCTTCCGGCGTTCGCTACGATCCCACCAAATTTACAGCCGCGCACCGCACCTTGCCTTTCGGCACCAAGGTCCTGGTGGTCGACAAGGTGTCGAAACGCAGCGTCACCGTGGTCGTCAACGACCGCGGGCCCTTCATCAAGGGCCGCGTCATCGATCTCTCCTACGCCGCTGCGCAGGCCCTGAAGATGGAGAATCGTGGCCTGATCAAGGTCACGGCCGCGGTCCAGTAGAGCGGCTGTAACGCCCTCGTCGATGTGCTATCCGGATTCGTTCTTTCATCCGGACAGCCGAGGATCGACATGCCCGCCAAGCGCCCGCCATCAAAGCGCAAAGCCACCACAAGGAAGACGCTCAAAAAGGCGATCAAGCGCCCCGCGCCGCGGCTCGTCACGCCTTCCGAAGCCGAGATGAACGAGGCGCAGCGCACATTGCTGCAGGCAATCCGCTCCGGTCCGCGTGGCGCGTCCATCATGCCGCAGGGGCCCTTCGCGGTGTGGCTGCATGCGCCGGAATACGGACAACTGGCGCAGGCGCTTGGCGGCTTCTGCCGCTATCAGTCGAGCGTGCCGCCGCGGCTGTCCGAATTCGCCATCCTGTGCACGGCCCGGCTGTGGCGCGCCCAATTCGAATGGTACGCCCATGTGAACGTCGCCGCGAAGGAAGGCGTCAAAGCGAAAACCATCGCCGACCTGCGCGCTGGCCGCGTGCCGAAAACGGCCGCCAAGGATGAGCGCGCGATCTACGACTTCATCCAGGAGATGTACAAGGCCAAGCGCGTGAGCGAGCGCACCTACCAGCGCGTACTCGCCGTGCTCGGCGAGAAAGGTGTCGTCGAACTGGTCGGCATCCTCGGCTACTACTCTTCCGTGTCGATGACGCTCAATGTCTTCGCCATGCTGCCGCCGGAGGGCGAGGCTCTGGCTTTCAGCGAACCGCGCTGATTGACGACCTGTTGCCGTAGCGACTGACCACAAAGCAGGCAGATGCAGCTGCATTTTTCGGCAGGTGACTGCCGCAGACCTTTCGTTTGTATACAAAATACCACGGCCCGCATAGTGGCACATCGTTTGCTCTTTCCTTCGCGCCAACCACGAAGGGAGTGAGGATGATGCGACGTCGTGATTTCTCGAAACTGCTGCTGGCCGGTGCCGCCGGAACCGTCGCGGCGCCAGCCGTCGTTCGCGCCCAGGCGACCTTCAACTGGAAGATGACCAGCTTCTACGGGCCGAACGCGGCCTTCTACTCAACCGGCCCAGGCAGCGCCAAGGACCTGTGTAAGCGCATCGAGGAGATGTCCGGCGGCCGCCTGAAGATACAGTTCTACGGCGCGGGCGAACTGATCCCGGCCGCCGAAGGCTTCGACGCCGTGTCGTCCGGCACGGTCGAGATGAATTACGCCAACTCCTATTTCTGGACCGGCAAGAGCTTTGCCGCCCAGTACTTCACCGCCGTGCCGTTCGGCCTCAACTTCCAGGGCTTCAACGGCTGGTACTACGATGGCGGCGGCAAGGAGCTGTGGCGCGAGGTCTACAGCAAGTTCAATCTCGTGCCTTTTGCCTGCGGCAATACCGGCGTGCAGATGACCGGCTGGTTCCGCAAACCGATCGAGAAGGTCGAGGACCTCAAGGGCATCAAGATGCGCATCCCGGGCCTCGCGGGACGCGTCTACAAGGAGCTTGGAGTCGATGCGCGTCTGATCGCGCCGGGCGAAATCTTCCCGAACCTCGAGCGCGGCGTCATCGATGCCGCCGAATTCGTCGGCCCTTATCTCGACCGTCAGCTCGGCCTGCAGAAGGTCGCGAAATACTACTACACCACCGGCTGGCACGAGATGGCGACCACCTCCGAGCTCGCCATCAACAAGGCCAAGTGGGACAGTCTGCCCGCCGACCTCAAGGCCATTGTCGAGAACGCCTGCGCGGCCTGCAACGTCATCAGCGAAGCCTGGTGCCAGAAGAATAACGCCGAAGCTTACGAAGACCTCGTGAAGAACCAGGGCGTCATCGCCGGCCCCCTGCCCGACGACGTCGTCAAGGCGCTGCGCGCGGCGACCACGAAGATCCTCGCCGAAGCCGTCGAGAAAGACCCGGTCACCAAGAAAGTTCATGAATCCTACTTCGCCTACAAGGCCAAGTACGACGAATGGGCCGACAAGAGCGAGACCGTCTACCACACGAAGATTCGCAAGGCCTCCTGATGACGGCGGAGCGACTGGCCCGCGCGATCGACATCATCGTCGATCGCGTCGGCCGCGCGACGTCCTGGCTGGCGCTGGGGCTCGCGCTCATCATGGGCACGAACGTGCTGCTGCGCTACGGTTTCTCGATCGGCTCGATCTGGATGCAGGAGCTCGAGTGGCACATCATGGTGCCGATCTGCGTATTCGGCATGAGCTACGCGCTGCTGCACGGCGAGCACGTCCGGGTGGACGTCCTCTTTCAATATTTCAGCGGCAAGACCAAGCATCTGGTCGACGTGATCACCGCCGTTCTCGGCATGCTCTTGTGCGCGCTCGTGATCAAGCTGTGCATTCCCTACGTCTACCAGTCCTGGAGCATCAATGAGGGCACGGCCAATCCCGGCGGCATCGACTACCGCTATATCGTCAAGGGCCTGATCCCCCTCGGCTTCGCCCTGTATTTCCTGCAGTCGCTCTCGGAAGCGATCAAAAGCTATATCGCCTACCGGAGAGCATGATGTCGCTGGAAGTCCTTGCTGTCCTGATGCTGGTGTCGTTCTTCGTTCTGTTGATGGCCGGCATTCCCGTTGCCATGACGCTGGCCATTTCCGGCTTCGTCTTCGGCTATCTCGGCTTCGGCATGACGCTGTTCAACCTGTTGCCGCACCGTCTGTTCGGCGTGGTGACGAACTCGACGCTGGTCGCCATCCCGCTGTTCGTCTTCATGGGCATGATGCTGGAGAAATCCAGGCTCGCCGAAGACCTCATGGACGTGATCGGCCATCTCGCCGGCTCGCTGCGCGGCGGTCTTGGCATCGGTATCGTCGTGGTCGGCATCCTGATGGGCGCGACGACCGGCATCGTCGGCGCAACGGTTGTCACACTCGGCCTTCTGACCTTGCCCGGCATGCTGCGCCGTGGCTATGACAAAGGTCTCGCCAGCGGCGTGATCTGCGCTTCAGGAACGCTTGGCCAGATCATCCCGCCGAGCCTGATCCTCATCCTGCTCGCCGACATTCTCAATCAGTCGGTCGGCACCTTGTTCGCCGCCGCGATGATTCCCGGCCTGATGCTGGCTGGAATTTACTGCGCCTATATCCTCATTCTAGGCATCGTCAGGCCGGAGAAGGTGCCGGCGATTCCGGCGGAAGAACGCGCCCTGCTCTCGCGCGGCGCGCTGGCGGCCAAGCTGTTCAAGGTCGTGGCTCCGCCGGTCGGCCTCGTTGCCGCCGTGCTCGGCTCGATCATCGCCGGCGTCGCCGCGCCGTCCGAAGCCGCTTCGATGGGCGCACTGGGCGCGATCCTCATTACCGCCCTGACGGGGCGACTCTCGTGGAAGGTGCTGCGCGAGACCGGTCAGGCAACGGTAAAGACCACCGCCATGATGATGTTCATCCTCATGTGCGCGCAGATTTTCGCGCTGTCCTTCCGCGGCCTGAGAGGCGAAGACCTGGTCCATGATCTCTTTGCGTTTCTGCCGGGCGGCATCAATGCGGACATCTGGTTCCTGATGTTCATCATCTTCGTGCTCGGCTTCTTCATCGAATGGATCGAGATTTCCTACATCGCCGTGCCGCTGTTCCTGCCGGTCTTCACCGCAGCCAATGTCGATATGGTGTGGCTCGCCACGTTGATTTGCGTGAACCTGCAGACCTCGTTCCTGACGCCGCCATTCGGCTGGGCGCTGTTCTTTCTGCGCGGCGTGGCGCCGCCGGAGGTCACGACCGGCGATATCTATCGCGGCGTCATCCCGTTCGTCGGCATGCAAATCCTGGCATTGGCGTTGGTCTTCGCCTTCCCCGGCCTTTCGACCTGGCTGCCGAAGGCCATCGGCTGGTAGCCGACGGCCTTCGCGCAAGTCTTTCGACGTTTCGCGTCGGTCAATGCTTCATGTTCGTGCTGCCGTGGCCGGAAGAGCCATTGCTCGCAGGGCCGACCTCCGCAAAGCTCTCGATCTTGTATTCGATATCGACCTTGCCGGCCTTCTCGAACTGCAGCGTACTCTTGAAGGTTTCCCCCTGCTTGAGCTGCTGCTTCAAGCCCATGAACATCACGTGATAGCCGCCGGGTCTCAGCATCACGGTCTCGCCCGGCTTGATCACGAGACCGTCTTTCAGCATGCGCATTCTCATGACGCCGCCGTCCATGCTCATCTCATGAATTTCGAAAGAGGACGAGATGCCGGTCGAGCCACCGACCAGACGATCCGGCGCGGAGCCGGTATTGGTGATGCTCATGTAGCCGCCGCCGACCTGCGCGCCCTTGGGCGTCGCGCGCGCCCAAGGTTGTGAGATCTTGAGTGAGCCGGCTGTGTAGTCGGCGGCAAGCGTCGGTGATACGAGCGTGACCGCAAGCGCGGCGGCGCAGATGAAACGAAACATCGAATAGCTCCTGAAGTTGCAGGGCGCGCGCACAGCGCGTCGAGACCTGCGAATTGAAGTTGAATGGCAAGGCGATCCGGTATCACGCGGCCGGGGGCGCGCGCGGATTATGCGGGCTTCGCGCCTGTGCCAGCGTGGCCGAGCCGAAGACAAGGGTCGGCGTCACCGTCCACAGCGGATTGCGATCTACGGCATGCGTGAACGAAGGCGCCGCCAACGCCGAACTGGCGCAGCATTGCGTGCCGCAACCCGCTGCGCAGGCGCAGCCGGTGTTCGTCTTGAGCGGATCGGCTGGGACGGCAGCGCTCGCCGCTGCTTGCGAACAGAGCGGCCCGGACAACGGATCGGCCGCCGCTAATGTCAGCGGCAGCAGCACAAGCTGCAGCGCCACGACATAGGCTGCCGCCACGGCCAGCAAACGCCGAAGATGTGAGGTCCCGCGCATTGCGCGCATATTATGATTCCGGCTGCGAAGCGTCCATCGCCGCGTCCCATCGAAACCCGTCAGCAGGCATGATAGGCTGAGCATTGTCATGCCGAACGACGATACCCCTGCCCCGGAACAGGGTGCGCAAATACTCAATTTCAGCCGGCGGCCCGGTACGCCCGTGCCGCCACGGCCAACCGGTGACCGGACGACCGACGTCGTCGAGGACCTGACCAAGTATACGCGCGACGAAACCTCGGACGATTACCGCCATCGCATGGCGGTCAACGCCGTCGCCTTTGCTTTTGTCGTGGTCCTGGGCCTGGTCGGTTACTGGCTGGCCGACACCATGGCCACCATGCGCAAGAACCAGGATTGCGTGCTGACCGGCCGGCGCGACTGCACCCCAGTCGAGGTTCCAACCCGGGAACGCTTTTAATCCTCGGAAATCCTCTCGTTATCCCCGCCAAGGCCTTGGTAATTCGAGGTTATGGGCAGCCCCCGGCATTGAACTTGGGGTGCGGCTTCGCTATACGGGCTCGCGACCCTAACAGGCCGGTTCTGACAGTTTTTGCGCCCCGCACCGGGCTGCCGCAATAATGTCAATAAAATCAGAGAGTTAAGATGTCATCCACTTTCGAGACGATTGCTAATATTATCGCCGAGACCTGCGATATTCCGCGCGATTCCATCACGCCCGAAAGTCATGCCATTAACGATCTGGGCATCGACAGCCTGGATTTCCTCGATATCGCCTTCGCCATCGACAAGGCGTTTGGCATCAAGCTGCCGCTCGAGCAGTGGACCCAGGAGGTCTCCGACGGCAAGGCGACCACCGATCAGTATTTCGTCCTCAAGAACCTGGCCGCTCGCATCGACGAGCTCGTGGCCGCCAAAGGGGCCTGACGCCTAACGCTATGCGCCTCGAGTATTTTCAGCTGATCGACCGCATCGTCGACCTTGATCTCGCCGAGCGGCGCATCAGCTGCGAGGCCACGGTGCCGTCCGCCAGCACTGTTTTCGAGGGCCATTTCCCCGGTTTTCCGCTGATGCCGGGCGTCCTGCTCATCGAAGCCATGGCGCAGACCTCCGGCTGGCTGATCTCGGCGATGAACCGCTTCGAACGCATGCCCTTTTTGGCTTCCGTCAAGGAAGCCAAGATGCGCACCTTCGTCCTGCCCGGCTACGTGCTCAACATCGAATCCAAGCTCGTGCACGAGGGCTCCGGCTATGCCGTGCTCGACGCCAAGGTGAAGAACAACGGCAAGCAGGTTTGCGACGCCACCATCACCCTGCGCGTGATGGAGTTCCCCAACAAGGAGCTCGCCTGCGAAATGCTCAAACTGGCCGCCCGCGTCGGCCTCACGCCGGAGGCGGCACTCAATGCATGAGGCGAAGCGCGAAGCCTGGATCACGGGTGTCGGCATCGTCTCCACGCTCGGCGAAGGCGTTGACGCGCACTGGCAGAAGTTGTCGGCGGGTCAACCATCCGCCGACGCGACCACCTTCGCGCCGTTCGTCGTACATCCGCTGGCGCCAGTGAACTTCGACGCGCAGATCCCGAAGAAGGGCGATCAGCGCCAGATGGAAAACTGGCAGCGCATCGGCACTTACGCCGCCGGCCTCGCGCTCGACTCCGCCGGTGTCAAAGGCAACACCGAAATCCTCTCGCAGATGGACATGATCGTCGCGGCCGGCGGCGGTGAGCGCGATCTCAAGGTCGATGCAACGATCCTGAACGGCTACACGCAAGCGGCCAATCCTGCGGCGTTTCTCAATGAGCGCCTGATGGGCGATCTCCGCCCCACCCTCTTCCTGGCGCAGCTATCCAATCTTCTCGCCGGCAATATTTCGATTGTGCATGGCGTCACCGGCTCGTCGCGGACGTTCATGGGCGAGGAAGCCGCCGGCGTCGATGCGGTACGCATCGCTCTCTCGCGCATTGCCGCGGGCCAGAGTGACATCGCCCTCGTCGGTGGCGCCCACAACGGCGAACGCCCCGACATGCTCATGCTCTATGAATTCGCCGGAGAATGCCTGAAGGATAAGCTCGTTCCTGTTTGGGAGCGCGGCGACATTAACGGGTCTTTGGGCGGCTTCGCGCTCGGCTCGCTGGGCGCTTTCCTGGTAATTGAATCGCGTGAGCACGCCGAAAAGCGCGGCGCCAAGCCGCTGGCGCGTCTGTCCTCGGTGGTCGCCGACCGCGCCTCGCGCCAGCCTGGCACCATCACCCAGACACTGGGTAAGCTTTGGGACAAGATCAAGGACAAGGTCAAAGGCGGCCATGCTGCCGTCCTGTCGGGCGCGACCGGCGCCGCCCAGGCGACCGCCGAAGAACGCGCCTTCCTCGAGCAGCATGGTGAGCTTGCCGTGCGCGCTACCGGCACCTATCTCGGTCATGGGATGGAGCCGCAATTCGCGATGAATGTGGCCCTGGCGACTGTGGCGCTCGCTCATGGTAGCCTTTACCCGCCGAGCGATCCGACCGGACTGGAGAAGCCGATGAGCGGCCCTCTGGATCAGGTCGTGGTGACCGGCGTCGGCCATTGGCGCGGCGAAGGCATGGCGCTGGTCGAACGCGTCGGCTGAGGGAGAGCAAAATGGCTTCCGGGAAAGACAAGTTCGGCAGGCCCATCGTCGTTGTAACCGGCCTGGGCGTCGTCACCTCACTGGGCGCGGGCAAAGTCGACAACTGGGCCAAGCTCACCGCGGGCCAATCCGGCATTCGCGAGATCACCCGTTTCGCCACCGACGGCATGAAGACCCGCATCGCCGGCACCATCGATTTTCTTGGCGAGATGACATCCGCCGCTCTGGCCGAACGCTTCGCCGATCTCGCCGCCGAGGAAGCCGTCGCGCAGTCCGGCGTCGGCTCTGCCGGATCGTTCCCGGGCCCGCTGTTCGTCGCCGTGCCGCCGATCGAAATCGAATGGCCGCAACGCATGGAATTGAGCGCCAAGTCGGGCGCCAATGCCGCGCTGACTTATGACGACCTGCTGCGCGTGGCCCCGCAGTTTCCCGCCTATCACGAACGCTTCCTATTCGGCTCGGTTGCCAACCACATCGCCGACAAGTTCGGCACGCAAGGCTCGCCGATCTCGCTATCGACCGCCTGCGCGTCCGGCGCCAGCGCCATCCAGCTCGGCGTCGAAGCGATCCGCCGCGGCGACACCGACGCCGCGCTCTGCATCGGCACCGATGGCTCGATCAATCCCGAAGCGGTCATCCGCTTCTCGCTGCTGTCCGCGCTGTCGACCACCAACGACAATCCGCAGGGCGCCTCGCGCCCCTTCGCCAAGAACCGCGACGGCTTCATCATGGCCGAAGGCGCCGGCGCGCTAGTCTTGGAAAGCTACGACTCGGCGAAGGCCCGCGGCGCCAAAATCATCGGCGTGATGGAAGGCTGCGGCGAGATGGCCGACTCCTTCCACCGCACCCGCTCGAGCCCGGACGGCAAGCCGATCATCGGCTGCATCAAGAACGCGCTGAAGGATGCCGGCCTCGACGCCGATGCCATCGACTACATCAATGCACACGGCACCTCGACGCCTGAAAACGACAAGATGGAATATACCGGCCTCACCGCCGCCCTTGGCGAGCGCGTGAAGACGGTACCGATCTCGTCGAACAAGTCGATGATCGGCCATACTCTGTCGGCGGCTGGCGCGGTCGAGGCCGTGTTCTCGCTGCTGACGCTGCAGAACCAGCGTATTCCGCCCACCATCAATTACGACGTGCCCGACCCGGCGATCCAGCTCGACGTCGTGCCCAACAAAGCCCGCGATGCCCGCGTCACGCACGCCATGTCGAACTCGTTCGGCTTCGGCGGTCAGAACGTGTCGCTGATCATGGGCCTGGAACCGGCGGCGTAAGTCGCCGCACGGCCGAGTTCATAAAACATGCGCGCATTGCAACTGATCGGCGACCGCCAGCTCGAACTGGTCGACCTGCCCGACCCCGCCGCGCCCGCCGAGGGCGAAGTCCAGGTCCGTATCAAGGCCGTTGGCCTCAATCACCTCGACGTCTGGGGCTTTCGCGGCATGGCTTTCGCCAAGCGCAAGCTGCCGCTGATCGTCGGCGCTGAGGCCTCCGGCGAGATCGCCGCGGTCGGCCCCGGCGTGACCAACTTCAAGCCGGGGCAGAAAGTCACGATGTACGGCGCGATGACCTGCGGGCATTGCGCCAACTGCCGCGATGGCCGCGACAACCTGTGTGAAAATGTCGGCGGCGTGTTCGGCTTCCACATCGACGGCTTCGCCCGCGACCTCATGAATATACCGGCGCGCCTCGTGGTCCCCGTCCCAGATAATGTCAGCCTGCGCGATGCCGCCTGCGCGCCGATCGCCTTCGGCACCACGCAGCACATGCTGTTCGACAACGCGAAGCTCAAGAACGGCGAGACTGTCCTCGTCCACGCCGCCGGGTCCGGCATCGGTTCGGTCGCGATCAAAATGGCCAAGGCGCTCGGCTGCACCGTCATCACCACCGTCGGCGACGACGCCAAAGCCGAAAAAGCCAAGGCGCTGGGCGCCGATCATGTCATCAACTACAAGACCGACCGCTTCGAAGGCGTGACGCGCAAGCTCACGCAGAAGAAGGGCGTCGATGTCGTGTTCGAACATGTCGGCGGCGAAGGCTTCAACGCCTCGCTGTTCTGCCTGAAGCGCGGCGGCCGCCTCGTCACCTGCGGCTCGACCGCCGGTCCGACCGTGACCATCAACCTGATGCAGCTGTTCCAGCAGCAGTACAAGATCTTCGGTTCGTTCGGCTGCACCATCCGCAACATCCACGAGAGCCTCGCCAAGATGGCGGACGGCATGTCGACGATCATCGACAGCGAATTCGCGCTCACCGACTTCGAGAAGGGCCTGGCGCGGCTCGAAGGTCGCCAGGTCTTCGGCAAAGTTATCGTCAATTTCTGATGGCATCGTCCCGTAATAGTGCCTGGCGCCGCAGCCTGAAGGCTACGGGCAACGCCATCGCCGGCGCGCTGGCGATCGGCGTCATTCATCTGATGCGCCTGGCACGCCCCGACGCAGCAGCAAATGCAGCCGGCCGCTTCATGCGGTTGATCGGCCCCCTGCTCCCCGAACACAAGATCGGCCGCGCCAACCTCACCGCTGCGTTTCCAGAGAAGTCGCCGCAGGAAATCGACCGCATCCTGCTCGGCGTCTGGGACAATCTCGGCCGCGTCGGCGCCGAGTTCACGCAGCTCGACCGCCTCATCGACTACGACCGCGCGCACCCCGAACGCGGACGGCTCGAGATTCCGCAGCCGCTGTTCGACAAGTTCCTCGAACTGGCCAATGACGGCAAACCGGCGCTCGTGTTCACGGCCCATCTGGCCAACTGGGAACTGCCGGCGGTGTTCGCCGCCGCGCAGGGCGTCGACAGCGCCGTGCTGTATCGCCGGCCGAACATCGCCGCGATCGACCGCTGGGTGCGCAAGACCCGCGCCGCCAGCATGGGTGAACTTATCGCGACCGGTCTCGATGCGCCGGTGCGAATTGCCGACGCGCTCAAACGCGGCGCCCATATCGGCATGCTGGTCGATCAGTATTACGTGCGCGGCGTCGAGGTGACGTTCTTCGGCCGCAAGACCAACGCCAATCCGCTGATCGCGCGGCTGGCGCAGCATTTCGATTGTCCCATCGTCGGCGTGCGTGTCATTCGCCTGCCGGGCAATCGTTTTACTGCGGAGCTGACCGACGAGATCAAGCCGATGCGCGACGCACAAGGCAACGTGGATATCGCCGCGACCATGCAGATGATCACCAGCATCATCGAATCCTGGGTGCGAGAGCATCCGGAGCAATGGCTATGGCTGCACCGTCGCTGGCGCTGACGCACGTTTCATGGCCACCGAAATCGAACGAAAATTTCTGGTCGCTGGCGACGGATGGAGGTCATCCGTCACCGATCATCTCGATATCCGGCAAGCCTATCTGTCGGTGACCGACACCAACACGGTGCGCGTGCGTCTCTCGGGCCGCGCGGCGTTCCTGACCATCAAGAGCGCCGGTGCCGGCCTGACGCGGCAGGAATTCGAAATCGCCATCCCGTTCGTCGATGCCGAGGCCATGCTCGCCTTGAGAACCGGCCGCATCATCGAGAAGCGGCGCCACATTGCCCCGGCTGGCCTCTTGCGCTGGGAGATCGACGTGTTCGCCGGCGATCTGGACGGGCTCGTCATCGCTGAAATCGAACTGCCGGCCGAGACGGCGGAATTCGAGCGACCGCACTGGCTCGGCGCCGAGGTGACCGGGGATCCGCGCTACGGCAATTCATCGCTTGCGACGAACGGCCTGCCCAGCACCGGGCGTTGACTCCGGGTCAGGTTCGGGTCGGCAACCCGGCTGCCTTCCATCCGAGGATGCCCCCGGCGAGATGATGGTTGTAGGGATAACCGGCGTCCTGCGCCGCCACCGACGCCGTGATCGACCGCCGGCCGGAGCGGCAGGCAAAGACCACCTGCCTGCCCTGCGGATCGGGAATTTCGGACGGATCAAACGACGACAGCGGTAGCACCACCGCGTCCGGGTAGCTTTCTGCCGCCGTCTCATTGGGCTCGCGCACGTCGATAAGAAGCATGCGGCCGGCGCGCACGCCCTCGGCCACCTCCTGCGGCGTGAGATTGATCACCTCGCCGGCGCGCGGCATTTCGTCGGCCATGACGGCAACTCCTTCAGTCCGAATGGCCCTGTTTAGCCGGGTTTTCAGCCTGCCGCACGCGGCTTTTTAAGGCGCTAAATGGTCACCTGGGTGCCCACCTCGACGACGCGGCCGGTCGGAATCTGGAAGTAGTCGGTCGCGTCATTGGCCGTGCGCGACAGCGAAATGAACAGCCGGTCCTGCCAGCGCGGCATTCCGGATTGGGCCGCCGGCTTGAGCAGGCGCCGCGACAGGAAGAACGACGTCGACATGATATCGAAGGTCCAGCCGAGCTTGCGCGCCACAGCGAGCGCCTTGGGCACGTTCGGCTGCTCCATGAAGCCGAAGCGCAGCACGACGCGTGAGAAAGTCTCGCCGACGGGCTCGATGCGCACCCGTTCGGCAACGTCGACACGCGGCGTATCGGCCGTCTCGACGGTGAGGATGACGTTATGCTCGTGCAGCACCTTGTAGTGCTTGAGGCTGTGCATCAGCGCGGTCGGCGCAAAGGCCGGGTCGCCGGTCAGGAACACGGCCGTACCCGGCACGCGCGCCGGTGGCTTCTTCTCCAGGCTGGAGACGAGCGTCTCGAGCGGAATTTCCAGCTTACGCGTTTTCTGGATCAGGAGCCGACTGCCGCGCCGCCAGGTATACATCACGACCATCACGACAGCGCCGAGCGCCAGCGGCATCCAGCCGCCTTCGAACAGCTTGAGCAGGTTCGAGACGAGGAACGTCAGGTCGATGAGAAGGAATGGCAGCATCAGCGCCAGCGCCGCAACGAGCGGCCAGCGCCAGACCTTGTTGATGACGACGATCGCCATCAAGGCGGTCACCACCATGGTGCCCGTGACGGCGATGCCATAGGCCGAAGCCAATGCGCTCGACGAGCGGAACAACGCCACCAGCAGAAGCACACCGATCAGCAGCAGAAGATTGACCCGCGGCATGTAGATCTGGCCAGACACCTCCTCCGAGGTGTGGCGAATTTCAAGCCGCGGCAAGAGGCCAAGCTGGATCGCCTGCCGCGTCAGCGAATAAGCGCCGGTGATCACCGCCTGACTGGCGATGACGGTGGCCGCTGCGGCCAAAACCACCATCGGCAGCAGCGCCCATTGCGGATACATCAGGAAGAACGGGTTCGCGATGGCCTTCGGATCGGCCAGCACCAGCGCGCCCTGCCCGAGATAATTGATGGTCAGCGATGGCAGCACCACCACAAGCCAGGCAAAGCGGATCGGACCGCGACCGAAATGTCCGAGGTCGGCGTATAACGCTTCCGAGCCGGTGACGACCAGAAACACGGCGCCGAGCGTGAAGAAGCCGATGATGCCATGATGCAGGAGGAAGTTGAGGCCGTAATATGGATTGAAGGCCAGTAGCACAAGCGGATTGCCGGCGATATGCACGATGCCGGCAACAGCCAGCGCCGCGAACCAGATCAAGGTCAGCGGCCCAAAGAACGTCGCCACCTTGGCTGTGCCGCGCGACTGCACGGCAAACAGCGCGACCAGGATGACGACCGTGAGCGGCACGACGTAATGCTCGAAGGCCGGTGTCACGATCTTCAAACCTTCAATCGCCGACAGCACCGACAGCGCCGGCGTGATGATGGCGTCGCCATAGAACAGCGCACCGCTGATGACGCCAAGCAGGATCACGAAACCGCTCGAACGGCCGAGCGCGCGCGATGCAAGTGCCATCAGCGCCAGCGTGCCGCCTTCGCCGTTGTTGTCGGCGCGCAGCAGGATCAGCACATATTTCGCGGTCACTACGAGAAGCAGCGCCCAGATGATCAGCGACAGGATGCCGAGGATGATCGCCTCGGTCACTGGATTACCCTCACCCGCCGCCGCTACGACAGACTCGCGCAACGCGTAAAGCGGGCTGGTGCCGATGTCGCCATAGACGACGCCGATGCTGCCGAGCGTCAACGCCCAGAAGCCGGCATGACGCGCACCGGCCCCGTCGGCCGACAGGCCCGAAATAGCGGATGCGGGTTGGGTCATGAAATAGGAATCCTGCTGCTACGGCCATGCAAAGCCGCGGAACGGCGGTACAATCAACTCAAATCTGCAAGGCCCAGCCTTGCGTTTTCGCAAGCCATGCTATCGGCGCGTACCGAAAGCACAAGACAATCGGAATTATTTTGTTGTGAATACAAAGGCTTAGATAAAGCCCTCAGACTGTCACCTGGGTGCCGACTTCGACGACGCGGCCGGTCGGAATCTGGAAGAAGTCAGTGGCATCGCTCGCCGAGCGCGCCAACGCGATGAATAGATGATCCTGCCAGGTCGGCATTCCAGACTGCGCCGACGGCCGCAGCGTGCGCCGCGACAGGAAGAACGACGTGGACATGATGTCGAACTGCCAGCCGTGCTTGCGTGCGATCGCCAGCGCCTTCGGCACGTTTGGCGTATCCATGTAGCCGAACTTCAGTGTTACCCGTGCGAAGTGCTCCGACAGCGGCGTGAACTGTACGCGCTCGGTATCCGGAACGCGCGGCGTATCGCCGGTAACGATCGTGAGGATGACGTTGTGCTCGTGCAGCACCTTGTTGTGCTTGAGATTGTGCAACAGCGCGGTCGGGGCGAAATCCGGATCACTGGTCAGGAATACGGCGGTGCCTTGCACCATATGCGGCGGCCGCTTCTCGAGATTGCGCAGAAGCGTATCGATCGGCACTTCGGCGCGCCGCGTCTTGTTGAGCAATATGCCTGTGCCACGCCGCCAGGTGAGAATGATCATCACCACCGTCGCGCCGAACAGGAGCGGCAGCCAGGCGCCTTCCGTCACCTTGAGCAAATTGGCCGAGAAGAACACTGAGTCGATGACAACAAACGGCGCGACCAGAAGCGCCGCCTGCCACACCTTCAGCCGCCAAAGCTTCCAGAACACGAAGAAGCCGAGGAGCGAGTCGACCACCATCGTCGTCGCCACCGCAATACCGTAAGCCGCGGCGAGCGAGCCTGACGACCTGAACAGACCGACCAGCAGCAGAACTCCGACCAGCAGGGCAAAGGTCACACGCGGAATGTAGATTTGCCCGACCTGCGATGCCGACGTGTGCAGGATGGTCAGGCGCGGCAACAGGCCGAGCTGGATTGCCTGATGGACCAGCGAATAGGCACCGGTGATCACCGCCTGGCTGGCGATGACGGTGGCGGCTGTCGCCATCACGATCATCGGCAACAACAGGCCCTGCGGCACCAGAAGATAAAAGGGATTTTCAATGGCCGCCGGATTGGCGAGCACGAGGGCGCCTTGCCCGAAATAATTGATCAGCAATGCCGGGAGTACGAGACCGAGCCAAGCCAACTGGATCGGCTTGCGGCCAAAATGCCCAAGGTCGGCGTAGAGTGCTTCGCCACCGGTCACCACCAGAAACACGGCACCCAAGGTAATCAGACCGATATGGCCGTGACTGAGCATAAACGAAACCGCATAGACCGGATTCAACGCCATCAGGACATGCGGATCGTCAAAAATGTGCAGCGCGCCGGCGATCGCGATCGACACGAACCAGATGACCATGATCGGTCCGAAGAATGCCGCGACCTTGGCCGTGCCGCGTGACTGCACCGCGAACAGCGCAATCAGGATGAGAACGGCGAGTGGCGCGACGTAATGACTGAACGCAGGGTTGGCGAGCTTCAGGCCTTCGACCGCGGACAATACCGAGATCGCCGGCGTGATCACTGAATCGCCGAGGAACATGGCCGCGCCGATCACGCCGAGTATCAGGATGAACGGAGTGCGGCGGCCGACCGCGCGCGTGGCCAGCGCCATCAGCGACAAAGTGCCGCCCTCGCCATTATTGTCGGCGCGCAGCAGCAGCAGCACGTATTTGAGCGTCACGGTGAAGATCAGCGCCCAGACGATGAGCGACAGCACGCCGAGCACGATATCCGGGGTGACGCCGCGCTCGTTGCTGGCCGCCAGGGCGGCCTCGCGGAATGCGTAAAGCGGGCTGGTACCGATGTCGCCGTAGACGACGCCGACGCTGCCAAGAGCGAGCGCATAGAAGCCCGGTGCCTTGGTCTCGCCAGTGGCCGGGGCCGTCACGTCGGCCGACGCTGCCGGTTCGTTCACACCGTCTCTCTTCGCTATCGGGTCCGCGACGGGACCTGGAAGGCGGGCTTATATCACCGGCCCCGGAGAGAGAATACCGGCCTTTACGCTTGACTTGTTGACGGCACATCGATCCGGCCGAACAGCCGTAAGCTCCGTCAGGGGCTCAGATCGGTCGGTATCGGCGGCTCCTCGCGGATCAGCGTGATGGTCACGCGGCGGTTCGGCGCGAGCGACGGGCTGTCGGGAAACAGCGGGTCCGTATCGGCCCTGCCGGCAACCATGAAGATATGGCCGGCCGGCACGCCTTCCGCGGCGAGAATCTGGCGTACCGCATTGGCCCGGTCGGCGGAAAGTTCCCACGGCCCATAGCCTGGCCGCGGCGGTATCGAGGAGGTTGCCGTGTGTCCGGTAATGGAAATACGGAACGGCATCGCCTTGAGCGCCGGCGCAATACGCTGGATCAGAAGCCGCGTGCGCTCATATGGCTCTTTGGAGCCGTCGGCGAACATCGAACGGCCGTCCTGATCGGTGATTTCGATGTTGAGCCCTTGCCGGGTCTCTTCCAGCATCACGTGCTTCGATACTTCGGTGATCTCGGGCATGCTCTGCAACGCCTGACGCAAGGACGCGGCGGCCAGTGCGAATTTGCGATCCTCCTTCATGCGTGCGCCGTAGGTCCGGTTCATGCCCTTTTCGTCGGGCGCCGGCGTCGGCGAGGCATCCTTGGGATCGATATTGGCGACGCTCTTGAGCTTGGGCCGGGTCGGCAAGCCCATGACCTCGAGCACGCCCGAATAACGGACCTTGTCCTGAACGCCGAAGGCATCGCGCATCGAGCCCGCGACGACCTGTAGCTTGGCCTGATCCTGGGTGGAGAACGCGACGAGCATCACGAAGAAACTCATCAGCAGACCCATGAGGTCCGCGAAGGTGACGAACCAGCCGTGACCGCCACCGTGTCCGCCGCCGCGTTTCTTGGCCATAAACTAATACTCTGAAATGGACGCCCCGCCCTGCCCTTAGGCCGTCGCCGGAGCACCCTCCGCCGCGTCTTCGGAATGACGGTGTTTCTCCGGCAGGTAAGCGAGCAACATCTCGCGCACCAGCGCCGGGCTCTTGGCTTCGCGCATCATCAAGATGCCGTCGATGATCAGCGTGCGATTGATTTCTTCGTCCACCAGCTTGACGTGCAGTTTGTCGGCGATTGGTAGACAGAACAGATTGGCGACCAGCGCGCCGTACAGGGTCGCCAGCAGCGCCACGGCCATGAACGGACCAAGCTTGGAGGGGTCGGTCATGTTGGCGAACATCTGCACCATGCCGATCAGCGTGCCGATCATGCCGAAGGCCGGCGCGCAGTCGCCGATCGCGCGATAGATCTTCTGCCCTTCGTCGAGATGGGTGAGAAAGTTGTCGCGATCGCGCTCGAGGTTGTCGCGGATGAAGCCGGCATCGTAGCCGTCGGCGACAAAGCGGATGCCCTTGGCGAGGAACGGGTCTTCGGTCTCGGCCTTCTCCAGGCCGATCGGGCCTTCCTTACGCATGATTTCTGCAAGTCCGGCGATCTCATCGACCAGTTCGCGCTGGGTGATGTTGCGCATGGTGAAGGCGAACTTCATGCCGAGCGGCAGGCCGTGCAGCATCGCCGAGAGCGGGAAGCGGATGAGCGTTGCGGAAAGCGAACCACCACCGATGATGATGATGGCGTGGACGTCATAGAACATCCCGAAGTCGCCGCCCATCAGGATGAGTGTCGCGATGACGGCAACGCCAGCCACCAGGCCGATACCGGTCGTGATATCCATCATTCACTCCACTCAACAAAGGCGACACACACGGGACGCATAGCCGCGTCCCGAGACCCTAGACGGTCGCTATTAAGACCCGGTAAAGGCTAATCGAACGGAAATACAGGACGACCGTGAACCACGACCGATCGGCAACCAGCGGATCAAATACGCTGGAAATCTTTGCCAAAAGGTCTTCCAATGCGCGTCGGGACGGCTACGGCTGTTAGAAAAGAATTAACCGGGAGGATTCGGAGCCATGCGCGAAATCGGTCATTTTGTCGGCGGCAAGACCGTCAAGGGGAGCTCGGGCCGCACCGGCGATGTGTTCGATCCGAATACCGGCGAGGTGCAGGCCAAGGTCGCTTTGGCCTCAAAGGCCGAGGTCGAGAAGGCCATCGCCAATGCCGAAGCCGCCCAGCCGGCCTGGGCCGCGACCAATCCCCAGCGCCGCGCCCGGGTGATGTTCAAATTCCTTGAGCTGATCGCCAAAGAGACCGAAAGCCTCGCCAAGCTGCTGTCCTCCGAGCACGGCAAGACCGTGCCGGATGCCAAAGGCGACATCCAGCGCGGCGTCGAGGTGGTCGAATTCGCCTGCGGTATTCCGCACCTTCTCAAGGGCGAGTTTACCGAAGGCGCCGGCCCCGGCATCGATCTCTATTCCATCCGCCAGCCGCTTGGCGTCGTCGCCGGCATCACCCCGTTCAACTTCCCGGCCATGATCCCGCTGTGGAAGGCGGCACCCGCCATTGCCTGCGGCAACGCCTTCATCCTCAAACCGTCGGAGCGCGATCCTTCGGTGCCGATGCGCATCGCCGAACTGTTCCTCGAGGCCGGCCTGCCGGAAGGCATCCTCAATGTCGTCAATGGCGACAAGGAGGCGGTCGACACCATCCTGACCGACCCGCGCGTTCGGGCGATCGGCTTCGTCGGCTCGTCCGACATCGCGCAATACATCTATGCGACCGGGGCCGCGCACAACAAGCGGGTGCAGTGCTTCGGCGGCGCCAAGAACCACATGATCGTGATGCCTGACGCCGACATGGATCAGGCGGTCGATGCACTGATCGGCGCCGGCTACGGCTCGGCCGGCGAGCGCTGCATGGCGATTTCGGTCGCGGTGCCGGTCGGACAGAAGACCGCGGACATTTTGATGGAAAAGCTGATCCCGCGCGTCGAGACGCTGAAGATCGGCCTATCCACCGATCCGCAGGCCGATTACGGCCCGCTGGTCACCAAAGCGGCGCTGGAACGCGTGAAAAACTACGTCGACACCGGCGTCAAGGAAGGCGCCAAGCTCGCCGTCGACGGCCGCGGCTTCAAGATGCAGGGCTACGAGAATGGCTTCTTTATGGGCGGCTGCCTGTTCGACAACGTGAAGCCCGACATGAAGATCTACAAGGAAGAGATCTTCGGGCCCGTGCTGTCGGTCGTCCGCGCCAAGGACTACGAGGAAGCCGTCGCCCTGCCCTCGACGCACGAGTACGGCAACGGTGTCGCCATCTTCACCCGCGACGGCGACGCGGCGCGTGACTTCGTCAACCGCGTGCAGGTCGGCATGGTCGGCGTCAATTTCGCCATTCCAGTGCCGCTCGCCTATCACACCTTCGGTGGCTGGAAGCGCTCCGGCTTCGGCGACCTCAATCAGCATGGACCCGACTCGGTACGCTTCTATACAAAGACCAAGACGGTAACGTCGCGGTGGCCGAGCGGCACCAAAGGCGGCGCCGAGTTCACGATCCCGACGATGAAGTAAAGGACCGACGTTGCGCCGCGCCATCGGCCTTTCATTTGCCATGCTGTCATTCGCGCTCGCGGCTTGCGGCGGCGGCGCTTCGCTCATGTCCGCCGACGATGAAAAGCCGCAAGCCGTAGCCGCCGCCGAAGTCGGCATGGAAGGCCGCTGGGTCCTCGCCGCCCCGAATGCGCCGACCTGCGGGCTGACCTTCATCGGGCCGCCGGGCGCAACGGAAGGCCGCGTGACGCCCGATGGCGGCTGCCCGGAGCGCTTTTTCCTCGCGCGGCGCTGGCGGCTCGCCAATGGCGAACTCACCATCGTCGATGACGAAGGCGGCGCGCTCGGTGCCTTCCGCAATGCCGGAGACCGCTTCGCGGGAAAATCCGGCACCGCGACACCGCTCACGCTTTCGCGCTAAACTTCGCCGCAACGAAACTCCAAGGGGGCTCTGTTCAATGGCCGACTACCAGCTCTACTGCTTCGCTCAATCCGGCAACGCCTATCGCGCCGCGCTGATGCTCAACCTGATCGGCGCCAAATGGGAGCCGGTGTGGATCGACTTTTTCGGCGCCGGCGTGCAGCGCTCGGCCGAATATCGCGGTGACGTCAACGAAATGGGCGAAGTGCCGGTGCTGGTCGACGGCGCAAAGAAGCTGACGCAATCGGCCGTCATCCTCACTTATCTCGCGCGCAAAACCGGCATGTTCCTGCCCAAAGGCGAGGACGAAGAACTCGAAGCGCTGCGCTGGATGATCTTCGACAACCAGAAGGTCAACGGCTTCCTCGGTCCGTTCCGCTTCCTGCGCACGCTGGCCAAGCCCCCGGGCGATCCGGCCGTGCTCGCCTTTCTCAAGGGTCGCATCGACGGCAACCTCGCCATCGTCAACAAGCGGCTAGAGAAGTCGCCGTTCCTGCTCGGCGACCGCCCGACCATCGCCGACATTTCGATGTGCGCCTATCTCTATTATCCGGCCGAGGAATTCGGTTTCGATATTGCCAAGGAGCATCCTGCGATCGGCGCCTGGCTCAAGCGCATCGAGGCCCTGCCCGGCTGGGCTCACCCCTACGACCTCATGCCGGGCTATCCGCTCGGCACGCAGGGCTATCGCAACAAGAAAGTCTGATTCTTACTTGTGATGATGGTGATGACCATGGCCATGATGGCCATGGTCGTCACCGTGCTCATGCGCATGATCGTGGCCACAACCGCAGGCATCGCCGTGAGAATGATGATCATGAGAATGATGATCATGCGCGTGGTGATGATGCCCATGATGTTCGTGGCCATGATCATGATCGTGACCTGACGGCACCTCATAGGCGCCGCCTTCGGGCTCGAACGGCGCCTCGAGCGGCGTCACCTTGGCGCCGAGCGCCTTGAGCAGTTCCTCTGTCGCCGGTTCGCGCAGTGCGCGGATGCGGTTCGGCAACAGTTGCACCGCGATGTGACGGTCGCCGAGATGCCAGGCGATGCGTGCCAGCGCCGAGACGTCGGCGGCGCGCGCCTCAAGGAGCGGCTCCGGCCTGGCGACGACTTCGACATGGCTGCCGTCGTCGAGCGCGATGACGTCGTCATGGCGCAGCCGGCCCTGGAAGGCGAAGTTGAGCGTCTGCCCTTTCACGGTAACAACGCTGAGCGTACCGCCGGCGCGCTGGCTGTGGTCGAGCAGCACGCTGTCGGCCGCGGCAAGGCCGCGTGCGTCGTGAGCGGCAATGATGGTGGTCGCGCGCGGCATGGTCGGATTGCTTTCGTAACGGTCAGTTGAGCCGCGCCGGGCGGTCGCCCTCGGCGCCGGGGGTCGGGCCGGGTTCGGCGAGCGGCGCCGCTTCGGCACCGGCAGGCGACGCGGGGGTACCGGCGGCGGCCGCCAGCGCATCCTTGCGCTTATAATCGCGCCAGGACAGCCAGCCGAGCGGCAGGCAGGCGAGATACACAACCGCGCCGGCCGACAGCACTTCCCACGGATAGCTGATCAGCAGCGCCACGAACAACACCACCACCACGAAGACCGGCAACACCATCTCCGGCGGCACCCTCTTGCCGACGCGCTTGCCGGAGAACACCGGCAGCCGCGACACCATCAGGAGCGCGATCGTCAGCGTATAGAAGAAGGTCAGCCAGATCGTCACCGGTCCGTTCGGTACACCGAGGAAATAGAGATAGATCGGCAGCAGCACGGTCAGCGCGCCGGCCGGCGCCGGAATGCCGGTAAAGAAGTTGCCGGCCCATGCGGGCGCATCGGGATCGTCGGCCATGACGTTGAAGCGCGCGAGGCGCAGACCCGCGCAAATGGCGAACACCAGCGCCACAATCCAGCCCGCCGATTTGAGGTCGTGCAGGCCCCAGAAATACAGAATGAGCGCCGGCGCCACGCCGAAATTCACGAAGTCGGCCAGGCTGTCGAGTTCGGCGCCGAATTTCGAGGTGCCCTTGAGCATCCGCGCGACGCGGCCGTCGATGCCGTCGAGCAGCGCGGCAAAGACGATGGCGGCGAGCGCCCATTCGAGCTTGCTCTCGATGGCGAGGCGAATGGCGGTCAGGCCCGCGCACAGCGCGAGCAGCGTGATCAGGTTTGGCACCAGAGTGCGCACCGGGATCGCCTTGAAGCGGGGGCGGCGCGGCGACGGCGTGGGGTCGATCGGTTGGAACACCATGAGCCTCTCTATAGCCGTTTGGCGGAGCCTGCGCCACGTTTGGCGCCCAATTGTGACGGGACTCACGTCCGGACGTGCTTAACCGCCCCTGTTCTTGAAGGCCCGGGGCGGCCTGCCGTCCTCCCCGCCTTCGCGGGGACAAGCCTTCCACCCTCGGCGCATGCCGAGGGGATGGAGCGCCGCGAGGCGCCCTTTGTGGATCGCACCTTTTGGGTGCGAGGCGTCCCTTGCGAGAGGACGCCTGCGCCCCGCGGCGCTCCATCGCGGTGTCATTACGGCGCACGGGCCGCGCTTCTGGCGGCTGATCCGCTTTCGCGGGTAGCGCTCACCATCAGCAAGCTCCTTGCAGGAGGTCATAGTGCCTCCGGGCGGAGCCCCGTCGCCGCCCAAGCGCCTGACGTGCGTTTCGCCAGGCCCGCGGGCACCGCGCCCTGCTCCGTCAACGAGACGCCTCTAGATGACGCCCCCGGCCGAGCAGGACGGATTGAGCCTATAATATCCTAGGAATAAGAGTCAAGGACTATTTTCTGAGCGAGGTGGTCTCGCTTGTAGCCCGGGTGAAGCGCAGCGAAACCCGGGATCAACGGCTGTCCCCGGATTTCGCTGCGCTCCATCCGGGCTACATGAACACCGATCCCTACCCGACCCGGAAACCGCGGCCTTCGTCGCCGCCCGAAAGGTCCGCCAGCACGGTCTCGCCGGACAGCGCCGTCTGGCCGACGGCGACCAGGGGCTGCGTGCCCTCGGGCAAATACACGTCGAGCCTCGAGCCGAAGCGGATCATGCCGAAACGCTCGCCCGCGCCGACCGGCTGACCTTCCTTGACGTAGCAGACGATGCGGCGCGCGATGAGGCCGGCGATCTGCACCACGGCGATGCGGGTGCCGCCCGTGGCGATCACCAGCGAATTGCGCTCATTGTCGACCGAGGCCTTGTCGAGGTCGGCGTTCACGAACTTGCCGGGCTGATAAAGGATCTTCTCGACACGGCCGGCGACCGGCGAGCGGTTCACGTGGCAGTCGAACACGCTCATGAACACCGAGATGCGCAGCATCGGCTTCGGGCCGAGGCCAAGTTCGTGCGGCGGCGGCGTCGTCGTCACCATGCTGATGCGGCCGTCCGCCGGCGACACGATCAGACCGTCGCGCACCGGCGTGACGCGTGGCGGATCACGGAAGAAATAGATGCACCAGACGGTGAGCACCGTGCCGATCCAGCCGAGCGGCGTCCATATCCAGAACAGGACCAGACTGACCAGCGCGAATACGCCAATGAAGGGATAGCCTTCGGGCGTGATCGGCACCAACTGCTTGCGGATGGAGTCGTAGATGGACATGGGAAGTTCTTATCCGTTTTCTCGACCGTTGCCGGGATCTCTCTTTCCCCTCTCCCCATCAGGGAGAGGGCGGCGCGCGGAGCGCGCCGCTGGCGTTCCTATATCCTTAGCCGGCGCGCAATTCGATAGCTATTCCGCGGCATCCGCGGGCGTGGCCGACCGCTCGGCGGCCGTCAGCACCGGATCGTCGACCGGCGGCGGGTTGCGGTTGGGCGCCGCCTCCTCGTCGCCGGCACGAGCCAGGCGCTCGCGCGCCTCCTCGGCCTCGCGCTGCCGGTTCCACATGCTGGCATAGAGACCGTTGGCCGCGAGCAGCGCCGCGTGATTGCCGCGCTCGACGATCTCTCCCTTGTCGAGCACGATGATCTCGTCGGCGCCGACGATGGTCGAAAGCCGGTGCGCGATCACGAGCGTGGTGCGGCCCTTGGACACCCGCTCCAGCGCGTCCTGGATTTCCTTCTCGGTGTGGCTGTCGAGCGCCGAGGTCGCCTCGTCCAGCACCAGGATCGGCGGCGCCTTCAGGATCGTGCGGGCGATCGCGACGCGCTGTTTCTCGCCGCCGGACAATTTGAGGCCACGCTCGCCGACCTCGGTCTCGTAGCCCTGCGGCGACAGGCGGATGAAGCCGTCGATCTGCGCCAGCCGGGCCGCCTCCTCAACTTCGGCGTCGGTCGCTTCCCAGCGGCCATAGCGGATGTTGTAGCGGATGGTGTCGTTGAACAGCACGGTGTCCTGCGGCACCATGCCGATGGCTTCGCGCAAGGATTTCTGAGCGACCCGCGCGATGTTCTGGCCATCGATGGTGATGCGCCCACCCGACAGGTCGTAGAAGCGGAACAGCAGCCGCGAGATGGTGGACTTGCCGGCGCCGGACGGGCCGACCACCGCCACGGTCTTGCCGGCCGGCACCTCGAAGCTGATGCCCTTCAGGATCGGCCGCGCCGGATCATAGGCGAAGGCGACATTGTCGAAACGGATATTGCCGGCGCTGACAGCGAGTGGCCTGGCGCCGGGAATGTCCTTGATTTCCGGCGGCCGGCCGAGGATCGAGAACATCAGCTCGATATCGGTCACCGCCTGCTTGATCTCGCGATAGACCATGCCCATGAAATTCAGCGGCTGGTAAAGCTGGATCATCATGGCGTTGATGAGCACGAAATCGCCGACCGTCTTGCCGCCGGCGCGGATCTCGGTCGCCACCATCACCATCGCGGCGGCAAGGCCCGCCGTAAAGATGATTGCCTGTCCGGCATTGAGCACCGCGAGCGAGGTATAGGCCCGGGTGGACGCGTCCTCGTAACGCGCCATGGCGCGGTCGTAACGCTCGGACTCGCGGTCCTCGGCGGAGAAGTATTTCACCGTTTCGTAGTTCAGCAGCGAGTCGATCGCCTTCACATTGGCGTCGGTGTCGCTGTCGTTCATCTTGCGGCGGATGCCGATGCGCCATTCGGTGGCGTAGTAGGTCCACACCAGATAGAGCGCGACGGTGATGAGGATGACGACAACGTAACGCCAGTCGAACTGCCACATCAGCACGACGCAGATCAGCGTCAGCTCGATGATGGTCGGCGCCAGTTGCAGGATGACCATGCGCACGATGGTCTCGATGCCGTTGCGGCCGCGCTCGAGCACGCGCGTCAGGCCGCCGGTCTTGCGCTCGAGATGAAAGCGCAGCGACAATTCGTGCATGTGCACGAAGGTGCGGTAGGCGAGCCGGCGCACCGCGTGCATCGCCACCTTGGCGAAGACGCCATCACGCATCTGCGTCGTCACCGCCATGATGACGCGCATGCCGCCATAAGCGAGCGTCATCGCAACGGGCGCCGCGAGCGCCCAGAGCAGCCAGTCATTGGCGCCGAGGGGCGCGCTGCCGGCGCCGGCCAGCGCATCGGTCGCCCACTTGAAGGTGAAGGGCGTGACGATGGTGGCGAACTTGGCGAGCAGCAGCAGCAAGGTCGCCCAGACGACGCGCATCTTCAGGTCGCGCCGATCCGACGGCCAAATGTAGGGCCACAGATGGACGATGGTCGCCATCAGCGCGCCGCGGTCGGCTGAGACGCGGGGTTCAGGTTGGGCGGCTTGGTGCGGAGGCGTCATTCGGGGTCCGGGGTCAGGCACTTTCATATAGGTCTAAACTGGCCGGCAATCACCCTTCCGCCCTGTATTTCCTACGGATTTTTCGGGGCCACCTTGACGCCCGGAAGGTAGCGATGCACATCCAGACCATGACCTCGCCTGACAAACCCGCCTCGCTCGCCCGAATCTGCGTCTATTGCGGCTCCGGCCCGGGCACCGACCCGGCCTTCGTCGCCGCGGCGACCGCCCTAGGCGCCGCCATGGCCAAGGCCGGTATCGGGCTGGTCTATGGCGGCGGCGACATGGGCATGATGGGCGCCGTGGCCGAGGCGGTGCGCGGCCATGGCGGCACGGTGACCGGCATCATCCCGGAGTTTCTGCTCAACAAGGAGCGCGCCGGTTTCAACGGTGACGGCCTGATCGTCACCCGCGACATGCACGAGCGCAAACGCAAGATGTTCGAGATGGCCGACGCCTTCGTCGCCATGCCGGGCGGCATCGGCACGCTCGAGGAGATCGTCGAGCAGATGACCTGGGCCCAGCTTGGCCGTCACAAGAAGCCGATCCTGCTCGCCAACATCAAGGGCTTCTGGGATCCGCTCTCCGCTCTGCTCGATCACATGAAGGCGCTGGCCTTCATCCGCGACGGCATGGAGTTCGAACTGCTGGTCGCAGACGAGGTGAGCGACATCATCCCGAAGCTGCGCCAGGCGATGCAGGGCGTGTCGGAAACGGCGAAGGATATGCCGGAAGCTGTGGCGGAGAAGTTGTAGCTTACTTCGTAAACGTCACCGCCTCGATGCGGTTGCCGTCGGGATCGCGGATGAAGGCGGCGTAATAACCGCCCTCGCCGTCATGCTCGCGCAAACCGGGCGCGCCATCGCTTGAGCCACCGGCTTTGAGCGCCGCGGCGTGGAAGGCATCGACGAGTTCGGTCGAGCGCGCGCGGAAGCAGACATGCGCGCCGCTGCCAGCCTCAATCGGCGCCATGTCACGGCGCAGATTGATCCAGAACTCGGAATACTGCTTGCCGAAGCCGACGGTCGCTGCGCGCACGTCGATCGGCTTCATGCCGATGGCGCCGAGCACGGACTCGTAAAAGCGCGTGGCGGCGCCGAGGTCGCGGACGGCGATGGAGACGTGGTCGATCATGCGGCCCTCACGCCGGCGCGCCGGACTTCACCAATTTGTAAATGATCGAATCCATCAGCGCCTGAAACGAGGCGTCGATGATGTTCGGCGACACGCCGATCGTGGTCCAGTGCTCGCCGCTCTCATCCTCGCTTTCGATCAGCACGCGCGTCACGGCCTCGGTGCCGCCATTGAGGATACGCACGCGGAAATCGGTGAGCTTGAGGCCCTTGATGTAGTCTTGATACTTGCCGAGGTCCTTGCGCAAAGCCTGGTCGAGGGCGTTGACCGGACCGTTGCCTTCCGCCGCAGAGATCAGGCTTTCGCTGCCGACCTTCACTTTGACCACTGCCATCGTGACGGTGACGCGCTGGCCGAGCGCGTTGTCGCGCTGCTCGACATTGACGTCGAACTGCGACACGTCGAAATAATCCGGCACGGTGCCGAGCGTGCGCCGCGCCAAGAGTTCGAAGGAGGCGTCCGCCGCATCATAGGCATAACCGATCGCCTCGCGCTCCTTGACGATCTCAAGCAGGCGGCCGATGCGGCGATCGTCCTTGTCGACCTTGAGGCCGATACGATCGAGTTCGGCGAGCACGTTCGACTTGCCGGCCTGATCCGACACCAGCACCTTGCGCTTGTTACCGACGAGATCGGGACTGACGTGCTCGTAGGTTTCCGGCGCCTTCATGATTGCGGAGGCGTGAATGCCAGCCTTGGTGGCAAAAGCGTTCTCGCCGACATAGGGCGCGTAGCGGAACGACGGCCGGTTCAGCCGCTCGTCGAGCGCGCGCGACACCTTGCCGAGCGACTTGAGCGCCTCGTCGCTGATGCCGATGTCGAACTTGTCGGCATAGTCCTTCTTCAGCTTCAGCGTCGGGATGATGGAAACGAGATTGGCGTTGCCGCAGCGCTCGCCGAGGCCGTTGAGCGTGCCCTGAATCTGCCGCGCGCCGGCGCGCACCGCGGCCAGCGAATTGGCGACCGCCTGCTCTGTGTCATTATGGGCGTGGATGCCGACATGATCGCCGGGGATGACCTTCACCACATCGCCGACGATCTTCTCGATCTCGTGCGGCAGCGTGCCGCCATTGGTGTCGCACAGCACCACCCAGCGCGCGCCCTCGTCATAGGCCGCCTTGGCGCATTCCAGGGCGAATTTCGGATTGGCCTTGTAGCCGTCGAAGAAATGCTCGCAATCGAGCAGCACTTCCCGGCCCGCGGCCTTGGCCGCCTTCACGCTGTCGCGGATCGAAGCGAGGTTTTCTTCCAGCGTCGTCTCCAGCGCGACCTTGACGTGATAGTCCCACGACTTGGCGACGAAGCAGATGGCGTCGGCTTTCGCCTCGATGAGCGCGGCGACGCCCGGATCGTTCGAGGCCGAGCGCCCCGAGCGGCGCGTCATGCCGAAGGCGGTGAACTTGCCCTTGAGCTTGCGGTCCTGCGCGAAGAATTCCGTGTCGGTCGCATTGGCGCCCGGATAACCGCCCTCGACATAGTCAATGCCCAAGTCGTCGAGCATATCGGCAATGGCGATCTTGTCGGCGAGCGTGAAGTCGACGCCATTGGTCTGCGCACCGTCGCGCAGGGTCGTGTCGAACAGATAGAGCCGCTCGCGGGACATGATACGCCTCACCAAAGATAATAGTTCGCCGCCAGCGCAACGGCGACCAGCAGCGCGACGGCCGCCATGACGATGTGATGCCGCTGCATGACGCGCTTACCAGAGACCGAAATACTTGGTGGCGACGGCAATCGCAGCAGCGATCACCACGACCTTCAGCACGATGTAATAGAGCCAGTGGCGCGGGAACGGCGTGTCGGGTTTTTCCATGGCAGCGACTTAGGCCTCCGGTTGGGCGTTCGGCTTGACGAGCGCCTTGGACAACGTGGTGTTGGCGAGCCATTCGTCGCCGACCGACACCGAATTGCGCTGCTGCGCGACATAGCCGCGCTTCTCGAAGAAGCCGCGCGCGGTGTCGCTGGCGTCCACGGTGAGGCTCGAAGCGCCGCGCGCGCCGGCGAGCTTCTCCAGCGCGTCGACAAGCAGCGCACCCGCGCCCTGCCCGCTGACGATCGGATGCACGAACAGCATGTCGATCTTGGTGTTGCCGGCGAGCGAAGCGAAGGCGACCGGCGAGCCATCGAAGGTCGCAATCAAAGTAAGTTGCTTGCTGAGGCGGGCCGCGAAGGCTTCCAGATCTTCGGCGCGTGAAATCCACGCCTCCCGTTGGGCCTCGCTGTAATCGTCGCTTGTCAGTTCAAGAATGCTCTCGCGGAAGATCTCCGCGAGCAGCGGCGCATCCGTGGGCAGGAACGGCCGCAGCGCGAGCTTCGGTGAAGCGGTCGCCATCAGCGTGTCCCCTGTCGCGGCCATTCGGCCGTATCGTGGTCGGGATGCTGATGGCTGACGATAGAAGCCTTGAAGGCCTCCTGCTTGGGCTCGGCGCCTTCCGGGCGCGTCGGCAGGCTGCACAAGCCGTCGAAGAACGGCTGCTTGCTCTCGGGATTGACCTGGATGGTCGGCGGCGCGACCGACGGATCGTCAAGGGTGCAGACCGCGATTTCGGTCGGGCCACCGTATTCATAAGTCAGCGGCGTGCCGCAATCGGCGCAGAAGCCGCGCTCGACCTTGTTCGACGAACGATAGCGCTTCGGCTCGCCGCGCGTCCATTCGAGATCGTGCACGGTGACCAGCATCGCGAAGGGCGAACCGAAGGCCTTCTGGCACATGCGGCAATGGCAGATCGACGAGCGGCCGAATTTCGAGCCGCGAAAGCGCACCGCGCCGCATTGGCAGCCGCCGGAATGCATGGTGTTCATCGCGCGATCTCCCAGGTTGTGCCGTCCTTGGAGTCTTTCAGCACCACGCCCATGGCCGCGAGCTCGTCGCGGATGCGGTCGGATTCAGCGAAGTTCTTCGCGGCGCGAGCAGCGGTGCGGTCTGCAACAAGACGCTCTATTTTCTCATTCAGAAGCTGCCTATCACCGCTGACAATAGTCAAAGTGCCGTTTTTGCTACTTTCGACTTTCAATCCACGCGATTCAATCGTCGATATTATCTGACCAATTTGGGGGGCGTTATTTGCTGTTGCAGCTCTTAAGAGCTGCACAGTTGCGCCGAGGCCAAGAATACTCTGATCTACATTGAGGGCTTGTACGCCAGATTGAAAATACCCCGGCTTATCGAGATGCCGGAACCCCAACAGGTGGCAGTTAGCGGCAAACTTCATCTCGTCTTTAAAGCCACCCACCTTTGCCTTAGCAAAAAGCTCCCTTAATGCCGAAATAGCATTTGAAGTATTCAAGTCGTCTGACAATGCGTTGAGAACCTCGGTCGGTTCCTCGTTATTATTGAATGTATAACGCGATTGAAGAAGATGGGCCCAATCTTCTAGTTCATTGCAAGCTGCTCTGGTATTGTTCTCAGTCCAATCAATTGGCTGCCTATAATGCGTCATCAGCATCTGCAAACGCAAAACATCGCCCGGCCACTTATCTAATAGACCCCGGATAGTGAGAAAATTGCCGAGGCTCTTCGACATCTTCTCGCCTTCGACCTGCAGGAAGCCGTTGTGCATCCAATAGTTCGCCATCACGTTCTGATGGAAGGCGCAGCGCGATTGCGCGATTTCGTTCTCGTGATGCGGAAAGACGAGATCGATGCCGCCGCCGTGAATGTCGAAGGTCTCGCCGAGATGCTTCCACGACATCGCCGAGCATTCGATGTGCCAGCCGGGACGGCCGGGCTCCTTGATGCCACCCGGCGACGGCCAGCCGGGCTCGCCCGGCTTCGACGGCTTCCACAGCACGAAATCCTGCGCGTCTTTCTTATAAGGCGCGACTTCGACACGAGCGCCCGCGATCATCTCGTCCATCGGCCGCTTGGAGAGCTGGCCGTAGTCCGTCATCGACGGCACGTTGAACAGCACATTGTCTTCGGCGACATAAGCGTGACCCGACTTGATGAGACGCTCGATGATCGTCTTCATCTCCTCGATATGCTCGGTCGCGCGCGGTTCGACCGTCGGCGGCAGGCAGCCCAGCGCCGCGACGTCGGCCTTGAAATTCTGATAGGTCTCTTCCGTCAACTCACGGATATCGATGCCGCGCTCGGCGGCGCGCGCATTGATCTTGTCATCAACGTCGGTGATGTTGCGGACGTATTTAACGTGGCTCTCGCCATAGATGTGGCGCAGCAACCGGAACAGCACGTCGAAGACGATGACCGGCCGCGCATTGCCGATATGGGCGTAGTCGTAGACCGTCGGTCCGCACACATACATGCGCACATTCGCCGGATCGATCGGCGTGAACGGGCGCTTCTCGCGCGTCAGCGTATCGTAGAGCCGCAATTCCATAAGGGTCACACCAATGCCGGCGATCCCGCTGGCCGGGGGCGTCCCTTATTATCTCGATTCGAGAAAAGACGGCCTCAGCCAGCGTGTGTGCGCTAGCTAATAATCAGGCGGCAAATACCGCGGATGAGGGTCAGGCCGTTCATTGTCGGGCACATTGCGCAAATTGCCCGGCTAGCGTCAAGCGGCCCGAAAATTCCACAGCAAACATAAGTACTTGCTAGAGGCCTTCGAATCGCCGCAGCGGTTAAACGGCTTTTAAGAAACTTCGCTGCATTTTAGCGGCCGGACTTCACCGACAAGCCCTCGATCGAGCCCGCGCGGCCCGTTGGCGCGCGCGATAAGGAACGGACGTGCCCATGCGTAGCCTACTGGTCAGTGTCGCCTTGCTCTCCGGCCTCACCCTCGCCGGGCCGGCCCAGGCCGAGCGCAAGATGTTCATCATCAGCGCCGACGTTGGTTATGGCGTCGACCGCTGCCTGGCCAGCGGCGCGGCCTGCGGGGCACCGGCCGCCGCTGCCTATTGCCGCAGCCAGAACTTCGCCACCGCGATGTCTTTCAGCAAGGTGGACCGCGAGGACATCACCGGCGCCATTCCGGCCGGCGGATCGGGCGGCTGCAAAGGCGCGAATTGCGACGACGTTGTCGCCATCGTCTGTTCGCGCTGATCGCGGTCGGGAACTTCGCGGAAAGTTCCATCCTCCGTGTGAAATTTTTTAACGGGCGTAAGAGCTTGCGCGCGTTTAAGCGCGGTTGAGTTATCACTACGAGCCCGGTACGAAGGAACCTGTATTTCCTCCGACGCACGGGCGCATGGTCAAAGCACGCGAACCTCAGGTCCCGCCGCCGCCGGTCGAGAGTCCGGTCAGCCGCGCCGAACGGCCGCTGAAGTTGTTGATCGCGGCTTCGATCGCCTTCCCCATCGCGATCTATCTCATCGCCGCCTGGATTTCCTACGGCCAGCATATTTCGGAAGCCACCGAGCGCCTGCAGCGCACTGTGTCCGCGATGCAGGAACACGCCAGCAAGGTGTTCGAGACCTTCGCCATCAGCGAACGCTATCTCGAGGAAATGTTCGACAATATCCCCAGTTCCGAAATCCGCGACAACGAAGCGCAGTACAGCGGACGCATCAGAACGTTCATCCAGTCCCTGCCCCAGCTCCGCGATCTCTGGGTCATCGACAGGGACGGCCGGCCACTCGTGGCCGGCACCGTCTATCCCCTACCGCGCGATCTCGATTTGTCCGATCGCAGCTATTTCGACGCGCACAAGAAAGCGAACATCGACATCTTCATCAGTGAGGTGATTGACGCGCGCGCCGCCAACACCGATTTCTTCGCCATCACCCGCAGACGCGACAGCAACGGCGGCAGGTTCAACGGCGTCTATCTCGTGTCAATCGCGCCGGAATATTTTTCGAACTATTACGCCACGCTGCCGCGCAGCGATGTGTCGGTGGCCGGACTGGTACGCAACGATGGCGTTGCGCTGGCGCGGTACCCAACAAATTCGGCATTCAGGCGCTCGGCGCCGGGCTCGATCTTCATGCGCGCGGTCGCGGCTAATCCCGAGGGTGGCATCACCGATGGCACATCATCGGCCGACGGCGAACGCCGCATCGGCGCCTATCGCAAGCTGCCGAACTACGATGTCTATGTCTATGCCGCGCTCGACGTCCCGCATGTTCGTGCCCGATGGATGCGAGCGATGGCGATGCATCTGGTCTTCGGTCTGCCGGCAACGCTGATGATGGTCGGACTGGGCATTTTCGCCCTGCACCAGGCAAGGCGCGAGGCCGCCGCCAACGGGCTGTTGCGGCAGGAAGCGGCACGCCGCCAATCAACCGAAATGGCGCTGCGCCAGGCCCAGAAAATGGAAGCGGTTGGCCGTCTCACCGGCGGCATCGCCCACGACTTCAACAACCTGCTTACCGCCATCATCGGCAATGTCGAACTGGCGCTGCGGCGCAACTCCTCAGAAGACGCACGCGTCGCCAATTCGCTCAGCGCTATTCGTCAGGCCTCGACCCGCGCGGCGACTTTGGTACAGCGCCTGCTCACCTTCTCGCGGCAGCACCCTCAGGAGGTCAAGGCCGTCAACGTCAATCGGCTGGTCGCGGAGATGTCGGAGATCCTGCATCGCGCCATCGGCGAGACCGTGCGGGTCGAAACCGTGCTGGCCAGCGGCCTGTGGAAGACCGCCCTCGATCCCAACCAGCTCGAGAGCGCCATTCTCAACCTCGCCGTCAACGCCCGCGACGCCATGCCGGACGGCGGGCGGCTGACGATCGAAACCTCCAACGCCTATCTCGACGAAGCCTATGTGCGGCAGGCGGGCGCCGATGTCGAAGCCGGTCAGTTCGTGCTGGTCGCGGTCAGCGACACCGGCAGCGGCATGAGCGCCGACGTGCGCGACCGCGCCTTCGATCCGTTCTTCACCACCAAGCCGGCGGGCGTTGGCTCGGGCCTCGGCCTCAGCATGGTTTATGGCTTCGTCAAGCAGTCGCACGGCCACATCCAGATCTACAGCGAGATCGGCCAGGGCACCGCGATCAAGATGTATTTCCCGCGGCTGTCCGATCCGTCCGCCTTCCCGGCGTGGGAAGAGGAGACCGAGCCGGTGGCGCCGGGTTCGGGCGAACATTCGGAGTCCATCCTGCTCGTCGAGGATGATCCGGATGTCAGCCGTTTTGTCATCGATGCGCTTAGCGATATCGGCTACCACGTCACCCATGCGGCGACGGCGGCCGAAGCGCTGGAAAAACTCAAGGGCATGTCCGATATCGCGCTGCTGTTCACCGACGTCGTGCTGCCCCGCGGCATGAACGGGCGCGAGCTGGCCAATGCGGTGAAAGAGACGCATCCCGATCTGCCGGTGCTGTTCGCGACCGGCTACACCCGCAACGCCATCATCCATCATGGCCGGCTTGACAGCGATGTCGATCTTCTGACCAAGCCGTTCACGACGGAAGCGATGGCCAAGAAGGTGCGCGAGGTGCTCGACGGCAACAAGCCGCAGGGCACATCCTAAACCTCGCGGCCGATCAACCGGTCGAGCGAGAAGCGTCCGCCGCCGCGCACCAGGAAGTGCAGCACGACCAGCGCCCAGAACAGCGGATATTCGAAGCCGAGGTTGTTCCAGTAGAAGCCGTTGGCGGCGTGGAATTTGATCGCGACCGCGAGGAAGACCAGCACCGGGAGTGCGGCAAGCCGCGTCAGCAGGCCGAGCGCGAGGCACAGGCCGCCGCCGAATTCCGTGAGCCCGGTGAGGATGGTCCAGAACAGCGCGGGGTGGAATCCAGCCTGCTCGAAGAAGGCGGCATTGGCCGCGGTCGCCCCGAACAGCTTCGGATAGCCATGGGCGGCGAGTGACAGGCCGGCGCAGAGGCGCACCAGGGTTTCGGTCACCGGCGCGAGCGTCCGGTAGAGCCCGTCCAGAGCGGGGATGAGCAGGCGCGAATCGTCCGACATGGCAGGCTCCTTTGGGCGGTCTCCTCGGAGCAGGATTCCGTGGCCGGTGGCCGCCAGTCTAGCGGTTCCGCGACCATGCGGACGATTAGAATGCTTCCAAGAAGGTTGCGCGGTATCCCAACATCGGTAAATTCGTCAGTATTTGCCGGTCGATGCCTCAAGACCCGCCGGCGCAAGGGACCCTGCGGCGCGATGCATAAACCGGCAATGTCAGTGATCACCGCGGACCAGGCCTCGCAGGCCACGCCGGTGCTCAAGCTCGACGAGTTCCTGCCGCACCGGCTCAACCTGTGCTCCGGCAGCGTCTCAGCGGCCCTCTCCAGCATCTATGCCGAGCGCTACCAGATCGGCGTGCCGGAGTGGCGGGTCATCGTCATTCTCGGCGAATTCGGCCGCGCGACCGCCAAGGAAATCGGCGTCCACGGCCAGATGCACAAGACCAAGGTATCGCGTGCCGTGGCGGTCCTGGAGAAGCGCCAGTTCGTGACCCGGCGGGCCAATGTCGCCGATCTGCGCGAGGCCTTCCTGTCGCTGACGCCGGACGGCCGCGCCGTCTATGACGACGTGGCGCCGCAGGCGGTGGAGTTCGTCAACCGTCTCATTGCCACGATCGACCCCGGCGACCGCGAAGCCTTCTCCCGCGTGGTCAAACAGCTCACCGAAAGGGCCGGTGCGATCACCGCCGATGTCGCCAAGGGCGGCAAAGCCGGTTAGGTTGCGGCAAAATCCACATTCGGGATTGCCGGGGAACGCCGCTCGTGAAGCTCTACAGCTATTTCCGCTCGTCCGCCGCCTATCGCGTCCGCATCGCTCTCAATCTCAAGGGCTTGTCCTATGAGATGGAGTCGATCCACCTCACCAAGGATGGCGGGCGGCAGTTCTCCGACGCCTTCCGCGCCATCAACCCGCAGATGCGGGTGCCGGCGCTCCAATTGTCGGGCGGCGAGGTCCTGACCCAGTCGCTCGCCATCATCGACTATCTCGACGAGGTCTATCCCGATCCGCCGTTGCTGCCGGCGGAGGCACTCGACCGCGCTCGCGTGCGCGCGGCGGCGCAGGTCATCGCCTGCGATATCCATCCGCTCAATAATCTCGTGGCGCTGCGCTACCTCAAACGCAATCTCAATCAGGAGCAGACTGCAATTGATGCCTGGTATCACCACTGGGTGATCGAGGGCTTCAAGGCGCTCGAGCAGATGATCGCGCCCGGTCCGTACTGCTTCGGCTCGCATGTGACGCTGGCCGATGTTTGCCTCGTGCCGCAGGTGTTCAACGCGCGCCGCCTCAAAGTGCCCCTCGACGCTTTTCCGAAGATCGTCGCCGTCGAGACCGTGTGCCTGAAACTGCCGGCCTTCGACAAGGCACGGCCCGAGAACCAGCCGGACGCCGAGTAGCGCCGCCTCCTGTTCAAAACAGAAAGTCCGTCCGGTGAGCGGCTCTCATATCGTCCGCGTCGTGTTGTGGATGGCCGGCGCGCTGCTGTCGTTCTCGGCGATGGCGGTGTCGATCCGCGAATTGTCGCGCGCCGGATTGAGCATCTTCGAGATCTTCACGATCCGGAGCGGCGCTGCGCTGATCATCCTGTGCATCGTGCTGCTGTTGCGGCCCGAGCTGCGGCTGCAGGTCCGCCCGCACCGCCTCGGCTTCAATGTGCTGCGCAACACCATCCACTACGGTGCGCAGTTCGCATGGGCCTATGGCGTGACCATGCTGCCGCTCGCTCTGGTGTTCGCGCTCGAATTCACGACCCCGGCGTGGACCGCCCTGCTCGCTGCCTGGTTCCTGCGCGAGAAGCTGACGCCGAGCCGTATCGGCGTCGTGATCCTGGGGCTCCTTGGCATCCTGGTGATCCTGCGGCCCGGCATTACGGGCTTCAACCCGGCCGCGGGCATCGTGCTGCTGGCGGCCGTCGGCTTCGCCGTGATGATGATCATGACCAAGTCGCTGACAAGCACGCAGTCAACCTTCAGCATCATCTTCTGGATGGCGGTGATCCAGCTGCCCCTGTCGCTGATCGGCAGCAATCCGGCGGTCTTTCTTGACGCCGGCCTCTACGACCTGCGCCACATTTTGCCCGCAATCGGCGTCGGCCTTGCGGGCTTGACCTCGCACTTCTGTCTGAGCAATGCATTCCGCGCCGGCGATGCGACGCTCGTGGTGCCGATGGACTTCATGCGGATTCCGCTCATTGCCGTCGTCGGATGGGCGTTCTACGGCGAAGCCCTCGATATCTGGGTCCTGGTTGGTGCGTTGGTCATCATCGCCGGGGTGCTCTGGAACCTCCGCTCCGAGCGCCGCCGGGCGACATGAGGCCGCGCCCGGCCTTCCGAATCCGGCTGGCGGGTGTCCTCGCTTGGCCATGATTTTCCGATTAGAGTGCGCCGCATGAGAGCTTTTCTTCGTCCCGCCATCACCGCCCTCGCCGCCCTGACGGCGGTGTCCGCAGCCAATGCCCAATCGGCCAATCCGACCTGCCAGCGGCTCGAGGCGCAGCTCGCCTCGCTCGACCGCGGCAATGCCGACCCGCAGCGCGCGGACCGCATCCGGCGCGCCGAAGACGCGGTTAACCGCCAGCAATACGAGGTCGATCGCCTGGTGTCGCAGAGCCGCCAGAACGGCTGCGAAAGCTCGGGCTTTTTCTCGATCTTCTCAAACCCGCCCCCGCAATGCGGCGGCATCAACCGCCAGATCGGCCAGCAGCGCTCGACGTTGGAGCGCCTTCAGGTTGAGCTCGAGCAATTGTCCGGCGGCAATACCGAACGTATGGCGCAGCGCCAGTCGCTGATGATCGCGCTCGGCGACAATAATTGCGGCCCGCAATACCGTTCGGCCGCGATCCAGGGTCAGCAAGGCGGCTTCTTCGACCGGCTGTTCGGCGGCAACACCAATAGCGGCATCTTTTCGACACCGCAGGGCCAGATGGGCGGCACCTATCGCACCATCTGCGTGCGCACCTGCGACGGCTATTATTTCCCGATTTCCTATGCGACCTCGCCCGACCGCTTCAACGACGACGCGCAGGTCTGCCAGCGCTCATGCCCGGCGGCGCAGGTTCAACTTTACGTTTATCACAACCCCGGCGAAGAGGTGAACCAGGCGGTCTCGCTCGACGGTCAGCCCTACACCGCGCTGCCGACCGCGTTCGCCTATCGCAAGGCGCTCGACAAATCCTGCGGCTGCCGACGTCCCGGCGAAAGCTGGGCCGAGGCGATGAAAGTGATGGGCGGCGACCAGACCCTGGCGCCGGGCGATGTCGTCGTTACCGAGGAAAGCGCCAAGCGCCTGTCCCTGCCGCGCGATGCCGCTGGCCGGCCGATCCGTCCGCAATCACCTGCGCAAAATCCAGCGCAAGGACAGCAACCGCAATCATCGGCGCAACCGTCAAACGACGTGCGCTCGGTCGGCCCGGCCTTCGTACCGCAGCGGCAGCAGTAAGTCTCTACGTCATGCCCCGCGAAAGCGGGGCATCCAGTACGCCGCAGCGCCAGCCATCTTGAAGAACGTCGGTGGTTACTGGATCGTCCGCATTCGCGGACGATGACGCTGAGCATCAAAAATCAAACGCTTCCGACTTCGCCGGCTGGCCGGTGTAAAGCGAAACGTCCGGCTTGGGCAAAGGCTCGCCGGTGTCGCGGAAACGGTTGGTGATCGGATAACGCCGGTCGCGGCCGAAATTCTTCAGCGTCACCTTCACACCAGGCGCCGCCTGCCGGCGCTTGTACTCCGCGATGTTCAAAAGCCGCTCGACGCGCAGCACAGTGTCCCGGGCATAGCCGGCGGCGACGATGCTTGAAACCGGCTCCTCGCGCTCAACCAGTGCCTCGAGGATCGGATCGAGCACGCTGTAAGGCGGCAGCGAGTCCTCGTCCTTCTGGTTCTCGCGCAGCTCCGCCGTCGGCGGCCGCACGATGATCGCCTCCGGAATAACGACGCCATCCGGCCCGAGAGCGAATGACGGCTTCCACTCATTGCGCAGGCGCGACAGCCGGAACACTTCGGTCTTGTAGAGATCCTTGATCGGATTGAAGCCGCCGTTCATGTCGCCATAGAGCGTGGCGTAGCCGACCGACATCTCCGACTTGTTGCCCGTGGTCACGACCATCAGGTTGAACTTGTTGGAGATGGCCATGAGGATGGTGCCACGCGCACGCGACTGCAGGTTCTCTTCAGTAACGTCACGCTGCGTTTCGGCAAATGTCGCGGCCAGCGCCTTCTCGAGGCCTTCGACCGCCGGCGCAATCGGCAGGATCTCGTAACGCACGCCGAGCGCTTTGGCGCAGGCCGCCGCATCGTCGAGCGATTCCTGCGCCGTGTATTTGTACGGCAGCATCACGCAGCGTACGCGCTCGGCGCCAAGCGCGTCGACCGCCATGGCCGCACACAGAGCGGAGTCGATGCCGCCCGACAAACCGATGACGACGCCGGGAAAACCGTTTTTGTTGACGTAGTCGCGCAAGCCCAGCACGCAGGCCCCATAATCGGCGCGGTCGTCCCCGAGCGCCTTGACGAAGGGCCCCTTCTCGCAGACCCAGCCGCCGTTTTGACGTACCCACTGCGTGGTGACGACGGTTTCCTCGAAGGCGCCCAACTGGAACGCCAGCGAGCGATCGGCATTGAGCGCAAAGGAGGCGCCGTCGAAAATCAGCTCGTCTTGGCCGCCGACCTGGTTGACGTACAGCAGCGGCAGGTTCTGCTCGGTGACGCGCGCCACCGCGATGTTGAGCCGCACTTCGTCCTTGGCCCGGTCGTAGGGCGAACCGTTGGGCACCACGAGAATTTCGGCGCCGGTCTCGGCCAGACATTCGGCCACGTCTTCGTAATCGCCGGACTCGGTCCAGATATCTTCGCAGATCGGCACGCCGAGCCGGACGCCGCGGAAATTCACCGGGCCAGGCACCGGCCCCGGTGCGAAAACGCGAGCCTCGTCGAACACGCCATAGTTCGGAAGATTGACCTTGAAGCGCAGCGCCGCGATGCGGCCGGCCTCTAAAATAGCCACGGCGTTGTAGAGCTTGCCGTCCTCGACCCACGGCGTGCCGACGACCAGCGCCGGGCCGCCCGAGGCGGTCTCACGCGCCAGCTTCTCGATCTCGGCACGGCAGGCGGCCTGAAAGGCCGGCTTGAGCACCAGATCTTCCGGCGGATAGCCGGCGATAAACAGTTCGGGGAAGACGACGATGTCGGCGCCCTGCCGCGCCGCCTCGTCACGAGCGCGGCGCACCTTGGCGCCGTTGCCGGCGATATCACCGACAGTCGCGTTCAGCTGCGCACAGGCAATCGCCAGTCGGTCGGCCGGTCTTCCGTCGGAGCCGCGGGTGTTCATGTGAAACCTCTACCGCTTCGGCCCGAGAGCGGGCAATGGCCGGCCGGTGCAGGCCAGCCTTGCTCCTAAAGCCCCGCCGCCGCGGGCAGCGGATGCGCCGAGCGTTCCTTGCGCAGCCGGTCGGCCAGCAGGAAGGCGAGATCGATCGCCTGTTCGGCATTGAGCCGCGGATCGCAGACCGTGTGATAGCGATCGTTGAGATCGGCATCCGAGATCGCGCGAGCGCCGCCGGTGCATTCGGTGACGTTCTGTCCGGTCATCTCCAGATGCACGCCGCCGGCATGCGAACCTTCGGCCGCATGCACGTCGAAGAACGAGCGCACTTCCTTGAGAATGAGATCGAACGGCCGCGTCTTGTAGCCCGACGCCGAGGTGATGGTGTTGCCGTGCATCGGATCGCACGACCAGATCACGCTGCGACCCTCGCGCTTCACCGCGCGCACCAAAGCCGGCAGATGCTCGCCGACCTTCTCGGCGCCGAAGCGGCCGATCAGCGTCAGGCGACCCGGTTCATTGTCCGGATTGAGGATGTCGATGAGGCGCAGGAGATCATCGACCTTGAGCGACGGACCGCACTTCAGACCGAGCGGGTTCTTGATGCCGCGCGCATATTCGATATGCGCGTGATCGTGCTGGCGGGTACGATCACCGATCCAGATCATGTGGCCGGAGGTCGCGTACCAGTCGCCCGTGGTCGAGTCGATGCGGGTCAGCGACTGCTCGTAGCCGAGCAACAGCGCCTCGTGGCTGGTGTAGAAATCGGTGGTGCCGAGCGCACTGTCGACAGCGAAGGTCAGGCCGCAGGCACGCATGAAATCGAGCGCGCCTGAAACGCGATCGGCGAGATCGGCGTAGGCCTTCGACTGCGGCGAGTCGGTGACCGACTGCATCATCCAGCGGTGCACGTTTTCGACGCTGGCATAGCCACCCTTGGCGAAAGCGCGCAGCAGGTTCAGCGTCGCCGCCGACTGGCGATAGGCGTCCATCTGCCGGCGCGGATCGGGCGTGCGCGATTCCGGCGTGAAGGCGATGTCGTTGATGATGTCGCCGCGATAGCTCGGCAGTTCGATGCCGTCCTTTTTCTCGGTCGCGGACGAGCGCGGCTTGGCGAACTGGCCGGCGATGCGGCCGACCTTCACGACCGGCGAGGCACCGGCATAGGTCAAGACGATCGCCATCTGGAGAAAGACGCGGAAGAAATCGCGGATGTTGTTGGCGCCGTGCTCGGCAAAGCTCTCGGCGCAGTCGCCGCCCTGGAGTAGGAAAGCCTCGCCCTTGGCGACGCGAGCCAGCGCCGCCTTGAGGCTGCGCGCCTCGCCGGCAAAAACGAGCGGCGGAAACGTCGCAAGCTGCTTCTCGGTATCGGCAAGAAGCTGCTTGTCCGGGTAGTCCGGCACCTGCAGAATGGGCTTATTGCGCCAGCTATCGGGCGCCCAACGCTCGGGCATCGCAGTTACTCCAGCAATTTTGCGGGGTTATACACAATTTAGGCCACGCGGCGCCAGCCAATAGCGCAGCCACCGTTAACCCTGACCGGCACCCTATTCCGCGGCCTGGTCACCGCTCTGGCGGCTGTAACTCGCCGCTTTTTCGCGCATCGTCACCAGTTCCTCGGCCATGGTCGGATGGACCGCCATGGTGGCGTCGAAGTCGGCCTTGGTGGCCCCCATTTTCACGGCGATGCCGATGAGCTGGATCAGTTCGCCGGCATCCGGACCGGCGATGTGGCAGCCGACCACCCGGTTAGTCGTGCCATCGACCAGGAGCTTCATGAACACCCGGGTCGCCCGCCCGGACAAGGTCGCCTTCATGGGACGGAACGTGGTCTTGTAGACGTCCAGCTTGTCGAGCTGGGCTCGCGCCTGCGTTTCGGTCAGACCGATGACACCGAGTTCGGGCTCGGAGAACACCGCGGTCGGCACATCGGCATGATCGACCCGGGTCGGCTTGCCGCCATAAACGGTGTCGGCGAAGGCGTGGCCCTCGCGGATCGCGACCGGCGTGAGATTGACGCGGTTGGTGACGTCGCCGACGGCATAGACGTTCGGCACCGACGTGCGCGAATATTCGTCGACCTCGATGCCGCCGTGCTCGTGGCAACGGATGCCGAGATTTTCAATGCCGATGCCCATGCAATTCGGCCGGCGACCGATGGCGAACATCACCTTGTCGCTGGCGATCTTCCGGCCGTCCGAGAGATGGGTGACGTATTCGTCGCCAGCGCGATCGATGGCGTCGACCGTGTGGCCGCACAAGACATTAATGCCGCGTGTCTGCATCTCGTTACGCAGATGCTCGCGGATATCGTCGTCGAAGCCGCGCAGGATGTTCTCGCCGCGATAGACGAGCGTTACTTCGCTGCCCATGCCGGCGAAAATGCAGGCGAACTCGACGGCGATATAGCCGCCGCCCTGCACCACGATGCGCTTGGGCAATTCGGGCAGATGCAGCGCCTCGTTCGATGAGATGGCGTGTTCCAGTCCTGGAATATTCGGACCCATATGCGGCCAGCCGCCGGTCGCGATGAGAATGGTCCCGGCGGTGACCTTGTCGCCGTTGGCGAGGCGAATGGTGTGTGCGTCCTCGATCACAGCGCGACTGCGCACGATCTTGACCTTCCAGCGCTCGAGCGTCGCGACATAGGCGGCCTCGAGACGGTCGATCTCGCGATCCTTGTTGGCGATCAAAGTCGGCCAGCTAAAGGTCGGTTCCTGCGGCACGGTCCAGCCGAAGCCGGCGGCATCCTCGAATTCGTGGGAAAAACGCGAAGCGTACACCAGCAGCTTCTTCGGCACACAGCCGCGGATCACGCAGGTGCCGCCGACGCGGAATTCCTCGGCGATCATCACCCGCGCGCCGTAGCTCGCCGCAATGCGCGCGGCGCGCACACCGCCCGAGCCTGCGCCGATGACAAACAGATCGACGTCGTAGGAAGACTTGGAAGCAGGTGCCGAAGTGGATGCCGAACTGGGTGCCATAACCGCCTGAGCTCCACCGCTCTTAGCGCATCAGATGCGCGGGCGGGTGAAGCTCATTAAAGCTTGTGGCCCTTCTTCTTCAAGCCCTCGCGGATCTTGCCGATGACTTCGTCCGACAGCGAATTGGCCCATTCCTGAGCAAATTTCAGGCTCTCGTCGATGATCTTGGGCTGTGCGACCAGAAATTTCTTGCCAGCCGGCGACGTATAGAAAGCAAGAATATCCTTCAGTTCCTGTTCGGACAGGTTCGCGGCGTAGATTTCGATGACCTTGGTATGCACCTCCGACACTCGCGCCTCGTAGTCCTTGCGGACCTGAGCGGCGACTTCGTTGACGTCGTTGGTGATCATCGGATTCTGCTGCACGAAGAATTGTCGCGACTGTTCGACGACGCCGGGCACGATCGGAGCGAACAATTCGAGCCCCCCGGTGATCTTCACGATTTCGCCGGCCATCTTCAGCGCCGCCGGCGACGGCTGCTGGGCCAGGGCGGAGCCGGACATAACGAGCGAAGCCGCCACGACGACCGCGCGAAGGCCGCGCCAGGATTGGGTCGAAACAAACATTCCTACACTCCGTTTAGCGGGAAGCGGGCCGCTCGACGGTTCTAGCACCGTCCGGGCCGCCGATAATCACAACCGACGCAAGATCGATAAACAGGCCGTGCTCCATCACGCCCGGCACCGCCGACAGCGCATGCGCGAGCGCCCGGGGGTCGTCAATCCGGCCCAGGGCGGCATCGACAATCCAGTGGCCGCCATCCGTGACGAAAGGATGGCCTTCCTTGGTCTGCCGCAGCTTCATCGGCCCCAAGCTTTGCACGCTGCCGATGGTCTTTTCGATGGCCCGTAATGTCGCGCCGAAGCCAAAGGGCACCACTTCGATGGGCAGCGCGAAAGCGCCGAGTTTATCCACCCATTTACCGGCATCGACAATGACGATCATGCGCGACGAGGCCGAGGCCACGATCTTTTCGCGCAGCAGCGCACCGCCGCCACCCTTGATCAGGCTGAAATCGGGGGCCACCTCATCGGCGCCATCGATGGTCAAATCGAGTTCGGGCGTCTCATCGAGCGTCGTCAGGGCAATACCGCAGGCCTTGGCCTGGGCATGGGTTGCCTCCGAGGTCGGTACCCCAACCACTTTCAGGCCAGCACGCACGCGCTCACCCAACAGGTCAACGAAATGCTTCGCCGTCGAACCGGTACCGAGGCCGAGGCGCATCCCCGGTTGTACATATTCAACCGCGCGCGCAGCAGCGGCCCGTTTTTGAGCTTCGGCGTCCATTCAAGCGTTTCTCGATGGTCCCGGGTCGATGCCGCCTGGAGCCGGCGGCGCTGAAAATCTGGAAGTTTTCTAGCGTTTAACGCCGGGGCTGGATAGCCGAAAATGCCGATATCACAAGCGTATTTCGGCCTTGCATCGCGCCGTCGCGGCGGCTAGCGACAAGCCATGGCTCTCCAGACCATCGTCTTCGATCTTGACGGCACCCTCGTCGAAACCGCGCCCGACCTCGTCGATACGCTTAATGTCGTGTTCGAGCGCGAAGGCATCCCGCCGGTCCCTTTCGAGGAAGCACGAACCTTCGTCGGCCATGGCGCGCGCGCCATGATCACGCGCGGACTCAACGCCGAAGGACGCACGGTGACGCCGCAGGTCCTCGACAGACTGTTCAACGACTTCATCGACTACTACACCGCGCATGTGGCCGACCGCTCCTACCCTTTTCCCGGGGTCATCGACGCGCTCGATGCCTTGAGCGAACGCGGCCATCGCCTCGCAGTCTGCACCAACAAGTTCGAGAAGCAGTCGTTGTTGTTGCTTGATGCCCTCAAGATGACGAGCCGTTTTGCAGCGATTGTCGGCCAGGACACCTTCAAGATCGCCAAGCCCGATCCTGAGGTGCTGCGGCGCACGATCCTCGCCGCGGGCGGCGATCCAGCGCATGCCATCATGATCGGCGACTCCGAGACCGACATCCTCACCGCCCGCGCAGCCGAATTGCCAGTCGTCGCGGTCGATTTCGGTTACAGCGCGGCACCGGTCTCGGATTACGGTCCGGACCGTCTGATCAGCCATTTCGAACAATTATCGGAGGCAATTGCCAGCCTTTCGCAGGGCAAATAAGGCAAAAGCCGCCATAATTATGGTTAACGCGGTAAGGTTAACAGAACCCAACTTGTTGCCACATCTTTGAGTGGCTCTTAATGTGCTTAACAAAGGGCGAGTGAATTCGCTCGCGTGGACCGGGGTTAGATGATGTACCGAGTCATTGCTGTTGCCGTCGGCGGCTTGCTTCTCGCCGGTTGTTCGTCTTCTTCGGACTTTTTCGATGGTCTGAAGCCGGGCCCGACGCTCGACACCGTCCGCTTCGAATCCGAACCGCCGGGAGCGGAAGCCAAGACCTCGAACGGCCAGACCTGCAAGACGCCCTGTGCGCTGGCGCTGCCCGTCGATGCGCCGCTGACCGTCACCTTCACCCTGCAGGGCTATCAGCCTGAGCAGGAAACGCTCGAGCCGGTCGACCAGTCCGGCAGCCTGCCGCAGTTGCGGCCGAACCCGGTGATGGTCGAACTCACCGCGGCTCCGCCAGCCAAGCCCGCCGCCAAGCCGCGCGCCCGGAAGCCGGCCGCAAAGCCCTCGACCGCCAAGCCGGCGGCGGCCAAGCCGGCAGCCGCGGCGCCCGCCCCTGCTCCGGCCGCACAACCGAGCGGCAGCTCGCCCTGGCCGGCTCCGCGCCAGCAGTGAGTTCCAAAAGACTGTCGACTTGAACCCGGCGCGCCAGATTGGCGCGCCGTTTTGCTTGTGGCTTCGTTGCACTGCGAAACAGAGCCATTGCCTGGCGCTATGGCCATGTCCCGCCGAACTGCCTATATGGAATAGGTCTACGGTGCTTCGTGATGAAGCGCCGTGACGCCTGGTACGGCAAGGAGGCTTGCGCGTGCCAACGAGTTTCGGTGGAAACGGGATTATGACATTGGCCTTCGATGCCGCATCCGGCGACTTCGGAAAGCCCCGCGCGTTGATCGACCCGTTCGCACGCGCCATTACCTATTTGCGCGTCTCCGTCACCGACCGCTGCGACTTCCGCTGCGTCTACTGCATGTCGGAGCATATGAGCTTCCTGCCGAAGGCCGACCTGCTCAGCCTCGAGGAACTCGACCGTCTGTGCAGTGCCTTCGTCGCCAAAGGCGTGAACAAGCTGCGGCTCACCGGAGGCGAACCCCTCGTCCGCCGCGGCATCATGACCTTGTTCGCATCGCTGTCGCGTCACCTGGAAAGCGGCGCGCTTAAGGAATTGACGCTCACCACCAACGCCTCGCAGCTCGAGAAATATGCGGCCGAGCTCAAGAGCTATGGCGTCGAGCGCATCAACGTGTCGCTCGACACGCTCGATGCCGACAAATTCCGCGCCATTACGCGCTGGGGCGATCTCAACAAGGTGATGGCCGGTATCGACGCCGCGCAAGCCGCCGGGCTGAAAGTCAAGATCAACGCCGTCGCGCTCAAGGGCGTCAATGAAGACGAGATCGGCGACATGATCGCCTGGGCGCATGGCCGCGGCATGGACCTGACGGTCATCGAAGTCATGCCGCTGGGTGAGGTCGGCGAAGACCGGCTCGATCAATATCTGCCGCTGTCGATGCTGCGCGCGCGGCTGGCCGAGCGCTATACGCTCGAGGATATCGACTACCAGACCGGCGGGCCTGCCCGCTATGTCCGGGTCAAGGAAACCGGCGGCCGCCTCGGCTTCATCACGCCGCTGACTCACAATTTCTGCGAATCCTGCAATCGCGTTCGGATCACCTGCACCGGCACTTTGTTCATGTGCCTGGGTCAGGAGGACGCCGCCGACCTGCGCGCACCGCTGCGGGCCTCGGAAAGCGACGAAGCGCTGCACCGCGCCATCGACGCTGCCATCCTGCGCAAGCCCAAGGGCCACGACTTTGTCATCGACCGCCGGCAGCACCGGCCGGCGCTAGCCCGTCATATGAGTGTGACCGGCGGTTGAGGCCGTCGAGCCTGCGTCAAGGTGATATTGGCGCAAAACAGGCTCATCCTGCCGTCCTTTTCACCCCTAGCCAAAAGTCCCATTGGGGCGGCCAGTTGCCGCCATTTTCACCATTGACGGCTGGCATTTCCATCGGCTTAACAGGCATGTGGACCTGCCGTCCGCATGCGTGTGGGGCGCATAAAACAGAAGTAAAATTGGTTTGCCGGCCGATCCGGCCGGCCAGAGGGGGAATTCAAAAGTGAGCGTTCTCGACGCATGGCTTAAAGGCCTGTTGCCGGTTTCCCGCGCCATCGATGCGATGACGACCTGGATCGGCAAGCGGCTGGCTTGGCTCATCCTGGCCGCCGTACTCGTATCGGCGGTGAATGCCACAGTCCGCAAACTGTTCGATACCTCCTCGAACTCCTGGCTCGAACTGCAATGGGTGCTGTTCGGAGTCGTGTTCCTGCTGTGCTCGCCGTGGACGCTGCTCGCCAACGAGCACATCCGCATCGACATCGTGAACAACCTGATGCCGAAGAGGGCACGCAACTGGATCGACGTCGTCGGCCATACGCTGTTCCTCGCGCCCTGGTGCATCCTGATGATCGTCACCGGTGCGCCGTTCTTCTGGCGCTCCTTCATGATCAACGAACAGTCCGGCAATGCCGGCGGCCTGCCGCAATGGCCATCGAAATCGCTGGTCCTGATCGGCTTCGCTTTGCTCCTCGCCCAAGGTCTCTCCGAGTTGATCAAGCGCATCGCAGTGATGCGCGGCCACATTCCCGATCCGCACGAAAGTTCGGTCAGCGCCCTCGAAGCCGAGGTCGAACGTACTGTCGAAGCGATTGAACAGCGCTAAGCGCCGCCAGCGGATCCTGGAGTAACACAATGATTGCCTTTCTGATCGAGAACATGGCTCCGATCATGTTCGTATCGCTGGTCGTGTTTCTGCTGCTGGGCTATCCGGCGGCATTCTCGCTCGCCGCGGTCGGCTTGCTGTACGCCATCATCGGCATCGAGCTCGGCCAATTTTCGCCGGACTTCCTGCAGGCCCTGCCCGAGCGCGTCTACGGCGTGATGAACAATGACACGCTGCTCGCTATTCCGTTTTTCACTTTCATGGGATTGATCCTTGAACGATCCGGCATGGCGGAGGATTTGCTCGACACCATCGGACAACTGTTCGGTACGGTGCGCGGTGGCCTTGCCTATGCGGTGGTCTTCGTCGGCGCCCTGCTCGCCGCCACCACCGGCGTGGTCGCGGCTTCGGTGATTTCGATGGGCCTGATCTCGCTGCCGATCATGCTGCGCTACGGTTACGACCGCCGCGTCGCCTCCGGCGTCATCGCCGCCTCCGGCACCCTGGCGCAGATCATTCCGCCGTCGCTGGTTCTGATCGTGATGGCCGACCAGCTCGGCAAATCGGTCGGCGACATGTACGAAGGCGCCTTCATTCCCGGCCTCGTACTGTCCGCGCTCTATGCCGGCTACATCTTCCTCGTCACCCTCGTGAAGCCGATGGCGGTGCCCGGCCTGCCGCTGGAAGCGATCGGCTTTCGGGAGCCGAGCGGTGCCCGCGGCGTCTGGCAGCTCGGCGTGCTCGTCCTGTTCTCGGGACTTGTCGCCTACTTCCTCATGACCCAGACCAATGTGCGGGGCGGCGCCGATTTCGTCATCCTGACCATGTCGGTCGGCGTGATCGTGTCGTTCCTGTGCGCTGTGTTCAACCGCGTGTTCGGTACCCGCTACTTCTACGTCAGCTTCATACTGTTCGTGGTCCTCGCAGGCGCCTGGTATTACTTCAATCACCACGGCCATCAGAACTGGGCCTTGCTGCTCGCTGCGCTGTCGGCCGGCGCGCTCTACGCGGTGATTGCCGCGCTGATCGAAAAGACGACCGGATTCCGCCTCATGACCTTGATGGCGGAGCAGACCACTTTCGTCATGGTGCCGCCGCTGTTCCTGATCTTCCTCGTGCTCGGCACCATCTTCATCGGCGTTGCGACGCCGACCGAAGGCGGCGCCATGGGCGCGGTCGGCGCGCTGGCACTGGGGGCTATGAAGCGGCGCTTGAGCTGGGATCTGATCCGCCAGGCCGTGGAATCGACGGCCAAGCTGTCGGCCTTCGTCGTCTTCATTCTGCTCGGCGCCCGCGTGTTCTCGCTGACCTTCTACGGCGTCAGCGGACACATCTGGGTCGAGCACCTGCTCACTTCGCTGCCCGGCGGCGCGACCGGCTTCCTGATCTTCGTCAACGCGCTGGTCTTCGTCCTTGCCTTCTTCCTCGACTTCTTCGAGCTGGCCTTCATCGTCATCCCGCTGCTCGGGCCAGCGGCGGAAAAGCTCGGTATCGACCTCATCTGGTTCGGCATCATCCTCGGCGTCAACATGCAGACCTCGTTCATGCATCCGCCGTTCGGCTTCGCACTGTTCTATCTGCGCTCGGTGGCGCCGAAGGAAGCCTATACGGATCGCGTCACCGGCCTGCGCATGGAGCCGGTGACCACGGGCCAGATCTACTGGGGTGCGGTGCCGTTCGTCTGCATTCAGCTCATCATGGTGGCGCTGGTGATCATCTTCCCGCAAATGGTCATGCACTACAAATCAAGCGCGTCCACCGTCGATCCGAACACCGTGAAGATCGAGGTACCGCAGTTCAACATGCCGCCGCTCGACTTCGCGCCGCCGACATTCAAATAGCGCTGCGTCGGAAAAGCCGGTCAACAAAAAACCCCGGAGCGACGCTCCGGGGTTTCTCTTTTCGTCCGTGCCGCCTGAGCGATCAGGAGCTCATCACGCGCATCATGAACTGATCGTAGCTGTTTTCAGCCAAGCGGAACCACTGATAGCTGTTCTTCGTAAAGGCCAGCATCGAGTCGTTGACCTTCTTGAAGCTTTCGTTGCTGGCCGCGGTCTCGTTGTGCAGTTCGACGGTCGCCTTGTAGGCCGCTTCCATGATCGGCTGCGAGTAAACGTGCAGCTTGGTGCCGCCGGCGATCAGGCGACGCAGCGCCTGCGGGTTGAGCGCGTCGTATTTCGCCATCATGTTGGTGTTGGCGAGATGACCGGCCTGCTCGAGGACGGCCTGGTAATGCTTCGGCAGCGCATTCCACTTGTCGAGGTTGACGAAGGCCAGCAGCATCGAGCCGCCTTCCCACCAGCCCGGCGCGTAGTAATGCGGGGCCACCTTGTAGAAGCCGAGCTTTTCATCGTCGTAGGGACCGATCCACTCGGCCGCGTCGATAGTGCCCTTCTCCAGCGCCGGATAGATGTCGCCGCCGGCGATCTGCTGCGGCACGGCGCCAAGCTTCTGCATGATCTTGCCGGCCCAGCCGCCGATACGCAGCTTGAGACCCTTGATATCGTCGACGGTGTTGATCTCCTTGCGGAACCAACCGCCCATCTGGGCGCCGGTGTTGCCGGCGAGGATGCCGCGGATGTTGTACTTCTTATAGAACTCGTTGAGCACTTCCTGACCGCCGCCCTGCATCCACCAGCCCTGGTTCAGGCGGAAGTTCGGGCCGAACGGCACCGACGTACCGAAGCCGAAGGTCGGATCTTTGCCGAAATAGTAGTACGAAGCGGTGTGGCCGATTTCGACCGTGCCGTTCTGCACGGCGTCGACGATGGCGAGGCCCGGCACGATTTCACCGGCCGCAAACGGCTGGATCTGGAACTTACCGTCGGTCGCATCCGAGACCGCTTTGCACATCACCTCAACGCCACCGTAGATGGTATCGAGGGACTTCGGCCAGCTGGCCGGCATGCGCCATTTGATTTCAGGGTTCGACTGCGCGATCGCGGGAGCCGCGACCGCCGCGCCGGCAACGCCCAAGCCGGCTGCCTGAATAAATTGACGACGTTTCATTACTGGTATCCTCCCAATGTCACTTGAAATGCGGGAGCCCCCGGACTACCCGCACATGCACCCACTGAACCGGGGGCTTGCCCGGAACATGGCGGAGACCGAAGCTTAAATCCAGCCCTTCATTGGTAAAAAGCCCCGAAAGTTAACACGGCGCGGGCCGGAGCCGGCTCGATCCAATAAGACAGGGCCGGCATTTGACGCCGGCCCTGCCCCTAGCTTCCAAACTTGGTGCAAATGATAAATTTTCAGGCAGTTTGTGGTACGGTCAGCCTTTCGCCCGGGCGCGGATCATGAAGCTGTCGTAGGTGTGCTCGGCAACCTGCCACCACAGGTATTCATTGCCGCGGTAGGCCTCCATATCGGTCAGCACCTTCTTGTAGTTGGGGTTCTTCGCCGATTCCTCGGCGTTGACCTCATTGGAGGCCTTGAGACACGCATCCATGATCTCCACCGAGTACGGCCGCAACTGCACACCATTGGCGACGAGGCGCCGCAAAGCCTGCGGATTGCGTCCGTCGTAACGCGCGGTCTGCTCGATATTCGCAGCCCCCGCCGCCGCCGTGACGATCGCCTGATAGTTCTTCGGCAACTCGTTCCACTTCGCCTGATTGATCAGAAGATGATTGGCCGAATTGCCTTCCCACCAACCCGGGTAGTAGTAGAATTTGGCGACCTTGTAGAAGCCGAGCTTCTCATCATCATACGGCCCCACCCATTCGGCGGCATCGATGGTGCCTTTCTCCAGCGCCGGATAGATGTCACCCGCCGCGATCTGCTGGGCGACGACACCAAGCTTTCCGACGGTCTTGCCGGCCCAGCCGCCGATGCGCATTTTCAGGCCCTTGAGGTCGTCGAGCGTTTTGACCTCCTTGCGGAACCAGCCGCCCATCTGGCAACCGGTATTGCCCATCGGCATGCCTTTCGTCTGATAGCCGCCGGCGAATTCATCGAAAAGCTTCTGGCCGTTGCCTTCATAGAACCAGGAGTTCTGCTGCCGCGCATTCATGCCGAAAGGTACCGAGCAGAACAACGCCCAGGTCGGATCCTTGCCGATGTAATAATAAACAGCGGTGTGCCCCATCTCGACTGTGCCGTTCTGAACCGCGTCGAGCACCTGTAGACCCGGCACGATCTCACCGGCGGCGAAGGTCTGCACCTGGAATTTGTTATCAGTCGCCTCCGAGACATATTTGGCAAACGTCTCGCACGAGCCGTACAACGTATCCAGCGACTTCGGCCAGCTCGCGGTCAAACGCCATCTGATTTCCGGCGAGGACTGAGCAATAGCGGGCGCGGCGATTGCCGACGCCGCCAGTCCGACGCCAGCCGATTTGATAAATTGCCTTCGCTTCATGAGATCGTTCTCCCTTGCCATTTTTCAGGCGGGCCCCTCGTTGCCGCCATTGATTTTTGAGTTCGTATATCGGGGGGACCTCTGAAGGATGAGCGAGGCTGAACGATAAATCCAGCAATCTAAACAACGCTGCCCACTTCGCTGCGGCGCAAAAAAAGAACCCTCGCCAAAGTGGGCGAGGGTTCCAGTGTTTTATCTTGGTCGGCGCGGGCAGGCGCCGGTCACTTCGTCAACCGCGCTGCTGGCGCGTGCGCACCATGAAGGCATCGAAGCTGAGTTCCGCGACCTGCCACCACAGATACTCGTCGCCACGGAAAGCGACCATGCTGTCGTGGACCTTCTTGAAGTCCGCGTTCTTGGCGCCGACTTCGGCGTAGGTCTCGGTCGTCGCCTTGTAGGCGGCTTCCATCACCGGCTGCGGGAACGGGCGCAGTTCGGCGCCGCTTGCAACCAGCCGCTTGATCGCGCCCGGATTCACCGCGTCATACTTCGCGGTCATCCAGTTGTGCGCCTCGGCCGAGGCCGCCTTGACGATGGCCTGGTAGGTCTTCGGCAGCGCGTTCCACTTATCGAGGTTGATGAAGTTGTGCAGCATGGCGCCGCCTTCCCACCAACCCGGATAGTAATAGTACTTCGCGACCTTGTAGAAACCGAGCTTCTCGTCGTCGTAGGGACCGACCCACTCGGCCGCGTCGATGGTGCCCTTCTCCAGCGCCGGATAGATGTCGCCACCGGCGACCACCTGCGGCACCGCGCCCATCTTCGAGAAGATCTGGCCCGCGAATCCGGCGATGCGGAATTTCAGGCCCTTCACGTCGTCGACGGTCTTGATCTCCTTGCGGAACCAGCCGCCCATCTGACAGCCGGTGTTGCCGGCCGGGAATGCGAGATAGTTGTATTTCTTGTAGAACGCGTTGGCGAGTTCGAGACCGCCGCCGAATTCCATCCACGACGACTGCATGCGCGTGTTCAGGCCGAAGGGCTGCGCCGTGAACATCGCGAAGGTCGGATCCTTGCCGACGTAGTAATATGACGCGGTGTGCGCCATCTCGACGGTGCCGTTGGTCACCGCATCCGCGGCCTGCAGCCCCGGCACGATTTCACCGGCGGCGAAGGTCTGGATCTGGAACTTGTTGTCGGTCGCCTCGGCAACCGCCTTGGCGAAGATTTCGCTGGCGCCGTAAATGGTGTCGAGCGACTTCGGGAAGCTCGAGGTCAGGCGCCACTTCACTTCGGGGCTCGACTGGGCGATGGCCGGCGCGGCGACCGCGCTCGCGGCAAGGCCCACGCCTGCCGCCCCCAGGAATTGTCGGCGTTTCATTCCATATACTCCGTTTTTTGCGAAAGTTTTGGCAGCTTTCACCGCCGCGAAACGGCGATTACTTGCGCGCCTGCTAGCCGGTCCACGCAGGGGTGACCAGCGTCATGGCTGCATTGCAAGCATGCGAGGCATCATTGTCGCAGCGGCGGAATGCGTGCCTAGACTTTCGTCTAAGTGCGGTAATGGATCACGCCTCGATGACAATCTTCGGCGCGCTGCGCGAGGGACCGCCTTTGATTTGTTCCAAAACCTTGGCGGCGATGTCGCGATAAATCTTTGCGTGCACGCCTTCCGGCTCGGTGGCGACGACGGGCAGACCGGCATCCGATTTCTCGCGGATGGTCATATGCAGCGGAACTTCGCCGAGGAACGGCACGCCCTGCCGTTCCGCTTCGTGGCGCGCGCCGCCATGGCCGAACAGATCGGAGCGCGTGCCGCATTCCGGGCAGAGGAAGTAACTCATGTTCTCGACGACGCCGAGCACCGGCACGTTGACGCGCTTGAACATGGCAACGCCGCGCCGCGCATCGATGAGCGCCAGGTCCTGCGGCGTCGAAACAATGACCGCACCCTTGAGTGGCACCTGCTGCGCCATGGTGAGCTGGGCGTCCCCGGTGCCGGGGGGCATGTCGACGACCATGACGTCGAGCCTGCCCCACTCGACCTCGCGCAGCATCTGCGTGATCGCCGACATCACCATCGGCCCACGCCAGATCATCGGCGTCTCTTCGTCGATCAGGAAACCGATCGACATCACCTTGAGGCCATATTTCTCGATCGGCTTCAGGCGCGTGCCACCGAGGGTCTCAGGCTTCTGCTTGATGTCGAGCAGCTTTGGAATAGAGGGACCGTAGATATCGGCGTCGAGCAGGCCGACTTTCAGACCGAGCGCGGCGAGACCGAGCGCGAGGTTCACCGACGTCGTGGATTTGCCAACACCGCCTTTGCCGGAAGCGACCGCGATCACCGCATCGACACCGGGGATGCCGGTCTGCGCGCCGGAGGCCTGCTTGGCGGGGCCGTGCGAGTGACCGTGAGCGTGACCCTGCGCCTGGTGTGCCGGCGCCGGGCCCTTGGCGGCCTTCTCGGCCGTGAGCGCGACCAGCGCCGAAGTGACGCCCGGCACGGCCCGCACCGCGGCCTCGGCGGCCGCGCGCACCGGCTCCCAGGCCTTCACCGCCGCCGCGTCCACGGTGATCGAGAAGAACACCTTGCCGTCCGTGGCGACGATATCGGACAGGACTTTCTCCCCGGTGAGCGGCGCGCCATTGGGCGAACGGACCTTCGCCAGAGCGCTCAAGACATCTTCCTTGCTCACCGCCATGATCGTTCCCTTTCCGCCGGCTGGACCTATTCCAAGGTCTCGTCTGCCTGCCATTTGGCCGTTTGCCGCAGCCGATGCAAGAGAGCCAGCCCCGGCGGACCTAGACGGTTGACGCGCCCGCCCCGACAATGACCTATACCGCCGGAACCGGCCCTTTGAGGGCCCGCGAGGCTTTTCGATCCGGACGACCGGGCAATTTGGGAGGACGACAATGGCGAAGGTTGCGTTTCTGGGCCTTGGGGTCATGGGCTACCCGATGGCGGGCCACCTCAAGAACAAGGGTGGCCATGACGTTACCGTCTATAACCGCACCACCGCCAAGGCCGAGAAATGGGCCGCGCAGTTCGGCGGCAAGGTCGGCAAGACTCCGGCCGAAGCCGCCAAGGACCAGGATTTCGTGATGTGCTGCGTCGGCAACGACAACGACCTGCACGAAGTCACGCTCGGCAAGGACGGTGCATTCCAGGCCATGGGCAAAGGCACCATTTTCGTCGACCACACCACCGCCTCGGCGGAGATCGCCCGCGAGCTTTATGCCGCCGCGACCAAGGCCGGCTTCGGCTTTATCGACGGTCCGGTGTCGGGTGGCCAGGCCGGCGCCGAGAACGGCGTGCTCACCGTGATGTGCGGCGGCGACGAGGCCGTCTTCAACAAGGCCAAGCCCGTGATCGACGCCTATGCCCGCGCCTGCAATCTGATGGGCGCACCGGGATCGGGCCAGCTTGCCAAGATGTGCAACCAGATCTGCATCGCCGGCGCCGTTCAGGGGCTGGCGGAAGCGTTACACTTCGCCAAGAAATCCGACCTCGACATCGAGAAGCTGATCGCCACCATTTCCAAGGGCGCGGCGCAGTCGTGGCAGATGGAGAACCGCTACAAGACCATGAGCGAAGGCAAGTTCGACTTCGGCTTCGCGGTCGACTGGATGCGCAAGGACCTGAGCATTTGTCTCGCCGAAGCGCGCAAGAACGGCGCCACCTTGCCCGTCACCGCGCTGGTCGATCAGTTCTACGCCGACGTGCAGAAGATGGGCGGCAGCCGCTGGGATACGTCGAGCCTGCTGGCAAGGCTGGAGCGGAAGTAGCGACTTCTCCCTCTCCCCGCTTTCGGGGAGAGGGTAACGGCCCTGCCCCTGGCGCACTTGTCACCTGCGGCGGCAGCCGTTAGGGCACGGCCATGGCTGTCATCTACTCCACCATGGCGTTCGTTGAGATCATCGCCCTGTTTGCGTCGCTCATCGCGCTCGCCGTCTATATCGTGCGCGCGATCGTCCGCGCCTTCACCGAGCCAAAACTGCCGCCGCCAAAAAAGGAAGACCTGCGCCATCTCAAGCGCGCGGGGCAATCGGGGCCTTATTGAGCGGCTCACTAGTCATCCTCCGCGAAAGCGGAGGATCCAGCACTGCAACAAGAACTGGATCCCCGCCTACGCGGGGATGACGGGTGTTGATTCAGCGGGCAATGACCGCGCTTGATTTAGAATTCCATCTTCAATCCATCTTCCGCGATCAGTACGCCGCCGGCCCTCACCTCGTCGAGGCGCGACAGCATGGTCGGATTCATGTGCGTGACCATGGTCTGCTTCGCGCCGAGATCGCCAAGGCGCGGCTGCAACACTTCCCAGGTCAGATGGCCGGTCAGCTTGCCGGCAAAGGCGTAGCATTCGCAGATGAACAGGTCGGCATCGCGCGCGATCGGCAGCAGCGCGTCGGTCCATTCGGTATCGCCGGAATAAGCGAACGTCTTCTCGCCATCGCTAAGACGCAGCGCCGTCGATGGCGCGCCGGACTGATGGATGACTTCAGCCGTGATGACCGAATGGCCGAGCACATCGTCGGCGACGCCGACGTCGATTTCCTTGACCTGCCAGGCGAACTTCCATTTCGAACCGGTGGATTTGGGAAAGAACACTTCCATCGCGGCCTCGAGACGCGCTTTGGTGCCCGGCGGTCCGGCGATCAGTAACGGCCGCTCACGCCGCGCCAGGAACTGCGCGTCGAGCAGGAAGAACGGCAGGCCGCCGAAGTGATCGCCATGCAGATGCGAAATCACGATGGCGTCGATGCTATTGCGATCGACGTTCTGCGCGTTCAGCGCCGGCAGCACCGACGCGCCGCAATCGATGAGTAGCGTCGCCTTCGCGGTCTTGAGCATGAAACAGGTGTTGTAACGGCCGCCGGAGCCGAAGGCATCGCCCGAGCCGATGATGGTGAGGTTCATGGAGAAATACTCTAATAGTGAACGGAAGACGCTTTCTTACCCTCTCCCATTGGGAGAGGGTCGCGAGCGATAGCGAGCGGGGTGAGGGGTTACAAACTATCGCAGGCTATAACCCCTCACCCGCCCGCCTTCGGCGGTCGACCTCTCCCAATGGGAGAGGTGAAGAACTACGCCTTCGCGCTGGGCCTTGCCGACACCGCCGCGTGCCAGCGCTTTACGTTGGTCAATTCGTCCGGCACTGCCAGCTTCGGCACCTTCATGAAATCGATGGTCACCTGCGCGGTGATGTCGGCGATCGAATAGCGCTCGCCGGCGATGAATTCATGCTCGGCAAGCTGCCGGTCCAGAATGGCAAGGAAGTCGAACACGCGCGGCCGGTTGGCCTCGGCCCAGGCCGGTACCTGCGGGACTTCCAGCTCCTTCATCGCCGGGTGCAGATGGCGGAAGACCTGGGCCACGGTCGCGAACAGATTGTTCTCGACCCGCCGGCTCCACATTTCGGTGAGACCGATCTCGACCGGCCCCTGCCCGAACAGCGGCGGTTCCGGCCGCAGCGCCTCGAAATAGCGGCAGATCGCCAGCGACTCGCAAATGACGGTGCCGTCGTCGAGGACCAGCGCCGGCATGCGCTGCAGCGGGTTGATGGCCGTATATTCGGGCGTCTTGTGCTCCATCTTCATCATGTCGACCTGCTCGGTCGGCACTTCGATGCCCTTTTCGGCGAGAAAAATGCGGGTCCGGCGCGGATTGGGCGCGCCTTTGGCGTCATAAAGCTTCATGGGTGGCGTTTCCGGCAGGTTTGGCTGGTGTCGGCGTTTCTTGTGCGGCGCGAGCCGAACACAGGCTGCAATGGCTGTCAAAAGCCAAAGGTTAAGGCTCATTAACCTGCGGGGATTTTCGCCTTTTAAGGCCGGTCTTAAGAATTTTGCGCGACGGTGCCGGCTAATAATTTCGCGTTTCGGTAGCGTCATTTAGTCCGTGATTTTGGTGCCATGGTTCCTGGCGAGCAACCCGACCTGACCGCGCTGCCGCCGCAAAGCTCGCCGGTGAAGCGCAGGCTGGCCGCGCAGTATGTGCGCGACGCCCGCGACCGCCTGACCTCGACGTCGGGCACGCGGCCGGTCTTCGACGTCGAACTGCTGCGCCAATACGCCCAGAACCGCCTCTCCGCCTCGCTCGTCATCCTGCTGCTGGTCGCCACCGTCGGCTTCCTGTCGAGCCTTTGGACGGGCGCGGTCGCGGCCGGCGCGTGGACCGCCTCGGTGCTGGTCATCCATGCGGTGATCGTGACCAAGTGCCGACAGTTGCTCGCGCTGCCAGTGTCCGCGGTGGACGCGCGGGCCTGGCGCTTCCGCTTCGTCATGCTCGACCTGTTCTACGGTCTGGCCTGGATGTTCGTGCTGATCCATCCAGTCGGCACCGACGAGAACTCCGGCACGTTCATGCTGTTCGTGATGCTGCTCGTCGTCGCGGTGTCGAGCATGCTGGCGTCCAGCCTGCCGATCGCGGCTTTCGCCGCGACTTTCCCGGTAACGGCCGCGATCGCGCTCAACTTCGCCCTGCTCGGCACGTTGCGCGACTCCATCCTCGCCATCATGGCAGTGACCGCACAGGGCTACTTCGCCATTCTGGCCTACCGGCTCTATTCGACCACGCTGGCGACGCTGGAGGCGCGCGCCGAGAAGGACGCCCTGATCGGCGAACTCGAGCAGGCCAAGATGATCTCCGACGAGGCGCGCCAGCGCGCCGAAGCCGCCAATGTGTCGAAGTCGCGCTTCCTGGCGCAGATGAGCCACGAGCTGCGCACGCCGCTCAACGCCATTCTCGGCTTCTCCGAAGTGATGAAGACCGAAGTGTTCGGCGAACATTCGGTCGCCGCCTACAAGGAATATTCATCCGACATTCATTCGTCGGGCGTGCATCTGCTCGGCCTCATTAATGAAATTCTCGATCTGTCGCGCATCGAGGCCGGCCGCTACGAACTCAACGAAGAGAGCGTGTCGCTGGTCGGCATCGTCGAGGACTGTCATCATCTGCTCAAACTGCGCGCCACCAATCGCGGCATCAATCTGCACGAGGTTTACGAGCAGGGCCTGCCGCGGCTGTGGGCCGACGAGCGCGCCATCCGCCAGATCTGTCTCAATCTCTTGTCCAACGCTATCAAGTTCACGCCGCAGGGCGGCGACATCTGGCTCAAGGTTGGCTGGACCGCGTCGGGCGGCCAGTACATGAGCGTGACCGACACCGGCGCCGGCATTCCGGAAGAGGAAATCCCGGTGGTGCTGGCCTCGTTCGGCCAGGGCTCGAACTCGATCAAGTCGGCCGAACAGGGTGCCGGCCTCGGGCTACCGATCGCCAAGAGCCTCGTGGACCTGCACGGCGGCACCTTCACGCTGCGCTCCAAGCTGCGCATCGGCACCGAAGTCATTGTCACGTTCCCGCCGGAGCGCGTGGTCGCGGCGATGGCGCCAATGGCGGAGCCGGCCCCACCGATCGCGCCCCAGGCGCCGGCGCCGGGTGAACCCATCCTCAATGACGACGAGCGTCGCCGCCTGCGCCAGCGGCCGCTGTTCCGCGCCGGGACGTGATGATTGCCGGCGTTGCAGAATTCGGCGCGGCAATTCCGCGATTGCGTTCCGGCGAACGCTCTCTATGTTCCGGACAGGGTGCTTCGCCGCCCCATTCCAGAGACCGCGATGATCGAAAGTGCTTTGATCGAAAGTCCCTGCGTGAAAATCTGTATGCTCGATGCGCAGCGCAGGCTGTGCCTCGGCTGCGGCCGCACCGTGGACGAAATCGCCCGCTGGGCCGGCATGACGCCGGACGATCGCCGCCGCGTGATGAACGCACTTCCCGAACGACTCGCTGCCTTCAATGCCTCGCAAGAATTCACCGGATAGGCCGGCCATGAGCCGGCGCATCACCTGGATCTTCATCGCCGGCGTGGCGCTGTCGCTGGCGGCGCTGATCGCGATGCAGGACAGCGACCCGATCGCCGGGCTGCTGCGCCGCGACGTGGCGTCGCTGAGCGTGAAGCTGGTGCTGCTGGTCTTCGTCGGCGGGCTCGTCGTCGTCATGTTCCGCGATCGCATCGCCAAGGCGTTCGAGGCAATTGCGTTCTGGGGCGTGCTCGGGCTGGTGCTGGTGGTCGGCTACACCTATCGCTTCGAATTGCGCGACGTCGCCGACCGCGTCATCGCCGAAGTGGTTCCGGGCTATGTCGCGCGCCACGGCCAGGACGCCGAAGTGGTTCGCGGCGGCGACGGCGACTTTGCGCTGACGGCGCATGTCAACGGCGCGCGCGTGCCGATGGTGGTCGATACCGGCGCCTCGTCCGTGGTGCTGACGCAGGAAGCCGCCAAGGCCTCGGGCCTGCCGATCGAAATCCTGAACTACACCGTCAATGTCGACACCGCGAACGGCCGCACCCGCGCCGCGCCCGTCACGCTGGAGCGTATCGTGGTCGGCGGCCTGATCGAGCGCTCGGTGCCGGCTTTGGTGGCGCAGCAGGGTCAGCTCAAGCAGTCGCTGCTCGGCATGAGCTTTCTCAACCGGCTCGATAGCTGGGAAGTACGCGGCAACAAGCTGCGTATGCGCGGCACGCCTTAGCGACGGTGAGCGTCAGAACAAACTGACGAGAAACCGCGTGCCGACCAGCAGCAGGAAGCAGGCGAAGGCCACTTCCAGATGGCGGCGCGATAGGCCGTGCGCCAGCTGGACGCCATAGCTCGTCATGTAGGCGGCCACCGGCGCCATCAGCACGAAGCCCGGCAGCGACACGAAGCCGAGCGACAAAGGCGGCAACTCGCTCAAATGCGGCCAGCCGGCGATGATGTAGCCGATGGTGCCGACGACGGTGATCGGCACGCCGAGCCCGGCGGACGTCGCCACCGCGCGATGAATCGGTTGGCCGTAAAGCGTAAGGATCGCGGTGGAGAAGCCGCCGCCCGAGACGCCGACCAGCGACGACAGCGCGCCCATGGCAAAGCCGTAGAGCGACAGCACGACACGGCCGGGCAGTTCGGTGCCGAGGTTGCCGCGGTGGGTGCCGAACAGCATCTTCGCCGCCATCAGCGCGCAGAAGGTGACAAAAGCGATCTTGAACACTTCGGCCGGCGCGAAGGAGGCCGCGGCCGAGCCGATGACGATGCCGGCCACCGCCGCCGGCGTCCACAGCCGCAGCAGGCCCGGGATCACCGCGCCTTTTTTCTGGTGCACCGAATAGGAGCGCAACGTCGTCGGCACGATGATCGCCAGCGAGGTGCCAACGCAGAGCTGCATGCGCAGATCGGCCGGCACGTCCATGAAGCGGAAGACTTCGTAGAGGATCGGCACAATGACGCCGCCGCCGCCGACGCCGAACAGACCGGCGAGAAAGCCGGTGATGACGCCGCCGACAATAATGAGCACTGCCAGCCAGGCGAGCTCGGAAACGGGATAGCCCATCAGCATGGAAGGTCCGGCAGGAACGGCGCAGGCGGGAAAATCAGGCAGCAAAAACTGCTAGGCAGCGATGTGCGCCATATCGGCAGGCGTGTCCACCAGCAGCGCCAGCGCATCAGCCATGACCGCCGCGGAAGCGCCGGGCTTGACCGCCTCAACCGAGAGGTGCCGGCGGAAGGCACGCGCCCCGGGCACGGCGCGGAACAGGCCGAGGACGTGGCGCGTGATGGAATTGAGCCGCACGCCCTTGGCCATCTCGCGCTCGATATAGGGAATCAGCGCCTCGGCCGCCGCCTTGGCCGAGGCGAACGGGGCCGGCTCGCCATAGAACATCGGATCGACGTCGAGGAGCCGCCACGGCTCCTGATAGGCGGCGCGGCCGAGCATGACGCCATCGAGCTGGCCCATGTTCTCGCGCGCCTGCTCGAGGCAGCCGAGCCCGCCATTGAGGACAATCGGCCAGTCCAGGTGCGCCGCCTTGAGACGGTGCACGATGGCGTAGTCGAGCGGCGGGACTTCGCGGTTCTCCTTCGGCGACAGACCTTGCAGCCACGCCTTGCGCGCGTGGACAATGAGCGCATCGGCGCCAGCTTTCTTCACCTCGCCGGCGAAGGCAAACAACACCTCTTCCGGCTCCTGATCGTCGACGCCAATGCGGCACTTGACCGTGACCGGCACTTTCACCGCCGCCTTCATCGCGGCAACGCTGTCGGCGACCAGTTGGGGTTCGAGCATCAAGCAGGCGCCGAAGCGGCCTTCCTGGACGCGGTCGGAAGGACAGCCGACATTGAGATTGATCTCGTCATAGCCGAAGCCCTCGCCGATCCGGGCGCTCTCGGCCAGCGCCGCCGGATCGCTGCCGCCCAGTTGCAGCGCGATGGGATGCTCGGCCGCATCGAAACCGAGCAGCCGCTGCCGGTCGCCATGGATCACAGCACCGGTCGTTACCATCTCGGTATAAAGAAGCGCCCGGCGCGTCATGAGGCGATGGAAGAACCGGCAGTGCCGGTCCGTCCAATCCATCATGGGGGCGATACTGAAGCGTCTTTGCGGCATTTTCCGAGGCTTTTGAGGCGATTTCGACTCCGCTGGAGCGGCGTCGACCGTCCGATTGCCTCTCATTACGGCTTATTGGCGCTCATTTCCACCCCAGCAAAATTGGATCTGGCGTCGCCCCCGGCAAATGAAATGCAGCCTTACACGTCCGCACAGGCCGAAATTAGAATGCCAGTCGGCACCTCATCAAAGTAGAAGCGAAATTTCTAAGGGCAACCACGGTACGACAAACGCATGAGACTAGGCGCCCTGCTCTCTTAAAATCGGAATCGGTGAACGAGTCGGCCCCTCAACAAGTCCCGCAAATTGCTCACCCCTTCTTCCCGAAAGCGGACATTCGCAGCTCACTGCGGCATACCCGCTAAGGGCCATAGCCGGACTTAGATCATCCGTGTCACGCCAGTGGCCCGACGCCGCAACCCTGCCTCATTCCTCTTTGAACCCGAGCTGCATTTCATTACCCTTGGCGCCGTAATACTTGAACGGCAGGAACTTGCCGGTCACCAGGATCGGCGACATGCCACCGATCGCTTCGCAGATATATTTCCAGGTCCAGCCTTTGTCGCGTTTGATGTCGAGAAGCTTTTCCGTCAGCCCTTCGCGAGTCATGGGCATCTCCTTTACTCTTCGCGTAGCCAGCTCGCGCGCCGCACGGCGCGCTCGCAAATGAAATCGAGGGTGAAGCCGATAATGCCGATGATCACGACGGTCGCCGCCAGGCGGTCGTACTCGAGCGTGTCGCGCGCGTCGTTGATCGAATAGCCGAGGCCAGAAGTCACGCCCAGATATTCCGCCGGCACCAGGACGATCCAGGCGACGCCGACGGCGAGACGAATGCCGGCCAGCGCATCCTGCGCGATCGCTGGCAGGATGATCGTGAACAGCATGTGCCAAGGTCGCGCGCCGAGATTACGCGCCACCTTAAACCACGCTGGATCGATGCGGCGAAAACCATGCGCGGTCGAAAACAGAATGGGCCACACTGCCGCAACGCCGATCAGAAAGATGATGGCGCGGTCCCAGGTCGAGAACGCCATCACCGCGATCGGCATCCACGCCAAAGGCGAGATCATGCGCAGGAACTGAAATGGCACCGAACTCGCCTCGCGCACGGTGCGGAAACGTCCGACGAGAATACCGAACGGCACGCCGAAGGCGATGGCCCAGGCCAGCCCACTGCCGATGCGCACCAGGCTCGGCAGCGACATACGCACCGCCTCGCCGCTCGTCAGCATCTGCCACAGCCGTTCGAAAGTTGGCGCCGGGGCGAAGTCGGCGAAGTTGGCGGTCGCCGGATTGGACGCGACGATCCAGCCGCCGAGCCACCACAGCGCCAACATGACGCCGATGCCGAGCAGCACGAAGCTGAAGCCCCGCGCCCCGCCCGCCAGCCGCCGGCCTACCGCTTCGCCGCGAGGCTCGGCGGTGGCCGCGTCATCGAGGGTCAGATCGAGACTCACGGGGCTAGCACCTCAGTACGGGTGAAGGGATCGGCCGGATTAACACTCGGGTCCTTCTTCCAGTCCGGATACTTGTTCATGGCGTTACGCACGAAGTCGTATTTCACCAGATCCTTGGCGACGAAGTCGGGATCGAGCTTCTTCAGGAACGTCGTATCGCCGCCGACCACGGTGTCGTTCATCGATTCAACGATCAGCTTGGTCGCCGACGGATAGGGCCAAGGCTGGAAGTCGATGCGGCCGATCTTCCAGTCCGGATGCGTGATCGCCTTGGTCTCGCCATAGGCCTTGGCATCGTAATGCGTCATGGCACGCTCGATGATCTCGGCGGGAAGCGGCAGATAGCCCTCGCCGTCCTTGGACAGAAGTTTCGCGACATCCTTCTTGTTCGCCGAGGCGTAGATCTCCGCGCGCACCAGTGCGTTCATCACCTTCTGCGTCCATTCCGGCTTTTTGGTCGTCACCTCCTCGTGCATGCACAGCACGCAGCAAGGATGATTCTTCCAGATGTCGCCGGTGAAGCGCAGCATCCGGCCGCCAGCCTTGGTCTCACCAAGCGCGTTGAACGGCTCGGCGACGATGTAGGCGTCGATCTTTTTGGCCGCGAGCGCAGCCGGCATTTCCGGCGGCGCCATGACCTGAAGATTGCATTCGTTCGCCGCCAGCGCCTCGCCCTGCGCCTTGATCACGGCCTTGAGGCCGGCTTTGCGCAAGGCGTACTGCAGAACGATGTTGTGCATCGAGTACCAGAACGGCACCGCGACCTGCTTGCCGCCGAGATCGGCGAACGACTTGATGTCGGTATGCCCGCCGACCACGACGCCGGAGCCGTTGGTGTGAGCCCAGGCCATGATCTTGACCGGGAAATTGTTATTGTAGCGCATCCAGACCGGGATCGGTTTGAGCAGATGCACGAGATTGAATTTTCCGGCCGCGAAAGATTCAACGAGCGGCGACCAGCCGCGCATCAAGGTCGGACGTTCGGCGGTCAGGCCCTCGTCCTTGAAATAGCCCATGCCATGCGCCACCAGCAGAGCCGTCGCATCGGTTATCGGCAGGTAGCCGATGCGCACCACGTCGTCGTCGGCCGCATGCGCCGCGCGGCCAAAGCCGCCGAGCATGGTGCCGAGCGCAGCAAGGCCGCCAGCCGCAAGCATATCGAGCGTCTGTCGGCGCGTCAGGCCGAAGCGGCTTCCGCTGTCGCTAGCGTGGTCGTTGTCAACTCCGCAGAATTCACACATTTCATTCTCCTTGCTGTGGCGGTCAACGGCGCCCGGACGCAATGACTTTGAGGGTTTCCGAACCGAGGGTTTCGCGATTGTCTTCGCCCGCCGGCTGCGCAACGCGCTCGAAAGCGCTCTGCAACTTGGCCTGAGCAGCCAGCACGACCGGTCCGCGCCGGTCGCGATCGACATGATCGCTGTCGATCGATACGATTTCTGCGATGCGACCCGGATTAGCGGCCATCACCAAGGCGCGATCGGCCATCACCACGGCTTCCGGGATATCGTGCGTAACGATGACGAGCGTGATGCCCATCTCGATGGCAATGCGGCGCACGTCGCGCTGCAGGGCGCGGCGCGTCACGGCGTCGAGCGCGGAAAACGGTTCGTCGAGCAGCAACACGTCGGGGCCAACGACCAACGAGCGTGCCAGCGCGACGCGCTGCTGCTGGCCGCCGGACAAATCCTGCACATTACGGCCTGCATAGCCGTCGAGCTCGGCGAGCTGGAGCAATTCGCCGACGCGCGCGGTGATTTCCTTGCGCGGCCGGCCAGCGAATTTGAGACCGAGGCCGACATTCTGTTCAACCGTCATCCACGGATAGAGATGCGGCTGCTGGAACATGACGATCCAGTGCGGCGACGGCCCTTCGACCACGGCACCGTCTATCCGCACCTCGCCCAAAGTCGGCTTGGTCAATCCGGCCATGATGTGCAGCAAAGTCGATTTTCCGCAGCCGGAACGGCCGACCAGCGCCAGTGCCTCACAGGGCTGCACCTCAAAATTGACGTCCGAGAGCACGGTGGTCGCGGTGCGGCGATAGCGATGGCTGACGCCGCTCACCGAGATATGCGCCCCACGATTGCACTTCTTGGTCTGACCGCTCATGGGGCTAGGCCGCTCCATCGAAGGCGGCCACATCGGCGGCGGTTTCCTCCGCTATGCGCCGCCGCGCCATCATGTGCGCGCGCGGATCGTTCACCGCATCAACGGCGATAAGACGCCCACCGCGCCGGTATTCGACCGAAAATTTTGCGCTCGATGCTTCGCCAACGGTGTCGACGCAGTCATAACCATCGCAGAGACCGGCGATTTGCAGCTTCACGTCGAACTGGTCGGACCAGAACCACGGCACCGGATTGTATGGCGCCTGATGGCCGAGAATGGTGGCTGCGGCGGCTTTCGCCTGGTCGATGGCATTCTGCACGCTTTCCAGCCGTATCCGGCGGGCGTAGCGCTGGCTCGGCAAGCGCGTGCAATCGCCGATGGCGTAGACGCCGTCGATCGAGGTACGGCCGTATTCGTCGACCAGAATGCCATCGTCGCAAGCGACGCCACAGGCCGCCGCCAGTTGGTCGTTAGCGCGGGCGCCGGTGGCCAGCAGCGCGACATCAGCGGCAATCGTCTCGCCTCCGGCGAGCGCGGCCGTCAGCCCGGTGCGTTCCTGCATGATGCCGGCAAGGCGCGTGCCCAGGCGCAAATCTGTACCGCGCTCCCGGTGCAAGGCATCGAAGAAAGCGGACGTGACCGGCGAGGTGACGCGTTTGAGCACGCGATCCTCGGCTTCGACGACAGTCACAGCGCGCCCTTCACCGCGCATCACGGCCGCGACTTCCAGGCCGATATAACCGGCACCGACGATCAGCACCCGCCGGGCGAGATCGAGCGCAGGGCGCATCGCTCTGGCGTCGTTCGTCGTCCGCAGCGAAAAGACATTGGGCGACGACAGTCCCGGCAGCGGCAGAATGCGCGCGCAGGTGCCAGTCGCAAATACCAGCCGTTCATAGGCGAATTCGGCGCCGGTCGTCAGCGTCACCATCTTATTGTGCAGATTGATGGCGCCGACCGCGGCGCCAAGCACCATGTCGACACGCTGATCGCGCCAGAAACTGTCAGGCCGCAGATAAAGGCTCTCGGGCGCCGGGCGCTCGGTAAGAAACTTTTTCGACAGCGGCGGGCGCTGATACGGCAGATAGGGCTCCTCGCCGATGACGAGGATTTCACCGACATGGCCGCCTTGCCGCAGACTGGTCGCCAGTTGTGCGGCGGCCTGCCCTGCTCCGATCACGACGACCCGTTGTAGGGAATTGACCTTATTCATGCCGTCACACGTCCGTCGTTTCGTTCAATCGCTAGTTTGCACGCGACGCTGCAGGCGGCGCGCCGGCGGCGACCGGCGCGCTGCCCGGTTGTTCATGCCGCCGCGGCCTTGGAGGCCGACGAGGCGAAAGGCAGCCCTTCTTCGATCGGCAACGAAGGATCGCGCGACCATTCGTTCCACGAACCGAAGTAGAGGCTGACGTCCTTGATGCCGGCTTCCTTCAACGCCACCAGCGTGTTGGAAGCACGCGCGCCCTTGAAGCAGTAGAGAACGACCGGCGTGTCCGGCGTAACGCCGACGCTGGCGCATTCGGCGAGGATCTCGTCCTTCGACTTGAACATCGGACCGGCCGCCGACGGCTTCATCATGCGGTACCACTCGATCCACACCGCGCCTGGGATACGACCCTTGCGCGGGCAGAAGTCCTTGCCGTAGGGCGACGAGCTGTCGGCGATCCATTCGTCAACATCGCGGGTGTCGAGTTTGACGATGTTGGGATCGGCGACTGCCGCCTTCATCGCTTCAAGGTCGACCAGAATGTCGGCCGCCTTGGGATCGATGGCGAATGACTTGGCCACCGGTGTCGGCACCTCGGTCGTCACCGGCAGACCGGCGGCGGTCCAGGCGGCGTAACCGCCGTGCAGGATCTTGACCTTGGGATAGCCGAGATAGCGCAGCAGCACGTAGCCGCGGCAGGACTGGCCGAAGCCAGTGTTCATCGACTGCTCGTAGATGACAGCAGTTTCCTCGCCGGAAAGCCCAGCGGCACCGAAAATTGCCGCAAACTTGTCGCGCATCGCGGCAACGCCCTCCGGCGTCGAGGTCGCGAGATACGTGAAGATGTCGTGGATATTGACCGCGCCGGGCAGATGACCGGCGGCGTAACTGGCGGGATCGCGGGTATCGATGACGACCGTGCCGGGGTTGCCCAGCATGTCGGAAAGTTCGCCTGGCGTAACGAGGACTTTTTCACTCACGTGTCGCTCCTGTGCTCGATGTTCAACGCATCCCGGCATTGATCTCGATCGCGGAAGGGGGCCAGCCTGATTTGAGCCCTTTCGTTGCTTCACCTCGCTACATGCGTTGCGATCGTTGATCGGCGGTCACGAATGGCGCCCCCGCAGCGCCATTCGCTGATGCGCCAATTTCCTAATGCGACATGTCGGCCAGCATCTTCCTTAGTTGTTTGGTGGCCGGCGTAACGATGGCGACGAAATAGGCTTCGCGCAGCCGCCGCTGCGCGGCGCCATTGGTGACGTAGCCGCGGGCACCGCAATGGAGCATGGCCGCGTGCGCTGCGGCGACCGTGGCGTCGCCGGCGGCAAGCCGCGCCTCGATCACTGCGCGCCAGTAACCCGGATCGGTCTCAAACGGCGTGGCGGCAAGCTGCGCGACGGCCGTCTCCATGCCCGCCAGTTGCTCGGCCAGCATTTCCGGCTGCACGTCGAGATATTTGTTGACGTGACCGAGCGAGGTCTTGGTCTGCTCCATCAGCCGGATGCAATCGCGGATCAGACCGAAGGCCATGCCGGCCTGCAGCAGAACGAAACCAGCGCGAATGCGCTTGATGTACTCGTCGACCGGATCGGCAACGATCCAGGAGTCGGTGATTATGACGTCGCGCATCTGCACCGCGAAAGTGCGCGTGCCGTCGAGCGCGACAAACTTGGTGTTGTCGGCGAGGCTGAGGCCTTCGGCGGCGCATGGCACGATCGCCATTACATTGCGCTTGGTGCCGCCCTCGTCCACCTCGAATATGGCGCCGAAATAATGGTCGTCGCCGAGATTGGATACGTAAGGCAACAGACCCTTGACGACATAGCCGCCATCGACCCGCTTGCCCTTCAGCCGCATCGGTTCGATGCCGAAGAAGGTCTTCATCGGATTCGACAGCGCGGTGCCGCCGAGGAATTCGCCTCGGGCCACTTGAGGGCCGATGCCGGTCTTCAGCGCCTTGTTATCGGAATTGTAGATGTACCAGCCGAGCGCGTCCTGGCACCAGACGCAGAACGACGTCGACAGGCAGTATTCGCCGGCCGCCGCCATGGCGTTGATCGCGGCATTGAGGTCGACGCTTTCGCTATAGCTAGGCAAGTGATGCGCAAAGGCGCCTAGGCGACCAAATTCGCGCATCACGCTTTCCGGGTAATAACCCTCGGCGTCGATCTTATGCACCAGTGACGGCAGTTCGCGCGAGGATGCCGCGCGAACCGCCTCAACGACGCCGGTTTCCGGTTTCTTCCCGCTTCGCTCCAAAGTTTGCGTATCCAACATGTGTATTCCCACAATTGAACGGTTGAAGGATGCGGGCGAACCGCCCGCTCAGACCAAAGCCACTTCGAGATTGACCGGACGCGAGAAGGTGTTGGCGACCGGCGACCACAGCCGGGCGTGAGCGACCAGCGCCTCGAGTTCCTCGCGCGGACGATCGGCTTCGAAACTCACCTTGGCGCGGACGTCGGTGAAGCCGACCGGCTTGTCCGACAGATCGCCGGTGCCCCAGACCGCGGTGATGTTGAGGTCGCCTTCGAGCTCGATCTCGAGCTTGAAGACGGTGATGCCACGGGCGACGGCGTTGGCGTGAATGCCAACGGCTAGGCACGAGCCGAGCGCGGCAAGCGAGGCTTCTGACGGGTTCGGCGCGGTGTCATCGCCGAGCAGTCCGGGCGGCTCATCGACGATGTAGGGCGGCAGCGTGCGAATGAAGTTGAGGTGACGGAAGCGACCCTCGGCCACCGTCTTGCACTTCAGCGTCTTGATCACCTTGGGATCGGCCTTGCCCTTGGCGATCAAGTCATCGAGCCCGGCTTTGTCGATAGGCGCCAGGCACCCGGTCATCGCGGTCGGGCTGTCGGGGGCGAGACAACCGGTCATTGCAGTCGCGACTTTGGTCATGGGATCTCCTCTCCTTGCCGCCAATCCTCTGACGACGAATAAAGCTACAGACCGGTCTGTATTAAGCAGGAAGCGTGCCAAGCTTGTGCGGTGCGAAAATGTGAACTTTTTCAGAGGAGCCGCCGTACCGGACGAGGGGGACGAGCCGGTATTTGCGACGTTCGCGGTCAAATGGCGCCGATTTGTGCCCTCGTTTCGGGCAAAGCTATTTTCGCGGCAGTAGTCGCCCTACAGACCCTTCGGTATCGTGGATTGCAGAGTCGGGCCGATAACGGTATTGGCTGATTATGACAGAGGCAGCCCAGATCGACGCTCCACAGGCCGATAGCGAGGATCGGGCGCCACCGCGTGAGCGGCTGATCGACAGCGCGAAGAACCTATTCTGCCGCTATGGCATCAACTCGGTCGGCGTCGACGCCATTGTCGAGCGCGCCGGAACGGCGAAGACGACCCTCTATAAGTTGTTCGGCTCCAAGGACGGGCTGGTCGAAGCGGTTCTCGATCGCGAGGGCCAAGCCTGGCGTTCGTGGTTTCTCGCCGAGATCGACGGCCCCGGCGGCTCGGCGCGCGAGCGCCTCGACCGCATCGGCCCTGCCCTGAAGATCTGGTTCACGCGCGACGATTTCTTCGGTTGCCCGTTCATCAACGCGGTCGGCGAGTCCGACAAGACGGACGACCGCATGCGGGCACTCGCCATCTCGCACAAGAAGATCGTGATCGACCGATTGTCGGCTTTATGTGACGAAGCGGGAATGTCCGAAGCCGAGAAAATCGCGCATACGATCGGCTTGATCATGGACGGCGCCATTGTCGTTGCACTGATCACACGCGATCCTTCGGCCGCCGACATCGCGGCCCGAGCGTGCAAGTCAATTCTGGAAAGCGCGCCAGTTTAAACTGGCGAGCACGGACCACATTCCAAAATCGCATAGCACTCCGCAGGACGCAGAGAACATCTGCCAAGGCACGTTGCGAGCACCTCGTTGGCGCGAGTGCTACGGCGCCACGTCTGCTCCGGATCAAATGCGGCGATCTCAGAGCAACTTGAGGCAGCCTGGAGTCTCGGCCGGTCGACGGCGCTCTATTGTTCCTGCCCGAGATACAAGGCCGCCGCACGATCATCGGCGAGCAGAGATCCGGCATCGCCCGACAGAACAACCTTGCCGGCGTCCAGGATGGCGCCGCGATGCGCGATGGCCAACGCTTAACGTGCGCGTTGCTCGACCAGCAATACAGCCGTGCCGGCTTCCGGCAGACGCGCGATACGGGCGAAGCTCTCATCGACCAACGCCGGCGCCAGTGCCGCGGTCGGTTCGTCGAGCATGACGACACGAGGACGAGTCATCAAGGCGCGGGCGAAAGCGAGCTGTTGACGTTCGCCGCCCGACAGAGAGCTGGCCGCCGATCGCCGGCGTTATATTTTTAATTCGGAACGAACGATCCAGTCCATCATGGGGGCGATACTGACCCGCCTTTGGAGCATTGTTCGAGATCTTCCGCAGGGCATTGGGCGCCCTTGAAGCAGCGCCGAACACCAATTTCCTGTCATTAGGGCGTATTGCTGGCGATTTCCAGTACCGCGGACCGCATCAGAGACCATCAATATGATTAAGATCGATAGGTTTTGCCAATAAGCCGCGCCGCCGACCGCCCCGCCAGGCGTCCGAGGGTGGTGGCGGTCAGCAAGCCGTTGCCCGACAGATAGCCGGCCGCCGTGTCGCCCGATACGCCCGCGGCCGCGCCGCCGGCGGCAAAGAGATTGGGAAACGCGCTGCCATCCTTGCGGAGCACGCGGGCATTCGCGTCGATCGCCAGGCCGCCCTGGGTGTGAAACAACGCGCCCGTTACCTTGACTGCACAATAAGGCGGTGCCAAGCGCTGCTCGGGCGCGAAGCGGCGGCCAAAGCGATCGTGCCCATTCGCCGCTTTTACGGCTTCGACTTCGCTGCATTCAACCGCCAGAGCATCCGCCGGTACTTTCATTATGACCGCCAAAGCTTCCATGCTGTCGGCCCGCAGCACTGCGCCACCGCGCTCGGCGGCCTGGAAGTCCTCGAACTGCCGCGCGACCGCGGCAACGCGATCGTCGAAAACATCGAAGGCTACGCCGCCGGGTTGCCGAAGCACATCCGCCGCCTGTTCCGAGTAGCCGTGCGATTCATCACCGAAGCGACGGCCATCGCGATTGACCTGAAAACCGCCCTGCATGATTACAGCCCAGGTGATCAAAATATTGTGCGGCGTCGCCACCGAGCCGTGCCCCTGATAGGCGCTCAGATATCTCAGTTCCGCGCCGAGCGCTTCACCCCACCTCACGGCATCGCCGCGATTGCCGGGATGGCCAAAATAAAGCGCCTCCGCCATCTCCGGAATGAAACGGCGAACGAGACCAGCATCGCCGCCATAGCCGTTGCAGGCCAGGATCAACGCATCGCAACCGAGCATCTCCCGGCGGCCATCGGCGCGCGTCAAGCCGATGCCGCGAATGACGCCGCCTTCCCCGACATAAAGATCGTCGACAACGCTCTCGGTCAGGATGACGATGTCATCGGCTTCCGCGGCACTGCGCAAGCGATCGATCAATTCACGGCCGCTGCGGCTTGGCAGGCCATGCATTCGCAACGCGGAGTGGCCGGGATAATTGAAATTGTCGACAACATCAAACGGCATAGAGCGGCAGTCGGCCAGCCATTCGATCAAGGCGCTCGATTCCCGCGCGACCACTTTGACAATTGCCGGATCGTTCCCCCCATCCGCCTTGCGCTGAATGTCATCGGCAAAGCGATCGGCGCTATCGTCGATGCCCTTGGCACGCTGGAAGCGCGTCCCGGCGGCGGGAATGAGGCCGGCCGACAAGGCCGTCGAGCCGGACGGCAGAGCATCGCGCTCGATCACCACCGGATCGACGCCCGCTTCTTTCGCTGCCAAAGCGGCGCAAAGACCGGCGGCGCCAGCGCCCACGATCAGCAGCGGCGCGTGCGTGTCGAACGTAACGCCGGCTGCATCGCGCAGGCTCATGACGCGGCAAGGTCCGCCATCACGGCGTCGATGGTCCTGATACTTGCAACCGGTCGCAGGCCTTCGATCGCGGCCGCGTGCAAGGCCGGCGTTGGCGCCGCGCAGCCGTCCTCAAGCACCGTACATTCGATGTCGCGCACATGAGCATCCCGCACGGTCGACGCAACGCCGCCATTGGTAACGATACCGCCAACGATCAGATGCTCGATGCCGAATTTCCGCAGAGCCCATTCGAGCCGGCTCATATAGAAGGCCGAGTATGCAAGCTTCTCGATCGTGAAATCGGCCGGCGCCAGTCCGTCGACCAGTTGCTGCCCCCACGACCCCGGCATGAAATCGCCTTTGCGCAGGAACGGCCGCAACATCTTCAAATGAGGCGAAATGATCGGCTCGCCGCCACGGCCCGGCACCAGTGTGAACAAGGTCGCGCCCACCACGCCACCTTTGCGGCGCACGGCATCGACGAGCGGTTTGAGCTTGGCCGGCAGGGCGACCGTATCGGGGTTGGTCGCACCGCCGCGCGCATAGGCGCCGTCCTTGTGCAGAAAGTCGTTTTGCAGATCGACCAGAAGCAAGGCGGTGGATGGCCAGTTCACGGCTTGCGCTCCAGGATGAGATTGCCGAAGGCGTCGACCCGACCGCTGAGATCGGGATCGATGAAAATTGTGGCGTCCGGCTGCTCCAGCACCGCTGGACCTTCGATCACCGCCCCGACCGGCAGATCGAGACGAGACCAGACCCGGGCATCATGCCAACGGCCGCCATGGAAGACCGGGCGCGACCCTTTTGCCGCCTTGTCGCGCGAAGCGTCCGCACCCGGCGCGAATGCCGACAGATCGAAAGCCGGACGCCGGCCGATCGCGGCGGTACGCAACGACACGATTCGCGTTGGAATACCCGGCAACAAGCGGCCGAACGCAGCTTCATAGGTCTTATCGAAAGCGGCACGAATAATGGCGTCGGATATGCCGGTGCCGTCCGCCGTCAACGTCACCGATAGCGGCACAGCCACCGTGTGCGTCTGACCGAGATAGTGCATATCAAGTTCGAACAGCACGTCGATCCGTTCGACCGCGATGCCGGCCGCGTCCACGACCGCTTTTGCTTCTTCACCCGCTGTCAGCATGCGCCGATCAAGCGTGGCAAGGTCGAGACCATCGACCATGAGATTAAGCGTCTGCACCTGATCGTGGCGCAGATCGGCGATGACGCATCCCAGTGCCGAGGTCACGCCCGGAAACCGAGGCACCAAGGCGCCTTTAAGTCCGATCTCCTTCAGCAGCGCGCTGGCATGCAGCGCCCCGCCCCCGCCGAACGGCATGGCGACGAACTTCGCCGGGTCGTGGCCACGCTCGATCGACACCAGACGGATGGCGCCGGCCATGCGCGCATCGGCGACGCGAACGATGGCTTCGGCCGCGGCCATGACGTCGATCTTCAGCGGCTCGGCCACATGCCTGGCGATGGCTTGCTTGGCCGCCTCGACATCGAGCGAGTCGAGTTTGCCGCCGATCGGGCGCGCAGCATTGATGCGGCCCAGCACGACATGAGCGTCGGTCAAGGTCGGACGATCGTTGCCTTGCCCATAGCACACCGGCCCCGGCACCGAACCGGCGCTCTCCGGACCGACCTGCAACAGGCCGCCGCGGTCGACCCAGGCGATCGAGCCGCCGCCCGCGCCGATGGTGGTGATCTCTATCATCGGCGTGCGGATCACCATGCCGAAATCGATCGTGGTTTGCGCCGCCAGCGACGGCTTGCCGCCGGCCACCACGGACACGTCGAACGACGTGCCGCCGAGATCGCCGGTAATAATGTTCTCGTATCCCGCCGCGCGCGCGATTGCGGCCGCGGCGATGACGCCGGCCGCCGGCCCCGACAAAGCCGTGCGCACCGGCAGGCGGCGTGCGGTTCTGGTCGACATGACGCCGCCATTCGACTGCACGATATGGAACGTGCCCTTGAAGTCGTTGGCGGCGAGTGCCTGCTCCAGCCGCTCGAGATAAGCAGCGATACCGGGCTGCAGATAGGCGTTGAGGCCGGTGGTCGAGGCACGTTCGAACTCGCGGATCTCCGGCAGCACCTGATGCGAGGCCGAGACATGTTCGTTGTGCCAGACGGCTTTCGCGGCCTCGAATGCCTTTCTCTCGTTCTCGGCATTGACATAGGCGTTGATGAAGATGATGGCCAGCGCTTGCGCCCCGCCCGCTTTCAGCTTTTCCGCCGCCTCTCGCACCGCCGCGACGTCGACAGGCTTGCGCACCGTTCCGTCGGCAAGGATACGTTCGTCCACTTCCAGACGCAGATCGCGATCGGCAATCGGCGTGAAGTCGCCCCACAGGCCCCAGGTCTGCCGGCGGTCCCGGCGGCGCATCTCCAGCACGTCACGGAAGCCGCGTGTGGTGATGACGCCGACCCGCGTGCCCTTGCGCTCCAGCAGCATATTGGTGCCGACGGTGGTGCCGTGGACAATGGAATCGAAGCTGCGCACGTCGCCGAGCGCTTCGAGACCCTGCATAAAGCCGGCTGCCTCATTGCCACGGTTCGACGGCACCTTGGCCGTGCGGAACGCGCGCGCGGTTTCGTCGAACAGAAACAGATCCGTGAAGGTGCCACCCACGTCGACGCCGACGATCGGTTTACGCGCGCTCATGGCTTGGCTCCCTTGCGGAGAGCTTGCGTTCCGGCTTCATCGACCGCGCCATTCCCAGTCAGAGCGACGCCGTACTTCTCGCGCGCGACCTCCCGCGACACGTAACCCAGCGCAACGTCCCGCGCAACGCGCGACGCTTCCCGCGTCATCGGATCGCCAAAGCCGCCGCCTCCCGGCGTCTCCAGCCTCACGCGCTGGCCCTGTTTGATGCGAACATCCGTGATCTTCGACACAAGTTCGGGCGACTTCTCGCTATTGTCGGTCTGGTAGAAGAAGCGATTGAGCGCCGCTTGCCCGCCGCCGTTGACGCCGAACGGCGCAAACTTTCCGCGCTCACCGAGCAAAAAAACATCGGTGTCACCCTCATTGAGCGCTTCTATTTCATAGACGGCGCCGAGACCGCCACGATGACGGCCAGGTCCGGCCGAATCCGGGCGCAAGGCCCATTGCGTGAACATGATCGGATAGAGCGACTCCAGAATTTCCGCCGGCGGAATCGTGGCGGTCGAAATCGGATTGTTGCCGTGATTGAGGCCGTCGCCTTCCGGATTGCCGCCGAGGCCGCCGCCGAAGAAGCAGAACATCACCCAGCGCGCACCGTGTTGACGCCAGCCGGCGAGCGACAGCGCGTTGATGGTCGCATAGGGGCTGCCATTGGCGCGTTCGGGCGCCGCCTTGGCGAAGGCGCCGAACACGGTGTCGATCACACGCAAAATAGTTTCAGTATAGCCACCAACCGGCTTTGGCGCCTTGACGCCGAGCAATGTCGTGTCGGGGATGACGAATTCGATCGGCGCCAGACAGCCGGCATTGGCGGGGACGTCGGTGAAGAGATGCTTGAGCGCAACATAGCAGCAAGCCACCGCCGTCGACCGCGCGATATTGAGCGGCCCCCGGCACGGCGGCGCCGAGCGCGAGAAATCGAGCGTCATGCGGTCGCCTTTGATCGTCAGATCGAGCGCGATGCGCAACGGCTCGTCGGTGACGCCGTCATTGTCGAGGAAATCGTCATACGAATAGGTGCCGTCCGGCAGCGACGCGACATTGGCGCGCATCAGCGCCTCGGCGCGGTCCGACAACGCGGTCAGCGCGACGGTCACCGTCTCGTCGCCATATTCATCAAGCAGCACATGAACGCGTTGTTCGCCAAGCTTCAAGGCGTTGAGCTGGCCGTTGAGGTCGCCCCAATTGGATTGCGGCACGCGCGAATTGGCAGCGAGAATATCGGCTATGTCCTGTCGGAACACGCCGGCGCTGATCAGCTTCACCGGCGGAATGCGGAAACCTTCCTGGAAGCTTTCGGTCGCCTTGGCGTTGAAATTGCCGGGCACATTGCCTCCGACATCGAGCCAGTGACCGACCGAGGCGAGCCATGCGAAGACCTTGCCGTCGCGCATCACCGGACGGACGAGCCGGAAATCGTTGAGATGCGTGCCGCCGTCATACGGATCGTTGAAGAGGTACGTGTCGCCCTCTTCAAGACCGCCTTGCGCGGTGACCTTATCGATCACCGCTTTCACGGCGAAGGCCATGGCGCCGACGAAGATCGGCAGGCCCGAGGTGCCCTGCACCAAAGTCGCACCGGTCTCGGCATGATAGAGGCCGTGGCAGGCGTCATGCGCCTCGGCGATGATTGGGTTGAACGCCGAACGGTACAAAGTCGCATCCATCTCGTCTGCGATCTGCACCAGCCGGCCGTTAAGCACGGCCAGCGTCACGGGATCGAGCTTACGCATCAGTTCCTGCCCGGCTTGTAGTCGGCGTACCATTGTCCGCGTTCGAGCGTTTCCGGCGTGCCGATCAGCTCGTTCAGCGCATTGAAATCGTACATGCGTGGGCGGAATGCATCGGTCGTGCCCTCGGCCTTCAAGGTCACGTAGAAATCATGGGCGGCCTTCGCCAGCGCCCGCACGATTCCGCCGGGAAAGATCACGAAGGAAAAGCCGAGCGCCTCGAGCTCGGACGCCGGCAGGATCGGCGTTTTGCCGCCTTCGACCATGTTGGCCATCAGTGGCTGCGTCGTTCCGACGCGCTCGACGACCCGCTTGAGCTCGCCGCTCGCGCGCGGCGCCTCGACAAACAGCATGTCGGCGCCGGCTTCGCGGTAGATGCCGACGCGCTCGATCGCACTGTCGAAGCCTTCAACCGCCACCGCGTCGGTGCGCGCGATGATCAGCGTGTCGCGTGAACGGCGCGAATCGACCGCCGCCTTGATCTTGCCCGCCATTTCCAGTGCCGGGATCAGCGACTTGTCGTCGAGATGGCCGCAGCGCTTGGGAAAGTCCTGATCCTCGAGCTGGATGCCATTTGCTCCGGCGCGCTCCAGAAGCCGCACCGTGCGCTCGACGTTGAGAGCGTTGCCGTAGCCGGTATCGGCATCGACCACCAGATGCGCCGAGACGCGATCGCGGATCAGCCCGACCGTCTCGATCGCCTCGCTCATTGAAACCAGTCCGATGTCCGGACGTCCGAGCCGCGTATAGGCAATCGCGGCGCCCGACACATAGAGCGCCTCGAAGCCCGCCAGCTCGGCGATCAACGCCGTCAGCGGATCGTAAACGCCCGGCGCGACGAGGATCGATGGCCGCGACAGACGGGCCCTCAGACTTTCATTCGGCATCGGTCATAGTCCCAGGTAAGTACGTTTAAGCTCCGGATCGGCCGCGATATCCGCCGCCGGTCCCGACATGACGAATTGGCCTTCGGCCAGGATATAAGCCCGATCGGCCACTTCGAGGCTTTGCACCACGTTCTGCTCGACCAGCATCACCGCAACGCCGTCGGCATGAATGCGCTTGATCAGCGCGAACAGTTCTTCCACCAGCAAGGGCGACAGCCCGAGCGACGGCTCATCGAGGATCAGCAGCTTCGGCTCGGCCATCAGGCCACGGCCGATGGCGAGCATCTGCTGTTCGCCGCCGGACAAAGTGCCGGCGCGTTGGGTCATGCGCTCCCTAAGCCGCGGAAAGATCGTGAACACGCGCTCGCGGTTCTGCGCTCGGCGCGGCTTGCCCCGCGCGTAGCTGCCGAGATCGAGATTTTCCCGCACCGTCAAATTCGGGAAGACGCGCCGGCCTTCCGGCACATGGATGAGGCCGCGCTCGACAATCGCCGGCGGCTTCTCGCGTTCGATCGCCGCGCCGTCGAAGCGGATGGTGCCGGTCTTGGCACGCAAGATACCCGACAAGGCGCGGTTGAGCGTCGACTTTCCCACGCCGTTTGAGCCGAGCACGGTGACGATCTCGCCGGCATCGACCGTCAGGTCGACGCCGCGCAGAACCTCGGTTTCGCCGTAACCGGCGCGCAGGCCTTCAATGGCGAGCAACGCCGTCATTGCGATGCCCTCGCCAGCCGCGCCGCCGCGCCATGGCCGAGATAGGCCTCGATGACTATGGGGTTGCCGGCCACATCGGCCGGCGCGCCTTCCGCAATCAGACGGCCTTCCGCCAGCACGAAGACATGTTCGGCAAGGCTCATCACCGCCTGCATGACATGCTCGATCATAAGGACGGTGACGCCGCGGTCGCGCAGACCACGGATCACCGGAATGATATCGCGGATTTCGGACGGATTGAGGCCCGCCAGCACTTCGTCGAGCAGCAACAGCTTCGGCTCGGTCGCCAGCGCTTTGGCGAGTTCGAGCCGCTTGCGCGCGGCCACCGTCAAGGTGTCCGCCGGCGCGTCCAGCAACGCCTCGAGCCCTACCTCGCGGGCGATAGCTTCGGCCGCGGCCATCGCCGCCTCGCGGCCTGGGTGACGCAGATAGGCGCCAACGCGAATATTCTCGCGCACGGTCAGACCGGCAAAAGGTTGCACGATCTGGAAGGTGCGACCGATGCCGCGCCGTGCCAGTTTGTGCGACGGTTCTCCGGTCACGTCCCGACCGGCGTAATAGATTTCGCCTTCACTCGGCTTAAGGAAGCCTGAGATCAGCGAAAACAAGGTCGTCTTGCCGGCGCCATTCGGTCCGATCAGCGCGGTGATGCCGCCTTCGCGCACGGTCATCGATACACTGCTCAGCGCGAGCAGACCGCCGAACCGGCGCGATAGGCCACGGACATCGAGCAAGGCTTCAGTCATGACGGATCTCCGTCTCCGGAGAATTCGTCGCTTGCGCGGCGCGACCACTGCGTCTGAACTTCGCGATCAATGTCTTCCGCAATCCGATGATGCCGCTCGGCGAGAAGCCGACGACGACGATCAGCACCAATCCGAACACGACCAGGTCAAGGCCTGGCGCATGACCTGTCACGAGCAAGGCGGCTTCGCCCAGCGCCCGCACCACCAGCGCGCCGACCAGCGACCCGAAAATTGTCCCGGCGCCGCCGATGATCGGCGTCAGCAAGGCTTCAACCGAGATCCAGGTACCGTAGGCGATGCCGGAATCGACGAACAAGAAATACTGCACATAGAAGCAGCCAGCGGCCGCGGTGATGGCACCGGAGATGACCATGGCCGCAAGCTTGATCGTTAGCGCATTGACGCCGAGCGCGCGCGCCGCATCCTCGTTCTCGCGCACCGCGATCAGCCAGGCGCCGAACCGGGATCGCTCGATCAGCCAAGTGATGACGAGCGTGACTGCGACCAGCGCCAGGATCAGCCAATAGAACACGGCTCGGCTTTGGAACTGCATCGCCGAGAAGCGCAAGTCGAGATTGACAAGGGTACCGACGCCGCCCCCGTAATCGGCGCCACACTGGCGACGATGCGAAACACCTCGGCGAAAGCCAAGGTGACCAGCGCAAAATATGAACCGCGCAACCCGGCGCGGAAGGCCAACCAGCCGACGACCGTCCCGACGGCTGCGCCAGCAACAATGCCGCAGCCGAAGGCCGGCCAGGCATTGACGCCATATTTCACCTGCAGGATCGCGGTGACATAGGCGCCGGTGCCGAAGAAGATGGCATGGCCGAACGAATATTGACCGCCATAGCCGCCAAGGATATTCCAGCCCTGCCCGGCCAGCGCGATCATCAGCGTCACGACCAGGAAATTTAGCACCACATTCGACTGCACGAACAACGGCACCGCGGCGAGTGCTGCGATGACAAAAGCGACAGGCACAAGCGATCTCATGCCTTGGCTCCGAACAGGCCCTGCGGGCGCACCAGCAGCACGGCGATGAAAATCAGGAAGATGCCGACCTGCCCGAGCGAGTCGCCCAGGAACAGGCTCGACATGCTTTCCACAACGCCGATGGCAAGGCCGCCGATCAGCGCGCCGGGCACCGAGCCCATGCCACCGAGTACGACAATGGTGAAAGCCACGAGGACAAAGGCGTTGCCCGCGCCCGGATTGACGTAATAGGTCGGAATAAGAAGACACGCGGCAATCGCGACACAGGCCGTGCCGAGACCGAAGGTCACGGCATAAATGTGCGCGACATTGATGCCCTGCAGTTGCGCGCCGAGCTTTTCCTTGGCCACCGCTCGGATGGCGCGTCCGGTGTCGGTCAGGCTCATGAACAGCCACAACGCAACCGCAACGACGAACACCGCGATGAGACCGACCAGCCGCGGCACCGCCAGGAAGGTGAACCCGAGATTGATAGTTTCAAAGGCGTAGGCGACGTCGATGGTGCGAGTGTCGGCGCGGAAATTGAACAGCAGCGCGTTCTCGATGACGACGGCAAGCCCCAAGGTCACCAGCAGCATGTTGCGGTCTTCGCCATGCGACGCAGGGCCGATGACGAAACGCTGGATCGCATATCCCAGCGCGAAAAAGACAGGTGCAAGGACAAATACCGACAAATAAGGGTCGAGGCCGAGCGTCTTGAACGCGAAATAGGCCCCGAACATCGCCGCCGTCAGCATGGCGCCGTGGGCAAAGTTGATAATGTGCAGAACGCCGTAAATCAGCGTCAGCCCAAGCGCGATCAGCGCATAGACAGCCCCGGTCAGAAGACCGTTGAGCAAAGCGGGAATGAGTATGATGGGCGACAGCACGATAACGCTTTACGCGAGCGGCGGACGGCCCGGTTCCACCCGGGCCGCCCGCGACAGCTCGATGGATCAGGTGAGTGGGAACATTGGCTTCGCGTCGGCGAACTTCGCCGGCAGGATCACCTTGATGTCATTACCCTGCACCTGCGTGTTGCACGGCACGGCGCCCTGATTCTGGCCGTTGACGAACTTGGTTGGTCCGTACGGCATGATGTGACCGCTCCAGGTCGAGCCGGCCAGCGCTTCGGTCAGTTTGGCGCGGTCGGCCGAGGCCGCACGCTCCAGAGCATCGGCCACCAGCCCGACGCAGCTGTAGTTGAGATAGACCTCGTAGGTGAAGAATTGGCCCTTCGCCTCGACCTTTTTCTTCAGCGCCTGCGCCTTGTCGCTCAGCGGGTTGAACCAGTGATTGCAGTCCATGATGCCCTTGGCGGCTTCCGGAAATTCCTTGACGAACTTGTACGACGACGCCGCGCCGCCGAGCACCGAATAGATGCCCTTCGGCTTGACCTGCTGCTGCTGCATGGTGCGGGCGAGCAGGACGTATTCGTTGTAGTAGTTCGCCGGAATGACGAGGTCCGGGTTCTGCGCCTTGATCTTGAGCACGATGGTGTTGAAATCGCGCGTCGGCGTCGGATGCGCAATGGTTTCGATCACCTGGAAGCCCTGCTCGGGCAGTTTCGCGTTCAGGAGCTTGGCAAGGCCGCTGCCGAAAGCCGAGTCCTCGTGAACGATCATCACGGTCTTGGCCGGCTTGCCGGCGGCGTTGTTGATCGCCACCAGATTTTCCAATGCCGAGTTGGCGATGACGCCGAAGCCGGGACCGAAGCGGAAAGTGTTCTTCAGGCCGCGGTTCACGATATTGTCGACGACGCCGACGTCGACGACATAGGGCAGGTCATAGCGCGCCGCCGCTTGCGTCGTGGCCAGACAGATGCCCGAGGCATAGCCGCCGACGATGCAAGCAACGCCCGCCGAGTTCATCTTCTCGACTTCGGCCGTGCCGCCGGCCGGCGTCGATTGCGCATCACCCGCGACCGGGTCGAGCTTCGCGCCGCCGAGCGACTTGATGCCGCCCGCCGCGTTGATCTCTTCGATCGCCAGCATGGCGCCGAGCTGGCCCTGCGTGCCCGAGTAGGACAAGGCGCCGGTGACCGGCTGCAGGATGCCGATCTTCACCGGCGTACCGGCGGCGCGCAGCACCGACGGCATGGCGATGGCAGCGGTCGCGCCCAACGCGGTGCTGGTGATGAACTGGCGGCGGCTCAGCGGAAATTTCTTCTCAAACATAGTCGCTCTCCCCTCTTTTCCTGATTTGCCGTTGCGGCCGGGACCCGCCCGCAACGGTCTTGCTGCGTAATGACTTCGCTGTGGCGTCTTTGGTCTTGGACTTGGTCTTCGCCGGCGCATCGCCCCGGATAACCGGCGACCAGGTTGCCCCGGCCGCGGTGCCGGATCGCACGAGGTCGATCTCGAATGCGTAACGATCGGGCCGGTACAGCGCGTGCAGATGTTCGACGCCGCGCTCCTTCTGGTCGTAGACAATGCGGACCAGTTCGATGAGCGGAGAGCCTGTATGAACACCGAGCGCCGCCGCCACATCGGGACCTGCAAGCGCCGCGCTGATGCGTTGCCGGGCATGGCCGACTTTCACGCCTGCGCGATCGATAAGTTCGAGCAGCGGACGTGACGCCAATTCCTGCCGGGAGAAGGTGAGCGAAAGGCTTTCCGGTACATGCGTGGTCAAATAGGAAAACGGCATGCGGTCGACGGAGCGCACGCGCACCGCGCGCTGCAGCATTTCGCCCGGCCCTGCGGCAAGCGCTTCGGCCACAGCCCCTTCGGCCGGAACGTAATCATAAGAGAGAAGCTTCACCGCCGTGCGGCGGCCCATATCGGCGAGATTGGCGAGAACGCCGGAAATGTCGGCAGTCATCGGCGCCGGGGCCGGCCGGTAACTCACGCGCGTGCCCGCACTACGGCGGCGCTCGATCAGCCGCTCGCGTTCAAGCTCGCCCAGCGCGCGTCGGACGGTCACCCGTGACACGCCGTAGAGCGCGGCCAGTTCATTTTCGGTCGCGAGCCGGGTGCCAAAGGCTGCCGCGCCGCTCAAGATGCGGTCGCGCAGGATCAGATAGACCTGCTTTGCCTTCGCTTCGCCGAGCCAGTCGCGCAAAGTCCGAACTCCCGCCGTGAACACGCCCGTGAGGCGGCCTCTTTACTTGGTATTCTTTAGCATACAATATTGAGGCCGCCCGGCAAGCCTGCCGTTTGCTGCAATTGCGAGCATGAGACGGATCAATATGAGGCAACGGCCCCAAACCATGTTCGACAAGCTCTGGTCGAGCCATGAAATCGCGCAGCGCGAAGACGGCTCGGCGCTGCTCTTCGTCGACAGGCATTTCGTGCATGAAGGCTCGTTTCACGGCTTCAGCCAATTAAAGGCTCGCGGCCGCAAGGTTGCCGAGCCGAACCTCACTTTCGGCATCGCCGATCATTATGTGCCGACGCGCGACCGCGACCGACCGATCGCCAACGCCGAGATCGCGGAGATGGTGCGCAAGCTCGAACAGAACACCGGCGACACTGGCGTTACCTTGTTCGGATTGCGCGATCCGCGCCAGGGCATCGTTCACGTCGTCGGTCCCGAACAAGGGCTGACCTTGCCCGGCCTCCTCATTGTCTGCGGTGACAGCCACACCTCGACGCATGGCGCCTTCGGCGCCTACGCCTTTGGCATCGGCGCGTCCGAAGTCGCGCACGTCCTGATGACGCAGACATTGTGGCAGAAGAAGCCGAAGCGTATGCGCATCGTCGTGAACGGCGAAGCGACAGCCGGCATCGCCGCCAAGGACATCGCGCTTGCCATCATTGCCCGCATCCATGCCGACGGCGCGCAAGGCCACGCCATCGAATATGCCGGCAGCGCCGTCCGGGCGTTGTCGATGGAAGGCCGCCTGACGCTCTGCAACATGTCGATCGAAGGCGGCGGCCGTTGCGGCATGGTCGCGCCCGACGCCACGACCTTTGCCTATCTGAAGGGACGCCCCTATGCGCCTGCCGGCGATGACTTCGACCGTGCCGTTGCTGACTGGTCGATGTTGCCGTCCGATCCGAACGCCGAATTCGATCGCGAAGTCACGCTCGATGCAGCCGCTATCGCGCCGATCGTCACCTGGGGTACCACGCCGGACGATGCCCTGCCGATCGACCAGCGAGTACCCGATCCGGCCGACGAGGCAGACGAAGCGCGCGCGGCCTATATTCGCGATGCGCTGGATTACATGGGCGTCCGTCCCGGTACGAAACTGACTGACGTCGCCATCGATCGCGTCTTCATCGGCTCCTGTACCAATGCCCGCATCGAGGATTTGCGCGCCGCCGCCGCTGTGCTGGCGGGCCGCGTCAGCAAGGTGCCGGGGCTGATTTCGCCCGGTTCATCGCTGGTAAAAAAGCAGGCCGAACAGGAAGGGCTGGATCGCATCTTCAAGGATGCCGGCCTCGAATGGGCGGCCTCCGGCTGCTCAATGTGCGTCGGCATCAATGGCGATCTGGTGCCCGAAGGCGAACGCTGCGCCTCGACGACCAACCGCAATTTCAAGGGCCGACAGGGCCGCGGCGCACGCACGCACCTGATGTCGCCCGCCATGGTCGCTGCCGCCGCGGTGACCGGGCATCTCGCCGATGTGCGTCCCCTGCTGGCCGGCCGCAAGGCTTAAGGAAAGCGCGAATGGAAAAATTCACCCGCCTGACCGCCAAGGCCTGTCCGCTGCCGCAGCCCAACATCAACACCGACGCCATTCTGCCCGCGCGTTTTCTGAAGTGGCCGCGCGACAAGGGTCTCGGTCAGGTGCTGTTCGCCGATCTGCGCCGGAATCCCGAGGGACAGGAAATCGCCGATTTCCCGCTCAACCAGCCAGCCTGGCAAGACGCGAAAATTCTTGTCGCAGGTCGCAATTTTGGCGGCGGGTCATCGCGTGAAGCAGCGGTCTACGCGGTTTACGACTACGGCTTTCGCTGCGTCATCGCACCGTCGTTCGGCGACATCTTCGCGCAGAATGCGGTCAAGAACGGCCTCCTCGCCGCCATCGTCTCCGATGCCGATGCCGCCGAAATCGCGGCCGCCATTGAAGCCGACCCGGAGCGGATGGTGATTGTCGATCTGCCGCAGCAAACGATCGTCTGCGGCAACCGCTCCTACGGCTTCGCCATCGAACCCGTGAGCAAGAGCCAGTTGGTCAATGGCTGGGACGATATCGACCTGACCGACAGTTATCGGGCGCAAATAGAGACGTTTCTCAAGCGGGACTGCGAATTGCGCCCTTGGGCAGCCTTCGTCAAGCGTTAGATCCTGACAATCGAAGCGACACGGTTCGGGCTAATCGTCTGCCCCATCAGATCCCGACAATCGACGCGCCGCCGTCCGGGCTTGGTCTGGCCGGTTATCATCGCCGCCTCGGGACCGGCGAGCCATGCCACCGCAAAGGCGATTTCGCGCGAATCGGAGACGGCCGAGCAGAATCGCGCGTCCGCGTTCTTCGAGCGCGGCTTCGCCGATGCTCTTTCGCGTCAACGGCGTCGCGATTAATCCGGGCGCTACCGCATTCACTGTGATGCCGAACGGCGCGAATTCCCGCGCCCAGGCCTTTGTCAGACCGAGCAAAGCGCTTTTCGCCGCTACATAGTGGCTCATGCTATCATGACCGGTCATTGCGAAATTGGACGCAATATTGACGATGCGCCCTGCGCGCTGTTGCTTCATCCGCGGCATCACCGCCTTGGCAAAAAAGATTGCGCCTTTGACATGGGTGTCGAACATGCCATCGACATCGGCCTCCGCTATCGCCTCGATAGGCTTCGAAAAGCCGCTGATGCCGGCGTTGTTGACAAGAATGTCAATACGGCCCGCCTGCCGCTGCAAAGCCTAGATGGCTTCAGCAATGTCGCTCACGACTCTATTATCCACTTTCAGCTTGAGCAACCCGCTGTCGGCGCCTGAAGACGGTCGTGCCGAAGGATTTCGACGGCGAAAACTTCATCTCACTAAATCACTCGACGCAGAGCCGGCGTCAGGTCGATGCTATTTTCGCCGAGCACGGCGTTTACCGCGTAATGCGGGTGGAAACCCATCTGTCCGAGATCGTCTGCGGCCTGGTCTCCTCAGGCCTCGGCGTCGGCATCTGCGACCCGTTCACCGCCCGCGAATTCCTCGGTCGCGGCGTGGTCGCCCGGCCGTTCCAACCGGTCGTGACGATCGAGGTCTTCGCGCTCTATTCGTCGCACCATGCGCCAACCGCGATTGCCTTCGAATTCATCGAGCAATTCGCTGCCCACATTCGGAAATTCGACCGAGAGTACCGGCGCAGCTGACACACCGTCCTAGGAGTAAGCAGCGTTTGTTCAGTGCAATTAGTCTAGCGCGTGTATAGAAGTCGAGCCGCCCTAAGTCCGACGGGTATGACCTCCGCCTACTCGGTCACGGTAAGTTCTTGGCTCTTCTTGCTTAATCCCGGCAGACGCCACAGTCCATCATGGGGGCGATACTGAAGCGTCTTTGCGGCATTTCAGAAGTTCTCAAGCAAGTCGGCGCCGCTGGAGCGACACCGAGCCTTCAATTGGCATCGATTAACGCCTATTGCCGCTGATTTCCAGTGCGGCAAAAGAAGGGCTTGGTTCGGCCGGGCGACGCTCCGCCGTTTGCCTTGAAACTTCCGACCTCGCGGCCTGAGCGGAGATCCGTCAGCGCAGCGTCTTGTCGAGCGCCTTCACCGCCTGCAGGACGACGGCGGCGCCGGCGGCGATCTGCTCGCGATCCGACCATTCCTCCAGCACGTGACTCTTGCCAGCCTTGCACGGCACGAACACCATGGCCGACCTGCAGATGCGGCTCATGAAGCCGGCGTCGTGACCGGCGCCGCTGGCCAAATCGGTCGCGCTGAGGCCGAGATCGCGGGCTGCCTGGTGCATGGCCGCGCGCACGGTCTCGTCGCAGATCACCGGCTTGCTGTCGGACAGCGTGGCGATCGGCAGGCGCTTGACCCGAGCCGCCGTGGCATGCGCGCCACTCTCCTGCTCGATGGCGTCGAAGAAGCGCGCGCTCAGCACCGGATTGGTACTGCGCGCATCGATCACCAGCTGGCAGCGGCCGGGCACGATATTGGAAGCACCCGGCTCCACATTGAAGATGCCGACGGTGGCGACGAAATAGCCCTGCCCCTCGCCGGCCAACTGCTCGGCGAGCACACGCACCGAGACCGCCGTACTGGCGCCGGCGACCAGCGCATCCTGGCGCAGATGCATCGGCGTGGTGCCGGCATGATCGGCCGCGCCCTCGAATACGATTTCCATACGGCGTATGCCGACCAGCGAGGTGACGATGCCGACATCGAGCCTTTGCGATTCCAGCACCACGCCCTGCTCGATGTGCAGTTCGAGAAATGCCTTGATGTCCGAACGCTTGGCGTCAGCAAGCCGGTCGGGGTCGCCGCCGACCCGGCGCAGCGCTGCCCGCAACGTCTCACCGCCCGGTTCGGTCAGGTCGAGCATAGACGGTTCCAGTGCACCCACCATGCCGCGGCTGCCGATGCAGGAAAGTCCATACTCGCTCGGCTCTTCGGCGAGGAAATCAATGACCTCAATGGTATGGTCTAGTCGCGCCCCCTGATCGCGCAGCGCCCGCACCACCTCTAGCGCTGTGGCAAGCCCGGCGATGCCGTCGAAGCGCCCGCCGGCGGGCACGGTGTCGCTGTGCGAGCCAACCGCGATGACGCCGCGCGCCGGATCGGCGCCTTCAAGCCGACCGATCATGTTGCCGGCGGCGTCGATGCGCACAGCGAGCCCCGCCTCGGCGAAACGCTTGGCCACCAGTTCGCGGCCTTGAAGAAACAGCGGCGAGAACGACCGGCGGGTATAGGGACGGTCTGGCTCGGTGAGCGCGGCGAGGTCCATCACGTCGGCCCAGAGCCGATCGCCATCGAGCGGGAGATTGGATGCAGCCAAAACAATTTCTCCTGTCGTCAGGGCCGTCAGCCACGACGCGCGGCGACTAGTCCTCCCCGTGCCGAGGCGCCGAGCGCGTGGGCACCATCGTTGACGCGGGTCGTCCCGGCGACCACGACTTCGGAAATCGCCGAATGCCGGTGGCTGGCGAAAACATGTGCCGACAGCATCGCATCGGCCGATGGCAGACCAGCGAGCAAATGGTGGCTCGCATCGAGCATCACCCAATCGGCCTGTTGCCCGACGGCGAAACCCGCGATCGGCCGCGCACTCGCCTGCGCACCGCCGGCCACCGCTTCCAATGTCATCGCCGTAGCGACAAAGCGCTGCGCCGCTGTCGCCAGCACATTGCGCCGTCGAGTCAGCAGGCGCTGGCTGTATTCCAACGCCATCAATTCCTCGGCGGCGTTGACGCAGATATGGCTGTCGGAGCCGATGCCCCAGCGCCCCTGCCCGGCGCGCCAGCGCGAGGCGTCGAAGATGCCGTCACCAAGATTGGCTTCAGTGGTCGGACACAGTCCGGCGACCGCGCCGGTGGCGGCCGCGCACCGCGCTTCGTCATCGTCCATGTGGGTAGCATGAATGAGGCACCAGCGCGCATCGACCGCGGCGTGATCGAGCAGCCATTGCACCGGCCGCTTGCCGCTCCATGCCAAACACGCCTCGACCTCGCCGGTCTGTTCGGCGACGTGAATATGAATCGGCGCTGTGGCGTCGATGGCGTCGAGCCCGGCCAGGGACTCGCGCAGACTGTCGGGCGGCACCGCGCGCAGCGAATGCGGCGCCAGACCCAAGCGCGCGCCTTGCGTGGCACAAACCGGTTTGAGGCGCTCCAGCAGCTTCAGCATCGAGTCCGTGCTGCGGATGAAACGGCGCTGGCCCTCATGCGACGGCTGGCCGCCGAAACCGCTGCTCTGATACAGCACCGGCAGCAAGGTGATGCCGATGCCGGCGCGCTCGGCGGCGCGCAGCAGCGCCAGCGCCAGCGTGGCATCGTCGGTATAAGGCCGGCCGTCGGTGTCGTGATGGACGTAGTGGAATTCGCAGACGCTGGTGTAGCCGGCCTCTAACATCTCCACGTAAAGCGCCGTGGCGATCGCTTCCAATTGCTCAGGCGTCAGCGTCGACGCAGCACGATACATCAGACGGCGCCAGCTCCAGAAACTGTCCTCGGTGTCGCCGCGATATTCGGTCAGCCCGGCGAAAGCGCGCTGAAAGGCGTGCGAATGCAGATTGGGCATGCCGGGCAATAATGGACCGGTCGCGCGGCGGATGCCCGGACCTGGCTGTGCGCCCACGTCAACTCCGGTAAGGCGACCGCGCTCGTCCCATTCCAGAAGAACATCTCGCGCCCAGCCATCGGGCAGCAGAGCCTGGGGCGCGAACAGGCGACGCGTGACGGAGTGATTCATGCAAGCCCCACTTCCCGGTCGACTGCGTCGATCACGACGGCCAGCAATGCCGCCTGATTATCCGATGGCTGCAGGCTCCAGCACCTTGTTTGCCCTTGCCACCACAGGCCACTGCCCGATGTCAGTTGGAAATTTTGTGCCACACCCTCGGCACGCCAGTCGCCGTCGACCGCCAACAGCAGCCCCTGGTCTGACGCGGCCAGATTCTGTTCGTGTCTGACGACCCGAACTTCACTGCGCCAGCCGTCGCGTCGGGTCATCACGTTGAGATCCTGGCACGCACCCTCGAGCAGTTCGGCGTCGATTTCGACTTCGCCGGCGAAGGCGAAGGGCGTGAGAGGCGCATCGAGGCGATGATCGATCAGACCATCGGTCGAGCGCAGCCGCACACCGGCGCCGCGCAGCAGCACCGTCACCCGGTCAACATCGGGAAAAATGGAGAAGGCACCGTCGCGCGCGATCGTAGCGATGCTCGCCCGCCAGCCGAACGCATCGGCGCCAGCGCCCGCCGGCTGACAGACAATTTCCCGCGTCTCGCCACCGCCATTCTTCCAGGGCGACGGCGCGAGATCGGCAACAGCGAAGGGCGTGATCGTCACGGCAAGTCAGCCACGGTTGAGCACGGCCTGCAGGAATTCGCGCGTGCGCGGCTGTGTCGGCTCGGTGAAGATCTGCTCCGGCGCGCCGGTCTCGATGATGGTGCCGTGGTCCATTACCACCACAACATCGGCCACTTCGCGGGCAAAATTCATTTCATGGGTGACGACCATCATCGTCATGCCCTCGCCGGCCAGAACCTTCATCACCTGCAGCACTTCGCCGACCAGTTCGGGATCGAGCGCCGAAGTCGGCTCGTCGAACAGCATGACGCGCGGCTTCATCGCCAAAGCCCGCGCGATGGCGACGCGCTGCTTCTGGCCGCCGGACAGGCTCGCCGGCATGGCGTCGGCTTTGTCTACGAGGCCGACTTTTTCCAAGAGCGCACGCGCTTCCGCATCCGCCTGCTCGCGCGACAGGCCACGCAATTTGCGCGGCGCCAACGCAATATTGTGCAGCGCCGACAAATGCGGAAACAGGTTGAAGGACTGGAACACCATGCCGACTTCTTCACGCAGGGTGTTCAGCTCGGCATCCGGCAGGAAGTGTCCGTCATTGACCAAGGTGCGGCCGCAAATGTCGATCCGGCCGCCTTCCGGCTGCTCCAGCCCGTTGCAGCAGCGCAGGAACGTGCTCTTGCCCGAGCCGCTCGGCCCGATGACCACGACAACCTGCGACGGCTGGACATCGAAGTCGATACCGTTGAGTACCAAATGCGCGCCAAACGACTTGCGCAGGCCGCGGATGCGGACGATCGGCTCGGCAGCGTTTTTCTCGCCGCTCATTGCACCATGCCTCCCGCGCGCAGCCGCAATTCCACCTGGCGCAAGGCGATGGTGGTGAGCCCGGTGAGAACGAAATACACCGCCGCAACCGCCAGATAGACTTCCAGCGAGCGGTAGGACACGCTGATAATCCGCTGCCCCTCATGCATCAGGTCGTCGATGGTCAACAGCGACACCAGGGCTGAATTCTTGATCAGAGCGATGAACTCGTTGCCGAGCGGCGGGATCATGCGCACCAGCGCTTGCGGCAAAATCACCGAGCGCATCGCCAGCCCGGACGGCATGCCGAGCGAGCGGGCCGCCTCCATCTGACCGCGATCGACCGACTGGATCGCACCGCGCACGATCTCGGACACATAGGCGCCCGAATAGATGCCCATGCCGAGCATGCCGCAGACAAAGGCCGGCAACAGGATATTGAACTGCGGCAAGCCGAAAAACAGAATGAAAAGCTGCACCAGCAATGGCGTGCCGCGGATAACGGAGACATATGCGGTGCAGAGCCAGTAGATCAGCCATTTACGCGGGTCGAGCCGGCCGATGCCGACCAAGAGGCCGATCACGCACCCGAGCAGCAGCGATGCCGCCGTCACCTCGACGGTAACGGCGGCGCCTTTGAGGAGCTGTGGCCAGCCCGCCCAGACAGGAGAGAAATCCAACTCCAAGACTCAAAATCCCTATTTGCCGGCGGGAAACCACTTATTGACGATGGCGGCGTAGGTGCCATCGGCCTTGAGCTTGGCGAGCGCGCCGTTGACCGCTTTCGTCAGTTCCGGCGTGTCCTTGCGCAGCGCCATACCGTACTCCTCGGTCGTCAGTTGCTCCGGCAGCACATGCAGCCCGCCGCGGGTGCGTACATACTGGAACGCTGCCGGCTTGCCGGTCACCGCGGCATCGGCGCGACCAATATCAACCAGGTTGAACATCTCCTGGTTCTTCTCGACCTCGACGCGCTGCACCTTGGGAAAATTCTTTTCCAGATAGCCGACCGACTTGGTGCCGACCTGCACAGTCACCTTCTTGCCGTCGAGATCGGCAAGCTTGGTGATGGCCTTGTTGCCGTTCTTGACCATGATGACCAGGCCGCCGGCATAGTAAGGCTCGGTGAAATCGACGACTTTCTTGCGCTCGTCGGTGATGTAGATCGCCGACACCGCCATATCGAAACGCTTGGCGATCAGGCCCGGGATCAGGCCCTTGAAGTCGATGTCGATCCATTCGACCTTCTTGTTGATCGCCTTGGCAATGGCCTCGACCAGATCGATATCGAAACCGGTACGCTTGCCGTTCTCGGTGAATTCCATCGGCGGGAATGTGGCGTCGGTACCGACGCGCAACACGTTGTCCTCCGCGCGGAGCGGCGAGTTGCCCAGTGCCAGAGCGGCGGCGGCGATCAGAAGCAGATTACGACGGCGAATCATATCAAAGAGCTCCTCGTCTGATGGGTTTCAGTGGTAGTCAAAGTATCTCTCAGGGCTGTGTAAGCTGGCGGGACATGCGGGCTGCTGCCACCTTGGTCATCTTCATCAGGGCTGCTTCGCGCCCCTGCACGCGCGACAGTGGCGCCATCAAGGTGACCGCCGCGATGGCGTGCCCCGGCGCGCCAAGGACGGGAGCACTCACGCCCCACACGCCGGCATCGACCTTGCCGGCGGAGACAGCGAGTCCGGCCCGCTGAATGGCCTGCAGCTCTTGCTCGGCCGCATGCCACTCTTCGCTGTTGTGCCGGTAATGGCGGGCCAGCATGGCGTGGCGCTGCGCCGCGGGCAGATGAGCCAACAAGCAACCGGCCGAAGCACCGGTCTTCAGCGGCACACTTCGGCCTTTTTCAAACGAGCAGCGCAGCGACTGCTCACTTTCCACCATCTCCAGACAGACCGCCTGACCGTTGACCGGGACGATGAGGCCGACACTCTCACGCGATTGCTTGGCAAGCGCCGTCATATGCGGGCGCGCTACCTGCACGAGGTTGGAGGCAAGGTCGAAACCGAGCGCCAGCTGCAGGCTGAGCGGCCCGGGTGCGTAGCTGCCATCGATTTCGCTGACGAATCCCCATTGCTTGAGGCGCGCTAGTTGGCGGTACAGCGTGCTGCGGGCAAGGCTGGTGATCTCCATCAGGTCGGCCGCAGTCAATGCGCGACCCTGTTTGGCGAGTTCTGCCAGCACCTGCAGGACTCGATCGGCCGTGGCCACTGATCGGGACGCGCTCATGATCATACCCTCACGATAGAGTTACTCTCGTCCGGCTGTCTGCAGACGAGTCCCATACGATGGGAATAATCGTCTCTTTTTTTCAAGGCCGTGCGGACGGACAGAACCCGCGCTGGTTGTGGTTGAGAAAAATCGCGTCGCAGGACGCTCGAGACGCCAAACGGTATTTGGATACCACGTCTATTCCGCCAGCGAAAGAAGAGGTGAAGATCAAAAAAATAGGCAGCGAGCACTCACGTCCGCTGTTGCGAACCAGCTTTGCCCATGTGCACTGCCAGCCGCGTGCCGCCGCCGGGAGCCCTCTTACGCGCGCCCCAACCGCTCGATTGCGCTTTCATTGTACCTCAAGCACGCGGATCGACTTGGAGAGGCCCCCCCATAATCTGAAGCGAGGCCGAACTGAAAAGGCCTGGCGGACTCGACGAGAAAGAAAATCAAACGCTGTCGGCGGTCACCGGCCACTATGTTGCGGCGTCGAGAAATGCTGTTCTCGTCACCAAGGCCCAGGTGTTCAAGACAATCAAGAACAGCGATCTCGGCGACCTCAAATGCAGCGACACTACCGGCCAACATTTGGTCGCCTTTGCCAAGGACCTGGCGCGAGATGTCGAACCGCAAACCTGCAGCAACTACTTCTCTCACCTCTCAATCCGGAATCGGCGCAGCCGCCGGTAAACTTACCTTGGACAGAGACGGTGCAACTCCCAACCGCATATACCCGATCAGACGAAATCGATCCGAATTGCTGAACGCTTCCGGCGAAAAAGTGTTGACCGATGTTCGGTACGAAGGGAAAACGGACCGGACGCAGAGTCATACTGCCGTAGGATCATGCCGCGTGCCGAAGATCCGCAAGGAGCAATTATGCCAGACCAAGATGTGCCGGTGCCGGTCACGATCCTCACGGGCTTTCTCGGCGCTGGCAAGACGACGCTTCTCAAGCACATCCTTGCCGAACCGCAGGGTGTGAGGCTCGGCGTCCTGATTAACGACTTCGGGGCGATCAACATCGATGCGGCGCTGGTGGTGGCAAGCACGACCGACCAGGTTTCACTCGAAAACGGCTGCGTATGCTGTTCAATTCGCGACGATCTTGTCGAAGCGATCGCGCAAATCCTCGACCGCGAGCCACGGCCGGACCGGCTGATCATCGAAGCCAGCGGCGTGTCCCGCCCGCTGCCGATCGCCGACGCGCTGACTGTCGACCGTCTGGCCAAGCGCGTCGTCCTCGACGGGATTTTCTGCATGGTTGATGGCGCTGGCTTCGCCGATCTCGACTACGCAGCAACCGAACTCGCGCTCGATCAGGCTGCCGGATCGGATATCGTCATTGTGAACAAGATCGATGCGGCGACGCCGGACGAACTAAACGCCATCGAGACGACGCTTCGCGGCCCCATGCCGCGCCTGCGCATGGTCCGTGCCCGCTATGCCGAGGTGCCGCACGACCTGCTCTTTGGCATCCGGCCGCAAAAGGACGAACTGGAAGCTTTAGCCCCTTCCCCCGGTCATCGCCATTTGCATGCGCAGGAGGCGGCTCACGGCCACGAACACGGTGACCATGATCACCATCATGACCATGGCGACGAATTCGAGGCGTGGAACTGGCGCAGCGAGCACCCCGTCGACGAGACCCTGCTGCGCGCTGCAATTCGGGATCTCCCTTCAGGGCTGATGCGTGCCAAAGGCGTCCTGCGTTCAGTCGATGGCAATCAAGGTCGGCTCGTCTTTCATCTGGTCGGTAAGCGGTCGGAACTGGTGTCGGACCAAGAACGCGCGCCCGGTGTCAGCAGTGTCGTCGCCATCGGACGGCGCGGCAGCTTCGACCCCACAGCGCTTACCCGGCTTTTCGACGCCTGCGTTGCAGGATGAGGGTTTCGGATAGCCGGCATCCGTTCGCACGTCAGTTGCGGAAGCGCTGCCGCGTTGCCAGACCGGCAGCGACTGTCAAAGCGAGCGTCGTGACCATCAGGATGAAGGCGACCGCGGCCGCGAAAGGCCAGTTATTCAATTGGAACTGTCCGTAGACCAGCGGCGCCATCATCTTGAACTTCGGTCCACCCAGCAGCACCGGGGTCGCATAGGCGTTCATCGCGAGAATGAAGGTGAGAATAACACCCGCAGCAATTCCGGGAAGCGTCATCGGCCAGAGAATGCGCCGGAACATGGTCAACGGGCTGGCTCCGAGGCTGAAGGCGGCTTCCTCGAGATTGCGGTTGACCCCTTCGATCACACTCTGCAACGTCAGGACCATATAGGGCAGGTTCACCGCGATGATGCCCAGGATGACCGCCATCTCGGTGAACATGATCTCGGTCGGCTCGTCGGTGATGCCGAGCTTCATCAACGTGACACTGATAAACCCGCGGCTGCCGAGCAGCGACATCCAGCCGGCGGCGCGGACGGCGTTGCCGACGAAGAGCGGGGTAACGATGCCGATGATGAGAATGTTCTTGAAGCGGGTCTGCGTGCGCGCAACGATATAAGCGAGCGGAAAGCCCGCAACCAGGCACACGAGCGTGCAGATGAAGGCAACCCGCAGCGTCGTGGCGAAGACGTTGAGATAATAGGGATCGGAAAAGAAAGTCATGTAATTGTCGGGCGTGAAAACACCGACCATGAAGAGCCGCGGATCGTAGCGGTCGAGGCTGTAACGGAAGAGGATCAACAGCGGGCCGATGACGCCGAGCGCTACGACGAAGGTTGCCGGCCCGATTAGCGAGGCGGCACTGAAGAGGGTCGAGGGTCCGCGGGACTGGGTTTGAGTCGCGGCAATGGTCATGCGATGGAGCTCTCGATCATGGTTGTGCGCCCGCGCCGGCAATCGCGCCGGCGCGGGCCACCTGCGTCTTGGAACACCGGGTGGATTAGCCCTTGAACTCCTTGTCCCACCAGCCTTTCAGTTCGACGTCGTGCTCGGTCATGTATGCGAAATCGAGGCTCTTGAGATTGTCGATCTCAGCCTTCGAGAAGCCGATCCGCTTGTTCAGTTCAGGCGATATGACCGCGTTATCGATAGTGGGGTTGTAGCCCATGTCCTTGGCGAAGGCTTCCTGCGCCGAAGGCTCCAGCATGGCGTTGAGATAGGCATAGGCGCCCTCGACAGTCGGCGCGTTCTTCGGGATCACGAAGCCGGACACATAGGACAGGGCGCCTTCGGATGGGGCCGCCGACTCGACCAGGATGCCGGAGTTTTGCCACTGGACCGTGCGGGCCTTCCACATGATGCCGATGTCAATTTCCTCAGTCTTCAGCCCCTGTGCGAAGGCCTCGTTGGTCGGATAGATGCGCGCGCCCGCCTTGCGCACCTCGAGCAGTAGCTTCTTGCCGGGTTCGAGATTGGTCGGCGAGCCACCGGCGGCAAGAGCCGCCGCGACAATGGTGTACTGATACTGGATATCGATGATGCCCATCCTGTTGCCGAACTTTGGATCGAAGGCGTCCTTGTAGCCGGTCGGTTTCGACGCAATCTTGGGATTGTAGACCGGCACCATACCCGAATAGATATGGCCGACGCCGTATTCGTATTTCATCGATGGCAGAAGATGCGTCGCATTCGGAATTTTGCTGTAGTCTATTCTTTGCGTGACGCCGAGCTGATAGACTTGAAACATGTTCGGACCGTTGAGAGCTTGGAGGTCCGACGAGCCGCGCGGCAGCCGGCGCTCCGCCAGCATCTTGCCGCGGCGTTCCGGGTCTCCGGCCTGCGCCTGAATGACATCCCAGTCCCGCGAAATGAGGAGCGGCTTCTCGATATTTTTGTTCAACAGCCGCGCATAGTCGCCACCCCAGGTACCGACGACGATCGTGCCCTTCGACGCGGCCCGTGCGATATTCGGCATGCCGAGTGTCACCGCGCCCGTGGCGGCCGCCAACCCTTTCAGGACGTTGCGCCGGCCGATTTGTCGCTTGATCAAGTCATTGATCATTTCTGTCTCCCATCTCGCAGTTAAGGCATGCGGCGGCACGCCGACTGACTTTCCAGTCCGCTCCGACCATCGAAGCGGACTAGGCATCCCCCGCCGGGAAAACCGCAGCCGTCGCCGACCAGCCGACATACACACGGTCGCCGACCCGAGGCAGGATACTGGACTCTTGGTTCGGCACTTGAGCGATGACCCGGTCGACGTCGGAGAGCTTCACATGGATATCGATCAATCCTCCCATATATGAGACGAATTCGACTTCGCCCGGGAAGCTGTTGTCGGCAGTCTCGACGAGGCTATCGGCTATAACAACCCGCTCGGGTCGCAACGCGACAACCGCGCCGCCGACAATCCGCTTGGAGCAACGGATCTCCAACCCTCCGTCCGTCGTCAGCCGGTCGCCGGTCATTTGCCCCTCGATGAAGCTTGATCGCCCAACGAAGTCGGCGACGAAGCGATCCGCCGGCCGCTCGTAGAGGTCGCGCTGCGAGCCCATCTGCCGGATAGCGCCGTCGCGCATGACGACAAGCCGGTCGGCCATTGTCAGCGCTTCTTCCTGGTCGTGGGTGACCATGACGGTGGTGATGCCGAGCCGTTGCTGGAGGCTTCGGATTTCGACGCGTACCTCGCTGCGGAGCTTCGCATCTAGATTGGACAACGGCTCATCGAGAAGAAGGACATCGGGATGGAACACCAGCGCGCGCGCCAGTGCCACGCGCTGCTGTTGCCCGCCGGAGAGTTTGCTCGGCAGGCGTTCACCCAGATGACCGAGACGCACCAGACGCAGGGCTTCGTCGACCTTCGCCGGGATGTCCGCCTTGGGCGTGCGTCGCATCTCGAGCCCAAAGGCGACGTTCTGCGCTACGGTGAGATGAGGGAATAGTGCGTAGTTCTGAAAAACGAGACCGGTATTGCGCTTCCAGGCCGGCATATGCGTAACGTCGCGGTCACCGATCCGGACCGAACCGCTGGTAGGGTCGATGAAGCCGGCGATCATCCGCAAGGTCGTGGTCTTGCCGCACCCGGAGGGGCCAAGCAGAACGAGAAATTCACCGTCCTTGACAGTCAGGTTGATGTCGCGGGCGGCATGGAAATCGCCGTAACGCTTCGAGACGTTGTCGAGTTGAAGTTGCGCCATTACGTTCAAACCACTCGGCTAAGTTTTACAAATCGATCGGTCACGAGCATCGTGACCGCGATGATCGCGATCTGGAGAACGGAAATCGAAGCGATCGTCGGATCGATCTTCCATTGCAGATACTGAAGGATCGCAATTGGCAGGGTGAGACGTCCTGGGCCCACCAGAAAAAGGCTCATCTCCAGGTTGCCGAACGACGCGACGAATCCGAACATGCCGCCCGCCACGATGCCCGGCAGCACGGCCGGAAGGGTGACGCGGCGGAAGGTCGTGAACCTGTCGGCCCCGAGGTTCTGCGCCGCCTCCTCCAGAGTCCTGTCAAATCCGGCGAGGCTCGCCGTGACCAGCCTGAAGGTCCACGGAATAATCAGGAGGACGTGACCCCATACGAGGCTTGGAAGTGACCCCAGAATCGGAAGCGACGTGGCGATCTGGATTTCGGTCTGGAACACGTAGATTGCGATGCCGAGCACGATGCCGGGTACGACCAGCGGCATCAACAACAGGTTGCTGGCCAAGCCATGGCCGCGGAAGCGCAGGCGCGAAAGGCCTACCGCGGCCGGGACCGCGAGAATGAGACCGATCACCGTCGCAATGACACCTAACTGCGCGCTGAACAAGAAGGCGTCGATGAAGCGCTCGTTCTGAACCGCTTGCGTGTACCAGTGCAACGAATATCCCTCGGGCGGAAACGAGGGAATTTCCTGGCGGTAGAACGAGAGCCAGGTGATGAAGATCAGCGGCAGAAGGATATAGACAAAGGCGATCGCGGCACTACCCTTCAGAAACCACCGGCCGATCCGCCGGCGGTCAGCCATCGGCCTGCGCGAAACTGCCCGTGCTGTTTGGGCGGCGGTTGTCAAGCTGCCGCTCCCAACCGGTTTTTGTGGAAGCAGCCACCTCTCATAATCGCGGCGAGATGCTTGCCTTGACCTTCGAGCAGCGTGACGTCGCGCGTCGGATCGCCGTCGACGACGATGATGTCGGCCCAGGCATTCGGCGCGATCGTTCCCAGCCGACCAGGGCGGCGCACGACTTCGGCCGCGATCGTCGTGGCCGAGCGGATGACTTCGATGGGCTTCTGCACCTCCGTGCGAATGCTGAATTCGCGGCTCTGGTCGACAGCCAGCGCGCCAAGGAGGTCCGAGCCGTAAGCAACCTTCACGCCGGCCGCTTTGCAGATTTCGAGCGACTTGTAGCCGCCCTGCAGGACAAGTTCGTTCTTTTCCAGCATCGTCGCCGGCATGCCATAGTCGGCGGCGCGTTCCTTCATCGCGACGTAAGCGACGAGGTTGGCGACGAGATAGGCGCCGCGTTCGGCCATCAGCTTGGCCGCGGGTTCGTCGATCAGATTGCCGTGCTCGATCGTTCGCACGCCATGCGTGACGGCCCGGATAATGGCCTCGGCCGAATAGGCATGGGCCAGAGTATAGCGGCCGAAGGCTTCGGCTTCCTCGACCGCCGCGATGATTTCGGCAGCGGAGAACTGCTGCGAGTCGAGCGGGTCATAGGGCGAAGCGACGCCGCCCGAAACCATGATCTTCACGTGATCGCAGCCCTGCCGCATCTGCTCGCGCACCGCCTTGCGCACGGCGGGCTCGCCATCGGCGACCAGCCGCAGATAGGCCATGCCGTTGCAGCACGGGCAGGCATAGCCCGGGTTAGTCCGCGAACGGCCATCGCTGTGGCCGCCAGTGGGGCCGATCGAGCGTCCCGCGATAAAGAGGCGCGGACCGGGAATCAGGCCCTGATCGATGGCCATCTTCATGCCCCAGTCGGTGCCGCCGGTGTCTCGCACCGTGGTGAAGCCGCGATCGAGCATTTCCTTGAGGCGTTTTGCGCCCCGCGCGGTGGCGAGCGTCAATGGCACGTCCTCCATGCGCCGCATGTAAACTTCGCTGTGCATACTGTGGACGTGGCAGTCGATCAGCCCCGGCATGACGACACGGCCGCCGCAATCGATCACGTCGGCTGCGGCACTGGCGATTGGACGATCAGCGACTTCGCTGATGCGCTCGCCTTCGATCAAGATTTCATAGCCGTCGCGCGGCTCCTCGAATGCGGGTTCGAGCAGCCGCAGATTCTTCAGGAGCAGGAGATTTCGCGCCGTCATGTTCGCAATCCATTTTCGAGATGTCGAGGGAGAGCTATCCTCCGATCAATTCAGTGTGTTTTTATGCAGTGCGCCATCCTTCATGATGAGCGGGATGTGATCGCCCTGCCCACCGAGAAGGTCGATGTTGCGCAGCGGATCACCGTCAACCACGATCAGGTCGGCGAAAGCGCCCGGAGCGAGGCAGCCGAGTTTTCCTTCCTGCCTCAAGACCTTGGCTGCGATGGTGGTTGCCGAGCGAATAATCTCCAGGGGCGACACGACCTCGCTGCGGATCCGGAACTCGCGGCTCTGGTCGACCTGGAGGGGGCCCAGAAGATCGCTGCCATAGGCAACCGGCACCCCGGCGCGCTTGCAGATCTCCAGGGACCGCAGGCCGCCTTCGATAACGAGATCGTTTTTCTCCAGCATCTCGGCGTTCATGCCGAATTCAGCCGCCCGCTCCTTCATCGCGTAGTAGGCAACGAGATTGGCGACGAGAAACATGTCCTTCTCGGCCATCAGTTTGGCCGTCGGCTCGTCGATGAGATTGCCGTGCTCGATCGTGCGCACGCCGGCATGCGCGGCGCGCGTGATGGCTTCGGGCGTATAAGCATGGGCGCAGACATAGCGTCCAAACGCCCTCGCCTCTTCGACCGCGGCCGCCACTTCGCCTACGGAGAACTGCATGGAATCGAGAGGGTCGTAGGGAGAAGCGACGCCGCCGGACATCATGATCTTCACGTGATTGCAGCCCTGGCGCATCTCCTCGCGCACAGCCTTCCTGACCTCCGTCTCGCCGTCGGCCACGCCCATGCTGAAGGCGAGCGCACTGCAGCACGGACAGCTGATGGCGGTGTCGGTGCGACGCCGGCTGTCACTGTGCCCGCCGGTTGGGCCTATGGCGCGGCCAGCGATGAAGAGACGCGGCCCGGCGATCAGCCCCTCGTCGACCGCGGTCTTGAGGCCCCAGTCGGCCCCGCCGGTGTCTCGCACCGTCGTGAAGCCCCGGTCGAGCATGGAACGCATGGCCTGCATCGCACGCGCCGTCATCAGGGTCAGCGGGATATTCTCGAGCTGGCGGATGAAGACTTCGCTCAGCACCACATGCACGTGACAATCGATCAGTCCGGGCATCAATGTCCGTCCGCCGCAATCGATCACCGCTGCATCCGCGGCCTTGATGGGGCGATCAGCAATTTCGCGGATCAATTGGTTCTCGACCAGGATCTCGTGGTCGCCAAGAACTTCATCCCGCGTGGGATCGAGCATACCGAAGTTCTTGAAGAGGTATTGGCTCACGTCGCGGTCTCCATCAGTTTTGCGCCCGTTGGCGGCGCTACGAAAACATGCTCGCGCCGAACGGCGCGCGGCGGCCGATCACGCATCATAGCCGAAAGGGTCGTCGACGTTTGCGCAGGGCTCGGTGAACCAGCGCGGCCCGTCTGCCGTCATGTAGGCGCAGTCCTCCAGACGAATGCCGAACTCGCCGTAAATACAAATCGTCGGCTCGACCGAAAAGCACATGCCGGCTTCGAGCGGCGTCATATTGCCCATGACCATGTAGGTTTCCTCGTGGACTTCCAACCCGATGCCATGTCCGGTTCGGTGCGGGAGACCAGGGAGTTTGTAGCCGGGGCCGAAGCCAGCGGCGGCGATCGTGCCGCGCGCAGCATTATCCACGCTTGCGCACGGAGCCCCAATGACCGCGGCGGCAAAGCCCGCAGCTTGCGCCTTCTTCTCGAGATCCCAGATTTCGCGCTGACGTGCATTTGGCTCGCCGAACACGTAGGTCCGCGTCATATCCGAACGATAGGTCCCGACGAAGCCGCCGATATCGAGCAGCACCATGTCGCCATACGCAAGCGTCTGCGGGTAGCTGACGCCATGGGGATAGGCCGTCGCTTCGCCGAACAGGACGAGCGGCGTGCCAGGAGGCGGGGTTGCGCCGAGGCGCCGGTGCGCTTCCAGGACGAAAGTCTGCACCTCTGTCGTGGTGATCCCTTCGCGGAGGATACGCGCGGCGGCCTTGTGAACCTCCAGCGAGACTTCGTTGGCACGCTGCATGAGGGCGATCTCGGCGGGCGATTTCACAACCCTGCACGCGGCAGTAATCGATGCGCCGTTCGTGAAATCGAACCGATTGCCGGCGCGGCGCATGCCGTCGAAGGTGAAGAAGGGCGTTGCCGGGTCGACGGCAATAGTCGTTCCCGAAGCGACGAGCCCTGCAGCCGTCTCGACAACGAGCGCGGTCGGATCCTCGTGTTCCTCCCACACCCTGATATCGTCACCGAAGTGGAGTAGCGAGCGCGTCTTCGGCTCTTCGAATGCGGGGCTGAGATAGACAACCGGCCCATCGGCCGGGATCAGCGCGCCGTGAAGCCGTTCTGTGGCTTTGAGGTTCAGCCCAGTAAAATAGGAAAGATTGACCGACGTATCGAGATAAAGCGCTGCGATGCCCTGTTCGCGCATAAGTGCTTGCGCGTGCGCTATCCGCGCCATCCGTTCCTCGTTTCCAATCGGCACGACGTCGGCAGTCATCTTCTCCATACGCGCGAACTCCTGTTCAGGAGTCGAGCCACCAACGCCTTTGGTCATGCAAGGCCAATCCTTTCAGGCCGAATGAGGCCATGGAACTACACAATTTCAGAGCCGGATCGCGGCGCCGGTGATGCACATTCGTGTCTGGTGACCGGTTGATCCATGAACGCCGTACAAACCCCATTTTCCGGGTAGCCGACGGAGAAGAAACCGGGCCAGTATGGCGGAGCAAAAAGCAGGCCAACAGCCCTTCACCTGGTATCGACTCGAGGCTGCTGCTCATTGGAAAAATGATCGCTGACCGACAGCAGATTTGTCTTTGCGGAAGCGAAAGCGGCAAGTGGGGAATCGGCACAACCCCGGACCACTCACCGCGCAAAGCACCGCGGCGGTTCAGGAAGCGAACCCGATTCGTCCAACAGAAACGCTGACTGGCCGGGAGAGAACTGCTCAAATCGTGCGCAGACCGTCGGCGAAAGGATCGGCAGGGGCCCGGTGAAGTGTGCCCTCGCCGGTAACGTAAGCGCGACCGGTGATACTCGGGATGATCGCACCTGTTGCATCGCGTCGATAGCGCGCCGTAAACGAACTGCCGACGATGCTCTCCTGCACGAAATCTTCACCAGGCCCAAGCGTCCCGGCTGCGGCAAGGCATGCGATTTTTGCGCTTGTACCGGTGCCGCAGGGCGAACGGTCATAAGCTCCGCCGGGACAAAGTACGAAGTTGCGACTGTGGGCGCCTTTTTGCGTCGGCGGGCCGTAGAACTCGATATGGTCAATCGTGGCGCCGTCCTTGCCCGTGATCCCTTGCGCCCGTAGCGCGGCCATCACGGCGTCGGCTGTTCGCGACAAGTTTGGGACGTTAGTCATCGTCAGCGCGAATGGCGCTTCATGAACGCAGAAGAACCAGTTGCCACCCCACGCCACGTCTCCCGCAAGCTCGCCGATCCCGGGGACGTTCACGCTTACCGCCTCGCGGTAGCGATAGCTCGCGACATTCTCGATCGTTGCCTCATTCGACGAGGTAAGGTTCACATGCACAATGCCGACGGGTGTTTCAATCTTGTGGGCCCCAAGACGAATGCGGCCCATGTGCGCAAGCGTGACTGCAAGCCCGATCGTTCCGTGCCCGCACATCCCGAGGTAGCCGACGTTGTTAAAGAAGATAACGCCTGCCGCGCAGCTCTTGTCTTCCGGCTCGCACAACAGCGCGCCGACCAGGGCATCGTATCCGCGCGGTTCGTTCACGGCGAAACTGCGGTAGCGATCAAACTGCGCGGCGAAGCGCTGACGGCGCAGATCGAGCGGCCCGGTTCCAAGAGGCGGCCCGCCTTCGATGATGAGGCGAGTCGGCTCACCTTCCGTATGACTGTCGATAACTCGCATAGGCACGTCACGCATCAGCCTATATCGCCAATCTGTGGTAGGTTTGTCTTAGCGGAAACCATAGCGGCCCGCCCGGAATCGGCATAACTCTGGACCAGTCTCTCGACCAAGGCCCCCGACGACGCCCCCCCGACCACAATGGACATGAAGCGCCGCAGCACCAGTCCAAGCGAAATCCGCGATCACCTGCTCACAGCGATCGACCGGCCGTTTGCCGGCGAGGATCTTTTCGACGCTATTCCCGATACCGTGTTCTTCCTTAAGGACTTCGAGGGACGCTATGCGGCGGTTAATCAGACGCTGGTCGCTCGCACCGGTCGCAAGCACAAGAGCGAATTGATCGGCCTTACCGCCCAGGAAGTATTTCCCGGCTTGCTCGGGCAGCGCATCGCTGCGCAGGACATGAGCGTCGCAGGCTCCGGGCGGCCAATGCACGGCCAGCTGGAGCTCATTCTCTACCCCAGCGGAGAGGAAGGCTGGTGCCTGACCTGGAAGGAGCCGCTTCTCAATCGCGACAAGCGCATCGTCGGTTTGTGCGGCATTTCCCGCGATCTGCAGTCCCTATCGCAAACGCACTACGATATGAACAGCCTATCGCTCGCGATAGACTACATCCACGCAAACGTCGACACCCCTGTCCGCGTGAGCGATCTAGCGGCGCGCGCCGGACTCTCGGCTTTCCAACTTGATCTTCGCATGCGGGCGCTGTTCGGGGTATCGACCAGACAATATCTGGTGCGCACCCGTATTGAACTCGCCTGTAGCCGATTGCGCCAGAGCAACGACCCGATCAGCCGCATTGCCTTGGATTGCGGCTATGGCGACCAGGCTGCGTTTACCCGACAATTCCGCAAATCCGTCCGCATGACGCCGTCGCAATACCAGCAGTTGCACCATGAGGCGGCTAACGATGCGAAATAGCCGCGGACCAAATGACAGCCGCGCGCCCCGAACTCAAAACGCGTTGGCGACTATTCAGGAGTGCAAATACGCCGACGGGTCCACCAATTCCGTGAAGGAGCGGCGGCCCGCCAAGTCATCCGGACACGCACCAGCAAGAAGCAGCCGCGCCGGCATCAGTTCGCGGCTTGCGCGACGGCGGGCAGATCGCGCACCGCGCGCCGCCGCACTTTGCCGAAGCCGTCACGCGGCAGCCGCTCGACAACGGTCATGCTCTTGGGCAACTCGGCGGCGGCCAATTGCACGCGCCCATGATGGCGTAGATCGTCGAGCGTAACGTCGCCGATGCCGGCGCGCAGTTCGATCACCGCATGAACGCGCTGGCCCCATTCGCGGTCGCTCACGCCGACGACGACCACGTCACGCACAGCCGGGTGCGACAACAATGCCGCCTCGACCTTTTCCGGATGAATTTTGATTCCGCCCGAATTGATCGCATCATCGCGCCGACCGGCGAGGTACACATAGCCATCGCCGTCGAGCCAAGCCAAGTCGCCGACACAGACGAAACCGTCCGGATCGGAGCGCGCGACATGGGCCGGATCGAGAAATCTGGTTCCGCCCGCAGTCGACCACCGCTTCATGAACAGTTCGCCGATCTCGCCCTCCGGCAGAGGTTTGCCGTCGGCATCGAGCACACGCACATCTGTCTCGAAGGAACGCCCGACCGACCCGGGATGGGCGAGCCATTCGTCACCGGTTATGATGGTCTGCCCGACATTTTCCCCGGAGCCATACATTTCGAACACGCGGCTGGCCCCGAGCCTGTCGATCCAGGCGTGTTTGAGCCAGATCGGGCAGACGGCTGCGGTATGGTAGAAGGCCTCGAGCGTCGCGAACGTCACGTCGATGTCCTTCAGCGCATCGAGCAACCGCACCATCATGGTCGGCACCACCATGACGAACTGGACGCCGTACTCGTCGATCGCGCGCAGCGCACGCGATGCGTCAAACCTTTCCATGACGACCAGATGATGGCCTTCGAACAGGCCGAGCTGCGCCCAGGTGAGCGGCGCATTATGCGACATCGCTCCGCATACGAGTTGCACCTGGTCGGGACGAAAGCCGAGCGCGCGCGCGACGTTGCCCCAGGCCGCGCCCGGCACGCTTTTCCATGGCAGGTCGTCCGCCATCAGCTTCGGCAAGCCGGTTGACCCGCCCGTCATCATGATCTTGCCCGGCCGCGGCACGCGGTCGGCGAACGGCGTCTCCGGCGCCGCCTGCGCGGCCGCCATCAAGGCCGCCCGGTCCACCAACCGCGGCTCAGCCCCCGCCTGCCCGTCCTCGACGATGGCAAGAGCCGCACCGGCACGGTCGAACAGAAGGATCATCTGCTCGATGGGCGTGCCCGGATCGAACACCAGGGTCGTGCAACCGGCGCGCCATGTGGCCAGCACCGTTGCGACATGGGCTAGGCCATTGTGCAGACCGATGCCGACGACCGTCCCTTTGCCGGCCGCGTGGCCCGCGATCACATGCGCCAGCCGATCGACCAGCCGGTTGAGTTCAGCCCAACCAATTGTCTGTACGCCGCCGCCCGCTTCAAGGATGGTCAACGCTGGCCGGTCACCACGCTGGGTCGCGAGCTGGCGCAGCCGCTCGCCGAAGCTCATCGCCTTGGCGTCCTCGGCCATCATACGGTTGTCCCTATCGTCTGGCATTTGTCACCCGGCATCGGCGGCTACTTCAGCAGTCCCGCCATCCGCGGCAAGGCCAGCGACAGCTCGGGCACAAAGGTCACCAGCAGCAGAACGGCGACCATCGCGGCGAGCGGCATCCAGAGCCTGTTGGCGACCTGCAGCACCGTGCGGTTGGCGACGCTGGAAGCGACGAACAGCGAAATGCCGTAAGGCGGCGTCACCGTGCCGACGGCGCAGTTGAGCACGACGATCAGTGCGAAGTGGATCGGATCGATGTGGAAGTGCCCGGCGAGCGGCGTCAGCACCGGCACGACGATCAGGATCGCCGCGATCGTCTCCATGAACATGCCGATGATCAGGAACAGGACGTTGACGATGATCAGGAACATCACCGGGCCGGAGGCGACGTGGCTGATCCAGTTGCCAAGCAGCGCCGGCACGTTGTCATTGGCGATCAGCCAGGCGAATACGCTGGCCGTGCCGATGATCAGCATCACCGCCGCCGACAGCGACGCCGCGCGCAGGATGAGCTGCGGCAGCGCCTTGAACTTGAGTTCGCGGTAGACGAACAGGCCGACCAACACGCCGTAAAGGCCGGAAACGGCTGCTGCCTCCGTCGGGGTGAAGGCACCGCCCAGGATTCCGCCGAGGATCAGGAGCGGCATCCCGAAAGCGGGCAACGCCTCGTAACCGGTACGCAGCAGCCGTCCGACCGTGAAGGACTCGATCTCGCGATATTGCGGCCCTCCCCGGCGCGCGAAGACGTAAGCCGAAACCATGATGGCTACGATGCACAGCAAGCCCGGCACGACGCCGGCCAGGAACAGCGCACCGATCGACAGGTTGGAGATTACCGCGATGATCACCATGGTCAGGCTTGGCGGAATGACCTGCGCCAGCGCGCCGGCGCAGGCGATGACGGCGGCGCCGAAATCGACGTCATAGCGCCGCCGCCTGAGCTGTGGCTGCATGATCGAGGATATCGCCGCCGTATCGGCCGAGCCGGACCCGGAGATCGCAGCGAGACCGGCGGCGGCGACACAGGACACCAGCAGCAGACTGCCGGTGATCCAGCCGACCAGCGCGGTGGCAAAATTGACGATCCGCGTCGAGATACCGCCCGCATCCATAACGATGCCGGCGAAGACGAAGAACGGAATCGCCATCAGTGTGAAAGAATCAAGTCCGGCAAAAATGCGCTGGGTGACGATGACCACCGGCACCTGGGTGGTGGTCAACAACGCCATCACCGCAGAGACGCCAAGGACGAAGACAACCGGAACGCCGAGCAGCAACAACAGCAGGAAACCGACGAGAATGACGCTCATTACGCCACATCCTCTTCGAAATCGGCGGCCGGCGGGACGAATGGATTACCCCAGCGCGCGATGACCGAGACGACCAACTCAAGCGCGATATAGGCGGCGCCGATCGGCATCGAGGCGTACATGATCCACATCGGCATATCCATCGCCGCCGAGGTCTGCATGAAACCGAGCCGGATCAACGGAATGCTGCCATAGGCGATGACGCCGAGGAAGGCGATGGTGACGGCGGCGATTACGACGCTCATCGCGCGCGCCACCGGCAGGGCGAGATGGCCGTGAAACAAGGTGATGGCGACATGCTGGTGCCGCGCCATGGCGATGCCGGCGCCGAGCATGACCAGCCAGATCTGGCCGTAGGTCGCGACTTCTGAAGCGATTGCGATGGAATAGTTGAAGACGTAGCGGCCGAGCACCTGGATGATGACCGCGGCCATCATGACGACGAACAGCGCAATGACGATCGCCGACATCGCCTGGCGCAGGCCATCGATCCCGGCCGAAACGGCGCTCCGCGCTTGCATGATTGGCCCGCCCTTTCCGCTGCTTGCGTGGCAGAGAACGAGGCCGGACACCCGCAGGCGCCCGGCCCCGCCCGATCTTACTTTACGGCCTTGATCAACTTGAAGAGCTCTTTCTGGCCGTCGGTGGTGATGTAGCCGGCATAGACCTTTTCCGCGGCGGCGCGGAACGGCGCCGGGTCGGGCTTGGTCACCTTGACGCCCTGCTTGACCAGTTCGTCGAACAGCTTGTTGTCGCTGTCGAGATAGACCTTGCGCTGATAGGCGGAGGCTTCGTTGGCGGCATCGGTCAACGCGACCTGCACGTTCTTCGGCAGGGCCTGGAAGCGCTGTTCGCCCATGATCACCGGGGCGACCAGTTCGAGCCAGCCGAGCAGCGCCCAGTCCGGCGCCACTTCGTAGAACTTCTTGGAGAAGTAGTTGGTGTTGGCCGCTTCGGCGCCGTCGACGACGCCGGTCTGCAGCGCGCCGTAGAGCTCGCTATAGGCGAGCGGCGTCGGGTTGGCGCCGAAATCCTTGAACGCGGCGATATGGGCCGGGTTCTGCATGGTGCGGATCTTCATGCCATGAAGGTCGGCGATCGACTTGATCGGCTTCTTGGTCATGATGTGACGGGTACCGGCCGAGAAGAAGCCGAGCAGATGGAAGCCCTTCTTGGCGAGGATCTTGTTGACGTCGTCGCGTACCGCCGGGTCGGCAAGTGCGCGGTTCATCTGCGCCGCGTCCCCGAACAGGAACGGCATGCTGAACACGCTGAGATCGGGAACGAAGTTCACCAGGGTCTCGTTCGCGGTCACGGCGATGTCGATGGTGCCGAGCTGCGTGCCCTGGATGCTTTCCTTCTCGTCGCCGAGCTGGGCGTTCGGGAAGATCTTGATTTCGGCCTTGTCGCCGGTCTTCTTCTTGAGAATCTCGTTCATGCGCTCGAGACCGAGATTGTACGGCTCGGTCGCGTTGGCGTTATGGCTGGCCTTGAGGACGACCTCGGCCGCGGAGGCCGACATCAGCGGTGCGGCGGACAATAACAGAGCTAGCAGCGTCATTCTGATCTTCATGAGAATCCCCTTTCGTGACTCCATGCATTTCCGATGGACCGGGCCAACGACGTGCCCGGCGGTGTTATCGGGACGCCGGCAACAGTCCCAAGCTCGCAAGCACCGGCTTCAATGACGCGATCTTCCCAGCCGGGAGAGGAAGGCGCGGAGGCCGCGGCGGACCGACGGGGCGCCCGATCAAACCGAGCGCCGCCTTGGTCGCCGACACGTAAAGATCGCCGCTCAGTGCTTCGAGCAGCGATAGAATGCGGAAATAAAGATCGCGCCCGGCGTTCGGGTTGGCCTGGTCGACTGTCACCTTGAAGAGTTCGGTCGAGAGCGCCGGCGCGATGTTGGAGAAGACCGATACGTAGCCCTGCGCGCCGACCAGGTAGCTCTCCCACGGGTGATAGCCGGCGAACACGGTCATGCGATCGCCGCACAGACGGATGATCTCGGTGGTCCGCGTGACGTCGCCGCTCGATTCCTTGATGTAGGAGATATTGTCGATCTCGGCGAGGCGGGCGACGAAGCTCGCCTTCAGATCGACATTGGCGGTATTGGGATTGTTGTAGACCATCACCGGGATCGAGATCGCCTCGGCGATCTTGCGGTAGTGCACGAACAACTCGTCCTCGGTTGGCGACGAGTAATAAGGTGGCACCACCATGACGCCGTCGGCCCCGAGCGCTTCGGCTTCCTTGCTCAGTGATACGGCCTCGTCGGTCCATTCGGCGGCGGTGCCGACCAGCACCGGCACCCGGCCCTTCGCCTCGTTGATCACGGTGGACGCCACCATGTGGCGCTCCTCGCGGGTCAACGACAGGAATTCACCGGTGCTGCCGAGCGGGATCAGGCCCTGCACGCCCTCCTTGATCTGCCAGTCGACGAAGCCGCGCAACCGCGCCTCGTCGAGGCGGCAGTCATCGGCAAAGGGCGTCACCATCACTGTGTAGCTGCCGCGAAAGTCGCTCATCACGCTTCCTCGTGAACCGATAACAGCGGCGAAATCCAGTCGCACCGCTATTGATCTAATATTATTTTATCAAATTGACATTTGATCAGATTAAATGTCAATTCAGAAACAGGATTTATTGCGAGAAAAATGCGCAGCTGCATTTTCTGCTCAATCGGTAAGCAGGACTGACATGCCCTTCCTGGAAATCTTCGACTTCGACGCCCGGCCCGCGGCGCGAAAAATGGCGACCGAGCGCGCCACCGCCGCCCTGTGCGAAGCCTTCGCGGTCGAGCCGGAAACCGTGTCACTGTATTTCTTCGCCATCGCTCCGGAAGCCTACGGTCACGCGGGAAAATACGGCGATGCGGCTGACACCAAACGCATATTCGTGAAACTTCATGCCTACAGCCGAAGCCGCGCGCTGCGCGCCGCCGCCGCCGCCAAGGTCACCGAGGCCCTCGCCGCCGCCTATGGCACGACGGCCAAGGCCGTCGTCATCTACTTCTTCGAGCGAGACCCCAGCGAGGTGTCCCACGCCGGCCAATTGGCTGACGCATAATTTTGCATATTTGATCAAATATTAGCCAGAGGGCTGAGAGATGGATCACTTCTACACCGACGACCAGAAAATGCTCCGCGACAGCGTCCGCCGCTTCACCCAGGACCGGATCATGCCGGCCGCGGCCGCGATCGACCGCGACGACGTATTTCCGCGTGCTTTGTACAAGGAAATGGCCGATCTCGGCCTGTTCGGTGTCTCTCTGGCGCCGGAGGCCGGCGGCGCCGGGCTCGACACCGTCACCACCTGCATCGTCATGGAGGAAATCGCACGCGCTTCAGGTGCGCTTGGCAACGCCTACGCCATTCCGGTCGAGGCCGCGCACTTCCTGCACCAGCACGGTACCGAGACGCAGAAGATGTGGATCCCGGCCCTGCTCAGCGGCGATGCCATTCCGGCCACCGCCGCCACCGAGCCCGACTGCGGCTCCGACGTCGCGGCGATGCGCACCGTCGCCCTGCGCGACGGCGACGACTACGTGATCAGCGGCACCAAGGCTTGGGTCACCTTCGGTCGCATCGCCGACTTCATTATGATCTTCGCCAAGACCGACAAGGATGCCGGCCACCGCGGCATCAGCTGCATTCTGGTCGAGGCCGACCACAAGGGCATCTCCCGCGGCAAATCAGAAGAGCTGCTCGGCATGCACGGTCTGGAAGACTGCCAGATCAGCTTCGACCAGGTGCGCGTGCCGGTCGCGAACCGCATCGGCCCGGAAAACCAGGCCTTCAAGATGGCGATGGAAAACTTCAACTTCTCGCGCCTGATGATGTCGTCGATGGCGCTCGGCATGGCGCAAGGCGCCATGGAGGACGCGGTCGCCTATGCCAAGAGCCGACGCCAGTTCGGCTCCGAGATTATCAAGTTCCAGGCGATCCAGTTCATGCTGGCCGACATGTCGAAGGACATCGCGGCGGCGCGCCTGCTGATCCATCACGCCGCCAAGCTGTACGATGCCGGTTTCCCGATCGCCAAGGAAGCGGCGCACGCCAAGCTGTTCACCACCGATATGGCCATGCAGCACGTCTCCAATGCGCTGCAGATCCATGGCGGCAATGGCTATTCGAAGGAATATCGCATCGAGCGCATCTTCCGCGACGTGCGCCTGTCGCAGATTTACGAAGGCACCAACCAGATCCAGCGCATGATCATCGCGCGCCAGCTCGAGAAAGAACTCGCCTGAGGCCGCGCCATGATCAGCATCATCAGCCCGGATGACGCCGCCGCTCTGGTCAAGAACGGCGACATTCTTGTCGTCGGCGGCAATGGCGGCACCGGCGTGCCGGAAGCCATTCTCGAAAGCCTGGAAAAGCGCTTCGTCGCGCACAGCCACCCGCGCGATCTGACCTTGCTGCATGTGACCGGTATCGGCGCCGTCACCGAAAAAGGCCTGTGCTGTCTTGCTTATCCAGGGCTTGTCGCCCGCGTCTTCGGCAGCAATTTCGGCCTGCAATTGCCGTTCATGAAACTGATCGTCGATGAGGCGATGGAGGGCTACAATTTTCCGCAAGGCGTGATGACGCAACTGTTCCGCAGCATGGCGGCCAAGCAGCCGGGCGTCGTCACCCATGTCGGCCTGCACACCTATATGGACCCGCGCCAGGAAGGCGGGCGCATGAACAAGCGCACCATTACGCCGATGGTCGAACTCGTGCAGCTGGCCGGCCGCGACTGGCTGCTGTACCAGGCGCCGACGCCGACCATTGCCTTCCTGCGCGGCACCAGCGTCGACGAAGATGGCTACGTGGCGATGGAACACGAAGCCACGACCCGCGAAGACCTGTCGATCGCACAGGCCGTCCACAACGCCGGCGGCATTGTCGTCTGCCAGGTCAAGCGGCAGGTCAAACGCGGCACTTTGCATCCGCAATTGGTGAAGATCCCGGGCTTTCTGATCGACCATTTCGTCGTGGTGCCGGAGCAGATGCAAACCTACACCACGGTCTACGATCCGAGCCGCTGCGGCGAAACCCGCATTCCGATCTCTTCGATCAAGCCCGATCCGTTGAGCGACAAGCGCGTCATCGCGCGCCGCGCCGCTTTCGAATTGCGCCGCGGCGACGTCGTCAATCTCGGCGTCGGCGTTTCCGCGATGATTCCCAATGTCGCCGCGGAAGAGGAAATCGAAGATATCATGACGCTGACCGTGGAAGCCGGCGTCATCGGCGGCGTGCCGGGCTACGCCCGCGAATTCGGCACCGCCTATAATCCGCGCGCTATCATCGACCAGCCCTATCAGTTCGACTTCTATGATGGCGGCGGCCTCACTTGCGCCTTCCTGTCCTTCGCCGAAGTCGACGCCGAGGGTAACGTCAATGTCACCCGGTTCGGCGATCGCTATGACGGTGCCGGCGGTTTCATCGATATCACGCAGAACGCCAAGCGTCTGGTGTTCAGCGGCACGCTGACCGGCGGCGGCCTCGATATCGCGATTGGCGACGGCGCCCTGACGATCGCGCGCGAAGGCAAGTTCAAGAAGTTCGTGCCGGCGGTCGGCCAGATTAGCTTCAACGGCCGACTGGCGCGGCAGCGCGGCCAGGACGTGCTGTTCGTTTCCGAACGCGCCGTATTCAGGCTCGCTCAAGAAGGCCTTGTCCTCATCGAAATCGCGCCCGGCGTTCGTCTGAAAGAAGACGTGCTCGATCAGATGAAGTTCGCGCCGGCGGTGTCGCCCGATCTCAAGACCATGGATGCGCGCATTTTCCGCTCGGGCCCCATGGGTCTGAAAACGAGCCCGAAAGCGACGCTGGCGGAAGCCGCGTTGCACCGAAGGAATTGACATGAAGAAGCTGTCCCTCTCCGGCGTCACCGTCGCAACCGTCCTGCCGTTCAACGACGACCTCTCCATCGACTGGAAGAGCTACGACCGGCTGCTGGAATATTGCACGACCCCGGAGGGCATCGCCGCGGTGTTCGTCAACGGTCATGCCGGCGAAGGCGCGGCTCTGACGCCGGCCGAGCGCGCCGAAGTGCTCAAACGCACGCGCGCCTTCATCGGCAAGGACAAGCCGCTGATGTCCGGTGTCATCCCCTACTCGACCGCCGACGCCATCGCGCAGGCGCAGCTAGCCCAGGATAACGGCGCCGATGTCGCGGTGCTGTTTCCGATGCCGCAATTTTCGGCCGGCGCCGGCAACGACCCGCGTTTCGCGCTCGATTACGTCGATGCCGTGCTGGCCAAAATCGACATTCCGGTGTCGATCTTCCAGCAGTCGGTCGCGTCCGGCAGCGGTTTCAGCACCGCCATTCTGGCTGAGCTGAGTCAGCGCAAGCGCGTCGTCGCCATCAAGGAAGGCAGCGCCGACATCACGCTGTACGAAGACAATCTGCGCCAGATCAAGGCGGCGGCGCCGGATGTGGCCATTCTGGCGTCGAATTATCTCTGGATGTTCGCGCAGATGGCGACCGGCGCCGACGGCATTCTGTCCGGCATGGCGAACATGACGCCGCATTGGCTGTGCGCCTTGTGGAAGGCGACCGTCGCCGAGGGCCTGCCGCTGATGCGCGCGATCAATGACCGGCTGTATCCGATTACGCGCACGATCTATGGCGCGCCGCCCTTGATCGACATGCATACGCGGCTGAAAATGGGCCTCGCCCATCTCGGCATCATCGATAACCCCATTCCGCGCCCGCCTCTGCTGCCGGTTCTGCCGGCGGCGGCGAAGAAGATCATCGAGACCGTCGACAAGGCCGGTCTGCGCGAATTCGTTTAATCGATCGAGACGACGACAACCAGAATGTCAGCGACACCTATCGCCGGAGACGCATGATGCAGACCAAGCCGCGAGAGCAATTCATCGACCTCTATTATGAGGACGTCGTGATCGGTGATGAGGTTCTCAGCGATAGCCACGAGGTCACGACCGGCGACGTCCTGACGTTTGCGGACGTCACCCGCGACCGCCATCCGCTGCATACCGACGAGGCCTACTGCAAAAATACCAGCTTCGGCCGGACCATCGCCCATGGGCTCTATGGGCTGGCGCTGATCGAGGGGCTTAAATCCGAGTTGAAACTCTACGAAAACACCTCGATCGCCTCGCTCGGCTGGGACAAAGTGCGATTTCGTCAGCCGATTTTCCCCGGCGACGTGCTCCATGTCCGCGTCGTGTTCGACAGCAAGCGCGAAAGCAAAAACGGCCACGGCATCGTCATCGAAAAGACCGAACTCATCAACCAGGACGGGACCGTCGTCATCGACGCCGACCATGCCGCCATGGTGCGCAAGCGTCCACAAGCCGTCTGACAGTGGATGGAATGTTTCAATCTTTGCCTGCAGCCCCATCGCCCGCTATGAAAGCGACGTGGCACCGCCTGCCGGGCGGCAGGGCGCTAAAGTGAGGCTCTGATGGCAAATCATGTCGGGCGAGCAAAGACCAACGGCAGCCGGGATCAGGGCGCCGTCGAGGACCTGTCCCTCACATCCGTCGAGCAGGCCACGACAATGATCCGGCAGGCCATCGTGTCGGGGCAATACAGCCCCGGCCAACGCCTCAAGGTTGCCGATCTGTCGAGCCAATTCGGCTTCAGTCCGATGCCACTGCGCGAAGCGCTGCGCAAGCTCGAAGGCGAAGGCATGATCGAGATCGAGCCAAACCGCGGCGCCACAGTGCGTCGTCTCGATCAGCATTTCGTCAATGACCTGTTCGAGATCAATACAGAGCTGCGCGTTTTCGCGCTCAAGGGCGGCATTCGCAGAATGACGCTGGAAAAGATCGATACGCTGGAAAAACTCGCTGCCGACTTCGAGGCCGCGATCGACAAGGGCGATTTCGAAGCCAGTCTCGTGCTCAATCGCGAATTCCACGCCACCATCGTTGCCACCGCCGACAACTACGAAGCGCATCGCATCTTCCTGCGCGGCTGGGAACTGATCAGTGCTTTCCGGCGGCGCTTCGGCTACGGCGAAGGCCGGCAGCGTGGGCTCGCCCGCGAAAAGCGCCTGCTGATCGATGCGATCCGCCGTCAGGACTTGCAACTCGCCGAGGCGATCGTTCGCATGCAGCATGCAGCGGCGACAGAAGACATGCTCAATCGCTTCGGCGAGAGCGACGGCGCCGATTCCTGACCATCGGTACGTGCCGTGGATCGTGTTCAGCAATTCAATCTGCACCGACATATCGTTATGGGACAGCCAGGCGGCCGCCCTCGCGCCGAATTTCCACGTGCTGAGCTACCACCAGCGCGGCCATGGCGGGTCAAGCGTCCCATCCTTGGCCTGCACCTTCGATCAATTGGGTGATGACGTCGGCGTCCTGCTCGATCATCTCGGCATCGCGACCTGCACCTTTGTCGGCCTTTCGATGGGCGTGCCGACCGGCCTCGACCTCTACGCTAGACAACCGCAGCGGATCGAACGGTTGGTGCTCTGCGACGGCCAGGCCGCCACCGGGCCGGGCGGCGGCGCCGGTTGGGAAGAGCGCATCGACATGGCGCGCCGCGACGGCATGGACGCTTTCGCCGATGCCACGGTCGCATGCTGGTTTTCGTTCGATCAGGCCAAGGAAGGCCGCGCCGACAGCGCGCGCCGGATGATCGCAACAACGCCCTTCGCCGGGTTTGAAGCCTGCGCCCGCGCGTTGCAGAACTACGCCTATGCCGATGTGCTGCCGCGTATCACGGCGCCTACATTGCTGATCGCCGGCAAGGACGACGGCAAGATGCCGGAGACGATGTGCCACATGCGCGATACGATTTCCGGCGCTCAGTTCGTGGAGATCGCTACCGCCGGCCACATTCTGTTCATTCCGAGTAGAAAGGTCGAAAACTCAAAAAAATCCGTCGAAAGGTACGACACAGCTCTGCTACGGTTGAGCTAGATCTCTGGCGGAAATAACGAATTTCCGTCAGTCCACGCCATCCATCATGGGAGCGATCGAGAAGCGGCGGTCTATCTAGTTTACTACGTTTCCGTTATTTATCTTCGCCTTAATGCACATTCTGGGGCTTCCGCCAAGCCGCCGATCTCGTGACAATCATGAGTCCGGCACGCTTCTCGCCGGCCTGAGCCACCGCACGCTAACGCAGCTTCATCTCGATCCGCACCATATCGCCGCGATAGATGCCATTGGCCACCAGGATGAGATGGCCGTCTTGGTTGACGGCAACGCGCTGCACCTTGGCGACCGCCTCGCCGAGCGGGATGTTGAGCCGCGTCGAGGTTTCCAGATCGGCGGCGCCGATAGTGAGTTCCTGGCGCGCATCGACGATCTTCTGGTCGGCGATATCGGCGACCAGACGCATTGCCGTCGCTGTGGTGAAGGCGCTCTCGGGAATGAGCGGCACGATACGTTCATCGACATAGACATCGGCCAGGAGGAAGGCGACGCCATTGCGCGAATGCCGGCGCTTCAGGTGCCGGTAAGCCGGCGCCGCGATGCCGGCATCGCCGTGATACGGCGGCAATTGCACATTGCGCTCGTCCGAGAGGATCTCGATCACCGCGTTTTCGCGCGCCAGCAACAGGCCGGTCCAGTCGGTGTGCACCTTGCACCACAGGTCGCGCTGCGGCTGCTTCTTGACGAAGGTGCCCTTGGCGCGGAAGCGCTCGATCAGACCGTCGGCCTCGAGCAGATCGAGCGCCTGGCGGATGGTCATGCTGGCGACACCGCACTGATCGGCGAGTTCTTTCACCGTCGGGATTTTGCTATCGACCAGCCATTCGCCGGATTCGATACGGCGGCGGAACAGGCTCGCCAGTTGCAGATAGCGCGCGACCGAACTTTTGCGCAGCGCTTCAGCGGTGTTATTGCCGAGGGCCGTCTGTCCCATACGTGGTGCCGTCCGATCGCGGCCGGCCGCAACCGGCCGGCGATTTTGTCCCTACGCCAAAATAGTGAATTACCCAGAAAAAACTAGCTTTTAATCAATTGACAGCCGGGCATGGCGCCTTATTACTCATAAACCTAGCACATTACTATAAGAAGGGCCGGCCATCGGAGCCGCGCCCGGAGGAACGACCGTGCCGGGTAACCTGTCGCACATCAAGGTGCTCGATCTCAGCCGGGTCTTCGCCGGGCCCTGGGCGGCGCAGATGCTGGCCGATCTCGGCGCGGACGTCATCAAGGTCGAACACGTCAAGGGCGGTGACGACGTGCGCCGCATGGGCGTGCCGCATCTCGGCCCCGACGGCGAGCCGACCGGCGAGACCTCGTCCTTCCTGGCGATGAACCGCGGTAAGAAGTCGATCGCCATCGACATGGGCACGCCCGAAGGCCAGGCGCTGATCCTTCAACTCATTGACTGCGCCGACGTGCTGATCGAGAACTTCAAGGTCGGCAACCTCGCCCGCTTTGGCCTAAATTATCAATCCGTGGCGGCGCGCAATCCCCGCCTCGTCTATTGCTCCATCACCGGCTTCGGCCAGACCGGTCCCTTAAGTCACCTGCCCGGCTACGATCCGATCTTTCAGGCGATGAGCGGCGTGCTCAGCATGACCGGCGTCGCCGACGGCAAACCGGGCGCTGGCCCCACCCTGGTCGGCTATTCGATCTCCGACATCACCGCCGGGCTCTATGCCGTCGTGGGCATCCTCGCCGCGCTCAATCACCGCGACACCCATTCGGGCGAGGGCCAGTTCATCGACATTGCCCTGCTCGACACGCAGATTCATGCCGCCTCGCACATGGCGACCAATTATCTGTCGTCCGGCAAGCTGCCGCGGCGCAACGGCACCGCCTCGCAGATCACCTGCCCCTGGCAGAGCTTCGACTGCGCCGACAGGCCGATCATGATCGCGGTCGGCAATGACACGCAGTTCCGCCGCTTCGTCGAGCTGCTCGGTCGGCCGGAGCTCGCCGACGATCCGCGCTTCACGTCCAACCTCGAGCGCGTGCGCAATGCCGACGCGCTGATCCCGATCCTGGCCGAGCGCCTGAAGACCGACACCGCCGACAACTGGTACGCCGCGCTCGACAAGGTCGGCGTACCGAGCGGTCCGCTCAACACCTTCGAGGACGTGTTCGCGCACCCGCAGGTGCAACACCGCGAATTGCTGCAAAGCGTTGAGCACACGAAGGCTGGCACCGTGCGCGTCGTCGCCAATCCAATCCGCTTTTCCGCTACCGAGACCGGCACCAAGCTGCCGCCGCCGGTTTTCGCCGAGCACACCGACGATGTGCTGCGCAACGTCCTCGGCCTGTCGGCCGACGAGATCGCGACGTTGCGCGCCAAAGGCGCGGTCCGTTAAGCGCGCTCGCGATCGGCGCGCAATTCGGCCAGGATCGAAGCGCGCTTGTCCTGTATCGCCTTGATGGTGTCGTCATAGACGCTGTTGCCATGGGCATCGATGGCGACCGTGAGCGGTCCCAGCCGTTCGACCTCGATCCGCACCAGACGATAATGCGAGATCATGTCGCGCCAGCCGATGCCGGTGACGCGCTTGATCGCGTCGGTTAGGATCGGCGCGCCGCCGCCGAGGAACGACAGATAGACGCAGCCCGCATCCTTCATCGCCTGTGCCGACCGGGCGTCGAGCCCGCCTTTGCCGCCGGTCAGGCGCAAGCCGAGCGCCGGGATCAGTTGCGGCATCAGGTCATTGAAACGCGTGCTGGTGGTTGGGTTGATATACAGAATCTTGAGGCCGCCATCGGCGTCCTCGATATTGTAGCTGCCGAGGTGGAACAGCGCGCCGCCTTTGAGATCGAACGGCAGCGCCTCGCCGCGTGCGAGGCATTCGAGCATGCGTTTGTGCGTCGGAATGCCGGCCGTGCTGTGGATTTCGCCGCTGACATAAACAATGTCGCCGACCTTGAGCGCGCGCACATCGGCGTCGGACAGCGGCAGCTTGAGATCGTGCTCGACCATGCCGCTCATCGCGTCACTCCATGCGCTCGATGCGGCCATCGCCGTAGAGCCTGGCGCGGGTGCGGCGGTTGATCCAGCAATTGAAGCACACCGCCACCGGCGTGAAGCCGTGGCCGGAGGCATAATCGATGTGCACGCCGAGCACCGTGGTGTCGCCGCCGGTGCCCATCGGCCCGACGCCGAGCTTGTTGACGGCGCGGGTCAGCCGCTCCTCCATTGCCGCCAAGGTTGCATCGGTATTCACGGTGCCGAGTGGCCGCAAGGTCTGCTTCTTAGCAAGTGAAGCACAATGATCGAACGTACCGCCTATGCCGACGCCCATCACCACCGGCGGGCAATGCTGCGCGCCGGCGGTGATTGCGACGTCGAGGATGTAGGTCTCTATTTCTTCCAGCGTCGGAAAAGTGAACAATTGCAAGGCCGCCCAGCGCCCCGAGCCGAGCGCCTTGGGAGAACACGTCATTTCGACGTAATCCAGGCCGCTCTCGAAGTCGTAGCTGACGATCGGCATGTCTTTGCCGTGATACCCACGCTCCAGGGTCAGCGGGTTGGTGACATGCTTGAGGATCGGCGGGTCGATGGTCTCGACCAGATGCTCGTAGCCCTGGCGGATCGCCGCCGGAAAGTCGCATTGCAGCGGCGCGGCACTGCCGATCTTGACGAAATAGACCGGAACGCCGCTGTCGGAGCAGACGAAAGTGTCGCGCTTTTCGGCCAGTTCGGCGCTGCGCAGTTGCAGCAACAAAGTCTGCCGCGCCGCTTCCTTGGTCTCCTTCTCCATGGCCCGCGCCAGGGCCGCCTTGGTGTCGTCCGGCACCTTGCGCAGCGCCCAGGAATAGAGGTCCTCGGCGGCCTGCCGGACCATGGCGTCAGTGATCGGCATTGGGCCTCCCGGCGAACTGAAAATCGGGACGCAGCATTTCGAAGATTTCTTCGGTGACCGAGTAATCCATGTAGCCGAGCCGGGCCACGGGCTTCAGGCGCCGCGTGTCGACCAGGCCATTGGTGAGGATGGCATCGTCGATATGGATGCCGACGACCTCGCCGATCACGATCGTCGTCGCCGACGGCAAGCCGCTCTTCGGCCTGAGCGGGATGGTCTGATAAAGAATGCACTCGATCGCCGCCGGCGCCGCGGCGACGCGTGGCGGCTTCACGTTACGGCACGGCGCCTTGGCCAGCCCCACCCGCTCGAACTCGTCAACCTCCGGCGGATAGACCGCCGAACTCTGGTTCATCTGCTTGCAGAGATCCAAACTGACGACATTGACGACGAATTCGCCGGTCGCCTCGATATTGGCCAGCGAATGCTTGCGCGGCGTCGATGAAAACATCACGAAAGGCGGGCTGCCGGAGACGGCGTTGAAGAACGAGTACGGCGCCAGATTGGCGACGCCGTCGGTCGACACGGTCGAGATCCAGCCGATGGGCCGCGGCGAGATCAGCGCATTCCACGGATTGTGCGGCAGTCCGTGCGGCTCGCTGCGCGGGTCGTAGAACATGGCTCAGCTACGCGGAACGGCGAGCGTGTCTTCCGGGCGGAACGACATCACCACCTCGGCGCCGGTGTCGAACGGCGTCGCCGGCTCGCCTTCGACGCGGAAGGTGCTGCCGGCATTGCGCGTCTTGATCTCATAATGCACGACATTGCCCAGGAAGCTCGCGGCCGTCACCACGCCGGGTAGCACATTCATGGTCTCGCCGTTCTGCGGCGCCGCCTTCTGCAAGACGATATCTTCCGGACGGATCGAGATGGCGACGTCGGGGCCGGCTTCGCCGTCCGTGCGGCAGCGCAAGGTGCCGCCGCCTTCCAGCTCGACAGAGTTGCCGACGCCATCGAGGCGGCCGCGCAGGATGTTGGTATGGCCGATGAAGCTGGCGACGAACTCGTTGGCCGGGCGGAAATAGATGTCGCGCGGCGAGCCGACCTGCATCATGCGGCCCTTGGCGATGACGGCGATGGTGTCGGACATCGCCAGCGCTTCCGACTGATCGTGCGTCACATAGACCGCTGTGACGCCGAGCTCGCGCTGCAGGCGCTTCAATTCAGTGCGCATGTCTTCGCGCAGCGCGGCGTCGAGATTGGACAGCGGCTCGTCGAGCAGCAGCAGTTTCGGGCGGTGCACGATGGCGCGGGCGAGCGCGACGCGCTGCTGTTGGCCGCCGGAGAGCTGCGTCGCCGAGCGCTTGGCATAGCCGCCGAGACCAACGCTCTCCAAGGCTTCGTCCACCGCCTTGGCGATTTCCGCCGTCGAGTAACGCTGAGTCTTCGACACGCGCATCGGGAACGACACATTCTCGAACACGCTCATATGCGGCCAGATGGCGTAGGACTGGAACACCATGCCGATGTTGCGCCGGTGCAGCGGCACCGAGATGCCGCGATCGCTGTCGAACAGCGGCCGGCCATCGACGGTGATGCGGCCGGTATCGGGCGTTTCCAGACCCGCGATGCAGCGCAAGGTCGTGGTCTTGCCGCAGCCAGACGGCCCGAGCAGCGTGAAGAACGTGCCCGGCGCCAGGTCGATATTGGCGTCGCGAATACCGCCGGCATATTCGTTGGGCAGCGCCGCATAGACCTTGGTGAGGTGCTCAAGCTTCAGCATCGTCCTTATCCCTGTCTCCCGGTCCGTGCCGTCACTGGATGCCGCCGCGGCCACTCTTCTCGGCGACGAAGTAGAAGGCCGACGCGACCAGCGCCATGACCGCCGCCCAGATCAGGCCGAAGGCCGCAAGCTCACCGCCCTGCCCGTTGACCCACAGATCGTACATGCCGACGGCGACCACTTGCGAGCTCGGTCCGGCCAGCAGCACGGCGACGGCGAGCTCCTTGGTCGCGATGAGGAAGATGAACAGCCAGCCGGAAATGATCGCTGGCGACAACAGCGGCGCGATGATCCGCCGCAACGCCTGCATCGGCGTCGCGCCGCTGGCGCCAGCGGCTTCCTCGAGTTCTTTGTGTATCTGCAACACGCCCGTGTAGGTGTAGCGCAGGCCGTAAGGCAGATAACGCACGACATAGGCGATAATCAGCGCCCAGATGGTGCCGTAGATCGGCAGCGGCACGTTGAGCAGGATCATCAAGAAGGCGACGCCCATGACGACGCCGGGAAACACCAGAGGCACGGTGGCGAGCTGATCGAGAATCTGGCCGCCGGGCCGGCGCCGCGCGCTCAGCCAGCCGACGAAGAACGACAGGATCATGCCGAGCGTCGCGGCGACCGCGCCGACGGCGAGCGTGTTCGCCGCCAGAGTGCGGTAGTAATCCGAGGTTAGCACCGTGACGTAGTTCGCCAGGCTGAAATTGCTGATCGCGGCGAAGCTCATGGCGCGCATGTAGGGCAAGAGCGACAGCCACAGCAGCGCCATCAGCGGCAGCAACAGCACGATGCAGAAGTTGAACAGCACCAGCAGGTCGCCGATCCAGCGATAGCCGCCAAGATCGAACTGCCGCGGCCGGTAACCCTTGCCGGTGACGGTCGAGTAGCGGCCGGCGTTGCGCGACAGGCGATTGTAAAAGTGCAGCAGCACGGCGACGACCGCCAGCAGCACCACCGAATAGGCGCTGGCATAGCCGAGATCCGGCGGGATCGTTTCCTTGATCGACTGATAGACTTCCGTGGTCAGCACGTTCACCTTGCCGGGGTGCCCGACCAGGATCGGCACCTCGAAAGCCTCGATGGCGCGGATAAAGACGAACAGCGCCAGCGCCAGAATCGCGGGCTTGGCCATCTTGATCGAGATCGTCCAGATGGTACGGAAGACGGTGGCGCCGCTCATGCGCGCCGCTTCTTCCATTTCCGCATTGGCAGCGCGGAACGTCGAAGACATCAGCAGGAACACCAGCGGGGACCAGAGGAAGCCTTCGATCAGGATCATGCCGCCGAGCGAATACGGATCGAACAGCGGCCGGAAGCTGCCGGTGAGCTGGCGATAGAGATCGTTGAACGGCCCCGAGCGGCCGAGCAGGAACAGCCAGGCGCTGACATAGAGGATATAGGGCGTACCCATCGAGATGATGGTGGTGACATAAGCCAGACCCTTGAAGCGCGTATTGGTGCGCTCGACCAGCCAGGCCAAGGTACCCCCGAAGAGCAAACCGATGATGGTCGAACACACCGCGAAGATCAGCGAGTTCGACAAGGTGCGCAGCAGTTCCGGACTGTGGATGAAGCGCGCAAAATGCTCGAGCGTGAAGCCGCCCACGGTGGCGTCGGCATTGGTGACCGCGACCGAGCGCATGATGAGGATGATCGCCGGCGGCAGCACCAGCACGGCGAGAATGATGCCGAGTACCCAAGCGAGCACGGCCGTCTGGCTCATGCGCTTGCGTTCAACCGTCGCGCTGGGCGTAAGGGCGCTCAGTCTTGCCTCCATCGTGCGTTATCGCTAGCCGCAAGAGTGATATCGGGAATAGATGCGCGGCAGACTTAAGGACCCGCCGCGCACCGGTCGTCAGAGGTTCGGCGATCAGGCGAACTTCTCGTTGAGCAGCTTGATCCAGGTCTTGAGGTTGGCGTCGACAATCTTCGGCGACATCAGCGTGTATTTGAACGGCTTCGGTCCGGTCGGCAGCAGGGTCGGGATCGTGGCCTGCACCTTGGGATGCGCCGGCAGATAGCTGGTACCGGCGAGCACCTTCTGACCCTCCTCCGACAGCATGTATTCGATCAGCAGCTTGCCGGCGTTCGGATTGGGACCGCCCTTGATGAGGCCGAGAAGACTCGCGGCGCTCACCAGCGGCTCCATATGCAGCCACTCGATCGGCGCGCCCTTGGCCTTGGATATCTCGACATGATGGTTGAACACCATCAAGCCGAGCGGGAAGTCGCCTACGATGACGCGGTCGAGCACGGTGCGTTGCGACGACGACATGTTGGTGATCTTCTGCGCCGCCAGCTTGTCGATGTATTCCATGCCGGCCTTGTCGCCCTTGATCTGCAGCATGTTGCCGAGGAAGCCCGGCGCGGCGACCGGCTCCGGCACCGTGGACCACACCATCTGGCCCTTCCATTTCGGATCGAGCAGATCGTCAAAGTTCTTCGGCACCTGGTCCGGCTTGACCAGACTGGTGTTGTAGGCGGCGGTGAGGAAATAGAGATTGAGCGCGGTCCAATAACCGTCCGGATCTTTCAACTCATCCGGATAGGCTGCCGCTTCCGCCGCCTTGTAAGGTTGTACCGCGCCCGCCGGCATGACCGACGAAAACGTCGCGGTGCCGTCAAACACGTCGCCCATCATGCGGCCGGCTTGATGTTCGTTGATGATCTTGAGCGCCGTGTCGCCGCTGCCGGCGCGCGTAAACTCGACCTTGATCTTCGGATACTTCTTCATGAACGCGTCGGCGATCGGACGCACGGCCTGGTTCACGATCATCGTCGTGTACCAGACGACCTTGCCTTCCTTCTCGGCGGCGGCGACGAGTTCGGGGCTGGCGGCGCTGGCGCGACCCAGCCCGAACGGGCCGGTGGCCGCGGTCGCGGCGGCGGCAGCAAGACCCAATGTAACCTGGCGGCGATCGATCAATTTTTCCTCCCTGTTTTCCCCGTGCTCGACATCATGTCTGGAGCGTCCGCGCTCTCTTGATCTTATAAGCTATATCTATAGCTCATGTGGCCGTGCTGGCAACTGGCTTTCGCAATTTCGCACTCCGTGTTTGCGACAAATTCAAGCGGCATGGCGCGACCACGGGTCTTGCGCCGCCAATCCGGATGAGAGCTCGCCTCCGGCCGGTGTGAAGGCATAGCCATCGCCGTCGCGGCGGATGAAACCGCAATTCGGCGGCCCGAAATGACAAGGCATGACCAAGCTGCCGCTGTCGGCAACCCGTTCGAGAAACGCGGCACGCGTCACCGCGGCGATCTCCGGCTGGATATCGACCACCGTATTCCACGCCGGGCGATAAACCTGCACCGGGTGATGCAGCACGTCGCCGGCGAACACCGCGCTCCGTCCGCCGGATTGCAGCCAGTAGTTCAGGTGCCCCGGCGTGTGACCAAAGGCCGCCACGGCATCGAGGCAGCCGGCGATGCGGTCGCCCGGCGACACGAAGCGCGCAAGGCCCGCTTCCACCACCGGCTCGACGCTGTCGTAAAACGAGCCGCCGTCCTTGGCCCTGCCGCTAAGATTGAACTCGCGAAACCAGGCATAGTCGTCCTTCGGGATGTGATAGGTCGCCTTCGGAAACGTCGGCACCCAGCGCTCGCCATCGAGCTGCGTGTTCCAGCCGACGTGATCGCTGTGCAGATGGGTCATGACCACATCGGTCACCTGATCCGGACCGGCGTCGGCGGCGGCCAGCCAAGCCGGCACCACCGTGTTGAGCTTGTTGGCGCGCGGCGTCGTGCGCGACTTGTGATTGCCGACGCCGGTGTCGATCAGAATAACGCGGCCGGCGTGATGCAGTATCCAGATCTGGAAGCCGATCACCAGGCGATCGACGCTCTCGAACCAGTGCACGCCTTCGAACTGGCTGCGCAAGCCGCGCAGCACGTCGTGATCCATGGCCGGAAACAGCAGGCTCGGCACGTGGACCGGACCGAAATATTCGGTCAGGCCGACGACCATCGCCTCGCCGATCTGCCAGGAGCGGATCACGACAGCGCTACCCTCTCGCCGAGACCGAGGATCTTGCGCGCCGAGGCCGGCGTCGCGATCTTGCAGTTAAGGTCATTGAGAATGCGCGAGACCTTCTCCACCTGCGCGGCGTTCGACTTGAAGAGCACGCCCGGTCTGTCGAACAGATTGTCCTCCTGCCCGACCCGCACATGCGTGCCCATCAGCGCGCCGGTCGCCGCCGCGCGCATGTTGCGCGTGCCGGTGCCGTGCGTGAACAGGATGCAATCGCGGCCGAATAGCCGTTCCGAGGTCTGCCGCAGATGGACGAGATGATCGACCTCCGAGGGAATGCCGCCGAGGATGCCGGTGAGAAACTGGACGATGATCGGCTTCTTTACGTTCTTCGACTGCAGGTGATAGTCGAGGATGTAGAGATGGCCGACGTCGTAGCACTCGAATTCCATGGCGATGTCGGCGTCGATCAGCATGTCGATCATGCGGCCGATCTTGCCGAAAGTGTTCGAGGTCACGACTTCGTAGGCGTCCGGGCCGCTGAGCAGATCGCGCTCCCACTGATATTTGAACTCGATGGCCTTCTGATCTTCGGCCTTGCGGAAGCGGCCGTAATTCATCGAGCCGACGATCACCGTGGCAATCTCGGGCCGCAGTGGCAGCACCGCCGACAGGCGCTCATCGGCGGTAGCGCCGCGCGACGCCGACATGTTGATGATGCCATCGCATTTGGCGCGGATTGCCGGCACGAACTCCTTCCACACCGAAAGATCGTTGGTCGGCCGGCCGTCGTTCGGATCGCGGGCGTGCAGGTGCACGACCGAAGCGCCGGCGGCCACGGCGTCGATTGAATCTTTCGCGATCTGCTCCGGCGTGATCGGCAGATAAGGTGACATCGAGGGCGTGAGGCTCGACCCGGTGACCGCACAAGTGATGATCGTTTCAGCGCTCACGATTGACGTCTCCCTTCGGTTTTCTTGTTAGCGGCCGGCCGAGACCGGGATCGGCGTCAGCGTCGGATCGCTCGGGCCGGTCGGATAGAGTTCGGGCTTGTGGCCTTCCGGCAGCGGAATGCGGTGCGCGTTCAGGGTCAGCGACACCATGACGTAGTAGCCGGTCAGCGCGGTGAGCTCGACGACGCCGACGGCGCCCCAGCGCTTGACGATGGCGTCGTAGCAGTCGTCCGACACCGTGCCGTCGTTCTGCAGCGAACGCACGTAGTCGTAGACCTCGCGACAGGCCTCATCGGCGAACACCGGCGACTGGCGATCGCGGATCGCGGCAATGATCGGCTCGGGCAGCCCGGCATCGCGCGCCGCCTTTGCGTGGATCACCCACTCGAGCTCGGAATTCCAGCGCCGCGCCGTCACCAGCACCGCCAATTCGTTGAGCGCCGGTGGAAACACCGTCTTGAAGCGCAGGATTTCGCCGAGCTGCTGCCAGCGATCGGCCAGCGCGGGGTTGTGCAAGGCCGCGCGCAGCGGCCCGATCAGCGCGCCGCGACGCCCGTTCAGCACCGCCTCGAGGACCTTCCTCTGCTCCGGCGTCATCGTGTCGGGTTCGGGTAGAGGAATGCGCGCCGGTGTCGCCAAGGAATGCTCTCCAGTTATCTGTTCGTTCGTTGAAGCCCAAACGTCGCGTGTCACGCGTCGTCCGGCTTCGCCTTGCCGATGCCGAGCTCGGCCAGCACTTGCGCCGTATGTGCGCCGAGCAGCGGCGGCGCCGCGTCATAGCTCAGCGGCGAATTCTGGAACCGCAGCGGGCTCACCACCTGCGGCACCGTGCCGGCCAGCGGATGCGGCAGATGGCGCAGCATCTGGCGGTGCTCGACCTGCGGCTCGGCAAAGACGCGATCGATGGTGTTGATCGGCCCGCACGGTACGTTGGCAATGCGGAAAGCGTTGAGCCAGAAATCGACGGTGTTCTGCATCAGCCGCCCGCTGATGATCGTCATCAGCTCGGGCAGATTGCGCACCCGCGCCTCGTTGAGACGGAAGCGCTCGTCGGCGGCGAGATCCGCCCGGCCGATGGTATCGGCAAAGCGCACGAACTGTTCGTCATTGCCGACCGCGAGCACGATGTGGCCGTCTTTCACGGCGAGCACGTCCTGCGGCTGAATGTTTGGATGCTTGTTGCCGCGGCGCACCGGCACCGTGTCGGACACCAGATAGTTCATGGCCTGGTTGGCGAGGATCGCGGTGGAGACATCGAGCATGGCGAGGTCGATGAAGTCGCCAATGCCGGTCTCGTTGCGTCGCGCCAGCGCCGCCAGCACGCCGACGGCGGCATACATGCCCGTGACGATGTCGATGATCGGCACACCGACCTTCTGCGGCCCGCCGCCAGCCACGCCATCGGCCTCGCCGGTGACGCTCATCAGGCCGCCCATGGCCTGAATCATGAAATCGTAGGCGACGTCCTTGGCCTTGGGGCCGTCGCTGCCGAAGCCGGTGATCGAACAATAGATCAGCCGCGGATTGATCTTCTTGAGATCGTCATAGCCGAGGCCGTACCGCGCGAGATCCCCTGACTTGAAATTCTCGAGCAGGATGTCGGACTCCGCGGCGATGGACCGGGCGATCTCCTGCCCTTCGGCGCTGGCAAGATCGAGCTCGACCGAGCGCTTGCCGCGATTGACCGACAGGTAGTAGCCCGACTCTTTCGTCGCCGCGCCGCTCTTGTCCTTGAGATAAGGCGGACCCCAGCGCCGCGTGTCGTCGCCGACGCCGGCGCGCTCGATCTTGATCACATCGGCGCCCAGATCGGCCAGCACCTGCCCGCACCACGGCCCGGCCATGATGCGGCTGAGATCGAGCACGCGGATATGGGACAGCGGCCCCGCCATCACGCCGCCTCGAAGCGCAGCGGCATGACAATGTCGCCCATCGCCAGATGATTGTCGTCCTTGACGACGGTGGCGGCGATCGACGGCCGCGACTGCAGCGCGTCGTACCAGGCGGCGAGCCGCGGATGTTTGGCTTCCCAGCCGCAGCCGGCGAAGCGGAAATTGAGCTGGCCGAGCGCGCAGGCGATGGCGACATGGCCGAGGCCGAAATCGCGCGCGGCAAGCTGCGGCATTTCCTGTTCGAGGCAAGCGAGCGAGGCGCGCACCTTGACGTCGTAGCCGTCGGAAATGACCTGGCTCGCCTTGTCGCCGCGCGCCATTTCGATACGCCAGAACAGCAGCACATCAATCAGACCATCACCGAACGCCTGCCAACGCAGGCATTCGAAGCGGCCATCGAGACCCAGCGGCACGAGCTGCGTCTGCGGCGTGATGGCGTCGAGGTATTCGCAGATGACCGCGGAATCGAACAGCGTCCGCCCGTCGTCGAGCACCAAAGTCGGAATCTTGGCCAGCGGATTGTCAACGAGCACATCGGGATTTGGCACCGCGGCTACGGCCACCGGCGAGCGCACGCAGGTCACGCGGTCGGTCAGACCGGTCTCATGCAGAACGATCATCACTTTGCGCACGAAAGGCGAGCGTGGCGACCAGTGCAGTTTCAAAGTCATCCTCCCTTGCCGCCTTCCGGCGGCTTGTTGGCGAAACGTTACCTGCCTCGGGGATAATATGTCAATAAATCATGTTTATGATTTATTGTGCCGATGCGCCAAGTATGCGGCAGACCTCGTCGACCAGTTCGCGCAGATTGTCGTGCGTCAGCACCGAAGCATGCGGCTGCAGCACGACATTCGAGAGCGCGAGGAAGCGCGAATTCGGCACCGGCTCCTGTGCGAAGACATCCAGCCCTGCCCCGGCGATGGTCTTGTTCTCGAGCGCCTCGAGCAGCGCCTCTTCGTCAACGACCGTGCCGCGCGACACATTGATGAGAAAGCCGCTAGGCCCCAGTGCGCGCAGCACATCGCGATTGACGATGTGGCGCGTCGTCTCGTCGCCTGGACAGGTCATCACCAGGAAATCAACGGCCGCGGCGAGCGCAACGATGTCAGCGACATAGTGATACAGCAGGCCCGACTTGGGGCGCGGTCCGTGGTAACTGACGTTAAGACCGACGCCGGCCAGACGATCAGCAACAGCACGACCTATGCGGCCGAGGCCGACGATGCCGGCGCGCTTGCCGGCGACACGGGTGGCGCGGCTGCGCCGGCCATTTTTCCACCGCCCGCTGCGCACATAGGCGTCGCCGGCGACGATGTCGCGCGCCACCGCGTAGACCAGCGCCACGGCCATGTCGGCGGTGTCCTCGGTCATGACGTGCGGCGTTGGATAGAGCGCGATGCCGCGCGCCTTCAGCGCCGGCTCGTCGAACTTCTCCAGCCCGGCGCCGCAGCTCGCCAGGGTCGTCAGCGACGGCAAGAGATCGAGCAGCGCCTCGGGCGCGCCCTGCATCGCCATGGTCACGGCGCCTTTGATCCCGCCGCGCTCGGCGGCGGGAAGTTGCGGCAGTTGGTCCGGCGCGACGAGGTCGAGCCGCTCGGCCAGTCCCGCGCGCAGATCGGGCGCCAGCGCACCCAGCATGGCAACACGCGGCTTGTCGGAACGATCGGTCATCGCTCGCCCTTCGATATCTCAGTTCGGCAAACCGAGCACGGCCTTAGCCAGCACGTTGCGCATGATTTCGCTGGAGCCACCGAAGATGGTGGTCGGCCGCGCCATCAGATAAGCGCCGGCGGCATGCAGCCGCGCGTCGCCATCGAGCGGCTTGCGCAGACCTGCGGTTTCGCCGGCGACCTCGAGCATTTCTTCCGAGATGCGCTGGAACAGCTCGCTCTGGAATATCTTGAGAATGGACACGTCGGCGCCGATGGTTTCGCCGCGGCGCAGCTTGTCGACATAGCTTTCGAACAAGGCCGCGAGATCATCGAGGTCGAGCTTCAGCCGCACGAAGCGGTCTTCGAATGCCGGATCGCCGGTGACGCCCATGCGCGTTGCCAGCGCGCGCAATTGCGTCAGCGCATTGGCCGACAGCCGCGGTGCGCCGATGAAGACGCGCTCGTGACCGAGCAACGCCTTGGCGATGGTCCAGCCGCCATTGACCTCGCCGACCAGGTTGTCTTTCGGGATGCGGACATTGTCGAAGAAAATTTCGCTGAACTCGTCAAACAGTTCGAGGTTCTCGATCGGCCGCACCGTGACGCCAGGCGCGTCCATCGGCACCAGCAGAAAGCTGATACCGGCCTGCTTCTTCGCCGTCTTGTCGGTACGCGCCAGGATGAACACCCAGTTGGCATCGTTGCCGAGCGTCGCCCAGGTCTTCTGCCCGTTGATCACCCATTCATCGCCGTCGAGCACGGCCTCGGTGCGCACGGCAGCGAGATCGGAGCCGGCATTCGGCTCGCTGTAGCCCTGCGCCCAGATATGCTCGCCGGACAATATTTTCGGCAGGAAATGCGCCTTCTGCTCATCCGTACCGTGGTGAATCAGCAACGGTCCAAGCATGACGATGCCAATGTCGTTGACGCGGGCGCAGCCGTGGCGGCCGAACTCCTCGATCATGATCAGCTGTTTGGACGCCGACAGCCCCATGCCGCCGTAGTCTCGTGGCCAGTTCGGGCACAGCCAGCCGCGCTTCGACAGCGCCATGTACCACGGCTTGACCTCGCGCCAGTGCAGCCGTCGCTGCGAGTGGCGCGGCATGTCCTTCGGGTAACTCTCTTCGGCAAATCGCCGCACGAGGACGCGGAAGTCGTCGTCCGGCATATCGCGCAGGTCTTCAGTGGCGGCAAATGACATCACGCCACCTCCTTCAGTAAGGTAGCAAAACGCCTGCGGTGCACGGCCGAGGAGCCAAATTGGTTGCACAAAGTCATCGCCTTGCGCACGAACAGACCGGCGTCGTACTCGTCAGTGAAGCCGATGGCGCCATGCATCTGGATCGCTTCGCGCGATACCAGCAATGCCGTATCATTGGCGCGGCATTTGGCACGCGACACCGCGGCGGCGCGTGTCGTCTTCGTGGCACCGGTATCGAGCGCCGCGGCAGCCGATGCGATCGAGGCACGCGTGAGTTCGAGCTGAACCTTGACATCGGTGGCGCGATGCTGCAGCGCCTGGAAACTGCCGATCGGCTGGCCGAACTGTTTGCGGGTTTTCAGATAGTCGATCGTCATCGCGAAGACCCGCTCGGACAGGCCGAACAGATAGGACGCGGTGGCGAGCGTCGCCTCGTCGAGCGCGTCATCGACAGCGTCGGCGGGGTGAACCGCCAGCGGCGTGACGTCCCGGAGTTCCAGCGTGCCGAGCGCGCAACCATCCTGCGTCCACTCTGACGTCACGCGGAGACCAAAGGCATCCTTCGCCACAATGGCGATGCCGTCGGCGGTGGCGACGGCGAAGCTGTCGGCGCCGGTGGCGTTCGGAATGAAATGCTTGCTGCCGGTGATGCGGCCGCCCTCGATGCATGACTTCCGCCAACCGAGTTCGTTTGCCTCATCCTGCCACGCCGCGATGCAAATTCCCGTAGCGGACAAGTCGGCACCGGCCATGCGAACCGCCAGCGCGGCGCCGATCAGCGGCTCGGGCACCAGCCCGGCGCCGAGCTCCTGCGTCAGCGCGCAATATTCCGCCATGCCGAGGCCGAGCCCGCCCGCCTCTTCCGGCAGATGCAATGTCAGCCATCCCATCTCGGCCATGGTGGCAAATATCGCGGGATCGAAACCGGGCTCCTGAAAGCGCTGCGCGCGAATGCGAGCGAGGCTGCCGTCGGCAGCCACCACGGCGCGAGTGCTGTCGCGGATCATGCGGACATTTTCGGCCGCGTCGTCTTCCTTGCGGGACATGCTTCCTCTGTTATTGTAAAGCATAGCTTATTAGCTTTTATGGCGGATCAGTTCAACCACACCTGCCACTGGGATAGCAATATCAACAAATGTAAAAACTCATAGACCTAGTTTTTAGGTGCGCAAGGCATCCGCCTTCTGTATAGAACCGGCAACAGCCGCCCCATCGCGGCGTAGCCAAGGGAACACCGAGGATGACACTGAAAATCGAGAAAGCCGACCGCATTGCCCGGGTCACCCTCGATCGTCCGCCCGTCAATGCGCTGACGCTACAGCTTTACGGCGAGATCGCCGACCTGTTCGAAAGCACCCGTGAGTGGCACGACGTCAATTGCATCGTACTGGGCGCGGCGGGCACGCGTGCGTTCTGCGCCGGCCTCGATCTCAACGAATTCCTCGCCGCGACCGTGGAAGAAGACCCCAAGCGCGCCGCCATCATCCGCCGCTGCTTCAGCGCCATCCGCCATGCCGCGGTGCCGGTGATCGCCGCCGTGAACGGCCCTGCCCTCGGCGCCGGTTGCGTCATTGCCTCGCTGTGCGACATGCGCATCGCCAGCGAAACCGCGACGTTCGGCTTGCCGGAAATCAATGTCGGCCGTTGTGGCGGCGGCGCTCATATCGGCCGGCTCATACCGCAAGGCATGCTGCGACGCATGTTCTTCACCGGCCAGCCGATCACTGCGGCGGAAGCCTATCGCGTCGGCCTGGTCGAGGAAGTCGTGCCGGCCGCAGAGCTCGGCGCCACAGTCGATCATCTTGCCAAGGTGATCGCGCAGAAAGCGCCGCTCGGGCTGCGTCTCGGCAAGCAGGCGCTGAATGAGGTCGAGTTCATGCCGGTAGAAGACGGCTACGCCCGCGAACAGCAATACAGCACGCGCCTGATGGCGACCGAAGACGCGCGCGAAGCAACGCGCGCCGTCGTCGAAAAGCGCAAGCCGGTATTCGTCGGCCGCTGACGACGCGCGGTGAACGCGCTATTTGCCGAGCCGATCGGCCCAGTCGGCAATTGCCTTGGTCGTTTCGGCCGGCTTTTCCGCCGGCAAAGCATGGCTGGCATTGTCGATGACGGCGACCGTGACGCGGTCGCCGAATTCGGCCTTCAGTTCGTTCCGCGATTCAGCAGGACGGAACGGATCGGCGCCGCCTTGCAGATCGAGGATCGGCGCCTTGCCCGCCGCCCACCAGTCGGCCTGCTTCGTCAATTTGCGAGCCGCGCGCTGACTTTTGGTGACATCCTGATGCCAGCCGTCGAGCCACGCCGTCGGATCGTTGCCTTTGGCGAAGAACGCCAGCCGCAAGCCGGCGAGCCGCTGCTCGCGCGTCGAGGCCGGATCGTTGATCAGGGTGATGGCATCGCTCAATTCCTTCGGCCACTTCCGCGCGCCGGCAGCCACCAGGACGACGCCGCGCGTCAGCTCCGGATGGTCGGCGGCCAACGTACGTGCGATCCAGCCGCCATAAGCGTGGCCGGCGACGATGGCCTTGCCACCTTCGTTGCGGATCACGGCCGCAAAATCGTTGGCGAAGTCGTGAAACGACACACCGGTCATCGGCCCCTTGCTGGCGCCGATGCCACGCGGCTCGGGCCTCAACACGCGATAGCCGCGCTCCGCCAAGTCCTTGGCCAGATCACCGAATTCCTCGGTGCCGCGCCCGGTCGAGGCGATGAACAAGATCAGCGGGCCTTGGCCCTGCGCGCGATAGCTGATCGTGGCATCGCCAGTGATCACCGATTTCACCACGACATCGTCCGCGCGTACCGGCGCAGCAAAAGCGATTGCAGCGAGCGCGCAGGCGAACATGCACCCATTGGGCCACAAGCTCATTCCATCCTCCCCGGCCGCGCCTTCAACGAGGCGGGACGCTATAATCTCATAACCTAGGTCATTGATTTTTGACCACGGTCGATGTTCTGTCAAACAGCGAAATCGCATGCCGGAGTCAGAGAATGAGCGAGACGAACACCTTCACCCGTGGCGGAGTTTCAATCCGCTATCGGATCGATGGCCGCAACGGCGCGCCGTGGATCATGTTCAGCAATTCGATCTGTACCGATCTGTCGCTGTGGGACGATCAGGCGGCGGCTCTCGCGGCGGATTTCCGCGTGCTGCGCTACGACCAGCGCGGTCAAGGCGGATCGAGCGTGCCGTCCGCGCCCTGCAATTTCGATCAGCTTGGCGGCGACGTCGCTGCCCTGCTCGATCATCTCGGCATCGACAGATGCACCTTCGTCGGCCTGTCGATGGGCGTGCCGACCGGACTTGACCTCTATGCGAAGCATCCGCAGCGCATCGAACGCCTGGTGCTCTGCGACGGCCAGGCCGCCACCGCGCCGGCCGGCGCAGCCGGCTGGGAAGAACGCATCGAGATGGCGCGCCGCGACGGCATGGAGGCTTTCGCCGACGCCACGGTCGCCCGCTGGTTCTCGTCCGATCAGGTCAAGGAAGGTCGCGCCGACTGCGTGCGCAAGATGATCGCAACAACGCCTTTCGCCGGGTTCGAAGCCTGTGCCCGCGCGCTGCAAAATTACGCTTATGTCGATGTGCTGCCCCGTATCACGGCGCCGACGCTGCTGATCGTCGGCAAGGACGACGGCAGGATACCGGAGACCATGGCGCGCATGCGCGATGCCATCGCCGGATCGCGCCTGGTGGAGATCGCCGGTGCCGGCCACATTCCCAATATTGCCCAGCCAGAGCAGTTCAACCGCGCCTTGGACGCGTTTCTTTTTAGCTAAGGTCTCAAGTTAGACAATTGAAGGGGGCCGTTGCGCCTGTCACATCTATCGCCAATCTTCGACTTCGCCGAGATTGCCTAGAAGTATCCGCTGGTAAAGACCGAGTTCGACAACGCCGTGAAGGCGCTTCGTATCTTAAAGCTCACCGGCAAGAGCAAGAACCACGACAACCGCCCTACCCTGGATGATCTCGACCGGCCGACGGGATACTTCAGAGGCATGCGCACCGGGACCCGATCAATCAGCTTGCAGGGCGTGCCGGCGTAGGTGTCGATCTCGTCCGGATCTCGAACCGGACGACGGTTTCCAGGACGTCTTAAAGGCTTATCCCGCCAAATAGTAATCTTCGTCTCGATCGTGATTGAAGGCATCATGGAAGGCCGTTTCCGACATGCCGCGCCGCCAGTAACTGATGGCAAGGATCTGCCGGCGGTCGATTCCGGCACTGCGCCAATGCTGGCGAATTTGTCGCATCACTGAAGATTCACAACCGGCCCAGACGAATGGTCTGGCATCCGCCGGTAGTGCCTGCGCCATGATAGATTCCGCAAGTACCATCGTCGCGTCATCCTTGAGCCACGTCACCTCGATGCCGGGATGACCGATTTCCTGACGCTCGGTCATGTCGGGCAGCGCAATGAAGGCACGGCCGCGCGCTTCCGCCGGCAGCGTTTCGAGTATACGCGAGACCGCCGGCAAACCGGTCTGATCGGCTGCGAACAGGTACCAATCCGCTGGCGTGACGGTTCGTCCTCCCGGGCCGCCGATGCCGACGACATCGCCAGCTTGAGCACGCGTCGCCCAACGCGAAGCAATACCCTCGTCGCCGTGAAGCACGAAGTCGATGTCGATCTCACCCGCGGCCGGACGATGATGTCGCAGCGTATAGGTCCGCACCGCCGGCCGCCGATCGCCGGCCGGCCACACGGCACGTCCATCGGGGCCGACTGTCGGCCATTCCGGTGCTTTCAGGTGCTCGGGCGGGATCAGCACCTTGACATTCGGTCCTTCGCCGAAACCATCGATCTCCTCACCGCCGAGCGTGATGCGGCACATGCGCGGCGTAACCATCGTCTTGCGCAACACCCGCAGCACGCGAATGCCGCGATAGCGCTGGGCCCGTGGAGGCAGAGTGGCACCCGATGTGTTTCCAGTCATGATGAAACTCTATCCGGCAATGCGCGGTCGACAACGACCTGAAGCGAGGATTGCGAGCAGCGTTCCACGCGCGCCGCGACGCCATAGACTTCTGCAATCACCTCCGGCGTCAGGGCCTCGGCAGGACTGCCGGCAGCTGCGACGGTGCCACTACCAAAGACGATGACGCGATCGGCCCAGCGTGCCGCGAGGTTCAGATCGTGCATGACGACGACGACAGCGCGGCCTTCGGCGGCCAAGGCGCGCACCAGCGTCATCACGATGACCTGATGACGCAGATCGAGCGCACTGGTCGGCTCGTCGAGTAGCAACAGCCGCGGCTCCCGCACCAGCGCCTGCGCCAGGCTGACAAGCTGGCGCTGTCCGCCCGAGAGCCGGTCAAGTTGCTCCAGCGCCAGCGCCGCAATGCCGAGCCGATCGAGCGTCGTCACCGCGCGGCGCCGGACGTCGTCGCTTCCGGATTCGTCCAGAGCCGACGCCTTGAACGCGGCGATGACGGAATCGAGAACCGTGAGCGCCACGCCCTGCGGCAAGGCCTGCGGCATGAAGGTGACGAGGCTCGCTCGTTCGGCCGCGCCGAGGCGCAGGAGATCGTGCCCGCCGAACCTCACCTCGCCACGGACACGCAAGAGACCCGCCAGCGCCAGCAACAAAGTCGATTTGCCGGCGGCATTCGGGCCGACCAGAGCGGTGACTCCGCCGCCCGTAATTTCCGGCAAGGTCAGATCGCGAATAATGGGCCGGCCGGGATAACCGGCCGACAGGTTCCTGACGATGAGCGTCATGTCCGGCATCAGTGCCGCTCCCGCCGCGCCATGATGAGCGCCAGGAAGAACGGCACGCCGATCAGCGACGTCACAAGTCCGATCGGCAGCACCATGCCGGTCACGACCAGCTTGCTGGCGCAGGAGGCGAGCGACATCACCGCACAGCCTGCCAGCGCGCTCGCCGGCAAGAAGAACCGATGGTCCTCGCCGACCAGGAGGCGTGCGATATGAGGCCCGACCAGACCGATGAAGGCGATGGTGCCCGCAAAGGCGACCGCGACGCCAGTGAGCAGGCTCGCCCGCATCAGCGACACGAAGCGCAGTCGCGCGACATCGATGCCAAAACTGCGCGCCCGGGCTTCGCCAAGCCGCAGCGCCGTCAGCTTCCATGACGAAGCCAGCGACCACGGCAACACGACCGCCACGACGATCGCCAGGATCGCATCCTTGGCGCCGTCGGCGCGGGTGAGACTGCCGAGAGTCCAGAACACGAGTTGCTGCAGCGCCTGTTCGTTAGCGATGAACTGCATGATCGCCACCAGCGCATTGAACGTGAAGAACAGCGCAATGCCGAACAGCACGACGGTTTCGCCGCCGGTGCCGCGCAACCGCGCCAGCCATTGCAGCAACAGGGTCGAGCCGAATGCGAACACGAAGGCATTGACCGAAATGATCCAGTTCGGCGACACGCCGGGCAGACCGATACCCAGCACGATCGCCAACGCCGCGCCGAAGGTTGCCGACGACGACATGCCGAGCGTGAAGGGGCTGGCGAGCGGATTGTTGAGCACGGTCTGCATTTCGGCGCCGGCCAGCGACAGCGCCATGCCAACCAGCAGCGCGAGGATGGCCTGTGCCAGGCGCACGTCCCAGATGATGACGCGCGTCCCGGCGCTCACTTCGCGCGGCCGCAGCAGCGCATGCACGACGTCATAGACCGTCAGCGACGACGGTCCGGTCGAGACATCGGCAAGAAAGCTCGCCAGCGCGATGGCGCCGAGCAGAAGCAGCCACAGGATGCGCGCGCGCACCAGCCGACGATGCCCGGTCAGCGCGACGGAAGCGGAGGCGCTCAAATTCGTCATGCGGCTTCCTCGCCCGGCCGGAAGGTCACTTCAGGCCGATCCAATAGGTGCCGTGCATCGGCACCGGCAAGAACTTCTCGTTAAGTTCGCGCAGGCTGGCATCGGGATCGATATCGGCGAACAGCTTCGGATGAAACCACTTCGCCAGAGCCTCAACGGCCAGAAAGTTGATCGGTATGTTGCTGAACAAGTGCCACAGGCCATAGACGCGGCCGTTCTTCACGGCGTCGAGCTGGGCAATGCCGGGGCGTTGCACGACCTCGCTCAGAAATTTCCGCGACACCTCTTCGGGAATACCCGGCCCCATCACCAGGCCGCCGGTGCCCTGCAAGTGAATTCCGCCGGTGCCGACATAGACCTGCGGGTTCTTCGCGATGACATATTCGAGATTGAGCTTGCCGAACAGTTGCTTGACGACGCCGACCGCGATGTTCTCTCCGCCCGCGGCGTCGATGAAGGCGCCGATCGTGGCGCGGCCCGGCGAATTGCAGCAATCCTGAAGTCCGGCATGGGCATGCATCAGCACAGTCGGCTTCGGCGGATCGGCCTCGCGCAAGCGTCTGGCGATACGATCCATGTGGCTACGATAGAAGTCGATGAATGCGGCCGCCCTGTCCTCCTGGCCCAGCACCTTGCCAAGCAACTCCATGCTCGGCAGCGTATGTTCCAGAGGCTTGGCTACGAAGTCGATGAATACTACGGGAATGCCAGCAGCCTCTAAACGCCTGAGAATTTCAGGCGAATGCGACGACGGTCCGTAACCGCCGCTCAGGATCGCCAGATCGGGCTGAACCGCCAAAGCCTGCTCGATCGAGAACGTATCGGCGCTGCCGCGCCCGATGATCGGCACCCGGTCGAGACCGGGGAAACGCTGGCGATAAAGATCGTAGGTGACTTTGTCCTGTCGTTGCAGGTCCGCCGGCCAGCCCGCCAGAATCGAAACCGGGTCGGGGTGGAGGAGCGCAAGCGCCAGAAGTTGACGTCCCTCGCCGAGGATCACGTGCTTGACCGGCCGCTTTACCGTCACCGTGCGGCCGGCGACATCCGTCAACGTGATGCTTTCCTGCGCCTTTGGCGCCGCCGGCGTGCCAAGCCATGCTGCCGCCAGCAGCGCGGCGCCGATCAAGAAGCGAAATGCAGAGGTCACGGCGATCTCCTTGCCGACAAGATGAACGTCACAGCGCGGCTGAGTGCCGCCGGCACGACCGAGCCGTGGTCCTCGCCGGCGAACTCGACATAACTCGTGCGCAGACCGGACGTTTCGAACACGACGAGCCGCTGCGACAGCGCGCGCGCATTGTCGAGCATACGGTTCTGGCTTTTCCATAACGCGCGGGCTTCCCAGTCGGGCCGCGCTCGTTCCGCCGCGGTCAGCGTCTGCTCTTCACCGCCCACGGCAATGAGAAGATCGGCGTCGGCGGCCTGCGACCGCAGACCGGTCGTGAAGGCCCGCTCCTCCTCGTGGATGTAGCAGTTGTTCCACCAGATCGATGGACTGGCGGCCACATAGTGCCGGAACAGCGACGGCCGGGTGAACAACACATGCAGCACGAACAATCCGCCGAGCGAATGACCAAACAAGGCCTGACGATTCCTGTCGCCACGACAGTCACATAGGATCGCCGGCATCAGTTCGGCGGCGATAAAGTCGAGAAACAGGTCAGCGCCGCCGACCGCGGGCCATGGCGTGCCATCTGGACGTGGCGCCAGCCGCAGCACCTTCGCAGGCGGCGTGTCGTCAAAGATTCGACGGTCCATGTCATAGGCGGCATCGGTCGGATAGCCGATACCGACGACAATGGCCGGTTCGATGCCGGCAAAAGGGCCGGACGAACGCGCGCGAACGATCTGGGCCAAAATTGCGAACGAGGTATTGCCGTCCAGCGCATAGATGACCGGAAAGCCGCCGGCGGGCGCCGGAATCCCCGCCGCCGGACGGGCAATGAAAATGCGATACTCGCCGCCGCCACGCGCACGCACCGCGCGCTGCTCAGCGCCCGGCAGAACAACAGCCGAAGGCGGCTGGTCGTTGCCAGCCGCCCCATCTATTAACGTGGATTGCATACCATAACCGGAACGTTCTTCGCCGATCGGCGACTATTGCGTCTTGGCCGCGACCTTCAGCCAGTAGCTGCGTGGCTCGCCATAGAAGTTGAAGGTCGAGACCGAGCCGACACGCGTGAAATAGATCTCGTCGAAGATGTTGTTGACCGTAAAAGTCGCTTCCAGGTTCTTATTGAACTTGTAGCCGACCTGAGCATCGAATACGGCAAAAGCCGGCTGAATGATCTGGACCGTCGAACTGACCAGCGCGGAAATCTCGCTCTGGACACGGGCTCCACCGGCGACGTGCAGACCCTGCCACTTCGGATCCTGGAATTCATACTTGCTCCACACATTGAACGAGTGCCGCGGCGTTCCGGGGCTAAAGCTCTGACCCGCGGTGTAGGTCGTCCCCGTGCTTGACGTGACCGTGTTCAGGTATTGGCTGTCGGTATAGGCGTAACTGGCCTGCACCTGCCAGCCCGGCGATAGCTGGCCGGATATTTCCGCTTCAATGCCGCTCACCTCGACTTCGCCGGAGGCGACCACATAAGCCGTGTTCGTGAGATCGCGGACCGCGCGATTCTTATCCCGCGTGATGAAGAAGCCGAGGCTGGTGTTCAAGGCGCCGCCAAAGAATGATCCCTTCAGGCCGGCTTCGTACTGCTCGCCGGTCCGCGGATCGACATTGTCACCGTTTACGGTGAGGCTTCCCGGTTGCGGCTGGAAGATCTCCGTATAGATGCCATAGGCCGATACGTTCGACGTCAGGTCGACGATAAGACCGAAGTAAGGCGTGACCTTGCCGTTGTCCTTGACACTCGCCACCGCACCGGTCGTCAGCGTCGTCGTATCTTGTTCGTACCAGCTCATGCGGCCGCCGATAATGGTCGTGATCGCCTCAACCGGCTTGAAGCGCAACTGGCTATACAAGCCGGTCAGCTGCGGCTTGACCTGGGTCTGCGGCGTCAATGCAATCGATGGCTCCGCTGAGTCCGTCGGATTGTAGATGTTGTTGGTGCCGTTCGATGCGGTCCCTTGGTAAAGCTTCTGATCGAAGCGGCGGTAGTCGACGCCGAGCATGAAATTGTGCGTCTGGCCGATCATGGCGAACGGCGTGCTGACATGCGCGTCGGCCGACAACGACTTCTCCCAGTACTGACGCGCCAATACCGTCGAGTTGTAATTGCCGGTAGCCGCGTTAATGGCGCTGGATCCGTAAGCATATTTGAAATCGACGAAGCGATCGGAATAGCGGATACCGGCCTTGGCATGTCCGCCATTGTCGAAGCGATGTTCGAATTCCGCCAGATAATCGTCGACCCTGTTCTTGAAGTAGTTCCAGCTACGGCCGCTGAAGGTGGAGCGCGACACGTCGGGCAGCGCACCATTGGCGAAGGTCGGCAATCCGTTCTGCGGCACCATATCCCTGTCCTGATGCATCGCTACGAGCGACATCGTGGTCTGAGGCGTTAGATCGACCTCGACCGTTCCGTACCCGACCTTGGACTGATTGTCGGCCTTGTTGACGAACGAGTCATTGTCGGTGAAGGCGCCGACGGCGCGGGCGCGAACATTGCCCGACTGGGTCAGAGGCGCAGTAATGTCCGCCTCGGTGCGATAGGTGTTCCAGGAGCCGATGGTGCCGTTCACCGAGGCGCCGAACTTGCTCTGAGCCCGCTTGCGCGCGACGTTCAGCGTGCCCGACGGCTCGCCGGTGCCGGCGAACAAGCCAGCCGCGCCACGTAAAATCTCGACGCGATCGAACGGGGCAAGATCCGGTTGCGTGCCGTAAATACTGTTCATGGGCGCCGGCAAACCGTCGATGCTGAACATCTGGAACTCGTAGCCGCGGGAGAAGATCGACGAGCGGCCGCGGTCGTTCTGGAAAATGACGACGCCCGGCGCGGCGCGCGCGGCATCCTCCAGCGCTATCATGTTCTGGTCCTCGATGCGTTGGCGGGTCACCACGCTTACTGATTGAGGAATTTCCTTCAGCGTCAGGGCATCCTTGCCGATGGTGGTGCGCGGCGTCGTGTAGCTGTCGACGCCTTCGGTCTGAACCGCGCTGCGTTCGCCCTGGACTTCGATGGTCGGCAACACGGTTTGCGCCATCGCCGCAGTTCCGTACATGCCTGCCAGAATCGTGGTCGTCAGAAGCAACACACACCGGTCGCGGCGAACGTCGCCGAAGAACTCCATCATCGAATTAGCCCCCAAAAAACCCGAGTACGGCTCGACAGCCACGCAGGTCCAACGCCGGTACACGGTTCGCGGACGCCGCTTTTTTTCGGCCTTAAGCCCGGTGGAGCTAACCGCCAGATGCCATGACTCTCCAGACAAAATACGTTTGCACGACAGCGTATTTCATTTGTTGTATCGTCAAATCAAACACTTCTTAAACCAGTTTTTGTCTGCGAAGCACGCACTACTTCGGCACGGCACGTAGTTTGGAATAGATTTATTCTAAGGACGATCGCCTATGCGTACCGAACACTTCGGGCAGCGTCGATTCTGCTGTAGTGTTCTGCCATGAATTCGCACAGCACATCGTCGAACGGCAAGCTGCAGGACAGGGGCACGCTTCCGCCGGCATCATCGTCGGCCCCTAACGTGCGGCACAGGCAACTCAAGGTGCTTGCGGAGATCGGCGGCAGCAACTTTAGGCTGCTACAGCCGGAACTTGGCGACGATGATGTCGTGCTGCATGGCGACTTCCGGCGCGAGCAGTTGCGATCCGGGCTAATCCTGCACGCCACGGACATGCGCCAGCTTCACGATCTCAAATCCGAGGCGGTTCAGCCGCCCGGCATGACATTCGCCCTGTTTCTCAACGGCGGTGCCAAGACGTGGGTCGGCGATCGACCTTTCTTCATGGGCACGGCAGCCGAACACCGGCCGAATGGCCTTGAAGCTGTCGCTACCTGTCGCACGCGGCCAGACTCTTTTGTACGCTATTCGGCACGCGGCGATCGCATCCGCAAGGTGACCATCAACATCAGTCCGGAGTGGTTGGAGAATGTCGGCTTCGACGGTCTGGAGAACCATTCTTCGGTTCTTCAGTTCGCCCGCGATCATCTCTCATCGATCCGGTGGCAACCCTCACCACGGCTTGTCGCGATCGCGGAGCAGATGCTGCATCCGCCCGTGCTGCTGCCGCTCATGCACAATCTGTATTGCGAAAGCCGCGCCATCGAGTTCATCGGTGAGGCGTTTCAGGCCGTCACGCGGTCAGCCGCTGAGCCGGCCTCGGGCACGCTGCGTCCGCACGACTACCGGCGCGTCGCCATGGTATGCAGCTTTCTTGAAGCGAACCTGGACCGGCCATTGTCTCTGGAAGCGATCGCTCGCGATGTGGGCATCGGCGTTAACACCTTGCAGCGGCTGTTTCGCGCCATGCACGGCACCACGGTGTTCGAGTATACGCGGACCCGCAAGTTGCATCGTGCGCGGCAGGCGCTCGAAACCGAAGGCGTCTCGGTCGCGCAAGCAGCTTTTATTGCCGGCTATGCCAGTGCCGCCAATTTCGCGACCGCCTTCAAGCGACAATTCGGCACCTCCCCGAAAAACGTTAGGGCCCAGCTTTAACGTCTATGTCCGAATTGGAGATGGTGCCCAGGGACGGGTTGCCGGCCCTTACCCGTTTCCGGCCCAAGCCTTTCACATCGGGAAACAAAGGAAGCCGGAAGGCCGGACGAAACTCTTTCGCCCATTCTTGAGACCCATGAGCGGCTGCGCGACTTCGGCCACTGCCATGGCTTCGCTCTGGCAGTCGAGCACAACGAGATCGGCCGGGTATCCGACCTCGATGCCGTAGCCCGCAAGGTTCATCAGCCGCGCCGGTGACGCCGTCACCAGATTGAGACAACCGGCGATGTCGGACATTGTGCCGGTCTGTGCGATATTGGCGTAAAGATTGGCCATGCGCACCAGCGAGCAATCGCCGAACGGCGTGAATGGATTGAGCACATTGTTGGTGGCGAGCGAACAAGTCACGCCATGCGCGGCCAGTCGGTGTGCCGGCGTGACGCCGCGTGGCACGCTGTGATCGCTGCCACGGCCCATGAGAAACAGGTCAGTCGCCGGCAGAACCGTCACTGCGACGCCCGCGGCGGCAAGCTGCTTGGCTACGGCTTCAAGCTTCTCCGCCGGCAGCGCCGACAGTTTGGTGACGTGGCCGACCGCAACGCGCCCGCCGTAGCTGCTCGCCTCGGTCTGGCGACAGACTTCGTCGATATCCATCCAGGATGTATCGAGGTCGAAGTCGAGGTGAAAGTCGATGTCGATGTCGAACCGCCTGGCGATGGCAAAAATGCGTGCGATCTGCCCATTCGGATCGCTGTCGGTGTACGGACACCCGCCGATCAGGTCCGCGCCATTTTCACAGGCGTCGATCAACAACTCCTCTGTGCCAGGATCGTTGATCAGCCCTTCCTGGGGGAACACGCAGATTTCCAGATCGATTCCCCAGGCGTAGTCGTTCTTGAGCCGCTTGATGGCATTGAAGCTCGTCAGTCCGATGCGGGGATCGACCTCCACATGGGTGCGCATATGCGTCGTGCCCTGAAGGATGGCCTTCTCCAGCGTGCGCCTGCCGCGTGCGTAGACATCGTCCTCGGTGAAGGCGCGCTTTGCCGCCGCGACCTGCGCGATCGCCTCCGGCAAGGTGCCCTGCTCGCTGCGGCAGCGGTCGAGGATACAGGACTTGTCGAGATGGATGTGCGTATCGACGAAGCCCGGCACCACCAGCCGGCCGCCGGCATCTTCCGACGGTGCATCGTCCGTAATCGCGGGTGCAATGTTGGCAATCCGGCCGTCCTTGATGGCAATGTCGACGGGTTCGCCGCTGCGGCCGGCAATGCGCGCGTTACGAAGAATGAAGTCGAACGCCATGGCCTTACTGCGCAGCCTCCGCACGGCCGAGATAGGCCGCCTCGAGCGCAGGATCCTGCGCCAGTGCCGCCGCCGTATCGTCGCGAACGATACGGCCTGACTCCAGAACATAGCCGCGGTCGGCAACGCTGAGCGCCAGCGCGGCCATCTGGTCGACCAGCAAAATCGTCACGCCGTCATCGCGCAATTCGGCAAGGACATCGAACAGTTCATTGATCATCGCCGGCGCCAGCCCGAGCGAAGGCTCGTCCAGCAGCAGAATGCGCGGCTTCGCCATCAGCCCGCGGGCAATGGCCAGCATCTGCTGCTCGCCGCCGGACAGAAGCCCGGCACGGCTCGTCAGCCGATCGCGCAGGCGGGGGAAGCGCTTGAGCATGGCTTCGAGTTCGCTGTCGCGGTCGGCGTCTGAGCGCGTATAGGAGCCGAGCAGGATGTTGTCCCGCACGGTCAATTCGGGGAACACCTGCCGGCCTTCCGGCACCAAGGCGAGGCCCGACGCGGCGATCCGGTCGGCGGACAACGCATCGATGCGGTTGTCGTCCAGCACGATCGAACCATCGACGGGCCGCAGCAGCCCGGTGACGGCGCGCATCGCCGTCGATTTGCCGGCGCCATTGGAGCCGAGCAAGGCCACCATCTCGCCGGGCTTCACGGTGAACGACACATTGTCGAGGACGGGCGCGGCGCCATAGCCGGCGGTGAGTTTCAGGCAGGTCAGGATCGCATCCTGCGAACCATTCCACGGCGTGGCGCGCGGCCTAGCGCGCATGCCGCTGTCGCCCAGATAGGCCTTCATCACGCGCGGATTGACGCGAATCTCGGCAGGCGCGCCGGACGCGATCACCGCGCCGGCGTCCAGCACGACGACTTGGTCGGATATGCCCATGACCAGCGCCATGTCGTGCTCGACCAGAATGACCGCGAGGCCAAGATCGGCCAGCCCGCGGATGAGCTTGCCGAGCGCGGCCTTGTCGGCCTGCATCAGGCCGGCCGCAGGCTCGTCGAGCAGGAGGACCTGCGGACGGGTCGCCAATGCGCGGGCGATCTCAACGAGCCGGCGATCGACATGCGGCAGGCCGCCCGCCGGCGCGGCCAGCGCGCCCCGATAGCCGACAAACGACAGTAGCGCTTCGGCGGCGCGGTGTTCTTCCCCGGCAGCCGCAGTGATGACAGGGTTACCGAGATTGCCGCGGCGCATCGCGACCAGAATGTTGTCGAGCACGCTCATCTCGCCGAACAACTGCGTGGTCTGATAGGTGCGCGCCACACCGACCCGCGAGATGCGCCAGGTCGGCTCGCCCGCGAGATCGGCGTCGCCAAGAACGATGCGTCCGCTGTCCGGCCGATAAAAGCCGCCGATCATGTTGAGCACGGTGGTCTTGCCCGCGCCGTTCGGACCGATCACGCTGGTGACACGGCCCGGCTCGGCGATGAAGCTCACACCGCTTGCCGCCTTGACGCCGCCGAACGAAATGCCGATGCCGGCCACCTCGAGACGATGGCGCTGCGTACCGCCCAGAAATGCCGCCAGATCGAAATCCCGATCGTCCCGCGCACCCGCGGGTTCGGTGCGTCGGACATAGCGGGCGAGCGTGCCGATCACGCCTTCGGGCGCCAGCCACAGTACCAGCAACAACAACGCGCCAACGAACAGCAGACGGTACTCGGCCATGCCGGACAGGAGTTCGGGCAGCATCACCGTCACCGCGGCGCCAACTGCCGGGCCGAACACCCACCCTGCCCCACCGACGATGACGGCGAGCAAGAACAGGATCGACTGAGAGAATGGGAATGAGTCCGGCGCCACGAACATCATCAGCGGCGCGAAGATCGCGCCCGCCAGCCCAGCGAACACCGCCGACACCGCGAAAGCGGCCGTCTTGACGGTTACGGGGTTGAGGCCAATGGAGCGCGCCGCGGTTTCGCTGTCGCGCACCGCGACCATCGCCTTGCCCCAGGCGCTCGCAGCCAGCCTGGCGAACAGGAAGAGCGATCCTGCCGCGAGCAGGATCGCCAGCATCGCCAGTTCCCGTTCCGCGAAGACACGGCCGCCGAATTGCGGCGGAACAAGACCTATCAGGCCGTTCTGGCCGCCGGTGAGGTCCTTCCACTCCACCGCCGTATGATGGACGATAAAGGCGAAGGCAATTGTCACCATGGCAAGATAGGGCCCGGTGACGCGCAGGGCCGGCAATGCCAGCACCGCTCCAATCGCCCCGGCCATCAGGCCGGCCAGCGGAAAGGCCAGCCAGAAACTCGCACCTTTGACGGTCAGGATCGCGGCCGTATAGGCGCCAATGGCGTAGAAGCCGACATGGCCGAGCGAGACCTGCCCCGTTAATCCCAGCAACACATTGAGGCCGACGCCAACCACCGTGGTCAGGGCGACCAGCGCGATGATGAAATGGATGTAGCCTTCAGTCCACAACACCAGCGCCAGCGCGGCCACGGTCAGCAGCGCGATCGCTACGGTCGTCAACGAGGGGGCGAAGGATCGCATCACCTTACACCTTGTTGATTGCGGCACGGCCGAGAATGCCGTTGGGCATAATCGCCAGCGCAAGGATGACAGTGGTGAAGGCGACGATCTGGGTATAGGTCGAACCGGCAAAAGCCGTCACTATCGCTTCGATCAGGCCGTACAGCAGGCCCGCCAGCATCACGCCCGATGCCGACGTGATCCCCCGAGGATCGCCACCGCAAAGGCCTTGATGCCAAAAAGAGTCCCCATGTCGGAATGCACGCTGAACAGCGGCGCGATCAGCAAGCCGGCAAGTCCGGCCAACGCCGTCGATATCGCGTAGGACAACGCAATGGCTGTGCGCACATTGATACCCATCAGCCGCGCGGCATCCTTGTTCTGCACGACAGCGAGCAACGCCTTGCCGGCCCGGCTGTGGGTGAAGGCATAGCGCAGGGCCAAAGTGACCGCGATCCCGACAACCGGAATGATGAGTTGCAGCACATAAACGCCGGTGCCGAATATCTCGACGCGGGTCTGGCCCATCACCGATGGAAAAGCGCGCGGCTCCTTGCCGAAGGTGAAGAGCACAATGTTGTCCAGGACAATGCCCCCGGCGACGGTCGCCATCAGCCAGGCGTTCGAGCCGCGCTCGGCGAAAGGCCGTACCAGTGCGCGCTCGACGACCAGACCAAACAGCGCGCACAGCGCCAGCGCCAGCGCGGCAGCAAGCGGCATTGGCCAGCCGAGGGTCACGGCGAAGGTATAGCCCAGCACGGCCCCGAGCATCATGGAGGAGCCTTGCGAAAAGTTCACGGTGTTGGAGACGACGTAGGTAACGTGGAAACCGAGCGCGATCAGGCCGTACATGCTGCCAACAGCCAGGCCCGAGACGATCGCAGAAATCATTAGCATGACATCCCCGGCGAGACACGAGAGCGAAGGAAAGAAGCGGCGGGGTATGGCGCGCGACCCAACCCCGCCGTCGGTCGCAGGTCAGTTCATCAGGGGGAGGATCTGACCGTCCTTGAAGTATGTGAAGATGTAGTCGTCCGACGTCAGCGCATCGTGATTCTGCGGCGTGAACGGCTTGCTGTAGGTCTTGATCAGCCCCTCGTATTTATCGATGGCGTAGAAGGCCTCACGCACTTTCGGGCCCTCGGTCGAACCGGCCTTGGCGATCGCCAAGGTCATCAGGTTCATGGCGTCATAGGCATTGGCGATGCCGACGGCGGGCGTCACGTCGGCGAGCGTCTTGATTTCCGGGTACTTCTTCTTGAGAGCGGCGAGCACAGCTTCACCCTTGGGCGAGAGCTTGCCCGCAAAGCTGTAGGTCTGGATGAAGTGCACCTTGGCACCGCTCGGGCCGGCCAGTTCCGAGAACCGGCCACCGGCAGGACCCCAATGTGACACGATCGGTACATCCCAGCCCATGCGGTCGAGCGACTTCACGACCTGCGATGATGGCGCGACGTTGGCAACCATAAACAGCACGTCGGCGCCGGCGTCTTTCAGCCGCGTAAGCTGGGGAACGACATCGACATCGGCGTCCTGGAATTTCTCGATGCCGGCGGCAGCGATGTTCTTTTCGGCAAGCGCTTCCTTGAGGCCCTTCTCGTTGGACTCGCCCCATGAGTTGTTGATCAGGATCATGCCCGGCTTCTTGGCGTTGTACTTCTTGATCGCATAGGCGAGCAGCGCCTTGTCGACCAGAACGTCGACAGCCGACACGCGGAATACATAGTTCTCCGCCGCACCGTTGCGGGTGATCGGCGTACCCGCCGCCCACACGCCCATGAAGGGCACCTTGGCCTGATTGGCGAACGGCACGATCGCCATCGACACCGGCGTATCGAGGCCGCCGAACAGACCGGCCACCTTCTCGCGCTGAACAAGTTCGCGGGCGGCGAGCACACCCTTGGCCGGATTGCTTTCGTCGTCGCGCACGATCAGCTCGACCTTCTTGCCGAGCACGCCGCCTTTGGCGTTGATTTCATCGACCGCAACGGAGAGGCCGCGGACGATCGCCTCCCCCGATTTGGCAGATTGGCCGGACATGGCCGCGACCAGGCCAAGCTTCAGCGTGTCTTGCGCATAAGCCGGCACGGACACGATGGCAGCAGCCGCGCCGGCGATCAGCAGGCGGCGGGTAATCTGGGAAAAGCGGGATGAAACAGTCATGGCGACACCTCTCGAGGGTTGGACCCAGCCGTCTCTTCGCAAGGTGTATGCCAAGCGCGGCAGCTCAATTTTTCAGGCTTTTCGCCCTTTTTTCGCTGTCCGCCGCTCGACAAACAGGCACCGGCGGAAGCTATTTGAGCATTTTGTATGCAATATTGTATACAATATTGTGCATTTTCCCATACAATCTCGTTGGCCGGAAATATGCATATCCCGGCTGGCCAGCCGTTTTGCCCTCAGGAGTCCCTTCATGCTCGCCGCCGCCCCCGCTCTTCCGACCGACGAGACAGCCGAAGCTGCACAGATCGTCGAGAAATTCCTGATCGCGTCGATGGTGCCGGATCCGGAAACCGCAGCGCAGTACATCGCCGAGCCGCTGAAGCTCACTTTCACCGGCGGACGCAAATTCTCGCATCCGCGCGAGAGCACGGCCTTCAACGCCAAGCGCTACAAATGGGTGAAGAAGGCGATGGAACGCTCGGACGTCGCCCCGGGCGTCGGCGAGACCGTCGTCTACAACACCGGCACGCTTTACGGCGAATGGCCGGACGGCACGCCGTTCGAGGGCAACCGCTACGTCGATCGCTTCGTCGTCAAAAACGGCAAGATCGTGCAGATGGATGTCTGGAACGACAGCGCCGAGCGCCTGCTGACTCGTCACGGCATTGAAGCCTGACGTCTCGGACGCTTAGCGCTTGCGGCTCTTGCCGCCGGCTTTCGGCACGGGCCGCGCGCGCGGCTCGTCCGCATAGGACGTCAGAATGTCCCTGAGGTCGCGGTCGCGGGTGGGACCCTGCACGATCAGCGCGCGCGACGCCACGGCTTCGAGATGTTCTTCCATCGCCTTCGATGCGCGCCTTGCGTCGCCCGCGATCAGCGCGGCGATGATGTCGTGATGCTCATTGACCGCGCATTCGGATGAATGCGGCCGGCTGTATAGCGCGAGGATAAGGCCGCAGCGCGACGACACTTCGCTTACGTAGCGCGCCAGCACCGGACTTCCGGTCATGTCGGCAAGCACGATGTGAAATTCGGTCGCAAGGCGGATTGAAAGCTGCTCGTTATTGCCGCGCGCTTTCTCCTCTTCGTCAACATGCGCCTTCAGCATCCGGATCTGCTCCGGCGTCAGGCGGCCCGCAAGGCGTGACATGACCAGCCGTTCAAGCCCGATGCGCACATCGAACGTGTCCCGCGCCTCTTCCCATTTGGGCGTGGCGACGGAGGCGCCGTGGTTGCGGCGCAGTTCGACGAGCCCCTCCGCCGCCAGTTGCGACAAGGCTCCACGCACGATGGTCCGGCTGACGCCGAAGCGCTCGCCGATGGCATCCTCGGGCAGCTTGGCGCCGGGCGCCAGCGCCTGTTCGATGATGGCGTGCCGGAGCGCCCGGTAAATGACGCTCATCCGATCCGGAACGGACTTAGCCTTGGTCTTGCCCATTGAAATCACGACGAAGGGTTGTTCGCCGGAGCCGGCGGAATTGAAATTATACGCACGAGTTTGGCGCGTAGATTCTGCGCAGGTCAAGCGTCCCCCCTCGCATGACTGTCAAGGTTGAGCTTTCCTCGACGCGTAGCGAGCACGGCAAAATCAACTCGTCCGCGGCGAATGGCCGGACGCCCGGCTGGGCGCGGTGGCTGCAGGGCCGCCTAGAGATTCTTCGCGATATCCGCGGCAAGTCGTTTCGCCAGTTCCGGTGTCAGGCCAGGAAAACCGGCTGCATCGGCCGCCGCCACTGCGGAAACCGGCACCGGTGTAACGTCTGCAGCAAGCCGCGCGGCATCGATCGCCGGAATCAGGCAATCGAGGACCTGTACCGATACGTTCGGCTGAACCCGCGGCGCCAGACCGATGAGGCCGGCGCCACCGAGAATGACTCTGGTCGCACCATCCTCGCGCGCCGCGGCGTCGCACGCTTGCGCGAGCTTTCCGATGCTTCTGTCGGGATCGGCCAATATCTGCGAACCGGTGACATCGACGGTGCGGATCGAGGCAAGGTAATCCGTCAAGCCGAGCGGCGTCAGATACTCTCGTAACATCGACTCCCAGCGCGCGCCACCTGTGACAACGGAGAACGGCTTCTGACTGAGCGCCGCCGCGCGACAGGCGGATTCAGCCAGCGCGAACACCGGTCCATCGGCGATCTCCTTTAGAGCCGCAAAGCCCGGATCGCCGAAGCAGGCGAGAATGACGGCATCGAAGCGTTCGGTCTGCGCGGCATAGGCATCGAGCGCCGCATGCGCCGCGATCGCATAGGTCGCACGCGTGCCGATATGCGGCGAGCCGAAACGCCCGGTGGCGCCGACAAAGTCGATATCCGGCGCATAGGCGCGCGCCGCGGCGACGCAATGCTCCGTCATCGCCAGATTGGTATTGGCATTGAGCAGCAGCACGCGCATGGCGGCACTCTGTACAGCCGCAGGCCGCGTTCAATCAAGCGGTCGCCAGCGTGGATTCAACACGGATGCAGGCGGCGAAATGCTCCGGTCCGGTGAAGACCGGCGGCGGCTGGAGCTGATGACACCCTTCTATGGCGCGCGGGCAGCGCGGGCTGAAGGAGCAGCCCGGCGGCAGCGCTGTGAGGTCCGGTGGCGAACCGGGGATGGCCTGCAGACGCGAGCCTTTAACGGCCGAATGATCGGTGCGCGAGGCGAGCAGTCCGAGCGTATAGGGATGCGCCGCGCCACGAATGACATCGGCGCATTTGCCCATTTCGACGATGCGGCCGCCATACATCACCGCGATGCGGTCGGCGACCTCGACGGCGACGCCGATATCATGCGTCACAAAGATCACCGCCAGCCCCAGCTCGCGCTGCAACTCGCGCAACAACAGCAGCACCTGGATCTGCACCGTGGCGTCGAGCGCGGTAGTCGGCTCGTCGGCCAGCAGGACCTTCGGCCGGCACGCGAGCGCCAGCGCGATCATGGCACGCTGGCGCATGCCGCCCGACATTTCATGCGGAAAGTTATCGAGGCGTCTTTCAGGTGAAGGAATTCGCACGCGCTCGAACAGGCCAAGCGCGCGAGCACGCGCGTCCGCCTTTGAAATGCTCTCGTGTTGCAGCACCGCCTCTACGATTTGATCGCCAACGCGATAAACCGGATCGAGTGCAAGCCCCGGATCCTGGAAGATCATGGAGACGATCCTGCCGCGCAACCGCGCCAGGCCAGCGGGCGTCATCGCCAGCACGTCCTTACCGTCCACCGTCACCGAGCCACCGAACTTCGCTGACTTTGGATGCAGCCGCATCAAGGCGCGCAAGGTCACGCTCTTACCCGAGCCGGATTCGCCGAGCAGCGCCAAGGTCTCGCCGGGCTTGAGATTGAGATCGACCCCGGCCACCGCGCGCACGCTGTTGCCGCCGCCGGTGGCAAAATCCACCGTGAGGCCCTTCACATCGACAATGGCGCCAGGCTCGCTCATGCCGCCACCTTCGATGCGTTGGCGAGAGGATGACCCGGTGCCGGGTTGGCGATATGGCAGGCCGAGAGATGTCCCTCGGCGATACCGAACAGCGGCGGCTCGTTGGTCTTGCAAATATCGGCCGTATATTTGCAGCGCGTGTGGAAGCGGCAGCCGGGCGGCGGATTGATCGGGTTCGGCGGATCGCCGGTGATCGGCGCCTCCTCGGTGCGCTGATCCGGATTCATCGACGGCATCGAGGCAAGCAACGCCTCGGCATAAGGATGGCCGGGCTTGGCGAAGACCTCTTCCGCGGGGCCGACTTCGGCCACCTTGCCGAGATACATGACCATGACGCGGTCCGACATGAAGCGGACGACGTTCAAGTCGTGCGAGATGAAGATGTAAGTGAGCCCGAACTCGGCCTTGAGATCGAGCAACAGGTTCAGCACCTGCGCCTCGACCGATTTATCGAGGGCCGACACGGCTTCGTCGAGAATGAGCAGGCGCGGATTGAGCGCCAGCCCGCGCGCGATATTGACGCGCTGGCGCTGCCCGCCCGACAGTTCGTGCGGATAGCGCCCGGCGAAGCGGCCGGGTTCGAGGCCGACGCGGCGCAGAAGATCGTGCGTCAGCGTGGTCGACTGCGCGCGGGTGGCACCATGCACCCGCGGCCCGAACGCCACTGTATCCTCGACCGTCAGGCGCGGATTGAGCGAGGCGTAGCTGTCCTGGAAGATCATCTGCACCTGTTTGCGGAAGTCCACCAGCCCGAGCTCCGGCGAGCCGACCGCCTCGCCGTCGAACAACAACTCGCCGGCGTCCGGCTTGATGATCTGCATGATGAGGCGCGCCACTGTCGACTTGCCGCAACCGGACTCGCCGACGATGCCGAGCGTCTCGCCCTTGGCGACATCGAAGCTGACTCCATCCACCGCCCGCACCACCGGTCGGTCTTTGCTGAAAAGACCACCCTTGAGGCCGAAATGCTTGACCAGACCATTGACCGCAAGCAGCGGCGTTGCCGGGCCGCCGCGGTCGTCGCCGATCTGCGGTTCGTGAAGGGGAGCGCCGATGGGACGATTCATTGCTTGACCTCCATCGCGGTGCGCAAACCGTCGGAGAACAGATTGAAGGAAATCGAGGTCAGAAAGATCATCAGGCCCGGCAATGCCGCGACCATGGGCTGGTTGTAGATCGCGGTGCGCAACGTATTGAGCATCAGACCCCACTCGGCTTCCGGCGGCTTCACGCCGAGGCCGAGGAAGGACAGGCCGGCGGCGAGAATCATCGATACGCTGATGAGCGAGGTCGAGAACACGAAGATCGGCCCGAGCACGTTGCCGAGCACATGAACGCGCACGATGGTAAAAGCCCCTGCCCCCGATACGCGCGCCGCCTCGACATAATCGCGCGTCCTGATCTGCGTCGTCACAGATTCGGCGACCCGCGCGATCGGCGGAATAAAGACGATGGTCAGCGACACGATCGAATTGAGAATGCCGGCCCCTAACGCGCCCGACAGCGCAATGGCGAGCAGCACCGAGGGAAAGGCGAAGAAGACGTCGATGATGCGCATCACCGCCGTGTTGATCCAGCCGCCGACATAACCAGCGAACACGCCGATGCCGGAGCCGACCACGAAAGCGCACAGCACCGGAAACACGCCCATGAACAGCGACAGCCTTCCGCCATAGATCAGCCGGCTCAGCATGTCGCGGCCGAGTTCGTCGCCGCCGAGCGGATAGCCGGGAAAGCCGATAGGTTTCAGACGGCGCAGCATCGAGCCCTTGAACGGGTCGGCCGGTGCGACATAGGGCGCGAAAATCGCCGCCAGCGCGATGATCAGGATGACGGCGAGCGCCACCATCGCCACCTTGTCCTTGACGAGCCGCGCGAACACGCTTCCCCAGTAGCCCTTGCTGGCCTGCGGTACGGCGACGATGGGCGCCGAGGCGGTGATGGTCGACATGACGTCAGGCCCGCTGGATGCGCGGATCGAGCGCGGTTTGCAGAACATCGACGATGAGATTGAGCGCGACGAAGAACATCGCCAGCACCAGGATCGTGCCTTGTAAGAGCGGCAGATCGCGCTGGAAAATCGCGGCGTTGAGCAGAAAACCGGTGCCCGGCCAGGAAAACACCGTCTCGATCAGGATCGAGCCGCCAAGCAGATAACCGAGTTGCAGGCCCATCACGGCGAGTGCGGTCGGCGCGGCGTTGCGGACCACGTGCTTGAACACGCCCCATTCCGACAGGCCTTTGGCGCGGAGCGCCTGCACAAATTCTTGGCTCAGGATATCGGCGACCAGCGCGCGCACCGTGCGCGCGATAATGCCGGTGGGGATCACCGACATCGTGATCGCGGGCAAGATGATGTAGCGCAAATGCTGTGCGTCGGGCCGCCAGTGATCGGAGCCGCCGGGTCCTGCGCCGGTCGCGGGCAGCCAGTTGAGCTGTACGGAGAAGATGATGACTAGCACCATCCCGAGCCAGTAATGCGGCACGGAGACGCCGAACACCGACAGCGCGGACGCGCCCTTGTCGACCGGCGAATTGCGGAAATAGCCGGCGACGAAGCCGAACAGAGTACCGAAAGTAAAGCCGATCAAGGTCGCTACCGAGGCCAGGATCAGCGAATTGGTGACGGCGCGCGATACCTCGTCGAGCACCGGCCGGCCGGAGGCAATTGAATTGCCGAGGTCGCCCTGCAGCACCTTCCACAGCCACAAGCCGTATTGCACCACCAGCGGCTTGTCGAAGCCATAGACGGCGCGCATCTGCGCCTGCTGCTCGGCGGTGGCGTCGATCGGCAATACCGAGGTCAGCGGATCGCCCGGCGCCAGATGCACCAGCAGGAAGCAGATAATGCTCACGCCGATAGCAACCGGCGTGACGTAAAGAATTCGCTTGAGGGTGTAGGCCAGCATGCGCGTGCCCCGGCTCTTCGAAGAAATCGGGGAGCGCGATTTTCACGCGCGCTCCCCGCTCGTGTCGTTACTTCGCCACCGTGATCGGCGAGAAGTCCTGGAACCAGTTCTGCGCCTGCACGAAGCCCTTCACCTTCGCGCTCATGGCGCGGGCATTGACGTCATGCGTGACCATGAGGAACAGCGCCTCGTTCACGTACTTCTCGTGGATCTTCTCGAGTATCGCGGTCTGCGCCTTCGGATCGAAGGTGTTGCGGACCTGATCGAACAGCTTGTCCATCTCCGGATCGCAATAGCCGCCCCAGTTAGTTCCGTTCGGCGCCTTCAGATTGCATTGCAGGTGGCGGATGAAGCCGGTGAACGGATCCTGGATGAAGTAGGAGAAGTTGATGCTCTGGGCACCCTTGGCGCTCGGATCGGACGAGCCGGCGCGCCACAGATTGATCACCTGGTTCCACTCCACCACTTCGAACTCGACCTTGATGCCGACCTCGGCGAGGTTCTGCTGGATGAACTCGTTCATCGGCAGCGGTTGCATCTGGCCGGAGCCCGAGGGCGAGATGATCGCCTTGACGACGAGCGGCTTGTTCGGGCCGTAGCCGGCTTCCGCGAGCAGCTTCTTGGCGGCGGCAACGTCGTGCTTGACCTTGAAGGTCGGCTTGCCGAACCACTGGTGTCCCGGCGGGAAGAAACCTTCGGCCGGGATCATCAGGCCGCCGAGCAGTTCCTTCATGCCCTCGCGGTCGACAGCGAGATTGGCCGCCTTGCGCACGCGTTCGTCGTTCCACGGCGAGCCCGGCGCGCGCGACAGATGCCAGGTCCAGTTATGCGGATAGGCATTGGTAACGATGGTGAAGCCCGCACCTTTTAGCGAGGCGACCGCATCCGGCGCCGGCGCCTCGATCCAGTCGACCTGGCCCGAGCGCAAGGCGGCGACGCGCGCGTTCACTTCTGGCAGCGGCAACAGCACGAGCTTGTCCAGCTTGGGCACCCGCGCCTTGTCCCAATAGTCCTTGTTCGGCGTCAGTTCGGCGCGCTCGCGCGGCACGAACAGCGACAGCTTCCACGGCCCCGTCCCGGACGGCGTTTTGGCGAACTCTTCCCAATTCTTGCCGAGCTTCTCCCACTGCGCCGGCGACGACATCATGATCCAGGCGAGTTGGTAGGGCAGCGTCGCGTCCGGCGACTTGGTGACGATCTCGACGGTGTATTTGTCAACCACCTTGTAGGAAGCGACCGAGGGAATGCGCGACTTGCCCTGCGCCGACTGACGCTTGTCGAATTGCGGCGCCTCGGACACCAGGAGCTTGTCGAGGTTCCAGACGACGGCATTGGCATCGAATTCCGAGCCGTCGTGAAATTTGACGCCCTGACGCAGCTTGAACAGCCAGCGATTCTTCGCGGCGTCGGCCGGATCGACGCCGTAACTCTCGGCCAAGCCGGGCACCAATCCGGAGGGCTTGGTGGCGCTCGACAGATCCCAGTTGATGAGACCGTCATAGACCGTATAGCCCATGAAGCGCATGCCTTCACCGCCCTGATCGGTCTGGCCGGTGGTGAGCGGAATGTCGGACGCGGTCATGCCGATGCGCAACACACCCTGCGCCGAGGCCGGGTCCGAAGCCGATGTCGCGACCGCGAGCGACAGCCCCAGAGCAACGAAGGCGGATTTTCTGAAACTGAACATTTGCTGTTACCTCGAACGTTGATCTTTCGGGTATTCAGCAATTGCCATGCCAACAAATACTGGCGCTGGATCAGTACCTTAGAGAAGCAGGGCCCGTGCCACTCAGGCGACAAGCCCATCTATTAGGCAGCGCCTTTACGTTGACCTGCCACTGAGTATTTCCTCGCGCGGAGTTAGAGTCCGGCCCGCCAAAGGGAGACGGACGATGAAGCGCAAGAGGTTCGCCGAGGAGCAGATCATCGGGGCGCTGCGAGAGTGCAGGCCTATTCGAGGACCGGCGCATCGCCGGTCACGTAGGCTCTTTTCACGAAGCGATCGACGCGGAAGGGCTCAATCGGCAAGTGGGTGGTGCCGGTCGCGATCAGCTCGGCCATCAGCGCGCCGACTCCAGGACCGAGCTGGAAACCGTGCGCGGAAAAGCCGAACTGATGAAACAAGCCGTCTGCCGCCTTACTCGGCCCGATGACGGGAATGTCGTCCGGCATACGCGCCTCGATTCCCGCCCAGGCGCGGACGATGGTCGCGGCACGCATCACTGGAAACAGTTCATCGACCGTCCGCGCGCTGGCCGTCAGCTTCTGCCAGTCGAGCACGGTCGTATTTTCATCCGGATACGCCTTGCCCAGATGGCCGCCGCCGATCAGCACGGTACCGTTGCGGAATTGCTTGAACGACAGCTTGCGGCCTCGCAGGATGATCACCGGGTCGAGAAAGTGCGGCACGCGGGCGGTGATCATCAGCATCGGCGCGATGACGTCGAGCGGCACCGGTTCACCGGCCATTTCCGCCAGCCTCCCCGACCACGCACCCGCGGCATTGACCAACACCGGTGCTTCCAAGGCGCCGTCGGTTGTCGCCACGTGCCAGATGCCGCCGCGGCGAACGATGCTCAACACGCGCACGCCTTCGCGCACCATCGCGCCGCATTCGATCGCGCGGCGGCGAAAGGCCTGCGTCGTGCGAAACGGATCGGCCGCGCCGTCGCGGCGCGATACGACGCCACCCGGGCAGTAATCCGAAACCGCCGGCACCAGACGCTTGAGCTCCGAACGGTCGATCAGCTCTTCATGGGTGAAGCCGCGCAACCGCAGATCATCGACACGCGCGCGGCAATTGTCGAAATCGGCCTCGTCTTCGGCGACGAGCACCTGGCCGTGGCTTTCGAAGCCGCAGTCGTCGCCGACCAGATCCTCGATGCGCTCCCACAACTCCATGGAAGCCACCGACAGAGGTACCTCAGCAACGTGACGCGCAAGCTGGCGCACACCGCCGGCGTTGACGCCGGATGCGTGGCGCCCGCAATAGTCCTTCTCGAGCAGCAACGGCTTGACGCCACGAAGCGCCAGATGAAGCGCCGTCGAGCAGCCGTGGATGCCGCCGCCGACCACAATCACATCGGCGGTTTTCGTCATCCACGCACGACGGCTTTTTCGGCCTGTTCCGAATGCGGGATCGAGGCCAGTTCCTTCAAGGCCACCGGTTTCACCGGCGGCCGCAGCCGATAATAGCCGACGGCTTCGGGCGAAATACCCCGCGCTTGCGCGATCATTTCGGTCACGGTCAGCCCGCACAGCCTGCCCTGGCACGGGCCCATGCCACAACGCAGGAACGCTTTGAGCTGGTTCGGCCCTTCGACGCCGAGCCCGATCGTGTCCTTGATCTGCATTGCCGTCACTTCCTCGCAACGGCACACAATGGTGTCGCCATCTGGCAGGCGGAATTGAGACGCCGGCTGGAACAGGACATCGAGGAAGGCACGGCCACGTTCGGCCCGCCGCAATGCCTTCGCAGTATCCGTACGATCCGGCGTCAGGCTGCGTTTTCCCGGCGCCAGCGCCTGGACGGCTGCAAGCGCCGCGATGCGGCCGCGCTCTACAGCGGCTTGCGCACCGCCAATGCCAGCGCCGTCCCCGGCAATAGCGATCCCCGGCACAGACGTATTGCCGTCGGCGTCAAGCAAGGGTGCCCAGCACAATTGCCTGTCGTCCCAGCGATGCGCGACACCGGCCGCGTTGGCCAGATTGACATTGGGCACGACACCTTGGTGCAGCAACAGCGTATCGGCCGCCATGCTTTGCTCGCCGCCGCCGGCGACCGAATAAGCAACCGCATTCAACCGATCGCCGCCACGGACCGCCAGGGATGTGACGTTCGCGACCACGCGCACCCGACGCTTGACCTCACGCATCAGCGCGAGCCCCTTGGTCCAATAAGGCGACATCAGGAACGGCAAGGCATGAGGCAGAGCGCGCCAATAGTTGCCACGCGGAGTGGTGTCGAGAATGGCCTCGATGGCGCCGCCGCCACGCAGGACTTGCGCCGCATAGAGCCAGAGCAGCGGCCCGGTCCCGGCGAGCACGACCTTGCCGTCAGGCACAAGACCGGAGGCCTTCAGCAGTGTCTGACCGGCGCCGACCGTCATCACCCCGGGCAGCGTCCAGCCCGGGATCGGGAACGGCCGTTCGAGCGCGCCGGTTGCAATGATCACGCGCCGTGCCTTCAGAATTTGCGATTGACCGAGCAGCGACACCGCAATCTGAAGATCGCGGTCGAGACTCCATACGGTCGCGCCCTGTACGATCGTTGCACCGCTGCCGCGGGCCTCCGCGACCAGAGTTTCACCGCGCCAGTAATCGTCACCGAGAACATCGCGGCGTTTGACCGGCGTGGTGTTGATGGCCCGGAATATCTGTCCGCCAGGCTGCGCGTTTTCGTCGAGCACCAGCGTCGACAGTCCCGCCTTGCCGGCAACGCTGGCCGCGGCAAGACCGGCTGGGCCGGCGCCGATGATGACAACATCGTATTGTTCTTTCGGTAATGGCAGAGCGGTCATGCCCTCGCCTCCCGCTTGCCGTGCTGGGTTTCAATCCGCATGCCGTGCTCGACGCGAATGAGACAGCCCTGACGGTTGCCAATGCCGTCCACCGTAACCAGGCAATCGAAACAGACGCCCATCATGCAGTAAGGCGCACGCATGGCACCGGAGACCGGCGTCTCCCGGCAGTGGCTGCGACCGGCCGCCAGCAGGGCCGCTGCGACACTGTCACCCTCGCGGGCATCAAAGGGTTCGCCGTCGATCGTCACCGCGACCGCGGCGCCCTGGGTATCAGGCAGCCTTTTGAACATGGAACCTCTGTGCCGAGAAGACCTGGGTTTGTTGAGCATCAAGGGAACCGCGCGCGATCATTGGCGCCAGGACATAAGCGTGAACCGCGGCAAGCGTGACGCCCGAATGGCAGCACGCAACGAATGCACCGGGGCATGTTTCCGACTGGTCATAGATCGGAAATCCATCCTGTGTCATGACGCGCAGGCACGACCAACTTCGTATGATGTTGACGTTGGCCAGAAACGGGAACGTGCGCTGCGCGCGATCGAGCATGACGGAGTTAATGGCAAAGTTCATACCTCCGTCGTCGGTTGAGTCCTCGTAGCTGTCGCCGATCATCACCGTGCCTTCGTCGGTCTGACGTAATGTGCCGATCGGATAGCGCATGAAGCGCTGCAGGCGCTCCGTGACCACGATCTGGCCGCGGCAGTTGAACTGCATCGGCGCGCTCAAGCCCACCATTGGCGCGAGATGGGCATTGGCGTTGCCGGCGGCGAGCACGATCTTGCCCGCCTCGATCTCGCCTCGCGACGTATGAATGCGAAATAGTCCGCTGTCATAGTCAATGCCGCCTACCCGATGGTTCGGCCGATAATCGATGCCGAGGCGATGATTGGCGAGATGAAAGGCGTGAAACAGACGCAGCGCATTGACGTGGCCGTCGAGCGGGCAAAAGCTCCCGCCGACCACGTCCTGCCCGATGCCGGGCAGCATCTTTTCGACTTCGCTGCGATCGAGCAGCGCGACCTCGTATTTTGCCACGCCCTCCTGAGCGTGGATTTGCCGCATCATTGCACGCCGCGCCTCCATCTCGCGCTCGGACAGGCAGATATTGAAACCGCCGGTTTGCTCGAGGCAGACGTCCAGCCCCGTCCGCTCCTTCAGCTCCGCCTCAAGCTGCGGCCAACTTTGCGTCGAGCGGATAGTCCAGCCGGTGTAGGCCGGCATGCCGAGACCTTTGCTCTGCACCCAGACCAGCGCGAAATTACCGCGCGAGGCGCGCTTGGCGATGTCGCCCTCATCGAGAACGACGACACGCTGACCGTCGCGCGCCAGACCAAAGGCGATGGCCGAGCCAAGCACTCCCCCGCCGACCACCGCAATGTCATAGTCCTTTGCCAAGTCCAACTCTCCTACGGCTCGTTGACGCCGCGGCCCGACAGTAGCCGTTCCAGCCCGTAGACCCGATCGAGGGCTATGAGCGCCAGCGCCGTGAGCGCGATGACGACCGCCGATACCGATGTCACCAGCGGATCGATATTGTCCTGGATGTAAAGGAACATGCGCACCGGCAGCGTCTCCGTACCCGGCGCCGCGACAAACACCGTCATGGTGACCTCGTCGAAGGACTGGATGAAGGCGAGCGCCCAGCCCGATATGACGCCCGGCAAGATCAATGGCAGCGTTACCCGTTTAAACACCGTCCAGTCCGATGCGCCGAGCGATATCGCCGCCTGTTCGATGGCGCGGTCCATGCCGGTCGCGGAGGCAAGCGTCAGCCGCAAGGCGAAGGGAAACACGACCACGATATGAGCCAACACCAAGCCGGTAAAGGAACCGCCCAGCCCGACCAGCGAAAAGAACCGCAGAAACGCAATGCCGAGAACGACCGGCGGTATCATCAGCGGCGACATGAACAGCGTCGCCAGCGCGTCGCGGCCTTTGAACCGATAGCGTGCGATAGCAAGCGCCGCCGGTACGGATAATGAGATCGCGATCGCCGACGATAGCGCGCCGAGCCAGATGCTGACCCAGAAAGCGCGAACGAACTCCGGATACTGGGCGATGGCGCGGAACCAACGCAACGACAGCCCGTTCGTCGGGAGCGAGAGGTAACCTTCCGGAGTAAAGGCGACGATGCAAACGATGGCGATCGGCGCCAGCATGAAGATGACGAACAGCGCGTGGTAGCACAGCGCCAGCGGCCCATTGCGGCTCATCGGAACACCTCCGCGTAGCGCCGTTCGATCAAGCGGTTGGCGGTAACGATGATGATGACGAGTGCTACCAGCAGCAGGGTCGCTACCGCCGCGCCGAGGGGCCAGTTTAAGGTGTTGAGAAACTCGTCATAGGCGAGCGTCGCCGCGACCTTGAGGCGGCGGCCTCCGATGATCGCCGGGGTCGCGAACGCGCTGGCCGAAAGCGCAAAGACGATGATGCCGCCCGACAACATACCAGGCACGATCTGCGGAAAAATGATCCGCCGCAAAGTCGTGAAGTGCCCGGCGCCGAGGGACGCCGCCGCATCCTCGATCTTCGGATCGACGCGTTGCAGCGCCGCCCATACCGACAGCACCATGAATGGCATCATCACATGCGCCAGCGCGATCACCACGCCGGTCTCTGTGAACATGAACGGAATCGGCGACGAAATAATGCCGAGCTTCATCAAGGCGGCGTTCACCACGCCGCTATTGCCGCCGAAAAGCAGCGCCCAGCCGAGCGTGCGCGCGACGATAGAAATCAGCAGCGGCCCCAGCAGAATGAGCACGAAGATGCCGCGCCACGGCCCACGCATGCGATTGAGGATGTAGGCCTCGGGCGCGCCGAACACCGCCGTGATAATGGTGACCAGAGCCGCAATACGGAAGGTGCGCGCGAACATCTCGTGGAAATACGAATCCGACCAGATTTCGATCCAGTTTTTCAGGATGAAGACTGGCTGGATGCCCTTGTACTCTCCCCAATCGTGAAACGAGAGCGCCACGGTCATGAGCAAGGGTAAGACGACAATGACCGCGAAAAAGACGAGCGCCGGCAGGCTCAGCAGCCAAGCCGCGCCTGAGCCCTTCCACCAGCCCCGCGAAACGCCTTCGCTGCCTAGCCCGGCCGTGCTCATGAGCGCGCTCCAGCAGCTCGGAGCGCCATGTCCTCGCCGCGCCAGACGAGACCGACCTTTTCATTCTCCGCGGGCATCGCCTCGCCGCCATTCTGGCGGATAACAAAAAGCGGCCCGGCTTGCGTATCGATACGATAGAGCCAGTGATTGCCCTGAAAAATCCGGGTCCGGACCATCCCGGTCAATCGCCCGGGGCACAGTCCGCAAACGCAACCTTCTCCGGCCGAATCGAGGCGATCACCGCGCCATCGATTGGTCGGCGGCTGGTCCACTGGCCGTCGGCGATCGCGACGCGGGTTTCGCCGCCTTCGGTTCGCGCGATGCCCGACAGTTCGTTGGTCCTCCCGAGAAAGCCCGCCACGAAAGCCGTTGCAGGTTGTTCATAGACCTCCTGTGGAGACCCGATCTGTTCGACATGGCCGCCGTTCATCACGACAATTCGGTCCGACAGCGCCATCGCCTCGGCCTGATCGTGAGTCACCAGAACGGTGGTGGTGCCGATCGTGCGCTGAATCTGGCGCAATTCGATTTGCATCTCCTCGCGCAATTTGGCGTCGAGGTTGGACAACGGCTCATCGAGCAGCAAGATATGCGGACGGATAACCAGTGCGCGGGCCAAGGCCACGCGTTGCTGCTGGCCTCCGGACATGCGGCGTGGAAAGCGGTCGGCGAAGCCACTCAACCCAACCAGTTCAAGCGCGCTTTTGACGCGTTCGGCGCGCTCGGCGCGGCCCACCTTCTGCATCTCAAGGCCGAAAGCGACGTTCTCCGCCGCTGTCATATGCGGGAACAGCGCGTAGCTCTGGAATACGACGCCGAGGCCGCGGCGGCTCGGTTTCATCGCGACGAGATTCTTACCGTCGAGGAGAATGGCGCCGGCTGTCGGTTCGACGAAGCCGGCGATCATCTGCAGTGTCGTCGTTTTGCCGCAACCCGATGGCCCAAGGAGAGAAATGAACTCCCCGCGCTCGATCTTGAGCGACAGAGCGCCGACAGCAACGAAATCGCCGTATCGTTTGCTCAATTCATCGAGAACAAGAAAAGACATGTCTGGCGAGGTCCTATCTGAGGGCAAGGAAATGCCGTCGCCCGGCCGCTTCGCGCGCAAGAGCCGGGCGACAACGATATCCTAGCGCTCGACCTCGCGATTCCAACGGCTGGTCCAGGCCTGCCGGTGTTCGTTGATCGTATCCCAATCAGGATTGATCAATTCGGCGGCCCGCTGGCCGACCGGCGCCATCTTGGCGAGTTCCGGCGGCACTTTCACAGACTTAACCACAGGGCCGTAACCATAATCCTTGAGCAGGACCACCTGCATGTCCGGCCGTAGCAATGCCTTGATGAATTCCGAAGCCATCGGCGAGGCATCCGGCTTGACGATCGGGCAGGCCGTGACCAGCAGGGAGACTGCGCCTTCCTTCGGGTAGACGAAGTCGACCGGGAAACCGGTGTTGGCAAACGACTGCACGCGACCGGTGCCCCACACGCCGATCACCGCTTGCCCCGACTGGAACAGCTCCGTCATCTTGCCGGGTGACGGCTCGTAAACGAGAACGTTCGGATTGACGTCGTTCTTCATCACCTTGAAGCCGGGATCGATGCTCTTTTCGCCGCCGCCGTTCATCCGGGCGAACATCATCAGGGCGTGAAGACCGTAGGTGTTGTTGATGGGCGGGATCACCACCATTTTCTTGTACTTGGGATCCTTGAGGTCGTTCCACGATGTCGGCGGCGCCCAGCCTTTCTCCTTGAAGTACTTGGTGTTGTACATCAGGCCGGTCCCCACGAGGCCGATGGCGACTGCCTTGTCGTCCTTGAACAGCGCGGTGCCGTAAAGATCATCCTTGGGCAGGCCGGCAATCTTGCCGCAAAAGCCAAGCTGAATGGCCTGATACATCGGGCCGTCGTCGACGATCGCAACATCGATCTGCTGGTTGCTCTTTTGCGCCTGCAGCTTGGCCAGTGTGTCGGTCGAATTGCCGGCAACGTATTCCACCGTCACGTTGTGCTTCTTTTCGAAGACGGGAATGATCTCCTTGCGGACGGTCTGTTCGAACGAGCCGCCGTAGCCGGCGACGTAAAGCTTCTGCTGCGCCGTGGCCGGCGATGCCGCCCCCAGAAGCAGACCTGCAACGGTCACCGCACGAAATTTCGAAAATTCAATCATGGGACCCTCCAATAACGCGCTGTCGACGTGGTGTTTGGTCGTTTCGTTATCTTCCCGGACTGCATTGCCATGATTTTCCAACTGTGCCTTAATCGTCAAATTCATTCTCGGGCGCTATTCATAACTGGAGGTTATACTGGCCAATACCCCGCCGCGACGGCTGAACGTGCGCCAAATCGAGGCCTTTCGCGCCGTCATGATCACCGGCAGCACCACGGGCGCCGCGGCGCTCATGGGGGTCACGCAGCCTGCGGTGAGCAAGCTGATCCGCGAGTTTCAGCTCCAGCTCAAGATCAAACTGTTCGAGCGGAGCGGTACCGGCATCGCTCCGACCGCAGAAGCCGTGACACTGTTCGGTGAGGTCGAGCGCTCCTTTATTGGGGTTGAACGCATCGCCGAGGCCGCCGAACAAATCCGGCTCAGGCGGACAAGCTTGCTGCACATCGCCGCGTTGCCGATGCTGGCCAATGGATTCCTGCCGCGCTTTGCCGGCGAGTTTGTCTCTAGCCGCCCGGAACTCGATCTTGAATTATCCGGCGTCATCTCGACGCTCGTGGTTGACTGGGTTGTCAACAGGCAATGCGATTTCGGCTTCGCGTCACCACAGATCGACCATCCGGCCTTGCAGAAGATTGCCATGCCGTCGCTGCCTTATGTCGCTGTCATTCCCGAGGGCCATAAACTCGCGCGCAAGAAGGCGGTCGTGCCGAAGGATTTCGACGGCGAAAACTTCATCTCGCTAAATCACTCGACGCAGAGCCGGCGTCAGGTCGATGCTATTTTCGCCGAGCACGGCGTTTACCGCGTAATGCGGGTGGAAACCCATCTGTCCGAGATCGTCTGCGGCCTGGTCTCCTCAGGCCTCGGCGTCGGCATCTGCGACCCGTTCACCGCCCGCGAATTCCGCGGTCGCGGCGTGGTCGCCCGGCCGTTCCAACCGGTCGTGACGATCGAGGTCTTCGCGCTTTATTCGACGCACCATGCGCCGACCGCGATCGCCTTCGAATTCATCGAGCAATTCGCTGCCCACATTCGGAAATTCGACCGAGAGTACCGGCGCAGCTGACACATATGGAGCGCGGCGTCGGGCCGATGACCATCACCATGCTGCTCGCCAACACCGTCGCCTCGGCTGAGCGACGGCTGTCGGTGACGCAGCCGGCGGCCTGAGCGGCGTCTTACTTCTCGAAAGCCGGGTCGATCGGCACGCGGTAGCCATTCACCAGGCGGTTGGTTTCATTCGCCATGCCGACCACGGCCATCAGTTCGCCGAACATCGCCGGCGTCATGCCGGCTTTCGCCGCCGCCGCGCCGTGGCTGGCGATGCAATAGCCGCAATTGTTGGTGACGCTGACGGCGACGTAGATCATCTCCTTCACCACCGGATCGAGCGCGCCCGGCGCCATGACCTCCTTCACGCTCTCCCAAGTCCGCTTGAGTGTCTTGGGGTCGTTGGCAAGATACTTCCAGAAATTGTTGACGTCATCGAGCTTGCGCGAGGTCTTGATGTCGTCGAACACCGCGCGCACTTCGGGCGAGGCGTCGGCATATTCGATCGCTTTCGGTTTGCTCATGATCCCTGGTCTCCCTGTGTGGTTGATAGCCCGGCGATGTCGCCGACGGTAACGGGTTTGATCGGCATGCGGATGCGGAAATAGCCGGCCTGTGCCGGTGTCTCTTCGCGCAAGCCCGCCAAGGTCTCACCGACGGTCAGCCCGCATAGGCGGCCCTGACACGGGCCCATGCCGGCACGCGTGAAAGCCTTGAGCTGGTTCGGCCCCGGACAGCCCTGCGCGGCCGCCGCGGCGACATCGCGCCGGCGCACTTCCTCGCAACGGCAGATGATTACATCGTCCAGGCGCGGCTGTCGCATCCCATCGCGCGGCCGGTACAGCACATCGAGAAAAGGCCGGACCAACAACTCGCGCGCACGCCGCAACCGCGGCGCGGCATGATCCCTGCCCGCACCACGGCCGAAATCGTTGGCGATCGCCACCGCTGCAATCTCGCCGGACAGTTCCGCTGCCCGCGCACCGCCAATGCCGCCAAGATCGCCGGCGATGGACAGCCAATCGAGATTGGTGCGGCCGCTTCCGTCAATCACCGGCTGCCAGCTCAGCTGACGCTCATTCCAGCGATGCGCGCAGCGTGCCGCCATGGTGATGTTAGCGTTCGGCACAATGCCCTGATGAAGAAACGCCCGCTCGCAGGAAAGCTCGTGTGAACCCGACGCATCGGTCCAGCGCACCGCCGATAGTCGACCCTCGCCCACAAGCGCGACACTGGAGACGTTGCGATGAACAGCAATCCCTGCGCGCCGGATCGCGGCAAGCAGCTTAACACCCTTGACGAGATAAGACGGTGCGGCAATCGCGCCGGGCAGATGCAGCGCCGCCTTGATCCTGTTGCCCGGCTCGGCAGTGTCGAGCAAGGCACGGACCCGCACGCCGGCCTGCAAATACTGATAGACGACAAGATAGAGCAGCGGCCCGCAGCCGATGAACACGGCGTCGTCTGCCACCGCGCCGGATGTCTTGATCAGGATCTGCGCCGCGCCCGCGGTCATCACGCCGGGCAGTGTCCAGCCCTCGACCGGAAACGGCCGCTCCATGGCGCCGGTCGCCACCAGCACACGCCGCGCCGCGCAATCACCGCCACCCTGCGGCGAGGACCAGGACAAACCGTCCTCGCCGATCCGCCACACCGTGGCGCGGCTTTTATAATCGGCGCCGCAGGCCATAAAGCGTTCGGCCAGATCGAGACCCGCAACATAGTCAGGCCCGAGAATGGCGGCACGCCGATCGCGACCGGCCTTCAGAACGTTGCGATAAATTTGCCCGCCCGGCGACGGCTGCTCGTCGAACACCGCAACCGACATCCCCCGCGCGCGCAACGCGATCGCGGCGGCCATGCCGGCCGGTCCGGCACCGACAATGGCGACATCCAGAGGTTCACTTGTCATCGCGAACCTCCGGCGCGCCGGACTGGCGCGTCACCGACATTCCCGCCCGCACGGTTTCGAGACAGGTCTGCCGGTTCGGATGGCCGTCAATGACGGCGAGGCAGTCGAAACACACGCCCATCATGCAATAGGGTTCGCGCGGCGCGCCGCTCACCGGAGTCGTGCGGAACGGGCGCAGGCCGGCCGCCAGCAGGACCGCGGCGAGATTGTCGCCTTCCGCGGCGCGAACCAGCCGCCCGTCGACATGAATGTCGACCAGTGGCCCCTGTCGATCGTCAAGCAGCCTGAACATCGAACCGTTTCGGTGAGAAGGGCGCGACCAGATTCAGGTCGAGGCCGCCGTCGCGAATGGCGCGCGCCATGGCGCCGGCATGGAAAGGCGCGAGCGTCACGCCACTGTGCACCGACAGCGCATAAGCCCGTGGCGTCTCGGCTGTCTGGTCGTAAACCGGCACGCCATCCGGCGTCATGATGCGTAGCGCACTCCAGCTGCGCACCACGCGTAAATCGCGCAGCAGCGGAAATACCGTCACGGCGCGGCGGGCATTGTCGCGCAGCACCGGCAAGGTCGTCGCGTCGTCGAAACCCGCCTCCTCCGATGACTCGCCGAACAGGCAGCCGCCCTCGTCGGTCTGGCGGATGAAGCTGACGCCAAAGGGCAGGAAGGGTTTGACCTTTTCCGTCACCAGGATCTGCCCGCGCACCGGCCGCACCGGCGCGCTCAAGCCCAGTTGCGGCGCCAGCTTTGCGTTGCCGAGACCGCCGCAGAACACGACGCTGCCGCAATGAACCGGACCGCCATCGGTGTCGATGCGGAAGCAGCCGCCTTCCCGTTTCACCGAGCGAACACAGCTATGCGAACGATAGCGGCCACCGAACTTGATCAGGGCCGTCATCAGCGCGCGCAGAAGATAAAGCGGATTGGCCGAGCCGTCGTGGGGCGAATAGATGGCGCCAACCACATCGGGCCCCACCGCGGGCAGCCGTTTCGCGATCTCCTCACGGGACAAAACCTCGACCCGGCTTTTCACACTGGCCTTGCGATTGAGCTCCTCCAGCATGGTCGCGCGTTGCATCAGCTCGGTCTCAGTCAGGCAAATGAAGCAGCCACCCGGCCGGCGGTAATGCACATCAATGCCGGTATCGGCTTCGAGCATCGCGGCGAAGTCTTTCCAGTCATCGGCCGTACGGCGCGACAAATCGGCATAGGCCGGCTCGGTCGCACCCTTGCCCAGCACCCACACATTGCCGAAATTGCCGCGCGCCGCACGGAACGCGATGTCGCCTTCGTCGAGCAAGGTCACCGCCGCGCCGGCTTTAGCAAGACCATAAGACACCGCGGCCCCGACCGTGCCACCGCCGATGACGACAAATTCAGACGCCCGCATCGCTCAATCGTTCTGATATCGCCGCGGCCGCAGCGCGGCCTGGAACAGATTGACCATCGTGACCGTGTCATAGACCGGGATGCCGAGGCGGTCCACGATATCGGCCGTGAACGGCGCCAGATTGGTGCATTCCGATACGATCGCGCCGACGTCCGGATGTTTGCGGATCAGGCTTTCGGCGGTGGCTACGACTTCCTCGCGCAAGGTGGCGTAGGTTACCGAATTGTCGCCTTCCTTGATCCAGCGCACGAAGTTGGACGTCGGCGCCATGCCGACCACCGGTGTGTCCTGTGCGATGCCGACCGCTTCGAGGTACGGACCGTTCAGCGTTGGACCGCTATAGGTGAGAATGCCGACACGCTTGCCGCGCGGTAGCATGCGCTCGACCATCGGCACCTGCAGCAGGCTGCTGGTCGCCACCGGCACGCTGCAATGATCGGCCAGTTCCTTCTGGTAGATCGACAGGAAGCCGCAGGTCGTGGTGATGCCATCGACGCCGGCGGCGATCAGTTCGTCCGCCGCGCGCTTGAACGGCTCGAGCAGGCTGGCATTGTGCAGTTCCGTCATCCGCGCCGGGATGGCGTCCTCGACAATGCGATACTGCACCGGAAACGACCATGTCTCGGCATTGCCGATATCGCCCAGATAACGGCGGAAGGTGCTTTTCACCATCAGGATGCCGAGGGTGACGCCGAAATAGGTCTTCTGTCGCTGCATGGATCCGTCTTCTTCGATTTGAGGTCAGTTGGTTTCGGCCTGCGGTGCCGGCACGCTTCTCGAGGCCGCCACACCGAAATAGTAGCGTCCACCGAAAATGACCGCGGCGATCAGGGCATAGGCGAAGATCGCGCGATAGAATTCGTGGACCGGACTGTACAGTGCGCAGACAGCACCAATCGCGAGCAGCGGCAGGCGCATCCACCATGGCAGCCTGCCGTCCGTATAGCCGATATAGCCGAGCACGATCAGAATTACGCCGCCGGAAATCGCCAGCGCCGTGCTGACGATCTCGAACCATGTACCGCGAAACGTCAGCGCCGGCTCGTAGATGAAGGCGATGCCGACGATGAAGCCGCCGGTCGCCATGCGAAAGGCGTGGAAGCCGGTCGACATCGGATTGGCCCGCGCGATGGCGGCGGCCGCATAGGATGCCGCGGCCACCGGCGGTGTCGCATCGGCCAGCACCGCGAAATACAGAACGAACAGATGGATGCTCAGCAGCGATGCGACATTGTATTCGGCGATCAGCGGCGCGCCGATTGCGGCGGTGATGATATAAGCGGGCGTCGTCGGCACCCCCATGCCGAGGAACAGGCAACACGCCGCGATCAGGATCACGAGCAGCAGCAGCGATCCGCCGGCCAACGTCTTGATGATGCCGGTGAACGCAAGCAACAGGCCGGTATTGGTGAGGCCGGCAGTGATGATGCCGGCTGCCGTCACCGCCACCGCAATAATGCAGATCGTCTGGCCGGCGCTGACCAGCGAATCGAACACCTGCCGGGCCGTCATCCACGAATGACGGCGGATATAGGAGGAAACGAACACCGCGATGGTCGCCCAGAATGCGGCCATATAGGGCGAGAAGCCCTGCGCCATCAGCGTGATCAAAATGATCAGCGGAATGGCGAAATGAATGTCGCGCAGCACGTCCCGGAAGCTGGCGATCTCTTCCGGCGGCAGCGCACCGATGCCGAGACGCTTGGCGTGAAAATGAACACTGACGAAAATAGCGGCGTAATAGAGCACGGCGCCCATCGCGGCGGCGACGATGATATCGAGATACGGGACCGAGATCATTTCCGCCATGACGAAGGCCGCGGCGCCCATCACCGGCGGCATGATCAGGCCGCCGACACTCGCCGCCGCCTCGATGCCGCCAGCCAGTGGCGCTGGGAAACCAAGGCGTTTCATCTGCGGAATGGTGAGCGACCCCGTCACAACGACGTTCGCAACCGACGAGCCACTGGTCATGCCGAACAGGCCGGATTCGATGACACACACTTTCGCCGGCCCGCCCGTGAAACGGCCGGCGGCGAAGCTGCCGATATTCTGGAACAGATGCCCCATGCCGCTGCCTTGAAGAAAGGCGCCGAACACCAGGAAGGCGGCAACGATCGTCGCCGAAATGCCGGTGAGCTGACCGTAAAGGCCGCTGCCATTCATCAGATAGAGAATGTCGGCCACCTGGTTGTAGGGCAGATCGCGGTAGTACCAGACGCCCGGCAGCAGATGGCAGATGAACATATAGAGGATGACCAGCGCCGTCAGGATCGACAGCGCGATCGACAGTGCGCGGCGCACCGCTTCCAGCACCAGCAGAGTGAGCGCCGTCGCCAGCACCATTTCGGTCATCGTCAGAGGATCGATGAAGGCGCTGCGGTCATAGACCCGCTCTGGATGCAGATAGATGTAGAGGCTCGGCAGGAATGCGATCACCGCGAGCACCCAGTCGAGAATGCTTGGCCGCGATTTCGGCGACGTCGGGAGCGCCGGATAAAGCAGGAAGACCGGCGGTACGGCCAGCATCAGATGGATACTGGCCAGCTTCAAAGGTTCCGGAAAGCCAAAGCCGGTGAAATAGAAATGGACGATGGCCGTCACGGCGAGCCAGACGGCAATCATCAGTTTGATCGGGCCTTCGAGCTGTCTCATCGCTTTGGCTTTCTTCTTGGAGCCACGACGGCAGACGCCCGCCCGACACGGGCGCCTGCCGGCGGCGCGCCGATTACTTCATGAAACCCAATTCTTTATAGGCCTTTTCGGCGCCGGGGTGCAGCGGCACCGGCTGATCCTTCCAGGCCCGCGCCGGATCGTATTCGCCGAGCACCTTATAGATGTTGCCGAACGAGCCGCGGCTTTCGATCAAAGTCTTGGTGATCTTGTAAACGTCGTTATCGGGCAGCTTCGACGACACCAGGATCACGGCCTCGAGAGACGTCACCGGCAGATCGGCATCGCCGGACTGAAGGCCGGTATACGCCTTGGCCTTGATCACGCTCTTGCCGTAGCCGAATTGCGAGGCAAGATGATCCATCAGGGCTTTCGGGAATGCGACCAGTTTCGCGGCGCGTCGCCCGTTCTGTATTTCGAGTGCGATGCCGGTCGGCGCGCTGCCGGCGCCCCACAGCACATCGACCTGATTGTCCTGGAATGCCGAGACGAGTTGGCTGTAATTGGCATTGATCAGCTTGCCACCCGCCTGCGCAATCTTGTCGCCCGAATTGTTGTAGAAGGTCAGCGCGCGCTGCAGCGTCAGTTCTTCCGAGGTCGCGCGCGGCGACGTGCCAATACGGATTTTCGGATCGGCGAGAATCTGGTCGAGCGGCCGCTTTTCGTCGGCCGGCACGATGACGTGGAATTCCGCCGGGGCCCAGGTGCCGCCTATCGAGCGCAGCGACGGCATTTTCTTGTCGTAAGGCGCTTCGCCCTTGGTCGCGGCCGCGGCCAGAAAGTCGATGCCCATGCCGATCTGGGCGATACCGTTCTCGATCAGCGCCGGATTGTCGCGACCACCGCCGGGAACGATACGGATTTTGATGTCCTGATTCTTCTCCATCACGATGTTGGCGAGACCCGTGACGATGGTGTACCAGCTTCCGCCCGGCGAACCGGCGGCCCACACATAGTTCTCGACCGCCTTGGCCGGCGAAGCCTGGGCGATGAAAAGTGCAGCGGCCGCAATGGCCCCGGCCTGCAACACGAACCGTTTCGTTAAAGCATTCATGACCGTCTCCTTTTTACTCGACATGATGAAATTCAGATCAGCCCGCCGAAGCTCTTGCATCAATCTTGGCGAGGTTGATGTGCTGCAAGCCTTGCGCGAGATCGCGCTTGAGGTCGTCGATGTGTTCGAGGCCGATATAGAGGCGGACCAGCACGCCTTCTTCCGTCCATTGCGTCGCCGTTCGCGCATGCGCCGGGTCGCCGTGCAGGACGAGGCTTTCGAAACCGCCCCATGAAAAACCGAGCGCAAAAAGCTTCAGACTTTCGATGAAGGCGGTCGCCTGTTGCATCGAGGAGGTGTTAAGGACGATGGCGAACAAACCCGACGCGCCCTCGAAATCGCGTTTCCAGATCGAGTGATCGGGATGCGACGGCAGGCCGGGATGAATGACCCGGCGAACCTGTGGCATGGTCTCGAGCCAGGACGCCAGTGCCAGACCCGATTCCTGATGCTGCCTGAGCCGCGCCGCCAGCGTTCGCAGGCCCCGCGCGGCGAGATACACATCATCAGGCGATGCATGATAGCCAAGCCAGTTCGCTGCCTCGCGCAGCGCGCGATAATGCTCCGCGCCGCATGTCACGAGACCGAGCATCGCGTCGGAATGGCCGACGATGAATTTGGTGGCGGACTGGGCGACGATATCGACGCCGAGCGCCATCGGCTTGCAAAACAGCGCCGTCGCCCAGGTGTTGTCGCAGACTGTGATCACTCCGCGCTCGCGGGCGGCCTTGCAGATCGCCGGGATGTCCTGGACTTCGAAGGTCAGCGAGCCCGGCGATTCCAGATAGACCAGGCGCGTATTCGGCTTGAACAGCGCGGCGATGCCGGCGCCGATGCGCGGATCGTAATAAGTAACCTCGATGCCATTGCGGGCGATGAAGGCGCCGAGGCTGGTGCGCACCGGCTCGTAGACGGCGTCCGTCACCAGGACGTGATCGCCGGGCTTGAGAAACGCCACCAGCGGCAACACGCAGGCGGCAAGCCCGGACGGGACGGCAATCGAGCCGTAGCCGCCTTCAAGCTGAGAGATCGCGTCTTCAAAGGCGAAGGTGTCCGGCGTTCCAAACCGGCCGTAGAACACCTGTCCCTTGTCGAAACGGTGTTTTTTGGCCTCGTCAATGTCGCCGACCTTGTCGAAGACGATGGTCGAGGCGCGATGGACCGGGACATTAACAGCACCGGAGTGCGACTCCGGATGCCGGCCAACATGACCGACCAGAGTTTCGGCGCGCCAATCGCTGGGATCCATGTCTGGCATGCCCAATCCTGATCGCTGCATTTATCCGGCATAATTATCCTGACTCATCTGCATGCCATTCGTCAATCTTGTATACCAAATAAAAAAATGGCATGCTCTTTATCGGCGCGAAGACAGGCCGTTCGTGCCACCAGACGGTCGCCCACAGGGGCCGTTGTTCGCCAAGAGGCTGCGTGCCGATATTCGATTCAGGGAATCGAAGGATTCGACATATGGACACCGCCGTTCCGCCGACACCGCTGCCGCAGCAAGTGGCGGACTACATCCGCGACCTGATCATTCACGACCGGCTCAAGCCGGGCGAACGCATCCGCGAACGGGCGATTGCAGACACGCTCAGCGTGTCGCGAACGCCGATGCGCGAAGCCCTCAAGATCCTGGCGATGGAACGGCTGGTCGAACTCAAGCCGAATCGCAGCGCCGTTGTCGTCAACGCGACCGACACCGAAATCGCCAATATGCTCACCGTCTATACCGAGCTCGAAGGGCTCGGCGGCAAGATCGCCTGCCGTATGGCGACCGAGGCCGATTTCGGACGCGTGGCGCGTTATCATCAGGTTCTCATCGACGCGTTTGAGAAAGAGGATCGCGCCGCCTATTTCGCCGCGAACCAGGCGCTGCACCTCGCGATCATCGCGGCCTCGCGCAATCCGACGCTCATCGAGATGCACGGCCATCTCAATATCCGCCTCTACCGCATCCGTTATCTCGCCGTGATGCGGCTGCAGGAGTGGCGCGCCGCCGCCAGCGAACACGCTCCTCTCGTCGAAGCGCTGATGCAGCGCGACGGCGACCGTCTCGCTTTCCTGCTCAAGGAACACCTGGGTTTCGCCTGGCGATTGATCGAATCCTGGGTGCCGCCGAAGCCCGTCTTCAATGTCCAGTCTCTGGAAGACGCCACCGGTGGCTAACGTCCGGTCGGCCAAGTTTATCGCGTAGAAAGAAGAGTGCCTGCTGTGTCTAAAGCAATCATCCAGGATACCTTTGGCGGCCCCGAAGTTATGGGGTGGCGCGAGCGGCCGGACGCCGCGCCCGGACCCGGCGAGGTTCTCGTCCGCCACACCGCCATCGGCGTCAATTTCATCGATATCTACTGCCGGCGCGGCAGCATTCCGCTGATGAAAGTGCCCGGCACGCCGGGCATGGAGGCGGCCGGCGTCGTGGAAAGCATCGGCCCAGATGTGACCACTCTCACCGTTGGACAGCGCGTCGGCTATGTCATGCCGGCGCCTGGCGCTTACTGTGAGCGCCGCATCGTTCCGGCCGAGCGCATGATCGCCCTGCCCGACGATATCGACGATCGCTCCGCCGCGGCGATGCTGCTCAAGGGCATGACGGCCGAGCAGTTGCTGCACAAAAGCACGCAGGCAACCGCCGGCGACACCGTGCTGATCCATGCGGCAGCCGGCGGCGTCGGCCTGCTTTTGACCGCCTGGGCCAAGGCGCTGGGCTGCACCGTGATCGGCACTGTCGGCTCCAAGGCCAAAGTCGGCATGGTGCGCGAAGCCGGCGCCGATCATGTCATCGTCTCGACCGAAGAAGATGTTGTCGCCGCCGTTAATACCATCACGCAAGGGCGCGGCTGCCGTTATATCTATGACGGCGTCGGCGCCGACACGTTTGAACTGTCGCTCAAGACGGTCGCCAAATTCGGCCATGTCGTCAGCTTCGGCAGTTCGTCAGGCGCGGTGCCGCCGGTCAATATCGCCGTGCTGTCGCCGAAATGCGTTGTGCTGTCGCGACCGCAGGTGTTCCCTTATATCGCCGAGCGCGCCGACCTAACCGCGGCGTCCAACAATCTGTTCGCCGCGATGCGCAAGAAGATCATCAAGAGCGACATCAAGCACACTTATGCGCTGGCCGATGCCGCCACCGCGCACCGCGACCTTGAATCCCGGCGCACCGTCGGGCAGATCGTATTGCTGCCATAACGAACCCAACCAGAGCCGCCATGCTTCCCGAGCCCGACCGCCACACGATCGCCACGCATTGGGGCACATACCATGCGCAATTCGAGGCCGGGAAGCTTGTTGCGCTCAAACCGGTCGATGGCGACCCCGACCCCTCGCCTCTTTCCGAGGGCATGATCGAGGCGCTCGGCAGCCCGGTTCGTATTCGGCGTCCTGCCGTGCGCAAGTCCTTTCTAAAGAACGGCCACCGCGCTGGCGGGAAGCTGCGCGGCGCCGAGCCTTTCATCGAAGTCCCCTGGGATGAGGCGCTCGATCTTGCCGCTTCCGAACTCGATCGCGTCCGCAAGGCCCATGGCAATGGCGCGATTTATGGCGGCTCCTATGGATGGGCCAGCGCCGGCCGCTTTCATCATGCGCAGAGCCAGATCCACCGCTTCCTCAATTGCATCGGCGGCTATGTCAAATCGGTGCAGAACTACAGCTACGCCGCAGCCGACACCATCGTCCCGCATATCATCGGCGACAAGCGCGGATTGGTGTCACATCACACCACCTGGCCGGTGATCGCCCATTACTCCAAGCTCATTGTGATGTTCGGCGGCGCGCCGCGCAAGAACGCGCAGGTCAGCTCCGGCGGCATTTCGCGGCACATCCTGCGGGAGTCGCTCGATCAGGCGCGGTGCAACGGCGCCCAACTTATTTCCATCAGCCCGATCCGCGATGACACGGAAGGCGCCGAATGGCTGCCTATCCGGCCCGGCACCGACGTCGCGCTGATGCTGGGCATCGCGCACACTTTGCTCGTCGAAAACCTGGCGGACCGCGCTTTCCTCGACCGCTACACCACAGGCTTCGATCGCTTCACCAGCTATCTCAATGGCCGCAGCGACGGCGTGGTGAAAAGCGCCGACTGGGCGGCGGCGATCGCCGACATTCCGGCCGACACCATTCGCGATCTGGCGCGTCGCATGGCGGCAAGTCGCACCATGATCCAGATGGCGTGGTCGCTGCAGCGCGCCGATCATGGCGAACAGCCTTACTGGATGGCGATCACGCTCGCCGCCATGCTGGGCCAGATCGGCCTGCCCGGCGGCGGCTTCGGTTTCGGTTATGGCTCGGTCAACGGCGTCGGCCATGCCACGCCGGAGATCGGATGGCCGTCACTGCCGCAGGGCGACAACAAGATCAGCGATTACATCCCGGTCGCGCGTATCACCGACATGCTGCTCGATCCCGGCGGCCGTTACGATTTCAACGGCGAGAGCCGCGTTTATCCCGACATCCGGCTGGTCTACTGGGCCGGCGGCAATCCCTTCCATCATCATCAGGACCTCAACCGCCTGCGGCAGGCATGGCAGCGCCCGGAAACTGTCATCGTTCATGACTCGTGGTGGAATGCACTCGCCCGCCATGCCGACATCGTCCTGCCGGCGACGACCGTGCTGGAACGGAATGACATCGCCGCGTCGGCGCGCGACCGTTTCATCGCCGCGTCGCACCGCGTGGCGACGCCTGCCGGCGAAGCGCGCGATGATTTTGCGATCTTCTCAGCGATGGCCGAACGCCTCGGCGCCGCGGAAGTCTTTACCGACGGCCGCGATACCGAAGGCTGGCTACGTTATCTGTTTACGCTTGCCCGGCAGAAGCTCGAAGCGGCGGGACACGCCCTGCCTGACTTCGAAACCTTCTGGAAAGACGGCATGCATGTTCTACCTCAGCCCGAGCTGTCGCAGCAAAAGTCGTTGCTAACCGAGTATCGCGAAGCGCCCGAGCGCCATCCGCTGAAGACCCCGTCCGGGCGTATCGAGATTTTCTCGTCGACCATCGACAGCTTCGGTTACGCGGATTGTCCCGGCCACCCCGCCTGGCTCGAACCTTACGAATGGCTGGGCTCGGCCGAGGCTTCGCGCTTCGGCCTGCATCTGATCTCGAACCAGCCCGAAACGCGGCTGCACAGCCAGTACGACCATGTCGGCCGCTCGCATGCCAGCAAGATCAAGGGACGCGAGCCGCTGCGCATCAACCCGCTTGACGCCGGAAAACGCGGCATTGCCGACAACGACATCGTTCGCGTTTTCAACGACCGCGGCTCGTGTCTCGCCGTCGCTATCGTGTCCGATGCCTTACGTCCGAGCGTGGTGCAGCTCTCGACCGGCGCCTGGCTCGACCCGCTCGATCCCGCGCGCGACGGCTCGCTGGACAAGCACGGCAACCCCAATGTGCTCACGCGCGATCAAGGCACATCGAGCCTGGCCCAGGGCCCGAGCGCGCAAACCTGTCTGGTCGAGATCGAGAAATATTCGGAACCGGCACCGCCAATCACCGCCTTCGACCCGCCGGCCATCACCGAACGCTAGTCTTTATCAAGTCCACTCGAAATGAGAGCGTCATGAAGCGAATTGACAAGAACAGCCGCCGCAGCCGCGCCGTCGTGGTCGGCAATATGGTGCATATGGGCGGCCAGGTGGCGGACGACAAAGCCGCCGACATTCGCGTTCAGACCGCACAGACGCTCGCCAAGATTGACGCCCTGCTCGCCGAATGCGGCTCGTCGAAAGCCAAGCTGATCAGCGCCACGATCTGGCTCAAGAGCATGAGCGACTATGACGGCATGAACGATGTCTGGGACCGCTGGATCGACCCCGAGAATCCCCCGACGCGCGCCTGCGGCGAGGTGCGCCTCGCCGACGACCGCTATCTGGTCGAGATTATCGCCACCGCAATGCTCTGACGGCGGCCACCGCAAACTTTGCCTTTAGATCCATCTGTCGCCGGCAGAAAAGACACCTATGCCGCCTCGAGCGGAACGTCGCTCGCCGAATAGCCGTAGACCCAGTCGGCGTTGCCGCCCTGCTTCAGCCATTCATTGCCGCGCGAGCCGATCTGCACCTTGGCGGTGCGCTCCTTGCGCGCGTTCTCATAGCGCTTGAAGGCGTCGGCGATGCCGGCGTCGCCGGCCCCGCGCAGGGCACGGCCGAGCACCACCGCATCCTCGATCGCCATGCAGGCGCCCTGCGCCATAAACGGCACCATCGGATGGCAGGCGTCGCCCAGCAATGTCGTGCGGCCGACCGACCATTGCGGTAGCGGCTCGCGGATATAGAGCGCCGACTTGGTGACGCTGTCGCAGGCGTCGAGCAAGGCGCGCGCTTCCGGATGGAAGCCGGCATAGGCACGGCGCAATTCCTCGACATCGCCTTCCATGGTCCAGGATTCGTGACGCCAGTCGTCCTGCGCCGTGGTGGCGAAGATGAAGGTCTCGCGGCCGCGGTTCAGCGGAAACGTCACGATCTGCAAATCGGGCGTCGGGCCCCACCATTTGGTGAAGGCGTCGAGGTTCGGCACGTTCAGCTTGCTGCGATCGACCACCGCCCGGTACGACACCAGGCCGGTGAACTGCGGATGTTCGGGGCCGAACATGGCTGTGCGCGTCGGCGAGTGGATGCCGTCGGCGCCGACCAGCGCATCGACCGTGCGCGTCTCGCCATTGGCAAAGCGAACCGAGGGCCGCTCGCCGCGAAGGTCGATCGCCGCGACGCGGTAGCCGAGCTTGATGATATCGTCCGGCAACTGTCGGCGTAGAGCCTGCAGCAGATCGGCTCGGTGGATGGTCAATTGTGGCGCGCCGTACTTCTCCTCGGCGGCCTTCGCCATCTCGAGCCGCGAGGTCTCCTCGCCCGTGTCCCAGGTCCGGCTGATGCGGTGTGTCGGCCGCGCCGCGGTCTCCTGCAGATCCTCGAAGACGCCGAGGCTCTTCAGCGCCGCCACGGCGTTGGGCGTGAGGTTGATGTCGGCGCCGACGCGCTTGTAGTCCGAGGCCTGCTCGTAGACTTCGACTTCATGGCCGGCCTGGCGCAGCGCGATCGCCGCCGCCAGGCCACCAATGCCGCCGCCGTTGATGCCGAACTTCATGACTACCCCCGTCAGTGCATGGAAAAGCCGCCGTCGACCGCGAGGGTCTGGGCCGTGATGAACTTTGAATCATCGGACAACAGAAACGCCACCGCGCCGTCGAGATCGTCGGGCTGCTGCGTGCGCTTGAGGATGGTGCGCTCGGCATAATCAGCCCAGCGCGTCTGCGGAATGTCCTTGGTCGCCTCACCCATGGTCAGGCCTGGCAGCAGGCAATTGACGCGGATCATCCGCTCGCCGAACTCACGCGCCAGCGAGCGCGTCATGCCGACGATCGCCGATTTGCTGGTGACGTAATGCAGCAGTCTCGGCGGCCCCCAGTAGATCGTGTCCGATGACACGGTGACGATCGAGCCGCCGTTCTTCATCAACGGCCCGATAGCACGCACGGTCAGCCAGGTGCCGCGAACGTTGATCGCCATCATGCGGTCCCAGGCTTCGACCGTGATCTCGTCGAAGGTCTTGCCGCCGACATTGTTGGCCCAGCCGGCATTGGCGACGAGGCCGTGAATGCCGTCGCAATCCCGTGCGGCTTCCCGCGCCATCGCCGCGACCGATGCCTCGGACGAGATGTCCGTTTGAACGAAGCGCGCGGCAAGACCGGCGTCATGCAACTTCTTCTCGGCCTCGGCGCCGCTCACCGGATCAATCTCCGCGATGATGACGCTGGCGCCTTCGCGAGCCAATCGCTCGGCAAAGGCAAAACCGAGGCCACGGCCCGCCCCTGTCACCACAATCCGTTTGCCGGCAAAGCGCTGTGTCATGGACTCACTCAAATGCGGTCTTCTTCAGTGCCGAGAGCGTACTGAAAATAGTCGTTCTGCGCGCGGTCGTAGAGCGTAACCGAGGAGCCGCCGCCGGCGCGTCCGAAGAACGGCTCGCCGCCAGGACGTTCGATACCTTCGAACAGAATGTCGCCGATCAGCGTCAATTCGATCGGCTCCGACCCATCCGGCAGAACGATGGCACTGCCACGGCTGCGGATGATCATGCCGGTCTCGACATCGACAAAGCCATCGACCGCCGGCTCAATGGCAAAAGTCTCGCCAGTGCCGAGCGAATGAACGCGCGAAGGAATGCGCCCCGAGCGCCGCCGATGCGCTTCCACCGCCACGATGCGCCGTAGGTCGTGCCGCATGTTCGCCCTCACGCGTGTCCGCGGCCGCTTTTATCGATACCTTGAGCCTGTCGGCGCGTCGTGCCGTCAATGCCGCCGACGATGGCCCATTCGGCGAATAGCTCGGGCTTGCGCTCGAACGTGCTCGACTTCCAGCCTTCGTCGCAGAAATCCTCGTCAGCGTAATATTCGAGCGGCGCAGCGAGCGGGTTCTCGAAGTACCAGAAATAAGCCGATGAGATCGGATGACGACCCGGGCCAATTTCCGTCTTCCAGCCCTTCTTGGCCATAGCGATGCCGCCGCCGATGAGTTCGTGGATATCGGTGACTGTGAAGGCAACGTGATTGATGCCGGGCTTGCCGGGGCGGTTGAGGACGAATGTATTGTGGTGGTCGCCTATCTTCTGGCAGCGCATGAAGACGCCGTGTCCCGGATATTCGTCGCTGATCGAGAAGCCCATCTTCTCGGTATAGAAGGCGCGCATCGCAGCGAAGTCGCTGGCGAACAGGACAACATGACCGATATTGATCGGATGCGCCTGATCGTGGATTGGCGAGCGCTTGTTGACGCGATTGTGAGAACCCGGCGCGTTCGGCAAGGTTGGCTCGACCTTGAACGGCGTACGCTTGGTGACGCGGAAGGCGAGACTCATGCCGTTCGGGTCGGTGACGCGCGGCAGGCCATCGGCACCGATCTTGTAGCTCGGCAGCGTCTTCAGCCGTGCCAGGGTCTCGTCGAGTTCCGCCTGGTTGGCGGCGCCCCAGATCACTTCGCGGACCGTCTTGCCGCCTTCGATCGCCGGTGGCAGATCGGGCGCATCGATCGGGCGGGCGATGGCTTCGGCGCCGTCGCGGGTGCGATAGATGAGCTTGTCGGCGCCGGCGCTGACCTCGGTCAACCCCCAGTCGGCGAGGAAGCGCTTGGCTTCCGCCATATTTTCAACGCCGAAAACGACGGCATCGATACCCATCAGCGACATCTTCTAAACTCCCTCGTCCCGGCCGGTCCGGATACAGCAACAAGTTCGAACGGCCGCCGCCACATCGAGCGGCAGCCGCTGAAGCATTTTAGCGGATTTAGCCGCGCTTGACCTTGGCCAGTGGATGATCCGGCGGATAGGTCGGCGTGATCGGCTTCGGCGAACCGATCATCACCATCATGATCGCGTCTTCCTCGCCGATGTTGATTTCGCCACGATAGACGCCGGGCGGCACCGAGACGCAGTCCCGCTCATTGAGGATGGTTTCAAAATATTCGCCGTCCTTCTCGACCATGACCTTGATCTTGCCGCGCAGCACGAAGAACACTTCTTCGGCGTCGACATGCAAATGCATCGGGCCTTCGCCGCCGGCCGGAATGATCATATTCGACAGCGTGAAGTGTTCGGCAGGGATGACGTTCGTGTCCTTGGCGACGCCGGTGCCACCGGTGCCGATGAAGCGCTTCTGCGCGCGGCGGTACTTCGGATCGAAGTCGGCCTGGAACTTGAGCGCATTCCAGTCATAGGGACGGTCCGAAACGCGAGCGACGCGGCTCTTCATCCACTCTTCAAAGGTCGCGCCTTCGGGGCGGTCCCAGGACCGGCGGGTCATATCATCCATCTCTGAACTCCTTTATAACCGGGTGAACTCATGTACTGGTCGTCAACGTGCCGAGTGACGCGGCTGCGTCGCTCCGGCACCATCCACTTCGCCTTCGGCCTTGAAGCCAAGGTCTCGTGAGATCGCCTGCGCCGTCGCTACCACTTCCGCCATGAGCGGACCTTGCAAGTCCGTTTCGGTGGTCAGGAGAGCGACGGCCGAAATGTTGATGGCGGCGACGATCTTGCCGCTGGTGTCGCGCACCGGGGCCGCGACGCTGGCGACGCCGGGCTCGTAGCCCGAATTCTGCACCACCACGCCATTGGCCCGATCGCTGGCGAGCTGCGCTTCGAGATCGGCCAGGCTGCCCTGCCCGCCTTCGCTGGAATAAGGCTGATCGCGATAGAGATCGCGCACTTCGTCGGAGCTCAGGCCCGACAGCAGAATACGGCCCATCGTAGTCGCGCGCGCCGGCAGCCGGGTCCCGACATGGACGGTGCTCGCGATGGAGCGCCGCGTGGCGACGCGAGCGAGATAGACGACATCGCGGCCTTGCAGTTCGCCGAGATGGGCCGACCAGCCGGTGCGGTCGCGCAGGCGCACCAGATGCGGCGTCGCCACTTCGACCAGATCGCGCGACGCCAGATAGCCGTAACCGAGGCGCAGGACCTCGGGACCCAGGGCGTAGGTCTTGGTGTCGGCGTCGAAGACGACAAAGCCCAAATGGCCAAGCGTGAAAAGCAGCCGGTACGCCGAGGATCGCGTCACGCCGAGCGCCGCGGCAACTTCCGACAACGTGAGACCGCGGGTTTCGCCCGACAGTCGCTGCAGAATCGTCAAGCCGCGAATAAGGGCCGGCACGAGATAGCGCTCATCACTCTGCGCGCTTGAAGCGCCGCTGAGCGTTGAATTTTCGGGCGAAGTCTCGTGCTTGGCCATGCGCGGCATTCGATTTGTTGCGCTAATGAAACAACGTATACCAGATAAAACTATTTCTTGGGAAGCAGAAAATACAGGCAGCTTGAAAAGCCTCTTTGATCGCCGTTGTAGACAAAGACACGACACTTCAAAACGCCATATAAAATCGCATTGCACTGCAAATAAATGGTGCAGCGCACGATGAAATTTCGATCATCGAGCCGATTGACTCGCTCCATGTTCAGATGCGAGCTTGTTTAAATTACGAACTAGAAGTTCACATTTGAACAACGCGGAGAAGACGCAAGGTGCTGGGGACCTCGACCGTTCTTGAGCTGCGTGACGTGGCCCGCCGCTTCCCCGGCCGATCCGCCGGTGCGCCGCCCTTCACGGCCGTCCGCAATCTGTCCTTCAATGTCGGCGAAGGTGAATTCGTCTCGGTCGTCGGACCGTCCGGCTGCGGCAAGAGCACTCTGCTCAATCTCGTCGCGGGTCTCGACCAGCCGAGTGAAGGCACCGTCTCGTTGCACGGTGTGGAGGTGACGGGTCCGAGTTCGCATGTAGGCTTCATGCTCCAGAAGGACCTGCTGCTGCCCTGGCGGACGGTCCTCCACAATGTGGAGTTCGGCCTCGAAGCGCGCGACATGCCGCCGGCCGAGCGCCGCGAACGCGCGCTGCGCGAGCTCAAGCGCTGCCGCCTGACCGAATTCGCCGATCGCTACCCGTACCAGATCTCCGGCGGCCAGCGGCAGCGCGCGGCGCTGGCCCGCACGCTCGCCATCAATCCCGATGTGGTGCTGCTCGACGAGCCGTTCTCCGCGCTCGATGCGCAGACTAAGCTGGTGCTGCAAAAGAGCTTCGCCGCGACCATCGCCGGATCGAATCTGACCACGCTGCTCATCACCCACGACCTGTCCGAAGCCGTGGCGATGTCGGACCGCATCCTGGTCATGAGCGACGGACCCGGCCGCATCATCGAAGAGATCGATGTCGGCCTGCCCGACCGCGACAATCCTATTGCCCGCGCCGCCACGCCGCGCGCCAGCGAAATCGTCAAGCATCTCTTCCACGCCCTGCATCTCGGCGAGCGCGAGGATGCATAACGACAACCGCCTTCACATTGCCAACCGCCATTTAAGTCAACGCAAGGGGAGTTCACTGACATGAAGATCACGCGTCGCGCCGCACTTGGCGGTCTCATTGCCACCGCCGCCATCCGCCCGGCTTTCGCCGCGCCGGAAAAGATCACCTATCTGTTCCCGGCGCCGAGCTTCCTGCCGGCCTTCCTGCCATTCCAACTGGCGCTGAAGCGCGGCTACTACGCCAAGAACAACGTCGAAGTGACGTTCCAGACCGGCAAAGGCGGCGCTGACGTCGCGCAGCAGGTCGGAGCCGGCAATGCCGATATCGGCGGCGGCCTCGGCGAAACTTCGATGATCGTCCGGCCGAACGGCCTGCCCGTGCGCGCCGTCGCGCAGCTCGGCTCGCACCCGCTGTTCACGCTTGTCACCCGCAAGGAAGTCGGCCTGAAGGGTTTCGCCGACCTCAAGGGCAAGAAGCTTGGCGTCATCGGCTATCAGGACACCGGCTACTATGCCCTGCTCGCCGTGCTGGCCGCCAACGGCATCAAGCGCGACGATCTGCAAATCCAGGCGGTAGGCCCAGCCGGCGTGACCCAGCTCATGATCGCCAAGTCGCTCGACGGCATCATGGCCGTCCCGGAATGGGCGGTGGCGATCGAGGCCGGCGGCGTGCCGCTGGATTACTTCCCGATCGAAAAGACCTTCCCGGCGATGGCGCAGGCCATCCTCACCTCGGACAAGATGGTCAAGGAACGCCCGGCCGCCGTCGGCGGCTTCGTCAAGGCCGTGCTTCAGGCCGTGCGCGACAGCATGGCCGACCCGGTCGCCGCGGCGAAGGATTATGTCGCCCAGGTGCCGCAGCACACCGGCAAGGAAAAAGAGATCGAGACCATCCTGAACCGCTACGTGAAGGAAGTTTACGCCACCACGCCGGCGTCGGCGCTCGGCACCTTCGATCCCAAGCGGATCAAGCTGGTGCAGGACTTCTACGTCCAGAACAAAATCATCCAGTCGGCCGTGCCGGTGGAAGATCTCTACACCAACCAGTTTGTGTCATGACGTCTGCGGAGACGGCGATGAGCAAATCCGCCAACGGTACCGCCACGCTGCAGCGCCCCGCGCTCGCCCCCTCCGGGGGGCGGCTATGGCGTCGCGGCTATGGCGTGCCGGCGGCCAGCATCGCCGTCGCCGTCGTTGTTCTTATCGCCTGGCAATATCTGCCGCCGATGCTCGGAGTGCCGAAATACATTATCCCCCGCGTCAGCGATCTGTATCTGGAAATGATCCGGCTCTGGAATCAGGAGAACCTGCTCAAGCACTTCATGTCCACGGCATCGATGTCGATCCTCGGCTTCGTGCTCGGCGGCCTGCTCGGCGCCGTCTTCGGCTACGCGCTCGGTTTGCTGCCGACCTGGGAGAAGGTGCTGTCGCCCTACATCCTGGCTCTGCAGATCGCGCCCAAGGTGGCCTTCGCGCCGCTGTTCATTCTGTGGTTCGGCTATAACGCCTGGCCGAAGCTGATCGTCACCATTCTCGTGGTGTTTTTCCCGATCCTGGTGAACGTCCTGCAGGCCATGCGCATCATGGACCGCGATCTGATCAATCTGGCGCGCGCTTACAACATGAGCAAGACCAAGATCTTCTTCAAGGTTATGCTGCCGTTCTCGATGCCCAATCTACTCGCCGGCCTGCGCATCGGCGCAACGCTCGCGGTGATCGGCATCACCGTCGGCGAGCTGGTCGGCGGCGAAATCGGTCTTGGCTACCTCATCAGCTTCGGCCAGGGCCAGGCCAACACCGCGATGGTGTTCGACGCCATCGCCCTGCTCACCGTGATCGGAATCGCGATGTACTGGGCGGTGACGGCGATCGAAAGCCGCATCCTGCACTATCTGCCGAAAGCGGCGGGCGCTCCCCCGGCCAAGCCATGACCCTCACCGCCAATATCTCGGACGTGGTGACAGGCCGCGAAGCGGGCATCGGCTACCTGCGCCGGCCTGGTACCAAGCGCGGCAAGTCGATCATGCTGCTGCATGGTATCGGCAGCAATGCCGGCAGTTTCGAACCGCTGTTCGATGCACTGCCGGATGCGTTCGATGTAATCGCCTGGAACGCGCCCGGCTATGGCGGCTCGCGCTCGCTGGTGACGGCGTCCCCGCAACCCAATGATTATGCCGACGCCTTGCTCACCTTTTTCGACGTTCTCGATCTCGAATGCGTCACGCTGCTCGGCCATTCGCTCGGATGCCTGTTCGCCGCGAGCTTCGCCGCGCGCCACCCCAAGCGTGTCAGTGCGCTCGCCCTGCTGTCGCCGGCGCTCGGCTATGGCGTCAAGCCTGGCGCGACGATGCCGGAAACAGTGCAAGGCCGTATCGACGAATTGCGCGCGCTCGGTCCGCGCGACTTCGCCGCCAAACGCGCGGCGCGGCTTGTTTATCAGCCGGAGGTCAAGCCAGCGGTGCTCACCGCCGTGCGCGAGGCGATGGCGGCCGTCGATCCCGTCGGTTACATGCAGGCCGCGCGCGCGCTCGGCGCCGGCGATCTGCTGGCAGACGCAGCGGGCCTGTCGATGAACACGCTCGTTGCGGTCGGCGTTCATGATGTCATCACACCGCCCGCCAATGCGCGCAAGCTTTACGACGCGCTGCCGCGCCCGGCCGGCTTCCATGAAATTCCCGACGCAGGCCATGCCCTGCCGCAGGAAAACCCGGCGGCCGTTGCGCGCCTGCTGGTCAACCTGATCGAGGCTTCCGATGCTTGAACGCGTTGATGAGCCAGCAGCGGAGGCCGGCGGCGATCCTTACGTTTCGCCGCCGGTGCAACGCGCCGCCCGCCTGCTCCGCCATATCGCGGAAGGCGATCGCGTCACCAACATGTCGAAGACGGCGCGCGAGCTTGGCATCAACCGCACGACCTTGCTGCGTCTTCTGCATACGCTCGAGGTCGAACGCTTCATCGAAGCGCTGCCGGACGGCCAAGGCTGGCGTATCGGCATCGGCCTGATCGGGCTCACCGCGCAGGCCTTCTTCTCCGAAGACCTGGTGCAGACCGCCGTGCCGGTGCTGACACGGCTGACCGAGAACCTGAACCTGTCGTCGCATCTCGGTGCGCTCGACGGTCAGGAGATCGTCTATCTCGCCCGCCGCGTGCCGAACCACACCTTCGCCAGCAACATCCGCGTCGGCAGCCGCCTGCCGGCGCATGCGGCCAATATGGGCCGCATCATTCTCGCGCATCTGCCGCCGGACCGCGTCGACCGACTCTATGCCGGCACCGTCTTGAAGGCTGTGACGGCGAGGACGCCGACGACGCTGACGCAGCTCCACGCCCAGCTCGACGTCGACCGCAAGGCGGGGCTCGCCTGGAGCGAAGGCAATTTCGAAGCCGGTATCAGCTCGGTCGCGGCGGCGATCTTCGACGCGACCGGCACGCCGATCGCCGCGCTCAACGTCATCGGCCATGCCGCCGACTTCGCCGGCGAGGCACGGCACAATCAACTCGCAGCCGAAGTCGCGGCGGCGGCCCGCGAGATTTCACAACGCCTGGGCTGGCACGCCAACGCCGCTCCGCGGGCGGCGAGCAACGGCGGTTGAGAGGCAGCGATGGATCTGGGCCTTGCCAATTCTTGCGCGGTAGTGACGGGTGGAACGTCCGGCATTGGCCTTGCAGCTGCGCGCATCCTCGTTGAGGAAGGCGCGCGCGTCGCCATTTGCGGCCGCGACGCGGATCGCCTCGCCGCCGCGAAAGCCAAGCTCGACACCGTGAAGCCCGGCGCCGTGCTGGCTGAGCGCTGCGACGTACTCGATAGCGGCGACGTCGCCGCCTTCGCCGACAAAGTGAAAAACTGGAGCGGCGGCAAGCTCGACCTTCTGGTCAACAATGCCGGCCAGGGCCGCGTCTCGAAGTTCGCCGACACCACCGACGCGCAATGGCGTGACGAACTCGATCTGAAGTTCTTCAGCCAGATCCTGCCGCTGCGCGCCTTCAAGCCGCTGCTCGACGCCGCACCGTCACCGGCGATCGTCGCCGTCAACTCGCTGCTGTCGCTGCAGCCCGAGCCGCATATGGTGTGCACCTCGGCGGCGCGCGCCGGCGTGCAGAACCTGCTCAAGTCGCTCGCCACCGAATTTGCGCCGCGCATCCGCGTCAACACCATCCTGCTCGGGCTCGTCGATTCCGGTCAGTGGCAGCGCCGCTTTGAAGCGCGCGCCGACAAGGCCCTCTCGCGCGAGGAATGGTTCAAGGCGCTGGCGCGCGACAAACAAATACCGCTACAGCGCCTCGGCGTGGCGGACGAACCGGCCCGCGCCATCGTTTTCCTCGGGTCGCCAGCCGCCAGCTACATCACCGGCGCCAGCCTGGAAGTATCCGGCGGCGTATCACGTTTTATCTAAGGCCCGGGTCCAGAGTCATGAACGCTCCTATCGTCGTCACCGAACGACCGAGTTCACAAAACGCCGTAGCGACCGAGCCGGTGGGCGATGCCATCGCGCGGGCGCTCGCGGACATGGGCGTCACCGTGGTGTTCGGTGTGATCTCGATCCACAACATGCCGATCCTCGACGCCATCGCCCGCCAGGGCCGCATCACCTTCGTGCCTGCGCGCGGCGAGGCCGGCGCCATGAACATGGCGGATGCCTATGCGCGCGTATCGCGCTCGCTCGGCGTCGCCATCACCTCGACCGGCACGGCCGCCGGCAACGCCGCTGGTTCACAGGTCGAAGCGCTGACCGCCGGTTCGCCGGTGCTGCACATCACCACCCAGATCGACCGCGAATTCGCCGACCGCGACCGCGCCGCCATTCATGACGTGCCGCGTCAGCCCGACATGCTCAAAGCGGTGAGTAAGGCCTATCACCGCATCTGGGAGCCGAGCGCCGCGATCGAGACGCTGCTGGCGGCGAGCCGCGATGCGCTCACCGCGCCGACCGGTCCGGTGTCGCTGGAAATTCCGGTAGACGTGCAGCGGCTACCGACGGCAAAGCGCGTTGTCGCCGGCTGGCCGGCTCTCGATCAGAAAACACCCGACGCCATCGCGCTCGATGCGCTGGCGGCGCGCGTGCGGAACGCCAGGCGGCCGATGCTGTGGCTCGGCGGCGGCGCCCGCGGCGCGGCCGCGGCAGCGACGGCCCTCGCCGATCGCGGCTTCGGCATCGTCACCTCGACCAATGGCCGCGCCGTGGTGCCGGAAGATCATGCGAACAGCCTCGGCGCCTTCAACATGACGCCGGATGCGGTCAGCATCTATGCCAAGTGCGATCTCATGATCGTGGTCGGCTCGCGCCTGCGCGGCAACGAAACGCAGAACAATCGTATGCCGCTGCCGCCGCTGGTGCAGATCGACGCCGATGTCGGCCAGGGCGGCCGCAATTATCCGGTCGAACAGTTCATCGCCGGTGATGCGCGCCTTGCGCTCGAAGGCCTGCTCAGCCGTCTGCCCGCCAAACTCGATACCGACGGCGCGTTCCTCAAGGACATCGGCGCTGCCCGGCAGCGTTCCGAAGCGTCGCTGCGCAAGGCGCTCGGTCCCTATGCGCCGCTCGCCGACGCGCTGAGCGCGCGCGTGGCCAAGAACGGCCATCCGTGGGTCCGCGACGTCACCATCTCGAACAGCACCTTCGGCAACCGTTACGTCCGCCTCGCCGCCCCGCATCTGGGCGTGCACGCGCTGGGCGGCGGCATCGGCCAGGGCATCGCCATGGGCATCGGCGCCGCCCATGCCGGCATCAAAGCCAAGACCATCACCTTGGTCGGCGATGGCGGCGCGCAATTGATGATCGGCGAACTGGCAACCGCCGTCGAGATGCAGGCAAACATGGTGTTCGTGCTGATGAACGACAAAGGCTACGGCGTCATCCGCAACATCCAGGATGCGCAATATGGCGGCCGTCATGTCTATTCCAACATCCTGACGCCGGACTTTGCCCTGCTCAGCGCGGCAGTCGGTTTGCCGCATGTGCGCGTATCCGATGTCGCGGCGTTCGAGGCCACCCTTGATCGGGCGCTCGCCGCACCTGGCCCCTGCCTCATCGAAATCGACATGGTCGCCATCGGCCCGTTCGGGCAAAGCTTCGCCGGGCCGCCGGCGGGCGCCGCGGGGAAGCCGGCATGACGGCGAAGAAGATGACGCGATTGGGGGTGATCGGCGCCGGCGGCATTGCCGAGCTGGCGCTGACCTCGCTCGTCAAGGCGCTCGACGCGCCGCTCGATCAAGTTGCCATTCTCGTCCCCGAACGTTCGACCAAGCGCGCCGAGGCGCTGCTCGAGCGCTGCGGACCCGCGCTGACGCGCTCGGCTGCCATTCATTCCGACATCGCGGCGCTGCTCGCCGACAGACCGGACACCGTCGCCGAATGCGCCGGCCATATCGCCGTGCGCGATCACGGCGCGGCGATCCTCGAAGCCGGTTGCCACCTCATCGTTATTTCCATCGGCGCGCTGGCCGATGATGGCCTTCGCACCAAGCTCGAAGCGGCGGCGAAATCCAGCGGCGGCCGTCTGGTGCTCCCGGCCGGCGCGGTCGGCGGCATCGATGCGCTTGCCGCGGCGAAGTTCTCCGGCCTCGAAGAGGTCATCTATACCGGCCGCAAGCCGCCAAAAGCCTGGAAAGGCACGCCGGCGGAAAAGCTGCTGACGCTCGACACGCTCACCGACGCGGCGATCTTCTTTGAAGGTTCGGCGCGCGAAGCAGCGCAGACTTATCCCTTCAACGCCAATGTCGCCGCCACTTTGGCGATCGCCGGCATCGGGCTCGACGCGACCAAGGTGCGCCTCGTCGCCGATCCTGGCGTGACCCGCAATGTGCATGAATTCTCGGTGCGCTCGGGCTGCGGGGATTTCGAGGTCAAGCTCGAAGGCCGCCCCTCAGCTTCCAATCCGAAGACCTCGCAACTCGCCGGCTACAGCATGGCGCGCGAGCTGATCAACCGCGTCAGCGCGGTCGCGATCTGAGAGGGACCATGGACCAGAACGTCATCGCTCAGGACAAGCTTTATATCGGCGGCGAATGGCGGCGCGGCCGCGGCGCCGATATCACGTCGAACTTTCCGGCCGACGGCTCGCACAATGCCACCTTGCCCGGTGCTTCGCTCGAGGACGTCGATCTCGCCATCGAGCGCGCACAGGACGCCGTCAACGATCCGGCCTGGCGCAAGCTGCTGCCGCACGAGCGCGCGACCTATCTCTATCGCATCGCGGAGAGCATCGCACGCCACGCCGACCGCATCTCGCATGTGCAGTCGCGCGACACCGGCAAGACCTTGAGCGAAACCCGCGCGCTCGCCATGAGCGCCTCCGGCACATTCCGCTACATGGCGGCGGCGCTGGAGACCATGGAAGACACGCTCACCCCGCCGCGCGGCAATTATCTCACCATGTCGGTCTACGAACCGCTCGGCGTCACCGCCGGCATCACGCCATGGAATTCGCCGATTGCCTCGGATGCGCAAAAGGTGGCGCCGGCGCTCGCCGCCGGCAACGCCATCCTGCTCAAGCCGTCGTCATGGAGCCCGCTGGTCTGCCTCGAACTCGCCCGCGTCATCGAGGAAGCCGGCCTGCCCAAGGGCCTGTTCTCGACGCTGCCGGGCGCCGGATCGATCGTCGGCGAACGCATCGTCACGCATAAGGCGATCAAGAAGGTGTCGTTCACCGGCGGCACCGCCACCGGCCGGGATATCGCCCGCAAGGCCGCCGGCAAGCTGATGCCGGTGTCGCTCGAGCTCGGCGGCAAGTCGCCGACCATCGTCTTCGCCGACGCCGACCTCGATCTCGCGGTGGCCGGCGTGATGTTCGGCATCTTCTCCTCGACGGGGCAATCCTGCATCGCCGGCTCGCGGCTTTTCGTCGAGCGCTCCATTTATGACGCCTTCGTCGCCAAACTGGTCGCCGCCACCGAGCGGCTCAAGGTCGGCCATCCGTTCGAGGCGACGACCCAGGTCGCGCCGCTCATCCGGCCGAAGCATCGCGACGAGGTCGAGGACCATGTCGCCAAAGCCCGCGCCGACGGCGGCAAGGTGCTAACCGGCGGCGAACGCCCGACCGGCAGCGACTACAAGGACGGCACCTATTATCGCCCGACCATCATTGCCGGGCTTGGCAACGACTCGCGCCTGTGCCGTGAGGAAGTGTTCGGCCCTGTGCTCGCCGTGCTGCCGTTCGACAACGAGGGCGACCTCATTCGCCAGTCGAACGACAACGATTACGGTCTCGCCTCCGGCATCTACACCCGCGACTTCCCGAAAGCGTGGCGCATCGCGCGCTCGCTCGACACCGGCACGGTGTGGATCAACACCTACAAGCAGTTCTCGATTTCGACACCGTTCGGCGGCACCAAGGATTCTGGCGTTGGCCGCGAAAAAGGCCGCGACGGTATTCGCGCCTGGATGGCGCAGAAATCAGTCTATTGCGATCTGTCCCAGGCGCCGCATCCCTGGGCCAAGAGCGCGCTGTAAGGAATGAACCGATGGGCGATGTTGCCGAAATGACAAAGCCATCGACGGTCGCCGCGCCCCGCGCCGGCGAACAGACCTTCGACGTGCGTCTGCGCGCGCTGATCTGGGAAGCGCCGGGCGTGTTGTCGCTCGAACTCGCCTCGCTCGACGGCAGACCGCTGCCGGCTTTCGAACCCGGCGCGCATATCGACCTCAAACTGCCGGACGGCACCTTGCGGCAATATTCGCTGTGCGGCGATCCCAACGACCTGTCGCATTACCGCCTCGGCATCCGCGCCGTCACCGGCGGGCAGTCGTCCGGCTTCGTGCACCGGCGCTTGCGTCCCGGTGACGTCCTGACCGTGTCCACGCCGCGCAACAATTTTCCGCTGGTCGCCTCGAAGGAATACATCTTTGTTGCCGGCGGGATCGGCGTCACGCCCTTTATCCCGATGATGCGGCAACTGAGCGCCCGTCACCAACACTGGACCCTCCTCTATTGCAACAAGCGCAACGAGGATGCGCCGTTCCTCAAGGAAATCGAGGCGCTCGGTGGAACGGTGTCGCTGCATGCGAGCGAAGCCGGCACCCGGCTCGACGTGGCGCAGCGCCTGAGCACGCCGCAAGCCGACACCGTCGTCTATTGCTGCGGCCCCGAGAAGCTGATGCTGGCCGTTGAAGAGGTCACCGCCGGGTGGCCGGAAGGCACGGTGCATTTCGAATGGTTCGCGCCGCGTTCGCGCCCGGCTGACGAAGTCAGCGGTGCGTTCGAGGTCGTGTGCGCGACGTCCGGAATGACGCTGAGCGTACCACCGGAAAAATCGATCCTCGAAGTCATGACGGAAGCCGGCATCGACGTGCCGCGGTCCTGCGAACAGGGCATTTGCGGCACCTGCGAGTGTCGCATCATCGAAGGCGAAGCCGATCACCGCGACAGCATTCTGTCGTCGTCGGAGCGCGCCGCCAATCAAACCATGATGACCTGCGTGTCGCGCGCCAAGGGCGCGCGGCTCGTGCTCGACGTGTAACGGAGGCGCAACACCTGATGATGACGCCGAAGGGAACAACCACTCGTTTTTACGCCCGCTTCTCCGTCGGCCTCTCGGCCGCGGTGTTCGTCATTGCGCTCGTTCTTGCCGCCGCTCCGGCACGAGCGGCTGACAACCTGTTCCGCGTGACGCTGCTTGGCACCGGCACCCCGGTGCCCTCGCCGGTCCGTTTCGGCTCCAGCACATTGGTGGAAGCCGGCAGTCAAAAACTGCTGTTCGATTTCGGCCGCGGCGTCACGATTCGCCTCGCCCAGCTCAAGATCCCGTTCGGCGCCATCAACGCTCATTTCCTGACGCATTTCCACTCCGACCACATCAACGGCTTGCCCGACCTCTGGCTGACCGGCTGGCTGCGACCGCCTTACGGACAACGCAATCATCCGATGACGATTTTCGGGCCGCCGGGCCTGGTCAAACTCACCAGGGGCCTGACCGAGGCCTTCACGCGCGACATCGAAATCCGCAGGGAAGACGAGAAAGACCCGGAAGCCGGCATCGCCTTCGACGTCCATGAAAAGCCGCCGGGGCCCATGTACGAAGCCGATGGCGTCAAGGTGTCATCCTTTCTCAACGATCACGGGCCGCTGGTCACGCCGTCCTATGGCTACAAGATCGAATATGCGGGACACACGGTCGTGTTGTCGGGCGACACACGGTACAGCGCGGAAGTCGTGCGGCAGGCGAAAGGCGCCGACGTGCTTGTCCATTGCGTCACGGTGATCCCGGACGAGCTGCTGCAGAAAAATCCGGCCTACAAGGCGATTTACCTGCACCTCGCCTCGCCGGAGGCCGCTGGCCGTGTTTTCGCCGAAGCGCGGCCGAAGCTCGCCGTCTATAGCCACATCGGCTTAAACGGCGGCGCCACCGAGGCGGTTCTGATCGCAAGCACGCGCACGGCCTATGACGGCCCGTTGCAGGTTGGCCGCGATCTGATGGCCATCAATGTCGGCGATAACCCCGCGGTCGTCGACAGCCCGGACATGAACAAGGACAAGAAATAGGAGGCGACCTTGCCAGACTACAAATACCCCTATCTCGACCCGCACCAGAGCCGGACGGCCGAGCCGACGGCTTGGCAGCAGGAACTCGCCAACGCCATCGAGAGCGTGTTCGCCAAGGGCGCGCGCGAGCTCGACGAGGTCGTGGCTGGCATGAACAAGACGCGGGTCCGGCCGCTTGATGGCGGCGACTGGACGGAAGAGAAATTCACCACATTGATGCGCGAACTGGGAGCCTGAGCCATGTCGGTCGCAGCCTTTGAAGCCCGCAAACCCACTTCGGCCACGCCGCCGGCTGGTCCGACCGACCAGCAGGTGCAGCAATATCTACGCACCGGACTGCGCAATCGCTGGTGGCCGGTCATTCCGTCGCGCTTCGTCGAAACCGGCGGTAAGCCGCTTGGCATCATGCGCCTTGCCGAACCTCTGGTGCTGTGGCGCGATTCCAAGGGCACGATCCATGTCCAGGCCGATCGCTGTCCGCACCGCGCCGTGCCGCTGTCGCGCGGCATCAACGAAGGCGACCGCCTGCGCTGCAACTATCACGGCGTCGAGGTCGGCCCCGACGGCAAGGTGCTGAGCGTGCCCGGGCAACCCGGTTGCCCGCTCGAAGGCAAGAAGGCGGTCAAGACCTATCCAAGCCGTGAGATCAACGGCGCCATTTTCGTTTGGTTCGGCGATGCGCTGCATGAAGAAGCTGGCAGCTTCGAGCCGCCGCCGGAAATCACCGCGCCGGACTATTCCAGCTTCCTCTGCTACGCCGACTGGGAAATGCCGTGGCGCTACGCCTTCGACAACCTGATGGATCCCATGCACGGCACCTTCCTGCATGCCAATTCGCACACGATGTATCAGGGCGACACCCAGGCGCATTTCGCCACGCGCGACACCGAGCATGGCTTCTTCTTCGAGAAGACCGGCCAGCGCGACGTCAATTTCGACTGGAGCGAACTGGTCGATAATGGCGCGCTTTATGTCCGCCTCGAAATCCCCTATCCGCCGTCGGGCGGCCCGGGTGGCAATTTCGGCATCACCGGCTTCGGCACGCCGATCGACGAAGACCGCATGTGCGTGTTCTTCTGGCGCACCCGCAAGGTGTCGGGCTGGCAGCGCGACACCTGGCGCTTCCTCTACAAAACCAATCTCGAGAAGCGGCACTGGCATGTGCTGGAGCAGGATCGCGAGATGCTCGACGGCCTCAAGCCCGGCCTCGAAAAATTCGAGATGCTGTATCAGCACGACGCCGGCGTCATCCGCCTGCGCCGCTATCTGGCGCAGCAGGCGCGCAAGCAACTGGCCGACCTCCAGGCCGCGGGAAAGATGTAATGCAAGCCACATCCCCGGCGCGGCTCACCCGCCGCGCCGCCTTGACGCTGCTCGCTTCGGCCGCCATGGCGCCGCGCACTGCCTTTGCCGCGGGCGTCCCGGCAGGTTTTCCGAAAAGTCAGATCACGCTGGTGGCACCGTTCACCGCCGGCGGTCCGATCGACGTGCTGGCCCGTCTACTCGCCCAGGAGTTTCAAGCGCGCTCAGGTGTCACCGCGATTGTCGAAAACAAGACCGGCGGCGCCGGCAATATCGGCATTGACTATGTTCGCAAGGCGCCGCCCGATGGCGCCACCTTGCTCGTCATTCCTGCCGGCAATCTGACCATCAACCCGACCCTGATGCCGAGCGCGCACCTCGATATCCTCGGTGACTTCGCGCCAGTGGCGCTGCTGGCCAGCGCGCCGAACGTCTTTCTCGCGTCAAAGCAATCCGGAATCGCCACCGTCAAGGAACTGGTCGACAAGGCCAAGACCGCAAAGCTGACCTATGGCAGCCCCGGCGTCGGCAGCCAGTTGCATCTGGCGATGGAGCTGTTCAAGGAAAAGACCGGCGCGACCAATCTCACGCACGTGCCGTATCGCGGTTCGTCGCAGGCGCTCGCCGATCTGCTCGGCGGCCACATCGACCTGTTGTCGACGAACCTGCCCGCCGTGCTCGGCAACATCAAGGAGAAGACGGTGGTGCCGCTCGCCATGACCACAGCCCAGCGCAGCCCGCTCGTGCCTGAAGTGCCGACTCTCGTGGAAGCCGGCGTTGAAGGCATCGACGTCACCTCGTGGTACGGCATGCTCGTGCCGAAAGCGGTGCCGACAGAAACCGTCGACGCCATCTTTACCGTTACCAAAGACGCGCTCAGCGAACCGGCGATGAAGAACAAGCTTCAATCGCAGGGTCTATCGGTGGCCATCGAACCGCCCGACGTCTTCGCGGCGCGGATCGCCCGAGAAACCGCGCAATGGGCGGACATCATCAAGAAGCGCGATATCAAGATCCAGTAAGCACCGCGGCGGCTATAAGCGATGCCGGCGCGGTGTTTCTGGCTCGATTGAATCCTTGTCCAAAGCCGGAAAGGCTCTAAAGCCGACGGTACGCGAACCAACCCGCGTCCGCATCTCGTCGAGATGGAGATCGGTATATAAAACGGCCCGGAGGTCAACGCCGCCGGGCCGTTTCGCATTTCATCTCCTACCCGATCAGAACGAGCCCGGCGGCAGGCGATAGATGTCCGGCGTCTTGGCATCGGCAATGTAGAACAGCATCAGGCTGGCCGGCGTCAGGATGCGCTGGTTGTTCTCGCCCTGAGTAAAGGCGCCTTGCAACAAAAGGATCGCGGTGCGGCCCTTGGCGTCGCTGCCGTGGAACATCAGCAGACCGTTATTGATCGGCATATTGGTCGCGACGGAGTCTGGCTTGAAGCCCTCGCTCATGAAATGCGAGCGCAGCACGCTCGAGTTCGAGAACAGTTGCTCCGGTGTCATCTTGTCGTCGGTGGCCTTCGACCATGAGGCCGACACCTGGTTCAGTCCGGGTTACCTCAGATGGCCGTTCGAATGCGACCCATGGTCTACGGATTTAGAGTGAGGAGTTTCCGAGGATAGCCAGACACTTGCCTGCGTTGGGATCGCCTTACATCAGAACTCCCGCAGCGTCTCCCGCAACGTAGTCTTGGTGTATTCGGTGCGCACAACGCCCAGTCGTTGCAGTGCCGGCACCAGGCCTTCGCAGATCTCGGTGATGTATTGCGCGCTGACAAAGGTCGTGTGCGGCCGCGTAATCAGAAAGCCGTCGCCGCCGATCTGCTCCATGATCTCAGCCATGTTATTGGCGACCCGGTCCGGCGTGCCAACCATGCCGTCCAGGCCGCGCGACACCTGCTCCATCACCAACTGGCGCAAGGTCTTGCCTCTGCCCCACTGCGCAAAGGCATCGAGCGAGCCCTGCTCGCCATTGGTGGTTAGCGGCGGCAGTTCCTTGTCGAGGTCGAACTTGGAGAAGTCGATATCCGTAATATTGCTGATCTGCGCCAGCACGCGCTCGATATAGCCCGGCGCCTGCCGGATGCGCTCGAACTTTGCTTGCGCTTCCGCGTCGGTCTCGCCAAGCACCGGCGCGACGACGAACAGCACCTTGATCTCGTCCGGATTCCGTCCCGACGCCTGAGCGCGCGCCCGCACGTCGTCGCGATAGGCCTTGTTGGCAGCCACACCCGATGACGGCGCGATGATGCTGTCAGCAGTGACCGCGGCGAACTGGCGGCCGCGCGGCGACCCGCCGGCCTGCACGAAGGCCGGCCGGCCCTGCGGTGACGGTGCGGTATTCAGCGGTCCTCGGCACTTGTAGTACTTGCCGACAAAATTGATCGGCCGGACTTTCTTATAATCGGCGTAAGTGCCGGTTTCACGGTCAAGTACGACGGCGTCCGGGTCCCAGCTGCTCCAGAGCTGCTTGCACAACTCGACATATTCGTCGGCCATGTCGTAACGGGCCTGACGCGGCGGCAATTCGTCCATGCCGAAGTTCTGCGCCGCCTGGTTCTCGCCGCTGGTCACGATATTCCAGCCGAAGCGGCCCTTGCAGATGTGATCCAGCGTCGTGGAAAGCCGCGCCAACATGAACGGCGGATAGGCCATGGTCGACATCGTGGCGACGATGCCCATCTTGCTGGTATTGGCACCGAGCAGCGCGGCGAGCGGTGCCGGATCATGCTTCGGCACCGCGATCGCATTCTTCAGCGAGGCCTCCATGCTATGGCCGTAAACATCCGAGATCATCAGCGTGTCTTCGAGCATGATATAATCGAAACACGCCCGCTCCATGGCCTGAGCCATCTTAATGTAAAAATCACCGGTCCACGGCTGCCCGCCATTGGCGAATGGCTTGTTCCATTCATCCGCGATGAAGTTGGTGAACCAACCCAGATGAAAACGCTTCGGCATTCACATATCCTTTCGTAGCGCCGGCACACCGGCGTGTCGTATCGCAGAGACGCCGCCGCCTTACGGCCGCGCCGATTTGTCAGTGCAGGATTTGCGCGAGGAACTGCTTGAGCCGGCCGCTGCGGGGGGCCTCGAAGAACGACAATGCCGGCGCGATCTCGACGATCTCGCCACGGTCCATGAAGACGCAGCGATTGGCGACACGCCGGGCAAAACCCATTTCATGCGTGACACAGATCATCGTCATGCCGTCATTGGCCAACTCCTCCATCACCTGGAGAACTTCGTTGATCATTTCCGGATCGAGCGCAGAGGTCGGCTCGTCGAACAGCATGATCGGAGGTTCCATGCATAGAGCGCGCGCAATCGCGACTCGCTGCTGCTGGCCGCCGGAGAGCTGACTGGGATACTTCAGCGCCTGCTCCTCGATATGAACACGCTCGAGGAAACGCCGCGCGATTTTCTCGGCAACCGGCGCTGACATGCCACGGGTCAGCCGCGGCGCCAGCATGCAGTTCTCCAGAATGGTCAGATGCGGAAACAGATTGAACTGCTGAAACACCATTCCGACTTCGAGGCGCACGTCCTGGATCGATTGCGGTGAGCTGTTGACCTCGATGCCATTGACAACGATCGAACCGCAATCGTGCGGCTCCAACCGATTGATGCAGCGGATCAGCGTCGACTTGCCCGACCCGGAGGGGCCGCAAATGACGATCTTCTCACCCCGCTTCACTTCGAGGTCGATCTGCGACAGCGCCTGAAAGCCGCCATAGAATTTGTCGACGCCTTCCATCCGGACGGCGACGATCGCCTTGTTCGGGTCTTCGCTCATGCTGCATGCTCTCGAACGGGGGTGACGGAAACCGTCGCACGGGCCGCCGCCAGGCGCACCACAGGCTTGCCGCCGAGCTGGGCGGCGACCGCGCCTCGTGTCGTTTCATCGGCAATCAGATGACGGTTGAGATACTTATCGATCTTCTTGAAGACCAAACGCATGGTGTTCACAAAGGTCCAGTAGAGCGCCGCGGCCGTGAGCAGCGGCGTAAACGGATCGTAGGTATCTTCGAATATGCCGTTGGCCACCGCCGTCAGGTCCATGACCGTGACCGTTCCGACAACCGCCGTCGCCTTTGCGAACATCACGACTTCATTCTGATAGGCCTTCAGGCCATAACGCATGGCCAGCGGCAGACGGATATTGAAAAATGTGTCCCGTGGGGAAATGCCCAGCGCATTGCTGGCCTCGATCAATCCGGCCGGAACGGCTTCGAGCGCGCCGCGCACGACCTCGACCATGTAGGCGGTATGATTGAGAACCAGCGCGATGACAGCGCAGGCGAACGCGCTGCTGAAGACGACCCAAAGCGGCCCGTTTCGCACCATCTCGATCTGCGCAATGCCGTAATAGACGAGATAGAGCAAGATGAGCAGCGGCACGCCGCGGAAGAACAGCACATAGAGACCGGCCAGCCCCGACAGCAGCCTGTTCTTCGACATGCGCGCCAACGTCACCAGAAGCGAGGTCACAAGTCCGATGCCAAGCGTAATGAACGTCAACAGAATGTTGTTGACGATACCGCGGCCCATCGCCGGCAGGCTTGCCCAGGCCAACTGCGGATCAATCGGCAAGTAGCTCATGCTTTCACCCGTGCTATTCCGCGTGAGAACCGGTGCTCGAGAGCGGCCGACAGCCGTAGCGTCAAACCGCTGAAGATGATGTAGAAGACCGCCGCAACGATGAAGAAGATGAAGGGCTCCTTCGTCGCGCCCGCCGCAATCTTGGCGTTACCGACGAGTTCATTCAGCCCTGCCAGCGACACCAGCGGCGTGTCCTTCAAAATAACGATCCAGATATTGATCAGGCCCGGCAGCGCCAGCCGGATGACCTGCGGCATGATCACGTGAACCCAGGCGGAACGCGGCTTGATTGCGAGCGCAGCCGCCGCCTCGAACTGACCGCGCGGGACATTGCGCACGGCGCCGCGCACCAGTTCGGCAATGTAGGCGCTATAGACGATCGTCAGCGATGCAACGCCGGCGGCAAACGGGGTGATGTCGAAGCTTCGCGACTTTCCTATAATGCCGGACAGGATCGAGCTGCCGCCATAGAAGATCAGGAAAATGATGATCAGCGACGGCACGCCTGTGATGATGGAGATGTAAGTCTTGTAAATCCCCTGAACGATTGCGTTACGAGATACGCTACCGACAACACCGATGACAAAGCCACAAGTCAGGGCCAGCGTAACACCCATGACGAACAACTTAACGGTGGTAACGCCGCCGTAGAGAATCTGGAGCAGATAGCCGTTGAACTGATCGGAGAATATTTCCATGTCCTGGCTCTCCTTGTCGGCCGCCGACCGAAAGGGCCCGGCGACAACGCTGCGGATCGCTCGTTATCGGAGCGGCTTCCCGATGATGGGAAGCCGCTCATGTTTTCCGATTACATGCCTTTTGTGACGCAGGCGGCGTCCTCGGGCAGCACCGCGACATCGAGATACTTCTTGCGGATCGCCGTGAACGTGCAGTCGGCAATGATCGTGTCGAGCGCCGCGTTGAGACGCTTGACCAGCCCGTCTTCACCCTTACGCACGGCCCAGGTCAGCCCGCGCTCGCCTTCGGGAATGTCATCCTGACCGATATTGTATTCGCCGCCGTCGATCTTCCAGTCCTTGCCCTCGGGCTTCATCAGGATCTGGGTCGCCGCGTTGATCTTGAGCATCACCAGCGCATTGACGCGCCCGGCGAACAGATCGAGCTTCATCTGGTCTGGGTTTTCGTAGTAAACATATTCGATGGAATCGCCGAACGTTTCCTGGGCCCACTTGGAGTTGGCGCCGCCCTTCTGCAGGCCGAGCTTCATACCCTTGCCTTTGAGGCCTTCCTTGGTGAAGGTGTAGTTGCTGTTCTTCGCGACCACGAAGGTCGATGGATTGACGAACAGACGGCGGGTCAGGGTCAGGCGCTGACGCCGCTCGGTCGTCATCAGCAACTGCGAAATCAACACGTCGAACTTGCCCTGCGTGAGAGAGGGAATCAGCGCCTTGAAATCCATGACCTGGATTTCACACTCGACCTTCATGCGCTTGCACATCTCGCGTGCGAGATCAGGCTCGACGCCTTTGACGGTGCCATCCGCGTCCACCATGCTGAATGGCGGAAACACGCCTTCATTGCCGAGACGAAGCTTTTCGGCCTGGGCAGGAGCGCCGGCAGCGATGCCCGCCGCAAGCGCGATCGCGAGAGTGGCACTGAAGCGAAGCGGACGAGTTGCGAAAGCCATGACCCTTATCCTTTCCGAATGAGTTGACGTGTGATCTTCAGGCGTCATCAGAATTCCATCAGGTTTTCACGCAAATGCTCATGCGCATAAGCGCGCCGCGTCGACTTTCTTTGTTGAAGTGCGGGCACCAGCCCGTCTGTGATCGTGGCAATGCTCCGCCGACTGACGTCCGGCAGATTGATCAGGAATCCGTCGCCGCCGATCTCCTGCATCGCCTCGGCCATCTGGCCGGAAACGCTGTCGGGGTCGCCGACGAGATCGATCGTGCCACCATTACTGGTGTAATGAATGATCGCATCGCGCAGGGAGCGATTCCCTGCCCTTCTGAGGAATTGCGCGAGGCTCGACTGATGGCCGTTCGTCGACAATTCCAGCTGCGCGACCGGTGTGTCGAGGTCGATATCCGACAGGTCGAGGTTAGTGCTCCAGCCGAACTGGGCGAGCTTGGCCTCGATGTTCTTCTCGGCGACGATGCTCCGCTGATCGGCCTTGGCCCGCGCCTCTTCCTTCGTTTCGGCAACGATCGGTGAAATGAGAAAGAGAACTTTGCAACTGGCGGGATCGCGACCGGCAAACTTCATCTGTGTCTGCACATCGTCCCGATACTTCTTCATCGCCTCGATGCCCTTGGGGTGCGCGACGATGGTGTCGGCATGGCGGGCGGCGAACGCCTTGCCCTTCTCCGATCCGCCGGCCTGGGCGATGACGGGCGATCCCTGAGGCGCGGGGCCTGAGTTCAATGGACCGCGCGAGCTGTAGTATTTGCCCTTGTAATCGATCGTGTGAACTTTGGTGTGATCGATCAGTACGCCCGTTTCGCGGTCGGCGACGATGGCGCCCGGCTCCCACGACGCAAAGAGTTGCTTGACGATCTCGACATATTCCTCCGCCATGTCGTAGCGGATGTCATGGTTCGGCAGCGCGTCCATGCCGAAGTTCATGGCCGACAGATCGGAACTGCCGGTCACCATGTTCCAGCCGGCGCGGCCGTTCGATACCTGATCGAGCGTGCTGAGTATCCGTGCGGTTAGATAAGGATGGTAGGCAAAAGTCGACAACGTCGGGACGATGCCGAGGCGCGTGGTGGCCGCCGCCAGTAGAGTAGCCACGACGCTCGGCTCCTGGCGTGGCACCGACATGCCGTTCTTGAGAAAGATCTCCCGCGAATTGCGCCAGTTCTGTCCAACGTAGATCGAGTCCTCGATCAGCAGGTAGTCGAAGCAGGCACGCTCCATGGCGCGGACCAGATCGACGAATAGCGTCGGTTGCATCCACTCCTCGCTGATGTTCCCGGTCCAGGGCTGCCGCCAGGCTTGAATGCTCGAGCCTTGGAGGAACCATGCGAGATGAAATGGATCGTTGGACATGTCCGCCGCATCGCTTGGCCACAATCGCCCTCCGCATGACCGGCCACGCCACGCAGAGTTTGTCGTCCTATTGCTAAACGGAGCGCGGCGCGGGGACTATCAAGAAGCCGAACGCGATAAGCCGCCTTTATGCGATGATTTTGATGCCGCATTTTTCGGCTGACTGGTCAGTGCGGCACCACACGAACAGCGTCCCTGCGAACGGCGCAAAAATAATCACGCCGCTGCAATCCATGCACAATCCAGGGCAAGAGCCCCGGAAAGCTTCGTAATTTCTTGATGTTTGGAGGTGCTGCACGAGGCTACCGTACCCTTAGAGCACGGCGGCAATGCCCTGTTTCATGTCTATTGGTCGGTGCCAATGGCCGGAACCGAACGGCGCCTGACGCTTGCTGTCAACTGGAGCCGGCAGTGAACCTGAAGTTGCTGCGACAGATTGCAACGCGCCTGGGTGCCAATCTGGTGACGTTGGTCGTTGTCTCAATCGTGACGTTTGCCCTTATGAACCTCAAGAAGCCGGAAGACATCGCGCGCAGCGTTCTGGGCCGGGAGGTCACGATCGATCAGATCGAAAGCTTCGTAAAGCGGAACCAGCTCGATCGGCCGGCCGTCACGCGTTACATGGAGTGGATAGGGAACCTCATGCGCGGGGACCTCGGCAAGTCCGTCGTTACCGGCCGGCCCGTCTCCAACGATATCATCACTCGCCTGTCGCGCAGCCTGATCCTCGCCGGCATTGCCGCGCTGCTTGGCGTCACAGGTGGCATTCTGATCGGCGTTTTCCTCGCCCAGCGCAAAGGAACTCCAACCGACTTCCGGCTGGTTACTTCGCTCCTCGTCCTGGCATCGATGCCCGAGTTTCTGATCGGAATCGCTCTTTATCTCGTCTTCGTGATTTGGCTCGGCTGGTTCCCAACCCAATCAGGCATGGCCTTTTCGTTTGGCGACTTCTGGGCCCGCGCCGTGTCCTTCGTCCTGCCATCGGCGACCATCGCGCTGCTGCTCATGCCGCATATTGCGCGCGTTGCCCGCGTCGTCACCGCCGAGGCCCTCGCGTCGGGTTATGTCAGCGCCGCGCGTCTGCGCGGCCTCGACGAGCGGCAGATCAAATGGGACCATGCCTTCCGCAACGCCGCCGCGCCGCTGGTCAGCGTCATCAGCATCAACATCGTTTACGCCATTTCGGGCGTTCTGGTGATCGACTACCTGTTCGGATTCCCGGGGATCGGCTCACTCTTGGTCGCGGCCATCGGCAGCGGCGACGTGCTGTCGACACAGAGCATCATCATGATGTTCGCGGTCATCATCACCCTGATCAACATCACCGCCGATATCGTCACGCTGTGGCTCAGCCCACGCCTCCGGCTGGCGTCCTAGAGAGGATGGCATGTCGGTCCTGACGCTCGAAGACAACCGCACCTTCCGATGGCGATCGAAATGGATCGGAATTCTTTCGTCACGCGACGGCCGCGCCGGATTTGTGCTGATCGCCATCATGCTGGCCCTGATCGCTACCGGCCCGCTCCTTGCGCCCTATGCGCCGACCGAGATCCGACTGGCGCCGGCCAATTCGGCACCGTCCTGGCGGCATTGGCTCGGCACCGATCATCTCGGCCGCGACGTGCTCAGTCGTTTCCTGTGGGGCGGCCAGAACATCATCGCCATCCCGGTCGTCGCCGTCACCATCACCTATCTCACTGCCGGGCTCCTCAGCCTGGTCGCTTCTTATAAGGGCGGGCTGTTCGACATCGTTGTGGCGCGGATGTTCGAATTCCTGATGAGCCTGCCGTCGCTTCTGAAAATCCTGATGCTGGTGGCGGCGTTCGGGCCATCAACGCCGATCCTCGTGATCGCTATCGCCATTTCGAACATGCCCGGCTCGAGCCGCGTCGTGCGAGGTGCCGTACTCAGCCAGGCAGGCGTCGATTATGTGCAGGCCGCGCAGGCACGCGGTGAATCTGCGATGTCGGTGGTCATTCGCGAAATCCTTCCGAATATCGTCGGACCGATTGCGGCCGATTTCACGCTACGCATCACCTGGGGAATTATCGCGCTGTCGACCTTGAGCTTCCTCGGTCTCGGCGTTCAACCGCCGCAGCCCGATTGGGGCCTGATGATCCAGGAAGGCCGAACGTCGCTGCAGCAGGCGCCGCTGGTCGCCATCGTCCCGGCGATCGGCATTGCTTGCCTGTCGGTCGGCTTCAATCTGGCGGCCGATGCCATCATCAAACAGTTCAACGATGGCAAGGTCGAAGAAGGCCATTGAGCATGGACACCCCCGCCGCCTCGATGATGTCTTCGCCGCATACCGGCGGCGGCCTGCGCGTCGATCGGTTGAGTGTCCGGTACCCCGGTCAGCGCGATGGTCTTTTCACGGTCTGGGACGTGTCGTTGACACTTCGATCGGGTCAGATTCTCGGTCTCGCCGGCGAATCCGGCTGCGGGAAATCGACAACTGCGAAAGCAGCCATCGGATTCCGGCAGGCCCAGGAAGAGATCAATGGATCGTCCACTCTGAGCGGCGTTGATCTGCTGCGCCTGCGCGAGCAGGAGTTGCGGCGGCTCTGGGGCAACCGTGTCGCCTACGTTTCGCAAAGCGCCTCGCTTGCCCTGAACCCGGCGCTCACTGTCGGCCGGCAGCTCGCGCAGCCGCTGCGCAAACATCTTGGGCTGCGCGGCAAGGCGCTTTACAAGCGTCAGTTAGAGCTGCTCGACATCGTCCAACTCCCCAACCCGAAAGAAGCGCTCAAACGCTATCCGTTCCAGTTCAGCGGCGGGCAACAGCAACGCATTGCTCTGACGATCGCGTTGTGCTGCGAGCCTGACGTGCTCATTCTCGATGAGCCGACGACCGGCCTCGACGTCACGACCCAGGCTCACATCTCGGCGGTGCTGCGACGGATCGTCGATCAAACCGGCATCGCCGTGCTCTATGTGAGCCACGACCTCGCTTTACTTGCCAATTTGTCCGACCGCATCGCCATCATGTATGCCGGCGAAATCGTCGAGGAAGGACCGACCGCCGACGTCGTGCGATCACCGCGTCACCCTTACACCAAGATTCTTCTCGGGTTGAGCCCACGGCTCGACGATCCGCGACTCGTCGCCGGCATCCCCGGCATTCCGCCCGCAGGCGTCGTGCTGGACCGCTGCGCTTTCGCGGCCCGTTGCCCGCACGCCCAGCCGATCTGCGAGAGCCGGCAGACGCTCGAACCTGTCGGCGTCGCTCATTCGGTTCGCTGCATCCGCTCCGACGCACTTCGCGCCAGCCTTCCGGTCCCGGTCACGCTGGAAAAGGCGCCGGAGCGGGACAGGAAGCCACTCCTGATCGTCGACCAGCTCGAACTCACCTACAAGAAGGCGACCGTCAAATCCGTCGACAAGGTGTCGTTCCGCCTGCGCGAGGGCGAGCGCATCGGCATCGTCGGCGAAAGCGGCAGCGGAAAATCTTCGGTCCTGAAGATGATCGTCGGCCTGATCGAGCCGACCGAGGGCTATATGCGCTTCGACAACACGCGGCTCGACGGCCTGGCCGTCACCCGACCAAAGTGGCTGTGCCGCGATATTCAATTGATCTTCCAGAATCCGGACGCCTCGCTCAACCCGCGTCATTCGATCCGGCAGATCCTGTCGCGGCCGCTCATGACGTTCCGGCCCGAACTGACGGCGGCCGAACGTGAAGCGGCCATCCGCGAAGGCATCGAACGCGTCCAGCTGTCCGCCGCCGTCATCGACCGCCTGCCCGGCGATCTGTCCGGCGGACAACGGCAACGTATCGCGATTGCCCGCGCCTTCCTGGCCAAGCCGCGGCTCCTGCTGTGCGACGAAGTCACCTCGGCGCTCGATGTGTCGGTGCAGGCGACCGTGCTGCAGATGATCGCCGAACTGTCCGCCGAGACCGGAACGGCGGTCGTTCTCGTCAGCCATGATCTGGCGCTGGTCCGGACCATGGCCGAGCGCACCATCGTGATGCGCAATGGCCGGATCGTCGAGCAGCAGGACAGCGACAAGCTCTTCCTCGAACCCCAGTCCGACTACACGCGCGAACTCATCGCCGCGATCCCGAAGCTTCATCTGGCGGCTTGACCATCATGGGCGAGCCACCGGCAAGAAACGGCACGACAGAGCGGGAGAAGCACATTTGACCCAAGGAGAGACCGACCCGATGAACAACCAGCAACGCTGAACGCCGAACCGAACGTCCAGCCGCAAGGCACCCCTTGCCCGTAGCTTCCGCAGAAATGCCGTTACGTCGCAATCCTGCGCGCAGCCGATCATGCATCACGACTCGATGACCCAGACAGCCATCAGCATTTCAACCGAGCCGGACGCCGCCGCCAGTGGCAAACGGCAGAGCGCGGTCGCATCGGACGGCACGCCGCCGCGTCTATCGACGCGGCGGCATGTCATCGACACATCCAGCCTGGCCGCACCGATCGCCATGGGCCAGTTGTCGAAGCAGCTGATGCAGGCCGTCACGTTGATCCTGTTCGGCACGATCCATCCCGAGACTTTGGCCGCAGGCGGCCTTGCCGTGCGCATCAGCGTCACCACCCATATCCTGTCAGCCGTGCTGCTGACAGTAGGCGCTACCGTCTCGATGGCGCAGGGTGCCGGCGACGTGCGGCGGGTGACGACGCTCTACTGGAACGGCCTCTATCTCACCGCGCTGCTGTCGCTCGTCTCGTTCGTCTGGTTTTCCAACGCGCACTTTCTTCTGACGGCGCTCGATTTGCCGTCCGATGTTGTAAGGGATACGCAAACCTGCCTCGACGTCATGCGCTGGGCCGAGCCTGCAAACCTGCTGTCGCTCGGCCTCATGCGCGGCGTGCTGCCGGCCTTCGGACTGGCGCGCATTCAATACCTGCTGACGCCGTTTGCACTCGTCATCTACGTGGCCGGAGCCTTTCTGCTGTCCAAAGGCTCGATCGGCTTTCCGCCCATTGGATGGATCGCAATCCCTATTGCCATGGTCGCGAGCCGCTGGGTCACGGCGCTGGTCATGCTGGCCATCGTTCATGCGACGTCGTATCGGAAACATATTCCGATCATCGCGCCGCGCCTCTCCGTTCTCGGGCCGATGCTGCGGTTCGGCGTACCGTTCGGCATCGTTCAAGCCCTCGATACATTATTTTTCTTTACGACGACACTCATGATCGGCAGGCTCGGTGCCGTGCCTCTTGCCGCCCATCAGATTGTCATGGGCTACGGCATTCTGACGTCGAGTTTCGCCGTCTCGGCCGGCGACGCCGGCTCGCTCCGCGTAAGCTACTTGCGAGGCCGGCGAGCGTTCGTCGACGCCCGCCGCGCCGGTTTCATCGGCATGATCCTGAGCCTGGCGATGACATCTCTGTCGGCGATGCTCGTCTTCCTTTTTCCCGACTTTTTCCTCGGCATGTTCATCGATCTCAATGCGCCGCAGAATCAAGCCGTCGTTTCGGCTTCGCGTGAGTTGTTCTACCTCAGCCTGTTCTGGATACTGGCTGACGGCGTCTATCTGGCTGCGCTCGGATTGCCGCGCGCCACCGATGACAACCGCTTCGCGGCCCTTGCGGTGCCATTTGTGTATTGGGGAATCGGTTTATCGACGGCGATCGTCCTCTCGTCGTTTCTTCAACTCGGTCTGGCAGGATATTGGTACGGCTTCGTGCTGGCGCTGGGCGGCAATGCGCTGGTCCTGACGATCAGGTATGCCTTGGTGACACGATCTGGCGCCCGGATGCGCAACTCCTCATCCGAATCGCCCCAGCTCGTTCTGGCCTCGAACGAGACACACCGGGGCCGGGAATGAACAAGCCGGAACGCCCACCAGGGACGACCGGCGAGCCTGTCGATTGGCGCGAGGGCGACATCGACCGGGAACGGCCCGAACCGCCGGTCGCGCCAGCTCATGCCGCTCGCGCGTCGTTGAGGCAACGCTGGCGCACCCTTCCGTTCACCGATCTCTGGAACGGCGCCTCGAACAATCTCCGCGCGACGATCATGACACTCGTGTCGATTGTCCTATTTTCTGCCGTGATGGCGAGCATCAAGGCCCTCGGATCGCAACTTCCGATGACCCAAATCCTGTTGGTCCGCCAGCTCGTCGTCTCGTTGGTGATCTTTTATCTGATCGGCGGCCGCATCCGGCAGGCCCTGCATACCGAGCGGCTTGGCCTTCAAATCATGCGCGGCGTGTTCTCCTGGGGATCGCAGCTGACCCAGTTCATCGCCCTTCTCTACATCCCGCTTGCCGAAGTAACGGCACTGAGCTTCAGCCAAGTCGTGTTCATCACCATCGGCGCCGCCGTCATTCTCCGCGAACGCGTCGGCTGGCATCGCTGGTTCGCGACGGTCACGGGGTTTCTCGGCCTATTCATCATGCTGGCGCCAACCGGGGAAGGCCTCAATGCTTTCGCCCTTCTCGCGCTGACAAGCGGCGTCCTGGGAGCCGGCGTTTCGCTGACAATCCGTGCCATGGCCGACAAGGAATCGACGCTGACCATCATGCTCTATCAGTGTGGCATTCTTTGTCTCGCCTATGTCGGGCCGGCACTTTGGTATTGGACCTGGCCCACGGCGTGGGAGTGGTACATCCTCGTCCTGATCGGTCTGCTCGGCGCGCTAGCTCAATATCTGTTCACTCGCGGCTGCCAGATTGGAGAAGCCGCCGCAATTGCGCCGCTCGAGTTCACGCGTCTCCTCCTGGCGGCGGTTGCTGGCTATCTGGTCTTCTTCGAGGTGCCGAGCCTACTAACATTGACAGGCGCCGCCGTCATCATCGGGTCGATGATCTATACGGTGCGACACAATCGCTAGCGACAGCGACCCGAGGCGCCCTTTCGACGCCTCGGTCTTTCACAAGGAACGCTCTTCGCGTTAGCCTACAGCGCTCCGCGGCTTCACGACCGCTGTCGGCATGGACATGACATTTCCCGTCTTCTCTGGCTTTTTCGGCAGCGGTTCCATGTGAATGTCGATCAGGCTGTCGACGAAACGCGCCGCGAGCTTGAACTCGGGGGAATTGGGCCGGGTGACGGCGGTGATCGGATACTCGCGGCGCGTCAATTCCGGCTTTATGACGCGGAGCGTGCCCGCTTCGATATGTGGCAGCGCGATGTGCTCGGGCACATAGCCGATATTGCGACCGCAGAGGATGAGCGCAAGCTTGGCGTGAGCGCCATTGCCGACGTCGCCGAGCGTCTTGAAGTGATGCCCATAAGACACCCGGGTGACGTCCTCAAGATGGCCCCTGCTGCAATACGACGCCGACGCGATATGCTCCGCGGTGATCAGATCGTCAGAGATATCGAACAGCGGGTGGGGCCGGCCGCAACACAGCAACGCCACTTCCTCGAACAGGCGCTCGTAGGCGAGATGGTCGAATTGCTCGCTCATCAGTCCAATGCCGACATGCGTCAATCCATCGGCGACGCGGCCCGCCATCTGATAGCCAAGCATGATTTCAATTTTGAAGCGGATATTCGGATAGTAGTCCGTAAAGCGCTCGATCGCTTCGGAGATGCGCGCCCGCGGATTTTCGACGACGCCGTCCTGGATGCCTACGACGAGTTCGCCATGAGCGCGTTCACTGATGGTGGACGCTCGTTGTTTGAAGACCTCGATCGACGCGAAGAGATCCTTCGCCGCCTCGTAGACGAGTTCACCTTCGCGGTAGAGCTTGAACCCCTTCGGGCCTCGCTGACACAGGCGCACGCCGACGCGGCCTTCGAGCGACTTGACGTGCTCGCTGAGCACCGATTGCGACATATTGAGCGTCGCCTGCGCGGCGGTAAAACCGCCTTCTTCGACAATCGTGCAGAAGCAGCGCAACAACTTAAGGTCGATATCGTAGATCTGGCTTATTCCTGACATGGCGGCAATCTCCTTTGGCATAGACCAGGCGTGCCTGGACTAGACTTTCGGCGATGACCTCCGGCGCTGAGCGTTCCAACCCAGGGACATAAGAGCAAAGCCTATGCCAGCCGCTATAGCGCATAATCTTTCGGCATTAACCGTCGCCTCGGGCCGCAAGTCCGCCGTTTAGAGCGATGTTGCACACGATTTCGGTCATTGGCCGCAAACCAGACCGCCGCGCCACCCGCTGGCCTATGCCGCTTTTTTGTAACCTTGCCCAAACAGATATCGGGATACCGGGCCAGCGAAGCATCTCGCTTTCCTTATGGTTTGAGCATTTGCGGCCCTATTAGCTCAGAGCGACTCGTCTTTCTTCCTGGGTGGAACTGACTGGATCGGCTCATCATGACCACGCGCGACGACCTGACAGACGACTTTCTCAGCGACACATGGCTCGACCGCCGGCAGCTTATGCTCGGCGCGGTTGCAGCCGGCGGCAGCGGGCTTCTCTCGGCCCTGGCATCGCTGCCGGCACGGGCGCAGCCGAAGCGCGGCGGCATCCTGCGCTACGGCTTCGGCGATTCCGATTCAGGCGAAAAGCTCGACCCGGCCCGTATCAAGAACGGCGCCGGCATCGAACTGATGCATGTCATCTACGAACCGCTCGTTCGCCGCGGCAAAGATTGGAAATTCTATCCTTACCTCGCGGAGTCCTACGAACTGGACAAGGAATCCAATGCCTGGATTTTCCGCCTGCGCAAGAACGTCAAATTCCATGACGGCTCTCCTCTGACCGCCAAGGATGTCGTCTATTCGCTCGGCCGCCTTCTCGATGAGAAGGTCGGGTCATCGGTTCGCGCGCGGCTCAAGGGCAGCTACACGCCAGAAGGTCTCGAAGCGCTCGACGATTACACCGTCAAGATCAACATGCTTCGGCGGGACACGATGCTGGACCAGCCGCTGTCGCGCTATAACTGCGGCATCATTAAAGCCGGCACCGAACCGATGACCGATCCGGCCTCCGCCATCGGGACGGGACCGTTCAAGGTGACGGGCTTCGAGCCGGGTCAGTCGTGGGAGGTCGCGCGCTTCAAGGACTACTGGAACAAGACACTGCCTTACCTGGACGGCATCCAGTGCGTCCATATTCCCAGTCAGACGGCGAAAGTGCAGTCGGTCGTCTCCGGTACGGTCGACCTGATTGATCCGGTCGATTCAGTCCTCGTCAAGGAACTCAAAAAGGATGCGCGCGTCCGCGTCGAGCCGCTGCCGCATGCGATGTCGTGGTGCATCTTCTTCAACCACCGCATCAAGCCTTTCGACGACGTCCGGGTACGGCGCGCGATCAAACTGGCCGTCGATCGCAAGCTGATCCTCGATACAGTCTATCAAGGGCTCGGTGTCACCACGCCCGACGTGCCTTTGCCGCCGGACGATCCGATGTTCCCTGAGGATGTCGGTGACGGCGCCCAGGACATTGCGGGCTCGAAAAAGCTCCTCGCCGAGGCCGGCTTTCCAAACGGATTGGAGTTCACACTTTATACCTCCCCCATTCTGCCCGGCATGGTCGATCTCGCCGTCACCTTTGCGGAGTCGGTCAAAGCCGCCGGTATCAAGGTCACCGTCAATCAATGGCCGGCCGCGACCTACTGGGATCAGGTCTGGCTGAAATATCCGACCTTCGTCGACTACAACTTCCGGCGCAACGCCCACGATGCGCTCGATCTCGCTTTCGCCAAAGGCTCGCCTTATGCCGCGGGCGTCAATTTCGACGACGACGGCAAATTGCGGGAGTTCATCGACCGGGCGCTCGTCGAATCGGACCCTGCGAAACAGACCCAGATGTACAAGGATGCGATGCGCCGCGTCGCGCGCGAGGCCGGTGTGATCATTCCCTGCTTCCTGAGCCGCAACTTCGTCCTCAGCAAGAACGTCCAGGGCGATCTTTTCAAATGGGAGATGCCGGTCGGTTACAACGAACTGGCCAAGAGCTGAACTTACACGCGCCGAGCCCGCCATACTGGGGCTTCGAGTTCCCTGCCAAGCTCCCTGCAACTTGAGCCGATCGACTGCGCGATCAAACCCCGGCGCTGTAGCCGCCGCGGTTTCAATCCCTCCCGCAAGCCGATCGGCTGCTTTTTGCCGCCGTGGCTCACTGGCGTTTGCCCTCTGTTTCGCCGCCACACGATCCAGCCCCGTTACAGGCACCTCCGTCCTCCGGACACTGCCTCTTTTTTATAGTGACCTGCCTAGCCGCGCATCGTCCGGCACGACCGGCGTTGCTTGTCGCATTCCTGATGGTTTCACCACCCCCGCGGCGGTTACCTCAATGCTGACGATCAGCACCGTGGCGCACGATTTCACGGTGACGCGCAAGAAGGGGCTAAGCAGTGCCAAAGAAATTCCATCTCGGTTGGTTCATGACCGCCACCGTCGACGATTGGAACCAGCCGTTCTCGGCCGGAGGCAATCCATGGGACGGCGAATTTTACGTCGACATGGCCAAAACGATGGAACGGGCCTGCTTCGACTACATCATGCTCGAAGACACGCTCATGATCGCCGACGCTTTCGGTGGCTCAACCGAGGCCTATCTCAAATACGCGCTGATGGGCCCGAAGATGGATCCGGCGCCGATGGCGGCGATGATCGGCTCGGCCACCAAGCACATGGGCGTCGTAGCGACCATGTCGACCATGGCCTATCCGCCCTTCATGCTGGCGCGGCTCTGCACCACACTCGACCATATCTGCGGCGGCCGTTTCGGCTGGAATATCGTCACCACCGGCGAAAACCACGCCGCGCGGAATTTCGGCATGGACGAACTGCCGCCGCGCCAGCAGCGCTACGACATGGCGGACGAATACGTTCAGGTCGTCAACGAACTGTGGAAGAGCTGGGACCCGGACGCCGTCGTTCTCGACCGTGAAAAGGGAGTCTATGCCGACTACAAGAAGGTCCGCCCGATCAACTTCAAGGGCAAGTACTACAAGGTCCGCGGTCCGCTCAACACGGCGCCATCACCCCAGGGGCGTCCGGCCTTCGTCCAGGCTGGCGGTTCGCCGCGCGGCCGCCAGTTCGCCGCGATCACCGCCGACAGCATCATCGCGTCCGCCTCCGGTGTCGAAGCCATGCGCGAGTACCGGACGGATGTCCGCAACCGCGCCGCCGCCGCCGGCCGCGACCCGGACGAAATCAAGGTGCTGTTCATCGTGACGCCGGTCGTCGCCGAAACCCAGCGCGCCGCGCAGGAGAAATTCGATCTCCACGTCAACGCGCCCGACTACATCACCAAGTCGCTCGCCGGCATCAGTTCGGTGACCGATATCGACTTCTCACAGTTCGATCTCGACAAGGAATTGCCGCGCCTGACGACCAATGGCGAACAGGGTTCGCTCGACGCGTTTGCCCAATGGGGCAGCGGCAAGACGTTGCGCCAGTTGGTCCGCGATCGCGCCCAGCGCGGCCTGCCCGGCGTCATCGGCACGCCCGACCAGGTCGCCGAGCGGCTGATCGAAGTGAACGAGGAGTTCCAGGGCGATGGCTTTTTGATCAATTCGCCGTTCCACAAGATTAGCCGTCGCTACGTCAACGAAATCTGCGAGGGCCTCGTCCCGGCGCTACAGCGGCGTGGTGCGGTTCGCACCCAATACAAGGAAGGCAACACGCTGAAGGAGCTGCTGCGGGAATTCTGACCGCACGCATTCCGAGCAACGGCAACGCGTTAACGAGTGACGAAAGAAGGCGAGACGTTAAATGGCGGCAAAGAAGAAGTTTCACCTCGGCTGGTTCATGAATTTCACGCCGGACGAATGGGAGCGCCCGCTCACCTCGGCCGGCGGCCAGCCCTGGGATGGCAAGTTCTTCATCGACTGGGCCCAACAGATGGAACGCGCCTGCTTCGATTACATCATGATCGAAGACACGCTGATGATTTCGGAATCCTACGGCGGGTCGTCGGAGGCCTATCTCAAGCACGCCATCATGGGGCCGAAACACGATCCGGCTCCGCTTGCCGCCCTGCTCGGCGCCAACACGACCCGGATGGGCGTTGTCGCCACCTTCTCCACGATGGCCTACCCGCCCTTCATGCTGGCGCGGCTGTGCAACACGCTCGACCATATCTGCAAGGGCCGTTTCGGCTGGAACATCGTCACCAGCGGAGAGAACCTCGCGGCCCAGAATTTCGGCATGGACGAACTGCCGCCGCGGCAAGACCGTTACGACATGGCCGACGAATATGTCGAGCTATGCAAGCAGCTCTGGGGCAGTTGGGACCAGGACGCCGTCGTTCTCGACCGCGCCACCAATACCTACGCCGACTACAAGAAAGTCCGGCCGATCGACTTCAACGGCAAATATTTCAAGTGCCGCGGTCCGCTCAACACAGCGCCGTCACCGCAAGGCCGCCCGGCCTTCGTGCAAGCCGGCGGATCGCCGCGCGGCCGCAAATTCGCGGCGATGACCGCCGACAGCATCATCGCGCCATCGGCCGGCATCAAGGGCAACAAGGCCTATCGCGACGACGTCCGCGCCCATGCCGAGAAGGCGGGCCGCAATCCGGACGACATCAAAGTGCTTTTCGTTTGCTCGCCCATTCTCGGCGAAACCATGTCGGAAGCCCAGGATGCGCTGGCCCGCATCCAGGAGTCGCCTAACTATATCGAGCGCACGCTCGCCGGCCGCAGTTCGATCACCGATATCGACTTTTCCCAGTTCGATCTGGACAAGGAACTGCCGCCACTGACGACAAACGGCGAACAGGGATCGCTCGACGCCTTCGCCCAATGGGGCAGCGGCAAGACCCTGCGCCAGCTCGTCATGGACAACGTATCTCGCGGCCTCGAGGGCTTGGTCGGCACGCCTTCATCGGTTGCCGACTACATGGAGCAGGTCGCGCATGAAGTCGGCGGCGACGGCTTCCTCATCACCAAGCCGCAAACAACCCTCGTCAACCGCAAATACATTACCGAGATCTGCGAAGGACTAGTGCCCGAACTTCAACGGCGCGGACTGGTCCGCACCGAATACACCAAGAAGACACTCCGCGAAACGCTACGCGAATTCTGATGTCGCACCGGGCGAAGCCCGGTCTGGAGAAGGCAAAGACAGTGACCAAGAAGAAGTTCCACCTCGGCTGGTTCATGAATTACACGCCCGACGAATGGGAGCAGCCGCTCACATCCGCCGGCGGCCAGCCCTGGGACGGCAAGTTCTTCATCGACTGGGCACAGCAGCTCGAACGCGCCTGCTTCGATTACATCATGATCGAAGACACGCTGATGATCTCCGAGACCTATGGCGGCACGGCGGAGGCTTATCTCAAGCATGCCATCATGGGACCGAAGCACGATCCTGCGCCGCTCGCGGCATTGATGGGCGCTAATACCAGCAAGCTCGGTGTCGTCGCCACTTTTTCCACGATGGCCTATCCGCCCTTCATGCTGGCGCGGCTTTGCAACACACTGGATCACATCTGCAAAGGCCGGTTCGGCTGGAACATCGTCACCAGCGGAGAGAACCTCGCGGCCCAGAATTTCGGCATGGACGAATTGCCGCCGCGGCAGGACCGCTACGACATGGCCGACGAATATGTCGAGCTTTGCAAGCAACTCTGGGGCAGTTGGGATCAGGACGCGGTCGTGCTGGACCGCGCATCCAACACCTACGTCGACTACAAGAAAGTCCGGCCCATCAATTTCAACGGTAAGTTTTTCAAGTGCCGCGGTCCGCTCAATACAGCGCCGTCGCCGCAGGGTCGTCCGGCTTTCGTGCAAGCCGGAGGATCGCCGCGCGGCCGCAAATTCGCGGCGATGACCGCCGACAGTATCATCGCCCCGTCCGCCGGCATCAAGGGCAACAAGGCCTATCGCGATGACGTCCGGGCCAATGCCGAGAAAGCGGGACGCAATCCCGACGACATCAAGGTTCTGTTCCTGATACAGCCGATCCTCGGCGAAACGATGCAGCAGGCGCAAGACGCGCTGGCCCGCATCCAGAATTCCCCGAACTACATCGAGCGGACTTTGGCTGGCCGAAGCGCAACCTCCGATATCGATTTCTCCCAGTTCGATCTCGACAAGGAATTGCCGCCATTGACGACCAATGGCGAACAAGGGTCGCTCGATGCTTTCGCCCAATGGGGCAGCGGCAAGACCCTGCGCCAATTGGTGATGGAGAACATCGCGCGCGGCATGGAGGGATTGGTCGGCACGCCGGAATCGGTCGCCGACTACATGGAACAGGTCGCGCATGAGGTCGGCGGCGACGGCTTCCTCATCACCAAGCCGCAGACCACCCTCGTCAACCGCAAATACATTACCGAAATCTGCGAGGGACTGGTGCCGGCGCTGCAGCGGCGTGGTCTGGTCCGCACCGAATACACCAAGAAAACACTACGGGAAACGCTCCGCGAATTCTGAGGAACGCCCAAGGACAGGCCCACACCACACTGGGAAAAAGTGCGAGATGAACATGACAGCCTCGGCGGTTTCGGTCACGATCCCGGCTTTCGATCCTGCGGTTACCGCAGTCGACAGCAAAGCGTATCGCAGCGGCATGGCGCGATTGCCGGCTGGCGTAAACATCATCACCAGCACCGGCCCCGCCGGCTGGTGCGGCTTCACGGCGTCGGCGGTCTGCAGCGTGACCGACGATCCGCCGACCTTGCTGGTCTGTATGAACCGCAATAGCCAGTCGTACGATTCGATCCGGCAAAGCGGCGTCCTCTGCGTCAATACGGTTTCGACTGAGCACGAAGAGCTGTCGAAGCGCTTTGCCGGCTCGGTCAAAGACATGAAACAGCGCTTTGCCGGCGCCGAATGGACAACCCTGTCGACCGGCGCACCGGTGCTGGTCGGTGCCAATGTCGCGTTCGACTGCCGTATTGTCAGTGAGGTGAAAATCGGTACGCACGACGCCTTGTTCTGCGAAGTCGTCGCGGTCAGCGAAGCCGGTGCGTGTACGGGTTTGGTGTATTTCGGCCGCCAGTTTCACAACGTTGCGGTCTAGCCCAAGGCCTGCCACACATGAATACCCTGCCCTTCAGACCGCGACGAACCGACAGCCTTCTCGCTCCGATCTCGACCCCCGAGGAGATCGTGGCTGAAGCCCGCGCCGGCCGCATGGTTGTTCTGGTCGACGATGAGGACCGCGAAAACGAAGGCGATATCGTCATTCCGGCGGCCTTTGCCTCGGCGCAGGCCATCAATTTCATGACGCATCATGCACGTGGCCTGGTTTGTCTCGCCCTCACGGCCGCGCATGCCGAACGCCTGGCGCTGCAACCAATGGCGGCGACGCCGAACACGCGCTTCGGCACTGCCTTTACGGTGTCGATCGAGGCCCGCGACGGCGTCACCACGGGTATCTCTGTTTATGATCGCGCGCGCACCATTGCGGTCGCCATCGATCCGGCCTCGACGTCGGCCGATATCGTGACGCCCGGGCACATGTTTCCATTGATCGCGCGCGACGGCGGTATCCTCTCCCGGCCCGGTCACACCGAAGCAGCAGTCGATCTGGCCCGCATGGCCGGCGTCGATGCTTCAGGCGTCATCTGCGAGATCATGAATGACGATGGCACAATGGCCCGGCTGCCGGACCTTCGCGTCTTCGCGGCGCGCCAAGGCCTTAAGCTCGGCACTATCGCCGACCTCATCGATTACCGCCGCCGAACGGAGAAACGGTGATGCGCCTGTCGGTCCTCGATCAGTCGACCATTGTCGCGGGCCGTTCGCCCGGCACGTCGATTCGCGATTCGCTGACGCTTGCCCGCGCCTGCGAGACGTTCGGCTATCATCGCTACTGGGTGTCCGAGCATCACAACAACGACGCCGTAGCCGGTTCGGCGCCGGAGGTTCTGCTCGGCGCCTTGGCAGCGGTCACCACCCGAATGCGGATCGGCAGCGCCGGCGTGCTGCTGCCGCACTATTCGCCTTTCAAGGTCGCGGAGCAGTTCCGCGTGCTCGATGCGCTGGCGCCCGGGCGTATCGATATGGGCATTGGCCGTGGCCCTGGCGCGGATCGGCAGACCATTTACGCCCTGAACCCGTCGATGATGGACGATCTCCTGTCGATGGGCGGCGGCGACAGCTTCGCCAGCGATCTCGAGGATCTCATCGCATGGTCGCGGGGCGAACCGTTGCCCGAGGATCACCCCATGGCCGGTGTTCGCGCCCAGCCGCAGGGCACCACTGCGCCGGAGCCGTGGCTGCTCGGCAGCAGCCCTTACACTGCGAGTCTCGCGGCGCAGATGGGCCTGCCCTACTGCTTTGCGCACTTCTTTCACGATGGCGAAGGCTGCGCCGAAGCCCTCGATACCTACCGCAGGAATTTCTCATCCAACGCCTCAGGGGCGGGTCCGCTCGTCAGCCTGTGCGTCTGGGCCATCGCCGCCCCAACCGCGGAGAAAGCCGAACAGCTTTTCCTGCCCTACGCGCACTGGCGGCTGGACCGTGACCGGCTGGTCAATTCCGCCTTTCCCAGCCTTGCGCAGGTCGCCTCGCGCCATGTCCCGCCGCAGGCGCAGGCCAAGATCGACCGGCTGCGCGACACCGCGATCTTCGGCACGGCGGACGCCGTCGTGCATAGGCTACGCGATATCGCCGCGACATTTGCCATCGACGAGGTCGTGATCGTCACCATGGCGCACGATCCTGCCGACCGGCTGAAGTCATATGAACTGATTGCCGGCGAGATGAACCTCTCGCCGATCCGCAATATCGATCTCGGCGGCCATGAGCCGCGCCCGGCCATCGTTCACTAGTGGAAACCCACCATGACGCCTCCCTCCCCCATCGACATGAAGACCTTCTGGACCACGCTCGGCCAGCGTGCCACCGGTATGACGATCGTGACCGCCGACAGCGATGAAGGGCCGACGGGCTTCCTTGGTCTGTCCGCCAGCCATGTGACCGCCGATCCGGCGACGATGCTCGTGTCGGTGGACCGCAAAACCAGCGCGCTTGCCGGCATCGTGTCACGAAAGCATTTCGCCATTAACTTCCTGCCCGCCGACGCCGGCAAGGTGGCCGATGCCTTCGGCGGCAAGGCCGGCCTGAGCGGCGCCGCCCGCTTCACCGACGGCGAGTGGACGACGCTGGTGACCGGCGCACCGGTCTACAAGCAAGCGCTCGGCGTATTCGACTGCACCGTCGCCGACATTGTCGAGCGCGGCAATATCTCGATCATCATCGGCACCGTGGCCGGCGCAACGTCGCGGTCCGATGGCGAACCGCTGATCTACTTCCGTGGCAAAACCTATACGGGACTGGGCGCCTGACGGCCGCCCGGTGTTGAGCCTACATCCCATGTCGGACGCCAAAATCAACGAAGCCCTTGCCGCCTTGGCTCAAGGCAGCCCGGTCATTGTTACAGACGACGACACGCCGCAAAGCGGTGGCGATCTGGTTTTGGCGGCCGAGCGTGTCACGACGCAGGCCATGGCGTTCCTGATCCGCAATACCGGCGGCGTCATCTGTGCGGCGTTGACCAATGAGCGTCTCGATGCCCTGCGCATTCCGCTGATGGTGAGCGAGAACGCAGGCACGATGAAGGCCGCCTTCACGATCTCCGTCGACGCACGCAAGGATACGACGACCGGCATTTCCGCCGCCGAACGCGTCGCGACGATCAGAACCCTGATCGACCCCGCTGCCAAGCCCACCGATCTGGTGCGGCCCGGCCACGTATTTCCGCTGCGCGGCTATGACGGCGGCGTGCTGCAACGCGCGGGCCGCACCGAGGCTTCCATCGACTTGGCTAAGGCAGCTGGACTCTATCCCGGCGGCGTTCTGGCCGAGATCATCACCGACGAGGGCAAGGTCGCCCGGCGATCCGACCTCGAAGCGCTGGCGGCGGCGCACGGCCTCGTCATGGTCAGCATTCCCGACATCGTCCGCTATCGCCGCCGGCATGACCGGCTGATCCGCAAACTGTCGGAGGCCCGCCTGCCGACGCGCTATGGCGACTTCACCATTCACGCCTATGAGTCGGTCATCGACCGCATCCAGCACGTTGCACTCGTCATCGGCGATGTCGCCACCAAGCCGGACGTCCTGGTCCGCGTTCATTCGGAATGCCTGACGGGCGATCTGTTCGGCTCCATGCGCTGCGATTGCGGGACTCAGCTCAACGACGCATTGGAAAAGATTTCGGCCGACGGACGTGGTGTCCTGGTCTATCTCCGCGGCCACGAAGGCCGTGGCATCGGCATCGGCCACAAGGTGAGCGCCTATCAGCTCCAAGACCGCGGTTTCGATACGTTACAGGCCAATCTCGAACTCGGATTGCCTGCCGACAAGCGCGATTACTCAGTCGGCGCCCAGATACTGGCCGATCTCGGCATTACAAGCCTGCGTTTGATGACCAACAACCCGGCCAAATATGATGGCATCGCCGATTACGGATTGCGGATCACAGCGCGCATTCCGCTGATCACCGAGCCGAACTGCGAGAACGTCAAGTATCTGCACACCAAGCAGACCAAGATGGGCCATCTGCTGGGCTTCGCCGGAGAGTAAGCCAAATTTTTAGAAAGCTACAGGTTTTGAGAAAACAAATGGGAGTCGAGGCGCTGCGGGCAGAGAATGAATCGGCTCAGCACCACTGAATTCAATATTCGGCCCCCGAAGCATCCGAGCCGGTGGCCGACGGAGCCGGATTTCTGGCGCCTTTGGTTGATCGGCGCCATACAGTTCGGCGTCCGCTGGATCGAGATGCTGGCCATTGCCGTCATGGTTTATCAGACCACCGGCTCGGCCTTTCTCGTGACCTTTATGGCCCTGCTGCGCGTGCTGCCGATGGCTTTGTTCGGTGCCTTCATTGGCGCCGCGGCGGATCGGTTCGAAGGACGCACCGTGCTCGTCGTCACCACCTCGGTTCAATTCCTGGCCTCGGCCGCGATCGCTTTGCTCGCCTATTCGGGCCACATCGAAACCTGGCATCTTGCCGTTTCGGTTTTCATCAACGGTACGGTCTGGGCAGGGGACAACGCAATCCGCCGTCTCATGATTGGCCGTGTGGTCGGCACCGATCGCATGTCCCACGCCATGACCTTCGACATCGGATCAAGCAATGTAAGTCGCATGGCCGGTCCCGCGATCGGCGGCGCCGTCCTTGCCGCATGGAGCATCGGCGGCTGTTTCACACTCGGGGCATTACTTTACATGCTGTCGGTGACGGCCGCCCTGAGACTGAGTTACCGTCATCAGCACAAAACACAAGGCCGTGGCTTTCTGCTGCACGATATTCTGGATGCGCTGCGCGTGGTCAAAAGCGACAGACACCTGATCGGCATTCTCGCAATCACGCTGATCTTCAATCTCTTCGCCTGGCCGATCCTCAGCCTGATCCCCGTCATTGGGCACGATTATCTGCACCTCGGGCCGAGCGGTGTCGGCATCCTCGCCAGCATGGAAGGCGTCGGCGCGATCACCGGCGTGATCATGGCGCTTTTGTTCGCTCGCCCCGAGCATCAGGTGAAGCTCTACACTTTCAGCGTGCCGATCTATATCGCCGCGCTGATCGCGTTCGCGTTGATGCCGCATCCGGTCCTCGCCGGCATTGCGCTGGTGGTCGCCGGCTTCGGCGGCTCCGGCTTTTCCATCACCCAATCGGCGATCGTGTTCCGCTCAGTGCAACTGGAGATGCGAGCGCGCATGCTCGGGCTTCTCACCGTCACCATCGGGTTCGGCCCACTGGGCTTTCTTCAAATCGGGCTCCTGGCCGATGTCATGGGTGCCAAATACGCGATCCTCACGATCGGTACAGAAGGCATTGTCGCTCTGCTGCTAACGCGGCGCTTCTGGCGCGAGATCACCTAGACTGCTCAGAAATCGAGACGGCCGTAGAGATCCTCAAACGGCACCATGACATGCTGCCGATAAGCCGGTCGTTCTTCGAGGCGCCGGTACCAGGCCTCGACATTCGGCACCCGCGGGCGCTCGATGTCGATATTGAGGTAACGGTAGAGATGGGTCCCGAGCGGGACGTCCGCCAGGGTCAGCGCGTCGCCCAGCATGTAATCCCGCCCCATCAGTTCGCGGTCGAGCAATTGGAAATGCCGTGCGCAGGCCTCCACCTTGCTCCTAATCGCCGGGAGATCGCGCTGCAGCTCAGGCGTCCGGTAGAAACCCCAGAAAACGCCGCCAAGAAAATCGGGCTGCAGCGTCGTGTGTGCCCAGTCCATCCAGCGATCGGACAATGAGCGTTCAGCCGGCGCAGTGCGCCAGAACCGCCCCTCTCCGTATCGAGCCGCGAGATAGCGCAGGATCGCGTGCGATTCCCAGACGACGAAGCCACTGTCGTCGATTACCGGGACCTTGCCATGCGGATTCAGCGCGCGAAATTCTGGCGTATCGAGACCACCGAACTGGCCGCCCGCCTCGATGTGCCGATGTTCGAGTCCCAGCTCGCCGACGAGCCACATTACTTTTTGGACGTTGAACGAACTCTTGCGCCCCCAGATTGTCAGCACTGATTATCACCTGTGTCGCCGGCCATTTAACTCTATCGCAGGCCCGCGCATAACGGAATAGCCGCATGCATGTGCAAGTGCTGCCCGCGTCTTCACAAGGGGCACAAAGAAGGACAGATTGCCCTTGCGACGGCACGGCGCGCCTAATGCGAGATCATCCAGGGCCGGCTCTTCGGAAAAGCCTTGCTGCCGTCCTTGTATTTGTACGTCATACGTGAGGATTTGCCGCCGCAGCAGCCGCAACCCGGACCGTGACCCGTGGTCTTCGTCGATTTCGGCTCGTGGGCGCTGCGCTCATTGGTCGAGAATGCGTGGCGTCGCTCGGTCGACAGGCCGGACATATAGGGCGCCGTCAAAAACGCGCGCGGCGCGCTATTTCCGCAGGCCGGACACTCGCACGTCAGGTCGCTCTCCGACATCGGCCGGAAGTCAGTGAATGGCCCGCAGTCGTCGCACAGATATTCGTAAGTCGGCATCGGAGGGCCTCGGTATGTGATTGAAGGGCGGGCGTGAGGTGCTTCCGTCACACCCCACGCCCGGTCGCGCGCTGGGGAACTATTTGTCGGGCGACAGCGGCATATCGACGCCACCCTTGATGTGTTTCACCGGGCCGGCCGCGCTCGGCATGATGTCGAAGTCGAAGACTTCGGTCGGCAGATAGAGCGTGGCGCAGGCATTCGGGATATCGACGACGCCGGAGATGTGGCCCTGCACCGGCGCCGTGCCGAGGATCGAATAGGCCTGCGCTTTCGAGTAGCCGAACTTGGTCAGATACTCGATCGCATTGAGACAGGCCTGGCGGTAGGCGACGTGGACATCGAGATAGTGCTGCTGGCCCTGCTCGTCGACCGAGATGCCTTCGAAGATCAAGTAGTCCTGATAGTTCGGCGTCATCGGCGACGGCCGGAAGATCGGATTCTTGATGCCGTACTTCGCCATGCCGCCCTTGATCAGGTCGACCTTGATGTGCAGCCAGCCGGCCATTTCGATGGCGCCGCAGAAGGTGATTTCGCCGTCGCCCTGGCTGAAGTGCAGGTCACCCATCGAGAGGCCGGCACCCGGCACGTAGACCGGGAAGTAAATCTTCGAACCGCGCGACAGGTCCTTGATGTCGCAGTTGCCGCCATGCTCGCGCGGCGGCACAGTGCGCGCGCCCTCCGCAGCGATCTTGGCTTTGACGTCGCCGGTCGCCTTGCCGGCATGCGCGGTCGCCGCAAAGGGAGCGTTGGCGAGCGGCGGCACGCGGGCCGGGTTGGTCGCGATGAAATCGACCTCGCGCTTATTCCAGGTCTCCAGCAGTTTCGGGTCCGGCAGACAGCCGATCAGGCCCGGATGGATGAGACCGGCATATTTCACGCCCGGCACATGGCGTGATTCCGTGAACATGCCCTTGATGTCCCAGATCGACTTCTGCGCCAGCGGAAAATGCTCGGTCAGAAAGCCGCCGCCGTTCTTCTTCGAGAAGAAGCCGTTGAAGCCCCACAGGCTCTCCGGCAGCGCACCGACGTCGAGCAGATCGACCACCAGGAGATCGCCCGGCTCCGCGCCCTTGATTTCGATCGGTCCCGAGAGGAAGTGCACCGTCGTGAGGTCGACGTCACGAACGTCATCGGCCGAGTCGTTATTTTGAATGTAGCCGCCGGTCCAGTCGTAGGTCTGGATGATGAAATCGTCCCCAGGCTTAACCGACGCCACCATCGGGACGTCCGGGTGCCAGCGGTTGTGGATCATCGGATTCTTGTAGGGCGACTCCTTCAGATCGACTTTGATCAGGGTCTCGGTCATGTCTTGGCTCCTTCCGCACAACCAGGTCGAGGCATTGGCATGTGAGCGAGTCCGGCCAGCCCCTTCAGAACCGGCTCACCCTTGTCCGTTCAGACTGCGAGGTAACGGGCGATCGCCGCCTCATCGACGCGCTCGCGTCGATCGGTATGGACGATACGGCCGTTCTCCATCACGACGATGCTGTCAGCGACGTCGAGCACGAAGCTCAGAACCTGCTCGCAAACCACGATGGTGAGGTTGCGCAACTGCCTGATCTGCTTCAGCACCACACCGAGTTCCTTGATGATCGACGGCTGAATGCCTTCAGTCGGTTCGTCGAGCAGGAGAATCTTCGGATCGGATGCTAATGCGCGCGCGATGGCGAGTTGCTGCTGCTGGCCGCCCGACAGATTGCCGCCGCGACGCTTCTTGAAGTCCCACAGGATCGGGAACAGGCTATAAATCTCGTCCGGAACCTCGCTCTTGCCGGTGACGACGAGTCCGGTCTGGATATTCTCCTCGACCGTCATGGTGCCGAATATCTGACGGCCCTGCGGGACATAAGCGAGGCCACGCTTGACGCGCAGGTGGCTCGGCAGACCGGAGACGTCCGCGCCTTCAACGACGATCTCACCCGACCTCGACGGGATCACGCCGATGAGCGATTTCATCAGCGTCGACTTTCCCATGCCGTTGCGACCGACCACAGCGACGATCTCGCCGGGCGCCACCGACAGGTCGATGCCGTGCAAAACCTGGCTCTGACCGTAGGCGACGTTGAGATTGTGCAATTTGAACATGTCTTCACCGCACTTCTGCGCAGGGTTGAATCAATGGCCGAGATAGACTTCCTTGACCTTCGGATCGTTCTGGATCGTGTCCATGTCGCCTTCCGCCAGAATCTTGCCCTGGTGCAGGACGGTGACGCGGTGTGCGATGCTGGCGACAAACTTCATGTCGTGTTCGATCACGATCACGGACCGGTGTTTGATGATCTCGTTGAGCAACTCGGCGGTCTTGACGCGCTCCGAAACGCTCATGCCGGCGACCGGCTCGTCGAGCATCAAGAGTTCAGGGTCCTGCATCAGCAGCATGCCGATCTCGAGCCACTGCTTCTGGCCGTGACTCAGCGTCTCGGCAGGACGGTCCAGTGAATCCGCGAGAAATATCATCTGTGCGATCTCGCGCACCCGCTCCGTCACCGCCTCCGACCGCTGCCAGAACAGCGCTCCGACGACGTCGCGGCCGCGCGGTATCGACAGCTCGAGGTTCTCAAACACGGTGAGGTCTTCGTAGATTGACGGCGTCTGGAATTTGCGGCCGATACCGCGGCGGACGATCTCGTGTTCCTTGAGACCCGTGATCTCCTGGTCCTTGAACTTGATCGACCCGTCGGACACTTTGGTGCGGCCGCAGATCAGGTCGAGCACGGTTGTCTTGCCGGCACCGTTCGGGCCGATGATCACGCGCAGCTCGCCCTTGTCGATGTAGAGATTGAGCCCATTGACGGCCTTGAAGCCATCGAAGGAGACGGTGACGCCTTCGAGCGCGAGCAGGAAATCGGTGCTGTTGGACATAAGGCTCTCCTCACTCCGCCGGCGCCGGCTTCACGAGGCCGCCGGGAAGGCGAACCCGCTTCAGGCGCGGCAGGATCTGGTCGGTAAACAGGCCGGCCAGACCGCGCGGGAATGCCAGCACCACGGCGATGAACAGGCCGCCCATGGCGAACAGCCACAGTTCGGGAAAGCTTTCCGAGAACGACGTCTTGGCCCAGTTGACGATGAGCGTGCCAACCACCGCGCCAATGATCGATTGACGCCCGCCCACCGCGGCGAAAATCACCATCTCAATCGACGGCACAATGCCGACGAAGGACGGCGACATGAATCCGACCTGGAGCGTGAACATGGCGCCGCCAACCGCCGCCAGCGCCGAAGCCAGACAGAAGATGAAGACTTTGAAGTTCGCGACGTCGTAGCCCGAGAAGCGGACGCGATCCTCCTTGTCACGGATAGCGACCAGAAGCCGGCCGAGTTTCGAGCCGATCACGAAGCGGGCCAGAAACATCGAGCCGAACAGCAGCGCGACGCAGACGAAATACAGGATGTATTTGGCATGATCGGTGCGGATGTCCCAGCCGAGTAAAGTGCGCAGGTCGGTGATGCCGTTGATGCCGCCGGTATAACCCTGGCGGCCGATGATCAGGATGGTGAGCACCGCCGCGACGGCCTGGGTGATGATGGCGAAGTAGACGCCGCCGACCCGCCGCTTGAACATCGCGAAGCTCAGGATGAAGGCGGCGATGGCCGGTACGGCGATGACCGCGATCAGGGCGAGTGGCAGCGACTTGAACGGCACCCAGAAGAAAGGAAGCTCGGTGATCTGGTTCCAGTCCATGAAGTCCGGGATTCCCGGCGTCGACTGAATCTTGGTGTTCTCGACGCTCGAGGCTTCGAGCTTCAGGAACATCGCCATGCAGTAGCCGCCGAGGCCGAAGAACACGCCCTGCCCCAGGCTCAGAATGCCGGTGTAACCCCAGCACAGCACGAGGCCGACGGCGACGAAGGCGTAGGTCAGGTACTTGCCGATCAGGTTGAGACGGAAGGCATCGACTGTCAGCGGCAGGACGACGACAAGGAGAACGGCCAGCAGCAGGAAGCCGAAAAGTTCGAGGTCGAGTTTCTTATTGAATGCCGGTGACATCGTTTCACCTTCTGACTTTGAGGACAAACAGACCCTGCGGCCGCAGCATCAGGAGCCCGATGACGACGAGCAACGTCAGGACCTTGGCCATCGAACCGGTGAGGAAGAACTCGAGAGTCGATTGGGATTGCGAGATGGTGAAAGCCGAGGCGATGGTGCCGAGCAGGCTCTGCGCGCCGCCAAACACGACGACGAGGAAAGTGTCGACGATATAGAGCTGGCCCGCCGTCGGACCGGTCGAGCCGATCATGGTGAAGGCCGAGCCGGCGACGCCTGCGATGCCGCAGCCGAGCCCAAAGGTGAGACGATCGACGCGCCGCGTGTCGATGCCGGCCGCACCGCTCATGGTGCGGTTGGCGACGACGGCCCGCACCTGCAGGCCCCAGCGGGAGCGGAACAGCAGAAGCGCCACTACGGCGGTAATCGCCAATGTCAGGCCCATCACGAACAAGCCGTTGATCTGCACCTCGATCACGTCAGTGACCGGCAGCGCACCCATCATCCATTGCGGCAGTTCGACGCCGACTTCGCGCGCGCCGAAGATGGAGCGGAACGCCTGCTGCATGATGAGGCTCAAGCCCCAGGTGGCGAGCAGCGTATCCAGCGGCCGCGCATAAAGATGGCGGATCAGCAGCCATTCGGTCGCGAGCCCCGCCGCGCCCGATACGATGAAGGCGACGGCCATGGCGACGAAGAAGTAGATGGAGAAGGCGCCCGGCAGGTAAGCCTGGAAGATATGCGAGGTCAGGTAGGTCATGTAGGCGCCGAGGATCATGAACTCGCCGTGCGCCATGTTGATCACGCCCATCTGGCCGAAAATGATGGCCAGCCCGAGCGCCATGAGAACGAAGACCGAAAACAGGATGAGGCCGGCGAAAGCCTGCATCGCCAGAATGGAACCGAGCTCGCCGAGCGAATAGTCGAACATTGCGCCTCCGCACGCGCGCCGGCAGAGCGCGCATTGTGAGCCGACATGAATGAGAGAGGGTCGAGGCGTCCCGGCGGCGGCGCCGCCGGGACGTGATCGTCGAGGACCGGCCTGCGGCCTTTACTGGTAGCCCTTGGGGAACGGATCGGGCTCGACCAGGTTGGCGGTCTCGTAGATGAGATCGTACTGACCATCGGCGCGAGCGCGGCCGACGCGGGTCTTCGACCACAAGTGATGGTTCTCGTGGATCTTGACGTAGCCTTCCGGTGCGCCGGTGAATTCGACGCCCGGCGAAGCGGCAGCGACCTTGTCGATGTCGAAGGAGCCCGCCTTCTCGACCGTGAGTTTCCACAGCCAGGGCCCGAGATAGGCCGCCTGCGTCACGTCACCGATCACTGTCTTGTCTCCCCACATCTTGTGGAAAGCGGCAACGAATTTTTCGTTGTTCGGGTTCTTCAGCGACTGGAAGTACTTCATGCAGGCATAGGCGCCGGCGATGTTCTCGCCGCCGATGCCATCGATCTCGTCTTCGGTCACCGAGATGGTGAGCAGCGTCTGTTTGGACAGATCGATGCCCGCCGCCTTAAGCTGCTTGTAGAACGCGACGTTCGAGCCGCCGACGATGATGGCGTAGATCACGTCGGGCTTGGTCAGCTTGATCTTGTTGATGACCGAGTTGAACTGCGTGTGGCCGAGCGGGAAGTACTCCTCGCCGACAACCTTGGTCTTGAGGTGGTTTTCGATGTGTTTGCGCGCGATCTTGTTCGACGTCCGCGGCCAAATATAGTCGGAGCCAAGCAGGTAAAATGACTTGGCGCCCTTCTCCTTGGTCACCCAGTCGAGCCCGGCGATAATCTGCTGCGTCGCTTCCTGACCGGTGTAGATGACGTTCTTCGACTGCTCGAGGCCTTCGTAGAAGGTTGGGTAGTACAGCATGCCATTGTACTGCTCGAACACGGGCAACACGGCCTTGCGCGACGCCGAAGTCCAGCAGCCCATGACCGAGGCACACTTGTCGTTGACCAGGAGCTTCTTCGCCTTCTCGGCGAAGGTGGGCCAGTCGGACCCGCCGTCTTCCTGGATGAACTTGATCTTGCGGCCGAGCACGCCACCGGATGCGTTGATCTGCTCGATGGCCAGCTTCTCCGCTTGTACGGAGCCGGTCTCGGAGATCGCCATGGTGCCGGTCACCGAGTGCAGAATGCCGACGGTGACCTCGGTGTCGGTGACGGCAAGCCCGGTCGTGTTGACCTTGGCGGTCGGGAATGCCTGGGCGAGCGCCGACGGCGGAACGCCCAGGATGGCGGCGGCCGACGCAGCGGCGGTGCCGACAAGCAGTTTGCGGCGAAGGGGTGATTGAAGCCCTGTAGGCGGTTTTTGTGGCATCGGACGCCTCTTGCTGGTTGAAGACCGAGGAGGCGATGAATCCGCTCCCCCACGTCCGGATGCTGGCTGCAAATGATGCATTGCAGCATACGTCGATTGACGTATACGCTTACGTCGAATGCCGTATGAGAATGCCTGCCAATAAACGGGTTCTCAGGCGTGACGGCGCCGGTTAACCGCGACCCGGCTTGTGCAATATTTTGCGGCGCACACTGCCTGCTTTTGTACCATCAACCGGGGCCGACCAAACCGGATCGAACAGCGAAAGGCCGCATGTGGGGCGGGCTTTAACGAAGGTCGACAGGCGATGAACGTGCAGCAGAGGATTGTGCGCGTCCGCCGCAATTATAATCAGTGGGTCGCCAACCAGACCCTCGAAGACTTTGCGCTGCGCTTCACAGCCAAGAGCGCGCGGCGCTGGTCAAGCTCGCGCGTGGCCAACACCGCCATCGGCGCTATCTCGTTTCTGGCGCTCGAAGCCATCGGCGGCACGATCACAGTAAACTACGGATTTACTAACGCGACCGCGGCGATCCTCCTGGTCGGCGCACTCATTTTTCTCACCGGCCTGCCGATCGCCTATTACGCATCGACCTATGGCGTCGATATCGACCTGCTCACGCGCGGCGCCGGCTTCGGCTACATCGGCTCGACGATCACTTCGCTGATCTATGCCTCCTTCACGTTCCTGTTCTTCGCCATCGAAGCCGCGATCATGTCGCTGGCACTCGAGATGTTTTTCGATATTCCGCTATCGGTCGGCTATGTCATCAGCTCGCTGGTGGTCATTCCGCTGGTGACGCACGGCATCACCTTCATCAGCCGCTTCCAGCTATGGACGCAGCCGATCTGGATCGGCCTGCATCTCCTGCCCTTCGTGTTCATCGCCTTCGCCGATTTGTCGCTGTTCGACGAATGGACGAATTTCGCAGGCCTCGAGCAAGGCGGCCAGAATTCCTTCAATTTGTTGATGTTCGGCATGGCGTCGACCGTCGTTTTCTCGCTGATCGCCCAGATCGGCGAGCAGGTCGACTTCCTGCGATTTCTGCCTGCGCGCGAGCGTGGCACTGCCTGGTGGCTGTCTTATCTGTCTGCCGGACCCGGCTGGATCATTCCCGGCGTTCTAAAACTACTCGCCGGCTCGTTTCTCGCCGTGCTCGCCATCCGTCATATGGTGCCGCTCGACAAGGCGACCGAACCGACACAGATGTATTTGGTCGCGTTCCACTACATGTTCTCGTCGCCGAATGTTGCGCTCGCTTTCACCGGCGTTTTCGTGATCGTGTCGCAGCTCAAGATCAACGTGACGAATGCCTATGCCGGCTCGATCGCGTGGTCGAACTTCTTCGCGCGGCTGACGCACAGTCATCCGGGCCGCGTGGTCTGGCTGGTATTCAATGTCGCCATCGCTCTGATGCTGATGGAGCTCGGCATCTACAAGGCGCTGGAGCGCATTCTCGGCTACTACTCCATCGTTGCCGTGGCCTGGGTCGGGGCGCTGGTTGCCGATCTCGTGATCAACAAGCCGCTCGGCCTCAGCCCGCCGATGATCGAGTTTAAGCGTGCCTACCTTTACGACATCAACCCGGTCGGTGTCGGGGCGATGTTCCTGGCCGCCGCGGGCGGCATCATCGCGTTGACCGGCGCCTTCGGCACCAGCCTGCAATCGCTGGCGGCGTTTCTCACCCTCGCCATCGCGTTCGTGTCGGCTCCCGCCATCGCCTATGTCACCCGCGGCGCCTATTACATCGCCCGGCAGCCTCGCGACTGGGGCGATCAGAAGACCGCCCGCTGCGTGATTTGCGAGCATCATTTCGAGACCGAGGACATGGCGCCCTGTCCGGCCTATTCGGGACCGATATGCTCGTTGTGCTGCTCGCTCGAGGCGCGCTGCCACGACCTCTGCAAACCGCATGCGCGGGTTTCACACCAGTTCCTCAAGCATATGCAGCGGTTGCTGCCGGCCTGGGCCGTCAAGCCGATCAACACCGACCTCGGCCGTTATCTCGGCGTACTGCTGCTTTTCTCCGGACTGATCGCCGCGGTGTTGACGCTGGTCTACTTCCAGATTCCGGCCGGCTCCCCGCTCGATCGCGATGGGCTGAAATCCGCACTCTGGACGGTCTACTTCATCCTCACGATCATTGCCGGGATCGGCGCCTGGCTTCTGGTACTGGCGCAAGAAAGCCGCCGCGTCGCCGAAGAGGAAACGACGCGCCAGACCGACCTGCTGATGCGCGAAATCGAGGCGCACAAGCGCACCGACGCCAAGCTTCAGCGCGCCAAGGAAGTCGCGGAAGCCGCCAACGAAGCCAAGAGCCGCCACCTCGTCGGCCTGAGCCATGAGCTGCGCACTCCCCTCAACGCCATTCTCGGCTATGCGCAGGTGCTTGAGCGCGACCCGGCCATACCCGACAAACGTCTCGGCGCGGTCAAGGTCATCCACCACAGCGCCGAGCATCTGTCCGGGCTGATCGACGGACTTCTCGACATATCCAAGATCGAAGCCGGCCGCTTTCATCTCGACCGCAACGAAGTGCGGACCAAGGAATTTCTCGACCAACTCGTCGACATGTTCAGACTGCAGGCGGCGGCGCGCGGCATTGCCTTCCATTTCGAGCCGCCGGAGCGATTGCCCTTCGCCGTCCAGACCGATGAGAACCGGCTTCGGCAGATTCTGATTAACCTCTTGTCCAACGCCATCAAGTTCACCGATGAAGGTTCCGTCACCTTCCGGATGGCGTATCGCGGGCAGGTCGCGGAGTTCATTATCAGCGACACGGGGATTGGCATCCATCCCGACGATCTCGAACGCATCTTCCTGCCCTTCGAGCGCGCTCGCATGACCGGCCATCGCAAAGCGGCCGGAACCGGGCTTGGCCTCACCATTACCCGTCTGCTCACCCAGGTCATGGGCGGCGAGATTACGGTGGCCAGCAAGGTCGGCGAAGGCAGCACATTCCGCGTCCGGCTGCTGCTCTCGGAATCCTTCAACCCGCGCGCTATCTCAATCATGGAAGATCGCGTTCGCGGCTATATCGGCGACCGGCAAACCATCATGGTCGTCGACGACGATGAGAATCACCGCGATCTGGTGCGAGATCTGCTCGAGCCGCTCGGGTTCACGATCCTCACCGCCAGCAACGGCGCCGAATGTCTGGCGCTCGTTGAAGAAAACCGTCCGAACCTCATCCTTCTCGACGTATCGATGCCCGACATGGATGGCTGGCAGGTCGCGCAACAACTTCGACGGACGCGCGAGAGGCCGGCCATCGTCATGCTGTCCGCCTTCGCCCCCGATCCGAAGAAGAAGGTCGATCCCTTCCCCGTCAACGACGACTACCTGATCAAGCCCTTCGATCTGCGCCAGTTGCTCGGCAAGATCCACGCGCTACTCAACATCCAGTGGGTCTACGATGAAAAGGCAGCAACATCGCCCTTCAACGCCGCGATGCTGACTCCCTCGATGGTGCCTTCGCAGCGCGATATCGACGATCTGATCCGGCTCGGTCAGATCGGTTACGTCCGCGGCATCCAGGACAAGCTGGATGCGATCGAAAACGACTCATCCGCTCATCGTGATTTTGTCAGCTACATGAGAGCACTTTCCGATGGCTTTGATCTCAAGCGTTACATCGCCGTCCTCGAAACATTCAGGACCGGTCGTGGCTAACCTGGAACCGCGCGACATCGTCCTGGTCGTTGATGATTCGCCCAACACCCTGCGTATGCTGACCGACGCCATCGAAGGCGCCGGCATGACCGTCTTGGTCGCGCTCGACGGCGAGCAGGCGCTATCGCTGACCGAACGGATCACGCCCGACGTTATTCTGATGGACGCCGTCATGCCCGGGATCGACGGCTTCGAGATCTGCCGCCGGCTCAAGCAGAGAGCAGCCGTAAGCCACGTACCGGTGATTTTCATGACGGGCCTCAGCGAGACGGAAGACATCATCAAAGGGTTGAATGCGGGCGGCGTCGACTATGTCACCAAACCGATCTCGCCGGACGAGTTGCTGGCGCGCATTCGCGTGCACCTCGCCAATGCGCGCATATCGCAAAGCGCGCGCTCAGCGCTCGATGCCTCCGGCCGCTATTTGCTCGCCGCCAACCGCGTGGGAAAAGTCCTGTGGGCAACACCGCAGGCCGTAAAATTGATCGTCCGGGCATTTCCTGATTTCAATCCCGAGCGCGACACCTTGCCCGCGCCGATACGTAACTGGCTGGCAAGCCACGTCGATCGATCGATCGCCGCATCGGCGGATACGATCAATATCGGCCAAGCCGGCTCTGGCACGCAGATCGAACTTTCGGTGATCAGTCAGATTGGCGCCGACCAGATTCTGCTTCGACTGATTGACGGCGATCCGAAGGACGACCAGCTTATCCTCCGCGACAAGCTGCAACTTACACAACGCGAAGCCGAGGTGCTCTTGTGGATCGCGCGCGGCAAGTCGAACCGGGATGTCGCTGACATCCTCACATTAAGCCCGCGGACGGTGAACAAGCACCTCGAACAAATATTCAACAAGCTCGGCGTCGAGAATAGAACCTCGGCTGCTGCGTTGGCAGCGCGCACACTAGGCGAACGTTGAGAGACTGTCGCCAAGCCGATTGAGGGACCAGCGTCAAAAGACGTACTGAGGACAAGTCGGCATGGGTCCCGGCGCTTGTTTTGGCTGCGCGGCGACATCCGCATCCGCCACACTCACCGTCGCGGGCACCGTGGCTCCAATATTCACTTTGACGGAAACGGCACGGAAACGTGAAGGATACTGAACGCCATAGACCAATGTATCTTCGCCGCGATAGGACGCATCGGGTTGGTATATGATTCTCACGCCGCTCACGTCACGCCCAATGCATTGAGACTCGGTCCCGGCAAACATCGAAGCGATCGTGATGACCTGAGCCTTTGCGCACACTTTGCCATGTGACGGTGGCGTGATGAGAGACAGCGGTGGATACGGAATAGCCTCGCAATTCCTGTCCCAGCCGGAATGCTCCCGAACGACGATCGAATTCTCAACCGCCGCGCTCCTGAGAGGTTCGACCGGCAGCAACGTCGCAAAAACAAGGATGGCCAACGGCATGGCGGCGCTAGCGCGGTTCGCTAACCGACGTTTGCGCCCGTAAGCCAGCATTGCTGCACTCCTCCGGCCTTTGCCGGGACGGTAGCAGATTCGACCGGTGGCCTTGGAAAGAGATGACAATTGGCGAGCACCGGTCATGCCTGCGAGCCAAGCGGCTGGCCCAACACGGCGAATCCCCAGACGAGACATTGTGACGCAGGGAGCCCGTTCCAATGTTTATTCCGTACTGCAGCATTCCTCGCATTGGTCCGCCATGCGGCAGGTCGTGAGGTATCGCCTCCAAATAGCGTTCCCGAAAATGAGACGCTTGGATATGGGCTGCATGAATATTGAACGGCAGTTTTCCCGAAGGCGCGCCGAGGGGCGCGTTACGACGCGCGCATAGAGAAAATCCGGCGCGATGGCCGGGCTCTCTCTTCTCGCGTCACAGGGAGGAACAACAATGCGCAAGTCTCTTCTTAGCGCCGTCGCAATGCTCGCCCTCAGTTTGCCCGGCGCAGCAATCGCCCAGAACGGCACGATCAAGATCGGCATTCTGGTCGCTCTCGAAGGCGCCTTCGCCACTGGCGGCCAGGACGGTGTCCGCAATGTCGAACTGGCTCTCAAGCAGGTGAACAATACCGTCGCCGGCAAGAAGATCGAAACCGTCGTCGCTCCGACGGACACCAAACCCGACACAACGATCCGCATGGCCCGCAAGCTCATCGAGCAGGACAAGGTCGACATTATTATTGGCCCCTTGTCCGGTTCGGAAGGCATCGCCATGCGCGACTTCGCCAAGACCATCCCCGACAAGGTGGTGATCAATGGCATTTCCGGCGCGCTCGAGACCACCTGGGTCGATCCCGCGCCGAACTTCTACCGCTTCAATCTCGACGGCTCGCAATGGGGCTACGGCCTCGGCAGCTACGTCGTGAAGAAGAAAGGCTGGAAGAAGGTGGCAACGATCGCGGCCGACTACTCGTTCGGCTACACGAACTTCATGGGCTTCGCGGTGGACTACTGTAAGTCCGGCGGCGACATCGTTCAGCGCTTCTGGCAACCGCTTGGCCAATCGGATTTCGGCGGCATCATTGCGCAACTGCCGAATGACGTGGACGCGATCTATCTGGGCCTCGGCGGCACGGACGCGATCAACTTCCTCAATCAATACCAGCAGGCCGGTGAAAAGCTCCGGCTGATCGGCGGCACCATCATGGCCGACCAGACGGTTCTGACGGCACGCGGACGCGCGAAAGACGCCTTGAAGGGCACGCCTACCTCCGGCCCGTTCGCCGCCGACAATACCGACCCCGCCTGGACCTCCTATGTGAAGCTCTATCAGGACAGCTTCCCGGCCAATCAGCGCCTGCCCTCGCCGTCACTCTTCGGACTGGGCTACTACACGGCGACGCTCGCGGCCATCAAAGGACTCCAGGAAGCCGGCGGCGATTTGTCTAACGGTCAGGCCAAGCTCAAGGCGGCCCTGAACAAAATGGAACTCGCCAGCCCGGTCGGCAAGATAACGCTGAACGAAAACCGCCAAGCGACCGGAACCGTCTTCGTCAACGAAGTGGTCGACGGGCCCGATGGCAACATGACCAGCAAGATGGTGGCCAAGACCGAGAACGTGAACCAGACGCTCGGCATGACACCAGCCCAGTTCAAGGCCCTGGGGCTGCCGTCACGCGATGTGGTCGATTGCGCCAAGCTGCGCGCAGGCGGCTGAGGCCGCCTGGCACTGACGTCGTCGTCGGTGGCCGGCCTTTTCGGCCGGCCACCCAATTCATGCCCCTCGGTCATGAATCTCATGCCGCGGACGTGCCGGGAGCATCTCTGATGACCCTGATCGGCTATCTCACCCGCACGCATTTCGCGGAAGCTGCGATTGAAGACGCGCTTCCCGAAGAAGTGGGATCACTTTCGAGCGCTCTGGTGCTCGTCGAAGACGAGCCGGGAAACGCGGCCGTTTGCGCGCGCGTTCAGGAGGCCCTCGGCAACACGACAATCAGCCTCGCCCGGACAGACGCCGACGCTGCTCAGCAAGAAGCCATCTCCCGGATTCTGAGCGCCCTTCGCGATATCCGAACCGGGACGCTGATCGCCATCGGCGGAACAGTGGCCATCGGACAAGCGCGGCTCGCCGCGGAACAGGCAGCGCGACGGGGCGAGCGTCTTACGCTGATCGCGGTTCCCGCCACTCTTTGCGATTTCGGACTGGCGCGCCGCGTTCGCCTCAGCCACGGCCAGCCGGTCGTCTGCCCACGGCCCGACGAGATCATCGCCGATCCCACCGTGCTCGAAGAAACACCGCCGCGCCGCCTAGCCGCCGCGTCCATGGAAGTACTGGTCCATGCCATCGAGGCCTATGCCAGCCCCGTCTACCATCCGCCGGCGGACGCGCTTGCTCTCGAAGCGACAAGACGCCTCACGCGCTGGCTGCCCGTGGCGCTGGCTTCGCCCACACCTCACAGGGAAGCGCTGCGCGAATTGATGGCAGCAGCTCTCACCGCCGGGCTCGCGCTCGAAAAGGCGATTGGCGGCGTCGATGCGCTGGCGCATCCCATCAAAGTCGAACTTGGACCTGACATTCTACATGGCGATCTCCATGCGCCCTTGATGGCCGCCATGGCTGACTTCAATACCGAAGCCGTGGGCGATCGATACGCCACCATGGCCGAGACATTTGCCCGCACGACGCGGGAACCACACTTCAGCACCACCATCGGAGCTTTCGCCCGCGCGGTCGGCCTACCGAGTTCCCTGCGCGAGGTCGGAATCGACCGGGCCCGCTTCGATCGCTTCGCCGAAATGGCGGCGAACGACCCCGGTGCCCTGGCTAATCCCAGACGGCTGACCCCTGGCGATTGCCGTCGCATTTTCGAGGCAGCGTGGTGAGTACGAACGAGGAACACCGGCGCCAGACAGACGATCCGGGCAAATCCGGACCGGGGCATTTTGCCTGTTGTCGCAACGCCATCTGCTTATACACTCATCCAAAACCGCAGACATAAGCGGTCCGGGAGGAAGTCGATGAGTATCGCTCACGCGGTCGCACATGGCGCGTTCGGGCGCGCCTGTCTGTATGCGCTGGACCGTCCGATGGTGCCGCATGCCCATCGCGAAGGTCATCTTATCTTTCATGTCAGCGGACCGGCCGCCAGCGTCGTGATCGACGGCAAGACCTTGCCTCTCACGCCTCACGCAGCGACAGCGATCAGTCCGTGGCAACCGCATTACTTTGCGCCGCTCGGCCACCGCGAGCCGACACTGACGCTCGTTCTTTATATTCGGCCCGGCTGGTTCGTCGATGCGAGTCATACCGCCTTCGAAATCCTTCGCTTCGGCCGCTCCGCCGTCGAAATGAGCGATCACATCACCCGGCTTGCCTCGGAAACCGCCCGTCTGCTCGCCCGCCACGGCGGCTGCGACGGGTCCTTCGAGGACCGGCTGAGCGCGCTCACTCAGGCGGCATTCGATCAAACCTGGCAATGGACGAGCGCGGGCGACCGACCGGCCGCGCAATGCGCGGGTTTGCGCGATTTCCGCCTGAGGCGCGCGATAAATATGCTGAGCGAAAGACTCGGTGAACCGATCGACCTCGCGGAAATCTCGCGGAACGCCGGCCTGTCGCGGCCTCACTTCTTCAAACTGTTCCGCGAACAGATGGGTTTGCCGCCCACGATCTTCCTCAACGCCTTGCGCATGGAGCACGCCATCGAGCGATTGGCGCGAGGCACGGAGACGGTCTCCGAGATCGGCTTCGATCTCGGCTTTGCGACGCCAGCAAGCTTCTCGCGGTTCTTCATCGCCAACGGGGTCGTGCCGCCGAGCGCCTACCGGCGCAGCGTCGCGGGCCCGGCCCACTGAAAAAGAGGTGCGCGCCGCAAATAAGAGACGTTCGGGCTAATGAAAAGACGGTGGGGAAAAGACAGTACGGGAACTTCAATCTAGCCTTTCAACGGTGGCGAAGGTCCGCCACGGGGAGCTGCCAGGCCGTTCTCAGATGGACAAGTTCATCGCGCGCTATCCGTTCTGGAGCCTGATCATCGTACTTCTGGTGGCGGTGTTCCTGTGGCTGGTGCTCGCATCGTGGCCGCCCGAGCTGGTGGCAAGCTGGGGCCGCAAGCAGATCTTTCTGAACGGTCTGATTGGCGGGATCACCCTCGGCGCGCTCTATTTCCTCGTCGCCGCCGGCTTCACGCTGATCTTCGGCCTGATGCGCGTCGTCAATCTCGCGCATGGCTCGCTGTTCCTGATCGGCGGCTATGTCGGCTACGAGATCGCGGTCGCTTCGGATTCCTGGCTGCTCGCTTTTCCGATCGTGTTCGTCGTCGTGGCAATCATCGGCCTGCTGATGCAGCACTTCATCTTCTCGAAGATGGAGGGCGAAGAACTGCGCCAGACATTGGTCAGCATCGGCCTTTCGATCGTGTTCGCCGATCTGATGCTGTGGTGGTGGGGCGGGCAATCCTATTCGATCCTCGCGCCGCAGTTCCTGCAGGGACCGGTGCAGTTACCCATCGTCAATACCGTCAACGAGGCAACCGGCGCAGTGACGTGGCTGCGCTACCCCGCCGTCCGCATTTGGATTCTGGCCGCGGCCATCGTCATCGGCGTTGCGATGTGGCTTGTGCTGAACCGCACCGCGCTCGGCATGCTGATCCGCGCCGGCGTCGACGACCGCGAGATGCTGGCGGCCTCCGGCGTGCGCGTCCAACTACTGTTTCTCATCGTGTTCGGCTTCGGCGCCGGACTTGCGGGAATCGCGGGCATCGTCGGCGCCACGTTCCAGTCGCTGTCGCCGGGCGAAGATACGCGGTTTCTGCTGTCGAGCCTTGTCGTGGTGATCGTTGGCGGCATGGGATCGATCGTCGGCGCCGCCCTGGGCGCGCTCATCATCGGCGTCGCCGAGCAGATGGGGTTCCTCTACGCGCCGACTTATTCGGTCGTTTTCACCTTCCTCATCATGGCCGCAGTGCTGGCATTCCGGCCGCAGGGCCTTCTGGGAACGAGGCGATAGGCCATGTCTGTCGCCGATCACGCCCCACCCTTCGCCAACCGCACCGACAAACGGATGTGGTTCGAACGCATCCCCGCGGTCTGGTGGGCCGTCGCGGCCGTCCTGCTGCTGCTACCGATTGTCGCCAACAGCTTCTGGCTGTTTCAGGTGATGGGCTGGACGTTCATTCTCGGCATGATCGGACTGAGCCTGATGTTTCTCGCCGGCTATGGCGGCATGGTCAGCCTGCTGCAGATGTCGATTGCCGGCATGGCCGGCTACATGGTCGCGATCCTGGGGCCGTCCGGCGCCGCCGTGAGCCTCGGTCTCCCCTGGTGGATCGTGCTGCCGGCCGCTTTCGTAATTGCCGCGATTTTCGCGACCTTGTCCGGCGCGCTCGCCGTCCGCACCGACGGCATCTACACCATCATGATCACGCTCGCGATCGCGGCCGCCTTTTTCTATTTCACGCGCCAGAATTATTCGATCTTCAACGGCTATTCCGGCTTCAACCTCGTGCTACCGCCGAAGCTGTTCGGCGTGAACTGGCGCGACCCCGTTCCCTTCTATTATCTGTCACTGGCCTGCGCCGCGCTTTGTTACGGCGCTGTCGTCTATATCGCACGATCTCCCTTCGGCCTTGCTCTTCAGGGCGTGCGCGACAACCCGCGCCGCATGGCAGCGCTGGGCTTCAACGTGACGGCTCACCGCGTCGCCGCCTATGCGCTGGCGAGCATCTTCGCGTCGACCGGCGGCATTCTTCTGGTCTGGCAGAATGCGCAGATCGCGCCGGGCACGATTGGCATCTCGGCGGCGATCGATGTGCTCGTCGTCGCTGTCGTCGGGGGGCTACGCCGGCCGCTCGGGCCGTTCATCGGCGCTTTCATCTACGTCCTGCTGCAGGTGTTCTCCGCCGACACCCTCGGCTTCTTCGGCTTCTCGGCGGACCGCTTCAAGCTGATCATCGGCATCGGCTTCCTCGCGGTGGTGCTGTTCTCGCCGGATGGCGTGCTCGCCCTGTGGGACCGTTGGCGCGCGCGGACCGCCGCGCGCAAGGCCGCCGAGACGGGAGGCGGGCCATGAACGCACCCGTCACGCCGTCCCGGATGAGCCCGCTGGGTCCCGTACAAACCACCTCCGGCAATGCGCTCGAGCTGCGCGGCATCACCAAGATGTTCGGCGCGCTGGCCGCCATCTCGGACGTGACGCTGTCCGTGCGGCCCGGCGAACGGCGTGCCGTGCTTGGTTCGAACGGTGCCGGCAAGACCACGTTGTTCAACTGCATCACCGGAGACTTCCTTCCGACTGCGGGCCTGATCCGTTTCTTCGGCGAGGACGTCACGGTCTTCCCGCCGCACGAGCGCATCCGTCGCGGCCTGCGCCGCACCTACCAGATATCGTCGCTCTTCACCGGCCTGAGCGTCATCGACAATGTGTACCTTGCTTGCGTCGGTGTCTCGCGAAGCCGGTTCTCGCTGATCCGCCCGCGCCCGGACGACGCCCTCATGCATGCCGCGGCTACGCTGGTCGATGCCGTGCATCTGTCCGGCGAAAAAGATCGGCTGGTCGGCGAACTCGCCTATGGCCAGCAGCGACAGCTTGAAATCGCTCTCGCGCTCTCGGGCGCGCCGCGTTTCGTGCTGTTCGACGAACCGGCGGCGGGATTGTCGCCCACCGAGCGCGCCGATCTGATCCACATTCTGACATCGCTGCCCAGCCACATCGGCTACATCATCATCGAGCACGATATGGACGTCGCACTTCGCGTCGTTGAGAGCGTGACGATGATGCACAACGGCCGCATCTTCAAGGAAGGCCGGCCCGAGGAAATCGAGGACGATCCCGAGGTTCAGGAGCTTTATCTCGGAGGCGGACATGGTTGAGCGCCCTCCGCGTCCCGCAGGCGCGTCGACGCCTATCCTTCAATTGCAGGGCGTGAACGTCTTCTACGGGCGAAGCCATGCCCTTCAGGGCGTCGACCTGTCGCTCCATTCCGGCGTCCTCTCCGTCGTCGGACGCAACGGCATGGGCAAGACCACGATGTGCAAGGCGATCATGGGCCTTGTGCCGGTCTCGTCCGGGTCGATCCGCTTCATGGGCGAAGAAATCGCCGGCCGCTCGCCGACCGAGATCGCGCGCCTGGGCGTCGGCTATGTGCCGCAAGGGCGCCGCCTGTGGCGCTCGCTCACGGTCGACGAGCATCTGCGTGTGATGTCGCGCGGCAAAGGCCCCTGGACGCCCGAGCGCATCTACGAAACGTTCCCGCGCCTTGCCGAACGGCGGCGCAATGGCGGCGGCGAACTTTCCGGCGGCGAACAGCAGATGCTCGCGATCAGCCGCGCGCTGCTGATGAACCCGCGCCTGCTGATCATGGACGAGCCGACCGAGGGACTCGCTCCGGTCATTGTCGCCCATGTCGAGGAAACGCTGGTGCGCCTCGCGGCCGATGGCGACGTCTCGATCCTGGTCATCGAACAGAATATCGGCGTCGCCACGCAGATGTCCGATCCCGTGGCCATCATGGTCAATGGCCGTATTCATCGCGTCATCGCTTCGCAAACGCTCGCGGCGGATCGCGACCTGCAACAGCGCCTGCTCGGTGTCGGCCGCCACGGTCACGATCAAACGGAAGAAGTCGACCCGAGCACAGCCACCGCCCCGCGCCAACCGGCAGCAAACGCGCCGCAGGGACCAACGCGCATTTACGTTGCCAACCCGGTGCTGCCGACACGCTGGTCGCAGGACGTTCCCGCCGCCCGCATCGAAGCCGCCGCGCGCACCGTGTCGCGTCCCACTTTGGCGACGCTCGACGGCCGGCGTGTCGGCGACATTTCCCCGCTGGCGGCACGCGCGCCGCAGGAGCCCCACGTCATCATCGCCGGCACGCTCGATACCAAGGGCGACGAACTTCGCTACATCCGCGACATCATCAAGGCCGCAGGATTGCGCACGCGATTGGTCGATCTGTCGACGGTCGGCCGCAACCAGGGTGCCGACGTGTCGGCGCAGGAAGTCGCCCTCGCCTCGCCGACCGGATCGGCCGGCATCGCCTCGGGCGATCGCGGCACGGCGGTGGCGGCGATGACGGAGGCCTTCCGCGCCTGGATCGGCAAGCAGCAGAACGTTGCCGGCATCATCTCGGCCGGCGGCTCCGGCGGCACGGCGATCGCGACGGCCGGCATGCAGGCGCTACCGGTTGGCGTACCGAAGATCATGATCTCGACCATGGCGGCCGGCAATGTCGCCGCCTATGTCGGTCCGACCGACATCACCATGATGCACTCGGTCACCGACGTGCAGGGCCTCAACCGCGTGTCGCGGGCGGTGCTCGGCAACGGCGCGCATGCCATGGCGGCGATGGCGCGCAGCTGGATCGAACAGAACGCACCGGGGCAAAGCCCGCGCGCCGACGCCGACCGTCCCCTTGTCGGCATGACGATGTTCGGCGTCACGACGCCCTGCGTGCAGCAGGTCGTCAAGCTGATCGAGAAGGAATGGGAGCCGCTGGTCTTCCACGCCACCGGCATTGGCGGGCGATCGATGGAGAAGCTCATCGACTCGGGACTGATCCGCGGCGTCATCGATGTCTCGACCACCGAGATCTGCGACATGATGATGGGCGGCATTCTGCCGGCCACGGAAGACCGCTTCGGCGCCATCATCCGTACGCGCATTCCTTATGTCGGCTCGGTCGGCGCCCTCGACATGGTGAATTTCGGACCGCCGGACACGGTCCCGGCGCATTACCGCGGCCGCAATCTCTATCCGCACAATCCGCAAGTCACACTGATGCGGACGACGGACGACGAGAACCGGCGCATGGGGCGCTGGATCGGCGAGAAGCTCAATCAGATGGAAGGCCAAGTGCGCTTCCTCATTCCGGAAGGCGGCGTGTCGGCGCTTGACGCACCGGGACAAGCGTTCTGGAGTCCTGAAGCGGACGCCGCTTTGTTCGGTGCCATCACGGAGACAGTGCGCGTCACCGCAACCCGCCAGATCATCCGTCTTCCGCATCACATCAACGATCCGGCTTTCGCCGCCGCTCTGGCGCAGCACTTCCGCGCCTTGCACCAGAGCCGCGCGCGCGGCGCATCCGGCAGGACCTGACCATGCCCCGCTTTTCCCGCACCGATCTTCTTGCCCGCTACCGCGCCATGATCGCGCGCGGCGAGCCGATCGTCGGCGGCGGCGCCGGCACCGGCCTGTCCGCCAAATGCGAGGAAGCCGGCGGCATCGATCTGATCGTCATCTACAACTCCGGCCGCTTCCGCATGGCCGGCCGCGGCTCGCTCTCCGGTCTGATGCCTTATGGCGACGCCAATGCCATCGTCATGGACATGGCCGGCGAAGTGCTGCCGGTGGTGAAGAACACACCGGTCATCGCCGGGGTCTGCGGCACCGATCCGTTCCGCTCGATGGATGTCTTCCTCGACGAGGTGAAGCGCATCGGCTTCTCCGGCGTGCAGAATTTCCCCACCGTCGGCCTGATCGACGGCGTGTTCCGCAAGAACCTCGAAGAGACCGGCATGGGCTACGGCCTCGAGGTGGAGATGGTGGCCCTCGCCCACCGCAAGGATCTCCTCACCACGCCTTATGTGTTCTCCGAGGCGGACGCGGTCGCCATGGCCAAGGCCGGTGCGGACATCATCGTCTGCCATCTCGGCCTCACCACCGGCGGCTCGATCGGCGCGGAAACCGCGCTCAAGCTCGCCGACTGCCCGGCGCTCGTCGATCGCTACGCCGAGGCGGCGCTGTCGGTGAAGCCCGACGCCATCATTCTCGTCCATGGCGGACCTGTCGCCGAACCGCCGGATGCCGACTTCATCATGAAGAACACGCGGCACTGCCACGGCTTCTACGGCGCCTCCTCCATGGAGCGGCTGCCGGTCGAGGCCGCCATCCGTGATCAGACACGGGCTTTCAAGACGATCAGCCGCAAAGGCGGCACAGACAACCCGGCAGGGACAACCCGCCGATCAAGCGCCACCCGGTGACGGCCGGGCCGGCGGACAGGAGAACGTGACATGACGGGGCAACTGATCGGAACCCTCATCCTCTGGCTCATCGTGGCGGTGATCGTCATTGCGATCATCGTCTACCTGGTGAACTGGCTCTACCGCCGCTCCTCGAAGGAGGTATCGTTCGTCCGCACCGGCCTGTTCGGGGAAAAGGTCGTGATCAACGGCGGCGCCTTCGTGCTGCCGATCATCCACGACGTCACGCCCGTCAACATGAATGTCATCCGCATGGCGGTGACCCGCGCCAATGACGAGGCGCTGATCACCCGCGACCGGATGCGCGTCGATATCGACGCCGAGTTCTATGTGCGGGTGCGCCCGCAAAAGGAAGCGGTCTCCATCGCGGCCGCCACGCTCGGCCGCCGCACGCTGCAGCCCGAACAGCTCAATACCCTGCTCTCCGGCCGGCTTGTCTCGGCGCTGCGCTCGATCGCATCCGAAATGACAATGGAGGAAATGCACGAGAAGCGCGGCACCTATGTGCTGCGGGTCAAGGAGTCCGCCGCGGAGGCCTTCGACCAGAACGGCCTCGAGCTGGAAAGCGTCGCCATCACCAATCTCGACCAGACCGACCTACAGTATTTCAATCCCTCCAACCGGTTCGACGCGGAAGGTCTGACGCGCATCATCGAGGAGATCGAGGAAAAGCGGAAGCTGCGCAACGACATCGAACAAGAGGCGATGATCCGCATCCGCACCCGCAACCTCGAAGCCGAGCGCCAGTCTCTCGATATCGAGCGCGACAGCGAGTCGGCCAAGCTCGAGCAGCAGCGCGAGATCGAGATCCGCCGCGCTATGCAGCGCGCGGAAGTCGCCCGCGAGCGCGCCGCGCGCGACACCGAGGCCGAACAGGCGCTGATCCAGTCGCGCGAGGAGATCGAGAAATCGCGCATCTCCAACGAGCGCGCCATCAGCGAAGCGCGCATCGCCTCCGACCGCGATATCCGCCAGAAGGAGATCGAGCGGACCCGCGCGGTCGAGGAAGCCGAAATCGCCGCCCGCGAGCTGGTGGAAAAAGCCCGCATCGCCAACGAACAGGCGATTAACGCCGCGCGCATCGCGTCCGAACGCGAAATCCGCCAGAAGGAAATCGAGCGCATGCGCGTGCTCGAAGCCGCCGAGATCGCGGCGCGCGAGTCCACCGACAAGGCCCGCGTCCTTCAGGAAGCGGCGGTGAATGTCGAGCGCATTGCCCGCGAACAGGAAGTCCGCCACCTCGAGATCGAACGCACCCGCACCCTCGAACAGGAGGACATTGCGGCGCGCGAAGAGATCGAGGCCGCGCGCATCGCCCAGGAAGAGCGCGTTCAGGCCCTTCAGATCGCGCGCAACAAGGCCATCAACGCCGCCGAAATCGCCGCGCGCGAAGCGACGGAAGCCGCCCGCATCGCCCAGGAGAAGGCGACCCGGGAGCTCGACATCCAGCGCATGGCCGCGCTCGAAGCCGAGGAGATCAAGAAGCGCGACAGCGTGGAACGCCAGCGCATCGCGACCGAGCTCAAGCTCGAGCAGGAGCGCATCGCGTCGACCAAGACGCGCGAAATGCTCCAGATCGACCAGAAGAAGACCATCGAGGTCGCCGAGGAAGAGCGCGCCATCACGCTGGCAGCCAAGAAGGCCGAGCGCACCGACGCCGACAAGGCGCTGCGTCAGGCCGAGATCGTGGCGCGGCAGGAGGTCGAGAAGGTCGACATCGCCCGCGAACAGGCGCTTGAAGCCGCCCGCGTTGAACGCCGGCGCGCACTCGAACAGCTCGAGATCGCCCGTAACCAGTCGCTGCAGGAAGCACAGATCGCCTCGAACGAGGAAGTCGAGCGTGCGCGCATTTCGTCGGATCGCGGCCTCGACGAGGCCCGTATCGGCCGCCAGCGCGACCTGCGCAGGCTGGAAATCGAGCGCGAACGCGACGTCGAGAACGCCGCGATGGAAAAGGCCATCACCCTTTACGCCAAGTCGCTCGAGGAGTCGGCCGCCCGGGTGAAGGCCGAAATGGCCCGCGCCAAAGCCGTGGAAGCCGAAGAAGCCGTCAAGCTGGTGCAGGAGAGCGAAGGTGCGAAGCGGCGCAAGGTGGTGGAAGTCACCCTCGCCGAAAAGGCGGCAGAAGAGATGCGCATCGCCGCCGCGGCCGACAAGGTGCGCCGCGCCGTCGAAGCGGAATCGCAGAAGCTGCTCTACGAGGCCGAGAACGTCCTCACCGATGGCGCGCGCTACGGCCTGTTCCGCCGCCGCCTGCTCGACCGGATCGAAGGCATCGTGCGCGAAAGCGTCAAGCCGATGGAGCGGATCGAGGGCATCAAGATCCTGCACGTAGATGGACTCGGTGGCGTCGGCGGCGGTGCCGGCGGCGCCGCGCGTTCACCTACCGACGAGGTGATCGAGAGCGCCCTGCGCTACCGCGTCCAGGCGCCGTTGATCGACGAGGTGCTCAAGGAAATCGGCATCGAGGGCGGCAATCTCGCCAAGATGGGCGGCCTCATCCGCGAGGCCAGCGACATGCAGCGCATCGGCAAGGACTCGGCCAAGGATGCAAAGGACGCCAAGCCGAAGGATGGCGGCGATGGTGGTAGCGGCGGCGGCTCAGGCCGCAAGGCCAAGGAGTAAGCGGCCATGGCCCGCGTTTATGCATCCAGTGTCATCGGCGCCTCGGCGAGCCGGGTCTGGGCCCGCGTGCGCGATTTCAACGGACTGCCGAACTGGCATCCGGGCATCGCCGAAAGCCGGATCGAGAATGGCGAACCCGCCGATAAGGTGGGCTGCGTGCGCGCCTTCTCGCTGCGCAACGGCGACCGTCTGCGCGAGCAGCTGCTCGGCCTGTCCGACTACGACATGTTCTGCACCTATTCGATCCTCGACTCGCCCATGCCGCTGACGAACTACGTGGCGACCTTGCGGCTGACCCCGATCACCGATCACGACCGCACCTTCATCGAATGGTCGGCGGAATTCGACTGCGCGCCCGACAAGGAAGCCGAGCTGGTGTCCGGCATCGGCGGCAATGTGTTCCAGGGCGGCTTCGACGCCCTCAAGCGCGCATTCGGAGCCTGATGTGCCGAAGGTCGTCCGCAGTACGATCATCGATGTCCCGGTCGACCGGCTGTGGGCGGTGGTGCGCGATTTCAACGCACATGACCAGTACCATCCGATTGTCGCCACCAGCAGCATCGAGCGCGGCTATCCGGTCGACAAGGTCGGCTGCGTGCGCCGTTTCTTCCTCGCCGATGGCAGCGAGCTGCGCGAACAACTGCTGTCGCTGTCCGATCTGGAAATGACCTACAGCTACTGTCTGCTCGACACGCCGATCCCGCTCTTCAATTACGTCGCTCATATCCGACTTCTGCCCGTGACCGACGGCAATCGCAGCTTCTGGCATTGGGAAAGCCGTTTCACCACACCGCCCGGGCGCGAGGAAGAATTGGCGCGCAAGGTGGGTGAAGACGTCTATGTCGCCGGCATGGAAGCCGTGCGCCAGCTCCCCGAACTACAACGAGAGGGCATCTGACATGGCGCTGGACGTACGCGTTGCCACCAGCATGGCGGAAGCCGCCGGCATCCTCGCCGCGGATCAGCGCACGCGCTTGCTCTCCGGCGGCACGCTGGTGATGCGCGACGTCAATGAGGGCCGCTTTCTCGACGGCACGCTGCTGCGGCTCACCGATCCCGCCTATCGCCAGATCAATGCCTCCGGCGCCCGCGTCGAACTCGGCGCCGGCGCGACCATGGCGATGGTGCTCGCCAATCGCGATCTCGCTTTCCTGCACCCGGTCGCCCGCGCCGTCGGCGGGCCGGCTATACGGCAGATGGCGACAATCGGCGGCAATCTCTTCGCAGAAACCCCATATGGCGATTTTGCCGTCGCGCTGCTGGCGCTCGACGCCCAGGTGATGGTGCAATCCGGCTACGGCTCGGCGCGCGCGATAGCGATCGAGGAATTCCTCAATGCGCGCGAGCGCGGCGGCGCCGGACTCGTCACCGCCGTCCAGTTCGCCAAACCGCAGAACGCCGCCGACTTCCGCTTCCGCAAGATCAGCCGGGTCAAGCCGAAAGGCATTTCGGTGATGAGCATCGCCGCTCATCTGCCGAACTCGGGAAGCCGCATCACCCAGGCGCGAGTCGCCTACGGCGCCATGGCGCCAACGCCGGTGCGCGCGCGCGGCGTCGAACGCGCGCTCGAAGGCAAGCCGCTCGACGCGGCCAGTGTTCAGGCCGCGAAGGCCGCCGCGCTCGAAGGCACCCGCCCCGCCACCGACGCCATCGCGACCGAATGGTATCGCCGCGAGGTCATGCCCGTGCATCTCGGACGGCTGCTCGCCGGCGAAGGACGTTGAGGAGAACCGCATGGCCAAAAGTCCCGTCCAGTTTCGCCTCAACGGTTCGGACCGCGCGACCTTCGTCGATCCGGGCGATAATCTCCTGACGACGCTGCGCCGCGGGCTTAATGAGTTCGGTCCGAAATATGGCTGCGGCCAGGGCGCCTGCGGCGTCTGCACCGTTCTGATCGACGGCGAACCGCACCTCTCCTGCCTCACTCTGGCTGTCGCCTGCGAAGGCCGCCATGTCGAGACGGTGTCCGGCATGGCGGACGGACCGAACCTGCATCCGCTGCAAACGGCCTTCATGGACAATTTCGCGGCGCAGTGCGGCTTCTGCACGCCCGGCATGCTGATGGCGGCGCGTGCCCTGCTCGAGCGCAATCCGAACCCGACCCGTGAGGACGTCATCGAGGCCATCGCCGGCAATATCTGCCGCTGCACCGGTTACGAGCCCATCATCGCCGCCATCCTCGCCGCGGCCGGCAACCGCAGCCAGCGGCAGGCCTGAAGGAGAACGCGATGCTCGAATTCAGGAAAGACCTTTTTGCCAACGAGCGCGACGACAACCTCAATGTCGTCGGCAAGGGCATTCAGCGTCAGGACATGCCAGGCCATGTCACCGGCCGCTCCCCGTTCTTCGACGATCACGCTTTCGAGGGATTGCTGCATCTCAAGGTGGTGCGCAGCCCGCATCACCATGCGCGCATCCGGTCGATCGACACCAGCGCCGCCGAGCGCGCGCCGGGCGTGAAGCGCATCCTGCGCGCCGCCGACGTGCCGGTGAACAAGAACACGCTGCTCAGCCTGATCAATTTCGGCAAGGATGACGAGCCGTCGCTCGCCGTCGACAAGGTGCACTACAAGGGCGAGCCCGTCGTCGCCGTCATCGCCGACAGCGAGGCCGCGGCCATGGCGGCGCGCAAGCTGGTGCGCATCGACTACGAGACGCTGCCCCACGTCTTCGACGTCGAGGAAGCACTCAAGCCCGGTGCGCCGGTCGTCAACGAGACCTATCCGAACAATTACTTCGAATATCACGACAAGTTCGATCACCAGAAGCTGCGCTTCGGCGATACCGAGAAGGCTTTCCAGTCCGCCGACATCGTGATGGAAGAGCGCTACCAGATGTCGCCGATCGAGCATGCGCCGACAGAGACCAACGGCTCGATCGCCGCGCCGGAACAGGACAACCGCTTTGTCGTGCACTCCTGCGCGCAGGGCCTGTTCTTTTCGCTGGGCACCGCGGCCAAGATTCTCAATCTCGATTCGAACCGACTGCATTTCATCGGCGGCACGGTCGGCGGCGGCTTCGGCGGCAAGGTGGACTCGCTCACCGAACCGCTCGCCATCTTCGGCGCCATGATGACGGGCCGGCCGGTGCGCTACGTGCTCGATCGCGAAGAGGAGATGCTGTACGGCTCGCCGCGCGGCGCCGAACGCATCTATGTGAAGGACGGCGTGATGCGCGATGGCCGCATCGTCGCACGCCACATCCGCTCCTATTTCGATGCCGGCGCCTATACGCGCCTCTCTTCTTACGCGGCGGTCAAATGCACGGCGCATGTGCCGGGCCCTTACTGGGTGCCGAATGTGTCCTCGGACATCTATGTCGCCTACACCAACCGCTGCCCATCAACTGCCATGCGCGGCTTCGGCATCACGGCGGTCGATTTCGCCATCGAAGTGCAGATGGACAAGCTCGCCCATGCCGTGAACATGGACCCGATGGAATTTCGTATCCTCAACGCTTACCGCGATGGGGACATGAAGCCGCACCGGCGTGTCGCCAAGAACACGGCGCTGATCGAATGCGTGCAGGTGGCGGCGGAAAAAGCGCGCTGGCCGATTTCCGACAACGCCAAACGCATGTCGTCGCTGGTCGGCGGTGGCGAAGGCGAGCGCGGCCAGATTCCGGCGACGCCGATCGACCAACGCGGCCAGATCGGCCGTCCGGAGACGCGCAATGCGCCATCGACGCAGACCTTGCCGGCCGGCACCACACGCATCGCCGTGACCAAGCAGCCAGAACTCGAAGGCAGCCGCGACGCCCGCCCCGTCGCCGCCAACGTGCCGCGCTATGAACCGGCGCGTCCGATGGCACAGCCCGTCGTGCAGGCGCCCGCGCCGCTGGCGCCGATGCCGCCCGCCGCTCCGCCGCCGCACGCGGCACCGCAAGCGCCGCCGCCGCCACCGGCTCCCGGCGCCACACCGCAGCACGGCGCCATGCGTTTCTCATCCGTCTTCGGCACAAGGAGGCGCTGACATGGCACGGCACAAAGGCCGCGGCATGGCCTCCATCAATTACCCCATCGGCATGAATCTCGGCGGCGACCCCAGCCAGGCGCTGATCCATTCCAACCCCGACGGCAAGTTCACCGTCGCGCTGTCGGCCATCGATCTGGGCCAGGGCATGAAGCAGGTCACCCGGCAGGTCGCGGCGGAAACGCTCGGCGTTCCGGTCGAGGATGTCTATGTCGACACCGCCGACAGCGATACCGGCCCGCACGACATGGGCTCCTTTGCCTCGCGCGGCACGCACCGCATGGGCAACGCCGTGATCGCCGCGGCGCGCGAAGCGCGTGGCGTGCTGCTGGAAGCAGCGGCGGAAGAGCTCGAAGTCAACGCCGCCGATCTCGTCACCGACGGCCGCGGCAACATCCATGTGCGCGGCGCGCCGTCGCGTTCGATCACCGTGCGCGCCACGGCGCAAGCCGCGCAGTTCAAGCAGGGCAAGACCATCGCCGGGCGCGGCATCTTCCTCATTCCGCTGTCGGCCGTCGATGCCGAGACCGGCGAGATGAACCCCAACACCGCATTCGCCCACGCCTGCCTCGTCGCCGATGTCGAAGTCGATGACGAGACTGGCGAAGTTGCCCTGCTCGGCATCACCAGCGCCTATGAACTCGGCCGCGCGCTCAATCCAAAAATGGTCGAGCAGCAATTGGTCGGCGGCGCCTGGATGGGCCAGAGCCATGCGCTCTACGAAACGCCAGAGCCCTATTACCCGAACCCCGATCACGGCCCGCGCGACTTCAACGAATATCTGATGCCGGGGCCCGGCGACATCGCGCCCTACTCCGTGAGCATTCTGGAGCGTCCCGCGCCGGATGGTCCTTTCGGCGGCAAGGGCCCCGGCGAGATGTGCGCCAATCCGGTGCTGCCGGCGGTCGCCAATGCCGTGTTCAACGCCGTCGGCGTGCGGGTCGATGAGTTGCCCATCACGCCGGAGAAAGTGCTGCGCGGTCTGCGTGCCAATGGCGGCGCCAAGCCGCAAGCGCGGCGGGGCGGCTGACCATGGCCTTGCGCACCACCATCGCCGGCATTTCCAGCCCCGAGGCGCTCGCGGAGGCGCTCAAGTCGGCCATGTATCTGGCGGACGATGGCATCGCAACCGCCGGTTATCTCGCGCTGGCGCTCGGCAAGCCGCTGCTGCTGGAAGGCGCGCCCGGTGTGGGCAAGACGGAAGCCGCCAAGGCCATTGCCGGCATTCTCGGCCGGCAATTGATCCGCCTGCAATGTTTCGAAGGCATCGACGCCGCGGCGGCGCTCTACGAATGGAATTATCCGCGCCAGATGCTGGCGATCCGTCAGGCGCAGGACGGCGCCAATATCGATATCTATCGCGACGAATTTCTGATCGAGCGGCCGATGCTGACGGCGTTGCGCCGCCCGGAATCGACCGTGCTGCTGATCGACGAAATCGACCGCTCCGACCATGAGTTCGAAGCGTTCCTTCTGGAATTCCTGTCCGACTTCTCGATCTCGATCCCCGAGCGCGGCACCTTGCGCGCGGCGGAACGCCCTGTTGTGATCCTGACCTCGAACCGCACGCGCGACCTGCACGAGGCGTTGCGGCGGCGCTGCGTCTATCACTACATCGCCTATCCCGATCCGGCGCGCGAGGCCGCGATCATCATGCTGCGTTCGTCCGCCGTCGCCGAAAGCACGGCGCGCGCCGTGGTGGCGGCCGTCGGCATATTGCGCAACGAGCCGCTCTCCAAGCCGCCCGGCGTCGCCGAAGCGGTGGACTGGGCCGAAGCCGCGACGGCGCTGGCCCACACCGGCGCCTCCTGGCCGGAGGCTTTCCGCCGCTCCATCGGCGCGGCGATCAAGGATGAGGAAGACCTCGCGCATCTACGCCCGCGCCTCGCGCAATTCATTCCGGGAATGGCGGCATGAGCGCAACGGTTCCAGGTGCCGTGCGTCCGCTGATCGCGTTTCCGGCGCTGCTGCGCAGTCACGGCTTCTTGGTTGCGCCGGAGCAGACGGTGAGCTTCCTTGAAGCGGTCGAACTGCTTGGGCCCCGCACCATCGAACACGTTCGAAAGGCCGCGGTGGCGACGCTCGCGCCACATCCCGAGCAGCGCCCACTGTTCGATGCCTTGTTCGACATGCATTTCATCGGCGCTGTCGGCGAGCCGGGCGAAGACAGCTTCGAACCCGACGACGAGATGCAGGTGCAGGACGATATCGGCACCGAAGAAATCGTGATCGGCGACGAGGTCAACGAGACCGGCCAGGCCGCCACCGGCGCGGAAGCGCTCGCCGTGCGCGAACTGCGCGCGCCTGACGACACCGACACCTTGCGGCGTTTCGGCGATGCTTTACCCAATGCCCTGCCGCACCGGCGCGGCTATCGCCACAAGGCGGCGCGCCGCGGCAAGGGTATCGATCTGGCACGCAGCCTGCGCGCCGCCATGCGCAACGAAGGCGAGGTCATGAGCCTCAAGCGGCTGCGCCGCGCGCCGCGCCCGCGCCCCGTCCTTCTGTTGATCGACGTCTCCGGTTCGATGAAACAGCGCAGCGACGCACATCTGGCGCTGGCGCATGAGATCGTCCATGCCATGCCGCGGGTCGAGGTGTTCACCTTCGGCACCCGGCTCACCCGGCTCACCCGCGCGCTGAGGCTCAGGAATCGTCAGCAAGCCCTCACCGAGGCTTCGGGACTGGTCGCCGACTGGGACGGCGGCACGCGGATCGGCGATGCGCTCGAGGCGTTTCTCGCCGTGCCGCGCTTTGCCGGTTACGCCCGCGGTGCCAATGTCATCGTGCTGTCGGACGGGCTCGAGCGCGGCGATCCGACGACCATGATCCGCGCCGTCCAGCGTCTCGCCGCCCGCGCCCACCGCATCGACTGGTTCACGCCGCTCGCCATTGATCCCGGGTACCGGCCCGAGACCGAAGCGCTACGCGCGGTGCGTCCGCTGCTCGCATCGCTGGGTGATGCCAGTTCAACGTCACGGTTGTGCCGCGCCATTCTCGCCATCGGGGAGGCCCGCGCCGCATGACGACGATCGACAACGCAAATGCTTTTAACAAAACCGCGCCCTGCACTACCGGCTCGGCCAAGAAAACGAATGGGAGGCTCTGATGGCTCTGGAAATCAAGGTGCTCGACTACGGCGATATCGAGCTTGAATCGAGCTTCCTCGTGCTCGGGCGCGATTGCGGCCGCGTGCGCCGTGTCAACACCTTCGGATTTCTGATCCTCGGCGGTCCCTGGCCCATCGTCGTCGACACCGGCTATCGCCACAACCAGATCATGGAGAGCCTCGGCATGCGCGGCCTCCAGTTCCACGAGAACATGATCGAGAACCAGCTCGCCAAATTCGGCGTGCGCATGGGCGACGTGCGCTACGTGCTGCACACGCATCTGCATATCGACCACGCCGGCAAGGACGAGTTGTTCCCGATGAACACCGCGGTGATCATCAACCGCCGCGAACTGGAATATTCGGTGTCCGGTCTGATGCATCCGCAATACCCCGCGCCCGACATCAAGCACCTGATCGACCGCCTGCACACCCGCGACGCGCTGCGCCTGGAAGATCTCGAACTCTCCGGCCCGATCGAACTGTTCCCCGGCTGCTATATGGAGATGGCCGGCGCGCACACCGAAGGCTCGATGAATGTGCACGTCGATACGGCGGAGGGCCGCGCCACGATCTGCGGTGACGTGATCTACGACTTCAACGACCAGATCGTGAACCCCTTCCACGAGCTGCACGCTAACGAGCCGCGCACCACCGGCAACCACGGCGTTTCCAAGCGCGAGGAAAAGGCCGCGATCAAGAAGTTGCTCAACAGCTCGCAATTCCTGCTGCCGGTCCATGACAAGCCGGCGAAGATCGCCCACGGACAGGTGATCGGACGCATGGACATGGCCGTCCCCGGCCCGGTGGTGCAGAGCCTGCCGGCGCGTAACTGGTTCGCGGCCTAGAGCCTTGCCATGACAACGCATGTCGCGGTCCGGCCCGGCTTTGCCGAACTCGTCGATTTGTGGGCGCCGGTCCGCCAGATCGGCACCGGCTTCCAGTTCACGGAAGGACCGATCTGGCATCCGCGGGACGGCTACCTGCTGTTCTCCGACATGCCGGGCGATGTGCGCCGCCGCTACGATTCAGCCGGCATTCGCGAGGTGATGAAGCCGGCGAACAAGTGCAACGGCATGACCTACGATGCCGAACTGAACCTCATCGTCTGCGAACACGCGACCTCGACGCTGGTGCGCGAGCGGCCCGATGGGCGGCGCGAGGTCATCGCCTCGCATTTCGACGGCATGGAGCTCAACAGCCCCAACGATGTCTGCGTCAAGTCCGACGGCGCGATCTATTTCTCCGATCCCTGGTATGGCCGCATGCCGGTCTACGGCGTGGAGCGGCCGCGCCAGCTCGGCTTTCAGGGCGTCTATCGCGTGCCGCCCGGCGGCGGCAAACCGCAATTGCTGGTGGATCGTTATCTGTTCGACCAGCCCAACGGGCTTTGCTTTTCGCCGGACGAGAAGCTGCTCTACATCAACGATACGATGCAGCAGCTGATCCGTGCCTTCGATGTCCTGCCCGACGGCAAACTATCCAGCGGACGGCTGTTCGCCTCGGGCATCTACTCGCCCACCGAGCCGGGCGTGCCGGACGGCATGAAATGCGATGCGTCAGGCAATGTCTGGGTCTGCGCACCGGGCGGCGTCTGGGTCTATGCGCCGGATGGCGGGCTGATCGGCAGACTGCGCGTGCCGGAACTGGTCGGCAATCTCACCTGGGGCGACAAGGACTTCCGCACCTTGTTCCTCACCGCGACCCATTCGGTGTATGCGGTAGAGACCAAAGTCGGCCCCCGCATCGAGCCCTATATGCGGCAAGGCGCGCAAGGCGCCACGGCGGCGAGCAGCCCATCGGCGCCGCAGGCCGGCGCCAGCATCGCCCGCAACGGCACGAAAAAGGCCGCGCCCGGCTATACGCTCGATCCGTCGCGCTGCGCGCTGATCATCCAGGATATGCAGAACGACGTGGTGATGGATGGCGGCGCCTTCGCCGCTTCCGGTTCGCCGAACCATTGCCGCGAGCAGAACGCCATCGGCAATGCCTCACGGCTGGCGTCGGCGGCACGGGCGCGCGGCATTCCGGTCATCCATGTCTGGTTCGTGGTCGAAGCCGGCTGCCCCGGCGTAACCATGAACGCGCCGCTGTTCGAGGGCCTTGCCGATGCGCGCGCCCTGGTGCGCGGCGGCTGGGGTGTCGCGCCGGTGCCCGGCCTCGAGGCGCAGCCGGGCGACCATATCGTCGAGAAGCAGCGCATGAGCGCCTGGGAAGGCACGCGCCTCGAGACCATCCTCAAGGCGCTCAAGCGCGATATCGTCATCGTCACCGGCGCCTGGACCAATATGTCGATCGAGCACACCTCTCGCACCGGCGCCGACAAGGGCTACTACATGGTGGTGCCGGAGGATTGCTGTTCGACGATGAATGCCGAATGGCATACGGCGTCGGTCAACTACGCTCTGCAGAATGTCGCCGTGGTTACGGACAGCGAGGCCTTGACCGCGTCCTGGTCATAGTCCCCGCCCCGCGTCCCGGCCCCCTTGGGTGCCCCGGATAGACCTGCTATTCGCAGTTCCCTATTGAGGCGCCGGGGTGCCTCGTGGGGATTCGGAAGCAGATGCAGGTATTGGTGATCGGAGCCGGCGTCGTCGGTTTGGCCGTGGCGCGGGCCGCGGCGCGCAAGGGCCACGAGGTCGTCGTCGCCGAGGCGGAGAACGCCATCGGCACTGGCGTATCATCGCGCAATTCCGAGGTCATCCACGCCGGCATGTACTACCCGACCGGGTCGCTGCGGGCGAAGCACTGCGTCGCAGGCCGGCGCATGCTGTACGAATTCTGCGCCTCGCACAGCGTGCCGCACAGGAAATGCGGCAAGCTGATCGTCGCTACCAATGACGACGAGACCAAAAAGGTCGAACAGATCGCGGCGCAGGGCCAGATCAACGACGTCGAAGGCCTGACCATGCTGACGGCTGCCGAAGCCAAGGAGCTTGAGCCGGCGCTGGCCTGCACCTCAGCGCTGCTCTCGCCGGAAACCGGCATCGTCAGCGCGCATGACTACATGCTGGCGCTGCGTGGCGATCTCGAAAACGCCGGCGGCGTCATCGCCTTCAATACGCCAGTCATCGGCGCGGCGCGCAAGGATGGTCAGTGGCTGGTTTCGTTCGGCGGCAGCGAAGCCGCCGAGATGGCGTTCGACGCGGTGATCAATTGCGGCGGCCTGTCGGCGCAGAAGATCGCCCGCGCGATGCCCGACTATCCCGCCGCCCGCGTACCAAAGCGCGTGCTCGCCAAGGGCAACTATTTCACTTATGCTGGAAAGCCCGCCTTCACGCGGCTGATCTACCCCACGCCGGTGACCGGCGGCCTCGGTGTACATGTCACGCTCGATCTCGCCGGCCGCATGCGCTTCGGCCCCGACGTCGAGTGGATCGAGGACGAATTCTACCCCGTCGATCCGAAACGGGCCGACGCTTTCTATGAGCGCATTCGCACCTACTGGCCGGCGCTGAAGGATGGCGCGCTGGCGCCGGATTATTCCGGCATCCGGCCGAAACTGACGGGTCCGGGCGAACCGGCCGCCGACTTTCTCATCGATACGCCGGCCGACCACGGCCTGCCCGGGCTAGTGCAGATGTTCGGCATTGAATCGCCGGGGCTCACCAGTTCGCTGTCGCTGGCAGCCTTCGTCGCCGGCGCGATCGAGGATTAGTTGTGCGAACCACCATCAGGCGCGAGGCGGCGGTGATATTTCGAACGCCGCGATCAGCGGCGCGCCGCCAACTTGCCGAGGGCGTTCTCGGCCTGGTCGATTTCGACAACGGACATCAATTCATCGACCCAGCTTTCGTGCTGGGTCGCGACGCTGCGGAACTGGTCTAGACCTGCCGGCGTCAGGCGGACGATGAAGCGCCGCCGGTCGCCGGCGAAGGCCTCCCGCGCCACATATTTCCGGGCCATCAGGCGATCGATGATGCCGGTGACGTTGCCGTTGGATACCATGAGGGCTTCCGACAGCGAGCTCATCGTCATGCCTTCCGGATTGCGCTCCAGCGCCGCCATGACATCGAATTGCGGCATGGTCATATCGAAGCGGTCGCGAAGCCGCTTGCGCAGCTCGGCTTCGATCACCTGACGCGCGCGAAGCAGGCGAATCCACAGCCGCAACCGCTGTTTGCGGACCGGGCGCGCCGCGCCCGGATTCGCGGCTTTTGTCTCGCCAGCCACGGAATATCTCTCCCGACAGGAACCTTGTTGACCTATAGCATACGAAATGTTTTAAGATTGAAACAATTCCAGGGCCTCAAAGGCCGTGGAAAACGCCGCGAGGCCGGCCCCGCCGCCACCGCTTGAACAGGCTGGCACGCCGCCTTCGGGCCTGGGACCTGAGAATGGCCGAGCGTTCGTTTGCCAAGGAAGTTCGGGACCTCGAACTCGGCGAAGGCCAGGAGTTCCGGGGCGAAGGCATCCTCGCGCTGACCAAGGCCCTGCTCCAGTCCGGCGTCGCCTATGTTGGCGGCTACCAGGGCTCGCCGATCTCCCATCTGATGGACGTGCTCTCCGACGCGCAGGACCTGCTCGCCAAGCTCGGCGTCCAGTTCTCGGCTTCTGCTTCGGAAGCAGCGGCAGCAGCGTCACTTTCGGCTTCGATGATGTACCCGATCCGCGGCGCGGTGACCTTCAAGTCGACGGTCGGCACCAATGTCGCCTCGGACGCGCTGGCCAACCTCGCCTCCTCCGGCGTCGTCGGCGGCGCGCTGGTCATCGTCGGCGAGGATTACGGCGAAGGCTCCTCCATCATGCAGGAGCGCTCGCACGCCTTTGCGATGAAGTCGCAGATCTGGCTGCTCGATCCGCGGCCCGACCTGCCGTCGATCGTCAAGGCCGTGGAAGACGGCTTCGAACTGTCGGAAGCCTCCAACACACCGGTGATGCTGGAGGTCCGCATCCGCTCCTGCCATGTCCACGGCTCCTTCATCGCCAAGGACAACAAGCGCCCGCCTTACACCCTGCAGCAGGCGCTGGAAAATCCGGTCCGCGACGTTAACCGCATCGTGCTGCCGCCCGCCTCCTACATTCAGGAGAAGGAGAAGATCGAGAAGCGCTGGCCGGCCGCGGTCGAATTCATCAAGAGCCGCAAGCTCAACGAATTCTTCGACGGCGACCTGACCGATGTCGGCATCGCCGTTCAGGGCGGCATGTATAACGGCGTCATGCGCGCCTTGCAGCGGCTCGGCCTCGCCGATGTCTGGGGCAAGACGCGCATTCCGCTCTATGTGATGAACGTTGCCTACCCGCTGATCGACGATGAACTGACGCAGTTCTGCGCCGGAAAGCGTGGTGTGCTGATCGTCGAGGAAGGCCAGCCGGAATATATCGAGCAGGCGGTCAACACCATCCTGCGCCGGCGCGACATCCCGACCCGCCTATTCGGCAAGGACGTGCTGCCGATGGCCGGCGAATACACCGCCGATGTGATGCTCAAGGGCGTGCGCGACTTCCTGTCCGCCGCGCTGCCGTCCGCGCTCTCCGATGCCAGCCGCGCGCCGAACGTGCCGGCCATCGCCGACGATCCGCGCGTCAAGGCGCTGACCGGCGTTGTGCCGCCACGCCCGCCCGGCTTCTGTGTCGGCTGTCCCGAACGCCCGATCTTCGCGGCCATGAAGCTGGTTGAGAAGGAACTCGGCCAGCATCACATCGCCGCCGATATCGGCTGCCACTTGTTCTCGATCCTGCCGCCGTTCAATATCGGCGCCTCGACCATGGGCTACGGCCTCGGCCCCGCTTCGGCGGCGGCGTTCAACGTGCCGTCGTCCAAGAAATCGATCTCGTTCATCGGCGATGGCGGTTTCTGGCACAACGGCCTGACCACCAGCATAGGCAACGCCGTCTACAACAAGCATGACGGCGTCATCGTCGTTGTCGATAATTATTATGCCTCGGCGACCGGCGGCCAGGACATTCTGTCCTCACGCGCCGACAACGCCACGCGCTCGACCCAGCATCCGATCGCCAAGGCGGTCGAAGGCATCGGCGGCACCTGGGTGCGTCAGGTCGATCGCACCTACGATGTCGGCAAGATGCGCGACACGCTCAAAGAAGCGCTGAGCGACAGATCGCCGGGACCGAAGGTGATCGTCGCCTCGTCGGAATGCATGCTGAACAAGCAGCGCCGCGAGAAGCCGTTGTTCGCCAAGGCCGTCAAAGGCGGAAAGCGCATGGTGCGCGAGCGCTACGGTGTCGATGAAGATGTCTGCACCGGCGATCACGCCTGCATTCGCCTGTCGGGTTGTCCGTCGCTGAGCATCAAGCACAGCGACGATCCGTTAAAGGACGATCCTGTCGCGGCCGTCGACAATGGCTGTGTCGGCTGCGGCAATTGCGGCGAGGTCGCGGAAGCCGCGGTGCTGTGCCCGTCCTTCTATCGCGCCGAGATCATTCACAATCCGACCGCGTTCGATCGTTTCATGGCGCGCATCCGCACTGCGGTGATCGGCTTTCTGCAGCGCCGGCGCGCCCGGCATGCGCTTGCGATCTCCTGACGGCATTTCCCCATGAACGCCGCCCCTTCAACGACCGCGCTCGATACGACCAAGCCGCTCGCCATTGCCGTGCTGGCGATGGGCGGCCAGGGCGGCGGCGTGCTGGTCGACTGGATCGTCGCGCTGTGCGAGGCCCATGGCTGGGCCGCGCAATCGACGTCCGTGCCCGGCGTCGCGCAGCGAACCGGCGCCACCATTTATTACATCGAAGCATTGCCTCTGCCGTCGAACGCGCCGCACGGCCTCAAGCCCGTGCTGTCGCTGATGGCGGTACCGGGCGAAGTCGACATCGTCATCGGCGCAGAGTTCATGGAGGCCGGCCGCGCCATCCAGCGCGGACTGGTGACGCCCGACCGCACCACGCTGATTGCGTCGTCGCATCGCGCCTATGCCGTGGTTGAGAAGCAGACGCCGGGCGATGGCATCGGCGATCCGGCTACCGTGCTGACGGCGGCGGAAGCCAGCGCCAGGAAGCTCATCGCCTTCGACATGGCGGCCGTCGGCGAGCAGTCCGGCAGCGCCATTTCGGCGGTGCTGTTCGGCGCGCTCGCCGGCGCAGACGCTCTGCCCTTCCCGCGCGAAGCTTACGAAGCAACCATCCGCGCCGCCGGCATCGGCGTTGAGCCTAGCTTGCGTGGCTTTGCCGCCGGCTATGAACGCGCCAAGGCCGGGACGCCGCTTGAGATTACGACGCCGCCGAAGAAGGCCGTTGCCGCGCCGAAAACACCGCAAGGCGACTACGCCGCGCTGATGATGCGTGCGCAGGCCGAGTTTCCGTCCGAAGCGCAGGCGATGCTCACGGCCGGCCTGCAACGCGTCGTCGACTATCAGGATATCGCCTATGGCCGCGAATATCTCGATCTCGTCAAAGGCATTCTCGGACTGGATCGCGCTGATCGCGGCCATGCCCTCACAGAGGCAGCCGCCAAATATATCGCCGTCGCCATGGCCTATGACGACGTCTATCGCGTCGCCGATCTCAAGACGCGGGCCAGCCGCTTCGAGCGCGTGCGCAAGGAAGTCGGCGTCGCGCCGGATCAGCTCATCTATACGACCGAATTCATGCATCCGCGCATGGACGAAGTCGCCGGTTCATTGCCGAAGGCGCTGGGCCGATTCATCGAGTCACGGCCGCGTCTCTTTCAGCGCCTCGACAAAATCGTCAATCGCGGCCGCCGCGTGCGCACCGGGACGATCCGTTGGTTCCTAATGCTTTATATTCTCGGCGGGCTGAAGCGCTTCCGCCGCGGCACGTTGCGTCACGCCAATGAGATCGCGCATCGCGATGCCTGGCTCGCGCGGGTGAAACAAGCTGCCGTGAAAGACTACGAGCTCGCCGTCGAACTGCTCAACAATCGCCGTCTGGTCAAAGGCTACTCCGACACCCATGCGCGCGGGCTCTCGAAATTCGACCGCGTCATGGCCGCCGCCGACAAGCTTGAAGGGCGCAACGACGCCGCCGAATGGGTCCGCCGCCTGCGCGAGGCCGCACTCAAGGATGAGGAAGGCGTCGCGCTCGACGGCGCAATGAAGACCGTCGACAGCTTTTTGCATTAGAGCGAATTGGCCCGCGCGCTAGCCCAGCGCACTGCCTGCTCCCTCTCCCCATCGGGGAGAGGGTTGGGGTGAGGGGGTTCCTGAATCGCGGGTCTGTAACCCCTCACCCGGATCGCCTGCGGCGATCCGACCTCTCCCCATGGGAGAGGTTAAGCGCGCTAGATCACAATCGAGCCCACGCTCGACCCACCACAGACGAAAAGCGTCTGCCCGGTGACGAAGGAGTTCGCCGGATCGGCGAAGAACATCACCGCGCGCGCGACGTCGTCGCTGCGGCCAAGTCGCTTCACCGGAATGGCGGCGGCGAGCGTCTGCTCGCGCGGATCGCCGACCGGGATGACGCCGCGGAACATGTCGGTGTCGCCGATCGGTCCCGGCGCCACGGCGTTGACGGTGATGCCGGCCGGCGCCAATTCAAGCGCCCAGCTCCGTACCAGTCCAATGACGCCGGCTTTCGTCGAGCCATAGGCCGTGCGCGAAGCCAAACCTAAAGCGCCGCGCGTCGACATCAGGACGATGCGGCCGAAGGCGCGCGCCTTCATGCCGGGCAGCACGGCCTGCGTGATGGTCAAAGCCGCGCCAATATGCAGCTGCGTCAGCGCCTGCACATCCTCGATTTTCGTCTGCTCGATGGTCGCCGGCCGGATGGCGCCGGCATTGTGCACAACGTGAGTAATGGCAAAGCGCTTGGCAATATCGGCGGCGGCCTGCGCCACCGCGTTGTTGTCCAAAAGATCAACCTCGACGCCGTGCAACTTGGCGTCCGCGCTCTTCGGCTTCTGTCGGTCGAACACCACGACCTCGTAGCCGGCTGCCAGCAATTGCCGTACGATCTCGGCGCCGATGCCGGAGGCGCCGCCGGTGACGATCGCAATATTCGCGCTCATGCCCCCTCCACCAGCGCCAGAACGCGCAAGGGGCTGCCCGAGCCGTTCTTGATTTTCAGCGGCGCGGCCACGATCACCGCGCCCTTGGGCGGCAGCTGGTCGAGATTGGTCAGGCACTGCAGGCCATAGCGGCCCTTGCCGTGCATATAGAAGTGCGCCGGATAAGGCGGATTGAAATGCTGCGCCTGGCCGTAATCGGTGCCGATGGTCTCGGTGCCGAAGCCGTGCACGTCGCGCTCTTCGACCAGCCATTTGACCGCGGCTGGCACCGGGCCCGGCGTGTGCGCGCCATCGTCACCCATGCCGGCATATTCCGGATAAGGCTTCTTCGACCAGTCGGTGCGCAACAGCACCCAGTCGCCGGCATTGATGCGGCCGTGCGCCTTCTCCCAGGCCTCGATGAACGGCACGGTCAGTTCGAAGTCCGGATTGTCGGCGCATTCCTTGGAGCAATCGATCACCGATGCCGGCGCGATGAAATTGCGCGGGTCGATCGTGTCGACGGCGTTGTTCGGCAGGTCCTTGCCCGAAATCCAGTGCACCGGCGCGTCGAAATGCGTGCCAGCATGCTCGGACATCGAAAAGTTGTTCCAGTACCACGCCGGGCCGCGCTCGTCGTAACGCGAGATTTCCTCGATGCGGAACGGCGCCGCTTGGCCGAATTCCGGCGGCAATACGATGGTGGGAAATTCCTGCGAAAGGGTCGCGGTCAGGTCGATCACCTTGATCGAACCTTGCGCGATGCGCTGGGCGAAGCCGAGAAGATCGGAAGCCATAACCCTGTCCTATCCTGCCAGTTCGCGCTCGAGCGCCTTGGGATTGGCGGCGAGCCGCGCCCGGATATCCTCAGCTATGTCGCCGACGAACACATCCTCGAGCCCGCGCTGCAGCGCCTGCACCACCGCCTTGGCGAGCACCGCCGGCGTCACCTTCGGCGGCGGCACGGTCTGGAACCATTCGGTGTCGAGCGGCCCGAAGAACACATTGAGCACCTTGACGCCGCCGGGTCGCAATTCCGCGCGCAAGCATTGCGACGCCGACAGCGACGCCGCCTCGGCCGCCGAATAGGCGCCGTATTGCGGCCAGTTCATCAGCGCGTGCACCGACAAGAGATTGACGAAGGCCGCCGCCGAATTGACGCCGTCGGCGCCGCGGCCACGCATCGCCGGGCCAAACGCCTGCGCCAGCCGCATCAGGCCGAAGTAACGGACATCCATCTCCTCGCGCGCCACCGTGAGGCCGCGGCGCTGCATGATGCCGCCGGCGCGAATGTGCTCCGCGGTGTTGACGACGATGTCGATGCGCCCGCCATTCTGCTCGGCCTGCTCGGTCACCGACTCGGTGTCCGTGACATCAAGCGGCACGATCTCGACGCGCTCGATCTTTTTCAGCTCGTCCTGCCCCGGAAACGGCTTCCACGGATCGGCAATGCCGACGAAGACGATATTGCATCCGGCCTCGGAGAAGGCCTTGGCCATCGCCTGCCCGACCGGCGTGCGGCCATCGGTAATGAGCACACGGCGGAACTTCGGGTCGGACGTCATTTCGCGTAAGTGCGGATCGTCGGCCATGTTGGGGGTGTCTTTCGCTGGCAACGCAATCATCACCGGCGCGCCGCCTTTGTCGAGCTTGAGATCGAGGCGTACGCGGTCACCTTCAAGAACGTCGCCGTGGATATGCGACAGGATCACCGGCCCGATGTCGAGCCTGGTCAGGCCGACGCGCCAGGGCGTGCGTTCGCGGAAGTAGGGATCGGTCGAGGTGCGGATCGTCGTTTCGGCGAGCAGCATACCGCGATTGTCGACCGGTTTGAACGGAACCCGGTCCGACAGGCATTTCGGGCAGGCATCGCGCGGCGGATAGAACACCGCGCTGCATTCCTCGCAGGTCTGCAGCTCGAAGCGGCCTTCGGCCGCCGCCAAGGTCAGGCCATGGGCGGTGCGGCTGCGGATTGATTGCGGATAAAGCGGCTGCCGGGTGCGCTTGAGCGGGTTCTTGCGTTTCGGGCGAACGAGTGGCTCGGTCATGATGCCCTCGCCAGAACGGCGGCGCCCGACGACAGGCCGCGATCGTAATTGATCATGCCGAAACCGGAGACCACGGCGATCTTCGCATCCTTGACCGGCTTGCCGATCGGCTGGCCCATCAACTGGCGCATCGCCTCGGTGATGCCGAGATGGCCTCCCGCCGCGCCCGCCTGCCCGGTCGACAACTGTCCGCCCGATGTGTTGTGCGGAAAGCTGCCGTCCGTGGTGAAGGTGTGCTGGCGGATGAAATCCTTGCCCTCGCCCTTCTTGCAGAAGCCGAGATCCTCGAACTGCATGGTGATGATCACCGGATAGTCGTCGTAAGTTTGCAACAGATCGACGTCGTCCGGCTTGACGCCGGCCATCTGCCAGAGGTCATCGATATCCACGGCCCAGCCACCGCGCACCTGGATCGGGTCGTCAGGAAACGAGTTGTGCCGTTCGATGGTGGAGAGAATGCGCACCGCCGGCAATCCGAGCGACTTGGCCACATCCTCACGGCAGACAAGGAACGCCTCGGCCCCGGCGCAGGGCATGACGCAGTCGAACAGATGCAGCGGATCCGAAATCGGTCGCGCATTCATGTATTCATCGAGCGTCAGCTTTTTCTTCATCATGGCGAAGGGGATAGACAGCGCATTGTCGCGCTGCGCCACGCAGATTTTGCCGAAATCCTCGCGCGTTACGCCATACTTGTTCATGTAGTTCTTGGTGATCAGCGCGAAGGAGGCGTTGGCGCCGCCGGAGCCGTAAGGATAGACCGCGTCCTGCGCGAAGCGCGAGAACGACGACAGCGTCTTGCGGAACGAATCGACGTGGTTGGTGTCGCCGGCGACAACGGCGACGAACTGGGCATCGCCGTTCTGCACGGCGCGGGCGGCCCGGCGCAGGCCGACAACGCCGCTCACCCCGCCCATCGGCACATGATCGAGCCAGCGCGGCGACAGGCCGAGATGCTGCGTCATGCCCACCGCGCTGTCGGCGCCGGTGGTAAAGCTCGATAGAACGAGGCCGTCGAGGTCCTTCGGCGTAATGCCCGCCGTCTTGGTCAGTTGATGCAGCGCGCGGCCGATCCACCAATGCGCGGTGTCGGTCGAATACCGGACATAGGGCACCGTCACCGGCGCGCACATCACCACGCCGTCGTATCCACGACGGGCGTTTCGTTGCGGGTCGCTCAATGCCCCCATCACATGAACAACTGGATGTTGCCGAAGGCCGCCTCGCAATTGACGAGGTCGACGCGCTTCAGCTTGATCTTGAGGACGCCGCCGACCACGGTCAGCGTATGCGTCGCCCAGGCGGCGTAAAGCTGCTGATCGTCGTGCCGCGTCTCGACGTAATGCATCGGCGTCCAGGTGACATATTCGTTCTTCGCATCGTCGCGGCTGTCGATCTGCGGCGTCTGCAGGACGTGGTGGCAGCGGCTCTTCGGCTTCTGCGAGAAAGTGCGGTTGCCCTTGAGCCGCTCGACGCGAATCTGCAGCAGCAGCTTGTCTTCGTACATCAACGAGCCGACCAGCTTGGGATCGGTCTGCCCCCACTCCAGCGGCATCCAGTAATAGGCGTCGTCGGTGTAGAGGGCGAGCCACTCCTCGAAGCGGTGCTGGTCGAGCAACCGCGCCTCGTGGATGACGAAGTCGATGATCTCTTTGTCGGTCGGGCTTGTCATGAGCGCCTGCTTACATCGACATTGTCATGAATTTCTGCCAGGCGTGGAACTGGTTCCGCATCTGCCATTCGGTCGTGCCGTTGGTCTCGGCCGTCACATCGACCGGTTCGGCCGGATCGTAGAGCCGCTGCACATTGACCCATTGATTGGCGTCGACATGCAGGCCTTCCTGGGCGCGCTCGTACATTTCCAGATCGTCATGGCCGACCACCGAGGTCGGCGCATTGATGAGCCGGTTGTACATCTGCGTACGCTCGAGCAGCACATCCGGCGCATCGACCAGACGGAAGGTATAGGACTCGACCAGGGTCTTGTTCGGTGCCAGCGGCTTGAACAGACGGATGAGCTGGATCGGCCCCTTGATCATCAGATTGGGGAAATAGACCGTGTTGTGGCGGTTTTCGCCGAGGATGTGCTTTGCGCGCTCCTCGCCGTAGGCCGCCACCATCTTCTCGAAATAGCCCGGAATGGCCGAATAGTCCGAGTGGATCGAGTGATGAACGCCGGTGTGGCCGTGGCCGTTCGGCCAGACGCGGATGCCCATGTTCTCGAAGAACTCATACGGGCTCATGAACGGCGCGAAGATCTCCACCGCCATCGGCTTTCTGGTGCCGGGCGGCGCATTCTTCCAGACATTGACCGCGGTGCCGGCCGAGGACTCATGCGCGACCATCGGGTGGCAGGTGTCGGTCTGGTTCTCGACCAGCATCTTCCAATTGCAGTTGTGCATGTAACGCAACGGCAGGCCGGCGACTTCGAGTTTCCCGACCGGCGAGCGGTCGATCATGTTGTCGAAGCTCGACAGGCTCTCGCCGAAGAATTCCTCGAAGCCCTGGCCGAAATCATTGATCTTGGCGAAAACGAAGCCGCGATAATTGTGCACGTGCCGCACCGGCGTCATGCCCTGCCCGGCATGGCTCTGCTCGAGACCGGTGTTCTCGTAACCTTTCTTCAGAGGGATCGCGAGCAGCGAACCATCGGTCTTGAAGCTCCAGGCGTGATACGGGCAGCGGAAGAACTTGCCGGTGTTGCCGCAGGTTTCCGTCGTGATGCGCGTGCCCTTGTGCGGGCAGCGATTGAACAGCACCTTCACCGACTGGTCGGTGTGGCGAACCATCAACACAGGCTGCAGGCCGATCGTGGTGCCGAAGTAATCGCCCGGGTTGGGCACCTGGCTGTCATGGCCGATATAGACCCAGGTGTTGGCGAACAGATGCTCCATCTCGAGCTGGAACACCTCGTCGTCGATATAGACGTCGCGATGCACTTCGGCCGGACGCACCAGGTTACGGACTGCTTCGACGTTGTCGCGGTATCTCGCCATCGCCCTTCTCCGTTACGGTCGTCACAAATCGAGAACCAGACGCGGGCTCTTGGATCGTGACACGCAAATCTGCATCTTTTTCCCCTCGGCCTTTTCGGCATCGGTGAGGATATAATCGCGGTGGTCCGGCACGCCTTCGACCACATCCACCTGGCAGATGCCGCAATCGCCGCGCTTGCAGTCGTGCAGCGGGTCCTTGCCGGCATCGATCAGCACGTCGAGGATGGTTTTGTCGGGCGGAATTAGAAAGCTTTCGCCGGAGCTTTTCAAGACGACCTCGAACGACGCATCGCCGGCGGCCGGCACCGCCGCGGTGAACAGCTCGAAGCGCAGCCGGCCGTTGTCCCAGCCGAGATCCCTGGCGGCGGCAATGGCGGTGTCGATCATCGCGCGCGGACCGCAGCAATAGACCGGCTCATTGTTCTTCAGCGACGCCATCAGGCCGCGAATGTCGAATACATGTCCGGCGGTATCGTCGACATGCAGCACAAGCTTGTCACCACATAACGCCTGAAGCGCCGGGACGAAGGCGAGCTGCTCGCGCGAGCGTCCGGCGTAGTAAAGTCGGTATGGCCGCTTGTCGGTGGTCAGCGCCGCCGCCATCGAGGCGATCGGCGTAATGCCGATACCGCCGGCGATCAGCACGACGGGTTCAGCGCCCGGATTGAGCGGGAAATTGTTGGACGGCGCCAGCACCTCGACGCTGTCGCCGGCTTTGAGCGCATGCATGAAGCGCGAGCCGCCCTGGCTCGGGTCTTCGAGCCGGATACCGAGGCTGTAGGCCTTGGGCCGTGTCGTCGCCTGCGCATCGTCGCGCAGGTTGATCAGCGAATAGGAACGATCATCGCCGCCCGGCAGTTTGACGCGAATATGCGCGCCCGGCTGCCAGGACGGCAGCGGTTCGCCATGCGTCCGCGCCAGGGTGACGGCGCGGACTAGCGGCGTTTCGGACCGCGCTTCCGTCACGGTCAATGTCAGGGTTTCGGACATGTGCGGATTATTTTAGGTCTAAAATAATCCGCTTGGCAATGTCCCCGTGGCCCGGTTTTACAGACCTTTCGGGTGGGTCATGAATTCCTCGATGATTTCCGGCGGCGCTTTGACGAATTCGCCCGCGCGGCTGACGCCGACGCCGGCCAGTTTGCGCAGTTTCACCGCCAGTTCCGCCATTTTGACGGCGATCGGGATGCCGTTGATCACCGGCGCGCCGTCCACGGCATGGCCGTGGATCGCCGAGAACAGCAGCATCGGGATGCCGCCACCGGGGATCAGCACCTCGCAACCATCCGCGACCAGCGGTTTGGCCTGCTCGGCGAACAGGTCCTTCACCTTTTCGGCGAGCGCTTCGGATTCATAGGCTTTCAGGATCTGCCCCGGCTCGAACTGCATCGCATGGATGCCGGTGATGCGGCGCTCAAGGCCATACTTGGCGATCTGATGACGGAACCACGGAATGTACCGGGTATTGATGGTGACAATGCCGACACGCTGACCGAGCTGGCAGCTGTACAGCATCGAAGCCTCGCCGAGCGCCACCACCGGGATGTTCACAACTGAACGCGCTTCGTAAAGGCCGGCATCCTGGAAGTGACCGACGACGAAGGCGTCATAGCCCTCACGCTCGGCACGCACCGCGTTGCAGATGACCTCGCGCGCGCAGCGCATCTCGACGATCGGATGCGCATAGGAATCGTGCGGCGTGATGCCATGCACCTCAACCTCGGTGCCTTCGTCGACAACTGTCTTCAAATGGGCACGCAGCCGGTCCCAATAAATCTTGCCGTTATCGTAGTCGACATAGCTTTGATACCAGATGCGCATCGATGCCTCCCGCGGACCTGCCCGCCCTTGTGCGAATTCCGTTGCGGAGCCAAGATATTTTAAGTTAGAAATATTTTCCAGAATGTCCAAGTCATCGCAGCCATTCTCGTCCGAACCGAACCCCGCCGCCGCGGCGCTGGTGCGGCAATTGTCGCAAAGCTTCGCGCCCGGCGATCGCACCGTGCCGGCGATGCTGACGCGACAAGCCGTCCGGTATGGCGATAAGCCACTGGTCGGCTTTGGCGATCGGTCCTGGACCTATGCGCAAACCCGCGATGAAGCCGCCGCGTTCGGCGCGACATTGCTCGCCGCAGGCATCAAAAAAGGCGATCGCGTCGCGCTGATCTGCTCCAACCGCTTCGAGTTCATACGCGCCTTTCTCGGCTGCGCCTGGATCGGCGCCGTCTCCGTGCCGATCAACACCGCCTCGCGCGGCCATCAGTTGCAGCACATCCTGACCAATTCGGCTGCCCGCCTGCTCATCGTCGAAGGCCAATTCGCAGGCAATCTCAAGCATCTCGATTTCGCGGCGCTGCCGCTCGAAACGATCTGGACCATCGACGCGGACAAGCCGCTGCAGGCCGGCAAGTTCGTGTCGCAGCCGGTGCCGGCCGCGCGCGCGACCTGCGAAGCCGCGGTGATGCGGCCGCGCGACATGCTGACCATTCTTTATACATCCGGCACGACCGGGCCATCGAAAGGCGTCTGCTGTCCGCACGCACAATATTTCTGGTGGGGCGCCAACACCGCCGCGCTTCTAAGCCTGAGCGGCGATGATCGTCTGCAATCGACATTGCCCCTCTTCCACACCAACGCGCTCAACACATTCTTCCAGGCGATGCTGATGGGCATCAGCGTCGTTTACGAAAAGCGTTTCTCCGCATCGGACTTCTATGCCGCACTGACGCGCTCGCAGGCGACCGCCACCTATGTGCTTGGCGCCATGGTGCCCATTCTGCTGTCGCGCGCGCGCTCGCCCGAGGAAAGCGCACACAAGGTGAAGATTGCGCTGGCGCCCGGTGTGCCCGCGCGCTTCCATGAGGAATTCACCGAACGCACCGGCATCAAGTTGGTCGACGGCTGGGGCTCGACCGAAACCAATTTTGCCATCGGCACGACATGGGACCGGCAACGTCCGGGCACGATGGGCACCGTCTTCGCCGGCTTTGAGGCGCGCGTCGTCGATGGAGACGATAACGACGTGCCCGATGGCGAGCCCGGCGAATTGCTGGTGCGCGCGAACGAACCGTTTGCCTTTGCCACCGGTTATTTTGCCGCACCCGAAAAGACCGTCGAAGCGTGGCAAAATCTGTGGTTTCACACCGGCGACCGCGTCGTGCGCGAGAGCGACGGCTATTTCCGTTTCGTCGACCGCATCAAGGATGCGATCCGCCGCCGCGGCGAAAATATCTCGTCATTCGAAGTCGAACAGGTTCTTCTGAGCCATCCTGCGGTTGCACTGGCCGCGGCCTTCCCGGTGCGATCCTCCCTGGCCGAGGATGAAGTAATGATCGCCGCGGTTCTTCATCCCGGCCAGACGCTTAATCCGCTCGACCTGATCCAGTATTGCGAACCGCGCCTACCCTATTTCGCAGTGCCGCGTTACGTCGACATCGTCGATGTCCTGCCCACGACCGAAAACGGCAAGGTTCAGAAATACAAACTGACCGAACGGGGCGTCACCGCCCAGACGTGGGACCGCGAAGCCGCCGGCTACAAGGTTAAACGCACTTAAAAGCGCTTGCGACGCGGGCGCTTGTTGACTCGCCAAAACCGATCATTTTAAGATTAAAATAATTGCCGACAGCGGCAAGCACGTGCTTCGGGCGTGGATTGTTGTCCTGCGTCGCGGAATTGGCGCGAGACATGCATGTCGCAGCGGCATGGGAAGCAGACCGGAATGTCCGGCCGGCCTCTGACAGCGTGAGTTTCTTTGGAAGTCTCGTGAACAGGCGACACCATTAAAGGCAGGAAGATCACCATGCGAAAACTCGTGTTCGGCGTTTCAGCGTTTGCCGGTTTGCTTCTTGCAGGTACGGCGCACGCACAGGAGATCACGGTCGGCTTTGTGACATCGCTCAGCGGGCCCGCTTCCTCGATCGGTCTCAACTACGAAAAGGGCATGAACGCCGCCTACGCCTACCAGAGCGAGCTCGGCGGCGTGAAGATCAAACTGATCAAGCTCGACGACGGCTCGGATCCGTCTCAGGCGACCAAGAATGCGCGCAAGCTTGTCGAGCAGGACAAGGTCGACGTCATGATCGGCACGTCGAGCGCGCCCGGCACCAACGCGATGTTGACCGTCGCCAATGAATTGAAGGTGCCGTTCTTCGCCGTATCGCCGGTCAGCGTTCCGATCCCGGCCGACGGCCACCCGTGGGGCATCAGCATGGTGCAGACGCCGCCGCTGATGGTGAAGGTGATCGCCGATCGCATGAAACGCGATGGCATCAAGACCGTCGGCTTCATCGGCTTCTCCGATTCCTGGGGCGACCTCGTCTATAACGGCGCCAAGGCGGCCGAAGCGAATGGCGGTCCGAAGGTCCTCACCAACGAACGCTATGCCCGCACCGACACGTCCGTGACCGCGCAGGCGCTCAAGGTCGTGGCGGCGAGCCCCGAAGCCTTCATCAACGGCGGTTCGGCGACACAGGGTGCATTGCCGCTGCTCGAGCTGCGCAAGCTCGGCTTCAAGGGGCCGTTTTACGGCACCCCTTCGCTCTTGAACCGCGACTTCGTGCGCATCGGTGCCAAGGCTGCCGAAGGCACGCAGGTATCGGCCGGTCCGGTCGTCGTCACCAGCCAGCTGCCGAACGATCACTTCGCCAAGAAGATCGGCACCGCGTTCCACGATTCCTTCAAGAAGGTGAATGGCGGCGAAGCCGACGACGGCTTCTCCGGCTATGCTTTCGACGCCTGGGTCGTGTTCCTCGAAGCCGCCAAGGTCGCGATGACCAAGGCCAAGCCCGGCACCCAGGAGTTCCGCCAGGCCGTGATGGACGCGGTCTATGCCAACAAGAACGTCGCCGGCGTGCATGCCGTCTACAACTTCACGCCGAAGTCCTATTTCGGCGTCGATGAGCGCAGCCTCGTCGTCGTCAAGCTCGTCGACGGCAAGTGGGTGTACCAGCCCTAAACAGCGAATCCGGTATCGCGGCGATTTGAGCACACCACCATGAACGCACAGATCGCCGCGATATTGGCCATCGATGGCATCGCCTCGGGCGCCATCTATGTCCTGATCGCCATCGGTTTCGTCCTGATCTTCGCGGTCACGCGGATCATCTTCGTCCCCTTCGGCGACATCGCCGCCTTCACGGCCCTGACGCTGGCGAGCCTCGAGAACAAGCATCTGCCCGGCACCGTCGGCATGGTCGCCTTCCTCGCGGTCCTGGCGACGTTGATGGAAATCTTCAGCCTTTGGCGGTCCGGCGCGACCGGCAAGATCCCACGCGCCCTCCTTTTCTATCTCGTTCTGCCGCTCATCCCCGCGGCGGTCATCTGGCTCACCGCCGGCACGCTGCTGCCGACGCCGCTGCGCCTCTTCCTGACGGTCGCCGTCATCCTGCCGATCGCGCCGCTGCTCAATCGCATCGTCTATCAGCCGATCGCGGACGCCACCGTGCTCCTGCTGCTGGTCGTGTCGGTCGCACTGCACTTCGCCATGAGCGGCCTCGGCCTCCTGTTCTTCGGCCCGGAAGGCGTGCGCACGCAGAGCCTGGTCGACTTCACGACTATCATCGCCGGCACGCCGGTATCCGGCCAGGCCATGCTGATCCTGGGCTCGGCAATCTTCTTCAGCTTCCTGCTCTACCTGTTCTTCAACTTCACGCTTTACGGCAAGGCGCTGCATGCCACGGCGATCAACCGCACCGGCGCGCGACTAATGGGTATCCGCCCGCAGCAGGCCTGCACTATCGCCTTCCTGCTCAGCTCCGTGCTCGCCGCCGTGTCCGGCATCCTGATCGCGCCCGTGAACACCATCTTCTACGACTCAGGATTCCTGATCGGCCTCAAGTCGTTCGTCGGCGCCATCATCGGCGGCATGGTGAGCTTCCCGGTCACCGCCGTCGGCTCGATGTTCGTCGGCATTCTCGAGGGCTTCGCCGCGTTCCTGTCGAGCCCGTTCAAGGACGTGATCGTGTTCTCGATCCTGATCCCCGTCCTGTTGTGGCGGTCCTATACGCTGGTTCACGCCGAGGAAGAGGACGAGGAATGAGCCGGCAGATCACCATCGCCGTCGGCGTTCTCGCCTTCGTCGCACTGCTCGGGGCGCCGCTTTATCTCGCGCCGTTCTCGATCACGCTGCTCAATTATATCGGCGTCTATTCGCTGATTGCGCTCGGCCTCGTGCTGCTCACCGGCAATGCCGGCATGGTTTCGTTCGGCCAGGCCTCGTTCATGGGCATCGCCGCCTATGCGACGGGCTGGGCATCGGCGGTGATGGGCTATTCGCCGTGGCTCGGCCTCATCCTCGCGCTGGTGCTGACTGGGTTGATCGCCGCCATTCTCGGCGCCGTGACCCTGCGCCTCGGCGGCCACTTCCTGTCGCTGAGCACGATCGCCTGGGGCCTGGCGCTGTATTTCAGTTTCGGCAATATCCCCGGCCTCGGCGCCTATGACGGCATCCCGTCGCTGCCGCCTATCTCAATCGCCGGCGTTGCGCTCACCGACAGCGGACAGATCTTCTACCTGATCTGGGGTGCGCTGCTGCTGTCCATGCTCGGCATTCACAACCTCCTGGATTCGCGTGTCGGCCGCGCGCTGCGGGCGCTGCGCGGCGGCAATGCGCTGGTGGAATCGCTCGGCGTCAATGCTCTGCAGATCCGGCTCATCACCTTCGTCATCGCTGCGCTCTGCGCCGCTTTGTCCGGCTGGCTCTACGCCCATATGAGCCGCTTCGTCAGCCCGACGCCCTTCGACGTCACCATGAGCATCATCTTCCTGATGATGGCGATGATCGGCGGCTCCGGCTATCTGCTCGGCGCCGTGGTCGGCGCGGCGATCATCATCCTGCTCAAGAACGGCATCCAGGACGTGCTGCCGAAAATAGCGCCGGGCTCCTCCGGCCAGCTCGAGGTCGTGGTCTTCGCCTCGCTGTTCATCCTGTTCCTGCAGCGTGCCCGCAACGGCATCGTACCCTTCATCGCGCAGTGGATTCCCGAGCCGCATCGCGAACGCCCGCCGCAGGCCGAAGCCCTGCCGCGCCAGCAACAGCCGGCCAAGGACACGGCCCTGATGCAGGTCGACGCGGTGACGCGCCGCTTCGGCGGCCTGATCGCGGTCAACGACGTCAGCTTTGACGTTCGTGCCGGCGAAATCCTGGCGCTCATCGGTCCGAACGGCGCCGGCAAGACCACGATGTTCAACCTGATCACCGGCGCGCTGCAGCCCAGCGCCGGGCGCATCACCTTCGCCGGCAAGGACATCACCGGTGCCAACGCCTCGAAGATCGCCGCCGCCGGCATCGCCCGCACCTTCCAGCACGTCAAGCTGCGGCCGAAGATGACGCTGATCGACAACGTGCTGCTCGGCGCCTATGGCCGCACCAAAGCGGGCTTCATCAAAAGCGCGCTGCGTCTCGATCGCGCCGAGGAGGCCCGCGCGCGCCACGAGGCCATGAAACAACTCGATCGCGTCGGCCTCGGCGACCGGCCCTACGAACTCGCCGGCAATTTGCCGCTCGGCAATCAGCGCGTTCTCGAGATCGCCCGCGCGCTCGCGGCCGACCCGGTGTTGCTGGTGCTGGACGAACCGGCCGCCGGCCTGCGCCGCCAGGAAAAGCTGGCGCTCGCCGAACTGCTGCGCACCTTGCGCGCCGAGGGCCTCACCATCCTGCTGGTCGAGCACGACATGGAATTCGTCATGGGTCTTGTGGACCGCATCGTCGTCATGGAATTCGGCTGCAAGCTGTGCGAGGGCGATCCGGCCGCGGTGCGCGCCGATACCCGCGTGCAGGAAGCTTATCTCGGAGGCGTCGCCTGATGGCCCTGCTCTCCATCCAGAATGTCAGCGTCAGCTACGGCAAGGCCGAGGCCGTGCGCAATGTCTCGCTCGAAGTCGATCGCGGCCAGATCGTTACCGTGATCGGCCCGAACGGCGCCGGCAAGACCAGCCTTCTGACCAGCGCCATCGGCATGATTCCGGCGGCCGGCCGCGTCGTCTTCGACGGCATCGACATCACGTCGTTGCCGACCGAAGACCGCATCGAGATGGGCTTCTGTCTGGTGCCGGAGCGGCGCGAACTGTTCGCCGACATGTCGGTCTATGACAACCTGCTGCTCGGCGCCTATACGCGCCGCGACGGCTCAGTGGCGATCAAGGCTTCGATGGAGGAAGTCTACGGGCGCTTCCCGCGCCTTCGCGAACGCCATGCGCAAAAAGCCGGCACCTTGTCCGGCGGCGAGCGGCAGATGCTGGCGCTCGGCCGCGCGCTGATGGCCAAGCCTAAACTCCTGATGCTGGACGAGCCGAGCCTCGGTCTCGCGCCGCTCATCACCAAGGAGATCTTCCGCATCATCGCCTCGCTGCAGGACACCGGCGTATCGATCCTGCTGGTCGAGCAGAATGCACGCGCCGCACTCGAGACCGCGAGCTTCGGCTATGTGATGGAGACCGGCGAGATCGTGAATTCCGGTTCGTCCGCCACCCTGATCGACGATCCGCGCCTGATCGCGACCTATCTCGGCGGCCAGGCCAATCACTGATCGAACAGGGTTAGTCCCTACCGCCTGACGACCGGCGGCTTGGCCAGCCCCATCTGGTCGAGCGCCTTGAGGAAAGCCGACAGCCGCTCACGGCGATAGGCCGGCACGTCCATCTTGGTGAAATCGTAGAAGCCCTTGCCGTCGCGCAGGCCGTTGCGCCCCGCAGCCATGTTGTCCTTGACGATCTGCGGCGCCTCGAAGCGATCACTCTTCATCGCGTCGGTCATGTAGCGGCTGGCATAGAACAGAATGTCGCCGCCGCCCCAGTCGATGAATTCGAGCAGGCCGAGAATGGCGAAGCGGAAGCCGAAGCCGTATTTCACCGCCTTGTCGATATCCTCGGCGGAGGCGACGCCCTCTTCCACCAGCCGCGCCGCCTCGTTCATCGCCAGCGCCTGGATGCGCGGCACGATGTAGCCGGGCGAGGCCTTGCACTCCACCGGCACCTTGCCAATCGATTCCAGCACTGCCTTGAACTCTGCCATCACACCGCGATCGGTGTCGTCGGTGGCGCTCAGTTCGATCAGCGGCACGATAAAAGCCGGGTTGAGCCAGTGCGCGTTGAGGAAGTGGCTCGGCCGCCGGCTGTAGCCCGACAATTCGGTCGAGAGAAATGTCGAGGTTGTCGAGGCGATGATGGCGTCCTTCGCCGCAACACGGTCGATCACGGAGAAAGCCTCGCTCTTGGCTTCCACCGTCTCCGGCACCGCCTCGAAAATGATGCGCACGCCGTCGAGGCCGGCGCCGATTTCGTCAAAGCCGTAATACGACACGCGCGCCATGATCGGATCGATATCGGCCGCGTCGAAGCCGCCGATATCGGCGACCGATTTGAGCGAGCCGCGGATTTCCCTGTCGCAATCGGCGAACAGGCGCTTCTGTCCGTCCTTGTCGCGCGGCTTGCCGTCGATCAGCCGAACGTCGTGCCCGGCATAAGCGAAGGCATGGGCGATGCCGCGACCCATGCGGCCGGCGCCAACGCAGGCGATCACCGGCGCGCTCATCAGATGCCCTTCCCCAGCATGGCCGACAGGCTCTCGCGGCTTTCGCCGGCAAGGCCGAGGTTTTCCATGGTGCGGCCGGTCTTGCGGAAGTCATTGCCGCTCGCCGCGCCGGCGATGGCGAGAAGCCCGGCCGCGACCGGCGTCGGCACGCCCGCCCATTCGCCGAGCGAGACGATCAAGGCGAGACCCATGCCGACATCTTCCTGCAAATAGCGATGCGTCTTGAGGTCGAGATGCTCGTGCCAGTCACCGGAGTCGACCAGCTTGTCATGCGCGAGCTGGCCATACATCCAGTTCGACGTCTTGTAATGATCGGCCAGCGGGAAATGCGGTGCCTTGTAGCCGAGCGCCTCGCGCAGCGCGATGCGTTCGGCGTCGAGCGCGTCGTGCACGCGCCGCACCGACGGCTGCGTGCCTTCCTTATGAATGTCCCAGCGGTCGAAATGTTCGATCGGCGCCGCACTCATGATGATCAGCGGCGGATGAATGATCGGCCCGGCATTCATCAGCGCGCCGGACAGCGCGTCCTCCACCGGCTCGATGGCGCCGGGAAATGCCGCCGAAATCACCTTGAGCGCCTTGTCGGTGAGACGCGCCGGAAAAACGCCGGTCGGCAGGCGCGTCGCGCGCGTCGTGATGGCGACTTCATTGGGCCCGCGCTTGCGTGTCAGCCATGGCAGCGTGCCGGTCTCGGCGATGGCGACGTCGGCCTTGCAGCCCTTGGCGCGCAGCACCTTCATCATCAGGTATGAGCCGAAGGTGCCGGGCGGCAGATAGATCACCTGCCCGTCGGTCAGATGCGGTGCCAGCGCCGCCGCCAGATCCTCCTGCGCAAAGGCCGGCACCGGGGCGACGATCAACTCGGCGCCGCGCACCGCTTCGCCAAGGTCCGCGGTCGGCTTGGCGATCTTGACGTCGCGCACGCCCTTGAAGTCGCGCACCGTGATCGTGCCGCTTTCCAGCACGGGCGCCAGCGCCGCCGCATCGCGCCGCCAGAAGCGGACCTCGTGCCCTGCTTCCGACATGTCGACGGCCGCTGCGTAAGAGCCGTTGCCGCCACCCAGAACCGCGATTTTCATGAGCCTCACCTGACCGAACCCGTGTCCGAAACAATGGTACCGGGAGATATTTTAACCCTAAAACAATTGCCGGGGGAAGGCTTTCGACGATGAATCCCGCGCCGCTTCCGCCCCAATTGCGTGCCACGCATGGAAATACTCGCAGCGCGGCACCACGTTCACGTTGTCATGGCGGGCGGCCACGGCCATAGGGTGCCAGTCGCGAGAGGCGAAAGAGGCAATGCGTCAAATCTATCTGGCTTTGGGAGTGCTTTTCGTCGGCCTCGGCTTCGCCGGCGCTTTCCTGCCCGTGCTGCCGACGACGCCATTCCTTATTCTGGCCGCGGCCTGCTTTGCGCGCTCCTCGCCACGCCTCGAGGCCTGGCTGCTCGATCATCCCCGCTTCGGCTCGACCTTGCGGGCCTGGCGCGAAAGCGGCGCCATTCCATGGCGCGGCAAGCTCTTGTCGCTGGCTGGCATCAGCGCCGGCTTCCTCGTCTTCTGGTTCGGCAGCGAGCCGGGCTGGCTCTCGGCAACGGCGGTGGCGGCGCTGATGCTCACTGGACTGGCTTACGTCTTCACCCGCCCGACCGCGTGACGCGGGCGCCTTCATCGGCGTGAGCTGCGCGCGATACTTGTCCTCGACATCGCGCGCGGGCTTTCTATTCTCTCCCATCGCGGCGTTTGCCACCGTGCTCGCCAGATCTATCTTGGCGCGGACATGGTTAGAGAAGGAGTGCGACCATGGATCTCGGCCTCGCCGGCAAGGCGGCGATCGTGACCGGCGCGAGCCGCGGCCTCGGCGCCGCCATCGCCGAAGCCCTGGCGCGCGAGGGCATGCGGCTGTTTCTGATCGCCCGCGACCGGGCCAAGCTCGACGAGGTCGCCGCCGATCTGACGAAACGTTACGGCGTGAAAGTCGACGTTCATGCCGCCGACCTCGCCTCGCCGGAGACTTTGGCGAATGCGGCACAGACCGCGCTGGCGACGCTCGACACCGTCGATGTCCTGGTCAACTGCGCCGGCGCCACCAAGCGCGGCGACTTCTTTGCGCTCACGGCCGACGACTGGACGAGCGGCTTCGCCCTGAAATTCTTCGGCGCGGTGCATCTCAGCAAGGCGCTGTGGCCGGCGCTGAAGAAAAGCGGCGGCGCCATCGTCAACATCGCCGGCCTCGGCGCGCGCATGCCGGCCGCCGACTTCACCATCGGCGGCTCTGTCAATTCGGCACTGCTGAACTTCACCAAGGCTTTGGCCGAGATCGGCATCCGCGATGGCGTGCGCGTCAACGCCATCAATCCCGGCTACTTCATGACCGACCGCCTCAGGACCACCTTGCGCGTCGAGATGGAACGGACCGGCCAATCGCAGGACGAGGTGGCGGAAGCCCTGCTCGCAGCGCGCGGCACGACACGCTTTGGCCAGCCGGAGGAAGTCGGCAGCCTGGTCGCTTTCATGGTGTCGGGTCAGGCGAGCTATCTCAATGGGGCGGCCGTCGAACTCGATGGCGGCGTGCGCCGCGACATCTGAGGGCGCGTCAACGCATGCGCTCGACCAGAAAGTCGATGAACAGCCGCACCTTCACCGACAAATGCCGCGTCGGCGCGTAGATGGCATAGAGCGTGAGCTGCGGCGATTTGAAATCGTCGAGCGTGGTGATGAGTTTGTCGCTCTTGAGTTCCTGCTCGGCGAGGAACACCGGCAGCACGGCAATGCCCCTGCCCTTCACCGCGGCATCGCGCAGCACCTCGGCATTGTTGACGCAGAGCGACCATTTCGGTGCGATCCAGTGATCGGCGCCGTCGGGTCCGGTGAACTTCCATTGATTGCCGGTGGAGAGAAAGCCGTAGGTCAGGCATTCATGCTGGCGCAGGTCGGCCGGCTGCTTCGGCTTGCCATGCTTTTTGAAATAGCCCGGCGAGGCGCAGACCACGCGCTCGATATCGACGAGCTTGCGCGCGATCAGCGATGACGGCTCGAGTTCGGCGATACGCAAGGTGACGTCGAGGCCTTCCTGCACCGGATCGACCTGCTCGTCAGTCAACACGAGCTGAATCTGCAGGTCCGGATAGCGCTCCATGAAATCGGCGATCACGGGCCCGAGCTTGATGGTGCCGAACGACATCGGCGCGTTGACGCGCAAGAGGCCGCGCGGCGTCGATTGCAGTTGGCTCGCCGCCTGATCGGCGGCGTCGAGATCGGCCAGCACCGCGACGGCACGCTCATAGTAAGTCTGACCGGTCTCGGTCGGTGACGCCTGCCGTGTGGTGCGGTTGAGGAGCTGGACGCCGAGGTCGCGCTCCAGTTCGCCGACATATTTGCTGATCGCGGAGCGCGACAGCCGCAGCTTGCGCCCCGCCTCGGCGAAAGACCCCGCTTCGACAACGTTGATGAAGGCCCGGAGACCGGCGAGTTTGTCCATGGCGGTATGGCGATCCTCGATTGTCGCCAAATCATAGACAATCTGATCACATTTTACCAGATTGTCGTTTAATCAAGGACGGACCACTTTAACCGCACGAATTCAGGCGGGGCCAAGGAGCCCCACAGAAAAGGAGCCCGTCATGTCAGGCATCCACCACGTCACCGCGATCGCGGGCAACGCCCAGCCCAATTTCGACTTCTACACACGCACGCTCGGCCTGCGCTTCGTCAAGCGCACGGTCAATTTCGACGATCCGGGCACCTATCACTTCTATTATGGCGACGAAGCGGGCCAGCCCGGCACTATCCTCACCTTCTTCCCCTGGGAGCATGCCGCCCCCGGCCGCGGCGGCGTCGGTCAGACGCACCAGACCGCGTTCCGCGTGCCGGCCTCGTCGATCGGCTGGTGGACGCATCGCCTCACCGAAAAGGGCGTCGCCTATGAACCGCTGGAAAAGCGCTTCGGCGAACCGGTGCTCGCTTTCACCGATCCGGACGGCATGTCGCTCGCTCTTGTTGGCGTCGCCGATGCCAGCGAACCCGCATGGGCTGTCGACGGGATCCCGGCGGAGCATGCGATCCGCGGCTTTCACGGCGTGACGCTGCTGCTCGAGAAGGCGGCCAAGACCGGCGCGATCCTCACCGATGTCCTCGGCTACACGGAAGTCGCGCGTGAGGGCTCGATCATCCGCTATCAGGCCTCCGCGACACCCGGTGCGTATGTCGATATCTACGAAGCCGGCGGCTTCCTGCCGGGTCGCATGGGTCGCGGTTCCGTGCATCACATCGCCTTCCGCGCGGCCGACGATGCCGAGCAGGCGGCGATGGCGAGGAAGCTGATCGAGAAGCACGGCCAGCATCCGACCGAGCAGAAGGATCGCAACTACTTCCGCTCGATCTACTTCCGCGAACCCGGCGGCGTGCTGTTCGAAATCGCCACTGACGTTCCCGGCTTCGCGGTCGATGAGCCGGTGGAGACGCTCGGCAAGGATCTCAAGCTGCCGGCCTTCCTCGAAGGCCACCGCGCCGAGATCGAGAAAGTGCTGCCCTCGCTTGAGGAGACGGTTTGATGACCGACTTCATCCATCGCTTCGAAAAGGGATCGGCGGCGAACACGCCGCCGGTCCTTCTTCTGCACGGCACCGGCGCCGACGAGAACGACCTGATCGAACTCGGCCGCGCCGTGGCGCCGGGCGCGGCGCTGCTGTCGCCGCGCGGCAAGGTTTTGGAGAACGGCCTGCCGCGCTTCTTCCGCCGCCTCGCTGAAGGCGTGTTCGATGAGGACGACGTGAAGCGGCGCGCCGACGAGCTGGCCGACTTCGTTGTCGCGGCGCGCGAGCGCTACGGCATCGAAGCCCCAATCGCGCTCGGCTTCTCTAACGGCGCCAACATCGCCGCGGCGATGCTGCTGCAACGGCCGGAGGTTCTGTCCGGCGCAGTGCTGCTGCGGGCGATGGTGCCGCTCGCCGATCCGCCGAAGCTGCCGATCCCCGGCACGCCGGTGCTGATCCTGTCCGGCGCGCAGGACCCGCTGGCCTCGCCGGACAATCCGGCGCGCCTCGCCGCGCAACTGAACGAACGCGGCGCGAAGGCCGAACAGCGCATCGTGCCCGGCGGCCATGGCCTCACGCAGACGGATGTCAATCTGGCGGCGGCGTTCTTCAAGCTGGCCGCGCGACCTCACGCTGCCGCGTGAGGGATCGGCGTCTCAACGCGCACGAGACATGACGCCGCGGCCGCAAGCCGCGGCGTTTTCGCGATCAGAACAATCGCGGCACGTGACATTTTTGTGAATGATCTACCGCAAAGCCGCTGTCACATCAGCATGCGCAAATGGCGGCCCAATCGGGCACGGTCATGAAGTCGCAAATCGTCGAGCATCTTGGACAAGGCGAGATTCTCTTGCCGTCCCGCATCGCGGAAGGGCTTGCCGCAAATGACCGGGTCAAGGTGCGCTTGAGCGTGCTGCAGGCGGCGGCACGGCACGCCTGCGATCCGCAAGGCGCGGCCTTCAACCTGGGCGAAGAATGCCGCGGCGTAAATCTCGATGTCTTCCCGCTGGAAACACTGGTGAACGGCGCAACGCTGACGGCGCACGACATTCTCGTTGCTCCGGGCCTGACGGCGCTTCGCAATTCAATCTGGGGCGACGTCGATGCCATGATCGATGCCGTCGCCGCCGGCGATCCGGATGACGCCGCGCGTGCCCGCGAACGGGCAGCCGCCTTGCACGCCGACGGCGCGGCGCAAGCGGCGGACACGATCGAACTTTCCGAGGTCACGCGTCTGACCAGCGTCTCGGCCGGCAACGGCGTCAGCCTGCACCGGCTGGTCATGGAGCTGCACAAGGCGCTCAATCGGCTCGCGGCAGCGCACGCCGAAGAAGACTTCGCCGGTGCCCATGTTCACGGTCTTCATGCCGACGACCGTATTGCCGTCGCCGCTTTCATGCGCGGCCTCGATGCCACCCGCAAACTCAAGTTCGATCATCCGGGCCTGTCGACCACTGCCGCGCGCACCGGCAATCGCCTCTTGATCCAGAACGATATCGGCGAGACCGACGCCCATGTCGTCGTGATTGCCGTCGAGGATCGTGCCGTGACCGTCACCTATACCGACGTGCACCTGCCGCGAGCCAAATTCTTCACCGCTCTGTTGCGCGATTTCCCGGTCGAATGGAGCGGGCTCGACCGCAAGAGCGCCGAGGGCCTCGGCGACGATGGCGTATTCTATCTCATCAGCGGTCGCCTCGCCGCCGACGGCACTGGACTGCGCGACGCCTTTCTTGAGGCGCTCGGCGCCTCGCTGGTGTTCCTCATCGACTGGAACAAGGCCCGCAAGGTGCTGCGCAACTGGGTGTCCAAAGGCGACGCCATCGGCATTCTCGATTGGGGCGCACGCAACAGGTTCGGCCACCGCGGCTTTCTTGCGCTTGGCGGCGACGAACTGGTCGCCTCCGCCGTGCATCATGCCGCCCCCAACCGAATCGGCTTCGGGGAAAGGCTCGATCGCGCGCTCGGCCGCGACGCTGCCGTGGAATTCCTGCGGGGCGTACTGCGCGTATCGGCCGAAGCGCTGCTCGAAGGCGGTTCGGTCCGGCTCGCGCGTGATCGCATCGAGGCCGAACTGGTGCGGCACCTGCAGCGCGCCGATCGGATTCTGCTGTCCATCGTCGTTCGCCAACTGGGGCTGGCGCACGATATCGCCGGCGGCATTGCGCTGTTCATCGCGGAGCGACAGGCCGGACGACATTTCGACAGCGCGGCCTTCGCGGCCCGGGCGCGGCATATCGAAGAAAAGGCTGACCGGATCGCGCTCGAAGCGCGTCAGGAAATCGAACGCTTCGAAGCCGAAGGCACGATCAAGCGTCTCGTCGATATCGCCGAGCAGACTATCGACGACCTCGAACAGGCCGCGTTCATCGCCTCGCTGGCGCCCGAGACGATGGACGCCGACCTCCTGAGCCCTCTCGCCGATCTCGCCGACGCGGCGATCGCCGGCGCCGAGGCCGCGGCGCGGGGCGCCGTCGCAGCGGCTGACGTGCCGGACGGACGCCGCATCGACTCCGAGGACGCCTTCGCCGCCGTGGCTAGGCTCATCGAGGCCGAGCACGATGGCGACCGCGCCGAGCGCGCGCTCACCACCCGCGTGCTGCGCGGGGAAACCGACCTGAAGACCGCCCTGTCCGTTCTCGAACTGGCGCGCGCCATCGAGCGGGCGACCGACTGCCTGGCCGCCTTCGGTCATGTCTTGCGCGAGCGCGTGCTCGACGAACTCGCCACCTGACCGGAGAAGCGCTCATGCACATCGCCCGTATCGGCGGCGGCTCGGCCGAACAGCCCGCGGCAGATATGATTGGCAGCAAAGCCGCCAATCTCGCGCGCATGGCCGCGCTCGGCCTGCCCGTTCCGCCTGCTTTCGTGCTGCCGATCGATCTGTGCGCGGCCATCGTGGCCGGTGAATCCGAAGCGCGTGCTGCCGTCGGAAACGCCTTGCGCGACGGCATCGCCTTCCTGGAGCAGACGACGGGACGAAAATTCGGAGACAAGCGCAATCCCTTGCTCGTTTCGGTGCGTTCCGGCGCGGCACGCTCGATGCCCGGCATGCTCGACACCGTTCTCGATGTCGGCTGCGCGCCGGCGGTGGTCGACGGACTGATCCGCATGAGTGGCAATGCCCGCTTTGCCTGGGACTGCCGGCGTCGTTTCATCGAAAGCTTCGCCCAAATCGTGCTCCGGCTCGCCCCCGCGCCGTTCGCAAGGAAGCTCGATGAACTCATTGCCGCCGAGCATGCCGGCGGCGAGCACGGGCTCGACAGCGAGACGCTTGAGCGTCTTGCGGCCGAGTACAGACAGATCGTCGAGAACGAAGACGAAGTGCTGCCCGACGATCCTATGCAACAGCTCGAAGCCGCCACCCACGCCGTCTACCGCTCGTGGATAAGTCCCCGTGCAGTGACCTATCGCAAACTTCAGGGCCTCGACGATCTTATGGGCACCGCCGTAACCGTACAGGCGATGGTCTATGGCAATCGTAATTTCCGGTCCGGTTCGGGTGTCGCCTTTTCGCGCGACCCTTCGACCGGCGCCGGCGAGCCTGTGATCGATGTGCTGTTCGCCGCGCAAGGCGAAGACGTCGTTTCTGGCCAGCGCACGCCCGACAATGAAGCGGCACTGGGACGGCGCCTGCCGGATGTAGCGCGGGAATTGCGCGAGGTCCTCGGCCTGCTCGAGCGCGATTTCGCCGACGTGCAGGACGTCGAATTCACCATCGAAGACGGCAAGCTCTGGGTCTTGCAGACCCGGGCCGCCAAGCGCACGCCCCGCGCGGCGCTACGAATTGCCATCGATCTCGTTCATGAAGGCCTGATCGGTAGAGAAGAGGCCTTGCGGCGTCTCGATGGTGAGCCCTTCGAACGGCTGTCGCGCCAGCATCTCAGCAACATCGGAACACCGGCTGCGTGGGGCATCTCGGCTTCGCCCGGCATCGCCGTCGGTCGCGCGACGTTCAATTCCGAACGAGCGGTCGCCCTCGCCGAATCCGGTGCGCCCGTCATATTGCTGCGGCCCGACACCAGCACGGCCGATGTCGCCGGTTTTTCGGCAGCCGCCGGCATCGTCACGGCGGTTGGCGGTCGCACGGCGCACGCCGCGCTGGTCGCCAGACAGATGGGCAAGCCGTGCGTCGTCGGCTGCGCGACGCTGACCGTCGACACCAACGGACAAGGCGCCAGGCTTGGCGAAACGTCGATCAAGGAAGGTGACTGGCTATCGATCGAAGGCGAGACCGGAGCGATCTATCTCGGCCGCGGCACGGTGATTACCGAACAGGCCGAAGCCGAACTTGCCGAAATCGAAAGCTGGCGTAGCAAGGTCGCCTGAATGCGCCAGTCTCGACGCTCTTCGGGACACATCGAGAGTGGCGGACTTACGATTTAAAAATGCACGCGCAGCGATATCGCGCCGGCATCGCCCTGGGTCGTGTTTTGTGCCGAGAATTCACGATAATACTTGGCGGTCAGCATCACCGGTGTTTTGCCGGCGGCGATTACATAGCGGATCGCCGGCCCTGCCCCGAACACCTGAGCCTTGCGCGCACCGAGCGTATTGCCGGCGCCGCTGTCGCCCGTCACCTGCGACATGGCGTAGCCGACCGCGCCGCCCCACAGCCGCGGGCTCAATGCCTTCATCGCCGCCAGATCGAGATGCGCGATGTCGCCGGACTCGGAGCGGGTCGCTGTGTTCTCGTAACTGAGGAGGTAGGCCGCCGCCGCCGAAAACTCCCATCCCTTCTCGCGGTCGAGATAAGTGATGGCGGCCTGCGGCGCCCAGGACCAGAAATTGCGGCCGGTGTTGACGATCCGGCCTGCGTCGTAAGTGCCGGCCGGCATCCATATCGAAGCCGAGACATTCCAATGCCAGTTGCCGCGATGCCAGCCCAGCACGAATGGCGTGACCACGATATCGTTGAAACCCGTGACGTCGCCGCTGGTACTGTTTCGCCCCAGCCGGGTCGTCACGGTGCGATCCGCCGACGCACCGGTCGCAGCGGCGCGCAGAGCGAAAGCATAGTTGCCGCCCCATAGCTGCGTCGGCGTCACGACGGTGAAGGCCAGAATGCTCGTGACGTTACGGGCATCGGTGGCGAGCCGGCCTTGGGAAATTTGCGAGTTCTCCTGGCCGCGATAGACGTGGACGTCTTGCCGAAACTGTACGCCCGGCGGCGGCAGCACGCCGCTCGTGAAGTCTCGATAGCCTTTGAGATTAGGACTCTGGCCGCCTTCCATCGCGAAGGCAATCGGAGCGCACATTGCGAGCAGCACAAAAGCCGCTGGCGCTACAAACGCCACATGCAGGAGAAACGCGACGGCGGAACCGCAAAGGCCCACGCGCACGGAGTTTTGCATTGCAGAATAAAAGAACCGCCCCACCACAACGCCACGGTATCAGCGTCGCCAGCGTCGCGAAATACGTCCCCGTTGAATCCGTGCAGCTATTTTCCTGGCCAGCTACGCATTGCGAGATTTGCGACCTTTTGCAGTTCCTCGCGGCTGGCGCCGGCAGCGGCGCGCACCGAAAGGCCGTCCAGCACCGTCATGAAATAGCCGGCAAGATCCTTCGCCTCGACATCGTTCGGCAACTCGCCATCCGCTTTGGCCATGGCGAAGCGCTCCAGCAGAACCGCTTCACTCTCGGCGCGCTTGGCGCTCAGGTGCTCGGCCAATACTGTGTCGCATTCGGCCGTTTGCAGCTTCACCAGCATGCAACAGTTCGGATTGCCTTCCGTCGCGTAAAAATCGATCACGAGGTTGAACAAGCGCTCCATCATCGCGCGAGCGGTAGGCTCCTTCTTGAGATCGGCCCAGAGCTGCTTGCGGACTTCGGCATACCGGTCGAGCGCCGTGTGAAAGAGCTTCTCTTTATTACCGAAGGCGGCATAGAGACTCGGTGGGCTGATACCCATCGCCTGGGTGAGCTCGGAGATCGAGGTACCCTCGTATCCGTTGCGCCAGAACACGTCCAAGGCCTTGTCCAAGGCCTTCTCCGTATCGAATTCGCGCGGTCTTCCCATTGTAGCCATTGAAGAATTTTCCCTCTCAGCCGCTTCCCCACAAACCGGCTTTATTTTTGTAACAAGGACTATATAAGTCTCTTGACTATCTCTTCCACTCGGTACATCTGTAGCACTCGTTACAGAACTTACATACGTGCCGATTGGAGCAATTGCAATGGAAAAGGGACCGAACCGTGCGCGCCTCTGGGGCGCGGGGCTGGTTGCCATCACGGTCGTCGCGGCGGCAGGCGCTTACATGCTGCTGCCGGTGACGGACAATCCGGGCAAGGCGGTGGCCGCAGCGCCGCCGCCCGCTGCTCCGGTTTCCGTCGCCATCGTCGAGCCGAAATCCGTCAAACTCTGGGATGAGTTCTCCGGCCGCCTCGAAGCGGTCGAGCGCGTCGACATTCGTTCGCGCGTCTCCGGGGCGGTCGAGGCGGTGCACTTCCGCGAAGGCGCCCTGGTCAACAAGGGCGACATCCTGATCACCATTGATCCCGCCCCCTACAAGGCCGAGGTCATGCGGGCCGAAGCTCAGCTCGCGGCGACGCAGGCGCGCTCCGCGCTGACGCAGACCGATCTCGAACGCGGCAAACAGCTCATCGACTCGCGCACCGTGTCACAACGCGATCTCGATCAGCGCGAGAACGCCGCACGCGAGGCCGAAGCCAATGTGCGCGCGTCGCAGGCAAGTCTCGAATCGGCTCAGCTCAATCTCGACTACACCCAGATTCGCGCGCCGGTCGCCGGCCGTGTCGGTCGGCTCAATGTCACCGTCGGCAATCTCGTCCCCGCCGGATCCTCGGGTCCGGTGCTGACCACCCTTGTCTCGGTCAATCCGATCTATGCGAGCTTCGACGCCGATGAGGCTTCGATCCGCCGAGCGCTCGGCTCTCTGCCGACGCAGACGGCGCGTAACGAGATCGACCGCATTCCGGTGCAGATGGTCTTGGGCGACAGCGACACGCCGCGGCAGGGTAAACTGAATCTGATCGACAACCAGGTTGCCACGGCCACCGGTACGGTGCGTGTGCGCGCCGTGTTCGACAACAGCGATGGCGCCTTGATCCCGGGCCAGTTCGCCCGCCTCTTCCTCGGCCGCGCCGACGACAAGCCGGTGCTGCTGGTCAGCGAACGCGCCATCGGTACCGACCAGGACAAGCGTTATGTACTGATCGTCGACAAGGACAAGAAGGCCGCCTATCGCGAAGTCGCTCTCGGCTCGGCGGTCGATGGCCTGCGCGTCATCCGTGACGGCCTGTCGGCCGGCGACCAGGTGATCGTTTCGGGCCTGATGCGGGTACGCCCCGGCGCTCCGGTCGAGCCCAAGCTGGTGCCGATGCTCGCCTCCAACGACCAGACGAACCGCCAGTAACGGCGGTTCGCTTCCGTTTCTTTCTCGATCGCTGTTGAACAGCCGGTGCTGTCATGAATTTCTCACGCTTTTTTATCGATCGACCGATTTTCGCTGGTGTGCTGTCGGTTCTGATTTTCCTCGCTGGCTTGCTGGCGCTGCGCTCCATGCCGATCTCGGAATATCCGGAAGTGGTGCCGCCCTCCGTCGTGGTGCGCGCGACCTATCCCGGCGCCAATCCGCGCGTCATCGCCGAGACGGTGGCAACGCCGATCGAGGAATCCGTCAACGGCGTCGAAGGCATGCTGTACATGAACAGCCAGGCGACGACTGACGGCGCGATGAACCTCACCGTCACCTTCGCGCTCGGCACCGATCCCGACAAGGCGACGCAGCTTGTGCAGAACCGCGTCGCTCAGGCCGAAGCCCGCCTGCCCGAGGAAGTGCGCCAGCTCGGCATCACGACGACCAAGAGCTCGCCCGACCTGACCATGGTCGTGCACTTGCTGTCGCCAAACGGCCGCTACGACATGACTTACCTGCGCAATTACGGCATCCTCAACGTGAAGGATCGCCTGTCGCGCATTCCGGGCGTCGGCACCGTGCAGCTCTTCGGCGCAGGCGACTACGCCATGCGCGTCTGGCTCGACCCGCAGAAGATCGCGGCGCGCGGCCTGTCGGCCGGCGACATCGTGCGCGAAATCCGAGCGCAGAACGTGCAGGCCGCCGCCGGCATCGTCGGCGCCTCGCCCGGCGTTCCGGGACTCGATCTGCAACTGTCCTTGAATGCCCAGGGCCGCCTCGACACGGTTGAGGATTTCGGCGACATCATCGTGCGCACCGGCGTCGACGGACAGATCACGCGCCTCAAGGACGTCGCGCGCCTCGAACTTGGCTCGGCCGACTACTCACTGCGCTCATTGCTCGACAACAAAGACGCCGTCGCCATCGGCATCATGCAGGCGCCGGGCTCCAACGCGCTCGACATCTCGCAGAATGTCCGCAAGGTGATGGCCGAATTGAAGCCCGCCATGCCGGACGGCGTCGATTACTCCATCGTCTACGACCCAACGCAGTTCATCAGAGCCTCGATCGAGGCCGTCGTGCACACCCTGCTCGAAGCCATCGCGCTGGTCGTGCTCGTCGTCATACTGTTCCTGCAGACCTGGCGCGCTTCGATCATCCCCCTGCTCGCCGTGCCCGTATCGATCATCGGCACGTTCGCCGTGATGTACCTGCTCGGCTTTTCCATCAACGCGCTGTCGCTGTTCGGCCTGGTGCTGGCCATCGGCATCGTGGTCGACGATGCCATCGTCGTGGTCGAAAACGTCGAACGCAACATCGAGAACGGCCTGTCGGCGCGCGATGCCACCTACCAGGCGATGAAGGAAGTGTCGGGACCGATCGTTGCCATCGCTTTGGTGCTGGTCGCGGTGTTCGTGCCGCTCGCCTTCATCAGCGGCCTGTCCGGCCAATTCTACAACCAGTTCGCGCTGACAATCGCCATCTCGACGGTGATTTCGGCGATCAACTCGCTGACCTTGTCGCCGGCCCTCGCCGCCCTGCTGCTCAAGGGCCATGACGCGCCGAAGGACCGGCTGTCGCGCGCCATGGACAAGGTGCTTGGGCCGTTCTTCCGCCTGTTCAACAAGGGCTTCACCCGCAGCACGCAGGCTTACACCGGCGGCGTCAAAGGCCTGCTCGGCCGCAAGGCCGTGGTCATGGGCGTCTATGCGGTGCTGGTCGGCCTCACCCTCGGACTGTTCAACATCGTTCCCGGCGGCTTCGTGCCGGCGCAGGACAAGCAGTACCTCGTCGGCTTTGCGCAATTGCCCGACGGCGCCACGCTCGACCGCACCGAGGACGTTATCCGCAAGATGAGCGACATCGCACTCAAGGAGCCGGGCGTCGAAAGCGCCGTCGCCTTCCCCGGCCTGTCGATCGCCGGCTTCACCAACTCGTCGAATGCCGGCATCGTCTTCGTCACGCTCAAGCCCTTCGCCGAGCGCACGACGCCGAACCTGTCCGGCGGCGCCATCGCCATGGCGCTCAACCGGAAGTTCTTCGGCATCGACGAAGCCTTCATCGCCATGTTCCCGCCGCCGCCCGTGATGGGCCTCGGCACCATCGGCGGCTTCAAGCTGCAGATCGAGGATCGCGCCGGCCTCGGCTACAAGGCCCTCGACGACGCCACCAAGGCGTTCCTCGGCAAGGCCTATCAGACGCCGGAACTGGCCGGCCTGTTCACGTCCTTCCGCGTGAACGTGCCGCAGCTTTACGCCGATATCGACCGCACCGCCGCGCGCCAGCTTTCGGTCGCGGTGCCGGATATCTTCGAGACGTTGCAGGCTTATCTCGGCTCGGTCTACGTGAACGACTTCAACAAGTTCGGCCGCACTTATTCGGTGCGCGTCCAGGCCGACGCCAAGTATCGCGCCCACGCCGAGGACATCGCCCGCCTGCAGGTGCGTTCGACCACTGGGCAGATGGTGCCGCTCGGCGCCGTGCTGAAGATGAAGACCACCGCCGGTCCGGAACGCGCGCAGCGCTACAACGGCTTCCTCGCCGCCGACATCTCCGGCGGCCCCGCCCCCGGCTATTCCTCGGGCCAGGCGCAGGAAGCGATCGAGCGCATCGCCAAGGAAACGCTGCCTGCAGGCATCAGCTACGAGTGGACCGAACTGACTTATCAGCAGATCCTCGCCGGCAACTCGGCCGTGCTGATCTATCCGATCGCGATCCTGCTGGTCTTCCTCGTTCTGGCCGCTCTCTATGAAAGCCTCGTCCTGCCGGTAGCGATCATGCTGATCGTGCCGATGGGCCTGATGGCGGCGATGATCGGCGTCTGGCTGACCGGCGGCGACAACAACATCTTCACCCAGATCGGCCTGTTCGTGCTGGTCGGCCTGTCGGCCAAGAACGCCATCCTGATCGTCGAATTCGCCCGCGAACTGGAATTCGACGGCAAGAAGCCGTTCGAGGCCGCGCTTGAGGCGAGCCGCCTGCGGCTGCGGCCGATCCTGATGACGTCGATGGCTTTCATCATGGGCGTGCTGCCGCTCGTGACCTCGGTCGGCGCCGGCGCCGAGATGCGTCACGCCATGGGCGTCGCGGTGTTCGCCGGCATGATCGGCGTCACTCTCTTCGGCATTTTCCTCACCCCGGTCTTCTATCTCTTGGTGCGCGCGCTGTCGGGCTTCCGCCCGCTGCGCAACCACAACGCCGCGACTGAGGAAATACCCGCCGCCGCTCACGCCCCCTGAGCGACGGCAAAACGAGCGATGCCGCCTTTCCCCGAAGGCGGCATCGTTTCGTTTTTAAAGACCGATCGCCCCTGCTCTGTCATGCCCCGCGAAAGCGGGGCATCCAGTAATCTCTTGAAAAACTTGTGTGTACTGGATCGCCCGCTTTCGCGGGCGATGACGGTTGATACTAGCGCCAGCCCATCCCCGGCGCGACGTGCTTCAACATCGCCTCGATGACATGGGCGTTGTAATCGACGCCGAGCTGGTTCGGCACCGTCAGCAACAAGGTGTCGGCCTCGGCGATGGCTTCATCGCCCTTCAGTTGTTCGATGAGCTTGTCCGGCTCAGCGGCATAAGAGCGGCCGAAGATCGCGCGCTCCGTCGCGCTGAGCAGGCCGATCTGGTCCTCGCTTTCGTCGTGACCGAAATACATCCGGTCGCGATCCGAGACGATGGCGAAGATCGAACGCGACACCGACACCCGCGGTGTGCCCGCATGGCCCGCCTCCTTCCACGCGTCGCGATAGAGCCGGATCTGCTCGGCCTGCTGCACATGAAACGGCTTGCCGCTCTCGTCGATCTTCAGGGTCGATGACTGCAGATGCATGCCGAGCTTGGCCGCCCACTGCGCCGTGGCGTTGGTCGATGAGCCCCACCAGATGCGCTGGCGCAAGCCTTCGGAGAACGGCTCAAGCCGCAGCAAACCCGGCGGGTTGGGAAACATCGGCCGCGGATTCGGCTTGGCGAAGCCCTCGCCCTTGAGCAGTTCGAGAAACACTTCGGTGTGCCGCCGCGCCATGTCGGCATCGGTCATGCCCTCGGGCGGCACGTAGCCGAAATAGCGATAGCCGTCGATCACCTGTTCCGGCGAGCCGCGCGAAATGCCGAGCTGCAGGCGCCCGCCGCTGATGAGGTCGGCGCTGCCGGCATCCTCCGCCATGTAGAACGGGTTCTCGTAGCGCATGTCGATGACGGCGGTGCCGATCTCGATCCTCGATGTGCGCGCGCCGACCGCCGCCAGTAGCGGAAACGGCGAGCCGAGCTGCCGCGCGAAATGATGCACCCGGAAATAGGCGCCGTCGGCGCCCAGCTCTTCGGCCGCGATGGCCAGCTCGATGGATTGCGTAAGCGCGTCGGCGGCGCTGCGCGTGCCGGACTGCGGCGACGACGTCCAGTGGCCGAAGGAGAGAAAGCCGATCGATTTGCGGTTGGTCATGGGTGGTGTCCTTTGCGCCCTATCTAGGCGCGCGCGCCGCCGCTGTCACCGCAGGATCAGCGATGGGCGCTCTTTCTTCACCCTCCCCCTTGTGGGGAGGGTCGGCGAACGAAGTGAGCCGGGGTGGGGGTCGTGGCTGTATCAGCTACCCCCACCCCGATCACCTTCGCTGCGCTTCGGTGATCGACCCTCCCCACAAGGGGGAGGGTAAAAGCAGCCTTGCCTCCACCCTCCCTCATAGTATATATTCCTAAACCATGGCCCTCTCTCCCCTCTTCCACCCGCCGATGCGCCGCGTGCTGGCCTCGCTGGCCGAGCCCGACGCCGAGCCCGAGGCGCCGCGGCCGCAGGGCCCGGACGGCAAACGCTCGCGGCGGCCGCATTCCGACGCACGCGTTGCCGCGGTGCGCCGCCTGATCGAGCAGACCACTCTCACCTACAGCGAGATATCGGCGCGCACCGGCGTCGGCCGGGCTTCGATCAGCCGCTGGTCGCGCGATTTTGCCTGGACGCGCCCCTTCGACGCGCCGCGCGCGACCGACCGCATGCCGACGCGGCGCGCTTTGCAGCGCAAGAAGCTGCGCACCCTGGCCGAGCGGTTGCGCCTTCTGGCCGAGCGCCATGTCGCCGAGCTCGAGCGCGCGCCGCAAATCGACGCCGACAAACTGGTGGCCGCGCTACAGCTTCTGAAGATGGCACGGCTCGAGTCACAAGGCCGGCGCCGCCGCCGCAAGCCGCTGTGGGAGCCGGCCAAGACCGGCCATCAGCGCATCGCCGAGGAAGACGCCATCCGCACCGCGATCCGCGAACTGCACCGCGGCGGCGTCACGGTCGACCTCGCGCCGGACGAAGCGGTTGAGATGGTGATCGACGCCAACTTGCCGGCGGAAGAGCACGCGGCGTTCAGGACGAGAGGGAAGCAGAAATAGCTTTCGCCGGTCGTCCACACGCCGCTCACTTCCCTCAATCGCCCTTCCCGGCTGGTCGCCCTTTCAACATGCTGCGGAGCCTGGGAAAATACAGGACCGCGATTGAGACCATCAGGATCGCTAGTAACGCCACCACGAACTGAACGATCGCGTAGCCGACTTGATCGCGCGGCACGAACCAGCCGGCCACGACACCGGCGCCGATCAGGACAATGCGGATGAGCCAACCCATCATGGATTCCAGTGGCTGAAATGCCCCAACGTTACGTCGCGGCATCCGGGCGCAACGAGAATACACGCCACCGCGCCGCTTCTCAAAGCTTCGGCGAAACTTCGCCCTCGTTCTCGTCCTCTTTGGCCTTTCCCTTGAACAGGCCGCGAATGAAGACGAACAGAACCGGCACGAAGAACACGCCGAGCACGGTGGCAGCGATCATGCCGCCCATGACGCCGATGCCGATGGCGTTCTGCGCACCCGAGCCGGCGCCGCTCGCAATCGCCAAAGGCGTGACACCAAGAATGAATGCGAAGGACGTCATCAGGATCGGGCGCAGCCGCTGACGCGAGGCCTCCAGCGTCGCCTCCACGAGCCCCATGCCGGACGCCTGCCGCTCCAGCGCGAACTCGATGATCAGAATGGCGTTCTTCGCCGCCAATCCTATGGTCGTCAGCAGACCGACCTTGAAGTACACGTCATTAGTCTGGCCGAAAAGGAAGGCAGCGAGTAGCGCGCCGAAGATGCCGATCGGCACCGCCAGCATGACGGCGAACGGAATGGACCAGCTTTCGTAAAGCGCAGCCAGGCAGAGAAACACCACCAGGGCCGATATCAGGTAGAGCGACATGGCCTGATTGCTCGACAATCGTTCCTGCGCCGACAGGCCCGTCCACTGGTGAGCATACCCGGCCGGCAACTGCGCCACGAGCTTGTCGATCTCGTCCATGGCGGCGCCGGAGCTGACGCCACTGGCCGCCTCGCCCTGGATTTCCACCGCCGCCGAACCGTTATATCGCTCCAGCCTTGGCGAACCGAAGGTCCAGTGCCCCGAGGCGAAGGCGGAGAACGGGACCATGTCGCCCGACGCATTGCGCACATACCAGCGATCGAGATCGCTCGGCTGCATGCGATAGTCCTTGTCCGACTGAAGATAGACCTTCTTGACGCGCCCGCGGTCGATGAAGTCGTTGACGTAAGAGCTGCCCCAAGCGGTCGACAAAGTCGTATTGATGTCGGACAGGCTCAAGCCGAGCGCGCTGGCTTTCTCCTGATCGATCTCGATTTGATATTGCGGCTCGTCTTCCTGTCCGTTCGGGCGGGTGTTAGCGACGAGCTTGCTCTGGCCGGCCGCCCTCAACAGCATATTGCGGGTTTCGATCAGCTTGGCGTGGCCGGCGCCGTTCACGTCCTGAAGGTAAAAATCGAAGCCGTTGGAATTGCCGAGGCCTTGAATAGCCGGCGGCGCCAGCGCGAACGCCCGGGCGTCGGAGAATTTCATGAAAGCCATTGTGGCGCGTCCTGCCACCGCCTGCGCTTTCAGGGCGGCCACCTTGCGCTCGTCGAACGGTTTCAGCCGGATGAAGGCGAGGCCCACGTTTTGGCCTTGCCCGCCGAAGCCGAAGCCGGCGACAGTGAACACGCCCTCGACCGCATCCTTTTCCTGCTCCAAGTAATATTTGCGCACGTCATCAAGGGCGCGAAGCGTGCGGTCCTGCGTGGCGCCGACCGGCAGCTGTACGCTGGTGATCAGGATGCCCTGGTCTTCCTGCGGCAGGAACGAGGACGGCAGTCGCGTGAACATCACACCCATCACGACGACGAGGGCCACGAAAATGAGCAGGATGCGCTTCGACCGCTCGATCATGCCTTTCGTACCGTTGCGATAAAGGGTGGTGCCGCGATCGAAGTTGCGGTTGAACCAGCCGAACACACCCTTCTTCTCGCCATGATTTTGGGGCGACCGCAGAATGGTGGCGCACAAAGCCGGCGTCAGGATGAGCGCGACGATGACGGACAGTACCATCGCCGAGACAATGGTGACCGAGAACTGTCGATAGATGACGCCGACCGAACCGCCGTAAAACGCCATCGGCACGAACACCGCGGACAGAACCGTGGCGATGCCGATCAGCGCGCTGGTGATCTCATCCATCGACTTGCGCGTCGCCTCCTTCGGCGGCAACCCTTCTTCCTGCATCACGCGCTCGACGTTCTCGACCACCACGATCGCATCGTCGACCAGAAGGCCGATCGCCAGCACCATGGCAAACATCGTCAACGTGTTGATCGAATAGCCGAGCACGGAGAGCACGCCGAACGTGCCGAGCAGCACCACCGGAATCGCCAAGGTCGGAATGATCGTCGCGCGCAGGTTCTGGAGGAACACGAACATCACGATAAAGACCAGCACGATGGCTTCGAGCAAAGTCTTGACCACTTCCTCGATCGACAGTCGCACGAACGGCGTAGTGTCGTAGGGGTAAACGGCCTTGACCCCTTCGGGGAAGGTCGGCGACAGGCGGTTGATGGTCGCCTGTACCGCTTCGGATGTGCTGATGGCATTGGCGCCGGTGGCGAGGGTTACCGCAAGGCCCGCTGCCGGCATACCGTTGTAAGCCGACGAGGTGGTATAGCTTTCGGCGCCGAGTTCGACGGTCGCGACGTCACTCAGCCGCACCAGTGAGCCATCAGTGGCGCTCTTGAGGATGATGTTGCGGAACTGCTCCGCGGTTTGCAGGCGGCTTTGCGCGGTCACGGTCGCGTTGAGCTGCTGCCCCTTGCGGGCCGGCAGGCCGCCCAACTGACCGGCCGAGACTTGCGCGTTCTGAGCGGTGATCGCCGTGGAGATGTCGCTCGGCATCAGCGAATATTTGACGAGCTTGTCGGGATCCATCCAGATTCGCATCGCGTAGCCGGAGCTGAAAAGCTGCGTGTCGCCGACGCCTTCCAGACGCTTGATCGTATCGTTGAGGGTGCTGTTGACGTAGTCGGCAAGGTCCGAGGCCGAGAGCTTGCCGTCGGTCGAGACAAAAGCCATGACCATCAGAAAGCCGGTCGACGATTTCGTTACGGACAAACCGTTGTTCTGCACGGTCTGCGGCAGCAGCGAAGTCACAAGCTGAAGCTTGTTCTGCACCTGCACCTGCGCGGTGTCGGCATTGGCCCCGGCGGTGAAAGTGATGGTGATCTGCGCCGACCCGGTCGATGTCGATGTCGACGTCATGTAATCGAGATTGTCGATGCCGGTCATGCCCTGCTCGATGACCTTGGTCACCGAGTTCTCGACAGTCTGGGCGTCGGCGCCGGGATAGCTGGCGCTGATGCTCACGGTGGTCGGCGCGATCTGCGGGTATTGCGCGATCGACAGCGAGTTCAACGCCAAAAGGCCGCCCAGCATGATGACGATGGCGATGACCCAGGCGAAGACGGGCCGGTCGATGAAAAATCGGGACATCGTTATTTCCCGGCCGCGGCGGTTCGCTCAGGTCCGGCCGGCGACAGCGCGCCTTGCTTGCGCGCGCGGACCTCGCCGGTGTTTTCGTCAATGGTGACCTCGACGGCGCTGACGTCCATGCCGACCCGCACCAGTTGGGTGCCCTCGACAATGACGCGGTCGCCATCTTGAATCCCGGTACTGACGAGCCAGTTGTTGCCGACGTTCTTGCCGAGCGTCAACACGCGCTGCTCGACCTTGCCGGCGGCGGTGACGAACATGGCCGTCGCCTCGCCTTTGGTGTTGCGCGTCACCGCGCGCTGCGGCACCAGATAACTGTTCTCCGCGACGCCCTCCGAGATCACCGCCCGCACATACATGCCCGGCAACAGCAACCGGTCGGGGTTGGGAAATTCGGCGCGCAGCGCGAACGTACCGGTGGTCTGGCTGACATTGGACTCGACGAAAGCGACCTCGCCGTTGTGAGGATAGTCCATGCCGTTGTCGAGCTTGAGCTTGACGCTGACATCGGTGCCGCTGAACTTCAGGCGGCCTTCCTTGATCGCCTGCCGCCAGTTCAAGAGATCGGTGCTTGAAGCACTCACGTCGACATTGATCGGATCGATGGTGCGGATCGTCGTCAGGACGGTGGTCTGGCTCGCCGTCACCAGCGCGCCGGGCGTAAGCGCGGATTTGTCGATGCGGCCGCCGATCGGCGCTACGATCTTGGTATAATCCAGGTTGATGCGGGCGGTTTCGACATTGGCCTTGGCGACCGCCACATCGGCTTTGGCCTGCGCGAGCGTGGCGTTGGCGTCGTCGAAGTCCTGTTTGCTGACCGCGTTTTGCTTCACCAGTCCCTGATAGCGCTCGACCTTGGCTTCGGCGCTCGGTACCGCGGCTTCGGCCTTCTGTAATGACGCCTGCGCGCTGTCCAAAGAGGCCTGATAGGTCGCGGGGTCGATCTGATACAGCGGATCGCCGGCCTTCACCTCGCCGCCTTCCTTGAACAAGCGCGACTGGATGATGCCGTTGACCTGCGGGCGGACTTCCGCGGTCAAGGACGCGGTCGTGCGCCCCGCCAGTTCGGCTGTGACGGCCACCGATTGCGGATGGAGCGTGACGACGCTGACCTGCGGCTTCTGCCCGGCGCCGGGCGGCGCGGCGGCCTTGTTCTGCCCGTCGCCGCAGGCGGCCAGCGACAGCAGCAACGCCGCGGCTACGCCGAACCGCGAGGCGCCACGCCGCGTGTGCCGGCGCGCCAGGGTCAAGGTCGACATCACGTCGGGGCTCCTCTTTACAGTACTATGCCGTACCAATATGGTCGCGGTATGGCGATGTCAATTCCAGCCACGCCGCCGCGCCCGCGCGGCCGTCCTAAAGTCATGTCCGACGCCGCGCAGCGCGAACGCATCGTCGAGGGGGCGCGCAAGCTCCTGCTCAGCAAAGGGTACGCCCACACCACCACCGACGATATCGCCGCGGCGTGCAAAATTTCGAAGCAGACGCTCTATCGGCATTTTCCCGGCAAGCCGGCCTTGTTCGCCGCCATTGTCGAGTCGCACCGGCAGAGCATGCTGGCATTACCCGGCGATTATGGCGACTTGCCGCTCGACAAGGCGCTGGAAACAATCTTCAGGATCGATATCGACCCGAAGGCCGATCGCGAGCGCGTCGCGCTGCTGCAGTTGGTGCTGATGGAAAGCCAACAGTTTCCCGAGCTGGAAAAGACGCTGCTGCGCCACGGCGCCGACAAATCGCGCGGCGAACTCGCCGCATGGCTGGCAGCGCAGGCACGCGCCGGACGCATCGCTATCGACGATGCCGACAGCACGGCGCATATCCTCATGAACATGATCTTCAGCATCGCCGGCCCCAAAGGCGGCCTTAAGGGCGGCCGGCATCTGGCTTGGCCCAGCGCACAAAAACGCCAGGATCATATCCGGCGGTGCGTTTCCATTTTCCTCAAAGGCGTTATGCCGCGCGCGGCGGCGGGCGGCACCGCCGCCTGATCCGGGCGCAAGGCAAGGGAGCATGGCGCCGGATGCCGCTGTGGGCGTCGGCCCAAACCGGCCATCAGCGCATCGCCGAGGAAAACACCATCCGCACCGCCATCCGCGAACGGCACCGCGGCGGCGTCACGGTCGACGTCGCGTCGGACGAAGCGGTGCAGATGGTGATCGATGCCAATCTGCCGGCGGAGGAGCACGCGGCGTTCAGGCCGAAGGGACGGAGGCGGTGAACCTCCCTAGCCTCATATTGAAAATCCGCCGACCTCTCCCCGCCTCATCTTGGGGAGCGGCCGAGAGGCCGCGTCTCGAAGGATGAGCGGCTCCGCCTCCAGCGATTCACAATTCATCTCTGTCATTGACCCGGTATCGACGTCCGAAGTCGATGGTGTACGGCCGCACCGGAGCCAATTGACTCAAGCCGCCGCGCTGGCCCAATAATATCGTGGGGGTTGTGCAATCGTGTTGCGCGCGTTTCGGACATCGGGGCTGCATCTCGGCATCGCCGCGCTTTACGCGCTGGCGACAATCTTCGTCGGTCTGTCGCATCGCCCCGTCGCCGCAGCCTCTGTCGATTTGCCAACCAATCTTTCGGCCTATGCAATCCCGGGCGCGACGGGCCTCGTTCTCTGTCTGAGTTCGGAGAATGAGGACGGGACAGGCAAAATCGCCGCGAAGGCCGGGCCGTGCGAAGCCTGCCGGCTCACCGCCGCGCCGGGCCTCGTCGCGGTGCCCGACACCGGCTATCTCGTCGTCCGCTTCGCAACATTCGCCGTACCTTGCGTTGCCGCAAGCGTCGCGCCGAACGGCATTACCCTCCACGACTACCAGTCTCGCGCCCCTCCTGGCGTCTCGTAACCACCCGGCGTCCTAGGCGCCGCTCACACGAGACATTTTTTCATCCCAGCGAGAGGAAGCGCAATGCTTCGCAATCGACTCCTGGGCTCGGTCGCCATGGCGACGGGCCTGCTCATGGCTATGCCCATTCACGCGCAGCAGAACGACGGCGTTACGCTGCGGCCCATTATCGTGACCCCCGTCGGGCCCGCGGCGACAACCGCACCGCAGGTCGATGGGCTTGAAACGCCGCTGTCGGCGACGACACTTCAGCGTACCGATACAAAACCCGAAGCGGCGGCCAGCAGCGACACCGCCTCGGTCCTTGGCAATATCCCGGGCGTGAACGTGTACTCCGCCGGCGGCGTATCCGGCCTCCCCGTTATCGACGGCTTTGCCGACGACCGCCTGAACATATTGATCGACGGCGCCAGCATCAGTTCGGCTTGCGCCAATCACATGAACCCGCCGCTCTCCTACATCGCGCCGCTGAACATCGGAAAGGTCGAGGTCCTGTCCGGCGTCACCCCGGTCAGCAAGGGCGGCGACAGCATCGGCGGCACCATCATCGTCGACCGGCAGGCTCCGCAGTTCGCGGCCACCAAGGGCACTGTCCTCACCACGGGCGAGGTGTCGGCATTCTATCGCAGCGTCAACAACGGCTTTGCGACGGCAGGCAACGCCACCGTCGCAACCGACAAATTCAGCGTCAACTATCAGGGCGACTTCTCGCGCGGCGAAAACTACCGGGCCGGCAATGGCGAGAAAATACGGTCCACGCTGTACGAGACGCAGAACCACGCCGCGACTTTGGCCTACCGCCACGACGGCCAGCTGCTCTCGTTGACCACGGCCATCCAGCACATTCCCTATCAGGGCTACGCCAATCAGCGCATGGACATGGTCGGCAACGACGCCGTGTCGCTGAACCTGAAATACAAGGGCGAATTCGCCTGGGGCACGATGGACAGCCGAATCTACTGGCAGCAGACCCGGCACGAAATGGAATTTCTGGCCGACAAACAGCCGGCGCAGATGCCGATGGACACCAAGGGGACCGATCTCGGCTACTCGGTCAAGTTCGACATTCCCCTTACACGGGCCGACACGGTACGCGTCGGCAACGAGCTGCACAGCCAGCTGCTCGACGACTGGTGGCCGGCGATCGCCGGCAGCACGATGATGGGGCCCAACGACTACTGGAATATTCGCGACGGCCGACGCGACCGCATCGGCACGTTCGGCGAATGGGAGCGCAAGTGGTCATCGAGCTGGACCACCCTCGTCGGCGTCCGCAACGACACCGTCTGGTCGAACACCGGCGACGTTCAGCCCTATAACCCGGTGCCGAGCATGATGAACCCGAACGCGAATGCCGCCACGGCGTTCAACGCCAAGGACCACGCCCGCCGCGACGTCAACTTCGACGCCACCGCGCTGGTCCGCTACACGCCGAGCCTCGGCAGCAGCTATGAGCTCGGCTATTCGCGCAAGACCCGCTCGCCCAATCTCTACGAGCGCTACGCCTGGGGCACCGGCGGCATGTCCTCGAGCATGACCGGGTGGTTCGGCGACGGCAACGGCTATGTCGGCAATCTCGATCTCAAGCCCGAGGTCGCCAACAATATCAGCTTCACGGCCGCATGGAGCGATCCCGCCGGCAAGAAATGGGAGCTGAAGGTCAAGCCCTACTATTCCTACGTCGCGGATTTCATCGACGTGAACCGCTACGGCACTTTCACCGACAAGAACGGCGGCACTTTCCCGATCCTGCAGTTCGCCAACCACAACGCGCGTCTCTACGGCGTCGATGCGTCGGGCCGCGTCAAGGTGCTCGAGCGGGCCCGTTGGGGCGAGTTCGCGCTGCTCGGCCAGTTCGCTTATGTGAACGGCAAGAACCTCGATACCGGCGATAATCTCTATCACATCATGCCGGTCAACGGGCGCATCGGCCTCGAGCAGAAGCTCGGCGACTGGACCAGCCTGGTCGAGACGCAGATGGTGGGCGCCAAATCGAACGTGCAGTCGCTGCGTCTCGAGCAGACAACGCCCGCCTATACGCTGGTCAACTGGCGCGCGAGCTATACGTGGAAGAACCTGCGTTTCGACCTCGGCGTCGAGAACATCTTCGACAAGAACTACGCGCTGCCGCTCGGCGGCTTCGACTACACCTACTACAAGGCGACCAGCACCCGGCGCCCCGTTCCGGGTCCGGGACGCAATGTCTATGCCGGGCTGACGGTGAAGTTCTGACCGTCATGACAAAGGTCTCGTCCCGGCGACAGACGGGACGAGACCGACCGCACCGAATGGCGCTCATGACGAAGGACCGATCATGAAGACTGGGTTCATTCTTTCTATCGTCTTGGGCACGGCGCTCGCGATCGCGGGCGGCGTGCGCGCCGAGATCGTCGGCCCGCGCATCGAGCGGGCGGCCACCGAGGCGCAGATGCGCGCCTCGCTGCATTCGGTCAAGTTCGTCGATGAGGCGAACAGGCCGCTCGATCTCGCCGCCATCATCGCGAGCGGCAAGCCGACTTTGGTGTCGCTCTGGGCGCACTGGTGCCCGATCTGCCAGTCGGAACTGCCGGGCTTCCGCGCCATCGCGCAGGCCTGCCCCAACCGCTGGAATATCGTCTTCGTCTCGGCGCGGCACGACGACTACGCCAAGGACCTGGAAAAATTCAACAGGCAGGGCCTGCCCTGGCCGCTCTACAATGTGTCGCGCACCATGCTGGAAGACGGCGCGCCCTACGACACCTATCGCGCCTTCACCGGCGCGACGACCACCGGCCAGGTCATGACGCCGCTGCACTACTTCGTCGATACGCGCGGCCTGGTGACAAAGATCGTCAATGCGCGGCTCGACCTGTCAACGCCGCAGGCGCTCGCGCTGGTGTGTGGCAAATGAGGGCGTGAGGCACGGCGCTACGCGGGCGCGCCTCGAACGAAGGGCGGCCGAAGCGTCCCCCAACCCTACACGTCCCCGCACAAGCAGCCCGCAGTGCCCCGCCCTCCCGTTCGTCCCCGCGAAAGCGGGGACCCAGACTTTCTTTTGGCGCATCCGCGAATTCATGCCTCTCACCCGCCCTCACCCAGAGGAGCGGCCGAAAGGTCGCGTCTCGAAGGATGGGCAAATCCATAGCCCTATGGAGCAGAACGAAATCCGGGATATCCTCAGCGGCCTGATTCATGGCTCCAACCGGGTAACGGTTGCCCCTTCTGTGCAAGTTCAGGTTGGGCTAGAAAAGCCGGAATGTTCGCGCTACCAGGCACCTCTCGCGTCAATCTCGACCGCGCGCCTCAGCGCCGGGAGATAGCTCGTGTTTGACGACAGCCGGTCCTTTGTTACCCGAGCCTTCCTGCGCGCCGAGTTCGATCTCGACTATCGCGCCTATACGGCGGAGCGCGATGCCGAAATGCTTGCAAAATTGCGCGGCTGGGACGCCCGCCCTCCTCTCACGGAAACGCAGGCCGAAGGGGCTTTTACTCAGACCTTCTTTGTCGAGCTGTGGGGCTACGGCGATGCCGGCCGTGTTGCACCCGATGAGCACACAATCATCGCCAAGCTGCCGGTTCCCGGCGAAGGCGCCGGCGGCGGAGCCGGTGAAGCCGATCTGGCGCTCGGTTGGTTTCGCGGCAGGCGGAATGCCATTCCGCAAGTCCTCTGTGAGTTCAAGGACATTCGCTCCCGGCTCGACGCCAAGCAGAACCGCAAGGGCAGTACCCGCACGCCGGTAGAGCAATGCCTGAACTACGTGCGCGGCGCACGACGCGGCCTGTTCGGCAACGAAACCGTCCAGCCTTGGTGGGGTCTTGTTACCGACATGAACGAGTTTCGCCTCTACTGGTGGGACCGGGCGCCGTCGGAATACATTCGCTTCATCATTCGGCGGGAGGACCTGCTTTCGGGCAGTTACGATCTCCTGGCAGATTCCGAAGATGCTCGCTTCGATAGGTACCTTTTCGCAAAGCTGTTTGCCCGTGACATGCTGCTGTCCGAAGCGGGTCGGCCGCAATTGCTGCGTCTTGTCGAGCGGCAGTGGGTAAGGGGCCGCAAGCTTGAAGGTGAATTCTACGACCGATATAAGGACGTCCGCGAGCGGCTGTTCAATGTCATCCGGCTGAATAACCCGGATTTTCCAGGCCGCCCTGGCGAATTGCTGCGGCTGACTCAGAAATTGCTTGATCGCTTCATTTTCGCATTCTTCTGCGAGGATATGGGCGAAAGGCTGATGTTCCCGCCGCAGCTGATCCGCGACTTCATGCGCAACCGCAGCAGTGAACCATTTTATGACGAGAATGGTTCTGAACTGTGGGAACAGTTCAAGCGTGTGTTCGAAAAAATGAACACCGGCGGCGCCTTGAATCGGATCACCTTGCCAGAGATCAATGGCGGCCTGTTCCAGCCCGACCCACTGATCAACGGGCTGAACATTCCGAACCATGTCTTCGCAAAGGCGGGACAAGGCGCCAACGAGGCATCGCTCGAAAGCGACCGGCAGACGCTTCTGTATCTTTGTGGCGCCTATAATTACGCCGCGCGCGGTGACGTAAAGGAAAGTCTCAGCCTTTATACCCTCGGCCATATCTTCGAGCAGTCCATTACCGAACTGGAATATCGCGAGGGCGAGCTCGAAGGCCGCGATACGGTCGCGAAGCTGTCGAAACGCAAACGCGACGGCGTTTATTACACGCCGGAAGCTGTGGTGAACTATCTGGTTGAACAGACGCTCGGCCCATGGTTCGCGGACGCGAAGGCGACCTGCGGCTATCCGACCCCGGAAGAAGGCGCTCCGACGGCCGCGTCGGCCACAGCCTATGTTGAGCGCCTCAAGGCGATCCGTATCGTTGACCCGGCCTGCGGCTCGGGAGCGTTTCTCATCTCCGCGTTTCGACGGCTGTTGCAGGAGCGGGTCGCTGCCGAGCGCGATGTCGCACGGACGAACGGCGCCGTTCCGGGAGCCATCGAGGAAGCGCCAATCATTGCACAAATCCTGCGCGACAACATTTATGGCGTCGACATCAATCCGGCCTCCGTCGAGATCGCGAAGCTGGCGCTATGGCTGCATTCCGCCCGCGCCTCGAAGCCGCTGTCGTCGCTGGAGCACACAATTCGCATTGGCAACAGCCTGGTCGGTCCGGACTTCTGGGCGGGGCGGCAGCGAACCGCCGACGGCGATGAGCGCGTCAGGGCGTTCGACTGGCGCATCGCCTTTCCGGAAGTCTGGCCCAAAGGTGGCGATGGGGGTTTCGATATTGTGCTCGGCAATCCGCCTTATGTGAAGCTGCAGAACCTTATGACGGTCGATCCGGACGTGGTCGCCTATCTGTCGGCGGAACGCGGCGGCGACACCTACCAGAGCGCCCGCACCGGAAATTTCGACCTGTATCTTCCCTTTATCGAGAAAGGCCTGCGGCTGCTCGCGCCGGGCGGACGCATGGCCTACATCGCGCCAAGCCTCTGGACCGTGAACCAGTATGGCGAAGGCCTGCGCGGCCTTGTGCGCCAGGGACAGCATCTCGATCGCTGGCTTGATTTCAAAGCTCACCAGATTTTTGAGGATGTCATTACCTATACGGCGTTGCAATTCTACACGCGCGAGCCGAACGACACTGTGCGCATAGCGACGGCGCCGAAGGGCGAGATGGCCGATATCGATTGGTCTAATGCGGAGCTCGCAGTTTCCTACGATGGGCTTCAGGAGTCCAAGGAGTGGCTGATGGCCACCGGAACAGAGCGAGCGCTTATCCGACGGCTGGCAGGACACTGCGTGCGGCTTGATCATCCATCGATTACGAGCGGGATCATCGTCGGGATTCAAACGAGCGCCGACCATATCTATCACCTAGAAAGACTTGGGGCCGGCCGTTACAAATGCACGCCAAAAGGCAAAGGCGCCGCGTCATACGAGGTCATGATAGAAGATGAGATTATGAAGCCGCTCGTATCGGGCCCTGAGGCAAAACGTTACGAAGATCCGGAGACCGCCACCTATCTGCTGTTCCCTTATGAGCGTGACGCTCGCGGCGTAATGAAATTGATCCCAACTGATGAAATGGAACAGCGATTCCCCTTGGCTTGGGCACATCTCCGCCGCTGGGAGCAAGAGTTACGGTCACGCGAGAAAGATGCTTTCAACGACGTGGCTTGGTATCGTTTCGGCCGAAACCAAAACCTCGACAAACAGGACGCCCCCAAACTGATAGTCGCCCAAACCGTGCCCGAGATGCGCGTTTGCGCCGACTTTCACGGAACGAAGTATCTAAATAACGTTCGTGTCAATGCTATCCTGGCCACTGAGCCCACAGATCAAAATTATCTGCTCAGCGTACTCAACGGCCCCGTTGTTGATTTTGTTTTTCGACGTATCGGTAAACCGAAACAGGGCGGTTGGTACGAGGCTAACAAACAGTTTATTGCGCCTTTGCCTATTCCCAACACTTCGAGAGAATCCCGTACTGACCTCGCGATGCGTGCGCAGCGGCTCCAAGAGCGATGGACGCACCGCCGTCATCTCCTGCAGGAGGCGGCCAACAGATTATCCGTGCTGGCGCGCGCGCCACACGAGGCTCGCTGGCTCTGGCCCGACCTCCCGACTTTGCCGGAGATTATCGAGCAGGCGCCCAAGGCGCTTCGCCTAACGACCGACCGCCGCAAATGGGCCAACGAACGGCTCGATGAAATTGAAGCGGCGCGTGTCGAGGCGTTGCAAGCGGCACTTGATCGCGGCGGGCGGCGCCAGGTACGTTTCGAGCGCGGCGAGCTTCGGCTTTATATGAGCGGCGCCGTCGCACTGGAAAAGATCTATCTCGATGAGGCCACCGGTCCCTTGGTGGCCGCCTACTGGCGCTGGCTTCTGCTGAGTGGAACCGCGCGCGAAGCCGAGAAATTTGCGAGTGAACTGCGCCGGCCGCCAGCCCCGACCGACGCCCCCGCCGCCACTCAGTTCATCGAGCGCGTCGCCGATTTGGCCGAAGAGGTTGCGGCCATCGAGGCCGACGAGCGGGCGTTGAACGAGATTCTCTACGATCTTTACGCCCTTACGCCCGACGAACGGAATCTTGTGGAGAACGAGCCCGGACGCCGTAACGCGGCACTGACTGCCGGGTGAACTTCCGGCGCGATCCGCCTATGGTCTCGCCATGAGTCAGCTTCCCCTCTTCCGTACCACCCGCTCAGAGCCGGAACAACGTTCTCCGGACCTCGTCCATATCCGCAAGAGCCTCAACCGCCTCCTGCGCATCGCCCGGGACGCGCAGATCATGCCGTGGAGCGAAGGCGAAGCAGAAAGCTGGGAGAAGCTGTTCCCGCAACTCGCGGCTTCGTTACCCGCCGACGAGGCGGAGGAACTGACGTCGGAGTTCAAGAACGAACTAGTGCGCCTGCGAGCGGCTGGTTAAGCCCCCTACTCCTCCTTGAACCCGAGCTGCATCTCGTTGCCCTTGTCGCCGTAATAGCGGAACGGCAGGAACTTGCCGCTCATGCCAACGCTCCTTCCGGTCTCCCGCACTTCCACTGCAACCCCAACAGCACGACGCCGATAATCGGCAGCACGATGTCGCTGTAGAACATGATGCCGGCATTGCCGGGCGCCATGTTGTGGGTGAGCGCGATCTGATAGGCGTGGCCGATGGCCGCCCCGATGAGGAAGATGGCGGAGCCGACGATGGCCGCGACGCGCAGCTCGAAGCTGCGGAACGCCGCGAAAAAGCCGATGAAGGCAAAGCCGAAGCTCGCCACGCCGACCTCGAGCTGGAACGGGCTGTCGGCCCAGCCGATATAGGCCGCCGCCATCTTGCCGAAGAAAACATGGAAGATGCCGTTGTAGAGATAGAGCACGCCGACGGTCCAGAACACGAACCAGGCGAGCAGTTTCTCCACGATCAGCACGCCGCCGAGCGGGCGCGGCGCGCGCATCAGCGCAACGCCCGCGCACGCAAGGCCGATGACGAAAAACGTCACCGTGAAATTGGTCATGACGGTGCGGATGACGCCTTCGATCATCGGCCTTTCCTCGCGGTTTCGCCGCGTCATGGTAAGGCGGGCGGCAATCGCGGGCAACGCGAGCAGTGAGACGCTTTCTTCCACCCTCCCCTGGAGGGGGAGGGTCGATTGGCCGAAGGCCAATCGGGGTGGGGTGAACGGCCTTGTCACTTCATAAGAAGCAAGCTCACCCCCTCCCGGCTCGCTGCGCTCGCCGACCTCCCCCCTCCAGGGGGAGGTGAAGAGAAAGCCCCCTACTCCTCCTTGAACCCGAGTTGCATCTCGTTGCCCTTGGCGCCGTAATACTTGAACGGCAGGAACTTGCCGGTCATGCCGATCTGCACGCGGTCGCCCTTGGGGTCCGCCTTGCGCGTGATGTCCATGTCGAAGTCGATCGCCGACATGATGCCGTCGCCGAACTCCTCCTCGATCAGCACCTTGATCGCCGGGCCGTTCACCAGGATCAGCTCGTAGAAGCGGTAGATCAGCGGGTCGGTCGGCGGCATCGGCGTCGCGGTGCCGCGCATCGGCACCTCGTTGAGCAGCGCCTCTTCCGTCTTCGACAGCCCGAACAAAGCCGCCGCCTTCGCCGCCATCGGCTTGGTCATCTTGTGCTGGCCGAGCACCGCGCCCGTCACCAGGATCGGCGACATGCCGCCGATCTCGTCGCAGATGTATTTCCACGTCCAGCCCTTCTCGCGCTTGATGTCGAGCAGCTTTTCGGTGAGGTCGGCGCGCTTCATGAGATGCTCCTTCTGGCGGACGCGAATGCGGTGTCGGTGGCGATGGTGGGCTCGGGCAGGCCCGGCGTGACGTGCGCAACGCGGCGCGGATCGTAAGCAGCGCCGGCTTCAAGCTTGAACGTGCGGCTGCGCTCCACCAGGAAGTCGAGAATGTGGTTGCGCACCGCGTAATAGAGCGGGTGCTTGTGGAAGTCGGTGCGCGAGCGCGCCTTCGGCAGCGGGTTGTCGACGATTTCCGCAAGGACTGCGCCGGGGCCGTTGGTCATCAGCACCACCTTGTCGGCAAGATAAATCGCTTCGTCGACGTCATGGGTGATCATGAACACGGTCTGCCCGGTGGTGAGGCAGATGCGGCGCACCTCGTCCTGCAGCGTGCCGCGCGTCAGCGCGTCAAGCGCGGAGAACGGCTCGTCCATCAGCATGATCTTCGGCTCGATGGAAAGCGCCCGCGCGATGCCGACGCGCTGCTTCATGCCGCCTGACAGTTCGGAAGGACGCTTGTGCTCCGAGCCGGTGAGGCCAACGAGGTCGATGAACTTCTGCGCATGCGCGTTGACTTGCGCGCGCGACCAGTCGCGGTGGCGCGACGACACGGCGTAAGCGACGTTGCCGAGCACGGTGCGCCACGGCAGCAGCGAGTGGCCCTGGAAGATCACGGCGCGATCGAGGCTCGGGCCGCTGATCTCCTTGTTATCGACGATGACGGCGCCTTCCGTGGGGGCGTCGAGGCCGGCGAGGATGTTGAGCACCGTGGTCTTGCCGCATCCGGAATGGCCGATGACGCAGACGAATTCGCCACGCTTCATCGACAGCCACAAGTTCTCGAAGATCGTCGTGGCGCCGAAGCGGCGCGAAATTCCCTCAATGGAAATGAAGCTGTCGGCCATGCGCGGCTACTCCGGGAACGTCACGAGTCTGGCCAGCCGCGCCAGGATCAGGTCGAGGATCATCCCGACCACCCCGATCGCCACAATCGCCACAATCACATTCGTTATCGAAAGATTATTCCATTCGTTCCAGACGAAGTACCCGATGCCCGTTCCACCGACCAGCATTTCGGCGGCAACGATGACGAGCCAGGCGATGCCGATGGAAATGCGCATGCCGGTGAGGATGGTAGGCGCTGCAGCGGGAAGAATGACGGTTACGGCTTGGCGGAAGGCACCGACCTCAAGCGTCTTGGCGACGTTGAGCCACTCCTTGCGTACCTGCGACACCCCGAATACCGTGTTAACCAATGTCGGCCACACCGAGCAGATGAAGATGACGAAGATCGCCGACAGACTTGAGTCCTTGATCGTGTAGAGCGCGAGCGGCATCCACGCCAACGGCGAGATCGGCTTGAGCACCTGAATGTAAGGATCGAGCGCCCGGCTCATCAAAGGCGACATGCCGATGAGAAACCCGACCGGCACCGCGAACAAAACTGCCAGCGAATAGCCGATCATGACGCGCAGTATCGAATAACCAAGCTGAATGCCGAGCCCCTTGTCGTTCGGGCCGTTGTCGTAGAACGGACGCTTGATGTGTCCCCACAACGTCGCGCCGACATCGAGCGGCCCCGGCATGGCGGACTTGCCCTGCGTCGCGGTCGCGCCCATCAGCTTGGCATATTCCGGATCCATCTTGGCGGTCGCGCCTGCGCCTTGCGTGGCCAAGTGCCACGCAAGGACGAAGCAGGCAAAGAGAGCGACCGAAACGATGGCCGCCCGCCATGTCAACGAAACGCTCATGATTCCTTCCGAATCTTGAAGCTCTTGATGTAATCCTCGGGCTTCGCCGGATCGAAGGTCTTGCCCATGACGACAAATGTCTTTGTCGTCGCGGTCGGCGGCGTAAGCCCTACTTCCTTCATGAGTTTCGCCGTGTCGGTGGCCAGGAATACGTCCTTGGCAACCTTGTCGTAGTCGATGTCGCCCTTGACCTGACCCCAGCGCTTCATCTGGGTCATGATCCAGACGGCGAAGGACTGCCACGGGAACGGGTCGAAATCGATGCGGTTGGCGTCCTTCTTCACTGTCCCGAGGCCGTCCGCGTAGGTCCCGGTGAGGATCTGCTCGAGCACCGTGACCGGCTGGTTGATGTAGTTCGCCGGCGAGATAGCCTCGGCGATCTGCTTGCGGTTCTCCGGTTTATGCGCGAACGCGGTCGCGTCGATGATCGACTTGAGCAGCGCCGCATAGGTGTTCGGCGCCGTCGTGACGAATTCCTTGGACGCCGCGAAGGCGCAGCACGGGTGCCCTTCCCAGATATCCTTGGTCAGGATGTGGATGAAGCCGACGCCGTCGTAAACGGCGCGTTGGTTCATCGGATCGGGGCCGAGGAAGCCGTCGATATTGTCGGCGCGCAAGTTGGCGACCATTTCCGGCGGCGGCACGGCCCGGATCTGGACGTCCTTGTCCGGGTCGATGCCGTGCTCGGCGAGGTAATAGCGCAACAGGTAGTTGTGCATCGAATAGTCGAAGGGAACGGCGAACTTGAAGCCCTTCCAGTCCTTCGGATCGCGCTTGTCCTTGTGCTTGATCGACAGGGTGATCGCCTGGCCGTTGATGTTCTCCACCGCCGGCATCGTATAGGGGATCGGCTGCGAACCGACGCCCATCGAGATCGCGATCGGCATCGGCGACAGCATGTGCGCCGCGTCATATTCCTTGTTCAGCGTCTTGTCGCGAATAACCGCCCAGCCGGCGGTCTTGATCACGTCGACATTGAGGCCGTGCTTCTCGTAGAAGCCCATAGGTTTGGCCATGATGATCGGCGTGGCGCAAGTGATCGGGATAAAGCCGACCTTGAGATCCTTCTTTTCGACCGGACCGGACGCGGCAAAAGCCTCGGTCGCGGCCTTGATCGGGAAAAACTGCGAGAGCGCGGCAAGCGCCGTCGACGCACCGAGCGACTGGAGGAAGGCGCGGCGGCCGACATCCTGCGGAAACAATTGCCGCATCACGGCGGAAGCGACGATATTCTCGTAAGCCTTCTCTTCGCTGACATCCGGCGTCACCGCCCGCAGATTGAGATCAGCAACGCCATCGTGTTCGGCCTGGGTCGCATGCTGGCCGCAGGAGCAACCAGTGTGACTGAGACCGCGCTTGGCATCGAATGGATTGTCGAAGGTGGACATGAATGTCGCTCCCAGTTGGTCCTCGGCACTTGCCGGGAAGAAGAGCAACTTCAGTGCCAAGTGGTCAGGGCAAGCTTGTCCGGGAGGCTCACAGGCCCTAAGTGCCTGTAACTGGCCCACTTCTTGCTAACGATATTTCGTAGTCCACGAACTTTCGTAGTTTTAACGGGCGGAATGTCGCATGAGTTGGAGGACGACGGCATGAGCGGCACACGGCCTGTGCATACCGATAAGGCAGATGTCAGATCGGATGCCGCTTTTGGTCGCATCGAGCGCGAGAACCAGCTCATCCTGCGGGCGGCGGGTGAAGGCATTTACGGCGTCAACGCCGAGGGCAAGACGACCTTCGTCAATCCGGCGGCCGAACGCATGCTCGGCTGGGCGGCGGAAGACCTCGTCGGCGGCGACATGCACACCATGGTGCATCACACCCATCCGGACGGCTCGCACTATCATGCCCATGACTGTCCGATTTACGCCGCGTTCCGTGACGGCGTGGTCCACACTGTCGAGCACGAAAAATTCTGGCGCAAGGATGGTAGCTCGTTCTGGGTCGAGTACACGTCAACTCCCATCCGCGATGAAAGGGGCCTCATCGGCGCCGTCATCGTATTTCGCGACGTCACGCAGCGGCACGAGGCCGCCGAGAAGCTGCGCGCCGCGCACGAAGAAGTCGACATGCTGCGCAAGCGCCTGGAGCTTGAGAACGCCTATTTGCAGGAGCAGATCAGGATCGACGGCAATCATCACGGCATTATCGGGCGCAGCGCAGCGATCCAGCAGACGCTGCAACAAGTCGAACTGGTGGGGCCGACCGACGCCACCGCGCTCATTACCGGCGAGAGCGGCACCGGCAAGGAATTGGTGGCGCGTGCCATTCACGAGGCCAGCCGACGGGCGCAGCGGCCCCTGATCCGGGTCAATTGCGCCGCCATCCCACGCGACCTGTTCGAGAGCGAATTCTTCGGTCATGCCAAGGCCGCCTTTCCCGGCGCGCTGCGCGACCGCACCGGGCGCTTCGAACTCGCCGACGGCGGCACCTTGTTCCTCGACGAGGTCGGGGAAATCCCGCCCGAACTTCAGGGCAAGCTGCTCCGCGTGTTGCAGGAAGGCCAGTTCGAGCGCGTTGGCGAAGCGCGCACGCGCAAGGTGGATGTCCGAGTCATTGCCGCCACCAACCACGACTTGAAACTGCAGGTGAAGCGCGGGCACTTTCGCGAAGACCTGTATTTCCGGCTGAACGTGTTTCCGATTCACCTCGTGCCGCTACGCGAACGGACAGAGGACATCCCACTCATCGCCATGCACCTGCTCGGCAATGCCGCCAAGAAGCTCAACACCGGCGAATTGCGGATGACACAGGGCGATGCTCGCCGCCTGACCATCTACGACTGGCCGGGCAATGTGCGTGAATTGCAGAATGTCATCGAGCGCGCCGCCATCCTGGCGCGAGGCGGCCGCATCCGTCTCGACCTGCCGGATGTACCCACTTCGGGAGGCAGCCGGCGTGGCCCGACCGCCGTGGTAAAGCCGCAGGTGCTGACCGACGATGACCGCCGCGAGCGCGACCGCAGCAACATCATGGCGGCGCTCGCCGCCTGCGGCGGAAAGGTTTTCGGGCGCGGCGGCGCCGCAGAACTGCTAGATGTCAAACCCACCACCCTCGCCTCGCGCATGAAAGCGCTCGGCATTCGCCCGGTGCGCACGGGCCGCCGGCATCAGGAAACGGAGCAGCGCGCGCCATGAGCAAACATCACGTTCTTCGCGGCGACGTCGGCACCGTGCATCGCGGCGTGTTCGATGCCAGCATCAAGCCGGCACTGCGGATCGAGTCCGGCGACACCGTCGAAGTGACGACCATTACGGCCAATGACGAGAATCTCCCGCCGCCCGACTCCGGTTTTGCACTGACGCCCGAACACCAGCGAGTGCTAGCGCAGGTACCGCGCGGCATCGGCGCCCATTTCATGACGGGACCGATCGAGATCGCCGGCGCCGCGCCGGGCGACGAACTGGTCATCGAAGTGCTAGAACTTGGCTTCGCCCAACCCTGGGGCTGGAACATGATTAAGCCGGGCCTCGGCGCCCTGCCCAACGATTTCGACAAGTTACGCACGATTCACGTGTCGATCGACGAGAAGCGCGGCGTGGTCACCATGCCGTGGGGGCTGGAACTGAAAGTTTCGCCGTTCTTCGGCGTGATGGGCGTGGCGCCCAGGCCCGCCGATGGCGCCTGCATCTCCAACATCCCCCGTTCCTTCGGCGGCAACATGGACAACAAGAATCTCGGCGTCGGCTCGACCTTGCATCTGCCGGTGTTCAACAATGGCGGCCTGCTGTCGGTTGGCGACGGCCATGCCGTTCAGGGCGACGGCGAGGTCTGCGTTACGGCGATCGAGACTGCGCTGCGCGGCAAGCTACGCGTCTCGCTGCTGAAACAAACCGGCATCGATCATCCCTGGGCCCAGACGCCGACGCACATCATCACCATGGGCTTCAACGAGGATCTCGACCTCGCCGCCGAATTCGCCCTGCGCGCCATGATCAGGAAGATCGGCGAAATCAACGGGCTATCGCGCGAAGATGCCTTCTCGCTGATCAGCGTCGCCGGCGACTGCTGCGTGACGCAGCTCGTCAACGTCGCCAAGGGCGTGCATGTGATGATGGCGAAGGAGTTGCTGGGGCGGTAACGCCGGACACGCTTCACCTCTCCCATAGGGAGAGGTCGACGCGCGATAGCGCGTCGGGTGAGGGGTTACAAACTAATGGGCTCACTTGCCCCCTCACCCCAACCCTCTCCCCAAAGGGGAGAGGGAGCGCGCCGAGTTTGCCGCACGCTCCTGCTAAGATCTATCCACAATCACCGCCACCGGGCCGCCGCCATCGGGGCCCTGATGCTCGGCGCCGCCGGAAACATAGATTTCCGCGTGGCCGACAAGAGCGGCCAGCGCGCCGCAGACGAAACCGCGGGCATGGCGTGTCGAGGCGATGTCGCTGTCGTCGAGCATAGTGTGCCTATGACCGCGCAGGCGGCCGTCGTGGCTGGCTTCGGCCTTCGACAGCAGCGCGACAAGCTTCTGCCTCTGCGCCGCATCGAGTTGTCCCGGCGTGCCGAGGCCGAGCCGCGCCAGCGCCGAGCGCACTGGCTCGATATCAATGCCATCGGCCATGACCGCGTGATCGACCGCGAGCGGACCCGACCATGCTTTCGACATGCCAAGCACGACGATCTCGTGATTGACGAGCTCGATGCCCGAAGATGTCGAGGCGCGGCCTGACCACAGCGACCAGTCGCTGCCGATCTGCGCGTCGGCGATCTTCTCAGCCGCGATCTCGCCCAACGCAACGGCGACACCGAGCGCGCTCGCCGCCCGCGACAGCCCCATCGACTTCAGGGTGTCGCGCGTCGCGACCAACACGCCGCGCGCATCGGCCTCGGCGATGCGTTGCGCCGTCAGCAGCGGGCATTTGATCTGCACGAAATGAACATCGGCGGGATCGACAATACCCGCGTCCTTCATCGCAGCGCGCACGCCGGCCGCCACCTGTTCAACCTCGGCAACGCGGCCGAGATGTTCGAATGGCAAAGCCGGCGTGTGCGCGCGCCCGATCGCGAGAGAAGGCGAAGCCCCACCTTCACCCTCCCCGCGCTCGAACACGATCCAGTGCGGCGCCATGCCGCCTTCGGTGCCGCCGGACATGACCAGGCAGACCTGCGCGGCCTCCGCCTTCGGCAGATGGCGCTCGAACAGCAGCGTCAGCGCCGTGGTCGCGAGGCCGCGGCTGAAATCGTTGACCAGGCCGTTGCCCTCGGTCTTGCCGAGCACGGCCATGACTCCCTTCGGATCGACGCGGCCGGCGGCAATGGCAGCCTCGATGCCGCTGACATCGTTCGGCGCGGCGGCGGAGATGCGGTGAACCTTGGCGATCGGCATAACGTCACGCACAGTACAGTGGGCCGGTGTAGTGCTTGCGCAACACCGACTTCAGTTCCGGCATGGCAGCACGCACATCGGCGGTGGTGGAATATTTGGCACGCAGCATCGCGAGCAACTCGGCCTCCAGCGCCGGCAGATCGACGCCGACAACCTTGCCGTTACTGACGACGTCGCGGCCAGCGACGATGAGACCCGTGATGTATTGCTTGACGCCCTTGGCCAGCAGCAACTCGAACGGCGGCACGTTCGGCTCGATCAGTTCGGCGGACAAGGCCTTCCAGTCGAGCGTCACCAGATCGGCCGGCGCGCCGGGTACGAGACCTTCGTCCTTCATGCCGGTAACGGCGAAGCGGCCGTTGGACGTAGCGAAACGCAGCAAATCGGCTTGCGACACGCGGACATCGAAGCCGGAGGCCTTGTGGACGTTATAGGCGAGCCGCATTTCGCGTAAGCCGTCCTCGTCCTCGTCGAAGGCAAGACCGTCTAGACCCATGGCAACGCGGCAGCCGCGCTTGATGAATTCGCCGAGCGGCGCAAGACCGGAACTGACGATGAAATTCGACGAGGTGTTGACCACGATGGTGGCGCCGCGTTCTGCGATCAGGTCCATCTCGTCCGGCCGCAGGTAAATGCAATGCGCAAAGGAGACCCGATCGTTGAGAAGGCCGATCTCGTCGAGATAGCGCACGATACCCTGCGGGAACGTGCGATCGGCCCATTGCCGTTGATACTTCGTTTCGAGCAGATGCATGTGGACGCGGCGTTTCGACGCCGCGGAGGCTTCACCAATCAGGCGCAACATCTCATCGGTGCACCACTGCACGCCGGCAGGGCCGTACTGCACCGTGACGCCGCCGCCTTCGATATCGCGGGCGACGGCTTCGACCATCGCCACCTGCTCGCGTGCCGGTACCGGCTTGCGCAGGAAACGCCGCGTCACGCAGTCGCAAGCTTCGGGCGACAATTCGGCGAGCAGCTTCTCATGCGGATCGTAGACCAGCGGATTGAGATCGCGGCAATGCACGGCGAGTGCCATGCGGATGCCGACATCGCGCGCGGCCTTGGCCACCGCGCGGGCTTCGGTCGGGAAATCGGTGAGGCCCTGCACGCGCGTGTAATGCGCCATCACGGAACCGACTCCCCCGCGCGCCGACCGCGCGAACGACACTGCGCTCGACAGATAGGGATCGACCGCCGGCAGCAATGTGAGATACGGCAGCCAGGCCTCGAGCGGCACGTCGTAGCTGCCGGTCTGGCTCAGCCGCGCGATGCGGGCGTGGTCGTGCGCATTGCCGAGCGCGGGCATGACGAGAGTGCCGCTACCCTCGCCCGCCGTGACGCTGTCGATGCGGCCATCGCCGATGGCGATGGCCTGGTTGGCGGCCGCGGCCCTGCCCGCTCCTGAAAGCAGCCAGGAGGCCGCGACGGTCCGATTCATGACGTGTGTCGTCCTAACTCAGAATCTGAGCTTGAGCGTGCGCTCGGCCTTGGGCGGCAGGAACGAGCGGTCGAACACGTCCTTCACTGCTGGCGTGTTCGGCAGCTTGTAGGTGTCGGCGAGCAACTTGATCGCCTTTTCCATGCGCGCATCGGAGACGTCGCCAAGGCCGTTGGCGTCGGTCTCCTTGGAGACGAAGTGCGTCTTGAGCGCGTATTCGAGGCGCTTGACCTCGATGTCCCCGTTCATCAAGGGCTCGACCTTGAGCATTTCCTTGACGCCGGCCGCCGGATTGGCAGCGACCTCGATCATGGCCTTGTTGAGCGCGCGGACAAGCCCGGCGACCGCCTTCGGCTTCTCGGTGATGAGCGCCTTCGAGACCATGATGCCGTTGGAATAAAGGTCGATGCCGTAATCCGAGTAGTAGAACCAGCGGAAGTCCTTGAGCGGGTCCATCTTCATGCCGATCAGGTTGGCGTAGCTGGTGACGGTGAAGATCGCTGAGAAGTCGACGTCGCCCTTTACCAGCATCTGCTCCTGGAGCTGCGGCTGCATGTTGACGACCGGCACCTTGTCCGGGTCGATGCCGTTGGATTTCGCCAGCGCCGCGAAGAGAACGCCGGCGGCGCCGCCGGCGGGCGTGCCCATCTTCTTGCCTTCGAGGTCCTTGAGCGTCTTGATCGGCGAATCCTTCTTCACGATCAGCGCGAAAGGCGGCGTGTTGTAGATCATGTAGACCATCACCGGCTGCTGACCCGGCTTGGTGCCGGCCAATTGAATGATGGCGTTCATGTCGCCGAAGCCGGCGTCATAGGTTCCCGAGACGATGCGCGACACGGTCGCCGCCGAGCCGGTGCCTTGGTCGATGGAGACGTCGAGGCCTTCCTTGGCGAAGTAGCCCTTGTCCTTGGCCCAGAAGATGTAGGCGTGCAGGCCCTGGTACTTCCAGTCGAGGGTGAAGCGGATCTTGGTCGGCTCTTGCGCGTGGGCCGATACGGACAGGCATAGCGCGGTGACCAGCGCGATGCCGAAACGGATGACAGACATAGACAGACTCCTGTTGGTCGATAACCGGCAAAATCGGAAGTGAGGCGATCAGCCCATCGCGAATTCGTCCTTGCGGTGCGCCCAGCCGGTGATCCGGATCTCGATCAGCGAGAACACCGCGTAGAGCGCGACGCCCATAATGGCGAGAATGATCAGCCCGGCGAACACCAGCGGCACGTCGAAATTCGACGACGCGATCATCATCACGTTGCCGATGCCGCGGTTCGACGCCACCGTTTCGGAGATGACGGTGCCGACGAAGGCTAAAGTCACCGCGACCTTCAGCGAGGCGAAGAAGTACGGCATGGTGCGCGGCAGGCCGACATTCCACAGGATGTCGAGCTTGGTGGCGCGCAGCGCCTTCATGACATCCTCGAGCTCCGGCTCGGTGGTGGCGAGGCCCGTCGCGACGTTCACCACGATCGGGAACAGACTCATGATCATCGCAGTGAGGATCGCGGGCACGGCGCCGGAGCCGAACCACAGCACGAAGATCGGCACCACCGCGACCTTCGGGATAGACGCAAAACCGATGAGCAACGGATAAGCCACGTCATAAGCGAGCCGCGACGAGCCAATCATGACGCCGAGCAGGACGCCGGCGAGAATGCCCAGCGCAAAGCCGACCAGTGTCGTGTACAGCGTCTGCACCGCATGGGGCCACAACGCCGGCATGCGCTGCACCAGCGTGACGATGATCTGGCTTGGCTTCGGGAGCACGATGTCGCTGATATGGAATATCCAGCAGAACGCCTGCCACATCACAAAGAAGCCGATGATCAGGAGGACCGACCAGAGGCGGCGGCGCAATTGCTGATCCATCACATGGTCTCCCTTACCGGACGCGCCGAGACGATCAGTTCGCGCAGGCGCTGGGTCATGGATACGAATTCGGGGGTGTAGGACATGTCGATGGTGCGCGGCCGCGCAAACGGCACGGCGGCATCGTCGATGATCTGGCCCGGACGCGAGCGCATCACGCAGATGCGGTTGGCGAGATAGCCGGCTTCCTTGAGGTCATGTGTGACGAGAAGCACGGTGGGTTTGAGCTTGAGCCACAGCTCCTGCATGACCGCCCAGAGTTCTTCGCGCGTGAACTGGTCGAGCGCGCCGAACGGTTCGTCGAGCATCAGGAGCTGCGGCTCGTGGATGAGCGCCCGGCACAGCGAGGCGCGTTGCAGCATGCCGCCGGACAACTGCCAGGGATGCTTGTCGCCGAAGCCGGCAAGCCCGACTTCCTTGAGCAGGGCATCGGCGCGGTCGCGGAACTCGGTCTTCTTCTTGCTCTGATATTCCTGCCGGAACGGCGGCACGATCTTGAGCGGCATCATCACATTGTCGCGCACCGTGAGCCACGGCAGCATGGTCGGGTTCTGGAATGCCATACCGACACGCACTTGCTCGGCGCCAACCTCGCGTCCGGCGACATAGACATAGCCGGAGGTCGCCGAGATCAGGCCCGTCACCAGTTTGAGGATCGTCGACTTGCCGCAGCCCGATGGCCCGACCAGCGCGACGAAATCACCCTGATCGATGCGCAGGTTGGTCTCGCCGAGCGCCACGACCTGCCGATCGCCGCGGCCATAGGCCAGCGTCACGTTTTCAAGCTCGACGAAAGTGCCGTCAGTGCGCGGAGATAGTTCGCCGGTCATGTCCCTGCCCTCTCACGCCTTTCCTTGAGTGATGGTTCGCATCGTGTGCTCCGCGTTCTTCACGACCGGCGCCGGCATCGCCTGGATCGTGTGCACGGAGCGTCCCCAGCCTTTCGAAGCGGGAACGAGCTTGCGATCCTTCATGACGAAACGCCCCCGCACCAAAGTGTGCATCGGCAGGCCCTTCACCTTATAGCCGTCCCACGGCGACACCTTGGAGCGCGACTGCGTCTCGGCATCGCGGATGGCGTGATCGCGGAAAAGGTCGACAATGGCGATATCGGCATCGGAGCCCGGCAGCAGCGCGCCCTTGCGCGGATAAAGTCCCCAGATGCGCGCCGGATTGTAGGCGCTGACGCGCACATAGTCCGAGATCGTCATGCGGCCGGCATTCACCTGCGTGAGCATCAACGGCATTTGTGTCTCGACGCCGGGGAAACCGCAATCGACGGTCCAGATGTCGTTGCGCGTCTTTTCCTCGTAGGCGTGCGGCGCGTGATCGGTCGCAATAACGTCAATCGTGCCGTCCAACAGCGCGTCGAAGATTGGCTGCTGGTTCTGCTTCTCGCGCACCGGCGGATTGACGGCAATGATGCCGGGCACACGGGCGTAGTCGTCGGTCGAGAGCAGGAAATAGTGCGGACAGGTCTCGCCGGTGATGTCCACGCCGCGCGCCTTGGCCTCGCGCAGCGGCCGCAGTTCCTCCGCCGTCGAGATGTGCAGAACGTGAATGCGCGCTCCGGTCCATTCGGCCAGGATCGCCGCGCGGCTTACAGCCTCGATGGCGACGACATTCGGCCGCGCCGCCAGATGCGCCCATTGATCCTTGATGCCGGCAGCCATCAGTCGCGTCTGCCGGCGCACCATGATGTCGTTGTTTTCGGCGTGCAGCGAGACGCGCTTGCCGGTTTCCGCCGCTACCTCGAAGCATTCCAGCGTCGCACCGGTGTCGGGAGACGGAATTTTGCCGAAGGTGTTGCCCATATAGAGCTTGAAGCCGATGATCCCGTTCTCGATCAGCTCCGGCACGGCCTTGATGGTCTCATCGCCGAGCAGGCCATAAAGCCCGTAATCGACATGCGCTTTCGACGAGGCGATCTTGTGCTTGGCGGCGAGGATCTCCCCCGTGGCAACGGGCGGTAGCGTGTTCGGCATTTCGAACACACAGGTCACGCCGCCGAAGGCAGCCGCGGCCGTACCACTCTCCCAGTCTTCCTTGTGCGTGAGGCCCGGGTCGCGGAAGTGCACATGGTCGTCGATGGCGCCGGGCAGGATGTGCAGGCCGCCGGCATCGAAAGTCTCCGTCGCAGGCGGCATTGCGTTGGCCTCGCCAACGGCCAGAACCTTGCCGTCCTTGATGGCGATGGCGCCTTCGAACACGCTGTCCGGCGTGACGATCTTGCCGTTGGTGATGATGAGGTCGGCGATTGTTGCGCTCATCACAACACCTCACGGGGAATCAGGACGCCGTCCCAAACTCCGTTCGTTCCCGCGCAAGCGGGAACCCAGACCTTGGCAAGACAGGACTGGGCCCCCGCTTTCGCGGGGGTGAACGGAGAATTGATTTTGTCGCCGAAATTCATCTTCGGACTCCTCACAACGCCGCCCAACCGCCGTCGACCGGCAAATCGGCACCGGTGATCTGGCGCGACACATCGCTGGCGAAGAACAGACAGGCATTGGCGACGTCGGCATCGACCGTCACGCGCCGCAGCGCATATTCGGAGGCGTGGCGCTCCATCGCCTCCTCGACGGTAATGTTGAGTTTCTTCGCCATATCGGCGCAGACCTTGTCGCGAAAACGCGGGCCATCGACCATGCCTGGCGCGACGTAATTGACGTTGATGTTGTACTGCCCCACTTCGAGGGCGAAACTCTTGGTGATGCCGCGCAGGCCCCACTTCGACGCGGAGTAGGACATGCGCCCGGCACGGCCGCGCATACCGAAGGTGCCGCCGACATTGACGATCTTGCCGTAGCGTTGTGCGATCATCGCCGGCAGCACGCCGCGCATGGTGTGAAAGCACCCGTTCATGTTGAGCGTGACAATCTCGTCGAACTCTTCCGGCGTGGTCTCGACGCCGGTCTTTCCCACAGGACCCGAGCCGCCGGCGACATTGACGAGAATGTCGATACGGCCGTCATAGGCGTCGCGTGTCTTCTGCGCCGCCGCCTCGCACTGCTTGGGATCGGTGAGGTCGCAGGCAATGATGATGGCTTCCCCGCCCGCCTGACGTACCTCCGTGGCGACCGGCTCGATCGCCGCGGTGTCGCGGCCGATCAGCGACAGCTTCGCGCCCTCGGCGGCGAAGGCCCTGGTGATGGCCGCACCCATCCCTTTGGCCGGGCCAGTGATCATGGCGACGCGGCCGGCGAGCTTCAAATCCATCATATCACCTGAATAGCGTGGCCCCGATCGATCCCGCGGGCCGAAGGGACGCCGTTCCCCTTTTTGAGGGGAACGGCAAGTTGGCGGGCAGTCTCCGGACCACGATCTATCTTGGTCGAATTAGACCGTGGTCCGGCTTTTGTTTGAGCATGATCTTTCCCGAAAACCGGTTCCCACTTTTCGGGATCATGCTCTAGAACAGCTTCTTCGGCAGCTCGGCGACCGGCGGAATGAACTTGTCGGTGAAGACCTCATCGACAGTCGGGGTGCGGGTGAGACCGTTGGCCTCGACCAGGATGTCGATCGACTTCTTCAGGCGGTCCTTATCGACATTGCCGAGACCGATCTTGGCGATCTCGGGCGAGTTCATCTCGTCATGGAGCGTCGCCATGAAGCGTTCCTTCTCCACCGCCGGCTTGATCAGCGGCTCGCGCTTGGCGACTGCGGCGATCGCAGCATCCGGATCCTTCAGCGCATCCTGCAGGCCCTGATTGATCGCCGCAACAAGCCCCTTCACCACTTCGGGCTTCTCGGCCACCAGTTTCTTCGACACGATGATGGCATTCGAATAAAGGTTCATGCCATAGTCGCCGTAATTGACGTAGCGGATGTCATTGTCGGCGACCCCCATCAGCTTGGCGGAGAAGCGGATGGTGTTGACGTAACCGAACACGCCATCGACCTGCTTGTTCATGAGCATCTGCTCGCGCAGGTTCGGCTGCATGTTGGTGATCTCTACCTTCGTGCAGTCGATCTTGGCGATCTTGCACAAAGCTGGGAACAGTTTGAGCGCGCCGTCGCCAGCCGCACCGCCGAGTTTCTTGCCTTCGAAATCCTTCGGCGTCTTGATCGGGCTGTCGGCGCGCACCGCCACCGTGAACGGCGGCTGGTTGTACATGACGTAAACGGCAATCGGCGCTTCCGCCGGCTTGGTGGCGGCGAACTGGATCAGCGCATTGATGTCGCCGAAGCCGACGTCATAGGTGCCGTTAGCAACCAGCGGGATCGGCGCGCCGGAGCCATTGCCCTGGTCCATCTGAATGTCGATGCCGGCCTTTTTGAAGTAGCCGCGGTCCTCGGCGAGGAAGAACCAGCCCTGCGGGCCTTGATACTTCCAGTTCAGCACCATCTTGAGCTTGGTCTGCGCGGCGGCCGGCGCTGGCGTGAGAAGCGGAGCAGTCAGCCCGATCACCGCGGCTGCGGCGACCAGGAAAGAGCGAGGCGAAAACGTCATGTTCGAACTCCTGTCAGGAGGGTGGCGAGAAGCGATCCCGGTTCCGGCTTACCGTCCGCTATCGTTTCGGAATGCGTCGAAGCTTTTCGTTCAGGTCATCTCGGCGTTCGGCGCGGACCATGCGTCGAACCATGCAAGCGCGATGCCGAAGCTAGCGCGGTCGAGCGTTGCCTTCTGCTGCTGATTTTTTGCTATAGTGGTGCCGAAAAGGCATCACCAAGCGCGCGCCTGTCCCACGCCGACAGAAGCGACCTCCTCGCCGCATCAGGGTAACCCAATGAAGCATCAGCGGATTTTGGACTATGTCGACGCCGTCGCCCGGGCCCGCTCGATCCGCAAGGCGGCCGAGCATCTCAACGTCACCGCCTCCGCGGTGAACCGCCGCATCGCCGATCTCGAGGAAGAACTGGGGGCAGATTTGTTCGAGCGTCTGCCGCGTGGCGTGCGTTTAACCGCCGCTGGCGAAGTCTTCGTCAATTATCTGCGCAAGCAAGGTGGCGAAGCCGAGCGGATGAAATCTCAGATTGAAGATCTGAAGGGTTTGCGCCGCGGCACGGTGCGCATTGCCTGCAGCCAGGCCTTGGCGCTGGATTTCCTGCCGCGCGCTATTGCCGATTTCCGCAAGGAACACTCCAAGGTCGAGTTCGACGTCAAGGTGGTCGATCATGAATACGCCATGACCGCGCTGTCGGCCTTCGAGGTCGATCTCGTCCTGGTGTTTCGACCGCCTTTCCTGGCGAACTTTCAGCCCCTGATGACGCTGGAGCAGAACCTCGTCGCTGTTGTGTCCAAGAGCCATCCTCTTGCGAAACAACCGAAGGTGAGGCTGCGCGATTGCGCCGGCTATCCGGTGGCCCTGGCCGAGCGTTCGATCGGCGGACGGCAATTGCTGGAAGAAGCGATGTCGCGCACCGGGTTGAAGTTCAACATTGCCGCTGAATCGAACTCCTTCGAACTGCTGCGCGGACTGGTGCTGCACGCCAACCTTGTTTCTTTTCAGATCGCCATCGGCACCATGCCGGAAGGCAACAAGCTCGGCCTCGTTGCCAAAGAAATCGATGGCCGCGACGTGCCGCCCGCCAAGCTGGTGTTCGGCCAGTTGCGCGAACGCAATCTCCCGGTCGCCACCGCCGTATTCGCCGAACATATAAACAAACGGCTGAAAGCCTTGATTAAGCCTGTGTGACACATGTCAGAATGTGAGACATGCAGGAAGGCGATTGCGGAATCCAAAAAAGACGCTATATTTTTCTTTTAAGGGACGGCCTCAACGACCGGATCGCTCGATCCGGCGGGGGAAACGAGGCGGCCTTTAAAACCGAGTAAGCATCCGAACGTGCTGGCCCGTCGTCGCAGGCGGGCTTTGTGCTTTTGGTTTTCCTGAATTCAGGCGAAAACAACTCCGGTTTTACAAATGACACGCTCCAATCGACCCGACCATATCCGTCTCACCTCGCATCCCGTTCCCGGCGGCAAGCCGCGCTTTCCCATTCACTGGGGCGCGCCGACCGCGCGCGAACGCGGCCCGATCATTGGCACCGTGTCGCGGCCCGGCGACCGCAATGTCATCGGTACGCATGGCGGCTCCTATTCGGTCTATCGTGCACTGGCGGTATCGTCCGGCGCACTCGATCCGATCCGCCGTCCCGACCTCCACAATACGCATCCGGCCGAGGAGATCGGCCCCTTCGCGCAATGGGCCGAGAGCAAGCGCATCGTGTCGCTCGATCCATGGGGCCACCGTGTCGCCGACGATTTCAAGAGCGAGATCGCCGAAGGCGTCGATATCCGTCCCAGCATCGCTATCACCAAGGCGCGACTCGATCTGATCGAAATGCAGGACGCGCTGCGCGCCGGCCGCATCAAGGCCGACGGTGACCTCGTGCGCGAGAACGGCAGCATCGGCGTCACCAAGATCGCAGTCGATCCGGTGTGGTACCTGCCCGGCATCGCCGAGCGTTTCGGCACGTCCGAAAGCGCGCTGCGTCGTGTGCTGTTCGAGCAGACCGCCGGCATGTTTCCCGAACTGGTGACGCGGCCTGATCAGCAGGTGTTCCTGCCGCCGATCGGCGGTATCACGGTCTACCTGTTCGGCGACGTCGGCAAGCTGAACAAGCCGGCGACCAAGATCACCTGCCGCGTCCATGACGAATGCAACGGCTCCGACGTGTTCGGCTCCGACATCTGCACCTGCCGGCCCTACCTCATCCACGGCATTGAGGAATGCGTGCGCGGCGCGCAGGACGGCGGTCTCGGCGTCATCGTCTATAACCGCAAGGAAGGCCGCGCGCTGGGCGAGGTCACCAAGTTCCTTGTTTACAATGCGCGCAAGCGTCAGGAAGGCGGCGACGCCGCGGCCGCTTATTTCGAGCGCACCGAATGCGTCGCCGGCGTGCAGGACGCGCGCTTCCAGCAACTGATGCCCGACGTGCTCCACTGGCTCGGCCTCAGAAGGCTCGACCGCTTCATCTCGATGAGCGACATGAAGCACGACGCATTGGTCTCGCAAGGCATCGACATCGTCGAGCGCGTCTCGATCCCCGACGACATGATCCCGGCCGATGCTCATGTCGAGATCGCGGCCAAGAAGGCGGCTGGCTATTTTTCGCCCGAGGCGGTCAAGCCAGACGACCTGACCGGTACCGTCGGCCGCGCGCTCAACAAGTACTGAGCGCGTTTTCCCCACCACACGAAATGATGGGAACCCGAATGAGTTCGGAGACCGACGCCGCTTTTTCTCTTCTCACCGCCGATGCGGTGCGCAGCCGTGCGCATAAACTGCTGGCGCTCGGCGTCGAGGGCCGGCTGCCGCACTTCCGCGTCGACCTGTCGAAGCTGGACAAGGTCGCCGATCGTGTCATCGCCGTGACGCGCGCGGCCTATCCGTCGCTCGATGTGCCATTCCATTCGCGCTGGCGGCATTTTGTGCACAAGGGTGCGGATCGCTTTGCGGTGCTGGCGAAGAAGAAAGACAGCGCCGCGCAGGCGCGCACCGAGTTCGATCTCGCCATTGTCAGCGTATTCCTCGATGCCGGCGCCGGCGCGCAGTGGCGTTACACCGACGCAAAGACCGGCGAGCAGATTGGCCGCTCGGAAGGTCTGGCGCTGGCCAGCCTCGACATGTTCACGTCGGGCCTGTTCTCGGCGGATGGCAAGGACCCGCTGCGTGTCGATGCCGGCAAGCTGGCGCAACTCACCGCCGACGATCTCGCCTGCGGCTTTCAGGTCAGCGACGCAAATCCTTTGGTCGGGCTCGACGGCCGCGCGGCGCTGCTGCGCCGCCTCGGCGAACTGGCGCTTGCCAAACCGGACGTGTTCGCGCGAAACGACAGCGCCCGACCCGGCGGTCTGTTCGACCACCTCGTCGCACAGCACGGCAACGCTCTCACCGCACCCGACATCCTCGCTGCCCTGCTCCGCGAACTCGGTCCGATCTGGCCGTCCCGGCTTTCTCTCGGGAATGTGCCGCTCGGCGACTGCTGGCGGCACCGCATGCTGGTCACCGACGATGCAACCAGCGGCCTCGTGCCGCTGCACAAGCTGTCGCAATGGCTGTCCTACTCGCTGATAGAGCCGCTGCAGCGCGCCGGCGTGACCGTCTCCAACATCGACGGTCTCACCGGTCTCGCCGAATATCGTAACGGCGGCCTGTTCGTGGATGCCTCCGTGCTCGAGCTGCACGAACCGTTGCGTATCCTCGAAGCGCATGACGTATCGTCCGAGCTTGTCGTCGAATGGCGCAGTCTCACTGTCGCCTTGCTCGACAAGCTCGCCGACGTCATCCGTGCCCGCCTCGGCATGAATGCCGAAACGCTGCCGCTCGCGAAGATACTGGAAGGCGGCACCTGGGCCGCCGGCCGCGCCATCGCCCGCGACAAGCGCGAAGGCGGCGCGCCGCCAATCACCGTCATCAGCGACGGCACTGTGTTCTGAAGTTCTGGAGAGGTCAAAATGGAAGGCGTCACCGTCGTCAACCATCCGCTGGTGCAGCACAAGCTGACCCTGATCCGCGACAAGGAGCGGTCGACCAAATCCTTTCGCGAACTGCTGACCGAAGTCGGCATGTTGATCGGCTATGAGGTCACGCGCGACCTGCCGCTGGAAATGATCGACATCGAAACGCCCTTGGCGAAGATGAAGGCGCCGATCCTCGCCGGCAAGAAACTCGTCATTGCGCCGATCCTGCGCGCCGGACTCACTTTCGCGGAAGGCATGCTCGATCTCCTGCCGGCGGCGCGCGTCGCCCATATCGGCATGTACCGCGAGCCGGAGACGCGCTCCGCCGTCGAATACTACATGAAGACGCCGCACGACCTCGACGAGCGTCTGGTGATCGTCGTCGTTCCGGTGCTCGCCACGGCCAACACGGCGGTCGCCGCCGTCGACCGGCTCAAGGAACGCGGCGCGAAAGACATCCGCCTCGTCTGCCTGATCAGCGCGCCGGAAGGCCTGGAGCGCATCCGCGGCATACACCCCGACGTCCATGTCTGGACCGCGGCCATTGATGACGGCCTCAATGACGACGCCTTCATCGTTCCCGGCCTTGGCGATGCCGGCGACCGCGCCTACGGCACCAGATAGATTACATCGTCGCGCCGATCTGCCAGGGCACGAATTCGAGCTCACCATAGCCGAGGTCTTCCGACTTGGTGTGCGCGCCGGAGGCGACCTTGAGCACCTTGTCGAAAATCTCCTTGCCCTTGTCCTCGAGCGACACGCCGTCGAGCACATCGCCGCAATTGATGTCCATGTCGTCGGTCATGGACTCGTAGACGTAATGATTGGTGGCGAGCTTGATCGACGGCGTCGGCTTGCAGCCGAAGGCCGAACCGCGCCCGGTCGTGAAGCACATCACATTGCAGCCGCCGGCAACCTGCCCGGTCGCGCCGACGGGATCGTAGCCCGGCGTATCCATGAATACGAAACCGCGCTCCGTGATCGGCTCGGCATATTCATAAACAGCGCGCAATGTGCTCGATCCGCCTTTGGCGGCGGCGCCGAGCGACTTCTCCAGGATGGTGGTGAGGCCGCCGGCCTTGTTGCCGGGCGATGGATTGTTGTTCATCTCTCCGCGATTGCGCGTGGTGTAGTCCTCCCACCAGCGGATGCGCTCGACCAGCTTCTCGCCGACCTTGGTATTGAGCGCACGGCGGGTCAGCAGATGTTCCGCGCCGTAGATTTCCGGCGTCTCGGCCAGCACGCCGGTGCCGCCGTGCTTCGCCAGCAGGTCGACCGCCTTGCCGAGCGCCGGGTTGGCAGTGATACCAGAATAACCGTCCGAACCGCCGCATTGCAGCGCCAGCACCACTTCCGACGCCGGCCGCGTCTCGCGACGGGCTTTCGCTGCGACGGGCAGCATGGCTTTGACGCGCTCGACGCCTTCGGCCACGGTCTTCTTCGTGCCACCAACGGCCTGGATGGTCATCGACTGAAAGTGATCGCCCTCGACGAGGTGTCCCTCACTCTTCATGCGCTCGATCTGAAACATCTCACAGCCGAGCCCGACCATCAGCGCCGCGCCGAGGTTGGGATGGGTGGCGTAGCCCCATTGCGTCCGCTGCAGCACATCATAGCCCTCGCCCCGATTGGCCATGCCGCAGCCGGTGCCGTGGACGAAGGGCACGATGCCGTCGATCTCCGGAAACTCATTCAGAATGCCGGAACGATTGACGGCCTCGGCGATGAATTTGGCGACGCTCGCCGAGCAGTTCACCGATGTGAGAATGCCGACATAGTTGCGCGTACCCGTGCGACCGTTCGGTCGCACATAGCCTTCGAACGTGGCGCGCAGCTCCGGCGGCAAAACCTCGTCGTTCCGGGCGTCCTCGGCATGGCGATAGTCGCGCGCGAAGTCGCCCATGACGACGTTGTGCTCGTGAACCCAGTCGCCCGGCGCAATGGCCTGCGACGCGAACCCGATGATCTGGCCGTATTTGCGCACCGGCTCGTTCAACGCGATCGGCATGATCGCCATCTTGTGGCCGCGCGGGATGCGTGCCTGCGCGGTCGCACCGGCCACAGCCGTACCCTGCCCGATCTGATCGACCGCAACGATGACGTTATCGTCGGCGGCAAGACGAATGGTGCGCGGCGCGTTCATCTGATCCTCGTCAGCGATAGAAATACTGAGGCACAACCAGCGTCAGTTCGGGGATCGCCGTGATCAGCAACAGCACGATCAGCAGCGGAATGAGAAACGGCGACACCGCCCTCACCGTCCGGTCGAAGGGAATGTTGGCGACCCTCGCCAGGATGAACAACACCATGCCGACCGGTGGTGTCAGCAGCCCGATCATCAGGTTCAGCACCATGATGACCCCGAACTGCACCGGATCGATGCCGACCTTGAGGACGACAGGCATCAGAACTGGTACCAGGATCGAGATGGCAGCGATGGTCTCCATGAAACAGCCAACGATCAACAACAGGACGTTGATGATCAGCAGGATCAGCAGGGGGTCGTCGGTGATCGACAGGACCAGCGCCGCGAATTTGTCAGTCACCTGCGTCGTCGTCAGGACCCAGCCGAACAGCGAGGCTGCGCCCACGATCAACAGAACCGCCGCGGTGGTCTCGATCGTGTCGAGCGTAATTTTATAGAACTGCTTGAGCGTCAGCGTGCGATAGAGAAACGCGCCGAGGATGAGCGCCCAGACGCAAGCGGCGATCGCCGCCTCGGTCGGCGTGAACCAGCCGAAGGTCATTCCGCCGATAATGATCGCCGGCGTCATCAACGCCGGAACGGCCGCCAGGAACGACCGGCCAAGCTCAAGCCAGCGGAATGCCTGGTCGCTGCCGATGCCGTGCCGCCGCGCAAACCAGGTCGTATAGATCATCAGCGACGCTGCCATCAGCAACCCCGGCACAAACCCGGCGGCGAACAACTGACCGATCGAGGTGTTGGCCATGACGCCGAATATCACCATCGGCAGCGACGGCGGAATGATCGGCCCGATGGTCGAGGACGCGGCCGTGATGCCGACGGAAAAATTCGTCGGATAGCCATGATCGCGCATCGCCTTGATCTCAATGGTACCGAGGCCGCCGGCATCCGCCACAGCGGTTCCCGACATACCGGCGAAAATCACCGAGCCGACGACATTCACGTGACCGAGACCGCCACGCAGCCAGCCCACCGCGGCCGTCGCGAAGCCGAAAATTCGGTTCGTGATGCCAGCCGAATTCATGAGATTGCCGGCCAGGATGAAGAACGGCACCGCCAGCAACGGGAAGCTGTCGACGCCGCCCGCCATTCGATGCAGCACGACGAAGTCTGGAATGCCAGAAATGAAATGAGTGTAGATCAACGACGACAGACCGAGCGCGATGAAGATCGGAACGCCGACAATCAGCAATACGAAGAAAGCAACGAACAGAAGAGCCATTTCACATTCCTCAATCGATCTGCACGCCGGTGCCGACGTTCTCCGATGCCGCGCGCCAGCCGTCGCGGGCGTTACGCCAGAAGCACTGGATCTGCCTGGCGAACATCAGGAAGCAACCGACGGCGACACCGCCATAGACGTAGGACATCGGCCAGTCGATCACGGTCATGGTTTGCACAGCCATCCGTTCCGTTATCGTCACCGAGAAGTAGGCAAGCAGCGCAATAAAGCCGAGCTTGATGATGTCGATGACCACGAGAAGAAGGCGCCGAACCGGCTTCGACGCGAAATGCAGCAGAACCTCGACGGCAATGTTGGCCTGCTTGCGCACGACGATGCCGCCACCGATGAAGGTGATCCACATCAATCCGTAGCGCGCGATCTCTTCGGTCCAGGCCAGGCTGTCGTTAAGGATGTAGCGCGTGTAGAACTGCAGAAAGACGATCGATGCCAGCGCCCAGAACAGCACGAAGGCAAGCCAGTCTTCGGGATGATGCTCGATGACGACTTCCTCATCGTGAGCAACGATCAACGGCTCGCTGCCGGCGTCCTTCGCGGCACCGTCGGCGGAATTTACTCCGGTCATCGACAGATTTCCATCTCAGTCGCACGCAACGAAAACTCGCTCGTGCGATCAACAATTCTGGCAAATGAGAAAGGACGGCCGCGGCAATTGTCGCCGCCGCGGCCGCCGCAGTTGGCTTACTTCAGCGCCTGCAGGGCGTCGTATTCGGCCTTGCTCCAACCGGCGCCGGCGCTGGCGTCGTTATGGAGCGCGATCGCCGCGTTGCGGAAGGCCGCGCGGTCGACCTGAACCACCGTCTTGCCAAGCTGACGAAGTTGATCGGCCGTCTTCTGCTCGCTGGTGCGGATTTCGTCCGACGCCTTGGCCGCGGCCTGCGCCAACACCTCCTCGAACACCTTCTTGTCGGCGTCCGAGAGCTTGGACCAGGTCGTCGCGCCGACGATCGAGAGCAGCGATTCGATGATGTGGCCAGTCAGCATCACGTGCGTCTGCACTTCGTAGAACTTCTTGGCCATGATGGTCGGCAGCGGATTTTCCTGACCGTCCACGGTCTTTTGCTGAAGAGCGAGATAGACTTCGGCGAAGGCGATCGGCGTGGCGTTGGCGCCAACCGACTTGGCAAACATCAGATAAAGCGGCGCGGGCGGCACGCGCAGCTTCATGCCCTTCATATCCTCGGGCTTGGTTATGGCCTTGTTGGCAGTGACCATGCGTTCGCCATAGTAAGTCAGGGCCACGATCTTGTGCTTGGTCTTGTCTTCGTAACCTTTGGCGATATCGCGAAACAGCTTGCTGTCGCGATAGGCCTTCCAGTGATTGAAGTCGCGCATCATGAACGGCGCGCCGGAGATGGCGAGCGGCTTGTGGATCGAACCGGCGAACGACGTGCCCGTGTATATAATATCGACGGTGCCGAGCCCCAGGCCTTCGTTGATCTGGTTCTCGTTGCCGAGCTGAGAAGCCGGAAAGACCTGGATTTCGTAGCGGCCACCGGTCCGCTTCTTGATTTCTTCGCCAGCCCAGAGGGCCTGGGCATGGTACGGCTCGGACGTCTCATAGACGTGAGCCCATTTCAGCTTGGTCTGGGCCGAAGACGGACCGGCAAAGCCGGCAACGGCAAGCGTGATCGCCGCGCCCATAATGAGGCGCGCAGAAATCTTGGACATTTTGTTCCTCCCTCAGGACTATTCTTGCGGGTCTGGCGCCCGCCTGTTCTGATTACGGCGAAGCCGCAGGCACCGGTGCTTTCCGCCTCGATGCCGTTGAGTTCGACCCAACCGTCAACTAACATGTTACTATGTCGAACGATATCCGCAAGCAGGATTACGCCTTTCTCCCCGTGCTCGACCGTCACGAACGCGGCGGCACGGTGCAGCGCATCCAGGACGCCATTCGCGATGCCATCGTTCGGCTCGAAATGCGACCGGGCGCAACCATCGACAAGAATGCCTTGTGCGAGCGCCTGAACGTATCGCGATTTCCGGTTTCGGAAGCGCTCGGCCGGCTCGCCGAGGAAGGCTTTGTGGTTGTTCTGCCGCAGCGCGGCACGATGGTCTCGCGCATCGACGTCGCCGATTGCCGCCAGGCGATGTTTATTCGCCGCGCGCTGGAATGCGAAGCCGTCCGCTACATCGCCCCGGGCATATCGGACGACCTGATCGAAACGTTTCGAGACAACCTCACGGGGCAACGTCGTGCCATGGCCGCAGACGATCGGCACGGATTTCATGCGCTCGACCTCGACTTTCACGCCCTGCTCCTGGAAACGCTTGGTTACGAGCGGGTGACCGGCGCCGTCGAAGCCGCTCGCGCCAATCTGGATCGCATGCGGCTCTTTCTATGTACGCCGGAGCGACAGTCGGACACCTACGCCGAGCATGAACAAATTTTCGCGGCCCTCGCCGCCCGCCAGCCGGAGGCAGCCGCCATTGCGATGAGCCATCATCTCGACGTGGTGATGGCCCAGCTCGAAGTCTTCGCCAAAGCCCATCCGGAACTCGTGACGCCGGGCAAAACGGCGAACTAACATTCAAGTCCAGCGCACAAATCCAGTGCGTCTGGCTTTCCTGCAACTCGCTTGCAGGTGCAAACTTCGCGGTCGAAATCACGGTCGTGGTGCGCTAGACGACGCTTCCGGCGGAGCATTCGGCCCCGCCAAGCCGTGACGCGCGAGACCGTATGCAAAGCGAAAAGGAATCCGTCGCTCTGAGTTCGATCTTGGCGTCCGCCGGCATGGCGATCGCCAAGGGCATCATCGGCGTCTCGTCCGGCTCGCTCGCGATTCTATCGGAAGCTGGTCATTCGCTGATCGACTGCGGCGCCGCGATCATGACCTATGTGGCGGTGCGGGTGTCCGGCAAGCCGGCCGACGAGGAACACCATTACGGCCACGGCAAGGTCGAAAGCGTCTCGGCGCTCGGCGAAACCGCCCTGCTCTTTCTGCTTTCCGGCATCGTGATCTGGGAGGCGGTGATGCGCCTCATCAATCACGAGCCGCACAGCGTGGTTGCCAATTACTGGGGTTTCGGCGTCATCATCGCCTCGATCATCATCGATTATTACCGGGCCCGCGCGCTGACGCGCACGGCCAAGGCGACACAAAGTCAGGCGCTCGAAGCCGACGCACTGCACTTCTCGTCCGATATGTGGTCATCGGGCGCGGTTCTCATCGGACTCGTTGGCGTCTGGTTCGGTTTCGGCTGGGCGGACTCAGCGGCTGCGCTCGTGGTTGCTGTGCTGGTATGCGTCGCCGGCTGGCGGCTGGGGCACCGCACGATCATGACCCTTACCGATACCGCACCGGAAGGCGCCGCCGAGACGATTACCCACATCGTCCGCGCCGTTCCCGGCGTCGTAGCCGTCGAGCAGGTGCGCGCGCGCGATGCCGGCGACCGGACTTTCGTCGATGTCACTGTCGCCGTGAACCGCGCTTTGCCGCTCGAGCGCGTCGCCGAGATCAAGGCCGCGGTTACGGCTGCGGTCGCCGCCAATATGCCGCGCACCGAAGCAAGCGTGACCACCGACCCTGTTGCCATCGACGATGAGACCATCGTCGATCGCATCATGGTGATCGCCCGCAACCGCGGGCTCGCCGTGCATCACGTTACGGTGCATTCGCTGCAGGACAAGACGGCGATTTCGCTTGACCTCGAGGTCGACGGCAAACTCACGCTCGCCGAGGCCCACGATATCGCCGATGCGCTGGAAGAAGCCATCGCCGGTGAGCTCGGCGACAAGGTCGAGGTCGAGACCCATATCGAACCGCTGCAGCCGGGCGATCTGTCGGGCCGCGAGGCACTTCCCGAGCGCGTCGTCGCGGTGGAGGCGGCGCTCAAGGAACTTGCAGCGGCCGACAAGGCGCTCCGCAACATCCACGACGTTCGCGTGCGCGAAACCGACGACGGCGAGATCGTCAATTTCCATTGCCATGCCGACCCGGGCATGACTGTTCTGGCAGTCCACGAAAAGGTTGATGGGCTGGAACGCGCTCTGAAAGAACACTCCTCGCTGATCAAGCGCGTCATCGGCCACGCCGAGCCGATGCGCTAGGCGTCACGGTATTAGCACCGCCGCGCCCTGCAGGCGGCCATCGCGCAGATCGGCAAGAGCCTCGTTGGCTTTATCGAGCGGATAGCGCGTCACCGTGCAATGCACCCCGGCCTTCGGCGCGATCGCGAGAAATTCACGGGCATCGTCGCGCGTCAGATTGGCGACCGACATCACCTTGCGCTCTTCCCACAGCAGCGCATAGGGGAAGCTCGGAATATCGGACATGTGGATGCCGCCGCAGACCACGCGGCCGCCTTTCTTTACGGCTTTGAGCGCCAGCGGCACCAAGGCTCCGACCGGCGCAAAGATGATCGCGGCATCGAGTGGCTCCGGCGGCACCTCTTCGGACGCGCCGGCCCACACCACGCCCAGTGAGCGAGCGAAATCCTGCGCCGTGCTGTCGCCGGCCCGCGTGAAGGCGTAGACGCGGCGGCCCTGCCAGATCGCGACCTGCGCCAGAATGTGTGCGGCGGCGCCGAAGCCGTAGAGCCCCAGCGCGAAGTCGTCGCCGGCGCGCGCGCCTTCGGTCGCCATGCGGTAGCTGCGCCAGCCGATCAGGCCCGCGCACAGCCACGGCGCGATCTCGGCGTCGTCGCCGATTTCGCCGAGCGGGAAACAATAACGCGCATCGGCGATGGTATGGCTGGCAAAGCCGCCGTCGCGGGTGTAGCCGGTGAAAAACGGCGTGTCGCACAGGTTTTCCTGGCCGCCGCGGCAATAAGGGCAATGACCGCAGGTCGCGCCCAGCCACGGCACGCCGACCCGTTCGCCGATGGCAAAGCCGGTTACGCCCGCGCCAATAGCGGCGACCCGGCCGACAATCTCATGGCCCGGCACGATCGGCAGTTTTGGCTGCGGCAGGTCGCCATCGACGACATGGAGATCGGTGCGGCAGACGCCGCAGGCCTTGATCGCGATCAGCAATTCACCCGCGCCTGGCGCCGGCTGCGGGCTTTCGCGCATTTTGAGCGGCGTCCCCGGCCGCTCCAGGACCATGGCCCGCATCTTGGTCATCGTGTGACGCCCCGGCTGCTTCCCATTCGCGCCCGAACATCCTAGATCACATGGATGCGCACCGACACCGCCCCCGTCATTCGCCTTTCCGACTATCAGGCTCCCGACTGGCTGGTCGACACCGTCCATCTGGATGTGGACCTACATCCGACCGCGACCAGGGTACGAGCCGTGCTGGCGCTCCGGCCGAACCCGGACACCGCCCCTGCTCCGCTGGTGCTTGAGGGCGACGGGCTGTCGCTGGTCTCGCTGACGCGCGACGGCGTGCCGCTCGCGCCCGGCAGCTACGTGGCGACGCCGGACAAGCTCACCATTGCGCAGCCGCCGCACGGCCCCTTCACGCTCGAGATCGAGACCCTGGTCGATCCGACCGCCAACACCCAGCTTTCGGGGCTGTACCGCTCCAGCGGCACCTGGTGCACCCAATGCGAGGCCGAAGGCTTCCGCCGTATCACTTATTTCCCCGACCGGCCGGACGTGATGGCGGTCTACACCACCCGCATCGAGGCCGACAAAGCCCAGGCGCCGGTGCTACTTGCCAACGGCAATCTCGTGGAAAGCGGCGACCTTCCGAACGGTCGGCATTTCGCGGTCTGGCACGACCCGCACAAGAAGCCGTCCTACCTGTTCGCGCTGGTCGGCGGCGACCTCGCTCGCGTCGAGGATACGTTCACCACCGCCTCCGGCCGCGAGGTCGCGCTGCGCATTTATGTCGAACACGGCAAGGAAGGCCGCGCCGGCTATGCCATGGACGCGCTGAAGCGCTCCATGCGTTGGGACGAGGAAGCCTTCGGCCGCGAATACGACCTCGACATCTTCATGATCGTTGCCGTGTCCGACTTCAACATGGGGGCAATGGAGAACAAGGGCCTCAACGTCTTCAACGACAAATACGTGCTGGCCTCAGGCGACACGGCAACCGATTCCGATTTCGCCGGCATCGAGAGCGTGATCGCCCACGAATACTTCCACAATTGGACCGGCAACCGCATCACCTGCCGCGACTGGTTCCAGCTTTGTCTGAAGGAAGGGCTGACCGTCTATCGCGATCAGGAATTCACCAGCGACATGCGCTCGCGGCCGGTCAAGCGCATCGCCGACGTGCGCAATCTGCGCGCCGCGCAGTTCGTCGAGGATTCAGGGCCTCTCGCCCATCCGGTACGGCCGGAGGCTTACAAGGAGATCAATAACTTCTACACGGCGACGGTTTACGAGAAGGGCTCGGAAGTCGTTCGCATGATCGAGACCTTGATCGGCCACAACAAGTTCCGTGCCGGCATGGATCTCTATTTCGAGCGTCACGACGGCGAAGCCGCCACCGTCGAACAATTCGTCCAGTGCTTTGCCGACGTCAGCGGCCGCGACATGACGCAGTTCATGCTTTGGTACGCGCAGGCCGGCACGCCCGAAGTGACGGTGAAAACCCGCTACGACGCCGAAAAGCGCATCTACACCATCGGCCTCAAGCAGACATTGGCGCCGACGCCCGGCCAGCCCGACAAAGAACCGATGCTAATCCCGCTGCGGATGGGCCTGCTCGACAAGAACGGAAAAGCGCTGCCCATCGTGGCGGCCGAAGACGGCTCGATCGAGCGCGACGTTCTGATCCTCGACAAGACGGAGCAGGTCTTTGCCTTTGACGGCATGGCGGAGCGGCCGGTTCTGTCGATCAACCGCGGCTTCTCGGCGCCGATCAAGCTCGTCACCGACCTCACCGGCACGGATTTCGCCCTGCTGGCGCGGCACGACAGTGACCCGTTCAACCGCTGGCAGGCACTGCAGACCACGGCACTGCGCCTCCTGATCGACAACGTCGGCCGCCTGCGCGTCGGCGGCATGCCGCGCGCCGACGACAGCCTGATCGCCGCCCTCGCCGCGATCCTCGACGATGCCAATCTCGAACCCGCCTTTGTCGCGCTTTGTCTCACGCCGCCGGGCGAAGGCGACATCGCCCGCGAGATCGGCCGCGACATCGATCCCGACAAAATCCAGCGTGCGCGCCTCGCCTTGCGCGAAGACATCGGCATCCGTCTCGGCGCCGAATTATCGCATGTCTATGAGCGCCTCACCTCGTCCGAACCCTATTCACCTGATGCCGTCTCGGCCGGGCGGCGTGCGTTGCGCAATGTCGCACTGGACCTGTTGGCCGCGAGCGGAGCATCGTCCGCCTTCACGCGCGCCAGCGAGCAATATGCCACCGCCGACAACATGACCGACCGCATGGCGGCGCTGTCGACTTTGGTGCAGCACGACGCGCCGGGCCGCACCGAGGCGCTGGACGATTTCTACACGCGCTATGCAGACAATGCTCTGGTCATCGACAAATGGTTTTCGCTGCAGGCGTCGGGTCCGCACAAATCGACGCTCGACAAGGTGCGCGCCCTCACCGCACATCCCGCGTTCTCGATGGGCAATCCCAACCGCGTGCGGGCGCTGATCGGCGCTTTCGCGCATGGCAACCTGACGCAGTTCAATCGTGCCGATGGCGCCGGCTATGCCTTCGTCGCCGATACAATCCTCGAAATCGATCCAAAGAACCCGCAGCTCGCGGCGCGGCTCGCCACGTCGTTCCGCACTTGGCGCACGTTCGAGGCTGGCCGGCGCTCACTCGCCGAGGCGCATCTGCGGCGCATCCGCTCGCATGGCATCCTGTCGCGTGACCTTGCCGACATCGTCGAACGCGCATTGGCCTGAGCCGTCTAGCCAGAACTGCGAGGTCATGAACCGGCGGTTCCGGGGACGCTGTCTCATGGCTTGCGCCTTTAGTGTTTGATCGGACTCAATTTTCCGTGGGTAACGAATTTTAAAGAATTGACTCTTCGGACTCTCGACAAATCAGAACGCATCGATTCCAATGGCCTTGTCGATTCGGTGCGATGTGCGGCGTCCGAATCCGGGGTGGCAGGGGAAACTAAAAAATGGAGGCCTCCATGGCGCGCGCCCACGCGGCGGGTGCGTCTGCACAGAGCGATTCCATCAAGGGCCTCGCGCAATCGATCGCCAAGCCGGCGTATCGCCGCCTCCTTACGGCGGAGCCCTTGTTGAGACGCGCCGTGCCGGTGCTGATCATCGCGTTTCTCGTTACGATCTGCGTCGGCGCCGTGGTGCAGGTCCTCGACCAGCGCCGCCAGACCCTCGACATCATGGCATTGTCGCTCGAGGCCGCTGCCGATGTCACCGCCGAGCGCCTGCAACGTCCGCTCAAGAACGCGCGCGACGCCGTCGAACGGCCGCAGCAACTGCTGGCCCAGGCCCTGCCCGACTGGGCGAGCGGCAATGGCCGCACCTTCCTCATCACCGACCGCAACGGCGTCGTCACCGCTGCCATCCCCTCCGCCAGCGCCACCATCGGCCGCCGGCTGATCGATCTTCTCGGCCCGACCCAGCCGCTCACCACATTCGGCGCCGAAGCCGGCGTGCTCGGCGTCGTCACACCCGCCGGACAAAATGTGCTCGCAACCGTGCGCACGCTGAAAGAGCCGTTCGGCCAGATCGCCGTGCTGCAAACCCGCGACGCCGCTGCGGCGCCGGCCCGCTCGATCACCACGCTGACGGTCACTTTGTCGGCGACCACCGGCTTCGTCGTCCTGATCCTCGGCTTTGCCTTCCACTGGCAGGCGACGCGGGCCCGCGAGGCTGACACGATCTACGAGACGGTGCGCACCCGCATCGACACCGCGCTGAACCGCGGCCGTTGCGGCCTTTGGGACTGGGACCTCGCCCGCGGCCGCATCTTCTGGTCGCAGTCGATGTTCGACATTCTCGGCCTCGAGGCCAAGGACGACCTGCTCTCATTTGGCGACGTCAGCGCCCTCGTTCACCCCGACGACGTGCAGCTCTACGACGTCGCCCGCGAACTCGCCGAAGCCAAGAGTGCGACCATCGATCAGGCCTTCCGCATGCGCCATGCCGACGGCCACTGGATCTGGCTGCGCGCGCGCTGCGAACTGGCGCGCCAGCCCGGTGACTCCGCCCTGCATCTCATCGGCATTGCCGTCGACGTCACCGAACAGAAGAACCTCGTGGAGAAGACGGTCGCTGCCGATCTGCGCCTGCGCGACGCGATCGAGACCATCCCCGAGGCCTTCGTGCTGTGGGATGCCGACAATCGACTGGTGCTGTGCAACTCGAATTTCCAGGACCTGCACGGCCTGCCTGACGAGGCCATCGTCTCCGGCGCCTCCTATGAGTCCGTCGTTGCGCAGGGCCGCGAACCGATCGTCCGCCACACGGTCGCTTCGAACGGGCCGTCCAAGCCGGGCGCCCGCAATTTCGAGGCCCAGCTCGAGGATGGCCGCTGGCTGCACATCAGCGAGCGCCGCACCAAGGACGGCGGCTATGTCTCGGTCGGCACCGACATCACCGCTATCAAGAGACACGAAGAAAAGCTGGTCGACAGCGAGAAGCGGCTGATGGCCACCATCGCCGACCAGCGGGCCTCGCAGCAGCGCGCCGAGGACATGGCCGGCAAATACGCCGTCGAAAAGACCCGCGCCGAGGAAGCTAATCAGGCCAAATCGAAATTCCTCGCCAATATGAGCCACGAGCTGCGCACGCCGCTCAACGCCATCATCGGCTTCTCCGAAATCATGCAGTCCGGCATGTTCGGCCCGCTCGGCGCCGAGAAGTACCAGGAGTACTGCACGGACATCCACTCCAGTGGCAAATACCTGCTCGACGTCATCAACGATATCCTCGACATGTCGAAGATCGAAGCCGGCCGCATGCGGCTCGACTTCGAGGACTTGTCGCTCGACGCCCTGCTCGCCGAATCCATGCGCGTCGTTTCGGCGCGCGCCGAGGAGAAGAACGTTGCGCTCGGCGCCCGCATCGCTCCGGACCTGTATCTGCGCGCCGACCGCCGCGCGCTCAAGCAGATCGCGCTCAATCTCCTATCGAACGCGGTCAAGTTCACGCCGGCCGGCGGCGAGATCACCGTGCGCGGCCGCGCCACCGATCATTGCGTGGTGCTTAGCATCGCCGACACCGGCATCGGCATCGCTGCCGATGCGCTGACCCGCCTCGGCCGGCCCTTCGAGCAGGTCGAGAGCCACATCACCAAGACACATCAGGGCTCCGGCCTAGGCCTCGCCATCGCCAAGTCTCTGGTCGAACTGCACGGCGGCTCGATGCGCATCCGCTCGGCGCTCGGCAAGGGCACCATCGTCACCGTGCGCCTGCCCTTGTCGCCACAGTGCCTGCTGCCGAAGGATGAAGCGGCGTGAGGCTGTCATTCCGGGGCACTCGCGAAGCGAGTGAACCCGGAATCCAGAAGTAAATACGGCCCCTGCTTGTGGCTGGATTCCGGGTTCGGCCCTAGCGGGCCGCCCCGGAATGACAGATTTAAACTTATGGCCCCCGGCCCAATATCCGCACAAAGCTCGCGCGCACCTTGGCCTGCGTCTCGAACAGAGTCGCATTGAGCGTCGCGAAGTCCGGCACGTCGGCGGCGCGCGTCAACAGCCGCAACAGTCCCGGCCCCGCCGTCTTCGGATCGAACGGCCCCGACAGGCACAGCCGCAGTATCTGCGTGAGGTCTTGATAGAGCTGCGCCGCCGGCCGCAGCACCTCGGCATCTTCTATCGAGATCAGATGGAGCTGCCGCGCAATGTCGAGCACGCGCGCCGTTGAGGTATCGAGGATCGATGGCTGGTCGTGCGCGTGCACGAGCTGCAGATACTGGGCAATGAACTCGAGATCGATCAGGCCACCTTTGGCGTATTTGAGATCCCAGGGATTGCTATCGCCCTTTTCCGCCGCGATCGCGCCGCGCATCTCAACGACATCGCCGGCGATCAGCGCCGCATCGCGTGGCCGGCACAGGATGTCCTTGATGACGGCATCGACACGCTCTCCGAACTCTGCTGAACCGGTGATCACCCGCGCTCGCGTCAGCGCCATGTGCTCCCAGGTCCAGGCTTCGTTCTCCTGGTAGTGAATGAAGCTGCCGAGCTGTGTTGCCAGCGGACCCGCCTGCCCGGACGGGCGCAGCCGCATATCGACCTGATACAGCGCGCCGTAATTGGTCTGCGCCGTGAGCGTGTTGATGAGCCGCTGCGTCAGCCGCGCGAAATACTGACCGCCATACAAGGCGCGGCGGCCATCGGACTCCGGCGCCTCGCCGTCGAAATCGTAGATGAGGATGAGGTCGAGATCGGATGCCGCGGTCATTTCGCGACCGCCGAGCTTGCCCATGGCGACCACCGCGGTCTGCTCGTCCTTCACATGGCCGTAGACCGACGCAAAATTGTCGGCCACGGCGCGATGCACGGCGCGCAGGATGGCGTCGGCGAGCCGCGCATAGGCTTCGCCGGCGGCGCGCGCCGTCAGCGTACCGGTGAGGATGCGCACGCCGATCAGGAACAGGTACTCGAGCCCGAACATGCGAATGCGCTCGAGCAAATCTTCATCGTAGCGCGCCTGCGCCAGCGCGGCATCGAGCCGCCGCTGCAATTCCTCGTCGTCAGGCAGAGCGCCGAAGAAGCTCGGGTCGACCAGCGCGTCCATCACCTCCGGATGCCGCGCCAGCGTATCGCCGAGACGCGGCGCCGCCCCAGCACCAGCGCAGTAAGCGCGATGAGTTCGGGCTTTTGCTGCAGCAGCGAGAACAGCCGGGCCGCGCCATGCAGATTGCCGAGGAAGTGGTCGAACAGCACGAGCGTCGCGTTCGGGTTATCGGTGCGGCCGATCTGCTCCAGCAGCACCGGCAGCAGCGTGACCAGATGGCTGCGTGCCGCTTCGCCGTTCAGCGAGCGATGCTCGCCGCGCAACCATTGCCGCACGATGCCGGATGCCTCCAGCGGCGCACGGAAGCCCATGTCGCCGAGGCGGGCGACCGTCTTCGGATCGTCCGCCTCGGTGGGAAAATTCAGCGCCGGCGCATCGGTCTCCGGCTCTTTCTGGAACAGCCGTGCGTAATGCCGCTGCACCATCTTGAGAAAACCGACCAGCACCGCGGCGAAAGCATCCCGGCTCTCGAAACCGAGGAAATGGGCGAAGCGCTCCATCGCCTCGCGGCTCTCAGGCAGTTCCTGCGTCTGCTCGTCATTGATCATCTGCAGCCGGTGCTCGACCGAGCGCAGGAACAGATAGGCCGCCTTCATCTCGTCGCGCGCCTCGGTGCCGATCCAGCCGTCGTCGGTGAGCTTATCGAGCGTGGTCAGTGTGTCGCGGTCGCGTAAGTGCGGATTGCGGCCGCCAGCGATCAGTTGCTGGGTCTGAGCGAAGAACTCGATCTCGCGAATGCCGCCGCGGCCGAGCTTGATATTGTGGCCCTCAACCGCGATTTCGCCGTGGCCACGAAACGCGTTGATCTGTCGCTTCATGGCGTGGACGGCGGCGACGGCGGCGAAGTCGAGATATTTGCGCCAGACGAAGGGCGCCAGTTCATGGAGGACCGCCTCGCCCGCGGCGATGTCGCCAGCGCAGGGGCGGCCCTTGATGAGCATCGCCCGCTCCCAGTTCTGCCCGATGCTCTCGTAGTAGGACAGCGCGGCCGGCGTCGAGATAGCGATGCCGGTCGAACCAGGGTCGGGCCGCAGACGCAGGTCGGTGCGGAACACATAGCCGTCGCCGGTGTGTTCCTGCAGCAGCTTCACGACGCGCTGGGTGATGCGCACGAAAGTCGGCGCCGCTTCGACACCCTCGGCGAGCGGCCCGATCTCGGGATCGAAGAAGACGATAAGGTCGATGTCGCTCGAATAGTTCAGCTCGAAGGCGCCCATCTTGCCCATGGCGAGCACGATGTAGCCGCTGCCGATCTGCGGCTGACTTGGGTCCTTCGGCTTGAGCTTGCCGGCGCGCGCGGCTTCCGCCAGCGCAAAGCGCACGGCGGCATCGACCGCGGTGTCGGCGAGCCGCGTCAGCGCGCGCGTCGCCTGCATGATCGGCCAGGCGCCGCCGATATCGGCCAGCGCGATGAGGAGCGCCGCCTCCGCCTTCATCTTGCGCAGCGCGCGCATCGCGTGGGCGACATCCTCGGCGTGCGCCGCCTCGCCGCCGCAGCGGTCGAGCAACCCGGCAAGATGGCGCTCCGGCTCAGCCTGCAGCAGCGCGATGAAACGCGCCGCATCGCCGGTAACGAGGTCCCAGAGAAAAGGCGAGCTTTCGGCCAGGCTCTCGACCAGAGTTGCGACGCGCGGATGGGCGGCAAACAGGGCGCGCAAGGTCTGCGCCTCGCCATCGGCCAGCGACGACAGCCACGCATCGACGCGGGCACGCGCCGCCGCTCCGTCGGTCAGAACGGGAGCGGTCGCAATGCATTCAGCCAGCGTCAGCCCGGCATGCTGATTCGGCGCATTCATCCCGCCATCTGTACCGGCCCGGTACGCGGCAAGGCAATGATGCTCTTGAGCCCCGGCGCATTGTCCGCAAGGGTGAGCTCGCCGTCATGCAGCCGCGCCACCGCTGCGGCGAGGCTGAGCCCCAAACCCGATCCCGGCAGTGAGCGGCTCTGCTCCAAGCGTACAAACCGCTCCAGCGCCCGCGATCGGTCGGCTTCGGGAATGCCGGGGCCGTTGTCGGCTACCGTCAGCAATACGCGGTCACCGTCGACCGCGGCGCGGATGACAATCGCAGGAGGCGGCGCATCGGCCGGCCGGTCGGCCGCGAGGCTGTACTTGATGGCATTGTCCACCAGATTGGCCAGCGCCTGGCTCACGAGATCGCGGTTACCCTTGAGCGTCGCCGGCTGATCGGCCTCGACCCTGAGCGCGATGCCTTTCTCCTCCGCCAGCGGCTCGTAAAGCTCGCCGATATCGCGCGCCAGTTCGGCAGCGTCGAACTCACTCATGTCATCGCGCGACTGGCCGGATTCGGCACGCGCGATCAGTAGCAGCGCATTGAAGGTGCGAATTAACCCGTCAGATTCCTCGATCGTTCCTTCAAGCGCGGCCCGATATTCGGCTTCGCTCTTGGCTGTGCGGAGCGCTTCTTCGCTTCGATTGCGCAGCCGCGTCAGCGGCGTCTTGAGATCGTGGGCGATGTTGTCGGAGACTTCCTTGAGGCCATGCATCAGCGCCTCGATACGCTCGAGCATCAGGTTGACGTTTTCGGCGAGCCGATCGAGTTCGTCGCCGGTGCCCGCGACCGGCAACCGCTCGCCGAGGTCGCCGGCCATGATCGAGCGACTGGTCTCGGTCATGGCGTCGACCCGGCGCAGCACCCGGCGCGAGACGAACAGGCCGCCGCCAAGACCGAGCACAATGACCAGCGCGATCGACCAGCGGCCGGCCGCAGCGACGATGCCGTAGAGCCGCTCGCGTTCTTCCAGATCGCGGCCGACCAGCAGGCGGAAACCGCCAGGCAACTGAAACACCCGCACCAGCGCGTGATGCTCCGGATGAATGGCGCCCTCAGTTTCGTCCAGCCGGCGGTACGGCGTCTCGATCCAGCCATCGGTGTCGAGCACGCCGGGCGGCAAGTTGGTCACGTTGCCGGAGAGCGTGTCGCCGTTGAAGGTCGTGACCAGATAGAGGCTCGAGCCCGGCCGACGGGCGCGCGCATCCACGGTAAGGACGAGGCGCCGGATGCCGCCAAGCCGGTATTGCTCAGCGAGACCCGTAATCTCGGCGTTCACCGTGTCGGTGATCTGCTCGGTGACAAGACGGCGGGTGTTGAAGGCGAAATAACCCAGCAGCGCCACCGCGAACAGCGAGAATACCGTCAAATAGACCAGGGTCAGCTTGAACGTCGTTGTGCGAAACAGCTTGCCGAGCGCGGAGAACTGCCGCGCCTTCTTTTCGTTCGCCGGAGAATCCTGAGCCATGGGGGGAACTTTAAACGAGCCGACCGCCCGGCCCTAGAGTGATTGCGGGCAAGGCGGATACCGCCCCGCCCTCCGGGAAATACAAATTCAGATTGACCAGGACAGAGCGCGCCTATCGCGCGCCGTCGCGGATCATGTAGCCGGCTCCGCGCACGGTGTGCAGCAGCGGCTGCGCGAAGCCTTTGTCGATCTTGGAGCGCAGGCGCGAAATATGGACGTCGATGACGTTGGTCTGCGGGTCGAAATGATAGTCCCACACGTTCTCGAGCAGCATGGTGCGGGTGACCACCTGCCCGGCGTGCCGCATCAGGTATTCAAGCAGTCGGAATTCGCGCGGCTGCAGAACGATTTCCTCGGTACCACGGCGCACCGAATGCGACAGCCGGTCGAGATAGAGATCGCCGACACGTAGTTCAGTCTCCTCGTTACGGCCAACGCGGCGGCGCGACAGCACTTCGACGCGGGCGAGCAGTTCGGAGAACGAATATGGCTTCGGCAGATAATCGTCGCCGCCGGCGCGCAGGCCCTTGACGCGGTCGTCAACCTGGCCGAGCGCCGACAGGATCAGCGCCGGGGTTTCGATGTGCTTTTTGCGCAGTTCGCCGATGACAGACAGGCCATCGCGCTTGGGGAGCATGCGATCGACGATGAGTACGTCGTATTGGCCGTCGAGCGCCAGCGCGAGACCGTCTTCGCCGTCATGCGCCGCGTCGGCGACATGGCCGACCTCGCGGAAGGCCTTGACCAGATAGTCGGCGGCGTCGCGGTCGTCCTCGATGATCAGAAGGCGCATGGTCACCCGATCTGGCTGCGCCTCCGCCCTTGGGGCGAGCGGGCGCTGGCTCGTGCTGAGGTCGTAATTAGCCATCGGATACCATCACTTCCAGGCGATTCGGCGGCTTGTCTGCCTGATTGCGCCGCTGTCAGCCTCCATATCGGCCCGTTTGGCCGGGCCATGCACCCAATTTCAAGTCGTACGCGAGGGGGTGACGGGGCTGGCCCGCCACCCCCTCAACGACCCCACACCGGCGGGGGCGACGGTTGCCGGGGTGAAGCACGTTTGCCGTCAGATCCGCGTACGGCCCTTCGGCGGAGAGATGCGGGACGGGCACGAGGCCCGTCCCGTTGAGGGTGTACCGGAGGTGGGGGCGACGATAACCGCCGGCACATCCCCAAGCTTGTCAGTTACCCGTTGCTCACCGGCAGCGCGACGAAGCGGCTGTTGTCGCCCTTCTTCACGCGCATCAGCACGGTGCGCTTGCCTTCAGACCGCACCGCGGCGATCGCCTGGCGGACATCGTTCGGCGTCTCGACCTTCTTGCCGGCGACCTCGAGAATGACGTCGCCGATGGCAAAGCCGCGCTCTGCCGCCGCACCTGAACCGTCGACATCCGTAACGACGACGCCTTCAGCGCCAGCCCCCGCGACCTTGCCGGCCGGCGCGAGAGTCAGCCCGAGCTTGCCGACCTCGGCGCCATCGGAGCCGTTGTCATCGGCCTTGGCCTGCTGGTCGCTCGGCAGCGTGCCTAGCGCCAGCGACACTGTCTTCTCCGAGCCGCCGCTGAGAACCGTCAGCTTGACGTTCTGCTTCGGCTGCATGGCGCCGATCTTCTTGGCGAGGTCGCGGGCATCCTTGACCTCTTCGCCATTGACTGCGGTGATGACGTCACCCGCCTTGATGCCGGCCTTCTGCGCCGGGCCACCGGACTGCGGTTCGGCAACGAGCGCGCCTTGCGTCTTCTTGAGGCCGAGCGAGTCGGCGATGTCCTTTGTCACCGGTTGGATCTGCACTCCGATCCAGCCACGCGTCACCGTGCCGTGCTCCTTGAGCTGAGCGACGACGGTCTTCACGGTGTCCGACGGGATCGCAAAGGCGATGCCGACCGAGCCGCCTGACGGCGAGAAGATCGCGGTGTTGACGCCGATGACGTTGCCTTCGACGTCGAAGGCCGGACCACCCGAGTTGCCCTTGTTCACGGGCGCGTCGATCTGGACGAAGTCGTCATAGGCGCTGGCGCCGATGTCGCGGCCGCGGGCCGAAACAATGCCGGCAGTCACGGTGCTGGAGAGGCCGAAGGGGTTACCGACCGCGAGCACCCAGTCGCCGATACGCGGCGACTTGTCGGCGAGCTTCACGAACGGGAACGAGGCGCCATCGACTTTGATCAGCGCCAGATCGGTCCGGGGATCAGTCCCGATCACCTTGGCCTTGTAGGTTTTGCCGTCGTCGGTCTTGACCTCGACACTTTCGGCCTTGTCGACGACGTGATTGTTGGTCACGGCGTAGCCGTCGGCCGAGATGAAGAAACCCGAACCCTGGCCGGTAATGGTCTGGTGACCGCCACGGCCGCCACGCGGACCCATGCCAGGACCCTGGCCGGGCATGCCATCCGGCATGCCGAAGCGGCGGAAGAACTCGCGCAGACCGGGCGGCACGTTCTCCAGGTCGGTGTTGCCGCGGCCGATCGTTTCCGAGCCGCCGTCGACCTTGACGCGGACCGAGATCACCGCCGGCTTCACCTGCTCGACAATGTCGGCAAAACCGTTCGGGGCCGGCAATCTGCGCGCCTGCTCGGTGAGGTTCTGAGCCATCGCCGCCGGATAGTTCAGCGACAGATTGAAGTCGGGCGTGGCGACGAACGCGGCGGCGCCGAGGCCGGCGATGGTGGTCGCCAGCAGGGCGGCGCGACGCAGAGACAGCACGCGCGGCTTCTTCGGGGAGTTGGGGGATTGGGGAGCGGGATTGACGCTCGCAGACATCTCGAAATCTCCATCGGATCGCATCGGGCGCGAAGCGCCGTCTGTCAGCATGAGGCGCTCATCGCGCCGTGTTGATGCGAAGATGGAGGTTGCCGCCTTACAGCGTCCTGACGGGGGGATTAAAAATCGGTAAGGTGGGGAAAGATATTATGTCGATAAATCAATGGCTTGAAAATTACCGCCGCTAGTTAGGGCGGCCCGACTTAACAATCACATCGAGACGGCGCTGTTCGTCGGCACTCAAGGCCCCGACTTCCAGCGCAACGCTCCGCCGCCGGCGCGCCATCACGACGAGCGCGCCGATGCCAACGATCAGCATCAACGGCGACACCGTCCACAACAGCAGCGTCTGCGGCTCGACCGGCGGTTTCAGCAGCACGAAGTTGCCGTAGCGATCGACCAGGAAGTCGAGCACTTGCTTGTCGGTGTCGCCCTTCTGCAATCGCTCGCGCACCAAGAGGCGCAGGTCGCGCGCCAGCGGCGCATCGGAATCGTCGATCGACTGGTTCTGACAAACCATGCAGCGCAGTTCCTGCGACAACGCCCGCGCCCGCGCTTCCAGCGCCGGATCTTTCAGGATTTCGTCGGGCTGCACGGCGAGCGCGAGGCGCGGCAGCAGCAGCGCGGCCAGCGTGGCGATAAGAACAAACCGTCGCATCGCCCTACTCCGCCGGCTGCAACGCAGGCTTCGTCTTCGCCGGCTTGGGTGCGCCGAGGCGCAGGCGCCGGTCGGACAGCGACAGGATGCCGCCGAACGCCATGATCAGCGTGCCGATCCAGATCAGCAATACCAGCGGCTTGTAATAGAAGCGGATGGCCAGCGAGCCGTCGGCATTGACGTCGCCGAGCGACAGATAGAGCTGGCTGAAGCCCTGGCTCAGCAGCGCGGCTTCGCTGGTCGCCATGCTGCGCGCCGAGAAGGTGCGCTTCGAGGGCGACAAGCTGCCGACCTGCCTGCCGTCCTGCGACACGGTGAACTTGCCGGCCAGTTCGCGGAAGTTCGGTCCCTGCCGCTGCACCATGCCGTTGAAGGTGAGATCGTAACCCGACAGCGACACGGTCTGCCCTTCCTTGACCGCGACGATACGCTCAGTACCCCATGTGGATGCGCAGACAATGCCGATCAGCGTCACGCCGAGGCCGGCATGAGCGGCCGCGGTACCCCACACCGACCGCGGCAAGCCCCGCGCGCGGGACAGCGTCGTCTTGAACGGCGCGCGGAACAGCGCGGCGCGTTCGGTCAGGTCGATCGCCGCGCCGAAGATCACGTAGAAGCCCAGACCGATGCCGAACGCCGCCAACACATGCTGCGCACCCGCTGCGGCTAAGGTCGCGGCAATGGCAACGATGCTCACGCCGAACGCCGCCATCAGCCGCTGCGTGACGCCATAGAGATCGCCGCGCTTCCACGCCAGCAGCGTACCGAACGGCATGGCGAACATCAGCGGGATGAATAGCGGCGCGAAGGTGAGATTGAAGAACGGCGCGCCGACCGAAATCTTTTCGCCGGTCAGCGATTCAAGCGCCAGCGGATAGAGCGTGCCGACGAAGACGGTGAGGCAGGCGATGGTCAGGAACAAATTGTTGAAGACCAGCGCGCCCTCGCGCGAAATGGGCGCGAAAATCCCCCCCTGCCGAAGCAGCGGTGCCCGCCAGGCGAACAAGGTCAGCCCGCCGCCGATGAACAGCACCAGAATGCCGAGGATGAAGACGCCGCGCGTCGGGTCGGTGGCGAAAGTGTGCACCGAGGTCAGAACGCCGGAGCGCACCAGGAAGGTGCCGATCAGCGACAGCGAGAAGGCGAGAATGGCGAGCAGGATGGTCCAGACCTTCAGCGCATTGCGCTTTTCCATCACCACCGCCGAATGCAGCAGCGCGGTGCCGGCCAGCCACGGCATCAGCGAGGCGTTCTCCACCGGGTCCCAGAACCAGAACCCGCCCCAGCCCAGTTCGTAATAGGCCCAGTACGACCCCATCGAGATGCCGATGGTGAGAAACATCCAGGCGGCCAAAGTCCATGGCCGCACCCAGCGCGCCCAGGCGGCGTCGATGCGACCTTCGATCAGCGCGGCAAGCGCGAAGGAGAACGCGATCGAGAAGCCGACATAGCCGAGATAGAGAAGCGGCGGATGAATGGCGAGGCCGATATCCTGCAGGATCGGATTGAGGTCGCGACCCTCGAGCGGCGCGCGCGGCAGGCGCTGGAACGGATTCGAGGTGAACAGGATGAACAGATAGAACGAACAGGCGATCCAGGCCTGCACCGCCAGCACATTGGCCTTCAGCGTCACCGGCAGATTGGCGCCGAAGGCGGCGACCGAAGCGCCGAACAAGGCCAGGATCAGCACCCAGAGCAGCATCGAGCCTTCATGATTGCCCCAGACGCTGGTGAACTTGTAGATCAGGGGCATCGTCGAGTGTGAATTCTCGAACACATTGACGACCGAGAAATCCGACGTGACATAGGCCGTGGTCAGCGCCGAGAATGAAAGTGCCACGAACGCGAACTGCATGATCGCCGTCGACGAGCCGAGCCGCATTAGCGCCGCGTCGCGTGTTTGCGCGCCGTAGAGCGGCACGATCGCCTGGATGAGCGATAGGCCGAGCGCCAGCACCAAAGCGTAATGGCCGACTTCCGGAGTCATTGCTTTATCCCCGCGGCATCTTTGCCGGCACCGTCCTTGACGACATGCGCGTCGGCCTTCATCTCGCCTTCCTGCCAGCGGCCGGTCTTCTTCAGCGCGTCGACCACTTCGCGCGGCATGTATTTCTCGTCATGCTTGGCGAGCACGGAGTCGGCCGCGAGCGAGCCGCCCGGCTCGAGCCGGCCTTCGGCGACGACGCCCTGCCCTTCGCGGAACAGGTCGGGCAGAATGCCTTTGTAGTGCACCGCGACCTGATGGGCGCCGTCGGTCACCTTGAACTTCACTTGCAGATTGTCGCTCTTTTCGAGGCTGCCGGGCTCGACCAGCCCTCCGATGCGAATGCGCGAACCGGCCGGCAACTGCTTCTCGACCACGTCTGACGGCGAATTGAAGAAGACGATCGAATCCTTGAGCGCGAACAACACGAGCGCCGCGGCCACGCCGAGCACCGCGAGCCCGCCGCCGATCATCGTCAGCCGCCGTTGCTTGCGCGTCATCCTTCAAGTCCCATGCTTTTGATCGCCTCGTCGATCTGGCGCAGCTTGTCGGGATCGGCGGCAAGCGCCTTCCTGGCATCACCTGCCGCGCCTTTGGCCTTGTCGCGATCGCCGAGCACCATATAGGCGCGCAACAGACGCTGCCAGCCGGCGACATCGCTGCCGTCTTCCTTCAGCCGATCCGCCAGCCGGGCGACCATGCCGCGGACCATCTCGCCGCGGTCCTGCTCGCTCATCTGCGTCGCCGCCGCGATATCCTCGACGGTCGGTCCGGGCTGCTTTGCGTCGGCGACCTTCGGCGGAACGCCGCCGACGCGGGTCAGCGCCTCGCTCACCATCGGCAGCCACGGCGCGCCGGGCGGTGCATCCTTCAGCATCGACAGCCAGATTGCCGCCGCTTTCTTGCGGTCACCGTCCTGCTCGGCGGCCAGTCCGATGAAATACAATGCTTTGAGATCGTTGCGGTCGAGTTCGAGCGCGCGCTCGAACGCCGCCTTGGCATCGGCGGTGATGACGCCATTGCCGAGCGCGGCCAGGGCCTCGCCGAGATCGGCCTGCCGCTGCGCACTCTCGCCGGCAAGCGCGATCGCCTTGCGCCGCGCATTGACCGCGTCGGCGAAGCGTCCCATGCGCAGATAGACCGGCGCTATGACTTCGTAGCCGCGCGCGTCGTTCGGATTTTTCTCGAGATGCGCCTCAACGCGGGCGATCAGCGTCTCGATCGACGTATCCTGCTGCGCGGCGGCGCGGCGCTCGGCGAGAGGCTGGCCCGGCACTTGCGGCGAGCCGAGCGTGAGATAAAGCGCACTGGCGCCGATCGGCAGCAGCACCAGGCCAATGAGTGCGGCGGCGCGCCGGCGCCAAACCGGCGTTGCCCCGGATGCAGGGGCTTCCTTCTCAGCCGCGTCGGCAGCGGCAATCAGCCGGCGCGATACTTCGGTTCTCGCGGCGTCCGCCTCCGCTTCGCCGATGCGGCCTTCGGCGCGGTCGCGGGCAATCTCCTCGAGCTGATCGCGATAGACCGCGAGATCACTGCCGCCCCGCGCCTGCGTGCTCCGGCCGAGCGGCCACAGCACGGCGAAGATTGCCGCAGCCGTCATCAGCGCAAACACAAACCAGAGGCTCATCGGACGTTGGATTCCGTGCGGGCGGGAAAACGGCGTCGCCGCCCACTCCCTTTACATTAGTATAGGCCAATACATCAGCCGCGATCGTGGCGGCAATGAGCAAAATCAATTGTGGCTGCGGCGAAAAAGCTGCGATTCGGGCCTTGAATCGGCACCCCGCTGCCGGTGCGGCGCTCAGGCGCTCGCGGCCCGCGAGCCCTTGACGCCCTCGGCGGCGGCCGCCGCGACCTCGGCGGCCCGGGCGAACTGAACGGCGTAGTCCTTGCCGAACACCAGGGCGCAGAGCCGCACCGCGACGTCGACCTGCGACTTGCGGAAGGGCCGCTCCGCGGGCCCGGACTGACGCAGCGCATCGATCAGGCTGTTCATGTTGTTGTCGAGGAACTGCTGCAGGTCGGAATAGGCCCGCTGCGTCATTTCGTTGATGGCGAGTTCGCCGGCGAAGTGGCGGCAGGTGCCGACGAACGACACCAAGGCTTCGGTCTCGGCCGCATCCTGCTCATCGACGGTGGATTTCGGCGCGATGTTGGCGGCGGAGCGGACGCGCAAGAGCCGGCGCACCCTGCCCGGCATGGATTCGATCTCGGCGCGCAGCGTTTCGCCAATCTGGCCGCGCAACCCGGACAAGGTGCGGCCCCAGGTGGAGTCGACCGGCAGGTCGAGCTCGGTGCGCAGGCCGCGGGCGGAATCGTGGATGGTTTTGAGCAGCGCGCCGGTGGCGACGCCGCGTCCGCTACGCAGATCGTCGCGCAATTCGAGCACCTGCCGCTCGAGCTCGGACAACACGATACTCACCGATACGCCATAGGGCGTTTCGGCGACGCGCGCGGCGGTGTCGCTGCCGGCGGCCTTGACGCCGAAGCGGATGAGTTGCCACGGCGCCGCCAGCCGGCTGCGCACGGTGAGCAACGAATAGAGGAAAAGATCGGTGCCCGGCGCGCCGGTCTTTTCGATCAGCGCCTTGTATTCATCGAGCGTCTTGCTGGAGAGATTGCCAACCTGTACCGGCAGGCGCGCCTGCATGGCATTGAGGCCGTCACGCGCCCTCAGGACGCATTTCAGCGTCTGCGCGTCTTCCTCGGCGCGCTGCGTGCCGATCTGTCCAAGCATGCGCCGGCGCGCCTGCTCGTCGGCGGCGGCCGACCGCATGCTGTCGTTCAGTGCGACGGCAACGCGGTCCTGCAGCGTGCGGATGAGATATTGCGCCTTTTCATCGTCGCCGGCCTGCAGCGCGGTGTTGACGAGATCGTCCATCTCCGCGGTGTCGCGCGGCAAGAGATCGCGGCCGATCCACGTCCACAACGGCTCAAGCGAGGCGCGCGCGATGCGGCCCGGATGACGGTGCTGGCCGAGATCGTCGACGAGAAACGGCTCGAGCGGCTTGAAGAACATGCGCGCGGTGTGACCGATGCGTGGCGGCCCGGCCTGCTGCTCGCGCGCGATACGGCGCAGTTCCTGCAGCACGATTTCGGCGGCGCCGAGATCCTCGCCGCGCAGCAGACTGCGTTCGAACTCGCCGAGCAGCAGAGCACGCGCCTGCGGCGCGAGCGCACGCAGATAGTTCTGGAGTCGTTCAATCGTGTCGGCGCCCGCCATCGCCGGCTTTGCCCACCATGGTCGCTAAGCGGCTGTGATAGCGCGCGGGCCGTTAAGAACCGCTTAAGCATGTCGCGGCAAAGCGACGTTTCGGGGCTCAAACGCCCCGAAACGCCGGAGTTGCGCCGCGTCGGCTCAGGTCAGCGGTGTCCAGGTGCCATCCGGATTGCGGCAAGCGGTACCGCGCGCGGTCTGGGGCTGACCGCCGACATAGATGGTGTGGGTGTAGGAACGGCAGTTCCTGCCACGCTCGACATAGGCCGGTCCGGGCACGACCGTGCCGTAACGGCCCGAGTCCGGGTTCTTCCAGGTCACCGGCGCACCCGATGGGCCCCGCTCCAGCGCGTCCATCTGCGCGGCATAGGCCCGCTCGCGGTCCCGCTCGTCGAGGGACTGGCCGATCTGGTTGCCGATCAGGCCGCCCAGCACGCCGCCGATGGCCGCGCCGGCCAGACGGCTACCGGTGCCGCCGCCCGCGACCGCCGCGCCCAGAAGCGCGCCGCCACCGGCACCGAGCAAAGTGCCGCTTTGCTCACGCGGTCCGGGACCCGAACCGTCGGGGTTGCCCGCGCAGGCGGCGAGCGACAGGCCGACAGCGGCGATGGCAAGAAACTTGGTTGCGGACATGGGAACCCCCGGATGGCAGTGGAGAGGAAGCAGACGATCGCGCGCCTGTCTGGAACTTATAACGGTATCGAAAGGCAACAAATGGGGCGAAAGTCCGGCGCCCACAGCTGTGATTACCCCGCCGGCAGCGTCAATTCCACCCGCAGGCCCCCGATCGGCGCCGCGCCGAGCGTCAGTTCGCCGCCGTAGAGCCCGGCAAGTTCGACCACGATCGACAGACCGAGGCCGGAGCCCGGCTTGGTCTCGTCGAGCCGACGTCCGCGGCGGGCGACCTGCTCGCGTTCGGCCGGGGTCAGCCCGGGACCATCGTCATCGACGACGATGCGCACTACCTGTCCGTCGCCGGCACCATCGCGCAGCACCTCGATGACGACGCGCGAGGCCGCCCATTTGCAGGCGTTGTCGATCAGGTTGCCGAGCATCTCCTCAAGATCGGCGCGCTCGCCGCGAAAGCGGACGGCGTCAGCCGCCCTGACCTCGATAGCGATCGTGCGACCGCGATGGATCTTCTCCATGGTGCGCGCCAGCGCCTCGACCACCGGCACCACCTCGGTCACCGAGCCGACCACCGTTACGCGCGCCGCGATCCGTGCGCGCTCAAGATGCCGCGCCACCTGGTCGCGCATGATCGCGGCCTGCTCCTCGACCTTCTCGGCAAGCGGATCGCCCGGCCGTGCCGCCGCTTCGTTGACCATCACCGACAGCGGCGTCTTCAAGGCATGCGCCAGATTGCCGACATGGGTGCGCGCGCGCTCGACGATGCCCTTGTTGGCCTCGATCAGCGCATTGGTCTCGCGCGCCAGCGGCGCAATCTCGACCGGGAAATCGCCGGCAAGACGCTCAGCATTGCCGGAGCGGATCGCGGCGAGGCTGTTGGTGATGCGCTTGAGCGGTGCGAGACCGAAACGCACCTGGAACATCGTGGTCAGCAGCAGCACCGCAGCAAGGATCGCGAAGGTGATGAGCAGCGCCCTGTCGAAGGCACGAACTTCATCGGCTATTTCGGCTGCGTCGCCGGCTACCGCGACCAGGTACTGGCCTTCCTCGCCAAGATCGATGTTGCGCTCGACCAGCCGCAAAGTCTGGGCTTCCGGGCCAGTGACATAGCCTTGCCGCGAGCCGTCCGGACCGGCGGCAACGCCCATATCGGCCAGATGCGGCAGGCCGCCGTCCCACAGCGACCGCGATGCGCGCGGCTCCGGCTTGGCGCCACCGAGTTTGGTGACTTGCCAGTACCAGCCCGACAGCGGCAATTCGAACAAGGGCTCCCCCAGCGCCTGCGGAAAGCGGTCGTCTTCGGGCGCGGCGACATCGGCCACCAGCGTGCGCAAATAAACGCCAAGCCTGCGATCGAACGACCGCTCCACCGTCTGCCGGTAGAGCGATGACAGAACGATGCCCGTCACCAGCAGAATCGCCACCGTCCAGGCCGAGGCCGACAGGAACAGCCGCAGCGCGAGAGAATTGAGGCGCATCGAACTTAGCTGTCCGGCGGCGCGAGCATGTAGCCCAAGCCCCGCACGGTCTGGATGATATCGATGCCGAGCTTCCTGCGGATGCGGCCGACGAACACCTCGATCGTGTTGGAGTCGCGATCGAAATCCTGATCGTAAAGATGCTCGACGAGTTCGGTGCGCGAGACGACGCGGCCGTTGTGGTGCATCAGATAAGCGAGCAGCCGGTATTCGTGGCTGGTCAGCTTCACCGGATTGCCGTTGACGGTGACGCGGCCATTGCGCGTGTCGAGCCGCACCGGCCCGCACTCGAATTCGCTTTTGGCATGGCCCGTCGAGCGGCGCAGCAGCGCACGCAGCCGCGCCAGCACTTCCTCGAGATGAAACGGCTTGGCAACATAATCGTCGGCGCCGGCGTCGAAGCCCTGCACCTTGTCGCTCCAGCGGTCGCGCGCGGTGAGCATCAGGACCGGCATGGTGCGGCCATTGCGGCGCCAGGACTCGAGCACGGAGATGCCGTCCATCTTTGGCAGGCCGATGTCGAGCACCACCGCGTCATAGGGTTCGGTGTCGCCGAGAAACAGGCCTTCTTCGCCATCGAAGGCGCGGTCGACCACATAGCCGGCATCGGTCAGCGCGCCGGTCAGCTGGCGGTTGAGATCGGGATCGTCCTCGACGACGAGGAGGCGCAAGGCAAATGTCTCCGCACGATTCGCTTCAATTCGGCGATCCTAGCCGAAATCGGACGGCGACGATCTCGGCGGAAATTATGCCTTTTTCACGGTGGGGAGAGGCCGACGGGGACTAAAGCCCCGAGATCGGCTGGCCGCTGCCGGCATCGAGCACGGCGCGGGTCACCTTGCCACTGCGGCCAAGCAGGGTCAGTTCATAGACGAGCCTGTCGTCCTGCCGGCACAGCTCGGCACGGACCACCTCGCCGCGGCGACCGCGCTCGTGCAGCGCCTTGATGGCAGCGGCGAGCGGAATGGCCTTGCGCTCGGCAATGGCGTCGCGTTGCTCCGCCCTGGTCAGGCACGCGCGCGGCGAGCGGTCGGCGCCGAGCGAAGCCTCACCGGGGACAATGAGGCAGCCGAGCAGAATTAACGTGGTGGTTACGCGGGAAACCGGCATGAGGCGGGAATAACAGCGCGCCGGTGAACGCTCGCTGAACGGCTTTTTTGTGCGGGCCGTTAGCTCTCGAAGCCTTCGAACGAGGCGAAGTCCTCGAGCGACGCGCGGGGCGCGCGCCATTGGTTGATCGGCGCGGCCGGATCTTCATAACCCAGGGCCATACCGGAATAGATCATGAGATGGTCGGGCAGTTCGAGAAAAGCCCGCACGGTCTTGTGGAATGACACCCAGGCCTGTTGCGGACAGGTGTGAAGGCCATGTCCGCGCGCCAGGAGCGCCACCGTCTGCAGATAGCCGCCGATGTCGGCCCATTGCGCCGCGCCATGCTCCTTCTCGCGCGCGAAGAACAACGCCACCGGCGCGCCGAAGAATTCGTAATTACGGGCATATTGCCGATAACGCGCCGGCTTGTCCTCGCGTGGCACGCCGATCGCCTCGTAAAGCAGCTCGCCGACCTTGAAGCTGCGCACGCGATAGGGCTCCGCCATCGGTTGCGGATAGATGACGTATTCGACGCCCTCGCCTTTCGGCAATTCGCTCGCCATGCGCGGCCGCAGCAGGCTCTTGAGTTCTTCGACGCGCTTCCCCGCCAGCGCATAGACGCACCACGGCTGCATGTTGCCCGCCGACGGCGCGCGCGCCGCGCGCTCAACGATGTCGCGGACGATTCTCTCCGGCACCGGCTTGTCGAGAAAGGCACGGCAAGAGTAGCGCGATGAGACGGCGTCGAAGATGTCGGTCATGCAAAGGCTCCGCGAATGACGCGCGGACCTTACCGCCTCGCCAAAATCCTCGCCACCTTCTCGAGACTGCGTCCGCCGAAATAAGCTGTCAGCACGATCATGGCCCATTGCGCGACGTCACCGGACAAGGCGTCGGTGGTGCCAAGGCCCATGACCTTGTCCCAGACCACCACCTTCCAAACGTAAATAATGAATGCGCCAGCGAACAGCGGTCGCGGCAGCGCCGTGTACCAGCGGCCCTGCTCCGACACGATGAGCTGGGTGGCCAGTTCGCGCTCACGCGCCTCGACATCGAGCGCACGGGCGGCCAGATCGGCGGCGATCTTCTCGGAGGCATTCGCAGCATCAAGCTTGGCGCGATAGGCATCGACCGCTGCCTTGGCAAATGGCCCGCCGAGGAGATTGCCGAGCCAGGAGAGGATGGTGGCGATCATCGCGTCAGTCCCTGTTGAGCGTGCGTCGCCGCGCCAACTCTGTGACAAGGCCGATCGCAATGACAAAATAAGGGATGTAGCGGGGCTGCAGCGCCGACTGAATGGCCTGGGAGACCACCGGATCCTGCAGCGCCGATTCAATCGCAACCATGACGAGCCCGGCACAGGTGACGAACCGCGCCCACAGGATGGTCACCGAATGCCGGAACCAGTCTTTCACCTTGTCCCACATGTCATGATCTCCTCGACATCGCGTTCAGCATTGAAACGAAGGCATGAAAAAGCCCGCGCGTGGCGGGCTGTTCATTCGCAGTGGTAGCGACCGGCGGCGGTGCCGTAGCCTGCTGCGCCATCGCAAGCGCCGCCGCCCTCACCTCGGCGACGCGGCGGCCCCAGCCCTTGCCGAACACCGGCCAGGTCTTCAGCGACTTGAGGAAACGTAACCGCTCGTCGCAGATCGCCACGACCAGCGCCGCGGCATCCGCGCGGCGCGCCGCGGCGATCACCTCATCAGTCACCTTGTGCGTCGTATCCGGCAGCTTGAGGAGCCGCCGCAGCACCTTACCGCTACGGCCGATGCCGGAGTTTACGCCGTAATCGAACACGGCATAATCGACGCCGGCCGGCAATTCATCGCAGCGCTGCGCGTCCCAATAGCGCGCGCGATAGATCGTCTTCGCTTCGGCAACCGTCATGGCCTTGACATCGGCCGCCGCCGCATCCGGCTTCACATACTTGCGATAGTCGGCGATCGTGATGCCGAACTTGGTGGGACCACCCGGATCGGACGGATGATTGCTGTAGCCGCCTTCATGCGCGAGCAGACGCGCCAGCGCGGCATCGTAAGACGATGCGGTCATGGTTATCTCCGATATGTGCGAAAGAGGTCCGGCTGCTAGCTGTATTGCCCGCCGCTCGCGGTGCTGCCGCTCGAATTGCCCGGCAGATAGGTCGCGCCGGCGCCGAGGACGAGAATGCAACCATTGACGTTGGCGCTGTAGCGCGAACCGGTCACCGTGTAGCTGCCTGCGTATGTATTGGAGTTCAGTTGCGCGATCCCGCAATTATAAGCGGTGACGTAAGTGAAGCTCAACGTACCGCTGATCGTAATGATGAGCCCGGCCGCGAAAACAAAGCCGCCGTCGCGGCACTGGATATGATAGGCAGCGCTCCCGGTGATGCTGTAGGCCGCATTGATCAGGACGCGCGCCTGCTGCTGACAGTAAATGTGATTGGAAGTGGTTGCGCCGAACTCGACCGCGCCGTTGATCGTCACCGTCGCACCGGCGGATGCGTTGAGGCCATTGTCGCTCGAGACAAACTTGACGCCTTTGACGAGCAGGCCCGCATTGTTCTGCACCGTAATCTGCGAGGAGATGACGTAAGAGCCCGGCGCGCCGGTATCGCCCTGCAACTGGACGAACGATCCCGGCCCTCCGACAAAGGGAGCGCTCACCACAAATCCGGCATAGGTGCCGGCCGCACCCAGTTGGATGGTGACGCCGAAGACGGACAGATCGAGCCCGGCAACGACGCTGACCGCCTTGGCAATGGTCTTGAAGGCGCCGTCGGCCGAATTGCTCAGGCCATTGTTGGTATCGGCGCCGTCGCCGCGCACATAATAAGTACGGTTGGCGGTCAGCAGTTCGCGACCGCCGGCGATCGTTGTATTGGGAAACGTCACCGCGCCCGTGGCCCGGTCAATGACGATGCCCTCGTGCCAGGCCGAGCCGTCCGGCGACACCTTGAAATGAAAATCGTCGTCGCCGGTCAGGCCGATCTCGGCGCGGCCGGAATAGTTGTCCTGAAACAGAAACGACAACGTTTTGACGGCGCTCTCCTTGCTGAGCTTGGTGCGCAGATGACCATCGCCGCCTTCGGCCACCGTCTTCGCCGTGAACAAGACATTGTTGAGTTTGGCGCTGAACGGATTGGTGGCGTCCGCCGTGGTGCCGACACCGAGCAGAGTCATATTGTTGAGCGAGGTCAACGCGGCGATGGCATCGACCCAGGCGCTGCCGTTCCACGCCAGCAGCGCGCCCTCGTCGATCACATAAGCCAGCCAGCCGACACGCGGCGCGCTGATCTGCCAGACACCGTCCTGCCAGGCCGCGATCTCGTTGACACGTCCCGCCCAGACTCCCGTCGCGCCGGACTTGACGATGTAACGGTCGCCCTCCACGGGCGAACCCGGCGGCGCCGTGAGATCGCGGTCCTTGACCGCGAGCTGCACCAGAGTGTCGAGGATACGCAGCGCCTCGTTATGCGTGACATGCTTCTGCGCCTGGCTGCCTTCGATGCAAGGCAGGCCGAGATTGGCCGTGTCGGTCATTGTCCATCCGTTTGTGAGAAGTCAGACCCGGAAGGTCGCTTGCGCCGTGAATCCGCGCCCAACCGTCGCCGACAGTTGCGCGATACGGACGGTGAGGCTGGTTTGCGCCGCGCCGAAATCGGCGATCTCGTCGGCCGCGGCATAGAACAGCGACGGTGTCGCCGCTGTCAGCGTGCGCTTCACCGTGCTGCCCGACATGATGTCGATCTCATAAGCTTCGCTGTCCTCGCCAAGCGGCACCTCGCCGCTCCAGCTATCGCCCTCGGTGCGCGTGCGGCGGATCCAGCGCAAGGTCACGCCGGCAGCATCGCGCGCGGCGCGCAGATGCACCGGCGCCAACGGCTTGAGCGCGGTCGACTGCGGCGTCACGTCGAGCGCCAGTGCGGCGGCGTCGGCGGTGTCACGGCCGGCGGCAACAACACGCAACTGCATCGTGCGGTCGCGCGCGTCGCTGCCGCTGGCGATGGTGACCACACGGCCGTCGAGCAGCACGAAAGGCGCGCCCGCCGCCAGCAACGGCGCCATCGCCCATTCGCTGCCGGCCTGGCCGCGCAGCAGTTTCGAAAGCCTATAGGTGCGCTCGCCGATCAGTTCGGCTTCGGCAAACTGGATCACTTCCCAAACGCCATCGGCATTGCGCAGCGCCGCCGCATTGGCGCCATTGAGAACAGCGAGATCGGACGCCGACGACAGCGCGCCGCCATAGATCCTCACCCGCACATCGGTGCGATGCCAGCGTGCCGTCGGTCCGACGACAAGATCATCGAGCGTCTCGCCAATGACACAGGGCGCGGTGGCGAGCGCGGCACGCGTAAAGCTGGCCCCATCGCGCGAGGCCCACACCGCCACCGCCCCCGGCCACGGATCGGCGAACACCGCGAGTCGCGACAACGCCACAAGCGTCTCGGAATTCAGGTTCGGCAGATCGAGCGCAATGGCATGCGGTGGCCCGACCGGCGCCGGGACCGTCACCAGTTGCCGCCCTGGCGGCGACAGCGCCATATTGAAGACCTCGGGATCGATCGAGCGCGCGGTGATCGCGCGCGACTCGGCGTCGGCGATTTCCTCGATCTCGATCAGCCGCCGCCGTCCGTTCACCGTGATGGCCGCGACATCGCCCGGCGTCAGCACGAGCCGACTCGGCGGTAGCGCGAAGCTCGCACGCTCGCGCGTTGCCCACAGATCCTGCAGCCAGATATTGGCGCGCCGCTCGACCTGTTCGCCGCGCCACACCATCGCCAGTTCGGCGCTGGCGTTGCGCGTCGAGGCGCCGACCAGACGGCGCGACATTGCGGTGGCGCGCTGATAGTCGGTGCCGATCTCCGTGAATGCGAGCGACACCTGCCGCGGCAGATCGCTATCCTGCGCCCGCGTTAGTCGCACCGGCGCCGCATCGTCCGGCAACACCAGGTCGTCTTCGGTAAGCTCAGCCACAGGCACGCCGCCGCGCTGACGAAAGCGCAACACGCCATCCTGCTCGACCGCATCGAAGGCGAAAGCCAGTGCCAGCGGATCGAGCATCGCGCGTGGCGTCATCGTCCGATCCACGGCATAGCCCTCCGGCCCCTCGCCGAGATCGCGCGCGTCGACATTGGCGATGCCGCTGTCGGCGCAGAGCGCACTAACCAGCGCATCGAGCGGCGCGCTGCCGAGCCGGCCCGTCAGCCAGTGCCCCGTATTCCAATTGCCGGCATCGCCCCACACGTCGCTCGCCGCCGGAAACACGGGATAAGGCCGCGCGTCCCAGGTCCATAGATAGATCGAGCCCGGCGCGATCATGCGCCCGCCATAAACGCTCGACACCGGATTGAGGCTGGCGTCGCCGAAATCGGGATCGAAGGTCCCGAGCACCGCTTCGAGAAAACGCCGCTGGATCAGGTCGTCACGCTGGCCGTTGGAAAAATATGGCAGCGCGCTTTCCGACGATTTCGGATCCGGAAACACATTCGGCGCGTTGGCACCCTTGTCAACCGCCGGACAGCCAAGCTCGGTGAACCAGATCGGCTTTGATTGCGGCAGCCAGGCGGTCGGCGTCGGCAGTTCGGCGCCGCCGACTCGCTCATGATGAAGTTGCGACCAGAAACTCCAGATGTCCTTCTGGCGGAACATCCACGGCTTGCCGAGTCCATCGGTGATGGCGCTGCGCTCCTGCGCGAGGCGCGCCGCATCGTCGACATAGTACCAGTCATAGGCCTCGCCGCTCTTCAGCCCGTCGGCAAGATAATCAACGCGATACGGACTGTCGGTAAGTTCGCGGTCGAGCGCATCAGCCTCATCGCGCCAGTCGGCCAGCGGCGCGTAATAGTCGATGCCGACGCAATCGATGTTGGGCGACGCCCATAGTGCGTCGAGCGGAAAGCGCACCTCGCTCGCTCCAGCATCCACGACATGCGCGCCATATTCGGTCCAGTCGGCGCCGTAGGTGATCCTGGTGCTACCGCCGACAATGGCGCGCACCTCGGCGGCGAGTGCGACCAACGCGTTCACCGCCGGATAGACGCCGGACGCTGAACGCACGCGCGTCAGCGCCTTCAATTCCGAGCCGATTAGAAAAGCATCGACGCCGCCCGCCTCCTGCGCCAGCGCGGCGTAGTGCAGGATCATGGCGCGATAATTCCAGCCATCCGGCCCACCGCTGAAGAAAGCATTGACCTGGTCCGCCGCCGTCGCGGTGCCGTCCGGCGAACCGGCGACACCCGGCGCCGGCTCGCAAGTGATGCGCCCGCGCCACGGATAAAGCGGCTGCGAGCCCGCGCCGCTATAGGGATCGGTGCGCGTATTGCCGGCCGCAATATCCATCATCACGAAGGGATAGAGCGTCACCTTCAGCCCGCGCGCTTTGAGATGCGCGATCAGGTCGCGCACGCTCTGGTCCGACGGCGTGCCGCCATAGGCCGCGCGGCCGTCGTGCTGCGAGACGACATAGGCCGACGCACGATCGACGCCAGCAACGACCCAGGTCTGAATCGCATGCGTCACACCGTCGGTCTGCTTCACCGCATTGTCGATGCCCGGCCTGATGCGGCATGTGCCGCAGCGCAGGTCGTCGCCGAACCAGGCAACGACAATGGCGACGCTCTCCAGGTTCGGCGCCACCGCTTGCAACTCGTCGAGCGAGGCGACGATATCGGACGGCGCGAAGCTCACATGCCGGTTTTCGGCCGCGAACGTTCCCGGCCCCATCACCTGCACCACGGTCGACGGTGCATAACCGAACTCGGTCGAGCCCGGAATAAGCGTCACCGCACGCGTCATGGTCTCGAGCTTGCCGATGGCGCGCACCACCTCGAACGTCAATTGCGGGATGCGGTTACCGAAATCCTCGAGCGGCAGCCGTTCGAACACGACATAAGCAAGCCCGCGATAGGCCGGCGCCTGCCCTTCCTTGGCGACGATCAGCGGGTCCGGCGTTTGCGTCTCGTCGCCGCGATAAACGCGCATCGTCAGTCCGGACAGATCGAGCGGCTTGCCGTCGGCCCAGACACGGCGCACCGCGCTGATCTTTCCTTCGCACAGGCCGAGCGCGATATTGGCGTAATAGGAATAAGTCGTCGTGTTGGTGGTGGTGCGCGAGCCGCCCATGCCTTTGCCGCCGCCGGTGGTCTGGCTCTCCGTGGTCACGACCTCTTCGAGATTGGTCGCCCAGATCATCTGCCCTGCGAGGCGCGCGCGGCCATAGACGCGCGGGATCGACGCGCCGTCGGTCGAGGCCATCACCTCGAGATCGGACAGCCGCGGCCCGGTGACATTGCGCTCGCGCCCGCCGAACAAAGCCTGGTCGATGGCATTGCCGGCGAGTGCGCCGACCAGGCGCCCGGCAATGGCGCCTGCCGACCCGAACACGCGGCCGACCGTCGAGCCCGCGGCTGAGAGTAATAATGCAGCCATGATTTCCCCACCGTCGTCCCGGCCAAGGCGCGAAGCGCCGCGAGCCGGGACCCATAGCCACCGCCTTGTCGATAAGGCACGGCGTATGGGTCCCCGCTTTCGCGGGGACGACAAAGCTATTTGTCTCTAACTCACCCCCGGAAACCGGAAGGCATAGGCGATACGGCGGCGCCACCACGGCGCCAGCGCGACTTCCGCGACGCAGGCGCCATCATGCGCATGCACCATGAGATCGCGCGCGGTTACGATCGCCATATGCTTGGCGGCAAGGTTGTCGCGCCAACGGAACAACAGCACATCGCCTTCGGCGAATTGATCGCAAGCGATGGGCGAGAGATGCCGCGCCGCAGCCTCGGCCAAAGGCTCGCCGCGCGCGGCTTCGGCCCAGTCCGGTGCGTAAGGCGGCGCGCGTTCCGGCTCGATGCCGATGACATTGCGCCATACGCCGCGCACCAGCCCCAGACAATCGCAGCCGATGCCCTTGAGCGATGCCTGATGCCGGTACGGCGTGCCGATCCACGACCGCGCTTCGGCGATGATATCTTCGCGTGTCATGTTAATATTTCCCGGTCATTCCGGGGCGGCGCGCAGCGCCGAACCCGGAATCCAGATGCGATCTCATGCGGCGCTGGATTCCGGGTTCGCGCCTTCGGCGCGCCCCGGAATGACGGCTAGGACTGCAAACTGCTGCCATCATTCCCCGGTTCGCCCGCCACCGGATAGCGCAGCACGAAATCGTTGCCGGGAATGTGCGGGAAGCCGCGGAAGTTGACGATGTTGTTGAAGCGGTCGTGACATGTCGCGAAGCGCTTGTCGCAGCCGGCCGTCACGGTGAACGTATCGCCCGCCCCGATCGGCTGCGGCATGGCCTGCCACAGGTCGAAGCGGACATCGCCGCCATTGCGATGCGCCTTCACTTCCATCGACAGCCCGGCATTGGCTCCGCCGGTGAAGGTGAGCTTGCCCGCGGTGAACCAGCCGTCGGCATAGGCGTCGAGCCCGCCGGCCGTGAAGCTCGACGTCGCCGTCACAACAAGCACGACACCCGCGCCCTTGCACGCCGGTGCGTTGAGATCGATTTTGCATCGGGCGTCGCCGAGATCGGCCGCGCAGCTCGAGGTGTAAAGCCGCCCGCTCTCCTCGCCGAGCGCCTGGCTCAATCCGCGCACCTCGGCGACAAAGGCCGTACCGTCGCGTTGCACTTCGCCGAGCGTGCCCTTGGCGATCATGACGTGCAACGTGGGCTCGCTCCAGTCGGTGAGCCAGAGCTCGACATCTGCTGCGTCATAGAGGCCGGCGGCGAGATCGTCCTCGTTGAGCGTGTCGGCGCTCAGCGCGCCCGAAAGCTCGGACGAGTCGACGGCAAGGCCCTGCTTTTGCGCCACCTCGCTGCCGGTCAAGCCGATGCCGGCGCGACAGGTCGTGCCGGCGACGACGACATCCTCGTCGTGATCGGTGAAGCCCTGCACCACGCCGTCGCGCCGGGTGACGATCCAGCAGCGGCATAGCGTGGTGACGCCGGAGTCGAGCTTCTCCTGCAAGGCGGTGGGGACGGTTCTCATGGTTTGATCTCCACCAGCGGGATCTTCGGGATCGTTCCCGCCGCGAAAGCCGACAGATCGACCTCGAGATAATCGGTGTCGAAGCGCACCGGCACATCGAACAGGAAGCCCGCCGTCACCGCCTGTCCGTTCGCCGGGATATGCCCGGCGAGAAACGTGACGATTCCCGTTGCCGTATCGAGCGTGAACGCCGAACCGGCCACCTCGACACCTGCCACCGCGACACGCAACGATCCCGCCACCGGCTTCTCGATGCGTCTTTGATACGGCGCGTGAACGCCACCATAGGTTTTCGTGAGCGCGAAGCTTGCGGTCTCGCCATCGCCCATGCCAATCACCTGGTCGAGCGCCGTCACGCTGGCGCCGGGCGCTGCGGAAGAATGATCGAGCCGGTCGCGCCAACGAAAGCCGTGCAGCCGCCCGCGCCGCTCCTCGAAGAACTCGATCACCTGCGACAGCGCCTGATGCGTCTTGACGCCATAGCCGGCGTCGTAACGGCGGCGCGAATGCGCCCAGCGCGCGTTGCGCTCCTCGCGGCCCGAGCCAAGCGTCACCACATCGGTGCGGCGCTCGGGCCCGCCGGAGCTCTTGAGCGCGATGTCGAGCGGAAACAGCACCTCGTGAAATGCCGTCATCACAAGTTCCTCTGCCCACGCGACACCGCGCGCGCGATCTGTCCAGTGAGGTAAGCCTCCGAACGGCGGAAGCTGCCGGCGTCCGGCGTCGCGATCTGCACCGTGATATTGGCGGCCGCGCCAGTGCCGCTGGCAATGCCGAGCCGTCCATCGGGTCCGCGCGACAAAGGCATGATCGCTTCCGGGCCGGCTTCGCCCGCGAGACCAAGTCCGCCGCTCATCGGAAAGTAGCTGGGGGCGCCGATCACGCCGCCGGTGGCAAACGGCGTAATGCTCAGCGCCCCGCCGGTACTCTGCTCGACGCTGCCGGAAATCCCCTGCGTCACCGACTTGAACGCACTCTGCACCGCCAGCTTCGACAGGCTGAGCGCCACGTTCTTCAACACGTCGTCGAACTGCTTGCCGCCGGTCACCGCCTGGGAGAAAGCGCGCGTGATCAACGTCGAGAATTGGCCGATGCTGACGCCGAGCGCATTGGTGCTGCCGGTCGTCTTGTCGATCGTGCCCTGCAGATCGCCTTCCACCAGGCTGGTGCTGTCGCTGAAACCGTAACTATCGCTCATCGGGGTATCTCTTCATCAATGCGGCAAAGCCGTCGCGATCCAGCGGCGCGCGGCGGCCGGTCACGGCCTCGATGGCGTAAGCCAGCTCGCGCGGCGTCATGCGCCAGAACTGATCCGGCGGCAGCTTGAGTACACCGAGGCCGAAACCGATCGCCTCGCGCCAGGGAAAGGGGGTCATGCGTCGTCGCCGAACGTCGCTTGAATGAGTGCCGCCGCGATGCGCACATAACCCTGCGCACCGCCATCGACGACAAGCCCTGCAACTTCGTCGTCCGTGATCGCCTCGCCGGCGCCGCGCAAACCGGCGCCGATGATGCGCGTCAGATCCAGCGCCTTCAGCCGCCCGGTGCCAATACGTTCGGTGAGCGCGACCAGATCGTCGGCGCCGAAAGCGCTCTCCAGTTCAGCCAGCGCACCGAGCGTCAGTACGAGCGTACGTTTGACGCCGCCCAGCTCGGCTTCGATTTCGCCGCGACGTTTGTTCGCCATATCACGCCGCCACAAACGTCACTTCGCCGGCCGACTCCATGGCGACGTCGTAGGTTACTTCGCCATTGTGCTCGCCGGCGAATTCGAGGCTGACGATCTGGAACGGCCCCTGCACCGTGCCGAAATCGGGAATGACGACCTGGTAATTCTTCACCGCGCCGTCGAAGAAGGTCTGGCGCATCAACGCGTCGGTCGCGGCATCCTTGAACAGGCCACGGCCCGACAGCGAGGCGCGCTTGACGCCCGCGCCGTCGAGCAATTCGCGCCAGCGGTTGGCGCTCTCGGCATGGGTGATGTCGACGGTCTCGGCGTTGAAGGCGAGCCGCCGCGTGCGCAGGCCGGCCACGGTGGAGTAGCCCTCGCCGTCGGCGATCTTGATCAGCAGGTCCTTGCCTTTCTGGGCGGTCATCTTCTCTTCCTCATTTTGAAATCACACCGGCTCGGTCACCGCACGGAAGCGCACCAGCGCGTGATAGGTGCGCCCGTCGGCCTCGCGCCGCACATCGGCGACGGCGAAGCGCAAGTTCACCAGGCGATGATCGCTGAGCGACAGCGGCGCATCGTCGAGCGCCTGCAAGAGCGCGCCGGCAATGACATGCGCCTCCTTGTGACCACCCTGGCGCGACCAGGCATGCAATGTCAGCGTATGCTCGGCGCCCTCGCCGTCGCCGGTCGAGAAGTCGGCGATGCGCGCTTCGCCGAGCGTCACGTAGGGAAAGGCCGCGGCGCGCGGCGGTTCGTCGTAGACTTTCGGGCCGCCAAGCGCGGCGAGCAGCGCGCCGTCGGCAACCAGCGCATCACGCACCGCCGCGCGCAGTGCCACGGAAGCAGGCGTTGTCATCTCACTATTCCTGGTTTCAGTCTTGCCGCTCTTCGGCGTCGATCTCGAGAAAGCGGCGGCGGCCGCTCTCGCGCACCGCGACGATGCGGTAGATATGCGCGCCATCGACAAGGCGATGCCGCGTCGTCACATCGCCGCGAAAGCGGATGACGATACGCAGGCGTAACGCCGCCCCCAGCCGCTCGGCCTCGCTGTCGCCGCGCGCCGACAGCGGCGTGACACGGGCCCATAAGGTCGTCACCGCGACGTAGTCGCGGATGACGCCGCCCATGCCGTCGTCGGTCTCGCTCGGTTCCTGCAGGACGAGCCGACGGTCGAGCGCCCCGATGTCGATGGCGCTCATAGCGACAGCACCCGGTACGGCGCGATCAGCGATGCCACCGTCACCGGCAGTGCGGATACGGTGTCCGGCAGAAACAGCCCGCGATTTTCGTACCAATGCGCGGTGAGCAGTCGCACCGCGTGCCTCAGCGGCGCCGGCACATCGCTTGCCGCCTCGCCATAGCCGGCGGTCACATCGAGCTCGATGCCGGCCACGCTTCGGCCTGGCTGCGCCAGCGCCCAGGGCGCGAAGATGAGCTGCGAGCCGGCCTTGTCGACGACGAAGCTCTGTAGATCCGGCGTCGCCGCCGCGCCGTGATCGTCATAAACGCGCACGGCATCGAGTGCGGCGAGCGGCGCCGGCAACACCTTGAGCCGCCCGTCGGAGGGCCAGGCGTCCAGCACCAGCCGCCACTGTTGCGTGACGAGCGCGCGCCGCGTTTGTGCCTCGACGTGAATGCGGGCCGAGGCGATCAGCGCGCCGATCACGTCGTCATCGTCGCTATGTTCGATGCGCAGGAAGGCCTTGGCCTCGGCAAGCGACAGCGGCTCGGCCGCTGGCGCGGTAAGGAGAATGGAGGGCATGGAGTGTCTCCGCATTAAACCACCTCATGGTGAGGAGCCGCCTGAAACGCGGCGTCTCGAACCATGCGGTGCCCGGGCCTCGATCCTTCGAGATGGCCGCTTCGCGACCTCCTCAGGATGAGGGGAAAGGTTGACAAGTCGCGGCACTCAAGGCTCATGCCTGTCCACATGCGCCTTGCATTTCTTCTGTCCGTCGCATTCGCGACACCGGCCTTCGCCATCAGCGGCAACGCACCACCGGCCTCTAGCTTTGCCGCGACCTCCATCGTGATGCTGGTGGACAGCCACGGCGGCCTCTGCACCGGCACGGCGATCGCGCGCGATCTCATCCTGACCGCGGCGCATTGCGTGGCGCGGCCGGCGACCTATCGCGTTCGCCTCACCAAGGAGAGCGGCCCCATCGAGGTCACGACCACACGCCGCCACCCGGGCTTCAACATGACGAACTATGTGGCGAACCGCGCCACCGCCGATGTCGCGCTGGTGAAACTCAAGACGCCCCTGCCCGCGTCGGTCGTTCCCGCATCGCTTGGCGGCACGCGCCGCGTCGCCGTCGGCGAGATCATGATCGTCGCCGGCTTCGGCGCGACGCGCGACAACAACGAGCAAGGCGCGGGCGAGCCGCGCATGGCGCCGCTCGTCGTCACCGGCAAGCCCGGCAGTTTGCAAATTCGTTTGCAGGATCCGGACACGCGCAACGAGCGCGCCGGCCTTGGCAGTTGCACCGGCGATTCCGGCGGCCCCGCTTTCGGCCGCAAGGGCGAGAACGGCGGCGAAGTGATGGGCGTGGTCAGCTGGTCCACCGCGCCGAAGAACGAAGCCGGCTGCGGCGGCCTCACCGGCCTGACGCCGCTGCTCAACTACCGCGCCTGGATCGTCGACACCGCCAAGGCACTCGGCTCGCCGCTCTCTTCACCTCTCCCATAGGGAGAGGTCGACCGCCGCAGGCGGTCGGGTGAGGGGTTATTGCATTACGAGACTCACTTGCCCCCTCACCCCAACCCTCTCCCCCAAGGGGAGAGGGAGCGGGCCCAGTTTGCCGCACGTCATTTGGTTACAGTCGCCGTCACAAAGACATTACGCCGCAGTATCGCGCCGTCCGGCGCGCGGCTAGGGTGCGCGCCTCAATCGGAACCTGCGCCCTTGATCCCGACCGACCTCACCTCGTTTCTCGATCTCATCCGCCAGCACGGCGATGCGGCCTACACCTTCCTGTTCGCTTACGCCGCCTCGCACAGCCTGCTGTTCGGCCTGTTCGCCGGTTACGCGGCCTTCGCGGGCGCGCTCAAGGTTTCGACGCTCATTGTCGTGTTCTGGATCGGCAGCTTCCTCGGCGATGTGGTGCGCTTTTATCTCGGCCGCCGCTATGGCCCGCGCCTGTTCAGGTCGTGGCCGCGCCTCGCGAAGCTGGTCAACATCGCCGCCCGCCTCACCGACAAGCACGCGGTGCTGATGGTGTTGTTCCATCGCTATCCGCACGGCATCCGCGGCGTCGCCGCTTTCGCCTATGGCCTGTCGAACCTCACCTGGCCGACCTTCCTGGTGCTCAACTTTATCGCCGCCGGCCTGTGGAGCGTGGCCATGGTCGCGGTCGGCTATGCCTTCGGCTCCGTATCGGAAAAGCTGATGAACGATGCCTCGTCGGGTTTCGGCGTGGTCACGCTCATCATCTTCCTCGGCCTGTCCTGGATCCTCAGCAAGAAGCTCGAGAATGTGGTCGAGGACAGCGCGCAGCCGGACGCTGGCAAGAAGTAACACTTCATTAACCATGCGTGCTAGCGCCCGCTTAACGCGGCGCGCCTAGCGTGCCCGGCATGAGTTCCATCGGCATTTCCAGTTCGATCTCCGGCCTGATGGCCGCTTCGCAGACGATGCAGGCGTCGATGGTCAAAATGGCCAATGCCAGCGAAGGCGGCGACATGGCCGCCGCGCTAGCCGACATGATCACGTCGCAGGTCTCCTTCGCCGCCAATGCGCAGACGCTGAAGGCGCAGAGCGATGGGCTGGGGCAATTGCTCGACGTGATGGCGTAAGCCTACCAACCGCACCTCAAAAAATCTTTGGAGGAAGCTAGCCCAGCGCATCGGACAACCTTGCGTTGCGCACCTGCAACATTATGCTCGCGGTGCCCGAGTTAACCTAAAGCGGTTTTTACAACGATGAGCCCTCCCAAAAAACTTTGCTTCGTGGTCGGCCCAATTGGCCGGGTTGGCACTCCGGAACGCATTCATGCCGACTGGCTGAACGAAGGAATTATAAAGCCACTTTTTAAGGAGCACTTCGAGTCGTTCTCAACAGTCCGTGCCGATGAAATATCGGTGCCCGGCATGATAGATGCGCAAGTTATAAATCACCTTTTCGATGCAGAATTGGTGATCTCGGATATGAGCTTTCGAAACGCCAATGCCTTTTACGAGATGGGAATTAGACACGCTGTCCAGAAGCCGATTATCCATATGTACAAATCGGGAGAAGAAATCCCATTCGACGTTCAGCCATATCGCGCAATCGAATTTGCACTCACCCACCCCTCAGATCTAGTGCGAGCGAAAGAAGCATTGAGAGTTGCCATCGAGCGCGCATTGGACGCCGCCTACAAACCAGACAATCCGGTAATTCGCGCGCGAGGATTTGCTGAACTTGAGAAAACCGCAACTCCACCAGAGAAGGCGCTCCTCGATAGACTTTCTCTTATAGAAACAAGGTTGAGCAGCCTTGCTACTAAATCGACCAGAGCTCCAAGACGCGCACCGAAAAATTATGACCAAATTTTTTGGATCTATGGCACAGAAAAGATCACAAGCGAACAGTTCAATGAATTCGTGAACGTAGCACTAGATTTCATGTCACCAAAAAGCATCCAGTTGAGCCAATCAGACGGCACCATTGAGATCGAACTGGACGTCGAAAAAAAAGAAGCCATCATGTCACTCCTAAACCACACGATGCCAGAAAAATTACCTTGGTTCAAAGAAGCTTCAGATAGCATCCCATTTTAAATATCGAAATTGTCGGGACAGACATTCAGCCATCTCAGGATGACGGCTGGATGCCTGAGGTCCCAAAATTTCAGCTCGCCGCGAACTTCATCAGCTTGATGGCGTCGAAGTCCTGCACGCCGCCGCCGACCCGCTTGGTCGTGTAGAACAGCACATAGGGCTTGGCCGAATAGGGATCGCGCAGCACGCTCACCCCGGCGCGATCGACGATCAGATAGCCGCGGCCGAAATCGCCGAAGGCGATCGACAGCGAATTGGCGGCGATGTCCGGCATGTCCTCGGCTTCCACCAGCGGGAAGGACATCAGCGAGGCGCGCCCATCCGCCACCGCCGGCGGCTGCCACAGATACTGCCCGGTCGAGTCCTTGAATTTGCGGACGCTCGCCTGCGTCTTGCGGTTCATGACGAAATGCGCGTTCTGCCGGAAGCCTGCCTTGAGCGCATAGATGAGATCGACCAGCGTGTCGGACGGGTTCGAGCCGGCGAAAGCGCCGGCCGCGCCGGAGGCGAGATAGCCGAGATTGCCCCAGCTCCAGGACGCGTTCGCCACGGTGTCATAGCTGAGAAAACCCTTCGGCTTGTTCGAGCCGTCGCCGGAAACGAACGCCGCGCCCTCCTGCGCCGCGAACACGGCTTCCACTTCCTGCGCCAGCCACTCGTCGATGTTCACCGCCGAGTCCTCGAGCAAGGTCGCGGTCGCCGCCGGCATGGCGTAGAGCTCCATGGCCGGGAACGACAACAGATCGAGCGTCGGCGACGCCGTCTGCGTGCGCGCGTCGGTCTCGCCGACCCAGCCGACCGCGGGGCCGGCGGTCATCATCGGCTTCTTGTAGACATTGGAGGAGATGGTGCGCACGGCGGCGATGGAGCGGATCGGCGAGATCTCGGTGAGGCGCTTGCCGATCTCGGCTTCGATTTCCACCGGCACGGTGTAGCCGCCGTCGGCATTGGAGCCGATCGACATCGCCTTCGCTTCAAGTGCTGCGAGGCCCGCGGCATCGCCGCCGCGCATATAGGCATCGAAGGCCTGTTTGTGCTCGAGCGCGTGCGCGCTGCGCGCCGCCTTCTGCTCGGCCCCGAACGCCGGGCGCGCCGACTTCAACACCATGTCGTCGAGCTTGCGCTGCTGGGCGTCGATGGCGGCATTGATGCGCGCGAGCTTGTCCTCGACCAGCGCATCGCCGGCGCGCTTCTGCTCGAGCGCCAAGCGCTCGTCATTGCTCTCCTTGAAGGCCTCGAAGGCGCGCATCATCTCGGCATGCGTCACCACCGCGTCGTGCGGGATGCCCGACTTGGTCTCGTAAGATTTGGTTTCCAGCGTGGTCGTCTCGATATCCATCATGGTTCTCCTGTTGAATGGATGTCTCTGGTGCAATGGCAAAACTTCGCTATCCTCGCGCGGCCGGCGCCGGGCGAGCGACAAGAACGGCGCGTGAAAGAGGAAACGTTCAGTGCCCACCGAAATCCGTTCGGCGATCGATTTCTACGAGCGCCATCCCATCTCGGCCGACATCATCAAGGCCAAGCTGCTTGCCGCGCGCGGCACCCTGACCGGCATCACGCCGGACGAACTGTTCCCGCACGATCAAGATCACTACGGCGGCCTCGACGCCAACGACGCGCTGGCGCAGCGCGCGCAGATCAAGGCCGGCATGCGCGTCGCCGACTTCTGCGCGGGGCTGGGCGGCCCGGCACGTTATCTCAGCGCTCGTTACGGCGCCGATGTCACCGGCATTGAGCTCACGCCGGCGCGCGTGCGCGGCGCGGCCGAGCTGACCGCGCTCGCGGGTCTCAACGATCGCGTCCGCATCATCGAAGGCAATGTCATGGCCGTGCCGCTCGACGATGAAAGCGTCGATGTCGTCGTCAGCCAGGAGGCTTTCCTGCATGTGCCGGACAAGCCGAAGGCGCTCACCGAGGCGCACCGCATTCTCAAGAGCGGTGGCCGCCTCGCCTTCACCGACTGGGTCGCGCACCGGCCGCTGGGCAAGGACGATGCCGAGCTGATGTGGGCCGGCATGGCCGCCACCAATCTCTACGACATCCCCGCTTATACGACATTGATCGAAGCCGCCGGCTTCACGGTGACGTCGGTCGACGATCTCACCGCCGACTGGGCGGAGATCCTGAAAGTACGCCTCGCGATGTATCAGACGCTGCGTGGCGAAACCCTCGCCGCCGGCACAGTCTCAGGCCACGATGCCTTTTACGAAAGCTATGTCCGCTTCGTTGAGCTGGTCAGCGACGGCGCGCTCGGCGGCGCGCGGTTCGCGGGGGTCAAGGGAGTGTCCTAGGTCGGTTTGAAGATTTACCTAACTGTGCGTCGAAAGCCGCTCGGCGAACCTCACCTGCGCCACGCCCAACGCGGCACGAGGGGCCCGTCATACAGACTGCGAATTCTCGGTCCTTCGTGCCGCCGTTCCGACAGTGCCGTAAGCGCCCAGACAAGCGCGTCAAGCCTGTCGGGAGAGCGCCCGGACGAGAGGCCGTCCAGCCCGAAATCGCACATTTCGTCTTCGAGCAACGGGAAAGCGCCAACGTGCTTCACTTTTCCTTGCTCATAGAGCGCGGCAACTGGCTCTGCCCGCAGATATTTGCCGCGTGTTGCGTGCACTTCTTGCAACGGCACTGCGCTGTCCACCTCGCGCAGCACTGAACGGACCATTTCGCCGCCCATGTTCACCTCGACGACGATGCGGTTCGCCTCCAATTTGCGATAGAGCGCGACAGCCTTTGTCGCCCAACCTGAAGGCGACAAACCGGCTGCCGAAGCGTCGTCAAGCACGTAGAGATGACCGCTCTCGCTGCGCCCGGCAGCCACGATGCCGCAAGCATCAGCGCCGCGTCGAGACGAGCCCGGCGGATCGATTGCAACGACAATCCGTGTCAGCGGCGGTGCTTCGGCGACGCGGCAACTCTCGATCAATTCGCGAGACCAGAGCGAGTCGGCGCGATCCTCGATAAGCTCTCCTTCCAGCTCTTGCCGCCCAAGCCGCGTGCCTGCATAGCGGCCGACCACCATCTCAAGAAAGGTCGGAGCGAGAAAGAGTTTGTTCGCCCGCGTGGCAGCGCGTGTGACGCGTGTTCGCGGGTCGGCAATAAGCCTCTTGATAATCGGAATTGGCCTAGGTGTCGTTGTGACAATCTGCCGAGGCCGTTGACCCAGACGCAGACCGAATTGCAGAGTATCGAAGGCAACATCGGCATAGCGCCATTTGGCCAGTTCGTCGCACCATGCTGCCTCAAATTGCGGGCCTCGCAGACTTTCGGGATCGGCGGCCGAAAACACTTGAGCAACGGCACCGTTCGACCACTCAAGCCTGCGGCGCGTTGCATTCCATGTGGGTCGCTGCGATGGCCGCGCAATCGAGATCAAGCCGGACGGGCCGTGAATCATTACCTCCCGTGCGTCGTACTCCGTCTCGCCGACGAGGGCGATGCAGCCATGCGGCCGATCGGCAAAGGGTGGTACGCCATGCGCCAACGCCCTCACCCATTCGGCGCCAAGGCGCGTCTTGCCGGCGCCGCGACCGCCGAGCGCCAACCATGTCGTCCATGGAGCCCCATCGTTTCCCGTCTCGCCGTATTCCTGGTGTTCATGGGCAAGCGGGGCGAAGTCGTCAGCGAGGTGTATCTGTTCCGCTAGGCTCGATTTCTGATTCAGGAATTCGTCGATCAGCTCGGCTTCGCACAAAGTCGCGAATGCGTCGCGCAAGTCCATGACGGAATTCATCGATGTCCTTTGGAATATCGCTCGCGGGAATTTGTTCTTCATTGACGGTGTCGGGCAGCCGCAAGTGACGCACCTTGCTCAGCGTGTCAGTCAAGCGCCCGACAATGCGCGCGGCGCGATCATTTTCGGCGTTCGCGGACACATCATTGCGGATGCTTGTTTGGCGTCGCTCCAACTCTGCGAGTTGCAACTCGACCTGCCGTTCCAGCCGATCTGCGAGCGCGGCACGCTCTGACTCTGACATCTTGGTGCCAGCTCTGACTGTCGCTTCATTGGAAGCGGCGGCCATCGCCTCGGCCGCTTCCTTCGCCAATTTCAGATCCTGGGGCACCTCACGCGGAGCGCGATTCTGGCGTCGTGGCCAGTCTTCGCGACGCGCAAGCTGATCGATGGTCTTGCGATGCACTCCATAGTCGACCGCAATCGATTGCTGCGGTTCGTCCGTCTCCACGTAACGCTGGCGAATGTCGGCAATCGCTTCGGGCGTGAAATTGCGATGAGTTCGACGATATTGCATTTGATCTCGGAGGTTTCTGACTACCGTGTCCGGCGAGAGAACAATTGGTGATCCGAGCGGCCTTCATGACCTTGCTTGCAGCCCCACACAACTCTCGGTATAGTTTTTAAAAAAGACCTAGGAGGGTTGCATTCATGGCTTCCGCGGTCGAAATGACGAGCACGGTAGAAGAGACGTGCAAGTACACTCGCGATATATGCGCCGAGTTGGCGGCGCTGTGCGCCAATGCCGGACTATCGGTTTTGTCCTACACCCTCAAAATGGCGCAACTAGAGGCCGCATCTCAATTGGCAGAGATTCGGAGCGAACCGATTGCCGATATGCCCGTTTGGGACGGGGCACAAATTCACCAAGAGGAAGCGACGGCAGTCCTCATAAATACAGCTACTGGTTGATGGCATTGAACAAAACCGGCTTGCCTATGTTCTCATTTTGTTCTGTAGTTGCCTTATGCATACGCGCGCCAGCACCCTCTATTACGCCCTGTTATTCGCGATGCGCCCGATGACTATCGAAGCCAAGCGCGGGCGCATGAAAGTCCGGCTAACGGATGAGGAATCCAGGTTGATCGCCGAGGCCGTCATTGAGCGGCTTAAGCTGCATGGGGACCTTTGGAAGCTAGATGAAGAAATGCCGGTCAATCACGGTCCGGCTCCCAGCTTCTAAAGTCAGTCATTTGATGCCGCCCTAGTTGGTGACCTCTTTCTTTCGTTGTCGATCTCATCGTCCAAGAACTGACGCGCCATCTGGACGGAGACCGTCAAATTGCGTCTGGCGATGTATCAGAAGCTGCGCGGCGAAACCCTCGCCGCCGGCACCGTGTCAGGCCACGACGCCTTCTATGAAAGCTATGTGCGCTTCGTCGACCTGCTCAGCCAAGGCGCGCTCGGCGGGGCGAGGTTTGTGGGGGTGAAGGGGTAGCGTCAAGTATACTTCAACAATTCAACTTCAATCTTTTTACGCACAGCTTGGTCAACCAATTCAACTTGCCTTATGGCGACCACCAAACACTCCTCACGATCTTTCGCTAGCGCTGACCTTTCTGCAGCATCCAACGCCTCACTCAGGTTATCGAATTCATTGTTCCCAATACCATCCCAATCGTCACCACCACACATCTGCGAATCCGACGCCCGACGCAATGCGCGCGAAAGAGCTCTATTTGCAGCCGACTTGGAGGCATTTAACTCTAAGAATTGCTCAGAAATAGCACCCGCATCCCGCTGCGCCCTGAGCTGCTCAATTTTATCAAGCAACTTCATAAACTCATCTAAAGCCACCTCAATCGGCCGGGCGACACGCCTATCGAACTCTTCCCTTCTATTCTTCTTCTTATCTCTCAGACTCGAAATAATTGCATTCACCATATTCCAAATGAGAGACGACGCGCCGATTCCAAACGCGATCCAATTTGCAGCGGTCCAAGTTGATAAAAACTCTTTCATAAATCCCGCTAAACGACCTACTGCTCTCCGGCCAAATGCCTGCTCGTAAGTATCCGATCAACCCCTGCGCGCACATCATCAAGGATATGCATCGGCGCATCAAATTTATAATGCTTATAAAATCCATGTTCGCCCAAGTTAGAGACGCTACCAGCAAATAGCCCCTGGAGGAACGATGGCGTCAGCGTTCGCATATCACCGGGCACACGAACAACGATCTCCTCATCAACTTTATCAAGTCGATCCAAATCAAATTCCTGGCGCGCAGCAACGCCACGCTCGTGGCCAATGAGGCTACGCACTTCACCTCTAGTCAGAATTACGAGATCAACTTCAGGCATTGTCTGGTGCACTTAAATGCTTGGGATTTAGCGTCCAAGCCATAGTTATGATTGTACCCCGGATTGGGGCCGGCAGAGAAAAAACGTGACTGCTATCTGGCGGACGTTCCGGATCATTTTCCGAATTGAACCACTGCTCTCTCGGGGCCAATCTACCAACGCTCAAAGCAGCCCCCCTCCTGACACCCACCATATATGGCCTCGTCACGCTGATGCAGGTACTACCCGACAGTATCGCCAACTTAGGGGCGACACCGGCGTCGCTCAAGCCACCTAAAGCAGAAAAAAACTCCAACACGTCCATCAACCCCGTTCCGCCTCTATGTGCCCGTAGAGCGTCACTGAAGCGAGAAACGCCGTCCTGCAAGGCAAACACCGTTTGAAGATTTTCCTCGGAGAATTTTCGGTCGAATAGGTTCCGATGCCGAGAGACATATTCGGCCATTTTCCGCTGCGTTCGCGCGCCCGCCGTCTTAATGCTCTCCGCGACCGTCGCGCCCAAACTCATAAATGACAAATGACACCGGTACTTGGACAAATCGCCCTTTCCAATTCGCGTCATAAATCCGGCAATTGCCCAATCACCATCTTGCGAAGAAATGTCGCTATGGCGCTCGGCATTGTCCAGCGCTTCCCCCACTACTGTCTGCACATATCGGCAGCCGACCGGGGTAAGCTCTCGGTTTACCAGAGAACCCAGCCAACCGTTTATAGCTTCGATCAAGTCGTCAGCGACGCGCTCATAACTCTGAGGATCAAGCATTCTCGACGCAGACGAGGACGACCCTGCAGGGCGGCGCGTCCTAAACGGAAAAGGCCACACGAACGTCCGATCATTCGGTAAGGGGAACGCCATCCTAAGTGGCTTTCGAAGCCCGACGATATCTAAAACCTTTTGGGTTTGCGGCGTTATTGAGCCACCCGAGAATATTGGCATCATATCTTTGCGCATCGCCTGGAGCGCAAGATACGGGCCGACATCAAGACACGTCTCGTCATGAAAATTTAGACGCGCATCAATCACAACACTTTCAAGCCGCGCTATGAGCTGCAATGACTTTACGGTATCAATCGGATTGTCGAGAAATGAGAAGTCCTTCAAATCTACAGTTTCTGAAGAGCTGTGCCTCTGCATCGGCCCAAGCCACTCACGCGATCTATCAGCATACAGACCGTCCATAAGTAGGTTGTCTCTTCGGTGCGTCCTAGCAAGGATGTCGACAGGTAGCCGTCTCGAACCTCCCCTAATAAATAACTTTCTTCGGGACCTCTTTTTGTTGGAAGCATATCGTCGTCGATTTTGTCTCTCCGCTGCCGAGCCGTGCTTAATGCTGTTCGCAGTTAAGCTCAACTTCCGACGATATAGCGATAATAGAGTTCTAATTCGGAGAGCGTCTGCTTCCGAATATCCAGCTCGCAGCCATGGTAAAAACGACCTTTTATCCACGCGGGCCCGCAAGAACGATTCAGCTACAACTCGACCTATTGCGTACCCGCTTGGTCGTGACTAGGCAAGCAACTACCTTGGCATAGCCCCACCCGCCACTCCGCTTCCGCGCGCGTGCGCGCGAATGAGGGACGCCGGGAGGAAGCGTCCTTCACCGCATGCACGCGCGCGCCCGCCAGCAGCGGGAACGTGACAATGGAAATCTCCCAGAGGTCGACCGCGAGCAGCGCGCGCACCCGCGTCTTCGGATCGATGCGACCTCTCACGGTGCGAAAGCCGATCGACAGGCCGTCGATGGCGCCACTCCGGATCAGCGCCAGCAGTTCGCGGCCGCGCGCGACTTCCGGAATGAGCCGGCCGCGCGCGTAAAGGCCTTGGCTGTCCTCGCGCAGTTCGAGCCAGACGCCGACCGGCTCGGCCGGGTCGTGCTGGAACAGCATCGGCACGCGCTGCACGCTTTTCTGCCGCAGCGTTTGCGCGAAGGCGCCGCGCATCACCATGTCGCGCGCCTGGTCGATGGCGCCGAACAGCGAGGCATAACCTTCCACGGTGCCGTCCTCGTGAATGCGCGTCTTCGGCACGAACACGGAGGCGATGGTGGGGTCGTGCGAGAGCGCCAGCATCACTTGCGGCCCCGGCGCCCGGTCTTCGCCTTTGACCCGCGCGGCGGCGCGCTCTTGCGCTTGGACGCGCGGTCGAGGTGATCGAGAAATTCGCGAAACACATCGAGGTGGTCGCGGCGGCCAGCGGCCCCGCTCTTGGTCTCACCTTTTGTCTCGCGCTTGATCGAGCGCAGCACGGTATGCAGCGTGTCCATCATCGGTCTCCTGAGCGGTCCTTGAAGATGTCGTTGAAGCGCGCCAGTTCGCGCACGAATTCGTCGAAGCGCCGGATCGCGGCGGTCAGTTCGCGCAGCGCGAACCAGGCCAGGCTGGATGCGGCGAGCGCCCATAGCAGCATCGCCACGTGGGCGAGGTCGCCGCGCGTGGAAAAAGTCTCGACGATGTCGGGCATGGGAGTGCCACTCACGCGCGCCGTCATCGTCCGCGAAAGCGGACGATCCAGCCCTCGCGGCGATTGTTCAAAGAGCTGGATCCACGCCTTCGCGGGGATGACCGCTGAGTAGATGTTCGGCGCTAGCCGACCCCGTCCCCGCCCTCGACCGCGCCGTATCCCGTCGCCGCGCGCTTCTCGTTGACGGTGAGGAACGGCGCCTTGGTGACGCGCTCCCACAGCGCGGCGCGGTCGGCGCCGAGCGCCTCGATACGATCGGTATCGACGGCGAGCGTGAGTGCGCCGGCGCCGAAGCCCGGCGACAGCCACTGCGCCAGCGCCGCGCCGATACGGCTCGCCAAAGGCAACACACTGCCGCGCCAGAACACGCGGTTGGCTTCGGTGTAGTTCGCATAAGTGTTGTCGCCGGGAATGGCGAGCAGCATCGGCGGCACGCCGAAGGCCAGCGCGATTTCCCGCGCCGCGGCGTTCTTGGCCTCCATGAAGTCCATGTCCTTGGGCGTCAGCGACATCGCCTTCCAGTCGAGGCCGCCTTCGAGCAGCATCGGCCGGCCGGCATTGGTCGCGCCCTGGTATTCGTCAATCAGTTCCTTCTTCAGCCGCGCATACTGCGTGTCGTTGAGCACGGCGCCCTCCGCGCCGGCATAGAGCAGCGCGCCGGAAGGCCGCGCCGCATTGTCGAGCAGCGCCTTGTTCCAGGCCGTCGCGGCATTGTGGGTATCGACCGCGGTCAAGGCCGCCTCGAGCGGACTGAAGCCATAGTAATCGTCGAGCGGATTGAACAAGGTCAGATGCAGGATCGGCGGCACGACGCCGTCCTGAGCAAAGCGCACGGTGTTGCCGCCGACCGTATAGTCGAACGCCCCCGGCCAGCCCTCCGGCCCCGGCACCACTTTCACGCGGTCGGGCCGAAGCGCATAGAGTTCGCGTGGGCTCCCCTCGCCGCCGATGCTCACCGCTTCGACATAGGCATTGCCGGACAGCATCAGATGCGCAGCGATCGCTTCAAGGAAAGCCGGCCCGTCCTGGCGGGGGTTCGGCCGCGCCAGGATATCGAGCAGCGGATGCGCGGTGAGTTCGCTCGCGCCGTCATACAGCACGAAGGACAGCGAGCCGACCGCCTCGGCTGTCAGCCGCACCGCGCGGTGCACGATGGCGTTGCGCGTATAGCCCTCGCGCACCAGCGCCGCGTAATCGCGCGGCGTCCAGCGGGCGCGTCCGCCGTTTTCGAGAGCAATGAGCCGGGCCGCGCGCGAGGCCTTCTGCTCCGCGGGACGAAGCAGTCTCTTCAAGGTGTCGAGCATAAAAAAAGCCCGCCGGTTAACGGCGGGCTCCTCTAGTTGGATTCCGATGCTGTCATCGCCCGCGAAAGCGGGCGATCCAGTACACACAAAAGTCTCGGGCGATTACTGGATGCCCCGCTTTCGCGGGGCATAACAGGTTGGAAACGATTCTAGTTCGACGCCACCCGCGAGGCATGCGGGTTGACGATGACATAGCCGGCGATCGAACGGACATGCCGGCGCGTCTTGCCGCCACCGGAATTGCCGTCATGGACCATCCACTGATTGCCTTCGACGTGGCTCATCAGCACGAACACATGGCCCGAACGCGCCGCCACCATGCCCGCGGCCGGTTGGGTCCGCGGGAATTTGCGGATCCAGTTGGCTGCCAGGTTCAGATCCTTGCGGATCTCGCCGAACAGATAGAGCGATGCCTCGCAGCCGCAGAACTGATGCGGACATCCCTGCGGCCGGCCGCCGATAATGACGGAGTTGCCATTGGCATCGACCTGCGCCGCCTGCCGTTGCTCGGCGCGGGCGGTGTAGGCTTCATTCGCAGCCGGCGTACGAACGCGGGCACCGGAGGTGCGTTGCGTCGCTTTGCGCGCGGCCACCGCGGTCGGGCTGTCGGAGCAGCCGCGCTGGTCGCACGTCACCTGCGGCTGTTGCGCCGACTGGCGATTGTTCGGTCGGGCGTCGGCGCTCGTCGCCGCCGCCGTGATCGAAGCGATCGTCATGATCGCGAGTACAGCTCGTTTCAATATCCCAGTCACCTGTCTTGAAGAGCGGCATTGACGCCGCTGATGGAGGGAGCGGCAGGACTGCCGCCTCGTGAGGAACGCCCCTTCCGCCGTCTCAATGTGACCAAAACATGACGCCTGGTGGCATGACTCAAGGCCGAGCTATGCGCGCGTTAACGATTGTGTCGCGCTTTGGCACGGCCGGAATAAACAACTCCGATAAAACAAGCGCGTTCCACGGTATCGGCACATTCTCGCCCGGAAAAATTATGGTCCGTGGCGACGCCCGGTATCGCGCATGAGTGGCAGAATTTACCGCATGTAACCGCGTGAACTGTCCCGCGATGATGCAGGTGGCCGGTGATCGATCATCGAACGGTCCCGTGACACCGTATTTCTACAGCCTCCTGATCCGCGGCAATGGCCTTGCCGCGAAGCTCAGCGCCGCCACCGCCCACACCAGCGCATCGAGCCGGTCCGGTGAGTGGCCGGACGACAAGCCATCGAGGCCGAAGTCGCACATCTCATCCTCGAGCGAGGAAAAATTGCCGGCGTGCTTCACCCGGCCCTGCTCGTACATTTGCGACACCGGCTCGGCGCGGTGATATTTGCCGCGCGTCGCCCGCGTCGTCGTCACCGGCACCGCGCCGTCGATCGACTTGAGCACGGCGCTCACCATCTCGCCGCCCTGGTTGACCTCGGCGATCAGCGCGTCGGCCTCATACTTGCGCCACAGCGCGATGGCGCGGCTCGCCCAGCCTTGCGGCGTTGCGCCGGCAATGCTGGCGTCCTCGATCACATAGATCGTGCCGTCTCCGGCGCGGCCGGCGGCGACGATGCCGCAGGCATCCGCGCCCCGCTTTGACGACGCCGGCGGGTCGATCGCCACCACGATGCGCGTCAGCTCCGGCGCGGCATCGACGCGGCAGCTCTCCAGCCCGGCGCGCGTCCACAAAGCATCGGCGCGCTCCTCGACGATCTCGCCGTCAAGCTCCTGGCGGCCGATGCGCGTGCCCTTGTAGCGCGCGAACACCTGCTCGACGAAAGACGCCGACAGGTTGAGCGCATTGGCCACCGTGCCGGCGCGGGTCAGCGCCGTCGATGGATCGGCCATCAGCTTCTTGAGCAGCGCGATCGGCCGCGGCGTGGTGGTGATCACCTGCCGCGGCCGCTCACCAAGGCGCAGTCCGAACTGCAGCATGTCGAAGGTTGCTTCGGCTTGACGCCACTTGGCGAGTTCGTCGCACCACGCGGCCGTGAATTGCGGGCCGCGCAGGCTTTCGTAATTCTCCGCCGAAAAGATCTCGGCCACCGCGCCGTTCTTCCATTCGATGCGGCGCAGCGATGGCTGCCAGTTCGGCCGCTCCCAGTAAGGATGCACGCTGAGCAGCCCCGACACGCCTTCCACCATCACGGCGCGGACATCGTGCTCGGTCTCGCCAACCAGCGCGATGCGTGCCTGCGCGTCATTGCAGGCGACCTTTCGCACCCATTCGGCGCCGGCGCGCGTCTTGCCGGCGCCGCGGCCACCGAGAATGAGCCAGGTCGTCCACGGCGCGCCGCTATTGGCGAGCGCGGGCGTCGTCTGATGCTTGAGCGCATAGAGCCCGAAGTCAGTCCTCAGCTTCTCGAGATTGCGGCCCGGCAGTTTGTCGAACAGGCGCGTCAGATTCTCGTGCAGCTCCGCCTCGCCGTTCGTCGAGAACCGCTCGAAGAGCGCGAGCAAGGTCTCGTCGGAACTGCTCGACGTCGTAGGGGAAGGGTTCGTCGTCGGGGACATCGGGCTTCTTTTCTTCCTCTGGCGGCTGAAGCAGTTCGTGCGTCTCGCGCAGCGAGCGCGATACGGCGGCAAGCCCCCGCGCGCCTTCACCGAGCTGCTCCTGCGCGCCGACCAGCTTGGTCACGTGCTTGATCGCGTCGATCTGATCGCCAACGGCCTCCTGCAGGCGTTGCGCAAGCACGAGCCGTTGCTCGGCCGTCGCGGCCGGCGGCTTCGGCTCGACCGGCGCGCGCGGTTGATCGGCTGGCGGCCCGATCAGGGCGTCGGCGCCGATCCTGCTCAGCGCGCGCACGAACTGGCCGCGCGCCAGCTTGGCGCGGCGGCCACGCCATCCGTTGCGGTTGACGATCAGGTAGAAAGTGGAATTCCCAATACCCAGCATGTCGGCAATATCGTCGACCGGCGCCAGAGTCTGCTCGTAAAGCCGCCGCGCTTCTTCGAGCATCTCCGGCGGAATTTGCCGTTTCGCCATGTCGGAGCCCTCCCCCCAATAAAAAACGCGCCGGCGAAAACCGGCGCGTTCGAACATCGCAATGCCGCTGCGCTGAAAGCGCGTCAGGCGGCGAAGAAATATATGTAGACAACGGCGAAGAGCACGGCGACTCCGAGGATCCCGAATGTCAGCACGTAGCGCACGTTGTGGCCGGTGACCCCGGCGCGCGCTTCCGTCGCGCTTTCCACGACCCGGCCGTCTTCCAGTTTTGCCATCGCGTTCTCCTTACCGCCTGTCGTAACCGGACATGCCGCGCGCTCGTGGCGCAGCGATATGGAGGGCAACGCCAGTGGCGGCCTCGCGTTCCCATGAAACGAAGCGCAAGCAACGCAGAAGAAGCAGCGTTGAAAAGCAGCGCGCCGCATTCGCCCCGCGCTTTCCGCGGAGCGCCTCACCGAACGCAGGTGTGGAGCATGCCCAAAACCTACCTGAGGAGCGTCACGCTGTCAAGCCTATTTTCCTAGTTTGTGATTTTTATCCAAGCGCGCCGCTTTGGGCGAAAAATCCTAATGGTTACCGCACGATGCGCGGCACGGCGATGCCGGCGGAAGCCCCGGGCGCCGGCCTGGCGAGATGAAGAGCCGAAAAAAATTTTAGTAATTTTTTCGGTCCACCTCCCTGACACGCTTGCCGGCCATTGCTTCAAATTCGTTTCTTCGTCTTAAGCCAATCTGAGGGGCCGGGCGGTATGAACATGACACTCCTCGATAACAAAGCGCGATCGGCCTTGCTGAAAGAACGACGGAAAACGCCGCGACGCGCCCTCAACCGCGTGGCTCAGTATTATGCCGGCGCCGGCGCCCTGCCGCGCAGCTGCTTCATCACGGACATTTCCGAGAGCGGCGCCCGGCTCTATTGCGAGGCCGAAATGCCCGACACCTTCATCCTGTCGGTCTTCAACGAGGGCGGCGAGATGCGGCGCGATTGCCGCGTCGTTTGGCGGCTCGGCGGCGAACTCGGCATCGAGTTTCTCGGCCACGGGCGGTGAAGCGTGGCGCCGCTTTCGCCGGGCGTAACAGAGCGGAAACAAAACGCCGAAACCGGCGCTCACCCGTCGACACGGTCCGGCTTGAGGTCGAAGCCGATTTCAAAGACGGCGCGGCCCTCGCCGTCGACCACGCGCATCGTCCAGCCGGACAGATCCTGGATGCCCGGATCGCACATCGCGGCTTTGAGATCGCGCACCTGGCTCACGGCATGACGGCGCGCCGCAGCGAGCCCGCCGAATTCCTGGCCAGAGTCGTCGGTGAACCAGCGACGGCCGTCGCTGAAATTGAAGAAATACCGGGGCACGCGACTTCACCCCCACGAACGTTGCAGCCCCACCTGCGCGCGGCGGCCGCCCCCACGGCCATCCGATCGCTGTCACAGGCTATGGTATTTACTTACTAGTCGTCCAGCGCATTTCCGAGCGGGGTTGCACCGCCCGCCGCCGGAAACCCAATAAACAAGGCCTCGTAGACCAAAGCATGAGGCGAGATTCCGCCCCGATTATGGTGGGCCGACCGCGTCAGGTTGTAGCGCCCGCGTCAAAGCGCGCCCGCGCCTGCTGGATCGCCGGGCGGTTTTGCCGCGCCCACAGGCCGAGTTCGTGGACCGGTTCGAGCAGCGAGCGGCCGAGGTCCGTCAGCTCGTAATCGACGCGCGGCGGAATGGTCGGAAACACGGTCCGGGACACCAGTCCGTCACGCTCGAGGCCGCGCAGGGTCAAGGTCAGCATGCGCTGCGAGATCGAGCCCAGCGCCCGGCGCAATTCGTTGAAGCGCTTGGGTCCGTCGCCCAGCGTCCAGACCACCAGGACAGTCCATTTATCGCCCACTCTGGCGAGCACCTCGCTCACAGCGCGGCAGTTTTCGGCCACATGAAGGGTACCGGGTATGGAAATTGTGCCTTCTTGAGTGTGTTGAGCGGTCATCTATTTATCCTCGGTTACAGACCGTAACTTAGGCTAAAAAATAGAGGTTTCAATGGCTAAGCTCAAACTGGGGCTCATCGTCGGCTCGAACCGCAAGGAGTCCATCAACCGCAAACTGGCGCTGGCGCTGGCCAAGCTCGGCGCCGACGCCTTCGAGGCGAAGCTGATCCAAATCGACGACTTGCCGATGTATAATGAGGACTTTGAGGCTCCGCTGCCGGCGCCGGTTGCCCGCTTCAAGAGCGAGGTCGAGGCCTCCGACGCCCTGCTCGTCGTTTCGCCCGAACACGGCCGCTCCATTCCGGCGGTGCTCAAGAATGCCATCGACTGGGGCGCCCGGCCCTGGGGCAAGACGTCCTGGCCCGACAAGCCGGCGGTCATTACCGGCACCTCGGGCGGCGCGCTCTCGACCGCCCTCGTACAGCAGCACCTCCGGTCGGTGCTCGGCGATCAAGGCCTGCACCTGCTCGGAGGCGAAGCTTACATTCAATACAAGCCCGACCTGATCGATAGTGAACACAACGTCACCGATGCCAGCGTACGCGATTTCCTCAAAGCGCTGATGGATCGCTTCGCGGTATTTGCCGGTAAGTTGGCCGCGGCTTAATCGGACGATGAGGTAGGCCGCGCGCCGCGAACAATAATGCCGCACGCGCCCCGCCGCCGGATTCCAGCCCCGTTCGCTACGTGAACGGGGCCCGCACACAAAGAAACAAAGAATGTGCATAACGTCAGCGGCATCGTACCTCGAATAAACCACGCAAGATAAGAATGCCTCCCGTGGGTGACCTCGCCCACGGGAGGCGAGCCGCCGTGACAGATCAGCCGATGGCCCCTGCGGCCATCCTTGAGACGCCGGCCCAGTCAGGCAACGTGCGCGGGAAGCCGGACGGTCGCTTTGACCGCGGTTCCCGTTGGCGTGCCTGGATACAACCGGCGACATTTATCGGCTTGTGCATGCTCGCCGCCGTGTACGGCGTCCTGGCCCTCTTGATCACCAATGATCGGCGTGACGCGGTCGCTAACGCAACGCGAGCGACCGACAACCTCGTCCGCATTGTCGATCAGTCGTACTCGCACATCTTTAGAAGCGTCGACTCGACCCTTCAACTCCTTCGCCGTGCCTATCAGAACTCGAGATCGTCGGACGAACTGCAGGCCTGGCTGAACGACACAGCCGCCAGGACCGACCTCGAGTACAGGTTCGCGATCCTCGACAAGGACGGCAGTGCCGTTGCCGCTTCGACCGGCGTCGGTTCGGGAGTAGGAATGATCCCCGCCGGTCAGAACTTCGCTGACCGGGACTATTTCCGGCGGCAGAAGGAAGCGTCGACCGATGAGCTGCTTTTCAGCGAGCCCCTGAAATCGAAGCTCGATAACCGCCCTGCCATCGTTGTCACACGGAGGTTGTTCGGACCGGACGGCGCCTTCGAAGGCATTGTCGCGGCGATCGTCTCACCAGACTCCCTGATCAAGGTCGGCGCCGACCTCAATCTCGGTTTGAACGGCGCATTCGGCCTGGTCGGAATGGATGGCATCGTGCGGGCCCGCGCGGTCGACGGCAAAGCCGTAAGCGTGCCATCGGGGACACGCCTCGGTCCGGCGTCCACATTGTTCAGCCACCTTGTCAACGCGCGCAACGGACATTTCTTCAGTCAATTTCGGACATTCGATCAGCACACCCGGCTGGTCGCCTATCGCGTCATTGGCGAGTATCCCTTGATAGCCACGGTCTCCGTTACCGAAGAGTATATTTATCGTCACGCTAACCGGCAGGCGCAAATCTACTGGATTATCGCTCTGCTCGTCACCGCGGCGATCCTGCTGGGCATCCGATGGGGTATTGCGCGCGAACAAAAACTGCTCGCCGCGCAGGACGATCTGCGCCGCAGCCAGGAACGATATCGCCTGGTCGAAGAAGCGGTGAACGACGGGATCTGGGACTGGAACATCGAGACCGGAGAAAATTATAAGTCGCCGCAGTGGAAACGGTTGATGGGCGTACCCGCTGATGCGGCGCCCAGCCTGGAAACATTTCACCAACTCATTCATCCCGACGATCGAGCTGCCGCGCAGGAGGCGCTCCGCGCGCACCTCGAAGACGGCGAGCCTTACGTGATCGAGTTCAGGATCAGGCACGCCGACGGCCACTACATCTGGGTGCGGAGCCGCGGCCTGGCGCAACGCAATGCCGAAGGCAAACCGGTTCGCATGGTCGGCACCTTGGCCGACATCACCGGGCGCATGCAGTCGGAAGTCTCGCTCAAGGAAAGCCGCGACAACCTTGCCCGCGCCGAGCGGCTCGCCCTACTCGGCCACTTCAAGAACGATCTCGTCTCGAAGACCATCACCTGGTCCGACGGCATCTACGCGATATTCGGCTTCTCGTCCGGACATTCGCTCACGGTGCGCAGCTTTTACGAAATGGTGCTTCCCGAGGACCGGCCCGCCCTCAAGAAGGCCGGCAATGACGTCATTGCCGGTCGGGAAATCCCCTTTCTGGTCATTCGCGCACGACGGCCCGACGGCGCGATCGTCGATCTCGAGCTCTGGATGACGCCGGTGCGCGACAGCGCCGGGGCCATCACCGGCATATTCGGCACGATCCAAGACGTCACCATCCGCCGCCGCACCGAGGAACTGCTGGCACGCGCCAATCAGGAGTTGGAGGCCCGCGTCAGCGCGCGCACCGCCGAGCTGGCGCAGGAAATGCGTCGTCGCGAGGAAGCGCAGATGACGCTCGGCCAGATGCAGAAGATGGAGGCGGTCGGCCAACTGACCGCCGGCGTCGCGCACGACTTCAACAACCTGCTCTCGGTCATTGCCGGCAGTCTCGAATTCGTCGATCGGGCCGCCGCGCGCGGGCTCACCGCCGACCCCGACCTGGTCGACGCCGCGATGCGCGCGACGCGCCGAGGGCGCGAACTCGTACGCCGCCTGCTGGCGTTCTCACGGCAAACGCCGCTGCGCGCCGAACCGACCCCGATCGACCAGTTGGTGCTCGACACCTTGCGCCTGCTGCAGCGGACCCTCGGCACCAATATCGACCTCGTGACGAGGCTCAACGCCAAGGACGCGATCATTTCCGTCGACCGCAATCAGTTGGCCAATGCGCTGCTCAATCTCGCTATCAACGCCCGCGACGCCATGCCCGAGGGCGGTCAGATCACCATCGCCACCGAATGCCGACCGTGCGAACCCGCGCTCGCCAAATCGTCGCGCTGGCCGACGGGCGAGGAAGTCTGCATCACCGTCAGCGATACCGGCTTCGGCATGACCGAGGAGGTGCTCGCGCGCGCCGCCGAGCCATTCTTCACGACCAAGGCCGACGGCCTGGGCAGCGGCCTCGGCCTTTCCATGGTGCAAGGCTTCACCGAGCAGTCGGGCGGACAGCTCAAGATCGAGAGCGCGCCGCAATACGGAACGTCGGTGACGATCCGGTTGCCGCGCATTGCTTCGGCCTGCCCGCCGGACGAAGCCGACAACGTCACCACCGCCACCGATGTGGAAAGCGAAAAGACCGTGCTGCTGGTCGAGGACGACGCCGATGTCCGCATCGTCGCCGGCGCGCAATTGCGCCATCTCGGCTTCAAGGTTCACGCCGTCGCCAATGGCATGGAGGCGCTCGACCTGATTGTCTCGCCCGCCAAGATCGACATCCTGCTGACCGACGTTGTGTTGCCCGGCGGGCTGGACGGCGTATCGCTGATCAAGGAAGCAATAACAGCGCGGCCCGGCATGGGCATTGTCTGCATGTCCGGCTATGACCCGGCGCAAAAGCACCGCAAATGGCTGAGTCAGCAGAACATCGCTTTCCTGGAAAAGCCGTTCAACACCCAGAAGCTCGCCCAGGCACTCGAGATGACGGTGGCGCAGTAACCTCGGCCGCTGACGACTTCAATGCGGCTCGACGGCGGGGCCGCCGGGACCACGTAACGGCAGTTCTTCCAGCGCGAGAATGAAGCCGAGACCGCAGGCCAGCACCGCGGCGCCGGCGGCAAACACCAGCCGGAACGCCAGCGCCAGGTCGTTCGCCGAGGCCGTGCGCGCCAGCATCTCCACCGACGCGCCGGCCGCGCCGCCAAGGCCGCCGAGCACGATGGCACCGAGGATCGCCACCACCAGCGCCGATACCAGCGCGCGGAAGAAATTGGCCGACCCGGTGGCGATGCCCATCTGCGGCCGGTCGACGGCGTTCTGCATGCACACGGTCGACACCGGAAACACCATGCCTAAGCCGAAACCGATCACCGCCATCAGCGCCAGCACAGCGACGAAAGGCAACTCATTCGGCCAGATCGCCAGGATCGCCAGCGCCGCGATACCGGCGATATCGCCGGCAATGGGAATGCGCTTGTAATGCACCATGCGCGTCAATGCCCGCCCGGTCAGCGTCGAGCCGATCACCGTACCGCCGAGCATCGGGATCAGCGCCACGCCCGACTGCGAGGCCGACAGGCCCATGACGCCTTCGAAATACAGCGGTATGAAGATGGTCATGCCGACCAATGTACCCATCGCACAGCTGCCGGCGAGCGTCGCCGAGCGCACCACCTTGTTGCGCAGGATGTTGAGCGGCAGGAACGGCTCGGCCGCGCACGTCAGCCGCCAGGCGAACAACAGCCACAACAGCAGCGAAGCCGCCACCAGCGCGCCGATCTCGAGCGACAGCCACGGATAACGCGCCCCGCCCGACGACAACGCCAGCAGCAGCACCACCGAGGCCAGCATCATCAGCGCGGCGCCGATGGCGTCTAACCTGTGTTCGCGCTTGTGGAACGGCACCAATTTGAGCATGTGCCAGGTCATGGTCAGCGCCAGCGCGCCGAGCGGCACGTTGATCCAGAAGATCACCGACCAGTCGATATATTCGGTGAGGATGCCGCCGAGCACCGGCCCGCCGATCGAGGACAGCGCGAACACCGCGGCGATGTAGCCCTGGTAGCGGCCGCGCTCGCGCGGGCTCATGATGTCGGCGATCACCGTCTGCGACAAAGCGATCAGCGCGCCGCCGCCGAAGCCCTGGAAGCCGCGCGCGAAAATGAGCGCCGTCATGGTCGGCGCCAGCGCGCAGACGACCGAGCCGATGACGAAGATCGCCACCGCGCTCAGCATCACGAGGCGGCGGCCATACATGTCCGACAATTTGCCGAGCAGCGGCGTCGCCGCCGTACCGGTGAGCAGATAGGCCGTCACCACCCAGGCCAGATCCTCGACATTGTGGAAATGGCGGCCGATGGTCGGCAGCGCCGTGGCGACGATGGTCTGGTCGAGCGCGCCGAGGAACATCGCCAGAGTGATGCCCTGAACGATGCGCGTGATCTGTTTGTGCGTCAGCGGCGCGTGCGGCGCGCCGGGCGGCGTTGTCGATGGGGGCGGTTGCTGGCTCATCAGCCGCCGGACATGCCAAGAGCCCGGCGAAAGCGCAAGGCTCGCTAGCGCGCGGGTGTTATGCGGCCGCTATTTCGGCCGCACCTTGCCGCGCGAGCCTTTCGGCCAGCGCTGCGGCCATTTCACGATGTAGTCGACGAGATCGCGGTCCGGCACGTCGACCTCATTGGCGGAGACCTTGCCGCGCACCGAAATGCCGGCCTCGTGCACGGTCTCCGGCGAGCCCGACACCAGGGGATGCCACCACGGCAGATCCTGCCCCGAGGCGACCAGCACATAGCCGCAGGTCGGCGGCAGCCAGGTGAGGCGGCGGATGTTGCGCCAGGTGAGCCGCACGCAATCGTGCACTTTCTTCTGGCGGTTCTTGTAGTCGGCGCAGCGGCAGGACGTGGTGTCGAGCAGCTTGCAGCCGACATCGGTATAGACCGTCTCGCCGGTGTCGATATCGGTGAGCTTGTTGAGGCAGCAGCGGCCGCAGCCGTCGCACAGGCTCTCCCACTCGCGCGGGGTCATCTCGCTCATCTTCTTGGTGCGCCAGAAGGGGAGCGGCTTGTCGGGGACTTTCCTGGACTCAGGCATGCCCCTCCTTCCCGCATCGGCGGCGGGGTTACAAGAGTGGCGAGCGCAAAAGCTGTGACCGGCGGCGCCGGCTCGGAGCCCGTCCGGCTGGCGCGCGGTTCCCGTGCGGGAATGGCCTCGCCTAAGACGCCTTCGGCGTCGGGGTGGCGGCCGCTTTCAGGCTCATAATGGCCTTGCGCACCGCTGGCTGAAGCCCTTCGCCGCCGGCGTCGAGATGGGCGAAGATGGCGCTGCGCATGCGCGGATCCCAGAACTTTCGGATATGCTCGGCGGTGCCCAGCACCGCGGCCTCCTCGCCCTGACTCTTGAAGAACGTGCCGATCTGGTTAGCCATGTAAACCAGTTTGTCGGCTCCCTTACCCTGCGACGACATGGAGACTCCGTTCTTCCTTGATCCGCTGCGGGTGCGTGAACACCTCGAAGCCGTCGGCGCGCGCCACGGCCGTCAAAGTCATGCCGCAGCTTTCGGCGGCGCGCACGGCGAGTGCGGTCGGCGCCGATACCGCGACCATCATAGGAATGCCGGCGGTCGCCGCCTTCTGGATCATCTCGATCGACAGCCGGCTTGTGACGACGGCAAAGCCGCTCTGCGGATCGATGTTCGCGTGCAGCATCGCGCCGCATAGTTTGTCGAGCGCGTTATGGCGGCCGACATCCTCCAGCAGCACGACACTGTCGTCCGCCGGCCGGTAGAACGCGGCGCCGTGCACCGATCGCGTCTCGCGGTTGATGTGCTGTAGATTCTCGATGGCGCTCGTAGCGCGCATGATGTCGCGCGGCGTGAACGAGACGTTGCCGGCCACCGCGGGCAGCGGACGCATCGCTTCCTCGAGCTGCTCGATGCCGCACAGGCCGCAGCCGGTCGGGCCAGCAAGGTAGCGCCGCCGCGACGCGAAAGCGCCGCCGCGCGGCTCGGCGAGCCGCATGCGCAATTCGATGCCGGCCTCCAGTTCGACGATCTCGAGCGCTTCGATTTCCCCGGGCGAGGCAACGATTCCTTCAGTCACGGAAAAGCCGACGGCGAACTCCTCAAGGTCCTGCGGCGTCGCCATCATCACGGCATAGGAGGTGCCGTTATAGGTGAAGGCAACCGCCGCTTCCTCGGCGATCACACGCTCGCCTGGCGTGAAACGTCCGCCACGCCACACCGTTCGTTCGACGATGCGAACCGGTTCCTCCACGGTCTACTCCGCCGCTTCCGCCGGAACGATGCGGCGGGTTTCCTTGGAGAAGCGCTCGTATTCTTCCTGCCACGGCGACGGCCCGTTCGACGGCGACACCTGCACCGCCGTCACCTTGTATTCCGGGCAGTTGGTCGCCCAGTCGGAGAAGTCGGTGGTGATGACATTGGCCTGCGTATCGGGGTGATGGAAGGTCGTGTAGACGACGCCCGGCGCCACCTTGTCGGTGATCGTCGCACGCAAGGTCGTTTCGCCGGAGCGGCTGGCCAGCCGCACCCAGTCGCCTTCGCGCACGCCGCGTTGCTCGGCATCGTGCGGATGGATTTCCAGAACGTCTTCGGCATGCCACAGCGAATTGTCGGTGCGGCGAGTCTGCGCGCCGACATTGTATTGCGACAGGATGCGGCCGGTAGTCAGCAGCAGCGGGAAGCGCGGCCCGGTCTTCTCATCGGTTGCGACATATTCCGTGACGATGAACTTGCCCTTGCCGCGCACGAAGCCGTTGACATGCATGATCGGCGAGCCTTGCGGCGCCTTGTCGTTGCAAGGCCACTGCACCGAGCCGCGCTCTTCCAGCATCTGATAAGAGACATTGGCGAAACCGGGCGTCAGGCGCGCGATCTCGTCCATGATCTGCGACGGATGCGCATAGTCCATCGCATAACCGAGCGCGTTGGAGAGCAGCACGGTAATCTCCCAATCGGCATAACCATTCTTGGGCGCCATCACTTTGCGCACGCGCTGGATGCGGCGCTCGGCATTGGTGAAAGTGCCGTCCTTCTCCAGGAAGGTGGAGCCTGGCAGGAAAACATGGGCGAAGCGCGCGGTTTCGTTCAGGAACAGGTCCTGCACCACGACGCATTCCATCGCCTCGAGGCCGGCTGACACGTGCTTCGTGTCGGGATCGGACTGCAGGATGTCCTCGCCCTGGATATAAATACCCTTGAAGGTGCCATCGACCGCGGCATCCAGCATGTTCGGGATGCGCAGGCCCGGCTCCTTGTCGAGAATGACGTTCCAATCCTTCTCGAACAGCTGGCGCGGCTCGTCGAGCGAGATGTGGCGATAGCCGGCAAGCTCGTGCGGGAACGAGCCCATATCGCAGGAGCCCTGCACGTTGTTCTGGCCGCGCAGCGGGTTCACGCCGACGCCCTTGCGGCCGATATTGCCGGTGGCCATCGCCAGGTTGGCGATGCCCATGACGGTGGTCGAACCCTGCGAATGCTCGGTGACGCCGAGGCCGTAATAGATCGCACCATTACCGCCGGTGGCATAGAGCCGCGCAGCGTCGCGGATTGTATCCGCTGGCACGCCGGACAGCTTGGCCACGGCCTCCGGCGAATTCTGCGGCAGCGCGACGAACTCGGCCCAATGCTGGAATTCGTCCCAATCGCAGCGTTCGCGGATAAAGGCCTCGTTGTAGAGGCCTTCGGTGACGATGACATGCGCCAGCGCCGTGACGATGGCGACATTAGTGCCGGGCAAGAGCGCAAGGTGATAGTCGGCCTTGATATGCGCCGACTGCACCATCTCGGTGCGGCGCGGATCGATCACGATCAGCTTGGCGCCCTGGCGCAACCGCTTCTTCATGCGCGAGGCGAACACCGGATGCGCCGCCGCCGGATTGGCGCCGATGATGACGATGACGTCCGAGTCTTCCACCGAGTCGAAGTTCTGCGTGCCGGCCGACGTGCCGAAGGCCTGGCCGAGGCCATAGCCCGTCGGCGAATGGCAAACGCGGGCGCAAGTATCGACATTGTTATTGCCGAAGCCGGCGCGGATCAGCTTCTGTACCAGAAAGGTTTCTTCATTGGTGCAACGCGACGAGGTGATGCCGCCGACCGAATCCTTGCCGTATGTCTTCTGGATGCGCTTGAATTCGGAGGCAGCGTAAGAGATCGCCTCGTCCCAACTCACTTCCTTCCACGGCTCGTGAATGGACGAGCGGATCATCGGTTTGAGGATGCGTTCTTTGTGGGTCGCGTAGCCCCAGGCGAAACGACCCTTGACGCAGGAATGGCCGCGATTGGCTTCGCCGTCCTTATACGGCACCATACGCACCAGCTCTTCGCCGCGCATCTCGGCCTTGAAGGCGCAGCCGACGCCGCAATAGGCGCAGGTCGTCACCACCGAGTGCTCAGGCTTGCCGACTTCGATGACCTTCTTTTCGTTCAAGGTCGCCGTCGGGCAGGCCTGCACGCAGGCGCCGCAGGACACGCATTCGGAACCGAGGAAAGACTCCTGCATGCCGGGCGAGACGCGGCTGTCGAAGCCACGGCCGGCAATGGTCAGCGCGAAGGTGCCCTGCACTTCTTCGCAGGCGCGCACGCAGCGCGAGCAGACGATGCACTTCGACGGATCGTAGGTGAAATACGGGTTCGACTCGTCCTTCGGCAGCCAGTTCGGGTTGAGACCGTCGGGCGCCTTGGCGAAGACGTGGTTCTCGCCTTCGTAGCCGTAACGCACGTCACGCAAGCCAACCTGGCCGGCCATGTCCTGCAATTCGCAATCGCCATTCGCCGAGCAGGTCAGGCAGTCGAGCGGATGGTCGGAGATATAGAGCTCCATCACGCCTTTGCGGATGTCGTGCAGGCGGCTGGTCTGCGTCTTCACCACGATGCCCGGCGCCACTGGCGTGGTGCAGGAGGCCGGCGTGCCGGCGCGGCCTTCGATCTCGACGAGGCAGAGACGGCAGGACCCGAACGCATCGACCATGTCGGTGGCGCACAGTTTCGGGATCTGCGTGCCCATCTCCATCGCGGCGCGCATGATCGAGGTGCCCTCCGGCACGGTGACTTGCTGGCCGTCTATGGTCAGCGTGACCATCTTCTCCGATTTGGAGAGCGGCGTGCCGTAGTCGGTTTCGTGAACGAGGGACATGGCGTCTCTCCTATTCAGCGGCTTGAAGGCGCGGGCCGGCGCCGAAGTCCTCGGGGAAATGGGTGAGCGCGCTCATCACCGGATACGGCGTGAAGCCGCCCAGCGCGCAGAGCGAACCGAACTTCATGGTGTTGCAGAGGTCGGTGAGCACGGCGAGGTTCTTGTCGCGGTCGATGCCCTTGATGATGCGATCGACGGTTTCGGCGCCGCGCGTCGAACCGATGCGGCAGGGCGTGCACTTGCCGCAGGATTCGATGGCGCAGAATTCCATGGCGAAACGCGCCTGCTTGGCCATATCGACACTGTCGTCGAACACGACGATGCCGCCATGGCCGATCAGGCCGTCGCGCTTGGCAAAGGCCTCGTAGTCGAACGGCGTATCGAACAGCGCGCGCGGGAAGTAAGCGCCTAACGGGCCGCCGACCTGCACGGCCTTCACCGGGCGACCCGTGAAGCAGCCGCCGCCGATGTCGTCGACCAGTTCGCCGAGCGTGATGCCGAAGGCGGTTTCGAACAGGCCGCCGTAATTGAGATTTCCGGCGAGCTGGATCGGCATGGTGCCGCGCGAGCGCCCCATGCCGAAGTTCTTATAAAACTCGGCGCCCTTGTCCATGATCACCGGCACGGTGGCGAGCGACAGCACGTTGTTGATCACGGTCGGCTGGCCGAACAGACCCTTATGCGCCGGCAGCGGCGGCTTCGCCCTGACCTGCCCGCGCTTGCCTTCGAGACTGTCGAGCAGCGCGGTTTCCTCGCCGCAGACATAGGCGCCGGCGCCGACGCGGACTTCGAGATCGAAGGCATAAGCCGAGCCGCACACCGTGTCGCCAAGCACGCCGCCGCGCCTTGCGGCGCGGATCGCATCATTCATGACGTCGATGGCGTGCGGATATTCCGAGCGGATGTAGATATAGCCCTTCGTGGCGCCGACCGCGATTCCGGCAATCGTCATGCCCTCGATGAGCACGAAGGGATCGCCCTCCATGATCATGCGGTCGGCAAAGGTGCCGCTGTCGCCCTCGTCGGCGTTGCAGACGATGTATTTCTGCTCCGCCTTCGCGTCGGCGACGGTCTTCCATTTGATGCCGGTCGGGAAACCGGCACCGCCGCGGCCGCGCAAACCGGAATTGGTGATTTCCTCGACAATACCGGCCGGCTTCTTCAGCGCCTTGGCGAGGCCGCGGTAGCCGCCGTGGGCGCAGTAATCCTCCAGCGAGCGCGGATCGACAAGGCCGCAGCGGGCAAATGTGAGCCGCGTCTGTTTCTTCAGGAAGGGATGATCTTCGGGCTTGCCGATGCGCAGCCGGTGCGCGCCGCCCTCCGCCAGCATCGCCTCGAACACGCTCTCCGTATCGCCAATCTCAACCGGGCCATAAGCTATGCGGCCATCATCGGTCGCGACTTCCAGCATCGGCTCGAGCCAATGCATGCCGCGCGAACCATTGCGGATCACCTGCACCGGCACGTTCTTTTTCGCCGCGAGGTCGCGGATGGTCGCGGCAATCTCGTCGGCGCCGCAGGCCACCGCCGCGGCATCGCCCGGAACGAAAATTCTCAAGGCATTGATTGGCGCGCTCATCGTGACGCCTCCGCGAGCAGCGCATCGAGCTTGCCCTTATCGAGCCGCGCAACGATGCGGCCGTCGATCATCGCCGCCGGCGACACCGAGCACAGGCCGAGGCAGTACACTGGCTCCAGCGTCACGCGGCCGTCGGCCGAGGTCTCGCCCATGGCGACGCCGAGCTTCTGCTCGGCGCGCGCGGCGAGCGCCTCGCAGCCGGTGGCCTGGCAGGCTTCGGCCTGGCACAGCTTGATGACATGGCGGCCGGCCGGCTCGCGGCGGAAGTCGTGATAGAAGGTGACGACGCCATGCACCTCGGCGCGTGAGATGTTGAGCGCCTCGGCGATCATCGGCTCGGCCGGCTCGGGGATGTGGCCGAAGGCGTCCTGCATCGCGTGCAGCATCGGCAGCAGCGCGCCCGGTGTGCCGGCGAAATCCGCGATCACACGACGGGCCGTCTCGGCGTCGAAGGATTTGGTCTGCATTGTGCTGCCTCGGGTTCTTTATTTTGAATCCAAGGTGCGGCCGGTACCGGGTGGCCATCAAGGACCTACATATTATCGATTGATCAGTATATCCGATCAAAAATATTAGAAACAATAGCTAATGACTATCGATAATCGAGCCTGCCCATCGTTTCATTCGGAACCTCTGTCGTCCGTTCGCTCATTGGACGGCTAAGGAAGCGTGACAGCCGCGGTGTGCAGGTATCCCCATTTGCCCCCGCCCCCAATTCTCCCCAATTCCCGTTCACCTTTCGGCCCGATAAGCGCCTCGTTTGGATAGAGAAACCGGCCCCGATGCACTAAATTGGCACGGGCGGTGAGCGCCGTCTTTGGCCCGCCGCCGGCCCCGGCCGGGGGCTTGCCCCTAACCGTTTGAAAAGTCTGACCTTATGGCTCTCGACGACCTGCCTCCCGAGACCGCGCGCCAGAAGCTCAAGCGCGCCATGCTGGCGATCGACGCCTTCGTCGATTTCGGCGTGTTCCGCTCGGCGGCCGGGCTGCGTGAAAGTTACGAGCGCTTCTCCACCTTCATGGACCGCTTCCATGTTGCCGGCTGGCGGCGCTGGGGCGTCGAATTCGCCTCCGAGGGCGCCACCCTCGGGCTCGCCGGCGGCGTCCTCATGCTGGCGCTCGCCGTCCCCGCCTTCCAGATGACCCAGGACGACGACTGGCTCAAGAAATCCGAGCTCGCCGTCACGTTTCTCGACCGCTACGGCAACGAGGTCGGCACCCGCGGCATCCGCCATAACGACTCCATCCCGCTCGACCAGTTCCCCGATCACCTGATCAAGGCCGTGCTGGCGACCGAAGACCGCCGCTTCTACGAGCATTTCGGCATCGATATCGGCGGCACCTTGCGCGCCGTGGTCACCAATGCGCGCGCCGGCGGCGTCGTGCAGGGCGGCTCGTCGCTGTCGCAGCAGCTCGCCAAGAACCTGTTTTTGTCGAACGAGCGCACGCTCGACCGCAAGATCAAGGAAGCGTTCCTGGCGATGTGGCTGGAGTCGCGGCTCACCAAGAACGAGATTTTGAAGCTGTATCTCGACCGCGCCTATATGGGCGGCGGCGCCTTCGGTGTCGACGCGGCGGCGCAGTATTACTTCAACAAGTCGGCGCGGGACGTGAATTTGTCGGAAGCCGCGATGCTGGCCGGCCTGTTCAAGGCGCCGACCAAGTTCGCCCCGCACGTCAACCTGCCGGCGGCGCGCGCGCGGGCGAACGTCGTTTTGGACAACCTCGTCGAGGCCGGATTCATGACCGAGGGTCAGGTGTTCGGCGCCCGCCGCCATCCAGCAACTGCAGTTGATCGAAGGGCCGAGCACGCGCCGAACTATTATCTCGATTGGGCGTTCGACGAGATGAAGAAGCTCGTCGATACGTTGCCAAAGTCGATGACCGAGCGCGTATTCATCGCGCGCACCGCGCTCGACACCGGCATCCAGTCGGTCGCCGATCAGGCGGTTGAATCCATCCTGCGGCAATACGGTCAGGAATATCACGCCGGCCAGGCCAATACCGTCGTCATGGAAGTTGATGGCGCCGTGCGCGCCATGGTTGGCGGCCGCGACTATGGCGCCAGCCAGTTCAACCGTGCGACCGACGCCATGCGCCAGCCCGGCTCATCGTTCAAACCCTATGTCTACGCTACAGCTCTCGAACACGGCTTCAAGCCCGAGTCGATCGTTGTCGACGCGCCGATCTGTCTAGGTAACTGGTGTCCGCGCAACTATGGCGGCGGCTATTCGGGCTCGATGACGCTGCTCTCGGCGCTGACCCGCTCGATCAATACCATCGCCGTGCGCCTTTCGATCGCCGTCGGCGACGGCAATCCCAAGCTTGGCCGGGCGCGCATCGTCGAGACTGCGCGCAAGATGGGTATCACCTCGCCGCTGCCGGACACGCCGTCGCTACCGATCGGCGCCGATGCGGTGAACATGCTCGAGCATGTCGGCGCCTATGCGACCTTCCCCAACCTCGGCATGGCCGTGAAACCGCACGCGATCCTCGAGGTGCGTACCGGCGACGGCAACCTGATCTGGCGTTTCGACCGCGACGGGCCAAAGCCAAAGCGTGCACTGCCGGCCAGTGTCGCCGCCGGCATGATCAAGATGATGAACAACGTCGTCGAAAATGGCACGGCGCGGCGGGCGCGCCTCAACGGTGTCGCCGCCGCAGGCAAGACCGGTACCACGAACGATTATCGCGACGCCTGGTTCATGGGCTACACGGGCAACTTCGTGTGCGGCGTCTGGTTCGGCAACGACGATTACACCTCGACTAATCGCATGACCGGCGGCTCGCTACCGGCCATGACCTGGCACACCATCATGGAATACGCACATCAGGGCATTGAACTCAGGCAGTTGCCGGGCGTTGCCGTACCCGAGCGGCAGCAGCAAGTCGCCACACGCGCGACCCGCCCCGACGACAAGACACCGGCGGCTCGGCGGCCGACACTGCTGTCAAAACGCGGTGCCGAAGCACTGGTGCGGGTCGAGAAGCTTCTGGACGAAGCGAGCCGCGCCATGACGCCGCTGCGCCCGACGGTCGCGAACGAAGGTGGCAGGCGCGCCGATCTCAGTGGCCCAGGAACCGCGCCGACGGCCGACAAAGGCGGTGCGCTGGCCGCAGCGCTGGAAAACGAAGCCCTCGGCAGGCGCAACTGAATAGCCGCGCCGCCATCGGCAGCGTAGTCTCCGGCCACATGCGACTCATAACCCCTCACCTGCCAGCGGACCGGCCGTGCGGCTTCTGACCTCCACCTTGTTTGCCCTGATCGTCGCCAGCGCGGTTGGCTTGGGGCTCACCTATTTTGCGCTGACGCGCGGCGCAGCCTTTGGCGCGCTGACGATCGGCAGTTGGACCGCGTGGCCGAAGACCGGCACGGCGGACGCCGACCCCTATGCCCGCGCCAGCATTGCACGCACCGGGCAGTTGCCGGTTGCGCTCGGCGATGGCGTTTCGTTCACGGCCAGGAGCGACGACAACGGCAAGCCGCTCGACGGCCGCTGCGACGTCGTCCTCTCCGGCGTAACGCCGGCTGCGCGTTTCTGGACGCTGTCGCTTTACAACAATGACGGCGAACTGATCGCCAATTCCATCGACCGCTACGGGTTCTCAAGCCAGGAAATCGTGCGCCGCGCCGACGGCAGCTTCGAGATCGCGGTGTCGCCGCGTGCCAACCCGGGCAACTGGCTGCCAACGGCGGGGGTCGACCGCTACACGCTGGTGCTGCGCCTTTACGACACGGCGGTCGGCGTCGCCACCAAGGCCGGCCGCGAAGTGCCGATGCCGGCGATCGAAACGCGCAACTGTCCTGACGATCAGGCACGGAGCAGACCATGATCCGTTGGCTGCTTCTGTTGCTGGGTGGCGCGCTGCTGGGCGGCATCGTGCACCTTGCCACTATCATCCTCCTGCCACGCACCGCGACTCAGGATGCCTTCGCACGTCTCACAAACGACACACCGGTGAACAGCGTGGCGGCGCTGCCGCAGCCGCGCCCCGAAAAGGCGGCGATGCCGTTCATGGATCCGGCCTTCGCCGCCGGCGTCTGCCGCTACGACCTGTCGAACGGCCCGCTCAAGCTGACAGTGCCGGTCAGCCTCGCCTATACGTCAGTGTCGTTCTACACACGCTACGACGTCGCCTATTACGCCATCAACGACCGCGCGGCCGGGCGTCGCGTCATCGAACTCGACCTGATGACGCCGGAGCAGAAGAACGCCATGCCGGAGGAGGAAGACGTCACTGCCGCGGACAGGCTGATCGTGGAGTCGCCCACCGTCTCGGGCCTCATCGCCATTCGCGCACTGGCGCCGGAGCCCGGCCTGATGCCGATGGCGCAGGCCACCATCGCCAATGCGCGCTGCGCGGTGCAGGCCGCCACAGCGGCGCCAGCGACCTCACGGCGCTGATCGACGGATTTGCTTATCTCTGGAAGGCGAGACTTGGCCCGCGCTCATAGGGCGGCGCGGTCTGCACACGATAATGCGAAACTTCGGCATGCAGCCGGTTGAGCGCCTGCTCCACCGTCACCGCCTCCTGCGATGGTGACGAGATCACCAGCCGCTCCAGCGCATAACGGTAATTGGCGACGCGCCGACCGAGACTCGCTCGCACGCGGGCGATCACGCGGTCGTTTTCCTTGATACGGTTGAGCGTGTTGGTGCGCTCGGCCGCAGTCAGGCCGGGAATGAAAGCAAGGCTTTTGCCGCGCTTGGCGTCAAGGTCGATCACCCGCGTGGCCGTCGAGAAGAACCCCGGCAGCCGCTCGCTGTCGTTACGGATATCCTGGGTCAGGGTCGCGTAGCGCGACGTCGGCGAGCGTGCCTTGTCGTCCATCATGTGGTCGTAATAGGCGGCCGGGTTGAGCATCGGCTTCTCGATATCCGGGTTCAAACCATATTCGTTGGCGATCGAATAGAATTTGTGCCGCAGATAAGGCGGTTCGATCAGCGGATAAGCGAGGTCACGCAAGCGGCGCTCCTCGTCTGTCAGTTCGAAGCTCGACGGCGCGATCGGCTCGCCCTTAGCGTTGTCGCGGCCAACCCAGTCGTGAATGTTGTCGCGGACGAGGCTTGGATTGATCTCGTCAAAATCTCCGCCAAGGCCGCAACCGGCCAGCAGGGGGGCGATCAGAATCGCGACGACAAGCGGCAGCGTTCGTGGCATTGCGCGCATCGCGACCCTTTGAAAAATTCGAAGTGGTTCAGCGCGCCAGTCGGCGGCGCCGGCGACGGCCCGAACTGTTGCCCTGGTCGGGCTCAAGCCCATCCGGTCCACGCTCGATCCGGATGACCGGAAGAATGATGACCATGGCAGGTTCCGAGCTCGCATCGATGGTGCGACCCCGGCCAAAGCCGAGACTCTGACCGGCGTCTTCGGGAAAACGGATGACTTCGCCCATTGCAGTCCCCTATTCCGTCCCGGCCTACCGTCTCGCTACGGTATCAATGTGCTGTCGAACCCCAAACCTCGCTCACCAAACTGTACTCGATACCCACGGACCTGCCGGATCGGTGCTTATGATTAAAGGGGCCGCAAGGTTAACGCTCTGCTAACGCGGCCGCCCTAAAGTCGGGCCAAGCGCCGAGTTTGTCCCAAGTACCATGATCAAGCCGCCCAGCATTTCACCGATCGACGGCCTCGTCGACCTCGCCTGCCGCGACGGCGTCGATGTGCGCCCGACGCTGCTACGCGTTCTCACCGACCTTTATGTGCAAAAGCCGGCGCATAGCGCCGACGAGATCACGCAGTATGTCGAACTGGCACTCGGCCTTATCGACTCTGTCGACGACACCACCCGCACGGCGGTCGCCGCCAGCCTGGCGCATTATCCGGCGGCGCCCCCCGCCATCCTCGCCAAGCTCGGCCTCGCGGACAGCGTGCCGGCCCCGCGCCCTGCCCTGCCTGAAGTAACAGCCCTGCCCGAGTTCACATTCGCCCCCGAAGCCACGCTCGTGCCGGAAGCCCCGTCGGCCGACCTCGCTCCTGCCGAACTACCGGCAGTATCGATCGCTGCCGCCAACCTAACCGACGTTTTCCTCGACGCGTCTCCCGCCGACCGCCGGCTGATCCTTGCCAATCTCGATGTCGTGGCCAACCCGGCGGCGCTGATCGCGCCGCTGCCGGACGACAAAGTCGCGCGTCTGGAGCAGGCCGCGCTGCACCGCGAGCCCGCGACCTTTGCCCGCGTCGTCGAAAAGGCGCTCGGCATCGATGGCGAACTCGCCCGCCGCATCGTCGACGACAATTCCGGCGAACCCATCGTCATCATGGCGCGTGCACTCGGCATCAAGGCAGCGGTGCTGCAGCGAATCCTGTTGTTCCTCAATCCTGCGATTGGTCAATCGGTCGAGCGCGTCTTCGACCTCGCCGTACTCTATGACGAGATTTCACTGGCAGCCGCCTGCCACATGGTCGCGTTGTGGCGGCAGGATGCGCCGGCCGCGCAAACGCCGCATAAGGGCCGTCACGAGCCGATGTATCAGGAAGACGTGCGCGCGGTGCGCCGACCACTGGCGCGAGAGAGTCGTCGTGCCGATCCGCGCGAGACCGCGGCGCCTCACAAGGCGGTCCGCTAACGTCCGCGCCTAAGCGACAACCTGATCGAGAAAGTGCCGCCCGGCGCGATCTTCGGATTCGACAATCCAAACATCGGGATCGAAGCGGATTTCCTTCTGCAGCCGGGCGTCGATATCCGCTTCCGGGGCCGGCCCCTCGCGGCCAACGACAATACTGAAAGCGCGGTCGGTCGGGGTATCGTCGGTGAACGCGGTTTGCGGCGCCGGCCCGTACAAAATGGCAGTACCGTCCAGCCGGTTGACGACGATGAAGATCGCGCCTGCTTCTTCAGCCCCGCGCTTGCGCACGACGGCGAAGGCGCCTTCGATATTGCAGCGGCGCACATAGGCCGCGACCCAGATGCTCGATTTCAGCCGCATGCGCCTGACTAGCACGCCCCGGCGCCGACAATCGACCGTTATTCGAGCGGCCGGCCCGTCATCGCCGACAGTTCTCGCACGAAGCGATCCGAAATCTGGCCGGTCACCGGCAGTTTACGGTCGCGCTCGAACTTCTCGATCGCCGCCCGCGTCGCCGCGTCGAAATTGCCGGTCGGCTTGATCTGGCCGTAGCCGAAATCCGCCAGCGCCCTTTGCACGGCAAGCACGCGCGGCGACGGCGCGATCAAGTCGGCGATCGGGTCACGGCGCGGCTGTTGCGGCATCGGCGCGGCACCGGTCGACGTCGAAGCCCGCATGATGCGCAGCAGCTCCTCCGGCGCGTTGGGATCGATCTTGACCCCCGCCGCTTGGGCGAAATCGCGCGCACCGGCATCTGTTTTAGCACCCCAGATTCCGTCAGCCGTGCCGTCATAGAAACCGCGGCGAGTGAGTTCGCGCTGGATCTCCGCAATCGTCTGCACGCGGTTGAGCGTCGGCGCCAGCGGTTGAGCGACCGCCGGCAAGGCTTGCACCGGCGGCACGCGGGTCGGCTGCGCGACGACCGGTTCCGGCGCAGTGACAGCGGCCGGCCGCGCCGCGAAGAACGGCGCCGGATGCGGGCCCTTCTGCATGATCAGCGCGTTGACGAAGATGATCACGGTCGCCGTGCCACCCAGAAGTACACCCACGAACTCGCGCGGATGCGCGAGGATCAGACGGCCGATACCGTTGGATGTAGGCTCGTCCACCTGGGCAACCGCTGCTCGGCTCTTTCGCTTACGCACTTTTCTTCACCAGTACTTTGGCGGCCGCGGCGAGATCGCCGGCCCGCTCCGTCACCAGCCGGATCGGATCGGCCGGAGGTTTATGTCCTTCGCAATCAATTGGCAGGCGAACGGTAACCCGCGTGCCTTCGCCGAGCCGGCTGCGGATATCGATCTCACCGCCGTGCAATTTGACGAGCCCCTTCACGATCGACAGGCCGAGGCCGGTACCATCGTGACGGCGGTCATAGGTCCCGCGCGCCTGGAAGAAGGCTTCGCCGAGCCGCGGCAGGTCTGCTTCGCCAATACCGACGCCAGTGTCCTCGACGGCGACTGCGATGTGGCTGCCGTCGCGCTGGGCGCTGACGGTGACGCTGCCGCCGCGCGGCGTGAACTTGATGGCGTTCGACATAAGATTGATGAGGATCTGGTTGAAGGCGCGGCGATCGCCGACAATTTCCGGCAGATCGGGCGCCAGATTTGCCTTGAGTTCGACGCCCGTATCGCGCGCCTTAAGCGCGAGCAGGTCGCAGCAGCCGGTGACGACCGGCCCCGGCGCAAAGGGCTCCGGCGTGATTTCGAAGTTACCGGTTTCCATCTTCGACATGTCGAGAATGCCGTTCACCACCGAGAGCAAGTGATGCCCGGATTCGTTGATCAGCCGCGCATATTCGAACTGTCGCTCCGGCTGCACGACCAAATCCTGCTTGGTCAGCATCTCGGAGAAGCCGATAATTGCGTTTAGCGGCGTGCGCAGCTCGTGGCTCATCGTGGCCAGGAAGCGGCTCTTCGACAGGCTGGCGCGTTCCTGCTCCGCCCGCGCGATCTCCATTGCCTGCTCGTGGACCTTGCGCTCGCTGATGTCGCGCATCACGGCAACGACTTCGCGCTCGCTTTCGAGCGTCCCGCTGGCGTCTTCGAACGGCCGGCAGCGCATCTCGACCCAGATAAAACGGTTGGCCTCGACACCATCGCCGCCACGGCGAATGCGGAATTCGACCGACCGGTCCTCGCCATGGGCCGACGCATCGGCCAGCGCCGTCAGGAAAGCCGGGCGATCGGCGACATGGACGTGGTCGAACAGGCCATGCCCGGTTAAGGCCCCGGGTGCTGTCCCGAACAGTGTCTCGGCAGCCGGCGAGATGAACAACACCGCACCGTTCCTGTCGTGGCGCGTGATCACGTCGATCATATTGCGCGCGAGCAGACGATAGCGATCTTCTTCGGCGTAGCGCAGCCAGACGCTGGTCCGCGCCAGTTGCTCGGCGCCGAGCGCCAAACCGGTGGCGTAGAGTGCAGCCGACACCACGCCGAACGCAGCGAGCGCGCCGGGTTCGCTGATCGAGGCCGCCGGCGGCAGCAGATCATAGGCGCCGGCGAGCAGCACCAAGCCGGCGGCGGCGAGCGCGAAAATCGACGCTAGGGCAACGACGCGACGCGACGCCGACAGCGACGCCTCAAGCGGCACCACGACGAGCCAGATCGCAGCGAAGGAGGCGATGCCGCCGTTAAACATCGCAACCGCCGTGACGAGCCCCGTCAGCGCCAGCGATGACAGCACATGAGCAGCCTCGTAGCGGCCGGTGCGCGACAGGAAGTAGGCGATCAGGATCGGCGCCACGAGCCAGGCGAAAACGCCGAGTTCGAGCGCACTCGGGACGCCACGGAACGCAATGAACACGGGGAAGGCCGCGAGCGCCACGACGCTCACGATCACACGCGGCGCGATGAAGGCGCGATGACGCGCGGCCGTCAGCGCATCCTGGCGGGCGGCCGGATACACCAACGCATCGACATATTGCCACAGTGGAGTGAGAACGCTCACTGTCCCTGTCACACGTCCTTTTGCAGACGCGCCCCTTATTCGAGCCGCGACCTTAGGGGGCGGTGGCTTAAGCGAAAGCTAAGGAGGCAGGCCGGGAGCGGCGGCGGCCGGACAAGCGGCGCGGACATCACCGCTATTCGGCTCCCATGGTGAAATTTCGGTTGCCATCGAGGCTCAACAGCACGTTAAGCTGGAGAAATGTTACCGGCGCAGTAACCATGGGAAACGCATGTCCGACGCGGTGGCGCCGGGGTCAAACGGGATTCGCTAAAATTTTAGTCAAATGCGGGCTTGTACAAGTTTCAGCAAATTCGAGTCTAACTTGCGGCAAGTTTGATCCAAATGCGCGCTTCCTCGCGAAGGACAGGTTCAAGCCTGTCTGCTAAATTTGAATACAAGGCGGCGCAAAAGCCGTCGGGGACGATAATGGGTGGGTCATGTTCTTCCTGTTGCGGATGGCCTTCTGGCTGACGATCGTATGCGTGCTCTTGCCGGGATCCGGCGAAAAGGCGCAGTCGCCTGAGGCAAAAATCGACGCGGTTCAAGCGATGACCTTCGCTGGCGCCGCCGTGTCGGACATGCGCGGCTTCTGCGAGCGCAATCCGGAAGCCTGCGTCGTCGGCGGCAAGGTCGCGACCGCGATCGGCCATCGCGCCGAGGCCGGCGCGCGCACCATCATCGATTTCGTCAGCAATCAGATCGCCGACAGCAAGCCGGCGCCGGCCGAGGAACCGGCCCGTATCGTCGGCGTCTCGACCACCGGCGCGCTCGGTACTTCCATCCATCACGGCACGCTGACGGCCACCGACCTCAAGCCCGCCTGGCATGCCCCGGTACCGCTGCCGCCGCGCCGCGAAGTCCGCGCCGGCCGCCCGGCGGTGTAAGTCCTCGTCCGAAAGGCTCTAGACGGGCGGTAGGAGAGATCGCACCGCCCGGTTTGGCCTTCGGCCCGATCAGCCTATATACGGTTCGCAAAGAGCCGCACCGGGAGACCGGCGCGGTCGACACTCTGACCGCGAGCCATGACCCAGATCGACGACATTGTTGAGAATTTCGCCCTGCTCGACGAGTGGGACGACCGCTATCGCTATGTCATCGAACTCGGCCGCGTACTGCCGCCAATGGCTGAATCCGACCACACCGAAGCCAACAAGGTGCAGGGCTGTGCCAGCCAGGTCTGGCTCAAGACGAAAATCGCGCCGAACGGTCCCGGCGGCCCAGTCATGACTTTCGAGGGCGACAGTGACGCGCATATCGTGCGTGGCCTCGTTGCCATTCTTCTCGCGCTGTATTCGGGCAAGTCCGCGCGGGACATCCTCGCCACCGATGCGCTGGCGCTGTTCGACCGCATCGGCCTGCGCGAAAATCTCACCCCGCAGCGTTCCAACGGCCTGCGCTCGATGGTCGAGCGCGTCCGGGCCGAGGCCAGCGCCGCGCTCGCTGCCGCCTGACACGGCCTTTTCATTCGACGCAAAATGCCGAGCCATCGGCAAGCCACGTACGGACAGGTGCATGGTCACGCCCGCGCGCCTGCGCCATGTAGCCATAGTGGCGCGCCAGCCGATCAAGGGCGAGTTGCAGCACCACCTTGCCGGAGCGCGCCGGCCACCCGCGAGTGCGCTCCAGGTCTTCCAGACCCTTGAGAAAGCAACAAAGATCGATGAGTAACCCCGAAAACTCCGGCCCGACCGCCTCCAGAGCGGCATTGACACGCTGGCGGGCCGCGATGGTGCCATCCGTCATGGCGCCGGCGCGCCCCGGCGCCGCGCGCCGATCCGACGATATCGGGCTCGACCAGTCCGCCGTGGTCCGCGGCATCATCTGAGCACGGGTGAAATCGGCCCGCAGCCGCTCACCGGCCTGCAATTGATGCGGCGCGATCAGAGCTTGGCCGTCGCGGCCCCGGCGCCGGGCCAGCCAGACCAGCGGGCTTTCGGACTCGTCAACCGTGACCCGCTGCAGACCAGTCGGCGTACCGATGACCTGGTCGCGAAGCGAAAGATGCGCGGCACGCAGTTCCCCGATATCCGGGGACACCGCTGCGCGCGACAAGTGGAGACTGGATGATGACGCGGCCCCGGAGCCGCGCTCTGCCGACACGGAATTCGAAGCATCGGGCTCGGCTGATGCGGCAGCGGCCTTCGACGACGGAGCGTTCATGAGTATCCATCCTTTCCTAGGATGTCATACCCATAACGCAGCATGGATCGCCACGCAAGGACTATCGTCTTATTGGTGTACAAACAAAGCCCGCGGCACTGTTGCCGCGGGCCGCAAAGCCGGCGCAGGCGGGTTATTTCGAGCGGCGGCGGCGCTGCTGGCCCAGCCCCATTTCCTTCGCCAGTTGCGAACGCGCGGCGGCGTAGTTCGGCGCCACCATCGGATAATCGGGACCAAGGCCCCATTTCTCGCGATATTGTTCGGGCGTCATGTTGTACTGCGTGCGCAGATGGCGTTTGAGAGATTTGAACTTCTTGCCGTCCTCGAGACACACGATGTGCTCGGGCGTGATCGACTTCTTCACCGAGACCGCCGGCTTCAGCGGCTCGGCAGCTACCTCGCCGGCCTTGCCGGAGACGCCCGACAGCGCCGCATGTACTTGATTGATCAGCGCCGGAATATCGGAGGCAGCAACGCTGTTGTTGCTGACATAGGCCGAAACAATCGATGCCGTCAGTTCGATAAAATTACCGGGATTGTTCGTGTCGCTCATCGTTGATGTCTCACCCCATCGCGTGGCACGTGGCCACCATCCCGCCGCCCGCCCCTAAACCCACCAGCAACAGACATGACCGAAGGTCTTGCGACCCCCGTCCCTCGTCCCGCACCAATTTCGGGCTACTGTATTATTATTATTTATTTTTACTAGCAGACCACAAGCATTGCAAGTCGATCCCGGCCAAGAACCAATAGAACCAAGTCTTCGCAGTGATGTTATTGAATATATGCAGAATTATTATCTCGGATCGAAGACGAGGCAAAATATCCGCCGTCAGCCATCTCCATAACCGGAGGGGACGCCGATTCGCTCATGGGGCCGGAAAAGCGTTTGGAGCCGGAAAAGCGTCAGGAGGTCTTTTCGAGGTGCGCGCGCAATTCGTTGATAGATGCAAAGCGCAAGGTGCCCTGCGGCAGTTCCGCCTCGATCGAGCCGTCGACATACAAGGTGTAGCCCATTCCATCTACGACCCCCGACTTGAGGATCGGCACTGTGCGTGGCTCCTCGACCGGCGGCTCTTCCCGCTCGACCTCGGACTCGGATGGTTCGTGAACCGGCTCTGACGCCTCGACGCGCGGTGGCTTGACGTCGGGCGTCTTTGTCCCCTTGGGCGCCTCCGGCTCCGCCGGCCACATCGCGTCGAAATAGCTGCGTTCGGGTTTGTCGGTGGAGGCTTCCGCCGTCACTCGGCTGCGCGGCGGCGCAAAGACGGAAGGCTCTGGCTCAACGGGCTCGGTCGCATCACTACGCTTTTCGGCGTCGTCCCATTCGCCCGCTTCGGCCAATTCGGCTGCTTCCTCGGCGTGGACTTCGCTGTGGCTGGGGCGGGAACGGTCCAGGCGATCGAGATCAGGAGTCTCCGCCGGATTGGGCAAGGACGGAGCGCCGAACACTTCCTCCTGCGGCCGGGGGACAGGCGCTGCCAAGGGAGGCGCAACCGGCGTCGTCACCGGCCGCCGGATCGGGAACGGCGGGGGCAACTCGTCATGCGAGGGCGGCAGTTCCTCCCGCGGTTCAGGTGCAAAAGGCACCGCCGGTTCGCGCGGCAGCGTCTCGGCAGGCGGCGCGCTTTTCGGCTTGGGGGGAAACGGCAAGCGGGCCGCGGCTGACGGCAGCGCGGCGCGCCCCGGCAACGGCGGCGAGTCGGCATCGGATGGCTTCGGCGCACGGCTGCTGGCACGGCCATACATGTCGGCGAGGTATCGCAACTCGCGCACCACGACGCCAAGCGCGAGCACGATCAACCCGCCGACCATGGCCACCATGCCGGCGATAATCAGCGTATTCCCAAAGCTGAATTCGTTGATCGGAATGCCATAGCCGATCAGGGCCGCGCCGATCGCGACAAAAAGGGCGCCTACGGCGTAAAGCAGAATCGACATGGCCCGACTTCAACCCTCAAAAAATCGGCGGCCAACGCGACGAGGGACCGCTTCAATTCATGCTAAACTATTCTATCGATAAGGAATTCTGGCCTTTTTAAGCGTGAACGGCAAGTTCAATATTGGAGAAATAGACAGCGCCGGGCGGCAACCTCGTGAAGCGTCGGCAAAGGACCTGCCATGCGCGCCCGGTAAGCCGTTGCTCTTGGGGGCGCTGCGGCCTAATTAGCTTACTGACGGAACTCGAACGAGACGTGCCGGTTGCCACCCGGAGCCGGCCAAAATCCGCGTTCAAACGAGAGTGGACCGAGGAGGTTTTGATGTCATTTACGCTGCCCGAGCTGCCCTATTCCTATGACGCGCTGGCGCCCTACATGTCGCGCGAGACGCTCGAATATCACCACGACAAGCACCACAAGGCCTATGTCGACAACGGCAACAAGCTGCTTGAGGGCTCGGGGCTCGAAGGCAAGTCGCTCGAAGAGATCGTGAAGGGCTCCCACGGCAAGAATGCCGGCCTCTTCAACAACGCCGGCCAGCATTACAACCACATCCACTTCTGGAAGTGGATGAAGCCGAACGGCGGCGGCGACAAGATTCCGGGCAAGCTCAAGGCCGCGATCGATTCGGACCTCGGCGGGCTCGACAAGATGAAGGCCGACTTCGCGCAGGCCGGCGCCACGCAGTTCGGTTCGGGCTGGGCCTGGATCGAGGTCAAGGGCGGCAAGCTCGCGATCTCGAAGACCCCGAACGGCGAAAACCCGCTGGTCAATGGCGCGACCCCGATCCTGGGCTGCGACGTGTGGGAGCACTCCTATTACATCGACTATCGCAACCGCCGTCCCGACTATCTCAAGGCCTTCCTCGACCACCTCGTGAACTGGGACTACGTCGAAGAAATGTACGCCGCCGCCACCAAGTAAGGCGCGGCAAGTCATAGAAAGGGCGGCGCGAACGGGCGCCGCCCTTTTTCTTTGCACCCGAGTCAGATCGCATGAGCAAGAATAACGTGGAAGTCGCCGTCATCGGCGGCGGCGCGGCCGGCATCGCCGCCGCGCGCAAACTCACCGCGCATGGCGTCGATTGCCTGATCGTCGAAGCGCGCAACCGGCTCGGCGGACGCGCTTTTACGGTCAGCCATCCGTCTGAACACGCCCTTGACATGGGCTGCGGCTGGCTGCATTCGGCCGATTGCAATCCCTGGGTTGCCGTCGCCACCGCGCGGGGCCGCGTCTTCGACAAGGCGATCCCGCCCTGGGGGCGCATGACCATGACCGACATCGTGCCGGCGGAAACGCAGCGCGCCTTCCGTCAGGCCATGGGCCAGTTGTTTGCGCGCGTGTCGGAAGCCGCCGCGACCGGCATCGACCGCCCGGTTTCGGACCTGCTGCCGCCGGATGGGCGGTGGAACGGCATGCTCAACGCCGTCATGACCTATATCGCCGGCGCCGAACTCGAGCTGATGTCGACTATCGACCTCGACCGCTACGAGGACACCGAGTTGAACTGGCGGCTGGTTGACGGCTATGGCGCCGTGATCGCGGCGCACGGCGACGGCCTGCCCGTGGCGTTCGATTGCGCGGCAACGCGTATCGACCACAGCGGCAAGCGCATCGCCATCGAGATGCCGAAAGGCATCATCGAGGCCGATCGCGTCATCGTCACGCTGCCGACCAGCATCATTGGCGACAACGAGAACCTGTTCTATCCGGCTCTGCCCGCCAAGACGCAAGCCGCGCGCGGCCTGCCGCTCGGGCTCGACGACAAGCTGTTCATCGCTCTCGATGGCGCCGAGGAATTCGAGTCCGAAAGCCGCGTCTTCGGACGCACCGACCGCGCCGGCACCGGCAACTATCATTTCCGCCCCTTCGGCCGGCCGATGATCGAATGCTATCTCGCGGGCCGGCTGGCGCGCGATCTCGAAGCGGCGGGCGAGGCTGCGTTCTTCGATTTCGCGGTCGGCGAACTGACCGAACTTTTCGGCGCGAGTTTCGCCAAACGGCTCAAGCCGATCGCCCTGCACCGCTGGGGCAGCGATCCTTATGCGCGCGGCGCTTATTCCTACGCCGTGCCCGGCGCCGCCGATCAGCGCGCCATACTCGCCGCCCCGGTCGACGACCGGCTGTACTTCGCCGGGGAAGCGTGCTCGCGCTTCGATTTTTCAACCGCCCACGGCGCTTATCTCACCGGAATCCAGGCGGCCGACCGCATTCTGGCCGGGCTCCGCAAAACGTGATTTCCCCCCAGCGCGCTTCATGTGATCTTCAGGAGGCATAACAACGATCCGGGGGAAGCGTCATGCCGGGCCTGTTTGTCTTCGATGCCTATGGCACCTTGTTTGATGTTCATGCCTGTATCGCGCGCTTCGAAAAGGAAGCTGGTCCCGATATCGCGCGCATGTCCGATATCTGGCGCACCAAGCAACTCGAATACACCTGGACGTTGACGCTGGCGGGCCACTACACCGAGTTCTGGACGCTGACCGAACGCGCGCTTGATTACGCGCTGGCGCGGGTGCCCAGCGTGCCGAAGGCGCTGAAGCCGCGCCTGATGGATTTGTATTTCCAGCTCGACGCTTTTCCCGATGCACGCGCTGCCCTCAAGGCGTTGAAGGCGGCCGGCCACAAGACCGGCATTCTGTCGAACGGTTCGCCGAAGATGCTGGACGGCGCGGTCGACGGCGCCAACCTGCGTGGCGAACTCGACGCCGTGCTGTCGGTCGATGCACTGAAGATGTTCAAGCCGACGCCTGAGGTCTATGGCCTCGTGACCGAGCACTTCGAATGCAAGGCGAGCGATGTATCGTTCGTGTCATCGAATCGCTGGGACGTGATGGCAGCCGTCTCGGTCGGCTTCCGCGGCCTGTGGATCAACCGCGCGGGCCTGCCGGATGAGTATGCCGACTTTCCGCCGGCGAAAGTTCTTAACAGCCTGACGGAACTGACGGCGCTGGCCTGAAATTTTTTCCTGTCCGAGGGCTGGCGGCGGCAATCTCATCCCCTTATATCGGCTGCGCGCCCTCCCCTCCAACGCTTCATTGCGCGCGATTCATTCATGTCATCGATCATTTCCATCAAAGACCTGTCGAAGACCTATGCGTCGGGTTTCACCGCGCTTAAGACGATCAATCTCGACATCGAACGCGGCGAAATCTTCGCGCTGCTCGGCCCCAACGGCGCCGGCAAGACCACGTTGATCGGCATCATCTGCGGCATCCTCAATGCCTCGACCGGTACCGTCACCGTCGGCGGCCACGACATCGTCAAGGACTATCGCGCCGCACGCGCAATGATCGGGCTGGTGCCACAGGAGCTGACCACCGACGCCTTTGAATCGGTCTGGGACACCGTGAGCTTCACGCGTGGCCTATTCGGCAAGCCGGCCAAGCCCGCGCATATCGAGAAGATTCTGAGGGACCTGTCGCTGTGGGACAAGAAGGACAACAAGATCCGCACCTTGTCAGGCGGCATGAAACGCCGCGTGCTGATCGCCAAGGCGCTGTCGCACGAACCGCAGGTGCTGTTCCTCGACGAGCCGACCGCCGGCGTCGACGTCGAGCTGCGCAAGGACATGTGGCAGGTGGTGCGCGATCTGCGCGCCTCCGGCGTCACCATCATCCTGACGACGCATTACATCGAAGAAGCCGAGGACATGGCCGACCGCATCGGCGTCATCTCGAAGGGCGAGATCATTCTGGTCGAGCGCAAGGCCGAGCTGATGCACAAGCTCGGCAAGAAAGAGCTCGTGCTGCATCTGCAGAAGCCGCTGGCGGCGATTCCGCCAGACATCTTCGGCTTCGCCAACCTGTCGTTGCTCGATGACGGCAAGGAACTCGTCTTCACCTACGATACGCAGGGCGAACGCACCGGCGTGACCCGCCTGCTCGCCGACTTGAACCGGCTCGATATCCGCCTGCGCGATCTCGAAACCAAGCAAAGCTCGCTCGAGGAAATCTTCATCGATCTCGTCAAGCAGAGCGAGACGGTCGCGGGAGCCCAGCCATGAACATCCACGCGATCGTGGCGATCTACAAATTCGAGATGGCGCGCACCTTCCGCACCATATGGCAGAGCATCGTCTCGCCGGTCATTTCGACGTCGCTTTACTTCGTCGTGTTCGGCGCCGCCATCGGCTCGCGCATCACGGAGATCGAGGGCGTCGCTTACGGCGCCTTCATCGTGCCGGGCCTCATCATGCTGACGCTGCTGACGCAGAGCACGATGAACGCCTCGTTCGGCATCTACTTCCCGCGCTTCACCGGCACGATCTACGAGATCCTGTCGGCACCGGTGTCGGCCTTCGAGATCGCCTGCGGCTATGTCGGCGCGGCGGCGACCAAGTCCGTCATCCTCGGCCTCATCATTCTCGCGACTTCGTGGCTGTTCGTACCGATCCAGATCGCGCATCCGGTCTGGATGATCGCCTTTCTGCTGCTCACCACCATCACGTTCAGCCTGCTTGGTTTCATCATCGGCATCTGGGCGGACGGTTTCGAGCAGCTGCAGATCGTACCGATGCTCATCATCATGCCGCTCACGTTTCTCGGCGGCACGTTCTATTCGACGCATGTGCTGCCGCCGTTCTGGCAGAATGTCGCGCTGCTCAATCCGGTCGTCTATCTCGTCAGCGGCTTCCGCTGGAGCTTCTTCGAGGTGGCCGACGTTAGCCCGGGCATTAGCCTCGGCATGACGCTCGCGTTTCTGGTCATCTGCCTGGCGGTCGTCTGGTGGATCTTCAAGACCGGGTACCGGCTGAAGAAGTAGCCGCGGCCGAGGCCGCCGAAAGGCTGATGGAACTCTAACGTCTCCTCCGCATTAATCGTGCTGGATTGTGGCCTCAGGCGCCCGTGACCGGGACCGCGCGCCTTCCGCAATGGGAGACCTTTTCGTGAATCGTCGGCAATTTCTGGCGACAACGGCGATCGTATCGGCCGCCGCCGCGCTGCCGTTGCGCAATGTCGCCATCGCCGCGCCGCAACCTGCGACTGCGGCTCCGCCGCGCCGTGGGCCGGTGCCATTCAATCCGGCGAGCCTGCGACAGATGGCCAAGGACCTGGCGCAGAAGCCATTCACGCCGCCGGACCAAAACCTTCCCGCGACGCTCAAGGACATCGACTACGACGGCTATCGCAAGATCCGTTCCGTGCCGGAGCGCGCACTGTGGCGTAACGAAGGCCTGCCGTTCCAGATTCAGATGTTCCACCGCGGATTCATGTATAGTGGCCGCGTCGACCTCTACGAGGTCGCCGATGGACAGGCGAGCGCTATCCTTTACTCGCCGGACCTCTTTACCTTTGAAGACGTCAAGCGGCCGGACCCCGGCTCCGATCTCGGGTTCGCCGGATTCCGCATACACGCGCCGATCAACCGTCCGGATTATTACGACGAAGTCGGCGTTTTCCTCGGCGCCAGTTACTTCCGCGCCGTCGCCAAAGGCGAGACTTATGGTCTGTCGGCGCGCGGGCTCGCCATCAACACCGCAGATCCCAAGGGCGAGGAGTTTCCCGCCTTCCGCGCCTTCTGGATCGAGAAGCCGCAGAAGCACGCAACCTCGATCGTCGTGCATGCGCTGCTCGATTCCAAGAGCGCCGCGGCGGCCTATCGCTTCACCATCCGCCCTGGTGAAGCCACGATCTACGACGTCGAGATGTCAGTCTATCCGCGCGCCGACATCGCCGAGGCAGGCATTGCGCCGATGACGAGCATGTTCTTCTTCGGTCCCAATGATCGCGCTGGCGTCGACGACTTCCGCCCGGCGGTGCACGATTCCGACGGCCTCGCCATCCTCAACGGGCGCGGCGAGACCTTATGGCGGCCGCTGACCAATCCGACCGACCTGCAGATCTCGAGCTTCTTCGACACCAACCCGCGCAGTTTCGGATTGATCCAGCGTCAACGCGATTTCGCCGCCTATCAGGATCTGGAGTCGAGTTTCCAGAAGCGGCCGAGCCTGCGCGTCGAGCCGATCGGCGACTGGGGCAACGGCGAAGTACGCCTGATCGAAATTCCGACCCGCGAGGAAGTGCACGACAACATCGTCGCTTTCTGGCGGCCGAAGGATGCGCTCAAGGCCAAGAGCGAACACAACTTCACCTATCGGCTGCATTGGGGCGAAGGCAAACCCGGCGCCGGCCTGGCGCGCTTTGTTAAAACGATGAGTGGCGCCGCCGGCGAAGGCCGGCTGTTCGTCCTCGACATCGCCGGCGACAAGCTCAAGGACGTGAAGGCCGACGCGGTGCGCGGCGAGGTCAGCGCCAATTTCGGCAAGATTAGAAACATCGTGTCCCAGCCGAACACAGAGACAGGCGGCTGGCGGCTGTCGTTCAACCTCGATCCTGAAAAGGCCCCGGTGGTCGAGCTGCGCGCCGCCCTATTCCAGAACGACCAGCCGCTGTCGGAAATCTGGGTCTATCGATGGACGCCGTGACAGGCGCCGGCATGCCACGGCGCAGCGCTCCGCCGCTGTCGCCGGGCGACGAGGTTCCGCCATTGTCGCCGGGCGGCGACGTGGCGCCGTTCCTGCCGCCGGAGCAACGGATCGACATGCCGGGTCAGGCGCTGCACGGCGAGGTTCGCCGCGACCCGCCGGCCGAGCTGCGGCCGCGCCACCTCGGCCTGCGCCGAGCCTTCATCGTTCTGGCGACTCTGGCGATGACCGCGGTCGCGGCCGAGCAGATGTATCTCGTGCTGTCGGTGTCGTCGCTGACGATCCTCGAAGGCGCGATCCTCGTCCTGTTCGTCGTCCTGTTCGCGTGGATCGCGTTCTCGTTCGCCAATGCGTTCACCGGCTTCGTGCTGACTTTGGCCGGCCCCGACACCTCGCTCGGCATCGATCCGTGCGCGTCGCTGCCGAACCTCGGCAAGCGTCATGCGCTTCTGGTGCCGACCTATAACGAAGACCCGGCCAGGCTGTTCGCGCGCCTGCAGGCGACATGGGAGTCGATCGCCGATACCGGCCGGGGCGAGTACTTCGATGCCTTCATCCTGAGCGACACCACCGATCCGGCCGTCTGGCTCAACGAGGAAGAACAGTATCTGGCGCTGATCGCGCGGACCGGCAGTCGCCGGATTTTCTACCGTCACCGCCGCGACAATGTCGCCCGCAAGGCCGGCAATATCGGCGACTGGGTGACGCGCTTCGGCGGCGCCTATGAGAGCATGGTCATCCTCGACGCCGACAGTCTGATGACCGGCGATGCCGTAGTCAGGCTCGCCGCCGCGCTCGAGCGCAATCCGGCCGTCGGCCTCGTGCAAACGCTGCCGGTGATCGTCAATGGCGGCAGCGTGTTCGCGCGCCTGCAGCAGTTCGCCGGCCGGCTGTACGGGCCGATGCTGGCGCGCGGCATCGCGTGGTGGTTCGGCACCGAGAGCAATTACTGGGGCCACAACGCCGCGATCCGGGTCAAAGCCTTCGCAGGTCATGCGGCCCTGCCCGAGCTTACCGGCCGCAAGCCGTTCGGCGGCCATATCCTGTCGCACGACTTCGTCGAGGCAGCGCTGATGCGGCGCGGCGGCTGGGCCATCGTCATGGCGCCGAGCCTGCCCGGCTCCTACGAAGAGACGCCGCCGTCGATCACCGAATTCGCCGCGCGCGACCGGCGCTGGTGCCAGGGCAACCTGCAACATTTGAAAGTCTTGCCGTCGCACGGCCTGCATCCGGTGTCGCGGCTGCATTTCCTCATCGGCATCGGCGCCTACATCACTGCGCCGATATGGTTCGTGTTCCTCATCATCGGCATATTGATTTCGCTGCAGGCCCACTTCATCCGGCCGGAGTATTTCCCGAAAGGCTTCGCGCTGTTTCCGGTGTGGCCGGCCGAAGACCCGATCCGCGCCGCTTACGTATTTGGCGCGACCATGGGCATGCTGATCCTGCCGAAGCTGCTGGCGCTCATCGCTACGCTTGTCCAAGGCAGCGAACGGCGCAGCTTCGGTGGCGGCGTCCGGCTGACCGCCGGCGTCATTGTCGAGATCGTATTGTCGGCTCTGATCGCACCCTCGATGATGGTGTTTCAGTCATCCGCCGTGTTCAGCGTGCTCGCCGGCCGCGATTCCGGCTGGCAGGTGCAGCGCCGCGACGACGGCAGTCTGCCCTTCGCCGAATTGATGCGCCGCTATGGCCCGCTGACTCTCGTCGGCCTCCTGCTCGCCGTCGCGGCTTATGCGGTGTCGTTCTCGCTGTTCCTCTGGATGACGCCGGTCACCGTCGGCCTGTCGCTCGCCATGCCGCTCGCGGCTCTCACGGCGCGCAAGGGCCTCAGCGTCGTGATGGTCGCGCCGGAGGAACGCACGCCGCCCGCGGTGCTGGTGCGCGCCAATACGCTGGCAAGCGAGCTCGGCAGCGCCGACACACCGCTCGACGAAGTTTTGCGCCAGCACGCCGACGTCGTCGAAGCCCACCTGACCCAATTGCCGCCACAGCCGCCGCACCGGCCGGGCGATGTCGACCGCGACCTCGTCATCGCCAAGGCGAGACTCGCCGAGTTCGACAGCCTCGATCAGGCGATGACCCTGCTCACGCCGCGTGAGAAGCGCTCGATCCTGTCTGACCCCGACGCTTTCCGCGCTTTGATGGCGCTGGCGCGGAGGTAGACACGTCACATGCCGTCATGCCCCGCGAAAGCGGGGCATCCAGTAATCTCGAGCTGCTCGTGTTTACTGGATCGCCCGCTCATAGGCGTTCTAAAAAGAACGCCGTTCTTTGAACGGCTATGCGCGGGCGATGACAATTTCGGCGACGCGCACCGCTCACGCAACGTGTCAGTACTTCTCCGGCACGTACAGTTCCGGTGGCAAGGTCTTGCGTTCATAGTTGGGATCGAAGACGCGATCCGGCAGAGCAATATCCTTGTGCGGCACCGGCTCGCAGGGAATGAGCGACAACAGATGGTCAATGCAGTTGAGCCGCGCCCGCTTCTTGTCATTTCCCTCGACGATGTACCACGGCGCTTCGGGAATATTGGTGCGAGCGAACATCTCTTCCTTCGCCTTGGTGTACTGCTCCCACCGCACGCGCGATTGCAGGTCCATCGGCGACAGCTTCCACTGCTTGAGCGGATCGTGGATACGCATGAGAAAGCGCATCTGCTGCTCTTCGTCGGTGATCGAAAACCAGTATTTGACCAGCGTGATGCCGGAGCGCCCCAGCATGCGTTCGAATTCCGGCACGTCCTGGAAGAACTGCTCGACCTGATCGGGCTCGGCAAAGCCCATCACGCGCTCGACGCCGGCACGGTTGTACCAGGAACGATCGAACAGCACGATCTCGCCGGCGGCCGGCAGATGCGGCACGTAACGCTGGAAGTACCACTGCGTCTTTTCGCGATCGGTCGGCGCCGGCAGCGCGACGGTGCGGCAGACGCGCGGATTGAGCCTCTGGGTAATGCGCTTGATGACACCGCCCTTGCCGGCGGAGTCGCGCCCCTCGAACACGACGACAATTTTCTTGCCGCGAGCAACCACCCAATCCTGCAGCTTGATCAGCTCGCCCTGCAGCCGCAGCAGATTTTGGAAATAGTAGCGGCGATCGATCCCGGCCGGATGCGTGCCCTTGTAGATCTTGCGCAATTCCTCGGTCAGCGCCGGCTCGGACAGTTCAAGCTCGAAATCCTCGTCGAGCGTGTCGGCAAGCTCCGCCTCGAGCCAGTCCTGGCTCGCGCTGCCGTTGCCTTTCAGGTCGTCTTTGTCGTTCATGGCCTTGTCATCATACGTTCGCGGTTTTCCCCAAGCAGCCAACAATGCCGCCGGGTCGCTACGGTTTCATGACAGCCCGAGACTGCCGACGCGGCAGATGATCCCACCCTGGCGGAGTTCGTCAGCCCTGCGCCAGCGCGTCGATAATCCGCGCCCAGGAGCGGATGCCCTTGTGGAAACACCTGAGGTCGAATTTCTCGTTCGGCGAGTGCACCCGGTCGTCGTCCAGGGCAAAGCCGACCATCAGCGCGTCCATGCCGAGCACATTCTTGAAGTCCGACACGATCGGGATCGAGCCGCCGGCGCCGACGGTGACCGCTTTCTTGCCCCACTCCTCACCGAGAACTTCGCGTGCCCGGACCAGTGCCGGATTGTCGAACGACAGCTGCAGCGCGCCATTGGCGCCGAAATTGCCGAACTCCACCTTGCAGTCGTCCGGTAGCCGGTCGCGAACAAACTGGCGGAAGGCTTCCTTGATCTTCTCGGGATTCTGCCGGCCGACGAGCCGGAATGACACCTTGGCCGATGCCTCGCCCGGAATGACAGTCTTGGCGCCCTCGCCGGTATAGCCGCCGATGATGCCGTTGATCTCGGCGGTCGGCCGCGTCGTGATCTGCTCGATCAACAGGCGGCCCTTCTCGCCAGCCGAATGCTTCAGACCGATCGGCCCGAGAAAGGTCTCCTCGGTGAGGCCGAGCGCGGCGAGATCGGCCTTGATGTCGGCCGGCAGGTCGTCGACGCCGTCATAGAAGCCGGGGATCGTAACGCGGTTGTCGTCATCCCACATGGCGCCGAGGATCTTGGCGAGCAGGCGGATCGGATTCTGCGCCGCTCCGCCGAACTGCCCCGAATGCAGGTCGCGGTCAGCACAGGTGATCCTGACGTCTTCATAGACGAGGCCGCGTAGCGAGGTGGTAACAGCCGGCGTGTTCTGGTCCCACATCGCCGTATCGCAGACCAGCGCGAGATCGGCCTTGAGTTCGGCGGCGTTGTCGCGGACGAAATCCGGCAAACTCTTCGAGCCGCACTCCTCCTCACCCTCGATCATGGTGGTAACATTGAGCGGCAGCTTGCCGGTCACCGCCTTGTAGGCACGACAGGCCTCGATAAAGGTCATGAACTGGCCCTTGTCGTCGCAGGCGCCGCGCGCGACGATGATCTTGCGGCCGTCCGCCATCGTCTCGATGCGCGGCTCGAAGGGCGGCGTCTTCCAGAGGTTGAGAGGATCGACCGGCTGGACGTCATAGTGCCCGTAGAACAGGACATGCGGCGCTTTTGCGCCGTTCGATTTGCCAACAACCACCGGATGGCCTGCCGTCGGCCGCACGCTGGCGTCGAAGCCGATGGTTTTGAGGTCGGCGGCCACGTATTCCGCGGCCGCCCTGCACTGCTCCGCGAAGGCCGGATCGGTCGACACCGACGCGATCCGCAGCAGCGCGAACAAGCGCTCCACGCTGTGGTCGATATCGCGGTCGATATGGGCCAGAACGGCCTCAAGCGTGCTCATCAATCGGTCCTTTCACATCGTCGTCGCGGCGGAACACCCAACCCTGCACAAAAAACGGGCCTTCGACTTCATTGCCGTTCGTTTGCGATGCGACATTCAGATACTCTTAAGCGATATCGGTCAAGACGGCGCCCCGCGCCGAATGGCGTCGCACAAAATCGCCATATCGGTTATGTACGCCACTGCAATCTTTCCAATGTCGCCGTCGCAATTCCCTGACCTTGCATCCGATTTGACGCAAATGCCGATCAAGATGCTTGATCGCCGGTGTGACAGCCATCACAGCCGGTCGGTATCCGGTGCCGTATCCGTTGCGGCATCGCAATGCGCATCAACATTCGCGCGCCAGGCGTCGCATCATGCTTGTCAAGGTCGACAAAACGTTCAATATCATTTTTGAACTCCACCGATAGCGTGGAGAGTGAGGGGACCATGAACGATCTGGTTGCGCGTCTTGTCGCCAATGTCGGTATCGACCAGGCGACCGCAGAAAAATCCGTCGGCATCATTCTCGACTTCCTGCAGAAGGAAGGTCCGGCCGATAAAGTCCAGGCGCTGATCGACAGCCTGCCCGGCGCCGACGCCCTTTTGAAAGCCGAGCAAAGCAGCGGCGGACTGTTTTCCATGGGCGGCCTCATGGGCGCCGGCAGCCGCATGATGGCGGCCGGCCTCAGTATGGGCCAGGTGCAGGCGGTTACGAAGGAAACCATCGCCTTCGCCCGCGAAAAGATCGGCGAAGACGCCATCGGCGAAATCGTCGGCTCGATCCCCGGCCTCGGTCAGTTCGTCTGACCGCCTTCCAGCACCAACACACTCTCACGCACCAAGCACATTTGTTCGAGGCCGGAGTTCCGCATGTCTTATCCCATCACCGACATTCAGGGGATCGACGGCCAAGTCGCCGCCGCCCTCAAGTCGGCGGGGATCCGTTCGACGGGCGCGTTGCTCGACAAGGCCAGGACGGTTAAAGGCCGCAAGCTGCTGGCCGAGAAGACCCAGTTCGACGAGAAGCAGCTCTTGTGCTGGGCCAACGGCGCCGACCGGATGCGCGTCAAGGGCGTCAGCAAGGAGTACGCGGTGCTCCTCAAATATGCCGGCGTCGACACGGTGAAGGAACTGGCCCACCGCAATGCGCGCAACCTCGCCGCCGCGATGGCCAAGGCCAATGAAGAGCACCAGATCGTGCGATTCCTGCCGTCCGAGAAGGTCGTCGAGCGCTGGATCGAGCACGCCAAGAAGCTGCCGCTCATGATCTCCTACCGGCGCTAGACACCGACCTGCCCCAATCTCGCCCCTGCTTGACAGCCTGCCGTGGGCCGCGCCATGCCACTCGCCATGGCCACTGCCCGCACCCTTGAACCGCCCGCCGCGCCCTCCGTTACGCCGGAGCCGCTTGTTGCGCTGCTCGCGCGCGGCCGACCCCTGGTCATGGGCATTCTCAACGTCACGCCGGACTCCTTCTCCGACGGCGGCAAGTTTCTCGATCCCAAGCGCGCCATCGCCCATGCCGAGGAGATGGTGGCGCAGGGCGCCGACATCATCGACATCGGCGCGGAGTCGACGCGGCCCTATGATGGCATGCAGCCGGTCAGCGCCGACGAGGAAGTGGCGCGGCTCAAGCCTGTGCTGCCCGCCGTTGCGAAGCTCGGCGTGCCGGTTTCGATCGACTCGCTCAAGTCCGAGGTCGCGGCCTGGGCGCTCGATAACGGCGCCACCATCGCCAACGACGTCTGGGGCTTGCAGCGCGACGCCCACATGGCCGAGGTGGTGGCAGCGCGCGGCGTTCCGGTCATCGTCATGCATAACCGCGACGAGGCCGACCCGAGGATCGATATCGTCGCCGACGTCGAAGCGTTCTTCGCCCGCTCGATCGCGGTTGCCTCCGAAGCCGGCATCGCCCGCGAGAACATCGTGCTCGACCCCGGCATCGGCTTCGGCAAAACGCCGGAACAGAGCATCGTCACGCTAGCGCATACCGCGACGTTCCGCAGCTTCGGCCTGCCGCTGCTGGTCGGCGCCTCGCGCAAGCGCTTCATTAATTCGGTGAGCCCGGCGCCGCCGACCGAGCGCATCGGCGGCTCCATCGCCAGCCATATCTACGCCGTGCAGCAGGGCGCGGCGATCGTGCGCGTCCATGATGTAGCGGAGACGGTGCAGGCCTTGCGTGTGCTCGCCGCCATCGAAAAAGGAAGTGCGCCGTGACCGACCGCATTTTCATCCGCGACCTGACTCTGCATGCCTATCACGGCATCATGCCGCATGAGGGCCGGGTCGGGCAGACCTTCATGATCGATCTCGACCTCGACATTGATCTTTCCGAGGCCGCGCGCTCCGACAAGGTCAAGGACACCGTGTCCTATGCCGACGTCGCGCAATGCGTGGAGAAGGTTTTCACCGGCCAGCGCTTCCGGCTCATCGAAGCCGCGGGCGGCGCAGTGGCGGACGCCGTGCTCGCCGCCTTTCCGCGCGTCCTCACGGTCGCGGTGACCATTCACAAGCCGCATGCGCCGATCGCCGCGACCTTCAGCGACGTCGGCGTCACGCTTGTGCGCAGCCGCGCCAGCGGCAAATGACCACCGGGGCGGCCCGCGCCTACCTCGCCTTCGGCGGCAATGTCGGCGACAGCCGCTCAATGCTCGATCGCGCGGTGGCCGCGCTGGCGCAGACGCCGGGGGTTACACTCGTCGCCCGCTCATCCGACTACAGGACGCCGCCCTGGGGCGTGACCGACCAGGCGCCCTTCATCAATCTCTGCGTCGCCATCGACACGACGCTGGCGCCGCTCGCCCTGCTCGCGCGCGTGCAGGAGATCGAACGCGCTCTTGGGCGTGACCGGGCCAATGAGCGGCGCTGGGGACCGCGTACCGTCGACATCGACATCATCGCCTATGGCGACCTGACGCTGGACGAGCCGGGCCTCATATTGCCCCACCCGCGCCTGTTCGAGCGCGCCTTCGTGCTGATGCCGCTCGCCGAGATCGCCGGCAACCATGGGATCGCCGGCCGCGACCTCCAGGAGGCGCTGCGGGGCGTCGATACCGCCGGGATCGAGCGCCTGCCGCCGCGATCCTGACGGCCGCCTGGCCCTGCCCTGGCTTGTCATATCGCAATAGCGAGATGACGGCTTCTATGGCAGTTTGCCCCTATGAGCACCGCCAAACCCCTCGCCCTCGCCGCCGAATTTCCGCCGACCGATGCCGCCGAATGGCGTAAACTGGTCGATGTGGCCCTCAAAGGCGCGGATTTCGACAAGCGCCTCGTCACTCGGACCTATGACGGCCTGCGCGTCGAGCCGCTTTATCCCCGCGCCGCAGGTGCTCATGCCGTCCCCGGCCGCGCGGCGGGCGAGCCGTGGCAGGTGGTGCAGCGGGTCGATCATCCGGACGCCGTCGAGGCGAACAATCAGGCGCTGACCGACCTCGAAAACGGCGCCACCGGACTGTCGCTGATCTTTGCCGGCTCGATCGGCGCCTACGGCTACGGACTCGGCGGCTCCGAGTCGACCATCGCCCGCGCTCTGCAGGATGTCTGGCTCGACGCCGTGGCGATCGAAACCGACTTCAGCGCGCAGGAGAAGGAAGCCGGGCTGAACCTCGCCAAGGCAGTGAAGGCGCGCGGCATCGACCCGGCGGCGACGCAAATCCGCTTCGCCCACGACCCGCTCGGGCTGATGGCGCGCAACGGCGCCGCGCCAAGGCCCTGGGCCGAGACCGCCAAAATGCTGGCCGGCTTCGCCGCCGATCTGGCGGGCCAGGGCTTCAAAGGTCCGTTCGCGGTGGCGGACGGCCGCGCCGTCCATGCCGCCGGCGGCTCGGAAGCGCAGGAGCTCGCTTTCGCGCTCGGCAATGCGGTGACCTATCTGCGCATGTTCGTCGACAGCGGCGTGCCGCTCGACCGCGCGAGAGAGTTGATCTTCTTCCGCCTCGCCGCCGACGCCGACGAGTTCATGACCATCGCCAAATTCCGCGCCCTGCGGAAACTGTGGGCGCGCGTCGAGGAAGCCAGCGGCCTCACCGCCAAGCCTGCCTTCGTCTCGGCAGAGACGGCGTGGCGCATGATGACGCAACGCGATCCTTACGTGAACATGCTGCGCACGACGATTGCCATCACCGCCGCCGGCGTCGGCGGCGCCGATGCGATCACGGTGTTGCCGTTCACCCAGGCACGCGGCCTGCCCGACGCCTTTGCCCGCCGCGTCGCGCGCAACCAGCAGCTCATCCTGCTCGAAGAGTCGAACCTCTACCGTGTCGCCGATCCGGCGGCGGGTGCCGGCGGCATCGAGACACTAACGACACAGCTCGCGCAGACCGCATGGTCGCTGTTTCAGGAAATCGAGAAAGCCGGCGGCGCGGCCGACGCCATTGCACAAGGCGTCATCCAGAAAAAGGTCGTCGACACGCGCAAGACACGCGAAGCCAATGTCGCGCGCCGCAAGGACCCGCTCACCGGCGCCAGCGAATTCCCCAATCTCGGCGAGGCCGAGGTCAAGGTGCTTGGCGTGCCGCGCGTGAACGTTGCGCCCATCACCGGCGCGATCACCTTCGACGCGCTCGCCGCGATGCGACTTGCCGCGCCGTTCGAGGCGCTGCGCGACAAGTCCGACGCACTGGCCCGCAAGACCGGCTCGCGGCCGAAAGTGTTTCTCGCCACCCTCGGCAAGCTCTCGGAATTCACCGCGCGCGCGACCTTCGCGCGGAACTTCTACGAGGCCGGCGGCATCGAGGCAGTAGTAACCGACGGATTCAAGGATCGCGCTGAGATGCTCGCCGCGTTCAAGGCGTCGGGAACGAAGCTCGCCTGCCTCTGTTCAACCGACAAGGTCTATGAAGCCGAGGCGATCGACGCCGCAAAGGAACTCGCCGCCGCGGGCGCTACCGTGCATCTCGCCGGCCGCCCGGGCGAACTCGAAGCTGCGCTGAAGGCCGCGGGCGTCAATACCTTCGTTTACGTCGGCTGCGACGTGCTTTCGACGCTGACGGCCGCGTATGATATCGTGGGGGCACCATGACCCAAATCCCGAACTTCGCCACCGTCGCTTTCGCTGAGCCCAAGCTCGCCGCGAACAATGACAACGCCGCGTCCTGGATGACGCCGGAAGGCATTCAGGTCGCGCCGGTCTATGGCGAGAAGGACGTCGCCGGCCTCGATTTCCTCGACACCTATCCCGGCAAGGCGCCGTTCCTGCGCGGGCCCTACCCGGCGATGTACGCGGCGCAGCCCTGGACCATCCGGCAATATGCCGGCTTCTCGACTGCGGAAGATTCCAACGCCTTCTACCGGCGCAACCTCGCCGCCGGCCAGAAGGGCCTGTCGATCGCTTTCGATCTCGCCACGCATCGCGGCTACGACTCCGATCACCCGCGCGTCGCCGGCGACGTCGGCATGGCCGGCGTCGCGATCGACTCGATCTACGACATGCGCACCTTGTTCTCCGGCATCCCGCTCGACCAGATGAGCGTGTCGATGACCATGAATGGCGCGGTGCTGCCGGTGCTGGCGCTCTATATCGTCGCCGCAGAAGAGCAAGGCGTGCCGCACAACAAATTGTCGGGCACGATCCAGAACGACATCCTCAAAGAATTCATGGTTCGCAACACCTATATCTACCCGCCCGGGCCGTCGTTGCGCATCATCTCCGACATCTTCGCTTACACCTCCGCCGAGATGCCGAAATTCAACTCGATCTCGGTGTCCGGCTATCACATGCAGGAAGCCGGCGCGACGCAGGACCTTGAGCTTGCCTATACGCTGGCCGACGGCCTCGAATATGTCCGCGCCGGCATCAAGGCGGGGCTGACGATCGATCAGTTCGCCCCGCGCGTGTCGTTCTTCTGGGCGATCGGCATGAACTACTTCATGGAGATCGCCAAGCTGCGCGCCGCGCGCATGATCTGGGCGAAGCTGATGAAACCGTTCAAGCCCGACGATGCGCGCTCGCTATCGCTGCGCACCCATTCGCAGACCTCGGGCTGGTCGCTGGCTGCGCAGGATGTGTTCAATAACGTCGCGCGCACCATGATCGAGGCGATGGCGGCGACGCAGGGCCACACCCAGTCGCTGCATACCAATTCGCTCGACGAGGCGCTGGCGCTGCCGACCGACTTCTCGGCGCGCATCGCCCGCAACACCCAGATCCTGCTGCAGCAGGAGAGCGGCACCACCCGCATCGTCGATCCGTGGGGCGGCTCATACTACATCGAGAAGCTGACGGCCGATCTCGCCGCCAAGGCCTGGGCTCATATCGAGGAAGTCGAGAGCCTGGGCGGCATGGCCAAGGCCATCGAGGCCGGCATTCCCAAGCTGCGCATCGAGGAGGCCTCCGCCAAGACGCAGGCCCGCATCGACGCCGGCGTGCAGTCGGTCATCGGCGTCAACAAGTACCAGCCGGTCGAGGAAGACCCAATCGAGGTGCTCAAAGTCAACAACGCCGAGGTCCGCCAAAAGCAACTCGACAAGCTCGCCCGCCTCAAGGCCGAGCGCGATCCGGTCGCGCTCAAGGAGGCGCTCGATGCGCTCACCCGCGCCGCCACCGGCAACGGCAACCTGCTGGAACTCGCCGTCGACGCCGCCCGCGCCAAGGCCACCGTCGGCGAGATTTCGGACGCGCTGGAAAAAGTCTTTGGTCGCCACGTCGCGTCGATCAAGTCGATAACCGGCGTCTACAAACGGGAGGTCGGCATGACTCCGACGGTCGATAAGGTGCGTGAAGCGGTCGAAGCCTTCGAAGCCGCGGAAGGCCGCCGGCCTCGCCTGCTGGTCGCCAAGATCGGCCAGGACGGCCACGACCGCGGCCAGAAGGTCATCGCTTCGGCCTTCGCCGATCTCGGCTTCGACGTCGACATTGGGCCGCTGTTCGCGACGCCCGATGAAGCCGCGCGGCAGGCGGTCGAGAACGATGTGCACATTCTCGGCGTGTCGTCGCTCGCCGCAGCGCATCTCACTCTGGTGCCGGAACTGAAGAAGGCGCTGGCAGCGCAAGGCCGCGAGGACATCATGATCGTAGTCGGCGGCGTCGTGCCGCCGCAGGACTACGATGCACTGATGAAGTCTGGCTGCGAGGCGATTTTCCCGCCGGGCACGGTAATCTCGGAAGCGGCGCTGAAACTCCTCAAGACATTGCATCACCGTCTCGGCCACGACCAGCAGGCGGCGGAATAATACGAGGCCCATCATGAGAGCGCCTGTCGCGCTTCTCGCATTTCTTGTCTTTGCCGGCCCCGCCATCGCGGCCGACGAGCCCAAGCCCGTCATCGCCATCGACGACAAGACCATCGAGGCCAGCGTCGTCATCGACCCTGCTTTGAAGACTTATCCGGCGCTTTATGAAAAGCTGCTCGCCAGCGGCAAACGTCAATACGACAAGGCCCGTGCCGAGGCGGCCGCAGAATTCAAATCGACGCCCGATCTGTTCAGCGACGGCCGCAAGTTCTTCTACAAGCGCACCGACAGGCTGCGCAGCGCCATCGGCTCCTATCTCAGCATCGTGCGCAGCGACGACACCTATGAGGGCGGCGCTCACCCTAACCATGTCGTCGACACGCTGCTCTGGGACACGCAAGCGGCGCGCTTTATCAACATCAAGCCATTCTTCAAGGAGATGGCGGATGGCGGTCCGACGCTCCAGCGCCTCGCGCATCTGATCCGCGCCGCGCTGGCCATCGAAAAGAAAGCACGCGATGTCGAAGTCGCCGATCCCGACAAGGATCAATGGCTGTCCGGCGTCAAGCCCAGAATCACCGACATCGGTGGCATTGCTCTCGCGCCGTCCACCGAAGCCGGCAAGAGTTCCGGCTTCATCGTTTACTTCTCGCCCTACGCCGTCGGCGCCTACGCCGAGGGCGAATATATCGTCTTCATCCCGTACGCTGCATTTCAACCGATACTTTCCGCCACGGGTCTCGCCTTGTTCGGCGGCGCTCGACCCGCTGACGACGGTAAGAACGACTGACGCCTCGCGGCCGGCACGCGAGAAACAACGCCACGTCGTTTTTTTCGCGGCGATGCCGGCATGCGCAGAAACGCTACGCCGTTTGCATCGCACCATGAGCGCGGGGCATCGGCGATTGACCGGCCGCTATGCCCGGCCCTAACATCACATCATCATACAAAGCCGGCGGATAGACCGGCGCACATGGGAGCGACCGCATGACCAAGCTGACACGACGCGATTTCATGGCCGCGACGGCGATCGCCGGCGCTGGATTGGCCGCCGGAGCCAAGCCCTCCTTCGCCCAGAATTATCCGACGCGGCCCATCCAGATGATCTGCCCGTGGGGCGCAGGCGGCGGCACCGACGCCACGGCGCGCATCGTCGCGGCACTCCTTGAGAAGGACCTCGGCCAGCCCATCAACGTCGTCAACCGCACCGGCGGCTCGGGTGTCGTCGGCCATTCGGCGATCGCGACCGCGGCGCCGGACGGCTACACGCTCGGCATCGTCACCGTCGAAATCTCGATGATGCACTGGCAGGGCCTCACCCAGCTCACGCCGAAGGATTACACGCCGCTGGCGCTCATGAACGAGGATCCGCCGGGTATCCAGGTCAAGGCCGACAGCCAGTACAAGACGGTGAAGGAACTCGCCGACGCCATCAAGGCGGCGCCGGCCGGCAAGTTCAAGGCGTCCGGCACCGGCCAGGGCGGCATCTGGCATCTGGCTCTCGTCGGCTGGCTGCAGGCGCTCGGCTTGCCCGGCAACCACGTCACTTGGGTTCCGTCGAATGGCGCCGCACCCGCAATGCAAGACCTCGCCGCCGGCGGTATCGACTTCACGACCTGCTCGGTGCCGGAAGCCCGCGCCATGATCGACGCCGGCAAGGCCCGCTCTCTCGCACTCATGGCACCGCAGCGTGCCGCCGCCTTCAAGGACATCCCAACGCTGAAGGAAGCGATGGGCATCGACTTCACCACCGGCGCCTGGCGCGGTTTCGTTGGGCCGAAGGGGCTGCCGGCGGACATGGCAACCAAGCTCACCGCATCGCTCAAGAAGATCTACGCCTCCAAGGAATACAATGACTTCATGAGCTCCCGTGGCTATGGCGTGCTCTGGGCGGACGCCAAGGGCTTTGCCGACTTCATGGACAAGGCCGACAAGCAAATGGGCTCGGCCATGAAGGCCGCCGGTCTCGCCAAGAGCTGACGCGACACGCGACCGCGCGCGAGGTTGGAGCCTCACGCACCACCTTTGCCGGCCGCACCAGCGGCCGGCAAAATTCTTGAGTCTGATCTCAATTCCTGCAAGTTTCCGGAGTGGCAATGCGCGCGAACGACGCGATCAACGGACTAATCCTTATTCTTCTGTCCGTTGCCATGATCGCCATGACGTCGACGTTTCCGGCGTTTCCCGGCCAGCCCTACGGGCCTTCCCTATTTCCCCGCGTTCTTGGCACGTTGCTGATCATGTGCGGTGTGCTCCTGGTCTGGCGCGGGCTCGCCGCCCGCCGATCCGGCGCAGGCTGGGTCGAGATGGCGCCATGGACACGGCAACCATGGCGCGTCGTCAGCTTCTTCCTGATGCTCGGCTCCCTGCTGCTCTACATCCTCGTCGGCGACGCGATCGGTTTCATTCCGGTGGCGATCGTCATCCTGCTGGCGCTGTTCTTGTGGTTCGGCGTGAGGCCGCTATCGGCCGTCGTCACGGCCGTGGTCGCGACCTTCGCGATTCACTGGTTCTTCGCCACCCTGCTGCGCGTGCCATTGCCGCGCGGCGTGCTCGACGCGATTTTGTGAGGCCGTCATGGACGCGTTTGTCACCGCCGCCGGCCTCGTCCTCGATCCGAACGTCTTGTGGGTCATCGTCGCCTCCGCGGCGTTCGGCATGTTCGTCGGCGCGATGCCGGGCCTGACCGCGACGATGGCAACCGCACTTCTCGTGCCGGTCACATTCTTCATGGATCCCGTGCCGGCACTCGGCGCCATCGTCACCGCGACCGCAATGGCGATCTTCGCCGGCGATATCCCCGCTGCGATGCTGCGCATTCCCGGCACGCCCGCGTCCGCCGCCTATACCGACGAAAGCTACGCCATGTCTAAGAAGGGTGAGCTTGACCTTAACCTCGGCGTCAATCTCGTCTTCTCCGTCCTCGGCGGCATGATCGGCGTCGCACTTCTCATTGTCTGTGCGCCTGTCCTCGCCGAAGCGGCGATCAACTTCTCGTCCTTCGAATATTTCTGGCTCGCGCTGCTCGGCCTGACCTGCGCGATCTTCATGACCACGGGCGACCCGCTCAAAGGCGTCACCTCGCTGATCTTCGGCCTGCTCATCAACTGCATCGGAATCGATCCCACCGCGGGTCATCCCCGTTTCACCTTCGGCAGCGTCGAACTGCTGCAAGGCATCAGCTTCATTCCGGCCATGATCGGCATGTTCGCGCTGTCGGAACTGTTGCGTGGCGCGGTCAGCGTCGATGAGCGTAACGTCGTCCTGGCGCAGAAGATCGGCAACATCTTCCACGGCGTGTGGAGCGTGCTCAAGAAATACTGGTTCAACTTCCTGCGCGGCTCCGCACTCGGCGTCGCCATCGGTGCGCTGCCGGGCGCCGGCGCCGACATTGCGGCCTGGATTTCGTTCGCGATTTCCAAGCGGTTCTCGAAGACGCCGGAGAAATTCGGCACCGGTCACATCGAGGGCATCGTCGACGCCACCTCGGCCAACAATTCGGCGCTCGCTGCCGCCTGGATTCCGGCGCTGGTGTTCGGCATTCCCGGCGATTCGATCACCGCGATCGTCATTGGCGTGCTCTACATGAAGGGCATGAATCCCGGTCCGACCGTGTTCCTGCAGAATCCGCAGTTCATCTACGCGGTGTTCATCATCTTCGTCCTCGCCAATCTGCTGATGTTGCCGCTCGGCTGGGCCGCCATCAAGTCGGCCAAGCAGATCCTGCGAGTGCCGCGCAATGTGCTGCTGCCGATCATCCTGCTGTTCTGCCTGGTGGGCTCCTACGCTATGACCAATTCCTTCTACGGCGTGCTGATCATGCTGGTGCTGGGCATCATCGGCTGGCTGATGGAAGAGAACGGTTTTCCGATCGCGCCGGCGATCCTCGGGCTCGTGCTCGGCGAAATGCTCGAGCAGAACTTCATGACCTCGATGATCAAGGCCGACGGCAACGCGCTGGTGTTCTTCGAGCGGCCGATCGCCGGTGTGCTCGGCGTCATCACGGTCGCGGTCTGGGGCCTGATGCTGTGGCGCGGCTTCATGGGACGCAAGGCGACCCTGGCGCCAACCTGAGCCAAACCGGAGGGGCGTGACGGCACACGCCCCTTCGGCTAGTTAGTACCGAATGTCGGCTCGCAGCCTCGATTCCAAAGCCCTTGCCGCGGCAATCCGCGCGGGCGACCGCGCCAAGCTCGCCCGCGCCATCACGCTGGTTGAATCGACCCGCGCCGACCACCGCGCGACCGCGCATCGCCTGGTGCAGGAGCTGCTGCCGGCGACCGGAAAGGCCATTCGCATCGGCATCACCGGCGCGCCGGGCGCCGGTAAGTCGACCACCATCGACGCGCTCGGCACCTATCTCACCGAAACCGGCCATAAGGTCGCGGTACTGGCGGTCGATCCGTCGTCCTCGCGCACCGGCGGCTCGATCCTCGGCGACAAGACGCGCATGGCGCGGCTGTCGCTCGATGCCAACGCCTTCATACGCCCCTCGCCGTCCTCCGGCACGCTCGGCGGCGTCGCCGCCAAGACGCGCGAGACCATGCTGCTCTGCGAGGCCGCCGGTTACGATGTCGTCATCGTCGAGACCGTCGGCGTCGGCCAGTCCGAAACCGCGGTCGCCGACATGACCGATTTCTTCCTGGTGCTGATGGTCGCCGGCACCGGCGACGAGCTACAAGGTATCAAGAAGGGCATCGTCGAGCTCGCCGACATGATCGCGGTCAACAAGGCCGACGGCGACAACATCGCCCGCGCCAATGTCGCCGCCGCCGATTTCCGCAGCGCGCTGCATATCCTTCAACCGCGCTCGCCGACCTGGATGGTGCCGGTCATCACTTACTCGGCGCTGACCGGCGGCGGCATCGATACGCTGTGGGGCCACGTCACCGACTACCGGAACAAGATGATGATCTCGGGCGAGCTCACCGCGCGGCGGCGCGACCAGCAGGTCAAATGGATGTGGACCATGCTGGAGGAGCGCCTGACCGCGCGACTGCGCAGCGATCCGGCGGTGCGCGCCAAACTCCGGCAGGCCGAAAGCGCGGTTGCCGCCGGCACGCTCTCGCCGACCTTGGCGGTCGAGGACATCGCCGGCCTGCTGGGGCTGTAGCGACCTCGCGCGACGAGGGAACCGGCTACCACGCACCGCCTTCCGATAATCTGGAATTAACCTTGGATTAACCCTGTTTAAACGCATGGGGCCTAGGGTTCGCGGGCAGCCGGAAGTCCAATTATGCGGAATGCCCGACTTTCTTCGGCCCTGAAGAGCGGCCTGGTCAAAATAACTTTTGTCGGGCTCGCCGCATTCGGCGCCGGCTTTGCCGTCCTTTTACTGGCGGCAGTTGCAATTCTCCCCTCCGATGTTCCGCAAGGCTTTCTGATCGGCCTGTGCGCGGTCATCGCCGCCGTGTTCGGCCAACTCTCTGCCACCGCCACCGCGGCGCGTTTCACGCGCCGTCAGCGCCGCACCAGCGAACAGATCCGCCGTGCGCTCAACAGCATGCCGCACGGCCTGAGCATGTTCGATGCCGACGAACGGCTTACCATCTGCAACACGCTTTACTACAGCATGTACAACCTGACGTCGGACGAGGTGTCGCCCGGCTCCACCTTGTCCGAAATTCTGGCGCGCCGCGTCGCGAAGGGTACCTTCGCAGCCGATCCCCAGGAATATCGCGACAAGTTTCTCACGGCCTATCGCGAGGGCCGCACCACGACCGCCGAAGTCGACGCCGGCCAGGGCCGCCTCTATCTGATCACCAATCACCCGATTGAAGGCGGTGGCTGGATTACGACACACGAGGACATCACCGAGCGCCGCGCCGCCGAAGAACGGCGCATCGCGACGGAGCAACACGAGAGCCGCCGCGCCGCCACAGAGGCCGCCATCAACGAATTCCGTGCCGGCGCCGAGACGTTGCTCAAGACTGTCGCCGACAGTGCCAGCGAGATGCACGCCACTGCTGCCGCATTGCTCGACTCCTCTGGCCACACCACCTTGCGCGCCGAAGACGCGCGGCGAACCTCGCAGGAGGCGGTCAGCAATGTCGAGACGGTGGCAGCCGCCGTCGAGGAACTGTCGGCATCTGCCTCCGAAGTCGACGAGCGGCTGATGCGCGCGACGCACATCGTGCGGGTCGCGCTCGACGAGGCCCATGTCACCAATGACGACTTCAAGCGCCTGGCGCGCGCTGCCGACAAGATCGGCGACGTCGTCAAGATGATCCGCAACATCGCCGGCCAGACGAACCTGCTGGCGCTCAACGCCACCATCGAAGCCGCACGCTCCGGCGCCGCCGGCCGCGGCTTCGCCGTGGTCGCCAACGAGGTGAAGGCGCTCGCAATCCAGACGGCCAGCGCCACCGAGGACATCTCGGCGCAAATTCTCGAGATCCAGAAATCGACGCAGGACTCGGTCGAGGCCATCGCCCGCATCGCCAAACGCATCGACGAGATCAACAGTCACACCACGTCGATCTCGGCATCGGTGCAGCAGCAAGCCAGCGCCACCGGCTCGATCTCTCAGAACGTGACCAGCACGGCACAGGGCTCCAAGATCATCGACGGTGTGCTCGGCGAGGTCGTCGATGCCGCGAGCGGCACTCAGCATTCGGCGCAGACGGTGCTGGCGGCTTCCGAAGCGGTCGAAAAGGCCAGCGCCAACCTCAAGGGCGAAGTCGAGCGCTTCCTGGTCAAGGTGGCGATGTAGCTCGCACCATATCCCGCTCTAAAACACGGGTGGCTTGAGTGCTCCAACAGCCACTGCAAGACGCTTCGCCGCCGTGATCAAATCGTCAAGCAGTTTCACATCGAGATCATAACGGCCTTCGTAAGCAGCCAGGTTACGCTGGTTGTGAGCACGTAAAAATATCTGGAGATCGGCGCGGTCGACACCAACCGTGTGCACCAGCGCCTGAAATACCGTGATGCGGTTCTCGGATCGATAACCGGCGTGCCGAAGCGCGGCGAGAGCCAACTTGTGAGCCGCTTCGATAGCGAGATCGAACTGGCTGTCGGACGAAATGCTCCCGTTCTGCGCGTCCGTAAGGCCACGTCGCGCGGATTTGACCATGCCGCCGAACTCATCGCGCGCCGCCGGCTCGACCTTGAGAAGGCCGGCTCTTACCAGATTGTCGAGCTCTTCCCGTGCCATCGCGCAGAACCTTTTCGGAACCGACGAGGAAAACCTTTGGCGATCGCCCAATTTTCGCGAAAACAGATTCGCTGACCGCGGACTTTCTGCGCCAGTCGTCCTGTGTAACGAACAACGGATTGATCTTACGCGCTACCTTCCCCTCGGCGGCCTGCAGAGCGGAATAAAGCGCAGCATAATCGAGATTGTCGCCGATCACCAAGAGGTCGACATCGCTGGTCGCGGTGTCGGCGCCTTTGGCGACGGAGCCAAAAACGAAGGCGGCTGCAACCGTTTGAGAGAACGGTTCGAGCGCTCGCCTGATGACGTCCGTTAGACCGGCAGTCTTCTCGACCAAGCCGCGCAGGTCCTCATAGACTGGGGCCAATACATTCGCCCGGTAATGCACCTGATTGCCAATGCGTTCGGTTGTGACGAGCCCACTCATCCTGAGCCGGGCCAGTTCGCGCTCGACGGCCCCAACGCCGGAACGCACTGTGCGCACGATCTCGGACGTATAGAAACTCCGGCCGGGATGACCGAAGATGAGTGCCAGCACGCGCTGCTGCACCTTGGAGAACAGCGCATCGGACAGGCCGACGGCAGATATCATTGTACCCATTTTGGGGATGATAATACCCAAAATGGGTTTCTGCAAGCTATCATCGAATATCATATTTTTCAGGAACTTAGCTGATCCATGCCCACCATCCTCATCACCGGCTTCGGGCCCTTCCCCGGCGCGCCGTATAATCCGACGGTGAAACTGGTGCGCGCGCTGGCACGTCTGCGGCGGCCGGTGCTGGCCGATGCGAGGATCGTCACGCACATCTTCACGACGAGCTACGCCGCGGTCGATCGCGACCTGCCGGCGCTCATCGCCCAGCATAGACCCGACGCGCTGCTGATGTTCGGCCTGCACGGCCGCGCCAAGGCCATCCGCATCGAGACACGGGCGCGCAATGCGCTGGCGCTGCTGCCCGACGCCTCCGGCAAAGTGCTGCGCCGCGGCGTCATCGCGGCGGGCGCGCCGTCCGCGAAGTGCATGCCGATGCCAGCGCAGCGCCTGCTCGCCGCCGCCCGCGCGGCGCAGGTGCCCGCCGTGCTGTCACGCGATGCCGGGCGCTACCTATGCAACTATCTGTGCTGGCGCGCGGTGGACAGCGGCGTGCGGCTCGCCGTGTTCGTGCATGTGCCGAAGGTGGCGCGGCTCGCGCGGCCTCTCGGATCACGAACAGCCTCCTTCTCCGTTCGCCCCCGCGAAAGCGGAGGCCCAGATAGAAAAGCACTGGGTTCCCGCTTTCGCGGGAACGAACGGAGGACGGGACTACGCTCTGGTAGAACAACCAGCCGAAAGAAATTCACCGCCGCCGACCTCGCCCGCGCCGGCGAGAAGGTGCTGGTGGCTTTGAACGCCGCCGTTAACCGGACCTAAGCCGGTTCCGCGCACACTGCGGCCATGCCTCTCACCCGCCGCGATGTAATAGCCGGTTCGCTCGCCAGCGCCTTTGCCGCGCCGGTAGCCGCGCGCGCGCAAGAGCCAAAAGGCATCGACGCCGCGCGCTTCGGCGTCCGCGCCAATACCGACAGCGATCAGACGCTGGCATTGCAGAAGGCCATCGACGAAGCCGGGCGCGTGCGGCAACCATTATGGCTTGGCCTCGGCCGCTATCGCACCGGGCCGTTGCAGCTTCCACCCGGCTTGCGCATCCTTGGCGCACACGGCGAGACGACCTTGCGTCTCGTGCAAGGCCCTGTCCTTTTCACCGCACAGGACGCGAGCGACATCGCGCTTCACGGGCTCACGCTCGACGGCCAGGGCATAAAGCCCGGCAGCGATGGCGCACTGGTCAATTTCAACGCCGTTTCGGGTCTGACCATCGCCGATTGCGTGATCGTCAATGCCGGCGGCAATGCGGTGGCGCTGACGCATTGCACCGGCACGATCAGCGGCACGACAATCCGCAACAGCGCCGACAATGCGCTGTTTTCGCTCGACGGCCGCCTGACCATTCGCGGCAACACGATTTCAAAATCCGGCAATGGCGGCATCCGCGTCTGGCAGAGCGCCAAGCGCAGCGACGGCAGCGTTATCGAGAACAACACCATCGAGGATACGCAGGCGCGCGGTGGCGGCGACGGGCAGAACGGCAACGCCATCAATGTCTATCGCGCCGAACGCGTCATCGTGCGCGGCAATACCATCCGCGGTGCCGCCTTCACCGCGGTGCGCGGCAACGCCGCCTCGCACATCGTCATCCGGGGCAACATCTGCAGCGACCTCGGCGAAGTGGCGATCTATTCAGAATTCGATTTCGTCGATGCCACCATTATCGACAATGTCATCGACACCGCCGCGATGGGCATCGCCGTGACCAATATGGATCAGGGCGGACGTCTTGCCGTGGTGCGCGGCAATGTCATCCGCAACATGACCAACAAGCGGCCGCAGGGCGGACCGGACGCCTATGGCGTCGGCATCGGTGTCGAGGCCGATACCACAGTGTCCGGCAACACCATTCAGAACGCGCCGACGATGGGCATCGTGGTCGGCGCCGGCAAATATTTGCGCGACTGCAAGGTCACCGCCAATGTCGTGCGCGAGGCCGGCATCGGCGTCGGCGTCTCGGTCGTCGATGGCGCGGGCAAGGCCGAGATCACATCGAACGTATTCTCCGCGATCAAGGGCGGCGCCGTCGTCGGCATGGCCTGGGACAAGGCCGTCACCGGCGACCTCACCCGTGGCGGCGCCGACAAGTTCCCGCAACTGACGATCCGCGACAACAAGGTGGCGTGAGGGCTGCGCCCGCGACCCTTGCCCCACCGGCGCCGCGAACCCACGTTAGGGTATCCCCATGCCCAGCCGCCGTGCCCTCACCATGCTCCTTGTCTTCGCCATCTTCCTGGTGCCGCTGATCGCGCGCGCCGCTCTCTACGCTGCGGGCGACGCGCCGCGCTCCTGGAGCCAGGCCGACTGGTCCTCGACCGGCACCCTGCCCGCCGCCCGCGCGTTCCAGCCCGCCCGTCTGATCGTCTATTCGGGCACCACCGGCGCCTGGAAAGGCATTTTCTCGGTCCATAGCTGGATCGTGTTCAAGCGGGCCGGCGAGGCGCGCTGGACGCGCTACGACGTCGTCGGCTGGGGCACACCCGTGCGCCGGAACGGCTGGGCAGCGGATGCGCGCTGGTACGGCAACGCGCCGGTGACCATCGCCGACGTGTCCGGCGCCGAGGCGGAAGCGCTGATCCCGAAGGTGGAAGCCGCCGTGCGTGACTATGCTTATGCCAAAGCCGGCGACTACCGCATCTGGCCGGGGCCGAATTCCAACAGCTTCACGGCTGCGGTGCTGCGCGCCGTGCCGGAGCTGAAAGTGGCCCTGCCCGCCAATGCTGTCGGCCGCGACTTCCGTGACGGCATTTATGCCGGCCGCACCGATAGCGGCACTGGCATCGAACTGTCGGTCTACGGCCTCGCCGGCGTCAAGGCCGGCTGGATCGAGGGCTTCGAGATCAACCTGCTCGGCCTCGTCGCCGGCTTCGATGTGCGCTACCCGGCGCTCAAGCTGCCCGGCGTCGGCCGCATCGGCATGATGCCGCCGGTCGCAACCGCCCTCGCCGGTTAGGCCTTCGGCGTCGGCGCCCACATCTTCGGGCCGGCGCGCAGATACTGGTTCGGCAATGCCACCTCGGCGCCGAGCGCCTTGGCGGCGTGCCAGCCGAAATGCGGATCGTCGAGAAAGGCGCGCCCGGCCGCCACCAGATCGGCCTTGCCGGAGGCGACGATCTCCTCGGCCTGCTCCGCCGTGGTGATGAGGCCGACGGCGCGCACCTTGATGCCCGCTTCCTTCCTGATGCGTTCGGCGACTGGCACGTTGTGGCCCGGCGTCGTCGGCGTGCGCGTATCGGCGGTGATGCCGCCGGACGACACGCAGATGAAGTCGATCCCTTCGGCCTTGAGCGCCTTGCCGATGGCGACCGCGTCGTCGCCCTGCAGGCCATCGTCACGCCAGTCGACGCTCGAGATGCGAGCCCCGAGCGGCACCTCCTTCGGCACCACGGCCCGCACCGCGCGCACCACCGCCAGCGGGAAGCTCAGCCGGTTCTCCAGCGAGCCACCATACTGGTCGGTGCGCTTGTTCGACACCGGCGACAGGAAGCTGTGCATCAGATAGCCGTGCGCCAGGTGCAGCTCGATCTCGTCGAAGCCGATGCGCAGCGCGCGTCTTGCCGAACTGACGAAGGCGTCGCGCACGCGGTCCATGTCGGCTTCGGTCATTTCGCGCGGCGCGTGCCAGCCGTCGCCGAAGGCAATCGCCGACGGCGCGATGGTCTGCCACGGATCTTCGTTGGGGCGCAGATACGTGCCGCCCTCCCACGGCCGCTGCGACGATGCCTTGCGGCCGGCATGGGCGAGTTGCACGCCGAACTTGGCCTTGCCGTAGGTTTTGGCGGCGGCGATGACATGACCGAGCGCGAGCTCGTTAGCATCCGAGTAAAGTCCGACGCAGCCATGCGTGATCCGGCCGTGACGCTCGACATGCGTCGCCTCGACGATCACCAGCCCGGCGCCGGAATTCGCCAGCATGCCGAGATGCATCATGTGCCAGTCGGAGGCCGAGCCGTCATTGGCCGAATACTGGCACATCGGCGCGACCACGAGACGATTGGCCAAAGTCATGCCGGCAACCGGAAGGGACGAGAAAAGCGCACTGCTCATGGGAGGACACTCGCTGGCAATGGGGGAGACAGGCTGGCGGGACTTCGCCGGAAGGATAGAGCGATGCGCCGCTCAGCGCACCTGGATCGACTTCAAATAATCGACAATGGCGCCGACGTCATCGCCGTTGAAGCTCAATTCGGGCATGTCCGGATGTCCGGCCATGATGCCCTCCCCGAGCGATTCCTCGAGAGACTCGATGGGATACCGCTTGCCGAGGGTTCTAAAGACCGGTGCATCCGGACGGCGACTGTTGCCGGTGCGGCCGGTGGCGTGGCAGCTGCCGCAGTAAGTGATGAGCAGGTCCTCGCCGCGCTTGAGATCTTCGGCACTGGGCGCAGCCGATACCGGAATGGCCGCGACCAAGACAAAGCCTGCCGCGATAACCAGCTCGATAATTGGGGAACGAACGCGCCGCTGCCGCGGGCTCAGGCCGCCGGCCGAACGACCGAAGCCTCGTGCGCGACTGTGCTGCGCGAAGGTTCTTGAACGATGGGCAAGCCGGCCAGTTGACGCCATTTCTTCGCGCCCTCGATGACTTCGAGCATGCGGACGGCGAAGCTTTCCTGGGTGTAGTAATGCTTCCAGCGGCCGCTGCGATACAACTCAGTATAGTAAGCGAGACGCTGTTCGGCGAGATCGTGCCAGCGCCGCGCGATCTTCTCCAGATCAGGACTGCCGGGCGAAGTCCGCATGGGGAGGCCTTGGCAAGGGTCAGTTGCAAGCGCCGATTCGTTTACCCCCCGATCGTCACGCGTGACGTAACGACGAACAACCCTACAAAAACGACCTCGGCACGATGTGGATAACACCGTGTTGTTTAAAGTGATTCGCCAGTGTTTGAAACAACATAGCTACGGCGGCCATTAACGATTTGTTTAGTTTCTGGCCGCCGTCGCCCCTGGTCATCCACCGTTAAAACAGCGGTTTAGCGCTTAAACAGCGCCGCGATCTCGCCGACAATGCCGCGCCGGAACAGCAGCACGACGGTCACGAAGATCACGCCCTGGATCACCAGCACCCATTCGCCGACCGACGACAGTTTGAACTGCATCGCCAGGATGACGAAGGCGCCGACCACCGGCCCGAAGATGGTGCCGAGGCCGCCGACCAAAGTCATCAGCACCACCTCACCCGACATCGGCCAGTTGACGTCGGTGAGCGAGGCAATCTGCAGTGTGATGGCCTTTGTCGAACCGGCAACACCCGCGAGTGTCGCCGACAGTACGAAGGCAATCAGCTTGTAGCGGTCGGTCTTGTAGCCGAGCGAAATGGCGCGCGGCTCGTTCTCGCGGATCGCCTTCAGCACCTCGCCGAACGGCGAATGAATGATGCGGTAGATCAGCAGGAAGCCGGCGAGGAAAACCACCATGACGAAGATGTACATCGTGGTTTCGTTGGACAGATCGATGAAACCGAACAGCTTGCCGCGCGGCACCGCCTGAATGCCGTCTTCGCCGCCAGTGAACTTTATGCGCAGCGCGACGAAATACATCATCTGCGCCAGCGCCAGCGTGATCATCGCGAAGTAGATACCCTGGCGGCGGATCGCGAGCGAACCAGCAAGAAAGCCGCAGACCGCGGCGGTCAGCGTACCAGTGAGGATGGCAAATTCCGGATTGAAGCCCCAGACCTTGGCGGCGTGCGCCGACAGGTAGCTGGCCCACCCGAAATACAAAGCGTGGCCGAAGCTCAACAGCCCGACATAGCCGATCAGCAGATTGAAGGCACACGCAAACAGCGCAAAGCACATCGCCTGCATCAGGAACAGCGGATAGGTGAAGAACGGCGCGACCATCAGCGCCACCACCATGACGACGAAGCCGATGGCCTCACCGTTACGCTGCAGCATGGACGGCTCGCGCGTGGCGACGGTGCCCGTTGTCACAGGTGAGGATGTGGCCTGCATCAGGCGCCCCTTCCGAACAGACCGGCCGGACGCACCAGCAGGACGATAGCCATGATGACGAAGATCACCGTGTTGGAGGCCTCGGGGAAGAACACCTTGGTGAGGCCCTCGACAATGCCGAGCCCGAAGCCGGTGAGAATGGCGCCGAGGATCGAGCCCATGCCGCCGATCACCACCACCGCGAAGACGACGATGATCAGTTCGGCGCCCATCTGCGGCGAGACGTTATAGATCGGCGCCGCCATGACGCCGGCGAAAGCGGCGAGCGCCACGCCGAACCCATAGGTCAGCGTGATCATCACCGGCACGTTGATGCCGAAAGCGCGCACCAAGGTCGGGTTCTCGGTCGCGGCGCGAAGGTAAGCCCCGAGCCGCGTGCGTTCGATGGCGTACCAGGTGCCGAAACAGATGACGAGTGACACCACGATCACCCAGGCGCGATAGTTCGGCAGGAACATGAAGCCGAGATTCTGACCACCGCGCAGCGACTCCGGCAGTGCATAAGGTAGACCAGCCGAGCCGAGATAATTGCGCGCCACGCCCTCGATGATCAGTGCCAGACCGAAGGTCAGCAGCAGGCCGTAGAGGTGATCAAGCTTGTAGAGCCACTGCAGGAAGGTGCGTTCGATGACGATGCCGAAGGCGCCGACGATCAGCGGCGCGACGATCAGCGCTGGCCAATAGCCGATGCCGGTAAACTGCAGCAGCAGGAAGGCCGCGACGGCGCCGAGCATGTATTGGGCGCCATGGGCGAAATTGATGATGTTGAGCATGCCGAAGATGACGGCCAGGCCGAGGCTCAGAAGCGCATAGAACGAGCCGTTGATCAGGCCGATCAACAACTGGCCGAACAAGGCCGCCGATGGAACACCAAAAATCGTGAGCATGCTGTCTCTCTTCTATCCCTCCCCGCTTCGGGGAGGGTGGATCATCGCGAAGCGATGAGCCGGGTGGGGTTACGTCAGGTCGATCCCCACCCGGCTCGCAAGTGCTCGCCACCCTCCCCCTGCGGGGGAGGGATAAGCACGCTCAGCCCTTCACCAACGGGCAGTTGCCATCCTTGAGCGGACGGAAGGCTTCTTCCATCGGGATAGTCGCGCGCAGGTGATAGAGATCGCCCGGATACTTCGACTCTGCCGGCTTCTTGGCTTCGAACAGATAGGCCGGGTGCAACACGCGGCCGTCCTCACGGACGACGCTCTTGCCGTAAATCGAGTCTTCAGCGGGCAGAGCCTTCATCTTGTCGACCACCGCCTTGCCGTCCTTGGCGCTGCCGACGGCGGCGACCGCCTTGAGATAATGCAAGGTGCCGGAATAGACGCCGGCCATGTTCATGCTCGGCACCTTGCCGGGAGAGTTGCGCTCCTTGTCCCAGCGCTTGGTCCAGGCGCGGGTGCCCTCATTGAGATCCCAGTACCAGGTCTCGGTGAAAGTCAGGCCCTGGGCAGTCTTGAGACCGAGCGCAAGAACGTCCGGCGCGAAGATGAGCATACCGGCGAACTTCTGCCCGCCCGCGACAATGCCGAATTCCGCACCCTGCTTGATGGCGTTGATGGTGTCGCCGCCGGCATTGGCGAGACCGATCACCTTGGCCTTCGACGCTTGCGCCTGCAGCAGGAACGATGAGAAGTCGTTGGTGTTGATCGGGTGACGCACCTTGCCGAGCACCTTGCCCCCGCTCTTCTCGACGACAGCCGCGGTGTCACGCTCGAGCGCGTGACCGAAGGCGTAGTCCGAGGTCAGGAAGAACCAGGTATCGCCACCGGTCTTCACCATGGCCCTGCCGGTGCCGTTGGCCAGCATCCAGGTGTCGTAAGTCCAGTGAATGGTATTCGGCGAGCACTTCGGACCCGTGAGATCGGACGAGGCCGGGCCAGACCCGACGAACACCTTATTCTTGGTCTTGGTCACTTCGGCGATGGCGAGCGCAACGCCGGAGTTCGGCACGTCGGCGATCATGTCGACGCCGTCGCGGTCGTACCACTGATTGGCGATATTGACGCCGTTATCGGCCTTGTTCTGATGGTCGGCGCTGACGACCTCGACCTTCACGTTCGGGTTCGTCTTCATGAAGTCTTCGGCAGCGAGCTTGGCGCCGATGACAGAGCCGATGCCGGTGTCGTCGGCATAGAGCGACGACATGTCGGTCAGCACGCCGATCTTGACGTTGATCTGCTGTGCGGACGCGGTGCCGCCCAGCAGCAGGGCGGCCAGTGCCGCCAAGCCTATCGCTTTCTTCATATTCTCACTCCCAAACATTTGCGTTTCCGGTTCAGTCTTCTTGTCGCTTCTTGAGCTGAAGCTTTTTGTTTGTTGAGTTCCTTACGTCGTCAAACGCCTAAGTATTCGTGAAGCTTGTCGACATTCGCCTCAAGTTCGGCATTGGTGAACTGGTCAATGATGCGACCGTGCTCCATGACGTAGTAGCGATCGGCGACCGTCGAGGCGAAACGGAAGTTCTGCTCGACCAGCAGGATGGTGAAGCCCTGTTGCTTGAGCGCGCGGATAGTCTTGCCGATCTGCTGGATGATGACCGGGGCGAGGCCTTCGGTCGGTTCGTCGAGCAGCAGAAGCCGCGCGCCGGTGCGCAGGATGCGGCCGATAGCCAGCATCTGCTGCTCGCCGCCGGACAGCTTGGTGCCCTGGCTGGAACCGAGCCTCTCCTTCAGATTCGGGAACAAGTCGAAGATCTGCTCGAGCGACAGCCCGCCAGGCCGCACCACCGGCGGCAGGTTGAGGTTTTCCTCGACGCTGAGGCTGGCGAAGATGCCGCGCTCTTCCGGGCAGAAGGCGATGCCGGCGCGGGCGATCTGGTTCGACGGCTTGTCGATCAGGTTCTGGTTCTCGAACAGGATGGAGCCCGAACGTTGTCCGACGATGCCCATGATCGACTTCATGGTCGTGGTCTTGCCGGCGCCGTTGCGGCCGAGCAGCGTCACCACCTCGCCTTCGCGTACGTCGAACGAGACGCCGTGCAGGATGTGGGATTCGCCGTACCAGGCTTGCAGGTCCTTCACCTGCAGAAGAGGCGCGGTCCGATCAAGCATGGCCGACCCCCATATAGGCTTCGCGCACGTCCGGATTGTTCGATACCGTCTCGTAGTTGCCTTCGGCAAGAACGCGGCCGCGCGTCAGAACGGTGATCGTGTCGGACAGATCGGCGACCACAGACAGATTGTGCTCGACCATGAGCACCGTGCGCGCCTTGGCGACGGTCTTGATGAGATCGGCGATGCGCGCGATGTCCTCGTGCCCCATGCCGGCGGTCGGCTCATCGAGCAGCAGCATCTCTGGATCGAGTGCCAAAGTCGTGGCGATCTCGAGCGCGCGCTTGCGGCCGTAAGGCAGTTCGACCGCGTTCCAGTGCGCGTAATCAGACAGGCCAACATCGGCAATCAGCGCCAGCGCTCGTTCATTGTATTGATCGAGCACCGACTTGGAGCGCCAGAAATCCATCGAGGCGCCGCGCAACAGCCGCTGCAGCGCGATGCGGACATTCTCCAGCACCGTCATGTGCGGGAATACCGCGGAAATCTGGAATGAGCGCACAAGACCGAGCTGGGCGACATCGGCCGGCGCCATCGCCGTGATGTCCTGGCCCTTGAACACGATGCGGCCGCTGGTGGGCGGCAAGAACTTGGTCAGGAGGTTGAAGCAGGTCGTCTTGCCGGCGCCGTTGGGACCGATCAGCGCGTGAATCGTGCCGCGTTTCACTCGCAGATCCACGCCTCCCACCGCTGTAAAACCGGCGAACTCCTTTGTCAGACCCTCGGTTTCGAGGATCAAATCCGCACTCATGAGCAATTTCCCCTCGTCCTCATTCTCGGGAACATTCACGTTCCCGGCAAGGACCTTGGGCATATTGGTATTTCATTATCTCGCAGATGCAAATATCTTTTGCGTGCGAAATTGCCTCATGGAGAGGCAGCCGCTGTCACGCCATTGTAAACAATGGCGCAATAGGACACGGGAAATATAACCCGGTGGGGTTGCCCACTTGAGCGGCATCAAGCCGCCGTGATCAGGACGGCTTGAACTTTTTGGCCAGGGTGTCGGCGCTCTTGGCGAGCAGCCCGACATCGGAACCGACCGCGACGAACAGGTAACCCCAGTCGATGTAGCGGCGGGCTTCGTCCTCGTTGCCGGTGAGGATACCGGCCGGCTTGCCGACCTTGGTCAGGCGCTCGACCGCATCCTTCATCGCCGCCTGCACCTCGGCATGCTGCGGATTGCCGAGGTGGCCGAGCGAGGCGGCCAGATCGGACGGGCCGATGAAGACCCCGTCGACGCCCTCGACGTTGGCGATGGCTTCGATGGCATCGAGCGACTGGCGCGTCTCGACCTGCACCAGCACGCAGATCTCCTCATTCGCCTTGGTCAGATAACCGGGCACGCGGCCGTAGCGGCTGGCGCGCGCCGCGACCGACACGCCGCGAATGCCCTGCGGCGGATAGCGCGTCGCCGCGACGGCGGCCTTGGCCTCCTCGACCGACTGCACATAAGGAATGAGCAGCGTCTGCGTGCCGATGTCGAGGCAGCGCTTGATCAGCACCGCGTCGTTCCAGGCCGGGCGGATGATCGGCGTCGCGGTGCCCTTCTCGAGCGCCTGCAATTGTGACAGCAGATCGGGAATCTCGTTCGGCGAATGCTCGGTGTCGAGCAGCAGCCAGTCAAACCCGGAGTCCGAACAGATCTCGGCGGCGATGTTGCTGCACAGGCTCTGCCACAATCCGATCTGCAACTTCTTGGCGCGAAGGCCGGCTTTGAAGGCGTTGCGCCTGAACTCGGTCATGGTCCATTCCCGTCTGATGCGCCGTCGCTCGCGGCAGCCTGCGTCGATGCTGTACCGGCTTGAGACCGAAAATCAAATGGCAAAGCCCGCCGTCCCCGTTCGTCCCCATTCATGACCGAGGGTCAGTAATGCGGCGGCGGCGGCTCCGGCTCGCCGGGGCCGTTCGCAACCGCGGCTTCCCGGACTTCGGCAGTAAGCCGCGCGATTTCCCGCTTCAGTTCGTCGATCAGCTTCCACTGGGCCGTGATCGCCTCATTTAAATCCTCTATGGCGCGCTCCTGATGGGCGCGGCCGATTTCCAGCTCGACGACGCGGGCATTGAGCGTGACAAAATCGTCCATGGGCAGACTCTCCGGGACAGGCACGAAGCGGCTGCGAGACCATATCGCAACCGCAGCAAAAGTCTGAGATACTACGGACTTCCACGATCGACACCCCGAAGGCCCTATGACGTTCGACACCATTATCCGCGGCGGCACCGTCGCCACTGCCTCCGATACCTTTAGTTGCGACGTCGGCATCGCCGGCGGCCGGATCGCCGCCCTCGGCAGCGACCTCGGCACCGCCCCCGAGATCGTCGACGCCACCGGTCTGCTGGTGCTGCCCGGCGGCATCGACAGCCATGTCCACATTTCGCAGCCGTCCGGACCCGGCATCGTCATGGCGGACGATTTCGCCTCAGCGACCCGCTCGGCGGCCTTCGGCGGCAATACCATGGTGCTCCCTTTTGCCATGCAGCAGAAGGGCGAGAGCCTGCGCGAGGTGGTGAAGGACTATCACAGGAAGGCCGACGGCCAGTGCTACATCGACGTCTCGTTCCATCTCATCATCGCCGACGCCTCCGACGCCGTGCTCGGTCAGGAACTGCCGGCCCTCGTTCATGACGGCTACACCTCGTTCAAGGTGTTCATGACCTATGAGGGCCTCGCCCTCTCCGACATGGAAATGCTCAAGGTCATGACCGTGGCGCGCGAGACCGGCGCCATGATGATGGTGCATGCCGAGAACTACGACGCCATCCGCTTCCTCACCGACCGGCTCGAGCAGGCCGGCAAGACCGGCACGCTCTATCACGGCGCCTCGCGGCCGATCCCGGTCGAGCGCGAGGCGACGCACCGCGCCATTTCACTGGCGGAGCTGATCGACGTGCCGATGATGATCGTGCATGTCTCGAACGGCCAGGCCCGCGACGAGATTGCCCGCGCCCGCGCCCGCGGCCTCAAGATCTATGGCGAGACCTGCCCACAATATCTGATGCTCACCGAGAGGGACATGGACGGCCTCAACATGGAGGGCGCCAAATATGTCTGCTCGCCGCCGCCGCGCGACAAGGAAAGCCAGCAGGCCTGCTGGGAAGGTTTGCAACAGGGCATCTTCTCGCTGTTCTCGTCGGATCACTGCCCGTTCCGTTACGACGATCCGCAGGGCAAGCTGGCGCCCAAGGGCAAGACCAGCTTCCGCTGGGTGCCGAACGGCATTCCCGGCGTCGAGACGCGGTTGCCGATTTTGTTCTCCGAAGGCGTGAACAAGGGCCGCATCTCATTGAACGAGTTCGTGGCGCTGACCGCGACCAACCACGCCCGCACCTATGGGCTCTATCCGAAGAAGGGTACGATTGCGGTGGGGTGTGACGCCGACATCGCGTTGTGGGACGCCAAACGCGAAGTGACTATCTCGCAAAGCCTGATGCATGGCGGCACCGACTACACGCCCTATGAAGGCATCAAGGTCACCGGTTGGCCGGTCTCGACCATGGTGCGCGGCCAGTTCGTGGTACGTGACGGTGAGCTGGTCGGCAAGCTCGGCGGCGGCGCCTATGTGCCGCGCGAGAAGTCAGAACTGGCGAAGCCGAGGGCCAATTCGTAGCCCGGATGAGCGCAGCGAAATCCGGGAGCGCCTTACCCGCATTGCGCTTCGCTCCATGCGGGCTACAAGAACCGCCTCGGAGCAAAGAATGCCAACCAATCGCCAAGTCCTCCTCAAATCCCGCCCGAGCGGCATCCCGCAAGCCGAACACTTCGAGATCGCCAGCGCGCCGGTCCCCGAGCCCGGCGAACGGCAATTCCTCGTGCGCAACGAATTCCTCTCGGTCGAACCGGCAATGCGCGGCTGGGTATCGGCGGTCGCCAACTACTCGACGCCGGTCGGCATCGGCGAAGTCATGCGCGCCTTCGCCGCCGGCACCGTCGTGAAATCGCGTCATCCCGGCTTCGCCGAGGGCGACAAGGTGATGGGCATGCTCGGCTGGCAGGACTATACGGTCAGCGACGGCAGCAACATCACCCGCAAGGTAAAGGAGACCGACCTGCCCTTGTCGCTGTCGCTTGGCGTTCTTGGCCTCAACGGCCTTACCGCCTATTTCGGCCTGCTCGATCTCGGCCTGCCGAAGCCCGGCGACACCGTGGTCGTCTCCACCGCCGCCGGTTCGGTCGGCTCCGCGGTCGGCCAGATCGCAAAGCTGATGGGCTGCCGCACCGTGGGCATCACCGGCGGCGCCGCCAAGGTCGCGCTGTGCAAGGATGCGTTCGGCTACGACGCCGCCATCGACTACAAGGCGGGCAACCTCGATGCCGGACTCAAGGCCGCCTGCCCGGGCGGCATTGACGTTTACTACGACAATACGTCCGGTCCGATCAGCGACGCCGTCATCAAGCAGATCAACATCGGCGCGCGCATCGTCATCTGCGGCACCGCCGCGCTGTCGTCATGGGACCCATGGCCGAGCGGCCCACGCATCGAGCGGCACATCCTGGTCAAGCGCGCGCGCATGGCCGGGCTAATCGTGTTCGACTATGCGCATCGCTACGAGGAAGCCGTGGCGCGGCTGGCGCAATGGATTCGTGACGGCAAGCTCAAGTACCGCGAAGACATCGTCGACGGCATCGAGCATGCCCCCGGCGCCATCGCCGAACTCTATCGCGGGGAGAATCTCGGCAAGCGGCTGATCAGGCTCACCCAGTAAAAAATGCCCGGCTTTTCAGCCGGGCATTTTCATAGCAGCGTAAACTCGAAGCCTAGTGCTTCAGCTTCGCATCGACTTTGAACTTGGCTTCGGTCTTCTTCGTGATTTCGTCGAGGCTCACGCCCGGCGCGAGTTCGATCAGGGTCATGCCCGCATCGCCCTTCTTGTCGATCGTGAACACGCCCAAATCGGTGATGACCATGTCGACGACGCGCGAGCCGGTCAGCGGCAGGTCGCATTTGTGCAGCAGCTTCGGCGCATCCTTGGCCGTATGCTCCATGATCACCACCACCTTCTTGACGCCGGCGACGAGGTCCATGGCACCGCCCATGCCTTTGACCATCTTGCCGGGGATCATCCAGTTGGCGAGATCGCCGTTCTCGGCCACCTGCATGGCGCCGAGCAGTGCGAGGTCGATATGCCCGCCGCGGATCATCGCGAAACTGTCGGCCGACGAGAAATAGCTGGTGGTCGGCAGTTCGGTCACGGTCTGCTTGCCGGCGTTGATCAGGTCCGGGTCCTCGTCACCCTCATAGGGGAACGGGCCGAAGCCGAGCATGCCGTTCTCGCTCTGCAACTGCACCGACACGCCGTCCGGAATGTAGTTCGAGACAAGCGTCGGAATGCCGATGCCGAGATTGACGTAGAATCCGTCGCGCAATTCCTTGGCGGCGCGCTCGGCCATTTGATCGCGGGTCCACGGCATCAGACTTCCTCCCCTGCGCCGAACGCGCCGGGCGCGGGGCGCTTGCGCGTCGTGCGCACTTCGATGCGTTTCTCGGCGGTGCTCTTGATGATACGTTGCACGAACACGCCCGGCGTATGGATCTCGTCGCCGTCGAGTTCGCCCGGCTCGACCAGGTGCTCGACCTCGGCCACGGTGATGCGGCCGGCGGTCGCCATCATCGGGTTAAAGTTGCGCGCGGTCTTGCGGTAGACGAGGTTTCCCTCGGTGTCGCCCTTCCAGGCGTGCACCAGCGACAGGTCCGCCACCAGACCGGTCTCGAGAATGTAGCGCTCGCCGTTGAACACTTTCTCTTCCTTGCCCTTGGCGATCTCGGTGCCGACGCCGGTCTTGGTGTAGAAGCCGCCGATGCCGGCGCCGCCGGCGCGCATGCGCTCGGCGAGCGTGCCCTGCGGATTGAATTCGATCTCCAGTTCGCCCGCGAGATACTGCTGCGCGAACAGCTTGTTCTCCCCGACATAGGAGGCGATCATTTTCTTGATCTGCCGCGTCTCGAGCAGCAGGCCGAGGCCCGCGCCGTCGATGCCGGCATTGTTCGACACGCAGGTCAGGCCTTTCACGCCGGAATCGCGCAAAGCCACGATCAGGTCGGTCGGCATGCCGCAAAGGCCGAAGCCGCCGGCCATGACCATCATGCCGTCTTTGACGATGTCGGCGAGCGCCGACTTCGCATCAGGATAGACTTTTCTCATCAGTTCCCTGCCGTTTCACCCGGGTTCCAGTTCTTGTGGTCGGCCGTTTCTAGCCGGACTTTCGCAGGAGCGAAAGGCCGCGACACAGGGTCAGCGCGGCGGGGTGACGTCGGTCACCGGGTTACGCGGAGGCGTGATGTCCCGCACCGGATTGGCCGGACGGACGGGAGCGGCCGGCGCCGCAGGGGCGGTCACCGGAGGCGGCGCGGCGACCGGGGTCGCAGGAGGGCCGAGCCGGGTCGGCAGCGGCAGCCCATGCGGATAGTAGCTCCAGGCGATGAAAAATACGGCAAACAGCAGCGCCGCCATGCCGGCCGCGGTGGTCCGGCTCTGCCACGACAAGAGGCCGCCGATCAGGCTGGCGACGAAAACGAAAAACGCAAGGATGATGACGTAGATCCAGTTCACCTCGGCCAGATCGATCGGCATGGATGTCTTCCTTCGGGCAGCGAAGCCCCCACCTGGCATGTTAGCCCGAGCGCGGCAGAGCGGTCACCTATCCCGGGCGCAGTGCAGCGCGCCTTCGCGGTACGCTGCTGACCCGGGATCGCAAAAATATCGGTGTTTGTGAAGGTCCCGGTTCAGCGATGCGTCACTGCGGGCCGCGTTGCGCCCGGGACAGGTCTCAGCTTTTCGGCGGGTCCATCAGGCTGACATGCGCGGCCACGACGCGCCAGCCCTCCGGAAAGCGGACCCAGGTCTGCATCTGCCGGCCGATCTTGCCAGGCGCCGACGGCCGCTCGTACAAAGTCGAGGCGGTAGCGAAGTCGCGGCCATAGGTGGTGATCGACGTCTTCGAAAGAGTGCGTCCGAGTCCAACCGGCGAGCGCGCGGCGCGGAACGCCTTGATGGCCTCGTAACCGTACAGCACTTCTGTCACGCCATAGCGCACGGTGCGCGGATCGTCGCGAAACAACTCGTCGAGCTTGGCGACGTCGTTGTTGACCAGCGCCTGTTCATAGGCCTCGAAGGCCTGGCGCACCTCGGCGACGACTTCCGGGATGTCGATTTCGGGCATTTATTGTTCTCGCTTTTTTTGCTCAGCCGTTCAGCCGTCGTCATGCCCGGCTTTATGCCGGGCATCCACGTCTTTCTTGATGCTGCAAAGACGTGGATGGCCGGGTCAAGCCCGGCCATGACAGGGTGGAAGACGTGACTACAAAACCGGCCTTGGCGCCGCCACCACGCCCATCGTCTCCAGCGCATGCGCGATGCGCAGAGCCACATCCTCGCGCCAAGGCGCGGCGATGATCTGCACGCCGATCGGCAGCGGCTTGAGCGGCACCGGCACCGCCACCACCGGCAGACCGATGAAGGAGATCGGCTGCGTATAGAGCCCCATATTGGCGCGCACCGGCATCTCGACGCCGTCGAGCGTGAAGTTGACCTGGCCGATCTTCGGCGCGGTCACCGGCGTCGCCGGCGCGAGGATGGCGTCGCAGTCCTTGAACAGGTTGAGCACCGCGTCGCGATACCAGCGGCGGAAGTTCTGCGCCTTCACGACCAGAGTCGACGGGATCATCGCGCCCGCGATCAGCCGGTCGCGCACCGCCGGGTCGAAATCGTTCGCCTGTGTGCGCAGGCGCTCGAGATGCAAGGCCGCGCCTTCCGTGGTGGTGATGACGAAAGCCGCCGAGCGCGCGCGGTTGGCCTCCGGAATTTCCACCGTGCGCGCGCCCACCGCTTTGGCCGCCGTGTCGAGCGCGCTCAAGGCCTCGAGCGAGGCGCCCTTGCGGAAATAGCCGCCGGCCACCGCGACGCGCAGGCCCTCCAGGCCCTGCTCCAGAAACGGCGTCGTCGACTCGCGCGGACGATCGACGCAGGCCGCATCTTCGGCGTCGAAGCCCTGCATGGCGTCATAGCTCAGCGCCAGATCGCGCACCGTGCGCGCGAAGGGCCCGAGATGATCGAGCGAGGCAACGAAGGGAAATGAGCGCGCCCGTGTCAGCCTGCCATAGGTCGGCTTCAATCCGAAAATGCCGCACAGCGACGACGGCACGCGAATGGAGCCATTGGTGTCGGAGCCGAGCGCGATCGGCACCATGCCGCCGCCAACCGCGCCGCCCGAACCGCCGGACGAGCCGCCGGTCATGCGTTCGGGGTCGTGCGGATTGCGCGACGGGCCGTCATGCACATTCTCGCCGGTGAAATCGTAGGCGTATTCGCCCATGTTGAGCGCGCCGGTAAGCACCGCGCCGGCGGCTTCCATGCGCTCGATCAGCACGGCGTCGTGCTTGGCGGCTGCCCGCGTGCGGTTGATCTTCGAACCCGCCACCGTCGGCAGGCCTTCGATGTCGAACAGGTTCTTCACTGCGAAGGGCACGCCGGCGAGCGGCAGCTTCGCTCTGTCGGGCGAGGCATCGACCGCTTTGGCTTTCGCGCGCGCGCGCTCGGCGGTCACCGCGGTGAAGGCATTGAGCAGCGGATTGCGCTTGTCGATGACGGCGAGCATCTGCTCGGTCACGTCGAGCGCGCTGACTTTTCCGGATTGCACCGCCGCCGCGATCTCGGCGGCCGACGACCAGGTGTGATCGCTCATGTCGGAGGCTCCCCACTCACGCCTTGAAGATCGGCGCCGGTTCGGCTTCGTCCGGCAGCGGGAAGTCGGCATAGGTCGCGGCGTGACGAAGCGAGACCTCGAGATTGGCCTTCACGGCGCCCTTCCAGGCCGGCTCGAGCGGCAGGTTGAGCGCCACTGCTGCGGCGTCGATGAAGTCGTCGAGTTTGTCGGCCATGGAGATCGTCCGGGTGGGTCGCCGGTAACTTACATGCAAATTTGGAGCCAAGGTAGTCCGCCGAACCGGTTAGGGACGTTGTGCTGGGATCAACTTGGCCACGTCTCCCACCCCCTGTAAGGTCGCCGCACAACACGAAAGCAATATCCGGGAGGACTGAGAATGCGGATGATCAAACGGCCGGTGCTGGCCTTGGTGCTCGCCTTGGCGCTCGCTTTGCCGGGTCTGGCCCAGGCGGAGGACTATCCGAACAGGAACATCCGCTTGATCGTGCCCTTCCCGCCCGGCGGTCCCAACGATGTCATCGCGCGCGTTGTCGCCAAGCGCATGTCCGACATTCTCAAGCAGACGATCGTTATCGACAATCGCGGCGGCCAGGGCGGCGTGCTCGGCACCGATGCCGTCGTCAGGGCGGAGCCGGATGGCTACACGATTGCTATCACCAGCGCCGGCGCGTTGGCGATCAGCCCGAGCATGGAGAAGGTGCCCTACGAGACCTTGCGCGATCTCCAGCCGGTGACGCTGGTCGCCTCGGTACCCGAAATGCTGGTCGTCGCGGACAACGTCCCGGCCAAGAATATGCAGGAGCTCGTCGCGCTCGCCAAAGCACAGCCCGGCAAGTTCAATTTCGCATCGTCGGGCGCCGGCAGCCTGCCGCATCTGGCCGGCGAACTGTTCAAGCTCAGCGCCAAGATCGACGTCGTCCATGTGCCATATCGCGGCGCCGCGCCCGCGGTGAACGACCTGCTCGGCGGACAAACACAGATGGCTTTCTTCGATCTGCCGGTGTTGCTGCCGCATGTCCAGGCGGGCAAATTGCGGGCGATCGCCATTGGCGCGCCGAAACGCTCGGCGGCCGCGCCGGATGTACCGACCACCGCGGAAGCCGGCATGGGCGAGTTGCAGGCTGAAAACTGGTACGGAATGGTAGCGCCGGCCAAGACACCCGCCGCAGTTATTCAGATCCTGAACAAAGCGGCCATCGAAGCGATGAAGGATGCTGAGGTCATCGACCGGATGAACAAGGTCGGCGCCAAGCTCGTCGGCAATTCACCCGAGGAATTCCGCAGCTATATTACCGCCGAAACCGAGAAATGGACCCGCGTGATCAAGGCGGCCTACATACCGGTGTCGAAATAGCCGCAACGTGTCCGTTCGCTTGACCGAACCTTCCGGCCTGATGACCTTGCGGTCGACCGAAACGTCTCCGTTCGGGCGCAAGGTTCGCATTGCCATCGATGTTCTGGGGCTCGGTGCGCGCATTGCCGTCGCGCCGGCCAATACGCTCGATGAAAACGACACGCTGCGGCAGCAGAACCCGCTGGGCAAGATGCCGTGCCTGCTGCTGCCCGGCAGCGAGGTGCTGTACGACAGCGGCGTCATTATCGAATACCTGCAGGAGTTCGCCGGCACCGACCGGCTGGTGCCGCGACAGGGGCCGGAGCGTTATCGCAAACTCACTCTGGCGACGCTCGCCGACGGCATCACCGACGCTGCCTTGCTCATGGTCTACGAAGGCCGCTTCCGCGAGCCCGGCGCGCATTCGACGCGTTGGCTCACCCACCAGCGCGGCAAGATGCTGCGCGCGCTCGCGGCGTTCGAGCCTGCACCGCCGCCGGCCAACGTCACGGACATTGTGAGCATCGGCCTTGCCTGCGCCCTCGGTTATCTCGACTGGCGCCAGCCTATCGCATGGCGGCCCGAGCATCCGCGGCTCGAGCAATGGCTGACCGATTTTTCCCGGCACGAGGGTGCCTTCGGCCGTACGCAGGCCAAATCCTGATCATTGATTCAAAGTCCTGATCGTAGACCCGCCGGTCCGAAGGCGATATGAGCTGTTACCGTTTGCAAGATCGCAGCACGCCCATGCCCTACCCTGCCTCAGGCCCCGTCACCCTCGACACCAATCTCGCCGATTATCCGGTGACACGTGCGCTGAAAGCCGGCGCGGTGACGTCCGATCTGGTGAAGTTCAACTTCACCGGGCCGAAGGTGGCGAACCAGGGCTTCAAGCCGATGGTGCGCGAAGGGCGCTTCGACGCTGGCGAACTTGCCATCGTCACCTTCCTGCAGGCGAAGATCTACGGCAAGCCGCTGACGCTGCTGCCCGCCGTGGTGATGGCGCGCGGCCAGCACCACACCATCAGTTACAATGTCGCGCGGGGTCCGCTGGCCCCGCGGGACATCGAGGGCAAACGCTTCGGCACCCGCTCCTATTCCGTGACCACGGGCGTCTGGGTGCGCGGCATCCTCAAGGACGAATACGGCGTCGACTTAGGGAAAGTGACCTGGTGCACCACCGACGACGGCCATCTCGCCGAATACAAGGACCCGGCGAATTGCGTGCGGCTGCCGGCTGGGTCGAATGTCGAGAAGATGCTCATCGAGGGCGAAGTCGACGGCGCCATTCTCGGCGGCGAATTACCCGACGAGCCGCGCGTTGCCCCGCTCTTTCCCGATCCGCACAAGGCGGCCGAAGCGTGGTCGAAGAAGAACGGCATGGTGCCGATCAACCACCTGTTCGTCGTGCGCAGCGAACTGGCGCAGCAACGCCCCGACGTCGTGCGCGACATCTTCCGCCTGCTCAAAGAAAGCAAAGCGCAAGGTGTGCCGCCGGAGAGCATGAAAGACGGCATCGACCCGGTGCCGTTCGGCGTCGAGAACAACCGCAAGGCGCTCGAGACCATCATCCGCTATTCGTACGAACAGCAGGTCATCCCGCGCATGATGTCGGTGGATGAACTGTTCGACGACGTGACGCGGGACCTGGTCTAGCCCGGCGAACGAACTGGCGAATAGCGGCCGAGGAACAGCTCGATCCCGGCTTCAATCTGGGCATCGACCTCGGCGCGACTCGGAGGACTCGACGGCACTAGCATCCCGCGGATGTCGAAATCCCCCCTGACAAGACTCAGAAACTGAATCGCGGCCAGGGCCGGATCGGGAACGTTGAGCTGCCCGCTCTCATGCGCTTTGATCAGGAATTGGGCCAGGCGCTCCTTAATCACCTTGGGGCCACTCTCGAAGATCGCCGTTCCGACCGAGGGAAGTCTCGGCACGACACCGGCGACGGTACGCAGGAGCAACATCGCCTGCTCGGTCAGGAATATTTCGACGAAGTTCGTAGCGACAAGCCTGAGCACGTGAGCGACATCGTCTTTGTCGAGTGTGAGCCGCCAGATTTCGTCCGCGACACGATTCGCCTCGTCGACCATGACGGCGGTGAAGAGCGCCTCCTTGCTGGTAAAATGCGCATAAAGGGTCGCTTTCGACACGTTGGCCTGGCGCGAGACCATGTCCATGCTGACCGCGTCGAAGCCCTGATCGATGAACAATTCACGAGCGGCCGCAAGGATCGAGGCAACCTTCAGGTTGCTCCGATCCGGGGTCGCGCGTTGCCCCTCTAGGCTGTCGCCGTCCTGCAACTGTTGCATGGCCATTTACCTCTCCTGAACTAGACGGTTCAGTTTTCTATTGACTTTTGCGCCGCAGCATCGCAAATGTCAAGACTGAACTGTTCAGTTTAGTTTGGCCATTTGGCGGTAAATATGCCTCGGAACCTCGTATCCCACGTATTCTTTTGTGGCGCGCTGACGCTCGCGTTAGCCGCCTGCGACGATCAACAAAAGTCGGCCGTTCAGCCCCCTCTTCCGGTCAAGGCGCAGGTGGTATCGGCGTCCGAGCATGCGCTCTCGGTGGCCTTCACCGGTGAGATCAAGGCCCGCGTCCAGAGCGAACTAGCCTTCCGGTTTGCCGGCAGGATCGCGAAGCGGTTTGTCGACGTCGGCGACCACATTCATGCCGGCCAGGTGCTGGCGACCCTGGAGGCCCGGGAACAGACCGCCGAAGTCGACTCCGCCGACGCCGGCGTAAAATCGGCCGAAGCGACTCTCCGTCAGGCCACAGCCGCCTACGATCGCCAGAAGGCGCTGCTGACCAACGGCTTCACCACCCAGACCAATTACGACAACGCCTTGCAGACCCTCCAGGCAGCCCGCGCCTCGCTCGACGTGGCCCGCTCAACCCTGGGTACGGCCAAGGAGCAATTCGCCAATACGACATTGATCGCCGACGCTGCCGGCGTCGTAACGGCACGCAATGCGGAAGCCGGACAAGTCGTCGAAGCCGCGCAGAGCGTCTTTACAGTCTCACTCGATGGCGAACGTGACGCTGTCTTCGATGTCTTCGAAGGATTGCTGTCGCACCAAGCCACCAACGCTACTATCGAAGTGGCGCTCGTCTCCGATCCTGGGGTCAAGACCACCGGCACAGTGCGCGAGATAGCGCCGACGGTCGATCCATCAACCGGCACGGTTCGCATTAAGGTGGCGGTCGACAAGTCGCCCGCGGCGATGACGCTTGGTGCTGCTGTCACGGGTGCTGGCCACTTCCAGGCCGCCCCTGTCTTCAGACTTCCCTCCAGCGCGTTCTTCACTGAACGCGGCAAGCCCGCCGTTTGGACCATCTATCCGCGCAGCCACATTGCCTCGATGAAGCCGATCGTCATCGACAGCTACCGGAGCAACGAAATCCTCATTCGCAGCGGGTTGAAGGCGGGCGAAATTGTCGCAACCGCGGGCGCGCAATTGCTCAGACCCGGCCAGATCGTGAAACCGCTGATCGCGAGCGAGCAGGCCCGCGCGGAGACTGCACCATGAAGTCGCCTCTCGTGTCCCTCGCGGCTGTTGCGCTCGCAGGCCTGCTGGCCGGGTGCAACGACAATACGAGCATGGCCAAAGCCGGGCCCGCGCCGCGGCCTGTCGTCTCGATGCTTGTCAAAGCGCAGAAAGAGCAGCCCTCCGGCTTCGCCGGAACGATTCAACCGGAATTTCAGACCGACCGCGGATTCCGCGTGCTCGGCCGTCTCATCGCCCGGCGCGTTGACGTAGGAGACGTGGTCAGGCCCGGGCAAGTTCTCGCGCAGATCGACCCGCTTTTGCTGGAACTTGCCGTGCGTTCGAGCGAAGCGGATCTCGCCAAGGCAAAAGCCCAACTCGACAATGCAACGGCGACGGAAAGCCGGCGCCGCGCGCTCCTGGCCAAGGATGTCGTGACGCAGGCCGACTTCGACACGGCACAGCAATCGCTGGAAGCCGCTTCCGCCAGCGTGAAGCAAGCCGAGGCCAATCTTACCAAGGCCCGCGAGCAGCGCGGCTATGCCACGCTGACGGCCGACGCAGCCGGCGTCGTCACAAGCGTGGACGCGGAAGTCGGGCAGATGGTGACCGCCGGCAAGAAAGTCATGACCATCGCACGCACGGACTCCCGCGAAGCGGTCGTCGACATTCCGGATTTTACCGCGCGTTCCTTGAGCCCGGGCCAGCCATTCACTGTCAGCCTGCAGGCCGACCCTTCCGTCACCGCAAGCGGAAAGATTCGCGAGATCGCGCCACAGGCCGATCAGGCCACGCGCACGCGCCGGGTCAAGATCACGCTGGACCGGAACGTCGAGGAATTCCGGCTCGGCACGACCATCACCGTATGGCCGGTCGAGCATGCGACGGCGCAGACGTTTTTCGACATTCCGGCCTCGGCAATCGTCACGCGTGATGGCGGGCCGCATGTCTGGCGGCTCGATCCAAAGACCAAAACAGTGCACGCGGTTTCCGTCGAGATAACGGAAAAGGACAGTCAAAAAATCCGCATCGGCTCTGGTCTAGCAGCCGGCGAGCGCATCGTCATCGCCGGCGTCAACAGCCTGTCCAACGGACAGATCGTCAAGTTCGACGAAAGGAACTCCCCGTGAAGCGTTTCAATCTGTCCGACTGGGCGCTCGATCACCGCTCTCTCATCTGGTACTTCATGATCATGGCGTCGATCGCGGGGTTCTTCTCCTATTTCAACCTCGGCCGCGCGGAAGATCCTGATTTCACCATCAAGACGATGATCATCCAGGCTCAGTGGCCGGGCGCGACCGTCGAGGACATGATCGGACAGGTCACCGATCGCATCGAAAAGAAGCTCGAGGAGCTCGACACCTTCGACTACGCCAAGAGCCTGAACACGCCGGGCTCGACTACGATTTTCGTCAATCTCAAGGAGACGACGAAGGCCAAGGACATTCCGGCGCTCTGGGCGAAAATCCGCAACATGATCGCGGACATCAAGGGCCAGTTTCCCGACGGTGTTGTCGGCCCGACCTTCAATGACAGCTTCGGCGATGTGTACGGCAATGTGTACGCCTTCACCGCCGACGGATTCAGTCAACGGCAATTGCGCGATTATGTCGAAGATGTTCGCGCCAGAATCCTGGCTGTTCCCAATATCGGTAAGGTCGACCTCATCGGCGCCCAGGACGAGGTGATCTATCTCGAATTCTCGACCCGCCAGATCGCTGCGCTCGGACTGACGCGACAATCGGTTATCGACACGCTCAAAGCGCAGAATGCTATTTCGCCCTCAGGATCGATCGAAACAGAGGGCGAGCGTATCAGCGTGCGGGTCAGCGGCTCGTTCACCTCTGAGCAGAGCCTGCGTGCGATCAATCTTCGCATCAATGATCGCTTCTTCCGCCTGGGAGACGTGGCCAACATCACGCGCGGCTATGTCGACCCGCCGACCTCGCTGTTTCGCGTTGGCGGCAAACCGGCGATCGGGCTAGCCATTGGCATGAAGCCCAACGCCAATCTTCTGAATTTCGGCGAAGCCCTGAAGGAGGAGATGGCCAAGATCGAAGCCGAGTTGCCGGTCGGCATCGGCGTGCATCAGGTTTCGGATCAGCCCGCGATTGTGGAAGAGGCCGTCGGCGGGTTTACGAAGGCGCTCTTCGAAGCCGTCGCGATCGTCCTTATCGTCAGCTTCGTCAGTCTCGGGCTTCGGGCTGGCCTTGTCGTCGCGGTAACGATCCCGCTTGTTCTCGCGATCACTTTTGTCGTGATGGAGGTCTGGGGCATTTCCCTGCAGCGCATATCGTTGGGGGCGCTGATCATCGCACTCGGCCTGCTGGTCGACGACGCGATGATCGCCGTGGAGATGATGGTGGCGCGGCTCGAGGCCGGCGATCCGCTGCCAAAAGCCGCAACCCACGTCTACACCTCGACCGCGTTTCCCATGTTGACGGGTACGCTGGTCACCGTCGCGAGCTTCATTCCGGTCGGCCTCAACAACAGCTCGGCGGGCGAATTCACCTTCACCCTGTTCGTTGTCATCGCCGTGTCGCTGCTGGCGTCATGGATCGTCGCCGTTCTGTTCGTGCCGCTGCTCGGCGTGACACTGCTTCCAAAAAAGATGAAGCTTCATCATCACGAGCCCGGTCGCTTCACCAAGGCATTCGGCAACCTGTTACGCTTCTGCGTGCGCCGCAAGTGGCTGACCATTGGCGCCACGACGGCGGCGTTTGCCCTCTCGATATTCGGCATGGCCTTCGTACAGCAACAGTTCTTCCCGTCTTCGGACCGGACTGAACTGATCATCGACTGGACCGTGCCGCAAAATGCCTCGATCACCGAGACGCGCGCGCAAATGGACCGTTTCGAGAAGACCGTCCTCGAAGGCAATCCCGACGTCGACCATTGGTCGTCCTATGTCGGGCAAGGCGCGGTTCGTTTCCTGTTGTCTTACGACGTGCAACCGTCGTCACCGAACTTCGGTCAGATCGTCATCGTGGCCCGCGACGTCGAAGCCCGCGACCGTATCCGCGAAAAAGCCAAGGCCATCATCGCCCGCGACTTCGTTGGCACCGACGCCTATGTCCATCTGCTGGACATCGGCCCTCCGGTCGGACGTCCGGTGTTGTATCGCGTCAGCGGCCCCGATGTGCAGATCGTACGAAACGTGGCGCAGAAAGTCGCGTCGGTGCTCGGGCAGAACAAGAACCTCACCGATATCGTCTATGATTGGAACGAGCCCGGCCGGGTGGTGAAGGTCGACGTGCTGCAGGACAAGGCCGCGCAGCTCGGCATCACCTCGGAAGCAATTGCCACCACGTTGAATGGTGTCATCGGCGGGGCGACCGCTACACAAGTCCGCGACAGCATTTATCTCATCAACGTCGTCGGTCGCGCTCTGGGCCGCGAGCGTTCCTCGATCGAGACCTTGCAAAACCTGCAGATTCAGACCGGGGCCGGCAAAACCGTTCCCTTGGCCGCCGTCGCCAACTTCCGTTACGAGTCGGAGCAGCCCGTGATTTGGCGCCGCGGCCGTTTGCCGACGATCTCGGTCAAAGCCGCCGTCGGCACATCCGTGCAGCCCGCGACTGTTGTTGAACAGCTTACCCCCGAGATCGCCGAGATCAGCCGCACGCTGCCGGCAGGCTATCGCATCGTCACGGGCGGCTCTGTCGAAGAAAGCGCCAAAGGGCAAGCGCCCATCGTTGCCATCGTCCCCATCATGCTGCTGGTCATGGCAACGATCCTGATGTTCCAGTTGCAGAGCTTCCAGCGACTCTTCCTGGTCGTCGTGGTCGCGCCGCTGGGACTGATCGGTGTCGTGGGCGCGCTGCTGCCCAGCGGAGCACCGCTCGGCTTCGTCGCCATTCTCGGCGTCCTGGCGCTGATCGGCATTCTGATCCGCAATTCCGTCATCCTTGTTATCCAGATCGAGCAGTTGCGCAGCGAGGGCAAGGATGGATGGCTCGCTGTGATCGAAGCGACCGAACACCGCATGAGGCCCATCATGCTGACGGCCGCCGCCGCGAGCCTGGCGCTGATCCCGATCGCCCGCGAGGTCTTCTGGGGGCCCATGGCTTACGCCATGATGGGCGGCATCATCGTCGGCACCGTGCTGACGCTGTTGTTTCTGCCAGCCCTCTATGTCGCCTGGTTCCGTCTTAAAGAACCGCAGAGTTCGACGAACGCAGCGCTGCCGGGTTGATGCGTAGGCGCGATAGCCGCCGCTCGCGATCGCGCGAGCGCCGCGCCGATGTGCCGCTATGTTGTTGGCGTCCGCCGGGAGCACCGAAATGGACGCCGCCGGCGGCGCAGCCTATCATCCGCGCCAATACGAAACCGACACGGCCGGTCGGCGCAAGACGACCGGCCCGACAGGTTAAATAACCACTCAGGGAGGAACGCCTTGAGCGACGACACCTACGAAATCTACGCCGTCAAATACGGCCGGCATGAGCGCAATTCGTCCGACAACTTTATCGGCGGCGATACCCATGACGTGCCGATGCCGCTCGACTACTTCGTCTGGGCGATCGTCGGTAAGGACCGCACCGTCATTCTCGACACCGGCTTCGACCAGATGCGGGCGGATGCACGCAAGCGCCAGATCTCGAAGCCGGTCGGCGACGGTCTGCGTGCGCTCGGCGTCGATCCGGATTCGGTGAAGGACGTCATCATCTCGCACATGCATTACGACCACGCCGGCAATCACGACCTGTTCCCGAACGCGCGCTACCATCTGCAGGAATGCGAGATGGCCTATGCCACCGGCCGCTGCATGTGCCACGCCATGATGCGCATGCCGTTCGAGGCGGCGGACGTCACGGCGATGGTGAACAAGGTGTTCAACGACCGCGTCGTGTTCCATGACGGCGCCGCAGAGATTGCGCCCGGCCTGTCGGTGCATCACATCGGTGGCCATTCGAAGGGCCTGCAGGCCACGCGGGTGAAGACGCGGCGCGGCTGGATCGTGCTCGCTTCCGACGTCGCGCATTTCTACGCCCATCTCGACCGGCGGCGCGTCTTCCCCATCACCTACAACGTCGCTGACGTGCTCGCGGGCTACGACAAGGTCGAGGCGCTGGCGACGTCGAAGGCGCATGTCGTGCCTGGACACGATCCCATCGTGATGGACATCTATCCAGCCGCCCGCCCCAACATGGAAGGCTGGGCCGTGCGACTCGACGCCGATCCAAAGCCGAGACCCCCAGCGATCTAGCTGGCTGCTGATAAGTCTCGACGGTCACTCCTGACGCGGCTATGCGCGCGTTTACGCGCGGATTTAACATCCCATGAGCGCGTTCAGGCGCGTCTGCGACGCTATGGCCGCCTTTACTTTGCCGCCCTGCCCTTGATCTCGACGCCCGCCCATTTTTCAACGGTGCGCGCCGTGGCGGTCAAGTCGCCGTCGAAGCCTTCGATCGACTCGGTGATCGAGAGCAGCTGGTTTACCGCATTGCCGACGATCATCGGCACGCCGAGGGACTCGGCGAACTGCACCGCGAGCTTGGCGTCCTTGTGCATCAGGCCGACCGAGAAGCCGAAGTCGAAGCGCCGCGTCAGCACGCAACGCGGAAACTTGTCTTCGGTGGCGGTGTTGCGGCCGCTGCCGGCGTTGATGACGGCGATCATGGTGTCGGCATCGAGGCCGGCCTTGGCGCCCATGGCGAGCGCTTCCGACGTCATGGCGACGGCGGTGGCGGACAGGATGTTGTTGACGAGCTTCATGGCCTGGCCCTGCCCCGGCTCGGCACCGACCCAAAACATCTTGCCGATCACCTCGACGATCGGCCGCAGTGTCTCGGCGAGATCCTTCGGACAGGCAACCATCACGGCGACGGTGCCCTTCTCGGCGCCGCTCGGGCCGCCGCTCACCGGCGCATCGACGGCGGCAATGCCCTTGGCGGCGAGCACCGCCGCGACTTCCTTGGCCGCCACCGGGCCGGTGGTGGACAGATCGATGAAGGTTTTCACCGTGGAGCCAGTGGCGACATCTGCCGCCACCTTCTTGACGATGTCCGGGGTCGGCAGGCTGGCGAGGACGGTCGTGGCGGTCGATGCCACCTCGGCCGGCGAGGCCGCGCGCTTGGCGCCGCGCTGCACAAGACGGGCCACGTTGGTTTCGTTGAGGTCGAAGACGGTGACGCCATACCCGGCCTCGAGCAGCCGCCCGGCCATATGGATGCCCATGCGGCCGACACCGATGAAACCCAGCTCCTGCATTGTGGACATCAGTGTGTACTTTCTTGATTAGGGCTTCTTCGCTGGCGTAGCCGACACTTTGCCCATCTCCTTCAACACCTCGTTGGCGATCTTGAAGGCGTCGAGGCCGGCCGGAATGCCGCAATAGATCGTGGCGTGCAGCAGCGTCTCCTTGATTTCCTCGACGGCGACGCCGTTGTTGATGGCGCCGCGGACATGCAGCTTGATCTCCGGGCTACGGTTGAGCGCCGTGAGCATCGCAAGGTTCAAGAGACTGCGCGTCTTGCGCGACAGGCCCGGACGCGACCAGCCGTAACCCCAGCACCATTCGGTGGTGATACGCTGGAACGCCATCATGAAGTCGTTGGCATTGGCGATCGAGCCATCGACATATTCGGGGCCAAGCACCTCGCGACGGTGCTTGAGACCCTCGTAGAACATTACCTTGGTCGCTTTGTCCAATTCGCTACTCATGATCGCCTCCTGTCGTCTGAGAGTGTGGGATTCGTCGAAAGAATAAGACTCGAAGCGGCCACCACCTATGGTCAATGCGCGGCGCTTCGGTTTGTGATGATCGCCAGCGGGGAAATCTGCCGGCCTCGCGCCTTTCCCTCCCCGCGGCTTGACCGCCGGCCCTGCCCCGGGCTGTTTTTCTCCAGTGGAGCGGTCTCGGTCGTCGATATTGTCTGATAGTAGTACGGTATGTAAAATATGGGCCGAAGGGGGTCAAGAAACTCCTCGCGGGGCCCGTGACGACGTTTCGACGAAACTGATTTGACCGAGTCTCTGCGATCAAGCGCATAGTCGACAACGCCCGTGCGCGGTTCGGCAGCATCGACATTGTCGTCAACAATACCGTCGTAAGGCACTTCTCACCGGGTCGAGGATACCATTCCTGCTTTCGCTTTTCCGTTGTAGACATGTAACGATTCAGTTTGCCGGGACCGCTCATGGAGGAAATGTCCCTTGAACGCGCCGTCTCCCAAACTTGATTTTCGAGTCGAGAAGGTGGCCGCCCCGCTGCGCCAAAGCGTCACGGAAAGCATCCGCTATGCAATCGCCCTTGGCCATTTCGCTGCCGGCGAGCGGCTGACCGAGCGCGAACTGTGCGAGATGACGGGCGTCAGCCGCACGTTGGTGCGCGAGGCTCTGCGTCAGCTCGAATCCGAAGGATTGATCGAGGTCGTGCCGAACCGCGGCCCTAGTGTGGCGCGGCTGTCCGCGGAGCAGGCCCAGGGTGTCTACCAGGTTCGCGCCGAACTGGAAGGACTGGCCTGCCAGCTCTTCGCCGACCGCGCCGACGACGATCAGCGCGAGGCCCTGCACGATGCTTTCCGCAAGCTCAAGCGCTCCTTCAAGGATACCGATCCGCTGGCGCGACTGCGCGCCAAGAACCATTTCTACGAATGTCTGGTCGACGGCGCCGGCAATCAGGCGCTCGGCGATACGCTGCGGCTGCTCAATGCCCGCATCATGCTGTTGCGCGCGACGTCGCTGCGCGCACCGGGCCGTTCAGCCATCAGCATGGATGAACTCGCCGCCATGATGGAAGCGCTGGACGCGAAGGATGGGAAGAAGGCGCGCGCGCTGGCGGAACATCACGTCCAAAACGCCGCCAAGGCCGCCATCGAGTTATTGTACGCGCAATCGGAGCCGGCGCCTGCCAAGCCCAAACGCGCAGTCAGGTCCGGCGCCGCCGTGCGGGCATAAGCCACGTCAATCGACATCGCGCACGCCACTTCGCCAGCGCAGCCCCGTTGATCGGTGTCAAAGACGCCGAGCGTGCGCCTCGGTACTGTGCATCGAGAATCCTGCCCCCGAGGGAGCCATGCAAGCGGTTCCATTGCGGCTATTTGCACTCGCTACCAGCAAGGAACTCGGTGACGCCGTGGCGGGCGCCGTGGGCCTGCCGCTTTCGTCGCACGAAGAGCGAGACTTCGAGGACGGTGAGCACAAAGCGCGGCCGCTCGACGCCGTGAGCGGCGCGGACGTCTACGTCTTGCAAAGCCTGCACGGGGGCCCGGATCAGAGCGCCAACGACAAGCTCTGCCGCCTGCTGTTCTTCATCGGCGCGTTGAAAGACGCCGGCGCTGCCCGCGTGACCGCCGTCACGCCCTATCTTTGCTATGCGCGCAAGGACCGCCGCACCAAGCCGAACGATCCAGTCACCACACGCTACCTCGCCAGTATGATCGAGAGCGTTGGCACCGACCGCGTCGTTACACTCGAAGTGCACAATCCCGCGGCTTTCGAGAATGCCTTTCGTTGCCGAACGGTCGCGCTCACCGCGACGCCCTTGTTCGTCGACTATGTCAGGAACAATCTGGCCAGCGACAAACTCGCGGTCGTCTCGCCCGATGCCGGCGGCATGAAGCGTGCCGAATTGCTGCGGGAAACGCTGGAGCAGGCGCTCGGCCGCGGGCCGCAGGTCACCATGGCCGTCTACAATACGTCGGTTGCCGGTAACCATTATGGAAGCAGCATACGGCCTGCAGAATGACCTCCTCGATTTGCACGCGGCGAGGATCGCCGTCCAAAGGACTGCCCTCCCCGCTACTGATCGTCGGCAGCTGCACACCCTGGCGACACAAGCGGCTCTGGCTCTAGGCAACCCGATGCCCCCGCCGCTGGTGGACGGCGCGCGCGACGACATAAGTGCGCCACCTAGGCTGGTCGTCGACGACGGTGCGCTTCGCGCCGTTATTGACGCATCGGCCGGCGGAACCGGTGTCTTTCTGACGGATGAGCGGCGCATGGCTAATTTCGCGCGCGTCGGCTGCGGAGATCCAGCCACCGCCGCCGCGTTGAACACAACCGCCCTTGGCCAGCCGCTGGCCTCCGCCGATCGCAAGGGCGGGCGCGTCTCGCTGCGGCGCCTCCCTATCCCGGTCGTCGGTGTGCTAACCCTCGACGAGTGCGAAACCCTCCAGACCGCGCGCGCCGAGGAACTGCTTGGGACGGTGTTCGTCGGAACCAGACGTCATGCTTGTGACGGCGACGGCAGGGCCATGCTCGCTCTGGTCCGCCGCGTCCATGAGCTTGGCGCGGCGAGCAGTCTGAAATTGAATTTTCATGCAGCCGCCACGGCCGCCCTAGGGGAAGCGGCGCAGCGATGGAAAACCACCGTAGACAAGCGCCTCGATCCGATAACGACTTACATCAATCAGTTGCCGGATTTGGCGCAGCGCATCGCCGCCGCGTTGCACCTGATCGGCGCCACCGCAAAGATGAAGCTGACCGCGGAGATCCCCGCCTCAGCCATACGCAGCGCCGTAGCAATGATTGATGCGATTGCTCTTGGCGGTGCCCGGCATATCCTCGGGCCGGTGTCGGCGGCGACGCCGGAGGAAGCCGACGCCATACGGATTATCGCCGCCCTGCGGCACCACACCAGTGTCGCCGACGCCGTCATCGAGAAACGCGAACTCTCTCGCCGGCTGCAGAATGCCGTTCCGTCGTCGCCCCGTTTCAAAGCGGCTGCTCGGATGTTGGAGCGCCTCAATCTGATCAGTCCGGCCCCGCCGCCGGAAGGGCAAAAAGGCGAGCACCTCAAGAGCGAGGCGGCTCTGCACATCTGAACCTGGCAGCACCCACCACCCGGTTTTGTCGAAAAGCCGGATGGGGCAATGACACCTTCGAATGACCGCCCGCTGCTACGCCTGCTACAGGCCGGGCGGCCGCCTACTCCTCTCGGCGGACATCGCTATGACTTCGGCTCGCAGCGCCACGAGTTCATTTTCAGCGGCAAGGCGACGCTTGCTCTCGCGGGTAACTCGCTCCGCCATCTGACGAAGCCGATCAGCATAGGCGTAGTAAGCTTCCACCCGCGCCGCGGCCTCAGCCTCGACGATCTCGCGATCCGCGGCCATCTGCAGTCTCGCGCGCTCCTGCTCGAGCCGATTCTTCTCGAGCTGAACCTCTCTGGCGATGCGCCGCCGCCGCTGTCCGAACCGGCTATGGCCGAACTTACGGCCAATCACGGCGTGAAAGCGATCCTGCAGCGACGCGCCAGCAAGAGCAAAACGATTTTTTAAATACCATCAGGATGATGGAACCAAGAGGTCCGCCGTATCCTATAGACCGACTAGGATATCGGGGCATGATCTGAGTCACCGCCTTCAGTGCGAACACCTGCCGCAGAAGCGGCGGTCCGCCAAACCTTTTTTTTATCGACGGTCTCTAATCGCTATTAGCAGAAATGCACCCTGACCCCCAGGTTCGTAGTCTGGTGTCCGCCATTGAAACCATTGAGGTTCGTTACCGTAAGAAGCGCATCTAGCGCCGCGAGTGTTCAATTTGCACGCTATCAAATATTGAGTTGTTACCGGAAAGCGAAAGACAGAAACCGTTCCAGACCCAGCGCTGCCATGCCCGTCGGTCCAGTCCATCATTCCACCGTCTACCATGACAGTTAACCCGACGGCATAGCTGCTGTTGTCGGACGCGAGGAACATAACAGCGCGCGGGACCGGTTCGGGTTGGCCATGCCAACTCATAGGAATGATCTGATCGAACATTTCACCCGGCATCGAACGCCTGATCCACGGATTAGTTGTATCGACCCCCTGCGTCGGGCCGATAGGTAACGCACTGGCGCTACCGAAAAAAGCACAGTATCTAAGCTACGCCGGCAATCGCTTTTATGAATCTTGCGATTTTGGCCAGAGCCGCCAGGGATATTGGCGCGCCAGGGTCTCTCGTGATAAAGGCGTGCGACGCGCCGCCAACGATGCTCAACTCGGCATGCCCCCCCGAACTGCGATAGGCCACGGAGAAACGTTCGGCCATGTCCGGTGTCAGGTTGTCATCCGCCGTCCCCTGCATGATCAGGAGTGGCGGAAGGTGCGTTTGCTCGCGCCGCTCCAGCAGAAGGTGGGGATTGCCTCGCTGCATCTCCTCATCACTATTCCAATAGGCCGCGTGCGATCGAATGAGCGCTTCCTTGGCCTGCCGTTGCGCCATTTGATATCGCGCCCACGGATCGGCGACGGGCCACAGCGCAACGACAAAGCTGAGGCTTGCATCGATGTCCGGAAAGCGCGCTGTATCGAGCACTGCATAGGCGGAATCGTTTGGCTTCAAGGCATTGAGCAGGAGCTGATGGCCGCCGCTCGACGAACCTACTCCCCCGACCAAGTCCGGGCGGCTGTTGAAATCGGCTGCCCGGAACTTCAGCCATCGGATGGCCAGATTCGTATCGGCAATCGAGGCCGGATACCTCGCCTCGCCGGACAGGCGGAAATCAATCGCGGCGACGACGATGCCTGACCGCGCCAGATATTCGTGGATGACCGTGTTGTTCAGACGGTTGCCTGTGCCCCATCCGCCGCCATGCACATCCACGACGCTCGGGAACGGTCCCGGACCGTCTGGCCGATACACACGCACCAGCTGAGGCCCGGAGGCGCCACGGTGATAGTCGTAATCCCTTGCCGTGAACGAAAGGCCAGTATTCTCCGGCATGGGCGGTCTACTCTTGTTCGACGGCTCTTATGACGCGGACGGCGCTTCAACCGGCTCGCTGCCCGGCCACAGATTTTCAGTGATATCGAACACAACTCCGTCCGGGCCCATGAACTTCAGCTCGACATGGGCGCCCGGCGGAATGTCGTCGCGCCCGACAATGCATGGCGCGCCCATGGCCTCAAGCCGCACCGACCAATCCTCGACATTCTCCACGACCACGCCGAAATGATGAATCCCACTATCGCCCATCTTGCCGAGCATGATTTCGGGGAGTTTCAGAATCGCGATATTCAGCGTTCCGTCGGTCAGAAAAACTCCGGAAGGACGCTGCGCTTCATCCGGCCTGGCTGGATCGAGGCCAAACCGGCTGAGCTCCTTGAAGCCAAAGACGCTCTTATAGAACTCCGCAGCCTTGCCCGGGTGCTCGCTGGCAAATGCGATGTGCCTGATCTTCAGCATGGCAATGGGCGTCCCTCTGGTTTGCAATGACACGAATGACCGCATTCTATTCACCGACGCCAACGGCCTCGCCAATGGTTCGAAAGCCGTCTCGTTCAAGCATCCGGCTCAACCCCTCATTGATGCTCTTGATGAGCCCAGGCCCCTGATAAACCAGCGCCGTATAGAGCTGGACGAGTGAGGCACCGAGACGGATCGTTCGATAAGCATCGTCCGCACTCGATATGCCGCCGCAACCGATCAAGACATGACGTTTGCGGTCTATGCGGCTGTACCACGCGGAGATCGCCTTGTTCGTGGGCTGCCGCAAGGACGGGCCAGTGATGCCGCCACGCATTTGATTGAGTGAGTCCGGGGGTGTTTTTAATGTCCCGCCGGGATCGCGGTTCGGAATATTGAGTATAAACCCTTTCACGAAGTCGAAAGGCGCAACCGCGCCGAGAATCAGATCGATCACGCTTGGATCTTCGGCGTCACCGGGCGGCGTGAGCTTGAGAAACACCGGCGGCATCCCTGCAGGCTGCGCACAGCACCTCAAGAGCATGCCCAGTTTTTCAGGGCTGTCGAACAGGCCGCCGCCGCGTGGCATGTTGGGACAACTCAGATTGAGCACCAGATAGTCCGCCAAGCCGGAAAAGTAAGTCATGGCGTGGGCCAGTTCTTCAGCCGCATGGTCAGCGGACGTGACGGTGCCGGTATTCGTCTCGACGAGGCTTACCCCGAGCGGAACGTCGAGCTTGATTGATTTCAAGCGCGCGGCAACGACCTCCGCGCCATCGCTCGGGCAGCCATAATAGATACGAAGGCCCTCATCCAAAGGGAGTCGCCAGACCCGAGGACGATCGGAATTCCCTTTGGAAGAATGCAGCGACACCGAGCCGACTTCGATGGAGCCGAACCCGAGCTCGGACATGGCAGGGGCAGCCTCTGCGTTCTTGTCAAAACCGGCCGCAAGACCAACGGGACCCGGAAAATCAATACCGGCGACGGTCGTGTGTAGTTTCGAATCCCTGATCCCGAAGCGAGCCTTGGCCGCGCGCCGCAGAATGACGGAAGAGCCTGCTGTCCGGCAAAGCCCGATGGTGGCCCGATGGCTGGCCTCGGCATCGAGAGCGAAAAGAACGGGCCGGATTGCGCGACGATACATGGCCATCAACTGAGCTTCCTAGGGAGACACCTCTGTTGCCTCAAAGCCGCGCGGCACGTGCCAGCGGCCGCAGCACGACGGCAGCAGACAGCGGACGGCCAGATGTCCGGGCGGCATCGTGTCGAGTTGCTTCTGCTCGATACGGCGCGGCGCCTCTGCCTGATCCAGGACGCGCTGGCGGTGAACCTCAACCAACTGCTCTCGCTGCTTCCTTGTCGCCGCCTCGTCCACCGAGAAATCATCGGGGTCGATGACGACGCCGTAATAATCCCGGGCGGCCATGACTGAAACGTAGCCTTGACGCACGTCATGCTGAACTTTTTCCGCGGAGCGCTCCAGCGGCGAGCCGAACCCGCCGCCCCCACCAGACCGCATGACAAAGGCGTCGCCCGCCTTGATCCCGGCGCGAAAGACCTTGGCATTCTGGACATCGTTCTGGATCTTGCCGTCCCGGCGCATCAACATCTCATTGCCGGTGCCCTCAAGACCACCTTCCAAGCCCCATGGCAGACAAACGGCACGCTCGATACTCGTATTGACGTTGAAATCCGACAGAGCCTGGACGACCGTCTCGACGCCGAGCCCGCCGCGATTAAGCCCCGGCCCTCCGGAATCGGTGATCAGCGAGAGGCTTTCGACCATGACCGGGTACTTCGCCTCGAACTGTTCATTGGGACTGTTATGTGTGTCGCCGTCATTGATGCAGACCGTGGCCGACACCCCGTCTTCGCCGCGCTTCGCGCCCCAGCCGCCGCCGAGAGGCCCTAAGCCGGTAATGAACAATTTGCCGCTGTCCGGGTAGAACCCGTCGACCAGGGCAACGCAAAGGTCAGCATGGTGACCGGCGATGACCTGCTCCGGCACCGCCTGAGACAGGGCCTTGAAGATCGTATCCACCACGGTCATGGGAAAAGTCATCCACCAGCGCATCGGCGCCGGACGAACGGCGCTCACGATGCTGCCTGGCGGCAGAACGACCTTGAGGTTGCGGAATGATCCGTCGTTAACCGGATAGTCCGTGGGCGATGTGACACATTTGAAAGCCACCTGCGCGCAGGCAATGCCGGTCGTCGGCCCGGAATTGTAGAAGCCCCGCACCTGCTTGGCGACATCGGTCAGATCGACGGTCATTTCATCGCCCGAGACGATGACTTTCACCCGTATTGGAATACGCTTGGCGACATCAACGGCATCATCATCCATGAAGCTTTCCGCTTCATAGACGCCATCTGGGATCGACCGCGTGCGCTCGCGAGCCGCCGCTTCCGAATGATCCATCAGGACATCGATGCAATCGAGAACCTGACGTTGGCCGTAGCGGTTGAGAAGGTCAACGAAGCGCCGCTCGCCTGTCATGATCGCGGTGATCTGGGCCCGCAGGTCGCCCATGGCCCGTTCGGGCAACCGGACATTCATCCGGATGATCTCGTGAATCTCCTGATTGACGACGCCCGCCCGCGCATATTTGACGATCGGGATCTGGAGGCCTTCAGAGAAGATATCCGTCGTCACGCCGCCCAGCGTTCCGCCGACATCCGGCCAATGCGCCATACAGCACGAGAAGCCGACCAGGCGGTCTTCGTGGAACACAGGCACAGTGAAGGTCAGATGATTGAGATGGCTGCCGGTCGTATAGGCGTCATTGGTCAGCAGGATATCGCCCGGCGAGAACCCATCGATGCCGAAATGCTTGATCTTGGCTTTGACGGTTTCCGACATGCCACGGATGAACATCGGCAGGCCGAGCCCGATCGAGACGGTGTCGCCGTCCTTCGTGAAGAGGCCAACGGTGAAATCAAGCGCCTCGTAGATGATCATGTTGTAGGCGGTGCGCATGAGATTGGTCTTCATCTCTTCGGTGACCGCCATCACACCATTTCGGATGATCTCGACGAGGATCGGATCGGCGGAAGTCTGACCTTTGGTCATGAACGCGCTCCGAAAACGGTGATAAGGAGATTGCCGAGGGCGTCGACCTCGACAATGTCGCCGGGCAAGACGACGGTGGTTGAGGCATGTTCCTCAATCAAGGCGGGACCTTCGGCGCGATTTCCGGCCAAAAGCGCCGCGCGCGCGAATGTCGGGGTCTCGACGAAGCCAACCTCCTCGAAATAAGCCCGCCGTGTCCCGGTATGCGCTTCCTTCGGCGGCACGGCGGTGCCGGCCGCGATCTTTTCCAGGCCCGGTTTCTCGACAACTCCGGTCACCGTGGTGCGCAAGCTGGCGATTTCCGCACGCTCGCTCGGAGCCGACGTGCCGTATCGTTGCAAATGGACCGCGTCGAACAGCGCCTTGATGGCGGCCCGATCCCCGGCGTCGAACAATTCCTGCGGCACATCGACCGTCACCGAATGTTCCTGGCCGACATAACGCATGTCGAGCGCACGGCGCACGGTAACTTCTTGCGGCGCAATCGCCGATGCATCGATCGCGGCGCGACCTTCCGCTTCAAATTCGGCAAAAGTCGCTTCCAGGGCGGCGAAGTCGAGTTGCTCCAGCGAGATGAACCAGGTGCGCACGAAATCGTAGCGCAGGTCCGAGAACAACATGCCGAAGGCCGAGAAATGCCCGGGCGCTCGCGGGATGATGACGGTCCGGATACCGAGCTCGCGCGCCACGGCAGTCGCATGCAGAGGACCAGCGCCGCCATAGGCCACCAGCGCAAAGCTGCCGGCGTCGAGCCCGCGCTCGGTCGTGACGCCTTTCACAGCGTAGGACATCTTCGTCGCGGCGATGCGCAGGATGCCATTCGCGGCATCCGTCGTGCTCAGGCCCAAGGGCGTCGCCACGCGATCGGCCATGGCCTTTTCAGCAGCCGCAACATCCAGTTTCATCTCGCCGCCGAGGAACCGGTCGGCACCGAGACGGCCGAGCAGCAGATTGGCGTCGGTGATGGTCGGCTCGGTGCCACCCCGTCCGTAGCAGGCCGGGCCAGGCTCCGCGCCGGCGCTTCGCGGACCGACATGCAAGGCGCCGCCATGCTCAACGCGCGCGATGGAGCCGCCACCTGTGCCAACCTCGAAGATATCGATGGTGGCCACCTGGATCGGCAATGCGCGATCATAGCTGCCGATCAAGGCCTGTCCCGTCGTTAGCGCCCGGCCATTGAGAATGACGCCGGCTTTCGCCGTCGTCCCGCCCATGTCGAAGGCGATCGCATTGTCCATGCCCAGCGCGTGACACATGGCCTGGGTTCCGATGACGCCCGAAGCCGGACCGGATTCGAGAATCCGGATGCATTCGGTTCTCGCTTTGTCGAGTTCGAACAGACCACCGGTCGACTGGACGACAAGGAAATTGCCCTTGAACCCCTCGCCTTTGATGCGCTGGCCAATCTCCGTGAGATAGCGCTGCACGCGGGGGCCGATAAAGGCATTGGCGACCACGGTCGAACACCGCTCGAATTCCCGGTATTCCTGCGAAAGCTCATGCGATGCCGATATGAACACGCCGGGCAGCCGCCGTTGCAGGATTTCCTTGGCGCGCAACTCATGCGCCGGATTGCGGTAGCAATGAAGGAACAGGATGGCGACCGCTTCGATCTTCTCGCGCGCCAGCACATCTGCAAGCGCTTCGAGTTCGGTTTCGTCCAGCGGCTTGAAAACACGGCCGTCGGCATAAAGCCGCTCCGTCACCTCGTAGCAGTACTCCCGGGCGATCAGCGGCGCATGCTTCTGGAAGAACAGATTATAGGCGTCCGGCCTGTTGATACGGCCGATCTCGTAAACATCGCGAAAGCCGCGGGTGGTGATGAGGACCGTTCTCGCGCCGGTCCGCTCCAGCATCGTATTGATGGCCACGGTGGAGCCGTGCAAAAACAGGCCGGCCTCCGAGAACGCAGTGCCCGCTTTCCCGACACCCGCCTCGATGCCCTCAACCATCGCCCGCGGCGTCGACAGGCTCTTGCCGAGAAGGAGCCGCTTGTTGGTCTGATCGAAGGCCGCAACATCGGTGAACGTGCCGCCGATATCGGCCGCCAGCCGCAGGCGCGGCTGCATCTCTTCCCTGTTTGTCATTACGATTCCGCAACCATCTGGGTCGTCAGCACGCCGCAGCCTGCCACTTCGATCTTCACGACATCGCCTGCTTTCAGGAACTCGCCGCGCGGCATGCCGACGCCCGCCGGCGTTCCTGTGGCGATGACGTCGCCGGGAAACAGCGTAAAATGACGGCTCAGATAAGCGATCTGCTCCGCAATGCTGAAGACAAGACGGCTCGTGTTGGAGTCCTGCTTGAGCACGCCATTGACCCAGAGCTTGATCGCCAGGTTGTTGGGGTCGGCGATATAGGCCGACGGCGTCAGCCACGGCCCCATCGGCGCGGCGTCCTCGAAACACTTCTGACCGATCCAATCCATGCCGAAAGGCGAGCCCTCTCGCTTCATCAGATCGCGGGCCGACAGATCGTTCATGATCGTATAGCCGGCAACGACGGAGTGGGCGTCGCCTTCCGACACATGACGGCACTTCTTGCCGATCACGACACAGAGTTCGGCCTCCCAATCGACCTGCTTCGAGAACGACGGCAGGCGCGCCTGCGCGCCGCTCCCGATGATGCCGCTGGCGCTGTTCTTCATGAAGAAGTACGGATCCTTGGCCTTCTCCATCGAAGGCGCCTTGCCCGTGACTTTCTTGGCAACCTCCGCCATTTCTTCGAGATGGTCCCAATAGTTCGCGCCGGCACAATAAAGTGCGCCCGGGTAGAGAATTGGCGCGAGCAAGGTCACATCGCCTTCCGGAATGCCGGCGGCCGGGTCAGCTTTCTGTGCCGCGGCGCCGAAAAGGGCGTGCGCTTTGTCCCACTCCTGGAGGATGCCGAGCACGGTATGCGGATTGTCCAATTCGCCGGCCAGCGCTGCCGCGGGGTAAATGCGATCCTTGATCTTCAAGCCTGATTGAGGCTTCCCGTCCGATTGAGTGAAACTGACAAGTCGATAGCCGTCGTTATTCAATGAAGTCTCCTCGATTTTCCACCCACGGAGTTGAAGAGCCGCAGGGCATTTTTTCAGAGAGCCGATGAGCGGCCGAACTAATCCAGCCGCTCATCGCCAACATTCACGCATCCCTTCGTGATCAAGGCGCCACTTCTTCGAGAACGCGCCCACGTGTCTCCACCGCGAAGAAGAGGATCGCCAGACCGCCCACAACTGCGGCGACGGCAAACATCAGGAAGACAGATGTGAGATCGCTTGCGCCGAGGATCCAGCCGACCAGCGTCGGACCGACAATGGCGCCGATACGCAGCCACGCGCTGCCGACGCCCATGGCCATCGCCCGCATGCGTGTCGGATAGATTTCCGGCACATAGAGATAAAGGCCGCTGAGCAAGAACGATATGAAGAAGAGGCCTGTACCCGCCAGGATGACGACATAGATCGGCGCGACCGTCAGTGCGATCTTCCAGAGGACTCCGAGGGCGATTGCGCTGCCGAAGAAGCCGATCATGAACGCGGCGCGACGGCCGATGATGTCGACCAGGAACGCCGTCGCGAAAACACCCAGCAGGCTGGCGACGCTTCCGGCCAAACCATATTGCAAGGCTTGGGCAACCGGCACCTTGAGCACGGTGCGATAGATCGTCGGCATCCAGGTCAGAAGCCCGTAGCCGACGATGGACGTGCACAGCATCACCAGCCAGACAGAGACGGTGCGCGCGGCATATTGCCCCTTGAACAGGCTCGCAAAGGTCGCCTTTTCCTTGATCAAAGCCGGAAACGAGCTGGCCAGCGGCGGGAGCACCGCGCCCGCTTTGGTCACTTCGCCTTCGATCTTCTCAACGACCCGGTTTGCCTCGTCCACGCGGCCCTGGCTCGCAAGCCAGCGCGGCGACTCAGGCATGAGCCAGCGCAGCCAGACGGCCAGGATCGCCGGCAAGGCGCCGATGATGAACATCCATTGCCAGCCGAGGTTGGGGACAATCCAGATGCTCACAAGCGATGTAATGACGATGCCGATGCCGAAAGCCGATTGCAGGAAAATCACAATGCGGCCCCGGAATCGGGCGGCCGAAACCTCGTTCATGTAAGTGGCGGCGACCGGAACCTCACCGCCCAATCCCAATCCCTGGATCGTGCGGAACACGAAGAACGACAGGTAGTTCCAGGAGAACGCACAGGCGAGGCTCATGACCGAAATGACGAGAACGGTTGCCCGCAACGCGCCGCGCCGGCCGATCCGTTCCGCAAGCCAGCCGAAGCCGATCGCACCGATCATCTGACCGACATATCCGGCAGAAATCAGGAAGCCGATCTCCGCCGGGGCGATCTTCCAAAGCCCGACCAGAATGGGAAGGACGAATGCAATCGCAAGCGAATCGAAGGCGTCAGAAAAATGCGCCAAACCCGCGATCGCCATCATGCGTGTATGCCAGCGTGACAACGGCAAACGTTCGACTCGCGCTGAAATCGACTCTTCGGTGTTCTGTTTGATCATTTGATCCATCGTTTCCCCCATGTGTCCGGTCCGTTCGGACCATTTTTTCGTGTGTCAAAACTCGTTCAGGCTGAAACGCAACTAGACGTCCTCGAACATGGCAATCCGGTGCGCCTCGAACGCTTCGCTTTCCGGCCCGCTATAGGGCGTGTCAGCCGACATCGTCTGATACGCCGCGACGAATTTGTTTCGATAAGGAGCGCCGCAATAGTGCGCCGGTTTGACCCGGTCCCAGAGCACGTAGCCCTTGTCGTCAACGCAATCGGCGTTGACAGAGGCAGCAACGAGCCTGCCGCAAACCATGAGGCGGCCGTCGCTCCACTCCTTTGTCCACTCGACTTTGCATTCGAAGTGCCGGGGGCATTCGACAATCCGCGGCGGTGCAACATCGACGGCGGGAAAGGCGGTGAAGCCCGCTTTCTCAAGCTCATTCGTGCCGCGCGCGAAGGGCAGCCCGACCGTCATCACCTTGTTGAGCATGTCGCGGTCGAACGTCGGCAAATTGACGACGAACTCACCGGTCGACAGGACATTCTCGGCCGTGTCGTTGCCGCGCGTCGTCGTGAAAGCGAGATAAACCGGGCTATGAAGAACGCGTGTGCAAGTTCCAAAGGCGGCGGCATTCACCCTTCCTTGGCTGTCCACCGTCGTGATCACGGCAAGACAGGAAGACGGCGCAAAGAGCCGATCCCAGTACTTCTCGGGCTGATTGAGAACATGCGGCGCTGCCATATAAATCCTTGGGACCGGTCAGCCGCCTTTGGCGGTCACGACCAGCCCTCCCTTTTGCGATCGCGTCTCACGGCGCGATTTGGACAACAGCATTGGCCGCTGTTGAGCATAAAGCAATTTCATAATATTCATATCGGCATTAGCTACACTAATGGGCGTCGCACCATGAATCTGAGGCAAGTCGACCTGAACCTCCTCACCACCTTCGAGGAGTTGATGACCCAACGCAGCGTGTCCCACGTTGCGGAACGCCTTGGCGTCACGCAACCGGCCATCAGCCACTCGCTCAACAAGTTGCGTCTGCTGTTTGGAGACCAGTTGCTGGTCCGCGGTCCCGGCGGCATGCAGCCGACGGCCCGCGCGATCGCTTTATACCCTCAGGTCAGGGAGGCGCTGGCAAGTATTCACTCGTTGCTGAGCACGACGATTCTGTTCGACCCCGCGCATTCGGAGCGAACGTTTCGCATCTCGATGACCGATGCCGTGATTGTCGAAGCGCTGCCCTTCATCATCAGGCGCATTCGGCAGAGCGCGCCAAACATCAATCTCACGATTACAGCCTCGGTCGCGCAAGACGATACCCAGCGCCTGAACGACGACAAGGTCGATCTCGCGATCGGCGTGTTTCCTCACGTCGAAGCAAACCTGATATCCCGTGAGCTTTATCGCGATACGATCGTTTGTATCGCGGACAAGAACAACAAACTTCTGAAAAATGGGCGGCTCGACCTTAGTTCGTATCTGTCATCGCCCCACATCACTGTCGGACCGGATCATGACACCGGACTTCAACTCGACGTCCTGATGAATTCGCTTGGAATTGGCCGGCGCATCGTCGCGGCGGTGCCACATTTTTTGAGCGTACAGTCACTGATCGGCGGCACCGATCTCGTTGCCCATACGCGGCGGCGGCTCTTGTCGATTTTTAGAACCACCAACGATCTTGCGATCTTCCCCGTCCCTCTGCCGATGAAGGTGCCGGACCTCGAATTCGTTCAGCTCTGGCACAGACGATACGATGGCGACCCGGGCCATCGCTGGCTTCGCGACATGGTGCTGGAAGCGATCAGGACGGCCCTGCCCGATCCGGCGCGGCGCGCGCACAATGCAACCCGTAAGCATCGTAAGAAGAAGGTGAGATAAAGCCGTATTGGCTTACCCGAACGACTGGTGTGAACTTTGCCTACGCAAGGTCGGTATTCGGCCAGACTCGGATGTAGCCTTCAATCATCGCGATGTCGACTAACCCGATTTCTGCAACGGAGCGCGCGCAGCGGCGCGGCTTCGTCCGAACATGGCGGCAGCCAACCCGGCGTGAAACTGAATCGGCCGGTCGATTTCTGCGATGCAGGAAAAGCGCGTGTTGGCGGCGTGGAGCGGTACGGTCTTGAAGGTGAAGCGCTCGCCGATCTGCCGTTGCGCCGCTGCGACATAAGACGCCGAGTCCGCGAGGACTGCGATTTTGCCGGCGACAAAGGATCGTCGCGCCTGACCCAGAGCGAGGTTGGGCATGTCCGACTGGCCGAAAGATTCAAGCGTCTTCAGCGGCCGGTGGTGATGCCCGGCCGCTGGTCGGCGCCGCAGCCGGCCACTACGTCTCCGAGCATCTCCTCCCCATCCGGCGCCCTCGGCATCAGTTGGGGCGGTACAATTAACGAGACCGCGCAAAATCTCGCCCGGCGCAACAGCATGGACAATCGCGTCGTGCTGCTATGCAGCGGCGGCTGGCGCAAAGCACGCTTGTCAACCCCTACGACAATGCAGCGATGATGGCGCGCGCCCTAGATGCCACAAGCCATTACGTCACCGCGCCAATGTTCGCCGAGTCGCAAGAGATACTTTGGCCCAAATCATTTCGCGGAATCGACTAGAACCCTCCGCTATTTCAGCGACCGAGCGCGTCAGTCGTAGACTAATCCTCCTGGAACGCCTCTTCTCTCGTCTTGCGGATCATCGGTAGCAACACGACGGCTAGCGCGATGGCCGCCAGTATCAGCATCGTCAAACTGATCGGACGGGACACAAATATCGTCGGGTCGCCGTGGGACAGTACCATGGCACGACGCAGATATTCTTCCATCATAGGACCGAGAATAAAGCCGAGCAGCAGCGGAGCGGGCTCGCAGTCGAGCTTTGCGAAGACGTACCCAAGCACGCCGAACAGGGCCATCAGGTAAACGTCGAAGTCGGCGTTATTGAGCGAGAAGACGCCAATCGCGCAGAATACGAGAATCGCCGGATACAATAAGTGATACGGCACCGTGAGCATCCGCACCCATAGGCCGATCATGGGCAGGTTGAGCACGACGAGGAAGAAGTTTCCGATCCACATCGAGACGATGACGCCCCAGAACAGAACCGGTTGCTCCGTCATCACCTGCGGGCCAGGCTGGATACCCTGAATGATCATTGCGCCGATCATCAGGGCCATCACCGGATTGGAGGGAATGCCGAGAGTCAGCATCGGAATGAAGCTGGTCTGAGCGCCGGCATTGTTCGCCGACTCCGGCGCCGCTACGCCTTCGATGGCGCCCTTGCCGAAGTTCGCGGAATTCCGCGATACGCGCTTCTCCAGCGAATACGCGGCGAACGAGGCTAGCATCGCACCGCCGCCCGGCAGAATGCCGAGCGCCGATCCGAGCACTGTTCCCCGCAGAACGGGCGCAACGATCTGCTTCAAATCGGCGAGCGTTGGCCACAAGCCCGTTATTTTCTTGCTGAAGACGTCACGGACTTGCTCGTTTTCCAGGTTGCGGATGATTTCACCAAGGCCAAACATGCCCATGGCCACGATCACGAAGTTGATGCCATCGGCCAACTCGGGAACGTCAAAGGAAAAACGCGGCACGCCCGATGTCACGTCGGTGCCAACCAGCCCGAGTAACAGCCCTAGGATGATCATCGCAACGGCCTTGAGCAACGAGCCGTGCGCAAGAATGACCGACGCGACCAAGCCTAGCACCATCAGCGAGAAATACTCCGAAGGCCCGAACTTAAGCGCGACTTCCGCCAGCGGCGGCGCGAACAAAACGAGCAGCACGGTGGCGACCGATCCGGCAAAAAAAGAGCCTAGCGCCGCTGTTGATAGCGCAAGCCCTGCCCGGCCCTGCCTGGCCATTTGATAGCCGTCGATCGCTGTAACGACGGATGACGATTCACCTGGCAGATTGATGAGAATGGCTGTCGTCGAGCCACCATACTGCGCGCCGTAGTAAATGCCGGCGAGCATAATAAGCGCTGAGACAGGCGGCAGGCCGAACGTGACCGGCAGCAGCATCGCGATTGTCGCAGTAGGCCCCAGACCGGGAAGAACGCCAACGAGGGTACCGACAAACACGCCACCCAGGCAATAGAGGAGATTGATCGGCGTAAGAGCGACCTCGAGGCCGATGTACAGATTGGCTAACAATTCCATCGTAGTCTCTCCCCTCAACCACCAAGCCACGGGCCGCGGATAGGCATCGGCAGACCGAGCAAATAAACAAATACAACGGCGCAAAACGCCGCCAGACCGACTGCCAGCACTAGCGTTGGCATCAATTTGAAGTGCTGGCTTGCGAAGGCGCTTACCGCAACCAAAACTGCCGTGGCAACCACCACGCCGGCGTGACGCACGAGAACACCAAAGAGCAGTGTGCCCACAATCACAAGAACGAGCCCTTTGAACGTAAATCCTCGTGGCGGCTCTTCCGTTACAGCGACGCCTCGAATACCGATGATC